>CAWKNZ010000004.1:0-71513 GCA_963851265.1 uncultured Gemmatimonadales bacterium
CGCGGGCCCACGAGCGACATGTCGCCGCGTACCACGTTCCACAGCTGCGGCAGTTCGTCGAGCGACGTGCGGCGCAGCAACGCGCCGAACGGCGTCACACGCGGGTCGCGGGCGATCTTGAACACCGGCCCGCCCGCCTCGTTTTGTGATTCGAGCGCCGCTTGCCGCTGCTCCGCGTCGACGACCATCGTGCGGAACTTGTACATGCGGAAGTGGCGCTTGCGATACCCGTAGCGGTGCTGCGCGAAGAGGATCGGGCCCGGACTCGACATCCGGACGCAGAGCGCGATCACGAGCAGAACCGGCGACAGCAATACGAGCCCCGCGGCCGCGCCGACGATGTCGACCGCCCGTTTGGCGACGAGGCGCCAATCGTCGACGACGACGTGCATCGACACCGCGGGGAACTGACCACTCGTACCCGAGCGCGCGCGGGCGACCTTGGGAGCGACGGGATCGGCGAGAAATCGCGCGTGCACGCCGGCCTGCTCGCAGGTCGTGAGCACCGTCTCGATCTCATCGTACCGCGAGCGCACGGGGAGGGCGACGAACACCTCGTCGACGACCGTGTGCATCATGAACGTCGCGAGCCGGTCGACCGCCACACCCAACGCGCCGCCGAATGACGCTCCGCACAGCGCTTCCGGAACGTCCGTGACGGCGACGAGGCGATACTCCACCGTGGGATCGTCGCGCAGCTGCGTCCACAGCGCGCGCGCGCGCGGGCCGGTCCCGGCGACGACGACGTGAATCGGGCCACCGCGGCGGAGCCGAATCGTCGCGCGCGCGGCGAGTCGCACCGCCGCCGTTCCAACGACGAGTCCACACCAGACGAGGACGACGACCGCCGCACGTAAGTGTCCGCTGTCCGTCACCCACGGCAGCAGGACGGCGGGAACCGCGGCGAGCGTACAGCCGCCGAGCGTGTTCGCCACGAGCTCGCGGAAGGTCGGCGAGCGGGCGGCGTCGTAGCCCCCGGTTAGGCGCAGCGCGGCGGATGCCCACGCCAGCAGCGCGGCCACGAAAAGGCCATTCCGCACGCTGATGCGCAGCGAGAAGAACTCCGCCGCGCCGCGCGGCAGCTGCACGCCTTCCATCAGCACGACGCACGCGAACAGCACGGCGAGCGTCATCGCGACGTCGACACCGGGCGTCCACGTCGCGAGCCACAAGCCAGGGGCCTCCTCGGAACCGCTGCCGGTGGTGTCCCACGCGCCGACAGCGGCCGCCGCACGTCGGTCCGGGTGGGCGACACGCGGCTGTGCGTAAGAGTCGACCGGCTCCGGCCGCCGCTCGGGCGCCGTCTCAATCAACTGCATGTCGCATCTCCAAACGACTCGGGAAGGCGGGAGTCGTCGCTATACGGGACCGGGTGGGGAGGTCCCAAGACATGGTCGCGCGTGTTGTGGGAGTACCGCGGCGCATGCCGAACGCGCGATTATTGTATAAGTGCTTCTTAATCGTCGCGCGTGGCCTGCGACAAACATCCTATTACGTCCGCGTCACGAGCACAATACCGATCTGACGCTGTTTTTTGCCAGCACCGACAGGCAGCGTTCCTGTTGCAGTCACGATCGCGTGCACCGTCGACAACGTAGCAGTTCTGTTACGCTGCCATGTACCGGGCTGGCACCTGCGCTCGTGTTGTATCGCGGCCCTTCCCCACCGTTCTCCGCTGCGACGCGGCCGAACGATCGCTGCGGTGGGGAGGGTCTTCTCGCGCAATCCATGCGCGAGGAAGCTCCGGTCATCCGCGCGACCGACCCGCGCTCCTCACCGACGTTCGCCAGCCGGGAAACCCGCGAACACGGTCGGTTCGCCTCCTGCGGGCTCGGCCCGCTCCCCCGCCCCCACCTCCACCCCCTCATCCACCACCCCCCGCACCACCCGCCCCCCCGCCCGCACCACCACCCCGTCCAGCAGCACGCTCTCCCGCACCTCCGCCCCCGCCTCCACCACCACCCCCGGCCCGAGCACCGACCGCTCCACCACCCCCGCCACCGTCGCCCCCGGCGACACCAGCGCGTCGTCCACCCGCGCCGTCCGCGCGATCCGCGCCGGCATCCGCACCACGCTCGCCGTCCGCACCGGCCACGCCGGGTCGTCGACCACCAGCGCCGGCGCGTCGCCTAACAGATCCATGTGCCCGCGCCAGTAACTCTCCACCGTGCCCACGTCGCGCCAGTAGCCCGCGTGCGCGAACGCCCGCGCGCCGCCCTCCGCGACCAGCGCCGGCACCAGGTGGTCGCCGAAGTCGCCCAGGTGCGCGTCGTCGCCGCCCGCGCGCGTCACGTCCGCGTGCAGCCGCTCGAGCGTGGCCAGCAGGTGCGGCACGTCGTACACGAACACCTCCGTCGCCGCCGTCGTCCCCTCCGGCCGCTCCGGCTTCGACGCGAAGCGCGTCACGCGCCCGTCCGCCCCCACCCCGACGATGCCGAACCGGTGCGCCTCCGCGGCCGCCACCTCGGTCGTCACCACGGTGAGCCGCGCCGACGCGTCGCGGTGCGCGTCCAGCACGTCGCGCAGGTCGATCCGCTCCACGTGGTCGGCGCTCATCACCACGAGCTGGTCCGCCGCGAACTCCCGCATCAACGCGCGCGACCGCCACAGCACGTCCGCGTTCCCCTCGGCGAACCCCTCGCCCTCCGCGCCCGTGAACGGCGGCAGCACGCGCAGGCCGCCCACGTTGCGGTCGAGGTCCCACGGGCGCCCGTTCAACAGATGGTCGTTGAGCGCGTGCGGCTGGTACTGCTCCACCACCCACACGTCACTCAGCCCGCTGTGGACGCAGTTGCTGAGCGCGAAGTCGATCAGCCGGTAGACGCCGGCGAAGGAAAGCGCGGGCTTCGCGCGGTGCGCGGTGAGGGGGCCGAGTCGGGAACCCTTGCCGCCGGCGAGGACGAGGGCGAGAACTTTGGGGCGTCGCATGCCCCCGCCATCGCAAGGCACTTGCCCGACGCACGACGCCCCCGGCCGGATGGTGCGGCCGAGGGCGTCACGTTACAGCACGTACAAAAGCGGCTCACGCCGGCGGTGGCGCCGGCACGCCGCGGGCCCTACTGCCGGCAGGTGCCCCGCGGATCCGGCTTCGGTTGATCCACCACCACACGGTGGTCGAGGTTCGCCACCTTCTGCGCGATGTCGTAGACGAGGTTGTCCACCCGCGCCATCCGGTCGTAGTCGATGTACTCCGGCTCGTCGGTCACCTGGTGGTAGTCCGAGTGCCCGCCCGTCGTGAAGAACACGATCGGGATGCCGTAGCGCGCGTACTCGTAATGATCGCTCCGGCAGTAAATGTTCATCGGGTGGCCGTTCGCGTCCATCGAGTAGTCGAACACGAAGTTCGACTTGTCGTCCTTGTTCACCTGCTCGACGATGTTCCCCAACTCGGTCGAGAGGCGGCGCGAGCCGACGAGCTGCAGGTAGTCCGGGCCGCCGTGCAGCACCTGCCCGTCCTTCGACAGCCCCGTGACGTCGCTCGCCGAGCCGCGGCCGACCATGTCCATGTTGAGCTGCGCGACGATCGAGTCGCGCGGCACCGTCGGGTGATCGGTGTAGTACTCGCTGCCCAACAGCCCCTTCTCCTCGCCCACGTGCCACACGAAGAGGATGGAGCGCTTGGGCCGCGCGTCGCCCTTGAGCGAGGCGAACTTCTCTGCCACCTCGAGCACGCTCACCGAGCCCGAGCCGTCGTCGTCGGCGCCGTTGCTGATGCTGTCGGCGCGCGTCGACCCCGGGTGCGCCTT
The DNA here is from genome assembly GCA_963851265.1 of uncultured Gemmatimonadales bacterium. Taxonomy (GTDB): domain Bacteria; phylum Gemmatimonadota; class Gemmatimonadetes; order Gemmatimonadales; family Gemmatimonadaceae; genus BPUI01. The sequence continues at coordinate 3,747 of CAWKNZ010000004.1, forward strand.
GCGGTAGTCGGCGAGCATCTGATCGACCCGCGCCTGCTGCTCGGGCGTCGCTTCCTTCCCCTGGTCCTCGGCCCCTTCGGGACGCACCAGGTGGTTGTAGATGCGGATCGAGTCGTGGTCGACGGCGCGGCCGGCGTACCCGATGTGGTCGTTGTGCCCGCCGACGGCGACGTACTCGCCGGCGAGCGACGGGTCGCGGCCGGGGAGGATGGCGACGACGTTGCGCGCGGGGAACGGCACCGGCGTCACGTTCAGCTTGATGTCGACCGTGACCGGACGCCCCGGGGCGCCGGGCGCGAGCCCCGCCACCGGCGCGGAGAACAGCTGCTGCCCCGCGCTCGGCGCGAGGAACACGGTCGTCGGCCCGGTGCGCGCGCCGGCCGTCTTGCTCGGATCGTCGACGAACTGCGCCGGGCGGCTGAGGATCGGGATGTAGCGCTCGTCGATGCCGTACCCGGCGACCACCGCGGCCTGCGGGTACAGGCGCGCGAGCCCGCGGCGCATGAGGCGCAGCGACTGCGGCGTGAGCGTGAAGACGACCATCTTCCCGACGGTCTGCTCCGGCGCGATCATCGACGCGGAGTCGCCGAGGGTGCCGCCGTAGACGACGGGCAGGTCGTGCAGCGAGACGCTCGTGAGCCCCGCCGCCGCCCAGTCGTGGCCCGCGACCAGGCGCGCCGGCGTGCCGGTGCCGCCGATGACGATGGCCGACGAGGGGTCGACCGCGCGGATCTTGAACGGCAGCGTCTGGAAATAGCCGCCGTTCTCGCCGGCGGGCTTGAGCCCGAGGCGGCGCACCTCGCTCGCGATGTAGTCGGTGCCCTTGACGTTGCCGAGCGTCCCGGCCTCGCGCCCCATCATCGAGTCGTCGGCGAAGATGTAGAGACGGGTCATCAGGTCCGCGGCCGTGATGGCGGCGGTGGTCGGCTGCGGCGCGTGCTTGAGCGGGAGCGCGGTGGCGGGCGGCGGGACCGCGTCGGCGGCGGCCTGCGCGCGCGCGCGCGCCAGCGGCGCGATGGCGAGGGCGGCGGCAGCGGTCAGCGCGCCGAGGCGTGCAATACGTGACATGGAGCGGAGGAAGGGGAGCGTGGAGCGGAGCAGCACGGCGGCGCGCGCCGGACGTCTCCTGCCTCGCCATACGCGCGACCGGAGTCGGCCGCTGTCGAGGCCAGCCCGGTCCGGTACCCCGCGCGCGCCTGGAGGTGCGCGCTCGAGAGGTGCGCGCTCAGAGGTGCGCGCTCAGAGGTGCGCGGTAGCTTCCCGCGATGCCTTCCGCCCCCGCCCTCCCCGCAGGCGTCGCGCTCCGCCCCGCCACCGACGACGACGTGCCGCTCATCCTCGCACTCGTGCGCGAGCTGGCCGAGTACGAGCGCGCGCTCGACGACTGTCACGCGACCGAGGAGGCGCTGCGCGCGTCGCTCTTTCCGCCGCCCGCGAGCGGGGAGCGGCCACAGGCGGAGGTGGTGATCGCCGAGGTGGACGGCGCGCCGCAGGGCTTCGCGCTCTTCTTCCACAACTACTCGACGTGGGAAGCGCGGCGCGGGCTGTATCTGGAGGACCTCTTCGTGCGCCCCCCCGCACGCGGGCGCGGGGTGGGGCGGGCGCTGCTGGAGCACCTCGCGCGCGTGGCCGTCGCGCGCGGGTGCGGGCGGTTCGAGTGGAGCGTGCTCGACTGGAACGCGCCCGCGATCGGGTTCTACGAGGCGCTCGGCGCGCGGATGATGACCGAGTGGCGGATCATGCGCGTGGACGGCGCGGCGCTGCCGCGGCTGGCCGGCGGCGCCTGACCGCCCTCCTCACGGCACCGGAACCTGCGGCGTCGCCGGCAGCTCGCGCACCCACATGTTGCGGAAGCTGACCGGCGGGCTCGGGTCGCCGTGCGCCTGGAGCTTGATGGGCGACGGGCCGTGCGGCGTGTACTTCGGCGGCCCGACGTAGAGCGTCTGCCCCTTGAGCGCGACGTGGTCCTGCGCGAGCACGCCGTTGTGGAACACCGTCACGTACGCCGGCGACTTGAGCGAGCCGTCGGCGTTGAAGGTCGGCGCCGTCCACACCACGTCGTAACCCTGCCACTCGCCGGGGCGTCGGCTCGCGTTGGCGAGCGGCGGATACTGCTTGTAGATGCTCGCCGCCTGCCCGTTGACGTAGGTCGGGTTCTGGTACGAGTCCATGATCTGCAGCTCGTAACCCGCGTCGCCCTTGCCGGTCGAGGCCAGGAACACGCCGCTGTTGCCGCGCAGCTGCCCGGTGCCGGTGATGCCGGCCGGCACGCGCCACTCCAGGTGCAGCTGGTAGTTGGTGAACTTTCGCTTCGTCTCGATGTTGCCCGACGCCTTCACCACCGTGACGACGCCGTCCGTCACCGTCCAGCGCGCGGGGCTCCCGTCGTTCACGCTCGTCCACCCCGCGAGATCGTTGGTGCCGAAGAGCACGACTGCGTCGGCCGGCGCGCCCTTCATGAGCCCCGCGTCGGGCGCGGGCGTCACGACGGGGGGCACCGGCGTGTACACCTCGGTGTCTTCGTGGCGCGGGCCCGCGGGCTGCGCCTGGGCGTGCGAGTGGGCGGGCAGGATCGTGAGGCCGGCGAGGGCCGCGAGCGGAACGAGGGCGAGACGCATCACAGGGCGTGGGCGAAGGGAAGCGGCGGATCGGGCGGACGGGCGCGGCGGGCCCGCGGTCAGACGCGACACAGGCGCACCGCCTCGGCGAGCGAGGTGAGCGGGTCGCGCGTCGGGATGAACTCCTGCGCGACGTACCCCGTGAACCCGGTGTCGGCGATGGCGCGCACGATCGCCGGGTAATTGAGCTCCTGCGTGGCGTCGATCTCGTGCCGCCCCGGGACGCCGCCGGTGTGGTAGTGGGCGATGTGCTCGTGGTACTGCCGGACGGTGCGGATCACGTCGCCCTCCATGATCTGCATGTGGTAGATGTCGTAGAGCAGCCGGAAGCGCGGCGAGCCCACCCGGTCGACGAGCGCGGCGCCCCACGCGGTGTGGTCGCACTGGTAGTCGTGGTGGTCGACCTTGGAGTTGAGCAGCTCCATGCACACCGTCACCCCCAGCCGCTCGGCGTCGGGCATGAGCGCGCGCAGCCCGGCCGCGCACGCGGCGATGCCGGCCGCGTCGCTCAACCCGCCGCGGTTGCCCGAAAAGCAGATCACGTTGGGCACGCCCGCCGCCGCGGCGAGCGCGAGCCCGCGCCGGTAGCCGGGGAGCAGCCACTCGTGGTTGGCCTCGCGGTTCCACCCCACGGTGAGGCGTGTCTTCGGGTCGCCCGCGGGCGCGTAGCCCATCGCGCAGGTCAGCCCGTGCGCCTTCGCCGTGGCCCACTCGTCGGGCTCGAGCAGCTCCACCGACTGCAGGTTCATCCCGGCCGCCGCGCGCGACAGCTGGTCGACGGTGAGCGAGGGGAAGGGCCAGCGCGTGACCGAGAGCTTGAGCGGCGCCGCGGAGGCCGATCCGCCCACCCCGCCCGAGGCGGCCTCGCCGTAGAGGGGGAGCGCGCCCAACACCGCGCCGGTCTGCAGAAAGTCGCGCCGGTTCATGCGGCCCCCGCCGGTTCGGCCACCGGTTCGCCGTTCGACGGCGCCCCGCTCGGCTGCGCGCTCTGCGCGAACGCGGCGTCGAACGCGCCCGCGGCGCGCGGGAAGTCGAGCCGCCGCACGAACGCGCACGCCTCGCGCGCACCGTGCTCGCGGTCCATCTCGGGGTCCTCCCACTCGACCGAGAGCGGCCCCGCGTACCCCGCCCGCGTGAGCCCCCGCATCACGCCCTCGAAGTCCACCCGCCCGCGTCCCGGCGAGCGGAAGTCCCAGTACCGGCGCGGGTCGCCGAACGCCAGGTGCCCGCCGAACACCCCCGACGCCCGCGGGCTCTCGGCCCACCACACGTCCTTCACGTGCACGTGGAACACGCGCCCGCCGAAGCGCTCCAGGAACGCGAGGTAGTCGACGCCCTGGTAGGCCAGGTGGCTCGGGTCGTAGTTGAAGCCGAACGCCGGGTGGTCGTCCAGCGCCGCGAGCGTGCGCTCCGCGGTCACGATGTCGAACGCGATCTCGGTGGGGTGCACCTCGAGGGCGAAGCGCACGCCCGCCGCCGCGTACGCGTCGAGGATGGGCGTCCACCGGCGCGCGACGTCCTCGAAGCCGGCGTCGATGGTCGCGTCGGGCACGGGCGGGAAGCTGTAGAGCAGGTGCCAGATCGGCGACCCCGTGAAGCCGTTCACCACGCCCACGCCGAGCTTGGCCGCGGCCCACGCGGTGCGCCGCATCTCCTCGGCCGCGCGCTGGCGCACCCCCTCGGGGTCGCCGTCGCCCCACACGTGCGCGGGGAGGATGCTCGCGTGGCGCGCGTCGACGGGGTCGCACACGGCCTGCCCGACGAGGTGGTTGCTGATCGCGTGCACGGCGAGGCCGTGCCGCGCGAGCAGCGCGCGCCGCTCGTCGCAGTAGCCGTCCTCCTCGAGCGCGCGGCCGACGTCGAAGTGGTCGCCCCAGCAGGCGAGCTCGAGGCCGTCGTAGCCGAAGGCGGCCGCCTTGGCCGCGAGCGTCTCGAGGGGGAGGTCGGCCCACTGGCCGGTGAACAGCGTGACGGGGCGGGGCATGGGCGGGGCTCGGGATCGGCTGGTGAGACTACGTTACGCGCTCGCCGCGTGGGGCGGCTCGTGCGGCGGCCCGTGGGGGGGCTCGTACGACGCGTCGACCCACACGCCGCCCGCGGCCGCGCTCCGCACGGAGGCCAGCAGGAAGTGCACCCCGCGCGCGCCGTCCTGGACGGTCGGGAAGTCGAGATCGAGCGGGTCGGGCGCCTCGCCGGCGCGCCGCGCGCGCATCGTGCGCATGGCGTTGGCGTACACGTTCGCGAAGGCCTCGAGGAACCCCTCGGGGTGCCCCGCCGGGATGCGCGCCGCGCGCTGCGCCGCGGGCGCGAGGTAGGGCTGCGCGCGCGTCCACCGCTCGGCGGGGGCGTCGGGACGCCGCACCCACAGCTCGTTGCAGCTCGCGTGCGTCCACAGCACCGAGGCGCGCTCGCCGTACACGCGCAGCGTGAGCGCGTTCTCCTCCCCGCTCGACACCTGCGAGCAGAGCAGCACGCCGCGCGCGCCGCCGCGGAAGCGGAGCAGCATGTTGGCGTCGTCCTCGAGTGCGCGCCCGGGCACGAAGGTCGTGAATTCGGCGCAGAGCGATTCCAACTCCAACCCCGTCACGTAGCGCACGAGGTGCTCGGCGTGCGTGCCGATGTCGCCCACCGCGCCCGCCGCCCCGGCCCGCGCGGGGTCCGTGCGCCACTCGGCCTGCTTGGACCCCGCCTGCTCGGCGGCCGTGCCGAGCCAGTCCTGGGCGTACTCGACGACGACCTTGCGGATGGGACCGAGCACGCCGGCGGCGACGAGGGCGCGGGCCTGCTTGACCATCGGGTAGCCGGCGTAGTTGTGCGTCAGCGCGAACGTCGCGCCGCGCGCCGCCTCCTGCTGCGCGACGAGGCGGCAGAGCGACTCCGCGTCCTCGAGGGTGGTCGTGAGCGGCTTGTCGCACACCACGTCGAAGCCGCGCTCGAGAAAGGCGCGCGCCACGGGGTAGTGCAGGTGGTTAGGCGTGACGATGCTCACAAAGTCCAGCCGATCGTCGGCGGGCCGGTCGGCCTCGGCGTCGGCCATGCGCGCCCAGCCGTCGTAGGTGCGCTCGGGCGAGAGGCCGAGTTCGGCCCCCTGCGCGCGGGAGCGGGCGGCGTCCGAGGCGAACGCGCCGCCGACGAGGTCGGCGAGTCCGTCGAGGGCGGCGGCGCGGCGGTGGACGGCGCCGATGAACGCGCCGGGGCCGCCGCCGATCATGCCGTAGCGGAGTTTGCGGGTGGGGGGCACGCAGCAGGGGGAGGGGGTTGGGGGGCAGAACCTAACGATGGAAACGGGTTGAGGCGATTGGGACCGAACGGGGCCGTTCGGCGGCCGGCTCGTTGACGCCACCCGTTCCCGCGGCGATGTTCGCCTTACCCCCTCTCTCTACCCTGTCCCCGGTTTCGATGACCGCAGCGGCCCGCCCCGCTCCCTCGCCGGTCGCCTCCTCCGCCGTCGCCTCCACGATCGGCACCCGGCTCGGCGCGATGATGTTCCTCCAGTTCTTCATCTGGGGAGCGTGGTACACCACCATCGCCGTGTTCATGTCCAACCACGGCATGGGCACGCTGACGCAGTGGCCGTTCACCGTGAACCCGGTGGCGGCCATCGCGGCGCCGTTCTTCGTCGGCCTCGTCGCGGACCGCTACTTCGCCACGCAGAAGGTGCTCGCCCTGCTGCACCTCGTCGGCGGGGTGCTGCTGCTCGCGGCGCCGAGTCTGTCGGGCACGCCGACCCCGTTCATCCTGCTCCTGCTGCTGTACAACCTGTGCTACATGCCGACGCTCGGGCTTTCGAGCTCGTTGGCCTTCCAGCACATCCACGATCAGGAGAAGCAGTTCCCGCGCGTGCGGGTGTGGGGCACCATCGGGTGGATCGTCGCGGGGCTGCTCATCAGCTTCGTGCTCAGCCGCTTCACGACCGGGCCCGCCGAGGCGACCTCGCTCCCGCTCTACACCGCGGGGGTGGCGAGCCTGGTGCTGTCGGCCTACTGCCTCACGCTCCCGCACACGCCGCCGTCGGCGGCCGGGCAGCGCGTTTCGGCCCGCAGCCTGCTCGGCGTCGACGCGCTGGCGCAGCTCGGCAGCCGCTCGTTCTACGTGTTCGTCGCGAGCGCGCTGCTCATCTGCATCCCGCTCGCGGCCTACTACAACATGACGCAGCTGTTCCTGCAGGCCGCGCGCGTCGAGAACATCGCGGCCACGCAGTCGCTCGGGCAGATGTCCGAGATGCTGTTCATGCTCGCGATGCCCTTCCTCTTCGCGCGGCTCGGCGTGAAGTGGATGCTGCTGGCCGGAATGGTGTCGTGGGTGCTGCGCTACGCCGTGTTCGCCGCCGCGGCACCCGGCGCGGTGTTCTGGCTCATCGCGCTCGGCATCCTGCTGCACGGGGCCTGCTACGACTTCTTCTTCGTCACCGGGCAGATCTACGTCGACAAGAAGAGCACGGCCGCGATTCGCGGGCAGGCGCAGGGATTCTTCGTGTTCATCACGTACGGCGTGGGCATGCTGATCGGAGCGCAGGTGGCCGGCGCGGTGTACAACCGCTTCCTCGCCGCCGCCCCGGCGGCCGCACCCGGCACGGCCGCGACGCTCACGCTCGCGCAGTGGCAGCAGTTCTGGTGGTTCCCGGCGACGTTCGCGGCCGCCGTGGCGATCTTCTTCGCCCTCTTCTTCCGCGAGCGTGGCACCGCGCCCGACGGGCGCGAGCCCAACATCGGGCCGGCCGTCGCGGCCGAGCTCCAACCGTAGGCCAACCGCAGGCCAACCCTGAGTCGCCCCATGACGATCCCCGACACCTCCGCCGCGCCCGCCACCTCCGGCTCCGCGAACGGCGCCTCCCGCCGTGACTTCCTCCGCACCGCGGCCGCGGCGGCGGCCGGCGCCCTCGTGCTGCCGTTAGGCGCGGCCGCGGCGGTCGCCGCCCCGGCGCGCGCCGCCGCGCACGTGCCCGGCATCCAGCTCTACACCGTGCGCACGCTCATGCAGCGCGACTTCGACGGCACGCTCGCCGCGCTCGCGAAGATGGGCTACAAGGAGTTCGAGTTCGCCGGCTACTACGGGCGCGACCCGCGCGCGCTGCGCCGCCAGCTCGACGGCCTCGGGGTGACGACGCCGAGCGCGCACATCCCGCTCGAGACGCTGCGCAACGGGCTCGGGCCCGCGCTCGACGCGGCGGCCGTGCTCGGCCACCAGTACATCGTCTGCCCCTACGTCGTCGACGCCGACCGCACGCCGGACAGCTTCGCGCGCATCGCGGACGACCTCGGGCGCATCGGGCGCGAGACCAAGGCGCGCGGGATGCAGCTCGCCTACCACAACCACGACTTCGAGTTCAAGGCGATGCCGGACGGCCAGCTGCCGTACGACATGCTGCTGGCGCGCACCGACCCGTCGCTCGTGAAGATGGAGGTCGACCTGTACTGGATGACCTACGCGGGGCAGGACGCGATCAAGTACATCACCGCCCACCCCGAGCGCTTCCCGCTCTGCCACGTGAAGGATCTGAGCCGCGCGGGCGGGACGGCGCACATGGCCGACGTGGGCCAGGGCTCGATCGACTTCAAGTCCATCTTCGCGCGCGCGCAGTTCCAGCACTACTTCGTCGAGCGCGACGATACCACCGACCCGCTGACCAGCGCGCGGGTGAGCGAGCAGGCGCTGAAGGCGCTGCTCGCGTGACCGCACGCGTGACCGCACGCGCGACCGCACGCGCGGGCGCACACGTGAGCGCGGGACACGCTGGCATCGTCGGGCATCACGACTCTCTCCCTTCCCTTTCATGACTCCGCGCCTCTCGTTCGCGCTCGCCGCGACGCTCGCCTCCGCGACCCTCGCGGCCGCGGCGCCCCTCGCCGCCCAGACCGCGGCCGCGGCCGACGCCCCGGCCGCCCGGGGCGGCTGGACCGTGCTCTTCGACGGCACGCCGGCCTCGCTCGCCGCGCACTGGCGCGGCTACCGCCGCACGGACGTCCCGACCGACTGGAAGGCCGAGGGGGGCGTGCTCACGCTCACGCCGGGCGGCGACAGCGTCGCGCACGGCGACCTCCTCACGCGGGAGCAGTACGGCGACTTCGAGCTCGAGTACGAGTGGAAGATCTCGCCCGGCGGCAACAGCGGGGTGATCTACCGCGTGGCCGAGACCGAGCCGACGACGTGGCAGACCGGCCCGGAGATGCAGGTGCTCGACGACGCGCGCCACGCCGACGGCAAGCTGCCCTCCCACCGGGCCGGCGCGCTCTACGACCTGATCGCGCCGCCGGCGGGGGTGGCGCGGCCGGTCGGCGAGTTCAACCGCGCGCGCATCGTGATGCGCGGCATGCACGTGCAGCAATACCTCAACGGGAAGCTCACGGCGGACCTCGACTTCTCGAGCCCGCGCGGTCAGCAGCTCGTCGCGGCCAGCAAGTTCCACGTGTACCCGCACTTCATGACGGGGCGGAGCGGCTACATCGCGCTGCAGGACCACGGCAACGAGGTCACGTTCCGCAACATCCGGGTGCGGCGGCTCGACGGCGGCCGCAGCGGCTGACCGCGGCCGCGGCGCGGGTCACGGCAGCTCGCGCACCCACATGTTGCGGAAGCTGATCGGCGGGCTCGGGTCGGGGTGCGCCTGGAGCTTGATGGGCGACGGGCCGTGCGCGGTGTAGGCGGGCACGCCGTCGTTCACCGTCTCGCCGCGCACGGCGACGTGGTTCTGCACGAGCGCGCCGTTGTGGTAGGCCGTCACGTACGCCGGCGACTTGAGCGAGCCGTCGGCGTTGAAGGTCGGCGCCGTCCACACCACGTCGTAACCCTGCCACTCGCCGGGCGGGCGCATGGCGTTGACGAGCGGTGCGTACTGCTTGTAGACGCTCGCCGCCTGCCCGTTGACGTAGGTCGGGTTCTGGTACGAGTCCATGATCTGCAGCTCGTAGCCCGCGTCGCCCTTGCCGGTCGAGGCCAGGAACACGCCGCTGTTGCCGCGCAGCTGCCCGGTGCCGGTGATGCCGGCCGGCACGCGCCACTCCAGGTGCAGCTGGTAGTTGGTGAACCGGCGCGTCGTCTGGATGTTGCCCGCGGACTTGACGACGGTCACGACGCCGTCGGCGACCGTCCAGCCGGCCGGGCCGGCGGTCGCGACGTTGGCCCACTGCGCGAGGTCGTGCCCGTCGAAGAGCACCGCCGCGTCGGACGGGGGCGGCGTCAGCAGGCCGGCGCCGGGCGCGGGGGTCACCACCGGCGGGACCGGGGCGTAGACCTCGGCCACCGCAGCGTTAGGCGCGACGGTGCCGTCGGGGTGCCGGGCGCAGGCGGCGAGGGCGGCGGCCCCCGCGAGCACGGGCGCGAGCACGGGCGGGAGGAGGAACGAACGGCGCATCGCGATCGCGGGCGGAGGAACGGGGCGGCCGTGCATCGTGCGAGCGCGGTGGGGCGAAGTCAAGCGGCGCGCACCCCGCCGCGCGCATCCGCAGCGCGCCGCGTAGCTTGACGTGCGAGACCTGCGGCGGCGCGGCTCGCCGGACCGGGCCGCGGCGCGACACCCTTCGACCCCCGACGCCTCATGGCTGATCAGACATACGACGTGTGCATCATCGGCTCGGGCGCGGGGGGCGGGATGGCCGCGTACGTGCTCACGCAGGCGGGCGCGAACGTCGTCATGCTCGAAGCCGGTCCCGAGTGGTACAGCACGCGGGACGCCCAGATGCTGACGCCCACGTACGCGACCGTGCGCCGGGGCGCCGGGTCCAAGCGCAAGCCGTTCGGCGAGTTCGACGGCTGCATCGGCGGGTGGGAGATCGAGGGCGAGCCCTACACCTTCGCCGAGGGCAACTACTTCCACTGGTGGCGCGCGCGCATGCTCGGCGGGCGCACCAACCACTGGGGGCGCATCTCGCTGCGCTTCGGCCCCGAGGATTTCAAGGGCAAGTCGAAGGACGGGCTCGGCGACGACTGGCCCATCGGCTACGACGACGTCGCGCCGTACTACGATCGCGTCGACCGGCTGGTGGGCGTGTTCGGGTCCAAGGAGGGGCTGCGCAACCACCCCGACGGCGACTTCCTGCCCGCGCCCAAGCCGCGCTGCTACGAGCTGATGGTCAAGCGCGCGAGCGACCGGCTGGGCGTCACGTGCATCCCGTCGCGCCTGTCGATCCTCACGAAGCCGATCAACGGGCGTGCGGGGTGTCACTTCTGCGGGCAGTGCGGGCGCGGGTGCCGGGTGAACGCGAACTTCTCGAGCCCGGGCGTGCTCATCGCCCCCGCGCTCAAGACGGGCCGCCTCACGCTGGTGACCAACGCGATGGCGCGCGAGGTCACCGTCGGGCGCGACGGGCTCGCGACGGGGGTCAGCTACGTCGACAAGCGCGACGGCAGCGACCAGCACGTGCGCGCGCGCGTGGTGGTGCTCGCGGCGAGCGCGCTCGAGAGCGCGCGGCTGCTGCTCAACTCGCGGTCGTCGCTCTTCCCCAACGGCCTCGCCAACTCGAGCGGCACGGTGGGGCGGTACATCACCGACACCACGGGCACCGACGTGGCGGGCTACATCCCGGCGTTGCTCGACCACGTGCCGCACAACGAGGACGGCGTGGGCGGGATGCACGTGTACATGCCCTGGTGGCTCGACAACCGGAAGCTCGACTTCCCGAGGGGCTACCACATCGAGGTGTGGGGCGGGCAGGGGCAGCCGGGGTACGGCTTCGGCGGCGGCATCCAGAGCCGGCCGGGCGTGGCGGGCGGCTACGGCGCGGGGCTCAAGCAGGAGTACCGGCACCAGTACGGCGCGACCATCGGCTTCTCGGGGCGCGGCGAGATGATCCCCAACGACGGGTCGTACGCGGAGCTCGACCCCGAGGTCGTCGACCAGTGGGGGATCCCGGTGCTGCGCTTCCACTGGCTCGCGACCGACCACGAGAAGCTGCAGGTGAAGCACATGCAGGAGACCTTCCGCGCGCTCATCCACGAGATGGGGGGCACGCCACTCTCGCCGATGCCGACCAAGGAGAAGGGGTACGGCATCGCGCCGGGCGGGCACATCATCCACGAGGTGGGCGGCGCGCGGATGGGGAGCGACCCGAAGACGTCGGTGCTCAACGCGGGCTGCCAGGCGCACGACGTCAAGAACCTGTTCGTCGCCGACGGCGCGCCGTTCACGACGCAGGCGGACAAGAACCCGACGTGGACCATCCTCGCGCTCGCCTGGCGCACGGCGGACAACATCACGGCGCTGCGCAAGCAGGGGGCGGTATGAGCGACGAATCGGTCACCCCGAAGGGCGTCTCGCGCCGCGACGCGCTCCGCACGTTAGGCCTGGCCGCGGGCGGCGTCGCGGCGGCGGGCGCGGCCGGCGCGGCGGCCTGCACGACCGACGCAACGCCGAAGGGGTCGGGCGCCGCGCCCGCGGGCGCGGCCGGGTCGGGCGCGGCCGGGTCGGGCGCGGCCGGGTCGGGCGCGGCCGACGCGGGCGGCGCCGCGAAGACCTACTTCACGCCGCACGAGCGCGAGACGGTGGGCGCGCTGGTCGATTACATCATCCCGCGCGACGAACGCTCGGGGAGCGCCACCGACGCGGGGGTGCCGGCGTGGATGGACGCGTTCCTCGCCCACCCCGACACCGAGGACAACTTCCGCCTCGCGATCCGCGGCGGGCTGGCCTGGCTGGACGCCGAGACGCTGCGGCGCACGGGCGTGACCTTCGCACGCGCGACCGACGCGGCGCGGCGGGCGGTGCTCGACGACATCGCCTACCCCGCACGCGCGCGCCCCGCGATGAGCCAGGGCGTCGCCTTCTTCAACCACTTCCGCGACTTCACCGCGTCGGGATTCTTCTCGAGTCAGATGGGGCAGAAGGATCTGCAGTACGAGGGCAACGTCGCCGTGCCGGTGTGGGACGGCTGCCCGCCGGCGGCGCTGGCGAAGCTCGGGGTGAGCTACGACCTGATGGCGACGCGGGTGGCGCCGCAGACCGGGGGGGCGCGGGCCTGAGGTCGCCGGCGGGCGCGCGGTCGGCGGGCCGGAGGCGTGCGCCCGCCGGGCGAGACACCGTCAGGTGTGGGAGGCCCGCGGGTGGGCGGGATTGGGCGTGTGCGGCGCCCGTCCCAGGTCCTGCCAGCGTTCCTCACGCACCTCGACGCCGAAGTGGCGGGCGGCCGAGCGCAGGTTGGCCCAGGCGAGATCGCGGTCGGCGTCGCTGACGTCCGCGACCTGATCGAAACGGGCGAGCGCCGCGCGCACGTGCCCCGCGTCGGTGAGCGGGAGCTTGCGCTGCTCGGGCAGCGCGTACGCGGTGTCGGGCAGCTCGCCGCGCTCGGACGATTCGAGGCGGTGGTTGTGGTTGTGGTCGACGTCCGTGGCGGGCGGGCGCCAGGTGGCGGTGGGCGGCATGCACGACTCCGGGTAGAAAGTGGACGCGCGAATCGTGCACGCCGTGTACCCTCAATACCGTTCGGCGCGGTGCGCCGCGGCCACCGACCGGCCCGCCGCTCGACCGCTCCGGTCCCCACCCGATCTCCTTCATCCGTCTCTGCCTCATGAGCGCTGACCCGACCGTCTCCCGCCGTCAGTTCGTCACCACCGCCGCCGCGTTCGGCGCGGGGATCATGATCGTGCCGCGCCACGTGCTCGGCGGCCGGGGCCACGTCGCCCCGAGCGACCAGTTGAACGTGCTCATGGTGGGCGGCGGGGGCATGGCGTCGAGCAACGCGTTCGCGCTCGTGGCCGGCGGTCAGCGCATCGTGGCGATCGCCGACGTCGACCAGGCGTACGCCGACCGGAGCGCGGCCGGCCGCGCCCAGCCCGACCCGCGCACCGGCGTCGCCAACCCCGACGGCGCGCGGCTCGTCGCGCAGTACGCCGCGGCCCGGCGATACACCGACTTCCGCCAGATGCTCGAGCGCGAGAAGAACGCCGACGCCGTGGTGGTCGCCTGCCCCGACCACATCCACGCAGTGGCCGCGAAGGCGGCGATGGAGCTGGGCAAGCCGGTCTACGTGCAGAAGCCGCTCACCTACTCGGTGCACGAGGCGCGCGTGCTGCGCGACACCGCCCGCCGCACGGGCGTGGTCACGCAGATGGGCAACCAGGGGCACTCGACGCGCGAGGCGGGCCTCATCAACGACTGGGTGCGTTCGGGCGGCATCGGCGCGGTGCGCGAGGTGCACGTCTGGACCAACCGCCCGATCTGGCCGCAGGGGGTGCCCTACCCCTCGGACGCCCCCGCGGGGCCGCCGAGCGCGCCGTTCGGGAACGCCTACACGTCGCGCTCGCTCAACGAGCAGCTCGCCGCGGCGATGGCGGCGGCCCCGCCGCACGCGCCGCCCGCGAACCTCGACTGGGACCTCTACTGCGGCCCCGCGGCGATGATCCCGTGGCACGCGATCTACCACCCGTTCAACTGGCGCGGGTGGACCAACTTCGGCGCGGGCGCGTTAGGCGACATGGGCGCCCACCTGATCGACGCCCCGTACTGGGCGCTCGGCCTCACCTACCCGACGACCATCGAGGCGACGAGCACGCCGTGGGGCGGCGACCAGCAGCACCCCGCGTCGTACCCGATGAGCATGATGGTGCACTACGACTTCCCGGCCCGCGGCGCGCAGCCGCCGGTGCGGATGACGTGGTACGACGGCGGGCTGATGCCGGCCCGCCACCCGAGCCTGCCCGACGACCTCGTGCTCGACCGGTCGGGCGGCACGATGATGGTCGGCGACAAGGGCGTGCTCATGCACGAGACGTACGGCCGCAACCCGCGCATCTACCCCGAGTCGCGCTTCCGCGAGGTCGCGCCCGCGTACGTGGAGGAGCGCGACCGCGCCCGGCGCGAGCAGGAGGAGATCCGGCGTCACGCGGCCGAGGGCGGCCAGCCGATGCCGCGTCAGCTGCCGACGAGCCCCGTGGTGTCGCACGAGATGAACTGGGTGGAGGCGGTCAAGGCCAAGCGCGCCGCGAGCTGCCCCTTCGACTACGCCGCCCCGCTCACCGAGACGATGCTGTTGGGCATCGTCGCGCTGCGCACCGGGCAGGGGCGCCCCATCCACTACGACGGCGCGCGCATGGCGATCACCAACGTGCCCGAGGCGAACGCGTACCTGCAGCGCCAGTACCGCGCGGGCTGGACGTTGTGAGCGACGGCGCCCGCGGGCGCGGCGCCGCGCTCACGACGCTCGGCGCCGCCCCGCTCGGCGCGTACCTCGCCGTGCACCTGGCCGTGCGCATGGCCGCACACCCGGCCGTGCACGCGGCCGTACAGCCACCGCGCGCCGACGCGCGCCCGGCGGTCGCGCCGCCGGCCTGGGCGTCCCCGACGGGTTCGGTGCCCGGACTTCCGTCGGACAGCGTGACGCCGCGGCACGTGCCGGCCAGCGCCGTCGCGTTCACCGTCGCGGGCACGCGCGACCTGTACTCCGTGCCGGACTGGTTTCCCGGCACGCACCCGCCGATGCCGCCCGTGGTGGCGCGCGGGCGGCGGCCCGCGGTGTGGGCCTGCGGCTACTGTCACCTGCCCGACGGCGCGGGCCGCCCCGAGAACGCGCCCCTCGCGGGCCTCCCGGCGGACTACATCGTCCGGCAGGTGGCCGCGATGCGCGATGGTACGCGCGACAGTCCGTGGCACGCGGCGAACACGCCGTGGTCGGGGATGCGACGCGTCGCGGACAGCGCGACGGACGCCGAGGTGGCGGTGGCGGCGCAGTACTTCGCGGCGCTTCGGCTGCGCCGTCGGGCGCGCGTGGTGGAGGCCGTCCGCATCCCGCGACTGCTGCCCGGGAACGGCCTGTACTTCCTCGCCCCCGGGGGCGGTGAGGACTCGCTCGGCCGCCGTCTCGTCGAGGTCGCCTCGAACGCCGAGCGGCACGAACTGCACGACGCCAGCCTCACCTACGTGACGTACGTCCCGCCCGGGAGCGTCGCGCGCGGGCGCGCGTTGGCGATGCGGGGCGTGCCCGGTTCGGTCGCCTCGTGCGCGAGCTGCCACGGTGCGGACCTTCGCGGTGTGGGATCCGTGCCGCCGCTCGCCGGCCGCTCGCCGTCGTACCTGCTGCGGCAGCTCATGGGCTTCGCGGCGGGGACGCGCACGGCGCCGGCCTCCGCCCCGATGCGCGCGGTCGCCGGCGCGCTCGGGCTCGACGAGATGATCGCCGCGGCCGCGTACGCGGGCTCGCGCACGCCCTGACCCCCGTGGGGCGCCTACGCCCCCTCGATCTGTCCCGTCATCAGCGGCTGCCCGGTTGGCCGCGGCGACCCGCCGTCGGGCTCCTCGGTGACCGCGGCCACCTGCATCTCGGCCTCGGGCGGCACGTGCAGGACCACCTGCACCCGCCCGTTCTCCTCTGGCGTGAAGGTGCCGAGGCTCTGCGGCTGCCCGCCCTTCGCGATGCCCCAGAGTTGGTAGGTGCGCCCCGCGTGCGGCCGCGGCATTGCCGACGCCGTGAGCAGTACGGCGCCCTGCCCCGGGCTCCAGATCAGGCGCGCCGCTGCCGGCTCGCCCGGGACCGCGAGCCGTGCGGTGCGCGCGTCGGGTGCGGTCACGACGGCGAGGAGCGAGTCGCGCGCGCGGTCGACCAGCGCGCCCCGGCGCCGGACGCGGGCGGCGAGTTCCTGCAGGGTGCCGAGTGCGCGCTCGCGCTCCGCGAGGCGGACCTGGCGCTCGCGCGCCCACCCCGCGCCGAGGCCGGCGGCGAGCGCGAGGCACGCGGCGGCCGCGTACCAGGGCGCCCACGCGGTCGGACGTCGCGCCGGGGTGATCGCGCGGATCGACGACGTCGCCGTGCGCGGGCGGAGCGGCTGTGCGGCGGTCGCGGGGGCGTCGGGCGCTGTCGTGGCGGGGGCGGTCGTGGCGGGGGCGGTCGTGGCGGGGGCGGTCGTGGCGGGGGACGGGTTGGCCCGCGCTTCGGACAGGATGCGCGCGCGCAGCGACGGCGAGGGCGACTGCGAGGGCGACTCGGCCCCCGCCTCGCGGGCCAGCAGCACGCCGACGTCGCGGAACTGGCGCACCTCGGCCGCGCACCGCGCACAGCCCGCCAGGTGCGCCTCGAACGCGGCGCGCTCGTCGGCGTCGAGCGCGCCCAGCGCGTACGCCGCCGCGTCGTCGGCCCACGGCGCGTGGTCGTGCGCGTTGGGCAGGGCGCCCGCCGGCCCGCCCGTCACGCGTCGCCCCCCGCCGCGGCCGCGGGGCGCATCGCCTCGCGGAGCTTGAGCAGTCCCGTGCGGATGCGCGTCTTGACGGTGCCTAACGGCTGGCCGAGCGCGGCGGCGACGTCGGCGTGCGAGAGCCCGCCGAAGAAGGCCAGCTCGATCGCGCGGCGCTGCGGCTCGGGCAGCGCGGCGAGCGAGCCGCGCACCGCGCGCGCCGCCTCCGCGCGCTCCACCGCCGCGTCGGGCGCCTCGGGGCTCCCGCCTAACGGGACGGCGGTGGCGGCCGTGCCGGCCGGCGCGAGCGCGGCCGCGTCGCCGGCGGCGCGCTCCTCCAGGCGTACGCGGCGGCGCCGCGCGCGCACGTGGTCGAGCGCCCGGGCGCGGGTCACCATCGTCACCCACGCGGCCACGCTTCCGCGCGCCGCGTCGTAGCGCGCCGCGGTGCGCCAGAGCTGCGCGAACACCGCGGCCGTCACGTCGTCGGCCTCGTCGGCCGCCCCGCCGACCAGCACGCGGGCGAAGCGGTGCGCGTCGGCGCCGAACCGGTCGTACAGGGTGCCGAGCGCCTCGGCGTCGCCGGCCGCGACGCGCGCCACGAGGGCCGCGTCCGCCGTCGGGCCGGCCGCCGCGTCGGACGGTGCAACGCCGCCGCCCGCGAGGTCGGCTTGCGTGACGGGCGGCGGAGGATCGTCCACACGGACCGGAACGGGTTGGAGCGCGGGGCGATCGGTCACGAGCGGCGCGGGGGCGAAGGTCGCCGCAACATCGCCCCCGCCGGGCCGGACGGCAACGGCCGAGTTCAGTGCGCGGCCGCCGGAAACAGCTTCGCGTACTGCCCGTACCCTTCCGCCCGCAGCCGGTCGGCGGGGACGAACCGCATCGCCGCCGAGTTCATGCAGTAGCGCAGCCCGGTGGGCGCGGGTCCGTCGTCGAACACGTGCCCGAGGTGCGAGTTGGCGTGGGTCGACCGGACTTCGGTGCGCTCCATGCCGAGGGTGTGGTCGTCGGCGCGCCGCACGTTGGCCGGCTCGAGCGGCCGCGTGAAGCTCGGCCACCCGGTGCCCGACTCGAATTTGTCGCGCGAGCTGAATAGCGGCTCGCCGCTCACCACGTCGACGTAGATGCCGTCGCGGTGGTTGTCCCAGTACTCGTTGCGGAACGGCGGCTCGGTCTCGCTCTGCTGCGTGACCGCGTACTGCAGCGGCGTGAGGCGGCGGCGGAGCGCGGCGCTGTCGCGCGTCCCGCCGTCCCGCGCGCCGGCGGTCGCCACGGCGGTACGAAGGTCCGCCCGCCGCGCCGGCGCCGGTTGGGCACCGGCCGCCGCGGCCGCGAGTCCCGCCGCGAGCGCGAACGAGGCTCTGGTCATGGTGAACGATCGCATCGGCCGTGTGCTCCCGGAAAAAGGCGCCAGCGCGATTACATCGCGGGCATGAGGACCTTGTCGACGACGTGGATCACGCCGTTGGACTGCCGCACGTCATACGTCGAGATCTCGGCCACGTTCCCCTGCGCGTCCTTGAGGACGACGTTGCGCGGGCCGTTCATCATCGCGGTGAGCGTGCCGCCGCTGACCGTCTTGAGCGTGGCCGTGCCGCCGCCGGCGCGGATCGCGCTCATGATCGCGGCCGCGTCCATGTTGCCCGCCACCACGTGGTAGGTGAGAATCTTGGTCAGCGCGGCCTTGTTCTCGGGCTTGAGCAGGTTGTCGACCGTGCCGGCCGGCAGCACCGCGAACGCCTCGTTGGTCGGCGCGAAGACGGTGAACGGGCCCTTGCCCTTCAGCGTCTCGACGAGCCCCGCGGCCTTGACGGCGGCGACGAGCGTCGTGTGGTCGGCCGAGTTGACGGCGTTGTCGACGATGTCCTTGTTGGGGTACATCGCCTGGCCGCCGACCATCACGGTGCCGGGCGTCATGCGCGCGGCGCCTTCCATGTGGCCCTGCTGCATCTGGGCGGCGAGCGGCGCGACGGCGGCACCGGTGCTGAGGGCGGCGACGACGACGGCGTTGGCGAGAATCGACTTGAGCTGCATGCGAGCGTCCTGGTGAGAGCGTGAAGGTTGAAGCCCATCGCTGCCGGGCTCACCAGGGCTACGCCGCACGCGGGCAACTGGATTGGTGCCGCGTCACCCGGGGGGGTGCGGCCGCTCGCTCATGAGGCCCACGAGGTTGCCCTCGCTGTCGCGGATGAAGCCCATCCACAGCTCGTGGTCGGGCATGCGCGCGATCATGTGCGGCGCCCCCGCCGGCGCGGCGCCGCGCGCGACCACCGCCGCGTAGGTCGCGTCGAGGTCCGCGGTGCGGTAATAGAGGACCGACGTGCCGGGCGCCGGGCTGCCGTCGGCCGGCGTCTCGGCGGGCGTGAGCATCAGGCGCACGCCGCCCGCGTCGAAGAAGGCGAGCGCCGGTGCGCCGTCGGGGCCGGGCGCGGCGAAGAGGAATGGCAGGCCGAGCACGTCGCGGTAGAACGCCGTGGCGCGCGCGACGTCGGCGGCGACGACCGCGATCTGGCCGATGCCGGAGAGCGATGGGGTGGCGGGCATGAGGGCGTTGGGCAGGTCGGGTACGCGAGCAGTCGCCCCGGTGATGCGACTAGTACGGCCCAGCCGGGCCCCGCGCTAGCGCCCGCGCGCGCCCGCGCGCGCCCGCTGTCCCCTCGCGCGCCGTCACCCCGCCCAACAGCAGGAAGCCCACGCCCCCGACCGCCAGAAACAGCCAGTCGTAGAGCGGCACGTGCGCCGGCACGTCCACCACGTGGTGCAGTTGCAGCAGGTGGTGGTCGATCACCCCCTCGACGAGGTTGAACAGCCCCCAGCCCGCGAGCAGCTGTCCGGCGAAGCGGCGGCCGTTGGGCGTGGCGCCCCGCCGGCCGGCCGCCCACAGCGTCACCACGCCCGCGACGACGATCGCCCACGAGCCGGCGTCGAAGAACCCGTCGGCGGTCATGTTCTCGCGCATGGCCGCCATCGACGTGGGCGGGATGCGCGCCGAGAGCATGTTGTGCCACTGCAGGATCTGGTGCAGCAGCCACCCGTCGACGAGTCCGCCGAGCCCGACCCCGAGGACGAGGCCGGGCGCGGCGGCGCCGCCGGAGCGGCGGTCGGTCATGCCTCGCCGGTGATGGCGTGCTTGATGGTGCCGAGGATGCCGGTCGCCGCCGTCATCTGCT
Source organism: uncultured Gemmatimonadales bacterium (assembly GCA_963851265.1). Classification (GTDB taxonomy): domain Bacteria; phylum Gemmatimonadota; class Gemmatimonadetes; order Gemmatimonadales; family Gemmatimonadaceae; genus BPUI01. The sequence goes on from CAWKNZ010000004.1 coordinate 23,632, forward strand.
CCTTTTGCGCGAAGGCGGCCGGGACGGGTGCGGCGAGCGTCGGCTCGCTGCCGAACGGCTTGGCCGGGCGCACGCTGTACTCGCCCTTGCCGTCGAGGGACGGGCCCTGTGTGTAGCGGCCCCGAAGCGGCTCGACGTCGTCGCCGATGCGCGTGTCGTAGAACACGTAGCTGTGCTCCTTGAGCTCCGACTCGGGCGGGTTGTCGTTCGGGATGGGGAGCTGCTGCTCGTACCCGCCGAGTTCCTCGATCACGGCGAGCCACTGCTGCTGGTGCATCGTGTCGCGCGCGATGTGGAAGGCGAGCAGGTCGCGCATCCCGGTGTCCGTGGTCATGTGCCACAGCCGCGTCGCGAGCACGCGCCCGGTCGCCTCGGCGGCGACGTTGGCGTACATGTCTGCGGCGATGTTCCCGCTCGCGTAGACGTGCGACATGTTGAACGGCACCCCGTTCGCGTTCTCACCCGTCGCCGCAAAACCGGCCGAGAGATAGTGGCGGAGATTCATCCCGCCGAGCACGCAGTTGACGGCGCCGTCCTTCGCGGCCTCCTCCTGCAGCTGGGTGGGCGCGCCCTCGAGGAGGAGCGCCACGGCGGTGGCGAGGTTCTCGACGTGCGAGATCTCCTCGGCGGCCACGGAGAGCAGCATGTCGCGGTACTTCTTGGGGCCGCGCTGCCCCCAGGCCTGAAAGAGGTACTGCATCATCACGCGGATCTCGCCCTCGACGCCGCCGATCGCCTGCTGCATGGCGCGGGCGAAGATCGGGTCGGGCCTATCGACGCGGACCTTGTACTGGAGCTTTCCGTCGGTGTAGAACACGTGGACCTGCCTCCGAAGATGATGTCGACCGTGGGAGGCAGGGCGGCGGGCAAGCGCGGGGCCAGCGTGCCGACGCGTTCCGAAACGCGTTGGCACGCAAGAGCCCGCCCGCGGGTCAGGCGGACCGGCTGGCCGCGCGCCTGGCGCCCTTGGCCGCGGTCTTGGCGGCGCCCTTGGCGGCCGTCTTGGACCCGCCCTTGGCGGCGGCCTTCGTCGCCGACTTCCCGGCGGTCTTCGCGGCACCCTTGGCCGCGGACTTGGCGGCCGTCTTGGCCGCGCCCTTCGCGGCGCCCTTCGCCGGCGCCTTGGCGGCGGGGCGCGACTCGGGGGCGAGACCGGGGTTGGCGCGCCGGTGCTTGCGGAGCTCGCCGATGAGCCGGTCGAGCACGGCGGCGGTGCCCTCGCCGCCGGCGCGCTCGCGGGCCATGAACTCGGCGGCGGTCTTGCTGATCCAGACCGTGGTCTGGTCGGCGCGGTACTTGGAGTAGCGGTCGGCGCTCGGCATGGCGGGCTCCCGGGTGTGGGGTCACGTTAGGACCAACTCATTAGGAATATTCCTAACGTCGGCAAACTGTGCGTATGGGGCGCAATCCGCAACCATAGCCTAACAAACGCGCCCAACGCGGCGCCCCGGCGCCCGCCCAACGGGCGCCCAACGGCCCCGCCCAACGGGCGCGCGCCCGAACACGGACCGAAGGGGGAGGGCGGCCGGCGACCCCCGCGGGGGTCGCGCGCCGACGACGCTCCAGCGGCGCGCCTACACCCCGCCGGGCGCGCGCCTACAGCCCGCGCGCCGGCCCGCCGACACTCCCGGCGATGACCAAACTCCTCGGGTCGGTCGGCGCGTTCGCCGGCAGCAGCGCCGGCTGGGCCGCCGGCGAGGGCGCGGGCATCTTCACCGCGTTCGTCCTCAGCGTCGTCGGCACCGGCGTCGGGCTCTACCTCGGCCGGCGCGTCGCCCGCCACCTCGGGCTCTAGGCCGCGGCCGGGCGGCGCCGGGGCGCACGACGAGACGGGGGCCCCCACGCGCGTGGGGGCCCCCGTCTCGTCGTGCGCCCGGTCGGGACCGCGCTGTAGCGCTACAGCGCCACAGCGCCCGCCCGCGCTAGACCGCTTCCGACAGGCTCGTGAAGTCGAAGTCCCGCACCCGCAGACTCGGCATCACCACGTCCCCGCCCTGCTCCGTACCCGCGAGCCGCTCGGCGCGCCCGAGCGCGTCGAGGTTGTTGAGCATGAAGAGCGGGCTCTCGTTGAAGCGGAAGTTGCGCAGCGCCTTCGTGACCTTGCCGTTCTCGACGAGGAAGGTGCCGTCGCGCGTGAGGCCCGTGTAGAGGATCGTGCGCGGGTCGACCTCGCGCAGGTACCAGAGCCGCGTGACGAGCACGCCGCGCGCGGTGCCCCTGACCAGTTCGTCCAGGGACTGCGTGCCGCCGGCCATCTTCAGCGAGCCCGGGGCGCCCGTCGCGGACTTGCCCTGCTTCTTGGCCCAGAAGCGCGAATAATAGAGCTGCTTGAGCACGCCGTTCTCGATCCACACCTGGCGGCCCAACGGCAACCCGTCGCCGTCCCAGGGGCGCGCGAGGAGCTGCGGGTCGGCCGGGTCGGAAAAGAGCGTCACGCGCTCGTCGGCGACCTTCTGCCCGATCTTGTTGCCGCCGCCCTGCTTCACGAACGGGCTGCGCCCCTCGTCGGCCTCGCGGGCGCCGGCGTAGTTGCCGACGAGTTGCACGAGGTCGCCCACCGCCTGCGGTTCGAGGATCACGGTGTAGCGCCCCGGCTCGATCGCGACCGGGTTCCGCGACAGGCGCGCCTTGGTCGTCGCCCGCTCGGCGATCGCGGCCACGTCCACCTGCGACCAGTCGGGGTGGTCGGCCGCGGCCCAGCCGGAGCCGGTGCCGTCGGTGCTGCGCACGGTGAGCGTGTAGTTGCTGCCCGTGCGCCGGTCGTAGGCGAAGAGGCCGGCCTTGTTGCCTAACGCGGACGCGCTCACCCCGGTCTCGAGGAAGCCGGCCGCGACGAGGTCGCCCGAGCCGCGGGTGAGCTTGAGCGCGGCGAGCGCGGCGCGCGCGCGGTCCTCGGGGGTGAGCGCGGCGGTGCTCTCGAAGTACGCGTTCACGGGCGCGTACTGCTGCTGCGGCAGCGCCGGCATGGCCTCCGGGTCGTCGGGCGCGAGCCGCGCGACGCGCTCGCTCTGCTCGACCGCCCGCCGGATCGACTCGTCCGAGAGGTCGTTGGTCGTGACGACGGCGTGCTTGGGGCCGAAGCTCGACTGCACGCCGAGCTGCGCGTCGGTGCGCGCGCCCGACGTCGACATCTGGTTGGCCGCGAAGCGGACGTTCCCGCTGTAGCTCGAGTTGAGCTGCACCTCGATGCCGTCGGCCTTGCTCAGGGCGACGGCTTTGGCGACGATCGCCTGCGCCTCGTCGCGGGTGAGGATTCCCTGTTGCGCGGCCATCACGCCTTCCTCCCCGTGTTGATGACGTTGACGTTGCGGAAGCGCGCGGCGGGCGCGCCGTGGCTCACCGCGTTCACCTGCGCGGGCTGCCCCTTGCCGTCGAAGAAGGAGCCGTTGAGCTGGTAGGAGCGCTTCCCGCCGATCATGTCCATGGAGTTCCAGAAGTCGGGCGTGCGGATCTGGTAGGCGACGTCCTTGAGCATCCCGACCACCTTGCCGCCCTTGATCTCGTAGAAAGTCTGGCCGCCGAACTGCGCGTTGTAGCGCTGCTGGTCGATGCTGAAGCTGCCGTCGCCGACGATGAGGATGCCGCGGTCGGTGCCGGCGACGAGGTCGTCGCGCGTGAGGTCCTTCTCGCCGGGGAGCAGGCTCACGTTGGGCATGCGTTGGAACTGCACGTTGTCCCACCCCTGCGCGTACGAGCAGCCGTGGCTCCGCACGGGGCGCCCCTCCTTGTCGTACCACCAGCGCAGCCACGGCGCCTGCTCGCGCGTGGTCTGGTACTCGTTCAGCACGCCGTTCTTGACGATGAGGAAGGTGTCGGGCTTCACGCCGTCGTCATCGTACCCGATGGTCGAGAGGCCGCCGGGCTGCTCGCGGTCGCCCTGGATGTTCATGAGCGGCTGCCCGTATTTCAGCTGGCCAAGCATCTTCTCGGGGGGCGCGACGAAGCTGGTGCCGGCGTAGTTGGCTTCGTAGCCCATCGCGCGGTCCAGCTCCGTCGGGTGCCCGATGCTCTCGTGGATGGTGAGCCAGATGTTGCTCGGATCGAGCACGAGGTCGTAGCGCCCAACGTCGACGGGCTTGGCGCCGAGCTTGGCGGCGGCGTCCTCGCCCCAGCTCGCGGCGTGGCCCGCGAGGTCGTTGGCCTCGACGTACTCCCACCCGCGGCCCGCAGGCGCGACCACGTTGCCGCGCGTCTGGAAATCGGTGAACGTGGCGTTGACGGCCGTGATCTGCATCAACGGCCACGAGCGGATCACGTCCTGGCGGATGGTCGAGCCGTCGGTGTTGGCGTAGTTGCGCTCGTCCTTGACGAAAAAGAGGCCGGAGAAGACGAATTTCACGTTCTTCGCCTTGAGCGCCTCCTTGTTGGCGCGCAGCAGCAGGTCGGCCTTCTGCTCGACCGGCACGTCCCACGGGTCCTTCTCCGCGGCGTTCTTCCACGTCACGTCGGCGTAGACGGGGCCCGGGAGCCACTCGACCGCCTTGTCGCGCGCGAGGCGGCTGGCCTTGCCGATCGCGACGGCCTCGCGCGCGGCCGCGGCCGCGCCGTCGGCGGTGAGGACGCGGGTGGCGGCGAAACCCCAGGTGCCGTCGACGAGGGCGCGGACGCCGATGCCGAGCGAGTCGGTGTCGACGACGTTCTGGATCTGCTGCTCGCGCGTGAAGACGAAGTTCTGCCGCTGACGGCTGATGCGCACGTCGGCGTATGTGGCACCGGCCGCCTTCGCCGCCGCGAGGGCGGTGGCCATGAGGGCCTTCGTCGCGGCCGGATCGGCGAACGTGTCGAGGGCACGGCCGGCGGGGGCGGGGGCGGCCGAGAGCAGGCGCGGGATGCCGCCGAGGGCGCCGCCCGCGGTGGCGAGGGCGCCGAGGGCGAGGCCGCCGTGGCGGAGGAAGTCGCGTCGTGACGTCATGGGTGGGGGCGAGAGGGGGTGTGTGGCATACGGGTGTGGACGGCGGGGCGTTTCGCGGGAGGACGGGCGGGGCGACGGTGGTGCGCGGCGGCGCGCGGGGCGGCGCGCGGGGCGGCGGCGCGTCAGGCGCGCGCGCGGAGGCGGCGGCTGGCGACCTCGGTGAGGAGGGCGCCTAACGCGACGGGGACGAGCACGTCGTCGGACACCGGTCGGCGGGCGGGGCGGGCCGGGGGCGGGGGCGCGGCGGCGGGCGACGTGGGCGGACCGAGCGCGGCGACGGTGGCGGCGAGCGGCGCGGGGTCGGCCGGAGGCGGCGCGAGCGCGGACGCGGGCGGGGTGGTGTCGGGGCGTGGCGCGCCGGTGTAGGCCGCGGCGGCGAGCACCTGCGCCCACCACGCGCGGTGGGCGGCGGGGGCCGCGTCGTCGGCGTGGAGACGACGGTGCCAGGTGGCCTCATCGGCGATCTGGACGACACGCCCGGCGCCCACACGGCGGGCGGCGGCGACGAGGACGCGGGTGCCGGCGACGGTGCGCCACGCGAGCGGGACGGCGTCGGCGCGCGGGCGGTCGAGCGGGCGAACGGTGCCCGCACTGTCGTCGACGGGCGTGAGGGCCGGGGTGGCGGGCGCGAGGGCGGCGAGTGGCGGGACGAGCGCGGCCTCGCCGGCGAGCACGAGGCCGCCGCCGGCCCGCACGTAGCGGGCGATCGCGGGGGCGAGGGGGGCGGCGCTCGAATCGAGCGCGACCACGACGGCGACGGTGCTCGTGTCGAGTTGCGGACCGCCGGGGGCGTTCACGACCACGTCGGGGTCGATGGCGAAGCGGGTGCGCACCGTCCAGCCGCGTTCCTCGAGCGCCGCCGCGGTGAACTTCGCCTCCCATCCGGCGCGGGCGAGGACGACGGCGGCACCGAGCCGACCGGGCGGGCGCGGAGCCGCGAGGCGGGCGGACGCGCCGGCCGCGCGAACGGTGAGGCCGGGGCCCGCGTCCGCGAGCCGGATCGTGGCACCAGCAGCGCCCGCGCGCGTGCTGTCGAGCGACCCGATCGAGTCGGCGACTCCCACGGGCTCGGCGCCGCCCGACGGGCGCCCCGCGCCGGGCGCGAGCACGGCGTCCACGCGTACGCCGCCGGCCGGATCGGCCACGGGTTCGGCGACCGCGGCGAGGGCGGGCGCGCGGGCCGCCTCCCACGAAATACGTGTGCCCGCGGCGGCAAGCGCGGCGAGCCAGGCGCGGGTCGTCGCGTCGGGAAGCGTGTCGAAGGCCGCGTGCGCCGCCTGGAGTGGTTGGGCGGTCCAGCGCTCGAGGGCGGCGGGCAGGGCGCGCGCGTCGGCGTGGGCGGCAGCGGGCGGTGGCGCGGGCGGCGGATGCAGGCGCTGCCACGCGGCGAACGCGAGCGCGGCGACGGCGAGGGCGCGAAGGCCGTGCTCGGCCGCGGAGCGCGAGCGCGAGGCGGTCACGGAGTTCCCACCCTCAAGGCGTCACCGCGTGAGTGCATACGCGGCGATGTTGACGAAGAAGCGCGTGTTGTCGACGCTCTGGAACCGCTTGTTGTCGGGGTGATAGCCCCACTCCGAACTGTAGTCCTTGTTGCTGTAGAGCACGGCCACGCGCCCGCCGCGCATCACCGCACGCAGGTGCTTGTGCACGAGGTTGTCGCCCCACCCGTTCAGCTCGTGGCTGGTGGTCGGCGGGCCGTCGGGAAACTGAAAGAAGGCGCGATAGAGCGGGTGCTCGTTGGGCAGATCGACCATCGGGCCGAGCGTGTGCTCCAGCTCTTCGGTGCACGACTTGTGGAACACGCCGTCGACGTCGTGGTTGTGATCGTCGGCGAAGAGGAACCCGCCGCGGTCGATCCACGCGCGCAGCGTCCGCCGTTCGGCCTCGGAGAAGCGCACGGGCAGGTGCCCGGTGAGGTAAGCGAACGGATAGCGGAAGAGGGCGGCGGAGCCGAGCGGGACGATGACGCCGCTCGGGGCGACGCGCAGCGTCGTGTAGCGGGCGAGCGTGTCGATGAGGTTGGCGGGGACGAGCGGGGCGGCGTCCCAATCGCCACTCTCGTACTGCACCGTGGCGAAGGTGAAGTCGACCGGCGGTGCGGCGGCGTCGAGCGCGTTCGGCTCGCCCATGGGAAGTGCGCTCACGGGCGGAGGTCCTGCCACCCGGGCGCCCACGCACCGGCACCCGCGGCGGCCGGCGCCGCCGGGCCGAGGGCGGCGCGGCGGGCGCGGGCGAGCGGCGCGGTGGCGTCGTCGCCGCGGCCGAGTGCCGCGAGGGCGTCGCCCAGTGCCGTGGCGAGGGCGGGCGCGCGACCGAGCGCCCCGACGCGGAGCACGGCCAGCGAGTCAGCGGCGGCGGCACGCGAGGCCGCGCCACCGGCGAGTGCGACAAGGGCGCGGTCGAGGGCCGCGGCGCGGGCCCGGGCGGCGGGGTCGAGCGACGGGTACAGGGCGCCCGGCGCGTCGTCGCGTGGGGCGGGGTGGAGCGTGTCGCCGCGCACGTGCCCGGCGCCGCGCACCTTCGCGAGGTCGACGACGACCACGGGCGGGCGGCCGCGGAGGTAGAGGCGCTCCGCCTGGTGCGCGCGCTGAAGGGCGGCGATCGCGCGGCGCATGGGCGCGAGGGCGCGCCGAGGCTCGCCCACCTCGAGCGCGCGCCCGGCGTCCCACATCGCGTTGTACGCTGCGAGGAGGGGCCGGTTGACCGCCGTGACCGGCGTTTCCGCTTCATCCCCCTCCAGCGCGCCGGCCGCGCCGGCACCGGTCGCCCGGTTCGCCTCCTCGACCAACTCCTGCGGGGTGAGCCGGCCACGGCGCTCCGAGGCGTCGGCATTACCCTGCGATTCCTCCCCGCTCGGCTGGGCGCCGAGCCGGCTGAACACGGCGTCCCCGACACGGCGCCGGAGCCGCGCCTGGTCGCCGCCGATCTTCCGCGATTCCTCGACGACGACCGGACGGTCGAGCGGCGCCCGGCGCGATTCGGCGCGGGCGACGAGTGCCTCCGTGAGCTGGAGGAGCATCCGCTGCCCGAACGCGGCCGTGTCGGCGTCGGGCGGGGGCGCGCCGTCGACCGCGACCGAGTCGTACTCGCCCGCGCGCGCGACGCGAATGGCGCGCGTTTCGGACGCCCCGGGCGCGGCGCCCGGCCGTGCGTCGCGGGCGAGCGCGCGCACGTGCACGAGGTCGCCCGGTTTGAGCTTCAGTGCGGCGAGGTCGAGCGCGGTGGTGAGTGCTCCCCCGCGTGCGCCGCCGAAGGTGGCCACTCCGACCCGCCCGGTGCGAAAGGTGAAGTTCTCTCCCTCGCCCGAGCTCACCACGTACTCGAACGCGCCGTCGACGAGGCCGATGTCGTCGTCCGCACGTGCACGAAGGGCCACGGTTCCCTGCGGCGCCCGAACCACGGTGTCGCGCGACGGAGCGAGGAGTGCCACGCGCGGCGGAAGATCCGGGCGCGGGTCGAGCACGACCAGCCGGTCGCGCACGGGACCCGCGAGGCGCAGCGCGACCGGTGTCGTGGGCATCGCGAGCGTCACGCGCCAGCGCCCGCCGCCGGACACGCGGACGACGAGGGGCGACGCGGCCGGCGAGGTCAGGAGCGCGGCGCGCACGCGCGCCGCCTCTCCCGCGCCCTCGACGACGAGCGCGCTGCCGACGAGCGCCGCGACGGCGCTCGGGTCGTCGAGGGTGCGCGCGGACTCGCCCGCGTAGGCCGGCGGGGTCACGGTCGCGCGCACGTGCGCGAGCGGATCGGCGACCGCGGTAGCACCGACGCCAGCCACATCTCGCGTCGATGGCGCCAGGCTGTCCGTCATATGCGCGGCGAATGGCGCGAACTCCGCGAGCACGAGGAGCACGAGCATGACCATGAGCACGACGGCCGGGCGTCGGAGGGCGCGCCACCCGGTCTCGCGTAGCAGGTCGTCCCACCGCGTGTCGCGCACGCGGTCCGCCAGAACGCGGGCGACGGGCGCCGGGAGCGGCGTGGCAGCCCCATCGTCGGCGAGGGTGACGAGCGCGTACTGCAGCGTCGGGACGCGAGCCTCGATCCAGAGCGCCACCGCGGCAAGGGTCCATTCGCGCGAGAGCGGTGCCACGGTCAATCCCCCGGCGCACACGACGGCGCATCCCGCCAGGAGCACGAGTGGGAGCGGCACGTGCGCACCCAGTCCGCGCGCGACATGTTGCGCGAGCGCGCACGCCAGTAGCGCCGCGGCGACCCACAGAGCGGCGCGCGCGACGGCAATCCCGCGCAGCGTGCGTCGTGTACGCTCGAGCCGTGCGGTCGCGACGGCGCGCGCCCGCTGCGACTCGCGCACGTCAGAGCCGGGGACGTCGCCCGACGGCTCGGCGCGGAGCGGGCGCACCTGGCGCGACGCCGTCCCAGCGGAACCGGACGGCAGATGGGACCGACCTGTGGTCATGCGACGGCGGCGAGGTTCGGACCGTCCGGTCCTGACGCCACCGACCGATCGGGGCTCGACGTGCCGCGGTCACCGGCACCGAGGTCGTCCTCGGCGTTGGACGCGTCGACCGGACGGCGCAGCAGGCGGCGGAGCGGGAGCTCCGCGACGAGCAGCGCCGCCGACGTTGCGAGCAGCGCGGCGCCGAGTGGGTCGGGCATGTCGGTCGAGTGGGGTGCGCGGAGCGAAGCCGCGGCGAGCAGCGGTCCCGTGCCGCCGAGGCGCGCCAGGTCGGCCGGCGCGAGTGCGGCGGGCTCGCGCGGCGGATCGCAGGGTCCGAGCAGGGCGGGGAGCGTCGCGAGGAAGGTCGGCCGGAGGGCGGCGTCGCCGGTCTGCGGCACGCGCACGGCGACCGTCCGAACGCAACCACCCCCGGTGCGCTGTTCGATCGCGGCGGGCGCACCATCCGACCAGCGGGCCACGGTGCGCGACCGCCCGGTCGCGGCACCGATGTCGCTCGCGTCCGCCCCGCCGTGTCCGACGCGCCCAAACGCTCCGACCGCGACCTGGGCACCGACGACCAGCGCCTGGGCCGTGTCCGAGCGCGGAGGCCCGGTCTGCGCGTCCACGGCCGGCCAGACGACGAGCACGTGTCCGGGCGCGGTGGCCCACGTCCGGTCGGCGTCGGTCGCCCGGTCGCGCACGATCCGCACCGGCGCGGCCGCGTCGCGCGCCGTCCCCGCCAGAGCGAGCGCCGCGGCCAGGGCGTCGTCGGTCGGGCCGCCGCGGAGGGCGACGGCGACGCGCGGCGCGCGGCCTGGGCGCGACGCTGCCATCGGCGCGCCCGCCGGCGCGACCGGCGCCCGGGCGGCGCGCACCAGCCGAGCGCGCCCCGCCCAACTCCGCCGGAGCGCCAGCGTCGCCGCGTCGACCTCATCACGGGCGAAGGGCGAGACGATCACGAGTTCGACCGAGTCTGCCGCGTCCACGACGGCCGGCACGGCCCGGCGCGCCGCGACCAGCGCCGCCGAGAGCGTCCCGCTGGCGGGCGACCCTGCGGGCAGGTCGCCCGCTGCACGATCGGAGTCCGACGCCGCGGTTGCGAGCGCCGAATCGACGGCGGCGCGACGCGCGGCCGCGTCGTCCGACGCGGCCGGCGAGCGGCCGACGAGGTGGAGCGCCGCGCGCGGCACGTCGGCGAACGGGACGAGCGCGTCACCCGGACTCACGAGCGCCCGCACGCTGTCGCGCACCGCGCCGCGGGTCGCGACGGCGCCGACGTCGGCGAGCACCACGCGTGCGATCCGCCGGCGCGCGGGTTCACGCACCGGCCACGCGAGCGCCAGCGCGGCGAGCGCCGCGGCGGCCACGCGCACGGCGAGCAACCACGCGTCGGCGGGTCGGGCCAGCCGGCGCGCCGCCCGCGGCGCGCGGTCGGGCGCGAAGCGCGCCGTGGGCAGCAACGCCGGCCGCGGCCGCCCCACGGTGACCGCGTGGAGCAGCGCGAGTCCACCCGCCGCGACCGCACCGAGCGCGAGCGCTGCCGGCGCGAGCAGCGTCACGATCATGCGTCCGCGCCTCGCGGTTCGGCCATGCCCTGCACCACCCGGCGCACCGCCCGCACCGGCCCCTCGTCCGTGCGCACGAGGGTGTAGGATGCGCCCGCATCGCGCCATCCGCGCGCCACCTCGGCACGCCAGGCGCCAAATTGTGCGAGGTACGTCGCTCGCGCACCCGCGTCCAGTGCACGGCGCGTGAGGGCGTTCTCCGGATCGACCGCGACGCGGATGCCCGCGGGAGGCTCCAACTCCTCGACGGCCACCACGTGCACCGCGTACACCTCGCCCCCGCCCGCCGCGTGCGCCGCCGTCGAGCGCCTCACGGCTGCCAGGTCGTCCTCGAGGAAGTCGCCGATCAGCACGATGCGCGTTCCGGCCCCGCGCGGCACGCGCGCGACCAGCGGCGCGAGCCCTCCAGTCCCAGCCGGCGTCACCGCGCCGAGCGTGTTCGCGATTTCCAGCACGACGCCACGGCGCGAGCGTGGCGCGAGCACCTGGACGGTCCCGCCGCCGGCGACCACGAGTCCCACCGGGTCGCCCGCGGCGTGCGCCACCGACGCGAGGCCGACCGCGACCGCGCACGCCGTGCGCCACTTCGCATGCAACCGTTCGGTCCGCCCGGCCGCCGCGGCCGCGTCCGGGTACGCCATCGACAGCGTGGCGTCGACCACGCACACCGTCGGCAGCAGGGCATGGTCGTCAGCCAGGCGGACGTACGCCCGATCGCTGCGCGCCAGCAGACGCCAGTCCAACCGCCGCGGATCGTCGCCCTGGCGGTACGCGCGGTACTCGCTGAACTCACCGCCCGGCCCACGCAGGCGCGCGGGGTGCGCGCCGGGCAGTACGCCCGGCACCCGGCGCCGAGCGGGCCAGCGCAGCCCGCGGAGTTCGTCGAGAAGGGGAGCGTAGGTCATCGGGTCAGCGCGCAGCAGATCGCACCGTCACCGCCGGGCACGACCGGACCGTCCGCCCTCCCCCGCCCTCCTCACACCCGGATTCCCGACGCGGGCGCCGCGATCCCGTCCAGCACCGCCGCGACGATCTGCTCCGCGTCCACCCCCTCCGCCTCGGCCGCGAACGTGGGCAGCACGCGGTGTCGCAGCACCGGCGGGGCCACACGCCGCACGTCCTCCGGCGCGACGGCGAACCGTCCCGCGAGCAGCGCGTGCGCCTTCGCGCCGAGCACGAGCGCCTGCCCCGCGCGCGGCCCCGCTCCCCAGCGTACCGCCCGTCGCACGAGTGCCGGCGCCCCCACGTCGTCGGGGCGCGTGGCGCGGACGAGCGATGCCGCATAGCGCAGCACCGGCTCACTCGCCGCCACGCCGCGCGCCAGTCGCTGGAGGGCCAGCGTCTGCTCCGCATCGAGCACCGACTCGAGCGGCGCCGATGCCGCCCCCGTCGTCGCGCGCAGGATCGCCACCTCGGCCTCCGCATCCGGGTAGCCCACGCGCACGTCGAAGAGGAAGCGGTCGAGTTGCGCCTCGGGCAGCGGGTAGGTGCCCTCCTGCTCGATCGGGTTCTGCGTCGCGAGCACGAAGAACGGCTCGGGGAGTCGGAGCGTGCGCCCTGCCGCGCTCACCGCATGCTCCTGCATCGCTTCCAGCAGCGCGGCCTGCGTGCGCGGCGGCGCGCGGTTGATCTCGTCGGCGAGCACGATGTTGGCGAACACCGGCCCCTCCACGAAGCGGAAGGCGCGGCGGCCCGTCCCTTCTTCCTCTTCCAGCACTTCGGTGCCGGTGATGTCGCTCGGCACGAGGTCTGGCGTGAACTGGATGCGCCGGAACTGCAGGCGCATCGCCTCGGCCACGCTCTTCACCAGCAGCGTCTTGGCCAGCCCCGGCACGCCGACCAGTCGCGCGTGCCCGCCGGCCACGATCGCGAGCAGAATCTCTTCCACCACCCCCGCCTGCCCCACCACGCGACGCGCGAGTTGCGTGCGCAGCGCCGCGGCGGCGGCGAGGAGCACGTCGGCGCGAGCGAAGTCGCGGTCCAGGGCAGTGCGATCGAGGGCGGCCCCGTCCGCCGAGGCGTCGGGTCGGGTGCGGTCCGGCACGGCAGTCATGCAGGCACTACGCCCAGAGGCCGCGCGACGTTAGCTCGGCGATACGGCCCCCCTGAACAGGTCCGCCACCGCCACGCGGAACTCGGGCAGCACGGGCGCGCCGTCGAGCTCGGCCCCCCACGGCACACACCGCACCGGCTGCCCTGCCGCGTGCACCTCCACCGCGCGCCGGCGCGGGTCGATCACCCACGCCAGTTCGGTCCCACCCGCGGGCGAGCGGACCGTGTCGGCATCGGGAGGAAGCGCGAACCCGGTTCCGTCCATGAAGCAGCGACCGAGTGCACGCGGTTCGACATGGCGATCGGGCGCACGGAACACGTTCGCGGCGATTCCCGCGTGCCGCCCACCCGCGGGTGCCAGGACGCGAATCTCCCCGTGCGCGAGTTCCGACGGCCCGTTCGCCGCCGGGTGGTGGGAGAAATCCGCCGCGGTCATCCGCTCCGTGCCGACGGTCGTCGCCATGTGCGCCTCCGTATCTGTGGGCCCGCCCCGCCTCCAAACTAGTGCGGCCGGGCCACCCCGAGTCGCCGGTCACCCCGGCGGGCCGCCCCCACCGCTCGGCGCCTGCTGCGGCGCGGCATCGTTGGTCTGCGGCCGGAACTGTGGCGGCTTGCCGAACGTGTAGTTGAAGCTGACGCGGACCGCCCGCGCCCCGAAGTGCTGGTCGGTCGTCTGGACCAGCGGCCCGTTCACCGTGCGCATCCCGAACGCCACGAGGTTGAACGGGTCCTGCGCCGAGAACGTGAGCGTCTTCTGGTCGCCGCCCAGCTTGCGCTTGACGGCGAGCGAGTTCCACGTGAAGCCGCGCATCCGCCCCCCCTCCACGTTCTGCGGGGCGCGGTAGAACACGAAGGCCTGCAGGTCGACGAGCGGCGTGGCCTTGAACGTCGCGTTGCCGCGCGCGTTCCACCCCGCGCCGCGGAACGACACGTCGGGCGTGACGTTGTGCGCGTCGGTCGAGACCCCGAACACGCTCCCGCCGCCGAACATCGTGAACCGCCCGAGGCGCAGCGACAGGTTCAGGTCGGTGCCGTACGACTTGCTGAGCGCGACGTTGGCGAACGTCGACCGCGTGACCCCGGCCGTGTCGACGGTGCGGATGTAGCGCACCGCGTTGGGCGTGTGGCGGAAGTACGGGCTGAGCTGGAGCGAGCCCTTCGAGAACGACCGCTGGTAGCCCAGCTCGAACGAGTTGGTGTACTCGGGGCGGAGCGTCGGGTTGCCCTGGAAGATGCTGTACGCGTCCTGCCGCTGGACGAACGGGTTGAGCTGCGACGGGTCGGGCCGGTTGATGCGCCGCGAGTAGCTCACCTTGAGCTGTTGCGTCGCGTCGATGTTGTACGCGACGAGCGCGCTCGGGAACGCGCTCTTGTACCCGTTGTCGTAGCGCTGTGCGCCCGCGGCCGTCGGCGTCGCGGCGGCCCCGGGTGCGGCGAGCCCCGTGGACGCGGGCACGCCCGCCGCCAGGTCGAAGCGCGTCGTGGCCTGCTCCAGCCGCAGCCCGCCCTGGAACTGCCACGGCCCCGCCTTTTGCGTGAGCACCCCATACGCCGATTCGACGTTCTCGTGGTACTCGAACGCGTTGGCCTGTCCGGCGAGCGCGACGTAGCCGGCGCCCGAGTCGGCCGCGGCGCTGAAGGCGGTCGACTGGCGGCGGCGGACGCCGAGCAGGCCGGCCTCGAGCTTGGTGTTGGCGCCTAACGCGCGAGTCCAGTCGGTCTGCAGGCGCCAGGTGGGCGTGCGCTCGCGCTCGGTGGTGCGCGTCGGCACGCCGAGCGGCTGCGCCGCCGCGGCCGCGAGCTGCCGCGGCACGATCTGGCTGTCGAACCCGGGCTGCGCGTCGTTGAGCCGCAACTCGACGCTGAACGCGTTGCGGTCGGGGTCGACCGTGTGCCGGTAGGCGAGCGCGTAATCGCCGGTGGTGCTCGGCGAGCGGGAGCTGGTGAACTGCCCGTAGCGCGCCGTCGGCGTGCCGAGCGCGTCGGCGGCGACGTAGGCCGCGTTGCTCGTGCGCGTGAACGCGCCGGTGTTGAACACGACGTCGCCCGCGAGCGCGTCGTGCTCGGCGAGCTTGTACTCGCCGCGCAGCGTCGCACTCTGGAACTGCGGCTGCTGGTGCCCCGTGAGCGTCGAATTCAGCGTGGTCGGGGTCGCGCCGCCGTTGAACTGGTCGGAGGTGCCCGACGAGACGCGGTTCTCGTGGAAGAAGCCGTAGCTCGCGAACCCCGTCCACGGCCCCTGCTGCCGCCCCACGTTGCCGTTGAGGTTGACGAGGCCCGAGGTCGACGTCGACGCCTGGAACCCGCCGCTGGTGCCGAGGTCGGTGCGCTGGGTGAGCGTGATGTTGATGATGCCGGCCTGGCCGTCGGGGTCGTTCTTGGCCGACGGGTTGGTGATCACGTCGACCTTCGCGACGAGGTTGGCCGGGAGCTGCGCGAGGTAGTTGCCTAACTGCGTGCCCTTGAGCGGCGTCGGCCGGCCGTTGATCTGGACGGTCACGTTCTGGTTGCCCCGCACCGACACGTTGTTGTCGGTGTCCACCTCCACCTGCGGCACGTTGCGCAGCACGTCGATCGCGGTGCCCCCCGCGGCGGCGGGGAGATCCTTGGTCTGGAACGTGTTGCGGTCGGGCGCGAGCGTGGCCGCGTCGGCCTGGGCCTGCACCTGCACGCCGCCGAGCTGCGCCGCGACGCTGGCGAGCGCCAGGCGCCCGAGTTCGACCGTGCCCCCGGCCGCGACCACCACGCTGCGCACGAGCGGGGCGTAGCCGAGCGAGCGCACCCGCACCGTGTACCGCCCCGGGCGGAGCCCCTCGACGCGGAACGTGCCGTCCGCGTGGACCTGCGCGCCGCCGGCGAGCTCGGAGTCTGATGTACCCGCCGTGGACCGCACCGCCACCGACGCCGTCGCGACTGGCTGTCCGGAGGCGGCCGCGACGACGGTGCCGCGCACCTCGCCGCGGCCGCGCGCGGGCTGCGCCGGGGACTGGGCCGCCGCCTGCTGCGCGGCGACGGCGGTGAAGCAGGACGCGGCGACGAGCAACCCGCGGCGGAAGGGCATGGCTGACAGGGGTGACGGAGACGTGGCGCGCAGGGGCCACGACGCACGGCGTGGCACCCGGATACGACAACGCGGCGGCGCAGATGGTTGCGCCGCCGCGTGCGAGGAATACGCGCGGGCCGTGCCGTTTGTTCGCCGAACGGGCAAACGTGGAGCCGATCGCGACCGATCCGTGACCGTGGCGGGACGACCGGGTGGCCGACCCTGCGGCCGCACCCGTGGGCCGCTACTGCTCGTCCGCCGTCGGCCCGTACATGCCGGGCACCGCCACGCCGAGCAGCCGGTAGTACACCGTCAACTGGCCGCGGTGGTGCGCGGCGTGGCTGACGAGGTGCTGCCGGAGCACGCGCCCGCGCCGGTCGTCGATGAAGACGGCGTCGCCCATGCGCAGCTTCCAGCGGTCGTCGAGGCGCTCGTGCACCGCGGCCTCGACGGCGGCGCGCGCCGACGCCGCCGACCGGTCGAACATCGCGACCAGCTCCGCGGCCGTACGCCCGACCTCGGGCTTGTAGGGCGTCGCGGCCATGTCGTGCTCGTCCGAGTTCAGCATGATCGCCGCGAAGTTGGGGAGCGTGGCGACGTGCGAGGCGAGCACGGCGAGCGACATCGACTTCTCGTGCGGCTTGAAGTCCGCGTGCTCGGCGGGAAAGCGCTCCAAGAGTCGACGTGTGGCGGCGAACTCGGCGTCGAGGTCGTCGAAGTGACGGTCGAGGACGGTGGCGGAGCCCGTCGGGGTCGTGCCGGCGGTGGTCATGCGAGCGATGGTCGGGGGCGGGGGATGCCGTCGAGCGCGCCGACGGAGGCGGCCCGGCGTGCGACAAGCTACGCCAGGCCGTCCAGGCCGACTACTCGGCGGGCCGGCGGCCCCCGTGGCGTCAGCACTCCCCGCCCCCGCTGCGTAGCAGGTCCGTAGCGGGCCCGTCGCACGGGCCGTCGTACGTCCCGTCGTACGTCCCCGTCGTACGGCCTCTCGCACCACCGTTCCCGAACCTCACCCCGCGCGTGACTCTCGACCGCCGCGACTTCCTCAAAGGCTCCGCCGCCGCGGCCGCCGGCCTCGCCCTCGCCGGGCGTGCCGGCGCCATGCTCCCCGGCGTGCCCGATCCGTTCGCCACCGCCGGCTACGTGCCGCTCAACGGCGCGTCGCCGGGCGACCCGGGCACGCGCGACCTCCTCATGCGTGCCCTGGACGCCGCGAAGAGCGGCGGCGCCAGCTACGCCGACGCCCGCATCGGCCAGAACCGGTCGCAGGCCGTGTTCACCCGCGAGCGCCGCGTGCAGGGGCTCACCGACAGCGAGACGCAGGGCATCGGCGTGCGCGCCCTCGTCGACGGGGCGTGGGGCTTCGCCGCCACGCGCGACCTCACGGCGGACGGCGTCACGACCGCCGCGCGCCAGGCCGTCGCGCAGGCGCGCGCCAACCGCGCCGCGCAGGTGCGCCCGATCACCCTCGCGCCGGTCACGCCCACCCCCTCGGGCGAGTGGCGGAGCCCGATCGAGGTGGACCCGTTCACCGTACCCGTGGCCGACAAGGTGGCCCTGCTCCTCGCGGCCAACGAGGCCGCGCTGAAGGGCGGCGCGCGCTTCGTGAACTCGGGGGTCAGCTTCCTCCGCGAGGAGAAGAGCTTCGCCTCGACCGACGGGACGTACACGGTGCAGACGCTCTACCGCACCTCGCCGGTCGTGAACGTCACGGCGGTGTCGAGCGACATGCGCGACTTCCAGTCGCGCCAGAGCGCCGAGATCGCGCCGATGGGGCTGGGATACGAGCACGTCACCCGCTCCGACCTCGTGGCGCAGAGCGCGAAGTACGCCGCCGAGGCGCAGGAGAAGCTCAAGGCCAAGCCGGTCGAGGTGGGCCGCTACGACCTCGTGCTGCACCCGTCCAACCTCTGGCTCACGATCCACGAGAGCGTGTCGCACCCGCTCGAGCTCGACCGCGTGCTCGGCTTCGAGGCGAACTACGCGGGCACGAGCTTCGTCACGCCACCCGAGCGCGTGCTCGGCAAGCTGAAGTACGGCTCGCCGCTCATGAACATCCAGGCCGACCGGGCGCAGCCGGGCTCCCTCGCCGCCTGCGGCTGGGACGACGAGGGCGTCAAGCCCGAGACGTACACGCTCGTCAAGGACGGCGTGGTGGTCGACTACCAGACCACGCGCGAACAGGCGCCGTACCTCGACTGGTGGTACCGGCAGCAGGGGCGGCCCGTGCGCAGCCACGGCAACTCGTACGCGCAGAGCTGGGAGGACGTGCAGTTCCAGCGCATGCCCAACGTGAGCCTGCTGCCCGGCGCCAAGGACCAGACCTACGAGGACCTGATCGCCGCCACCGACCGCGGCATCGCCATCGTCGGCAACGGCAGCTTCAGCATCGACCAGCAGCGCTACAACGGCCAGTTCGCCGGGCAGCTGTTCTATGAGATCCGCGGCGGCAAGATCGCCGGCATGCTCAAGGACGTCGCCTACCAGTTCCGCACGCCCGAGTTCTGGGGCGGGATGGACATGATCGGCGGCCGGCGCTCGTACTACCTGGGCGGCGCCAACAACGACGGCAAGGGGCAGCCGAGCCAGAGCAACGCGGTGAGCCACGGCTGCGTGCCGGCGCGCTTCCGCAACGTCAACGTCATCAACACCGGTCGCACGGCATGAGCCTCCGTTCCCTGTTCGACGCGCCGGCCGCCGCCGTGCTGTCCCGCGACGCCTGCGAGGCGCTCGCCAAGAAGGTGCTCGGCTACGCCACCGCCGACGAGACGCGCGTGAGCATCGCGAGCGGCGCGCGCGGCAACACGCGCTTCGCCGTGAACCAGATCTCGACCGCGGGCGACGA
This sequence comes from uncultured Gemmatimonadales bacterium, assembly GCA_963851265.1. Taxonomy (GTDB): domain Bacteria; phylum Gemmatimonadota; class Gemmatimonadetes; order Gemmatimonadales; family Gemmatimonadaceae; genus BPUI01. The sequence goes on from CAWKNZ010000004.1 coordinate 42,451, forward strand.
CCAGGACGTGGTCGTCGTGGTGCGCAGCACGTTCGGCGCGCGCACGGCCAGCGCGGTGACCAACGGCCTCACGGACGACGCGCTGCGGAGCGTGGTGCAGCGCGCGGAGGGGCTCGCGCGGCTCGCGCCCGAGGACCCCGAGAAGGTGGCCGAGTTGGGGCCGCAGCAGTACCGCGAGGCGCCGGGGTACGTGGAGGCGACGGCGGCGGTGGACGCGGCCGCCCGCGCCGCCGCGGTGCGCGCCGTGACCGAACCGTCGCGCGCGGCCGGGCTCGTCGCGACGGGCTACCTCGAGCACACGGCCGGCGCGACGGCGGTGGCCAACAACCGCGGCCTGTTCGCGTACAGCCGGCAGACGCGCGCGTCGATGACGACCACCGTGCGCACCGCCGACGGCACCGGTTCGGGGTGGGCGGGCGCGTCGGAGAACGACTTCTCGCGCATCGACCCCGCGGCGTTGGGCGCCCGCGCGATCGCCAAGGCGCGCGGGTCGGTCAACCCGGTCGCCGTCGAGCCCGGGCGGTACACGGTGGTGCTCGAGCCCACCGCCGTGGGCAACCTCGTGCAGCTCATGGCGGGTGCGCTCAACGCCCGCGCGGCCGACGAGGGGCGTTCGTTCTTCTCCAAGCCGGGGGGCGGTACGAAGATCGGGCAGAAGGTGGTCGACGAGCGCGTCACGCTCGTCACCGACCCGTTCGACCCCGAGGCGCCGGCGGCGCCGTTCGCCGCCGACGGACTGCCGTTAGGCAAGACGACGTGGATCGAGAACGGCGTCGTGAAGGACCTCGCCTACGATCCGTACTGGGCGGGGCGGCAGAACCGGCGGCCCAACACCGGCGGTGGTGGCGGCTTCGGCCCCGGCGGCGGCGGGTTCGGCGGGGCGGGGTCGCTCCGCATGTCGGGCGGGACGGCGTCGCTCGACGAACTCATCGCGTCGACCGACCGCGGGCTGCTCGTCACGCGGCTCTGGTACATCCGCCCGGTCGACCCGCGCACGATCCTCTACACCGGCCTCACGCGCGACGGCACGTTCCTCATCGAGCGCGGCAAGATCACGCGCGCGGTGAAGAACCTGCGCTGGAACGACTCGCCCGTGTTCCTGCTCAACAACCTCGAGGCGATGGGCCGTCCGGTGCGGGTGAGCGCGAGCGAGGACGGCAGCCCGGGCGCGTCGGTCGTGATGCCGCCGGTGAAGGCGCGGGACTTCAGCTTCACCAGCCTCAGCGACGCGGTGTGACGGCCCGCGCGTCGAGCGCGCCGCGCACCGCGTCGAGCAGCTGCGCCGGCGTGAACGGCTTGTCGAGCGTTCGCACCGGCGGGCCGGTGGCCGCCGCGCCCCCGACCGGCTCCTCGACGTAGCCCGACATGATCACCGCGGGCAGCTCGGGGCACCGCTCGCGCAGCCGTTTCACCAGCTCGCGCCCACCCAGCTCGGGCATCCGCTGGTCGGTCAGCACCACGTCCACGTCGCCGCCGCGCTCGTCCCAGACCAGCAGCGCGTCGGCGCCGTGCCGCGCCTCGAACACCCGGTACCCGTGGCGCTCGAGCACGCGCCGCGCGGTGCGGCGTACCGCGTTCTCGTCCTCGACGAGGAGCACCGTCTCGCCCCCGGCCCGCTCCGACGCGGTACCGCCGCGCGCCGGGTCGGCGGCCGGCGCCACGTCCCCCGCGCTCGGCAGGAGCACCGCGAAGGTGGTGCCCAGCCCCGGCGTGCTCTCGACCAGGATCGTGCCGCCGCTCTGCGCCGCGATCCCGAACGCCGTCGAGAGGCCGAGCCCCGTGCCCCGCCCCGGCTCCTTGGTCGTGAAGAACGGCTCGAACACGTGCGCGCGCGTGGCCGCGTCCATCCCGATGCCGTCGTCGCGCACCACGAGGCGCACGTACGCGGCCGGCACGTACGCGGCCGGCACGTACGCGGGCGACACGTACGCGGCGGACAGGTAAGCGGCCGGCGCGTCGGCCGACGGGTCGCCGCGCGCCCCGAGCGCGGCTGCCGACCCGGGCTCCGGGCGCCACGTGTCGACCGCCACCTGCACGAGCCCGTGCGGGCGGTCGCGCACGGCCTGCACCGCGTCGCGCGCGTTCACGACGAGGTTCATGAGCACCTGCTCCAACTGCCCGGGGTCGGCGTGCACGACGTGCGGCGTGTCGGGCAGCACGAGGTCGAGGGTGATCGTCTCGGGGAGCAGACGGCGGAGCAACGCCTCCGCGCCGCGCACCACGTCGGCGAGGTCGAGCAGGCGCGGGCGCAGCATCTGCCGCCGGCTGAAGGCCAGGAGCTGCCGCGTGAGCTGCGCGCCGCGCCGCGCGGCCCGCCCGATCTCGTCGAGGTCGGCGGCGAGCACCGACCCCGGGGGCGCCGCGTTGCGCGACAGCTCGGCGCTCGCGAGGATCACCGAGAGCAGGTTGTTGAAGTCGTGCGCGATGCCGCCGGCGAGCTGCCCCACGGCCTCCATCTTCTGCGACTGCCGCAGCTGGGCCTCCAGCTCGCGCTGCTCCGACACGTCGAGCACTGCACCGATCACCCGCAACGGCCGGCCCGCGACGTCGCGGACCACGAGCACGCGGTCGATGACCGTCGCAAACGTGCCGTCGCCGCGGCGCAGGCGGTACTCGGCGACGCTCACGTCGTCCGAACCCGCGAGGACGGCGTCGAGCGACGCGAGCACGCGCGGGCGGTCTTCGGGGTGCAACGTGTTCTCCCACGACGCGTGGTCGAATCCGGCGTCGGCGGGCACGCGAAAGATTTCGAGCAGCTGGTCGCTCGTCCACAACGTCCCCCGCGCCACGTCCCATTCGTAGAACCCGTCGCGCGTCGCACGCGCAGCGAGCCGGAATCGCTCCTCGCTCGCGCGCAGCGCCTCCTCGGCGGCCACCTGCTCGGTCACGTCCTGCACGGTGCCCGAGGCGTAGACCGGGCGCCCCGCGGCGTCGTAGCGCCACTCGGTACGCGTGATGACCACGCGCCGCACCCCGTCGGGGCGGTCGATGCGCCACCGCCCGCTGCTGTGCGGCAGCCGCGCCGCGGTGGCTGAGCGGCGCTGCTCGTTCGACGCGGCGCGGTCCTCCGGCACCAGCAACGCGTCAAACGCCTCGACCGCGTTCGCCCCGAGCTCCGGCATCCGGTCCGGGGGCACGCCGAACAGGCGGTACACCTCGTCGCTCACCCACGTCTCGCCGGTGGCGATGTCCCACGACCAGCTCCCGAGCTGCCCGATGCGTTGCGCCTCGGCGAGGAGCGCCCGCTCGCGCTCGAGCGCCGCGCGCGCGGTCTCGCGCTCCGTGACGTCGGTGTGCGTGCCCACCCACTCGGTGATCGCGCCGTCGGCGGCGCGCACCGGCACGGCGCGCATGACCATCCAGCGCCAGCCGCCGTCGGCGGCGCGCAGGCGGTACGGGTGCTCGTACATCCGCTCGGTCGCGAACGCGGTCCGCCACGCCTCCCTGAGCTGCGCGCGGTCGTCGGGGTGCACGGGGGTGAACCAGTCGTCCGCGGGGCTTTCGGGCGTGACGCGCACGCCCGTGAAGCTGCTCCAGGCGTCGTCCCCGTCGATGTCGCGCCCGTCGGGCGTCGTGCGCCAAACGATCTGCGCCGCGGCCTCGGTGAGCGAGCGGTAACGTGCCTCGCTCGCGCGCAGCGCCTCCTCCGCCGCGAGCGCGTCCTCGACGTCGCTCGACACGCCCACCCACTCGGCCACACGCCCCTCCGGGTCGACGATGGGCACCGCGCGCATGCGGAAGCGGTGGTAGCGGCCGTCCGGCAGGCGCAGGCGGTAGACCGACGTGTAGGGCCGGCGCTCGCGCAACGCGGCGCGCCACTCGTCGCGCATCGCCGGCAGGTCGTCCGGGTGCACCACGCGGGCCCAGCCGTAGCCGTCCGTCTCCTCGCGCGACAGCTGGAAGAGCGTCGACCACTGCCCGGGATCGAGCGTGCGGCCGTGGGCGTCGGTGCGCCAGACCACGTCGGCGGTGGCCTCGGCGAGCGAGCGGAAGCGGGCCGCGTCGAGGGCGAGGGCGTGGGTCGCGTCTTCGGTGGGCGGCATGTGTCGTAGAGTGCGCCGGCAACGGGCCGAACGCCAGAGGGACCGCTCAGCCGTTGCCGCCGACGGCGAGCAGCGCGAACGTCGCGAGCCAGTGCTCGCCCATGTAGTCGCCCGCGACGTGCGGCAGGCCGGCCGCGAGGTGACGCCGCGCCGCCCCGCGCGCGGCGCCGCAGCGCGGGTCGTCGGCCCCGGCCGTGGCGGCGAGTGCGTCGGCCACGCCGCGCCAGCACCACGCCCGGCTCAGGTTGAGCCCGTCCAGGTGCGCGATCTTGCCGTCGGTGCGGTCGCTCACGGCGGCCGGCTCGAACAGCGCCGCCGGCGCGCCCGCGGCCACGCCCGGCAGGAAGCGCGCGAACCACTCGGCAAATTCGTCGGCGGGCAGCACGCGGCGCATGCACTCGGCCTCGACCAACGCGGGCGAGAGGAAATCGTCGCCGCCCGGCTCCCACGCCTGGCAGTCGCGGTCGCCCGCGTACCACCGGCGCGCGCGCCCGCGGAGGAGCGTGCCCAACGCGTCGTCGCCCGCCGCGTCGGCGTACTCCAGCGCGAGCGCGAGCGCGAACGCCGTGTTGAAGTGCGTGCCCGCGCGCACCGGGTAGTCGGCCTTGGGGAGGAACTCGCGGAACCGCTCGGCGAACGCCGCCGCGAGCGGCGCCAGCGCCGCCGCCCACCGCCGCCCCTCGGGCGTCGCGTGCCGCCCCACCTCCGCCGCGAGCGCGAGCAGCCACGCCCAGCCGTACGGCCGCTCGAAACCGCGCGCCGACGGCCGGGCCAGGTAGGCCACCTCGCCCGCGACGCGCTCCGGCGTGAGGTGCGCGTCGAACAGCGCGCGCACGGCCCCCGCTTCCGGGAGCGACGGCACGCGGCGCAGCACGCGCGCCAGCAGCCAGTAGCCGTGCACGCACGAGTGCCAGTCGAAGCTGCCGTAGAACACCGGGTGCAGGGCGCGCGGCCCGCGGGCGTCCTCCGGCCCGGCGAGCACGTGGTCGAGCTTGTTGGGGTACTCGCGCGTGACGTGGCCGAGGGCGAGCGCCGCGAAGCGCGAGGCGAGCGCGGGGGTGAGGATGGGCAGACCGTCCGCGTCGACGGCCGGCGCCGGGTCAGCGGCGGGGGATGCAGGCATAGAGCAGCGCGGTGTTGACGGCGAGCAGCGCGAGCGCGGTGGGCGCCTGCGCGCGGATCACGGCCCAGTCGCCGCGCAGGCCGAGCAGCGCGACGGGGACGACGTTGAAGTTGGCCGCCATGGGCGTGCAGAGCGTGCCGCAGAACCCCGACAACATGCCTAACGCGGCGACGGGGGCCGGGTCGGCGCCGAAGCGGCCGACGAGCACCGGCAGCCCCACGGCGAGCAGCATCACGGGAAACGCCGCGAACGCGTTGCCGAGCACCGCGGTGAACAGCGCCATCCCGACCGTGTAGGCGGCGACGGCGGCGAGGGGGACGCCGAGCGGCACGACGCCGCCGACGAGCCCGGCGACCGCGCGCCCCACGCCGGCGGACGCGAACACCGCGCCGAGCGCGGCGAGGGCCTGCGGCAGCACGGCGGGCCACCCGACGGCGTCCATGAGCCGGCGCGTCTCGCGGGCGGGCGCGCCGGCGCCCGGGCGCAGCAGCGCGAGCGCCGCCCCGAGCCCGGCGAGCGCGCCCGTGCCTAACGCGACGAGGGTGGCCTGCTTGGGGTCGACCAGCGGCGCGCCGCCCGCGCGCAGGCGGGGGAACGCCCAGGTGCCAGCGACCGTGACCGCGGGCACGAGGAGCGCGGGCAGGAACAGCCGGTTGCCGGCGCGCGGGTGCTCGGCACGCCGGGCCTCGGCGTGTCGGGGCGCGGCACTTCGGGGCTCGCGCGCCGGGGCGGGCGGCGACGCGGGCGCGTCGGGCACGGCGGCGTCTCGCGGGCGGGCGAACCCGACGCCCGCGAGCACGCCGAGCGCGATCAGCACGGCCCCCGCGCCAACGTCGCCCAGCCGCCGGCCGGCGAGGAAGGTGAGCGACCACAGCCCCCAGAATGCCGCCGCGCGCCAGCGCCGCGGGTGCCCGGCGTCGCGCGCGTTGATCACCGCCACCGCCGCGGTGAGCGCGCCCATGAGCGTGTAGACGAAGCCGAGCCCGATCACGGCGCGCCGTTCCGCGCACGGCGGCTCACGGACGGCCGCCGCGCGCGAGCCGCCCGTCGAGCCGCAGCAGCCGCGCGCCGTGCACGCCGAACGCGGCGACGGCCGTCGGCACCGCCCAGAGCGCGACGCGCGCGGGCTCGATCAGGATGCCGTTCTCCGCCAGCACGCCCTTGATCAGGAGGATGGAGCCGATCGCGATGAACACGTCCTCGCCGAAGAAGAGCCCGACGTTGTCGACCGCGGCGGCGTGGGCGCGGAGCCGCTCGCGCGCCGGGGCGTCGGTGCCGTCGGGCGCGGCGCCCTCGACCATCGGCGCGAGCAGCGGGCGGACCATCTGCGGGTGGCCGCCGAGCGACGTGAGACCGAGCGCCGCGGTGAGCTGGCGGAGCGCGAGGTAGGCGAGGAGCACGCGGCCGGGCGTCGCGCCGCGCAGCCCGGCGACGAGGGCGCGGGCGCGATCCTTGAGGCCGGCCGACTCGAGCACACCGATGGTCGGCACGACGAGCCAGACGATCGCCACGTAGCGATTCTCGACGAACGCGCGACCGAGCGTGGCGACGACGGCGAGCGGCGAGCGGCCGGCCGCGACCCCCGTCACGAGCGCCGCGACGGCGACGACGAGCAGCGGATTGACGCGCCGCGCGAACCCCGCGACGATGACGAGAACGCCGGCGAGCGGCAGGAGCGAGGGCATCGCGGAATGATGGAGCCGCGCGGCGCCCGCGGCTACGTGGCCGCTACGTTGCCGGGGCGCGCCCCGACGCGCCGTCCACCTTCATGCCCGCGACCATGTCCGCCTCCGCCGACGCCACCGCCCGCCACGTCCGCTGGGAGGACCTGCAGAAGGAGCAGGTCACCCCGCAGCTCGCCCGCCGCCTCGTCACGAGCGAGCGCATGATGCTCGCCCAGGTGTACCTCGAGGCGGGGTGCGTGGTCCCGAAGCACTCGCACGAGAACGAGCAGATCACCTGGATCGTCGAGGGCGCGCTCCGCTTCCACCTCGGCGAGCACGGCGAGCAGGAGGTGGTCGTGCGCGCGGGCGAGGTGCTCGTCATCCCCTCGCACCTGCCGCACACCGCCGAGGCGCTCGAGGACACGCTCGACGTCGACATCTTCTGCCCGCCGCGGGCCGACTGGCTGAACGGGACCGACACGTACTTCCACCAGACGACCCCCCACCAGGCCGCCCCCCCGGCGGCCGGGCGTTAGGCGCGGGCCCGGCGCGATGACCACCGCCGCCGCCCCCGCGCCCGCCGCCCCCGCCGCGCGCCTCGCCCTGCTCTCGGGCGAGGGCGCGCTCGACGTCTTCCGCCGCGCGCAGGAGGTGGAGCGCGCGGGGCGTTCGGTCATCCACCTCGAGCTGGGCGCGCCCGACGTGGATGCCCCGCCGCACGTCGTCGACGCCGCGGTGCGCGCGCTCCGCGCGGGCGACGCGCGCTACGTCGCGCCGCAGGGCCTGCCCGAGTTGCGCGAGGCGATCGCGGCCGACCTGCGCTCGCGCGGCGTCGACGCCGGCGCCGACCGCGTGGTCGTGACGCCGAGCGCCAAGACGGCCGTGTTCTACGCGCTCCTCGCGACGGTGGGCCCCGGCGACGAGGTGCTCGTCCCCGACCCGGGGTTCCCGATCTACGCCTCGATGGTCCGCTTCGCGGGCGGGGTGCCGGTGGGCTACGCGCACGACGCCGACGGCGCGCCCGACCTCGACGACGTCGTGGCGCGCGTGACGCCGCGCACGCGCGCGCTCGCGCTCAACTCACCGGGCAACCCCACCGGCGGCGCGTTGGGCGAGGCCGGGCTCGCGCGGCTCGCGGAGCTGGCGCGGCGGCACGACCTCGTGCTCGTCGCCGACGACATCTACTCGCGGCTCGTGTACGAGGGCGCCCGGGCGCCGAGCGCGGCCGCGTTCGCGCCCGAGCGCACGCTGCTCGTCGACGGGTTCTCGAAGACGTACGCGATGACCGGCTACCGGCTCGGCTACCTCGTCGCGCCGGCCGCGTGGACCGAGCGGCTGGTGACGCTCGCGATCAACGGGCACACGTGCGTGCCGCCGTTCGTGCAGCGCGCGGGGGTCGCGGCGCTGGAGGGGCCGCAGGACGTGGTCGCGTCGCAGGTGGCGGCCTACCGCGCCCGGCGCGACCTGCTGGTCGGCGCGCTCGGCGCGATCCCGGGCGTGCGCTGCGCGACGCCGGCCGGCGCGTTCTACGTGTTCCCCGACTTCTCGGGCGCGCTCGCGCCGCGCGGGGTGACCTCGCGCGCGTTCGCCGCGCGGCTGCTCGAGGCGCACGGCGTGGCGGCGATCGACGGCGCCACGTTCGGCCCGCGCGGCGAGGGGCACCTGCGCTTCTCGTTCGCCTCGGCGCAGTCGGACCTCGACGCCGCGGTCGCGCGGGTGCGCGCCGCGGTGGAATCGTTAGGCGCGTGACGCCGCCGTTACGGGTGCGTCACGTGTCGTCCCGACGCGCATGGTTGCGATTGGTAACATAAAAAAAGCTTGTCCGAAGCACGTGACATGCGGCACGGATTCGGTACTCGATAAGGGGTTGTTTGGGGTCGACCCTCGCAGGGTCGACCCGCGCGCGTCTCCCGCCGCGCGGGCATTCTCCCGCCCCACCGAAGCCCCGTCCCATGCACGCCCCGCAGCACACCCCCTCGTCCGCCCCCCCCGTCTCGTCCCGCCGGCCGCGCGCGCGCGCCGCGGCCTTCACCACGTCCCTCGTCGCGCTCGGGCTGAGCGCTTCCGGGCTCGTCGCCTGCTCCGACGCGACCACGGCGCCCGCCGCTCCGGCCGCGGCTACGCCGGCCTTTACCACCGCGACGCTGCAGGGGACTGGCGCCACGGCGTCGCTCACCTCGCGCGCCAACGCGTCGATGTGCATGGATGCACAGGACAACGGTCTGACCGCGGGCAAGGTCGTTCAGCTGTGGACCTGCACCGGAAGCGCCAACCAGCAGTTCGTCTGGAATGCCGCGGGCGAGATCCGCCACGGCAGCCTGTGCGTGGCGGACGCCGGCGGCGCGGGCCGCAACGGCGACGTCCTGATCGTCTGGACGTGCAACGGCACGGCGAGCCAGCACTGGAGCGGCACGACCGACGGCCGCATCGTCGGCATCAACGGCCGCTGCGTCGACGCGCCCTGGGGCCGCACCGCGAACGGCACCGTGCTCCAGCTCTGGGACTGCTACGGCGGACCCAACCAGACCTGGGACGAGCACACCGCGCCCGTGACGGCAACGCCGCCGGCGGTGACGGCACCCACGGGCACGCCCGCGCAGGTGCTCGCCTTCGTGGGCGCGTCCAACGTCGCGAATGTGGCCGCGATCCAGGCGAAGGGTGGAGCGTACGCGCGGTACGAATCCGACTTCGCGACCTACGCCAACAGCCACTGGACGGCCGACAGCACGTCGTTCGACGCCAATTTCTACGACCGCGCGATGATCTACTACGTGTGGTGGGCGCGCACCGGCAACGCGACGTACCTCGACCGCGCCAACAAGCTCGCGATCGCCGCGAGGACGTACCTCACCAATACGAATTACGCGCCGCCGGCCTACAACATGATGATCGACGGCGTCGCGCTGCACGCGCTCGTCACCGGCGATCAGCAGTCCGCGACGACCGTCGCGAAGGTCGCCGACGGCATGGGGAACCCGAACTCCTGGGGGTACTGGGTGGCCGGCAACCACGGCGACGCGAACGGCGACAGCCGGACCTCGGCGCGCGTGCTCACCGCCGTGCTCGACGCATACCTGCTCAAGGTGACGAGCCCCGGCGGATACAACTATGCCGCCATCCTGCCGCAGCTCGAGAGCCGCATTCTGACGACGCAGGACGGCGACGGCGCGTACCACTGGCCCAACCAGTGCGGCTACAACAAGCCGTACATGGTGGGTATGCTGGACGACGCACTCATCCGTTACTACACGTCGGTCCAGGCGGACGCACGCATCGTCACGTCGGTGAAGAAAGCCGTCGACTACATGTGGGCGAACGACTGGTACTCGACGTCGTCCGCGTTCACGTATCTCGAAGGATACTGTGCGAGCACGGGCGAAGCGGGTGGCGCGCCCGGCGCGGCGGACCTCAACAACATGATCTCGTCCGGTTACGCGTTCGTCGCCAAGCAGACCGGCGACGCGTCGTACTACACCAAGGCCGACGCAGTCTTCAACGGCGGCGTCTACGGCGCGTGGCTCCAGGGCCCCAAGCAGTTCAACCAGGAGTACACGGCCTCGTACCGCTACCTCGCGCTCCGCTTCTGACCGCGGAGCACGGGGCGCGCGGGGGCGGCGTTAGGCGCCGCCCCCGTCGCCCTCCGCCGCGAGCCGCGCGTCGAGGTCGGCCCGCAGCGCCGCCGCCCGCTCGGCGGGCAGCACGCGCGGCTCGGGGTCGATCGCCTCGAGCGCGCGCACCAGCACCCCGGCCACGAGGTAGTTCCGCAGCTTCTTGCTGTCGGCCGGCACCACGTACCACGGAGCGCGCGCGGTGCTCGTCTTCCGCAGCACGTCGCGGTAGGCGCGCGTGTACTCGTCCCATCGCGCGCGGTCGTCGAGGTCCCCGGCGTTGTACTTGTACTGCTTGGCAGGCTCGTCGAGCCGCGCGCGCAACCGCTGCGCCTGCTCCGCGCGCGAGACGTGCAGGAACAGCTTGACCACGGCCGTCCCCTCGTCGTCCAGCATCCGCTCGAACTCGACGATGTGCCGGTAACGCCGCGACCACACCGCCTCGGGCGCGAGCTTGCGCACGCGCACCGCGAGCACGTCCTCGTAATACGAGCGGTTGAAGATGCCGACCGTGCCCCGCGGCGGACACGCGACGTGCGCGCGCCACAGGAAGTCGTGCCGCGCCTCCGCGCCCACCGGCACGCCGAACCCGGTCACCTGGCACGCCTGCGGGTTGAGGCCGCTGAACACGTGGCGCACCGTGCCGTCCTTGCCGCCGGCGTCGCGCGCCTGGAGCACCACGAGGAGCGCGCGGCCGCCGTCCGCGATCAGGCGCGCGTGCAGCTCGGCCAACCGCTCGAGCCGCTCGGCGCTCGCACTGGCGAGCGCCGGTCCGTGCGGCGCGCCGGCCGGGGGCGCGGCTTCCGCGTCGGCGAGTGCCGGAACGTCATCGGGGTCGACCGCACGGACGTGCATGCGCCGCCGCGTTGGAAGAAGCGGGCCGAGCCGGTCCGGGCTACGGACCGGTCCCGTTGCCGCTAGGTTGAGACGTCCCGGGGCGCCGCGCGCTCCACCACCACCGACCCGCGGAGTCCGCCACGTGGCCCGAAAGCCCAACTACGGTTTCGAAAAGCGCCAGAAAGAGCTCGAACGCAAGAACAAGAAGGAAGAAAAGCTGAAGCGTCGCGAGGAAGGCCGCGACGACGGCGGCAGCTCGGAGCCGGGCTTCGATGAGTACGGCCGTCCGATCACCGTGATTCCCGGGGCCGACGACGCGGCCGACGACGCGGCGGGCGGGCCCTGACCCGCTGAGCGGCGCGGCAAAGCGGCTGCAAAGCGGCTGCGCGGATCGGCTCAGCCGATCAGCATCGCCTCGCAACGCGCCGCGAGCACGTCGCGCGTGTAGCGCGCCCCGTCCGCCGCCTTCCACTCCCACACCCCGTCGGCGAGCGCCGGCGTGAGGATCTCCTGTGCGAGCGTTTCGGCGCCGCCGACCGCGCCCGGCGCGCGCGCGGCGCCCGGCCGCGCGACCCGCCCGCGCCACGTCACGATCTGCAACTCGCCGAGCTGCAGGTCGGACGCCCCCGGCGGGAACCACGACACGCTCACCGCGCGCGCCGCCCCCTGCAGGATGCACCCGCGCGGCGTCCGCACGCGCTGCACCTCGGGCGTGGTCTCGCCGCCCCGGGCCGGCGGGCGCTCGGGCGCGAGGGCGTCGAGTAGGGCGTTCACCGCGTGCTGGACGCCGGTGCGCTGCTGCGCCGTCGGCCGGTCTTCCCAGCGCGACGCGGTCGCGCCACCCACGCCTTCTTCATCGTCGTCAATCACGTCCGTCTCCCGCGCGAGCCCCGCGCCGTGTTCCAGATAGCCGGATGTTAGATGCGCGAACATCAAAAGGGCTCTCGCGAGCGCGAGAGCCCCGTCCGGCGTGCCACCGCACAAAGTTACGGCTCGGTCCGACAGCGGGCAACCGACGCCGCGCAACGGCCGCCGTGCGCCCGACAGGGTTCTACCGGAGCGCGCCCACCTCCGCCTCCGCCGCCCGCACCACGCCGCCACCGACCACCAGCGCGTGCACCGCGCGCAGGTCCGCCTGCAGCGCCCGGTCGCCGTCGAGCGTGGGCACCACCGCCCGGATCGCCGCCCGCGCCGCCCCCGTGCCCGGCGCCGGCGCCAGCGGCGCCCGAAGGTCGAGCGCCTGTGCCGCGCACAGCAGCTCGATCGCCACCACCCACTGCGCGTGCTCGACCACCTGCCGGGCGTGGCGCGCGCTCGTCGTGCCCATCGACACGTGGTCTTCCTGGTTCGCACTCGTCGGAATGCTGTCGGCGCTCGCCGGGTGCGCGAGCACCTTGTTCTCGCTCACCAGGCTCGCGGCCGTGTACTGCACGATCATCAGCCCGGAGTGCAGCCCCTGGCGCGGCGTCAGAAACGCCGGCAGACCGTCCGAGACCCCGGGGTCCATCAGGTGCGCCACGCGCCGCTCGGCGATGTTCGCCAGTTCGGCGATCGCCAACTTCGCGTAGTCCATCGCGAGCGCCACGGGCTGCCCGTGGAAGTTGCCGGCCGACACGACGGTGCCGGCCGAACCTGCGGAGCCTGCCGAGCGCGGGCGCCCAGCACCCTCGTCGTCCGGAAAGAGGAGCGGGTTGTCGGTGACGCTGTTCGCCTCGCGCGTGAGCACCTCGGCCGCGTGGGCGAGCGCATCCCGCGTGGCGCCGTGGACCTGCGGGATGCACCGCAGGCTGTAGGCGTCCTGCACCTTGGGGCAGCTCGCGTGCGCGGCGTGGATCGCGCTCCCCGCGCCCAGCCGCCGCACGTTCTCCGCGGCCGCGGCCGCGCCCGGATGCGGCCGCAGTTCGGCCACGCGCGGGTCGAACGCGGCGAGCGTGCCCTGCAGCGCTTCGAGTGTCATCGCCCCCGCCACGTCCGCGCACGTCGCCAGCGCGAGGCCGTCGGCGATGGCGAGGATGCCCAACGCGGTCATCGCCTGCGTGCCGTTGACGAGCGCGAGCCCCTCCTTGGCCTCGAGAACGGCCGGCGCGAGCCCGACGCGCGCGAGCGCGTCGGCCGCGGGGAGCACCGCACCGTCCACCTCCGCCTCCCCCTCGCCGATGAGCGCGAGCGCGACGTGTGCGAGCGGCGCGAGATCGCCGCTCGCTCCGACCGAGCCCTGCGCCGGCACCACGGGGTGCACCCCGCGGTCGAGGCAGTCGAGGAGGAGCTGCAGCGTCGCGGGGCGCACGCCACTGTGGCCCACGGCGAGGCTCTGTGCGCGCAGCAGCAGCATCGCGCGCACGACCTCGGTCGGCAGCGGCGCGCCCACGCCCACCGCGTGCGAGAGCACCAGGTGCCGCTGCAGGGCGCGGACGTCCTCGGACGCGATGCGCACCTGCGCGAGCCGCCCGAACCCGGTGTTGATGCCGTACGCCGTACGCCCCTCTGCGACGATCCGCTCGACGAACGCGCGGCTCGCGCGCACCCGCGCGAGCGCGGCGGGGGCGAGCGCGACGGGCGCGCGACCGCGGGCGACGCGCACCACGTCCGCGATCCCGATCGGCTCGCCGACGATGACGGGTGCCACAGCGGCGGGCGCGACGGCGGTCGTCGGCGCACCGGCCGCCGGTGCACCGGCGCGCGGCCCCGTCACGCGCCCGCCCCCGCCGCGGCGCCCACCGCCGACGGCAGCTCGCCCCCGGCGGCGAACACCCGCGCCACCACCGAACGCCCGAGCGCGTAGGGCAGCTCGCGCCAGTCGCCCGCGTCCAGCACGAGCAGGTCGGCGCGCGCGCCGGGCCCGAGCCACCCGCGGTCGGCGAGGCCTAACGCGGCGGCCGCGTTGGCGGTGGCCGCGACGAGCGTCTCGGCGGGGGTGAGGCGGTTGAGGCGTACGGCGAGGGCCATCGCGAGGGCGGGTGAGAAGAGGGGGCTCGACCCGGGGTTGCAATCGGTCCCGACCGCGACGGCCGCGCCGGCGTCCACGAGGGCGCGCGCGGGCGCGGGCGGCAGGCCGAGGTGGAGCGTCACGCCGGGAAGCACCGTCGCGACCGTAGACGCGGCAGCGAGCGCCGCCACCTGCGCCGGCCCCGACGCTTCGAGGTGGTCGACGGAGCGCGCGCGGTGACGCACGGCGAGTTCGACGCCGCCCACCGCGTGAAACTGGTCGGCGTGCAGCGTGACCGCGAGTCCGTGCGCGCGCGCCGCCGCGAGCATCGCATCGGCCTCGCCCAAGGTGAACGCCTCGCGCTCGACGAACACGTCGACCGCGGACGCGAGGCCGCGTCGCGCCACCTCGGGCACGAGCGATCGGACCACCGCCGCGACGTAGGCCGCGCGCTCCGCGCCGTCCGCCGGGGGCAGGTGGACAAGCAGCGTGGCGACGACCGCCGGTCTCCCGGGCGCGGCCGCGTCCGACGGTCCGCTCAGGCGCGCGATCGCCTCGAGCGACCGCAGCTCCGCGTCGGGCGCGAAGCCGTAGCCCGACTTCACCTCGACCGTCGTCGCGCCCTCGCGCGCGAGCGCGGCGAGCCGGGGCCGTGCCGCGTCGACGAGCGCGTCGACGCCCGCCGCCGCGGTCTCGCGCACGGTGTGGCGGATGCCGCCGCCGCGCGCGAGGATGGCCTCGTACGCGACCCCCGCCGCGCGCGCGTCGAAGTCGGCGAGCCGGTCTCCCGCCCACACGAGATGCGTGTGCGGGTCGACGAGCCCGGGCACGACGGCCGCACCGCCGGCGTCCACGGTGACGCGCGCCTCGCCGCGCCAGTCGCGGGCTGGGCCGGCGTAGGTCACGCGGCCGTCACGGACGGCGAGCACGGCGTCGGGCACGATGCGGAGCGCGCGCTGGGACGCGCCGCGGTGCGGGCCGGGGCCGAACGGCGTGGCGAGCTGGCCGACGCCGGCGACGAGGAGGTCGGCGGCCGGCGGACGAGACGATGGGTCGCTCACCCGAACACCGCCCCGATCACGTCCATCACCAACCGCGCGGCGAGAAGCGCGCTGTTGCCGCTCGCGTCCAGCCCCGGCGCCAGCTCGACGAGGTCGGCGCCCACCACCGCGTTCCGCCGCGCGGTCGCCTCGACGATGCGACGCGCGAGCGCCGCGGTCATCCCGTCCGGCTCGGGGCTCGACGTCCCGGGCATGATCGCCGGGTCGAGCGCGTCGACGTCGAGCGACAGATACACCTGCTCGCCGCGCGGCAGTCGATCGAGCGCGGCCGCGACCGCCGCGTCATCCTCCAACTCCCACATCGGCACGAGCACGTGGCCACGCGCCCGGGCCGCCGCCACCGCCTCGCGGTCGAACCGCAACCCGCGCAGGCCCAACGTCGTCACCCGTGCCAGCCCGGGCACCAGCTCCGCCGCGCGGCGAAACGGGCTCGAGTTGGACCAGCGCGTGTCGTTGCGCACGTCGGTGAAATCCAGGTGGGCGTCGAGTTGCACGACGTGCAACGCGGGCACGTCGTCGAACGCGCGGAGCGTGGACGCGGTCACGCTGTGGTCGCCGCCGACGAAGATCGGGAGCGTCGCCCGCGCGCGCAGCGCCCGCGCGTCGGCCTCGATGCGCGCGCGCGCCAGCTCGGGCTCGAGGCTCGGCAGGTCCACGTCGCCCGCGTCGACGAGGGTGAGCCCGGCCAGGCGGACCCGATCGGTGCGCAGGTCGTAGAACCCTTCGGGCGGCAGCGCGTAGCGGAGCGACGCCTCGCGGACGGCGCGCGGCGCGAAGCGCTGCCCGGGGCGGAAGCCCACCGCGGCGTCGAACGGCACCCCGAGCACCGCGACGTCCGCCCGCCACGCGGCGCCGAGCGGCGCGTGCGCGGCGCGGGCGAAGGTCGGGATGCCGGCGAAGGGAAGGAGGGGCACGGCCGGTACGATAACGCGCGGCCGTGCCCGCCTCACCCATCACCCCGCGCCGCGGAGCCGAGCGCGCCGAGCGCGAACCGCGCGAGGACGTCGTGCCGCGCGCCGGCGCGGGTGAGCGTGCTCGCGACGAGATCGACGCTCCGGACGACGAAGGGGTCGGGCGCGCGCACGGCGGCCAGGGCCGGGGCGAGCGCGGCCCGGTCGACCCGCGCGCCGCGGCGCAGGCGGGCGACGGTGAGGTGCGCGCGGAACGGGCGCGTCTCGCGACCGAGGCCCGACGCCGCGCACGCGTCGTCGACGCGCCGGGCGAGCGCGTCGAGCGCGGCGTCGGAAGCGAGGCCCAGCCAGAGCACCTGCGCGCGGGCTGGCGTGGGGAACGCGCCTGCGCCGGCGACGGCGAGCGTCAGCGGCCCGTCGGCCGCCACGCTTACGCCGGGTCGCCGGCCACGCGCGGGTCCACGCTCGGCAGGTCCAGCCCGCGCTCGCGCGCGACGCGGCGCGCCAGGTCGTACCCCGCGTCCGCGTGCCGCACGACGCCCATCGCCGGATCGTTGGTCAGACAGCGCCGGAGCCGCTCGTCCGCCTCGCGCGAGCCGTCGGCGACCGCGACGAGTCCCGCGTGCTGGCTGTAGCCCATGCCCACACCGCCGCCGTGGTGGAAGCTCATCCACGCCGCGCCGCTCGCCACGCCGACGGCGAAGTTCAGCAGCGCCCAGTCGCTCACCGCGTCCGAGCCGTCGAGCATCCCCTCGGTCTCGCGGTACGGGCTCGCCACCGACCCCGCGTCGAGGTGGTCGCGCCCGATCACGATCGGCGCCTTCACCCGCCCGTCGCGCACCATCTGGTTGAACAGCAGCCCCGCGCGGTCGCGCTCGCGGTAGCCGAGCCAGCAGATGCGCGCGGGAAGCCCCTGGAACGCGATGCGCTCACCCGCCCAGCCCAGCCACTGCTGCAGCCGCGCGTCGTCGGGAAAGAGGTCGAGCAGCGCGCGGTCGGTGACCGCGATGTCGGCCGGGTCGCCCGAGAGCGCGACCCAGCGGAACGGCCCGCGCCCCTCGCAGAACGAGTCGCGGATGAAGGCGGGCACGAACCCTGGATAGTCGAACGCGTCGTCCACGCCGGCCAGCTTCGCCTGCGCGCGCAGGTTGTTGCCGTAGTCGAAGGCGACCGCGCCGCGGCGGCGCATCTCAAGCATCGCGCGCACGTGCGCGGCCATCGCGCCCCGCGCCCGCGCGAGGTACTCCGCGGGCGCCTCGGCGCGCAGGCGGGCGACGTCCTCGTCCGCCCCCGCCGGCGGCAGGTAGCCGATCATCGGGTCGTGCGCGCTCGTCTGGTCGGTCACGAGGTCGGGGGTGAACCCCATCGCGACGAGCCGCGGCAGCACCTCGGCCGCATTGCCTAACAGCCCGATCGACAGGGCACGCCGCTCGCGCCGGGCCGCCTCCGCGCGGCGCACCGCGTCGTCGAGCGAGGTGGCGGCCTCGTCGAGGTAGCGCGTGTCGAGCCGGCGGCGGATGCGCGACGGGTCGACCTCGACGCAGAGCGCGACGCCCCCGGCCATCGTCACCGCGAGCGGCTGCGCCCCGCCCATCCCGCCGAGCCCCGCGGTGAGGGTGATCGTGCCGGCGAGCGTGCCGCCGAAATGCTTGGCCGCGGCCGACGCGAACGTCTCGTACGTGCCCTGCAGGATCCCCTGCGTGCCGATGTAGATCCACGAGCCGGCCGTCATCTGCCCGTACATCGTGAGGCCTAACGCGTCCAGTCGGTCGAACTCCTCCCACGTCGCCCACCTGGGCACGAGGTTGGAGTTGGCGATGAGCACGCGCGGCGCCATGGGGTGCGTCTCGAGCACCGCGACCGGCTTGCCGCTCTGGACGAGAAGGGTCTCGTCGTCGCCGAGCCGGTCGAGCGTGGCCACGATGCGGTGGTAGCTCTCCCAGTCGCGCGCCGCCTTGCCCCGCCCGCCGTAGACGATGAGCTGTTCCGGGTGCTCGGCCACCTCGGGGTCGAGGTTGTTCATGAGCATCCGCTTCGCGGCCTCCTGGATCCAGCCGCGGGCGGTGCGGGTCGCGCCGCGGGGGGCGCGGACCACCGGCGGGACGGAGGCGGCCACGGCAGGTCAGCTCGCGGCGACCGTGCGCATCACCCCATCGGGCGCGTGGACCTCCGCGGTGCGGTCGCCGAGGTCGGGCGCCAGGCGGACGCACCCCCACGGCCCGAAGGCGGAGGGCAGGCGCCCGGCCCGGACGAACGACGCGGCCGGCGCCATCACGTGCACCGTCCCGTGCACGAGTTCCGCCCGGTCGGGGACTTCGGGCGCGTCGGAGTACTCACTGGCGGTGAGACGTCCGGTGGTGACGGCGGTGGCCATCGCTCCTCCAAGGGTAGGCGGCTGCCGAGAAAGCTACTCGCCCGCCTCACGGCAGCGCCAACACCTCCACGTTCGACGGCGCCGCGGGCGTGTGCGCGACGCGGTGCGTCTGGGCGCGGTAGTCCTCCGCCCGCGCGTGGAAGATGTTGGGCACGAAGGTCTGCGGGTTGCGGTCGTAGAGCGGGAACCACGAGCTCTGCACCTGCACCATGATCCGGTGTCCCGCCTTGAACGTGTACGCCTGCTGGTGCAGGTCGACCGTGTACGCGAGCATCGCGTTAGGCGCGAGCGGCGCGGGGTGCTCGCGGCTCTGGCGGTAGCGCCCGCGCGTGATCTCGCTCGCCACCATCAGCTCGTAGCCGCCCATCGCCGGCCGGTCGGCGACCGAGTCGGGGTAGACGTCGATCAGCTTCACCACCCAGTCGGCGTCGGTGCCCGTGGTCGACGCGAACAGGTGGGCGGTGACGTCGCCGGCCACCGTCATGTCGTGGTCCAGCCGCCCCGTCGACCACGACAGCACGTCGGGGCGACCCTCGACGAAGCGCTGGTCCTCGGTGCGCCAGCGCGTCCAGCGCGAGCCCCGCGGGTCGTACTCCCACTCGACCGGGCGCGGGCGGTAGGGCACCGGGTGCGCCGGGTCGCTGACGAACGCGTCGGCGGCCTCGCTCGCCGCGGGGGCGGCGAGCGAGAGCGCGCCGCCCGCGCGCAGGTAGAGCTTCACGGGCCGCGCGCCCGCGGCCGGCCAGCGGTCGTACGTCCGCCACCGCCGCGCACCCGCGTCGTACACCGTCGCCTCGGCGAACCGGCCGTCCCCCGTCCCGCGCAGGTAGTGGGCGAACCACTTCGCCTCGACGTCGCGCCGGAACTCCGCGGCCGTGGGCTCGCCGAAGTGGACGTTGCCTAACGAGTCGCCCGCCTCGATGAACCACTCGCCGTGGTACCACGGCCCGAGCACGACGTGGTTGATGTGCGCCGAATCCGTGCGCTCGAGCGCGCGGTAGGTCGCCTGCGGGCCGTACACGTCCTCCTGGTCCCAGAACCCGCCCACGGTGAGCGTCGGGACGGTGGTGTGCGTGAGCACCCGCGTCACGGACCGCGCCTGCCACGTGGTGTCGTACGCCGGGTGCGCGGCGAACATCCGCCAGCTCGGCCACCGCTCAGCGCCGATCGAGCGGCCGAGCGCGGCGAGGGTGGGGTACGAGCGGTACCACTCGTAGGTGTCGTAGCGCGCGGGCGCGGGGACCACGCTCTCGTCGCTGCTCGCCTCCATCTGCCAGGCGTACTCCAGCCCCACCGACAGCCGGAACGCGCCGTTGTGGAAGAAGTCGTCGCCGATCCAGCCGTCGCCCATCGTGGCCTGCGGGCTCACCGCCTTGAGCGCGGGGTGCGGGTCGATGGTCGCCATGTTGGTCAGCCACCCGGGGTACGAGATCCCCAGCTCGCCCACGCGCCCGTTGTTGCCCGGCACGTGTTTCACGAGCCAGTCGATGGTGTCGTAGGCGTCGGTGCTCTCGTCGATCGCCTTCGGGTCGCGGTGGTCCTGGGGCGGGTGGTTCATCACGTACGCGCCCTCGCTCTGGTGCCGGCCGCGGATGTCCTGGAACGCGAAGATGTAGCCGTCGGCCATCAGCTCGCGGAAGCCGTACAGGATGCCCGACGTGCCGCCCCAGTTGTTGGTGCCGTAGGGCGTGCGCGAGAGGATGATCGGCAGTGCGCCGGGCGCGGGCGCGTGCCGCGGCGTGAGGACCACGGTGAACAGGCGCACGCCGTCCCGCATGGGGACCATCACCTCCTGCCGCGTGAACGCCGAGTCGAGCGCGGCGCGCTCGGCGGTCGGCGCCTGCGCGTGGGCGGAGCGGGACGCGGGGGCGACGAGGGCGGCGACGAGGGCGAGCGCGGAGAGGGAGCGAAAGGCGCGCATGGATGGGGGGCGGTGAGGAGGGCGTGGTGCGCCGGGCCGTGAACGGCCGGGGATCGGTGCTGACCGAACGCCGAGGCCGGGGATGAACCTGCGGGGATTCTACAGCCGGGGATACGACCGCAGGGGCGATACGGCCGCGGGTAGGGACGGTCTGGCCGTTGCCCTTTCCAGCGTCGTCGCCCCTCCCGTCCTATCGTCAATCAGCACGAATCCCCAGCCGTCTCATCCCCGGGGCGTTCATCCCCGGCCCGTTACGGCCCCCCGCGCGACACCCCGCCAGGCGATGTGCCCCCCGCGCTCCCCGCGGCCAAAAACGCCCCGATCTTCTCGTTCAAGAACCTCCCGTCCTCCGGATTGCTCGCCGCCCCTGCCGTGTGCCCCCAGAGCGACGGGATCGGCGCGAACGTCACGCGCGGGATGAACGCCTGCTCGTACCGCGCGTCGCCTAACGGAAAGTACAGGTCCGTCTCGGACGGCATGTAGAGGAAGGGCACGCGGATCGACCGCAGCGCGCGCTCGACGTCGCCGCCCATCCCCGGCGTGGCGCCGACGTCGTGGTGCTCCCAGGTCCGCATCTGGAGGATCAGGTCGTTCGCGTCGGCGCCGGGGATGAAGTGCAGGCGGTAGTTGTCGATCACCTGCATGAGGGTGGTTCCCGCCGGGGCGCCCGCCTTCCAGAGCCCGCGCCGCCACCACTCCTGCGAGTACAGCCACCCGGTCCACACCACCGCGAACGCCTGGAGCCCCTTCTCCGGGGGCGCCGTGTAGTCCCCGCCGTTGAACGTCGCGTCGGCCGCGATCGCGGCGATCTGCCCCTCCAGCCGCACCACGCCGTGCGGGTACGTCTTGGCCGTGCCCGACGTGGCGACCGCGCGGTCCATGAAGTCCGGATAACTCACCGCCCACTGGAACGCCTGCTGCGCGCCCATCGAGAAGCCGACCACCGCCCGGAGGTGCGTCACGCCTAACGAATCGACGAGCAGCCGGTGCACCGCCTCGACGTTGTCGCGGATCGTCGTCACCGGGAACCGCGGCCCGTGGAACGGCTCGGGCGTGTTGCTCGGCGACGACGAGTGCCCGTTGCCGAACAGCTCCGTGGCGACGAGAAAGAGTTTGGTCGTGTCGAGCGCGCGCCCGGGGCCGATGAGCCACTCGTAGCCGCGGTGCGTGGCCATGTAGTGCGACGGCAGCAGGACCGCGTTGTCGCGCCGCGCATTGAGGTGGCCGTAGGTGCCGTAGACGACGTGCGCCTGCGGCAGCACCGTCCCGCTCTCGGTGCGGAAGTTCTGGATGACGAACTCGTGCACCACGGACGGGTCGCGGTCGGCGCGCTGGGCGCGGCCGGCGGCGGGGACGAGCGGGGCGGCCGCGAGGGCGGCCAGGGCGACGAACGAGGTGCGCATGCGCGATCGGGGCGGGGTGGGAGCGCGCCCGACCCGCGGCGATCAGCCGCGCGCGCGCTTCGGGGATAATGCCCGCACTTCGACCCGATGCACCAGCACCCCGGGCGGCGTCGCCACGGCGTACGCCACCGCTGCCGCCACGTCCTCGGGCGCGAGTTGCCAGTCGGGGCCGGCACCCGGCGCTCCGGGCGCGGGCTTCGTGCGCCCCGAGAATCCGGTGTTCACCGACCCCGGGCTCACCACGCTCACCTTGACGCCCGCATCGCGCACTTCCATCAGCAGCGATTCCGCGAAGCTCATGCCGAACGCCTTCGAGGCCGCGTACGCCGCGCCGCCCGCGAACGCGCTGCGCCCGGCGATCGAACCGACGAGCACGACGTGCCCCCGCTCGCGCGCGACCATGCCGGGGAGCACCGCGTGCGTCACGTGGTAGAGCGCGTTCACGTTCACGTCGATCATCCGCCGCCACTCGTCGGGCGTGAGCTCCAGCAAGGGCTTGAGTACGCCGACGCCCGCGTTGTGCACCAGTACGTCCACCGCGCGGTCGCCGAGCGCGGCCGCGAGCACCGCGCCGGCGCCCGGATCGCCGACGTCGGCCACGATCGTGTCGACGCGGCCGTCCGGGGCGTCGACCGCGGCGGCGAGCGTGCTGAGGTCGTCAGCCGAGCGGGCGACGGCCACGACGTCGTGCGTGGCCGCGAGGTGGCGCGCGATCGCACGCCCGATGCCGCGCGACGCCCCCGTGACGAGCGCGGTGGGGCGCACACCGCGGCGAGGGCCCGTCACGGCGCCCGTCCGGGCACGTCGCCCGGAACCTGTCCAAGCGCCCGTCCGCGACCTGTCATGCGGTGCCTTCGAAGCCGTCGAATGCGCCGCGGCCGAACGTGTCGTGGCGGACCGTATCGCGGCTCGCCGTGTCGCGGCTCGCCGTGTCGCTGCTGGCTGCGCCACTGCGGGGATCGCGCAGCAGGCGTTTGCCGTCGAGCGCGAGCGCCCGGGCGAGGTAGCCGGCCGGGGCGCTCCCGGCGGCGACGGCACGCAGGTCGGCCGGCGCGACGTCGGCGTGGAGCACACAGCCGGCGGCCCGCGCCATCGTGCGCGTCGCGGCGGCGAGCGTGCCGAGGGGCCGCGCGAACTCCGTCAGGCCGGACGCCTCGCCCACGGCGAGCAGCACGTACGTCCGGAGCCGAGTCGTGGCCCCATGCGGTCCGGCCGGCCCGTCCGCCTCGCGGCCGCGAGGAGCCGGCCGGCGGGCGCGGCGATCACGCGCGCGCGGCGCGTTCGCACGTGCGGTGTTCGGACGCACGGGGTGCGGGGCGGGCGGCCGCGGCCCGCCCGTGGTGGGCTCACGTGGCGACATGACGGCTGGACGAAAGAGGTGGCGTGAGAGGCACGCGCGGTCAGGCGCCGTCCGCGGCGTGCGGTGCCGGAGGCGTCGGCGCTGTCGCCGCGGACGGCGCGAGCTGTTCTACGGCGATCGTGAGGTGGTGCGTGACGGCGGCGGCGCGCCAGGTCGCACGTTCGGCCGTCCCGCGCCAGAACTCGGAGACGTTCGCCGCGGGCCACACGCCCGCGAGCGGTTCCGTGCACGGCACCGGTCCGAGAAGATCGGCCGACGCGGTCGATGGTTCGCGGAGCACGCGCACCGAACGGCGGTGCCCGTCCGCCCAGTACGGGTCGGGGCGGGCGACTTCGGGGCGCGACGCGTCCGCGCGGAACCCTTCCGCGCGGTGCGCGTCGCCGACGACGTCGCGCACGAGCCACTCGGCGCCGTGCGCGTAGCCCACCCACTCCGCGGCACCGTCGGGGCGTACGGGATGGGGGCCGTACAGGAGCGGGCCGTAGTCGCCGAAGCGCAGCGCCCCCGCGTGCGCGTAGTGCCCGAGCGCGGGCGCGGCGACGCCGCCCGCGGTGAGCGCGCGCCAGAGCAGCCAGTCGGTGCGGGGCACGGCGCGGGGGCCGCGTGCGACGCCGCGCCCGTCCGCCGCGAGCTGCGTGGCCGCCGCGATGGTCACGCTGCGCCACGCCACGTCGCGGGTGAGCGAGGCGAGCGCCGCGCGCGCGGCGTTCGCGTACGCGGCGAGGTGTCCCGCCGTGACGCCACCGAAGTCGAGCACCAGGTCGGTTTCGTCGGGCGCGACGCCGATGGCGTCGAGCACGGCGAGGGCGCGCGCGTCCAGAGGACACGTGTCGCAGGAACCGCGATCCCGGAAATCGGGGCGCTGCAGGCGGAGCGCGATGCCGCGCCGGTCGACACCCGCCGCGTCCGCGACGGCAAGCTGGTACGCCTCGGGACGTCGGAGTCCGGTGACCGGCACGAGCGCGAGCCCGTGCGCCCGCGCCGCGTCGAGCAGGTAGGCGAGGTGGATGCGCCCGTCGGCCGCGCGCGCGCAGTCGTCGCCGCGCTCACTGCCGGCGTCGCCCGCATCCGCGAGGGCGTGGCGCGCGCCGAACGCCCGGTCGACCGCGTCGACGAGCGCATCCAGGTGCGCCTCGAGGCTCCGCCCTCGCGGCGGCGGCGTGACGTCGAACAGCGGCGTGAGCCGAGTCTTCGCCGCTTCGGGCGCGGCCGCGAGGCCCTCGAGGCGACTGTGGTCCGTCGCCAGGATCGGGACGTACGCGCTCACGACCTCACGCTGCCGGTGGACGGCACGATGCACGCTCTAGGCGCCGGGTGAGAGTGCTGGTATGGTTCTTCAAACCTGGGCGCGCGTCTCGAATGGCGCCCCTCCGCCTCCGGAACCCGAGCTTTCGCATGCCCGCTGTCGTGCCCAGCAGCGCCTGCCCGGACGTGCGTCCGAAGATCAGCCCCGACGTGCTGCTCGCTCCGCTCGCGCCGTACGAGGCGTACGCCGCGGACGTCGCGCGGCTCAACGACCGCGCGCCACTCGGCCCATCCGACGACGCGTGGCTGTTGATCGCCCACGCGCTCGCGCGCGCCGCGACGCTTCCCCGCGCCGAGCGCGCCGCGGTGTGCCACGGCGGCGCGCGCACGGCGGCGGCGACGCTCGGCGCGCCGCGAGTGGACGGCGGCGACGACCGGCCGCGCGCAACGGCCGCCGATGCGGTCGATGCCGTCGTCCACCTGGCGACGCAGCTGGCCTCGGACGGGGCGCCGACCGAGACGACGCGCGCGGCGATCGGCGCGTTGCAGTCGCTCGTCGCCCAGCAGGAGCAGGCCGGTGCGTTCCTGCTCGCGTTCAGCACGCTCGCAGCGATGCGGCAAGCGTTCCGGCCCCTGCTCGACGCGCGGAATCGCGGGCTGCTGTTGGCGCAGCAGGGCCGCGTGGCGCGGCAGCTCGGGGCACTCGCCTGCGCGTCGCGGTTGTACCGAATGGCGGTACGCGCCGCCAACCTCGCCGACGCGCCCGACGTGGCCGCGAGCGCCTTGCTGGGCGCCGGCGCGCTCGCGAGCATGCGCGGCAACTACCCGGAAGCCCGCACCTTCTACCGCCGTGCGCTCCGCCTCGCCACGCGGGCCGGCTCGGCGTTCCTCTACCGCGCGAGTCATCACGGCCTTCTCATCGCGGCGTTCGCGGCACGCGACCTCGACGCCGCGCTCTCGCACGGCTGGGCGGCGCTGCGGGCGCTGCCGGACGACGCGGTGCACGAGCGGGCCGAGACGCTGATCAACCTCGCGGAGGTCGGCCGACAGGCCGGTGCGCATCGCGCCGCGCTCGGGGCATGCCTGAGCGCGATCGAGCTCACCGATCTGCCGCGCCTGCGCCTCCCCGCGTTGGGCACGGCCGCGCGCGCCGCGGCCGCACTCGCCGAGCACCGCGTGCTGGAGTTCCTCGCGCGCGACGTCGAGCGTACCGTGGCACGCTCGGGCCAGGAGTTCGAGAACGCGCGCGCCCTCGTCGAGCTGGCCGAGGCGTTCGACGGGTTCCGCGACGACGCGGCGATGCGCTACGCCGCGCACGCCCAGGCCCTCGCGACGACCGGCCAGTTCCACGAGGTGAGCGCGCGTGCCGAGCGGGTGATCGCCGGCGCGCTCGCGTGCGCCGCGGACCGCGATCTCGTCGCGGTCGACGCGGCGGGTCGCCGCTCGCCCCGCGCGCGGGCGGTCCTCCGCACGCTCGAAACGCTCCCCGCCGTGAGTCGGTACCGGGAGCTGGCCGCGTGCTGACGAGCACCGCGGCTTCAGCGGCTGGATCGTCGCGCGTGCGGCGACCGGGACGCCCGTCTGACGCATCGAACTCGGACGCGGCCGAAGCGAAAACTGAACGCGGTTTAGAACCAGGGGATCGTGCCGCCCGACGACTTCGGGGCGGCGTCGAACCAGGGGATCGTCCCGCCCGAGTTCGCGACCACCGCGGTGTCGCGGCGCGCCGTGCTGTTGCTCGCCCGCGACGTCTGCGCGGTCGGCGACAGCGGATCGTTGCTGCACGCGGCCAGCATCGGGATGGCCACCGCGGCAGCGAGAGCGGAAATCCGAACCAAACCGGCGACAGGCGAAACGCGCATCGAAAGCTCCTAGAGGAAGGGGCCGAAAGGATGACACACGGCGCCCTCGACCGTACACACGTGGCGGAAGCCGATCACACGCGGCGTCGCGTTCTGCGAGCGTTTCGGTGATGCCCCTCACGTACGTACCCGTCCGGCACGAGGCGCCCGTCGCGCTGGCCCTCGTGCGCGATCGCGGCGCGGGTGCCCGGCTGGCCGAGGCGCTGCGCCAGCGCGGGCCCGGCACGCCGGTCGAGGCCACGCTGCGCGTCGTGTCGCGCGTCGCGGAGCTCCGGGACGCGCTCGCCGCGCGCACCTACGTCCTCGTCGTCGTCGAGCCGCGTGACGCCGACGGCGTGCCCACCGAAGAAGCCGTGCGCGCGCTCCGTGCGCGCCATCCGGACGTGCCGGTAGTGGGACACGTCGCCGCACAACCGGGCATGTCGGCCGACGTGCTCGCCCTCGCCCGCGCCGGAGTCCACGAACTCGTCGTCGCAGGGATCGACGACGTCGCGCACACGCTCCGCACGGCGCTCGCCAGCGCCGGACGGCGCTCGACGGCCGAACGCGTGCTCGCCGACGTGATGCCACTCGTACCCGTGGCCGCGCTCCCCGTCCTGCGCTACAGCCTGGAGCACGCCACCGCCGCCCCCGACGTGCCGGCCCTCGCGCGCGCGCTCGGCGTGAGCCGCCAGACGCTCGCCGCACGGATGCGCCAGGCGGGGCTGCCGGGGCCTCGCGCGCTCTCCATCTGGTGCCGCCTCCTGCTCGCCGCCGAACTGCTGGCCGGCGAAGGGCGGCCGGTAGACGAGGTCGCGCTGACCCTCGATTTCGCGTCGGCGAACGCGTTCCGCAACCTGCTCCGGCGCTACGCCGACCTCGGGCCGTCCCAGGTGCGCCGCGACCGCGGCGCGAGTCTCCGTGCCGCCTTCCACGACGCCCTCACGGGCCGTCGCGCGCACACGGAAGCCGCGAACGATGCGCCCGCCACCCTCCGGAGCGCGGCGAACCGGGGTGACGCGGACGCGGCCGTCCACGCCGGCGTCGGCGCCGACGAGGTCGGGCTGATGACGTCCTGACCCGCCCGCGCGCCCCGCGGCTCAGCTAGCCGCGCGGGCCGCGAGCGAGGCGGCGACGTGCCCCAGCAGATCGGCGGCGCCGAACGGCTTCGCGAGCACCGGGACGTCGACGAGCTCGACCTCTCCGTCGGGACGCGGCGGGGTGACGTGCCCGTCGTCCGGCACGATGTGGAGGAACGGTTCCTCACCAAATCCCGTCATGAACACGACGGGCAGCTCGGGCCGGTCGGCGCGGATCGCGCGCGCGAGCGCGTCGCCCCGCAGGTGAGGCATGCGGAGGTCGGCCACGAGGACGTCGACCTCGCGGGCGCGGGCCTGCCAGAGCGCGAGGGCGCTGCGGCCGTCGCCCGCCTCGAGGACCTGGTATCCGGCGCCGCGGAGAATGCGGCTGGTCGCGCGCCGCACCGCGTGGTCGTCCTCGGCCAGCAGCACGGTGAGTGCGCTCACGTCGCGCGCGCCGGACCCGCGCGCGTCGTCCGCACGCACGGGGAGCACCGCGGGGGTCGACTGCGGGGGCGTGGCGGT
The DNA here is from genome assembly GCA_963851265.1 of uncultured Gemmatimonadales bacterium. Classification (GTDB taxonomy): domain Bacteria; phylum Gemmatimonadota; class Gemmatimonadetes; order Gemmatimonadales; family Gemmatimonadaceae; genus BPUI01. The sequence goes on from CAWKNZ010000004.1 coordinate 70,372, forward strand.
CGGCGGCGGGTCGACCGGGGTGCCGGACGCCGCGTCGGGCGCAGCGAGGGCCGCCTCCTCGGGCGCGGGCAGGTAGACCGTGAAGGAGCTGCCGAGCCCCGGCTCGCTGTCGACGTGGATGCCGCCGCCCGACTGCCGCACGATGCCCCAGGTGGCCGCGAGACCGAGCCCGGCGCCCCGGTCGACCGTCTTGGTCGTGAAGAACGGTTCGAAGATGCGGGCGCGCGTGGCCGCGTCCATCCCGATCCCGTCGTCGCGCACCTGCAGGCACGCGTAGCGCCCGGCGCGTGGCACGCCCAGGCGTGCGACGTCGTCGGCGGGCACTTCGGCCAAGCGCGTGGCGACGATGAGGGTTCCGGCCACCGGCGGCGCGCCGGGACCACGCTCGGCGGTGCCCGCGCGCGATAGCGCGTCGACGATCGCATCGCGCCCGTTGAGCACGAGGCTCACGAGCACCTGCTCCACCTGCGGCCGGTCGGCACGCACGCGCGGCAGACCGTGCGCGGGCCGGACGACGATCTGTACGGTGTCGCCCACGAGCACGCGCACGAGGGCGAGCGTCTCGCGCATCACGACGTTGAGGTCGAGCGGCTCCGGGGCGAGGCGCTGGCGCCGGCCGAAGGCCAGCAGCTGTCGGACGAGCTCCGACGCGCGCTCCACCGCGCGGTCCACCTCGCCCAGGTCGGAGAGCGCGACCGGCACGTCGGGCGGGCGCCCCCGCAGCGCGTCGCGCGCGAGCTCGACGTTGGCACGGATGACCGCCAGGATGTTGTTGAAGTCGTGCGCGACGCCACCGGCGAGCAGGCCGAGCGCCTCGAGTCGCATGGCAGTCGCGGCATGCGGGTCGGGCGCGGGCGCATCGGCGACCAGGGCGGCTGGCATGGCGACCGGTAGGGCGACCGCACGGACGTCGGCCGAGGACGACTCGGCCGACGGCGTGTGCGGAAGCTCGTGAGATGAAGGCATGGCGTCGGGACAGCACAACAAAGCCGAGCGACAGACGTGTCGCCGCGGGCCGTGCGGCACGAGCGTGATGCAAAGGCGGTGCACAGTCGACCGCGCGACAAATTCGGTACGTCTGTCAGGGGAAGTTTGGGTGAATGCGCCCGTCCGCGCGACTCTCGCGCCTCGTCTAACCGTGG
>CAWKNZ010000005.1:0-313611 GCA_963851265.1 uncultured Gemmatimonadales bacterium
CGAGTGCGCCCAGCCGTAAACCTTCTCGATGAGCGCGGGCACCACGCGGTAGCGATACATCCCGTCCTTGCCCGGCGCGCCCTGGGCCACGCTCACGATCAACTGCAGCGCCGGCTGCACCGGGTGCGCGGGGTCGGCCGCGTTCCACGCCGCCGTCTCGCGGTCGAGCCGCGCGAGCATCGCCTCGGGCGGCAGTTCACCCAGGATGCCCATCTTCTTCGACAGCGGGTTGCCGTAGTAGGCGAGGATCCGCTTGCCCGGGAGCACGCTCCCCGGGAGCGGGGCCGGCAACCCCTTCACCGGCCAGAGCGTGTCGGTCCCGGCGGCCGCACGCGCCGAGTCGCGGGCCGCGGCGGTGCGCGCCCGGATCGCGACGCGCTCCCTGGACGGCAGGCGCGCCGCCCTGGGCGCCCTCGCCGGCTTCGGAGCCGGCTGGGCGGCAACGAGCGAGACGAGCGCGGGGGCGGCGAGGAGCGCGCGGAGAGCGGGGCGGGGCAGCGTGGGCATCGCAAGCGGGAGAGGCAGGGACGGGGACGCTAACGCCTCCGCAGCGCCGCGGGCACCCTGCTTGCCCCATGCACCGGCCTTCCCCCACGGACAGGAGCCGTACACGATGGCCGACGACCAGCAGGACCCGCACCGCCGCCGAGACCAGGACCGCGAGATCGATCGGCTGGCCCTGGACGGCAGCAAGAGCGCGTGGCAGGAGCGCACCGCCCCGGCCGCGAGCGACCCGGTGAGCGACGACGAGCGCCGCGGGCTCAACGTGATGGGGCAGAGCGACCCGCGCGGCGACGGCAGCATCAACGGCGTCAGCGACACCAACGCGGGTGACGTGCACGCCGCCGCGCCGATCATCGCGGCCGCCGGCGAACACCGAACGAGCCCGCCCCTGGTGGAAGACGCCGGCCTGGGTGACGGCGACATCAGCGTGTCGGGCGGCGCGGCCGGCGGCGCCTGACGCGAGCCGCGAACGGACGACCCGCCGCCCGCGTCGCGGCGGCGCCCCTCCCACGCGCGATCCTCAGCCGCGCGGGGGGGTGGGCCGTGCGCGCCGCGGCGGTCGCCGCGTTCGCGTTCGGCACCCTCTCCGACCTCCACCCCTCGCTCGACCTCGCGGCCGCGAGCACGCGCCTCGCCCGCGCGCTGCACCCGAGCATCGGCGCCGCCGACGTCCTCGACGGGTTGCGCAACGTCGCGCTCACCGGCGGCATCGGCGTCGTCTGGATCGTGACCGCGCGCGCCGCCAGCGCCGGCGGCCGCCTCCGCCGCGAGGTCGCCATCGCCGGCGCAGTCGGTCTCCTGCTCGGACTCCTCGCCGAAACCGCGCAGCTCTTCTCGCCCGTGCGCGTGTCGAGCATTCTCGACGTGCTCACCAACGGACTCGGCGCCCTGCTCGGCGCCGCCGCCGTCGCGAACATCGTGGCCTACGGCGCGCGCGACGCCTGGCGCCGCTCCCGGCGCCGCCACCGGCCGCCGTGGCTCGCGCGACTCGGCGGGGTGCCGCTCCTCTTCGTGGCCGTCCCGTACGCGATCGCGTGCTGGCTCGAGGCCTTCTCGCCGCTCGGGCGCCCCGACCGGGTGCCGGGCGTGTGGGGCGGACCCGGACGCCGCTGGGGCGCCGCGGTCGCCTACGCCGCCGCACACGCGAGCGACCTGCCCTCGCTCACCGACGTGCTCCTCTTCGCCCCCGCCGGTGCGCTCCTCACGCTCTGGCTGATGGAGCGCGCGACGCACCGCTGGACCGCGGCGGCGCTCGTCGCGGGCGTCCTCGCGCCGAGTTGGGCGCTGGCCGAGTTGCTGCGCGGCGTCTCGGGCGGCGACATGCTCGGGTGGGCCGTCGCGTTGCACGGGCTCGCCTCGGCGGCAGGGGCGGTGGCCGCGGCCGCGTGGTCGCGCCACATGGACGCGACGCACGGGCCGGGCGCTCGCCAGGCCCCCTATCTACTGCCGGCGTTCGCGGCGCTCATCGTCGCGTGGAGTTGGCGACCGTTCGTCCCGGTGACGTCGTGGCGTGCCATCACCGACGCGCTCACGCCGCAGGCGTTCATCCCGCTCGCGCAGCTCACCCAGCTCATGACGGTGCACAGCGTCGCCGACGTCGGCGTGGGTGCGCTGCTCTACGCCCCGCTCGGCGCGTGGTTCGCGGAGCGCCAGGCCGCGGCCCCCGCGCCCGGCGCGTCAAGCGCGTCCGGCGCGTCCGCCTCGGGCGGTCTGCGCGCGCTCTGGCCGGGGTTCGCGATCGCGCTGGTGGCGGAGTGCGCGCAGCTCGTCATCGCCGGCCGCACGTTCGACGTCACCGACATCCTCGTGCAGTGGGCCGGAGTGCTCGTGGGGGCCGTGGTCTGGCGCGCGTCGGAGGCGCGCGCCCGCACCCACGGGCCGGCCGCGCGCGTGGAGGGCGCGTACGTGCACGCGCCGCCGCGCCGCGGCGCGCGTCAGAGCGCCGTCGGGTAGGTCTCCGGCGGCTCGGCGCCTGACGGGTCCGCCCCCGCCGGGTCCAGCGGCTCGACCGCGCGCGTGCGGTCGAAGTGGTAGAGGCAGTCGAACTGCCGCCCCACGCGGGCGAGGAAGTAGTGACTCTGCCGCTCGGTCCGCGGGCGGTAGATCACGCCGATCGCACGCTCGAGCAGCGCCGCGTCGAGCGCCTCGCGCGCCGCGTCCGCGGCCGGGCTCCCGGCCAGCGGCACCACACACCGCGCGACCCCGGTGTCGTGCAGCGCCCGCTCGACGCTCCCCGGCAGCGACGGGTTCACCGCCATCGTCTCGGGCTCGTCCCCCCAGTCGTGGGCCGCGGTGACCGTGCCGTCGTGCGTGGTGAACCCGACCACGAGCGCGACGTCGCCGTGCCGCTCGCGCACGAGCTGACCGAGGTTGAGTTCGCCCCGCGCGCCGAGTTCGGTCGCGCGCGCGTCTCCGAGGTGGGAGTTGTGGGCCCACACGACGACCTTCCCCGCGCGACCCTGGCGGGCCAGGTGCGCGAGCAGCGCGTCGAGCGTGTCGGCCATGTGCGTGTCACGCAGGTTCCAGCTCGCGTTGCGGCCGCGGAACATCGCCCGATAGTAGCGTTCCGCGTCCAACACGAGCCGCGCGTTCATCTCGGCCGAGAAGAAGTCGTCCGCGTCGGCGCGGGCCGCGGCGTCCGCGCCGCGAACGCCCGGCTGCGCGGGGGCGGGCCCGCTCCGGCGCAGCTCGACGAGCTGCTGCACGACGGCGTCCTCGCACCCCTCGCCGGCGTGCGCGAGGTAGCCGTACTCCTGGGGGTCCTCGCCGAACTCCTCGAAGCAGCCGTAGCGGCCGCGCGCGCGCACGGCGGCGTCGGGGTCGGTCGCGTCGAGGTAGCGCAGCACCTCGTCGATCGAGGCGCGCAGCGAGTAGAGGTCGAGGCCGTAGAACCCGACGGGCCGCGCGGCGCGGGCGTTGTGCGCGCGGAGCCAGTCGATCAGATCGCGGACGACGTGGTTGCGCCACATCCAGCGCGGAAAGCGGGCGAAGCCGCCGAGCGCGTCCGCCGCGCCGGCGTTCCCGTCGCCGTCACCGCGGACCCAGCGGTGAACGCGGTCGGAATCGGGCCAGTCGCCCTCGATCGCGACGGCGTCGAAGCCGAGGTCCTCCACGAGCCGGCGGGTGATCTCGGCGCGGGTCGAGTAGAACTCGTGGGTGCCGTGTGAACGCTTCGCCGAGCAGGACGATGCGGCGGTCGCCGACGAGGTCGAGCAGCGGGTCGTGGTCGCGGGCGTCACCTCGAAGCGGAACGGCCGCACCGGCGAGCGCGGCGGTGATCGGGCCGACGTCGTCGGGGGGCGGCGGGAAGGGGGAACGGCGGAACAGGCGCTCGATGGACACGGCGGGCGCTCCGTGCAAGAGTTGGGCACCCAAGGAATTGACCCGGGGAGTCGCGTCCGACGCTCACGCGAGGGCGTGACCCCCAGGAAAGCTGTACGCCCATGCGACGACGACGTGCCTGATTCTCGGACCTAAGGGCGCCTGATGAGGGCGCCCTCGCCTGCGCTCCGCGCTCCGGGGCGTACCCCGCCTCAGACCGACCGCGTCCCTCCGCCGTCGATCCGGATCATCGACCCCGTGACGAACCCGGCCCGCTCGCTCGCCAGGAACGCCGCCACCGCCCCGAACTCCTCCGGCGTTCCGTAGCGCCCCACCGGGATCGCCCGCGTGTTCTCCGCGTACACCGCGTCGGCCGTGCGCCCCGTGCGCTCCGCCACCGCCCCGTCGAGGAACGTCGTCCGGTCGGTCGCCACGCGTCCGGGCAGCAGCATGTTCACCGTCACCCCCTCGCGCGCGACCTCGCCGGCCAGCGTCTTCGACCAGCCGACGAGCGCCGAGCGGAGCGTGTTGGACATGCCGAGCGCCGGGTTCGGCTCGATCACCGTCGTCGACGCGATCGTGAGCACCCGCCCCCAGCCGCGCGCGCGCATCGCCGGTAGCACGCGGTCGGTCACGCGGATGACGCTGAGCACCATCGTCTGGAACTGCGCCGCCCACACGCCCGGGTCCACGCCGGCCGCCCCACTCGGCGGCGGCCCGCCGGTGTTGTTGACGAGCACGTCCACGCGGCCGCCGAGCGCGGCTTCCGCGCGGTCCACCGCGGCGAGCACCGCGTCGTGGTCCGCGACGTCCGCCGCGAACGCGTGCGCCGCGACGCCGTGCCGGTCGGCGATCTCCGCCGCCGCGCGGTCGAGCGCGGCCTGGCCGCGCGCGACCAGCGCGACCGCGACGCCCTCCGCCGCGAGCGCGTCGGCGCACCCGCGCCCGAGCCCCTTCGACCCGCCGAAGACGAGCGCGGTGCGCCCGCGCAGTCCGAGATCCATGCGTCCGTTCCTCGATGAACCCGCGATGAAACCGCGATGAAGGTCACACGCCGGAGCGCCCCCCGCGGGCGCCCGGCCCCACACTGTTAGGCCACGAGCCGCGCCACCGGCCGGGCGAGCCGTGCGCGCACCCGGAGCGCGAGGGCCCCGCCGACCACCGCGAGCCCGGCCACGAGCCCCCACCAGAGCCCGCGCGGACCGGCGCCCGCCCGCAGCCCGAGCCACGCCCCGAGCGGGATCCCGAACAGCCAGAACCCGACCACGTTCACCGCGGCCGGCACGCGCGTGTCGCCGAGCCCGCGCAGCACGCCCAACGATACCACCTGGAGCCCGTCGAACACCTGGAACACCCCCGCGATCGGGATCAGCGCGGCCGCCAGCGCGCGCACGCCGACGTCGTCGGTGTAGAGCGCGGCGAGCGCGCGCGGCGCCGCGAGCAGTACGCACGCGCTCGCCGCCATGAACCCCACGCCCACCGCCGTCGCCGCGTACGCCGCCCGGCGCGCCCCGGCCGCGTCGCCCGCTCCCACCGCTCGCCCGACGCGCACGGCCGCCGCCGCCGACACGCCTAACGGCACCATGAACGTCAGCGAAGCGAGGCTGAGCGTGGTCTGGTGTGCGGCCATCGGCACCGTGCCGAGCCGCCCCATGAGCAGCCCCACCACGCCGAACGCGCCGTACTCGAGCGCCTGCTGCGCCCCGAGCGGCAGCCCGATGCGGAGCGCCGGGGCGAGCGCCGCCGGCCGCCACGCCCCGGGCCGCCACGGGCGCAGCACCGGGCGCAGCTCGCCGCGGGCCGCGGCGTAGAGCGCGCCCAGCATGAGCCAGCGCGCCGCCGTCGACGCCCACGCGCTCCCGACCGCGCCGAGGGCGGGCGCGCCCCACCGGCCGTAGACGAGCGCCCAGTTGAGCGCGGCGTTCGCGGCGTTGCCGACCACGATCGCCGCCACGATCGCGCGCGTGTGGCCGTGCGCCTGTAGCGTCTGCCGCAGCACGACGAAGCCCAGGAACGGCGCGACCCCCGCGAACTGGGCGCGCACGAACGCCCCCGCCGTCGGCACCACGTCGGCCGGCTGGCCTAACGCACCCAGCACCGCGCCGGCCGGCAGCAGCGCGAGCGCGAGCGGCACGCTGAGCGCGACCGCGAGCACGACCCCGCGCTGCACCGCGCGCGCCGCGGCCGGCGCGTCCCCCGCGCCCACCGCCTGCGCGACGAGCGGGTCGAGCGCGAACAGCACTCCCTGCCCGAACGCTGTCACGTTGTAGAAGTACAAGCTCCCGAGCGCCGCGGCCGCGAGCGCGGCCGGCGACACGTGCCCGACCATCATCGTGTCGACCACGCCCATCAGCATCAGCCCGACCTGCACGAGCGCCACCGGCAGCGCGAGCCGCAGCATGGCCGCCAGCTCGGCCCTCACGGGCGCCTCACGGGCGACTCACCGACGGCGCACCATGACGGCCCCGCGCCTCACCCGAGCGCCCGGTAGTAGCGGCACCGTTCCGCCGTGATCCCCGCCCCCTGGTAGGCCACCGGCACCGGCACGATCTCGACGAACGCGAATCCCGCGTTCTCGAGCGTCCGCCGCGACGCCATGTTCTCCGGCCCGCACGTGATCCACAGCTCCGCGAACCCGTGCCGCTCCGCGAACGGGAGCAGCAGCCGCACCGCGCGGCTCGCGTACCCGTGACCGCGGTGCATCACGTCCACCCCGTATCCGATCTGCCCGTAGTACAGGAGGAACCGCTCGGCGTCGGTCAGCCGGAGCGAGATCTGTCCGACCCGCAGGTCGTCGCGCTGCCGGTGGATCGCGAAGGCGTACGACGGGACGATGCCGTACGACGGGTTCGCCCGGTGCAGCTCGGCCACGCGCAACGTGATCGCGTCATCCTCCAGCGGCCCCGGGTCGACGAAGGGCGCGGTGAACGCCTCGGGGGGCGGGTAGCCGACGGGCGTTGGGCGGCGGCGCATGCGGGCAGCGTAGTCGCTACCGTGCCCGGATGCCACCACGCCCGCCCGCCGCCGCCACCACACGCCGCTCCGGCGCGGCCCGACGACCGTTCGGAGGGCCGCGGTCCTACTGGCACCTCAGCCGCGCCCCACGCTACTCGCTGCTCTTCGCGCTCCCGCTGCTCGTCGCCTACGAGGGGCTCGCCGCGCTCGCCGGCAACTCGGCCGGCCTCTCGCTCCGCAACGGCGCCGACGTCTGGCTCAAGGCCCCGTTCGTCCTCCTCCTCGGGCCGCGCGGCCCGGTCGTCTTCGGCGCGCTCGTCGTCGGCGGCGCCGCGCTCCTCGTCCTGCGCGACGTGCGCCGAACGCGCGACGGCGTGCGCGCGCGCGTGCTCGCGGCCATGCTCGCCGAGTCGGCCGCGCTCGCGGTGGTGTGCGCGTTCGGCGTGGGCGCGGCCACGGGGCTCGTGCTGCGCGTGCTCAGCGTGCGCGCGGCGCCGCTGCCCGGCGGCGGCACGTCGGCGCTCGCTGCGCCGTCGCGGCTCATGCTCTCGCTCGGCGCGGGGCTCTACGAGGAGCTGCTCTTCCGCGTCGTGCTCGTCGGCGCGCTCGCCGCACTCGGCCGACGCGTCCTCGGGCTCACGCCGCGCGCGGCCGGCGTGCTCGCCGTCGTCTGCGGCGCGCTGGTCTTCTCGGCCGCGCACTACGTCGGCGCGTACGGCGATCGCCTCACGTTCGAGAGCTTCCTCTTCCGTGCCATCGCGGGGCTGTTCTTCAGCGCGCTCTATCTGCTGCGCGGGTTCGGCATCACCGCGTGGACGCACGCGCTGTACGACGTCGGGGTGCTCGTCCTCGGGGGTTGAGCGGGGACGGTCCGGCGCTTGCCGACGTCGGCCGCCATGCCCCACCTCCCACCGCTCCGCCCTGGTCGCCGCACGCTGCGGCCCGCGCGCCCGTGGCGCGCGCCCGCAGGCACACGCGTGGGCACGATCGCCGTCGCGTGCGCCGTCGCGTGCGCCGGTGCGTGCGCGACCGCTCCCGCGACGCGCCCCGCACCCGGCACCGCGTCGGCTGTGCTTGCGTCGTCTGCTCCCGTCACGCCCACGGACGTGCGCGCCATCATCGGCGTGCTCGCCGCCGACTCGCTCGAAGGGCGGGGCACCGGCGCGCGGGGCTCGATGAGCGCCGCGCGCTACATCGGCGCGTGGTTCGCCGGCGTCGGCCTCGAGGCCGCGGGCGATTCCGGGTACTTCCAGCGCGTCCCGATGGTCAGCCTCGACTCGGTGGCGCGCCGCAACGGCGCGCGCGCGGTCGAACTGGTGGACGGCTTCGCCGCGCGTGACACCTTCCCGGCCGCGCGCCGCCTCACGGGCGGCAACGTCGTCGCGATCCTCCGCGGCGGCGACCCCGCGCTCCGCGACGAGGCCATCCTCGTCGACGCGCACTACGACCACCTCGGCATCGGCACCCCGGTCGCGGGCGACTCCATCTACAACGGCGCCGACGACGACGCCTCGGGTACGGCCGCGGTGATGCTCGTCGCGCGGGCGCTCGCGGCCGGGCCGCGTCCCGGGCGCAGCGTCGTCTTCCTCGCCGCGACGGGCGAGGAGGTGGGGCTCGTCGGCACGCGCTGGTACATCCGCCACCCCGCGTGGCCGCTCGCGCGCACGGTCGGGAACCTCGAGATCGAGATGATCGGCCGCCCCGACTCGCTCGCCGGCGGCCCGGGGCGCGCGTGGCTCACGGGCTACGAGCGCTCGACGTTAGGCGACGAGCTCCGCGCCGCGGGCGTCCCGCTCGTCGCCGACCCGCGCCCGTCGCAGAACTTCTTCCAGCGGAGCGACAACATCGCGTACGCGTGGCTCGGCATCCCCGCGCACACGCTCTCGTCGTACAACCTGCACGCCGACTACCACCAGCCGACCGACGAGGCCGACCGCGTCGACTACCCGCACATGGCGGCCGTGGTGAACGCGACCGTGCGGGCCGTGCGGCTCATGGCGGATGGGCCACGTCCGGCGTGGAAGCCCGGGCAGCAGCCGCAGGCGCCGCCCGGCGTCCTCCAGAAGCTCGGGGTGGGGGCGGCGCCATGACCGTGCCCCCGCCCACACCGCCGCCGGCCGCCGCGGTCGCCGACCAGCGCACCCCCGCGCCGTTCGATCTCGCGCGGTACCGCGACCGGAAGCGCGTCCTCGTGCTCGCCGCGCCGGCGTCGGGGGACGCCGCATTCGTCGCCGAGGACGCGGCGCTTCGCGCGCGGACCGGCGGGGTGGCCGAGCGCGACCTCGTCGTCGTGCGGCTGCTCGAGGCGGGCGCGAGTTCGGCCGACGGGCACCCGCTGGACGCGGCGGCGGCGCTCGCGCTCAGGCACCGGCTGCGCGTCGAGGCGGGGCGGTTCACCGCGCTGCTCGTCGGCAAGGACGGCCACGTCGCGCTGCGCTCGCACGAGCCCGTGGTGGCCGGGAAGCTCTTCCCGACCATCGACGCGATGCCGATGCGGCGCGACGAGATGCGCCGGCGCGGGGAAGGGTAGCGGGGCCGCCGGACGGCCTAACGGTCCGCCGGCGGGCCGTTGCCGTCCACTACCGCCCGGTCTTCGTCGCCGCCCCGTTCCCGCCGGGTGCCGTCCCGCCGTGCTCCGGCGCGGCCTGCACCGGCCCGGCGTTGTTCGCCGCCGTGGGCAGCGAGTCCTCGCCCACCTGCCGCATCATCACGTCCGTCGGCTCGCGGAACGTGCGGTTGTGGACCGTCCACGCCATCGTCCAGAACGCGACCGCGGCGATGATCGTCGCGATGGCCGCGCCCCAGCCCTCCTTCTTGAACGGCACGTGGCGGTTGGGCGGAAGACTCGGAGCAGACGCCATGAGACCGGCAGCTTGGGACGTGGGGTGAGAAGGGGCGAAGCGCGGGGCAATCTACACGCGCCGAACGCCGGGACCACCCGGCGCGCGCCCGATGCTTCCCCGCCCGTACCTCGCGCGGATCGCGTCGAGCGCGCCGGCCAGCTTGCGGTCGCGCTCGGTCTCGTGCCCCGCGAGCGCCGGCGGCGTGCCCGCCCGCGGCGTTCCCGCCGGCGTGTCGAACATCGAGAGCTGCGCCGCGCTCTCCGCCGTCGGCGCGAGCACTTCGAGCCCCACGCCCACGAGCCGGAGCGGCGGCCGCCACCCCATGCGCAGCCGCGCGAACAGCGCGCGCACCACCGGCGCCACCGCCGCGACCGTCTGCACCGGCTCGGCCAGCGTCTGCGACCCCGACCGCACCGCGAACTCCGCGCTCTTGAGCTTCACGACCACGCGCCGCGCCGTGTGGCCGTCCGCGCGCAGGTCGTCGACGACGCGCTCGGCGAGGCGCAGCAGCTCGCCCACGAGCACGGCGTCGTCGGCGACGTCGCGCGGGAACGTGTCTTCGCGCGAGTGCGACTTCGCCCGCGCCCGCGGCGCCACCGGCCGCGCGTCGATCCCCCGCACCCGCTCCCAGAGCCAGCCGCCCCCGCGCGCGCCTAACAGCCCCTCCAGCGCCGCGCGGTCCGCCGCGCGCGCGTCGTCCACCGTGCGCAGGCCCGCCCGCGCCAGCCGCTCCGCCAGCACCGGCCCCACGCCCGGGATGTCGCCCAGCGCGAAGCGGCGCATGAACTCCGCCTCGCCGCCGGGCGCGACGACGTGCACGCCCGTCGCGCCGGTGCCCGGCTTGGGCTTCGCGACCTCGACGGCCATCTTCGCGACGAGCTTGGACGCGCCACCGCCCAACGACACCGAGAACCCGGTCTCGTCGAACACCGCGCGGCGGATGCGGTGCGCGGTCGCCTCGAGCGGCTCGCCGCCGTACACCGCCTCGGTGCCGGTGAGGTCGAGGTACGCCTCGTCCACGCTCGCCGGCTCGAAGTCGGGGGTGAAGCGCGCGAGCACCGCGAAGATCGCGCGGCTCGTGCGCGCCACCACGTCCCGCGGCACGGGCACGACGAGCGCGCCGGGGCAGCGGCGCACCGCCATCGCCGTCGGCATGCCGGCCCGCACGCCGTACGCCCGCGCCTCGTAGCTCGCCGACGTCACCACCCCGCGCCCCGCGGCCGACCCGCCCACGATGAGCAGCCGCGCGCGCCCCGCGCCCTCGGGGTCGGCCGCGCGGGCGCACTGCGTGAAGAACGCGTCGCTGTCCGAGAGCAGGATGCGCCGCGCCGCCGTCCCCCCCGCCGCCCGGGACGACACGGCTACCACGCCGGAATCCCCTCCGGCGCCACGCGCCCGCGCGCCGCCACCGGCCAGCGCGTCTCGATCACGTCGTCGCGCACGCCGAACATCAGGTCGTTGAGCGCGACCGCCACGCACGCGTGGTTGGGCACCACGCGCACCTGCTCGCCCACCGCCGGGCGCCACGCCGTGTGCGAGAGGTCGAGTATGCCGTGCTCCTCACTCATCCGCGTGACCACCACGTCGGGGCGGTCGACGAGCGCGCCGAACCCCTCCAGCGCGTCGCTCGCCTCGCGGCCTAACGCCTTGCTCCCGGCGTCGATCACCGCCTGCCCCGGCACCGCCGTGCTCACCACCGTGGCGAGCACCGAGAACGCGCACTCGTCCCACTCGCAGGCGCCGATCTCCGCGGTGATGCGGTCGTTGTAGACGTACGTGCCCGGGCGCACCTCGGTGAGCTGCGGGATCTCGTGCATCCGCCACGCGGCCGGCGTCGAGCCGCCGCTCACGATCCGCGGCGGCAGCCCCACCGCCTCGAGCGCGCGCACCGCCGCCGCCACGCGACGCGCCACGTCGGCCATCGCGGGCGCCTGGCGCGCGATTGTCTGCCGCACGTGCCCGGGGTAGAATGCCAGCCCGTCGAAGCGGAGCGCCGTCTGGTCGGCCACGTACGTCGCGAGCGCGACCGCCGCGGCCCCGTCCTGCACCCCCACGCGCCGCATGCCGACGTCGAGCTCGACGAGCACGCCCACCGTGCGCCCGATCTCCGCGGCCGCCGCGGCGAGCTGCCGCGCCGCGTACTCCGAGTCGAGCGCGACCGTGATCCGCACGCTCGGCGCGAGGTTCGTCAGCCGCCGCAACGCCGTCATCCCGACGAGCGGGTACGCGACGAGCAGGTCGTCGGTGAGCTCGGCCATCACCTCCGCCTCACGCACGGTCGCGCACGTGACCCCCGCCGCGCCCAGCCGCAGCTGCTCGGCCGCGATGCGCGGCGACTTGTGCGTCTTCACGTGCGGACGCAGGCCGAAGCCGTGCATCGCACAGTAGGCGGCCATGCGGTCGAGGTTGAGCGCGAGCCGGTCGAGGTCGACGAGCGGCGCGGGCGTCTCGAGCTGCTCCAGGTAGAGAGGCATTGCAGAGCATATGACACCGGCGCACACGCGCCGGCAAGCCGTGGCCCCACCCACCCCGCGCAACTCGCGCGCGACCCACACGTGACCCGCGCGCAACCCGCACGCAACCCGAGACATCGCCGATGACCGCCCCGCAGACCGAGTCCGACACCGCGCCCGACGGCCGCCGCTGGACCCCCGTCGCGCTCGGCCCCGACGCCGAAGGCCGCCCGGCGCCCGCACCCAAGGGCGCGTACTCGCCGGCCGTGCGCGCCGGTCCGTTCGTCTTCGTCTCGGGCCAGGTCCCGCGCGACCCGCACACCGGCGCCCTCGTCGGCGAGGACGACGTACGCGCGCAAACGCGCCAGACGCTCGCCAACGTGGCCGGCGTGCTCGCCGCCGCGGGCGCCACACTCGCCGACGTCGTGGGCGTCACGGTGCACCTCGCCGACGTCGGCCACTGGGCCGCCTTCGACGCCGTCTACCGCGAGGTGTTCGCGCCGCCCTACCCCACACGCACCGTGGTCGGTGCCGCGCTCCGCGGCATCCTCGTCGAGGTCACGGCGGTCGCGTACGTCGCCGACCACGCGCGGTGAGCGGGTCGGGTCCGGCGCCCGGCGCCCCTCGCGCGCGCCACCTCGAGGTCCCGCGGACGGCGCGCTACTACGCCCTCGGCGGCCCCGCGGCGCGCGCGACGTGGGTCGCGCTGCACGGCTACGGTCAGCTCGCCGAGTACTTCGCCCGCCACTTCGTCGCCCACGCCGCCGCGCGCCTCGTCGTCGTGCCCGAGGCGCTCAACCGGTTCTACCTCGCCGCGCCCGGCGACGCGGCGTCCGGAGGCCCGCGGCGCGTGGGCGCGACGTGGATGACGCGCGAGGACCGGCTCAACGAGATCGGCGACTACGTGCGCTACCTCGACCGCGTCCTCGACGCGGCGACCGAGGCCGCCGCGGTCGACCTCGCGCGCGCGCCGCTCTGCGTACTCGGCTTCTCGCAGGGCGCGGCCACCGCGTGCCGCTGGGCCGCGCACCGCCACGCCGACGGGCTCGCGCCGGCCGCACGCTTGGTACTCTGGGGCGGGGGCGTCCCCGAAGACTTCGACCTCGCCGGCGCGGACGGCGACGCCCTGCGCGCGTCGCGCCTCACGCTCGTCACGGGCGAGGCCGACGAGTTCGCGACGCCCGCGGTGGTGGCGGCCCAGGAGGCGCGGCTGCGCGAGGCGGGGGTGGGGTACGAGGCGGTGCGCTTCGACGGCGGACACCGGCTGGACGGCCAGACGTTAGGCCGAGTCGTCGCCGGCTGAGGCCGGCGCGCCGCTCACCGCCCGCGAAACTTGTTGAAGTCGCGCCGGTCCCGCTTGTCCGGCCGCCCCTCGTCGAACGCCACCGCCCCGAGCCGCCGCTGCTCCGCCTCTCGCGCCCGCGCCGCCGTGCTCTCCTCGGTCTCCTCGTAGAGCGTCGCCGCGACCGTCGCCGACCCGCGCCGCTCCGCGGTGTCCGTCACGCGCACCACGAACAGCTGCGTTCCCACGCGCACCCGCACCTCGTCCCCCACGCCCACGAGCTTGGCCGGCTTCACGCGTGCGCCGTTGATGTCCACCTTGCCCCCATCCACCGCCTCGGTCGCGAGCGAGCGCGTCTTGAAGAACCGCGCCGCCCACAGCCACTTGTCGATGCGCACCCGCTCGGCGTCGTCGCGCTCACTCATGCGTCGTCCTCGTCGTCGTCGTCGGAATCCTCGTCCGCCCCGTCTCCGCCCTCTAGCCCTTCGGTCAGCCGCGCCACCGCGCCCGCGTACACGTTCCGCTCGTCCGGGCTCCGCGCGCCCGCGAGCAGCCCCGCGACCTGCGGCATCAGCGCGCGAAGCGCGTCGTCGTCCGGCGTCGCATCGGCCGCGTCCGCGAACAGCGCCTGCACGCGGTCGCACGCGTCGGCCATGCGCGCGTAGCTCGCCGCGTCGGGGCCGGGGCCGCGGCGCCCGCGATCGAGCGACGCCGCGCGCGCGCGCAGCCCGCGAGCGTCGGCGGCGAACCGGTCCGCGAGGTGCGCGGCGAGAGGGCTGGGCATGCCCGACAAGTTAGGCCGGCTCGCCCGCGGGACCCACCCTCACCCCTCGTCGGGCTTCGCGAGCGCGCTGTTGAGGTAGCTCGGGTCGTCGGTGACCTCGCGTACGACGTACGCCGCGAGCCACGGCGGAAACACCACCGGCGTGTCGGGCGCCGGCAGCTCCACCTCGGCGAGCACGAGCGTGCGATCGGTGAACTCGTCGATTTCCCACGTCAGCTCCCCCTCGGGCACCGCGTAGCGGCGCTTGCGCACGCGCCGCGAGCGCGTCGCCGGCCACAGCACGTCGAACAGCTCGGGCGTCGTCTCCTCCTCCACCTCGATGCGCGACACGCCGGCGCCGAGCTTGACCGTGCGCACCAGGCGCTCGCGCCCGTCGCGCGTGACGCGGCGCACGCGCTCGCGGAGCCGCTCGCCCGGCAGGTAGCCCTGCTCGACCTCGGCCGCCGTCGCCCCGCGCAGCGCCCGCGGCAGCGCCCGCAGCAGGTACTTGCGCTCGATCTCGACACCCGGCGCCGCGTGCGCCGCATCGAGCACCGCCGCGCACGCGTCCAGTTCGGCCACGAGCGCCGTCGCCCCGCCGTCGAGCCAGCGCGCGCCGATCTCGCGCGCGAGCGCCTCGCGCTGCGCCCGCGCGCGACGCGCGAGCCCCTGCAACCCGGGCCGCGGGTCGGGGAGCGCGGGGGCGAGGTCGGCCGCGGCCGCGTCGGGCGCGGCCGCGGGCTCGCCCGATCCGGCCGCCGCGTCACCGTCCGCCGCCGGCCCGACGGCCGGGGTCCCCGCGGTGGGCGCACCCGCACCCTGTTCGGCCGTATCGGCGTCGGCCGCGGCGAGCGCGCGTTCCATCGTCCCGGCCAACACGTCGAGGTCGTGCAGCGTGCCGAACTCGTCCTGCAGGGCGCGCAGTCGCTCGAGCAGCGGCGGCGCGCCGTCGACGAACCGGCCGACCGGGGCGAGCAGGTAGCGCACGCGCTTGGCCGCGAGCCTCGCCTCGTGCGCCAGCTCCGACTCGACGCCCGCGCCCCCGACGTCGGCCCCCGCCCGCACCGCGGCGAGGCTCGAGAGGGAGTCGCCTAACACGACGGCGCCCGCGCGCACGCGGCTCGCGAGCGTGCCGGCGAAGGTCGGTGCGGCCGCGGGGTGGTCGTCGGGCAGCGCGACGCGCGCCGTGCGCGTGTACACCGGCAGCGCGCGCGCGAGCTTCGCGAGCGTGCGGCCCGCCCGCGGCCCGAACGCGTCCGCCGCCGCGGCCACGGCGTCGCCGTGCGCCGCGGTGAGCTGCTGCCGCAGGAGCGCCGCGCCGGCGCGCTGCCGCGAGTACAACCGCGACCGCTGCCCCGCGAGCCACGCCAACTGGACTTCGGCGTCGCGCGCGGGGTTCGTCGCCCGCGCCAGCGCGCGCAACCGCCGCAGCACGGACTTCGGCACGCTCTCCGACAGCTCCGGCGCGAACGCCTTCAGCGCCACCCGCAAGCGGCGGAGCGCGACGCGGAAGTCGTGCAGCGCCTCCGGGTCCCGCCCGGCCGGCGCGCCGGCGCCCGCCGCGCCCCCGTCGGGCCCGGCGAGCGCCGCGTGCGCCTCTGCCGCGCGCGTGGTGAGAAACAGCGCGACGAGCCGCGCGCCCTCGGCCGGCGCGCGCGCGAGCAGATCGTCGGGCAGCTTCGCGAGCGTCGGCGCCGGGGGCCGCGCGTGCGACTCGGCCGCCCCGCTCCCCACGCGCGCGCCGTCCTGGGCCCGCGCGCCCCTGCCCCCGTGCTTCTTCACTCGTCCGCCGCCACGGCCGACACGCTCGCGCCGCCGTCGGCGCCGTAGGCCACGGTCACGCGCCACGGCCGGCAGCACACGGCGCAGTCCTCGACGTACTCCTGCGCGGCCCCGCCGCCCGGGTCGATCGCGACCTCGGTCGGCTCGCCGCAATACGGGCACCACACCGTCGCGCTCATGTCGGCCACGCCGTCGCCCAACGGAAACGCCTCGTCGAGCGCGTCCCGCGCCTCGTCGTCGAGCCGCGCCGCGATTCGCGCATCGTCGTCCTCGTCCTCGTCGGCCGCGTCCTCGGGCGCGCGCGCATCGCGCGGCGAAGCATCCTCGTCGTCGGAGTCGTCGAGGGGGTCGAAAATCGGGCGCGAGAACGAAGGCACGACGGAGGGGCGAAAGACGAGAGACGACGGAAGCACGCACGCGCGACGCGCGCGTCTCGTTATCCTCGGGGCGCGCGGCGCGTAGCGCAAGACCACACGCCGCATGACGACGCACCGTAGGCCACCACCGTGCGTGCCCCATAGCTTGGAGGCGGCGCTCACCCCGGAGGTCCTCATGCGCGTCCCACCCGTTCGCTCCACCGTCGCCACGCTGCTCACCCTCGGCGCCGTCGCGCCGCGCGTCGCCCGAGCACAGACCGCGCCCGCCGGCCCGCACGCGTTGGCCGCCGACCCCTTTTTCGACGACGACACGCCGCAGCGGTCGGCCCTCGCGCGGCGCCTCACGGGCGGCTTTTCGGTCGCGGTCAGCCAGCCGCTCGGCGACTTCCGCCGTGGCGGGCGCGTCGGCTTCGGGGTGGCGGGGTTCGCCTCGATCAGCGCCGACCCGGTCGGCATCCTCGGCCTGCGCGTGGAGGGCGGCGCGCAGAACTACGGGACCACCTCGCTCCGCACCGCGCAGCCGGGCTACGGGTTCTACACCACGCAGCTCCGACAGACGACGAGCAACGACATCTTCTGGCTCGGCGTCGGCCCGCAGGTCACGATCCCGCTCGGGCCGGTGCGCCCGTACGGCTTCGCGACCGTCGGCGCGGCGAACTTCTCGACGACGTCGTCGCTGCAGTACGCGCTCTACGGCGACCCGTACGGGTACAACCGCGAGTTCCAGTCGACCGACCTGTCCAACTGGGCGCTCGCCCGCGCCGCGGGCGGGGGCGTGCGCTTCCGGGTCGGGCGCGCGGCCGGCCACGCGGCCTACGTCGACGCCGGCGCGCGCTGGCAGCGCGTCAACGACGTCAGCTATCTCACGCCCGGCGCGGTCCCCGCGGGCGTCGACCCCAACACGCTCGCCCTGCGCGGGCGGGCCGACTTCGTCACGTACCACCTCGGGGTGTCGCTCTCGGGACGGTAGACGCGCGGCGTTCGAGCCCAGCCTGCAACAACAGGGGCTCGGTGCGGGGCGCGGGCGCGCGGCATGTTCGCGCCCGCTCCGCCGCCGGCGGCAGCGATTCCTTCGCCCGTCGCGTCAGGAGGCGCCGTGTTTCGTGTTCGCTTTGCTCGTCCCGCCCGTGTCCATTCGGACCCCGGCGCACCCCGTGACTCCGGTCCCCGTTCCGGTCGCGGCATCCGGCTGACGTCCGGCTGGCGCGGCCACCTGGGCCGCGGCTCGTGCGGCGGCCTCGTCGCGCTGCTGCTCCTGTGTGCACTCGCCGCGTGCGTCGACGCCGTCGCGCCGTCGCCGGCCCCGCAGCCACGTCGCGAGCTGGGGCTCTGCAACACGGACGGGGTGTGTCTCGAACCCGGGGCCGGCGCGTGTACCACCGCGAGTCCAGACTGCCTCTGTGACCCGGGTGGGGCGTACTGCTGCTTGCGCGACGCGTTCTGCGCCCGCGCGCCGGGGCCGGCTTCCGACGCGCTCGCGCCCCAGGTCCGCATCCTCTGGGCGCGCGGGCCTAACGTCGAGGGCTCGTTCACCACCCTCGCGGGCGAGCGCACGCTCGCCTTCGCCGCCGAGGCGGTGCCGGCGCCGCTCGCGCCGTCGGTGACGTGGTCGGTGGTGGACGACCCGGGCGACGCCGTGCGGGCCGTCGCCCCGTCCGGCTCCGCGCCGGCGGGCACGTCGTCCAGCCTCGACGTCTCGCGGCAGACGACCGAGCGGTGGCGGCTTCCGCACGGCGCACCGCTCAGCGCGCGCGCGCTGGCCTTCCGCGTCGTCGCCGAACTCCCGGCGTCGGGCGGGCGCCGCGCGGCGCGGGACTCGATCGTCGTGCGCCAGCGCGAGGTGGACGTGCTGCGGCAGGAGTACGCGGACTTCGGCATCGTGGTGCCGAGTGCGCGCGACGTGGTGACGCCCGCGGACGTGGCGGGCCGGACGCGCTTCGCGTGGTCGCAGCTGAACCAGGGGGACTACGGCGTGGCAGTCATCACGCCGGTGCTGCTCGCCGGACTCGAAGCGGTGAGCGCGCAGTCGGACCAACCGCTCGCGCTCACCAGCGTCTTCCGGAACCCCGCGCACCACCGCTTCCACATCAACGTCTCGGGCGGGTCCGCGAAGGCGCTGTTGAGCCAGCACCAGTACGGGACGGCGGTGGACATCCGCACGCACCGGAACCTCGACACCTGGCACCGGCTGCGAAACATCGCGAAGAGCGCGGGTGCGTGTGCGGAGCCGCTCACGATCAGCACGAGCGACCACGTGCACGCCGATTGGCGCACGGGCGCGCCGATCTGTCCCAAGGGGTGGTGATGGTTGCCCGTGGAATGACGGCGTCGCGAGTTCAGGCCTCCTACTTCTCCTCAAGACAACCACACCCAGCACGCACGCGCATGCACACGCATACGGCCGTAGGAACGGCCATTCACTCGCCCGGGGATGACCGTCCGCGGCGCGTCCGCCGCGGCGCGTCGATCATCGCCTCGTTAGGCTTTCTACTTCTCGCCGCGCCGGCACGCGGCGTGCTGCGCGCGCAGCCGGTGCCGGGGTTGTCGGCGAGCGGTCTCGATTCCGTTCGGATGGCGCTCGCATCGGGCGATTGGAACGAGCGACACGGCGGGTTGTCGCGGTTGAACACTGCCTACACCGGCGCACTGCCGGGATCGGTCGTGCCCTGGGTGGTCGCCCTGTTGGCGCGTGAGGCCGCCGCGACTGACGATCACGAGGAGGACGAGGATTTCGGGGAGTACCTGGTCGATCTCGTCCTCACCGCGGTGCGAACGGGGGACGTGCGCACCATTCCGGGGATCCTGGCGCTCGACGGGTTGAGCATGTCGTCGGGGGTGGCCGCGTTCGTCGCATCGCAGGGTCGCTCGGTGATGCCGGCGCTCGATTCGCTTGCCGCGACGCGGGAGGACCGCGCGTCCGATGTCGCCGAGGCGTACGCGCTGATGTACGTGCGGCACGGCGCGCGGCTGACGCGTGACGATTCGGCGCAGGTGCTTCGCCGTCTCGTCGCGGCGGCCTCCCATCCGTCGCCCGCGGTGCGTGCGCAGCTCGCGTACCTGGCCGGGCGGGGTCCGATCACCGAGTTGCTGCCGCTCGTCGCCGAGTTGGCGGTGTCGGACACGGGGCGGATCGACGGGGTGTACGTGGTGCGGCACGACGCCGGGCAGGTGTTGCCGGCGCTGACGCGGGCGCAGGCCGTGTTGACGCCGGGTGCGCTGCTCGACCGGCTCGTGGTGCTCACCCGTGCCGCGTGTGACGAGGCCGACGGCCGGCTGCGGTGGCACTGTGGCGCGCTCGCGGTTTCGCTCGGGAGTGCGGTGCGGCTCGTCGCGGTCGGGCAGCCACGGCTCGCCGTGGCCGCGCTGGACGCCTACCGCGGGATCGCGCGCCGGACGGTCGCGGAGGGGTTGGTGCCGCGCCTGACCGGCGTCACGCTCGAGGGGGCCGCGGCCGGGGTCGTCGACCGGCTGGGCGGTCGTTAGGCGCCGGGCGTCAGTCGTCCACGCGGCGGCGCGCGGCCTTCTTCTCGCCCTGTCGGCGTTTGCCTTCGACGCGTCGCGCGACCGAGGAGCGGGTGGGTTTCGTGGGTTTCCGCCGTTTCTGGACGACCGTCGCCGCGCGCACGAGGGCGGCGAGGCGTGCTTCGGCCGCCTCGCGGTTCTGGCGTTGCGAGCGGTACTCGCTCGCTACGACGCGGACCCCGCCGTCCGCGTCGAGTCGGTTCGCGAGTCGGGCCAGCAGCTGGTCGCGCAGCGCGTCGTCGAGTGCGCGCGAGGCGCGGACGTTCCAGCGCAGTTCGATCCGGGTGCTGGACGTGTTCACGTGTTGGCCGCCGGGTCCGCCCGCGCGCGACGCCTTCACCTCCAGTTCGGCGCGCGGGATGGCGAGGCGCGGCGTCACGACGAGCGCGTCGCCCGTCGCCCCGCCGGACGCTCCGTCGGCGGTGGCGGGCTCGCTCATCGCCGGTTCCAGCGCCGGTGCCCGCGCCGGTATGGGCCGGGGTGTGGGTATCCCGTCGGGCTCACGAGCCGTTCGCCGTCTGTTGGGCGATGCGGGCGCAACCGAGTGCCGCGAGGCGGTCGGCGACGTGTTCCGGGGCGGTGAGGCCCGCGGCGGTTGCCGGCGGGGCGAACACCGCGACGTATTCGCCGGGCGCCATCGTCTCCGTTTGCGTCTGTTGGTAGCCCATCGCCGAGAGTTCGCAGCGGAGCAGTGCGGGCGGGGTGCCGTGGCGGTCCGTTGGCCGAGTGGTATCGAGGATGACGACGCGGGCGCCCGGGCGCAGGCTCGGGTACAGGTTGTACAGAAGCCCGAACGGCTGGGAGATCTCGTGGTACATGTGGATCAGCAGCGCGACGTCGGTCGAGTGGGGCGGGAGGCGCGGGTCGTGTGGTTGGCCTAGTGCCAGGGTGATGTTCGGTTGCGGGTGGGCGTGGAGGCGTCGTTGGAGGAGGGCGAGGTACTGGGGCTCGATGTCTTCTGCCCAGACGCGGCCCGTCGGCGCGACGATCGGGGCGGCGCGCACCGTGTAGTAGCCGTCGCCTGCGCCGATGTCGGCGATCTGCGTGCCCGAGTGTGCGCCGGCGATCGCGAGGACGCGGATCGCTTCGCCGGCCTGGTCGCGTTCGTCCTCGTCGCTCCAGCGTGGCGCGACGATGCTCGACACCGGGCGCGACGGGGTCGGGAATCGGTCGGCCGCGGCCCCTGCGGGGCCGCGCGCGGCGATGCTGTCGTTCGCCGCGTTCGGCTCGGCCGCGCGTGGCGTCGCGCCCCGCGCGGCCCCCGCGGTGCTCGGGCCACACTGCGCCGCCCCTACCGTCATGAGGGTCGCCGCCAGCGCCGCGCGTGCGACCCTCGTGTGCGTGCGTCTCGTCATCGCTCCCCCTCCGCCCCCTGTCCGGTTGTTGTCCCGGTGCCCGCGGCGGCCGGTGCCGCGCGGTGCACGCGGACGGCGGCCACGCGCCGCCCGTCCATCGCGACCACTTCGAACTCGCCGCCCGGGAATGTGGCGCGGTCGCCGACGTGCGGCAGCCTGCCGAGTTGGCTGAAGACGTACCCGCCGAGCGTCGTCCAGTCACCGTCGGGCACGTCGAGGCGGTGGTCCGAGCGGACGTCGACGAGCGACATCGCCCCCGCGAGTTCGAGGACGCCGTCGAACTCGACCGATTCGCGCTCGCGCTGGTCGTACTCGTCGTTGATGTCCCCGATCACCTCCTCGACCAGGTCTTCCATCGTCACGATTCCCGCCGTGCCGCCGTACTCGTCGAGCACCACGGCCAATTGGGCGCGCGTGCGGCGCAGGTCGTCGAGCACGCGTTCGGCCGCGCGCGTGCTCGGCACGTACACCGGTTCGCGCAGGTAGTCGGCCAGCGAGAACGGCCGCGCGTCGGCCGGGTCGCGCAGCCAGAAGTCCTTGGCGAGGAACACGCCGACCACGTCGTCGAGCGTGTCGCGGTAGACCGGGTAGCGCGAGTACCGTTCGCTCCGCAGCGTCGCCCAGACCTCCTCGGCCGTCGCGTCCACGTCGAGGGCGGCCACGTCGGTGCGCGGCCGCATCACGTCGTAGGCGCGCTTCTCGTGGAAGTCGAAGACGCCGGCGAGCATCGCCGAGTCGCTCTCGTCGAGCGTGCCGTGGGCGCGGGCCTGCATGACCAGCATCCGCAGCTCTTCGGGCGAGTGGACGTGACTCTGCTCCGTGACCGCGGGGAGGCGGAGCGTGCGAAGGAGCGCGTTGTTCGCCCCGTTCAGCACCCGGATGAACGGCCCCATGATCGCCGTGAACGCGAGGAGCGGGGGCGCGACGAAGCGGGCGACCTTCTCGGCCTTCACGATCGCGGCCGACTTGGGCGTCTGTTCGCCGATCGTGATGTGGACCGCGGTGAGCACCACGTACGCCGCGATCGTCGCCGCGACGGTGTGCGTCGCCGCCGGCGGCGCCGCGAAGCCGACCGCGGTTAGGCCGGCGTCGATCAACAGGGCGAACGTCTGCTCGCCGATCCATCCGAGTCCGAGCGAGGCGAGCGTGATGCCGAGCTGGGCGGCGGAGATGTAGACGTCGAGCTGGGCGAGGATGCGCTGCACCCGCTGCGCGGACCGGTCGCCCGCTTCGGCCAGCTGGTCGATGCGACTGCGCCGCACGCCGACGAGCGCGAACTCGGCCGCCACGAAGAATGCGTTCGTCGCGATCAGGAGCGCCACGGCCCCGAGTCGCACGGCGACGTCGCGGGCGGTTATGGCGTCGGGCACTGCGTAACCCCTGCGTACGTGGTTCGTCCTGGCCGGACCTCTCGCAAAATGCAATACCGGAGAGACTCGGCGAGGGTGGACCGAGCTCGGCCCGCCCACCGCCTCTATCGCCAACTTCGCGCCGTGTCCGTCGCGCTCGCCCGCCAACCGGTCGCGTTCAGCGTCCCCGACGACGTGCCGGCGTACGCCGCGGTGGCGCACGCCGCGGCGGCGCTCGACCGCCCGCTGCTCGACGTGCCCCGGCTCCGACGGCGTATCGACGCCGCACGGCTCGCCGTCGCGACCGCGATCTTCACGGCCGCGCTCTGGGCGTGGGACGGGGCCGTCCCCGCAGATACCCGCATCGCGGCCCTCGCGTTCGCGGGCGCGGCGGCGTGGACCGCGATCGCCTTCGCCGGGCGGACCTGGCAGGGCGCCGTGCTGCGCGCGACACTCGCGGCACAGGTCGCCGTCGACCTCCTGCTCGCGACCGCATCCGTCCACGTGACGGGCGGTGCGGCCTCGCAATTCGCGGCGCTTTACGTGTTGGCGATCACCGAGGCCGCGCTCCTCCTGCCCACCGGCGGGGCGTTCCTCGCCGCCGCCGGCGCCTGTGCGCTCTACTCCGCCGAAGTCATCCGGTGGCGTCCCGTCCACACCGGCGCGCCCGGCGTCGCCCTCGCCCTCCAGCTCGGCGTCTTCGCGGCGGTCGCCCTCGGGGCGACCCTCGTCGGCGCGCGCCTGCGCCAGGCAGGTTCGGGCGGCGAGCAGCTCGCCGCCGCGCTCGCCCGGGCCCGGCACGAAGCCCGGATCGAGGCGTCCGACGTGCTGCGCAACATGCCCAGCGGGATCGTCACCGTCGACGCCGCGGGGCGCCTGCTGTTCGCCAATCCGGCCGCCGCCGCGCTGCTCGGCGTTCCGGGCGGCCACACCGACGACGCGGTCGAGCTCCTCTCGCAGCTACGGCTCGTCGCGCCCGCGCTCGGCGTCCTCATCACGCGCGCCGCGGTCGACGGCCAGCGAACGATCCGCGCCGAGGTCGCCGTGGCACGGGGCGACGGCACCAGCGCCACCGTCGGTGTGACGACCACCGCGAGCGACGGCGTCGCGACCGCAATCTTCTCCGACATCACCGACACCAAACGCGTTGCCGCCCTGCACCTGCGCGCCGAGCGCCTCGAAGCTGTCGCCGAGCTGGCCGCGTCGCTGGCGCACGAGATTCGGAATCCACTCGCGTCGATCCGGAGTGCCGTCGAGCAGCTCGCGGGGCTGGCCACGCGCGCTCCCGCGTGCGATGCGGCCGATCCCGACGACGTGCGCGGCGACGTTCGCACGCTCGCCGCGCTCACCGTCCGCGAGAGCGACCGCCTGAGCCGGCTCCTGGGGGAGTTCCTGGACTTCACGCGCGCCCGCGTGACCCGCCTCGAGTCGCTCGACCTGACTGCCGCGGTGCGCGCCGCCGCCGGGCTGGCCGCCGCACACCCTGATGCGTCGCGCGTGCGCGTCGCGGTCACCGAAGGCGGCCCGGCCGCCGGCGATGCGCTCGTCGATGCCGACCCCGAACTGCTCCACCGCGCGCTCTTCAACCTCG
Source organism: uncultured Gemmatimonadales bacterium (assembly GCA_963851265.1). GTDB lineage: Bacteria > Gemmatimonadota > Gemmatimonadetes > Gemmatimonadales > Gemmatimonadaceae > BPUI01. Next base: position 24,098 of record CAWKNZ010000005.1, read on the forward strand.
TCCTCAACGCGACCCAGGCCGCGCGCTCGGCCGTCACGGTCGGCGTGCACGTTCCGCACGCGGCCGAACTCCCGGTGGGGCTCGCGTTCGCCTCCGGCGCGCTCGCGGTTCGCGTCTCGGACGACGGCGGTGGGGTGCCGTCCGAGGTGACCGATCGCCTGTTCGAGCCGTTCGTGACCACGAAGGCCGGCGGCAGTGGACTCGGACTCGCCATCGTGCAGCGGGCCGTGGAAGCGCACGGCGGGGTGGTACTCGTCGACGCGGGTGGGGCGGGGCGGGGCGCGTCCTTCACCGTCGTCCTGCCGCGCGCGGGCTCGCGCATCGGGCGCATGGACCGCTGGACCCCTGCCGTTCCGCTGCTCGCCGTTCCACCGCTCGCCTGACCACCCCCCACGCACGACCATGCCTGCGCCTACCGTCCTCATCGTCGACGACGAACCGTCGATCGTCGAGTCGATCCGCATCCTGCTCAAGACCGAGGGGTACGGCGCGCACGGCGCCGTCGGCGGCCGAGCGGGACTCGACCGCCTCGCCGAACTACGCCCCGACCTCGTCATCAGCGACGTGCGCATGCCGGGCGTCGACGGGCTCGGCGTGCTCGACGCCGCGCGCGCCGCGGACCCCGCGCCCCCTGTCGTCCTCATGACCGCGCAGGCCACGTTGCAGAGCGCCATCCACGCCGTGAACGCGGGCGCGTTCTACTACCTCCAGAAGCCGTTCCGCAACGACGAGCTGCTCGCCATCACCCGCCGCGCGCTCGAGTCGCGCGCGCTCAAGGTCGAGAACCAGCGCCTCTCGCGCGACCTCGCGCACGAGACGCGCCGGCATACGGCCGGCGCCACCCCCGCGGGGGAGAGCCGCGCGTGGTGCGACGCGCTCGCGGTGGCCGAACAGGTCGCCGATTCCGACAGCACGGTACTCGTCACCGGCGAGAGCGGCACGGGCAAGGAAGTGGTCGCGCGCTGGATTCACGAGCGCTCGGGGCGCGCCGGCGGCCCGTTCTCGTCCATCAACTGCGGCGCGCTCCCCGAGTCGCTGCTCGAGAGCGAACTGTTCGGCCACGTCCGCGGCAGCTTCACGGGGGCCGTTCGCGACAAGCAGGGCCTGTTCGCCGCCGCGAGCGGCGGCACCTTCTTCCTCGACGAGATCGGCGAGACCACGCCCGCCACGCAGGTCAAGCTGCTGCGCGTTCTGCAGCAGCGCGAGGTGATCCCGGTTGGCGCCACCGAGGCCGTGGCCGTCGACGCGCGGCTCATCGCGGCCACCAACCGCGACCTCGAGGACGAAGTGCGGCGCGGCACCTTTCGCGGCGACCTGTACTACCGGCTGAACGTGATCGCGGTCCCGCTGCCCCCGTTGCGCGAGCGCCGCGACGACGTGCCCCTCCTCGCCGACCTGTTCCTCCGCAAGGTCGCCGCGCGGCGCAACGAGGCGCCGAAGACGCTCGCGGCCGCCACGCTCGACGCGCTCGTCGCCTACGCGTGGCCGGGCAACGTGCGCGAGCTGGAGCACGCGATCGAGCGCGCGGTCCTCCTCAGCCCCGGCGGGGTGGTCGCGCCGACCGCGCTCCCGTCCCGCGTCACCGAGCGCCGCGCCGAACCGCTCGTCAGCGAGCGCGTCCCGCTCACGCCCACGCTCGAGGCGATCGAGCGGGCCTACATCGCCTGGGTCCTCCAGAACGAGGGGGGCAACAAGTCTCGCGCCGCCGAGTCGCTCGGGATCGATCCGTCGACCCTGTACCGAAAGCTGGCGCGCTACGGTGGCGACGGCGCGGGGGCGTAGGACCGGCGCACGGCCACCGCGCACCGCGCCGCATGACCTCTCGCATCGTGCACGACGCGTCGCAAAACGCGGGCGGCAATACGCCGGCCCACTCTGCGTCGAAATGATGTAAACCGTTGTTGAATAACGGCTTACGATGAGGCGTGCGAGGCGGCACGCCAGCTGCCTTCTCTGTCGCCGTCACCGCTCGCGAATGGCCAGGCGTTGCGCACTTCCGCGCTTCGTCGTCCGCCAACCGAGCGCTGGGCGCCCCTTCCGTCGCCGGCCTCGCCCACCCGCAGGACCGTCGCCCACCACGGGTCGACGTCGCCCCCCACTCCCCAGCTCGGAGAACCACCGTATGCGCACCACCCGCCGCCTCGCCCCCCGCTCGGCCAACCGCAAGGGCTTCACGCTCATCGAACTCCTGATCGTCGTCGTGATCATCGGGATCCTCGCCGCCGTCGCGATCCCGAAGTTCTCGAACACGAAGGACAAGGCGTTCGTCGCGAACATGAAGTCGGACCTCAAGAACCTGGTCAGTGTCCAGGAGTCGTTCTTCTCGGACAGCAACAAGTATGGCCCGAAGACGCCCCTCATCGCCGCGCCGTACAGCTTCACGGTCAGCAACGGGGCCAACATCACGGACATCAGCGGCGACAGCACCGGCTGGTCGGCCACGATCACCAACCCGGCCGTCAAGTCGGTCCAGAAGTGCGTGATCTACAGCGGCACGGGCACGGCCGCGACCACGAACACGCTCGCCGGCGTCACGCTGACCGACGGCGTCCCGGCCTGCAAGTAAGCACGACCCGGCAGTCGCGCGCCGCCTGCCGTTAGTCACGGCGAAGGGCCCGCCCCCGCGAGGGGGCGGGCCCTTCGCGCGTCCGCCGTCGACGCCGAACGAGCGCCGCGGCAACGATTCGGCCCACGCCGCAACGTGCCGCCCCACCCGCCCGCGCCCCGCCGCCGTACACTGGCGGCGTGCCCACCACCCCCCGCCTAACGAACCCCGCGCGCGGCGCCTGCACGAGCGCCGCGCCTCCGCGCGGAGCCCCCCGCCGCGGCACCCTCCCGCAGGGTACCGTCCTCGCCGAAGTCGTCGTCGCCGCCACGGTCCTCACGGTCGGCGTCCTCGGCGCCGTGGGCGTTCTCGCCACCGCGGCACGCGACGCCCGCCGCGCCCGCATCCGCCACGTCGCCATCGCACTCCTCGCCGCGCGCACCGAGCGGTGGCGCACCGGACCCTGCACCGCGGGCGCTGGCCAACAGCGCACCGGCGCGCTCGTCGAACGGTGGAGGGCGACCTCCGCGGGCACGCTCGCGACTCTCGCCGACACCGTCACCCCCGACGGCGATCCCGCACGCCGCGTGGGCGTCGTCGCGGTCGCCGCGTGCGCCCCGTGACGCGCCCCGTGGCACGACCCGTCACGCGCCGCGTCGCCAGGCGCGTCTCACGCGCCCGTCGCGGCACCGCGCTCGTCCAGGCGTTGCTCGCCGCCCTGCTCGGCGCCATCGTGCTCGCCGCCGCCCTCGACGCGGTCGTCCGCGTCGCGCGCGCCCGCGGCCAGCACGGCGCCCGCGCCGGCGCCCGCGCTCAACTCGAACAGGCCGCGACCGCCCTCACGTCCGACCTGCGCCCGATCACGACCGTCACCGTCGACGATGATCCCGCCGACCTGCGCACCGTCGCCGACACCGCGGTCGAGATCGCGGCGTCGCTCGGCGGCGGCATCGCATGCGCCGTCGCGCCAGCAACCGGAGTCGGCAGCACCGTCGACCTCGCGGCGCCACCCGACGCGCCCAACATGCCAGCGCTCGCGTGGTGGAGCACACCGCCGCGACCCGGCGACCTGCTCTACACGCACGACGACGCCGGCACGGCGACGCGCGCCGACGACCGCTGGACCGCCCGCGTCATCCGCGCCGTGAGCGAGGGCACGACGTACTGCCGCACCGGACCGTTCGCCGCGGTCGCGGCGACGCCGGCCGACCCGCCGCGCCTCCGCCTCACGCTCGACGAACCGGTGCTGCCGGCCACCATCTCCGCAGGCGCTCCCGTGCGCATCGCCCGCCGCCGCCGCTTGTCACTCTACCGCGCCACCGACGGCTGGCAACTCGGCGTTCGCGACTGGGACGGCAGCGAATGGGAAACCGTGCAGCCCGTCGCCGGACCGTTCGACACGCCCGCCAACCGCGGACTCGCCCTCGAAGCCGTCGACGCCACGGGCACACCGGTGCAGGTACCCTCCCAGAGCCGCGCGGCCGAACTGCGCGTCGTGCTCCACGCATCGTGCAGCCCGTACGACCGCCGGCTCCGCTGCGTCGACAGTACCGTCGCGGTCGTGCGGCCCCGGGGCAACACGTGACCGCCGCACGCACCCGCCGCGGCAGCACGCTCGCCGCCGTGCTCATCGCGCTGGTCATCGCCATGCTCGCCGCCACCGCGGCCGCCATGCTCGGCCGCGCGGCACAGGCTGACGCCCGCGGCGCGACCGCCGCCCTCCGCGCCCGCACCGCGGGCGACGGCGCACTCGCCACCGTACTCGCGAGTTGGCCAATCGCGTGGACCCTCACGCTCTCGCCCGGCAACTCCGACACGCGTGCCGTCACGACGGCGGCCGGCGCCGCTACCGTCCGCGCGCTCCGCCTCGACCGCCGCCGCTTCCTCGTGACCGCAGAGGCCACGAGCCCCGCGCTTGCCGGCCCGCTCGGCAACGCGGTCCGCCGCGTCGGAGTGTTCGCGCAACTCGAAAACCTGACCTACGACGCCCCGGCGGCCCTCGTCGCCGCCGGACCGGTCAGCCTCACCACCGACGTCGAACTGCGCGCGGCCGACGTCGCGCCCCCAGGGTGGACCGACTGCACGGCCCCGACCGAGACGCCAGCCGCGGCCGCTGCGGCCGCGCCCTCAGTCGCCGCCGGCGGCGGTGCGCGCGTGCTCGGCGCCGTTCTCACCACGCCGACCGCGTGGACGCCGCCCGCCCCCGAACGATTCGGCGACGTCGACCGCGCCGATCTCGCCGCGCGCGCCGACGTCGTCGTTCCCGCGGGCGGCAGCGTCAGACCCAACCCGCGGGCGACGACCGGCCCCGAACCGGCGTGCATCCGCGACGCCTCGAGCTGGGGCGAGCCGTACCGCGGAACCGGTGCGGTCACCCCGTGCACGGCGGACTACCCGGTGATCCACATCCGCGGTGCCGGCCTCACCACGCTCCGGGGGCCGGCTCGCATCCAGGGAACTGTCCTGGTCGACGGATCGATAAACGTGTCGGGGCGCGTCGAGATCGTCGGCCTCCTCGTCGTCGGCGGAACGCTGCAGGCCGGCTACGGCCCCCTGATCGTCGACGGCGCCGCGCTCGTACGCGGCAACTCGACCGTCCTCGGGGCCGGCTCGCGCGTCCGCCGATCGCGGTGCGCGCTCGACCGCGCAGGAGCTGGCGCGTCGCGCGCGTTCCCGCTCGCCCGCCGCGCGTGGATCGACCTCGTACGCTGAACGTCGATCCGCCCTCCCGCACGCCTCGCGGGCAGCGTCCGCCGCCGCCCACCGCACGCTCCCGCTGTTACCTCGCCCGCGCGCGGCTCGTGTATCGCTCGAACCGTGGCGTGCGCGCGACACCCGGCCACCCGCGGCGGGCGGCGGCCACGTCGCCCGCGCGCCCCGGCCCGCTGTCCCGCCCGCTCCCGCCTCCGACGACCCCCTCCGCAGCATGCGCCTCTTCGGCCGCCCCAAGCAGACCGTCGGCCTCGACATCGGGTCCGGGCTCGTGAAAGCCGTGGTGCTCGACCACTCGGGCAGCACGCCCGAACTCGCCCGCGCCGTCGTCACCCCGCTCGCCGCCGATGCCATCGTCGAGGGCGAGGTCATGGACCCCGCGCTCGTCGTCGACGCCGTCCGCGCGACGATCGCCGCGACCGGCGCGCCTAACGCGCCGGTCGCCGTCGCGGTGGGCGGCCGCGACGTCATCGTCAAGCGCATCCGGGCGCCGCGGGCCCGCGGCGCCGAAGCCCGCGCGCTGCTGCGGTGGGAGGCCGAGCAGCACGTCCCCTTCGACATGAGCTCCGTGGCGCTCGACTTCCACGTCCTCGACCCCGAGGGCGACGAGGCCGAAATGGGCGTGCTCATCGCCGCCGCGAAGCGCGAACTCGTCGACGCGCGCGTCACCCTCCTCGCCGAAGCCGGCATCGTGCCCGCGATCGTGGACGTCGACGCGTTCGCGCTCCACAACGCTTACCTCGCCTCGACGCCGCCCGGCGCGGCAGGCGCGGGTCACGGGCTCGTCGCGCTCGCCCACGTCGGCCACGAGACCACGATCATCAACGTCCTCGACGGCGACGTCCCGGTGCTCACGCGCGACCTCGCGCTCGGCACGCGCCGCCTCCGCGAAGACATGCAGCGCGAGCTCACGCTCCCCGCGCCCGTCGCCGACGCGTTCCTGCGCGGCGAACGGCCGTCGCCCGCGCTCGCGCCGCTCGTCGGCCGCTACGCGGAAGACCTGGCCGCGGAGGTCGAGCGCGCGACCGCGGTGCTCAGCTCGGGAACCGACGACGCCGGGTCGCTCCGCGCCCTCTTCCTGAGCGGCGGCGGCGCCCGCGTCCCCGGCCTCGCGGCCGCGACCGCGGCGCGCCTCCGCGTACGCGTCGAGACGATCAACCCGCTCGGCGGCGTCGCCGTCGCCGACGGCGCGCTCGACGCGATCGACGCGGAAGCCGTCTCGCCACTCCTGCTACTCGCCCTCGGGCTCGGCGTGCGGCGGTCCAACGCGGCGACCGGCGCGGCGCGGCGCGGCGCGCGCGCACTCGGCGCCCGGAACGCCGCCGCATGACGATGATCGAGATCAACCTGCTCAACCCGGACGGCGACGCGTCCGGCCGCGGCATGCGCGACGCCCTGGCCGCGCTCGGCGCGCGCGCCGGTGCGCTCGTCGGCGACCCATATCTGACCGGCGCCATCGCGGCCGTCCTGCTCGCGGCCGGCGGCGGCGGCTTCCTCTACACGGGTCAGGCCCGCGCCGACGTCGCGATGACGGCGCGCGAGGAGGCCGCGCTGGCCGACTCCACACGCTACGCCGCGCTCCTCGCGGCGCGTCGGGCCGCCGCGGCCGAACGCGACAGCGTGCAGCGCCAGCTCGGCGTGATCGCGAGGATCGACAGCGCCCGCTACGCATGGGCGCACGTGCTCGACGAGGTGAGCCGCGCGCTGCCGCCGTACACGTGGCTCACCGCCGTGCAGCAGACCAGCGCGGCGCCGATGCCCGCGGCACCCGGCAAGCCGGCCAAGGTCGCGGCTGGAGACAAGCCCGCGGGCGAGCATCCGGCCGGCGATCACCCCGCCGCGGAGAAGGCGGGAAAGCCCGATTCGCTCGCCGCTCGCCCGACACTCGCGTTCCGCATCGTCGGGCAGACCGTCGACATCCAGGCGCTCACCGCCTTCATGCGCGACCTCGAAGCATCGCCGTTCGTGCAGCACGTGCAGCTCGCGCGCTCCGAGGCCGCGCAGGTCGACGGCAAGGAAGTCACCGAGTTCACGCTCGACGCCGAGTTGCAGACGCCCCCGCGCGACGTGCTCCGCACGGAGCGACTTGCCGTCCCCGTGGCTCCCGCGCGCTGACGCGCGCGCCGTCCGCCCGCCCCTCCCATGTCGCTCCTGCCGCAGGACTCCAAGGCCCAGGCGAAGGTCGCCGTCGCGGTCGTCGCCCTCGCGGGCCTCGCCTACTACTACGCGTATCCCTACACCGCCGCGGGCGACGCGCTGGCCGAGCGTGAAACGCGGGTCGAGCACGTCGAGGCCGCGAACGCGAAGGCGCGGCGCGAGGCCGCCGCGGGGGTCAAACCGGCCGAACTCGCCCGCGAGGCCGCGCGCTCGCGCACCACGCTCGACCTGCTGCGCCGCCTCGTACCCACCGAACACGAGGTCCCCGGCCTGCTCGAGCAGGTGTCGACGGCGGCACGCCGCGCGGGACTCGAGATCGGCGGCGTGGCGCCCGAACCGATGCTGCCCGGTGCGGAGTTCGATACGTATCGGTACAAACTGACCGTCGCCGGCGGCTACCACCCGCTCACGACGTTCCTCGCCAACGTCGGCTCGCTGCCGCGCATCGTCGCGCCGGTGACGTTTCAGCTCGTGCCGCGCGGAGACGCCGCGTCGCGTGACGCGCGCCACGCGCGCGGCCCGACCGCGCTCACGGCCGCGGTCACGGTGCAGACCTACGTCGCCCATGCCGCGCCCGTACACGCGGCGTCCGAAGCTGCCACCAGACACGCCGGGGCCGGGCAGGAGCGCGTCACGACCACCGCCGCAGGCGGCGAGGTGGTGCCGTGAACCGCCGTACCACGCTGTACGTCGCGGCCCTCGCGGTCGTGGCCGGCGGCGCGGTCGCCGCCCGGGTCGCGTCGGGCGCCGACACCGGCGACGCGACCGCCACGCCAGCTCCGCGCGTCGCCCACACGATGCCGCAAACCACTGCGACCGCGCACGTCGCCGCGCACGTCGCCGCGCACGCCCCCGCCACCCCGCACGCGCGCCACGCCGGCCCGCCCGTCCCGATCGCGCCCGACACCGTGGTCGTCGAGCGCGAGACGTTCGGGTACGCCGGCGACGGCCGCCGCGACCCCTTCCGCTCGCTCATGGTCACCGCCGCGCTGCGGCCGCTGCCGAGCGAGCTGCGCCTCGTTGCCGTCGCGTACGACCCGACCGGCGTCGGCTCCGTCGCGATCCTCCGTGACGGGACCACGCACGCCCAGCACCGCGTCGGTGTTGGCGGCCGCGTCGGCCGCATGCGCGTCGTCCGCATCCGCCCCCGCACGGTCGTCTTCGCCGTCGAGGAGCTCGGGTTCAGCCGCACCGAAGTGGTCACGCTCTCCGATTCCTCCGCCACCAAGCAGCCATGACGGTCCTCCGATCCCTCCTCACCGCGGCCGTGCTGCACGCCGCGGTCGGCGCCGCCGGTCTCGGGTCGGCGCCGTCAGCGGCGCCGACACTCGCCGGTGCCGCCGCGCTCCCCGCCGCGGGTCCGCCCGACGAAGGGCGCGCGGCCGTCACCGGCGTGAGCATCACGCCGGGAACGGGCTCCGCTCCCGGCGGAACCACGGTTCACGTCCATGTCGACGGCGCGAGTCAGGTGCAGGACTTCACGCTCGCCGCACCGCACCGCATCGTGGTTGACCTGTCGGGTGCGACCCTCACGCGCGGCGTCGCCGCGGGTGTCGCGGCCGCGGCCGGCCACGGCGGCGTCGTCGGGGTGCGCACCTCGCAGTTCCGCGCCGGCGTGGTCCGCGTCGTCGTCGAACTCGATCGCGCGCACGGCTACCACGTCGAGCGCGGCGACGACGGCGTGCGGATCGTGGTCGACGGCGCCGGCCCGCGCCCCGGCGCGAGTGCGCGCGCCGCCGACACCGCAGACGCCCCCCTGCGCTTCGCGTCCGCCGACGCCGCATCCGATACCGCGGTGCCGCGCGTCGCGCGTTCCACGCATCGCGCTACCACCCGCCGCGCCGCGCCGCGCCCGACCGTGCCGGCCGTCGACGAGGACGCGCCGCCCGCGTCCGCGCCGGTCGCGCCCGCCGCGCCGCGCCGCGCCGCGGAGTCCCGTCGCCTGACGGTCACCTATCAGGACGCGGACATCCGCGACGTCATCGCCGCGTTCGCCGCCTTCTCCGGACGCACCATCATCGCCGGCCGCGACGTCTCGGGCACCGTCACCGCCGAGATCAAGGACCAGCCCTGGGAGGTCGCGCTGCGCGCCCTTCTCGGCGCCCAGGGCCTAGCCGCGAGCGAGGACCGCTACGGCATCATCACCATCGACAGCTGGCGCAACCTCGCGACTGTCCGCTCGGTCGAGCCGCTCGCCACGCAGATCGTCGACGTCAATTACGCGAAAGCCTCGGCCCTCGTCCCGGTCGTCCAGTCGCTGCTCTCGCGCGATTGCGCGACCGGCTCGACAGGCTCGGCCGGCGCCGCCGCGTCCAGCGCAGGATCCGGCGCCGCCGGCGCCGCGCCGGCCGCAACGCCCGCGGGCTGCATGATCCGCGGCTCCGTCAGCGCCGACACCGCGACCAACAAGCTCCTCATCACGGACGTCCCCTCGCGCATGGGCGACATGCTCGCCCGCCTGCGCGAGCTCGACGTCCGCACACCGCAGGTCGCGATCAAGGCGCGCATCGTCTTCGTCAACCGCTCGCGCCTGCAGGACATCGGCGTCTCGTACGACCTCGGCAAGGGGACGCAGCAGTTCTACAACTCGCTCGTCCCCCGCATCGACCCGTCAACGCGCACCCCGGTCTACGGCTCCGACGGCCGCGTCGTCGGCCTCGGCGGCGGCACGCCCTACAACACCGGCCAGATCGCCCTCGGCGGCAACGCGCTCTCCGCGCTCGCCAACGCCGCGACCGCGATGAAGTCGTCCGCGCTCAACCTCATCTACTCGCTCACGCTCGGTCAGTACCAGCTCACGGCGTTCGTCAACGCGCTCCAGCAGAACTCGCTCGCCGACATCCAGAGCGAGCCGAGCATCGTGACGCTGAACAACCGGACGGCCGAGATCTTCGTGGGGCAGCAAGTGCCCATCCGCGTGATCGACGCCGGGGCGGGCGGCAGCGGCACCGGCGCCTTCCCGCGCGCGACCGTGCGACTCGAGGAAGCCGGCATCCGCCTCTCGGTGACGCCGCAGGTCACCAACAACCGGCGCATCGTCCTCGACGTGCGCGCGGAGAACTCCAACGCGCAGACCGACAACTCCGACGTCGGCGTGATCTTCAACCGCCAGCGCGCGGAGAACCGCCTGCTCGTCGGCGACGGCGAGACCGCGGTGATCGGTGGCCTCACGGTCACCCAGCACTCGCGCACGCGCAGCGGGATCCCGATCCTCGGGAACCTCCCCATCATCGGCGGCCTCTTCGCCCAGACCACATCGTCCGAGACGAAGCAGGACCTGCTCATCCTCGTCACGCCGCAAATCCTCGACGAGGGCCAGCAGCCGTCCACGCCGATGCCGACGATTCCGCCGCACCGCTGACCGCCATGCGCCCCCCCCGCCTCCTCGCGGCCCTGACGTTAGGCGTCGCCCTCGCCGCCTGCGGCTCGCAGTCCGACAGCGTTGCCGGCTTCGTACCCGACAAACAGCCGCCGGTGGTCCGCTTCGACACCACCGTCAAGAACGTCGTCGGCGACTCCGCCGTCTCGTTCACCCTCCTCGCGTCCGACAACCTCGACCTCGACCGCGTCCACCTCGACGTGACTGGCGGCGTGCAGATGTCCATGGACACCACGCTCTCCCCCGCGACCACGACGCTTTCGCTCGCGATGCGCGTCCCGGTCCCGTCGAGTATCGCCGCGGGCACTCCCATCTACGTCGTCGCCCGCGTGCGCGACGGCGCGGGCAACGTGAGCACGAGCGACACGCTCCGGCTCTCCGCCGGCAACGTCCGCCCGCCGGCCGCAACGCTCGTCGCGCCCGCGCCCGCATCGCTCTTCGTCGTCGGCAAGAAGAGCGCGCTCTCCATCGTCGCCACGTCGCCGCTCAAGGTCCGCGCCGCCGGCTACCGCACGACCGGCCCGTTCACCACGAGCGACTCGGTGCTCTACTCCGGCACCGCGCTCGCCGATTCGGTGGTCCTCACCGATACGCTCACAGTCCCCGCCAACGCCCCGGCAGGCGTCCTCACCGTCACACCGTTCGTGATCGACGGCGCCGGCCGCGTCGCGACCGGCGCGCCGGTCCAGTACGCGGTCCAGAGCGTTGCGACCAACAACGTCGTCCCGGTGCCGTCGTCGGCCTTCCCGGTACGCCTCGAGGCCGCCGACACGGTCCGCGTCGCGGCCTCCGATCCCACGGGGGTGAAGGTCCTCGGCTATGAGATCGTCTCGCGCGCCGACACCACGCGTCGCTTCGGCGTCGACTCGGTCGTCCTCGACGGATCGCTCGTCAACGACGCCCGCCGCTTCACGATCCACCTCCGCCCGGACACCCTGCTCGGCACCGCCGACTCGCTCCCGCTCCGCGTCTACGTGCGCGGGTTCGCGACCAACGCGGGCGGTAGGCGCGCCACCACGCCACTGGTCGCCAGCGGCAACGCGCCCGACACGGCCGTCGTCGTCGCCGGCACCACCAACCCGCTCCCGCAGGGCGGCCAGCTCGCCGACGGCGTCTACGTGCCACGCCTCGACCGGCTCTACCTGACCAACCTCGCACTCAATCAGCTCGAGGTGTTCGACCTCGCCGGGCGCCGCTTCCTCACGCCGGTCCCCGTCGGCTCGCAACCGTGGGGCATCGCGGCCTGGCCGCGCGCCAGCGACGGCAGCTTCGGCGACACGCTCCTGGTCGCCAACTCCGGCGGTACCAACGTCAGTTACGTCGACCTCACCAGCTCGGGCTCCGGACGCGAAGTCTACCGGTATCCGTTGCCGAACATCGTCGCCTACTCGGTCACGACCGCGCTCGGCCCGACGGGCGTGCCGATGCAGCAGCGCACGATGTACGACTTCAGCGACCGCCCGCAGTTCCTCGCGACCACCTGCAGCGGCTCGCCGTCCACCGGCAACGGGTGCGCGGAACCGATCCTCGTCTACTCCACGACGCCCACGGGCGGTCAGTCGCTGCCGTTCCCCCACGCCGGCACCATCCGGTGGGAGAACCTCGTCCGCCACTCCTCGCACCTGTTCTTCGAGCAGGCCGTCGGACAGTCGGTCGGGCGCCTCGACACGCTCCTCGTCATGCGCTACGCCGCGGGCGGCGTGGGCAGCGACTCGACCCTCGTGCCATACCAGCAGCCCGCCACCGACCTTACCACGGGTGCCGCGTCCACGTACTCGGTCGTGGTCAACCTCTCCAACCTCGGCTTCCGCGACACCACCTACGTCCGCGGTTCGGGCAACTTCGGCCGAGCCATCTTCGGCGAGGGCGGACCGGTGCTCGGTAGCCGCGCCATATCGTTCGACGCGGCCCGCGGCCTCGCGCCAGCCGAAACCGACATCTTCACCCGGCACACGTATTCCCTCAGCACGCCGGTCACCGACCTCGGCGTTTCGCCTGCGTTCAACGTCTCGGACTTCATCGCCAACGCCTACGCCCGCATCGCCGGCGTCGCGATCAACTTCGACGGCTCGCTCGGCGCCATCCGCGGCGACTCCACCTACCTGGTCGACCCGAAGCTCCGCCTCCAGGGCCTGCTCCAGACCGACGGCGGCGCGAACACGGGCTTCGACTTCCACCCGCGCAACACGGGCAGCACCTCCGCCGCCGGTACCCGCTTCGCCTTCTCGGCGGCGCTGCTTCCGCAGATCGAGATCTACGACACGTACTGCTACCAGCGCGTGCGCACGATCCCGGTGCGCGACCCCATCGTCGGTCCGATCCGCGCCTCGTTCCGCGCCAACGGCGACCTCGTCCTCGTCGGCGCCACCCGCACGGGTGTGATCGTCGTCTCGGTCCCGCAGCCGATCCGTTCGAGCTGCTCGTGAGGTAGGCGAGGCGAGAGCCGCGCGGCACGCCCTACCGTCGTCCAACCGGCGCCCCCCGGTTCGGTCGAGGCCGGGCGTCGCCGCGAGGTGGGCGCGCCCGGCCCCGACCCGCGGGACGCGCGGTGCGCGAACGACGGCGCGGCGTCGCGGCGCGCGTTCTGCCCCGAGTGCGGCCAGGCGCAGCGCGACGTCCACCGGCCGCTGCGGACCTTCGCGAGCGACCTCCTCGAGTCGCTCACGGGTTGGGACCACAAGATCCCGGCAACGTTCGGCCTGCTCCTCGCCCGACCCGGCGCACTCACTCGAGAGTTCCTCGGCGGGCGCGAAAGCGGTACCTCTCGCCGCTTCAGCTCTACCTGTTCGCCAGCGCTGGTGTTTCTGGCCCTCCGGACACCGCTCCCGGGTGGGCAGAACCTCGGCGCGTGACGCACGCGCGCGACCACCACCTCCTCTGGCGCCGCGCGCAACGGTTCTACGCGGAGCACGGCGTCTTCGCGTGGCACTCGCATGCCCAGGGCCTGATCGCCATCGCGATCCCACGCGTCGTCCCCGGCTGGGCGCACTCCTCCCAACCGCCTGGACGGTCGCGTACCTCTGGCTCGCCGCGCGCCGGGTCTACGGCGCGAACGGCGAGTCCGCCAGGCGCACCACGGGCAAGGTCGCAGTGCTGAGTGCGGGTTGTCTGGTCGGCGTCGGCGTCGGCGTGATCATCACGCTGGTCGCCTCGCTTCTGCTCGCGGGCTGACGGTCGCCGCCAGGCGAAGCCCCGCCTCACGGCGCAGCAAAACGGCCCTGCGAGGGTCGCAAGCGCGATTACCTTCTCTCCCCGCGCTCCCACTCCGCAGCCCAGACGATGCCACAGCTCCGCTTCACCACCGCCGGCGAGTCCCACGGACAGGCCCTCGTGGCCGTGCTCGAAGGGATCCCCGCCGGCCTGCCGCTCCTCGCGGCCGACGTGGATGCGGAGCTCGCGCGGCGGCAGCAAGGCTACGGTCGCGGTCGCCGTATGCAGATCGAACGCGACCACGTCGAGTTCCTCGCCGGCGTCCGCGCAGGCGAGACGACGGGCGCGCCGATCGCGATGCTCGTTCGCAACGCCGACTGGCGCAACTGGGTCGAGATCATGGACCCGGCCCCCCGTCCCGAGGACCAGGCCGGCCCGCGCGCCCGCGCCGTCACCCGCGTCCGCCCCGGCCATGCCGACCTCGTCGGCCTGCTGAAGTACGACCGCACCGACGCGCGCGACATCCTCGAACGCGCGTCCGCGCGCGAGACGACCGTCCGCGTCGCGGTCGGCGCCGTCTGCAAGCGTCTCCTCGCCCAGTTCGGGGTCCTCGTTGGCAGCCATCTCGTCCACCTCGGAGGCATCGACGCGACACCCCCAGCCGAGTGGCCCGCCGACGTCAACGCGGCCGCCGACGGATCACCGCTTCGCACCCTCGACCCGATCGCCGAACAGGCGATGATCACCCGCGTCGACGAAGCCAAGCGCGCCGGCGACACGCTCGGCGGCATCTGCGAGGTCGTCTGTCAGGGCCTCCCGGTCGGGCTCGGCTCACACGTCGCGTGGGACCGCAAACTCGACGGCCGACTCGCCGCCGCCCTGATGTCGATCCCCGCCGTCAAGGGCGTCGAGATCGGCCTCGGCTTCGACGCCGCCCGCCGTCCAGGATCGGCCGTCCACGACCACATCATCGGCCACGAGGCGACCGGAACCGCCAACGGAGTCGTGAACGGAACGGCCCACGGCACCCCGCGCCGCGCGAGCAACCGCGCCGGCGGTCTCGAAGGCGGCATCACCACGGGCGAGCCGCTCGTCCTGCGCGTCGCGATGAAGCCGATCAGCACCCTCATGCGCCCCCTCGGCACCGTCGACGTGCGCACGGGCGAGCCTGCGGCCGCCTCGGTCGAACGCAGCGACGTCACCGCCGCGCCGGCCATGGGCGTGATCGCCGAGGCGATGACGGCCTTCGTCCTCGCCCAGGCCCTGCTCGAGAAATGCGGCGGCGACTCGCTCGGTGAACTGCGCCGCAACCTCGATGGCTACCTCGCCCACGCCGCCACGCGCGTCCCGGCCGGCCCGCCCTCCTCCATCGCACCCCGGCCCGCAACGCCGCACGTCGCCCTCGTCGGCCTGCCGGGGGCCGGCAAGACCACCGTCGGGCAACTCGCCGCCACCCTGCTGGACGTGCCGTTCGTCGACTTCGACGCCGAACTCGTCGCCCGCACCGGACGGAGTGTCGCCGAGCAGTTTGCGCGTGACGGCGAGGCGGCCTTCCGCGCCGCCGAAGTCGCGCTCTCGCGCGAGCTGGCCACGGCCGCGCCGTCCCTGCTCGCTCCCGGCGGTGGCTGGATGACGAACGCCGAAGCCCGCGCGGCGCTGAGCCCGACGACGCGCACGGTCCACCTGCGCGTGTCCCCAGCCGTCGCCGCCGAACGGCTCGCCCGCGACCCCGTGGTGCGCCCGCTCGTCGGGAACGACGACCCGGAAGCCGCACTCGCCGCGCTCCTCGAACGCCGCCGTGCCGCCTACACGGACGCCGACGCGGTCGTCGACACGGACGATCGCTCGCCCGCGCAGGTCGCTGCCGCCCTCGTCGCGCTCGTGCGCACGTGGTCGACCGCGGCCCCGTCGCCTGCAGCACCGTCCGACACGGTCCCCCCCGGAGTCGCCGCATGAGCGCCAGCGCGTCCGACCCGTCCGACGCGCGCGCCGCCCGCCTCCGCGAACTTCGGGCCCTCGCGGCGAGCGGTGCCACCCCGCAGGAGCTGGCGATCCACCTCGCCGCACTGGGGTACGACACCGAGCGCGCGAAGGTGCTGCTCGAACACCTCGCCGACGTCGGCGATTCGGACGACCGCGACAGTTCGGCGCCACCCGACGTCCCGGTGCCGCCAGACGAGACGGACGACCGGCCCGCGCCGGCCCTTCGCGTGTGGGCGCCGTTCGAGCGGGCCCGCTTCTCGCCGGAAGCGTGGGGGCGGCTCTTGCGCCTCCGCCGCGACGGCATGGGCGACGCCGAGTTCGAGCATGTCGTCGACCGCGCCCTGCTGCAACTCGACGGACCCGTCGGCGTGACCGAGTTGCGCGCCCTCCTCGGAGACGCGACCGACCCCGCGGAATCGCCGCCGACCGTTCACTGAGGACCGCTCGCGACTCCGAGCACTCTCGCACTTTTCGCTCTCCCGAGCGTTTGCCCCCTATGCCGCCAGCCAAGAAGACCGCGCCAAAGACGCAGAAGAGTGGGGCCGACGTCGACGCGCTCGGCCGGCGCTCCCTCGTCATCGTTGAATCGCCTACCAAGGCCCGCACGATCGGCCGCTTCCTGCCGCGCGGCTTCCGCGTCATGGCCTCGGTCGGCCACGTCCGCGACCTCCCGCAGAACGCGAGCGAGATCCCGGAGAAGTACCGCAAGGAGCGCTGGGCCCGTACCGGCGTCGACGTCGCCAACGACTTCGCCCCGCTGTACGTCGTCCCGGCGACGAGTCGCAAGGTCATCAAGGACCTCAAGGACGCGCTGAAGGACGCCGACCAACTCATCCTCGCGACCGACGAAGATCGCGAGGGTGAGAGCATCTCGTGGCACCTCCTGCAGGAGCTCAAGCCCAAGGTGCCGGTGCGTCGCATGGTGTTCCACGAGATCACCGAGCCCGCCATCCGCCGCGCCCTGAGCGAGTTCCGCGACGTCGACGAGAACCTCGTTCGCGCCCAGGAAGCCCGCCGGATCGTCGACCGCCTCACCGGCTACACGGTGAGTCCGCTTCTCTGGACGACCGTCGCCCCGCGCCTGAGCGCCGGCCGCGTGCAGAGCGCCGCCGTGCGCCTCGTCGTGCAGCGCGAACGCGAACGCCGCGCCTTCCGGAGCGCCACGTGGTGGGACGTCATCGCCGACCTCGAACACGCGCGCCAGCGCTTCGAAGCGCGGCTCGTCGCGTTGGGCGGCAGGCGCCTCGCGACGGGGAAGGACTTCGACAAGACCACCGGCAAGCTCTCCGCGGCCGCCGCCAGGGACGCCCTCCTCCTCGACGAGCCCGCCGCGCGCGCGCTCGTCGAGCGCCTGACGGGCCGGCCCTTCGTCGTCGTCGACCGCGAGGAGGAGCCGTTCACCACCAAGCCGGCCGCCCCGTTCACCACGTCGACGCTTCAGCAGGAGGCCAGCCGCAAGCTCGGACTCGGCGCGCGCGACACGATGCGTACCGCGCAGGCCCTCTACGAGCGCGGCTTCATCACGTACATGCGGACCGATTCGGTCAATTTGAGCGACGAAGCCATCTCGGCCGCTCGCGCCGCGGCGGCAGAGTTCGGGCGCGAGTACGTTCCGCTCCACCCGCGTCGGTACGCCACCAAGAGTGCTAACGCGCAGGAGGCGCACGAAGCCATCCGCCCGTCGGGCACGACCTTCCGCAAGCCTGACGAGACGGGCCTGGACGGCCGCGACCTGCGCCTCTACGACCTGATCTGGAAGCGCACCGTCGCGAGCCAGATGCCCGACGCACGCCAGGTGCGCGTCACCGTCACGCTGGATTGTGAGGACGCGCGCTTCCGCGCGTCGGGCAAGCGGATCGAGTTCCCCGGCTTCATCCGCGCCTACGTCGAAGGCAGCGATGACCCGGACGCCGCGCTCGAGGACCGCGAGGTCATCCTGCCGGCGATGGACAAGGGCGACCGTCCCTCCGCCCACGCGCTCCGCCCCGACGGACACGAGACGCAGCCCCCGGCGCGGTACACCGAGGCGTCGCTCGTCAAGGCGCTCGAGGACTTCGGCATCGGCCGCCCCAGCACGTACGCGAGCATCATGGACACCATCCAGGCCCGCGGCTACGTGCGCAAGGACGGCAAGGCGCTGGTCCCGACGTTCACGGCCTTCGCGGTCACCGCGCTGCTCGAAGAACACCTCGCGCCGCTCGTCGACACCGAGTTCACCGCGCGCATGGAAACCGAGCTCGACGAAATCGCCCGCGGCGAGCAGGACCAGCTCTCCTATCTTCGCGAGTTCTACTTCGGCGACGCCCAGCACCCCGGCCTCGAACCGATGGTCCAGCACGGCGCCTCTGCGGTGAAGAACGAGACCGGCGGCGCCCGCCGCGTCGAGCTCGAAGGGCTCGGCGCCGCGGTCCGCATCGGCCGCTACGGCCCGTACCTCGAGTTCGAGGAGGACGGCCAGAAGGTGCGCGCCAACCTCCCCGACACGGTCGCGCCCGCGGACCTCACCGACACGATGGCGCGCGAGCTCCTGCGCCAGCGCGCCGACGGGCCCCCATCGTTAGGCACCGACCCGGCCACCGGCCTGCCGGTCTACCTCATGAACGGGCAGTACGGCCCCTACGTCCAGCTCGGCGAGGCTGGTGAGGACGAGAAGCCCAAGCGGGCATCGCTGGCCAAGGGCATGACCCCGGAGACGATCACGCTCGACCAGGCACTCGGCCTGCTCGCCCTCCCGCGCACCCTCGGCAACCACCCCGAGACCGGCCAGGCGGTCAAGGCGAGCGTCGGCCGCTTCGGACCGTTCGTCGTCCACGCGAAGGGCGGCCCGGAGGGCAAGGACGACTTCCGCTCCGTTCCCGCCGGCGAGGACGTGCTCACCATCTCGCTCGCCCGCGCCGTCGACCTGCTCGCCCAGCCGAAGCGCGCCCGCGGCGCGGGGGCCGGCGGCACGGTCCAGCCGCTTCGCGACCTCGGCGTCCACGCGCCCACCGCCCTGCCAGTCCTGGTGTTCGAGGGACGCTACGGCCCGTACGTCCAACTCGGCGCGACCCCGGCCGACCGCAAAACCAAACCCGTGCGCGCGACCCTCCCGAAGGATGTGCAGCCCACGGAAATCACGCTCCCGCAGGCGGTCGCACTGCTCGAAGAGCGCGCCGGATCGCTGCCGGCGGCGGGCGCGCGCAAAGGTGCAGGGAAGACCACGGCGAAGCGCGCGGCGGCCAAGCGCGCGCCCGCCAAGCGGGCCGCGCGACCGCGCGCGGCGTGACGCGACACCGCGCGCCCGACGGACTGACCGGATGATGACGAACGGTACGTAGCAGCGGGGCCGCGCCCGGCCGCCGGCCCCACACACCGAGCCTCGCGCTATACTGGCCGGATGCGCACTCCGGACGAGATCACGGTCGTCGGCGGCGGACTCGCCGGGAGCGAGGCGGCGTGGCAGTTGGCCGAGCGCGGGTACCGGGTCGCGGTGCACGAGATGCGACCCGTACGAACGACTCCGGCGCACAAGACCGACCGGCTCGCCGAGCTGGTCTGCTCCAACACCTTCAAGAGCACCGAAGTCACCACCGCGCACGGGCTGCTCAAGGCCGAGATGCGCGAGCTCGGCTCGATGATCCTTACCGCGGCGGACGAGGCGCGCGTGCCCGGCGGAACCGCGCTGACCGTGGACCGCGCCGTGTTCGCGGCCGGCGTGCACGCGCGCGTGTCGGAGCACCCCAACGTGCGCATCGTCCGCGACGAGGTGACCGCACTCCCCGACGTCGGGATCGTGGCGACGGGGCCGCTCACCTCCGACGCCCTCGCCGAGGTGCTCGCCGCCCGGCTCGGTCAGCAGTCGCTCGCCTTCTACGACGCGATCGCGCCCGTCGTCGCCGTGGAGTCGATCGACGCCGCGGTGACCTTCCGCGCCTCGCGCTGGGGGCGCGAGACGATGGACGGCGCGGCGGAGGCCGGAGCGGCCGAGGGTGCGTACCTCAACTGCCCCATGGAGCGGGGCGAGTACGAGGCGTTCCTCGACGCGCTCGTCGCGGCCGACCAGACGACCGCGCACGAGTTCGACGCGGTGCCCTACTTCGAGGGCTGTATGCCCGTCGAAGAGATGGCCCGCCGCGGGCGCGACACGCTGCGCTTCGGGCCGCTCAAGCCCGTGGGGCTGGTCGACCCGCGCACCGGCCGGCGGCCGTGGGCGGTCGTGCAGCTGCGGCAGGAGGACCGCGCCGGGCGCATGTGGAACCTCGTCGGCTTCCAGACCCGGCTCCGGTATCCCGAACAGCAGCGCGTCTTCCGCCTCATCCCGGGGCTCGGCGGGGCCGAGTTCCTGCGGTTCGGCTCGATCCACCGCAACAGCTACGTCAACACGCCCGCCGCGCTCACGCCGCACCTGTCGCTGCCCGACCGCGCGACCACGCTCGTCGCCGGGCAGCTCACGGGCGTCGAGGGCTACACCGAGAGCACCGCGACCGGGCTCCTCGCCGCGATCAACCTCGACCGCCTGCTGCGCGGCCTCGCGCCCGTGCTCCCCCCACCGACCACGATGCTCGGGGCGCTCTACCGGCATCTGCGCGAGGCCGACCCGCGCCACTTCCAGCCGATGAACGCCAACTTCGGCCTCGTCGACGACCTCGACGAACCGGTGCGCGACAAGTTGACGAAGCGGGCGCGGATGGCGGAGCGCGCGCTCGCCGACTTCCGCGCGTGGCGCGACGACGCGTTGGGCGCGGGCGCGCCGGCCTCGTTAGGCGCGGCCGCGTGACGGAGCCCGCCGCGCCACTCGCCCCGGAGGTCGCCGAGTACCTCGAGCACCTCGCCAAGGAGCGCGACGTCTCGCCGCACACGCTCGCCGCGTACGAGCGCGACCTGCGCGGCCTCACGAGCTTCCTCGGCCGGCACCGCGGCGCGGCGGCCGGTGTCGTGTGGGCCGAGATCACGCGGCAGGACCTGCGCGCCTACCTCGGGCACCTCACGCGGCGCGGGCTCGCCAAGCGCTCCGTCGCGCGCGCGCTGTCGAGCGCGCGGAGCTTCTTCCGCTACCTGCACCGCGAGGAGTTGGTCCCCGCCAACCCGGCGCGCGCGGTCTCGAGCCCCAAACCCGAACGAAGGCTGCCGGCCTACCTCGACCAGAAGCAGACCGCCGCGCTGTTCGCGCTCGCGGAGGCGCGCGCGGCCGACCCGTCGGCCCGCTTCGCCGACGTCCGCGACCTCGCGATGCTCGAACTGCTCTACTCGGCCGGGCTCCGCGTGAGCGAGCTGCAGGGCGTGAACGTCGGGGACCTCGACCTGCTCGCGGGACAGGTCAAGGTGAGGGGGAAGGGGCGCAAGGAGCGCATCGTCCCGGTAGGCACGAAGGCGGTCCGCGCGCTGCGGCAGTACGAGGCCAGACGCGAGGAGATCGTCGCGCGGGTCGGACGGGGAGCCGAGCGTTCGGCCGTGTTCCTGACCGACCGCGGGCGGCGGATCAGCGTCCCCGCGGTCCAGCGCGCGGTGGTGAAACTGCTGCGCACGATCGACGACGAGCAGGCGCTGTCGACGCACTCGCTGCGGCACACCTTCGCGACGCACCTGGTGGACGCGGGCGCGGACCTCCGGGCGGTGCAGGAACTGCTCGGGCACGCGTCGGTCGCGACGACGCAGATCTACACGCACACGAGTGTGGAGCGGCTGAAACAGGCGTACCGACGCGCGCACCCGCGGGCGTAGCGGTTCAGCGGCGCGCCCCGCCCGGCCGGACGCTCGGGCTCGCCGAAGCGCACTGAACTTGCACGGCCCCCGGGCATGTCTCTCGAGACACTCCCGCGACTCGTGGGCTCCCTGGTCCTGCTCATCGGCCTCGCCGTCGTCGCCGACGCGTCGACCCCTCCACTCACGGCCGCCCGTCGCGAGCGTCGCCGCCGTGCCCGGGCCGTGCCGAGTCGGGCGGGGGAGTCCGCCGTCGGCGCGGGCCTGCTGCTCGTCGGCGCGGCGCTCGTCGGCGGCGACCAGTGGCGATGGGACACCGTGGCGGTGTTCGCCGGGACGGTGCTGCTGCTCGCCGGGATCGTGCTCAACTGGCGTTACCTGCGCGAGCGGATCACGTTCCGCGGCGCCGCCCGCCGCGGGCGCACCGCCGACGACGACCGTCGCCACCTCGGTGATCCCGTCGCGCCCGAGCCCCACGCCGATCGGCGGCCCAACGACCGCCGGTGGACCGAGCGCCGGGACCGCGCGGGCCGATAGCCCGCCCCGGCACCGTAGGCCCCGCGACCCACGGCCGGTCGCCGTGCGCGGCCGATCGCGCTAGCGTGTCCGCATGACCGTGTCCCGCGATCTCTCCCCGCTCGTCCCGCGCTTCCGCGCCACGACCATCCTCGCCGTCCGCCGTGAGGGCCGAGTCGCACTCGGCGGCGACGGCCAGGTGACCGTCGGCGACACCGTGATGAAGTCCAACGCGCAAAAGGTGCGCGTGCTGCGGGGCGGGCGCGTGCTCGCCGGGTTCGCCGGGGCGGCGAGCGATGCGCTCACCCTCTTCGAGAAGTTCGAGGAGAAGCTCGAGCGCTACCCCAGCAACCTGCCGCGCGCGGCCGTCGAGCTGGCCAAGGACTGGCGGAGCGACCGCGTGCTGCGACGTCTCGACGCCCTGCTCGCCGTCGCCGACGCGGAGCACGGGTTCGTGATCTCCGGCGACGGCGAGCTCATCGAGCCCGACGACGGCGTGATCGCGATCGGCTCTGGCGGGGCGTACGCGCTCGCCGCCGCGCGGGCGCTCCTGCAGCACACCCCGCTTGAGCCGCGCGAAGTCGTGCGCCGTGGACTCGAGATCGCCGGCGAGATCTGCATCTACTCCAACAAGAACATCACCGTGCTGGAGCCCGTGGGCTGAACGCCGCGCCGTCCGGCATGGGTCCGTCCGTGGGACCGAGTTGAGGACGGTTAGCTTTCCCGGGATGCTGTCGAAGAGAACGGAACAGGCGATCGCCAAGCTCGCCGACCTCACCCCGCGCCAGATCGTCGCCGAGCTGGATCGCTACATCGTCGGGCAGACGGACGCGAAGAAGGCCGTCGCGATCGCGCTGCGCAACCGGTGGCGGCGCCAGCGCGCGCCCGAGGCGCTGCGCAACGAGATCAGCGCCAACAACATCATCCTCATCGGCCCCACCGGGAGCGGCAAGACCGAGATCGCACGCCGGCTGGCCAAGCTCGCCGGCGCGCCGTTCGTGAAGGTCGAGGCCTCGAAGTTCACCGAGGTCGGCTATGTCGGCCGCGACGTCGAGTCGATGATCCGCGACCTCGTCGAACGCGCGGTCGACATGGTGCGCAGCGAGCGCGAGTCCGAGGTCGAGGACCTGGCCAACGAGCGCGTCGACGAGCGGATCCTCGACCTGCTCGTGCCGGGCGCCGCGCGCGGCGATGACGGAGTGGCAGCCGCCGGGGGTGGGACTTCAGCCACTCCGGCGGCGGTCGAGGGTCCGGAGGACGGCGACGACCCGGTGGACGGCGTCGACCCGCGCGTCGCGCGCACGCGCGCGAAGCTGAAGCAGCTCCTCATCGACGGGCAGCTGGAGCAGCGCGAGGTCGAGATCGAAGTCGAGGATCGCGGCACGTCGCTCGACGTCGCGGCGTCCAACGGGAGCGCGCCCGAGGGTGCGGAGAACTTCGCGGAGTTCCTGCGCGGCATCCTGCCCAAGCGCATGAAGCGGCGCCGCGTGAAGGTGAGCGAGGCGCGCCGCATCCTCACCGACGAGGTGCTCGACCAGCTCGTCGACCAGGAGGACGTGATCGGAGACGCGCTGGAGCGCGTCGAGGCGTTAGGCATCGTCTTCCTCGACGAGATCGACAAGATCGCGAGCGCGGACGGCGAGGGGCGCGGCCCCGACATCTCGCGCGAGGGCGTGCAGCGCGACCTGCTCCCCATCGTGGAGGGGTCGAGCGTGCCCACGCGCTACGGCCCGGTGAAGACCGACCACGTGCTGTTCGTCGCCGCCGGCGCGTTCCACGTGAGCAAGCCGAGCGACCTGATCCCCGAGCTGCAGGGGCGCTTCCCGATCCGCGTGGAGTTGAAGCCGCTCACCGAGGGCGACTTCGTGCGCGTGATGACCGAGCCCGAGAACGCGCTCACCAAGCAGTACGCCGCACTCGTCGAGGCCGAGGGGGCCGCGCTGACCTTCACCGAGGACGGGGTGGCCGAGGTCGCGCGCACCGCCGCGCTCGTGAACGACCGGCTCGAGAACATCGGCGCGCGGCGGTTGCACACGGTCATGACCACGCTGCTCGAGGACTTGCTCTTCGAGCTGCCCGACCGGGGCAAGGAGGCGGTCGTGGTCGACGGCGCGCTCGTGCGCGAGCGCCTCAAGGCCGTCGTCGAGGACGAGGACCTGCGCAAGTACATCCTCTGACCCCATGACCGAACCCGAGCTCGCGACCGACCCCGATGCGGTGCAACACTTCCTCGCCATCCCCGCGCTCACGCGGCCGGCGTTGGTCGGGCTGCTCGACCTCGCCGAGCGCATGCGGCGGGGCGCGTACACGCGCCGCCCGCTCGAGGGGCGCACGCTCGGGATGATCTTCACGAAGTCGAGCACCCGCACGCGCGTCTCGTTCGAGGTCGGCACGTTCCAGTTGGGCGGGCACGCCCTCTTCCTCTCGGGGCGCGACGTGCAGCTCGGGCGCGGCGAGCCGGTGGCCGACACGGCGCGCGTGCTGTCGCGCTACGTCGACGGCATCATGATCCGCACGTTCGCGCACCGCGAGGTCGAGGAACTCGCGCAGCACGCGACGGTCCCGGTGATCAACGGGCTCACCGATCTTCTCCACCCGTGCCAGGTGCTCGCCGACCTGCTCACCGTGGTGCAGCACCTCGGCGGCGTCGACGGGCGACGGGTGGCGTGGATCGGCGACGGCAACAACGTCGCGAACTCGTGGCTCAACGCCGCGTATCGCTTCGGCTTCGACCTCTCGCTCGCGTGCCCCGAGGGGTATGAACCTGACGGCGAGCTGCTGGCGCGCGCGCAGACGGCGGCGCGGGTCGCCCTGGTGCGCGACCCGCGCGAGGCGGTCGAAGGGGCCGACGTGGTGACCACCGACGTGTGGGCGTCGATGGGGCAGGAGGGGGAGCAGGAGCAGCGTGCGCGCGCCTTCGCCCGCTTCCAGGTGAACGCGGCGCTCATGGCGCGTGCCGCGCGCGACGCGATTTTCCTCCACTGCCTGCCGGCGCACCGCGGCGAGGAGGTGACGGACGACGTGATCGACGGGCCGCAGAGTCGCGTGTGGGACGAGGCGGAAAACCGGTTGCACGTGCAGAAGGCGCTGATGGCCGCGCTGATCGGTGGCGAGCCGCTTGTGTGACGCCGCGCGCGGCGTGACCTCGCCGCCGCCGTGACCCCGCTCCGCCGCGCGCTGCTCCTCGTGGGGTGGGCGGTCCTGCTGCTCGGGCCGCTCGCGGGCGCCCTCGTCTTCGTGCGCGCCGAGGACCCCACCGCGGTCGCGTACGGCAGCACGCCGCCGAGTCGCGCGCTGGCGGCGCTCGAGGCGGCCGTCCCGGCCGGGGTCGTCGCCGGCGCGCTGTTCTCCGTGGTGGCGGCGCGCGTGCGTCGGTCGGGCACGCTGCTCGCACGACCCGACGAGATGCTGGTCGCCGCGAGTCAGCTCGCTGGGTGGTTGCTCGCCGCGGTCGGCGCGGTGCTCCTGCTCGCCGCGATGATCTTCGGCGGGCCGCCGGGGATCATCGGCGGGTTCGCGACGTTCATCGTCGTCTTCTCGCTCGCGGGCCGCGGTCGTCGCCGCGCGGCGGGAGACAATCGCCGCGCCAAGCTCTGAACGTGTCCGCAACGCCTCCGAATCCACTCCCCGCCGTCGGCTCGCCGGCGCCCGCGTTCGCGGTGCGCACCGATGCGGACGTGCCGCTCGCCCTCGCCGATTTGCGAGGACGCGTGGTCGTGCTCTACTTCTACCCGAAGGACGACACCACCGGCTGTACGGCGGAAGCGTGCGAGTTCCGCGACACCTTCCCGCACTTCGACGGGTCCGGCGCGACGGTGCTCGGCGTGAGCCCGGACTCGGTCGCCTCGCACGTGAAGTTCAAGGCCAAGTACGCACTGCCGTTCACGCTCCTGGCAGACCCCGACCACGCGGTGGCGGAGGCGTATGGCGTGTGGCAGGAGAAGTCGATGTACGGGCGGCGGTACATGGGCGTGGCGCGGACGACGTTCGTCATCGATCGCGACGGACGGATCGCCCGCGTGTTCGAGCGCGTGAAGCCTGCGGGCCACGCGGCAGCGGTCGCGGCGGCGGTGGCCGACCTCGGCTGAACGGGTGGGAGGCGGCACGCGTCCTGCCACCTCCCCCGAGATTCGCCGCCGGCTCTCGGTCCCACTCGCCGGCGCGCCCAATCTTCGGAGACGCACGCAATGGCCGACAAGACGCAGCAGAGGAACGAAGACAACGCCGTCCCGCTCGAGAAGAAGCTCGACGACCTTTACAAGCTCATCGACGGCATCGAGGTCGCCCAGTTCACGACCCGTCGCGCCGACGGCAGCCTCGTCTCGCGTCCCATGCAGGTCCAGCGGCGCGTCGAAGGGTCGGACCTCTGGTTCATGACGAACGGCGAGTCGCACAAGCTCGAGGAGCTGGCAACCGACCCGCACGTGAACTGCGCGTTCTACAACAGCTCGTCGCGCGAGTGGGTGAGCGTGAGCGGAACGGCCGTCGTGTCGCGCGACAAGACGTTGATCCACGACCTGTACCAGCCCGACTGGCGCGCGTGGCTCGGCGACGAGGGCGGAAACCGTGACGGCGGCCCCGACGATCCGCGCATCACGCTCGTGCTCATCGAGGCGCACTCGGTCATCTATTCCAAGAAGGACCGCCCCGCGCCGGTGCAGCTGTTCGAGGTCGCGAAGGGGATCGTGACGGGCACGCCGCCCAAGATGAGCGACACGCGCGAGCTGAGCGCGTCGGAGCTGGCGCAGGCGCCCGCGGTGAGCGGGAGCAAGGCCTCGGCCGACCTGTAGTCGGTCGCCCCAGCACCGTTCGCGAGTGCTGCGGCCCGCGCCTCGACCATCGGGCGCGGGCCGCTAGTTTTTTCCGGCCGCCCGTCTTCCGTCCCGCACCGCCGTCCTCATGGCGAACGACACCGCCGCGCCCGCCCCCAACGCCCTCGACGCCGACGCCGCCACCCCGGCCGGCGCGCCGCTCGCCCGCACCCCGCTCTACGAGCGCCACCGTGCGCTCGGCGCCAAGCTCGTGCCCTTCGCGGGGTACGAGATGCCGGTGCAGTACCCGGGCGGGATCACGGCCGAGCACAAGGCGGTGCGCGGGGCGTGCGGCGTGTTCGACGTGAGCCACATGGGAGAGTTCCTCGTGCGCGGGCCCGACGCGGCCGCCTTCGTGAACCACGTCACGACCAACGACGTCGCGAAGCTCGCCGTCGGGCAGGTGCACTACACCACGCTGCTCAACGAGCGCGGCACGATCGAGGACGACTGCCTCGTCTACCGGTACGCCGACCACCTGATGCTCGTGGTCAACGCGTCCAACAAGGACAAGGACCTCGCGCACGTGCTGCGCTACAAGGGCGCGTACGACTGCACGGTCGAGGACGTGTCGGACGGCGTCGCGCTGCTCGCGGTGCAGGGGCCTAACGCCGAGGCGGCGCTGCAGCCGCTCACCGCGACCGACCTCGCGGCCGTCAAGTACTACTGGTTCGCGGAGGGCGAGGTCGCCGGCGTGCCGTGCACGATCTCGCGCACCGGCTACACCGGCGAGGACGGCTTCGAGTTGTACTGCGCCTCGGGCGACGCGGTCGCGCTCTGGGACGCGCTCGCCGCGACGGGGCAGATCACCCCCGCGGGGCTCGGCGCGCGAGACACGCTGCGGCTCGAGATGGGGATGGCGCTCTACGGCAACGACATCGACGACACGACCACGCCGCTCGAGGCCGGGCTCGGCTGGACGGTGAAGCTCGCGAAGGGTGAGTTCGTGGGGCGCGAGGCGCTCGCCGCGCAGAAGGCGGCGGGCGTGCCGCGCAAGCTCGTCGGCTTCACGGTCGCGGAGCGCGGCGCGATCCCGCGCCACGGCCACGCCGTGTTCGCGGGCGGCGAGCCGAGCGGGGCGGTGTGCAGCGGCACGATGAGCCCGTCGTTAGGCATCGCGGTGGGGACCTGTTATCTCCCGACGTCGGCCGCCGCGGAGGGCACCACGTTCGAGCTCGAGGTGCGCGGCCGCCGGGTGGCCGCGACGGTGACGAAGCCGCCCTTTTACAAGAACGCCAGCCACAAGTAGCCCCCGCGCGCAGCCGGCGCGGGCGGCCAACCGGAGGACCGCGGGGATGACGGCAGGAACGACAGTCACGGGATTCACGGGCTCGGTGCCGGCGACGCTCGCGCGCAACTGGTGGGCGGTGGCGCTGCGCGGCGGCGCGGCCGTGCTGTTCGGGCTGCTGACGATCGTCAACCCGGGCGCGACCCTCGCCACGCTCGTGCTGCTCTTCGGCGTGTTCGCCCTCGTGGACGGGGCGCTCAACATCGTGGCGGGGCTCCGGCGCCGCGAAGGGGGCGGCGCGTGGGGCGGGCTGCTGCTCGCCGGCGCGCTCGCCATCACCGTCGGCGCCCTCACCATCTGGTACCCGCGCAGGACCGCCGCCTTCCTGCTCTACATGGTGGCCGCGTGGGCGATCGTGACCGGGGCGGGGCAGGTCCTCACGGCGGTGCGGCTCCGCCGCGAGATCCGCGGCGAATGGCTCCTGATCGTGAGCGGGGCGTTGTCGGTGCTGTTCGGCGTCGTGCTGCTCGCGGCACCGATCGCGGGCGCGCTGGTGATCGCCGTCTGGATCGGCGCGTACGCGCTGTTCGCGGGCGTGCTGCTGCTGGCGCTCGCGTTCCGGCTGCGCGGGTGGGCGCGCGGCGGGGCGCGCGCGCTCGCCGCGCAACGTTAGGCCTACGCGCATGGCCGAACGGGTCGCGGTCCTCACCGTCTCCGACACGCGCACTGCGGCCGACGACGGTTCGGGAGACGCGATCGTGGCGTGGGCGGCGGCGCGCGGCGCGGCGCTCGCCGCGCGCGGGCTCGTGCCCGACAGCACGCTCGCGATCGCCGCACAGCTCGCGGCGTGGTGTGACGCGGACGCGGCCGACGTCGTGCTCACCACCGGCGGCACCGGCCTCGCGCCGCGCGACGTCACGCCCGAGGCGACGCGCGCCGTGATCGAGCGCGAGGCGCCCGGGATCGCGGAGTGCATCCGTGCGGCGTCGATGGCGACGTTCCCGCGCGCCGCGCTCTCGCGCGGGATCGCGGGGACGCGCGGCGCGACGCTGATCGTCAACCTGCCCGGCTCGACCGGCGGCGTGCGCGACGCGCTCGCGGCGCTCGAACCGATCCTCACACACGCGGTGAACGTGCTCCGCGATCGTCCGACCGACCACTCTGGCGGCAGCCCTTCCCGGGAGGCGTCGGCGTGACCGCGCCCGTGCGCGGCGAGCTGTCGGGCCCGGGTGTGTCGCCGTCCGCTGGCGCGCGGGGCCGCCGCGGGCGCGACGCGGCCGGGCCGGCGCCCAACGTACTGATCACGATGGCCGACCTCGAGCCGGCCGTGCGCGTCAACGCCGCGTTGCAGGCCGAGGGGATCGGGACCGTGCTCGTGCCGCCGGTGGACGACGTGCGGAGCGCGATCCGCCGCGAGCACCCCGACGTGGTGGTGTTCACCGGCGGCCTGCTCGACGCGCCGCAAGTCGCGCTCGTGCGCGCGCTGCTGTGGGAGGGTGTTCCCGCCGTCGCACTCACCGACGTGGCTGACCCGCAGATGCAGGCGCGGCTGCGCGACGCGGGCTACGCCGCGCTCTACCCGAAGCCGGTGATCCCCGAGGAGGTCGCGGCCGAGGTGCACCGGTTGCTCGACCGCCGGCAACTCGCCCTACAAACGGGGCTCTACGGCGAGAGCGCGGCCATCCGCCAGGTGCTCGTGCAGGTGGAGCAGATGGCGCCGGTCTCGAGCACGGTGCTCGTCGAGGGCGAGAGCGGCACGGGCAAGGAGCTCGTCGCGCGCGCGATCCATCTGCGCTCGCCGCGGCGCGCGAAGCCGTTCATCGCCGTCAACGTCGGCGCGCTGCCCGAGACGCTGCTCGAGAGCGAGCTGTTCGGGCACGAGAAGGGTGCGTTCACGGGCGCAGCGGAGCGGCGGCTCGGGCGGTTCGAGCTGGCCGACCACGGGACGCTCTTTCTCGACGAGATCGGCGAGATCCCGCCGGCCACGCAGGTCAAGCTTCTGCGCGTGCTCGAGGAGCGCGAGGTCACGCGGTTAGGCGGGGTGGCGTCGATCCCGGTCGACGTGCGCGTCGTCGCGGCCACCAACCGGCCGCTGCGCGAGCACGTGACCGAGGGGGCGTTCCGGTCGGACCTGTACTACCGGCTGAACGTGCTCCGCATCGAGCTGCCGCCGCTGCGCGAGCGTCGTGACGACATCCCGCTCCTCGTACGCCGGTTCGTCGCCGAGTTCTCGGCCCGCCACGATCGCCCGTTCCACGGCATTTCGGCCGACGCGATGCGTCTCCTGGTCGACTACGACTGGCCGGGCAACGTGCGCGAGCTGCGCAACCTGATCGAGAGCATGGTCGTGCTCGCGCCCGGTCGCGAGGTGCGCCCCGAGGACCTTCCCGAGCATCTACGCAGCGGCACGGGACGCCTCGCGGCGGGCGGCCGCTTGCTCCCCGTGCCCGTCGGGTCGCTGGTGCGCGAGGGGCAGCGCGCCGAAGGGCGCGAGCTCGAGTTCATCGTGCGCGGGCTGCTCGAGTTGAAGCTGCAGGTCGAGGAGTTGCGGCGCCGTCTGGACGACGAGCGCGCGGCCCGACTCGACCTGGTCGCGCGCACCGAGGCGCAGGCGGCCGTGCAGGCGTTGCCGAGCGGGCCCGCGGCGATCGGACCGCTGAGCGAGGCGCCGCCGCCCAACGTCGTGACGATCGCGCCCGGCACGACGATGGCTGCGGTGGAGCGTGCGGTGATCGAGGCCGCGCTGCGCGAGACCGCCGGCAACCGGCGCCGCGCCGCGGAACTGCTCGGGATCGGCGAGCGGACGCTCTACCGCAAACTGAACGAGTATCAGTCCGGCGATCCCGACGACGCGGACCTCATCGAGTCGAACGCGGGCGAGAGCAGCAACGCGGCGGATCGCTGATCTGGTGCGCCGACCTCAACGCTTGCGCGTCCGGACGCGACGTTCCAGCTTCCCGCCCGGTAGCCGACATGCCGCGCGTCACCTGACGCGTCTTCTCGCGCGCGGGCTCGGCGCCCACCCGCACCAGTTGCGGGTGCTGGACGCGGGCCGCGGCAGATTTCTGGTTCAGTCCGCTGCCTCCTTGCTGCTTCCGCGCCGCGCCCGGCCGGGAGGCGGTACCCCCTTCGTCGTTCGACCGCGCCTCGCCACCGATCGCTGACGTGCCGTCCTCCACGCCGCACGGCTTCGGGCCGGCGCCGAGTGTAGCCCAGACCGAGCCGGCGCCGCCGGCTTCGATCCCGATTGGTGATGCCGAGGCGTTGCTCGCGACGTTGCCGAGCATCATTTCGGCGCGTGTCGTTGGCTCGCGACATGGGGGCGTCGGTGAGATCCACGTCCTCACGGGTGCCGACGTCGCGCCGCGGGAGACGGTGCGCACGGTGGAGCGTGCGCTTCTCGATCGGTTCGGCGTGCGCGTGGAACATCGGCGCATCTCGGTGGCGACGACCACGGGTCCGCTGCGGAGTCCGGCGTCGGTCGGCGGACCGCCGCGCCCCGGGTCGGTTGGCGACGTCGAGACGGGCCCGGACGCGACGCCGATCGTCGCGGGCGCCGCGCGTCGGCCGGCCGACGCGCGGCGCCTGTATTTCGAGGACGTCGAGGCGCGGCGGTCGGCACGCGGGGGCATGTCGTGCCGCGTCGTGCTCCGGCGTGGCGATGCGCTCGCGAACGACGAGGACACGCTGGTCGAGGGGGAGGCCGAATCGCCGAGCACGATGCGCGTGCAGTCGGACGAGATCGCGGCGCGCGCCGCGCTCGACGCGCTCGCGCGCGGCGAGGCCGGGGCCGCGTCGTTCGTGCTCGAGGGGAGCGCGCGCGTGGCGGCGTTCGGGCGCGAGTTCGTGCTCGTGGGTGTGGTGGTGCGGCAGGGGCGTGGGGCGACGCTCCTGACGGGCAGTGCGGAGGTTCGGGAGGGCGGAGCCGAAACTGCCGCGGTACTCGCGATCCTCGACGCGACTAACCGGTGGGTCGCGCGGGGCGTCGAGGCGGGCCGTCGGGCGCGCGCGGCGTAGCGGGCGTGGCGCCACCGCGTTAGGCGGCCGCGCACGCCGCGCGGCGCTCGCGCGTCCGCCGGTCGCCGGCGCGTCGGTGGCCCGCCTGCCGGTCTCCGCCTGCGCGCGCGAGGAGCGCGGCATGGTCGGCTGGGTCCAGCGTGGCGAGCGCGGTCGTACCGACGACGCGTGCGGCGTCGCGGTGTGGGGCGCTGGGGTCATCGGCGAGTAGGGCGCCCGGGAGGTTGGCGCGACGGAGTTCGCAGAGTGCGGCGTCGACTGCCGCGCGCGGGCGGCCGAGCGCACGGGCGGCGCGGTCGGCGACGTCGGTGTCGCCGAGGAGGGCGCAGAGCGCGGCGACGTGACGCGTGCGCACGGGGAGTGCGGCGATGCGGTCGTGCAGGCGCGCGGCGAGCGCGGCAGGGAGCACGCGCGTGCCTGGGCGAGCGGCGCACGCGGTCGCGAGCGCGACGACGTCGCCCGGCCGTCCGCCCGCCATGAGCGTGCACCACGCGAGGTCGTCGGCGTGCAGGGCGGTGCCGCGCGTACGCGCGGCCGCGCGCGCGAGGGCGGCCGCGTCGTCGTCCGCGAGTACCGGAACGGGTACCACGTGCATCACGCCCCCGGGCGTGCCGAGCGTGGTTGGCGTCGACGGGACGGCGGCGAAGACGGCGAGGACTGGTGCGCCATCGAGTGCGCGGGCGACTGCCGCGGCGAGCGCGCGTTCGGACGGCGTGGCGCAGCGTGCGTCGATGGCGAGGAGGAGGGGCGATTCGGCGGCGACGGCGCGTGCGAGTTCTGCGACGGCGATGCCGAGTCGACGGATGGTGGTGTCGCCCGCGGGGATCACCGGCGTCGTGGCGAAGCGCCGCACGACGCGTAGCGCGTCGGGGCTGCAGCCGAGCGCGCCCGGTCGGTCGAGCAGCGTGCGGACCGTGGCCGCGAGGGTGCGTGCCACGCTGGGGAGCCCGGGCGGCGCGCCGCTGACGAGCGAGAACCCGAACGTCGGCGCGGAGCGGGCGAGTTCGGCGATGACGCGGGACACCCCGGCACCGGCTGCGGCGACGAGGAGCACCGCCGAGCCGTGCCCGTCGTGTGCGGCCGCGGCGTGCGCGCCGAGCGTACGAAGGATGTCGTCGCGCCCGACACACGGCACGGCGTCGGGCGGCGGGGGCGCCTCGTGGACCGCAGTCATGCGAGGCAGAGTCGCGCGGGCGAGCGGGTGTCGCGGATCGAGTTCGAGCAGTGCGGCGGCGAGGGCGATGCCGTCGCGGTTCGCGGCACGGGCGTCGGCGAGTGCGCGGGCGAGAGTCGCGCGTGCGGCGGCCTCGGTCGTCGCGCGATAGCGGTCGAGCCAGGCGCGGAACGCGTCGCCGCGCGGGTTCCAGCCGGGGAGGCAGCGTCCCGCGCGTGGCGGCGCGTCGGGTCCGGCGTCACCGTCGCGCGCGGCCGACAGCGTGAGGTGCGCCGCATCGGCGGCGATCGGGACGCCGAGTCGACGGAGGCGGTAGACGAGTTGGCGGAGCGCGTGGCGGGCCGCGGGTTCGGGCAGGTCGGGCCAGAGCCACGCCGCGACGCGGGCGCGCGGCATCGGGCGTCCGGCGTCGGCCGCGAGCAGGAGCGCGAGCGAGAACAGGCGGTCACTCGCGGGGGTGAGCGTGGTCGCGCCGGTCGCGTGCGCGACGACGATGCGGCACTCGCCTAACGTGTGGAGCGTGACGCGCGCGGGCGGGGCGGCGGTGGCGGGCATGCCGCATGATGGCCTGCACCGGGCCGCAGCGCCCTCACGCGGTGGGCAACGGGCGCCCGCCCTGGGGAGAAATGGCGCCGGGGGGAGCCGGCCGGGGGCGCGTGTGGCGTCAGCCCCGGTCGCGCAGGTCGAGCAGTTGCTCCGGGGTCACCCCGTCGGCTTCGGCCTGGAAGCCGAGCACGAGGCGGTGGCGAAGCACCGTGGGCGCGACCGCGCGCACGTCATCGAGGTCGGGGGTGGCGCGGCCGTCCATCGCGGCCCGGGCCTTGGCCGCGAGCACCAGCGCCTGCGACGCGCGCGGCCCGGCGCCCCAGCGCACGTAGCGTTTCACGTCGGCCGAGGCGTCGGACTCGCCGGGGCGCGTGGCGCGGACGACGCGGACCGCGTGGCGGACCACCGTCGGCGCGACCGGGAGCCGGCGCACGAGGCCTTGCAGTGCGACGAGCTCCGACGCGTCGAGCACGGGCGTGATCGGCGGCGCGTCGCCGCCGGTGGTCGCGACGACGATCTGCTCTTCCTCCTCGCGCGTCGGATAGCCGACGGCGAGCTGCACGAGGAATCGGTCGAGCTGCGCCTCCGGCAGCGGGTAGGTGCCCTCCTGCTCGATCGGGTTCTGCGTCGCGAGCACGAAGAACGGCTCGGGAAGGCGGTGCGTCGCGCCGGCGGCGGTGACCGCGTGCTCCTGCATCGCTTGGAGCAGGGCGGCCTGCGTTTTCGGCGGCGCGCGGTTGATCTCGTCGGCGAGGACGATGTTGCCGAACACGGGGCCGCGGGCGAAGCGGAACGCGCGTCGGCCGGTGTCGGGGTCCTCTTCCAGCAGCTCGGTGCCGGTGATGTCGCTGGGCATCAGGTCCGGCGTGAACTGCACGCGCGAGAACTGGAGCGCGAGCGCGTCGGCGAGCGTGTGGACGAGCAGCGTCTTGGCGAGGCCGGGCACGCCGACGAGGAGCGCGTGCCCGCCGGCGAGGACCGCGCCTAACAGGTGTTCGACGACGGCATGCTGCCCGACGACGCGGCGCCCGATGGCCGCCGTGAGCGCCCGCCGCGCGTCGGCGAGGCGGGCGAGCAGTGCGACGTCGTCGCCCGCGGCCGGCACGCCGGCCTAGCGAGCCGACGCGACGATGACCGCGCCCGCGCGCCCGGGGGCCGCGGCGACGGCGGGCTCCGCGGCCGCCGCGGGCGCGACGACGAAGTCGCTGCGGCGCACGACCGGGTGGTTGCTGCTGCGGAGCTCGGCCACGACCGCGTAGCGGCCGGGCGCTGGCGCGCGCCACTCGACCTCGTACACGACGCTGTCGCCGGCGGCGAGGAGCGTGTTCTGCAGGAGCTGCGTGTAGAGCCGCCCGCGACTCGCCCGCCACAGCTCGTGGCCGGCAGAGTCGTAGACTGCGAAGTCGCGCGTGCGGCCGTTGGGGAACTCGACCTCGAGCCGCTTGTCGCTCGCGTTGACCACGGCGAGTGCGAATCGCACCGCGGCGCTGCCGGCTGCCGTCGGCACGACGGCGAGCGCGCCGTCAACGGCGGGCGCTCCGGGCGTATGACGGACGTGGTGCACCGGCGCGCGGCGAAGCGGCTCGCCCGCGACCGCGTGACCGAGGCGCGCGGCGTGCGCGGGCAGGCCGCTCCCGAAGTGGGGAAGCGGCCCACAGGCGAAGATCACGCCGACGGCGGCGAGGAGAAGAACGAAGATGCGTCGGTCCATCGGGCGGAGACGGCGGCGCGGGCGGGACGGCGCCTGAGACGGGCGCCGTGGCAACGCGCCGGTACAGCAGGGTCCGGAGCAATGCGCTCAGGGCAGGAAGGTGCGCGCGGCAACCTACCCCTGGACCACCGAAGCGTCAACCGCGCTGCACACGATCGAAACGACACATAAGTAACACGCGCCGCATCACTTGGCCGCGGTCCAGTAAACGCGTGTGTCCCCACGAAACGCCGCCGCGAATTCGCTTGCGAAAAATTTCACAAGCTCTAGATTCTCGGCCGCGATGACGCCTGACGACGGTAGGACGCGCGACGAGCGCCGCGCATCCCGCCCATCGAGCGGACGGTCGACCGGAAGGTCCACGGAGGGCCCGTCCGCGGCGGCGTTCGCCGGCGTCGGGCTACAGCTCGGGATGACGCTCGCGCTCTTCGCCTGGCTCGGCACGTGGCTCGATCGCAAGCTCGGGACGGGCCCGTGGCTGTTGCTCGTGTGCGTGTTCGTCGGCGCGGGGGCAGGATTCTACAGTATTTACCGGCGCGTGATCGGGTCGGGACGTACGGCCCCGACCCGCCGCGAGCCGTGACGACGTCAGACGGCGTGCGTTCACCGGCGGCCCGACTCGCACCGGCCGCGCTCGCGCGGTCGCTCGGTTTCACGCTCGGCGCGGTCGTCGTCGCCGGCGTGCTGCTCCGGCTCGTCTTTCGCGGGCCCGGCGCGGCGCCCGCGATCGCGACCAGCGCTGCCGTTGCAGTCGTCGTGCAGTTGCTCAGCTTCATCGGCGCGCGCGCCGCGCCGCCGCGCCAGGTCCTCGCGGTTTGGATCGCGGGCGCGTTCGTCCGGCTCGTCACGCTCGTGGTCTACGCGCTCGGCGTCGTCCGGTTCCTCGGCTTCCCGCCGGCGCCGGCACTGCTGAGTCTCGCGACCTTCTTCTTCGTCACCACCCTCGCCGAATCCCGGCTGCACCTTCGCTGAGTCGCACCAACGATGACACGCCATAGCCGCCGGACGCTGACCGGTTCGATGCGCGCCTTCGTCGCCGCCCTCGGCGCGGCCCTCGCGCTCGCGACCGCGCCGCTGGTCGCGCCGCTGGCCGCCCAGACGGCGGCCGGCCCCGCCGCCGGCGACACGACGCACCGCACGGCCGCCGTCGACGCGGCCGCCGAGCGCAGCCTGGTGGGGGACTCGGCCGGCTTCCGGTCGGGGCACCAGAACGCGACGACGGGCGAGGCGCACGGCACGGCGGCCGGGAACGCCGGCGCGCACGGCCGGGCCGAGGGCGGCGACATCATCATGCCGCACATCACGGACTCGCACCACGTCGAGCTGCCGTTCGTCCCCTGCGGCCACCTCACGTGCGAGGTCGACCTGCCGCGCGTCGCGCCGGTACAGCTGGGCGGGGTCTCGATCGACCTCTCGCCCACCAAGCACGTCGTGATGCTGCTCATCGCCTCGCTGCTCTGCCTGGTGACGCTGCTCACGGCGTCGCGGTCGAAGGGGCGCGTCCTGGGCGCCGGCGCGCGCCGCGGCGGGCTCGCGTCGGGCCTCGAGGCGGTGGTGCTCTACGTGCGCGACGAGGTCATCCTCAGCAACGTCGGGCCGCACGGCGAGGGCTTCGCGCCCTTCCTGCTGACGATGTTCTTCTTCCTCGTCTTCGCGAACGTGCTCGGGCTCATCCCGTACGGCGCGACGGCCACGGGCAACATCTCGGTGACCGCGATGCTGGCGATCATCTCGTTCTTCGTCATCGAGCTCGCCGGCATCCGCGCGCTCGGGAAGGACTACATCGGGACCATCCTCTACTGGCCGAGCGACATGAAGTTCGGCGCGATGAAGATCTTCCTCGCGCTGATCCTCTCGCCGGTAGAGCTGCTCGGCAAGTTCACGAAGCCCTTCGCGCTCGCGATCCGCCTCTTCGCCAACATGACCGCGGGGCACGTCGTCGTGCTCGCGTTCATCGGGATGATCTTCACCTTCGGCAGCTACCTCGTGGCGATCGGGCCGGTGCTCATGGCGCTCGGGATCATGCTGCTCGAGGTGTTCGTGGCGCTCGTGCAGGCCTACATCTTCACGCTGCTCGTGAGCGTGTTCATCGGCCAGCTGCGTGAGGCGCACCACTAGTCGTTAGGCAGTTCGCGCGGCGGGGCTCGCCCCACCGCCGCGCGGGTACCCGGCCGAGCGGCCGGGGACGTCCGTTGTCCACATGCCGGACGCCGACGGACGGCGCGGTGACCACGTCGCCGACGCGGGGACGGCACGACCACGCACCACACCCTGACTCGACAATGCTCGCTCTTCTCCAGGCGGCTCAGACCACCACCGCCACTGTAGGAAACGCCGGTTACGCCGGCGCGTGGGGCCTCATGGGCGCCGGCATCGGCGCCGGCCTCGCCGTCATCGGCGCGGGCCTCGGCATCGGCCGCATCGGCGGCCAGGCCGCCGAGGGCATCGCGCGCCAGCCCGAGGCGACCGCCGACATCCGCGGGACCGCGATCGTGCTCTCCGCGTTCGTCGAGGGCGCGGCGCTGTTCGCGATCGTCGTGTCGCTGCTCATCTCGCTGAAGTTCAGCTTCTAAGCGTCGCGCTCTTCGTTCGGACCTGGCGTCCGGCCGGCTTCGCGGCCGGCCGGCGCCGTCCCCCTTTCTCTTCGCCATGCGCCGTTCTGTCCACCCTGTTGCCGCGCGCGTGATCGCGGCTGCGCCGTTCGTGGCCGCGCCGTTGTTCGCCGTGCCGTCGCCCGCCGCCGCGCAGGAACTCGCCGAGAAGACGCCCGGCCTCATGTCGCCCAACCCGGGCCTCATGATCTGGACGCTCGTCATCTTCGGGCTGCTGTTCTTCGTGCTGCGCCGCTACGCGTTCCCGCCGATCCTCGGTGCGGTCGAGGCGCGCGAGCGCGCGCTCGAAGAGGCGATCGAGGGCGCCAAGCGCGACCGCGCCGCGGCCGCGGAGCTCCTCGCCAAGCAGCAGGCCGCGCTCGACGCGTCGCGCCAGGAGGCGCAGCAGCTCCTCGCGCAGGCGCACACCGCGGCCGAGCGCACGCGCGCCGACGCGCTGGAGCAGACGCGCGTGCAGCAGGAAGAGCTGCTCGCCCGCGCGCGCCGCGAGATCGACGCCGACCGCCTGCGCGCGATCGCCGACCTGCGCCGCGAGGCGGTCGACCTCGCGCTCGCCGGCGCGACGAAGGTGATCGGCCGTAGCCTCGACGACGCGGGCAACCGCCGTCTGGTCGAAGACTTCCTCTCGACGATCCCGGCGCCCCCGTCGCTGGCCGCCGCCGACGGCGCGGCCGGGTCGCAGGGCGCGGGGGCGCGGGCGCCGCAATGACCGGCCCTGCGGTCGCGTCGTCGGACGGCGCGCAGGTTCGCCCCGCCGGTGCCGACGCGCGCGCCGTGCAGACGCCGAGCCCCGAGCTCGGCGCCTCGTCGCGCGCGGCCACGGTGTCGCGCAACTACGCCGAGACCCTGCTCCTGCTCGCCCGCCGCGCGGGCGACGTCGCGGGGTGGGGGCGCATGGCGCAGGAGGTCGTCGACGCGACCAACGCCGACCCGCGTCTGCGCACCTTTCTCGAGTCGCCGCGCATCGCGGCCGAGCACAAGACCGAGATGCTCGGGCGCGCGCTGCAGGACCGCTACCCGCGGCTGTTCGTGCGCTTTTTCCAGACCCTCGTGACCAAGGGGCGGCAGCGCCTGCTCGCCGAGATCGTGGCCGAGTACCAGGCCCTCGTCGACGAGGCCGAGGGGCGGGTGCACGCGCGCGTGACGCTCGCGACGGCCCCGAGCGAGGCCGACCAGGCGGCGCTTGCCGCGTCACTCTCGCGGGTGTTAGGCAAACAGGTGGTGCCGCACGTCAGAGTGGACCCCGCGATCCTCGGCGGCGTGATCGTCCGCGTCGGCGACTCCGTGATGGACGGCTCGGTGCGCCGGCGCCTCGCGACGCTCCGGCGGTCGCTCCTGCGGCAGGCGGCGGTTCGGTAACCGCAGCGCGGCAGGCCCCGCGGGCCCGGCACTCCCCCGAGTGCCGGGCCCGCAGTCGTTTGTTCCCCGGCCGCCGCGTGCGCCGCGGCGCACAACATGCGCGGGACCGGGGCTCGCGCGTCCGGACGGTGTGGGCGCGCCCGCGACAGCACCGCTCACCGCAGGACCGACACGGACGGCACGCATGCGACTCGGAATGGTAGGACTCGGCCGGATGGGCGCGAACATGACGACGCGCCTCATCCAGGGTGGGCATCAAGTGGTGGTCTACGACCGCGATCCTGCGGCAGTGGCCAAGAGCGCCCAGGGCGGCGCCGACGGGGCCGAATCGCTCGACGCGTTTCTCGCGAAGATCGGGCAGCCCGGCGCCGGCCCGCGGGTGGCGTGGGTCATGGTGCCGGCCGGTCCGCCGACGGACGAGACCATCAGCGCGCTCATGGCCCACATGACCGCCGGCGACATCATCATCGACGGCGGCAACAGCAACTACCAGGACTCGATCCGCCGCGCCCAGGCGTGCGCGGAAAAGGGCGTGCGCTTTCTCGACTCGGGCACGAGCGGCGGCGTCTGGGGCCTCAAGGAGGGCTACGCGCTCATGATCGGCGGCGACGCCGACGCGGTCGAGACGGCGCGCCCGATCTTCGAGACGCTCGCCCCCGCGCCCGACAAGGGGTGGGGCCACATGGGCCCGGCGGGCTCCGGGCACTTCGTGAAGATGATCCACAACGGCATCGAGTACGGCCTCATGCAGGCGTACGCCGAAGGGTTCGCGATCATGCGGCACAAGAAAGACTTCGGCGGCACGGCCGCTGAGCTCGACCTCGCCAACATCGCCGAACTGTGGCGGTACGGGTCGGTCGTTCGCTCGTGGTTGCTCGACCTGACCGCGATCGCGCTCAAGGACAACCCCCAGATGCAGGGTATCGCGCCCTTCGTCGCGGACTCGGGGGAGGGGCGGTGGACGGTGGCCGAGGCGCTCGCGCTCGACGTGCCGGCGCCGATCATCACCGGGTCGCTCATCGCGCGGCTGCGCTCGCGTGACGCGGAGGGGTACACCGAACGGCTACTCTCGGCCATGCGCAACCAGTTCGGCGGGCACGCGATCAAGCACGAGGACGCCGCGGCTTCGGCCGCGCAGACCGGAGGTGCCGCGTGAGCGACGCGCCGCCGACCAACGGACAGCACGGGGCGGGGAAGGACGGCGCCGGGAAGGACGGCGCCCCGAACGGCTCGTCGCCGTCCCCGGCCGAACACCCGGCATCGGCCACGGCCCTCGCGGCGACCGCGAACACGCCGTCGGCCGTATCGGCCGTCGCCACCACCGCCCAGAACGCGGGCGGCGGCCGAGTGGCGGACGCGCCCGACCCGAGCGTGTTCATCATCTTCGGCGCGACGGGTGACCTCGCGAAGCGCAAGATCCTGCCGGCGCTGTGGCAGCTCTTCTCACAGGGCGCGACCGCGGCCGGGTGCGCGATCATCGGCACGAGCCGCGACGCGACCATCGACGACGCGAAGTACCGGGACATCGTCGTCGACGCGGTCGCGTCCGCGCACAAGGCGGCGGACGCGGGCAAGCTGCGCGCGTGGGCCGACAAGTGGGTGTTCTTCCAGCCGGCCGACCGCGACCTCAACCCGCTCAAGGCGCGCATCGAGGAGGTGGAGAAATCGTTAGGCCTCCCCGGCAACCGCGCCTTCTACCTCTCGCTGCCGCCGGCCGTGTTCCCGCCGACGGTCGAACACCTCGGCGAGATCGGACTGAACCGCGGCCCGGCGGGCACGTGGACGCGCATCATCATCGAGAAGCCGTTCGGGCGCGACCTCGCGACGGCGCGCGCGCTCAACGAACTCGTGCACCGCAACTTCGACGAACACCAGGTCTACCGGATCGACCACTACCTCGGCAAAGAGACCGTGCAGAACCTGCTGGTCTTCCGCTTCGCGAACGCCATGTTCGAGAGCGTGTGGGACCGCGACCACGTCGAGAGCGTGATGATCACGGTGGCGGAGGAGTTGGGGCTGGAATCGCGCGCGAGCTACTACGAGACCGCCGGCGCCCTGCGCGACATGGTGCAGAGCCACCTCACGCAGCTGCTCACGCTCGTCGCGATGGAGGTGCCCGCGGCGATGGACGCCGACAGCATCCGCGCGGAGAAGCTCAAGGTCATCCGCTCCGTCCGGCCGCTCTCCGCGGAGGACGCGGTGCTCGGGCAGTACGAGGCCGGCGACGTGAACGGCACGCCGGTGCCGTCGTACCGCGAGGAACCGGGCGTCGCCCCGGATTCGCGCACCGACACGTTCGCCGCGCTCAAGCTGAACGTCGAGAACTGGCGGTGGCAGGGCGTGCCGTTCTACCTGCGCACGGGAAAGCGGCTGCCCAAGCGCCTCACCGAGATCGAGATCAAGTTCCGCCGCGCGCCGGTGTGGATGTTCCGCGGCCAGGCGTCGCAGCAGGACGCGCCCGGGGCGGAGCTGCACCGCAACACGCTGCTCGTCACGCTGCAGCCCGACGAGGGCTTCTCGCTCTACTTCGACGTGAAGGCGCCGGGCGATCCGTTCCGGATCAAGCGGCTGCCGCTGCACTTCAACTACGCCGAGGCGTTCGCGGGTTCGCCCGAGGCGTACGAGACGCTGATGCGCGACGTGCTGGTCGGCGACCAGACGCTGTTCGTGCACGCGGCGGAGGTCGAGGCGAGCTGGGCGCTTTACGCGCCGCTGCTGGACGGGCGGCGGGCCGTGTACCCGTACGCGGCGGGCACGTGGGGGCCGGCGGAGGCCGCGCACCTGACGTCGCACACGCCGCCGGTGACGGCCGGGGCGGCCACGGACCAGCCGATGGTGATGCGGTGAGCGTGAGCGGCGGGGACGTCGAGCGCGCGGTCGTGGCGGACGGCGCCGCCGCGGCCGCGCGGGCGGCGGCGCTGTTCGCCGACGCGGCCCGGCGCGCGGTCGCGGCGCGCGGGCGGTTCGTGGTCGCGCTCGCGGGCGGCAGCACGCCCAAGGCCGCGTACGCGCTGCTCGCCGGCGCGGCGCCCGAATCTGCGTTGGGCGCCGACGTGTGGGGCGCGACGAACGTGTGGTTCGGCGACGAGCGCTGCGTGCCGCCGGACTCGCCGGACAGCAACTACCGGATGGCGCACGAGGCGCTGTTGTCGCGGGTGCCCGTGCCCGAGGCGCAGGTCTACCGCATCGAAGGCGAGCGCGCGCCCGAGGACGCGGCTGCGCGCTACGACGCCCTGCTGCGCGGCGAGGCCGTGGCGGGGCGTGACGCGGCCGCGGCCCGCGACGGGACCGACGTGCCGCGCGACCCCGTCGGCGCGCCGCTGTTCGACCTCGTGCTGCTCGGCGTCGGGCCGGACGGGCACACGGCGTCGCTCTTTCCGGGGACGCCCGGGCTGGACGAGCAGACGCGCTGGGTGCTCGCGGTCGCGGCGCCGGTCGCGCTGACGCCCAAGGTGCCACGCATCACGCTGACGTTCCCGGCGCTCGGCGCGGCGCGCGAGGTCATGGTGCTCGCGGTCGGGGCGGAGAAGCGTGAGGCGGTGCGCGCGGCGTTCGGAGGCGGGACGGACGTGCCGCCGTCGGGCCGGGTGCGCGGTCGCGAGCGGACCGTCTGGGTACTGGACGAGGCGGCCGCCAGGTAGTCTGCGATCGGTCGAGGGGTCGCACGTCACCCCCGCGCGAGCGGGGGCCGCGCTCCCGACCGCCACGGCCAGCAGCCGGTCGAACGAACGACGTGCGGCAGACAGGGAATCATGCCCGTTCGGGCGAAATCATCCCCGGGGGTGTGCGCCGCGGATTCCGATGTCGCTCCGGGCTCCACGCGACCCTGCCGGGCGCGATTGACATGCCTCGTGGGACCCGGCATCGT
Organism: uncultured Gemmatimonadales bacterium; assembly: GCA_963851265.1. GTDB lineage: Bacteria > Gemmatimonadota > Gemmatimonadetes > Gemmatimonadales > Gemmatimonadaceae > BPUI01. Next base: position 67,545 of record CAWKNZ010000005.1, read on the forward strand.
GGCGAGTTGCCGTTCGCGACTCCCCCGCATCCGATTCGCATGCACGCCCGCCCACTCCGCGCCGGGCTCCTCGGCGCGTTCGCCACCACGCTCGCCGCGGCGGCACTCAGTGCCCCCGTAGTCGCCCAGACCCCGCGCGCGCCCGTCGCCCCCCGCCGCCCGCAGGTCGACACGCTCAACGGCGAGGTGCGCACCGACGACTACGCGTGGCTCAAGAACAAGCGCGACTCCGCCGTGCTCGCCTACCTGCGCGCCGAGAACGCCTACGGCGACTCGGTGACCGCACACACGGCCCCCCTGCGCGACACGCTCTACCGCGAAATGCTCGCGCGCGTCAAGGAGACCGACCTCTCGGTGCCGTACCGCAAGGACGGCTACTGGTACTACACGCGCACCGAGCAGGGCAAGGCGTACCCCATCTACTGCCGGCGCCGCGGCACGATGGGCGCGCCCGAGGAGGTCGTCCTCGACCAGAACGCGCGCGCGGCCGGCAAGAAGTTTCACGGGCTCGGCGGCTTCGACGTCAGCCCCGACGGCTCGACGCTGCTGTTCCTCGAGGACACCACCGCGCTCCGCGTCTACACGCTCTACGCCAAGGACCTGCGCACCGGCCGGCTCGTCGATACCGTGCCTAACGTCACCGGCGCGACGGCGTGGGCGAACGACAACCGCACCTTCTTCTACGTCACAGGCGACTCCGCCCGGCGCGACAACGCGGTCTGGCGTCACACGCTCGGCGGCGCCCGCGGCGCCGACGCCAACGTGTTCCGCGAGGACTCGCTGCTCTACAACGTGGGCCTCGACCGCACGCGCGACGGCCGCTACGTCGTCATGGGCGCGCAGAGCTTCACCACCTCCGACTGGCGCGTGATCCCGGCCGACCGTCCGGCCGACGCGCCGCGAGCGACCGGCGGGCGGCGCGACGGCGTCGAGTACACGCTCGAACACGGGCCCGGCGGCTGGTTCATCCGCACCAACACCGGCGGCGCGGTCAACTTCAAGGTCGTGCGGGCCCCGGACGCCGACCCCACGCCGGGCGCGTGGACCGACTGGCTCCCGCACCGCGATTCGGCGTACGTGGAAGGCGTCGACGCGTTCCGCGACTTCGTCGTCGTGAGCGAGCGCACGGGCGGGATGCGCCGGCTGCGCGTCACCGAACTCGCCGCCGGGCGCTCGCACACGGTGGCGCTGCCCGAGGCCGCGTACGGCGTGTTCGCCAGCGACAACGCGGAGTTCGTGACGCCGACGTTCCGGTTCGTCTACTCGTCGCTCGTCACGCCCAACACGGTGTACGACTACGACGTCGCCGCGCGGCGGCTCGACGTCAAGAAGCGCGTCGAGGTCCCGACGTACGACGCGTCGCGCTACGAGGTGCGGCGCCTCATGATCACCGCGCGCGACGGCACCCCGGTCCCGGTGTCGCTGCTGACGCGCAAGGGCGCGACGCCCGACCCGCGAACCCCGCTCCTCCTCTATGCGTACGGCTCGTACGGCTACACGACCGAGCCGACGTTCCACTCGCCCGTGTTCTCGCTCGTCGACCGCGGCTTCGTCTACGCCATCGCGCACATCCGCGGAGGGCAGGAGATGGGGCGCCGCTGGTACGACGCGGGCAAGATGATGCAGAAGCGGAACACGTTCTACGACTTCGAAGACGTGGCCGAGGGGCTGGTCAAGCTGCACTACACCTCGCCCGACCGCCTCGTCGCGAACGGCGGGTCCGCGGGCGGCCTGTTGATGGGCGTGGTCGCCAACGAGCGGCCGCAAGACTTCCGGGCGATCGTCGCCGACGTGCCGTTCGTCGACGTCGTCAACACCATGCTCGACGCCTCGCTCCCGCTCACCGCGCAGGAGTGGCTGCAGTGGGGCAACCCGCGGGTGCCTGCCGAGTACGCCTACCTCAAGACGTACTCGCCGTACGACAACGTGCGGCCGCAGGCCTACCCGTGGCTGCTGGTCACGAGTTCGCTCAACGACTCGCAGGTGGCCTTCCACGAGCCCACCAAGTGGGTCGCGAAGTTGCGCGCGACGAAGACCGACACCAACCCGCTCGTGCTGCACATGAACATGAACGGCGGGCACGGCGGGTCGTCGGGGCGCTACGACGTGCTGCGCGAGCAGGCCTACCGCTACGCGTTCATGCTGGACGCGGTCGGCCTCGCCGGCGGCTCCAGGCGCACCGCGGCGGCCGTGCAGCCGTGATCGGGCGACGACCCGCCGCCCCGCCCGCCGCGCGCTGACTGGCGCGGCGGGTTCCGTGTCGCCCCCGCCCGCGTTCTCGCTCTTCGAGTTGATGCGGTTCACGCCGCGGGCGGGGTTCCCGGACGGTTTCGCGCGGCTCGACGGCCACCTCGACCGGCTCGCCGCGAGCGCCGCGCACTTCGGCTTCGCGGACCCCACGGCGGCCGCGGTCGCCGCGCTGCGGCGCGAGGCGTCGCGGCTCGCCGGCGAACCGCAGCGCTGGCGCGTGCGGCTCGTCGCGCACGCGGACGGGAGCGCGACGGTCGCGAGCGCCCTCCTGCCGCCCGACGCGTCGCGCGTGCGCACGGCCGCGCTCGCGCGCACGCCGGTCGACCGCGCCGACGTGTTTCTGCGCCACAAGACCACGCACCGCGCCGTCTACGATGCGCGCCGCGCCGAACGCACGCACGTCGACGAGGTGCTGCTGTGGAACGCGGAGGGCGAGCTCACCGAGTTCACGACCGGCTCGCTCGTCGTCGAGGTCGGCGGGCGCCGCTGGACCCCGCCGCTCGCGTGCGGGTTGCTGGCGGGCGTCATGCGCGCGGCGCTGCTCGCGGGCGGACTCGTCGCCGAACGCGTGCTCCGCGCCGGCGACCTCGCGGGCGCGCGCACCTGGCACGTGAGCAGCCTGCGCGAGTGGGTGCCGGTGGAGATGGCGCCCTGGCCGTGAAGCCGTCACCGGGATGCAACGATCCCGGTGTGCGTCGCTGCGTTCCGTGCCGATCTTCGATATTGTCCCGCCGTCACACGGCCTCATCACCGACGTCCGTTTCCGAGCCATCCTGCGTATGAGTGGTCGCAGCCCCGTCACCCGCGTCAACAAGCCGTGGGGACACGAGATCATCTGGGCCCATACCGACGAGTACGTCGGCAAGATTCTGCACGTGAAAGCCGGGCAGGCGCTCTCGGTGCAGTACCACGAGCGCAAGGACGAAACGGTCTACCTGCTGTCGGGCGAGATGCGCTACTGGGTGAAGCCGGACGGCGTCGACGGCCCCGGCGCGCTCGAGGACATGCGCCTGACCGAGGGCGACGCGTTCCGCATCACGCCCGGCACGGTGCACTACATCGAGGCCGTCACCGACTGCGACGTGCTCGAGGCCAGCACCCCGCACCTCGACGACGTCGTACGGCTCAAAGATCGCTACGGCCGCGAAGGCACCAGCGCCGCCTAAACTCTCATCACACCGTCATGAAGGTCATCATCCCGCTCGCCGGCAAGGGCACGCGCCTGCGCCCCCACACGTACGTGACGCCCAAGCCCATGCTGCGCATCGCGGGCAAGCCGGTCATGGACTACGTCATGGACGACGTCAAGCAGGTGGGCGGCGTCGAGCAGGTCATCTACGTGACGGGTCACCTGAAGGAGAAGGTCGAGGCGCACGCGCGCGACGACATCGGACTGCCCGCCGTGTTCGTCGAGCAGGCGGTGCAGGACGGCACGGCCGGCGCCGTGAACCTCGCGCGCCCGTACGTCGACCAGCCGGTGCTGATCATCTTCGTCGACACGATCTTCGACGCCGACCTCTCGGTGGTCAACACGACCGACGCCGACGGCATCATCTGGACGAAGGAGGTCGAGGACTACCAGCGTTTCGGCGTCGTCGTCACCGATGCGGACGGCTACATGACGCGCATCGTCGAGAAGCCGCGCGAGCCGATCTCGAAGCGCGCGAACATCGGCCTCTACTACGTCCGCAACTGGCAACTCCTGTACGAGGGCATCGCTCACGTGCTCACCCAGCCGAAGAACAAGGGCGAGTACTACCTGACCGACGCCTTCCAGTACATGATCGACCGCGGCGCGAAGCTCAAGGTGATCGACGTGGCGGGCTGGTACGACGCGGGGCAGCCCGAGACGTTCCTCGACACGAACCGCGTGATGCTCGAAAAGGGGCGCGCGCGCCGGCCGGCAGCGTTAGGCGACGGGGCGCGGGTGGTCGACCCCGTCTACATCGAGGACGGCGTGACGGTGACGAACTCCACCGTCGGGCCAAACGTCAGCATTCTGGCCGGAACCGTCGTCGACGGGACGGAGATCCGCGACGCGGTGGTCGGGGCGGGGGCGCAGCTCGTGAACTGCCGGATCCACGACGCGATCATCGGCGACCGCGCCAAACTCAGTGGCTACGCGGGCGCCGGCTCAATCGGCGACGACACCGAGATCACCGCCGGGTAGCCCGGCCGCGTCGGCGGCGGCGACGCGCGGGCGGCACCCGCCGCGCGTCGCCGCACCGATCACTGCGCGAGCCCGGCCGCCGCGCAGACGATCGTCAGCGCGCGCGCCACTCCGAGCGCGCCGTCGACGTTCTCGTACCACTCGCCCGGCGTGTGCGCGAGCCCGCCCCGGCCGCCGGCGCCGATCGCGACCGCCGGCACGCCGAGCCCGAGTGGCACGTTCGCGTCCGTCGACGCCGCGCCGGCCTGCGGCGTCCGCCCGATCAGGCGTGTTGCCGCGAGCGCGGCCTGCACGAGCGGATGGTCGCCCGCGATGGCGCCCGCTGGGCGGTCCCCGATCACCTCCACCGCCGCCGTGAGCGCCGCCGTGCCCGGTGAACGCACCGCGTTCTCGTCCGCCGCGGCTGCCCTCGCCGCGCGTCGTACGACGCTCGCATAGTCGTCGAGCCCGCGCGCGGTGGTCGCGCGCAGGTCGACTTCCAGCCACGCCTCGGCCGGGATCGCGTTCACGCTCAGGCCCCCCCCGATCCGCCCGACGGACAGCGTGACGCGTCCGCCCGCGCCGGCCGCCGTGCCCGGCGGGAGGGCGACCTCGGCCAGTCGGGTCGCGGCGCGCGCGGCCGCGTGCACCGCGTTCACCGTGCCGAACGCGGCCCAACTGTGCCCGCCCGGCCCGCGGAAGGTCAGCCGGAAACGGCGCGCGCCCACCGCCCGATGCACGACGCGTTCGTCGCCTGGTCCGTCGAGGACGACGGCGGCCGCGGGCCGCGCGTCGGCCGGGAACTGCGCGAAGTAGTGCTTGGCGCCGACGAGGTCGCCCAGCCCCTCCTCGCCGACGGTAGCGACGAATTCGACGGGACGTCGGGTGCGAACCCCCTCACCGTCGAGCGCCGCGGCGAGCGCGAGGAGGGCGGCCAACCCGCGTCCGTTGTCGCCGATCCCGGGCGCGACCAACCGGACTCCGTCCGCGCGGACCCCCGTCGGGACCTCGCGCGGGAAGACCGTGTCCATGTGCGCGCACACGGCGATCGGCGGCGTACCCGCAGCCGCGACGCCGGGCCGGCGTGCGACGACGTTGCCGGCCGCGTCGATCCGCACGTCCGGCACCCCGGCCGCCCGCAGCCGGTCGGCGATCCAGCCAGCTCGTGCCGATTCGTCGCCGGTGGGTGCGGCGATCTCGGTCACGGCGACCTGGTTCGCGACGACCATCGCGTCCGCCGCGGCGAGCCGGGCGCGGACCGGCGCCAGCGCCGCGTACGTGGCGCCGACGTCGTCCATCGGCGTGACGACCCCGCGCGCGGTCAGCAGCAGCGCGCGCCCGGCCGCGCGTAGCGCGCGGCGAGCCGCTCGCGCTCGAACGCCGCGCGGTCGGGCACCGGCGCGGCCGGGTCCCGGCTCCGCACGAACGTCACGTAGCGCTCGTAATCGGGCGCGCCGAGCACGGTCGGGACCGCGCGGACGAGGGCGGCGAGAAGCGAGAGGAGGCGCGACACGGGCAGGGCTGGGGACCACGCGAAGGTAGGGCGCGCTCCGCGGTCCCGCCACGTCGGCCGGGGTGCGGCGGGTCACCCGTTGCGACCGCTCCGTCCCGGGCGTCTCTGGCATGCCGCGCTCCTGGCTATCAATCCCCCGCCATGTCTGCCCAGTCCGCCCCCGTTCCTGCAGCAGATATCACGCCCGACCGGGCCGAGCAGCTCCTGATGCTCCGCTCGAAGCTGCAGTCGACGGTGGCGATCCGGCGCGCGTTCATCCTGCTGGTCGCGATGGCGGTTGCGGCGGACTACGCCCTGTCGTGGTTCCGCGCACCGTGGTGGGTGATGATCCTGCCCGGCTTCGTCGTGCTCGCGTACAACGTGGTACTGGATGTCGCCCTGCGGCGGGGGTGGTTTGCCGCGTGGGTGGTCCAGGTGGTCGTCGCCGCCGACATTCTCGCGCTCTGCACGTTCGCGGGGCTCGCCGGTCCAACGGGTGTGGCGATGATCGCCGGCGTCGTCCTCGTCGTGGGCGGTCAGGCGCTCGGCACGCCCGAAATCGCGCGCCGGCAGCTCGCGATCGCGATTCCCGGGTACGTCATCGCCCGCAAGTTGGGACTGTCCGCTTACGGCTACGACGTGCACCTCGGACCGATGTGCGTCGAAGTCGCCTGTCTGGCCGTGCTCGGGGCACTGGCGATTCGAGGCCCGGCGGTCGTCACGCGGCGGATCCGGCGCGCCCGCGCCGCCCTCGGCGCCCTCGAGCGCGGCGACTTCACCGTGCGACTGCCGACGCGCGCGCGGGACGACCTCGGCTTTCTTGCCGCCAGCTTCAACTCGACCGCGGAAACGCTCGGGCGCACCGTGCATGCGCTGCACGCAGAGATCGGCGAGCGCGAGCGCACGCAGGTCGCGTTGCAGGATAGCGAGACGCGGCTCATGGCCGCGCGCGAGGAGGCGCAGGCGATGGCCACGCGCATGGCGATGGTGGCCGACGTAGCCGGGCGGGTGATCGGGGCCGAATCGCTCACGTCACTCCACGACGTCCTACGCGACGCGTGCTGGCACGTGTTCGGATTCGACGCGTTCGCCGTGGCGGTGTTCGGCGAGGCGTCGGCAGCGGGCCGGCCGGCCGGCGCGCCCCGCACCATCCAGCCGCTCGGCGAGAGCGACGCGGCGCTCGCGGGCGACTCCCCGGAGGCGCGCGCCCTCGCCACGCGCGTCCTGGCCGGGCGCGCCTCCTTCATCGAGACCGACGGCGACAACCCGCTGTCGGTGTCGACGCTGGTGTCGCCGGTGTTCGGGACGGACGCCGTCCTCGGGTATCTCGCGCTTCGGGCGGACAGGCCCGGTGCGTACCGCCGCGGGGACGTGGAGGTGTTGGAGGCGCTCGCCGCGCTCGCCGCCACCGCCATCCGCAACGTCATGCTCGTCGACGCGCTGCGCGATTCGCGCGAGGCGTTCGCACACCAGGCGCGCCACGACCCGTTGACGGGCCTGGCGAACCGCGCGCGCCTGCACGAACAGCTGTCGCACGCCCTCGCCGGCCCCGCCGCGGAGGGGCTGACCGTGCTCGTCCTCGACCTCGACGGCTTCAAGCGCGTCAACGATTCGCTCGGCCACGCGGCCGGCGATGCGCTGCTCGTGCAGGTCGCCGAGCGGCTGCTCGCCGCGACGCGCGGGAGCGACACCGTCGCGCGGCTCGGCGGGGACGAGTTCGCCGTCCTGCTCGCGAACACCCGCGGCGCAGCGGACGCGGCGCTCGTCGCCGAGCGGATCCTACACATGATGCGGCTGCCGTTCGTGCTCGACGGCGCGGAGGCGGTGGTCGGGACGAGCATCGGGATCGCGCGCGCGGCGACCGACGGCGCGGTCACCACCGGCGCCGAACCGGGGCGCGCGCGCGTGGACGCACTGCTGCGAGACGCTGACCTGGCGATGTACCGCGCGAAGGGCGCGGGGAAGGGCCGGTACGCGTTCTTCGAGGCGGTGATGCACGCCGAGGCGGTCGGACGGCTCGAGCTCGAGGCGGACCTGCGCGCGGCGCTCGCGCGCGGCGAGTTCCGGCTGCTGTACCAGCCGATCGTTGCCCTCGACGGCGGCGAGGTGGCGGGGATGGAGGCGCTGGTCCGCTGGTGGCACCCGCTGCGCGGCCTCGTCTCGCCCGCCGACTTCATCCCGCTCGCCGAGGAGACGGGGCTCATCGTCCCGCTCGGGCGGTGGGTGCTGGGCGAGGCCTGCCGCGAGGCGGCGCGGGTGCGCGACCGCGTGGGGCGGGCGGTGACGATGACGGTCAACGTCTCGGCGCGCCAGCTCTACGACGCCGCGCTCGTCGACGACGTGCGCGCCGCGCTCGAGGCCACCGGCGTCGACCCGCACGAACTCGTGCTGGAGTTGACGGAGAGCGTGATGATCGACCGGCCGGAGCTCGCGCTCGAGCGGTTCACCGCGCTCAAGGCGTTAGGCGTACGGCTCGCGATCGACGACTTCGGGACGGGCTACTCCTCGCTCGCGTACCTGCAGCGCTTCCCGGTGGACGTGCTGAAGATCGACCGCAGCTTCGTCGACGGGCTGCGGCGCGGCGGCGCGCAGGGCGCGCTCGCGCGCACCATCGTCGCCCTCGGCGAGGCGCTGTCGCTCCGCACCGTCGCCGAGGGCATCGAGGAGTCGGAGCAGTGCGCCGCGCTGCGCGCGGTCGGGTGTCCGTTCGGCCAGGGGTACCTGTTCGCCCGCCCGCTCACGCCGGACGCGTTCGACGCGCTGCTCGACGCCCGGGGCTGCGCGCCGCCGGCCGACGAGCGCGTCGCCGTCGCTGCCTAACGATCCCCCACCGCGGCGGTCGGTGGGGCGGTTCGCGCGCGGTCCACGCGCGGTCCACCCGCGGTTCACGCGCGCGGCGTAGCAGCCCGGCTTCGCGTGGTGCAGGTGCAGGTACGCGACCGCTTCCCGCGCGAACATCCGCTCGATGGCGGGTTCCACCTCGCCCCCGTGAACGACGTCGGCGTCGACCATCATCCCGGTCGCGTCGAAGGCGCGGACCGACAGCAGGCGACGTCGGAGCGCGTCGGGCACCTCGCCCGCGCGCGGCCGCGCCTCCACGGCACCCGCGCGCACGTAGATGGCGTGGCCGGCGCGGTACGGCGTGTCAGCGGGTTGATGCTCGTAGTGGACGAGGATCACGGTCTCGCCCGGCTCGGCGTCGGCGAGCGTGACGCGGCACGGGAACCCCGGCGTGCGGTCGACGACCTGGCGGACCGCGCCGCGGGCGCGGAGGTCGTCGTCCGACATCGTGAAGAGCGGGGCGAACGGGTGTGCGGGCAGGGCGCGGATCTGGAAGGGCACGGGCGACTCCGGTGCGTGGTGCGCGGCTGAGGAACTCGGTGTCGTACGGTGCCGCCCGCGCGCCGGACGCGCGTCCCGCTTCGTGCGCTCGAACCGGGCGCCCGAACCGGGCGCCCGAACCGGGCGCCCGCGCCCGCCTGTGACCTAGCGCGGCGCCGCGGCGGGCGCGGGCGAGAGCGCGCGCAGTGCGCCTAACGCGGCGCTCGCGCGCGCGGCGCCGCGCTGCAGGCCGCGCACGATGCCGCGGTCGTCGCCGCGCATCGGCGTCGACGTCGAGTCGTAGACGTCGAGGAACCCGTGCCAGTAGAAGGTCTTGGCCCAGGGCGAACCGGTGCGCCCGCTGGTCATCGCCGTCATCAGCGTGCGCAGGTGCGCGGCCTGCGAGTCGGCCTGGATGCGGGCGCGGCGGTACCCGGCGCAGTACGACGGGGTGCTGACGTTCTCGCCGGCCGCGCGCGCGTTGGCGCGGTCGAGGCACCCGACCGGCCCCGCCTCGGTGAGCCAGACGGGCCACGCCCACGGCCGCACGCCGCTGGCCTCCGGGAGCGCCCGCACGGTGCGCGCGATGTCGGCGGCGTCGGAGTAGTGGTGCATCGACACGACGTCGACGTTGGCGCCCTGGCGCTGCGTCTGCAGCAGGCCGCGCACCCACCGCTCGGCGCCGCCGCGCGCGGCCTCGGGTGCGACGAGCAGGCGCGCGCCGCGGCCGTCGGCGGGGCGGCGGATCCACGGCGCGGCCGCGGCGACCAGCCCGGCGTAGTCGGCGATGAGCGCGTCCTCGCCTTCGGCATTCGGGCCGATCGCGCCGCGTCGCCCGTTGAAGAACACGGCCACGTTCGGCTCATTCCACACGGCCCACGCGCGCACGTCCGGGTAGCGTTCGACGGCCGCGCGGACGAACCGCGCCCAGTCCCGGAGGTCGTCGGGGAGGTCGGTCTGGCGGCGGCCGCCGTCGGCGACCGGCCGGGTGACGGCCCACGCCGGCGTGTATTCGAGCACGCCGAGCACGTTGAGGCCGCGGCAGCGCGCGCGGCTCACCGTCTGGTCGAGGCGCGACCAGCGGAAGGCCGCGTCGGACGTGCGCGAGGCCGGGTCCGCGCCGATCGTACTCCAGTCGACGTCGACGCGCACCCACCCGGTGCCGGCCGCCCGCAGCATCGTGGCCGCGGTCGCGTACGCCGTGTCCGGGAACGGGTCGCCCGGCTGGTAGGCGAGCGCGTTGACGTTCATCCCGTACGGGTTGGACGCGGGCTGCCGCGCGAAGCGCGGCTCCCCGCGGCAGTCGTCCGCGTGCGTAGCCGCCGGGCGCGTGACCGGCACGGGCGCGACCGGCACGGGCGTGACCGGCATGGTCAGTCGCCCGCGAGGGGGGCCGGCGTGGGCGTGGAGCCGAAGCGCCCGGGCCGCGCCGGCCCGCGCCGCACGAGCGCCGCCCACCACACGCGCGCGGACGCTGCGAGCACGACGAGCACGGCGGCGAGGAAGAATCCGGCGACGGCCGCGTCGAGGTAGTCGTTGCCGATCATCCGCCCGGCTGCGGCCGTGGACGGCACCCCGGCCGGGAGCGGACCGCCGGCGGCGACGGCCGCGCCCAGCGCGCGTGCGTGCGCCAAGAACCCGAGTTTCGGGTCAGGGGAGAACAGCTTCGTGAGCCCGGTCGTGAACGTCACGACGAGCAGCCACGCGAGCGGGACCAGCGTCGTCGCCATCCAGCGCGCCTTGCCCATGCGCACCACCACGGTCGTGCCGACGCAGAGCGCGACCGCGGCCAGAAGCTGGTTGGCGATGCCGAACAGCGGCCAGAGCGAGTTGATCCCGCCGAGCGGGTCGCTGACGCCCTGGATGAGGAAGTGGCCCCACGCGGCGACGAACACGGCGCTCGCGATCACCGCGCCCGGCGTCCACGACACGCGCCCCATGGGCGCCCAGACGTGCTTGGCGAGGTCCTGCAGCATGAAGCGCCCCACCCGCGTGCCGGCGTCGAGCGTGGTGAGGATGAAGAGCGCCTCGAACATGATCGCGAAGTGGTACCAGAGCGCCATCGCGGTGCCGCCGCCCAGGACGCCGCTGAACAGGTGCGCCATGCCCACGGCGAGGGAGGGCGCGCCGCCCGTGCGCGAGAGCAGCGTGTGCTCGCCCACCTGCCGCGCGAGCGCGTCAAGTTCGCCGGGGCTCACCGCGAAGCCCCACGTGCCGATCTTCGCCGCCGCGCTCGCGGCCGTCGCGCCGAGCACGCCGGCGGGCGCGTTGATCGCGAAGTAGACGCCGGGGGTGAGCACGCACGCGCCGACGAGCGCCATCACGGCGACGAGCGACTCGACCAGCATCGCGCCGTAGCCGACGAGCGGGGCGTCGCTCTCCCGGTCGAGCAACTTCGGCGTGGTGCCGCTGGAGATGAGCGCGTGGAAGCCCGAGATGGCGCCGCACGCGATGGTGATGAACACGAAGGGGAACACCTTGCCCGCGAACACCGGCCCGGTGCCGTCGACGAAGCGCGTCACGGCCGGCATCGCGAGCGGCGGGTGCGCGACGACGATCCCGAGCGCGAGCGCCACGACGACGCCGATCTTGACGAAGGCGCTCAGGTAGTCGCGGGGCGCGAGCAGGAGCCACACGGGGAGCACGCTCGCCGCGAACCCATAGCCCATGAGGATGTAGGCGAGCGTGGGTTTGGAGAGCGTGAAGAGCGGGGCGAGCGCCGCGTCGCCGGCCACCGCGCGGCCGGCCCAGAGCGCCGCGGCGAGGAGCACGAGCCCCATCGCGGTGGCCTCGAGCACGCGCCCCGGGCGCGCCCAGCGCAGGTAGGCGCCCATCACGAGGGCGATGGGGATGGTGAGCGCGACGGTGACCGTGCCCCACGGCGACTCGGCCAGCGCGTTGACGACGACGAGCGCGATCACCGAGATGAGGACGACCATGATGCCGAGCACGGCGAGCTGCGCCGTGAGGCCGGCGGCCGGGCCGATCTCGTCGCGCGCCATCTGGCCTAACGACGCGCCGTCGCGGCGCAGCGAGGCGCAGAGGATGACGAAGTCCTGCACCGCGCCCGCGACCACGACGCCGACGATGAGCCAGAGCGCGCCGGGCAGGTAGCCGAACTGCGCCGCGAGGGTGGGGCCGACGAGCGGGCCCGGGCCGGCGATCGCGGCGAAGTGGTGGCCGAAGACCACCCAGCGGTTGGTGGGGACGTAGTCGCGCCCGTCGGCCAGGCGGTGCGCGGGGGTGGGGCGGTCGGGGTCGAGGGCGAACAGGCCGCGGGCGATGGCGCGGCCGTAGAACCGGTACGCGACGAGGTAGGTGCAGACTGCGGCGGTGACGAGCCAGGCGGCGTTGACGGGTTCGCCGCGGGCGAGGGCGACGACGGCGAAGGCGGCGGCGCCGAGGAGGGCAACGGCGAGCCAGGGCAGGGCGCGGGGGAGCGCGCGCGAGACGGGGCGTGGCATCGCCGAACGTTACGCCCGGAACCGCCCCGTCAAGGGTCGGGCGGCGGCAACGGCCGAGCCTGCCGTACCCCTGCATTGCCCCGGTCCGTCAAGTGCTGGAAGCCCCTCTCCGCGCCGCATAACGTTCCTGCCCCGAGCCCACCCTCAGCGTCCGCCTCAATGCCTACGACTGTCACGCTCATCCCCGGCGACGGCATCGGCCCGAGCATCGCCGACGCCACGGTCCGCGTCCTCGAGGCGGCGGGGGCCGACCTCGCGTACGACGTGCAGGTCGCCGGCCAGGCCGGGGTGTCGCGCTACCACGACCCGATCCCCGACGTCACGCTCGACTCGATCCGCAAGACGCGGATCGCGCTCAAGGGGCCGCTCGAGACGCCGGTGGGCGAGGGGTTCCGCTCGATCAACGTCGCCCTGCGCAAGACGTTCGACCTCTACGCCAACGTGCGGCCGGCCCACGTGATCATGCGCGGCGGGCGCTTCGACAAGGTCGACATCGTGCTCGTGCGCGAGAACACCGAGGGGCTCTACATCGGCGTCGAGCACTACATCAAGATCGGCAACGACCCGAAGGCGGCCGCGGAGTCGATCCTCGTGATCACGCGCCAGGGCTCGGAGCGCATCGTGCGCTACGCGTTCGAGTACGCGCTCTCGCACGGGCGCAGGAAAATCACGCTCGTGCACAAGGCGAACATCCTCAAGTTCTCGCAGGGGCTGTTCCTCGACGTGGGGCGCGAGGTGGCGCGCGAGTACCAGGGGCGCATCGAGTTCGACACACAGATCGTCGACGCGATGGCGATGAAGCTCGTGATCGCCCCCGAGCAGTTCGACGTGATCGTGACGACCAACATGTTCGGCGACATCCTCTCCGACGAGATCTCGGGGCTGGTGGGCGGGCTCGGGCTCGCGCCGGGGGCGAACATCGGCGAGGGGGCGGCGATCTTCGAGGCGGTGCACGGCACCGCGCCCGACATCGCGGGCAAGAACGTCGCGAACCCGGGCGCGCTGATCCTCGCGTCGGCGATGATGCTCGACCACCTCGGCCAGCACGAGCGCGGCGACCGCATCCGGAACTGCTTCGAGCAGCAGGTGCGCGAGGGCAAGGCGCTCACGCGCGACCTCGGCGGGACGGCGGGCACCGACGCGTTCACCGACGAACTCGTCGCGCGCGTGCGCGGCTGACGCGCGGACGTTCGTTCCGCACCGCGTACCGAACCTCGTCAGACGACCGCTCCCGTGGCACTCCGCGTCTTTCACGTTTCCGACCTGCACTTCGGGCGCCCGGCGGTGCCCGCGCAGGTCGAGGCGCTCGAGCGTCTCGTCGAGCGCGAGCGCTACGACGTGGTCGCCGTGTCGGGGGACCTCACGCAGCGCGCGCGCTCCGGGGAGTTCCAGCGGGCCGCGGTGTTCCTGCGCGACGCGGCGCGCGTGAGCCGGACCGTCGTCGTGCCCGGCAACCACGACGTGCTGTGGTGGAAGGCGCCGTTGGGGCTCGGGGACGACGCGCCCGTCTACGCCAACTACCGCGAGTACATCTCGACCGACCTCGAGCCGGTGCTGCGCGTGCCCGGGGAGGACGGGGGGCCCGGCGCGGTCTTCGTGGGGCTCAACACCGCCCAGGGCGTGCTGCCGCAGACGCTCACCTGGAACGTGCGCGACATCTCGATCATCGGGCACCTGCGCCGCTCTCAGGTCGAGCACGCGGCGGCCGCGTTCGCGGCCGCGCCGGAGCACGACTGGCGCGTGATCGTGATGCACCACAATCCGGTGATGGGCGAGCTCTCGCAGCGCCACGGGCTCAAGCACACCCGCCGCGTGCTCGGCGCATTCGCCGAGATCGGGACGGACCTGGTGCTGTGCGGGCACGACCACCAGGAGGCGGTGCACGAGGTCGAGACGACGAAGCGGGGGACGATCGTCTCGACCGCGGGCACGGTGAGCAACCGGTCGCGCGGCGGACGCCCGTCGTCGGCCAACGTACTCACCCTGCGGCCGGGCGCGATCGACGTGATGACGCTCGTGTGGTCGTCGGCGGAGCGCGACTTCGTGCCGGGGCCGCGGCGGTCGTTCGCGCGGTGACCGCCTAACACCCGCATGAAGGGACAGTTCGAACTCGGCCTGGCCGCCCCGCCCGCCGCGCCCGCCGCGCCCGCCGCGCCGCCGGCCCGCCCCACGCCGGGCGACGCGGCCGCGCTGCTGGCCGCACTGCGCCGGCTCGGGCTTCGGGGCATCGACCGGCTGCGCTTCACGCGCAACCGCACCGTGATGGTCAGCTTCAGCGGCGGCGAGCTGCGCGTGCACGAGGGCTACCGCGACGCGCCCGCCGAGGTGCTGCGTGCGGTGGTGAGTTTCGTGTGCGGGCGCACGCGCGCCGACCGGCGGGCCGCGCGCGAGGCGATCCTCGCGTACCAGATCGTGCGCCCCGCGGGCTCCGCGCCGCGGCGGCGCGAGCGCGCGCGGCCCGAGGACGAGCCCGCCGTGGCGCAGCTGCGGCGCTTCCACTCGCATTACAATCGGGTCTACTTCGGTGGCCGCCTCAAGGCGGTGCCGATCCGGCTCTCGGCGCGCATGCGCACGCGCCTCGGGCACTACACGGCCGCCGCGCCCACCGGCGATCCGGCCGAGATCGTGATCGGCGCGGCGCACATCCGGCGCCACGGCTGGGAAGAGGCGCTGCACACGCTGCTGCACGAGATGGTGCACCAGTGGCAGGACGAGGCCGGGCACGCGGTCGACCACGGGGCGACGTTCCGCGCGAAGGCGCGCGAGGTCGGGATCACGGCGAGCGCGCGGCGGCACATGGTCCCGCGCCGGCCGCGCGCGGGGCGCGACCTCGCCGCGACGGCGCCGCCGCTGCCGTTCGGGCCGTCGCACGGCCCCGCGCACGGGCGCCCGCCGGCGCAGACGATCGGGCTGCGGGCGGCGCGCGAGGACTGAGCCGCGCGCGGTGGTCCCCGTGGCCACCTGCGCGATGTGCGCACGGGGTAGGGCGGGCCGAGGTTCGGGCACCCGCGGGCTAGATTGCCGGTGTCTCACACCCCGGATCCGATGGCTACCGAGATCGCCCCCGAGCCGACGTCGAACGCGACGGCAGAACCCGACATCGACCAGTACCTCGCCTCGCCCGCGCAGCGCCCGACCACAGGTGATCTGTTCAACATCGACGCGGGGCTGACCGAAGATGAGCGCGCCGTGCGCGACTCGGTGCGGCGCTTCGTCGACGAGGACGTGCTGCCGATCATCGGCACGCACTACGTCGAGGGGACCTTCCCGCGGCACCTGATCGCGAAGATGGGCGAGCTCGGCGTGTTCGGCGCGAACCTGCCCGAGGAGTACGGCTGCGCGGGGCTGAACAACGTGCAGTACGGGCTCATCATGCAGGAACTCGAGCGCGGCGATTCGGGGATCCGGTCGTTCGCCTCGGTGCAGGGCGCACTCGTGATGTACCCCATCTACGCGTTCGGGTCGGAGGCGCAGCGGCGCGCGTGGCTGCCGCGCATGGCCACGGGCGAGGTGATCGGCTGCTTCGGGCTCACGGAGCCGGACTACGGCTCGAACCCGTCGGGGATGATCACGGTCGCGCGCGAGCAGGCGGACGGGTCGTACGTGCTGAACGGCGCGAAGATGTGGATCACGAACGGGTCGACGGCGCAGGTGGCCGTGGTGTGGGCCAAGACGGTGCGCCACGGCGAGACCGCGGTCGGCGACGACAAGACGATCCGCGGATTCCTCGTCCCGACGGACGCGCCGGGATTCCGCGCGCGCAACCAGAAGGGAAAGCTCTCGCTCCGCGCGTCCGACACGAGCGAGCTGACGTTCGAGGACGTGCCGCTGCCGGCGGACGCCATCCTCCCCGGGTCGGGCGGACTCAAAAGCCCGCTCATGTGTCTCACGCAGGCCCGCTACGGCATCTCGTGGGGCGCGTTGGGCGCGGCGATCGCCTGCTTCGAGGAGGCGACGTCGTACGCGAAATCGCGCGTGATGTTCGACCGGCCGATCGGCGGCTTCCAGATCCAGCAGGTGCGCCTGGCCGACATGCTCACCGAGATCACCAAGGGTCAGCTGCTCGCGCTGCACCTCGGCCGGTGCAAGGACGCCGGCACGTTCACCCCGACGATGGTCTCGCTCGCCAAGCGCAACAACGTGTCGGTCGCGACGGACGTGGCGCGCGAGGCGCGGCGTCTGTTAGGCGGCAACGGGATCCTTGCCGAGTACGCGAGCATGCGGCACATGGCCAACCTCGAAAGCGTGTACACGTACGAGGGGACCCACGACGTGCACTCGCTCATCCTCGGCCAGGCGATCACGGGGCTGAACGCGTTCAAGTGAGGTCGGGCGCTCGCCGCGGCCCCGCGCTGCCGTCCACGCCCGAGACTCGCGCGACGACCGACGGCTATCGGCGGCCGGCGTGGCGGATCCGTGCGACGTCGCTGTCGCGCGCGAGCTCGCGGCGCCAGAACACCGTCTCCCCGTAGTTGCGGTTGATCAGCCGGTTGTACGGAAGGTCGGCCTCGCGGGCGAGGGCGCGGCGGCGTGAGGCGTCGCCGGGTGCCGCCGGCAGCGCGCGCAGCGCGCCGGCGTAGGCGCCTAACGCGAGGAACAGCTCCGAGTTGGTGCGGAGGAAGAGGCTGTCGGCGCGGCGCTCCTCGGCCGGCGTCCACGGCACACCCGGGATTGCCGCGGGCGCGCTGCCCCGCCACACCGACGTGTCGCCGATGAGGCGCCGCCATCGCGATTCGACCGTGCGGTACCACCAACGGTCGTCGGCGCCGCCGAGCAGGGAGTCCTGATTCGCGATGAGGTGACGGGCGAAGGCGACGCGGCCCGCGCTCGATCGGTCGGTCGCGAGTGGGGCCGTCGCGCCGAGACGGCGGGCGAGGTTCGGGTCGGCGGTGGCGACGACACGGGCGGCGCCGGCCCAGTCGCCGGTGGCCGCGAGGCGGGCGGCGCGGATCCGGACGGCCTCGTTGCGCGGGCCGGTGTCGGGCGCGGCGCTGAGCGCGGTCAGGACGGAATCGGGCGCGATGACGTCGAGGAAGTAGGCGCGCGCGTCGCGATCGAGCTGAGGGTCGGATAGCGCGCGCGACCACTGGCCGCGGCGCAATGCGAGCCGCAACCGCATCGACGCGACTGCGGGGCTTGGTGAAAGGAGCGCCGCCTGCGTCTCGGCCTCCGGCCAGCGCCCGGCGCGGATAAGGATCGCGAGCCGCTCGGCGCCCCAGAGCGCCGTGGGCGATTCGGCGTTCCTGGGAAAGGCGGACGGCAGGAACCCGCCCGCGGAGTCGCCCAACACGACGCGGAGCAGCCGCTCCTCCGCGTTCACCGCCCATGCGGCGGGACGCGCCGCGTGCGCACGGCGCCACGCGCTGTCCCACGCCACGCGGGAATACGCCCCCGGCGTGCTCCCACTGCACGCGTACGTGGTACAGCCGAAATCACGGAAGACGAACGCGGAGCGAAGCGCCGGGTCGGCGATCGCGCGCACGGTCACCGGGTCTGGATCGGCGCCGAGTCGGAGCAGGAAGTACATCTCGGCGACGGCGCGCCCCTGGTGCCGCGGGTACTCGGCGAGGAGCGTCGCCCAGGCGCGCGCGGTGTCGCCCGCAAATCGATCGACGCGTACCGTCGAGAAGCGGGCGAGGTCGCCGAGTGGGTGCGAGGGGTATGCCGCGCGCCATGCCTCGTAGTCGCGCCGGAGCGCACGGAAGGCGGCGACGTCAGGCGCCGCGGTGTCGGGCCATCCGGCGGGGACGAGCGCGCGGGTGCGCTCCTCGAGGGCGACGAAGCGCAGCGAGGGAAAGCGTGGGGACGACGTGAGGCGCGACGCGGCGGCGGCCAGCTCGGCGCGCGACATGCGCCGCAGGGCGGCCGCTTCCCGAAGCGCCGGCGGGAGCGACTCGGCGGGGATCGGATCCGGAACGCGGGCGACCTGCGCACGACGCCAGGCGCCGACCCGGGCGCGCGACGCGGCCGCGCTGTCATACAGGTACGACACCCTGGGCGTGTCGCGCGGGACGGGCGGCGCGGCGAAGAAGCGCGCGAGGAGGCGGCCATCCGGTGCTTGACCGCTGGCGGCGGTGAGCGTTGGGCGGAGCTCGAGGTACTCCACCGCGCGCTGCACCACGGGCTGCTCCAGCTGCGCGACCGTGGCGGGCATGTCGAGCGAGCGGGCGACCAGCGATCGCGCCTCTACCGCGGCCCGGTCGAGTGCGCCCGCGCGGAGCGCAGCTTCGAGTGCGGCGGTCGAGAGGCGCGGGCGCGTGGTGTCCTGCAGGTCCGCGGTGAGATTCCAGCGCCAGCGCTGGTCCCACAGCCGGAGCAGATCGACCGCCGCCCGCCCGCGGGCCGAGTCGCCGCGAGCCGCGTCCGCGCTGTCCGCGAGGATCATCGGCGCGAGAAATCCGAACGCGAAGCCGTCGTCCCCTTCGTACGATCGGCCGCCGCTCAGCGCCGGGTCGTTGTCCACGAGCGCGACGAGGTCGAGGTACGGCTGGTAGATGTCGGGCGTCCAGCCGCCGCCGCACGCACACGCCGGCGTCGCCGACCACGCCACGCCGACGGCGCCGGCCACGAGTGCCACGACCAGCAGCGCGCCGCGCCGACGCCGCAGTCGGACGCGCGTGGTCAACGATCCGAGGCGGGCGCGGGCGACGGCGAGACGACGAGCGTTGTCCACGGCTGTCCTCCGGGGAAGACCCACAGTCCACGGTACCACGGCGAACGCGCGAGTGCGGGGGCGAGGGCGAACCAGGCGCGGTGGCGCGTGAGACGCGTGCGGCGGTCGGGCGACCGGAGCACGCGCTCGAACGCGCCGAGACCGACGCGATACGGAAGGGCTGCCCGGTCGAGCTGTGCCGCGAGGTGCGCGGTCGCGGCCCGCGACGGCTCGTCGCCGGTGTCGAACAGCTGCACGATGTGGCCGCTGACGACGCCACGAAAGTGATCGCCGTACTCGCGCTGCGCCACGTGCGCGACGAGGCTCGTCACCCAGACCTCACGCCCGGCGAGCGCGCCCGCGTGGAGGCGTCGGACCACGGCCGCCCAACGTGCGAGGCGACGGACGGGGCAGTCGTAGTCGAGCTGGACTTCGTGCGCGTCCGCGCCGGTCGCCGCGACGAGGCGAAGCAGCGTGTCCAGTCGCGCGTCGAGTCGGGCGGCGATGACGCTGTCCGGCGCGGCGAGCCAGGCCGCGTGCATGCGGTCGTCGAAGCGCACGACGATGGCGAGCGGGGCGCCGGCCGCGGGGCGCGGCGAGAGGGCGAGGCGCTGCTGGACGCCGCCCGTCGCGCCGCCCTCCCACCAGACGGTGCTGACCCACACGCCCGGGCGCAGGGCGGGGTGCGTCGCGCGGGCGCGTCGCCAGAGCGCGAGGTCGGCCGTGTTCCACACCCACTGCCCGTCGGCGCGTGTCGCGGGGAGCAGCGCGACGTCCGCCGGTGACGCGACGCGGCGGCACGCGATGGTGCCGACGGCCGCGGCCGCCACGCCGGCCGTGACGCCTCGCCACAGCGGCCCGCGCGTCAGTCGGAACCGTTTCGGCCGCAGAATCACTCTCTTGAACACTGTTCGGCAGCCGGCGATCTTCACCCGGCTACCATGTGAATTCGTTCACAAGCCCAGTTCAGGCCCTGTTTCAGGAGACATCGCGGTGAAGATTGCCGTGTGCATCAAGCGAGTCCCGGTGATGGAAGTGAAGTTCGCGATCGGCAAGGATGGCGCGAGCGTCGACGAGACCGGGCTCAAGTATGACGTGAACGACTTCGATCTGTGGGCGGTCGAGGCCGCGCTGCAGCTCAACGAAAAGAACGCCCCTGGCGAGGTGACGGTCGTCTCGCTCGGCCCGGACGCGGCGGCGGAGCAGCTGCGCAAGGCGCTGTCGATGGGCGCCGACAAGGCCGTGCTCCTCAAGGCCGACAAGCAGCCGGCGGACGGCTTTGCCGTGGCCGAGGCGCTCGCGGCGGAGCTCCGGGGCGGCAACTACGACGTGATCTTCTTCGGCAAGAAATCGATCGACTCGGACGCGCAGACGGTGGGCCCGATGGTGGCCGAGTTGCTCGACCTGCCGTGCGTGACGAGCGTGTTCAAGCTCGAGATCGCGGGCGCCAAGGGGACGGCGCAGCGCGCGCTCGAGGGCGCGATCGAGACGGTCGAGTTCCCGCTGCCGGCGGTGATCACGGTGGACGAGGGGCTCAACAAGGAGCGCCTGCCGTCGCTCAAGGGGATCATGGCGGCCAAGAAGAAGCCGATGGAGACGAAGCCCGCGCAGCTCGGGACGGCCGGCGTGACGATGGCGAAGATGGAGTTGCCGCCGGAGCGCGGGGCGGGGCGCATCGTCGGGCAGGGGGCGGCCGCGGTCGCGGACCTCGTCAAGCTCCTGCAGACGGAAGCGAAGGTCATCTGACGCACGCCTAACGCATCGCAGAGGTCATACACACATGGCGAACATTTTCGCATTCGTCGAGACCCGCGGCGGCGACGTCCGCAAGGCGGGGCTCGAGGCGGTGAGCGCGGCCCGCCTGCTGGCCGACCAGACGGGCGGCGGCGAGGTGCACGCGCTCGTCGCGGGCGCGCCGGGCGTCGCGGCGCAGTCGGCGCGGCTGGCCGAGGTCGGCGCCGACGTCGTGCTCGTGGTCGAGCACCCCGCGCTGGCGCACTACAACCCCGAGGCGGTGTCGGCGACGGTCGCCGCGCGCGTCGCGGCCGGCGGCTACCGCGCGGCCGTGTTCTCGGCCACCTCGCAGGGGAAGGACCTGAGCCCGCGCGTCGCGGCCAAGCTGCGCGCGCCACTCGCGCCCGACGCGATCGCGCTCGCGGTCGAGGGGGACGCGATCGTCGTGCGCCACCCGATGTACACCGGCAAGGTCATCGGCTCGCTCAAGATCACCGCGTCCCCGGCGCTGCTGTCGGTGCGGCTGGGGGCGATCCCGGTCACGCCTAACGCCAGGGCCGGGCGCGTCGAGACGGTGCAGCCCGCGAGCGACCCGGCGGCGGCGCGCGTCAAGGTGACGCAGATGGTCGAAGGGAACACCGGCAAGGTGGACCTCGGTGAGGCGCCGGTGATCGTCGCCGGCGGGCGCGGGCTCAAGAGCGCGGACAACTTCAAGCTCGTCGAGCAGCTCGCCGACTCGTTCGGGAACGCGGCGGTGGGCGCGACTCGCGCGGTGACCGACGAAGGGTGGCGCCCGCACTCGGAGCAGATCGGGCAGACCGGGCGCGTGGTGAGCCCGGAGCTCTACGTCGCGGTGGGCATCTCGGGGGCGATTCAGCACCTCGCGGGGATGCGCACCAGCAAGACCATCGTCGCGATCAACAAGGACAAGGAGGCCCCGATCTTCAAGGTGGCCGACTACGGGATCGTGGGCGACGTGTTCGAGGTGGTGCCGGCGCTGGCCGAGGCGGTGAAGCAGGCGAAGGCGCAGGGCTGACCCTCGACCGACGCCCGGACCCGGCCGGGCGGCCGGGTCCGCTCCTTGCGCGGACGGCCCGCGCGCTCGTCGTCGACCTTCGACGTCGCGAGCGCGCGGCCTTTCCGTTTTACCCCCACGCGAGGCAATCATGAGCATCTTCGGAACGATCATGTCGAAGATCTTCCACCACGACGCGGCGGCACCCGCGGCGCCTGCCGCGCCCGCGGCCGATACGACCACGGCCGACACGGCCGCGGCGCCGGACGCTACGGCGACCGCCGGCGCCGCCGACGCCTCGATGCCGGCGGTCGACGTCGAGCAGGTCCTGAGCTCGATCGCGGCGCAGTATCCGCACCCGGTCAACTGGAAGTACTCGATCGTCGACCTGCTCGCGATCCTCGGCATCGACAACAGCCTGCCGCAGCGCCGCGCGCTCGCCGCCGAACTCGGATACACCGGCGATACGGACGACACGGCGACCATGAACATCTGGCTGCACAAGGAGGTCATGCGCAAGCTGGCCGAGAACGGCGGCATGGTGCCGGCCGACCTGATGGGCTGAGCGCGTCCGGGGACGACCGGTCTAGCTTTCGGCGCGGGGGACGCGGCCGCTCTCCGGCGGTCGCGTCCCCCGCGCCTTTCGCACGTCCACGCACCGCACCCGTATCATGCCTAACCTGACGTCCTTTCTCGGAATCCTGCTGATCGTGCTCGGCGGCTGGGGCTACACCCAGTCGGCCACGCGCAGCCCCATGGCGCTCATCCCGTCCGTGCTCGGCGTGCTCTTCCTCGCGTTCGGCATCGCGGCCGGGCGCGACGAGTGGCGCAAGCACGCGATGCACGGCGCGGCCGCGCTCGCACTGCTCGGGATCGTGGCCGGTATCGGGCCGGCGCTGATGATGCCCAACGCACCGCCGATGATGCGCCGCGAGACCGGGGCGATGAGCCTTCTGTGCGCGGTGTTCCTCGTCTTCGCCGTGCGCTCGTTCATCGCGGCGCGACGCGCGCGGACCGCCGGCATCGCGTAGTCCGGTTCGCCGGTCGCGCGGTGCGTCGGACGGCGGTCAGTTCGGCAGCGCGAACGCGACGTACGCGTCGCCCGAGGGCGTGCCGAGCTTGCCGCCCCCGGCCGCGATGACGACGTACTGTCGGCCACGAACCGCGTAGGTGCTCGCCGTCGCGAACCCGGCGGCGGGCAGCCGGGCCTCCCAGAGCAGGCGTCCGGTCGCCTTGTCGAACGCGCGGAATTTCGCGTCCTCGGTCGCGGCGATGAAGACGAGCCCGCCCGCGGTGACGATCGGGCCGCCGTACTGCTCCGTGCCCGTCGGCGCGCCGCCCGGGGTCGAGAGCTCCGGGTGCTCGCCGAGCGGGATCCGCCAGCGGTACGCGCCGGTGTTGAGGTCGACGGCGCTCAGCGTGCCCCAGGGCGGCTTCACGGCGGGGTAGCCGTCCGGGTCCTTCCAGCGCTCGTAGCCGGCGAACTCGTACGGCGACGCGTTAGGCCGCCGGCGCGACGCGGCCAGCTCCGCCGCGTGCGGCGAGCCGTCGGCCGGCGACGTCGCCGGCGACGCGGCGGGGGGTGCGTCCCCGCGCACGTACGCGGCGACGGCCTGCCGCTCCGCCGCGGGCAGGCTGGCGAACGACGGCATGAAGCCACGGCCGCGTTCGAGCACCTGCTGTACCTGCGCGGCCGAGAGTCGCACGGCGACGCCGACCAGCGACGGCACGCGGTCGCCGTCGCCGCGGCGGTCGGGCCGATGGCACCCGGCGCACGCGGCCGCGTAGACGGCCGGACCGGTGCGCGGTCCGCGTGCGACGCGCGCGAGCGCTGCCGGCCGCATCGCCGCGATCCACGGCACGTCGCTGCCGTTGACGTAGAGCACGCCCGTCTCGCGGTCGAACGCGGCGCCGCCCCATTCGCCGCCGCCGTCGAAGCCGGGCATGACGATGCTCCCCGCCACGCTCGGCGGCGTGAACAGGCCGCCGGGGCGGAGCGCGCGAAACCGGCGCAGCACGGCCGCGTGCGCGGCGGGCGTGCGGTCCGTGAGGTCGGCCTCCGTGACGGACTGCCGCGTGAAAGGCGCGGGCAGGAGCGGGAACGGCTGCGTGGGCCACGCCCGCTCGCCGCGCAGGTCCGACGCGGGCACGGCGCGCTCCCGGACCGGGAACAGCGGGCGGCCCGTGATGCGGTCGAGTAAGAAGATGAAGCCGGTCTTCGTGATCTGCGCGACCGCGTCGACGGCGTGGCCGTCGCGCGAGACGGTGACGAGGTTGGGGGCCGCGGGCAGGTCGCGGTCCCAGAGGTCGTGGTGTACGGACTGGAAGTGCCAGCGCCGCTCGCCAGTCGCGGCGTCGAGCGCGAGGAGCGTGTTGGCATAGAGGTCGGCGCCGGTGCGCGCGCCGCCGTAGAAGTCCGGCGTGGCCGAGCCGGTGGGGACGTAGACGAGTCCGCGCGGCACGTCGACGGCCATCCCGGCCCACGAGTTCGCACCGCCCGCGCGCGTACCCGCGCCCGCGGGCCAGGTCCCCGCGCCCGGCTCGCCGGGCTGCGGAAGCGTGTGAAACGTCCAGCGGATCTTCCCCGTGCGCACGTCGTACGCACGCACGTGGCCCGGCGCGGAGCCCTCGCCCTCGCCGACGCGGGTGCCCTGGATGAGGAGGTCGCGGTAGATCACCCCGGGGCTCGTGGCGAGGAGCTGCGCGCCGGTGACGTCGCGGCCGAGCCCCACGGCGAGGTCCACCGAGCCCGAATCGCCGAACGTCGGGATGGCACGGCCCGTCGCGGCGTCGAGGGCATAGAGGCGGCGGCCGGCGGTGACGAGAATGCGGCGGTCGTCCCCGTCGGCCCAGTAGACGACGCCGCGGTTGACGTGCGACTCGCGGGTGCGGCCGGCGAACGGGTCGAAGCGCCAGAGCGGCGTGCCGCTGTCGGCGCGGAGCGCGACGACGGCGAGGGCCGGCGTGGTCGTGTAGAGCACGCCGTCGACGACGACGGGCGTGGCCTGGATCTCGGAGCGGCCGCCGGGCGGGGCGTCGCCGGTGTGGTAGACCCAGGCGACCTGCAGGTGCCTAACGTTGTCGCGCGTGATCTGGGCGAGCGGCGAGTAGCGCGTGTTGGCCGGGGTGCCCCCGGTGACCGGCCAGTCGTCGGGCGGGGCGGGCGGGGTGGCGCCGCCGCGGGCGCAGGCGGCCGCGAACGCCGCGGCGACGGTCGCCGCGCGCGCGGCGCGACCGCGGTGGTCGAGGCGCGTGCCGTGTGGGCGCATGCGGGGGCGGGTGGGCGACGTCGTGCGTGTCGGGAGGCGCGGCGCGGAGGCGGGAGCGGCGGGGCGGGTGAAGCATGGCATGCGTGCTGCCGCG
The DNA here is from genome assembly GCA_963851265.1 of uncultured Gemmatimonadales bacterium. Classification (GTDB taxonomy): domain Bacteria; phylum Gemmatimonadota; class Gemmatimonadetes; order Gemmatimonadales; family Gemmatimonadaceae; genus BPUI01. Next base: position 92,985 of record CAWKNZ010000005.1, read on the forward strand.
TGAACAGTGGACGCGGTCGAGTGGACGCGGTCGAGTGGACGCGGTCGCCGCGTCCCGCCGTGCACTCGCCGGCTCGCGGTCGTGCCGTCCGGTTCGTAGCTTCTGCGGTGACCGCAGACCGTTCCCCCGCCGGCCGGGCGAGGGCGCGCGCCGTCCGAGGAACCTGGAGCGTGGTGCGCATGGGCGTCGGTCCGACACCGGGGGCGGGGGCGACCGGGCGCCGCCTAACGATTGCGGTCCGTTCGGCGCTGCTCGCGCCGGCGCTCGCCGCCGCGCACGGCGCCGCCCGCGCGCAGGCGCCCCCGGCGCGCGACGCCGACTGGACCTTCGGCCCGTTCGTCAAACCGGCCGCGGGCAATCCGGTGATCGTGCCGGCCAGCGGGGCCAGCTTTCGCTCGCCGATGGGCGACAGCGTGGTGCGCTGGGAGGCGTACGCGACGTTCAACCCCGCCGCGGTCGTGCGCGCAGGCCGGATTCACGTGCTGTACCGCGCCGAGGACTCGAGCGCGGCCGCGACGATCGGCGGCCAGACCTCGCGCCTTGGGCTGGCCGAGAGCGCCGACGGGGTGCACTTCACGCGGCGGCCCGCGCCCGTGCTCTACCCCGACAAGGACGCGCAGGCGCGCTACGAGTGGACCGGCGGGGTCGAGGACCCGCGCGTCGTCGAGCGCGACGACGGGACGTACGTGCTCACCTACACGCAGTGGAACCGCGACGTGCCGCGCCTCGCGGTCGCCACCTCGCGCGACCTCGTGGCGTGGACCAAGCACGGCCCCGCGCTGGCCGTCGCCGCCGGCGGCAAGTACCGCAACCTCGAGTCGAAATCCGGCGCGATCCTCTGCCGCGTGGTGGGCGATTCGGCGCGCGGCGAGCGCCTCGTCGCGGCGCGCGTCAACGGCAGGTACTGGATGTATTTCAACGTCCCCGCCGTCATGATCGCCACCTCGGACGACCTGATCGACTGGACCGTGGTCGAGAACGCGGACGGGCGGCCGCTCGCGGTGCTCTCGCCCCGCCCCGGCTACTTCGACTCGTGGCTCGTCGAGGGCGGGCCGCCGGCGGTGCTCACCGCGCGCGGGATCGTGATGCTCTACAACGCCGGCAACGACCGGCGCTACGGGGATTCTACACTGCCTAACCACGCCTACACCGGCGGGCAGGCGCTCTTCGATGCGCGCAACCCGATCCGCCTACTCGCGCGCACGGACGCCCCGTTCATCCGTCCCACGGAGCCGTACGAGACGAGCGGGCAGTATGCGGAAGGGACGACCTTCGTCGAGGGGCTCGTGCCGTTCCGCGGGCGCTGGTACCTCTACTACGGCACCGCGGACTCGCGGGTCGGCGTGGCGGTATGGGATCCGCGGGCCTCGCGCCCGCGGGCGGCGGGCCAGGCGACGCCGTGACCGCGGGCTTCGAAGCCGCCGCCGACGCGGTCGTCGCGGGCGACCTCGCCGCGCTCGCGCCGCTGCTGCGCGCCGACCCGTCCCTCGTCCGCGCCCGCTCGGCCCGCGCGCACCGCGCGACGCTCCTCCACTACGTCGCGGCCAACGGCGTCGAGGACGCGCGTCAGCGCACGCCGCCCAACGCCGTCGACGTCGCGCGGGCGCTGCTCGACGCCGGGTCGGCGGTCGACGCAGCCGCGGAGACGTACGGCGGGGGGACGGGACAGACCACGCTCAACCTCCTCGTGTCGAGCGTGCACCCGGCCCGCGCGGGGCTGCAGGTCGCACTCGTCGACGTGCTGCTGGACGGCGGGGCGCAGGTCGACGGGCCGGCCGGCGACGGCTCGCCGCTGCTCACGGCGCTCGCATTCCACTACGCCGACGCGGCCGACGCGCTCGCGCGGCGCGGCGCCCGCCTCGACACCATCTCCGCGGCGGCCGGCCTCGGGCGCGCCGACGTCGTGCGCGCCCTCGTCGAGAGCCGCGGTCCACACGGAGCGGACGCCGCGCGCGCGCTTACCCTCGCCGCCGCGCTCGGCCACGCCGACGTCGTGGCGTTCCTGGTCGACCGGGGCGTCGACGTGGGCGCGACCGACGCGCAGGGCTTCACCGCGCTGCACTGGGCCGCCGCGCGGGGGCACGCGCGCGTGGTGGACGTGCTGCTCGACCGCGGCGCGCCGCTCGACGTGCGCAACGTCTACCGCGGGACGGTCCTTGGCACGACGAGGTGGGCGGCCGCGCACATGGAGGGCACCGCGCGCACCGGCGGGTTCGAGCCGATCGACCACGGGCCGGTGGTCGATCGGCTCGTCGCCGCGGGCGCGCAGGCCTGAGCGCCCGCGGCAGCGCAGGCCTAACGTGCGCCGCGGCCGCGGTCGCGGCCCGCGTCAGCGCGCCGCGGCGGTGTTGCTCACGAAGGCGATCCGCTTCGAGTCCGGCGACCACGACGGCACGTTGATCGTCCCCTGGCCGCCGTAGACGTAGGCGAGCACGCGCGGCGCCCCGCCGTCGGCCGGCATCACCCGGATGTACACGTGCTTGTACCACGGGTGGTCGCCGGGCGGGATGTCGGGCGGGAACGAGATGAACACCACCGACCGGCCGTCGGGCGACACGTGCGGGAACCAGTTGTTGTACTCGTCGTGGGTCAGCTGCTCGGGCGCCGAGCCGTCGGGACGCATGCGCCAGACCTGCATCTTCCCGCTGCGGACGGAGTTGAAGTAGATCCACTTGCCGTCGGGCGAGTATTCGGGGCCGTCGTCGAGGCCGGGCGTGTTGGTGAGGCGCACCTCGTCGCCGCCCCCGACCGGGATGCGGTAGATGTCGAACTCGCCGCCGCGCTCGCCGGTGAAGACGAGGTACTTGCCGTCGGGCGACCAGCCGTGCAGGTACGACGGGCCCCGCTTGGTCACCCGCGTGGGCGTTCCGCCGCCGACGGGTACGGTGAACACGTTCGACCGGTTGCTGTCGGACGCGAGCCCGCTGCTGATGCCGAGCATGCGCCCGTCGAACGAGAGGACGTGGTCGTTGTTGCTGTTGGTGACCGTCCCGGTCTCGATCACGGCGGGCGTGCGCGCCGCGAGATCGAAGCGGTACATCCGCCCGCCGTTGTTGTAGATCAGCGCGCGACCGTCGGGCGTCCAGTTGGGCGCCTGGATCGCGTCGGGCGAGCGGTAGATGATGCGCCGGTCGCCGGTCGCGACGTCGAGCAGTTCGAGGTCGGCGCCGAGATAGGTACGGTACGGGACGAAACCGGGCGGAGCCGGTACGGTGATCCGCACGTCGCGGAAGTTCCCGCGCTCGACCACCGAGTCGTTGTGCGCACAGACGAACAGCCCCACGTACACCGTGTCGCCGAGCGCGACGTCCGAGAGCTCCTCGGTGGTGAACGTGTCGCCGGCCCGCGCGACCGACATGATGTAGCGGCCGCCGCGGCGCTCGAGCTGGATGACGTCGGCGGCGGTGACGGTCGACCGCTTCTCCTCCGTTTGCGCGCCGGCCGTGCGCCGGAACTGGAGCGACGTGAGCCCGTCGCCGTGCACGACGGCCGACGCGTGCGGCGACTCGGGCGCGAGCGTCGAACGCACCATCCACCCGAGCTTCCGGTGCGCCTCGACGCCCTTGCCGACGAGGTTGGCGCGCGCGGTGACGATGAAGTCCCCGGTCATGCGCTTCCACACGAAGTGGAACGCGTCGCGGGCCGCCCACACGTTGGCGCCCGACCCCGCGACGGTGTACTCCCCGCGGGCGGCGTCGTACGACGCGGAGCCGGCGTGGTGCACGGCGCCGACGTCGGTTTGCCCGTCGAAGTCGCCGAGCGCGCCGCCGCGCGGCGCCTGCGCGCCAGCGAGGGCGGGGAGGAGGAGGACTGCGGCCACGGCGCGGAGGCGGGCGCGGAGCGAATCGAGCATGGTGGCGGAGGGGGAAAGTGGAGCGCGGCCGCGGAGGGCGGCCGGCGAGCACACGCGTCGAGCACACGCGTCGAGCACACGCGTCGAGCACACGCGTCGAGCACACGCGTCGAGCACGCACGTCGAGCGCAGGTCGAGCACACAACATGTGCGCGGGACACGGGCGCGTCACGTCGTCGGCTCGCCGCGCCCACACCGGCGCGCCGCGCGCACGTCGATTCTTCCCGCCCCGTCGCCCCGCGGCTAGCATAGGGGTGCTCGACTGGCGCCCCCGCGGTGCTCGCCGAACGCTGTTCGCCTCACCGTTCCCCGGCTGCCTGCATGACCACTGCGAACGTCGTCTTCCTGATCATCCTCGTGCTCGCCGCCGGCTTCTTCGCCTACAGCGCGCAGCGGCTCTACGCATTCGCCACCGGCGTCGGCAAACCCGAGGACCGCACGAACGATCCCGGCCGCCGGTTCTGGAATTTTCTCACCATCGGCCTCGCCCAGACCAAGATCCTGCGCGACCCCGTTGCGGGGGCCATGCACGCGCTCGTGTTCTGGGGCTTCTGCGTGATCACGGCGGGCACGGCCGAGATGATGGTGCAGGGCGTGTGGGGCGGCTTCGGGTACGCGAAGTTCCTTCCCGGGCCGGTCTACGGCGCGTTCGCGCTGTCGCAGGAGCTGTTCGCGCTGCTGGTGTGGGGCGCGGTGAGCTGGCTCATCTACCGCCGGCTCGTGCTCAAGCCGCGGCGGCTGCAGGGCGACGGCGTCGAGACGCGCGAGGCGGTGATCATCCTCTCGGTGATCGCGGTGCTCATGTTCACGCTGCTGCTGACCAACGCGATGGAGGCGGTGATCGAGCCCGTGATGCGGTCGGGCACGTCCGGCTACGGCCGCGTCGTCGGTCACCTGTTGGGCCTCGGCCTCGGCCACGTCGTCTCGCCCGAGACGGCGCTCGCGGTGCGCAACGTGAGCTGGTGGACGCACGCGATCCTCGTGCTCGGCTTCCTCAACTACCTGCCGTTCTCGAAGCACCTGCACGTGCTGGTTTCGCTGCCCAACACGTACCTCAGCAACACCGAGGGGCCGGGGCCCAAGGGCGCGATGCGGCCGATGGACCTCGAGGACGAGACGGCCGAGTCGTTCGGCGCGAACGACGTCGAGCAGCTGACGTGGAAGAACCTGCTCGACGGCTACTCGTGCACGCAGTGCGGGCGCTGCACCGCCGCGTGCCCGGCCAACCTCACCGGGAAGCTGCTGAGCCCGCGCAAGATCGTCGTCAACGTGCGGCAGCGGTTGATGGAGAAGGCGCCGCTCGTCGTGCACGACTTCGACGAGTTGCGGCACCACCGGCTCGACGGCGGCGAGGGCGCGGACGGGCTCGCGGCCGAGGGGGGCGCGAAGACCGCGGCCGACATCATGGGCAACACGCTCCTCGACAACTACATCACGGAAGAGGAGCTGTGGGCGTGCACGAGCTGCCGCGCGTGCGTGCAGGAGTGCCCGGTGAGCATCGACCAGCTCGACGTGATCAACGAGATGCGCCGCTACCTCGTGCTCTCGGAGTCGCGCTTCCCGGAGCAGCTGCAGCCCGCGTTCACGTCGATGGAGCGCAACGGGAGCCCGTGGGCGTTCTCACCCTCGGTGCGCGAGGAGTGGGCCGAGGGGATGGACATCCCGACGATGGCCGAGGCCTTCGAGGCGGGCCGGCGGCCCGAGCTGCTGTTCTGGGTCGGGTGCATGGGCTCGTTCGACGACCGCGCCAAGAAGATCACCGTCGCGTTCGCGCGCGTGCTCAAGGCGGCGGGCGTCGACTTCGCGATCTTGGGGCAGGAAGAGACCTGCCACGGCGACCCCGCACGCCGCATGGGGAACGAGTACCTGTACCAGACGCTCGCGAAGGGCGCGATCGAGACGTTGGACCGGTACGAGGTGAAGACCGTGGTCACCTTCTGCCCGCACTGCTTCCACCAGATCGGCAACGAATTCCCGCAGTTAGGTGGGAACTACGAGGTGATCCACCACACCACGTACATCGAGCGGCTGTTGCAGCAAGGGCTGGTGCCGTTGGACACGGACGAGGGGAAGCGCCTGACGATGGTCTACCACGACAGCTGCTATCTCGGGCGCTACAACGACGTCTACGACGCGCCGCGCAACACGCTCAAGCGCGCGCTCCCCGTGGTGAACCTCGTCGAGCCGAAGCGGACGAAGAGTCGTGGGCTGTGCTGCGGCGCGGGCGGCGGGCGCATGTGGATGGAGGAGGACGCGGGCAAGCGCATCAACGTGGAGCGTACCGAGGAGCTGCTCGCGACGGGTGCGGAGGCGATCGCGCTCGCGTGCCCGTTCTGCATGACGATGATGACCGACGGCGTCACGGCGGCAGGGAGCGACGTGCCGGTGCTCGACATCTCCGAGGTGGTCGCGTCGCGGCTCAAGGGAAGCGCGACGGCGGCGCTCGCGCCCGGCGGCGGGGCGGACGCGGGCGGCGCGAACGCCGGGCTTGCGATGGCCGGCGACTGACGCGGCACACGGTGTGACTCGCACGGGAGGGCGCCGCTCGCGGAGTGGCGCCCTTCATCGCGTATCTCCCTTGCGAGGTGTTCTGATGGCAGACCAGGCGAAGAACCAGGGCGGGAACGACGCCGCCGACGAGCGGCAGAACGAGCCCCGGCAGGGCATTCCGGGCAAGGGCTTCGACGCCGGCACCGGCTACGGTGGGGGCGGCAACGACTCGCTGTACGACGCCGAATCCAGCTACGGCGGGCAGAGCGGGATCGGCGGCAGCCGCACGCGTGGCGCGTACGCGGGCGAGGGGTACGGGCGCTCGGGCCCGGGCGAGGAGGCGAGCGCGGGCGGGCCGAGCGGTGGCGAAACGGACGTCAGCGACGACGCGATGGATGGCGGGTCGAACGTGGCGCGCGACACCGACGGGCGTGGCAGCGCCAACGACTCGAGCGACGCGCCGGCCGACCCCGACGTCGAGGCCGTGACGGACGCGTTCGAAGGGCAGGGCGCCTCGACCTCCGCGTCGTCCGACGATATGCCCGCCAGCGGCCTGTCCCAGGACGGGCCCGACGCGATCGATCTCGACGACTTCTCGGGCGGGAGCCGGCGCGAGCCCGGGCGCTGACCACGCGGCCCGCGGGGGCGGTGGTCAGCGCCGGCCCAGCGCGTACGTCGCGATGGTCTGCCGCGTCCCGTTCGCCTCGATCGTCTCGGCTTCGGGCTCACGCACGACCAGCCCGAGCGCCTGCGCCGCCTCGACGAATGCCGGCGCCGCGATCCGCCCAGGGTCGGTGACGAGCGCGACGCCCCCCCGCGCGAGCGTGCCAGCGATCGCGCGTGCGACGAGCGCTGCGTACGGCCGCTCGTACAGCACGTCCGACGCGACGACCACGTCGAAGTGCCCCAGGTCGCGCGGCATCGCCCGCCAGTCGACGAGCCGCGTCGCGCACGCGCGCCCCGTCGCGCGCCAGACGTTGGCGGCGGTGAAGCGGAGTGCGTCGGCGTAGTAGTCGGTCGCGGTCACGTCGAACCCCGCGCGCGCGGCCGCGACCGCGGCCACGCCGCTCCCGCAGCCCAGTTCCAGCAGCCGCCGCCCCGCGCCGGCTTCGCCGAGCAGCCGCGCGGCGAGCACGCGCGTGGACGGCCAGACGTCGGCCCAGTACGGCAGCCGCTCGTCGTGCGCGAACGCGTCCTCGTCGATCAGCGCCTCGGGCTCCGCGGGGCGCAGGATCGAAAGCGCCGCGCGCCCGACGGGCACCTCCTCGACCACCGTCGCGAACTCGCGCTCGAGCGCGGCCACGAGCGCCGCGCCGTCCGGGTCGGGCGCCGCGTCCGTCACGCGCCCTCGTACGACGGCTGCGCCGCGCACGCGAACGGGTCGCCCGCGAGCGCGTCGCCGCCTAACGGCAGCACTCGGACGGCCGCCCCGGCGGGCAGCGCGCGCACGCCCGCGGGCACCACGGCGAGCGCGTCGGCCGCGGCCACCGACGACAGCAGCCCGGAGCCTTGCGGCCCGGTGAGCCGCGCGACGAGCCCGCCCCCGTCGTCGGTGTCGAGCGTCGCGCGCAGGAAGTGCGTCAGCGGCGCCGCGGTGCGCAGCGGCTCGCCCAGGGTGGCGCGCAGGGTGCGCCGGAACGGGCGCGCGTCGCCGGCGAGCGCGCGCAGCAGCGGGCGCACGAACAGGCCGAAGGTGACGACCGTCGACACCGGGTTCCCCGGCAGGCCGAACCAGGGCACGCCCGACTCGGCAGGCTCCGCGCCGTCGCGGGGCGGCAGCGTGCCGAAGGCGAGCGGCCCGCCGGGGCGCATCCGCACGCGCCAGAACCCGAGGGCGCCGCCGAGGGCGGCGATGGCGGGGCGGACGAGGTCGCGCGGGCCGACGCTCACACCGCCCGTGGTGAGCAGCACGTCGCACCCGGCGTCGCGCGCCTCGGCGATGCGGCCCCGCACGCCGTCGGGCGTGTCGGGCGCGATGCCGTAGTCGACCGGCTCGCCCCCCGCGGCCCGCACGAGCGCGGCGAGCGCGTACGCGTTCGCGTTGACGATCGCGGCGCCGTCGCGCGCGCGCTCGTGGCCGACGCCGCCGGGCGCGACGTCGGCGAGATCGACGAGTTCGTCGCCCGATGCCACGATCGCGACGCGCGGGCGGCGCGCGACCACGACGTGCGACGCCCCGGCCGCCGCGAGCAGCCCGACCACGCCGGGCGTCACGGCCGTTCCCGCGGGTGCGGCCACGGTGCCGGCGCGCAGGTCCTCACCCGCGGGACGCACGTTGCGCCGCGCCACCCCACCCGCCGTCTCCTCCTGGCGCGCGTCCCGGTCGTCGCGCACGAGCACGGCGTCGGCGCCACCCGCGTCGGCCGCGGGTGCCGTGTCCTCGACCCGCACCACCGCGTCGGCCCCGTCGGGCACCGGCGCGCCCGTCGCGATCCGCACGGCCTCGCGTGCGCCTAACGTACCGTCCCAGCGCGCGCCCGCGGGCGCGTCGCCGACCACCCGCAGGCGGACGGGCGCGCCGGGAGCCGCGCCGGCGACGTCGGCGGCACGCACCGCGTAGCCGTCCATCGCGGCGTTCGCCCAGGGCGGCACGTCCCACCCCGCCCGCACGTCGGCGGCGAGGACGCGGCCGAGTGCGTCGGCGAGTGCGAGGTGCTCGGGGCCTAACGTACGCGCGCCGGCGAGGACCGCGGCGAGCGCCTCGTCGACCCCGAGGCGTTCGCGGGCGGTCGGGTGTCGCGACCCGCTCACGCGCGAGCCGCGGCGCGGCACCGCACGGCGACGCCGCTCACCGTCGTGCCGCCGCCGCCGCCGGGCCGCGCGCGCGCAACATCGCGATCCGCAACGCGATCGCGTCCTGCACGCGCGTCACCGCGGCCGACGGCGCCGTGTAGTTGTTGCAGAGCACCGAGAAGATCACCAGCTCATCGTCCGCGGTCGTCGCGTAGCCGGACAGACTGCGCACGCGGTCGACGGATCCGGTCTTCGCCCTCACGCGCCCGGCCGCGGGCGTGCCGCGCAACCGTCCCGCGAGCGTGCCGTCGACTCCCGCGATCGGCAGGGCATCGGGGAACGTGCCGTCCGACAGTCGGCGCGCCTCGTCGAGCACGCGCACGAGCGCCCGCGGGGTCACGAAGTCGTGGCGCGACAGCCCGCTGCCATCGCGCACGACCGCGTCGCGCTCGGGCTCGACGCCCCACGCGCGCAGACGGTCGCCGACCACGCGCCGCGCGCTGTCGCCCGACGCCGACCCGGCCCCCACGCGCCCTAACGTCAGGAAGAGCGCCTCGGCGATCTGGTTCTGCGACGGCTTCTCCATCGCCGGGAGCACGTCGCGGAGCGGGGCCGAGGTGATGACGGCGAGGGTGTCGAGCGGCGGGGGCGCGGGCGCGCACCCGTCACGACAGCGCGCGTCGGCGGTTGCGCCGCGCGCGTGCCGCCCCTGCCGCAGCGTGCCCTGCGGTGGCGCGTCCTGCACCGCGACGCCGCGGGCGCGGAGCGCGTTGCGCAACGCGCCCGCGTACGCGCGCCGCGGGTCGTGGATCCCGAGTTCCAGCACCACGCTGTCGTTCGCCGGTATCGCGCCGCGGAACGCGTAGCGACGCGCGTCGTAGTCCCAGCGTGCCTGCACCGCCGGTCCGGCCGTGGTGCCCGCCGCGATGGTGCGGACGTCGACCGGGTACTCGTCCACCGGTACGGCCGAGGGGGTCGGGCGGACCGCCACGTGCGCGCCCGCGCCAACCCGCGGACCGCCGAACACGACGGCGCGCGCCACGCCGTCGTTGAACAGCAACTCCGTCACGCCCGCGCCCGACGGCGTGTCGAGGTCGTCCCACTCCCACCCGAACTTCCAGGGGCCTTCCGCCCACGGGCCCTCCGCCCACGGGCCTTCCACTCGCGGGCCCGCTGCCGACGGGTCCCCTGGCCGCCCGCCCGCGGCCGGCGCCTGCGCCGAGGACCCGTCCGACGCGACGACGTCGCCCGTGACGCGGCGGATGCCGCGCGCCCACACCGAGTCGGCGAGGGCCCGGATCGGCCCCATCGCGTCGCCGTGCTGCATCGCGGCGCTCACCGTCGGGTCGCCGCTCCCGAGCACGTAGAGGTCGCCCTGCAGCGTGCCGTTCGGGCGGGCCGCGCCGCGCGCCGCCGCGACCGCCGTGCGCCAGCGGTACTCCGGCCCGAGGTTCGCGAGAGCGACCGCGCCGGTGATGATCTTCTGGTTCGACGCCGGGATGAAGAGCTTGCCCGCGTTGCGCGCGTAGAGCGTGTCGCCGGTGCGCGGGTTGACGACGAGCACCCCCCACTGCGCGCCCGCCCACTGCGGGTCGGCGAGCAGCGAGTCGATACCGGCTGCGAGCGCCGCGGGGGAGTCGGCCGCGTCGGGCGACTGCGATGCGTTAGGCGCGATACGGGCGCCGGGGACGCTCGGCCCGACCGGTGCGGCCGCGGGTCGCGGTCCGGCCGCCGGCGCGCCGGCTCGCCCCGCGCAGGCGCGCACGCCACGGCCGCGCACGCCGCGGCCCCCGCGGCCATCAACGCGCCGCGCACGCCGCCGGCCGCGCGACGAAGCGTCATGCGTCGCGCGCGGGCTCGAAGGTCGCGCTCAGCGTCTCGTCCTCGGCGACGACGACGCGGGTGACCGTCGGCGCGGTCGGCGGGCCGGCGGCTGCGGCGTCGAGTCGCCGCTGCACGCGCTCCGCGATCTGCCGCGCGAGGTTCTCGCCCGTGGGAATCAGCGCGCCGTCCGCGAACTCCGGGACGTCCGTGTTGAGGTTGCGGTGGTCGAACCGCTCGCGCACCTCGTCGTGCAGCACGCGGTCGAGCAGCGGCAGGTCGATGCAGAACCCGGTGTCGGGGTCGACCGGTCCGCGCACGGTCACGTGGCAGGTGTAGCTGTGCCCGTGGAAGTTGGGCCGCGCGCACGGGCCGAACACGGCGGCGTTGCGCTCGTCCGTCCAGTCGGGGCGGCGGTAGCGGTGGGCCGCGGCGAAGGTCACGCGGCGGGTGAGGGAAGAGAAGGGCATGCAGGTGACGTGGGGGGTGGGTGATCGCGCAGGGCCGCGACCGGCCGTTCATGAAACGGCCGGGGATGAAAACCCCGGGGATGACACGGCCCCGGTGTTCGATCAGCACCGATCCCCGGCCGGACACGGCCCGGCACGGGTCACCACCTCTGCCACCCCAGCGCTCAGTGATCCTCGCCGTACTCCCCAGCCCCAGCATCCGTCCCCCGGATGCCTTCCGGCGTCGGGGCGTCGGGGGGGATGTAGGTCGTCCCGTGCGCGATCGCGTCGTGCATGTCCGTCGTGCCGAACATGCGCTCGTCGAGGTCCTCGTCGCCGCGGGCCTCCTGCGCCTCGTCGCTCTGCTGCGGCGGCATCTCGCCCATGATCGCGCCCGCGCTGCGCTGCTCCTCGTTCAGGTGGTCGTCGATGTCCGTCGACGTCTCGACGCGCCGCACGGCGTCGACCACCAGCGAGTTGTCGTAGTCGACCACGCCCACCACGTCGGTGAGCACGTGCTCCGCCACGCGCAGCTCGTCCTCGGTGCCGACGCGCCCCTCGAGGCGCACCGTGCCGTTCTCGACGATGACCGAGATGTCGTCGATGTCGATCGTCTGCTGGTCCGCGAGGCGGTCGCGGATGAGCTGGCGCAGTTCGTCGTCGTCGAGGTCGTCGATGCTGCTGAAGTCTTCGTAGTCGCGCGCCATGAACGAACCTGGAAGGGTCGGGGGGTGGGCGCGCGTCAGCGGTGGAACTGGTACGACACGCCCGCGGTGAACGCGGTGTTGTTGCGGTATCGCGAGAGCGCGGCGTTGGACGGGACGATCGACGAGCTGTCCGGCGCGACGCCGCCGTACGTGGCCCCGTACCCGGTGGAGGGCCGCGCGTACGCCGCCGGATACCGCACGCGATAGAGCGAGTTGCCGAGGTCGAAACGGAGCGCGTAGCGCGACGTCGGCGACGGCACGTACTTCAGCGCGAGGCCGTACGCGAGTGCAAACGAGGTGCCGAAGTCGAACCCGCCGGGGTCGGTCCCGCCGAAGTTGGTGACCACGCCCGCGCCGACGTGCACGAGCGGCACGAACCCGTGAAACGTGCGGGACCCGGTGAGCGCGAGCGAAAGGCCGAGGTCGGCCATCGTCAGCGGCCGCTTCTCGGTACCGAGCACGCGGTCGTTGGCCGGGCGCGCGGGGTCGAGCACGGTGCGATCCGAGAACACGGTGCGCACGCGGGTCGTGAAGATCGCCGGGCCGCCACCGAGGTCGTACTGCAGCCCGACGAGCCCGCCGCCGCGCGGCGCGACCCCGGCCGGATCCTTGGCCGCGTTGAAATAGCCGCCGAGCAGCGTGAACGACTGATTGTAGACGAGGTCCGCGAAGGGCGAGCGTGCCGGCGGATAGCCGATCTCGCCGCCCCCCGTCGGCGTTCCCTGCGCGGCGGCCGAGCCCGCGGACCCGCCGACCGTCAACGCGCCGAGCACCCCGACGCCTAACACGAACCGCATGCGGCCGGATCGCACGCGGCCGAATCGCGCGCGCTCCCTCACGCGCCGACGCCCGCCGGCGCGCGCAGCGCGCGCCCCGTCATCTCGGCAGGCTGCTCGAGCCCGAGCAGCTGCAGCACCGTCGGCGCGATGTCGCAGAGCGCGCCCGTGACGGCCCCGCTGGGGCCGCCGGGGCCGCCGGGGCCGCCGGCGAGCGGCGCGTCGCCGTCGGGGTCGACGACGACGAACGGGACGGGGTTGGTGGTGTGGGCCGTGTGCGGGCCGCCGGTCTCGGGATCGATCATCAGTTCGCAGTTGCCGTGGTCGGCGGTCACGAGGAGGCGCGTGCCCGACTGCTCCGCTGCCGCGACGATGCGCGCGAGGCACTCGTCGACCACCTCACACGCGCGGATGGTGGCCGGGAGCGAGCCCGAGTGGCCCACCATGTCGCCGTTGGCGAGGTTGCAGAGCATGAACTCGTGCGCCCGCGACGTGATCGACTTGGTGAGCACGTCGGTCACGCCGCGCGCGCTCATCTCGGGCGCGAGGTCGTACGTCGCCACCTTCTGCGACGGCACGAGGATGCGCTCCTCGCCGGGGTACGGCGGCTCGTTGCCGCCGTTGAAAAAGTAGGTCACGTGCGGGTACTTCTCGGTCTCGGCCGTCTTGAGCATCGTACGCCCGGCGTCGCTCAGCACCTCGGCGATGATGCGCGCCATCGACTGCGGCGGGAACGCGGCGCGCACGCCGATCGCCTCCATCGTCGGGTCGTACACGGTCGTCGTCACCACCATGAGGCGCGGCCGGCGCGACACGTCGAAGCCGTCGAACGCGGGGTCGGCGAGCGCGCGCACGATCTGCCGCATGCGGTCGCTGCGGTAATTCCAGCAGATCACCGCGTCGCCGTCGCGCATGGGTGCCACCGGCCGGCCGTCCGCGTCGACCACCGCCATCGGCAGGATGAACTCGTCGGTGGTCCCCGCGTCGTACGCCTGCCGGATCGCCTCGACCGGGTCCGTCGTCGTCGGCCCGGTGCCGTCGACGGCCGCGCGGTACGCGAGCTCGACGCGCGGCCACCGCTTGTCGCGATCCATGCCGTAGTAGCGGCCGCCTAACGACGCGACGACGGCGCGCCCGCCGGCGGCAGCCAGGGTCTCGCGCATGTACCCGAGCGCGCTCTTGGGCAGCGTGTCGCGCCCGTCGAGCATCGCGTGGATCGCCACGCGCGGCACGCCGCGCCGCGCGGCGAGGTCGATGAGCGCGAACAGGTGCCGGTCGAGCGCGTGCACGCCGCCGGCGCCCAGCAGGCCGAGCAGGTGCAGCGTGCCGCCGTTGCCGCGCACCTGGTCGCACGCCGCGACGAAGGCCGCGTTGTCGAAGAACGTGCGGTCCTCGATCGCGGCCGTGATGCGCACCATGTCCTGCATCACCACGCGCCCGGCGCCGAGATTGAGGTGGCCGACCTCGCTGTTGCCCATCTGCCCGTCGGGGAGCCCCACGCGGCGGCCCGAGGCGTGGAGGAGGGTGCGCGCGCGCCGCCGCCACAAGGCGTCCCACGTCGGCGTGTTGGCCAGCGCGATGGCGTTCCCCTCGCGCTCGGCGCGGTACCCCCAGCCGTCGAGGACGACGAGGGCGACAGGTCGGGATCGGGGGTCGGGCATGATGACGTGGAGCCGGGGGCAGTGGGGACGGGCGCTCACAGATCGGCCGGCGGCTTCCGCCGCGGCGTGCGACCGCGGTGCCGCGGTGGGCGCCGGCGCACGGCCAATCTAGCCCGTCGGGGCTGACGCGCCGACCACCAACGGCGGACTCGCGCGGTTGACCGTGCGGTCAGGCGCGGCGCGCCACTGTGGCGCTCGCGGGGGCACAATTCGAGCGCCGCCGGGTGCTAACTTCGTCCGCGTTCGCTCGTCGTGACCGTAGTTCGACCGTTTGCCCGCCTCGCAGCGCCCCTCCTCCGGGCCGCGCGCGCCGTACCCCGTGCGCGCTCGTGTCCGTCGCCGTCGCACAGCCGGTCCCGCCATGTCGCCTCGGTTTTCCGTCGCCCGCTCCGTCGCCGCCGTCTGTTGCGCGGCCGCGGTCGCCACCGCCCTGACCGCCGCGCCGGCCGCCGCGCACCCGACCCGCCCGCGCGCGGGCCGCGCGAGCGCGAGTCGCGCGAGTGCAGCCCGCGCGAGTGCGACTCGCGCCAGTCGGGCGGCCAGCCACGCGCACGCGGCCGCACACGCGCTCATGCGGCGCACGCCGCGCACGCGGCCCGGAACGCGAGCAGTGCCCGCGTCAGCGCGCACGCCCGCGTGCGGGGCGGGCATCCGCGCGAGCAGTCGGCGCGCGCGCGCCGGGCGGCTGCGTACGCGGAGACGGAGGCGCGCCTCGACGCCCGACTCGCGATGCCGGTCGTGCCGTTGCTCCCGGCGATCAACGTCGGGCTTCCCGCCCTCGCGACCGCGGTCGCGCCGGCGGCGACCCTGGCCGCTGTGCCTCCGGGCGACACGCTCGCGGGGCGCAGTGGCAAGCTGCGCGCGCGGTTCATCGTCGCGTCGGCGGCGATCGCGGGGGTGGCCAAGTCTCTCACGGCGTACTTCCCGTACCTTCGCCGGCTGTTGGGCGATTCGGCGACGGCCACGCCGGGCGTGTACGCGGCGTCGGTCGGCGCCGGGCGCCCGGCGTTCGCGTTCATCAACATGCTGCCGTTCAGCCGCAAGGTGGACGGCCGCGTCGGCGAGTACCGCATGGGCTACTGGCCCGGCGAAACGTCGAGCGGGGTCGGCGGGGCGTACGGCAACCCGACGGGATTCATCGAGGTCACGGCCGACAACCAGGCGACCTACGTCTCGGAGCACTTCCAGCTCGCCGACTTCCTCACGCACGACCAGCAGAACGTCTGGCCCAAGTACCTCGTGCTGCGCGAGCCGCTCCTCGACAAGCTCGAGCTCGTGCTCGACGACCTGCGTGCGCACGGCTACCGGGCCGACCGGCTGCACGTGATGAGCGGATTCCGCACGCCGCAGTACAACCAGAGCGGCGGCGACCCGAGCGGGCGCGCCGAGCGGAGCCGGCACCAGTACGGCGACGCGGCGGACGTGTGGGTCGAGAACGGCAGCGGCGTGATGGCCGACCTCAACGGCGACGGCCGCATCGACACGCGCGATGCGGCCGTGCTGGCCGCGGCGGCGGAGCGGGTGGAGCAGGCGCACCCGGAGCTCGTCGGCGGCGTGGGGATCTACCGCGGGACCGGCGCTCACGGCCCGTTCGTGCACATCGACACCCGCGGCCAGCGCGCGCGGTGGGGCAGGGCCTGACCGTCGCCGATCCGCCACCGCGTGAGCGGCTGACCCTCTTCGAGCTCGCCCGGCTCGAGGAAGCGCGCCGCGAGGCGGCGAGCGTTCAGGACGGGCTGCGCGCCGACGCGGGCGCGACTTCTACGGGCCGTCGCGCGGTGCCCGGGCTCGCTGCGGCCCGCCGCGGGCTGCAGTTCGCCGCGCTCGCGCTGGTGGCGGTCGGGGCGGTGATCGCGTTCAAGCCGTCGCTCGACGCGACGACCGCCTCCGTGGCGCCGCGCAGCGTGCTCCCCGCGCCGGCCCCCGTCGCCGCCGGCCCGCGCGTCGCGTCGTCCGATCCGTCGGCCGTGCCGGTGCGCGTGCCCCTGCACCCCGCGTTCGGCGTGAGCCAGGCGGTGTACCTGCGCGTCGCGATGCCGGGGCAGGTGATCGAGTACCCGGTCGCGCCCGACGGCGCCGGCGCGGGGGTGACCTACGAGTGGACGCGCGCGAGCGACCAGTCGGTCGCCACCGAGGCGCTCCCGCTGACGGGGTCGGTGGTGGTCGCGCCCGCGCAGCCGGGCGTCTACCACCTCGCGCTCGTGCACGGCGCGGCGCGGCGGCTGCTCGACGACGTCACGCTCGCCGTGCTCACCCCGTTCGCCGAGAAGCTGGGGGGCGTGTTGCACGGCTACCGCATCGGCCGCTACCCGCTCGAGGCGTTCGGCGGCGAGACGCCGTCGGGCTTCATCGAGGTGATGCCCGCGACGGCCCGCCTGCCGGTCTCGCGCCACCTGCGGCTCGAGGATTTCATCACGCACGACGGCCAGGCGCAGTGGCCGCGCTACGTCGCCGTTAAGCCGCAGCTGCTCGACAAGATCGAGCTCGTCGCCGACGAGGTCGCGCGGCTGCGCGGCGTGCGCGATCCCGTGCGCGTGGCGCTCGACGTGCACTCGGGGTTCCGCACCCCCGCGCACAACGGCGGCGTCGAAGGCGCGGCGTTCAACAGCCGGCACCAGTATGGCGACGCGGCCGACGTGGCCATCGACGCGGACGGCGACGGGCGGTTCACGGCGATCGACGCGCAGCTGGTGCAGTCGGCGGCCGAGGTCGTCGAGCGGCAGCACCCCGAGCTGGTCGGCGGGCTGGGGCTGTACACGAGTGTGGCGTCGCCCTACGTGCACGTGGACGTGCGGGGGACGCGCGCGCGGTGGTGGCGGCGGTAGGCGCGTCGCGTTAGGCGAATCGCGCTGCGCGCGACCGGGGCGCGTCGTCGTCTACGGCGCGACCTTGTTCCCGAGCAGCACCTCGCCCCCGTGCCACCCCTGGTCGTCGTGCGAGAGCGTCATCCAGAACGTCACGTCCTTGCGCCCCTGATCGCCTAACGAGCCACCGCCGCCGCGCCAGCGCAGCGGCACGCGGAACGCGACGCGGGCGCGGGCCCCCTCGTCCGACGCCTCGCCGATCGCGGGCGCGTCGGCCGAGAGCCCCCGCGTGCCTTCGAGCCAGCTGACGAAGTCGTGCGACGCCGACCCGTCGACCGCGCGCGCCGCGAGCCGGCGCGACACCTCCGCCACGTCACGCGCGTCGAGCGACGCGACGAAGCGCTGCACCTCGGTGCGCAGCTCCGCCGACGTCGGGCGCGTGATCGGACGTGCCGGCGCGGCCGCGACGGCAGCACCCGAGCGGGGCGCGACGACGACGCGAACGACGCGCGAGAGTTCGCCCGAGGTGGCGGTGACCGCGACCGGCCCGCCCGGCGCGAGCGCGACCACCCAACCGTTGCGCAGCGCGACGCGTGCGGGGTCGGCCGACGCCCACTGTACCGTGGCGGCGACGAGGCGCGTGCCGCGCGCGTCGTTCACGCGCGCCCGGAGGCGCGCCGAATCGCCCACGGGCAGCGCGAGCGTGCCGCGCGTCGGGGCGCCGACGACCAGCAGGGCGGCGGGCGGGCCGGGCGGGCCGGCTGACGGCGGGACCGTCGAGTCGACGCCCGCGGCCGCGGCGCCCACGGCCCCGGCCGGAGCGCTAGCGGCTGCCGAGTCCGCGATCGGCGCCGCGCTGGCCGTCGGGGCGGGAAGGGCCGCCGGCGTTGCCGCCGGGGCGGTCGCGGAAGCCGGCACCGGGGCCGGAATCACGGTCGGCGCGGCCGCCGAACCCGAGTGGAGCGCGAGCCCCACGCCCGCGAGCATCGCCGCGACCACGGCGGCCGCGAGCCACGGCCAGATTCGGCGCTCGGAATCGCGGCGCGAGATCGGCCCCTCAAGCAGCGGCGTCTCGGAGACGCCGTCTGCCACCGCGTGTGACGTGGCGCTGGAGGCCGGCGCGTACGCCGCTGCGGCTGTGTCGGGCGCGTACGCCGCCGCGCCCGGCGGTGCGGCGCCGTTTTCGCGCGATACGCCCTCGAACGCGGTGTCGGCGAGCGCCGGCGTCGGCGGCATTGCGACGACCGCCGCCGCCGCCGGGACGACCGGCACGGCTGGCAGCGGTACCGGCCCCGCGGGGGCGACCGACGCCGGCGCGAGCGACACCGGCACGAACGTCGTCGGCGTGACCTTGGGTGGAACGAAGCTCGGCGCGGGCGCGACCGCGGGCGGCGGCGCCGGCGGCGGGACGACGTGTCCCTCCGCGGCCTGGGGCCCGCCCGCCCGCCGCTCGACCGCGACCTCGGGCTGCGGAGCCTGAACGTCGGGGGGCGGTACCTCGCGCACCCCGGGCGTGTTGGCCGCCGGGATGAGCCGGCTCAGGCGTTCGCGCAGGACCGGCGGCGAGTCGCGCGGGATGGCCGACAGTGCCTGGCTCACCGAGCGCAGGTCCGGGAAGCGCTCGCTCGGCGCCTTGGCGAGCATCACACGTACGACCGCGCCGAACGCCGGCGGCACGCCGTCGCGCCGCGCCGAGAGCACCGGCGCCTCGGAGCGCAGGTGCTGCTCCTGAATCGCGTACTGGGTGCCGTCGAACGGTACCTCGCCCGTGACGAGGTGGTAGGCCACCACGCCGAGCGCGTACTGGTCGGACGCGGGCGTGAGCGGCTCCACGCGCCACTGCTCGGGGCTCATGTAGTGCGGCGTGCCGATCGCGAACCCGGTGCGGGTCAGCTGCTCCGCCTCCGCCACCTTGGCGATGCCGAAGTCGGTCACCACCACGCCGCCCGCGCGGTCGAGCAGGATGTTGCCGGGCTTCACGTCGCGGTGCACGACGCCGTGTTCGTGCGCGTACTGGAGGGCGAGCGCGACCTGGTCGACCACGTGCGCGGCCAGGTCGGGCGCGAGCGGCCCCGCACTGCGCAGCAGCTGGTCGAGCGAGCAGCCGTCGATGTATTTCATGACGAAGTAGCGCAGCCCCTGCGCCTCCTTCGCCCGGTACACGCGCACCACGCTCGGGTGGTCGTCGAGGTTGGCCGCGGTGCGCGCCTCCTGCAGGAAGCGCTGCGACATCGTCGGGTGGTGCGCCAGCTCGGGAAGCAGCACCTTGATCGCGACGTAGCGCGCGAGCTCGCGGTCCCACGCCAGATACACGGCCGCCATCCCGCCGTGGCCGACCTCGCGGAGCACGTCGTACTCGCCCTGCGTGGCCATACGGAGGCGGGCCAGCAGATGGTCTTCGCCCACCTCGCCCGACGAGGTGAGTGGCGCGCCGCACGACGGACAGAAGCGCGAGCCCGCGCTCGCGACGGTGCCGCAGCGCGGGCACACGACGCTCGCCGTCGCCGCACCGCTGAACGGCGCGCCGGAGGACGGCGGAGCGGTAGGAGTCGGGTCCGACATGTGGGCCTCGCTGCGCGCGAGCCTGACGAGGGGGAGCCGCGGCCGATGGGATGCGCGGGCCGGGACGCTGCGGCGAAGGTGGGTAGGTGTGTGCGCTGCCGTCAAGACAGCGGCGCGAACCCGAACGGCGGCGGCACACGTATCGCCGCGTATGGCCCGCAGCGCGGCGCCGCGCGCGTTGTCCCCACGTGATCTCGCACTCTAGACTACGCGCCCAACCCCATCGCCACTCCTCATGGCCGACCACATCCGCGATCGTATCAGCCGCAAGCTCGCCACGCTCGGCGAGGAGCGCCTCTACCAGGTGCTCGATTACGTCGAGTTCCTCGAGCTGCGCTACGGGCAGCCCGCCGCCAACCCAGTCCCGGCCAACCCCTTCCAGCGCTTCGCCGATGGCGTCGAGGACCGGTTGCGCGCCGGTGGCATTGCCGCGTCGACCGTGTCGGAGGCGATGGGGTTTCTGAACAAGGCCGTGGGCGTGCTGAACGACGTCGCCACCGCGGGCCGCACGGTCGCCACCGACCTCGCGAGCGCGGCGCAGCGCATGACCGAACCGTCACCGGGCTCGGCGGCCGGCAGTCCGGCCGGTACGGCATCTGCTCAGGGGACGCGCACCGCCGGCTCACCTGCCGCCCCGGCGCCGCACGGCGCGACGTCCGGAGCGGCAGCCCGGCCCGCGACCGATCCGACGGACATGCCGAGCTATCCGTCGCCGTCCTGACCTCTTTTCTGGAGCTGTCCCCGTGCCCGCGACCCGCGCCGATTCGCTTCCGTCGTCCACCACGCGCGCTCCGCGCACGCGCACCGAGGCCAAGCGCACGCTCCTCGACACCATCCGGCAGATTCCGGCCTACCTGCGGCTGCTCGGCGGCCTGCTGCTGGACCGGCGCGTGTCGACGCTCGACAAGGCCCTCGTCGCCGGCGCGATCGCGTACGTCGTGTCGCCGCTCGACCTCATCCCCGACTTCATCCCGTTCATCGGTGAAGTGGATGACGTGTTCGTCATGATGCTGGCGCTGCAGCGGCTGGTGTCGCATGCGGGGCACGACGTGCTGCTCGACCACTGGCACGGCGACCCGGACGAGCTCGAGGATCTGAACCTGAAGGAGGTCGTGAGCGCGGCGACGTTGTTCCTGCCGGGCGGCGTGCGCACGAAGCTCGTCGGCATGGTGCGGCGCGGGATGGCGCGTCCGGCCAAGCAGCGGTAGACCGCCGCGCCGGGGTTGAAGCCCTCGGCCGCGCGGCTTACCCTTCGCCATGGCGACCACCACGCGACCGATCCCGGCGACGCCCGCGGCCGACGCCGCCGGCACCAACAGCTCCGACACGACCACGCGCCCCGCGCGTTCGGCCACGGACGGCGGGGCGTCGCGCGTCGACGACCTCGCGCCCAACGGCGCCGGCCCGCGCCCGCACGGCGCGACGCGCGTGCGCGAGGCCGTCGCGCTCACGTTCGACGACGTGTTGCTCTCGCCGCGCCACGCGACCGTGCACCCCAAGGACGTGAGCACCGCGACGCGCTTCACGCGCGGGATCACGCTGCACGTGCCGCTCGTCGCCGCCGCGATGGACACGGTGACCGAGAGCGGGATGGCCATCGCGATGGCGCGCCACGGCGGCATCGGCGTGCTGCACAAGAACATGTCGGTCGACCGGCAGGCGGCCGAGGTGGACCGGGTGAAGCGGTCGGAGAGCGGGATGATCCTCAACCCGATCACGCTCACGCCCGACGCCACGCTGCGCGAGGCGGTCGCGCTCATGCAGCGCTTCCGCATCTCGGGCGTGCCGGTGGTCGACGACGACGGGCGCCTGGTCGGGATCATCACCAACCGCGATCTGCAGTTCGAGCGCGCGCTCGACCGCCCGCTGCGCGAGGCGATGACGCAGGAGGGGCTCGTCACCGCGCCGACGGGCACCACGCTCGACGAGGCCGAGGCGATCATGGGGCGGCACCGCATCGAGAAGCTGCCGGTGACCGACCAGGAGGGGACGCTCCGCGGCCTCATCACGGTCAAGGACCTGCACAAGCGGCGGCAGTACCCGTCGGCCAACAAGGACCGGCACGGGCGGTTGCGCGTGGCGGCCGCGATTGGTGCAGCGGGTGACTATCTGGTGCGCGCGCGCGCCCTCGTCGACGCGGGCGTGGACGTGCTCGTGCTCGACACGGCGCACGGGCACTCGCAGGGCGTGCTCGACGCGACGGCGACCGTGCGTGAGGCGTTCCCGGACGTGCAGCTCATCGCAGGCAACGTCGCGTCGCGCGGCGGGGCGGCGGCGCTCGTCGCGCGCGGCGTCGACGCGGTGAAGGTGGGCGTCGGGCCGGGCTCCATCTGCACCACGCGCGTCGTCACCGGCGTGGGCGTGCCGCAGCTGACGGCGGTGATGGACGCGGTGGACGGCGCGGACGGCGTGCCGGTGATCGCCGACGGCGGCATCAAGTACTCGGGCGACATCGTCAAGGCGCTCGCGGCGGGCGCGGAGAGCGTGATGATGGGCTCGATGCTCGCCGGCACCGAGGAGACGCCGGGCGAGTCGCTGCTGCTCGAAGGGCGCCGGTTCAAGATGATCCGCGGCATGGGGTCGCTCTCCGCGATGCAGGACGGGTCGGCCGACCGCTACTTCCAGGAGGGCGAGCTGAGCCCGAAGAAGCTCGTCCCCGAGGGCATCGAAGGGCGCGTGCCCTACAAGGGCCCCGTGTCCGACGTGATCTTCCAGATGGTCGGCGGGCTGCGGAGCGGGATGGGCTACGTGGGCTGCGCGACGATCGAGCAGCTGCGCACGGAGGCGGAGTTCGTGCGGATCACGGCCGCCGGGCTGCGCGAGAGCCACCCGCACGACGTGACGATCACGCGCGAGGCGCCCAACTACTCGGCCTGACGAACGCGGCGGAGTGGCGCCGCCGCTGCAGGCGGCCGCGTCACTCCGCGTGCGCGCGGAGGAAGCGCGCGAACTCCGGCGTTCCGCGCAGGACCGCGAGCTTCGGCGAGATGGCGATGCCCCGCAAGGTGCGCCCGCCCATCGGGTTCGCGAGCCAGGCGTCGAGCCAGCGTACGGCCGTTTCGGGCTCGCCCAGGCGCGCGTAGGTTCCGGCGACGACCTCGGGGTCGAGCACGCGCAGCGAATCGGCGGGCGGGGCAAGGGCGCGCGCCTGCCGCAGCGCCCGCGCGAGCGTCGTGCGTGCGGTCGCGGTATCGCCGAGGTTCGCCTCGGCGAAGGCGCGCAACGCGAGCAGCAGCGCGTCGTCGCCGCGCGCGAGCGGGCGGCGGGCGAGGATGGCACGAATCGAATCGGAGTACACGCGCGCCCGCGTCAGGTCGCCCCGACGCAGGCACACGTCGGTCTTGGCGTCGTAATAGAGCCCCACGCTGTCCTCGAGCGTCGCGATTCCGAGTTCCGCTGCGGAGCGGGTCAGATACCGCGGACCGTACGGCCCCCCCGCGTACGCCAGCCATGTGAGTAGTTGGCCCCCGGGGTGCGGCAGGTGCGGAAGTGCGCGCGCCGCCACGCGCTGCGCGTCGGCCGTGTCGCCCTGGCGGATCGCGCCGTTCACGCGAAGCAACCAGCCGCGCTCATCGGCCGAGTCGAGCGCGATGAGCGCGTCGACATCCTTTCGCGCATCGGCCCAGTGCCGCAGGGAGATGGCCGACGCCGCCGCGTTCGTGAGTGTGAGCGCCGAGCGAGGGTCGAGCACCGCGGCGCGTCGGGCGAGCGCGTACGCGCTGTCGTACTGGCCGCGGTCGGCCATCAGCATCCCGGCCATGCGTAAGCCGAGCGACTCGTTGGGGAGGGCGGCGATCACGCGTTGTAGAAGCGGCGCCACCCCGGTGGTGTCGTGGTCGATCGATTGGCGCGTCGCCGCGACGGCGAGCAGCACGCCCGGGTTGTCCGGGGCGTGCGCCAGCGCCTCCGTCAGCGTGGTCCGCAGCTGCGAGATGCCCGCCGTGTCGTCCGGCGCGCGCTGCGCGCGCCAGAACCTCGCGCGCGCGAGGTCGCCCCAGGCATCGCCGAAGCCCGGATCGAGCGCGACGGCGCGGGCGAACTCGACCGCGCTCTGCTCCATCGCCGCCCGGATGGCGACCGTCGAGAAGGTGTGGCCGGTCCCGTCGAACAGCACGCGGCCGCGCACGTACGCCGCGAGCGCCTCGGGGTTGTCGGTCAGCCGGCGTGCCAGGGCCACACGGTCGGACGGCCGCAATGCCACGCCCAACTCGGAGGCGACGGTGGTCGCCACCTGGCTCTGTGCCGTGAACGGGTCGGCCGGCGTGATGAGCGACGGCTCGCCGGTCCACGTCGTGGTCCCCGTCCGGGCGTCGACGAGCGTGGGCGTGACCTGCGCGCGCCACGCCCCGTGCGCGTCCTTCGCCCAGCGTACGACGCCCTCCACGAGCCACGGCACGCCGAGCTCCGAACCGATCTGCCGGGCCGTCTTCGTGGTGTGCGCGTACTGCGCGGCGCTGTGGCGGTCGATGACGGCGAGCCCCGGCAGCGCGCTGAGCTTGGCCGTCACCGCGTCGGTGAGCCCGTCGGTGAACACGGCCTGGTCGGGCGGTCCGGCATGGTCGAACGGAAGCACCGCCACCTTGCGTGGGCTGACCGCGTCGCCGGACCCACCGTGCTCCCCGGCCGCGAACGCCTGCCACCCCGCCCGCCCGAGGACGACGAGCGCGAGCACGGCCCCGACCGCGCGCATGATGCGCACCCGCCGCGGGCGCGGCACCACGGCGCGCGCCGCCGAGGCTCTCCCGTCGTCCAGTTCGACCAACAGATCGGCCGCCGACGCGGGGCGCTGCGCGGGATCCTTGGCGAGGCAGCGCATGACGAGCGCGGCGAGCGGCGGCGACACCGCGGGCGCGACCGACCGGAGCGGTTGCGGCATCTCGTCGAGTTGCGCGGCGATCAGCTCGCGGGCCGTGGTCTTGTGCGCGAACGGATGCCGGCCGGCGAGCAGCGTGTACGCCACCACGCCCCACGCGTACAGGTCGGCGCGGGCGTCCACGTGCCCGTCACCCACGGCCTGCTCCGGCGCCATGTAGGCCGGCGTCCCGAGCGAGGTGCCGAGCTGGGTGAGGGTGTGGTTCGGCCGCACGTCGGCCGGCGCGTCGCGCATCCGCGGGTTGGTCGCCTGCGACGCCCTGAGCGCCTTGGCGATGCCGAAGTCGCTCACCACGGCGGTCCCCTCGTGGATGAGGACGTTCTCCGGCTTGATGTCGCGATGCACGACGCCGCGGGCGTGCGCGTACGCGAGCGCCACCGCGACGTCGCGCAGGATGCGCACGGCTTCGTCCTGGGGCAGCGCCCGGCCGCCGGCGATGCGATCGCCGAGCGTGCCGCCGGCGATGTACGGCATCACGTAGTACAGCAGCCCGCCTTCCTCGCCCGAGTCGAAGAGCGGCAGGATGTGCGGCTCGCTCAGCTGCGCGGCCGTCTCGATCTCGCGCAGAAAGCGCTCCGGCCCGAGCGCGGCGACCACGTCGGCGTCGAGCACCTTGACCGCGACGGTCCGCCCGTGGCGCAGGTCGTGGGCGCGGTACACCGCTGCCATGCCGCCGCGCCCGAGCAGGCCCTCGATGGCGTACTGCCCGGCGAGCGCGGCGGCGACTCGCGACGCGTCGATGGGCACCGCGTGGCGTGGCGGAGCGCTCCCCACCTCTGCGGCGGCGGCCCGGACCGCGGCGCGCGCGCCCGGGAGCGACGTCGCGCCCAACGATTCGGCGAGCAGCGATTCGACCTCGCTGCGGAGGGCGGCGTCGTCCCCGCAGGCGGCCGAGACGAACGCGCCGCGTTCGCCGGGCGCGCGGTCGAGCGCGTCCTGAACGATGCGCGTGACCACGGCCCAGCGTTCGGGCGTCATCGCCACCCCGCTCGCCGCGCCAGTCACCGCGCCGCTCAGCGCCCCAGCCACCGATCCCGGCCCCGCGTCTCCGGTCACGGTGTCATTCGCCGCAGCTGGTCAGGAGCGGTTCGGACGCATTCGTCGACGTCACGGCCACCAGAACGCGAACGGGACATGGGCGCGCACGGGCTCGGACTGCGCTCCGGCCCGCGCGAGACTAGTGCGCTCGGCGCAATCCGGCAAGCACGCATGCGCGTCCGCGGTGATCTCCCGTTGACAACGCCCCGACGTGTCCGGCAGCTTCCGCGACCTGCCCCGGCGTGCGCCCGTCACACCGGCCCCCGGCGAGTTCCCACCGTTTCAGCATCTCGTCCCGGGCCACGTCCGGGCATGCGAGGACCCGCGATGGCGATGTCCACCCCCGGAAGTGTCAGAGCGCCGAGCAGTTCGCTGTTCCGCACCAAGTCCGTCGACCAGCTCATCGCCGACAGTCACGACGTCAGCGAAGGCGGTTTGAAGCGCACCCTCGGCCCCGGTGCGCTCGTCGCGCTCGGGATCGGCGCGATCATCGGCGCGGGTCTGTTCACGCGCACGGCGGCGGCGATCGCCGACCGGGCCGGCCCGTCGGTCACGATCGCGTTCATCGTCGCCGCGCTCGGCTGCGCCTTCGCGGGGCTCTGCTACGCGGAGTTCGCGTCGATGATCCCGATCGCCGGCAGCGCCTACACGTATTCGTACGTGACCATGGGCGAGCTGGTCGCCTGGATCATCGGCTGGGACCTCGTGCTCGAATACGCGGTAGGCGCCGCGACGGTCGCGATCTCGTGGAGCGAGTACCTCAACAAGATCCTCCACTTCTTCGGGCTCCAGATCCCGTATCAGTGGTATCACTCGCCGTTCGAGACGATGCAGGGCACCGGCGTGCACGGCATCGTCAACATCCCGGCGGTCGTGATTCTGGGGCTGATGTCCGCGCTGCTCGTGCGCGGCACCCAGGAGTCCGCGTTCGTGAACAACCTCATCGTGATCACGAAGGTGGCGATCGTGATCGTCGTGATCGCGATCGGCTGGGGCTACATCAACCCGGCCAACCACACGCCGTACATTCCGCCCCCGACCACCTACACGACCCCGGAAGGCGTGTCGCACGCGTTCGGCGGCGTTCTGGGCATTCTGGGCGCGGCGGGGGTCGTGTTCTTCGCGTTCATCGGCTTCGACGCCGTTTCGACCGCCGCGCAGGAGGCCAAGAACCCCGCGCGCGACATGCCGATCGGCATCCTCGGCTCGCTGGTCGTCTGCACCGTGCTGTACGTGCTCTTCTCGCACGTCTTGAGCGGCGTGGCGACGGTGCAGGACTTCCGTACCTCCGGCCGCGAGGCCTCGGTCACCTTCGTGATCGCGAAGTACATGACCGGGTACGGGTGGCTCGCGAACCTCGTCACGGTGGCGATCCTCGCCGGCTTCTCGTCGGTCATCCTCGTGATGCTGCTCGGCCAGTCGCGCGTGTTCTACTCGATGAGCCGCGACGGGCTCGTGCCGAAGGCGTTCTCGGACGTGCACCCGCGTTTCCAGACGCCGTACAAGGCGAACATCCTGTTCTTCTTCGTCACCGCCATCTTCGGCGGCTTCATCCCCGGCGACATCGTGGGCGAGATGACGAGCATCGGAACGCTGTTCGCATTCATCCTCGTGTGCGCCGGCGTGTGGATCATGCGCGTGCAGCGCCCCGACCTCCAGCGCGCCTTCCGCGCCCCGGCCGTCCCAGTCGTCGCCACACTGGGCATCCTCGTCTGCAGCGCGATGATCTACGGCCTCGGCTGGACCAACTGGCTGCGACTGATCGTCTGGCTGCTGCTCGGGTTCATCATCTACTTCGGCTACGGCCGCCGAAACAGCATCCTGCAGCGCGGCGTGACCGGCTCGCCGATCGTCCCGCCCGCGCCGATCCTCGGCGACTGAGTCGCCCCGCAGCCGATCGATCGTCCGTCAGTTGCACGCACCGCCCGGGCGCCGGACACCGCGCCCGGGCGGTGATCGTTCATCCGACTTCCCACCCGCTCGCCGGTTCATGTCCGACGTCATCCCCGCCCCCGCGGCACTCATCGAAGCCGTCGACGCCGCGCTCGCCGCGTCGCGCACGCGCGTCGAGCAGCTCCGTGCCCTGGGCTCGTACTTCCGCCCCGGTATTCGCGTCGCGATCACGACGCACATCAACGCCGACGGCGACGGCTGTGGGTCGGAGGTCGGGCTCGCGCGCGCGCTGGCCGCGATGGGGCTGCGCCCGGTCGTCGTGAATCCGACGCCGTGGCCGGACAACTTCCGCTTCCTGCTCGAACGCGCGGGCGACGGGCCGGGTGACGCGGCGGTCGAGGACGCGAGCGCCCGCGGCGCGGCCGCCCTCCGCGACGCCGATCTGCTCGTCGTCCTCGACATCGCCGACGTGAAGCGGCTCGGCACGCTCTCCGACTCCGTCCGCGCGCTCACGATTCCCAAGCTGACCATCGACCACCACCTGCCGAGTGAGGAGCCGCCGAGCACGGTGGTGGTGAGCGACGTGACGGCGAGCGCGACCGGCGAGTTGGTGTTCGACCTGCTCGGCGCGCTCGATCGGCCGCTCACGCCCGCGATCGCGACCGCGCTGTACGTCGCGTTGCTCACCGACACCGGGGGCTTCCGCTTCAGCAACACGTCGCCCCGCTGTCATGCCGTCGCCTCCGAGCTGCTGGCGGCCGGCGTGGATCCCGAGGCGATGTACCGGCGCATCTACGCGAGCGTGCCCGCGGGCAAGCTCTACCTGCTGCGCGAGGCGCTCGGCACGCTCGAGGTCGAGGCGGCGCATGGGCTGGCGTGGGTCTCGATCCCGGCCGGGGCGATGGAGCGGTACGGCGTGAAATCGGAAGATCTCGACGGGATCGTCGAGCAGCCGCGGTCGATTGCGGGGACGCGGCTCGCGATGCTCTTCCGCGACCTCGGGCACGGCAAGGTGAAGGTGTCGTTCCGGAGCACGGGCGACGTGGACGTGAACGCCCTCGCCCGGCAGTTCGGCGGCGGCGGGCACGCGAAGGCGTCGGGCGCGATGATCGCGGGGACGATGGACGCGGTGCGAGCGCAGGTGCTCGACGCCGCGCGGGCGCACGTGGCCGGGACGGCGGGGGCACGACCCGTGGGCGGCTAGCTTTCGCCTACTGCCGCCCCGTGGACGGGAATCCCGGGGGCATCCTCGTTTGCACATCGCGGCTTCGACCGCCGCTTCTCATAGGCACTTCGCATGAGCACCACCCTCACGCAGCGCATCGCCGAAGCTCTCGGCCGCGTGCGCAACCCGCGGCACGGCCGCGACCTCGTCAGCGCCGAGCAGGTGCAGGACGTGGCGACCACGGCGGATGGCAAGGTCCGCTTCACGCTGCTGCTCGACGCGGCCGACGAGGCGACGCTCGTGCGCGAGGTGCGCCAGACCGTCGAGCAGGTGCCCGGCGTGACCGACGTCCGCGTGGACGTGCAGGACCCGGCGCAGTACGCGGCGGCGCGCGCGACCAGGCAGGAGGCGCAGCGCGAGTCGCGCCGGGCGCCGGCCGGCGGTGAGGCGCCGGGCGGGGGCAAGCCGGTGGGCGGGCGCGCGCTCCCCGTGATGGACGCCGGCCCCACGCCCGGGCGCGCCGCCCCGCCGACCCCGTCCGCGCCGACGCCGGTCGCCTACCCGCAACTCGGCCGCGTCATCGCGGTGTCGAGCGGCAAGGGCGGGGTGGGCAAGTCGACGGTGGCCGTCAACGTGGCCGTCGCGCTCGCCAAGCAGGGCGCGCGCGTTGGGATCATGGACGCCGACATCTACGGGCCGAACCTGCCGCGCATGCTGGGCGTGAGCGAGGCGCCGCCGGTGCGCGACGACAAGATCCAGCCGCTGCTCGCCTACGGCGTGAAGGTGATCAGCATCGGCCTGCTCATTGAGCGCGACCAGCCGGCGATCTGGCGGGGGCCGATCATCATGAAGGTGATCACGCAGTTCCTGCGCGACGTGAACTGGGGCCAGCTCGACTACTTCCTCGTCGACATGCCGCCGGGTACGGGCGACGCCCAACTCTCGCTCGTGCAGGCGACGCACGTGCACGGCGGCGTCGTGGTCACCACGCCGCAGCAGGTGGCGGTGGGCGACGCGCTGCGCGGCGTGCGCATGTTCGAGCGCGTGGGCGTGCCGGTGTTGGGCGTCGTCGAGAACATGAGCTACCTCGAGAATCCCGAAACCGGCAAGCCGATCGCCGTGTTCGGGTCGGGCGGCGGGCAGTCGCTGGCCGACGAGGTGGGCGTGCCGCTGCTCGGGCAGATCCCGCTCGACCCGCGCGTGGTCGAGGGCGGCGACACGGGGCGGCCGATCGTCGTGCACGAGCCGAAGTCGAGCGTGTCGCGCGCGCTGGAGCAGGTCGCGACGCGGATCACCGAGCGCATCGCGGCGCGGTACCCGGAGGCGGCGGCCGCGGGTGCGGCCGCGGGGTGACCGCCACCCGCACCCTTCCGGTCGAGGAGCGCGACGGCGGCGTCGCCGTCGCGCTCACCCCCGAGCAGGCCGCCCGCGTCACGGGCGAGTACCCGACCGCCGAGCATCCGGCACTCGTCCGCGAGCCGCTCGCGCGCATCGTCCTTCGCGTGGCCGTGCCGGCCGTCGTGAGCAACCTGCTCATGACGGTCTTCCTCGCGGCCGATGCGTTCTGGGTGAGCCGCCGTCTGGGGCCCACCGCGCTCGCGGCCGTGACGGCGTCGGTGTTCTGGGTGTGGATGGCCATCTCGGTCGCGGAGATGATCTCCGTCGGCCTCACGGCGGTCGCGGCCCGGCGCCACGGCGAGCGCCGACCGGCCGACGCCGCGCGCGCCACGGGCGACGCGCTGCTGCTCGCCGTCGCGTTGGGCGCGGTCGTCGCCGCCGCGGGCCGCGCGAACGCGCCCGCCCTGCTCGCGCTCATGCACGCGCCCGCGCCGGTGGTCGCGCTCGGCGCGCGCTACCTCGGCGTGTACGCGCTCGCGATGCCGGTGCTGTTCGCGTACTTCACCGTCGACGCCGCGTTCCGCGCGAGCGGCGACACGCGCACGCCGCTGCTGGTCCTCGCGTGCTCGGTCGCGCTGGGGCTCGTGCTCGACCCGCTGCTCATCCTGGGTGGACTGGGGTTTCCGGCGCTGGGCGTGGCCGGCGCGGCGTTCGCCACCACCGGCACCCGCAGCGCCGCGTGTCTCGTCGGCCTCGTCCTGCTCCGCCGCCGCGGGCTCGTGCGTTTCGGACGGCCCGAGCGGGCGGTGCTCGCGACGGTGGTGCGCGTCGGACTGCCGACGGCCGCCACGGGCGTGCTCTTCTCGGTGATCTACGTGGTGATTGGCCGCTCGGCCTCGTCGCTCGGGGTGCCCGCGCTGGCCGCGCTGGGACTGGGCTTCCGGGTCGAGAGCTGGCTGTACATGATCGGGGTCGGGTTCGGGGCGGCAGCGGCGGCAGTCGTCGGGCAGAACATGGGTGCAGGGCGTGTGGAGCGCGCGGAACGCGCCGGATGGACGATGCTCGCCGTCGCCAGCGCGCCCGCGCTCGTCGCCGCGGCCGCGAGCGCGGCGGTGCCGGCATTCCTCGCCGGCATCTTCACGAGCGACCCGGCCGTCGTCGCGGAGACCGCCCGCTACCTGCGCATCGTCGCGGTGTCGCAGCTCGT
Organism: uncultured Gemmatimonadales bacterium; assembly: GCA_963851265.1. Classification (GTDB taxonomy): domain Bacteria; phylum Gemmatimonadota; class Gemmatimonadetes; order Gemmatimonadales; family Gemmatimonadaceae; genus BPUI01. The sequence continues at coordinate 124,355 of CAWKNZ010000005.1, forward strand.
CGTCTGCGCCGAGGTGGTCCTCGAAGGGGCGCTGGGTGGGGCGGGGGCCACGGTCGCGCCGATGGTCGCGTCGACGACACTCACGGCCGCCCGCATCCCGCTCGCGACGTGGGCGACGCCGCGGTTCGGGGCGACGGGGCTGTGGTGGACGATCTCGCTCACCGCGGTGGGGCGGGGCGTCGCGATGGTCGCGTTGTGGTGGAGTGGGCGGTGGAAGCGGCAGCGGGTGTGAGGCGGCGCGCAGGGGATTAGTGTCATTCTTCGCTGCGCGCAGGACGACAGTCCTCGCAGCGTCGATGCGCCCGTGGCCCTCGCCTTCATGTCGATCATCACCCTCCTCACCGACTTCGGCACGGCGGACGGCTACGTCGCCGAGCTCAAGGGGGTGCTGCTGTCCGGTGCGCCGGGCGCCACCGTCGTGGATGCGAGCCATGAGGTGCTGCCGCAGGACGTGGACGGCGCGCGGCTCGCGCTCGCGCGCTACTGGCTGCGCTTCCCGCCGGGCACGGTGCACCTCGTCGTGGTCGACCCCGGCGTCGGCACCGACCGCGCGGCGATCGCGGCGTCGAGCGAGGGGCGCTGGCTGGTCGGCCCGGACAACGGGGTGCTGACGCCGGCCCTGCTCCGTGCGGGGGCGCGGGCCGTGCGGCTGCCGATCCCGGCACGCAGCGCGCCGACGTTCCACGGACGCGACGTGTTCGCCCCCGCCGCGGCGCGGCTCGCCGGGGGCGGCTCGCTCGACGCGTTAGGCGAAGCGGTGGACGGGTGCGTGCTGCGCCGCACGCCCGAGGCGCGCCGGCTGGCGGACGGGGGCATCGAGGGCGTCGTGATCGCGGTCGACCGCTTCGGGAACGCGATCACGAACCTGGTGGCGAGCGGGGCGACGGCGGCGCCGGGCGGGGTCGTGCGGGTGGCTGGGAGGGTGGTGCCGATCCGGCGGGTGTACGGCGACGTGGCGAAGGGCGAGGGGGTCGCGCTCGCGGGGTCCAACGGGTTGTTGGAGATCGCCGTCAGGGAAGGGAGTGCGGTGCGGGAGTTGGGGGTCGGGCGGGGGGAGACGGTGGTACTGTACCGGGACGGCGGTGAGCGCGGGGAGCGCTCGGGCGGCCCCGCCTGAGCGGCCGCGCCTGAGCGGCCGCGCCTGAGCGGCCGCGCCGTCCGGGGCGCGTGTTCGGCGCTCCGGACCGCGCGGGGAGCGCTCAGGCGGAGGCCACGTCGGCCGCCCCGCCCGTCGAGATGCGGTCGCCGTACAGGTGCCCCGCCCTCGACCGCGTCGCCCCCGTGCCCTGCATCAGCTCCGCCGCCAGCTCCCCGCCGGCGAGCAGCACGAGGGAGGACAGGTACATCCACGTCAGCAGGACGATGGCTCCGCCGATCGTGCCGTACGTCTTGTTGTAGTCGCCGAACCGCTGCACGTAGATGCGGAACGCGAGCGTGACCAGCAGCCAGAGCGCCATCGTCACCACCGACGCGACCGCGACGTGGACGTTCCGCTGCTTCGCGTCGGGGAGGACCTTGAAGAGCACGAATGCCGTGGCCGCGACGATCACCCCCGCGATGGGGAACTGCGCGAGGTTCCAGAGCGTGCGGGCCGTGCTGCCGAGCCCGACGTGGTTGCCCACCCAGTCGACCACGTTGGGCCCGAAGAGGAGCACCGCGGTGGCGAGGATGAAGAGGAGCCCGACGCCTAACAGGCACGCCAGCGCGATCAGCTTGCGCTTCCAGTAGGGGCGCGAGTCGTCGGTATGGTGGTTGTAGACCATGTTGAGCGCGGCCATGAGCCCGCTGAACACGTTGGACCCCGACCAGAGCGCGAGCAGCGCGCCCACCGACACGACCCCGGGCGCGCTGGGCGAGAACACCACGTCCTTCACGACGTTCTGCAGCAGGGCGAAGGCGTCGCCGGGCACCGCGCGCGCCAGCTGGTTGAGCAGGAAGGTGAACGTCTTCTGTTTGTCGCCGATCAGCGCGAGCAGCGGGGCGAGAAACAGGAAGATCGGAAAGAGCGAGAAGAAGAAGTAGTACGCCGTCTGCGCGGCGAGGTCGATCACGTCGTCGGCAATGATCTGGGCCCCGACCTTCTTCAGCAGCGGTCCGAGGCGGTAACCTTTGATTTCCATGCGCCGTGGCTCCGGGAACGCCGGTCAACGCGCGGTGCACGCGCCCGGCCCGTGCGGGGATTGCGATGGAGCGCCCCCGCGCACAACCCGGGCAAGCGACAGGCCAGCGACCGCGTCTCGCGCGCCGCCGCTGGCCCGCCCGACGCGTTCGTACTCGCCCCTACTCGGGGCGCGCCCCGGGCACGGCCGCGCTCGGTCGCGCGGCGACGAGGGTCGCGATCGGCGTCGGGGTCTGCCACACGGGGATCACGCCGCGCTCGGTCACGAGCGTGTCGGCGGCCCCGGTCGACCGTCGGCGGCCGGTGTGGGTGCCGGCGCGCGTGAGGAGCGCGGCGCCGAAGCCGGCGCTGAGGCCGATCCAGGTTACGGCGACCGCGAGCGTACGCGCGACGAGGGTCGCGCCCGGCACGCTCCCCAGCGCACCCGCGACCATCCAGAGCGCGAGGAACACGCCGAGCCCGAGCAGGATCGGCGCGGGCGACCGCGTGGGGAGCGCGCCGTCCCGGCCGGTGCGCGCCATGAGCGCGCGTCCCAGCACGGTGGCGGCGGCGAGGAACCCGAGCACGGCGAGCCCGGCCGCCGCGGCGATGTAGATCACGACGGCGAGCGGCACGACCACGATGCCGACGAGCGTCGCGGCGAGCGCCGCGACGAGCACCACGAGCGCCGGCGCGACGAGCAGCTGGCCGGCGACGCCCACGGCGAGCGCGCGCGCCGGGTGCTGCTCGACCAGCTCACGCACCGCGCGCAGTTGTCGGTCGGCGCGCGTCGCCACCGCAGCCCCGAGCGCGGCGAGCAACAGGAACCAGCCGAGCGGCATGCCGAGCGTGGTGGCGAGTGTGGGCGGGGCAACCGCGCCGGGACTCGTTCCCTCGAACAGGCCGCGCGGCGCGGCCACGTCGGCGCGCGTGGCATGGCCGAACAGGCTCGCCGCGTTGCCCTCGACGCGCGCACCCGGGTGAACGACCACGTCGCCGAAGACCGTGAGCACGTCGCCGTGGACCGTGCCGTACACGTCGACCGGTCCGCGGACGAGGATCACGCTCCCCGGCTGCGCCGCCCCCGCCGGCACCACGAGCCCGCCGGACGGCGCCGACGCGGAGACCGGCGGTGCGGCGGACGGTCCGACGGTCGGGGACGACGGGTCGGCCTGGCGCACGCCGCCCCTCACGCCTCGAACGGCGGCTGGTCCGACGACGCGACGCGCCGGCTGGCCGCCGCCGCCGCGCGCAGCCCCGTGCCCGCGAGGGCGAGCGCGGCGACGAGCATGGCGAGCGCGAGCGCGAGCGTCGTACCCGACGTGGCCGGCGCGCCGGCGAGCTCGGCGACCAGCCCGCGCGCCCCGTCCCAGAGAGCCGCCCGCAGGTCGGCCGCCGCCGCGTCGGTGGTGAAGGCGAGCAGGTCGGCGTGCGCCAGCACCCAAACCGTCACCGTCGTCAGCAGCGCCCCCATCGCGACGGCACCGCTCGCCGCGAGCACGCGCAGCGGCGTCGACGCCGGGACGAGGCGGCGCGCCGTGTCGGCGACGGCCACGTGCCACGGCTCGAACACCTGGACGTCCGCCATCACGCGGTCGGCAAATCCGATCGACGGCGCGAGGTGCGGCAACAGGTCGAGCGATGCCGTGAGGGCCTCCGTTCGCTCGAGCTCGGCCCGGCACGCCGCGCACTCCCGCACGTGCGCGCGAAGCGGCGCCACGCCGAATCCGGATTCGAGACCGGATTCGGCATCGACCAGCAGGTCGAATTCGTCGGGGAGGAGATGGCGGTTCACGTCACGGGATGTCGTTCGGGCCTACGCGGAGGGGCGCGGCGAGGTTTCAGCACGGGACAAGCACGGGACAAGCACGGGACGGAGCACCGGCGCCGCACGCGTGCCACGCGCGAAGGCGCCGGTACGCGCTCCGCGCCGCCTAGGCGCGGGTACCTTCGAGGGCGCGTCGCAACTCGTGCCGCGCGCGGTGGATGTAGGTCTTGACCGTGCCGAGGGGAAGGTCGAGCGCGGAGGCGATCTCCTCGTACGACCGCCCCTCGACGTGCCGAAGCATGATGCAGGCCCGGTAGAGCGGGCGCAGCCGGGCGACGGCCTGCTCGATCGCGGTGCCGAGCTCGCGCGCCTCGAGCTCGTCGAGGGCCGACTCCTGGTCCGCCGCCAGCTCGAGCGACGACGCGGCCGACTCGGCCGCCGTGCGCGCGTGCGGCGAGCCGTCGATGCTCACCGTGTCGAGCGTGCGCCGGCGCAGGTGATCGATCGCGACGTTGTTGGCGATCTTGAAGATCCAGCTCGAGAACTTGAACTCGGGGCTGTACTTGTCGATGTGGTTGAGGATCTTGACGAACGTCTCCTGCGCGAGGTCCTCGCTCGTCTCGCGGTCGCGCACCATGCGGTAGATGAGCGAGAAGACCGGCCGCTCGTAGCGCCGCACGAGCTCGCGGAACGCGCGCTCACGCCCTTCCTGCGCCAGCCGCACGACGTCGGCATCGGGCAGGTTGGTGAGGTCGAGAGAGGGCGGCGGCGGGGGCATGCGAGGAGGAGCGGCTGAGGCGAAGGCGCGCCGCGCCCGACCAAAGTAGCGGCGCCGCTGGCGACGATGCGCCCTCGCGGGCGAGCTTACGAGGATGCCCTCACCGCCGCCCCCTCCCGACGTCGCCGCGTCAGCCGCCGCCGGCGGGCGCGAGAAGCGCGCGTACGTGCAGCGCATCTTCTCCGAGATCGCGCCGCGCTACGACCTGCTCAACCGCGTGCTCTCGCTCAACGTCGACCGCTGGTGGCGGCGCCGCGCCCTCGCCGCGCTGGCGTGGACGGAGCGCCCGGCGGGCGTCTACCTCGACCTCTGCGCGGGCACGCTGGACGTGGGCGCGCTGCTCGCCCGGCAGCGGGGGTTCCGCGGCCTCGTCGTCGGGGCCGACTTCGCCGAACCGATGCTGCGCGCGGGCGAGGGTAAGGCGCCGCGCGACGGTGCGCCCGCTCTCGCTCCCGTCGCCGCCGACGCCGTCGCGCTCCCCTTCGCCGACGGCGCGCTCGACGGCGCGATCGTCGCCTTCGGGATCCGCAACGTCGCCGGACTCGACGCCGCGCTGGCCGAGGCGCGGCGGGTGCTGCGGCCGGGCGCGCGCTTCGTCATCCTCGAATTCACGACACCGCCCAACGCCCTCGTGCGCGCGGCCTACCACGCCTACTTCCACCGCGTGCTTCCCACGGTCGGCCGCCTCGTGAGCGGCCACCGCACGGCCTACCGCTATCTCCCCGAGTCGGTCGCGCACTTCCCGCCCGAGGCCGCGCTCGCCGACCGGATGCGCGCCGCGGGGTTCGACGCGGTGCGCTGGGAACGCCTCACGCTCGGCGTCGCCGCGATCCACGTCGGCACCGCCGGCCCGGCAACCGCGCCTGCGGCTCGCGCCGCGTGACCGGGTCTCGCGAGCGCCCCGGCGGCGCCTCGCCCGCGGGGGGGGCGGCCCACGTCGTCGGCCTCATCTCCGACACGCACGGACTGTTACGCCCGGCGGTGTTCGACGCGCTGGCCGGCGTGGAGTTGATTCTGCACGCCGGTGACGTCGGCGGCCCCGACCTTCTCGCCGAACTCGGGGCGATCGCGCCGGTGCGCGCGGTGTTCGGCAACACCGACCCGCCGGGTGTGGCGTGGCTGGCCGAGTCGCTCGACGTCACGGTCGGCGGTCTGCGCGTGCACGTGCAGCACGGCCACGAGCTGGGGCGGCCCAACCCCGAACGGGTGCACGCGGCGTATCCGGACGCCGACGTGTGCGTGTACGGACACACCCACCGCCAGGTGGTGTGGCGGGCACCGGACGGGCGGCTCGTCGTGAACCCGGGTGCGGCCGGGCACCGCCGCTTCGACCTCGTGCCGTGCGTCGCACGGCTGACGGTGCGCGACGGGCACGCGGAGGCCGCGCTGATCGAACTCGAGGCGGGTCGTCGTTAGGCGTGCGGCGGTCGGCGCGGCGCGGCGCGTCTCACACCACTCGGAAGTGCGACGCCGGGTACAGGAAATCGTCGTCCGAGTCGTCGATGATGCGGTAGAACGCGCCGTCGGCTTCCACCCCGATCCGCTGGTAGAACCGCCCGAGGGTGAGATCGTGACACCCGCCGGGTTCGTCCTCGCCGGGGATGATGAGCCACGGCCGGATCGAGACGCACTGCACGAGGGTCGTGGGCTCCCACGCGGCATCAGGAGGTTGCCAGGTCGTTGCCATCGCTCGCTCCGCTCGGGTTGAGGGTGAGCCTGGCGATTGCGCCGGGCCCAGCGGGCCGCGCCCGCGCCGGAAAGACGATGGGTCGCAGCGCGAAGGTACTGCAACGCCGAACACCACGCAGTCATCCGGCCGCCGCTACCAAAGTGCAAGAGCACGGCCATCTTACCGGTGTACGGCGGGCGTCGCGTAACCGCCTCGTATCACGTGAGTTAATGCGCGATCCCGGGCTGCCGCACGCCGTCATGCATCGTCACGAACCGGGCTCTCACGCGGCCGCGTCGAATCCGGGGTCGTCGTCGGTGGGGGGCGCCGGTGCGGTCGCGTCGCCGCCGGTCGGGGAGGGGCCCGACGGATCGGCCGAGGCACCCGCGCCCCCGACCGAGGCCGGTCCGTCGGACGCCGCCTCCAGACGCGCTCGCCACCACGTCGGCTCGGCCGCGTGCGCCAGCAGGTGCCGCGGCAGCGCGGTCCGCCCGAGTTCGCCGTCGCGGTGTCGGAACCACGACGAGAGGAGAAGCAGCTCGTCGACCTCGTGGGTCGGGACCGCGCCGCCGCGCTCGCGCGGCGTGTAGATCCGCCGCGCGTCCTCCGCCAGCCGCTCGGCCGACGCCGCGTCGTGCGGCAGTGGGTGGTCGGCACGCACCCGCCCGCGGCGCACGAGGTACACGCGGGCGGCGGCTTCGGCGGGCTCCACCGGTCCCGCGCGGCGGCGCTGCGGCACGCGCCCGGGGTCGCCCGGCACCACGTAGGCGAACGACAGCGTCTCGACCGCGAATCGCAGACGGTCGAACTGCGCCTGCAGCATCTCGAGGCGCCGCACCTTGTCGCGCAGGTGCGCCGCGCGCTCGAACTCCAGCCGCTCCGCGCTCGCCTCCATGTCGGCCCGAAGCGCGGCGAGCGGCCCGTCGTTGGCGCCGTCGAGGAAGGCGCGCGCGAGCGCGACGCGCTCGCGGTACTGGTCGACCGTGCACGCGCCCACGCAGGGGCCGAGGCACTTCTTGATCTCGTGGCGGATGCAGCGCGGCGCGCGCGTCGCGATCTGCACCAGATCGAGCGCCGCGCCCGAGAACAGCTCGTGCTGGTCGCCGAAGCGCATCGGCACGTCGTTGGCGCAGTCGCGCAGGCCTAACGCGTCGCTCAGCTCGCGCACGGCGTCGCCCACCTGGTCGGCGCCGCGGAACGGGCCGTAGTACACGCCGCCGTCCGCACTCCCCGTCGAGCCGCGCACCACCTGCAGTTTGGGCGCCGCGCCGCGCGTGAGCTTGATGAAGCTCCAGTGCCGCGCGTCGCGCTTCATGGCCACGTTGTAGCGGGGGCGCAGCCGCTTGATCAGCCGCAGCTCGAGCAGCAGCGCGGCGAACTCGCTCGGCGTGTACTCCCACTCGAGGTGGCAGGCGTCGCGGAGGATGCGCGCGCCCTTCTCGTCGGGGTACACGCAGCGGAAGTACGAGAGCAGCCGCGTGCGCACGTGCTTCGACTTGCCGACGTAGATCACCTCGCCGCTCTCGCCCAGCATGCGATAGACGCCGGGTCGGTCGTGCGCCTCGGCCCGCACGTAGTCGCGCAGGGCGGGGAGGTGTGCGTCGGGCGCGGAGGCGAGCGCGGCCGCGACGATCGCCGGCACCGGTGCGGGCTCGGCGCCCGGACCGAACTCCGAGAGCGCACTCACCGCGGCGTCCTCACGCGCCGCCGTCGGCGTCGGCGCCGGGCTGGCAGCGCGCGCAGAACACGGTCGTCCGCCCGTCGATCCCGTGCGTCTCGCCCAGCGCGTCGCCGCAGCGGAAGCACGGGCGGCCGCCGCGCCCGTACGTCTTGAGGTGCAGCACGTACGCACCGCGGCGGCCGCGCGGGCTCACGAAGTTCTCGAACGTCGTGCCGCCGTGGTGCACGCTCTCGTCGAGCGCGTCGACGACGGCGTCGCGCAGCGCCCGCACCTCGCCGTCGGTGAGCGAGGTGGCCGGGCGGGCGGGGTGGATGCGAGCCGCCCAGAGCGCCTCGTTCGCGTAGATGTTGCCCACCCCGGCGAGCCGCTGTTGGTCCATCAGGACGCGCTTGACCGGCTGCGCCGAGCGGCCGAGCGCGGCGCGGAGCGCCTCGGGGGTGAACGCAGGGTCGAGCGGCTCGGGACCGAGCCGCGCGACGTGGGCGTCGAACTCGGCGGGCGCGAGCAGCGCGACGGTGCCTAACGCGCGGATGTCGCGGTAGTGGAACGCGCGGCCGGCGGCCCCGTCCGCGTCGGCCAGGTGGAAGGTCACGCGCACGAAGCGCCGCTCGGACTCCGGGAACGGCTCGCCGAAGCCCTCCAGGAGCACGGTGCCCGTGAAGCGGGGCTGCACCGCGAGCCGGTCGCCGGTCGAGAGGTCCACGACGATGAGCTTCGCGCGCCGCCAGACGCGCGCGACGCGCGCGCCGCGGGTGCGCCGCGCGAGTTCGGCCGCGTCGACGCCGCGGAGGACCGAGGGGCGCGGGACGTCGACGCCCGTGAGCACCGCGCCGCGCAGGGCGGCGTCGAGGTCGCGGGCGATCGTCTCGGTCTCGGGGAGTTCGGGCATCGGGCGGGTGGGGCGGTCGGCGGGGGCGCGGGCAGTGACGGAAGGGCCGTTCGGGATGACCCCCCGATCGTCAGGCGGTTCCGCGCCGTGCCGCCTCACGCCACCCGATGTCGTCGCGGTACTGCTTGCCCGAGAACATGACGCGCGCGGCCGTCTCGCGCGACAGGGTCCGGGCCTCGTCGAACGTCGGCGCGACGGCGGTGACCGCCAGCACGCGCCCGCCGGCCGTGACGAGCCGGCCGGACCCGTCGCGGGCCGTGCCGGCGTGGAAGAGCTGCACGCGGTCGGGCACGTCGTCGGGGAGCGTGATCGGGTCGCCGAGCCGCGGCGCGTCGGGATAGCCCGCGGCCGCGAGGACGGTGGTCACCGCGTGGGTCGCGGGGAACGCGCGCGTCCAGCGCCCCGGCTGTCGCACGCCGTGCTCGAGCGGCGCCGACCACGCGGTGTCGCCCGTGGCGATGCCCTCGAGCATCGCGCCGAGCGGCGGGTTGAGGCCGCCGAGAAGCGGCAGCACCGCCTGGGTCTCGGGGTCGCCGAAGCGGCAGTTGAACTCGACGACCTTCGGCCCCGCGTCCGTGAGCATCAGCCCCGCGTAGAGGACGCCCGTGAACGGGCACCCGGCGTCGCGCATCGCGGCGAGCAGCGGGGCGACCACGGTGCGTCCCGCGTGGTCGGCGACGCCGAAGGCGCTCACCGCGGCGCGCACGGCCGGCGCGCCGGGGCCGCTGGTCGGGATCGCGAGGCGTTGGGCGTACGCGGCGAGGTCGACGGGCGCGTACGCCCCCATCCCGCCCGTGTTGGGGCCCGCGTCGCCGCGGAGCAGCCGCTTGTGGTCCTGCGCGGGCACGAGCGGGACGGCGGTGTGGCCGTCGGTCAGGTAGAACACCGACAGCTCCTCCCCCGCCATGAACTCCTCGACGAGCACCTCCGCCCCGGCCGCGCCGTAGCGGTTGCCGACGAGCATGTCGTCGATCGCCGCCTCCGCCTCGGCGAGGGTCTCCGCGACGACCACACCCTTGCCCGCGGCCAGCCCCGACGCCTTCACGACCACGGGCGCGCCGAGCGACGCGGCGGCGCGCTTCGCCTCCGCCGCGTCGGTGTGCGTCGAGGCGCGCGCGGTGGGCACGCCGGCGTCGCGCATGAGCCGCTTCGCCCACGCCTTCGACGTCTCGATGCGCGCCGCCGCGGCGGTGGGGCCGAAGACCGGCAGCCCGCGGGCGCGGAACCGGTCGACGACGCCCAACGCGAGGGGCGCCTCCGGGCCGATCAGGGTGAAGTCGGGCCGCTCGGCCTCGGCGAGCGCGACCAGCGCGTCCAGGTCGTCGGCCCGCACCGGGGCGCAGCGGCCGAGTGCCGCGATGCCCGGGTTGCCGGGCGCCGCGACGACCTCCGCGCCCTCCTGCGCGAGCTTCCAGGCGAGGGCGTGCTCGCGCCCGCCGCCGCCGACGATCAGCACCTTCACGCGCGTCAGCCCCGCGGCGGGCCGCGGAACGCGTCGCCCACCGCGCCCGCGAACGCGTCGGCCGCGCGCCCCACCGCGTCGCGCACCGTCGCCGTCGCCTGCCACACCTGGTCGCCGTAGTAGCCGGCCGCGTCCGCGACGTCGTCGCCTAACGGACGCGGCGCGTCCGCGCGGCGCGGGTAGTCGCCGGCGAGGACGCGCGCGTAGGCGCCGCCTTCGACCCAGCGCCGGAGCTCGCCCACGCGCACGGTGTGGAACGGGTGGTCCTGCTGCGCCGCGGCGAGCACCTGCAGCACGCGGTCCCACGCCGAGTCGGTGGTCTCGTACTCGGCGGCCTGCGCGAGGAAGGCGTCGAGGTCGAGCGCGTCGCCCGGCGTGCCGCGGCGCGTGCCGCCGGCGAGCTTGAGGAACGCGCGGTACGCCACGCGCGGCTCCTGCACGCCCAACACGCCGGCGCGGTCGCACGAGAGCTCGGCCTTGCGGTACCACTCCAGCAGCGCGAGCCGGAACGGCAGGAGCGCGAGCCCCGCGAAGGCGGGCAGGCTGTTGAGGCCCAGCGTGAGCAGGATGATCGCGATCGTGTTGTAGGTGACGTGCCCGCTCGCGATGTGGCCGATCTCGTGGGCCAGGAGAAAACGCTGCTCCTCCGGCTCCAGCAGCTCGACCGATGCGGTGTTGAGCACGATGAACGGGTCGGCGAACCCGACCGCGCCGGCGTTCACGAACGGGGTCTGCGTCACGTAGAGCTCGGGCACGCGCCCCGACGCGCCCGGCGCGGGGTTCACGCCCGGCCAGTCGAGGGCGTGGAGCATCTCCTGGTAGCCGGCCCAGAGTGTGGGGTACTGCGTGGGCCCCACGCGCACGGCGTTGGCGAGGAAGAGCTGCCGGATGCCGCGCTCGCCGAAGAAGCCCGCCACGCGGCGCACCACCGCATCGAAGCCGGGGAGGGCGCGCAGCGCGTTGAGGGCGGCGCGGTCGGCGGGGTGCTCCCACGCGGTGCTGCTGATGTCGGCGAGGCGGATCGGCACGTCGGGGTCCGGGCGGGGGTGGGGGCGGCGTCGGGCGGCGCTTCGGCTTACAGGCCCGCGAAGGCCTGGTCCAGATCCTCGATCAGGTCCTCGGTCTCTTCGACCCCGCACGAGAGCCGGACGAGCCCCTCGCCGAGTCCGATCGAGCCGCGGCGTTCCGCCTCGACGCTCGCGTGCGTCATCGCCGCCGGGTGGGAGATCAGCGACTCGACGCCGCCTAACGACTCGGCGAGCGCGAAGACGCGCGTGCGGCCGAGCACGTGCGCGGCGCGCTCGCGCGTGCCGAGGTCGACGGCGATCATCCCGCCGAAGCCGGTCATCTGGCGCACGGCGAGCGCGTGCTGCGGGTGCGACGCGAGCCCCGGGTAGAGCACGCACTCCGCGCCCACGCGCTCGGCGAGCCACGCGGCCACCGCGCGGCCGTTCACGTCGTGCTGGCGCATGCGCAGGTGCAGCGTCTTGGTGCCGCGGAGCACGAGCCACGCGTCGAACGGCCCGGGCACGGCGCCGGCGGCGTTGAGGATGAACTGCAGGCGGGTGCCGAGGTCGTCGTCGTCGAGCACCGCGACGCCGCCGACGAGGTCGGAGTGGCCGTTGAGGTACTTGGTCGACGAGTGCCAGACGATGTCGGCGCCCATCTCGAGCGGCCGCTGGAAGTAGGGCGTCGCGAACGTGTTGTCGACGACGAGCAGCGCGCGCCCGTCGCGCCCGCCCGCGTGCGCGACCTCCGCCGCGGCCCGGAGGTCGGTGAGGCGCATGAGCGGGTTGGTGGGCGTCTCGACGTGCACCATGCGCGTCTCGGGGCGCATCGCGTCGGCGATGCGCTGCGGGTCGCGGGTGTCGACGTACGTGAAGCTGATCCCGAGGTGCTGCAGGAGCTTGTCGAAGAGGCGGAAGGTGCCGCCGTAGACGTTCTCGCCGCACACGACGTGGTCGCCGGCGCGGCAGAGCTTCATGATCGAGTCGAGGCAGCCCATGCCGCTCGAGAAGGCGAAGCCGTAACGCGCGCCTTCGAGCGCGGCGACGTTGCGCTCGAGCGCCTCGCGCGTGGGGTTCTTGCCGCGGGCGTACTCGTAGCCCTTGTGCTGGCCGAGCGCGTCCTGGACGTAGGTGGAGGTCTGGTAGATCGGCGTCATGATCGCGCCGGTCGTCGGGTCGGGCTGCTGGCCGGCGTGGATCGCGCGGGTGCCGAAGCCGGCGGCCGCGAACGGGTCGTCCTGGATGCGCGTCATCCGGGCAAGATAGCCGGCGCCGGCGCTGGTTTCGGGGGGCGCAACATTCGACATTACGGGCGATGGCCGCCCTCGCGCTCGCCCCCGCGCCTCCGCCGTCCGCCCCGCTGGCCGCGGTGCCGACGCTGCTCGCCCCCGACGAGCCCGCCCGCGTGCTCGTCGTCGACGACGAGCCGCGGCTGCGGCAGCTCGTCGTGCGCATCATGACGCGCGACGGGTTCGAGTGCCGCGACGCGGCCGACGGCGCGGCGGCGCTGGAGGTGATGGCCGAGTGGCCGGCGCCGCTCGTGTTGAGCGACCTGCGCATGCCGGGCGTGGGCGGCGTCGACCTGCTGCGCGCCATCCGCGAGCGCCACCCGGGCACGGCCGTCGTGATCATCACCGCGGTCGCCGACGTCGAGGTCGCGGTGCAGTGCCTCGCGATGGGGGCGATGGACTACCTCACGAAGCCGTTCCACCTGGAGGAGGTGCGCGCCCGCGTGCGGCAGGCGCTCGAACGGCGGCGGCTGCTGGTGGACAACCAGGCGTATCAGCGGGCGCTCGAGGTGCGGGTGGACGAACAGGCGCGCCGCATCGAGGCGCTATCGCTCGCGAGCATGCAGGCGCTGGCCGACGCGCTCGAGGTGAAGGACCCGTACACGCGCGGCCACTCGCTGCGTGTGGGGCGCTACGCGGCCGCGATCGGCCGCGCCATGGACGCCGGCGACGCGGTGATCGCCCAGCTCGAGCTCGGCGGTCACCTGCACGACCTCGGCAAGATCGGCGTCCGCGAGGAGGTGCTGAACAAGCCGGGCGCGCTCACCGACGCGGAGTACGCGCACATCATGACGCACCCCGTAATCGGGTGGCGGCTGCTCAAGCCGCTCATGGACGACCGCCCGGCGGCGCTCGCCGTCGTCCGCTCGCACCACGAGCGGTGGGACGGGCAGGGCGGCCCCGACGGTCTGGCCGGCCCCGCCATTCCCTACGAGGCGCGCGTGGCGACCGTGGCCGACTCGTTCGACGCGATGACGAGCCACCGCCCGTACCGCCGCGGGCTCACCACCGAGGCGGCGGTCGCCGAGCTGCAGCGCTGCAGCGGCGCCCAGTACGACCCCGAGGTGGTGGCGGCGTTCGTCGACGCGGTGACCGCGGGCGACATCGTGGTCGACCCGTGAGGGCGCCGGCCGACGGGGCGACCGAGGCCGGGACGACCGACGGCGCGAGGCGGCGCGCCCGCCGCGTGGCCGCGGCGGGCGCGCTCGCGGCGGTCGCGACGACGGGTGTCGCCTACGGCTGCGCGGGGCACATCGCGGGGCTGAACCCGGATCCCCGCGTGCTGAGCACCGACACCGCGTTCACGAGCGGGGGCGCGCGCATCGCGGTCGAGCGGGTGGCCATCCCGGGCCCGGGGCGCCACCCCGCGGTGCTCGTCCTGCACCCCTCCGACGGCGTCGCGGGCAGCGGCGCGCAGTACGTGCGCCGCTACGCGCAGGTGCTCGCGAGCAACGGCTACGTCGCCTACGTCGTGCACTACTTCGACCGCACGGGCGACACGCGCACCGACGACGCGCGCGAGGACGCCGAATTCCCCGTCTGGACGGCGACCCTCGAAGACGCGGTCACGTTCGCGCAGCACGACCCCGCCGTGAACCCGGCCCGCATCGGGGCGTTCGGCTACTCGCTCGGCGCGTGGATGGCGGTCGCGTTAGGCGCGGAGGACCGGCGGGTGGGCGCGATCGTCGGGATCGGCACGGGGATGTTCGACGCGCTCCGGCCGACGATCAAGCGCCTGCCGCCGACGCTGCTGCTGCACGGCCGGGACGACGACGTGGTACCGCTCGCGAAGGCGCTCGCGGTGGACAGCACGCTCCGGCGGCTGGGGGTGGTGCACGGGTTGGTGGTCTACCCCGGGGAGAAGCACGGATTCGACGACCGGGTCGACCCCGCGGCGCGGGAGCGGACGGTGCGGTTCTTCAACCGCGAGTTACGCAGGCGGTAGCGGCGGGGCTGCCTGCGGGACGGCTACGGCGTCACGTCGACCCACGTCGGCTGCTTGTACGCCGCCAGCCGTTCCGCACACCACCGCTTCACCGCTTCGGGGTCCACCGCCCCCTCCACCGCCAGCGCGATGTCGTGTTCGCGCGCCGGGTCCGGCACCCCGCGCGCCGTCACCCGGCGCACCCCCGGCATCGCACCCACCACCCGCTCCAACTCGCGCGGATAGACGTTGAACCCGTTGCGGGTGAACATCGGCTTGCACACCCCTTCGAACGTCACGTACCCCTCCGCGTCCGCCCGCCCGAGGTCGCCGGTGCGGAGCCACGACTCCCCGTCGCCGGCCGGCCACCGCCCGAGCCCGTCGGCGCCACGGCTGACGTAACCCGGCCCGACGTTGGGCCCGCGCACGCAGATCTCGCCGCGCGATCCGGTGGGGCACGCGGCCCCCGTCTGCGGGTCGCGGATCGCGACCGAGACCCCGGGGAAGGGGAGGCCTAACGTGCCGCGTCGGTTCGGGCGGTCGACGCGGTTGAAGAGGCAGACCGGCCCCGCCTCCGTGAGGCCGTAGCCCTGGCGCAGCTCCACCCCCGAGACCTCCGCCCACCGCTCCTGCAGGGCGACCGGGAGCGGCGCGCCCCCGCAGATGCACGTCCGCAGCGCGTGCTCGCCCAGCCCTCCCTTGCGCTCGGCCGCCTGGAGCAGCGCGGCGAACACCGCCGGCACGCCGACCAGGTACGTCACGCCCCCGCGCGCGATCAGGTCGACCGCCGTGATCGGGTTGAAGCGGGCCATCGTCGTCACCCGCCCCCCCGCGAGCAGCGGCGTCAGCCCCGAGACCACGAGCCCGAACAGGTGCGTGAACGGGAGCACCGCGAGCGCGTGGTCGGCCGCGGTGACCCCCCCCGCCTCGACCGTCGCGCGCGCGTTGGCGAGCAGGTTGCGGTGCGTGAGCACCGCGCCTAACGCGCGCCCGCGCATCGCCGAGGTGTAGACCACCGCGGCCTCCTCGTCGCGCCCCTCGGCGTCGCGCGAGCCCTCGAGCGCGAGCGCGTCCCCCGCGTGCGCCGCGAGGTCGACGTCGCGCGCGGCGCCGTCGGCCGCGACCACGCGGGCCGCCGCGGGCGCGGCGTCGAGCAGCACGTGCACCGTGCCCGCGGGCAGGCGCGGCGCGAGCGCGGCGCTGGTGAACACGGCGCCCACGTCCGCGTCGGCCAACTGGTCGGCGACCTCGGGGCGGGCGGCGAGCGGGTTCACCAGCACCGCGCCACGCCCGTCGCACGCGGCGAGGGCGACGAAGAACGCGGGCGACGTCGGCAGCAGGATCGCCGCGCGTCGCCCGGCGAGGGCGCGCACGAGCGTGGCCGAGCGGCGGAGCAGCGTGAGCCCGGCGGCCGTCAACTGCGCCGCGTCGAAGGAGGCGTCGCCCGCGTCGATGCGACCGCCGGCCGCGGCGAGGGCGTAGGGGGTGACGGCGAGCGGGTCGGGCATGGGCGGGAGGCGAGAGCGTCGCGCCCCAAGGTAGCCGCGGCGTTGCGAGACTGCGCGCGGCACCCGGCGCGCATACCTTCTGTGCGCTGTTCGACCGATCCGCCCCACCCGCTTCCCCGTTCGTTCCGATGGCGTATGAAGGTTTGATGGTCAGTGTGTCCGGCGTCCGCGGGCGCGTGGGGCAGGGGCTCACCCCCGAGGTGGTGGCGCGGTTCGCGGCGGCGTTCGGCGCGTGGGCGACCGCGCGCCACGCGGCGCAGGGCGGCGCGCGGACGGTGGTCGTCGGGCGGGACAGCCGCGTGTCGGGGCCGCTCTTTCAGCGCGTCGTCGTTTCCGCCCTCGAGTCGGTGGGCGCGCGCGTGATCGATCTCGGGATGACCACGACGCCGACGTGCCAGCTCGCCGTCGAACACCACCACGCGGCGGGCGGGCTGATGATCTCGGCCAGCCACAACCCGATCGAGTGGAACGCGCTCAAGATGGTCGGGTCGACCGGGCTCTTCCTCGACGCCTCCGAGGGCGCGGAGATGCGCGCCGGCATGGAGCAGGGCACGCGCTACGCGACGTGGGACCAGCTCGGCTCGGTGGTCGCCGACGAGGAGGCCGCGCGGCGGCACGTCGAGCAGGTGCTGGCGCTCCCCTACGTCGACGTCGCGCGCATCCGCGCGCGCGGATTCAAGGTGGCCCTCGACGCCTGCCGCGGCGCGGGCGCGGTCGTCATGCCCTACCTGCTGGAGCGGCTCGGCTGCGTGGTGACGGCGGTCAACATGGAGCCCGACGGACGCTTTCCGCGTCCGCCCGAGCCGGTCGCGGAGAATCTGGGCGAGCTGGAGGCGCTCACGCGCGCGGCCGGGGCCGACGTGGGGTTCGCCGTCGACCCCGACGTGGACCGCCTCGCGCTCGTCGACGAGACCGGGCGCGCGATCGGCGAGGACTACACGCTCGCGCTCGCGGCGCGCCTCGTGCTGGCGCACAAGTCGGGCGTGGTCGTGACCAACCTGTCGACGAGCCGCGTGGTCGACGACGTGGCGGAGGCGGCGGGGAGCCGGGTGATCCGCGCGCCGGTGGGCGAGGTGAACGTGGCCGTGCGGATGCGCGAGGAGGGGGCGGTGGTGGGCGGCGAGGGGAACGGCGGCGTGATCCTGCCCGAGCTGCACCTCGGGCGCGACGCGCCGCTCGGCGCGGCGCTCGTGCTGCAGTTGCTCGCCGAGGCAGGACCGGCCGCTCTCGGCCGTGGTCGCTGACCATCCGCGGTATGCGATCGTCAAGGACAAGCTCGACCGCCCGAACGCGCCACTCGACGCGGTGTATGCCGCGCTGGGCGCCGCGTTCCCCGACGCGACGCGCGACACGCAGGACGGGCTCCGGCTCGCGTGGCCCGACCGCTGGGTGCACGTACGGCCGAGCGGCACCGAGCCGATCGTGCGCGTGATCGCGGAAGGGCCGACGGAGGCCGACGCGCGCGCGCTCGTGGCGCGGTCGCGCGTGCCGCTCGACGCGCTCGCGCAGGATCTGCTCGCCTCATCAACCTGATAACGCATATGTGTGGAATCGTCGGCTACGTCGGCCCCCGTGCCGCGGCGCCCCTCCTGATCGAGGGGCTCAAGCGCCTCGAGTACCGCGGATACGACTCGGCCGGCGTGGCCGTGATGAACGGCAAGGGCGTCGAGACGCGGAAGGCCGCCGGCAAGATCGCGCGCCTCGAGGCCGCGCTCGGCGCCGAGCCGGTGCACGGCACGCTCGGCATCGGGCACACGCGGTGGGCGACGCACGGGCCGCCGACGACGCGCAACGCGCACCCGCACACCGACGAGAAGGTCACCGTCGCGGTGGTGCACAACGGGATCATCGAGAACGCGACGGCCATCCGCACGCTGCTCGAGCAGACCGGGCACACGCTGTCGTCGGAGACCGACACCGAGGTGCTGGCGCACCTCATCGAGAGCGCGTACGACGGCTGCCTGGAGGACGCGGTGCTCGAGGCGCTCGCGCACGTGGACGGCACGTACGGCATCGCGGTGGTGCACGGCGCGGAGCCGGGCAAGATCGTGGCGGCGCGCAAGGGGAGCCCGCTCCTGCTCGGCATCGGCGACGACGAGTACTTCGTCGCGAGCGACGTGAGCGCGATCCTGGCGCACACGCGCGACGTCGTCTACCTGGAGGACGGCGAGCTCGCGGTCGTCACGCGCGACGGCTACAAGGTGATGGGCCTCGACGCGCGCGACGTGTCGAAGGAGGTGAGCCGCATCGACTGGGACCTCGACCAGATCGAGCGCGGCGGCTTCCCGCACTTCATGCTGAAGGAGATCTTCGAGCAGCCGCAGACGCTCGAGAACACGATGCGCGGCCGCCTGCTGCTGGAGGAGGGCTTCACGAAGCTCGGCGGGCTGAACCTGACGAAGGAGGAGCTGCTCTCGATCGACAACATCACGATCACGGCGTGCGGCACGAGCTGGCATTCCGCGCTGATCGGCGAGATGATGATCGAGGAGCTGTGCCGCATCCCGGTCGAGGTGGAGTACGCGAGCGAGTACCGCTACCGCAACCCGATCGTCACGCCCAACACGCTCGTGATCGTGATCTCGCAGAGCGGCGAGACGGCCGACACGCTCGCGGCGATGCGCGAGGCGAAGCGGCGCGGGGCGCGCACGTTGGGCCTGGTGAACGTGGTGGGCTCGACCATCGCGCGCGAGGACGACGGCGGCATCTACCTGCACGCGGGCCCCGAGATCGGGGTCGCGTCGACGAAGGCGTTCACGAGCCAGGTGGTCGCGCTCGCCCTCTTCACGCTGAAGCTGGCGCGGCTCAAGGACCTGAGCGTGGCGCGCGGGCGCGAGTTCGCGCAGGCGCTGGCCGCGCTCCCCGCGCAGGTGCAGAGCATCCTCGACCGCGCCGAGGAGATCGAGGCGCTGGCGGAGGAGTTCAAGCGCGCGTCGAACTTCCTGTACCTGGGGCGCGGGTTCAACTTCCCGACGGCGCTCGAGGGGGCGCTGAAGCTCAAGGAGATCAGCTACATCCACGCCGAGGGGTATCCCGCGGCCGAGATGAAGCACGGACCCATCGCGCTGATCGACACGCTCATGCCGGTGGTCGTGGTGGCGCCCCACGACGCCGTGTTCGACAAGGTCGTGTCGAACGTGCAGGAGGTGCAGGCGCGCGGCGGGAAGATCATCGCGCTGACGACGCGCGACGAGCCGGCGCTCGCGGGGAAGATCGACTACGAGTTCCGGATGCCGGAGACGGTGGACATGCTCACGCCGATCCTGGCGAGCGTTCCGCTGCAGTTGCTCGCCTACTACATCGCGGTGAAGCGCGGGAGCAACGTGGACCAGCCGCGCAACCTGGCGAAGAGTGTGACGGTGGAGTGAGCCCGGGCGGGCGTGGAGGCCCGCCCGTCACCGGCCACAGATGGAGAGCGTCCGACTCCGGAACCGCCCTGCGGTGCGCCGACGCGATCCCAGTCGCCGGACGTGAGACGCCACTGACCGCGCGAACTCGTCCGTTCGTCGGTTCCCCATGGCCGTGCCCACCCGGGCGGCGTAGTCTCCGCGCATGTCCCGCGCATCCGCGCTGACGGCACTCGTTCACCTCGCCGGTTTCGGCACGGGCGCGGCGCTCTACGCGATGCTCGGCGTGATGGCCGTGCGGAGCGCGCCGCGTTCGTCGGCGCGCGGCGATCGCCTGCCGATCGCGACCGCCCTCCTCGGCGTCGCGTGGAACGCGGGCGCGCTCGTGCTCTACTCGCTGCACGACCTCGCCCTCGCGCCGGTGATGCATGCGGGGCCGTGGTTCACCGCGCTCGGCGTCGTCGCGTTCGCGGCGCTCGGGTTCCTGCCCGCGGTCGCCGTGCAGGCGGCGGCGCAGCCCATCCCGCGCGCATTCCGCCGCTGGCTCGTGGGCGCGGCCTACGCGCTGAGCGCCGCGGCCGCGGTGCAGCACGCGTGGGCCGGCGTGGCCACCGACACGGTGCCGTCGCGCGCCGCGCTGCTCACACTCACCGTCGGCTACGTGGCGTCGCTGCCGGTGCTCGCGTTGGCGCTCCGCGGGCGCCCCGGCGGGCGGGCGCCGTTCGTCGCGGCCGCCCTCGCCGCCTTCGCGGTCGCCGCGCTGCACCTGCGACATCACACCGCGGGCGAGTCACTCGCCGCGCACGTGCTCGGCGACCACGCGTCGCTGCCGCTCGCGCTCGTGGTCCTCTACCAGGACTATCGCGTCGCGTTCGCGGACCTGTTCCTCAAGCGTGCACTCGCCGCGCTCGCGCTCGTCGTGTACGCGGTCGTCGCGTACCTCGTCGTCGTCGTGCCGGTCGTCCTCCCGCGGCTCGCCGCGAACCCGGCGGACCCGCTCGGGGCCGTGGTCTTGGCGGGCGTCGTCGGGACGCTGCTCGCGCTCGCGCCGCGCGCGCGGCGTGGAGCGGCGGCCGTCGTCGACCGGGCGATCCTGCACCGACCCGACGCCGTCGTGGCGCGGCGCGCGCTCGCCGCGGGCATCGCCGAGGCGCAGAGCGCGGAGGCGGTGCTCGATGCCGCGACGGCGCACCTTGCCCCGGCGCTCCCGGCCGGCGCCGTCACCTGGAAGCGGCGGGACGACGACGCGCACGCACTGGGGCACACGGGCGTGCGCACCGACGCGCGCGGCCGCGAGGCGACGGTCGACGTCCCGACCGCCGACGCGCCCGGGTACGTCGTGCACGTCGGCTCGCTCCCCGCGGGGCGACGGCTGCTCTCCGACGACCTCGCGCTCCTGGAGTGGGCGGCGCTCCTCGCGGCGCGCCGCATCGACCTCGTCCGCGTCGCGCACGAACGGTACGAGCGCGAAGCCCGCGAGCGCGAGACGGCGCAGCTGGCGACGGAGGCCGAGTTGCGCGCACTCCGCGCGCAACTCAACCCGCACTTCCTCTTCAACGCGCTCACCACGATCGGCTACCTCGTGCGGGCCGCGCCCGAGCGCGCGGTCGCCACCGTCTACGACCTGACCGAGTTGTTGCGCGCCGCCCTCCGGCCGACGACGGGCCACACGGTGCCGCTCGCCGAGGAGCTCGCGATGGTGGACGCGTATCTCGCCATCGAGCGGGCGCGCTTCGAGGAACGGCTCAGGGTCGTCGTCGACGTGGACGCGGCGGCGCGGGGCGCTTCGGTGCCGCCGCTGCTCGTGCAGCCGCTGGTCGAGAACGCGGTCCAGCACGGGATCGCGCCGCTCGCCCGCGGCGGCGAGGTGTGCGTGTGGGCCCGCGTCGAGGGGGAGGGCGCGCAGGCGCGCCTGCACGTGCGCGTGAGCGACACCGGGGCCGGGGCGGACGCGGGACGGCTCGCGGCGCGGCGCGCCGCAGGGTTCGGCCTGCAGAGCGTGGAGCGGCGGCTGGATCGACTCTACGGCGCAGCCGCGACATTCCGGTTCACCTCGCGCGCGGGCGACGGAACGACCGTCGCCCTGCACATCCCGCTGACGGCCCCGTCGCTCCCCGCCCGGAGCACGTCGCCGGCCGGCGCGCAGTTAGGCGGCGAGGTGCGTGCCACGGCTCCTGCCCGCGCGGCCGATCCCGAGGTGGGCGGGAGTTCGCGCGCGAGTGGCGGGCGCACGCGGCGGGTCGTCACGTGACGTCGTCCGGATCTGGTGCCGCACCGGAGCGCGCCGACACCCCGCGGCGCGACCCCGGAAGCACGCTCCGGGTCGTGGTCGCTGACGACGAGCGGCCGGCGCGCTCCTTCCTGGTCGCGCTCCTTCGCGGGTCGCCGGATGTCGAGGTCGTCGGCGAGGCGGCCGACGGCGCGGAGGCGGTGGCGGTCATCGAGCGCACCCGCCCGGACCTCGCCCTCCTCGATCTGCAGATGCCCGAACTCGACGGGCTCGGCGTCGTGCGTGCGCTCGAACGCGCGCTCAAGCGGGACGCTTCGCCGCGTGCGCAGGGGTTGCCGGTGGCGCTGCCGCTCGTCGCGTTCGTCACGGCGTACGACGAATACGCGGTCCGCGCCTTCGACGTGCACGCGGTCGATTACCTGCTCAAGCCCGTCGACGGGCCGCGGCTCCGGCGCACCCTGATGCGGGCGCACGAACGCCTCGAGCGGGCCGACGTGCGGGCGGACGCCGAAGTGCGGCTGCGCGCGGCGATGGCGGCGCTCGCCGGGCAGGGCGCGGAGGTCGCCGCGGCGCCCGAACCCGTCGAGCGCCCGCGCGTGCGGCGCGCGGGGGCGCCGCTCGACCGCATTCCGGTGCGGCGGCGCGACGACGTGCTCCTCGTCCCGGTCGCGCAGGTGCTCGCCGTCGTCGCCGACGGGGAACTCCTGCACGTGCACACCGTCGGCGGCGAGCGGCACACGATTTCGTACCGCCTCAAGGATCTCGAAGTCCGCCTCCCCGCGGGGGCGTTCGTGCGCCTGTCGCGCGGCGCGCTCGCGCGCGTCGACGCGATCCGCGTCGTGAGCCCGATGCCGGGCGGCACGTACGTCGTCACCCTCGCGGGGGGCATGCAGATCCCCGTGAGCCGGCTCCGCTCGCGCTACGTCCGCGACCGGCTGCTGCGGCTGTAGGGACCGACCACCGCGCGCGCGCCACCAGTGGTGGCCGCGGGACGACCATTCGTCGGAGTGCGTGCGGGGGCTCGGGCGGCGTGCGCGATACTGCACCGGCCGGCACGCGCACCTGTGCGCACGCGTCGGTCTCCTCGTCCCGTTGGCGCTGATGCCCGTGCTCCCCGCTTCCGTCCCCACGCCGTCGACCGCGATCATCGCGGCGGCCATCCCTGCTCGTAGCCGAGCACACGCCGCGGTCGCGCGCATGGCCGGCGACATCGTCGGTACGGTGCGCGACAGCGCGTCGGGCCGCCCGCTCGAAGCTGCCGAAGTCAGCGCGCGACGCGACGGGCAGGTCGTCGCGAACGCGCAGACCGACGCGTTCGGCCGCTACACGCTGCACAACCTGCCTTCCGGGCACTACGTCGTGTCGGCGCGCTTCATCGGCTTCCGTGCCGGGGACCGCGCGCTCGACGTGGGCGCCGCCGGGGCCGCGACGCGCAGCGTCGATTTTGCGCTCACCACGGTCGCGACCGCTCTCACCGGGGTCAACATCACCGCGAGCGCGCCGGTCGCGGTCGACACGCGGACCGGCAACCAGACCTTCCAGCAGAACGAGTACCGCGGCGCGCCGACCAACACGACGTCGCAGATCCTGCAGCAGACCATTGCCGGCGCGGCGCGCGCGCCGACGGGCGAGGTGCACATCCGCGGGCAGCACGCCGAGTACACCTACGTCATCGACGGCGTCCCGGTCCCGGCGGGCATCTCGGGTTCGCTCAACGAGCTCTTCGACCCGCAGGTCGTCAACCAGATCGACTTCATCACCGGCGGGTGGGACGCCGAGTACGGCAACAAGAACGCGGCGATCGTCGACGTGAAGACGCGGATCCCGGCGGGCGGCTTCCACGCGAACGTCGGCACCTACGCGGGCGCGTTCGACGGCGCCTCGACCGTCGGGAACCGCGGGCTCAACGGCCAGTCCGTGAGCGCGAGCACGAACGCCGGCCGCTGGGGGTTCTTCGTCGCGGGGAGCCGGCAGTTCAGCGACATGCGCCGCGAGCCGCTCGTGTTCGACACGGCCGGCAACAAGTCGCTCAACTTCCACAACGACGGGCGTGACCTGTTCGGCTTCGGCAAGGTGCAGTACACGGCCGGGCCCAACGACGTCGTCAACCTCGACGCCAACCTGTCGACGACGAACTTCGCGGTGCCGTACGACTCGACGGGCGGCGTGTTCAGCAACGACCGGCAGCGGGACCGCAACGCGTTCGTCAACCTGAGCTGGCGCCACCAGTTCGGCGGCGCGGGAGGCGGTGCCGGCGGCGGTGCCGGCGGCGGTGCCGCAGGCGGCCAGGCGTCGGCGACGTCGACCAACACGAGCTCCACGTCGACGTCGGTCGCGGGCGCGCCGGCCGACTTCTTCGGCGCGGTCTACTACCGACACGGCTCGCTCAACTACTCACCAGACCCGCGCGACCAGGCGCAATTCGTGTTCGCGCCGGACACCGTCCCGTACAGTCTCGCCGAGCGGCGCAACTTCGACGCGTACGGCCTCGTCGCCGCCTACACGGCGCACCCGTTGCGCGAGCTGGAGGTCAAGGTCGGGACCCAGTCGTCGGTCACGCGGGGGCACGAGGACTTCAGCTCGCTCGACAACGCGGGGAACAGCGGGCCGGGGTCCAATTCCGCGCTCCGCGGGTCGGACGTGGGGGTGTACGCGCAGACGGCGTTCGCCCCCGTAGAGTGGTTCGAGCTCCGCACGGGGGTGCGCTACGACGCCCACCGCGCGCCGTTCGCCGGGACGCAGCACCAGCTGAGCCCGCGCGTCCGGCTCAACTTCTTCCCGTCCTCGTCGACGACGCTCTACGCCTACTACGGGCGCCTCTTCGTCCCGACCAACGTCGAGGACCTGCGCGCGATCACCAGCTCGGCGTTAGGCGATTCCGTGACGCCCAACCCGACGCTCCCCGAGCGCGATTCGTTCTACGAAATCGGCGCGGTCCAACGGCTGCCGTTCCTCGGGTCCTCGATCAAGCTCGCCGGCTACCGCAAGAACTCGTCGCCGGGGATCGACGACAACACCGTGCCGGGGTCGGCGATCACCACCTCGGTGAACATCGCGCAGGTGCGCGTGACGGGAATCGAGAGCGTGGTCGAGATCCGCCCGCCCGGGCCGTTCTCGGGCTACATCAACGCGTCGCTCAACCACGCGTACGGGCTCGGGCCGGTGACGGGCGGGTTCTTCCCCGTGGTGCCGCCCGGCGGGTACTTCGACCTCGACCACGACCAGCGACTCTCGCTCGTCGCGAGCGGGTTCTACAGCGCGCGCCACTTCTACGTGAGCGCGACGGGGATCTACGGGAGCGGACTGACCAACGGCGTGCAGCCGGCCGACTGCGAGTGCCAGTACGGGACGGGGCTGTTCGACTTCAACCGCGGCACCAAGGTCAAGCCGAGCGCGATCGTGAACCTCAGCACCGGCTACACGTTCCTGACGCGCGGTGCGGTGGTGCGTCCGGAGCTCTACGTCGAGAACCTGTTCGACAAGACCTACCTGCTCAAAGGTGCGTTCTTCAGCGGGGCGTCGGTCGGCCGGCCGCGGAGCGTGCAGGTGCGACTGAACATCGGGATCTGACCGCGGCGCGCCGTCGCGGCGCGCCGAGCCTGGATCGGACCCGCGACCGCAGCTGCGGCGACCAGCGGGACCGGCGCAGCCGCGAGCCCCGTTCCGGTCACGGTCTGGGTCGCGTCGTAGCTCGGGTCGGCGTCGAAGAGGACGAGGGCGTAGCGCGCGCTGCTCGCGCCGCCGTTGGCCACCGACACGGTGCCGCCCGCGCCGCCGTCGTAGTTCACCACCGCCGCCTCCGGCGTCGCCGCGCCGGGCGCGACGACGCTCACCCGCATCGTGCTCGGCAGCGCGCCCGCCGAGGCGGCCTGCGTGCGCACCGTGGCCTGGCCGCCGGCCGGCACCGTGAACTCGAAGTACGCCGTCGTGCCACCGCGCAGCGGAACCGTCTGCGCCTGCCCGTCCGACAACGCGCGCGTCGTGAGCGGGTACACGCCCCCGTTGATCTTCCCTCCACCCTGCAGCGTGAAGCCGGTCAGCACCTGCCGGAAATCCCAGCTCGCCTGCCGGTAGCGCGCCGCGAGCGGCGACCCGTCGAGCGCCGGCACCGCCCCGTCGGCGTAGTTCGACACGGCCCAGTCGCGGAACCAGTCGGTGAGCGACGGACCGAGGCCCGTCGCGGTCTGCAGGTTGGCGAGCCCCGCCTGCGTGCTGTTGACGAGCGGCTGGAAGAAGGCGCTGTCCGTCTTCCCGCTCCGGTCGGCCGCGTAGCGGAGAAACGACCAGATCGCCCCGCGCATCTCGAGGAAGTCGTACGTCGTCGTCGCCCCGGAACTCGTCTCGGGGACGTACGGTCCGTACCGCGCGGTCGCCTTGAGGTAGAGCCCGAGCCGCGCCAGGTTTTGGACCTCGTAGCCGTTGAGGGCCGCGAGCCCCCCGGCCGCCGCGCTGATCGCCGACGGCGTGAGCCGGTCCCGGGGCGACTGTCCCGGCTGCCCCGCCGGCCCGAGACCGGACGCGCGGTAGAAATCGAGCTCCTCGGCGATGTGGCTCAACCCCTCGTTCAGCCAGAGCTCCTCGAGATAGTTGGGCGTGTCGAGCGTGTAGAGCCGCCGCGACGCGTTGATGAGGTGCTGGGACTCGTGCCCCAGCGTGGCGACGGACGTGCGGGCGACGAAGTCTTTCGTGCGCGCGTTCCCGTTGATCGCGCCCGACGGGTCGGGGACGAGCATGTAGAACATCTCGCTGTCCGACAAGGCGGGCGTGCAAGCGCACGCGGTTGTATACCCCCAGGGGGTACCATAGATTTGAGGAGTAGCCGCACCTGGTGGGATCCCACCGCACGGACGTCCGCCCCCGACTCGTGATGACGACCACCGCATCGACTCCGCCCACGACCGCAGCGCACTCCGCGCCGGCGTCGGCCGCCCGGATCGTGATCCCGGTGACCGGCATGACGTGCGCCGCGTGCCAGGGGCGCGTGCAGCGCACGCTCGGCAAGGCCCCCGGCGTCGTGGACGCGGCCGTCAATCTGATGATGGGCAACGCCACGGTCGTCTACGACCCCGCGGCGACCACGCCGGACGCGCTCGTCGCGGCCATTCAGCGGACCGGCTACGGCGCGGAGCGCCCCGCGCCGGACGTCTCGGCGTTCGACGCGCAGGCCGCGCGCGACCAGGCGCAGGCGGACGAGTTCCGCGCCCTGCGCACACGCGCCGTGGCGAGCGCCGTGGTCGGCGTGGTCGCGATGGTCGCGTCGATGCCGCTCATGGCCGGCGAGCAGGCGCACGGGGCGGCGGGCGGCGGAGCGGTCGTCGACCCGTTCATGCGCTGGGCGATGACGGCGCTCACGCCCGCGCTCCGAGGAGCGCTGCCGTGGCTGTACGCGGTGCCACCCGGCGCGATCTCGTGGGCCCTGCTGGTCCTCACGCTCGGCGTGATGGCGTGGGCGGGGCGGCACTTCTACACGCGCGCGTGGGCCGCACTGCGGCACCGCGCGGCCGACATGAACACCCTCGTCGCCGTCGGCACCGGCGCGGCGTTCCTCTACTCGACCGTCGCGACGGTCGCGCCGGGCGTGTTTCGGCGCGCGGGGCTCGCGCCCGACGTGTACTACGAGGCGGTCGTGCTCATCATCGCGCTGGTCCTGACCGGAAACGCGTTCGAGGCGCGCGCGAAGCGGCAGACGTCGCAGGCGCTGCGCGCGCTCGCGGCGCTGCAGCCGAAGACGGCGCGCGTCGTGCGGCCGACGCCGGACGGCGCCACGGCCGAGGTGGACGTGCCGGTGGAGAGCGTGCGCGGCGGCGACGTCGTGGTCGTGCGCCCGGGCGAGCGGGTGCCGGTGGACGGCGAGGTGCTGAGCGGCGCGAGCGCGGTGGACGAGTCGATGCTGACGGGCGAGTCGCTGCCGGTAGAGAAGGGCGTCGGCGCGCGCGTGATCGGCGGGACCGTCAACCGCACGGGCGCGTTCCGCTACCGCGCGACCACGCTTAGGCCGCGACTCCGTGCTCGCGCAGATCGTGCAGCTGATGCGCGACGCGCAGGGCACGCGCGCGCCGATCCAGGCGCTCGCGGACCGGATCAGCGCGGTCTTCGTGCCCGCGGTGATGCTGCTGGCCGCGCTGACGTTCGCGGCGTGGCTCGTCGCCGCGCGCGCGACGGGCGGGGCCGTCGACGGGGCCGCGCTCGTGCGCGCGATCGCGGCCGCGATCGCGGTGCTGATCATCGCGTGCCCCTGCGCGATGGGACTCGCGGTGCCCACGGCCGTGATGGTCGCCACCGGACGCGGGGCGGAGTTGGGCATCCTCATCAAGGGGGGCGAGGCGCTCCAGCGCGCGGGCGACGTGACCACGGTGGTGCTCGACAAGACGGGCACCGTGACCGAGGGGCGGCCGACCGTGACCGACGTCGTGCTCGCGCCCGGCGTCGTGCTTGGCGCCGCGGCGCTCACCGACGACGCGTTGCTCGCCCTCGCCGCCTCGCTCGAGACGCTGAGCGAGCACCCGCTCGCCGACGCCATCGTGCGCGCGGCGCGCGCCCGCGGCCTCGCGCTGGCGATCCCCGAGGCGTTCGCGTCGGAGACCGGGCGCGGCGCGACGGGCGCGGTCGACGGGCACGGGCTCGCGGTCGGCAACGCGGCGCTGATGACCGGTTGGGCGGTCGACGTCGCGCCGCTCGCGGGCGAGCTGGCGCGACTGGCGCGCGAGGGGAAGACGCCGATGTACGTCGCGGTCGACGGGCGGCTGGCCGGCGTGATCGCCGTCGCCGACCCGATCAAGCCGACCACGCGGGCGGCCGTGGACGGGCTGCGCGCGATGGGGCTGGACGTCGTGATGCTCACCGGCGACCTCCGCCAGACGGCCGAGGCGGTGGCGCGCGCGGCGGGAATCGACCGCGTGGTGGCCGAGGTGTTGCCCGAGGGCAAGGTGGCCGCGGTGCAGGAGCTTCAGCGGGGGGGGCGCGTGGTCGCGATGGTCGGCGACGGCGTGAACGACGCGCCGGCGCTCGCGCAGGCCGACGTGGGCATCGCCGTGGGGGGCGGCGCCGATGTGGCGGTCGAGGCGGCCGACGTCGCCTTGCTGCGCGGCGACCTCGCCGGCGTCGGCCGCGCGGTCGCGCTCTCGCGGCGCACGATGCGCACGATGCGGCAGAACCTGTTCTGGGCGTTCGCGTACAACGTGATCGGCATCCCGGTCGCCGCCGGCGTGCTCTACCCGCGCGTTCGGCCTGCTGCTGAGCCCCATCCTCGCGAGCGCGGCCATGGCGTTCAGCTCCTTTACGGTCGTGTCCAACAGCCTGCGCCTGCGCCGGGCGCGGTTCGCCTAACACACGACGCCCCGGACCATGCCCGCCCGAAAGTCCGGCCTCGCGGCCACGCCCCCCGTCGCGGAACCCCTCGCGCGCGAACCCCTCGCCGCCCCACCGGCCGCGCCCACGCCGGCCGCCTGCGGGTGTGGCTGCGGCCCGGCCGCGGACGACGGGCGCAAGGCCGTGGCGGTCGACCCGGGCGTCAAGGCGCGCAACCAGAAGCGCCTCCGTCGGATCGAGGGGCAGGTGCGCGGCCTGCAGCAGATGGTCGAGAACGACCGCTACTGCGCCGACATCCTGACGCAGATCTCGTCGGTGCACGAGGCGCTGCGCGCGGTCGGACGGGAACTCATGCGGAACCACCTCAAGCACTGCGCGGCGGGCGCCATCCGCGGCACGCCCGAGCAGGCCGACGCGATGTACGACGAGTTGGTGGATCTCATGTACACGCACAGCCGCTAGCGGCGTGCGCCGTGTCCCCTCGGGCGCGTGCGGCCTCGGGCGCGTCGTCCCGCTCGCGGCGCTGGTCCCGTCCGTCCTCGCCGCGGCGCCGCTCGCCGGTCAGCAGCCCCCGCCGCGCCGCCCGGCCGACACGACCGACGCCATGGCCGGGATGACGATGCCCGGCATGGCCACGCCCGGAACGGGCATGGCCGGCATGACCATGCACGCGCGCGATCCGCTCGGCGTGTCGATGGACCGCATGGGGTCGGGCACGACGTGGATCCCCGACGCGGTCCCGCTGCCGTCGTACATGACGTCCGCCGGCTCGTGGGACCTCATGGCGCACGGCTTCGTCTTCGGCCAGTACGACGCGCAGGGCGGCCCGCGCGGCGGGCGCCAGTTCGGCTCCCTCAACTGGGGGATGTTCATGGCCTCGCGCGAACTCGGGGGCGGGCGCTTCCAGGCGCGCACGATGCTCAGCCTCGACCCGGCCACCGTGACCGGCCGCGGCTACCCGCTGCTCCTGCAGAGCGGCGAGAGCTACGACGGGCAGCCGCTGCACGACCGGCAGCACCCGCACAACTTCTTCATGGAGCTCGGCGCGCTGTACGAGCGGCCGATCACCCGGACGTTAGGCATCTCGCTCTACGCCGCGCCGTCGGGCGAGCCGGCGCTCGGGCCGGTCGCCTTCATGCACCGCCCGTCGGCGATGGACGTCCCCACCGCGCCGCTCGGCCACCACTGGCAGGACGCGACGCACACCAGCTTCGGCGTGCTCACGGCCGGGCTCTTCACGCACGCGCTGAAGCTGGAGGCCTCGGCGTTCAACGGCCGCGAGCCCGACCAGCACCGCTACGGCATCAACCCCATCCGCCTCGACTCGTACGCGGGGCGCGTCACCGTCAACCCGTCGGGCGCGTGGAGCCTGAGCGGCAGCTACGGCTACCTGCGCAGCCCCGAGGCGTTGCACCCGGACGAGTCGATCCACCGCCTCGACGCCTCCGCGATGTACGGCGCGCGGCTGGGTGCCGACGGGCAGTGGGCGACCACCGTCGTCTGGGGCGCCAACCGGTACGCCGCGCAGCCCGGCCTCTCGCACAGCGGACTGCTCGAGTCGGAGGCGGTGCTCGACGCGCGCAACACCGTGTTCGGCCGCGCCGAGGTCGTGCAGAAAGGGGTCGAGGACCTCGCGCTCGACGCCGTGGCCGGCGCCCCGGCCGCCGCTTCGCTCCCAACCGCAACGCCCACCACCGCGGGGCTGCTGCCGAGCGCGACGCCGCCGGACGCCCGCTACACCGTCGGCGCGCTCTCGCTCGGCTACATCCGCGAACTCGGCCGCGTGCGCGGCGTCACGTTCGGACTCGGGGGGATGGGCACGATCAACGTGGTGCCCGCCTCGCTGCGCGGAGCGTACGGGTCGCGCACGCCCGTGGGCGGGATGGTGTTCGGCCGCCTCCGGCCGACGTGGCGCCGCGCGGCGGGCGCGCATGATGCGCACGACGGGATGCCGGGGATGGAGGGCATGGTGCACCACGGGGAGCATCGCGGGGGCGCCTGACGGACCCCGAGCGCGGCTATCGCGTGCCCCGCGCCGCCCCGGCGCCGCCCCCCGCGCTCTCGCTCCGTGCGATCCACGCCTCCACCTGCGCCTCGAGCACGTCGAGGGGTACCGGGCCGTTGGCGAGCACGGCGTCGTGGAACGCGCGCAGGTCGAAGCGCTCGCCCAACCGCCGCTCCGCGCGCGCGCGCAGCTCACGGATGCGTAGCTCGCCGACCTTGTAGGCGGTGGCCTGGCCGGGCCAGGTGACGTAGCGGTTCACCTCCGCCTCGACGTTCGCGCGCGAGAGCGCGGTGTGCTCCAGCATGTAGGCGATCGCGCGGTCGCGCGTCCACCCCTTGGCGTGCATGCCCGCATCGACCACGAGCCGGCAGGCGCGCCACATCTCGTAGCTCAGCCGCCCCATCTCCTTCTCGGGCGTGTCGTACAGCCCCATCTCGATGCCCAACCGCTCGGCGTACAGACCCCACCCTTCCGTGAACGCCGTGAAGGCGACGCCGTAGCGGCGGAAGGGGGGCAGGTCCAGCTCCTGCGCGAGCGCGATCTGCTGGTGGTGCCCGGGTACCGCCTCGTGCATCGTGAGCGCGGGCAGCTCGTAGTAAGGCCGCTGGTCGAGCTTGCTCGTGTTCACCCAGTAGATGCCCGGGCGCCCCCCCTCGAGCGAGCCCGGGCCGTAGTAGGCGGTCGTCGTGCCCGGCGCGATCGCGTCGGGGATGGCGCGCACGGTGTAGGGGAGGCGCGGCAGTCGGCCGAAGTACTTCGGCATCTCGCCGTCGATGCGCTTGGCGAGCACCGAGGCGGCCGCGAGCAGCTCCGCCGGCGTCGTCGGGTAGTACTGCGGGTTGCTCCGCAGGTGCGCGACGAACGCGGTACGGTCGGCGTAGCCGGCGCGCGCGGCGAGCGAATCCATCGCCGCCCCGATGCGCGCGACCTCCGACAGGCCGAGCGTGTGGATCTGGTCGGGCGTGAGGTCGGTGGTCGTCTCGCGGTGCACGCGGAACGCGTAATAGGCCGCGCCGTTGGGCGTGGCCGAGACCCCGGCCGCGGCGCGGCAGCGCGGCGCGTAGTCGTGCTGGTAGAACGAGAGGAGCGCCGCGTAGGCCGGGTAGACCGAGTCGCGCACGGCGGCGACGGCGCGCTCGCGGAGCCCGGTCCAGGCCGAGTCGGGGATGAACGCCGGCCGGCGCGCGAACGGCTGCAGGAAGCGCGACAAGTCGGGCGGGCCGGCGATCACGCCGCGCATCGTGCCCTCATAGCCGACGAACGGCGCGCACGGCTGCGCGAAGCCGCCGGCGAGCGCGGCGCGCGTGGTCGCGATGCCGCCGCGGTTGTAGCGCGGGAAGGCGGCGAGGCGCGCCACGTACGCCTCGTAGTCGGCGCGGTCGCGGAACGGGTGCCGGTCGGGAAGGTCCGCGAAGGCGGTGTGCCACCCGGAGTAGGTGGTGAACAGCACCGTGCGCTGTCCGAAGCCGTTCGCCTCGACCATCTCCTGCAGGTCGCGGCGGAGGATGGCGCGCGAGACGCGCTCGCCGGGCGCGAGGCGCGCGGTGTCGAGCGCGTCCGCGCGCGCGAGGAAGCCCGCGGCCTCGCGCGCGCGCCGGTCCATGGCCGCGAGCGTGAGGTCGCCCAGCTCGGCGTCGTACGCGCGGACGCCGAGCGTCGTGGCGAGGAGCGGGTTGTCGCGCAGGACCCACTGCCAGTGCTCGTCGAGGAGCTGCTGGAACGGCGTGCGCGGCGCGGGCGCCTGGCCCTGGAGCGACGCGGCGACGACGGTGAGCGCGGCAAGGGCGAGGGCGACCGGGGCGGCCGTCGCGCGGCGGCGTGGTGGGCGGGGCATGGTGCGCGAAGCTCGCTCGCGCGTCGGGCCGCGGCAACTCGGGCGCGCGGGAGCGCGTCGTCGTGCGCCGATACCGCCCGTCGCGGGTACATTGAGAGGCTGACGACGCTTCCGTCGCCGGCGTTCTCCCACCGAGTCCGCATGAGCTCGCAGATCACGGTGACCACCCTGCTGTTCGCCTCGTACGCCGACGCCCTCGGGCGCTCGTCGGTACCCGTGACGCTGCGCGCGCCGGCGACGGTCGGCGCGCTGCTCGACCACGTGCGCGCGCTGCCCGGCGCCGGGCGGTTGCCGCCCGCGCCGCTCGTCGCCGTGAACGCGGCGTACGCGTCGGCAGGGCACGTGCTGGCCGACGGCGACGAGGTCGCGCTGATTCCGCCCGTGGCGGGTGGCTGACGTGGCCGGCGGTCGGACCGCGATCGTGGAGCGGCCGCTCGAGCCGGCGGCGCTGCTCGCGGAAGTGGCGGACGCGGGGCACGGGGCGACGGCGCTGTTCGTCGGCACGGTGCGCGAGGTGAACGACGGGCGCCCGGTGACGGGGATCGACTACACGGCGTACGAGGCGATGGCCGCGCGCGAGCTGGCCGCGATCGTCGGCGAGGCGGCGGAGCGCTTCGGGACGGCCGAGGGGCCGCCGCGGATCGCCGCGGAGCACCGGCTGGGGACGTTAGGCATCGGCGAGGCGAGCGTGGCGGTCGCGGCGGCGCACGCGCGCCGCGCGCCGGCGATGGACGCGGTGCGCTACGTGGTGGAGGAGCTCAAGCGGCGCGTGCCGATCTGGAAGCGCGAGCACTACGCCGACGGCACGCGCGAGTGGCTCGACCCGACGGCCGCGCCCGGGGCGGGCGGTACGGCCGTTGCCCCAGCCGTGTCCTCGTGACCCTCATGCCCCCGCGCGTCGTACCGCGCCCGCCCCACCGCGCGCCGGCCAACGCGCCCGCCCACGCGCCCGCCCGGGCGCCGCTCCTCGACCAGTTCGGGCGGTCGATCGAGTACCTGCGCGTGTCGGTCACCGACCGCTGCAACTTTCGCTGCGTGTACTGCATGCCCGCGGCGGGGCTGCCGTGGCTGCCGAAGGGCGACGTGCTCACCGACGACGAGATCGTCCGCGTGGTCGCGGAACTCGCCCCGCTGGGTTTGCGCCGCGTGCGCCTGACGGGCGGCGAGCCGACGATTCGCCCCAACCTGGATCGACTCGTGGCGCGGCTGCGCGCGGTCGAGAGCCTCGAGGAGATCTCGC
The DNA here is from genome assembly GCA_963851265.1 of uncultured Gemmatimonadales bacterium. Classification (GTDB taxonomy): domain Bacteria; phylum Gemmatimonadota; class Gemmatimonadetes; order Gemmatimonadales; family Gemmatimonadaceae; genus BPUI01. The sequence goes on from CAWKNZ010000005.1 coordinate 158,392, forward strand.
TCTCGACCAACGGCGTGCGCTTCTGCCAGGACCCCGACCTCGCCCGGCGGCTCGCCGACGCGGGGCTCGACCGCGTGAACATCTCGGCCGATTCGCTGCGCGCCGACCGCGTGGCCGCGATCGCACGCCGCGACCTCGGCCTCGACCCCGTGCGCGCGGGCGACGCGGCCGAGGCGGCGGGGCTCACGCCGGTCAAGCTCAACGTCGTCGTGGTGCGCGGCATCAACGACGACGAGGTCGGCGACTTCGCACGCCTCACGGTCGACCGCCCGTGGGCGGTGCGGTTCATCGAGCTGATGCCGGTGGGCGAGCTGGCCGAGTTGTACGGCGACGACGTGCTGGCGCGCGTGGTGCCGAGCGACGAGGTGCTGGCACGCGCGGCCGACGCGCTCGCCCCGTGGGGCGGACTCGCGCCCGTCGGCGGGGCGGGGGACGGACGGCCCGCGCTCGCCGGCAACGGGCCGGCGGCGTACTACGCGGCGCCGGGCGCGGCGGGGCGGATCGGCGTGATCACGCCGATGACGCACACCTACTGCGCGTCGTGCAACCGCGTGCGGCTGACAGCGGACGGGCGGCTGCGCACCTGCCTCTACGGCGACGACGAGGTGGACCTGCGCGGTCCGCTGCGCCGCGGCGAGTCGCTGGCGCCCCACGTGCGCGCGGCGCTCGCCGCCAAGCCGCGCGAGCACGCGCTGCTCCAGCTGCGGACGGGGGGGCTGCGGGCGCTGTCGCAGGTGGGCGGGTGAACGGACGGCGCGCCTTCGCGTGGGGCGCGGCGGCCGCGCTGTGCGGCGCGGCCAGCGCGCCGTGGCGGCCGTCCGCGCCGCTGCTCGTCTTCGCTGCGGCCGACCTGCGTGAGGCGTTGCCCGAGGTGGCGGCCGCGTACCGCCGGGCGGGTGGGGACAGCGTGACGCTCGTGTTCGGCGCGACGAGCGATCTCGCCACGCAGATCGCGAACGGCGCGCCCGCCGACGCCTTCTTCGCGGCGGACCAGGCGGCCATCGCGGGGCTCGCCGCGCGGCGGGCCGTCGTGGGCGGCACGTCGCGCGTGTACGCCGTCGGGCGGCTCGCGCTCGTCATGGCGCGCGGCGCGACCGCCGGCGGCGCACCGGAGGCGTCGCGGCTCGCCGACCTCGCGCGGCCGGGTGTGCGCACGGTCGTCATCGCCGACCCCGCGCACGCGCCGTACGGACGCGCGGCGCGCCAGGCGCTCGAACGCGCGGGGCTCTGGGACGCGGTGCGCGCGAAGGTGGTGTACGCGCCGAACGTCGCCCAGGCGTACCGCTTCGTCGTCGGCGGCAACGCGGACGCGGGGATCGTCGCGCGCGCGTCGCTCGGCGCGGCGGCCCCGGGTGCGGCGTATGCCCTCGTCGACACGACGCTGTACGCGCCCATCCGCCAGGCCGCGGCCGTGGTCGCCAGCAGCGCCCAGCCGGCGGCGGCCGCGCGGTTCGTCGAGTACGCGACCGGCGCGCCGGGGTTCGCGGTGCTGCGACGCTACGGCTTCGGGCCGCCGCCCGCGGCCGCCGCGCCTCCAGCCGCCGCACCTCCGGCCGCCGCGCCGCGGCCGTGACGGCGCTCGGCGTGGGCGACCTCGCGCCGCTCGCGCTCTCGCTCCGCGTCGCGTCCACGGCGACGCTGATCGCGGCGGCGTTCGGCGTGCCGCTCGCGTGGCTGCTCGCGCGCCGCCGCTTCCCCGGGCGTGGGGCACTCGAGCTGCTCGTCCTCCTCCCGATGGTGCTGCCCCCCACGGTGCTCGGCTACTACCTGCTGGTGGTCGTCGGTCGGCCGGCGCCGTTAGGCCGCCTCGTGGAGGCGGTCTTCGGGCGGCCCGTGGTGTTCACGCCGGCCGCGGCGGTGCTCGCGACCACGGTGGCCGCGTCGCCCTTCCTCGTTCGCGCGGCGCAGGCCGGGTTCGAGCAGGTGGACGCCGTGTTCGAGGACGCGGCGCGCACGCTCGGGCGGTCGGAGCTGTCGGTGTTCCTGACGGTGACCGTGCCGCTCGCCGCGCGCGGGATACTCGCCGGCGCGGCGCTCTGCTTCGCGCGCGCGATGGGCGAGTTCGGCGCCACGCTGATGCTCGCCGGCAACATCCCCGGGCGCACGCAGACGGCGAGTCTCGCGGTGTACGACGCCTTCGAATCGGGCGACGCGTCGCGGGCGGCGTGGCTCGCCGGGCTGCTCTCCGTCACCGCGCTCTGCGCGCTCGCGCTCCTCGCGTACGGCGGCCGCCGCGCGGCGTCGTGAGCGGGCTAGAAGTGCGCGTCCGACGCCAGCTGCCCGGCTTCGCGCTCGACGTCGCGTTCGCGGTGCCGGGCGGGGTGGCCGCGATCGTCGGACCGTCGGGGGCGGGGAAGACGCTCACGCTGCGCGCCGTGGCCGGACTGCTGCGTCCCGATGCCGGGCGTATCGCCTGCGGCGGACGCGCGCTCTACGACCGAGACGCCAGCGTGGACCTCCCCGCGCGCGCGCGGCGCGTGGGGTACGTGTTTCAGCAGTACGCCCTGTTTCCGCATCTCACGGTGGGCGCGAACGTGGCGTACGGACTCGGCGGCCCGCGCGCGGCACGTGCCGCGCGCGCGGCCGAGTTGCTCGCGCTGGTGGGGCTGCCCGACATGGAGCGGCGGCGCCCGCGCGAGCTGTCGGGTGGCCAGCAGCAGCGTGTCGCGCTCGCCCGCGCGCTCGCACCCGACCCCACACTCCTGCTCCTCGACGAGCCCCTCTCCGCCGTCGACGCGCCGCTCCGCGCTCGCCTCGGCGACGAACTGCTCGCGCTCCACGCCCGCACCGGTGTACCCATGTTGTTCGTGACCCACGACCCCGCCGAGGCGCGGCGCGTCGCCGACGTCGTCGTCCGGCTCGAGGCCGGCCGCGTGGTGTGCGTCGCGTGAGCGGGACGGTCGGGGTCGACGCCGCGCGCCACGCGCGACAGATCGCGCTCCCGCACGTTGGGGCCGCGGGACAGGCGCGCCTGCGCCGTGCCCGCGTGCTGCTCGTCGGCGCGGGGGGGCTCGGCTCGCCCGCCGCACTCTACCTCGCCGCGGCCGGCGTGGGGCACCTCGGGATCGTCGACCCCGACCGGGTCGCGCTGCACAACCTGCAGCGGCAGCTCCTGCACGGCACGGCGGACGTGGGGCGCCTGAAGGTGGAGAGTGCGCGCGACCGGCTGCGCGCGCTCGACCCCGGGGTCGAGGTCGCGGCCCATGCGTTGCGCCTGACCGCGGCCAACGCACTCGACCTCGTGCGCGGGTACGACGTCGTGGTCGACGGCTCGGACAACCTGCGCACCCGCTACCTCACGAGCGACGCGTGCGTGCGGCTCGGGGTGCCTAACGTGTACGGCGCCGTGTTCCGGTTCGAGGGGCAGGCCACCGTGCTGGCCGCGTCCGGCGGCACCGACGGGCCGGGGCCGTGTTACCGGTGCCTCTTCCCCGTCCCACCGCCGCCCGGCACCACGCCTTCGTGCGAGGCGAGCGGGGTGCTCGGCGTGCTTCCGGGGCTCGTCGGGACGATCCAGGCGGCCGAAACGCTGAAGCTGCTGCTCGGCGTCGGGGAGCCGCTCGTTGGGCGGCTGCTCATGGTCGACGGGCTGCGCATGGACTTCCGCACGATGCGCGTGCGGCGCGACCCGGCGTGCCCGGCGTGCGGGGCGGGCGCGCGCCGCGATGGCCCGCTCGCCGACGAGTCGGTCGAGGACCCGTGCGGCGACCCGCAGGGCGAGACGGCGGACGCCGACGAGGTGACGCCCCGGGAGCTCGCGGCGCGGCTGGCGGCCGGCGAGGACATCCAACTCGTCGACGTGCGCGAACCGTGGGAGTACGCGCTCGCGCGGCTGCCGGGGGCACGGCTCACTCCGTTACGCACGCTCGGTGCGGCGGCGGCCGACCCGGCGGCGTTCGACCGCGGGCGCGCGGCCGTGGTCTACTGTCACCACGGCGCGCGCGGGCGCCGCGCGCTCGACGCGCTCCGGGCCGCGGGCGTGGGGCGCGTCGCCAACCTCGCCGGCGGCATCGACCGGTGGAGTGCGGAGGTCGACCCGGCGCTGCCGCGCTACTGAGCCCGCAGACGACGGCCTCGACCTGGGGCGCCGCCGACGCGGCCCGACCCGCGCGCCGCCCGCGACGGGCGGGCGACGGGCAGGCGGAGGTCAGCCGCCGTCCGCCGCGCCCTCCCGGCGCCAGTGCCCGCTCCGCCCGCCCGACTTCTCGAGCAGGCGCACATCGGTGATCGTCATCGCGCGGTCGGCCGCCTTGACCATGTCGTACACGGTGACGAGCGCGACCGTCGCGGCGACGATCGCCTCCATCTCGACGCCGGTGCCGGCGACCGTGCGGGCCGTCGTCTCGACGCGGACGCCCGGAAGCGCGTCGTCGAGCGCGAGGTCCACCTGCAGGTCGCTGAGTGGTACGGGGTGGCAGAGTGGGACGAGGTCCGCGGTGCGCTTGGCCGCCATCACCCCCGCCACGCGCGCCACGCCGAGCACGTCGCCCTTCGCGATCGCGTTGTCGCGGACGAGGGCGAACGCCGCGTGGCTCATCACGATCGCGCCCGCGGCGCGCGCGACGCGCGTGGTCGCCGGCTTGGCCGACACGTCGACCATCCGCGCCGCGCCGTCCTCGCCGACGTGCGAGAGGGTGGGCGCCGTCGCGTCTGGCCCGTCGCCCGCGCTCACGTGCCGCCGCGGCACGCGTGGCGCTGGTCCGACCGGCGGTCGCCGGTGCGGGCGGGGGGCGGGACGACGCCGGCGAGACGTGTGGTGTTCGTGTAGCCGAGTTTCATGGGCGAGCCGTGGCGGAGTCGACGAGCGTCTACGGGAGCGTCGCGCTCTCGACGTCCCGACCAACACTCGTTGTACTCGCGCCCCGCGCGCAAGTCGGCGGGGGCGGGTGGGCGCACTGGCGGCCACGACCCCGGTGACGTACGCTGGCACCGGGTCGGTGCCGCACGTGCCCGGAATCCACCCGCGCCGCCTCACGCTCGCTCCCATGCGCCTCCATCCTGCCTCCGTGCGCCCGGTCGCGCTCGCCACCGCCGCGCGCGACCGCGTGCGCCTGCGATTCGTCGCCCCGCGCGACACGACGCGGGTGCACCGCGCGGCCTTCGCTCACGTCTGACGCGGATGCGCGTGCTCGTGCAGCGGGTGTCGCGCGCGGCCGTGCGCGTGCGCGACACGAGCGGAGCGGCGCGAACCACGGGCGAGATCGGCCCCGGGCTCGTGCTTCTCGTCGGCGTCACGCACGCGGACGGCGAGGCCGAGGTGGAGTGGGTGGCCGACAAGGTGCTCGGCCTGCGCGTGTTCCCGGACGACGAGGGCAAGATGAACCGCGCGCTCGGCGACGTCGCCGGCGGTGCGCTGCTCGTCGTCTCGCAGTTCACGCTCTACGGCGACGCGGCGCGTGGGCGGCGGCCGAGCTACGTCGCGGCCGCGCGGCCCGAGGTGGCCGAGCCGCTGTACGACGCATTCGTCGCGCATCTGCGCGCGCGCGGTGCCACGGTACACACGGGAGAATTCGGGGCGATGATGGACGTGGAGTTGGTGAACGACGGGCCGGTCACCCTCTGGCTCGAGCGCGAGGCGCAGGCGTGAGCGGCCGACATGAGAGGGCAGTGCGCGAGGGCGTGGCCGGGGGCGTCCCGGAAGCCGTCCCCGTGGTGCTCGCGTCGCAGTCTCCGCGTCGGCGCGACCTCTTGACGCTGGTCGGCATCGCGCACGTCGTGCGCCCGGCCGACGTCGACGAGTCGGTGCGCCCGGGCGAGGCGCCCGACGCGTACGTGGAGCGCCTCGCGCGTGAGAAGGCGCAGGCCGTGGCGGCGGTGGTCGGTCCGGAGTCGGTCGTGGTCGCCGCCGACACGACGGTGGTGGTCGACGGCCAGATCCTCGGCAAGCCCGGGGACGCGGCCGAGGCGCGGGCGATGGTCGCGCGGCTGGCGGGTCGCACGCACGAGGTGTTCACCGGGATGGCGGTGCGCCGCGGCTCGCCGGCCCGGGAGGCCGCCGGAGTCGAGCGCGTGCGCGTCACCTTCCGCGCGTTAGGCGATGGCGAGGTCGCCGCGTACGTGGCGACCGGCGAGCCGATGGACAAGGCCGGCGCGTACGGCATCCAGGGGTACGGCGCGACGATCGTCGAGCGAATCGAGGGCGACTACTTCGCGGTGATGGGGCTGTCGCTCGTGCGCCTCGTCGCGCTGCTCGCCGAGGTGGGGGTCGCGTACGCGTTCGGCGGCGCGCTGCGCCCGTCAGACGCCGGCTGAGGGGCGGGGCCCGCATCGTGCAGCGGCGGCGCGCACCGCGTTCCCCATCAAGTGCTCCGCCATGAGCGACCCGCTCCGCCTCCCGCACGCCGCCAAGCACGCGGCGAAGACCGCGGCCAAGCGCGTCGCGGGCGGGCGCGAGCCGCGCCGCCTCGCGGAACCGGAGGGCCGGCGCGGGCTGTCCGCGGGGCCGGGCGGGCCCCGCGCGCTGCCGCCGGGGCGTTAGGCGTCGCCGGCGGGCGCCCTACGCCCCGCGTAGCGCGCCCGCCAGCGCTCCACGCGCGTCAGCACGTCCGCGACGGTGATCCGCCCCATCCGCCCCGGCCGGTTCTCCATCGTCGGCGCGTAGTCCTCGCCGGGGTCGCCGTACGCGTCGACCATGAGGTCGTGGAAGCGCCGGTACGGCCCCACCCGTTTGGGGTTGGAGTAGGCGATGAGCGACACCACCGGCCGGTCGAGGGCGACCGACACGTGCAACGGCCCGGTGTCGGGCGAGAGCACGAGCGCGGACCCGTCGAAGATCCCGACGAGCCCGCGCAGTCCGCTGCCTAACGCGGAGACGACGGGGGCGCGCGCCGCGCCGAGGATCACCCGCTCGGCGGCGAGTTCGCGCGGCGTGCGGCCGCCGACGAGCACCGGCTGCAGCCCGTAGTCGTGCCAGAGCGCGTCGCACACCGCGGCCCAGCGGTCGGGCGGCCAGTCCTTCTCCGGCTTGCTCGTCGCGACGACCACGGCTGCGACCGGACGCTCGACGCGCGCGAAGAACTCGGCCTGCGCGGCGCGCTCGTCGGCGCGCGGACCGAGGTCCCACACCGGCGGCTCGGCGTGAGGCACGCCGAGCGCGTCGAGGAACTCGAAGTACTGGTCCTGCACGTGCTGGACGGGGTGCGCCGGGACGCGTGCGTTGGTGAACGCCCAGTTGAAGTCGCGCGCCCGCGCGCGGTCGAAGCCGAGCCGCACGCGCGCCGGCGTGAGCGCGGTGATCACGCCCGCCTTGAGGTACACCTGCAGGTCGAGGCAGCAGTCGAACGGGCCGCGCGCCGCGAGTGCGCGACGCACGCTGCGGTAGGCGCCGAGCCCGGCCCCGCGCTCGAACAGGACGATGTCGTCCACCGCCGGGTGCCCCCGCACGAGCGACGCGGGCCCGGGCTGCAGCACCCACGTCACGCGCGGCGGCTCCGGCAGCCGTCGGAGCGCCGTGAGCAGCGGAAGCACGTGCACCGCGTCGCCCACGGCGCTCATCATCACCACGCACACCGAGCGGAGCGGCACGCCCGCGTACGGCGCGCGCGGGTCGCGCGCGGACGGCTCCCTCCTCACGTCACGCGCGCACCGGGGCGACGCCAGGGAGCCGCGCCGCGCCGAGGTCGGCGCGGGCGATCTCCGCGCGCGCGCGCTCGCCGAGGGCGTCGAGCGCGGCCTCGACGCGCGCGCGGGCGACCGCGCCCGGCACGTCGCCCCGGGTGTTGGCGGCAGCCCACTTCCGCGCCGACCGCGCGAGGCGCGCGAGGTTGGCCGCGAGCGTCGCGGCCGCGGCTGCGGGAGCCACGTCCGCCGCGAGCACGCGCGCCACGTCGACGTCGAGCACCCATGCGCGCGCGGCGTCGTCCACGTGCGACTCGTCCGCGGGGGCGAGGAGCACGTTCTTCACGTTCAGGTCCGGGTGCCGCGCGCCTGCCCGCGCCAGCGCGGCGAGCAGCGCCGCCGTCGGCCCGACCCACGCCGCGTGCGCGCCGGCGCCGGCCGCGTCGGGCGTGGCGTCCGCCTCGGCGCGCGCGAGCACCGCCGCGAGGTCGACGCCGTCGGGCACGAGGGCGGTCGCGACGTCGACGCGCCGCAGCCCCGCCCGAGCCGGGTAGACCGCGTACGCGACCACCGCCGGCGTCAGGACGCCCGCGGCGCGCAGCCGCTCGCTCGTCGCAAGCTCGACCGGTGCGCGAGTCGGGGGAAAGAAGAGGTCGCGTCGCACGCGCCGCAGCGCGCCTCCGCGCCAGCCGTGGCGCACGACGACGCGCCGCTCGCCGCCGAGCGCGTCCGCGCCGAACGGCACCGCGTACGCGGCGCCGCGCCCGCGCAGCTCGCGGCGGTCGGGGTGCGACGCCGCGTACGCGTAGAGCGTCCCACATCGCGCGAGTAGCGCGCGCACGACGTCGGCCACGTCGCCCCGGCACACGACCGTCGTGGTCCCCGCCGGCGCCGGATCGAGCGCGAGGTACCCCGCCGGGACGACCGTGGCGGTCACGCGCGGATCACGCGCTGGTCGCGCGCATCACGCCCGCGCGAGGTCGCACGCGAGATCACGCGCCAGCCGCGCCCGTGGCGTGCTCGCCGGTGACGCCGAGCGCGGCGCGCTCGACGTCTGCCGCGGTGGCGCGCGCGGCGAGCGCGTCGAGGTCCAGGCGATAGGCGGGTGCGGCGTTGCCGTCGCCCTGGTCGGCCCCGTCCAGTACCGAGCACAGGGGCACCGGCTCGCCAGCGAGATTGCCGCGGAGCGCGCGGCGGAGGGCGTCGCTGAGGAGGATCTCGTCCGGGCCCGCCGTGTCGCACAGTCGACTGGCCTGGTTTACCGCGGCGCCGATGACGGTGAACTCGAGGCGGCGCTCCGAGCCGATGTTCCCGGCGAACACCTCGCCGTAGGCGAGGCCGATTCCCATGCGAAGCGGCGGGCGCCCGCGCAGGATGACCCGGTCGCGGTTGAGCGCGCCGAGCGCCTCGTGCATCGCGACGGCGGCGCGCAGCGCGCGGTCGGCGTCGTCGGGGCTGGATTCCGGGGCGCCCCACTGCGCCATCACGCAGTCGCCGATGAACTTGTCGAGCGTGCCGCCGTGCCGGAACACGCATTCGACCATCGCCGAGAGGAACTCCGAAAGCGTGGCCGCCACGTCGTCGGGCGTCATCGTCGCGGCGAGGCGCGTGAAGCCGCGGAGGTCGGCGAACAGCACGGCCACGGTTCGCCGCTCGCCGCCGGGGAGCGCGGGGGCGTCGCTCGCCGCGATCCGCGCGGCCACGGGGGGCGCGAAGTAGCGGGCGAAGTTCTCGCGCGACACGGCCTCGCGCCGCACGCGCTCGGCGAGGCGCGCGTTCTCGAGCGCGGCCGCGGCCACCCCAGCGAACGCGGTGAGGAAGTCGAGGTCCGCCTCCGCGAACGCGCGCACCGGGTCGGCGCTGTCGACGTAGAGGGCGCCTAACGGCACGCCGTCCGCGGCGAGCAGCGGCGCGCACATCGCCGACCGCACCCGCTGCCGCAGCACGCTCTGGCCGCCGAAGCGCGGGTCGGCCGCCGCGTCCACCGAGAGCAGCGCGGCGCGTCTGCCGAGCGCGGCGCGCGCGATCGAGCGGGGCAGGGGGACCGCGCCCGAGGCCGTGAGGTCCGCGCCCCACCGGTCGCGCGCGACGGCGGGCACGAGGGCGACGTCCGCGGCGCCGTAGTCCGGGTCCGGACCGCGCGGCCCGGTCGCGTTCGGCTCGTCGGCGTAGCTCACGGCGCGGAACACCGCGGCGCGGTCGGCGTCGAGCGTGCGGAGCGCGGCCGTCACGACGCGCTCGTGCACCGCCGCGGGGTCGATCGCACCGCCGAGCGCCTTCGCGGCCTCCAGCAGGAGCGCGAGCCGGCGGGCCGTGAGCTCGTGGGGCGCTTCGGCCCCGCGTTCCGCGACGATCGGCGGCTCCACGCCCGCCTCGGGCGCCGCCGCCGACGGGAGCGGCGCGGCCACCGTCCCGGCCGCTCCCGCGCCGCCCACCCCCGCGGCGCCCACCCCGGCGCCGCCCGTGCCGCCGTAGACCGCGAACTCCGACGTCTCACGCTCCACGCGGAGCGCGACCACGCCGAACGTCACCGTGTCGCCCGCGCGCAGCCGCGCCGTCTGCACGCGGATGCCGTTGCGGTACGTCCCGTTGCGCGAGCCGAGGTCGTGCACGACGAGGTGGTCGCGCGCGCCGATCAACTCCGCGTGGCGGCGCGACACCGTGGGGTCGTCGAGCGGCAACGCGCACTCCGCCGCGCGCCCGACGACGAGCGCGCCGCCTTCGGCGAGCGCGGTGATCCGCACGCCCGCGGTGTCGGCGAGGAAGAACGGCATCGTGAGAAGTTACCCCGGACCGCCGGCCGGGGGGACGACCGCGCGGCGCACCCGCCCGATCGCCGTCAACATCGCGCGCGCCTTGTTCTCGGTCTCGTCCCACTCCCGCGCGGGGTCGGAGTCGTAGACGATCCCCGCACCGGTCTGCACGCTCGCCTCGCCCCCCGCGATCACGCAGGTGCGGATGGTGATCGCGAGGTCCATCCGCCGGTCGCCCGCGGCCACGTACCCCACGGCGCCCGCGTACGGCCCGCGCCGTTCCGGCTCCAGCTCGTCGATGATCTGCATCGCGCGCACCTTCGGCGCCCCGGTCATCGTCCCCGCCGGGAACGTCGCGCGGAACACCCCGAGCGCCGACGCGTCGTCCGGCAGCCGCCCCTCGATCTGCGACACGATGTGCAGCACGTGCGAATACTTCTCGACCTGCATCAAACTCGTCACCGCCACGCTCCCGTACTCCGACACGCGCCCCACGTCGTTGCGCCCGAGGTCGACCAGCATCACGTGCTCCGCGCGCTCCTTCTCGTCGGCGAGCAGGTCGGCCGTGAGGTGCGCGTCCTCCTCGGGCGTGCGCCCGCGCGGCCGCGTGCCGGCGATCGGCCGCACCGTCACGCGCGGCCCGTCGGCGGCGGGCCCCACGCGCACGAGCAGCTCGGGCGAGCACCCGACGAGTTCCACCCCGTCGAGCGTGAGGTGCAGCATGTACGGCGACGGGTTGAGCACGCGCAGAGCGCGGTAGAGGGCCGCGCCGTCGAAGTCGTGCGGCACGCGGATGCGCCGCGCGAGCAGCGCCTGAAAGCAGTCGCCCGCGCGCACGTATTCCTTGATGCGGTCGACGTTGGCCTCGAACCGCTCGCGCGTGATCGTCGACGTCCCGGCCGCGGGCGGCGCGTCGGGATCGAAGTCGAGCGGCGGCAGCGCGGCCGGCGCGCGCAGCCGCGCGACGGCCGCGTCCAGCCGGCCCACCGCGTCGGCGTGCAGCGCGCGCAGCGCCTCGTCGTCGGCCGCGTCCCGGGCCGCGACCGGCACGCCCGTCACCACCCGCGCCTGCGCGCGCAGGTTATCGATGACCACGAGCACGTCGGTGAAGATCCAGAGCGCGTCGGGCGCCCGCACGCCGCGCGGGGGCGCGTGGGGCAGCCGCTCGATGTGGCGCACGACGTCGTACGCGAAATAGCCCACCCCGCCGCTCCAGAACGGCCCGAGTTCGGGCAGGTCCACCGGACGGAATGCCGTCAGCCGCGCCTGCAGGTCTGCGAGCGGGTCGTCCGGCGTGTGCCCGTCGGTCCACCCGCCGTCCGGCGTCCACGTCTCGACGACGCCGTCGCTGAGCCGCCACGCGCCCCGCGGCTCGGAGCCCATGTACGTGTACCGCGCCCACGTCTCGCCCCCGGCCGGCGCGCTCTCGAGCAGGAAGGCGAACGGGCCGCGGCGCAGCTTGGCGAAGGCGCTCACGGGCGTGTCGCCGTCGAGCAGGATGTCGCGCCACACCGGGACGAGCGCGTCGGGGGCGGCGAGGGAGCGAAAGTTCTCGAAGGACACGGGCGCGTGCACGGACGTGACCGGCCGGGATGAGAGGGGACCGGGATCAAACCGGAGATGAAGCGGCCGGAATGCGATTGCCGCGGATACTACCTCAGCGGCGCGGCGCCTGCGGCGCGGCGCCTGCGGCGCTCGCCCGGGGACCCCCGCTAAACTGCGGGATGCTCGCGCCGTTCCGCCGTCCGCTCGCCGCCCTCGTCGCTACCGCGGCCACCGCCGCCGTCGCCCACGCCCAGCCCGCCCCGGCCTGGAACGACACCGCCGCGCTCTCGCTCATCGGCCGCGCCCAACAGGTCCGCGCCCGCCAGCTCGCCGACACCGGCCTCCGCGACTACCGCGCCCTCGCCCGCGGCACCCTGACCTTCCTCGGCCAGCTCGGCGACTTCCTCCCGCCGCGCGTCGTCCAGGCCACCCAGATCGCCACCCAGGTCTACTGGCGCGCGCCCAACACCAGCGCGCAGATCGTCGTCGGCGAACGCGACACCACGGTCCTGCCCACCGACAACCAGTTCTACCGCGATCGATTCGGCATCGTCCAGAACGAGTTCCCCGACTCGATCCGACTCGGCGAGGGCCGCGACGTCGCCGACGTGCCGCACCCGCTCGCCCCCGGAGGCCCCTCCGTCTACGACTACGCGATCGCCGACTCGAGCGCGCTCCGCATCGGGCCCCGGACGGTGTGGATCGTCGAAGTCCGCACCCGCCCGAAGGACGCCACCAAGCCCCGCCTCGTCGGCTCGCTGTTCATCGACCGCGACGCCGCGCGCCTCGTTCGGCTCGCGTTCACCTTCACCCGCCCCGCCTACCTCGACCCCCGCAACGAGGACGTCTCGATCGTCCTCGAGAACGCGCTCGTCGAGGGGCGCTACTGGCTGCCTCGCCGCCAGGAGGTCGAGGTGCGGCGCGCGGGCACCTTCCTCGACTTCCCGGCGCGCGGCATCATCCGCGGCCGGTGGGACGTGAGCGACTACGCCGTGAACACGGAGATCCCGCCGCAGACGTTCACCGGCGCCCCGCTCCAGTTCCTCCCGCCAGAGCAGCGCCGCCGCTACGCGTTCCGCGAGCCCCGCGTGCTCGACGCCCTCCCGCCCGACGTCACCGTCGCGAGCGACGAGGACGTGCGCCGCGTGCGCGCCCTCGCGCAGACGCTGGTCCAGCGACGCGCGATCGAGGCCGCGCGGCGCGGCGCGCTCTCGGCCCGGTCGATCTCCGACTTCGCGCGCGTGGACCGCGCCGAAGGGCTGGCGCTCGGGGCCGGCGCGGTGGTGCGGCCCGCGCCCGGCGCGTCGCTCGCGCTGTTGGGCCGCTACGGCTTCGACGACCACCAGGCGAAAGGGCGCGCCACGCTCGGCACCACGGCCGCATCGGGCGCCGGCCTCCGACTCGAAGCCTTCCGCGACTTCCGCGAGGCCGGCGACGCGCAGGAGGTCTCGCGCGCGCGCAACTCGCTCGCCGCCCAGGAATTCGGCAGCGACTGGACCGACCCATACGACGCGCGCGGGTTCGCCGCCGCGGCTACCCTCCCGTTAGGCACCGGCGGCCTCCGCGCCACGGCGACGGCGGGCTACGAGTGGCAGCACGCGCTCTCCGTGCGCGCCCGCCCCGCGACGGGGCGTTACGAGCCCACCCTTCCCGCCGCCGCGCTGCACGAGGCGCGGTTCGGCGTCACGCTCGAGCGACCGGCCGACGACGGCCCGTTCGGCACCACGGTCCGCGGCGACGTGCGCGCCCTCGCCGCGCGCACGTCGCTCGACTGCGACGGGGGGCTCTGCACCACCTTCGGCCGCCTCGGCCTCAACCTCGGTGTCGAGCGGCCGTTCGGACGCTCCGCCCTCGGCGAGCGCCGGCTCGTGCTCGAGACCGTGGCCGCGGGCGCGGTCGGCCGCGTCCCGCCGCAGGAGTTCGCCTACTTCGGCGGACCCGTGACCGGCCCGGGCTACGACTTCCACGCCCTCGCGGGCCGCGCGGGCGCGAGCCAGCACGTCGAATGGCGCGTCCCGGTCCCGTTCCCTTCCGTCTCGTTAGGCAAGTACGGCCGCTCGCCCGCGACGCTGACGCTGGCCCCGTACGCCCACGCCGTCTACATCGCCCGCACCGGCGACGCGCCGCGACCGGCGCCGGGCGGGGCGGGGTGGTACCCCGCGCTCGGTGCTGGCGCGATCGGCTTCTTCGACCTCGTCCGCCTCGACGTCGCGCGCGGCACGGCGCGCGGCGGGCGCTGGCTGTTCTCGGCCGACGTCACGCGCGAGTTCTGGCGAATCCTGTAAGCCCGGCCGCCGCAACGAAACGCCCCACCCCGCAACACGGCGATGCACCGCGCCGCGCGCGCGGCCGTCACACTCCGGCGTGCCCGATCCGCGCCCCGCTACCATCGTCCGTGACGCCGTCCTCACGCCGCCCCCGAGTGTCACGGCGGGCCGCCCCGCGTGGAGCGGCTCGCCCGCGGCGGCGCCGGCCGACACGCCCGATGCGGTCCGTCTCCTTGACGAGCTCCTCGCCACCGCCGTCCGGCACCGCGCGAGCGACCTCCACGTCGAAGCCGGCGAGCAGGGCGCGACCGTCCGCCTCCGCGTCGACGGCGTGCTGCGCGACGGCCCCGCCGTCCCGCGCGCCCTCGCTCCGCCGCTCGCGTCCCGCCTCAAGATCCTCGCCGGCCTCGACATCGCCGACCGCCTCCGTCCGCAGGACGGCCGCGCTCGCGTCACCGTCGGCGCCCGCCCGGTGGAACTCCGCGTCTCGTCGCTCCCCAGCGTCCGCGGCGAGAACCTCGTCGTCCGCCTCAGCGACCCGTCCGCGGGCCTCGACTCCATCGAGTCGCTAGGCGTCCTCCCGAGCGACGCCGCCCGGCTCGGCAAGCTGCTCGAGGCCCGGGAAGGGCTCATTCTCGTCACCGGGCCCACCGGCTCGGGCAAGACCACGACGCTCTACGCCGCCCTCCGCCGCATCCTCGCCCGCGGCGGTGTCAACGTCATCACCGTCGAGGACCCCGTCGAGCGCCGCCTTCCCGGCGTCGTCCAGGTCCAGATCCACGAAAAGGCCGGACTGTCGTTCGCCGCCGCCCTGCGCGCCATCCTCCGCCAGGACCCCGACGTGATTCTCGTCGGCGAGGTGCGCGACCGCGAAACCGCCGCGATCGCCGCTCAGGCCGCGATGACGGGCCACCTCGTCCTCGCCACCCTCCACACCACCGACGCCGCGAGCGCCGTCACCCGCCTCGCCGACGTCGGCGTCGAACCCTTCAAGCTCGCCGCCGCGCTGCGCGGCGTCGTCGCGCAACGCCTCGTCCGCCGCCTCTGCGCCGCCTGCCGCCGCGCGGTCCCGCCGCGCTGGCGCGACGCGCGCCTCGCCGGCCGCGCCCCGGAAGGCGAACTCTGCTGGGACGCGGCACCCCCCGCCGCGGACCGAGCCGACCGCTGCCCGGCCTGCGACGGCGCCGGATACCGCGGCCGCGTGCCGGCGCTCGAAGTCCTGCTCGCCGACGACGCTCTCGCCCGCCTCGTCGCGGCCGGCGCCACCCACGACGCGCTCGCCACGGCCGCACGACGCGCCGGCACCCCGTCGATGTGGGACAGCGCCGTCGGCCACGTCCGTATGGGCACCACGAGTGTGGGCGAACTCCTGCGCGCAGTTGACGTCCCGTCCGACGCCCCGCCGGCCCGGAGCGTGCCCTGACGGCGGACCGTGAATCCTCCACCCCCCGCCGCCACCCTCCGCGTCGGCGTCGTAGACGTGTACGTCGTCTGTCCCAACCGCGCTGGATGGGATCACTGGAACGTGCTCGCCTTGCAGCGCGCCGTGGACACCCGCTGCCCACGCTCCTGGGAAACGGTCCACGGCCGCATCGAACCGGGCGAACGTCCCGAGGACGCCGCGCGCCGCGAATTGCTCGAAGAGACCGGCCTCGTCGCCACCCGCCTCTACAACGTCACCACGCAGGCCTTCTACCTCCACACGTCCGCGACGGTCGAGGTCGCGGTCGTCTTCTGCGCCTTCGTCGCCGACGCCGCGCCGCCCGCCCTCGACGCCGAACACACCACGGCCGACTGGCTCGCGCCCGCCGACGCGCGCAACCGCTTCGCCTGGCCCCGCGAACGCGAGGCGCTCGACCACATCCGCCAACTGCTCGGCGCGGGCGATGCGGGCCCGCTCGAAGACGTGCTCCGCGTGCAATGACCGACGTCGCCGCCAAACTCCGCCGCATCCTCGCCGCCCGCGCCCCCAGCGAATACTCGATCCTGATCGGCTTCGCCGTGGTCATCGGCACGCTCACGGCCGTGGGCGTGGCCGCCTTCTACGGCGCGATCGACCTCGCCTACGCGGCGTTCTTCCGCTGGTCGGCCCGCGCCATGCCGCGGCTCGGCTTGCTCGCTTACCGCCCGCTCGTCACGGGCGCCGGCATCGCCCTGGCCTGGTGGATCATGCGCACCATCGGCCGCGGCCACGACGGAATGAACGTCCCCGACGTCCAGCTCGCCGTCGTCCGCCGCGGCGCCGACGTCCCGACCCGCCCGGCCCTCGCGCGCACCCTCGCCTCCGCCATCACTATCGGCGCGGGCGGCTCCGCGGGGTCCGAAGGTCCCGTGGTCGTCCTCGGCGCCGCCCTCGGCTCGGCGTTGGGGCGGACGTTCCGCGCGGCATCGTCGCGCACCACCGTCCTCGTCGCCTGCGGCGCCGGTGCGGCCATCTCGGCGGCCTTCAACGCCCCCCTCGCCGGGGCCTTCTTCGCCCTCGAGGAGATCGTCGGCACCTTCTCGGGCACCTCGTTCGCACCGGTCGTCGTCGCGAGCGTGATCGCCGCCGTCGTCTCGCGCGCGGCGTTCGGCAACCACCCCGCATTCCCCATCCCCGCCCAGTACACCTACGCGGGCACGGGCGACGCCCTCCTCGGCTTCCCCCTCCTCGGCCTCGCGTGCGGGTTGATGGCCGCGCTCTTCGTCCGCACCTACTTCGCCGCGGACGACGTCGCCCGCGCCCTCCGCGTCCCGCGCGCGGCCAAACCGTGGATCGGCGGCGCGCTCGTCGGCGCCCTCGTCGCCCTCTCCGGCGGCACCCTGGTCGGCTTCGGCCACCTCGCCATTCATCTCGACATGTTCGGGCGCATGACTTGGTGGGCCCTCGCCGCACTCGCGCTCGGAAAGGTCCTCGCGACCAGCGTCACCCTCAACTTCGGCGGCTCGGGCGGCGTGTTCACGCCGTCGCTCTACATCGGCGCGGCGACCGGCGGTGCGCTCGGCGTCGCCCTCACCCACCTGTTCCCGCACGCCGGCCTCCACCCCGAGACCTACGCCCTCGTCGGCATGGGCGCGATGATCGCCGGCGCCACCGACGCGCCGATCACCGGCATCCTGCTCGTCTTCGAGATGACCAACGACTACGCGATGGTCCTGCCGCTGATGCTCGCCGTCGTCGTCTGCAGCCGCGTCTCGCGCCGCCTCGTCCCCGATTCCCTCTACAGCGGCTGGCTGCGCCGCCGCGGCGAGACGCTGGATCACGGGCAGGACCCCGACGCCCTCGGCGGCGTTCGCGTCGGCGACGTCTACGACGTCGCCCCCATCGCCGTCACCGAAGACACGCCCGTCGCCTCGCTCGTCGAACAGCTCGGACACACCGACCAGCCCGCCC
Organism: uncultured Gemmatimonadales bacterium; assembly: GCA_963851265.1. Taxonomy (GTDB): domain Bacteria; phylum Gemmatimonadota; class Gemmatimonadetes; order Gemmatimonadales; family Gemmatimonadaceae; genus BPUI01. The sequence continues at coordinate 175,887 of CAWKNZ010000005.1, forward strand.
TCCCCGTCGTCGACGCAGACGGCCGCGTCACCGGCGTGATTACCCAGGGTGAACTCGCCCGCGCCGCGCGCGACTCGGCCGCATTGGGCGGCCTCGTCATCGCCGCCGACCTCGCCCGCCCGAGCGAGACCGTCGCGGCCGACGATTCCCTGCTCCTCGCCGTGCGACGGCTCGGCGTGCGTGGGGCTGCGGCCCTCCCGGTCGTGGACCCCGCGTCAGGCCGACTCGCCGGACTCCTCACCCGCGCCCACGTCCTGGCCGCCTACGAACGCGCGGTCACCGCCGGCACCCCCGATTCCCACGGCGCCGCCCCCCGCCGCCCCGAGGCCGACGACGACACCGACGGGGACGAGCCGCCGCTCACGGCAGCCCCGTCGTCAGCGTCAGCCGAACGAACCGCGGCGCCCCGGACATGATGTTGTCGTTCCCCTGCGACGTGGCGTAGTACCGCGTGTCGGTCTTGGTCGCCGAGCCCGTGCGGAGCACGGCGTATCCGCGGGCCCGTGTTCGCGTGCCCGTGACCGTCACGCCCTCGAGTCGGCATGGATTCGGGGGGCGTTGGCGTCCCGCACTGTCGGACCGGGTGCCCGGCGCAGCGGGCGGCTGTTGGCAGCATACCGCCGGGGCCGTCGACGCCTGGCCAGCGGCGGCCGCCGGATGGAGCGCGTGGATCGCGGCCGCGACGACCACGGCGGCGAGAGGCGAGGGAGGAGCAGGGTGCGCGCGAGGTGCGTTCGGCATGGCTCGGAGCGCCCGGGTACACGCGCGGTACGCCGGGCCGATTGACAGATCGCGCGCGGAACTCGCTCCCGCGCGCGAAGCCGGACGTACTAGTCGGGATTGATCCCGACGAGTCTATACGGGATTCAGAGTGCCTCGTCGGGGCCGTCCCGATCGCCGGTCTGCTCCGGCGCTGCGCCGTCGCCGCCGAGTTCGCGCCAGGGCGGCGCGGCGATCAACTGCACCACGGCTTCGGCCAACTCGTCGCGCCCGAGCCCGGTTTCGGCCGAGAAGGGTAGGCACTGCTCGGTGTCCAGCCCCACCTGCGAGGCGATCGCCGCGATGCGTCCGGCGATCTGCGAGCGCGGCAGCTTGTCCGTCTTCGTCAGCACGATCAGCGTCGGCACGCCCACGTCGGCCAGAAAGTCGAGCACCTGGTGATCGTCGGGCGTCGGGTCGTGGCGCGAATCGAGGAGTTGCACCACGCCGGCGAGCGGCGCGCTCGTCCGCAGGTAGCCCTCGATCAGCGGGCGCCACTCGGCCTGCCGCGTCTTCGAAATCTTCGCGTAGCCATACCCCGGCAGGTCGACGAGGGTGAACTGGTCGTTGACCTGGAAGAAGTGGATCTCGCGCGTGCGCCCCGGCGTGTGGCTGACGCGTGCGAGCTTCTTCCGACGCGTAAGGCGGTTGATCAGCGACGACTTGCCCACGTTCGACCGGCCACTGAACGCGACTTCCGGCAGGCGCGCTTCGGGCCGCCATCCGCCCGCGCTCGCCATCGGGCCGAGGTAGTCGATGCGTTTGATGACGAGCGGGTCGACCCGGCGCGCCGGCGGATCCGTGTCCTGTGGCTCCGTCATGCGGACCCCTTGGCCGCCTTGGGCCGGCGCTGGGAGGGGCGCGCGTCGCCCGACGGTGTGCGCGCGGCGGGCGTACGCGGTGACGGCGCCCGGCGCGCGCGCGGAACGTCGCCCGCCGCGGGAGCGATCGCCGGGTCGGCGCGCAGTACGAGGTCGAGCACCTCGTCCATCGTGCGCACCGGGTGCCACGCGAGTCCTTCCCGCACGTGCTCCGGCAATTCCGTGAGTCCGCGCGCGTTGCCGTGTGGGATGACCACGTCGGTGATCCCCTGCCGGTGCGCCGCGACCGCCTTCTCCTTCAGCCCGCCGATCGCGAGCACTCGCCCGCGTAGCGAGATCTCCCCGGTCATCGCGACGTCGCCACGCAGCGGCCGGCCGGTGAGTGCCGACACGAGCGCCGCAGCGATCGTGATGCCGGCCGACGGCCCGTCCTTGGGCGTCGCGCCCGCGGGCAGGTGCACGTGCACGTCGCGGCTCTTGTAGAAGGCCGGGTCGATGCCTAACGCCGAGGCGCGGCCGCGCACCCAGCTCACCGCCGCGCCGGCGCTCTCCTTCATCACGTCGCCCAGCGTCCCCGTGAGCTGCACGCGCCCGCGGCCCGGTACCACACTGACCTCGACTTCGAGGATCTCGCCGCCGGCGGCCGTGTAGGCGAGCCCGTTGGCCACGCCCACCTTGTCGTCGAGGGTGGTCTCGTCCGCGTCGTACGGCGCGGGGCCGAGCAGGGCGGGGAGGTCGGCGAGGGCGACCATGGTGACCGGGAGCGCGCGCCGCGAACGTCGCGGGCGCCGCGCGGCGGAGCGATCGCTCGCGTCGTTCGGGACGACGGCGTCGGCCACGCCCGACGCGCCCGCGTCCAACGCCCGTCGCGCGAGCTTCCGGGCCACCTGCCCGAGCCGCCGCTCCAGCTCCCGCACTCCGGCCTCACGGGTCCAGCCGCGCGCGACGGCGGCGAACACCCCCGCCTCCCACCGCACCCGCTTCGGCTCCAATCCCGCACGCCGGAGTTGCCGCGGCGCGAGGTGCCGCTCCGCGATCGCGAGCTTCTCGGGCTCGAGGTACCCGGCGATCCGCACCACCTCCATGCGGTCGCGCAGCGGCTCCGGGATCTGCGCGAGGGCGTTGGCCGTCGTGATGAACAGCACGCGCGACAGGTCGTACTCGACTTCGAGGAAGTGGTCCGCGAACGCGTGCTGCTGCTCCGGGTCGAGCACCTCCAGCAGCGCCGCCGACGGGTCCCCGCGCCAGTCGCTCCCCATCTTGTCGATCTCGTCGAGCAGCATCACCGGGTCCGCGACGCCGGCCTTGCGGATCGCCTGCAGCACGCGCCCCGGCATCGCGCCCACGTACGTGCGGCGGTGCCCGCGGATCTCGGCCTCGTCGCGCACGCCGCCTAACGACACGCGCGCGAACGGCCGGCCGAGTGCCCGCGCGACCGAGCGCGCGAGCGACGTCTTCCCCACGCCCGGAGGCCCGACCAGACAGAGCACGGGCGGCCGCGCCTCGTCGTCGCGCGACGTCTCGCGGCCGCCCGCGAGCGCCAGCACCGCGAGGTAGTCCAGCACGCGCTCCTTCACCTCGTCGAGTCCGGCGTGATCGGCATCCAGCACCGCGCGCGCGCGTGCGAGGTCGGGCGCGCCCGCCTCGCTCCGCTCGCGCCACGGCAGCCCGAGCACCCAGTCGAGGAACGTGCGCGTCACCGTCGCCTCGGGCGACACCGGCGGCATGCGCCGGAGGCGCCGCACCTCGCGCAGCGTTCGCGCCTCCACCGTCTCGGGCAGCCCCTTGGCCCGCACGCGCGATTCGATCTCGTCGGCGTCGTCCGCCTCGTCGCGGCCGAGCTCCTGGTGGATGACCTTCAGCTGCTCGGAAAGCCAGAACTCGCGTTGCCCCTTGGCGATCGTCGCGCGCACGCGATCGTCCACCGACCGCTCCAGCCCGAGCAGCTCCAGCTCCGAGGCCAGCGTGGTCGCGAGCGCGTCGCGCAGCGCGTCTTCGTCCGGCGCTTCCAACAGCCGTTGGCGTTCGACGAGCGGCAGCACCACGTGCGCCGCCACGCCCCACAGCTGGCGCGCGGCGGTGTGCGCCTCGCGCACCGCCGCCAGCACCTCGGCCGGCAGCCGGCGTGCGGGCACCGCGGCGTACGCCTCGAACAGGCCGAGCAGGTGGCGCAGCTCCGCGTTCGCCTCCGGCGCGTCGTCGGCGCGCCCGAGCGGCAGCGGCGTGACGTGCCCACGCAGCAGCAACGTCGCGCCGCCCGCCGCGGGTGCGCTGGTGAAGCGCGTCACCCGCACGCGTGCCACGCCCTCCACGACGAGCTTGACGGCGCCGTTCGGCAGTCGCGCGGCCTGCTGCACGCGCGCGGCGACCGCGACGCGGTGCAGGTCGCCCGCCGCGGGCTCGTCGACCGACGCGTCGCGCTGCGCCGTGAGCAGCACCCAGCGTTCGTCGCCGTTCGGACCCGGCGTCGGCGCCGAGAGCGCGGCCTCGACCGCGGCCAGCGAGGCGGGGCGACCCACCATGAGCGCGGTCGTCGAGGTCGGGAACACGACCGTGTCGCGCAGGGCGAGCACGGGCAGCCGCGACGGCGGGGCCGCACGCGGCGCGCGGCCGGCGGCGGCGTCGGAGTCCTCCGGCGGCGTGCCGGCGGCGGGCCCGGTGGGTGACCACGCGGGCGCGCCGTTGGGAGCGGGGGGAACGGTCACGGACGACATCGCCGCAACCTAATCAGACCCGGACCCGGACTCGGACCAGAGCCGGCCGTGATCGGCCAGGCGGGGGATTGCCGGGGTGATCGCTTGCTGCTCGCCCGGCGATGGGGCAACGAACGTGCGACGGGCGGCTTGCCGTGAACACTCCATCCCCCGACCGGCGGCGACCGGTCGGACGTGGCCGCCGGTCGCCGCCCCGTTCCGTTAGGCTTCCTTCCGCCGCCGCTTCGTCGGCGTGAGCTCGATCAGCGGCGGCGCGCCCTCGGTGATGCACCGCTCGGTCACCTTCACCTCGACCACGTCTTCCCGGGTCGGGAGGTCGAACATGACCTCGAGCAGCGCCTCCTCGCAGATCGCGCGGAGCCCGCGCGCGCCCGTGCCGCGCTTGAGCGCCTTCGCCGCCACCGCGCGCAGCGCGCTCTCCTCGAACGTGATCTTCACGTCCTCGAGGTCGAACAGCTTCTGGTACTGCTTGGTGAGCGCGTTCTTGGGCTCCTTCAGGATGCGCACGAGCGCCTCCTCGTCGAGCGCCTCGAGCGGCACCATCACCGGCATGCGCCCCACGAGCTCGGGGATCAGCCCGTAGCGCAGCAGGTCCTCGGGCTCCGCGTCGGCGAACATGTGCTTCGCCGCGCGCTTCGTGCCGTCGGCCGCCGGCGCGTCGTCGGCGCTCTTGCCGAAGCCCGCGCTCCCGAACCCGATCTGCCGGCGCCCCACGCGGGCCTCGATGATCTTCTCCAGCCCGTCGAACGCCCCGCCGCAGATGAACAGGATGTCCTTCGTGTTGATCTGGATGTATTCCTGCTGCGGGTGCTTGCGCCCCCCCTGCGGCGGCACGCTCGCCACCGTACCCTCGAGGATCTTGAGCAGCGCCTGCTGCACGCCCTCGCCGCTCACGTCGCGCGTGATGCTCGGGTTCTCGCTCTTGCGCGCGATCTTGTCGATCTCGTCGATGTAGACGATGCCGCGCTCGCACTCCGCGACGTTGAAGTCGCCCGCCTGCAGCAGCCTAACGAGGATGTTCTCGACGTCCTCGCCCACGTAGCCCGCCTCGGTGAGCGTCGTCGCGTCGGCGATCGTGAACGGCACGTCGAGGATGCGCGCGAGCGTCTGCGCGAGCAGCGTCTTGCCCACGCCCGTCGGCCCCACGAGCAGGATGTTCGACTTGTCGAGCTCCACCTCGTCCTCGGCGCGCACGTTCGCCGAGTTGATGCGCTTGTAGTGGTTGTACACCGCCACCGCGAGCGCCTTCTTGGCCCGCTCCTGCCCGATCACGTACTGGTCGAGGACGTCCTTGATCTCGAGCGGCGTCGGGACCTGCGTGATGGCTTCCGCGACCTCGCGCTCCTCGTCTTCCGCGAGGATCTCGTTGCAGAGCGCGATGCACTCGTTGCAGATGTAGACACTCGGACCCGAGATGAACTTGCGGACCGAGTCTTTACTCTTGCCGCAGAACGAGCAGCGGAGGTGTTTGTCGTGCGACATACCGAAGGGGGCGTCGGAGGCGGGCCCGGGCGCGACTCTAGAGAGAGCCGCTGGTGACAAGCAACAGTCTCGTCCAGAGGGACGCAAGCAGCATGCGGACATCGCCCGCGGCCGCGACGGCCGGGGTCAAATGCAAGCGCGGCCGACTCTTGCGAGCCGGCCGCGCCACGGTGCCGGTCGGGCCTGTCAGGCCGTGACCGACTCCTGCTTCGTCTCGGCCACGAGCTCGCCGCGGTGCTCCACCACGAGGTCGATCAGGCCGTAGGCCTTGGCCTCCTCGGCGCTCATGTACCGGTCGCGGTCGAAGTCGCGCTCGATCCGCTCCAGCGGCTGGCCCGTGTGCTTGGCCATCAATTCGTTCATCTTGCTGCGCAGGTACAGGATCTCGCGCGCCTGGATCTCGATGTCGGCCGCGGTGCCCTGCGAGCCGCCCGACGGCTGGTGCATCATGATCCGCGCGTGCGGCAGCGCCGAGCGCTTGCCCTTACGGCCGCCGGCCAGCAGGAAACAGCCCATCGAGGCCGCGAACCCCATGCACAGCGTGTTCACCGGCGACGACATCGACTGCATCGTGTCGTAGATGGCGAGCCCCGCGCTCACCGACCCGCCCGGCGAGTTGATGTACAGGTTGACGTCCTTGCCCGGGTTGTCGCTCTCGAGGAAGAGCAACTGCGAGATCACCACGTTCGCCACGTCGTCGTTGATCGGCGTGCCGAGGAAGATGATGCGGTCCATGAGGAGCCGCGAGAAGATGTCGTACGTCCGCTCGCCGCGGCTCGAACGCTCGATGATGTACGGCGTGTAGATCGTGGGCATGGGCTCGTCGTCCTGGTCCGCCGCGGACTGCGGCGCGTGGTGCGGGAAGGAATACGGGTGAACGATCGACATCGGGGCCTCCCGGGCGCAATCGGCCGAACGGGCGAGGTGCGGTGCGACGCCGAAAGCTACGTCGCGTCCAGAAAGCATGGACCCCGCGGTTGACGGCCAACCGCGGGGTCCATCCGACCCTACGTCCGAAGAGTGTTACTCCGCGACCCCGCCCTCGGGTCCGGCCGTCTCCGCGGCGGCGTCCTCGACGGTCACCGCCGCACCCGGGGGCGCACCGGCCGTCGCCTCGTCCGCGCCCGGCGTCGACCCGGCCGCGGTCGACGCGCCCGCGTCCGCGGACTCGCCCGACCCCTGCCGCACGGTGTTGCGCGCCATGAGCCACTCGAACACGCGCCGCTCGGTGATCGCGTGCTCGATCTCGTTCAGCCGGTTGGCCTTCTGCATCGACGCGTACAGCTGACCGGGTTCCTGCCCGCGCGACCGCGCGAGCGTCTCGATCTCGCCGTCGACGTCGGCGGCGCTCGCCGTGAGGTTGTGCGTCTTGGCCAGCATGTCGACCACGAAGTCGCGCCGCACCTGACGCTCCGCGAGGGGCCGGAACTGCTGCGCGAACTGCGCGCGGTCCGCCTCGGGAATCTGATACGCGTTGGCGTACCCGTCGGCGAGGTTCGCCACCCACGACGGCGGCACGTCGAACGGGTTCGCCTCGATGATCTGGTCGAGCAGCTTGGTGCGCACCTCGGCGTCGGTCTCGCGTGCCAGCTGCGTGGCGAGGTCGCCCCGCACCGCGGTCGTGAGCGCCTCGAGCGAGTCGAAATCGCCGACCTCGCGCGCGAACGCGTCGTCGAGCGCGGGGGGCTGCTTGCGCTTGACCTCCTTCACGTGCACGCGGACGAGCTTCGACTTGCCCCGCTCCGACTCGACCGGGAAGTCCTCCGGCCACGTGACCATGTCCTCGGTCGTCTGCCCGGGCGCCGTGCGCAGGATGAGCGCCTCGACCGCGGGGATCGCCTGCCCCTGCCCGACGACCACGTCGAACTGCTGCGGCGTGCTCATCTCGGGCGCCTCGGTCTCGCCCTCCGCGTTCGGCGCCGGATCGTTCTCCTGCACCGAGAGGTCGAGCGTCACGCGGTCACCGGCGGTCGGCGACTCTTCCACGGGCACCCAGGCCGCGCGCTGGTCGCGCATCTGATCGAGCTGCTGCGTGACCGCCTCGTCCGTCACCGTCGTCGACCCGCGTTCGACCTCGAAGCCCTCCACGCGGTCGAGCGTCACCTCGGGACGCACCTCCACGTGGAACGTGAAGGTGAGCGGCGTGCCCGGCTCGAACTTCAGGTCGTGGATGTGCGGCTGCGTGACGAAGTCGAGCTTCTCCTGCTCGACGAGCTGCTGATACGCGTCCTGCACGAGCCCCTGCAGCGTCTCCTGGCGGATCTCGTTCGCGAAGCGCTTGCGCACGAGCCCCGCGGGCGCCTTCCCGGGACGGAAGCCGGGCAGCCGCGCCTGCGAGGTATAGCGGCGCGCGGTCTTGTCCTCGGCCGCGGCGACGGCCTCGGGCGGGATCGACACGTCGAGGTGGCGCTCGACGCCGGTCGACTCCTTGGCGGTGATCTGAATATCCATGCTGACGGGAGAGCTCGAAGGTGCAGGAGGGCGCGACCGTGGCCGCGCCCTGCGAAGGTTCCGGAAGCCGGGCCTGGGAAACTCGCCAAGCTAACCCCCCCGCGTCGGGGGGTGAAGCGAAACGGCCCGGGATTTGACGGGCGCCCGCGTGGGTCGCGGCGTCGAGGTCTGCCGCGGCCGGCTCTGTGACGCCCGTGCCTATACCCGTGACCTCACTTCCGCGTTCACCGGCGCATCCCACGCGCTCCTCGCGCCTCGCGTCCGCGGCCTGCTGCGCCGCGACACTCGCCGTGCTGCCCGCCATGGCCGCGCGCGTCGCGCGCGCCCAGGCCGCCCCCCCGCGCAGCCCGCCCGTCGACCAGACGCTCTCCGCGACGCCGCTCTTCATCCCGCTCGGCAGCTTTTCGGCCGACTACGAACGCGCGGCGGGCGTGCGTGGGCTCACGGTCGGGGTCGCGGGCACGTACAACGCCACGACCCAGCTCTACCCGCGTCGCGACCGCTGGCTCACGGGTCGCGTGATGTACTACCCCGCCGGCGTCGCGCTCGACGGATTCGGCGTGGGGGTCACCGCCGGCGCGCACCGCGCCGAACGGAAGTACCGCGAGGACCCGGCGGTCCTCGCCCACGACGGCGGCGCGACGCTCGGCGCGATCGCCACGTACAACTACTTCTTCGGTCCGCGTCGACGCCTGTTCTTCGGTCCGGGCGTCGGCGTGGAGCGCGTAGTGAAGAGCGTCGCGGCCAACTCGCCGCTCAGTCCGACCTACTACGAGGTGCGCGCGGCGATCGGCATCGCCTTCTGAGCCGCGCCGCTGCGTGCTACATGCCGGCGCGCTGACTCGACGGCGGCACGCGGCCGCGCAGGCGCAGATACGTCACGAGGTTGCCGTAGTGCTCGTCGTCGTGCGCGGCGTTCTGGATGAGCGACGGAACGCCGGCGCCCTGCGCGCCGCCGGCCGCCAGCGCCTGCGCGTCCGTGAGCGCGTAGGCGCGATCGCAGTACGCGAACGATTGCTGGAGCGCGTCGGAGATGGCGGCCTTCGTCGTCCGCGTCTTCTCGACGTCGGCCTGCATCGGGCTCGCCTCGCCGAGTGCCTTCGAGCAGTAGTAGAACTGTCCCGCGGCGACGTGGGCCAGCACCTGGCCGAGCGTGCGGACGCCGGGCGTCGGGCGGAACGCGTAGTCGCTGTCGGTGGCCTGCGCGGCAGTCTTGAGCAGGTTGTCCTTGACGCCGGCGTAGACGCCGCGCGTCGCGGTCATGACGGGGTTCGCGTCGCGCGTGGCGCCGGCGGGCGTGGACGCCGCGTTCTGCGCGGCGGCGACGCAGGGTGCGGCCGCGAGCACGAAGGCCGCGAGGGAGAGGACGGGCGATCGCATGGTCGGGTCGGAATGGGAGAGGCGGCGTGCGCGTGTTCTGACGGCCGCCGTCGGCATGGCCGAACGCGTGGAGTATGGTGCGCCGCACGCCGTTCCGTCACCCGCGCTCTCACACGCCGCCTCGAGCACCGCCCCCGCGCACGGCGTCGGCCATCGCACGTTTCGAGTCCCGCGCGAACCGCCGCTGCAGCATCCGGCCGAGCGGATGGCCCATCCTCGCCAGCACGTGCCCGGGTCGCGAGAACGCCGAGAGGTCGTACCACACGCGATCGTTCACCCGGCTCCACTCGACCGAGAACCGCTCCTCGCCCACCTCCGCGTGATCGGTGAGCGTGCCGTAGGCGAAGCCGAACCGCCGCACGTCGCCGGCCTGCTCGTCCAGCACGTACACGATGCGGCTCGGGTTCACCGACCAGAAGCCGAAATGGCGGATCACCGCCGCGACGACCACACCCTCGCGGATCGGTGCGTCGCCGGGGTAGATGGTGCACCACCCGAGGGTGAACATCGTCCACGCCCGGAGCGCGTCCGTGGCGCGGCGGAACACCTCGCCCCCCGACAGCTCTCCGACGTCGAGCCCGCCCGCGCTCAGCCCCGTGCCGCCGCCGAGCAGGACGCGGTTGCGATCGATCGTGTAGTCGTCGGGCATACGGCCGCGGGTCGCACCCACCTCAGCGTACGAGTGCGGCGTCTCGCGTTGGGCGTCGAGGTACCGGTCGAGCCAGCGCGCCGTCGGCTCGGTGGCGAGGAACACCCGGCCGTCCAGGCGCGCCGCGCGGCGCGCCTAACGGTGGCCGGCCAGCGCCGGCTCGCCCGGCTCGACCGCGGCGGCCGTGTCGCGCCGGCCGCCGTCGGCGTCGCCGATCAGGTCGGCGACGATCTTGCCGCTGCTCATCACGCCCGGCAGCCCGGCGCCCGGGTGCGTGCCCGCGCCGGCGAAGTACAGGTTCGCGATGTCCTCGCTCCGGTTCTGCGGCCGCATCCACGCGCTCTGCAGCAGCGTCGGCTCGATCGAGAAGGCCGAGCCGAGGTACGAGTTGAGCGTGCCCTCGAAGTGCAGCGGGTCGATGCGGTGCTCCGAGACCACGTGCTTGGTGAGGTCGGGGAGGTACGTGCGCTCGAGGTACTGCATGATCGCGTCGCGGTAGCGCGGCGCCGCCTCGCGCCAGTCGGTCTTGCCCCCCAAATGCGGCACCGGCGAGAGCACGTACCACGAGTCGCACCCCGGCGGCGCGAGCGACGGGTCGGTCGCGGTCGGGCGGTGCAGGTACAGCGAGAAGTCTTCGGCCAGCGTCTTCGTCCCGAAGATTTCGTCCAGCAGCGGACGATACCGCGGGCCCATGAGGATCTCGTGGTGGGCGATGTCCTCGTAGCGGCGGTCCGTCCCGAAGTAGATCACGAACAGCGACATCGAATACCGCTTGCGCCGGAGCTTCGCATCGGTCATCCGGCGGCGCACCGCTGGCGCGACCATCTTCATGTACGTGGTGGCCACGTCGGCGTTGCTCACGACCGCGTCGGCCCGCAGCCGCTCGCCGTCGACGAGGCGCACGCCGGTCGCGCGCGGCCCGCCGCGGCGCGACGCGTCGATCTCGATCTCGGCCACGTCGGCGTTCAGCCGCAGCTCGCCGCCCAGCTCCTCGAACAGCCGTGCGTACGCCTTCACCAGCGCGCCCGTGCCGCCCATCGCGAACCACACCCCCCACCGCTGCTCCAGCGTGTGGATGAGCGTGTAGATGCTCGTCGTCTGAAACGGGTTGCCGCCGACGAGCAGCGGGTGAAACGAGAACACCTGCCGCAGCCGCTCGTCCTTGATGTGCCGGTGCACGTACGACGCGACCGAGCGGTCGGCGCGCAGCCGCACGAGGTCGGGCAGCACGCGCGCCATGTCGGTCAGCTTCAGGAACGGCTTGTCGATGAGGTCGAAGCCGGTCTTGAAGATCGCGTCGCCGCCGGCGAAGAACTTCTCGTAGCCGGCGACGTCGTCGGGGTTGAACTGCCGGATCTGCTCGATGACGTGGTCGCGGTTCCCGTCGTAGCGGAAGACCGAGCCGTCGGTGAAGCGGATGTTGTAGAACGGGTCGACGGGCACGAGGCGCACGTAGTCCTCGCTCTTCCGCCCGGCCAGCGCGAACAGGTCGTGGATGAGCCACGGCGCCGTGATGATGGTCGGGCCGCCGTCGAAGGTGAAGCCGTCCTGCTCGTAGACGTACGCGCGTCCGCCGGGCTTGTCGCGCCGCTCGACGATCGTGACCTCGTGCCCCTGTGCCTGCAGCCGGATCGCGGCGGTGAGGCCGCCGAACCCCGATCCGACGACGACGATCCTCATGCGGCCGGGGCGCGCCGCGCCGCGAGCGCGAGCGGGAGACCCATCGCGAGCGCGCCGAGCACGGCCGCCCAGGTCATCCCGTACCGCGCGCAGATCGTGATCGGCAGCACGCCGTTCACCGCGTAGAGCACCAGCGGGAATCTGGTTGGCGACACGCGCCGCGCCCACGCCGACGGCGGCACGATGGCGAGCATCACGCGCGCGACGATCGTTCCGGTCAGCAGCCAGCCGATCCAGTTGGAGAGTGGCATCCCGTAGAACAGGTCGCTCACGAACCAGCGCTGCAGCAGGGTTTGTTGCCCCGCCGCTGCGAGGTGCCACGTCCAGTGCGCGGTGCGCACCATCGCCGGGTCCATCGAGACGTCCCACGCCGTGAGCACGAGGCCCGCGACCGCGGCCCACGCCCACCGGCCGCGCGCGTCATCACGCGCCGAGAGCAGCCGCCCGCAGATCGCGAGCGAGCAGTAGAGCATGAAGAACCAGCTCGTGGGGATGTTGAACGGGACGAGGCCGAGGACCTTGTAGCCGAGCAGCCCGCTGTAGCCGTAGGGCCCGAACGGGTACCCGGTGTGCGTGCCCGACAACTCCGCGGTGAGCGAGATCAGAAATCCGAAGATGAAGATCAGCCCCGCGCGGCGGGCGCCGAGCCGGCCGGCCGCGTGCAGCAGCCCGGCCAGCGCGCCGAGCACCACCGTCGTCGCCGGCCCGAAGGTCCACCCGATCTGGAGCGCGCGCGCGTTCGCCGGCTCCGCGAGCCACGCGGGCGGCGCGCCGCTCAGGAACGTCGCGAACGCGACGGCCGAGAAGATCGAGAGCGCGGCGTGGAACGCGAGGCACACCGTGGCGGCGCGCACGAAGCGCGCGCCGACGGTCTGGTCGAGCGCGTCGGCCGGGGCGCCGTGCGGCGCGGCGGCCGGCCGGTCGAGTCCCGCACTGGCGCGGGGAAGGGCAGCGGACGACATGGGCGGAGATGATGGGCGCGGTGAGGCGGGCGCGTTAGGCGGTGTGCGTCACGCGAGCGCGACGGGGTCGGGGACGGGCGCGTGCACGTCGTGCGCCTCGACCCGGCCGCCGCGGAAGCGCCACGCCTGCCAGAGCACCGCCGCGCGGCGCGACGAGTTGAGCGAGGCGCGGCGCGTGATCGTGTCGTACCCCGCGCGCTCGATCGCGCCGAGGATGCCCGCGTAGCCGGTCGAGCACGCGGCGGCGCAGCGGCGGGCGTCGGGGGCGAGCAGGGCGATGCCCGGCGCCGCCGCGTCGTAGAGCGCGCGCGCCCGGGCGACCATCGCCGCAGCGAACGCGATCCACCGCGGGTCGCAGGCGAGCGCCGCGGCCGCCGACGGGCCTGCCCCTCCGCGGTCCGGCGCCCCCGCGCGCTCGAGGACGTCATCGGGCGTGAGGTCGAACGCGGCGAGGTCGCTCGCGGGCAGGTAGCAGCGGCCGCGCCGCGCGTCCTCGCCCACGTCGCGCAGGATGTTCGTGAGCTGCATCGCCACGCCGAGGGTGCGCGCGTAAGGCAGCGCGCGGGCGCGCAGGCGTTCGGTGGTGAACGCGGTCCCCAGCGGCGCGACCGCCGCGTCGCCCACCCCGAAGACGTACGTGCACATCACGCCCACCGAGCTCGCCACCCCCTCGCAGTACTCCACCAGCTCGGCCCACGTCTCATAGCGCGTCGGCGCGAGGTCCCGCGCCACGCCGGCGAGCAACTCGCGCAGCGTCTCGGCCGGCACGCCGTGGGCATCCACCACGCGCCGCAATTCGCGGAACACCGGGGCGTGCGCGGCGACGCTCGCCGGAAGCCCAGCCGCGCCCAGCCGCGTCCGCTCGCCGTACAGGGCGACGTCGAGCGCCCGCTCGTAGTCGGCCAACTCGCGCGCGACCGCGTCCGGGGTGGCCGCCTCGCCGTAACGGCCCTGCGCGCGGTCGACCAAGTCGTCGGCGATCCGGCAGAACGCGTAGAGCGCGTACGCGTCGCGGCGCTTGGCCGGCGACAGCAGCCAGCTCGCCAGATAGAACGTCCGCCCGTGCTCCCGAACGACGGCGGCGCACCCGCGCGCGTCGTGATGCGCGGCGACATCGCGTCGGGTCGAGCGTCGGGCGAGTTCGGTCATCGCGTGGCGTGGGTCCGGGGAGCGAGGCGATCGGTGTGACCAGAGCGTGGGCACCGCGTCCGCCCGCAAACGACTGGCCGCGGGCTCACGGTTCCCCGAAAGCCGAGGATGCTCGGGGCGGGACTCGAACCCGCACGCCTTGCGGCACCAGATCCTAAGTCTGGCGCGTCTGCCATTTCGCCACCCGAGCCAACCCGCCCCTCGCGGCCAATTATAGCCGCGACGACGCTGCAACGCGTCGGCCGCGGCAGCGCTCGCGCCAGCACCCGTCGTCACTCGGGCAGCTGCAGGTTCACCACGCGCGGCCCGGTCGGCGTCGCCGTCCCGTACACGCGCAGGCTCACGGCCGTCCCGGGGCGTACCCCGGCCAGCGCCTGCTCGAGCTCGGCCACGCTCCTCACGCGGTGCCGCGGCGCGGGTGCGAGCACGTCGGTGATCACGTCGGTGCCAGCCCCAACGAGCGCCGCCGCGGGTCCGGCCCGCGTGACGCTGCGGACGCGAACGCCGCGGTCGGTCGCCGGCAGCGCGGCCGAGCGCGCGAACGCGTCGTCCACCGCGTCGACCGTGAGCCCGAGCGCGGCCAAGGGGTCGGCCACCGCGGCCGGCGGCGCCGGTGCGGCGGGCGGGCCTCCGGACGTCGGCGCCGCGGCGGGCGCGCCGCGCGGCGCGCGGTCGGGCGCGGCCCCGATCGTCTCCCCCCCGTCGGGGCGTTCGGCGAGTTGCACCCGGAACGACTTCCGCTCGCCGTAGCGCATCACGTCGATCGCCACCGTCTCGCGGGGCGCGTGTTCGCGCACGATGCGCTGCAGCGCGCTCACGCGGTCCACCGGGTGCCCGTCCGCGCCGACGATCACGTCGCCCGCCTCGAGGCCGGCCCTCTCCGCCGGACTGCCCTCGGCCGGGCTGAACCCGCGCACCAGGACGCCCGCGATGCGCGCCAACCCCGCGACCTGCGCGTCCGCGGGCGAGACCTCGTCGATGGCCACCCCCAGGACCGGCGCGCGCACGCGGCCGTGCTTGATGAGGTCGTTCATCACGGAGTGCGCGAGCGAGATCGGGATCGCGAAGCCGTACCCCGAGAAGTACCCCGTGCGGCTCGCGATCGCGGAGTTGATGCCGATCACCTCGCCGCGCGTGTTGACGAGCGGGCCGCCCGAGTTGCCCGGGTTGATGGCCGCGTCGGTCTGGATGAAATCGGTGATCGAATACGTGCCGCCGAGCAGCCCGGGCAGATCGGCCCGGCTGCGCCCCTTGGCGCTGACGATGCCGGCCGTCACGGTGAAGTCGAGGCCTAACGGATTCCCGACCGCGACCACCCAGTCGCCGACGCGCGCGGTGGTGTCCTCGCCGAGCACGGCGACCGGCAGGTTGCGGCCGTCGATTTTGATCACCGCGACGTCGGTGGACGGGTCGCCGCCGACGACGCGCGCCTTGAAGGCGCGGTGGTCGGTGAGCATGACCGTGACGCGCGCCGCGTCGCCCACGACGTGGTTGTTGGTGAGGATGTACCCGTCGCGCGAGACGAGGAAGCCGGAGCCGTCGGCGCGCTCGGGCTCGGGGTCCTGCTGCTGGAACTGGTGGTAGTACTCCTCGAACCCGGGCGGCAGCCGCCCGTGCCCGGGCGGGAGCGTGCGCTCCCGCGGCCGCACCTCGGTCTGGATCGAGACCACGGCCGGCGTGACGCGCTCGGCGATGGTCGCGAAGCCCCCCGACACGTCGCGCTGCGCGCTGCCGCCGGTCGCGAGGTGCAGGCCGCCGCCGAGCCCCCCCTGCGCACCGGCGAGCCGCGTCCAGTCGAGCGCGGACGCGAAGACGACGCCGCCGGCGAAGGCCGCGGTGATGGCGAGCGCGAACGGAAGGCGGGCGGGGCGGGGCATGGCCGGGTCGGTGTGGGGCGTCCTGCAATATGCGAACGGGGGCGGCACCCGTTGGGTGCCGCCCCCGTTCGCTGACGGCATCGCGACTTACTTCTTGTCGTCCACGATCTCGTAGTCGGCCTCGACCACGTCGTCGTTCGCGCGACCGGCGGTCGCGCCGGCCGGCTCGCCCTGGCCGTCGCCGTCCGTCCCGGCGGCACCCTGCTGGGCGTAGAACGACTGCCCGGCCTCGCTGAACACCTTGGTCAGGTTCTCCTGCGCCGACCGGATCGCGCCCACGTCGTCGCCGCGGAGCGCGGTACGGGCCTGCTCGACCGCCGCGTCCACGCGGGACTTGGTGTCGGCTGGAACCTTGTCTCCCCACTCCTTGACGTTCTTCTCGACCTCGTAGGTGAGCGAGTCGAGCCGGTTGCGCGTGTCGATCTCCTCGCGGCGCGTCTTGTCCGCCTGGGCGTTCGCCTCGGCGTCCTTGACCATCTTGGAGATCTCCGCGTCCGACAGCCCGCTCGAGGCCTCGATGCGGATCTTCTGCTCCTTCCCGGTCTGCTTGTCCTTCGCCGTCACGTGCAGGATGCCGTTCGCGTCGATGTCGAAGGTGACCTCGACCTGCGGCATGCCGCGCGGTGCGGGCGGGATGCCCGTGAGCTGGAACTTGCCGATCGTCTTGTTGTAGGTCGCCAGCTCGCGCTCGCCCTGGAGGACGTGGATCTCGACCTGCGTCTGGTTGTCGTCGGCCGTCGAGAAGGTCTCGGTCTTCTTGGTCGGGATCGTCGTGTTGCGCGGGATGAGCGCGGTCATCACGCCGCCGAGCGTCTCGATGCCGAGCGAGAGCGGGGTCACGTCGAGCAGCAGCACGTCCTTCTGCTCACCCGTGAGCACCGCGCCCTGGATCGCGGCGCCGATGGCGACGACCTCGTCCGGGTTCACGCCGCGGTTGGGATCCTTGCCGAAGAACTTCTTGACGATCTCCTGGATTTTCGGGATGCGCGTCGAGCCGCCGACGAGGATCACCTCGTCGATCTTGTCCGGCGTGAGCCCCGCGTCCTCGAGCGCCTTCTGCATCGGCGGCATCGTGCGCTGCACGAGGTCGTCGACGAGCTGCTCGAACTTGGCGCGGCTGAGCTGGTAGTTGAGGTGCTTGGGGCCCGACGCGTCGGCCGTGATGAACGGCAGGTTGATGTCGGTCGACTGCGTGCTCGACAGCTCCATCTTCGCCTTCTCGCCGGCCTCCTTCAGGCGCTGGAGCGCCATCGGGTCCTTCGAGAGGTCGATGCCCTGGTCGCGCTTGAACTCCTGGACGAGCCAGTCGATGACGCGCTGGTCGAAGTCGTCGCCGCCGAGGTGCGTGTCGCCGTTGGTCGACTTGACCTCGAAGACGCCCTCGCTCAGCTCGAGCACCGAGATGTCGTACGTGCCGCCGCCGAGGTCGAACACGGCGATGGTCTCTTCCTTCTTCTTGTCGAGGCCGTAGGCGAGCGCGGCCGCCGTGGGTTCGTTGACGATGCGGAGCACGTCGAGCCCGGCGATCTTACCGGCGTCCTTGGTGGCCTGGCGCTGCGAGTCGTTGAAGTAGGCCGGCACCGTGACGACCGCCTTGGACACCGAGTGCCCGAGGTAGTCCTCCGCCGTCTGCTTCATCTTCTGCAGGATCATCGCCGAGATCTCGGGCGGCGTGTAGCGCTTGCCCTGGATCTCGACCGCGGCGAGATCGTTGGTGCCGGGGACGATCTTGTACGGGACGCGCTTCGCCTCTTCCTGCACTTCGCCCACCTTGCGCCCCATGAAGCGCTTGATGGAGAAGATCGTGTTGGTCGGGTTGGTGACGGCCTGGCGCTTGGCGATCTGCCCGACCAGGCGCTCGCCGTCCTTCGTGAAGGCGACGACCGACGGCGTGGTGCGGCCGCCTTCCGCGTTCGGGATGACGACCGGGTCGCCCCCCTCGAGGACCGCGACGACCGAGTTGGTCGTGCCGAGGTCGATGCCGATGACCTTGTCTGCCATGAGTTCGGTGGATGGGTGGAAGGTGGTGGTGCTCACGTGCTGCGTGCTGGCCTGCTGTATGGCAAGCAGGGGACCGGGGATCGCTGCCGCCGCGGCAGATTCGATCGGCCCGTCGGGCGGGGCGGGCTGACACGCTGACACGCCCGGCCCCGTTCTGGCAGGGAGCGCCCATTCTCCCACCCGACCCATGTTCCCGATCAGCGACGACAACCCGACCCTGCGCACGCCCGTCGTCACCTACGCCCTGCTCATCACCCTGCTCGTCGTCTTCGTGTTCGTGCAGGGCGGGGGCGGCTTCGTGGGGCCCGACGGCGCGTACAAACTCGTCGCGAGCGTCTGCAACTGGGGGATGGTGCCCGGCGAGCTGACCCACCGCGCCCCGTTCGGGCTGCGCGTGCCGATGGCGCCGGGGGTCGATTGCGTGGTCGATAACGATGCCCGCAACGTGCTCACGCCGCTCACCTCGATGTTCCTGCACGGCGGCTGGATGCACCTGCTCGGCAATTCGCTCTACCTCTGGGTGTTCGGCAACAACGTCGAGGACTCGATGGGGCGCCGTCGCTTCCTCGCTTTCTACCTGATTTGCGGGCTCACCGCGGCGGCCACGCACGTGCTCGTCGAGGGAGCGAGCCCGGTACCCACGGTCGGGGCATCGGGCGCGATCTCGGGAATTCTGGGCGGCTACCTCGTGCTCTACCCGCGCGTGCGCGTGCGGACGTTCTTCCCGCCCTTCTTCCTGTTTCACGTCCCCGCGTGGGCGTACCTGATTTTCTGGTTCGCGGGGCAGGCGCTCACCGGGGTCGCGTCGCTCAACGCGATGCGCCCCGACGCGTCGTCGGGCGTGGCCGTCTGGGCCCACATCGGCGGCTTCGTCGCGGGGTTCGTCCTCGTGCGGCTGTTCGAGGACCGCGGGCGCGTTGCGCGGCGCGTCTCGGCCGGCGACGCGCGGGCAGTCTGGGACCCGACCGCGTGACCCGATCCCATCGTAACCCCCGCCCACGCGCCTGATTCCGAACGACGAGCAGTTCTACGGCATGTTCGGCGAGCTCGCCCGCCGCATCACGGAGAGCCGCCTGCCCGCGCTCGCGAAGGCCGGCGCGACGGGCATCACGTTCGGCCGCAAGTGAATCGACACGCTGTCGGCCATTGGGCGTGGGTGCTGACAATTCCGGCGGCGGGGCTCGTGGCCGCGCGCTGTTTCCTGGCGTTGCGCGCGATCGCGCCGGCCGCCAACGGGTGGGCGCGGCAGTTTGTAACGGCGTGCCCGGCCGCGGCCCGCGTCCCGCGGCGGCCGCATATGATTGACGCATGACCGCTCCGCCGCGGCTCCCCCCCACTGCGCTCTTCATCAACCGCGAGCTCAGTTGGCTCGAGTTCAACGCCCGCGTCCTGCACGAGGCCGAGGACGACCGCGTGCCGCTGCTCGAGCGGGTGAAGTTTCTCTCGATCTTCAGCACCAACCTGGACGAGTTTTACATGGTCCGGGTGGCGGGCATCCGCCGCAAGGTCGCGATGGGCGCGCAGCAGTACCCGCCCGACGGACTGGCCCCGCCGGAGCAGCTCGCGGCGATCCGCGCGCGCGTCAAGTCGCTGGTCGCGGCGCGCGAACGGTGTCTGAACGAGGCGCTGCTCCCCGCGCTCGCCGAGCACGGCGTCGAGCTCGTGCGGATGGCGGATCTCACGCCGTCGGAGTGGATGCACGTCGACGAGTTCTTCGAGTCGCAGGCGTTCCCGGTACTCACGCCGCTGGCGCTCGACCCGGGGCACCGCTTTCCGTACATCTCCAACCTGTCGCTCTCGCTCGCCGTCGAGCTGCGCGACCCGGACACCGGGGCCGAACGGTTCGCGCGGGTGAAGGTGCCGCGTTCGCTGCCGCGCTGGGTGCCTACGGGCGACGCGGCGCATCCGTACCGGTTCGTGCCCCTGGAAGAAGTGATCGGCGCCAACCTCACGGCGCTCTTCCCGGGTATGGAGGTGCTCCGCTGGTTCGCGTTCCGCATCACGCGCTACAGCGACCTCGATCTCGGCCAGATCGACCAGGTCGAGGACCTGCTCGACATCGTGGAGCGCCAGGTGGCGCGGCGCCGGTTCGGCGAGGTGGTGCGCGTCGAGGTGCAGGCCGGAATGCCGGCCGCGCTGCGTACGCTGATCCTCGAAGAGTTGAACGACGTCGAAACGCAGAACGTGAGCGCGCTCACCGACGCGGACGTCGACGAGAGCGGGCGGCTGCTGGAGTTGGGCGACCTGATGACGCTCCTGGCGCTCGACCTGCCCGACCTCAAGGACGCGCCGTTCCAGCCGCTCGTGCCGGGAGCGTTGCGCGAGATCGGCCGTCGCGCGCCGCCGGTCGCGCCCGGGATCGCGGCCGGCCCGCCGCGGACCTTCTTCGACGTGATCCGCGAACGCGACCTGCTCGTCCACCACCCGTTCCACTCGTTCGACGCGACCGTCGAGCGATTCCTGGAAGACGCGGCGGTCGACCCCAACGTGCTCGCCATCAAGTGCACGCTGTACCGCACGTCGGGCGACACCGCGATCGTGGAGGCGCTCACCGACGCTGCGGAGGCGGGCAAGCAGGTCGCGGTGCTCGTCGAGCTGCAGGCGCGCTTCGACGAGACGAACAACATCAACTGGGCGCGCACCCTCGAGCGTGACGGCGTGCACGTCGCGTACGGCACCCCGGGGCTCAAGACGCACTGCAAGACGGCGTTGGTCATCCGCCGCGATCCCGACGGCGCGATCCGCCGCTACGTGCACATCGGGACGGGCAACTACAACACCAAGACCGCGCGCCTGTACACCGACCTCGGCCTGTTCACGGCGAGCCCGTCGATCGGGGCCGACGTCTCGGACCTGTTCAACACGCTCACCGGGTACTCGCGGCAGCGCCTCTACCGCAAGCTGCTCGTCGCGCCGGCCAACCTGCGCGCGCGCGTGGTGGCGCTCATCGAGCGCGAGGCGGCGCACGCGCGCGCCGGGCAGCCGGGGCGCATCATCGCGAAGATGAACGCCCTCGTCGACCCCGAGACGATCGACGCCCTCTACCGCGCGTCGCAGGCCGGGGTCGAGATCGACCTCATCGTGCGCGGCACGTGCTGCATCCGCCCGGGTGTGCCGGGGGTGAGCGACCGCATCCGCGTGCTGTCGATCATCGGGCGCTTTCTCGAGCACTCGCGCATCTGGTTCTTCCAGAACGACGGGCGGCACGAGTACTACCTCGGCTCGGCGGACTGGATGCCGCGCAACTTCGACCGGCGCGTGGAGGTCATCACGCCCGTGGAGGATCCGGCGCTGCACGCGCCGCTCCGCGCGCTCCTCGAGACCAGCCTCGCCGACAACCGGCAGGCGTGGGAGCTGAGGCCGGACGGGTCGTACGTGCAGCGGCGGCCGGCGGAGGGCGAGGCGGAGCGGGGCACGCACGCGATCCTGCTGCGCGACCCCTGGGGGCAGGCCCGGGAAGCGACGGAGGCGGGGGGCGGCGCGGGCGAGCGATGAAACCGGGGGACGTGACGCAGCCGACGTGAGGTCGCGCACGTGACGCGGCGCACGCTCGGGAGGGGGCGTTAACGCACCCAGATGGGGCGCGGGGTGACGAAGAGCCCGCCGGGCGGGTCCGGCTATCACGGCATATCACGGCGCTGAAATACTTCGGCGCCGGATGGCCCTCCCGTCGACGCCGTGAGTGGCCGGCGTTCGGCGGTGTCCCCCTCTGCTTTTCGGAGCCTCCTCGATGGGACGTACTCTACGCGGTGCCCGACGGGCAACCGCGGCGTTGGCACTCGCGCCGGGCGCCGTAGCCGGCGGCCTGCTCGCCACGCTCGTTGCCACCCCCCCTGCCGCTCTTGGGCAGCAGCCTGCGGCGGCGGGCGTCATCGTCGGTCGCGTGACCGAGCGCGGCACCAACGCGCCGCTCAGCAACGTGCAGGTCTACGTCGTCGGCTCGAACCAGAGTGCCCTCACGGGCGACAACGGCGCGTTCCGCATCACCGGCGTCCTCACCGGGACGGTCGAGGTTCGTGCGCGGCGGCTCGGGTTACGCGCTCACGGCGCTCCCGGCGACGATCCGGGCGGGCGGCACCGTCACCCTCAACTTCGCTCTCGACCGCGCGCAGGCGCAGACGCTGTCGCAGGTCATCGTGACCGCGACCGGGGCCGAGCAGGCCGCCCGCGAGACGGGCAACCAGGTCGCTCGCATCACCCCCGACCAGCAGCCGCTTCCCGCGATCACCACGGGCTCGCAGCTGCTGGAAGGCAAGGCCGCGGGCGTGGTCATCACGCAGAGCGGCGGCGCGTCGGGGTCGGGCGCGCGCATCCGGATCCGCGGCGGCAACTCGTTGTCGGGCTCGAACGAGCCGTTGCTGATCATCGACGGCGTGCGCGTGAACAGCGACCCGAGTTCCACGGCGATCGGCGTCGGCGGCCAGAGTCCGTCGCGCATCAACGACCTGAAGCCCGAGGACATCGAGAACATCGAGATCCTCAAGGGGCCGGCGGCGACCGGCCTGTACGGCACGCAGGCGGCGAACGGCGTGATTCAGGTGACGACGAAGCGCGGCGTGCGCGGGCGCACCCAGTACACCGCGTTCGCCGAGGGGGGCGCGCTCGACAACCCGTACACGTTCCCGCTCAACACGCGGGCGTACGGGAAGCGCGCGAACGGGACCACCACGCGTAACTGTCAGCTCCAGTCGCTCGCATCGGGCGTGTGCGTCCAGCAGGACTCGCTGCAGGCGTTCCAGCCGCTCGACGACTCGCGCACGACCCCGTTCCGCGTGGGCGACCGCCAGCGCTACGGGGCCAGCGCGTCCGGCGGCGGCGAACGCGCGACGTACTACCTGTCGGGCGACTATGAGAACGAGAAGGGCGTTTACCAGAACAGCGGCATCCGCCGCGTCAACCTGCGGTCGAACGCCACTGCGCAGCTCCGGTCGAACCTCGACATCACGGCCAACCTCGGGTACCTGAACCTCAACAACCCGCGGCCGCAGAACGACAACAACGACCAGGGATTCATCGGCGGCGGTCTGCTCGGCTCCACGGCGTACGACTCGCTCCGCCAGGGCTACCTGCGCGCCGGCCCGTCGATCCTGAACGGGATCACGACCATTCAGACGGGCGACCGGCTCACCGGCGGCAGCACGCTCAACTACCGGCCGCTCACGTGGCTCCGGTTCGTCGGCCAGACCGGCCTCGACATCTTCAACCGGAACGACGAGTATCTCGTCCCGTACGCGCTGCTGACGCTGTTCGACTCCGACCGCGCGCAGGGAGAACGCGACCGGGACCTGTACCGGATCGCGGCCTACACCGCCAACGCGAGCGGCATTGCGACGCGCACGTTCGGCGACGTCACCTCGACGACCACGCTCGGCCTGCAGTACCAGCGGGATCGTACGGACGGCACGCGCGCAATCGGCTACAACATTCTTCCGGGGACGGGAACGCTCTCGACGACCAACTCGCGCTTTTCGGTCGCCGAAGAACAAATCGAGACGCGTCTCTTCGGCGCGCTCGCGTCCGAGCAGATCGGGTTCCGCGACCGGCTGTTCGTCACCGCGTCGCTGCGC
Source organism: uncultured Gemmatimonadales bacterium (assembly GCA_963851265.1). Taxonomy (GTDB): domain Bacteria; phylum Gemmatimonadota; class Gemmatimonadetes; order Gemmatimonadales; family Gemmatimonadaceae; genus BPUI01. Next base: position 199,379 of record CAWKNZ010000005.1, read on the forward strand.
GGCGATAACAACAGTGCGTTCGGTCAGAACGTCGGCTTCGTCACGTACCCGTCGGCGAACGCGTCGTGGGTGGTCAGCGACGAGTCGTTCTTCCCGAAGATCGCGGCCGTAAACTCGTTCCGCCTCCGTGCGGCGATCGGGAAGTCCGGGCAGCGCCCGGAGCAGCTGGCTGCGCTTCGCTACTTCAACCCGGTCGCCGTCACGGCCAACGCCACCGACGTGCCGGGGTTCACGATCGGCAACCTCGGCAACACGAACCTGCGCCCCGAGATCACGACCGAGGGCGAGGTCGGCTTCGACGCGGGTCTCTTCGACCGCCGGGTCGACCTGCAGGTGACCTACTTCGGCCGCCGCACGCGCGATCAGCTCGTCGCCGTCCCGATCGCGCCGTCCGTCGGCACGGGCCCGGACGCGCCGACCCGCACGCAGAACATCGGCACGGTGACCAACAAGGGGCTCGAGGTCGGGCTCACCACGACGTTCGTGCGCCAGCGCAACGTGGGCTTCGACGTCACGTGGAATTTCGCGACGCTCGCGAACCACGTGTACGCGCTCCGCGACACGACGCCGATCATCTTCGGCTTCAACTCGGTCCAGCAGCACCGCACCGGGTTCCCCGCCGGGTCGTACTTCCAGGTGCCGTACACCTTCAACGACGCGAACCACGACGGCATCATCACCGCCAACGAGGTACAGCTCGCGTCCGACGGCAACGTCCAGTTCCTCGGCAACCCGCTGCCCAAGCGCACGCTGTCGGTGCAGCCGGCGCTGACGCTCGGGCCGAACAACCTCATCCGCCTGCAGGCGCTCGTCGACTACCGCGGCGGCTGGTACCAGTTCAACGGGACCGAAGTCTACCGCTGCCTGTTCGGGATCTGCCCGGAGCTGAGCGCCAAGGGCTCGTCGCTCTCCGACCAGGCGCGCGCGATCGCGTCCAACAACTACGGCGACTACGCCGGGTACGTCGAGAAGGCGGACTTCGTGAAGCTCCGCGAACTGTCCGCGACCATCGCGCTCCCGCGGCCGCTGCTCTTCGGCAAGGCGAGCAACGGCACGCTCACGTTCGCCGGCCGCAACCTGCTCACCTCGAGCAAGTACAGCGGGCTCGACCCCGAGGCCAACGGCGCGGCGCAGGCCAACTGGTCGCAGTTCGACTTCCTGTCGCAGCCGCCGGTCCGACTGTTCTCGGTCCGCCTCTCCTACAACTACTGAGGCGGCGGGATGCACACGCCTTCACCACTCCAACACCGCGCTTTCATGACTCACGTACGCCGGATGGCCCGGGGGACGACCGCGGCGGCCGTGGCTCTGGCTGCCGTCGGCCTCCTCGGAGCCTGTAGCACCGACAAACTCCTCACGGTCAGCAATCCCGGAATCGCCGAGCCGGCAACCCTCACCGGGAACTCCGGGCTGGCGGCATACTACGCGGCCGCGATCGGTGACTTCATCGCCGGCTATGCGGGCGACCCCAGCTTCCCGTACGAGGGGATGATCAACTGGGGCGGCCTGCTCGCCGACGAGGTCGCGAGCGTGGACACCTACACGGGGCGCAACCAGACGGACGCCCGTAGCACCCTGCCAGCGGACGGGAGCAACGCAGACATCTTCCGCGCGATCCAGCGCTCTCGCTCGACGGCCGAACTGGCCGAAGCGCAGTTTGCGCAGAGCGCGCCCACCGACGCGCGTCGGTCCGAGGTGACGAGTTTGGCCGGGTTCAGCTACCTCGCCATGGCCGAATCGTACTGTTCGGGCATTCCGTTCAGCTCGCTCTCCTCTGACGGGACGACCCTGACGTACGGTCAGCCGAACACGACCGACCAGGTCTTGCAGATCGCCGTCGCGAAGTTCGACACGGCGCTGGCGATCGCCAGTGCCGCCAAGGTCGACTCGCTCGCTGACCTCGCGCGCGTGGGGCGTGCGCGCGCCCTGCTCGACCTCAACCGCGTCGCGGACGCGGCCACGCAGGCGGCCGCGGTGTCGCCGACGTTCACGTACTACCTGTTCACGTCGGCGAACACGCAGCGCCAGTACAACGGCGTGTACTATCTCGACAACATCAACCAGCGGTTCAGCGCGATCGACAAGGAGGGCGGGAACGGGCTGCCGTACCTGAGCGCGAACGACCCGCGCGTCCTGTCTCAGGACACCGGCGGTCCGGGGTTCGACGGCGAGCGCGAACTGATCAACCAGCTCAAGTACCCGACGCGTACGTCACCCATCCCGCTCGCCACCGGCGCCGAGGCGCTTCTGATCCAGGCCGAGGGGGCGCTCGCGACGGGGTCGACCAGCCAGTTCCTCGCCTTCCTCACGCGATCGCGCGCTGCGGTCGGAGACGCGGCACCCGTCACCGACCCGGGCACGCTGACTGGGCGGCAGGACCTGCTCTTCCAGGAGCGCGGGTTCACCCTCTGGCTCACCGGCCACCGTCTGGGCGACATGCGGCGACTCATCCGGTTCTACAACCGCGGTGCGGAGACCGTGTTCCCCACGGGCCCCTACTCGGGCCAGGGGATCGACAACTACGGGACCGACGTCAACCTGCCGATCCCGATTCAGGAGCAGAACAACCCGAACTACACCGGCACCTGCGACAAGACCCGGCCGTGACGACGCGTTCGCACGCCTAACGGCGCGCGAAGCCTAACGGCGGGCGGCGACGGCCCCCCTGCGACCTCCGCAGGGGGGCCGTCGCGCGTCGCGTCACCCCGCGCCCGGCTCGGCGCCCGGCGCGACCTCCTCGAACGCGACCGGCTTCCCGAGCAGCTTCGCCAGGAGCCCCGCCTTCCGCTCCGCCCCCCACAGCTCCAGCTGCAGCGAGGCCTCCGGCACCACCGAGGCGACGCGCATCTGGACCCGTCCGTCCGCCTGGGCCACGGTCACGTCGCCCACCGCGCCGGCGTGCCCGCGGTCCAACCCGTCCGCGACGCGCAGTAGCGCCGAGAGACGCCTGACGCGGCGCCGCAGCGCGCGGTCCAGCGCGCCGAAGTTGGCGTGCGCGCGCTTCGGCACCGCGCCGCGGTGGTAGCGCGCCACGTTCGCGATGGCGACTTGTTCCGCGGGCGAGACGCCCTGCAGGTCGGCGTGGCGCACGAGGTGGTACGAGTGCTTGTGGTGCTTCTCGTAGTTGATCTGGTAGCCGACGTCGTGCAGCAGTGCGGCGTCGGCGAGCACCTCGCGGTCGCCGGGCTCGCAGCCCAGCCGCGCGGCGAGCTGGTCGTAGAGGCGGAGCGCGAGCCGGCGCACCTGCTCCGCGTGCGGCTGCTCGTAGTGGCAGCGCTCCGCGAACGCGCGCACCGAGCGCTCGCGCGAGACCGCGGGGTCGGCCGGCGCGCTCGGCGCCACCATCGCGGTCTCGAGCAGGATCCCCTCGCGAATGCCGTAGCCCGAAACCAGCAGCTCGCGCCCTTCGAATACGGCGAGCACCTCCGCCGCGACCGCGAGGCCGCCGACGATGATGTCGGCGCGCTCGGGGTTCAGGCCGGCGACCGCGCGCCGCTCGGCCGCGCCGAGCGCGGCGAGCTGGGCGAGCGTGTGCTCGAGCTCCGCACGCGGCACGACCGTGCCGTGGCGCGACTTGTTCCCGCCGCCCTGCACGCCCGCGCGCGCGTTCACCACGCCCGCGAGGTTGGTGTACGTCCCGCCCGAGCCGATCACGCGCGCGCCGCGCCACTCCTTCACCGAGAGCTCGTCGCGGATGGCCCAGCGGACCGCGCGCCGCAGCTCGCGCAGCGCCTGCCGGGCGCGAGACGGCGTTTTCATGTCGTCGGGAGACAAGAACTGGTCGGTCGCGCGGATCGCGCCGAACGGCAGCGAGACGAGCCGGTCGAGCAATCCCTCCGCCGCGAGGGCCAGCTCCAGCGAGCCGCCGCCGATGTCGGCGACGACCGTGCGCCCGGTGCCGACCTCGAAGTGCGCCATCGCCGAGCGGAACGACAGGCGCGCCTCCTCGTCGCCCGTGAGCAGGCGGACGCGGAGCCCAGTCGCCTCGTGCACGCGCTCGAGGAATGCCCCGCCGTTGGCGGCGTCGCGCACGGCGCTCGTCGCCACCGCCTCGATGCGCTCGGCCTTCAGCTGGCCGGCGAGCGCGGCCATGCGCTGCAGGGCGTCGAGCGCGGCGCGCATCGGGCCCTCGCCCAACAGGCCCGTCTGGTCCACGCCCGTGCCGAGGCGCGGCATCGCCTTCATCTCGTCGACGACGCGGATTTCGCCGCTGGTCGACACGTCGGCCACGATGGCGCGGATGGAGTTGGAACCGATGTCGACGGCGGCGATACGCGTGGTGGCGTCGGTGGTCATCTGCGGGCGGAGGGGGGCGAGATCAAGCGTCCCGAATCATACGGCGGCCGGGCCCGGCGTCGTGGGAAATCGCACCTCGATCGTCGTGCCCTCGCCGAGCGTGCTCACCGCGTGCGCCTCGCCACCGTGCGCTTCGGCGAGGTGTTTGACCACCGACAGCCCGAGCCCCGTCCCGCCCTGCTCGCGCGAGCGCCCCGGGTCGGCGCGATAGAACCGCTCGAAGATGCGCGGCAGGTGCGCGGCCGAGATGCCGACGCCGGTGTCGCGCACGCCGAGCCATACGTCGCCGGTGGCCGAATCGCGCCGGGTGTAGACCGTGACGCGCCCCGCCGGCGTGTGGCGCACGGCGTTCTCGACCAGGTTGCTCAGCACCTGGCGTGCGGCGGTCGGGTCGGCGTAGACGCACGGCGCTGCGGGGTCGGGCTCGATGTCCAGCGCGATCCCGCGGGCCGCGGCCGCGTCGCGCGCGGGACCGAGCGCGTCGGCCGCGGCCGCGAGCACGCTCACCGCCGTCGGCGCGGGGCGCCAACCTCCGCTCTCGATCCGCGACAGGTCGAGCAGGTCGTCGACGATGCGCTGCATACGGGTCGCGTTGGCGCGGATGGTCTGCGCGAAGCGGCGCGGCGCGGCGGCGAGGCCGGCGTCGTCGGCGAGCGTCTCGGCGAAGCCGCCGACCACGGTGAGCGGCGTCTTGAGTTCGTGCGAGACGTTGGCCACGAAGTCGCGCCGCACGGTCTCGAGTCGGCGCACGGCGGTGAGGTCGCGGAAGGCGAGCACCGCGCCGCGCGCGGCCGGGAGCGGGCGCGCGGTCAGGGCGAGCGTGCGCCCGTGCACGCGCAGCTCGACCGCGGGCTCCGCGCCGTGTTCGCCGGTCGCGGTCATGTTGGTGGTGCCGTTTCCCATCGGCTCGCCGCCGACCAGCTCGCCGCGCAGCGCGGCCGCGAGCGCCTCGCGGAGTGCGCGGTCGCGCGGCAGATACTCCGCCGGGAACGGGGGCGCATCGGGGAGGCGGAGCAGGCGCCGGGCCGTGTCGTTCACGCGCACCACCTGCCCGCGGCCGTCGACGGCCACCACGCCCTCACTCAGCGACTCGATGAGCGCGGCGAGCAGCTCCTGCTCGGCGGCGAGCGCGTCGAGGCGCGCGCCGAGCTGCTCCGCGAGCCGGTGCATCGCGCCGGCGACCTCGCCGATCTCGCCGGGGGCGACGAGGGCCGGGCGATTGGACAGGTCGCCCGCGGCGAGCGCGCGCGCGACGTCACGCAACTCGGCGAGCGGGCGCGTGATGGAACGCGCGAGGAGCAGCGCGCCCAGCGCCGCCGTGAGCAGCCCCACGAGCCCGGCCGTGAGTATGCCGTCCCGCAACGCGTCGGTGAGCGGGCGGATGTCGACGCCCGACGACGCGACGCGGACCACGCCGTGCGCCGCGCGCGCGGCCGCGGCGTACTCGTACGCGCCGGTCGCGCTCGACGCGTCGGCGTGCGCCGCGCCGGTGCTGTCGCGCGCGGCGGCTGCCACCTCGGGCAGTCGCGCGTAGCCGGCGAGCCAGGAGGCCGTGGTGTCGCGCAGCTCGTCGTCGCGCGCCTCGGAGTCGCCGCGCACGCGCCCGCTCGCGTCGATGAACGTGACGTGGCGACCGAGGAGAATGGCGAGCGAGTCGGCGAGCCGCACGTCGGCGGCCGCCGCCGCGGCGGCCGCGCCGGCCGACCTCACAGTGGGCCCGGCGGGACCGGCGGCGGCCGTCCAGAGACGCGCGCCCACGGTCGCCTCCACGCGCAACCGATCGAGGGTGGCCGTGCGTTCGGCGGCCCGGGCCCGCGTGCCCACGGTGGCGGCGACGAGGGCGACGAGGACCGCGACCGTGACGGCGGCCGCGAGCAGCAGGCGGGCCGTCAGGCGCATCGCTAGCGGCTGGCGTCTCGAAGGCGGGACGCGTCGCCGTTGGCCCCGCCGCGCAGCCGGTAGCCGAAGCCGCGCACCGTCTCGATCAGCTCGCCTGCGGCGCCCAACTTGGCGCGCAGTCGTTGGACGTGCATGTCGACCGTACGCGTCTGGATGTCGGGCGCCGCCTCCCACACCGTCTCGAGCAGGTGCGTGCGTGCCTGCACCCGCCCGCGCCGCTCGGCGAGCATGACGAGCAGGCGGTACTCCGTGGGCGTGAGGTCGATGCGGCGTCCGTCGGCGTCGACCGTCATCGCCGCGCGGTCGATGCGGATGGGGCCGACCGAGAGCACGTCGTCGGCCGCAGGCGCCTCGCGCGCATCGCCGGCGCGCGGTGCGTCTGCGCCGTCGGCCGCCGCGGCGACGCGGCGCAGGATCGCGCCCACGCGCAGCACCAGTTCCTGCGGGCTGAACGGCTTGGCGAGGTAGTCGTCGGCGCCGAGCGAGAGGCCGCGGATCCGGTCGGCCTCGCCGCCGCGCGCGGTGAGCATGAGGACGGCGAGGCGGCGCGTGTCCTCGGCCGCGCGCAGCTGCTCGAGCACGTCGAACCCCGAGCGGTCGGGGAGCATGAGGTCGAGCACGACGAGCGCCGGTCGCTCGCGGCTGGCCTGGGCGAGCGCCTCGGCGCCCGTAGCGGCGGTGGCGACCTGGTAGCCCGAGCGGGCGAGGTGGTAAGCGACGAGCGCGACGATGTCCGGCTCGTCGTCGACGACCAGCACGCGCTCGCCGGTGCCGGCGGGACCCGGCACGGCGCTGGCGGGCGCGTCGGGGCTGGGCGTGGCCGTGCTGGCGGCCGGCGCGGGGGCGCCGGGGTGTTCGGTGCGGTCGGGGGCGTCGGCGGTCGTCATGGGCGGCGGCGTGGGGCTGCGACGTTAGGCCGGGGCGGGCGCGTCGGCCGGCGCCGCGTCGCGGCGGTCGGCGAGGCGGCGCTGGATCTTCGCGACGATCATTTCGATCGCGACGGCGTTGTGCCCGCCGCGTGGCACGATCACGTCGGCGTGCCGCTTGCTGGGCTCGACGAACTGCTGGTGCATCGGGCGCACGGTCGTCAGATACTGCTCCAGGATCTCCTCGAACGGCCGCCCTCGCTGTCCCATGTCGCGGCGCAGGCGCCGGATGACGCGCACGTCGGCGTCGGCGTCCACGTAGACCTTCACGTCGCAGAGCTCGCGCACGCGCGCATCCACGAACAGCAGGATTCCGTCGACGACGACCACGTCGGCCGGCGCGACGGCGACGGTGTACGGTGCGCGCACGTGCTCGGCGAAATCGTACACCGGCTTGTCGACCGGCTCGCCGCGCGCCAGACGCTGCAGGTGACCGATAAAGAGGTCGAAGTCGAAGGCGTCGGGGTGGTCCCAGTTGACGCGCCGCCGCTCCGCCGATGGCAGGTGCGCGAAGTTCTTGTAGTACGCGTCCATGTCGACGAAGGCCACCGATGCGCGGCGCAGCGTCTCCGCGACCTTGCGCGCGACGGTCGACTTGCCCGAGCCCGACCCGCCGGCGATCCCGATCACGAGCGGCTTCGGTGACGCGCCGTACGACCGATCCGCCCCGCCGGGCGTGCTCATGCGTCCTTCCCCCCCGCTGTGACGGAGGATCGCGCCACGGCCTCGTAAAGGGCAGCGGGGCGCGCGTCACGGTCGCGTATCGGGCCGGACGCGTGGCGCGCGTCGGCGGTGGTCGGGGCGGCGGGCATCCGCGAACGTTGCCGGTCCGGTGCAGGGAGGTCAACGGTGCGCCGCGAGGGATCCTACCGTGGCCAACATAGCTTTGGCACCACGATGACCGACCGCATCACCGACCGACTGCCCGCCGCGCGCGCCGTCTCGCCCGCCGAACCCGAGCCGCGCACCGAGCCGCTCACGCAACTTCTCGCCCGGCTGCCGAAGGCCGAACTGCACTGTCACCTCGACGGCTCCGTGCGCCCCGCGACGCTCCTCGACCTCGGGGCGGAGCAGGGAGTCGCGATGCCCGCGGCCACCCCGGACGCCCTCGCGGCGTACATGCGCGTCGACGACGCGCGCGACCTCGAAGACTACCTCGCGCGCTTCGACGTGACGCTCTCGGTGTTGCAGACCGAACCGGCGCTCGAACGCGTCGCGTACGAGCTGGCCGTCGACGCCGCCGCGGAGGGCGTGCGCTACCTGGAAGTCCGCTACGCGCCCGTGCTGAACACCCGAGCACGCCTCGACCTGCACGGCGCCGTGGAGGCCGCGTTGCGCGGGCTCGCGCGCGCGGAGCGCGACGCGCACGTGACGGCCCGCGTGATCGTCTGCGCCATCCGCAACCAGCCGGCGGAACTCGCGCTGGACGCGGCGCGCGTGGCCGTCGAGTATCGCCGGCGCGGGGTCGTCGGCTTCGACCTCGCCGGCGGCGAGGCCGGACATCCGGCCACCAGCTTCGTGCGCGCCTTCGAATACGCGCGCGGCCACGACCTCGCGTGCACCTGCCACGCCGGCGAGGGCGCGGGAGCCCAGAGCGTCCGCGACGCCGTGCAGGGCTGCGGTTGCGACCGCGTCGGCCACGGCACGCGCATCATCGAGGACGCCTCGCTGCTCGACTACCTCGTCGACCGCCGCGTGTGCGTCGAATGCTGCCTCACGTCCAACGTGCAGACGCGCGCGGCCGCGTCGTACGAGTCGCATCCCTTCCGCGCGTACTTCGACCGCGGCCTCAACGTCGTGCTCAACACCGACAACCGCCTCATGAGTGGGACCACGCTCGTCGACGAGTACGCGCACGCCGCCCGCCGGCTCGGCTTCACCCTCCCCGAGCTCGCCCGCGTGGCCCGTCAGGGCTTCGAGAGCGCGTTCCTGCCCTACGCGGAGCGCGAGGCGTTGCTGGCGCGGCTGGCGCCCGCGTTCGACGCGGTGCTGCGCGAGGACGCGGCGGCGACCGCGATCGAGACGGGCGCGGGCATGCCGGTGACGGCCTGATGGGCCTGCCCCCGTCCGGCCTCATGCCGCCCGACGTGTCGGCCGACGTCGCGGCAGCGGTCCGCTACGGCGCGGCCGCGGCGCGCGCCGCGGCCGCCGCGGTGCGCGACCGCCTCGGCCTCGCGGACGGCGCCGCGCCCGCCTGCGCGATCGTGCTCGGCTCGGGGCTCGGCGACCTCGCGGGCGACGTGGCGGACGCGCGACGCGTGCCGTTCGCCGACGTGCCGGGCTTCCCACCGGCGACCGTCGAGGGACACGCCGGCGCCCTCCTCAGCGGCGCGCTCGGAGGCCGGCCGGTGCTCCTCCTCGCCGGGCGCTTCCACCTGTACGAGGGGCACCCCGCGCCGCTCGCCGCCTTCGCGGTGCGCGTCGTGCACGCGCTCGGCGCGCGCACGCTCTTCCTCAGCAACGCCGCCGGCGGCGTGCGCCGCACGTTAGGCCCTGGGGACCTCATGGTGATCGCCGACCACCTCAACCTGACCGGACGCAACCCGCTCGTCGGGCCGCTCCAGGACGGCGACCTCCGATTCCCCGACATGTCGGAGCCGTACGACGGCCGGCTGCGCGCGCGGCTGCGCGACGCCGCGCGCGCCACAGGGGTGCCGGTCGCCGAGGGCGTCTACGCCGGGCTCCTCGGCCCGAGCTTCGAGACGCCCGCCGAGGTGCGGATGCTCGAGCGGCTCGGCGCCGACGCCGTCGGCATGTCGACCGTGCCCGAGGCGATCGTCGCGCGTGCGTTAGGCATGCGCGTGGCGGGGGTGAGCCTCGTGACCAACGCGGCGAGCGGGCACACCGGGCAGGCGCTCACGCACGCCGAGGTTCTCGAGGCCGGCCGGGAGGCGTCGGCGCGGTTCCGGGCGCTGGTGACGGAGTTCGTGCGGCGGTTGGAGTGACGGCGGCGCGCGGTCGCGCGCCGCTCGACTAGTCGAGGTCCTTCCGATTTCGGGCCGTTCGACCCCGCCGCTTCCTCGCCGCGCGCGCGGCCGCCGCTACTGCGCCCGCCGCTGCTGCGGCGCGCGCGGCAGGCTGCGCAGCCGGTCCTGGAACGCGTGGAAGTTACGGGTGTCGCGCGTCAGCGTGGCCAGCTGGGCCGGCGACACCATCTGCTGGATCTCCTCGCGCGTCGCGCGGATGCGGTCCTCCTCCAGCGGGTGCGACGCGAACCACGAGCTCACCATGTCGGGTCGGCTCTGGCGCTCGTCGAGCAGGATCTGGAACATGTCCGGGATGCCGCGCGGGTCGATGCCGGCCTTCGTCGTGAAGATCACGCCCTCGTGGTCGGCCTCCGACTCGTCCTGCCGGCTGAACTTGGCGAACGCCACGCCCGCGCCGAGTTGCACGGCCGTCGCGGCGGCGCCGCTCTCGCACACGCGCGTGAGGCCGCAGAGGAGCGTGACGCCGATGTTCGCGTTCTGCTGCTGCGCCATCTGCTTGATCGAGTGTCGCAGCACCACGTGCCCGATCTCGTGCCCCATCGGCCCGGCGAGCTCGCTCATGTTCTGCGCGCGCTCGATCAGCCCGCGGTTCACGTAGATGAACCCACCCGGCACGGCGAACGCGTTGATGTCGGGGCTGTCGACGATGTAGAAATGCCACTGCAGGTCGGACCGCGGCGTCACGCGCGCGAGCGAGTCGCCGAGCACGTTGATGTACCGGTTCACCTCCGCATCCTGCACGAGTGGCAGTTGCTGGTTGATCTGCCCCGCGTACTGCTGCCCCATCTGCACCTCTTGCTGCTGCGACACGCTGCCCGCGGTCGCGCAGCCGGTGGCGCACAGCGTAGCACTCGCGACGCACAGCGAGCCGCGGATGGCGAGATTACGGAAGAGACGATTCATGGAAACTCCACACGTGCAGGGTCGGACGGCGCGGCGCGACCGTCGTCGGAACGCCCGCGATGTCGTGCGACCTCGGGCAAGTCACGTTCCCGACCACGGCCCACGTTCGTCCCCGCTCCATACCCCGTGCGGCTGCTAACGCTCGCCCGCGACCTCACGCGTCGCAAATCACGCGAACGCCACGGCCTCTTCGTCGCCGAAGGGGTGCGTGCGGCCGAGGCGACGCTCGCTGCCGGGGTCACGCTGCGGGGCGCGGTCGTAGCGCCCGCGCTGCACGCGACACCGCGTGGCGTGGCCCTCCGCACCGCGCTCGAGACGCGCGGCGTTGCGTTGCTGGACGTGGACGACGCCGCGTTCGCAAGCGCGGCCGATACCGACACGCCGCAGGGCGTGCTGCTCGTCGCGGAACGCCCGGCCGCGTCGCTCGCCGACCTCCAGGCGGCGGCTACCGCGGCCGGCGACGCCCACGAATTCCGCCTGCTCGTGATCGACGCGGTGCAGGACCCCGGGAACGTCGGCACGCTGGTGCGCGCCGCCGCCGCCCTCGGCGCGGCCGGCGTCGTCGCACTGCCGGGTACTGGCGACCTGTGGAGCGCGAAGGCGGTGCGCGCCGGCATGGGAGCACATTTCGCGATCCCGGTGCTGCACGCCCCGCTCGATGCGCTCGCCGAGGTGCTCGACTCCGCGCGCGTGCCGCTCTGGGGCGCGGACGGCGTGGGGCAGCCGGTCGACGTTCTCGCCGCCGACGCGCCCGCGCGCCTCGCCGTCGCGGTCGGGAACGAGGGCGCCGGCCTCGGCGACGCGGTACGCGCACGGGTCACGTCCCTCGTGAGTGTGCCGAGTAGCGGGGTCGTGGAGTCGTTGAACGCGGCCGTCGCGGGTTCGATCCTGCTGTACGCGCTGCGCCCCGCATCACTCCGCGGCGATCGGCGATCCGATCCTCGTTCCTGACTTCCCCGCGTCCCCCTTCCGTTGCCCGTCGGCTACATCCCTCCGCACACCGCCTGGCCGCTGCTCCTCCTCGCGCTCGTCGCGGGGCTCGCCGTGGGGTCGTTCCTCAACGTGTGTATCGTGCGCTGGCCGGCGGAGGAGTCGGTCGTGCGGCCGCCGTCGCGATGTCCCCGCTGCGGGCGCGGGGTGCGGTGGTATGAGAACGTCCCCGTGCTGAGCTGGCTCGCCCTGCGCGGCCGGTGTGCCGGCTGCGGGCTGCCCATCTCGTCCCTGTACCCACTCGTCGAACTCTCGACGGGGCTGATCTGGCTCGGCACGGTCTGGAGCTTCGGCGCCACCTTCGACGCGGTGCGCGTGGCCGTGCTGCTCACCGTGCTGCTCGGCATCGCCGTCACCGACGCGCGCGCGATGGTCATTCCCGACGGGTTCACCGTGTTCCTGCTCCTGTTCGGGCTCGTCGGGTCGATCGTGAGTCGGACGGCGGGCGCGGTGTCGCTCTTTGCTCAGCCGTATGAAGCGTTCCTCGGCGCCTGCGCGGGTGCGGGGCTCGTCGCGATCATCGGCTGGCTGGGAGAGCTCGCCTTCAAGCGCGAGGCGATGGGGTTCGGCGACGTGACGATGATGGCCGCGGTCGGCGCCTCGCTCGGCCCCGAGCGCGCGCTCATGACCGTGCTGCTCGGCGCGGTGTTCGGCGCGGTCGCGTCGGTGTTCGTGCTCGTCCCGCTCACGATGCTGCGTGCCAGGACCGCCCCGGCCCACGCCACCCCGGACGCGTCGGGTGTGGTCGCGTCGGGGGCCGTCGCGTCCGGACCGTCCGGGGCGGAGCCGGTCGAGAGCCTCGGCACGTTGCTCGCCAACCTGCCTCACGTGCCGTTCGGCGTTTTCCTTGCACCGGGTGCCGCGGTCGCCCTGTTCTACGGCGACCGCATCATCGCGTGGTACTTCACCCACATTCTCGTTGGCACCTGACGCCCTAGCCGCACGCTCCGACGTTCCCGCGACCGCGCGGCCGCTGCCGCACCCGCGTCCCCGCCGGGGCCGCGCCGCCGGCGTCGCGCTCGGCGCGTGGCTCGCGGTCGCGACGAGCGCGGCGTGCGCCCCTGGTGCACCGCGGCTGACGGCGGTCGAGCAGGCCGCGGCCCTCGCTCCCGAGATCGAACAGGCCGTCGGGCTTCGCTTCCGCGCCCCGCCGCGCATCGAGCGCCGATCGCGCGCCGACGTGCACGGGTTCGTCGCGGCTACGCTCGCCCGCCCCGAAGCGCGCGCCCTGCTCGCCGCGCAGCAGCTCGCCTACCGCCGCCTCGGCCTCATTCCCGACACGCTCGACCTCGTGGCGCTCATGGGCCGCGTGCTCGACGAGCAGGTGGCGGGGTACTACGACCCGCGCGCCAAGACGCTGTACCTCGTCGAGGGCATCGACTCGGCGACGACCACCGCGACGCTCCGCCACGAAATGGTCCACGCGCTCCAGGATCAGCACGTCAACCTCGACTCGGTGCTCACGCACCCGCGCGACGCCGACGCGGACGCGGCGGCGCACGCCGCGCTCGAGGGGCAGGCGACGTGGGTGCAGCTCGGGGGTGGGCGAGACATCGCGTCGCGGCTGCCGGGCGGGTGGGACCGCGTCCGCGAGGACATCCGCGCCAACGCCGACCGCGACCCGCAGCTCGCGGGCGCACCGCTGGTCGTGCGCGAGGGCCTGCTCTTTCCGTACCTCAGCGGTGCGGAGCTGGCCCGTCAGGCCGCGGCCCTCGGCCGGCTCGATTCGCTCGCGCTCCGGCTTCCGGTGAGCACGCGGCAGGTACTCCACCCGGACGTCTACCTCGGCGCCGGACGCCCGACGGCGACCGCCGGCGGCCCGGCGGCTGCCGCCGTCCGCCTCGTCACCGTCACACTGCCGCCGCCGCGCACCGGGACCGTGACGGCGAGCAACGTGCTCGGTGAATTCGACACCCGCCTCTTTCTGTATCAGCAGTCGACCGACCTCGCCGGCGCGGCGCGCGCGGCTGCTGGGCTCGCGGGCGACCACTGGGCCTCGGTGCGCACGGGCGGTGGCGACGCGTTCGTGTGGCTCACGGTCTGGGACTCGGGCGTCGACGCGGCCGAGTTCTTTCAGGCGGCGGGCGATGCGGTGTCGAAGCGGTACGAGGGCGCGCGCGCCGACTCGAGTGCGGCGGGCGGGCGCGGGGCCGGAAGCACGAAGACGTTCACGAGCGCGGCGCGCGACGGCGGCCGCACCGTGCGACTCCGCGCGCTCGACGTCGGTGGACGCCCCGCCGTCCTCTACGTCGACGCCGCGTCCGCGGCCGACCTCGACGTCGTCGACGCCGCCCGGGCGAGCGTGCGCCCCTGAGATGCGGCCGCTGAGACTCCGCGCGTGACGCTCCTCGCTCCCGGCCCCTCGTCCGGCCCGCCGTCGGACGGTTCCGCCGACGAGCACCGGTCCGTGCAGCCGGCCTCGCCGGCCGCGGCGGCCGGTGAAGCCGCGGTCGCACACGACCCGCGCGTCCCCCCGCCGGTCCCCGACGAGGAGCAGAAGCTGCAGGCGCTGCGCAGCATGCAGCGCCGCGCGACCGGCCTGTTGATCGCCGCCGCCGTGCTCTTCGTCGTCGCGCGCGCGCTCGAGGCAGCCCACCCCTGGGTGGCCTACGTGCGCGCGTTTGCCGAGGCGGCGATGGTCGGCGGGATCGCCGACTGGTTCGCGGTCACGGCGCTCTTCCGCCATCCGTTAGGCATTCCGATCCCGCACACGGCCATCGTGCCGGCGCGCAAGGACCGGATCGGCCGCTCGCTCGGCAAGTTCGTGCAGCAGAATTTCCTCTCGCGCGAGGTGGTCGGCGCCAAGCTCGCCGCGGCGCGCCCGGGAGAGCGCGCCGCGCGCTGGCTCGCCGAGCCCGCGCACGCGCGGCTGCTCGCCCGGCAGGTCGCGGTGGCGCTCTCGGGCGCGGCCGAGGTGTTGCGGGACGACGACGTGAACGCGTTCGTCGAGCGCTCGCTCGTCTCGCGGCTGCGCAAGGTGCAGGCGGGCCCGCTCGTCGGCCGGGCGCTGTCGCTGCTCACGGCCGACGGCCGCCATCAGGAGCTCCTCGACGAGGCGCTCCGCATCACGGCACGCGGCGTCGCGACCAACCAGGACGTCATACGCGCGCGCATCGCCGCGGAGGCGCCCTGGTGGGTGCCGGGCGCGGTCGAGGACAAGCTCCACCAGAAGATCATCGACGGACTCGAGCGCACGCTGCAGCAGGTGAGCGCCGACCCGCACCACCCGCTGCGCGCGCGCTTCGACGACGCGGTGCAGCAGTTCGCCGAGCGCCTGCGCACCTCGCCCGAGACGATCGAGCGGGCGGAGGCGGTGAAGGAGGAGCTGCTCGCGCACCCGGCCGTGCGCGAGTACGCCGGCGGCCTCTGGGGCGACGTGAAGCGCGCCCTCGCGCGCCAGGCCGAGACGTTAGGCCACGCCGACGAGGGCGACGCGCCCAACGCGATCGAGCGGGGGCTCACGTCGCTCGCCGGCACCGCGCTCGCGGACCGGGCGCTCGCGGCGAAGCTCGACGGCTGGATCGTCGAGGCGGTGCTCGCCGTGATCGAGCAGTACCGCGACGAGGTGAGTCAGCTGATCGAGAGCACGGTCGCGGGCTGGGACCCCGCGGCCACGTCGCACCGGATCGAGGTGCAGATCGGGCGGGACCTGCAGTTCATCCGGATCAACGGCACGCTGGTGGGCGGGCTCGTCGGGGTGGCACTCTACGCGATCGGGAGGATCGTCGGGTAGGGAGTGTTCGCCGACGGGTCGACGCCGAGGGCCGATCGCCGCGCCTAGGCGTCCTCGCTCGCCCTCCGCTCCGTTCCGCCCTCCTCCGCGTTCCGCGCCCCCGGCGTCCGGTGGTGCTGTCCAACGGCCAGCGTGTCCCCATCGGCGAGCGCCGCGCTTTCGGTCGCGGCCTCCGCGGCGAGGTCTGCCCGCGGCACCACCGCCGGCAGCAGCGCGATCCGCAGCACCTCGTCCATCGCGGAGACGAACGTGAACGTGGTCCCCTCCCGGACCTCCGTCGGTACGTCGCGCAGGTCCTTCTCGTTCGCCTTCGGCAGGAGCACCTCGCGCAGCCCGGCGCGGTACGCGGCGAGCACCTTCTCCTTCACGCCGCCGATCTCCAGCACCTTCCCGCGCAGCGTCACCTCGCCGGTCATCGCGAGGTCGCGCCGCACCGGCCGGCGTGAGAGGACGCTCGCGATCGCCAGCGTGATCGCGATCCCCGCCGACGGCCCGTCCTTGGGCACCGCCCCCGCCGGGAAGTGCACGTGGATGTCGTGCTCCTTGAACGCGCGGTCCTCGACTCCCAACGTGGTCGCGCGCGAACGCACGTACGAGAGCGCCGCGTCGACGCTCTCGCGCATCACGTCGCCGAGTTGGCCGGTGACCGTGAGCTTGCCCGTGCCCGGCATGCGCAGCGCCTCGATCGACATCAGGTCGCCCCCGGTGCTCGTCCAGGCGAGCCCCGTCACGACGCCGACCTCGGCGTCGCGCTCCGCCGCCTCGGCCGCGTAGCGCGGCGGTCCCAGCACCTCCTCGACCGCGGCATGGTCGAGCACCCACGCCGCCTCGTCCCCCTCGGCCTTGCGCCGCGCGCGCTTGCGCATGAGCGTCGCGAGGTTGCGGCCGAAGTTGCGAAGCCCCGCCTCGCGCGAGTAGCGGTTGGCGACGAACGAGAGGATCTCGTCGGTGAACACGATGTCGTGCTCGACGAGGCCGTGGTCGTCGAGCAGCTGCGGGATCGTGTAGCGCCACGCGATCTCGACCTTCTCCTCGACCGTGTAGCCCGCGATGCGGATCACCTCGAGCCGGTCGCGCAGGGGGCCCGGGATGTCGTACAGGTTGTTGGCCGTGCAGATGAACAGCACCTGCGACAGGTCGAACGGCAGGTTGAGGTAGTGGTCGACGAACGTCGAGTTCTGGTTGGGGTCGAGCACCTCGAGCATCGCCGCCGTCGGGTCGCCCGCCGGGCCCCCGCCGCTCATCTTGTCGATCTCGTCGATGAGGAACACCGGGTCCTTCACCGCGACGCGCCGCATCGCCTGCACCAGCAGCCCCGGCATCGACCCCACGTAGGTACGCCGGTGGCCGCGGATCTCCGCCTCGTCGCGCACGCCGCCCACCGAGATGCGGTAGAACTGCCGCCCGATCGCCTTCGCGATCACCTCGCCTAACGACGTCTTTCCCGTGCCCGGCGGGCCCGCGAAGCAGAGGATCGGGCCCGACGAGCGTCCCCCCTTGAGCTTGCGCACCGCGAGGTACTCGACGATCCGGTCCTTGGCCTCGCTCAGCCCGTAGTGCCGCTCGCCCAACGCGTCCTCGACCTTCCGCAGGTCGATCTCCGGCGGCTCGTCCGCGGCGTGCCACGGCAGCGCGAGCACCCAGTCGAGGTAGGTGCGCACCACCTGGTACTCGCTCGACGCGGTCGAGAGCATGCGCAGCCGCTCGACCTCGCGTCGCGCCTCGGCCGCGACGCGCTCGGGGAGGTTCGCGTCCTCGATGCGCTTGAGGATCTCGCTCGATTCCTTCTCGCCCGGGTCGGTCTCGCCCAACTCGGTCTGGATCGCGCGCAACTGCTGCCGCAGGTAGAACTCGCGGTGGTGCTGCTCGATCTTGATCTCGGTCTGCTTCTTCACCTGCTCCATCACCTGCGCGCGCCCCACTTCGCGCTCCAGCCGCGAGAGGATGAAGCGCAGCCGGTCGGCGACGTCGAGCTTCTGCAGCACCTCGTCCTTGTCGGCGATGCGCAGGTTCATGTTGGTCGCGGCGAGGTCGGCGAATCGCCCCGGGTCGCTCACGTTCATCCGGAGGATCGCGGGCACCTCGTCCGGGATCCGCTCCACGAGCGTCGAGAGCGTCTCGGCCGCCGACACCACACGCGTCACGAGTTCGTCGACCGCCGTACGCGAGGCCTCAGCGCCGATCGCCTCCGCGCCGGTGGATTCCGCGTCGGTCGAGTCGGCGCCGGTCGCGCCCGCTCCGGTCGCGCCCGCGCCGGTCGCGGCCGCGCCGGTCGCGTCCGCGCCGGTCCCGTCCGCGCCGGTCCCGTCCGGGTCCTCGTCCGGCGCCAGCAGGTCGTACGCCGGCGACACGCGCGCGATCGGATAGGGCGTCACCTGCTCGACCGCGTCGATGCGGATGCGGCGCAGCCCCTGCAGCGTGATCTGCACCGTGTCGCCGGGCAGGTTGATGCGTTCGTGCACGCGCGCGGCCACGCCGATCCGACCGAGGAAGCGCTCGTTGTCGATCGGCTCCTCGTATTCGCCGTGCGCGACGACGAGAGCGACGATCTCGCCCGGCGCGTCGTGCGCGCGCAGTAGTGCGAGGTTCTCCGGCGCGCCCATCTGCACGGCGATCGTGCCGAGTGGGTAGACGATCGTCGAGCGCAGCGCCATGAGCGGCAGCGTCGGCGGCAGTTCGGAGTGCAGGATCTCGTCCTTGCGCTGTGATCGGGCCATGCGACGGGAACGGTGGTGCGGGACGGGGCAGCGTGCGGCTGCCGCAATTTGGCACCGTTCACCGGCCGTGTGCGACTTGCCCCGCAGCCGCGGCGCGCCCCGCGGCGGAACGTGCGCTGTGGCGTCGCGCGCGCGTTGGGCCGAGACCCGGTAGCACTGCGTCGCCACGTCGGGCGTTCGGTGTGGCTTGCTCCTCAAACGACGCGTCGGTACACTCGCCGTCTGCGGCAGGTGACCACGGCGATCGGGGTCGCCGGCGTGATCGGCGCCATGTGGGCGCTCGCGCCGTTCGTCCGCCGCGTGAGCGCCTGCGTGGCCCGCGCCGGTCCGGGGCGCCAAACCCGCTCCGTTGTAGAAGTGTAAGCGGCACCATAGTTTACACCGCCTTATGTTCGACGAGCTGACCGACAAACTCGAGCAGACCTTCGCCCGCCTACGCGGCAAGGGCACGCTCACCGACGCCGACATCAAGGAAGGGCTGCGCGAGGTCCGACGCGTCCTCCTCGAGGCCGACGTGAACTTCCAGCTCACGCGCGAGTTTCTCGAGCGCGTCGAGCAGGCGGCCGTCGGCGTCGCGCAGCTCAAGGGCGTCAACCCCGCCCAGCAGCTCGTCAAGATCGTCTATGACGAGCTGCGCAAGATGCTCGGTGAGCAGCGCGAGGGGCTCAAGCTGAGCACCATCCCGCCGACCGTCGTGATGATGGTCGGGCTGCAAGGCTCGGGCAAGACGACCACCGCGGGCAAGCTCGCGCGCAAGCTCAAGATGGAGGGGCGGCAGACCAGCCTCGTCGCCGGCGACGTGTACCGCCCCGCGGCCATCGACCAGCTCGAGACCGTGGGCAAGCAGGTGGGCGCGCAGGTGTACGCCAACCGCGGCACGCAGGACGTCGTGCGAATCGCGCGCGAGGGGATCGAGCAGGCCAAGCGCGACCGCGACCGCGTCGTGATCGTCGACACCGCCGGCCGGCTGCAGATCGACGCCGAGCTGATGGACGAGCTCCGGCGCGTCAAGGCGGCCGTGCAGCCCACCGAGATCCTCTTCGTCGCCGACGGGATGACGGGGCAGGAGGCGGTGCGCATCGCGCAGGGCTTCGACGAGGCGTTAGGCGTCACCGGCGTGATCCTCACCAAGATGGACGGCGACGCCCGCGGCGGAGCGGCGCTCTCCATCTACGGCGTCATCAAGAAGCCGATCAAGTACGTCGGCGTCGGCGAGAAGCTCGACGCGCTCGAGGACTTCCACCCGGACCGCATGGCCGGCCGGATCCTCCAGCAGGGCGACGTGCTCACCCTGGTCGAGAAGGCGCAGGCCGTCTTCGACCAGGACGAAGCGAAGCGGATGGAGAAGAAGGTCCGGAAGGAGGGCATGGACCTCGAGGACTTCCTCACCGCGATGAAGCAGATGCAGAAGCTCGGGCCGCTGGAGAACCTGCTCAAGCTGCTGCCGGGGGTGAACTCGGCGATGCTCAAGCAGATCAAGATCGACCCCAAGCGCATGAAGCACGTCGAGGCGATCATCCTCTCGATGACGCCCAAGGAGCGCAAGAAGCCCGACCTCATCAACGGGTCGCGGCGGCTGCGCATCGCGAAGGGCTGCGGACGGCCGGTGCAGGAGGTCAACGCCCTGCTCGACCAGTTCCGCCAGATGCAGAAGATGATGAAGAAGATGTCCGGGGGCCCGGGCGGACGCCCGCCGCAGCTCCCGGGCATGCCGCGGATGCCGTTCGGCCCGCGGTAGTTCGCGCCGTTCGGCGCATCGCGCCGGGTGCGCGCCGGAACCGCCGGCGTCGCGAGGAACCCGCGCGCTCGTTCGACCGCTCTCCTACCAGCACACTACCGATGGTCCGTATCCGCCTCCGCCGCGTCGGCCGCAAGAAGGCCCCCGCCTACCGCATCGTCATCGCCGACAGCAAGAGCCCGCGTGACGGCAAGTTCATCGAGATCATCGGCCAGTACGCGCCGCGGTCGAGCGACGAACAGAAGATCAACATCGACGTGGCGCGCGCCACACACTGGCTCTCCGTCGGCGCGCAACCGTCCGACACCGTGCGCTCCATCCTCCGCCGCGCCGGCGTGCTGAAGGCGATGCACGAGGACCGCCTCGCCCGCGGACGCCAGGCGAGCGCGGTCGCGCTCCCCGACGCGCCGGTGACCGCGCCCGCCGCGGCGCCGGCCGGCACCGACGCGTCGCCGACGGCGGACGCGTCGGCCTCCGTGGAGGCGTGACGGCCACACGGCCGATGGACGACCTCGCGCTCGTGGGAGTCGTGCGCCGCGCGCACGGCCTCCGCGGCGAGCTCGCGGTCGAACTGTTCACCGACGCGCCGGACGCGGTCTTCGCGTCCGGCCGTCGCGTGTTCGGGGGGACGCCCGAGGGACGCGTGCTCACCGCCGACCGGCGCCTCGGCGGCCCGCCACTCACCCTGACGGTGCGCCACACCACGCCGTTCAAGGGCGGCCTGATCGTCAGCTTCGACGAGATCGCCGACCGCACGACCGCCGACGCGTGGCGCGAGCGAGCGCTGCTCGTGCCCTATGCCGAACTCCCGCCGCCGGCCGACGACGAGGTGTATCTGCACGAGCTCGTCGGGATGCGCGTCGTGCACCAGCAGGGCGGGGAGGTGGGCGAGGTGATCGACCTCATCGAACTGCCGCAGGGGCTCGCACTCGACGTGCGCCTCGCCGGCACACCCGATGGCGCGAAGCCGCGCACGGCATATCTCCCCTACCGCCCCGAGATGATCGTCGAGGTGGACGTCCCCGCGCGCACGATCACGATCGACCCGCCGGAGGGGCTGTTCGAGTAAGTCTGTCGTCACGCGACCGTGGACCCCCGCTTCCGCTGGGGTGACACTGATCCTGCCGTCGCCCTCGCGGAAGCGGGGGTCCACCTTTCATCGGCGATCCGGTTCGGTGCTCCGCGTCAACGTCGTCACGATTTTCCCGCAGTTCTTCGAGGGCCCGCTCTCGCTCAGCATCCCGGCGCGTGCACGCGCGGCGGGGAGCGTCGAGTACCACGTCGTCGACCTGCGCGATTTCACACACGACCGTCACCGGTCGGTGGACGACTACCCGTACGGCGGCGGCCCGGGCATGGTGATGCGGCCCGGGCCGTTCTTCGAGGCCGTCGCCCACCTGCGGGGCGCCGGGTCGGTCGCCGACGAACCGGGGGAACGCGCGCCGGTGGTGCTGCTGTCGCCGCGCGGAAAGCCGTTCGAGCAGGCGGACGCGCTGCGCTACGCCGCGGGCCGCGAGCTGACGCTGCTCTGCGGCCACTACAAGGATGTCGATCAGCGCGTCGCCGACCACCTCGCGACCGAGGAACTCTCGCTCGGCGACTTCGTGTTGAGCGGCGGCGAACCGGCCGCGCTCGCCGTGATCGACGCCGTCGTCCGCCTGCTGCCGGGTGCGATGTCGGACCACGACTCGGCATATGGCGACTCGTTCTACGGGCGCGGTCTGTCGGCGCCGAGCTACACGAGGCCGCCCGAGTACGCGGGGCACGCGGTGCCGCCCGTGCTGCTCTCGGGCGACCATGCGAAGATCGCCCAGTGGCGCGAGTGGGAGGGGCGCCGCCTGACGGCGCGCCGCGCGGGGCTGCCCGAGCCCGTGCCCGACGCGCCGCGCTCACGCAGGCCGCGCCGTCGCGCCGTCGCGCCGCCCGACACGCGGCCGCCCGATACTGCGGCGGTCGATGCGGCGCCGCCCGATTCGGCGCCGGTCGATCCGGCGCTGGTGGATCAGTCGTCCGCGGGTGAGCCGCGGTCGGTATAGCTTCTCGCTCTGCCGGCGTTCGCCGCCGGCGCGCGTCTCTCCAGCACGTCCTCCCGCCAACACCTCTTCGTATGCTCCGGCGCCCGCGTACGGCCCTGGCCCTCACCGCCACGCTCGCGAGCGCTGCGGTGTTCGTCGCCTGCCACGACGACGCGGTGAGCCCGCGTGCCACGCCCAACACCAGCGCGACCGCTTCGGCCGCCGCCCCCGCCCCGGACGTTGCGACCGGCGAGGTCGTCCCCGGCCAGTACGTCGTGCTCTTCCGGCGCGAGCGGGTGGCGATGAGTCCGTACACGGCGGAGCAGCTGAGCGCGCGCAAGCTCGGCGGGCGGCCGGCCGCGCTGCGCCGCACCTTCACGCACGTCGTCCAGGGCTTCGCGGCCCGCCTCACCGACTCGGCCGTCACCGCGCTCCGCGCCGATCCGGACGTCGCGCTGGTCGCGCCCGACCCGGTCGTGCACGCGACCGCGGGGCAGGTCGAGACGGGCAGCCCGTGGGGCCTCGACCGCATCGACCAGATGTGGCTGACGCTCGACGGGCAGTACCACTACACCGCCACCGGGGCGGGAACGTCGGTCTACATCGTCGACACCGGGATCAACCTGTCGCACGTCGAGTTCGGCGGAAGGGCCGTCACGGGGATCGACTACGTGACCGCCGGGGGCACGGCCACCGACTGCAACGGCCACGGCACGCACGTGGCGGGCATCGTCGGCGGGGCGACGTACGGCGTGGCCAAGGGTGCGCGGCTCGTCGCCGTGCGCGTGCTGGACTGTTCGGGCAGTGGCGACGGCTCGACGGTGATCGCCGGCCTCGACTGGGTGGCGCAGCAGAAGCTGGCGAACCCGGGCACGCCGATGGTCGTCAACATGAGCCTGGGCGGCGGCGCGGCACCGGTGATCGACTCGGCGGTGGCGCGCACCGTGGCGGCCGGCGTCACCGTCGTCGTCGCGGCCGGGAACTCGGCGGCCGACGCGTGCGCCACGTCGCCCGCTCGCGCGCCCGACGCGATCACCGTCGCGGCCACCGACGCGTCGGACAACTTCGCGAGCTTCTCGAACTACGGCACGTGCGTCGACCTCGCCGCCCCGGGGGTGAGCATTCTCAGCGCCTACGCCGGGAGCACGACGGCGAGCGCGTACCTGAGTGGCACGTCGATGGCGTCGCCGCACGTGGCCGGCGCGGCCGCGCTGTACCTGTCGACGAACCCGGCGGCGACGCCGGCGCAGGTTACCGGCGCGCTCACGAGCAACGCCGTCGGCGGCCCGATCCAGGGACTGCCCGCGAACACCACCTCGCGCCTGCTCGACGTGGAGTTCCTGGCCGGGAAGACGGCAGTTCCCGGCGTCGCCAGCACGATCCGGAGCGCCGCGTGGCCGCAGTGTGTGGACGTCCCCTCGGGCGCGCGCACCAACGGAACGACGCTGCAGAGTTGGAGCTGCTACGGCGGGAGCAATCAGCAGTTCGTCGTGCCCGCGCCTGGGACGACGGGCCCAATCCACAGCGCGAGCGGGCTCTGCCTGGATGCCCTGAGCGGCGGGTCGCAGAATGGCGAGGTGGTCGGGCTGTGGGCGTGCAACGGGTGGGTGCACCAGCAGTGGACCGTGACGACGAACGGGCAGATCAGGGACGCGGCGACCGGCCTGTGCCTCGATCTCGACAGTGGCGGCCGGGGCGCCAACGCCTCGCGGATGCAGCTCTGGACGTGCTACGGCAGCAGCAACCAGACGTGGGTCACGGCGAGTCAATGAGCGGCGCGTCGCGCGCGGCCGGTCACCAGCTAGCGTGCGATGTCACAAGCAGTTACGTTGCCGAGTTCCACGCGCTTGCACACACGACCCGTCGGGCGCGACGATCCTTGAGGCAGGCAGGCGCCGGTTGCGTGTGACCGGCCGGCCGGCCCCGCGCACCCCTCTCCGCCCGGAGATCGCCATATGCATCCGTTCATCGAAACTCAGAAGGAGTGGCTCCGCACCGTCCCCCCGTTCCGCGCCGGCGACACGCTGCGCGTGAACGTTCGCGTGAAGGAGGGCGAGAAGGAGCGCCTGCAGGCGTTCGAGGGGGTCTGCATCGCGCGTCGGGGCAGCGGCGTGAGCGCGACGTTCACGGTCCGTAAGATCTCGAACGGCGTGGGCGTCGAGCGCATCTTCCCGCTCCACAGCCCGATGCTCGGCGACATCACGGTGGTCCGCCGCGGCCTCGTGCGCCGCGCGAAGCTGTACTACCTGCGCAACGTGACGGGCAAGGCGGCGCGCATCCGCGAGCGCAAGGTCGTCAAGGGTGCCCGCTCGGGTTCGGCGGCGAGCGCCGCAGCGGCCGCGCCGACGCAGCCGCAGACGTCGCAGTCGTAATGGCCGCGCGCGGCGTCCGGGCCGAGCGCCCGGGCGGCCTGCGCTGGAGCGAGGTCGAGCGCGAGTTGCAGCGGGTCCACGGGCCGCTGCTCGCCGCAGTCGACGAGGTCGGGCGGGGCCCCCTGGCGGGCCCCGTCGTCGTTTGCGCCCTCGTCATGCCCCCCGACGCGCCCGAGGTGCCGGGCGTCGACGATTCGAAGAAGCTCGCGCCGGCCGCGCGCGAGCGGGTCGCGGAGGCCGTGCGCGCGGCCGCCGTCGCCTGCGCGTTAGGCGCCGCGTCCGCGCGCGAGGTGGACGCCCTCAACGTCTACCACGCCACGGCGCTCGCGATGCGTCGGGCGCTCGCCGGGCTCGCGCGCCGGCTCGACGCGCGCGGGCTCGGGGCCGCGCCCGGGCACGTGCTCGTCGACGGCAAGCCGGTGCGGTCGTTGGGCGTGCCGCACACCGCGGTGGTCGGCGGCGACGCGCGGTGCTACGCGGTCGCGTGCGCGTCGGTGGTCGCGAAGGTGACGCGCGACCGGCTCATGCGCGCACTCGCCGCGCGTCACGCGGCCTACGCGTGGGAGCGCAACGCCGGGTATCCGACGCCGGCGCACCGCGCCGCCCTCGGCGCGTTCGGACCCACCGCGCATCACCGGCGGAGCTTTCTCCACGGCGCGTCGGGCGCGGCGGGGACGTCGGAGCTGGCGCCGCGCGGCCTGACCCGCGGCCGGTAGCGCCGGCGCTACGCCTAACGCGTCGGGCGTTAGTCCTGCTACGTCGCGCGGGCGACCGGGTGACGCGTGCCGCACGGGATGCGGCGGAGTCCGGCGTAGGACCGCCGGCGTGTGATGCGGGTCACCCGCGGGCGGGTGCGCTGGCCGTAGGTTCGCGTTGTCGGTCTACGAAGTCCGGGGCATCAGAGTCCCGCGTGCGACACTCACACCGTCGAGGATTCCTATGAAGCGTTCCCTGCTCGCCGCCGCGCTCGCGTTCGGCGCCGTCTCCACCAGCGCCTGCGCCACGAAGGGCTACGTCAACCGCCAGGTCGAGGGCGCGGTGAGCGCCGAGCGACTCGCGCGGGCCAACGGGGACAGCACGAACGCCCGCGACATCGCGGCGGTGCGGGCGGACGTGCAGGGGCTGCGCGGGGACCTGCAGTCGCTGCGCACCGAGTTCGGCGCGCGTATCACGGCGATGGAGAATTCGGTGAAGTTCGACATGCCCGTACACTTCGCCTATGACAACTCGTCGGTCCGCACCGAAGACGAGGCCGCGCTCGCGCGCTTCGCCGGCGTGGCGCAGAAGTATTACGGCGGGTCGGTGATCACGGTCGAGGGCTTCGCCGACAACGCGGGCTCGGAGCGCTACAACCTCGCGCTCTCGCAGCGCCGCGCCGACGCCGTGCGCGACTACCTCGTCAGCCACGGCCTGCAGCAGGCCCAGCTGAAGACCGTTGGCTACGGCAAGACCCGTCAGGTGCGTCCGGGCGCCGCGGGCGACGCGCCGGGCGCGGAGCTGAACCGCCGCGTCGTGTTCGTCGTCGAGGCCTCCGGCGCGTCGACCGTGACCGCGATGGCGCAGTAAGTAGCAAGCTGTCGCCCATAGCGCCGGGACCGCGATCGCGGTCCCGGCGCGCGACTTGAAGGGGTGGGGAAGGGTACCCAGTGGGCGCTACCTTCTCCGCCATGACAGATCTTCCTGCCAGCGCGCCGCCCGCGGGCGCCGTCCCCGACCGCCGCCGCGCGCGACCGGCGGCCGCGGCGACCACGTTCCCGCCGATCATCGTCGATGCCGTGACCCCCGCCGTGGACGGCGGCCGGTTCGCGGTCAAGCGCCTCCTCGGCGACACCATCACCGTCGAGGCCAACGCGTTCAAGGACGGCCACGACAAGCTGCGCGCCCGCGTGCGCTACCGCGGGCCGACCGGCGCGTCGGGCGAACCCGGCGAGTGGCGCACGGCGCCGATGCGTTACGACGACGCGACCGACCGGTGGGTCGGGGCGTTCACCGTGGACGCGATCGGGACGTGGACGTACACGGTCGAGGCGTGGACCGACACCTTCGAGACCTGGCGTTCGGGACTCGGCAAGAAGTACGAGGCGGGGCAGGACGTCTCGGTCGAACTGATCGAAGGCAGCCGGATGATCGACGCGGCCGCGCGCCGCACCCGCTTCGGCGCGGGCCGCCGCGCGCTCGAAACCGCGGCCCGTGCCCTCGGTGACACCGCGCAGAGTGCCGACGAGCGCGTACGTGCCGCGCTCGCCCCCGAGCTGCGCGCCGTGATGGCCGAACACGCGCCGCCGTCGGACCTCACCGCGTACGCGCGCGAGCTACCGCTGCTTGTCGAGCGCCGGCGCGCGGGATTCGCGGCGTGGTACGAGTTCTTCCCGCGTTCCGCGACCGACGACCCGGCCGTCCACGGCACGTTCCAGCAGGCCGAAGCGATGCTGCCGCGCATCGCCGCGCTCGGCTTCGACGTGGTCTACCTGCCGCCCGTCCACCCCATCGGCGTCACGTTCCGCAAGGGCAAGAACAACTCGCTCGAGGCCGGGCCCGACGACGTGGGCAGCCCGTGGGCGATCGGCGGCGAGGCGGGCGGGCACACCGCCGTGCACCCGCAGTTAGGCACCATCGAGGACTTCGACCGCTTCGTCGCGCGCGCCGCCGAGCTCGGCCTCGAGGTCGCGCTCGACTACGCGCTGCAGTGCTCGCCCGACCACCCCTGGGTGAAGGAGCACCCAGACTGGTTCCGCGCCCGCGCCGACGGGTCCATCGCCTACGCCGAGAACCCGCCGAAGAAGTACCAGGACATCTACCCGCTCGACTTCTGGACGGCCGACCGCGAGGCGCTGTGGAACGCGTGCCGCGACGCCCTGCTGTTCTGGGCGGAGCACGGCGTGCGCACGTTCCGCGTCGACAACCCGCACACGAAACCGTTCGCGTTCTGGGAGTGGGTGATGGCCGAGGTGCGGCGCACGTACCCGGACGTGGTGTTCCTGGCCGAGGCGTTCACGCGGCCCAACAAGATGCTGCACCTCGCCAAGGCGGGCTTCTCGCAGTCGTACACGTATTTCACGTGGAAGACCGAGAAGTGGCAGATCGAGCAGTGGCTGGCGGAGTTCCTGTCACCCGCGGTGACCGAGTACCACCGCGGGAATCTGTTTCCCAACACCCCGGACATCCTGCACGAGTCGCTCGTCGCGGGCGGCCGGCCGATGTTCCGGCAGCGTCTCGTCCTCGCCGGCACGCTGAGCCCCGTGTGGGGGATGTACAGCGGTTTCGAGCTGTGCGAGAACGTGCCCGTGCGCCCGGGCAGTGAGGAGTACCTCGACAGCGAGAAGTACCAGATTCGCGTGCGCGACTACGCGCAGCCCGGCAACCTCGACGCCGACGTCCTGCGCATCAACCGCATCCGGCACGCCGAGCCCGCACTGCAGCGGCAGGACAACCTCACCTTCCACCCCATCAGCGACGACCGGATGCTGTTCTTCCGGAAGGCCGGGCGTGAGGGAATCGAGGCCGACCTCCTCGTCGCGGTGAACCTCGACCCGCACGCGGTGCGCTACGCGTGGGTGGAGGTGCCGATCGCCGCGATGAACATCGGGCCCGACGAGTCGTACGAAGTGGAGGACCTGCTCACGGGCGCGCGCTACACGTGGCGCGGCGCGCACAATTTCGTGCGGCTCAACCCGTGGCACGAGCCGGCGCACGTGCTGCGAGTGGCGCCGCGCGCGCCGCGGTACCGGCCGCCCGCGCCCGGGCTCGACACGGACGCACACGGGCAGCCCGTCCCGGACCCGTCGCCCACGGCGGCGGTCGGGTCGACGCCGGCCGCTTGACCTCGGGGGGTGACCTCGGGGGTTTGACCTCGGGGTGAGCACCGCGCGGCCCCCGACCGCACCGCGCACGCCTTCGTTGCTCCACGACGTCCCGCACTGCCAGACATGACCCGCGAAGCCACCCCGCCCGCCGTCCCCGCCGCCACGAACACCGACCCGCTCTGGTACAAGGACGCCATCATCTACCAGCTGCACGTCAAGGCGTACCGCGACGGCAACGGCGACGGCTACGGGGACTTCCGCGGCCTGCTCGACAAGCTCGACTACGTGCAGTCGTTAGGCGTGGACACGGTCTGGCTGCTGCCGTTCTACCCCTCGCCGCTGCGCGACGACGGGTACGACATCGCCGACTACAAGGGCGTGCACGCGCAGTACGGCACGGTCGAGGACTTCCAGCGGTTCCTCGACGCCGCGCACGCGCGAGGGCTGCGCGTCATCACCGAGCTGGTCATCAACCACACGAGCGACCAGCACCCGTGGTTCCAGCGCGCGCGCACGGCGCCCAAGGGGAGTCCCGAGCGCGACTGGTACGTGTGGAGCGACGACCCCAACAAGTATGCGGGGACGCGCATCATCTTCACCGACACCGAGACCAGCAACTGGACCTGGGACCCGGTGGCGCAGCAGTTCTTCTGGCACCGCTTCTTCTCGCACCAGCCCGACCTCAACTTCGACAATCCCGAGGTGCTCGAGGCCGTCATCGACGTGATGCGCTTCTGGCTCGACATGGGTGTCGACGGGCTACGGCTCGACGCGATCCCGTACTTGATCGAGCGCGACGGGACCAACTGCGAGAACCTGCCCGAGACGCACGTCGTGCTCAAGAAGCTGCGCGCGGCGATGGACGCGGAATACACGGGGCGCATCTTCCTCGCCGAGGCGAACCAGTGGCCGCCCGACGTGCGGCCCTACTTCGGCGACGGGGACGAATGCCACATGGCGTTCCACTTCCCCGTCATGCCGCGCATGTACATGGCCGTGGCGAAGGAGGACCGCACGCCGCTCGTCGAGATCATGGCGCGCACGCCCGCCATCCCGCCCGACTGTCAGTGGGCGGTGTTCCTGCGCAACCACGACGAGCTGACGCTCGAGATGGTGACCGACGACGAGCGCGACTACATGTACCGCGAGTACGCCAAGGACCCGCGGATGCGCATCAACGTCGGGATCCGCCGCCGGCTCGCCCCGCTCATGGGCAACGACCGGCGCAAGATCGAGTTGATGAACGTGCTGCTGATGACCCTGCCCGGAACGCCGATCCTGTACTACGGCGACGAGATCGGTATGGGGGACAACGTCTACCTCGGCGACCGCAACGGCGTGCGCACGCCGATGCAGTGGAACGGCAGCTGGAACTCGGGCTTCTCGGAGGCCGACGCCGCCGCGCTCTACCACCCCGTGATCATCGACCCGCCCTACGGGTTTCAGGCGGTGAACGTGATGGCCCAGGAGCGTACGACGGCGAGCCCGCTGCGCTGGACGCGTCGCGTGATCCAGGCGCGGCGGCGTTCGAAGGCGTTCGGGCGCGGCACGATCGAGTTTCTCAACCCGGAGAACCGCCGGGTGCTGGCCTTCCTCCGCGAGTACGAGCAGGACACGATCCTCATCGCCTGCAACCTCGGCCAGAGCACCGAGCCCGGCGAGCTCGACTTGTCCCGCTTCGCCGGCCGGCGCCTCGTCGACCTCTGGAGCGGGCGCCCGTTCCCCGCGATCAGTGAGCGGCCGTACGTGCTCACGTTCGCGCCGTACGGCTATTTCGCGTTCCGGATCGAGCCGGCGGAGGTCGGAGAGAATGGGGTGGGGTCGAACGGCGTCGGGGAGCCGGGCGCGCCGTGAGCTTCTGGCGCCGAACGCCGGCCAGCGGCGAAGCGGCCGAGGACCCGCGCCCGGACGTGACGCCCTACGGCGCACGGCGCGGTGCGCCGGGTGCGCGGCCGCCGGGAGCGCCCTGGAGCGCGGGACTGCCTGGGCGCAGTGGCGTGCTGAACGAAGCCGCCGTCGCGGCCTACGTCGCGCGCCAGCGGTGGGCGGGCGCGAGGGGCGCGCGGTTGGCCGACGTGCGCATCGAAACGTTGATCCCGCTCGACGACGTGCCCGCGTTCGCCGCCGCGCGCCCCGCCGCGGTGGCTGTGGTCACGGCCACGCTCGGCGACACACCGGTGCGCTACCAGCTTCCGCTCGCGAGTCGCGGCGTGTCGGGAGCCGGCGACGCGGCGGGCGCCGCGGTCGAGGGTGACGTGATCTGCTACGCCGGGCAGACGCCGCGTGCGGTCGTCGACGGCGCGCACGACGCGGCGTTCCGCGCCGCGCTTCTCGCCGCGTGCGCGGCCGGCGCCGCGACCGAGGCGACCGACGACCACGGCCACGCGCCGCGATGGGTGGCGACCCGCGTGCGGCCGGGTGGCGCGCTCGCCGGCTCCGACGCGTGGCTCGACGACGCAACGGAGGTGGCCGCGGCCGGCGCTGCCGGACGCGTCGGATCGGCGGAGCAGAGCAACACCTCGGTCCTTTACGGGGGACGTGCGATCCTCAAGCTGTTCCGGCGACTCGAACGCGGTGCGCACCCCGACGTCGAGATCGGCGCGTTCCTGGCCGAACGTGGATTCCCGCACGTGCCGGCGCTGCTCGGCACGATCGCGCTCCGCGACGCGGACGGGGAGAGCGTCGCGGGGATGTTGCAGGCGCTGGTGCCTGGGGCGGAGGACGCGTGGGCGCACGCCGTACGCGCGGCCGCGGACGCGCTCGCCGGACGCGGCGCGCTGACGGCGTACGCGGAAGAGGCGGGGCGGTTGGGGGCGGTCACGCGTGCGCTGCACGACGCGCTCGCGAGCGACCCCGCGCAGCCCGATTTCGCGCCGGAGCCGGCGCAGATGGGCGACGTGCGGCGGTGGGCGCAGGGCGCGCACGCGGCCTACGACGCGATGCGGGTGGCCGCCGAGTCGGGGGGCACGGCCCTTCCGGACGCGGTGCGAGACCGCGCGGGCACGCTCGAGCGGGTGGACGCGATCGCGGCGGCCGCCGCGGACGACGCCGGCGCTGCCATCCGTCACCACGGCGACTACCACCTCGGGCAGGTGCTCCGCGCGGCGGACGGAACGCTGTTCGTCGTGGATTTCGAGGGCGAGCCGGCGCGGCCGCTCGTGGAACGGCGGCGCAAGCACTCGCCGTTGCGCGACGTCGCCGGGATGCTTCGGTCGTTCGCGTACGCGGCCGCGTTCGCTGCGCGAGAGGCGGGCGGCACGGCGTCGAGCGAACAGGCGGACGCTTGGGAACGCGCGGCGCGCGCCGCGTACCTCGGCGCATACTTCGCGCCCGGTGCGGCGTCGTACCTGCCGCGCACGCGCGCGGCTGCGGACGCCCTCGTCGCGCTGTTCGAGACCGAGAAGCTGTTCTACGAGCTGCGCTACGAGCTGAACAACCGCCCCGATTGGGTGGACATTCCGCTCCGCGGACTCACGCGTGGCGACGGGTGGGGCTGAGCAGGGGCGCTGGGCGCGGGCGGCGTGCGCAGCGCCGGGGCTGCGGCCCGGCGCGGACGGTGCAATAGGTTCCGCTCGCGCGGCGGCCGTCTCACGGCCGCCGACGCGTCACGTCCCCGCTCGCTTCGACCTCTCGTGCTCCTGCTCGTCGCGCGTTCGCTCGTCCTCACCGCCCCGCCGGTCGGCAGGGTCCTGGCCTTCTCTGCCGCGCCGGCTGTATCGGGCGCCCGCTTCTGATGCGCGTCTGGCCCGGTCAACCGTACCCGCTCGGCGCCTCGTGGGACGGCGGCGGCGTCAACTTCGCGCTCTTCTCGGAGAACGCCACGGGCGTCGACCTCTGCCTGTTCGACGCGCCCGACGACGCGCGCGAGCGGCTGCGGATCCCGCTGCGCGAGCGCAGCGATCAGGTGTGGCACTGCTACCTCCCCGACGTGCGCCCGGGGCAGCTCTACGGCTACCGCGTGCACGGGCCGTACGCGCCCAAGCACGGCCACCGCTTCAACCCGGCCAAGCTGCTCATCGACCCGTACACCAAGGCGGTGAGCAACAGCATCCGCTGGAGCGACGCGCTGTTCGCGTACCAGGTGGGGAGCCCGCGCGAGGACCTCACGCTGAATCGCGACGAGGAGACGTCTGGGGCGGTGAAGTGCGTGGTCATCGACGACGCGTTCACCTGGGGGGACGACCGGCCGCCGCGCACGCCGTGGAACCGCACGGTGATCTACGAGGCGCACGTGAAGGGGATGACCGTCGCGCACCCGGAGCTCGACCCCAAGGTCCGCGGCACGTACCTCGGGCTCTGTACCGACCCGATCCTCGACCACCTGCAATCGTTAGGCGTGACCGCGCTGGAGCTGCTCCCCGTGCACCACGCCGTGGTCGACCGGCAGCTGGCCGACAAGGGGCTGACCAACTACTGGGGCTACAACTCGATCGCCTTCCTCGCCCCCGACATCCGCTACGCCAGCGAGGGCGCGACGCGCGGGCAGCAGGTGTACGAGTTCAAGACGATGGTGAAGAAGCTGCACGCGGCGGGGATCGAGGTGATCCTCGACGTCGTGTACAACCACACCGGCGAGGGAAACCACCTCGGGCCGACGCTCTCGCTGCGCGGGGTCGACAACAAGGCGTACTACCGCCTCGTGCCGGGGGACGAGCGGTACTACATGGACTTCACCGGGACGGGCAACTCGCTCAACATGATGCACCCGCGGACGATCCAGCTGATCATGGATTCGCTCCGCTACTGGGTGACCGAGATGCACGTGGACGGTTTCCGGTTCGACCTGGCGCCGGTGCTCGCGCGCGAGCTGTTCGAGGTGAACCGGCTGTCGGCGTTCTTCGACATCATCCACCAGGACCCGATCCTGAGCCGGGTGAAGTTGATCGCCGAGCCGTGGGACGTCGGGCCCGGCGGCTACCAGGCCGGCAACTTCCCCGTCGGGTGGGCGGAGTGGAACGGGCAGTACCGCGACTGCGTGCGGCGCTTCTGGCGCGGCGACCAGGGCGTGGTGCCCGAACTGGCGAGCCGGCTGTCGGGGTCGAGCGACGTGTACGCGTGGAGCGACCGCGCCGCGTACGCGAGCGTCAACTTCGTGACTGCGCACGACGGCTACACGCTGCGCGACCTCGTCAGCTACGAGCGCAAGCACAACGAGGCGAACGGCGAGGGCAACCGCGACGGGCACGACGACAACCTCTCGCGCAACTGGGGGCAGGAGGGCGAGACCGACGACGCCGCGGTGAACGCGCGGCGGCGGCGCGCGATGCGGAACTTCATCGCCACGCTCGCCTTCTCGCAGGGCGTGCCGATGTTGTCGCACGGCGACGAAGTCGCGCGCACGCAGCGCGGCAACAACAACGCGTACGCGCAGGACAACGCCCTGTCGTGGGTCGACTGGGACCTGGCGCCGTGGCAGGACGAGCTGCGCGAGTTCACGCAGCGGGTGATCGCCATCCGCCACGCGAACCCGGTGCTGCGGCGGCGCAGCTTCTTCCGCGGCCGCCCGATCGGCGCGGCCGGGGCGAAGGACCTCGCGTGGGTGCGCCCGGACGGGGCCGAGATGACGCAGGGCGACTGGAACGACCGGACGCGCCGCGTGCTCGGGATGCTCATCAACGGCGATGCGGCGGACGAGACCGACGACCGCGGTCGCCCGGTTAAGGGGGACACGATGCTGCTCGTGCTCAACGGCGGGTTCGACCCGGTGGAGTTCACCCTTCCCGTGGTGGCCGGCGCGGACGCCGCACACGGCGATCACCAGAACGGCGACCACCAGAACGGCGCCCACGAGCCCGGGTCGTGGGCGACGCTCATCGACACGGCGCACGACGGGTCGCGCGGCGAGGCGCAGGGCGCGTCGGTGCACGTGGACGGCTTCTCGCTCGTGCTCCTGCGCTACGGGCTCGAGCGGCGCCTCGCGCTCTCGGACCCGGCCGAGGCGGCGCTCGTCAACACGCTGGCGGTCAGCGGCCGCGGCGCGTTCACCGGCGGTTCGGGCCCGACGCGCGACGTCGACCCCGCGAGTCCCGAGGCGCACGAGCCGCGCGATCCGGCGTCGGCGGGCGTGCCGACCCCGATTCCTGCCGTCCCGCTCGCGGCGCAGGCGACCACTACCGGGCCGAAGAAGCCGTCGGAGTACGTTCCACCCGAGGCGCGCTCCGAAGACCCGGACGATGAGACGACGACGGCGTCCGGGGACGGGGCGGTCGAGGGCGCGGCGACCGCGCCGGACGCCCCCGCACCCCGGGCGTCCGCAGCAGACGCGGCCGCGCCGGATGCGCGGGACGCCGAGGGCGCGTCGTGAGCGCGCCGGGAACGCCGGTCGCGCTACCGGCCCCGCC
Source organism: uncultured Gemmatimonadales bacterium (assembly GCA_963851265.1). Taxonomy (GTDB): domain Bacteria; phylum Gemmatimonadota; class Gemmatimonadetes; order Gemmatimonadales; family Gemmatimonadaceae; genus BPUI01. Next base: position 234,099 of record CAWKNZ010000005.1, read on the forward strand.
CGCGCCGCCGCGCGATGTCGCGCGCCTCACGGCGGGCCGGCTCGATGAGCCACACGCCCTGCTCGGCGCGCACCCGATCGAGGTGGACGGGGCGGCCGGGGTCGTCGTGCGCGCGTGGCATCCGGACGCGGTCCGTGCGGAGTGCGTGCTCGCGCCGCATGCGGGAGACGAGGCGGCGACGCTCTCGCTCGCGCGCGAGGCGCCGGGGTTCTTCTCCGGGTTCCTGCCCGGCGAGACACTGCCGCTCCGCTACCGGCTGCGCTTTCACTTCGCGAGCGGCGGCGCGTGGGAGACCGACGACCCGTACCGCTTCCTGCCCACGCTCGGCGACCTCGACCTGTACCTGATCGGCGAGGGTACGCACCGCAAGCTGTGGACGGTGCTCGGCGCGCACCCGCGCACCGTGGATGGGACGCCGGGGGTGGCGTTCGCCGTGTGGGCGCCTAACGCACAGCGGGTGAGCGTGGTCGGCGACTTCTGCCAGTGGGACGGCCGCCGGTTCCCGATGCGCCGCGTGGGATCGGCGGGCGTGTGGGAGCTGTTCGTGCCTGGACTGGCGGCGGGGGCGCGGTACGAGTACGAGTTGGTCACCCGCGAGGGTGTGCCGCGGCGCAAGACCGACCCGCTCGCGTTCAAGATGGAGCAGGCGCCGGGCACGTCGAGCCTCGTCGAGGATTCGGGGAGCTACGCTTGGGGCGACGGGGCGTGGATCGATGCCCGCCCCGACCGGCGGCCGCTCAACGAGCCGGTCGCGATCTACGAGGTCCACCTCGGCTCGTGGCTGCGCGACCCGCGCGACCCCGCGCGCGTTTTGGGCTACCGCGAGGTCGCCCCGCGGCTGGCCGAGCACGCGCGCGACCTCGGCTTCACGCACGTCGAGTTGCTGCCGGTGGCCGAGCACCCGTTTTACGGGTCGTGGGGCTACCAGGTCACCGGGTTCTTCGCGCCCACGTCGCGCTACGGCACGCCCGACGATTTCCGCTACCTCGTCGACACGCTGCACCAGGCGGGCGTGGGCGTGATCCTCGACTGGGTGCCCGCGCACTTCCCGAAGGACGACCACGCGCTGCGCCGCTTCGACGGCACCGCGCTCTACGAGCACGCCGACCCGCGCATGGGCGAGCACCCCGACTGGGGCACGCTCATCTTCAACTACGGGCGCACCGAGGTGCGCAACTTCCTCGTCGCCAACGCGCTGTTCTGGCTACAGGAGTTCCACGTGGACGGGCTGCGCGTGGACGCGGTGGCGAGCATGCTCTACCTAGACTACTCGCGCGAGGCCGGGCAGTGGGTGCCCAACCGGTTCGGCGGGCGCGAGAACCTCGACGCGATCGACTTCCTGCGGGCCGTGAACTCGGCGGTGGCCGAGGAGTGCCCGGGGTGCTTCACGGTGGCCGAGGAGAGTACGGCCTGGCCCGCCGTGACGAAGCCCGCGGCCGAGGGCGGGCTCGGTTTCACGTTCAAGTGGAACATGGGGTGGATGCACGACACCCTCGAGTACTTCGAGAAGGACCCGGTGCACCGCCGCTACGCCCACGACCGGCTCACCTTCGCGATGATGTACGAGTACAGCGAGCACTTCATCATGCCGCTGTCGCACGACGAGGTGGTGCACCTGAAGGGGTCGCTGTTGCGCAAGATGCCGGGCGACCCGTGGCAGCGGCTGGCCAACTTGCGGCTGCTGCTGGCGTACCAGTACACCCGCCCGGGCAAGAAGCTGGTGTTCATGGGGACGGAGCTCGCGCCGTGGCGCGAGTGGAACCACGACACGGGGCTGGACTGGGCGTCGGGCGACGCGGAGCCGCGGGCGGGCTTCGGGCGCTTCGTGCGCGCGTTAGGCGCGCTCTACCGCGCGGAGGGCGCGTTCTGGCGGCGCGACCACGAGCCGTGGGGCTTCAACTGGGTCGACGTGAACGACCGCGACCAGAGCATCGTGAGCTACGTGCGGCGGGGTGGGGCGGAGGACCTCACCCTGCTCGTGGTGCTCAACCTCACGCCGGTCGTGCGGCGCGGCTACCGCGTGGGTGCGCCGATCGCCGGCACGTGGCGGCGCGCGATGACGAGCGACGACGTCGCGTTCGGCGGGAGCGGGTTCGGCGCCGCGCCGGAGCTGGTGACGGAGCCGATGCCGTTCCACGGCCACGGGCAGAGCCTGGCGGTCGACCTGCCGCCGCTGGCGGCGGTGGTGTACGTCGTGTCGGCCGCGGACCAGGCGGCCGCGGCGGAGGCCGCCGCGGTGGCGGAGGCGGCGCGTCTGGCTGCCGCGCGCGCTGCGGCCGCGGCCCGCGAGGCGGAGGCGGCACTCCCCCGGCCCGCGGTGGGTCCGACCGCGGCGGTCGATGCGGACGAGGTGGACCCGCTCGCGCCTGCGCCGGGGACGGTGCTACCCGACGTGTCGCTCCCCGACGCGTCGCGCCCCGACGATTCGGCGGCGGATGGCTGAGGCGCTCTCGCTGCGCGCGCTGGCCGCGTACGTCGGCGTGCTGCCGGGGTACACGGCGATGGACGGTGAGTACCGCGCGGCGTCGGACGCCGCGCGCGAGCGGATCCTCGCCGCACTGGGGCACGACGCGCACGATGCGCCGGCCGCGCGCGGCACCCTGCGGATGCTGTTGGCCGACGCGCGCGCGCGTCCGATCGCGGAGTCGCGAGTGGTGGTCGCGGGCGCGGAGGCGCGCGCCGTGCGCGTGCGCCTCGAGGCCGCGCCGTGCGACCTCGTCGACTGGACGCTCGCGCTCACGCTCGAAGACGGGAGCACGCACGAGGCCGCGGGCCGCGCGCCGGTCGAGGCGCGCGGCCCGCGCGCGGGCGTGGTCGCGCTCGACCTGCCCGTGGACCCGCCACTCGGCTACCACACGCTGCGCGTCACGGTGGACGGCGCGGGCGAGCGGCGCGAGGCGGCGCAGCACCTGATCGTCGTCCCGCCGCGCTGCGCGTCGCCGGCGGCGGTGCTCCGCGGCGAGCGCGTGGCCGGGGTCACCGCCAGCCTCTACGCCGTGCGGAGCGCGCGCAACTGGGGCGCGGGCGACCTCACCGACCTCGGCGCGCTCGTCGGCCTCACCGCGGACCACGGCGGCGCGTTCGTCGGCGTGAACCCGCTCCACGCGCTCCGCACGTCCGGCCACGAGCCGAGCCCGTACGGGCCCGTGAGCCGCGTCTTCCGGCACCTCCTCTACCTCGACGTCGACGCCGTGCCCGAACTGGCGCACGACGCCGACGCGCGCGCGCTCCGCGGCGACCCGGCGCTGGCCGAGACGTTAGGCACGCTCCGCGCGGCCGACCGGGTGGACCACTCGGCGGTCCTCGCCGCGAAGCGGCCGGTGCTCGAGGCGCTCCACCGCGCGTTCCGCCGGCTGCCGGCGAGCGCCCCCCGCCGGCGCGCCTACGACGCGTACGCGGCGGAGCAGGGCGACGCGCTCGACCGATACGCGACTTTCCAGGCGCTCGACGAGGACTTCCGCGGGGAAGGCCTCGGGTGGTGGCCGGAGTGGCCGGCCGAGCTGCAAAACGCGGCGGGTGACGCGGTGCGGGCGCTCGCGGCGGAGCACGCCGAGGCGGTCGACTTCCACCGCTGGGTGCAGTTCGAGCTCGACGCGCAGCTCGGCGCGGCCGCGGCGCGCGCGCGCGGGCGCGGGCTGCCGGTCGGATTGTACCAGGACCTCGCGGTCGGCGTCTCGCCCGCCGGGGGCGACGTCTGGGGGGAACGCGCGCTCTTCGTCACCGGCGTGTCGCTCGGCGCGCCCCCCGACGCGTTAGGCCCGGACGGGCAGAACTGGGGCCTGCCGCCGATGAACCCGCGCCGGCTCGCGAGCGGCGGCTACGCGCCGTGGGTGCGGCTCGTGCGCAGCGCCATGCGCCATGCGGGCGCGCTGCGCATCGACCACGCGATCGGGATCTTCCGCCAGTTCTGGATCCCGGAGGGGAGTACGGGGCGTGACGGCGCGTACATGCGCATGCCCGCCGACGATCTGTTGGGCATCCTCGCGCTCGAGAGCGTGCGCGCGAACGGCGGCGCGGGCGCCCTGGTCGTCGGCGAGGACCTCGGCACGGTGCCTCCCGAGGTGGCGCCCGGGCTCGCGCGGTGGGGCGTGCTGTCGAGCAAGGTGCTGTACTTCGAACGCGGCGAGCACGGCACGTTCACTCCGCCGCGCACCTACGCGCGCACCGCGCTCGCGACCGTCAACACGCACGACCTCGCGACGCTCGCGGGGTGGTGGGCCGGGCGCGACGTGTCGCTCCGGCGCGAACTCGAGCTGGCGACCGACGAGGAAACCGAAGTCGCGCGCGGGGACCGGGCGCGCGAGCGGGCGCAGCTCGTGCGGCTTCTCGTCGGCGAGGGTGTCCTGGACCCGGCGGCGGTCGAGGGCGCGGAGCACGGCGAGATCCCGGACGCGCTCGAGGCGGAGGCGCTCGACGACCTGGTGCTCCGCTCGGCGGTGCACGCGGCGCTGCGGCGCGCGCCGAGCTGGATGGTCGGGCTCGCGCTCGAGGACCTCGTCGGCGAGACGGAGCCGGTGAACCTGCCCGGGGTGGGACCGGACAAGTTCTCGAGCTGGACGCGGCGGCTGCGGATGCCGTTGGAGGCGGCCGCGACCGATCCGGGGGTGGCGCGGGCGTTCGGAGTGGAGCGGGTCTGGACCGTCCCTCCCCACGCCTGACCGTTCGCCGTCGACGTCCCGAGCACGCGTGCGGTGCTGGATCACCCCGCCGGCGCGACCAGGAACTGCTCGAGCAAGCCCTCGGGCGTCTCGAACGTGGTCACGACCAGCTCGCGCGACGGGAAGACGACGCGAAAGTCGCGGGCCGTCATCCCGCCACGGAGCGACTGGCTCGTCTGGATCACCGACGTCGGCGCGCCGAGCGGGCCGAGGCTGCCGGCGAGATCGCGGAGCGCCTGGGCGCTGAAGTAGGCGTTCGCGTTCGGCGTGAAGAGTGCGCGGTCGATTCTCCCCATCTGCAGCCCCTCGAACACCTCGCGCGCGCGGCGAAGGCTCGCCTGAGTGCCGGTGCCGGCGGTGGTGGCGAGGAGGAGGTGGGCGATCTGCCCGCCGATCGCGCCCGCGGCTGCCGAGGCGTCCTCGTTGGTGAGCACGACCACCGCCGCACTGTCTTCCGGCAGCACGATGTTCTCCGCGACGAAGCCGGCCACCTCGCCGCTGTGCTCCAGCACGCGGTGCCCGCGTTGGGTGCCGACGAACACCCCGAGCCCGTAATTGCTGCTCGTCCCGTCGGTGAGCAGCACCGTGCGCGTCATTTCACGATACGAGGCGGGCGCGAGCAGCGACTGGCGGATGATCGACGCGTCCCACGTCGCGAGGTCGCGTGCGCTCATGGCGAGCTCGCCGGCGGCGAAGATCCACCCGGGGCCCGTGGCGGTCGCCGGCCGGAGCGGCCCGAGTCCGTAGCGCATGTACCCGACGGGTTCGATCGAGGACGGCCCGCCGGTGTCGAAATCGACGGTCGACGTTAGGCCGAGCGGGTCGAGGATGCGCGTGCGGACGAACCGTGCGAACGGGACGCCGCTCGCGCGCTCGACGCAGAGGCCCGCGATCACGTAGTTGGTGTTGCTGTACTGCCAGCGCGTCCCCGGGTCGAAGTCGAGCGGGCGCTTGGCCCACCGCGTCAGGATCGCCGCCGCGCTCGTCGGCCGCTCCATCTCGGGCGGGACGTAGTCCTGCGGCCAGTAATCCTGGAACCCCGAGGTGTGTGACAGCAGCTGACGGATCGTGACGTCCTTCCCTCGCGTGAGGCCGGGCGCGCACCGCTCGACCTTGTCGTCGAGCGAGAGCTTGCCCTCCTGTTGGAGGAGCAGAATCGCGGCCGCCGTGAACTGCTTGCTGATCGATCCGACGCCGTACCGCATCGCCGGCGCGGCCGGCATCCGGGGGGCGACGCGCGCGTCGCCGTACGCGTGCGCGTAGGCGAGCTGTCCGTGGCGCACGACGGCAACCGACGCACTCGGAACGCCGGTGGTGGCGAGGACGCGGGTAGCGATCGAGTCGACGTGGGCCGCGAGCGAGTCGGCGCCCGGGGCCGCCTGCGCGCCGGCCCCTCGCGCGGTGCACAGGGCGGCGACGATCACGCCGGCGGAGCACGCCGCCGCGCGCGCGGCGTGTGGGGTGTTGAGGGGCGGGGGTCGCATGCGGGATACGATACGCGTTCGTCACGTCGACGGCGATCCGCGCGCCGCGAGCCGATGGGGCGCGCCCCGTCGACGGCGCGATTCGCTCGCCGGACCGGTCGGCCGCCGGTCGGTCGACCACCGGTGGGCCGCCGCGCTCGCCGGGGTAGCAGGCACGCTCCGACCCCCGCGGCACATCGTTCGCCCTACGCGCGCGCGATGACTGCCCCTCCGACCCGACCGCTCGCCGGGCCGCCGTTCACGGCGACCTACCGCCTCCAGCTCGGCCCGCACCTCGACTTCGACGGCGCGCGCGCGCTCGTCCCGTACGTCCAGCGCCTCGGCGCGTCGCACCTCTATCTCTCGCCCGTTCTCCACTCGCGGGCGGGCAGCACGCACGGGTACGACGTCGTCGACCCGTCGCACGCCAACCCCGCCCTCGGGGGCGACCGCGCGTTCGACCGCCTTGCCAGGGCCGCGACGCGCGCCGGGCTGGGCGTCGTGCTCGACGTGGTGCCCAACCACATGGGCGTGGGCCCCGAGAATCCGTACTGGGACGACGTGCTCGCCCGCGGCGAGGCGTCGCCGTTCGCGCGCTGGTTCGACGTCGACTGGGACGCGCTCGGCCGCGCGCGGCGGCGCCAGATCGCGCTCCCCGTGCTCGGCGACCCGCTCGAGACCGTACTCGCGCGCGGCGAGCTCGTCGTGAAGCGCGGGCCCACGGGGCCGCGTGTGTCCTACTACGACCATTCGTTCCCGCTCAGCCCCGAGACCGCCGGCGCGTTTGCCGGGCGCGGCCCCGCCGCCGTCGACGCCGAGCTGCTCGCCCGCCAGCACTGGCGGCTCGCGCACTGGCGCGACGCGTGGCGCGAACTCAACTACCGCCGCTTCTTCGACGTCTCTGATTTGGTAGCGTTGCGCGCCGAAGACCCGGCCGTGTTCGAGGCCACGCACGCGTGGGCGCTCGCGCGCGTGGAGGCGGGGCAGGTGCACGCGCTCCGCATCGACCACGTGGACGGGCTCCGCGACCCGCTCGGTTACCTGCAGCGCCTGCGCGCGGCGCTCGACGCGCGGCGCCCCGACGCGCACGTGCCCGTGCTCGTCGAGAAGATCCTGGTCGGCGACGAGCGGCTGCGCCCCGAGTGGCCCGTCGACGGCACCACCGGCTACGAGGCGCTCGACGCGCTGGAGCGCGTGTTCGTCGACGCGGACGGCGCGGCCGCGCTGGAGCGGGCGTACCAGCGGGTGTCGGGCCGCGGTGCCGGGGGCGAGTTCTCGGAAATCGCGGTACGCGGCAAGGAGGAGGTGCTGCGCCTGAGCTTCCGCCCGGAGGTGCGGCGCGTCGTGCGCGCGCTCCTCACGGCCGCGCCGCGCGGCGCGGGCGAGGGGCGGCGTCTGGCCGAGGCGGTGCTGCGCCTCGCCGCCGCGCTCCCCGTGTACCGCACGTACATCGCGGCCGAGCGCGGAGACGGCGCGCTGCCGGGGCCGCTCGTCACCGAGCCGGCCGACCGCGTCTCGCTCGACTGGGCGACCGCGCGGGCCATCGCGCGGGCTCCGCAGCTGGCCGGCGACATCGGGTACGTCGCCGCCGTGCTCGCGGGGGACCTGCCAGCGCCGGGCGCCCCGGCGGTGGCGCGCGTACGGCGCGCAGCCGAGGAGGCCGCGCTGCGGTTCCAGCAGACCAGCGGTCCCGCGACGGCGAAGGGGGTCGAGGACACGGCGCTCTACCGTTGGGCGCCGGTCGCGTCGCTGTGTGAGGTCGGGGGCGAGCCCGACGCGCCGCTGCGGCACGCGACGAGTGCGTGGCACGCCGCGAACGTCGAGCGCCGCGCGGCGACGCCGCTCGCCCTCGTCCCCGTCACCACGCACGACACCAAGCGCGGTGCCGACGTGCGCGCACGCCTCGACGCGCTGAGCGAGATCGCGCCCGAGTGGGTCGCGCTCGTGTCGAGCTGGCGTCGGCGGCACGCGCCCCTCCGGCGCTACGCCGAGGTGAGCGGGCGCACGCGCGCGGTGGACGGCGCGATGGAGTGGCTCGTCTACCAGACGCTCGTCGGCGTGTGGCCGGCCGACGGCGGCGCGTCGGCGCAATCCCCGACGCTCGCCGGGCGCGTGCGCGACTACCTGCAGAAGGCCGCGCGCGAGGCCAAGCTGCGGACGAACTGGACCGACCCCGACGCGGCGTACGAAGGCGCGCTGTTCGCGTTCGCCGACGCGCTCGTCATGGGCGAGGCGGGAGCGGAGTTTCGCCGTGAGCTCGCCGGCGTGGTCCGCCGCGTCGCGGCCGCGGGCGCGTGGACCGCGCTGGCGCGCACGCTGCTGCAGGCGGCCGCACCGGGCACGCCCGACGTGTACCAGGGCGACGAGTTGTGGAACCTCGTGCTCGTCGACCCCGACAACCGGCGTGCGGTCGACTGGCGGCTGCGTGCGGCGCTCCTGACCGACGCCGAGCGCGACGACGATCCGACGGCGTGGTGGGGCGCGGCGCTCGGCACGGCAGCGCGCGGCGTCGGCGCGCCGAAGCTGCGCCTACTCCACCGCCTGCTCGCGGCGCGGCGGGCCAACCCCGCATTGTTCGGCGCGGGCGAATACGCGGCCGTCGTCGCGGAGGGGCCCAACGCCGAGCAGGTGGTGGCGCTGCTCCGCACGCACGGCGACGCCGTCGCGCTGGCGGTCGCGCCGCGGCTCGTTCTGACGCTGCGCCCCGACGGGGGCCCGCCGACCGGCGAGGCGGTGTGGACTGCGACGTCGCTCGCGCTCCCCACCCACCTCGCGGGGCGCGCGCTGCGGGACGTGGTCACCGGGCGCGTGCACGCCATCGACGCGCGGCCCGCGCCGCGGCTGCGTGTGGCGGATCTTCTGCGCGACGCGCCGGTGGCCCTTCTGGTGGCCGAGCCCGCCGTGGAACCGATCGCGCGCTGAGCGGAACGCCGGCGCGGGGTGCCGCCGGACGGGGGTGTGTCGTCCTTCGACGTACCAGGCTCGCTAACTTGGGCGGGCCTGGACGTGTCGTGCGTCCTCGCCCGTGCGCCAGGCGCGCGCCTTCCTTCCCCGTCTTCCCGCCCAGAGGTCATCATGGCCACGGCGCCACTCACCGTCGCCTATTTCTCGATGGAGGTCTGCCTCGAGCAGGCGCTCCCCACCTACAGCGGCGGGCTCGGCGTGCTCGCCGGCGATACGCTGCGTTCCGCGGCCGACCTGGCCTTGCCCATGGTCGCCGTCACGCTCGCGCACCGGTGTGGCTACTTCACGCAACACCTCGGCCCCGACGGCCGGCAGAGCGAGACGTCGGCCGAGTGGGACCCGTCGGAGCGGCTGGCGCGGGTACCGCATTCGGTCACCGTCGAGATCGAGGGCCGGCCGGTGGTGGTCAACGCGTGGCGCTACGACGTGCGCGGCGTGGGCGGCCACGTCGTGCCGGTGTACCTGCTCGACACGCGCGACGATGCGAACGCCGCGTACGACCGCACGCTCACCGACACGCTCTACGGCGGCGACCTGCGCTACCGCCTGTGCCAGGAGGTCGTCCTCGGTGAGGGCGGCGCGGCGCTGCTCGACGCGTTAGGCGTGGGCGCCGACGCGGGCACCCAGTACCACATCAACGAGGGGCACGCGGCGCTCCTCACGCTGCACCTGCTGGAGCGCCAGCTCAACGGGCGCGGCGCGGCGGAGGCCTCGGTGGCCGACGTCGAGGCGGTCGCGCGGCGCACCATCTTCACGACGCACACGCCGGTGCCCGCGGGCCACGACAAGTTCCCGGGCGACCTCGCGCGCGGCGTGCTCGGCGCCAAGGCGAAGCTGATGGACGCGCTCTCGCTGTGGGACCACGGGCAGCTGAACATGACGCGCCTGGCGCTGCGCTGCTCGCGCTACGTCAACGGCGTGGCGATGCGGCACCAGCAGGTCTCGCAGGAGATGTTCCCGGAGTACCGCATCGAGTCGGTGACCAACGGCGTGCACGCGACCACGTGGGCGGCCGAGCCGTTCCGGCAGCTGTTCGACAAGCACATCCCCGAGTGGCGGCAGGACAACCTGTACCTGCGGTACGCCGTCGCGCTCCCGACCGAGGAGCTGCGCGAGGCGCACCGCGCCGCGAAGCAGGCCATGCTCGACGAGGTTCAGCGCCGCACGGGGCAGTCGCTCGATCCGAAGGCCTTCACCATCGGGTTCGCGCGCCGCTCGGCGACGTACAAGCGCGCGGACCTCGTGTTCTCGGACCTCGACCGGCTGCGGCGGATCGCGCGCGAGACCGGGCCGCTGCAGTTCGTGTTCGCCGGCAAGGCGCACCCGCGCGACGAGTACGGCAAGGCGCTCATCCGCAACGTGTACGAGGCCGCGCGGCAGCTGGGCGACGCGCTGCGCGTGGTCTACGTCGAGAACTACGAGATGACGTTAGGCCACCTGCTCACGTCGGGCGTGGACCTGTGGCTCAACAACCCGCTCCGCCCGCTCGAGGCGAGCGGCACGAGCGGGATGAAGGCCGCGCTCAACGGCGTGCCGTCGCTGTCCGTGCTCGACGGCTGGTGGGTGGAAGGGTGCGTGGAGGGCGCGACGGGCTGGGCCATCGGCCGCGACGACAAGGCGCTCGCGGACCCGACCACGGACGTCACGACCGCCTACGCGCGCTCCGACGCCGCGTCGCTCTACGACAAGCTCGAGCAGACCATCGTCCCGCTCTACTACGGCATGCCCTATAAGTGGGCCGACGTGATGCGGTCGGCGATCGCGGTGAACGGGTCGTATTTCAACACGCAGCGCATGGTGTGGCAGTACCTGCACAACGCCTACCTGCCGGGCGCGGAGCTGGCCGCGCTGCAGCCCGCGACCGCGTGACCGACGCCGGGGATGGCCCGACGGCGGTGGTCCCGCCGTCGGCCGCCCCGGCGGCCGCCCCGCCGGGTGAGCCGCTCGGCCGCGTCGTCGCGACGGAGCGGAAGCCGAACACCGCGTTCGAGTTCCACTTCTGGACCGCGCTCGACGCGCCGGTGGGGATCGGGACCATCGTGCGCGTCGACGCGGGGGTGGCCGTGGGCGGCGTACGGCCCACGATCTACGGGGTGGTGACAGAGGGGTTCGCGTACACCGACCTCCAGAGCCCCCTGCACGACGTGATGGGGCACGACGGCTCGCCGGCGGCGGCGGGCTTCGCGACCACGGCGCGCACCGAGGTGCGGCTCTACACCGCCGCGGTGCTGCGCCAGGTGCCCGAGGAGCCGCTGCAGCCGGTGCCGATGGGCGAGGTGTACCTCGCCGGCGACGCCGACGTGGCGGCGGCACTGCGCATGGACGCGTACCTGGCCGAGGGGTCGCGGACGGCCATTCCGGTCGGGCTGTACCGGTCGGGCGGCACCGAGAGCCCGGTCTACCTCGACGCCGACTTTCTCCTGGGTCCCGAGGCGGCGCACCTCAACATCACGGGCGTCTCGGGGCTCGCGACCAAGACGAGCGCGGTCGAGTGGCTCATGTCGTCCATCTTCGCGCACTTCCCGGCGCAGAAGGGCGCGGTCGCGGCCGTGTGCTTCAACGTGAAGGGGCCCGACCTGCTGTTCCTCGACCAGCCCGCGTCGAAGCTCGACGACAACGACCGGGCGATGTACGAGAAGCTGGGCGTCCCGGCCGAGCCGTTCGGCAAGGTGCGCTACTACGCGCCGTACACGGCCAAGGGGTACGCGCTCGCCACGCTCCGCTCGCACGAAGCGCTGCAGCACAACGTGCGGCCGCTGACGTGGGGGCTCAAGGAGGTCTTCCAGTTCGCGCAGGTCCTGCTCAACAAGGACGACATCGACGCGAAGGCCGACGCGCTCATCGACTTCGTCGAGGAGCGCGTGATCGAGCGCGAGTTCACCGACCCGCTGCTGCGCAAGCCGTACCGCGTGACCACGTTCGCCGGGCTGGAGGAGTGGTTCCGCGACCTCCTCGTCGCGATCGAAGGGAAGGGCGGCGGCGACACGTGGCGCACCCACCACGTGGCGACCATCCGCAAGGTGCGCAACCGTCTCGTGAACATCGCGCTCCGCTGCCAGGGGCTCGTCACCGACGGCGGCGAGGCGAGCGACCTGCCGTTCGGGAGCTTCGAGGACCGCGCGGTGTACGTGGTGGACGTTGCGGGGCTCGAGGAAGACGCGCAGGACCTGATCTTCGCCCGCGTGGTCAGCAAGCTGCGCGAGCACCTCGAACGCCGCGACCTCGGCGTTCAACACGTCGTCGTCTTCGTCGACGAGTTGAACAAGTACGCCCCGGGCGACGGGCCCGACACGTACGTCCGCAAGATGCTCCTCGACATCGCGGAGCGCGGGCGGTACCTGGGGCTCGTGCTCTTCTCGGCGCAGCAGTTCCGCAGTCAGGTGCACCGGCGCGTGGTGGGGAACTCGGCCACCGCACTGTACGGGCGCATGGACGGCGACGAGCTGGCGACGCCGGGCTACGCGGTGCTTTCGCCCGCGGTGAAGACCAAGCTCGCCACGCTCGACAAGGGACAGTTGATGGTCCGTCACCCGCACTTCACGCAGCCCGTGTTCGTCCGCTTCCCGCGGCCCGCCGTCATGACGGGACGCGAGGGCGTGGAGCGGTACCCGCAGATGGCGGAAGTCGCGCTGGACGCCGCGGTGACGCGCGCGCTGCGCACGCTCGACCCGAGCATCGCGCTGGCGTGGGTGCAGGAGGTGACCGCGCTCGCCGACGAGCGCGACGTGCTCGCGGCACGCGACCGCACGCTGGTGGCGCGCCCGGACGACGTGCGGGCCTACTTCCGCGCGCAGCTGCGCCCGGTGGTCGTGGCGCGGCAGGCGAGCATGCCGGCGGCGTCGCCGGTGCCGGCGGTGCGCGCCATCTCGAACGACGACCCGTACGGGTTCTGACCGCGCGGTGCGGAGGCGTTGGGTCGGAACGGTCGCGGCGGGCATCGCGTTAGGCACGACGTTCGCCACGTCGTCGCGCGCGGCCCGCGGCCAGCCGGGGGTGGCTGCTCTCGCGGCGCCGCGGCCGGCCCCGGTGGCCGCTCCGCGTTCGTCGCGGCCGCGCGGGGTCGCGCTCCGGCTGCGCCCCCGCGTGGGCGACACGGTGCGGACGCGATTCGAGCAGACGGTCCGCCTGATGCCGCGCGGCACGGCCGGCTCGGCCGACGTGGTCCCGGCGAGCGCCATGCTCGTGATCGCGCGCTCGATCGTCGAGCGCGTCGACGACGCCGGCGCATTTCTGCTGGCGGTCACGGACTCGGTCGCGTTTCGCGCCCCCGGCGCGCCGGCGGCCGCGGTCGAGCGCATGCGGCGCGGGATGCAGGGGCGCCGCGCCGAGATGCACGTCGCGCCGGACGGCGCACTCGCGGCGAGCGACGGCGTGGCGGGCGGACTGCCCGCGGGGCTGGCAGGCGGGGCCGTCGGCGTGGTCGCCTCGCTCCGCCTGCCCGGCACGCTCCCGGCGACGGTCGTCGCGCCCGGCGCGCGCTGGCGGCGCGCGATGGCCGTGCCGGCCTGGGGCCCCGCCGCGGCCCCGCCGCACCTCGACGTCGCCTTCCGGTTCGACTCGATGACCGCCGACGAGTCGCGCGCCTACATCTCACTTCGCGGCCGCGTGCACGGCGCCGCGACGCCCGAGTCGGACGACGACCTGCTTCCGGGCACGATGGGCGCCGCCGAGCCCGGGCGCGTCGAGGGCGCGCTCGTCGTCGACCTCGCGCGCGGCTGGGTGGTCGAGTCGTGGGCGACGTTCCGGCTCAACGCCGTCCTGGTGAGCGCGCCCGGCGCGGCGCCCGCGCCGGTGTGGGTGGTCGTCACGCAGCGTCTCAGGGCCTACTGAGGGTCTACCGCTAAGGGCCTACCGCGTGCGCGGGGCTGCGGTCACGCCCGCACCTCGCGCGAGTGCGCCAGGTCGTCCTCGAACATCGCCGCCATGCGCGCGCCGAGGTCGGCGTCGTCGATCACGGCGTCGAGCTCGAAGTTGATCGCCACGCCTAACGGATTGAAGTCGGTCGACCCGATCCGCGCGTAGCGCGCGTCCGACACGGTGGTCTTGGCGTGCATCATCTCGCCCTGCCACTCCCAGATGCGCACGCCGTCGCGCAGGAGCCGCGGGTAGTAGCGGCGCGTGATGGGCAGCACCCACCCGTGGTCGCCGCGCCCCGGGGTGAGCAGCCGCACGTCCACCCCGTCGCGCGCGGCGCCCGTGAGCGCCTCGATCAGCGACGGCGACGGCGTGAAGTACGCGTCCGCGATCCAGATCGTGTGCTCGGCTTCGACGGCCACCGTCTCGAGTGCGCGCGTGATCCGGTAGCGCCCCGGCTCGCCCTGGACGATGCCGATCACGCCGACGGTGTCCCGCTCGGCCGGCGCCCCCGGCGCGTCGCCCGGCGCGACGGTCGGCCGCGACGCCTCGGGGTGCTGCCGCTTGTACCGCGGCGTGAGCGCCCACATCCGATCGAACGCCTCGGCCATCACCGCCGCGGCCGGCCCGTCGATCTGCACGGCCGTATCGCGCCACGGCCCGCTACCGGGGCGCCCCGGGTGCTCGCCCACCGCCCACTCGTGCCCGAGGCCCACGCCGCCGGTCACGCCCGACCGCCCATCGACCACGAGCAGCTTGCGGTGGTCACGCGGCACCACCCCGAACCAGGTCGTGCCCAGTCGGGGCGGGTTGAAGTCGTGCACCTCGACGCCCCCCTCGCGCAACTTGCGGACGAACGTCTTCGAAATCCCGCGCGAACCTGCCCAATCGTAGAGCACCCGCACCCGCACGCCGCGGCCGGCCGCCTCCATCAGCGCGGGGGCGAACCGCGAGCCGACCGCGTCGCTGCGGACGATGTAGCTCTCGAGCATCACCTGTTCGCGCGCGCCCGCGATCAGGTCGAGCATCGCGTCGAACGTCGCCGGGCCGTTGCGGAGCAGGGTCGACACGTTGCCGCCCGAGACGTGCGCGGAGGCGATGCGCCACATGCGGTGGGCGAAGGTGTTCGCGCCGCCCGACGCCGGAGAGGTGCCGGGTCCGTCGGTCATTCCAGGTGCTTCGGTCATCAATCGCCCTCCGGCGGTGCTGGCCTTGCGTGAGGTCCGGGTCGCGCCGCGTGGCGGCGCGGGCGGCGACATTCGGCGCCGCCGGCCTCAACCTTTCGCACGTCCTCTATGCACGCCGCGTTCTTCGACCGTCAGGGTCCCGCCCACGACGTACTGCGGGTGGGCGAGCTGCCCACCCCCGAGCCGGGACCCGGCGAGGTGCGCGTGCGCGTGCAGGCGTCGGCGGTGAACCCGTCCGACACGAAAACGCGCGGCGGGTGGGGCGGCGCGCCGATGCCGTTCCCGCGCATCACGCCGCACCAGGACGGGGCCGGAATCCTCGACGCGGTGGGTGCGGGCGTGCCCGCATCGCGCGTGGGCGAGCGCGTGTGGGTGTACGAGGCGCAACGCGGGCGTGCCGGCGGCACCGCGGCCGAGTTCACGGTGGTGCCCGCAAGTCAGGCCGTGCCGCTGCCCGACGGCATCGGGTTCGACGTCGGCGCGTGCCTGGGCGTCCCGGCGCTCACGGCGCACCGGTGCCTCTTTGCCGACGGCCCGGCGACCGGGCGCGCGGTGCTGGTGCAGGGCGGGGCGGGGGCGGTGGGACTCGCGGCGGTGCTGCTCGCGCGGTGGGCTGGCGCGCGCGTGCTGGCCACGGTGAGCCGCCCCGAGCAGGCGGCCGCCGCGGAGGCCGCGGGCGCGCACGTCGTCATCAACCGTCGCACCGAGGACGTCGCCGCCCGCGTGCGCAGCGCGACCGACGGGGCGGGCGTCGACCGGGTCGTCGAGGTCGACCTCGCGGCCAACCTCGAGCAGGACCTCGCGTGCCTCGCGCCGAACGGCGTGATCAGCGCCTACGCCAGCGCGGCGCCCGACGCGGCGGCCGCGCTCGTGGTCCGCCGCACGATGATGCTGAACGCGGTGGTCCGCACCGTGTTCGTGTACGGCATGGGCCCGCAGGCGCACGCCGACGCCGTGCGCGACGTGACCGCGTGTCTCGCGGCCGGCGCGTACCGCCCGCTGATCGGGCTCCGGCTCCCGCTCGAACGCGTGGCCGACGCGCACGACGCGCAGGACGCGGGGGCGACGGTCGGGAAGATCGTCCTCGAGATCGCGCGCTGAGTACGGCCGCGCGCGCCCGACCGGGTGCGGGCCGTCGGACGCCTGCCGGGGCACGCCGTATCTTACGGGTCGACACCGTCCCGACTTCGTGCGCCTCGTCCACCTCGCCGACCTTCACCTCGGCTTCCGCCAGTACCAGCGCCTCACCCCGACCGGCGTCAACCAGCGGGAGGCGGACGTCGCGCGCACCTTCGCCCGCGCGATCGACCGCACCATCGAGCTGGCGCCGGACCTCGTGGTGGTCGCCGGCGACGTGTTTCACGTCGTGCGGCCGCCCAACCCCGCGATCCTGCACGCGTTCCGGCAGTTCATGCGCCTGCAGCTCGCGCTGCCTAACGCGACGGTCGTGATGGTCGCGGGCAACCACGACGCGCCGCGCACGGCCGAGACGGGCTCCATCCTGAAGCTGTTCACCGAGTGCGGCGTGCGCGTGGTGGATGGCGCGGCCGAGCGGATCGCGCTCCCCGCACTCGACGCGAGCGTGCTCGCCGTGCCCGACGTGCCGGGGCACGTGCGCCCGGTGCTCGCGCCCGACCCGTCGGCGCGCCACAACGTGCTGCTGCTCCACGGCGAGGTCGAGGGCATGCTGCGCGGCGTCGCCTCCGCGGAGCGAGCCGCGACCGAGATCCCGCGCGCCGACCTGCGCGCCCCGGAGTGGGATTACATCGCGCTCGGCCACTATCACGTCTACCGCGAGGTCGAGCCGAACGCGTACTACTCGGGGTCGATCGACTACACGAGCTTCGACGCGTGGGGCGAGCGGCGCGACGAGCGCGACCAGGGCATCCCGGGCAAGGGGATCGTCGAGCGCGACCTCGCGACGGGGCGGCACACCTTCCACCCGCTCGAGCCCTCGCGCACGCTCGTCGACCTGCACCCGGTCGCGGGTGCGGGGCTCGGCGCGCGCGAACTCGATGCGGCGGTCCGCGCGGCGGTCGACGGGGTGGCGGGCGGCATCGAAGACAAGATCGTGCGGCTCCGCGCGGTCGACGTGCCGCGCCACATCGCGCGGGAGATGGACCACAAGGCCCTGCGCGAGTACAAGCGGCGCGCGTTGCACTTCCAGTTCGAGACCGTGCGCCCCGACGTCGCGCGCGTCGCGGCCGGCGGCTCGCCCGGGCGCCGCCCGTCGCTCGCCGACGTGGTGCGCGAGAAGCTCGCCGCGCGGCTGCTGCCGGGCGAGGTTCCGCGCGACGCCTTCGTCGCGTTAGGCCTCAAGTACCTGGCCGACGCCGACGCGGCGGCCGCCGAGGCCCCCGCGGGCGCGATGGCCGGCGCGGGCGACGGCGACGGCGCGTTCGCGGCCGCCGCGTCCGTGGGCGGCACCCCCGTGGGCGGCACGCCCGCGGGCGGAACCGCCGGGGGCGTCGCGTGAAGCTGCGCGCGCTGCGCCTCGTCAACTTCCGGCAGCACGCGGACTCGTCGCTCACGTTCGGCGACGGGCTCACGGGGATCATCGGGCCCAACGGGTCGGGCAAGACCACCGTGCTCGAGGCGATCGCGTGGGCGCTCTACGGCCAGCAGGCCGCGCGCGGCACCCGCGACTCGCTGCGCTTCACCCGCGCGCCGGCGCGCGCGTCCGTGCGGGTCGAGCTGGAGTTCGAGCTCGCCGGGCACCGCTACCGCGTCGTGCGCGGCCTGACCAGCGCGGAGGTCTACCTCGACAACGCCCCGTCGCCGGTCGCCAACTCGATCACCGGCGTCACCGAGCTCCTGCAACGCCGGCTCGGGATGACGAAGGGTGAGTTCTTCAACACGTACTTCACGGGACAGAAGGAGCTCTCGGTGATGGCCGCGATGGGGCCCACCGAGCGCGCGCAGTTCCTGTCCCGCGTGTTGGGCTACGAACGGCTGCGCGCCGCGCAGCACCTCGTGCGCGAGCGCCGGAAACTCGTGGTCGCCGAGCTCCAGGGGCTGCGTTCCGGGCTCCCCGACCCCGACGCGGTGCGCGCGGCGCTCCGCGAGGCCGAGGCGCGCGTGGCGTCCGCCCGCGCGGGGGCCGAGGCGGCGGAGCGCGACCGCGTGCGGGCACAGGAGCGCCTCGCCACCGTGGTGCCGCGCTGGCAGGCGGTGCAGGAGGCGCGCGAGCGCGCGCTCGCCCTCGCCGGCGAGCTGCGGGTGGCCGAGGGCGAGGCGGCCACGCTCGGGCGCGAGGTCGAGCGGATCGCGCGCGAACTCGACGCCGCCACCGCGGCCGGGGTGGAAGTCGAGCGCCTGGCGTCGATGCTCGCGCCGCTCCCGATCCTGCGGACCGAGCTCGCACGCCTCGACCAGCTCGCGGCGGCGGAGGGGCGGCGTCAGGCGCTGCTCGACTCCGAGCGCGCGCTCGCCGACGAGGCCGCGAAGCTGGCCGAGCGGCGCGCGAAGCTGGGCGCCGCGCCCGCGCTGGAGCGCGAGACCGAGGCGCAACTCGCCTCCCGCCGGCAGGAGCTGGACGCGGTGCAGGGCGAGCACGAGGCGCAGCGCACGGCGTACGTGCGCGACCGGCAGGAGGCCGACACGAAGCTCGAATCGCTGCGCGCGCAGTTCGCCGACGCCAAGGCGCAGCGCGACCGCGTGCAGCAACTCGGCCCCGAGAGCCCGTGCCCTACGTGCACGCGTCCGTTGGGCGCGAGCTTCACGACCGTCCTCGACGCGCTCGACGACCAGCTCGACACGCTGAGCGCGAACGGGCAGTACTTCAAGAACCGCCTCAAGCAGCTCGAGGGCGAGCCCGAGGCGCTGCGCGCGTTAGGCGAGCGCCGCCGCGCGCTCGCGGCCGACGTGACCGCGCTGGAGCGCCGCTTCGCCAAGTGCCAGGCCGGCGTGCAGGAGCTGCGGCTGGTGGAGCAGGACGCCGCCGCGCGCGAGCGTCGGCTGGCGGGCGTGCGCGCCGACCTCGCCGCGCTCCCCGCCGGGTACGACCACGCCGCGCACCGCGCGACGAAGGCCGAGACCGAGCGCCTCGTCCAGCTCGACCGCGAGCGCGTGCGCGCCGAGGCGACCGTCGCGCGCGCGGCCGAGGCGCGCGCCGCGCTGGAGCGCGCGACCGCCGCGCTCGCACAGACCCGCGAGCGCGTCGACGCGCTGCGCGCGCGCGCGGCCGCGACGTCGTTCGACGAGGGCGCGTTCGCGCGCGGGCGGAGCGAATACGACGAGGCCACGGCCGCGGCGCGCGGCGCCGAGGTCCGTGCGGCGCAGTCCGAGGGCGAGCTCGCCGCCGCGCGCGGCGCGCTCGAGAGCGCGGAGCGGCAGCGCGCCGAGTTGGAGCGCGGCCGCGAGCGGCTGCAGGCGCTGTCGCACGAGCGCCTGCTGCACGAGGAGCTCGACCGCGCGTACACCGACCTGCGCACCGACCTCAATTTCCAGCTGCGCCCCGAACTCTCGGACGCGGCCAGTCGCTTCCTGGAGGACCTCACCGACGGTCGTTACGACGCACTCGAGCTCGACGACCAGTACAACGTGATCGTGCTCGAGGGGAAGGTGCCCAAGCCCGTGATCTCGGGTGGCGAGGAGGACCTCGCGAATCTCGTACTGCGCCTCGCGATCTCGCAGATGATCGCGGAGCGCGCGGGACAGAGCTTCTCGCTGCTCGTGCTCGACGAGGTATTCGGGTCGCTCGACGAGTCGCGCCGGGCCAACGTGATCGAGCTGCTGCGGCGCCTGCACGACCGCTTCGAGCAGGTGATCGTGATCACGCACATCGAGGACGTGCGCGAGGGGCTCGACCAGGTGATCCGCGTGCGCTACGACGAGGCGCGCGGTACCTCGGTAGTCGAGCAGGACGGGCGCGGTGAGGGCGACGACGTCGATTCCGCGCCGCCCGACGCCCGTCCGGCACTCGTCGCCGCGGCCTGACCGCGTGACACCTCCGGTGCCGAGCCGATGACCGGGCTGCGCCCGTGGCGCGCGTCGTCGCGCACCGCCGACGGCCCGTACCGCGCCACGGCGGCCGACATTCCGTCGCTGAACACCGCGTTCAGCGAGGCGTTCACGGACCGTTACCGCAAGGACGGTCTCGTGGGCGTGCGGGTGCCCGCGCTCAACCCGCTCATCTGGCGCTACGCGCTCGCCGACGCGGGCGAGGGCGCGGTCCTCTGGCGCGGCGACCGCGCCGAGGTGGTCGCGTTCAACGTCGCGCACCACTCGGGCGAGGAGGGGTGGATGGGGCCGCTCGCGGTCGCGCCGACGCACCAGGGGCGCGGGCTCGGCAAGGCGGTCGTCGGCGCGGGGGTCGAGTGGCTACGGTCGTGCGGCGCGCGCACGATCGGGCTCGAGACGATGCCGCGCACGATGGACAACATCGGCTTCTACTCGTCGCTGGGCTTCGTTCCCGGCCGCCTCACGCTCACGCTCACGCTCGACGCGGCCGCCGCGGCGCGCGCTCCCACGCTGCTGGGGCGGCTGCCGCAGGGCGCGCGCGAGGCTGCCGCGGCGGAGTGCGCGGCGCTCACGGCCGCGGTCGGGCCGGGGCGCGACTTCACGCGCGAGATGGCGCTCACCGAGGAGTTCGCGGTCGGCGACACGGTGCTCGCGTACGGGCCCGGGGGCGCGCTCGCGGGGTTCGCGCTCTGCCATTCTGCGCCCCTCGTCGAGGGGCGGGTGCGCGAGGAGGTGCGCGTGCTGAAACTCGTCATCGCCTCGCCGGACGCGCTGAGCGCGCTGGCCGAGGCGGTGTGCGACTTCGCGCGGCGGAGCGGCGCGCGGCGGGCGGCGTTCCGCGTGCAGGGCGAGTACACGTGGCTGTACCAGGCGCTCCTCGCGCGGGGGGCGCGGGTGCGGTGGAGTGATTTGCGGATGACGTTAGACGGGTATCCGGAGCCGGCGGTGGCGGAAGGGGCGGTGCTGTCGAACTGGGAGATTTAGGGGCGGTGGAAGGGTGGGGCGCGCGGCTGTCACGCGTGCCCGTGACGGGTCGGGGATCGGCGCTTCTTGAACGCCAGGCTGGCGATGAACGAGCCGGGAATAATACGGCCGGGGAGACGACGGCTCGGGAGGTACGACCGGGGGTTACGGACGGCCTGGCCGTCGCCCTTGCGAGCGTCATCGCCTCCGCTGTCGTATCCCCGGGCCGTCCCTCCTCGGCCCTACTCCCACGCGCCTGACCGACCGCCGCCGCCGTTAGGCAGCATCCGTCCCCCTCCGACCCTACGGCCTCCGCTCCGTCCCCCGCTGCACCACCCGGTAGATCAGCACGAACACCCCGGCGGTGAGCAGCGCGTTCACCCACCCCGGCGCCGCGGTGCCCAACGTGAGCCCCGCCCAGACGACGAGGAGGGCGGCGGCGGCGAGGTACCAGAGATCCATGGCGGTCGGGGCAGGGGGAACGCGCGACGCCGTTGGCGGCCCATCGTTGGCGGCGCGCTATGCACCCGCACAACTTAGTGGGGCGTCCTGAGCGCCGGCCGCGCGGCCCCACCGCGCGCCGGACCGTGCCCACCCGCCACGCCCATCGCCGGAGCCGTAATGCCTCGCCCGTCCCTCTCCCTCCGCGCCGCGGCGCTCGCGATCGTCGCGACGGGGTGCGCCTCGACCGGCACCGCGCCCATCGAGTCCGCGGCCGCGACCACGCAGCAGACCGTGCGCGTCGACGGGGGCCCCACGACGTACCAGACGCAGCTCACGCGCAACGACCGGGCGACCGAGACCGACCTCGTCGTTCCGGCGGACCGCGCCTACGCGTTCCTCCCGCTCGTTTACGAGCAGATCGGGCTCAAGGTCAACACGGCGGTCAGCGACAGTCGCACGATCGGCGTGAACGCGGCTCGCACCAGACGCGTGGGCAAGGAGCCGCTGTCGCGCTACCTGTCGTGCGGGACGGACGTCACGGGCACGCCGCTCGCCGACTCGTACGGCGTCACGCTCACCGTCATGTCCCGCGTCACGGCGTCCGGGACCGCGGCGTCGGTGCTCAGCACGCAGGTGCTCGCGACGGCGGCGCCGATGGCGGTGAGCGGCACGACGGTGACCTGTCAGTCGACCGGCGCGCTCGAGTCGCTCATCGCGAAGATGCTGACGCTGCGCACGGCCACCTGACGGAACGCGGGGCGACGGGGCTCCGGCTGTCGGGGCTGCGGCCGACGGAACTAACCTCCGCGCCGGGCGTTCTATTCGGATGCCAGTGGTCACCGTCACCCGCCGCCTCCGCTTCAACGCGGCGCACCGAGTTCACAATCCGGCCCTCTCCGACGAGGAGAACCGCGACCTGTTCGGCAAGTGCAACAACCCGAACTGGCACGGCCACAACTACGTGCTCGAAGTGTCGGTCGAGGGCGAGGTCGATCCGCGCACCGGGTACGTCGTCGACCTCGGCGCGCTCGCGCGGGTCGTCGAGCGCGAGGTGATCGACGAGGTCGACCATCGCAACATGAACCTCGACGTCGGGTTCATGGAGGGTGTGATCCCCACCTCCGAGAACATCGTGGTGCGATGCTGGCAGGTGCTGACGCCGCACATCGCCCCGGGCCGCCTGGCCCGACTGCGGCTGTGGGAAACCGAGAACAACTATGTCGAGTACGACGGGCGCTGACCGCGCGAGATGGGACGGCCGGAACGGGCACGACGGCCACCCGGCCCCCGAGCCGCACGTCACGCCACTCGACCCGGGCGTGCGGGCCGACGGGGAGTTCAACCCGCGCCTGCTCGAGTACACGGAGCTCGTTCGGCGTCAGCTCGATCTGCTCGGCGAGGACTCCGAGCGCGACGGCCTGCTCAAGACGCCCGAGCGCGTGGCCAAGGCGATGGCCTTCCTCACGCGCGGCTACGCGCTGAACGCGCGCGACGTGATCGGCGACGCGCTGTTCGAGGTCGACAGCGAGCAGATGGTGCTCGTGCGCGACATCGAGTTCTACTCGCTCTGCGAGCACCACATGCTGCCTTTTTTCGGCAAGGCGCACATCGCCTACATCCCCGACGGGCGCGTGGTAGGGCTGTCGAAGCTGGCGCGCGTGGTCGACGTGTTCGCGCGGAGGCTGCAGGTGCAGGAGCGCCTCACGGAGGACGTGGCCGGCGCGCTCGACGACGTGCTCCGTCCGCGTGGCGTGGGCGTCGTGATCGAGGCGTCGCACATGTGCATGATGATGCGCGGTGTCGAGAAGCAGAGCTCGATGACGGTGACGAGCGCGCTCCGCGGTGCGTTCAAGGCGGACGGGCGCACGCGCGACGAGTTCCTCCGGCTCGCGCACTCGCCCACGCGGGCGTAGGGCACACGGCCGTCCGCCACGGCGTGACCCCGGCCACCGCGCTCGTCACCGGCGCGTCACGCGGCATTGGCCGCGCCGTCGCCGGACGACTCGCCGCTGCCGGCGTGCACGTCGCCGCGCTGGCGCGCACCGCCGACGCGCTCGCCGCGCTCGCCAGCGAGTACGCGGGCGGCGGTATGGATGGCCGCGCGGCCGGCCGCGTCCTGCCGCTCGTCGCCGACCTGCGCGACCCGCTCGCGACGGCGCGCGCACTCGACGCGGTGCGCTCGGCGTTCGACGGCGCGCCCGACCTGCTCGTCAACAACGCGGGCGTGTTCGCCGTCGCGCCCGCGCACGAGACCGACGCCGACGCGTTCGCCGCGGTGCTCGACGCGAACCTCGCCGCGCCGTTCCGCGTGGTGCGCGCCCTGCTCCCGGCGATGCGCGCGCGCGGCGCCGGCCACGTCGTGACCATCGGCTCCGTCGCCGACCGCGCCGTCTTCCCGGGTAACGCGGCCTACGCGGCGAGCAAGTACGGCCTGCGGGCCTTGCACGAGGTGCTGCGCGCCGAATGCCGCGGCACCGGCGTGCGCTGCACGCTCGTGTCGCCGGGTCCGGTCGACACGCCGCTCTGGGACCCGCTCGACCCCGACCACACTGCCGGGTTCACGCCGCGCGCGGCGATGCTCGCGGCCGACGACGTCGCCGACGCGGTGGTCTACGCGGCGACGCGCCGCCCCGAAGTGAACGTCGACGAGCTGCGGCTGGGCCGCGCCTAACGCATCCGGCCGTGTTCGTCGAGCTGATCGACGCGCTGCGCTGCCCCCGCCCGCACCCCGCCGGCACCCCGGATTCGTGGCTCGTCGCCGCGGCGCGCCGCACCGCCGCACGCTGCCTCGTCGACGGTGTCCTCGGCTGCCCCGTGTGCCGCGCGGAATTCGCGGTCGCGGGCGGGGTGGTCGATTTCGGTGAGCCCCGCGACACCCGCCCGGCGGCCGCGGCCGCCCCGGCCCCCGACGCGACGGTCGACGCGTTCCGCCTGGCGGCGCTCCTCCACCTCGCGACGCCGGGCGGGATCATCGCGGTCGGCGGCGACTGGGACCTCGCCCTCGACGGGTTGCTCGACGTCACGGAGGTCCGCGCCCTCGCCGTCGAGCCCGCGCACGCGTACGCACCGCGCGAGCCGTTCGGGGCGCTCGTCGGCGGCGAACTGCCGGTTGCCGCTGGCGCGCTCCGGGGCGTGGCGCTCGACGTGCGCACGGCGACCCCCGCGCGCCTCGCGGCCGCCGTACGCGCGGTCCGCCCCGGCGGCCGCCTCGTCGCGCCGGCCGCCACGCCCGTGCCCGACGGCGCGCGCGAGCTGGCCCACGACGAGGCGCACTGGGTGGCGGAACGCCTGCCCGAACGCGACGCGGCGCCGGACGGGCTCGTGCCCCTCCGGCGCCGCCCGGGGTGACCCGCCGGACGCGTTAGGCTGCGCGCTCAGTCCGCGCCGGCAGTCAGGTTCGGGTTGTCGGCGTACGCGGCCTCGATCACGTCCGTGTAGGCGCGGTCGATCACGCGGCGCTTGACCTTCAAGGTCGGCGTCAGCTCGCCGCGCTCGATCGAGAACTCCTGTTCCAGCAGCACGATCTTCTTCGGCGTCTCGAAGCGCGCGAGCCCGGCGAACTTGCCCTGCACCTCGGCCTCCATCTTCTGCCGCGCGTCCGGGTGCGCGAGCAGGTCGGCCCGGGTCTTCCACGTGACCCCGTGCGTGCCCGCCCACGGCTCGAGCGTCTCCCAGTTGGGCACGACGAGGATGAGCGGGAACTTGCGGCGGTCGCCGATCACGACGGCCTGCGACACGAACGGTGACGACTTCACCGCGTTCTCGATCGGCTGCGGCGCGATGTTCTTGCCCCCGGCCGTGACGATGATGTCCTTCGCGCGGTCGGTGATGCGGAGGAACCCGTCCTCGAGCCGGCCGATGTCGCCGGTGTTGAACCAGCCCTCCGCGTCGATCGCCTCGCGCGTCGCCTCGGGGTTGTTGTAGTAGCCCCGCATGACGCTCGGGCCGCGCGTGAGGATCAGCCCGTCCCCCGCCTGCGCCTCGGCATAGGGCGCGATTCGTACCTCCACGCCGTCGATCACGCGCCCCACGGTACCGATGCGGAACGCGGCGGGCGCGTTCACGGCGATCACCGGCGACGTCTCGGTGAGGCCGTAGCCCTCCAGGATCGTCAGGCCGGCGGCGTAGAAGAACTTGTTGATCTCGGGCGAGAGAGGCCCGCCGCCCGAGACGAAGTAGCGCATGCGACCGCCCGTGCGCTCCTGCAGCTTGGAGAACACCAGCTTCTGCGCGAGCGCGTACTGCCACCCGAGCGGGCCCGCCGGCGTGCGGCCCGCGAGCTTCTCGTCCGCCCACCGGTCTGCGACCCGCGTCGCCCACTGGAAGATGCGCCACTTCATCGCGCCGCCCGCCCTGGCGTTCTCGAGTACGCGCGCGTGCATCTTCTCGTACAGGCGGGGCACCGACATCGCCATCGTCGGCCTGACCTCCTGCAGCGCGACCGGCACGTCATCGATCGACGGCACGTAGGCGATGGCCGTGCCCGTCGACCAATACATGTAGTCGCCCATCCGCTCGAAGATGTGCGAGAGCGGCAGGAAGCTGAGCGCCACGTCGTCACCGCCGAACGGCACCGAGCGGCGGCTCGCCATCACGTTCGCGTGGAAGTTGTCGTGCGTGAGCATCACGCCCTTGGGCGCGCCCGTCGTACCCGACGTGTAGATCAGCGTCGCGAGGTCGTCGGGGCGCACGGCGAGCGCGTCGCGCTCCCACTCCGCCCCGCGCGCCGCTTCGAGCGCCGCGCCGCGCGCTTCGAGCTGCGCGAGCGTCAGGTCGCAGCCGTCCGCCGCTGTGGCGTCGATCCCGATCACGATGCGGAGCGCCGGGCACCGGTCGCGGACCGCGGCCACCTTGGCGGCCTGCGCGGTCGTCGAGACGAACACCGCCACCGCGCCCGAGTCGTTGAGGATGTGCGGCAGCTGCTCGGCGGGCAGCGTCGGGTAGATCGGCACGTCGGCGAGGCGGCCGGCGAGGCAGCCGTAATCGACGATCGCCCACTCCGGGCGGTTCTCGCACAGCAGCGCGACGCGTTCGCCGGGCGCGAGCCCGAGCTCGCGCAGGCCTAACGAGACGCGGCGCACGCGCTCCAGCACGGTGCGGTGCGCGATCGGCGTCCAGCGGCCGTTCTGCTTGTGCAGCATCGCGTCGGCGCGGTCGTAGCGCCGCACCGCGTCGAAGAACAGCTGCGTGACCGTCCCGGGCGCAGGGCGGTCGCCACCGCGCGCGGTCTGGCCCGCTGCGGCCGCCGAAGCGGAAGACGCGGATCCCGTCCGCGGGTCCTGTACGAGCATGGACGCCTTGTGTGACGTGGGTACGGCGAGAAGCTACGAGGCGAACCGTCGCTGGGGCAGACGGACCCGCCGGCCGCCGAGCGGCGCGGGGGACCGAATCGCCCCGCCCGCGGTCACTTCGCGCAAGCTGTGGTCGTATCGCGGTTGAGGCGGATCGCGAACACGCCGCGGATCGGGCTTCCGCGAACGGGCACCCCGGCCCCGGCAATCACGTCGGCCCGCAACGCCACGCGGAACGTGGTACCGGCGAAGTAACTCGGGCCGAGGGCTGGAGGACGGATGCGCAGCCGAACGCTCGACGCACCGGTCGACGACGCGGTGGTGTCGTAGCCGATCACCTGGTCGGCGGCGCCCGAGATCACGGCGATCGCCGGCACGCTGACGCTCGGCGTGAGAGGCACCGTGGGGATCGCGGCCGGCACGCTGTCGACCGACCACCGGACGTACCACCGCCGCACGGGTACGCGGGTCCCCGCGGAATCGCCGGTCACCAGCACCGTGAACGGCCCCGCCGTGTTGCGGAATCCGCCGATTATGGTATCGATCGTCTGTACCGACCCGGTCCGCGAATCGGCGCAACTGTAACGCAGCACGGTGTCGGTCGGCGCCGTCGCACTCACGGAGTCGGCGCGCGGCACGATCTGGATCGTGTCGGCGATCGCGATCGTGCCGAGACGCGCGTACACACGGCCGCTGGACGCGACCCACCGCTTCGTCGCCCGGACCGCTCCGGTCGCCGTGTCCACGACGAGCGCCGTGTCGGCCACCGCGCCCGCGGTCGTGTCGGGCACCGTGGGCACGTACGAGAACCGGAAGCTGGCCGTCGGGATCGCGTTGCCCGTCGGGTCGTAGGCGTAGCCGTGCACGCGCACTGGGACCCCGAGCGTGTCGCGCAGCGTGTCCCCGAGCGCCACCGACGGGGGGGGCGCATCGAGTCGCACGGACGCGATGCCGCCGGGCGCGGCGTCGACCTTCACGCACGCGGTGGCGCCCGCCGCGACGCCGACGGCCGCGGCGATCCCGAGGACGGCCAGGGCGCGGCCGCGCCGGCGCGCGGCCGGCGGCGCGGCCGGCCGTGCGCGCCGCGTCACCCGAAGCGCTCCGCGAGCAGCGTCGCGAGGTTCACGTACGCCTGGCTCGCCGCGTCGGCCGGGTCGCGCAGCACCACGGGCTGCCCCACGGCGAACGCGTCCGCGGCGGCCGGCGACCGCGGAATGACGAGGTCGAACACGAGGTGCTGCGGCAGATGGCGCCGCACGTACTGCGCGGTGCGCTCCGCGGCCGGGTTCCCGGCCTCGTACATCGTGAGCAGGATGCCGTCGAGGGTGAGTTCCTCGTTCACGCGGACGACGTCCTGGATGCCGCGCAGGATCTGCGGCGTCGTCTGCAACGCCAGCGGCTCGGCCTGCAGCGGCACCACCACGTGCTGGCTCGATTCGAGGACGCGTCGCGTGACGGGGCCGAGCCCCGGCGGCGTGTCGACGATCACGACGTGGCAGCGCTCGCGGGCCTGGGTGAGCAGGTCGCGCACGACCGTCGTTTCGGCGACGAGTTGCTGGTAGAACGCGTGCTCCGCCTCGTCACTCACGGTGCCGGCGAGCACCACGCGCAGCCACGGGAGTGCGGTGGGGAGGATGATCTCGCGCAGCGTGCGCTGGCCGGTCAGGTAGTCGGCGAATCCCCACGGGTCGTGTCCGCGCCGCAGGCCCACGCCGTAGCGCACGGAGCCCTGCGGGTCGGTGTCGACGAGCAGCGTCTTGAGCCCGCGGCGCGCGAATGCGGCCGCGAGATTGACTGCGGTGGTGGTCTTGCCGACGCCTCCCTTCTGGCTGACCACCGCGAGCACGGTGCCGATGCGGCCCGCCCCGCGGTTCGAAGCAGTGCTCACCCGTCGCCGGCCCCGCCCCGCAGTTCGGCCAGCGTCTCGCGCGCGTGTCGCACCCAGCGCTCGCTCTCGGGGTCGGACTTGGTGCGCGCCAGAAACGCTTCGAGGTGCTCGGCCGCCGCCTCGTCCTCGCCGCGCTTGAGCAGCAGGAACGCGAGGCCGTAGTGCGCGCCGCCGAGGGCGGGGTCGAGTTCCAACGCGCGGCGGTAGCAGCGAATCGCCTCGTCCTGCTGCCCGGTGCGACTGAACGCGATGGCCATGTTCTGCAGCACGCGCTGGTCGTTCGGCCGGTCGCGCAGGGCCAGTCGGTACGACGTGAGCGCGGCGTCGTAGTCTCCCTGCTTCTCGAGCAGGAGCGCCTCGGTCAGGTAGTCGACACGCCCGGTGCGGGCGTCAGCGTCAGACTTGCCACCTGTAAGGCGGCTCCACCAGGACATGCGATCGAGTGAGCGGGCAGGGGGCGGTCGCGGGGGCGCGGGCCGCCGCCAGCGGAGCGCGGAAGGTAGTCCGGCGTTCGGACCGCTACAACCGGCTGACCCGAACCCGCCCGTCTCCGGCCCGCTGTCGACCGCCGGCCGCCAACCTCCCGACGCCAACCGATCGGACCCGACGCGCGCGGGGCGGCGCGGACGCGTCGCGACGCGCTATCTTCGCCGCATGCCGCGACCCGACCGGATCGACCCCGCCAAGGGCCTGCTCGTCGTCGAGTGGCCGCTGTTCGGCGAGCTGTCGCGCGCGCTCGCGCTCAAGGTGGCGCGCGAGTTCGACCCGGAACTCGTCGTCGGGGTGGCGACCGCGGGCGTCGTGCCCGCGGCGACGGTGGCGGCGATCCTCGACCGCCCGTTCGCGAGCATCACGGTCAGCCGACGCTTCCGGGCCGAACGCGTACGCGACACGCCCGCCGTGATCGGCGCCGCTCCGGCCGACGTGCGCGGCGCCCGCGTCCTCATCGTCGACGAGACGTGCGATTCGGGCGCGACGCTCCGCCTCGCGGTGAGCGCCGTGGTGAACGCCGGCGCCACCACGGTGCGCACGGCGGTCGCCTTCAAGACGGGGCCCTACATGCCCGACTTCCACGCGCTCGCCACCCAGGCGACGATCGCGCTGCCGTGGGACGTCGAGGTCCTGGTCGACGGCGAGATGACGCCCAACCCGGCGTACGAGGGGATGCTCTAGACGCGCCGTCGAAGCCGTAAATGGCTGCGGTGGTGTGCGTGACGCAGGCGTGCGCGGACGTCCGCGGCAGCCGACACGGTTATGCGGACACGCGCGCACAGACGGTCACGCGCCGTTTGCGCGATCTCGTGCGGGGCGGTATGCTGGCGCGCCCCGCATCCGTGCGGCTTCGGATGGGCTGCGACTGCCTCGGCGCTCTGCTGTCGCCAGGGCGTCGCGGCGTTACCTCCCGCGTCGTCCGCCCGCGACGATTTCCCACGCGGTCCATGGTTCGCCTCGTATCGCTCACCCCCGACGTCGTCGAAGCGCTCGCCGACCCGGCTTCGTTCGAGCGGCTGACCGGCGCGTCGCTCGGCAACGTCGCCCGCCAGGCGCGGGATGCCGCGGCGCAGGACGCGGCGCACCGCGCGCGCACCGGCTGCGCGCCCGAGTGGGGTGGGTTCCTCGCCGTCTCCGAGCCGGGTGGGCAGGTGGTGGGCATCGGCGGCTACGTGGCCGCACCCGACGCGGCTGCCGCCGTCGAGATCGCGTACGGCACCTTCGCATCGTACGAGGGGCGGGGATACGCGACCGCAACGGCCGGTGCTCTCCTCGCGCGCGCGGCCGCCTCCGGGCGGGTGCGGTCAGCGTACGCGCACACGCTGCCCGAGGAGAACGCGTCGACACACATCCTGACGCGGCACGGGTTCGCGCGCGTCGGCATCGCGCACGACGCGGACGCGGGGCTCGTGTGGCGGTGGGAGCGGCGGTCGCGCGAGAGCTTGAGCAGAGCCGCGACGCAGTCGTCGCGCGTTTCCGGGCTGCCCTGGGAGGGTGGCACGCTTAGCGGACGAAGCGCTCGTTGCGCGGCATGGCGACCCGCGGACGCGGGTAGAACAGCGCGTCATGCTCGGCGCGACGCGGTGTGGCGGCGTATGCTTTCGGCGTGACTCCCTAGTTCCTGCAAGAGGACGGGCGGTGCCGGGCGCGGGATGGCGGGGTGGCGCACCGCGATCTAACATCGCGGCGCTCGGATGGACCCGGCCGGGAGCCCCGGCCGGTTCGCCTCGCGCACACGCCGCCATGCCCCCGGCTTCCGATTCGCCTCTGGATCCCCGCCCGATGCACCGCCGAGGCCCCGCAGCGGCTCGTGCTACGCCGCCCCGCTCAGCGCGAGCCAACGTGGACGGCTCCGATCAGCCCCCCGCCGGTGCACGCCGCCCGGAGTGCTACACCTCGCCGGCCCGTGTGGGCGCGCCAACCGTTCGCCGCACACTGCGCCTCGTCGTCGCGCTCACCGCGGCCTGCGCTGGTGGCGCGCGTGGCCCGGCAGTCCCGGGGACGGTGCCGAAGCCCCCGGCGGCCGATGTCGTGATCCGCGGGGGCACCATCTACGACGGCTCGGGCGGCGCACCATTCCTCGGCGACGTCGTGATTCGCGGTGACCGCGTGATCGCGGTCGACACCGGCGGCCGCGCGCACCGCCGCGGCGCGCGCGAGGTCGACGCCCGCGGGCTGGCCGTCGCGCCCGGCTTCGTCAACATGATGAGCGGGCACGAGCCGCTGTTCGTCGACGGCCGCGCGCAGAGCGACGTGCGGCAGGGCGTCACGCTCGAGGTGATGGGCGAGGGGGAGTCGATCGGGCCACTCACCGACAGCATGAAGGTGCTCGCGCGCGCGCAGCAGGGCGACCTGACGTTCCCCGTCACCTGGACCACGCTCGGCGAGGGGCTCGACGCGCTCGTCGCGCACGGCGTCGCGCCCAACGTCGCCTCCTTCGTCGGCGCGGCCACCGTGCGCGAACACGAGGTGGGCTGGGACGACCGCGCGCCCAGCGCCGCCGAGCTGGCGCGCATGCAGGCGGTCGTGCGGCGGGCGATGGACGAGGGCGCGCTCGGGGTCGCGAGCGCCCTGATCTACGCGCCCGGGGTCTACGCGAAGACGCCCGAACTCGTCGCGCTCGCGCGGGCCGCGGCGCCGTCCGGTGGGATGTACATCTCGCATATGCGGAGCGAGGGCGCGCGGCTCCTGGAGGCCACGGACGAACTGCTCACCATAGCGCGCGAGGCCGGGACGCGGGCCGAGATCTACCACCTCAAGGCCGCGGGGCAGGCGAACTGGGGGAAGCTCGACGCCGTGGTCGCCAAGGTCGATTCGGCGCGGCGCGCCGGCGCCCACGTCACGGCGGACATGTACACGTACACCGCCGGCGCGACGGGGCTCGACGCCGCGATGCCGCCGTGGGTGCAAGAGGGCGGGTACGCCGCGTGGGCGCAGCGCCTGCGGGACCCGGCGATCCGCGCCCGCGTGAAGCGCGAGATGGACACCCCGACCGCCGAGTGGGAGAATCTCTATCTCGGGGCGGGCTCGCCCGAGCGCGTCCTGCTCGTCGGATTCAAGGCCGACTCGCTCAAGCAGTACACGGGGAAGACGCTGGCCGAGGTGGCGCGGCTCCGCGGGACGTCGCCGGAGGAGGCCGCGATGGACCTCGTCGCGAAGGACGGGAGCCGCGTCGGCACGGTGTACTTCCTCATGAAGGAGGAGAACGTTCGGCAGGAGGTCGCGCTGCCCTGGGTGAGCTTCGGCTCCGACGAGGGCGCGTATACGGCCGCGGGCGTGTTCCTGAAGTCGAACGCGCACCCGCGGGCGTACGGCAACGTCGCCAGGCTGTTAGGCCGGTACGTGCGCGACGAGCGCCTCGTCCCGCTCGCCGAGGCCGTGCGGCGGCTGAGCGCGCTGCCGGCGGAGAACCTGCGGCTGCGCGACCGCGGCCGGCTCGCGCCCGGGTACTTCGCCGACGTGGTGGTGTTCGACCCGGCGACGGTCCGCGACCACGCGACCTTCGAGCACCCGCACCAGTACGCGACCGGCGTGCGCGACGTGTTCGTGAACGGCACGGCCGTGCTCGCGGGGGGCGAGCCGACCGGGGCCCTGCCGGGCCGTGTCGTGCGCGGGCCGGGGTGGACGGGCTGGCGCCGCGACGCAGGCCCCTGAGTGCGGCGGGGTGGCGGTGCGGTCCGCCGACCCCGCCGGTGGGGCCGTCCAGCCAACACCGGGTGCGCGCGATCCGTGTTCCGGACCCGTCGCCCTAGCGACCAACGGCCGGCTGACCGGCGCCGCCGTCGTTCGATCATGCCGCGTAACCGCGTTAGGCGCCCTCCCCAACCCGCCGCAGCAGCTCCGCCTCGTCGACGACCGCGACGCCCAACTCCTGCGCCTTCGCCAGCTTCCCGCCGGCGTCGGCCCCGGCCACGACGAGCCCGGTCTTCTTGGACACCGAGCTCGTCACCCGCCCGCCGTGCCGCTCGACGAGTGCCGCGGCCTGGTCGCGCGTGAGCGTCGGCAGCGTGCCGGTGAGCACCACGGTGACCCCTCTGAGTGCGTCGCCCGCGGCCGCCTCGGGCTCGTGCATCGTCAACCCGCGCTCGCCGAGCCGGCGCACGAGCTCCCGCGCCCCGGGGTCGGCGAACCACTTCACCACCGAGCGCGCGATCACGTCGCCGATGCCGCGTACGGCCAGCACCTCCGCCTCGGTCGCCGCCGCGAGCCGCTCCATGGTCCCGAAGTGGCGCGCCAGCAGCCGCGCCGCGATCTCGCCGACGAAGTCGATGCCGAGCGCGAAGACGAGTCGCGCCAGCGGCTGCGCCTTCGACGCCTGGATGGCCGCGACGAGGTTCTCCGCGCTCTTGTCGGCGAAACGGTCGAGCTCCGTGAGTCGCTCGGCGGCGAGGTCGTACACGTCGGCCGCGTCGCGCACGAGCCCCGCGCCGATCAGCTGCTCGATCCGCGCGTACGACAGCCCGCGCACGTCCATCGCGTCGCGCGATGCGAAGTGCACGAGCGCCTCGAGCTGGCGCGCGGGGCAGCGGAAGTTGGGGCAGTAGAGCATCCCCCGGTCCTCCCCCGCGACGAGTGGCGTCGCGCAACTCGGGCAGACGGTGGGCGGGGCGTAGGGCGCGGGCGGCGCCGCGGCGTCGCGCCGCTCCGGCACGGGGCCGATCACCTGCGGGATCACCTCGCCCGCGCGCTTCACCTGCACCACGTCGCCCACGCGCAGGTCCTTGTCGGCGATGAGCGCGAAGTTGTGGAGCGTGGCCTTGCTCACCGTCGCCCCGCCGATCTCGACCGGGTCGAGCACCGCGTACGGGTTGATGGACCCGGTACGCCCCACGTTCACCTCGATCGCCCGCAGCGTGCTCTCGGCGATGTCAGGCGCGAACTTGCGAGCGATCGCCCAACGCGGTTCGCGCCCCACGTCGCCCAGCTCCACCTGCAGCGCGAGCGGGTCGAGCTTGACCACCGCCCCGTCGATCGCGAAGTCGAGCGCGCCACGCACCGTGTGCTCCACCTCGTGCGCCCACGCGTGCACCGCGGCCAGCGTCGCGCAGCGGCGCCGGTGCGGCGCGACGGCGATCCCCCACGCCGCGAGCGTCTCGAGCAGCTCCCACTGCGAGGCGAACGGCAGCTGACGGGCCGCCGCGCTCGCGTCGCCGGGCACGGCCACGGCGTAGCCGAAGAAGTACAGCGGCCGCGAAGCCGTGATCTTCGGGTCGAGCTGACGCAGCGACCCCGCCGCGGCGTTGCGCGGGTTGGCGAACACGGGCTCGCCGCCCCGCACCCGCGCCGCGTTCAGCTGCTCGAAGCGCGAGAAGGGGAAGTAGACCTCGCCGCGGATCTCGATCACCGGGGGGTGGCCGTCGCCGCGGAGGCGGAGCGGCACGCCGCGCACGGTGCGCAGGTTGGGCGTCACGTCCTCGCCCACGATGCCGTTGCCGCGGGTCGCGCCGACGGCCAACACGCCGTCGCGGTAGGTGAGGCTCACCGCGGCGCCGTCGATCTTCAGTTCCGCGGTGTAGCCCGCCGCGCGCGCCTCCTCGCCGATGACGCGCACGTTGCGCTCCTCCCACGCGTCGAGCTCCTGCTCGTTGAAGGAGTTGCCGAGCGACAGCATCGGCACGAGGTGCGTGTGCTTCGGAAGCGCGCTCTGCGGCTCCGCGCCGACGCGCTGTGTGGGCGAGTCCGCGGTGCGCAGCGCAGGGTGACGTGCTTCGAGCTGCTGGAGCGCGCGAAAGCGCCGGTCGTACCCTACATCGGAGAGCGACGGACGGTCGAGCACGTAGTACTCGTAGCTCGCCTGCTCCAGCTCCTGCCGGAGTGTGGCGGCCTGCGCGGCGAGTTCGGCGAGCGACGCGCCGGCGAGGTCGGCGGACGTGTCGGACGCCGCGTCGGCGCGCGTGGCGTCGCTGGACGAGGCGTCGCTGGGCGGGGCGGACATGCCGCCCAAGATAAGCGCTCGGTTCGAGTGGCCCGTGCGCGCCCGGTTCAGGCCGCGCCGTTCGACGGCGCCACGTCGCCGTGCGCGACGACGCGGTTGCGACCGGTCGACTTCGCGACGTAGAGCGCGTCGTCGGCGGCCTTCACGAGCGCCTCCTGGTGGCGCAATTCGGCGTGCGGCCACGCGGCCACGCCCGCGCTCATCGTGCGCTGCAGCGTGCCGCCGGCGTACGTGAAGTCGCGTGCGGCGATCGCCGCGCGCGCCCGCTCGGCGAACTTGCGCGCGTCCTCCGCGCTCGCGCCCGGCAGCAGCACGAGGAACTCCTCGCCGCCGTAGCGTCCCACGTGGTCGATCTCGCGCGCGCTCTCGCGCAGCACCTCCGCCACCTGCTTGAGCACCGCGTCGCCGGCCTGGTGCCCGTACGTGTCGTTGACGCTCTTGAAGTGGTCGACGTCGGTCATTACGACGGCGAGCGACTCGTTGAGGCGTGTCGCGTGCTCGAACGCTTCGGTCAGGCGCGCCTCGATGTGTCGCCGGTTGTCGACGCCGGTGAGGCCGTCGGTCTGCGACACGCGGCGCAGCTCCGCGTTGGCGCGCTCCAACTCTTCCTGCAGCGCCTTGATGCGTAGCAGCGCCTTGATGCGGGCCTCGAGCTCGGCGAAGTTGATCGGCTTCGTGATGTAGTCGTCGGCGCCCGCGTCCAGCCCTTCGACCTTGTGCGCGGTGGTGTCGAGCGCGGTCTGCAGGATGATCGGGACGAACGGCAGCCCGGGCGTCTCCTTGATGCGCCGCGCGACCTCCATCCCGTCCATCTTCGGCATCATCACGTCGAGCAGCAGCAGGTCGGGCGGCGACGCGAGCACGCGGTCGAGCGCCTGCTGGCCGTCGGACACGGCGTCGACCTGGTAGCCGCGCGCGCCGAGCCGGATGCGCAGCAGGTCGACGTTGTCCGGGTGATCGTCGGCGACGAGGATGCGCGTGGTCTCCGCGCGCGCCGCGTCGGGCCGGACCACGTCGCCGATTGCCATGCGCTCGCCGCCTACGGTCACGCGGCGGTCTGCCCGGTGGCCGCCGCGTCGTTCTTGCCGAGAAAGCGCTGCACCTCGGCGACGACCGCGCGCGGCTCACACGGCTTGGCGAGGTAGCCGTCGCACCCGACCTCCATCGCCTTCTCGCGGTCGCTCGCGAGTGCGTGCGCCGTGAGCGCGATGATCGGGATGTGCTTCGTCGCCGGGTCGTGCTTGAGCACCTGCGTCGCCTCCCACCCGTCGATGATCGGGATGGAGATGTCCATCAGGATGAGGTCGGGCTTTTCCGAATGCGCCTTCGCGATCCCCTCCTCTCCGTTGAGCGCTTCGGTCACGCGGTAGCCGAAGTGCCGCAGGATGGTGGAATAGACGATGCGGTTGTCTTCGTTGTCCTCGACCAAGAGGACGGTCTTACCAGAAAGGCTCATCGCGGACCTCAGCGGCGGGCGGGACGCTGCAAGGGGGAGTGACACTGCGGCGCGCGAAGCACCGCGGCGGAGGAGATACGGCGGACGCCGGTCGCACCCTGCCGCACCCGCGGCGCGATCCTCCGCCAGCACCGCGCGGGCGTTCGGGCCGAACCGGGTACGTGCAAGACGACGTTCACGACGACGCTCCGGCTACCGCGCGCAGGCCATCGGCGGCCCACGCCAGGCCGGAACGTGGCGCGGCAGGTCAGCAAGTTCCTTACCACATACCGGGGTACGTCCCCGCGAACGAGGTCGCTCAGGGAATGGCACAGACGACGGGAAGCATGCACCACGCGAGTGCGCCACAGGCGGGCAGCAACGGGAAGACGACGCCGGGCGAGCCCGGAAACGAGACGAGCGCCGCCGAGCGCGCGACGAAGGCCACCGCGACCAACGATCCCACGTCGACGGCCGAGAACGCGCGGCCGGTTGCCCGCGCGCGGCAGCTCGTGGGGCAGCTCGCGGCGCTGCCGAAGCTGGCCCGCGCCGCGGAGGCCCGCACCGAATCGGTCGCCGAGCGCATCGCGCACCGACGCCGGATCGCGCGGGCGACGCTCGACGAGGAATCGAGCGCGGCCGAGACCGACTGGGCGCGGGTCGGCGTCTTCGGCGCCGGGATCGCGATCGGGGCGCTCATCGGCGCCGGCGCGGCGCTGCTGCTCGCCCCGGCGACGGGGTTCGAGACGCGCACCCGGCTCGCGCACCGCGCGCGCGACGTGAAGGACCGGGCGGCCGACCGGTGGGACGACGCGAGCGACGACCTGCGCCACCGCGCCCGCCACGAGGCGCGGCGCGTCAAGCGCGCCGCGATCAACTCGCGCTGGGCCGCCGAAGACGCCTGGGAGCAGCGTCGCCGACGCGGCTGAGTGCCGCTCGCGGTCGCGCGCTCAGCTCGCGCGGCCGCGCAGCGCTTCGGCGTCGTGCTTGTACTTCGCGTCGTTGAGCTCGCGCGCGGGCGCGGCCGCGATCGCGTCGAGCTGCTCGCGCGCCTTCGCCTTGTCGCCGCGATCGAGGTACACCTGCGCGAGGTCGAGGCGGTGCGTGATGCGCTGCGGCTCGATCTGCACGGCCTGCTCGAGGTAGCGCTGCGCGTCGTTCCAGTTGGCCGACGAGAACACCTGCCCGCCCAGGAAGTTCTTCGCCATGAAGCGCGCGATGCCGCTCAGCCGCATCACCTCGGCGTTCCACATTCCCATGACGTGCAGCGCGCCGGCGTGGCGCGGATCGTACTTGAGCGCTTCGAGCGCCTGCGTCCGCACGTCCGCGGCGTAGCGGATACGGTCTCGCGCACCGAGCGTTTGCGCGGTGCGGCCGAGCGCGGTCGCGAGCACGAAGTGGCCCTCCGCCGCGTTCGGCCGCACCGCGACCGCGCGGCGCGCCAGGTCCTCCGCCTGCTTGTAATAGCCGCGCTGCCGATCCTTGTCCGGCGCAGCCTGGCCCACTTCGATGGTCGCGTATGACGCTTTCGTCAGCGCGTCGTAGTCAGCGGGATCGACCTTGAGCGCCGCCTGGTAGTGCGCCAGCGCGCCCGTCGGATTCATCTCGCGTTCGCGGTCGCCGATCGCCGTCTCTTCGGCCGCCGTCTGCGCCCGCGCGACCGTCGGCCGTAAGGCGGGCACGGCGACCGGCGCGACGGCGAGGGCCACGGCGAGCAGAACGGAGTGACGCGACATCAGTAGTACGGGTGCGGGTGCATATGTTGGGCGGGCAGTGTAGAGCTACCCCACATCCCACGCAATGATCGTCCAGCCCGCCACCGTCGGGAGTGCTGCGACGGCCGCACCGCCGCACGCGCCGCCGTCGCCCCTCGCGCTGATCGAGCGCAAGCGGGACGGCGGCCGCATAGCGCCCGACGAGTGGCGCGCGCTTGCCAACGCGTACGCGCGCGGCGCGGTGCCCGACTACCAGATGGCCGCGCTACTCATGGCGGTCTACTTCCGCGGCCTCGACCGCGCCGAGACGCGCGCGCTCACCGACGCGATGCTCGCCAGCGGCGCGCGGCTCGCGCTCGGCGGCCTCGCGGCCCACGGCTGGCGCGGCCGCGTGGACAAGCATTCCACCGGCGGCGTCGGCGACAAGGTGTCGCTCGTCCTCGCGCCGCTCGTCGCCGCGCTGGGTGTCGCGGTGCCGATGATGTCGGGGCGCGGGCTCGGGCATACGGGTGGCACGCTCGACAAGCTCGAATCGATCCCGGGCTTCCGAACGGACCTCCCCCTCGACCGCGCCACGCGGCAGCTCGAGCGCCTCGGCTGCGCGCTCATCGGGCAGACGGCCGAGATCGCGCCGGCGGACCGCAAGATGTACGCGCTGCGCGACGTGACCGGCACCGTCGAGTCCATCCCGCTGATCGCGGCGAGCATCATGAGCAAGAAGCTCGCGGAAGACCTCACCGGCCTGGTACTCGACGTAAAGCGGGGCTCGGGCGCGTTCACGCCCGAGGTCGAGCGCGGCCTCGAGCTCGCGCGGGCGATGGTCGCGTTAGGCGCGGACCACGGCTGCCCGGTGGTCGCCCTGGTCACCGCAATGGACCGCCCGCTCGGCCGCGCGTGCGGCAACGCGCTCGAGGTGGAAGAGGCCGTCCTGGCCCTCCGCGGCGAGGGCCCGCCCGACCTCATGGCCGTCACCTACGCGCTCGGCGCGGAGATGCTCGTACTGGGTGGCGTCTGCGAGACCCGCGAGGCCGCGCACGCGGCCATGCGCGCGGCGACCGCCGACGGGCGCGCGGCCGCCAAGTTCCAGGCGATCGTCGACGCGCAGGGCGGCAACCCCGGCGTCGTCGACGACCCGGCCGCGCTGCCGCAGGCCCCCGTGCGCGCGCCGTACGAGGCCCCGCGGGACGGCGTCATCGCCCGCGTCGAGCCGCGCGCGGTGGGGCGGGGGATCATCGCGCTCGGCGGCGGACGCACGCGCGTCGACGACCGCATCGACCCGGCCGTGGGCTTCTCGATCAGCGCGCGCCCCGGCGACCGCGTGTCGCGCGGCCAGCCGCTCGCGACCGTCTGCGCGCGCGACGCGGCGGGGCTCGCGGCCGGCCGCGCCGCGCTCGACGCGGCGATCACGATCGTCGACCCGTCGTCGGCCGAGTCGGCGCCCGCGCCGCTGGCGCTCGTCTCGCACCGGGTCACCGCGGCCGGGGTCGAGGTGCTCGCCGCGTGAGCGCGCTCGGGCGGACGGCCGCGCTCGCCGGCGGCAACGGCTAGCTTTTCGCGTTGCCGTAACGCGCGCCGCGGGACGCGTCGCGTCCCGCGGCATCCCATCGCACTCTCTCGCTTCGCGCAAAGGTTCTGTCTGGTGCCATCGCCCCGACTCTCTCCCAAGATCGCCCGCTTCCTCGCCATGCAGACCGCGGGGACGCCGGTCATCCTGTTCCTCGTTTGGGCGTTCTGCTTGTGGGAGACGCGCCCCAACTTCTCGACCCAGTCGACCGGCGGGATCGACGTCATCAACACCGCGATCACGTGGACCGCGTTCACGCTCGTGTTCGGCGCGCTGGGGGCCGTCAACGTGCTCTTCTCGCGACAACTCTTCGGCGAGTCCAAGGGAGATCGCCGCGGCGTGAAGACGTGGTAGCTGGGCGCGCGCGGCGAGCCACCCGGCGGGCGTGCCAGCTCGCCGCGGCGGTCGTCCTGCCGACGGTGGCCGGTGCCCAGGTGCGGGCCGCCGTGGTCACGCCGATGGCGACCGGGGACGCGGGCCGGCTCGTCGCCGCGCTCGCGGGCGATACACCACTCGGGAGCGACCTCGAGGAACTCACGGACCGCATCGGCGGCCGGCCGACCGGGAGTGACGCCAATCGCCGAGCGATCGCGTGGGGCGTCGAGAAGTTCCGCGCGATGGGCGTGAGCGCGCGGGCCGAGCCGTTCACGATGCCCGGGCTCTGGCTCGAGCGGAGCGCGGCGGCCACGGTCGAGGGTCCCGGCGTGCGCTTCGCGGCGCACGTGGCCGCGATGCCGTTCTCGACCGCGACGCCGGCTGCGGGCACCACGGCTCCGCTCGTCGACGCCGGCCGCGGCACCGACGCCGATTTTGCCCGGCTCGGCGCGCGCGCCCGCAACGCCTTCGTCCTCGTCGAACAGGACGAGCTGAAGGACATCGACGGCCTGTTCAAGGAATACGCCGACGCCACGGACATCGAGCGGCGCGCGTTCGCCGCGGGCGTCGCCGGCGTGGTCTATACGGGCTCGCGACCGAACGACCTGCTCTACCGGCACAACGTCAGCACCGGCCTGGCGAACACGCGCCCCATGCTCGTGATGGACCGCGACGGCGCGCTGCGCGCGCTGCGCCTCCTGCGGAGCGGCCTGGCCCTCACCCTCACCGAACGCCTGGACCTCGACCGCGGCCCCGCGTACCAGAGCGCCAACGTCGTCGGCGAGATCCGCGGCGCGGTACAGCCCGACGAGGTGGTCGTCGTCGGCGCCCACCTCGACTCGTGGGACCTCGGCACGGGCGCGCTCGACAACGGGGCGAACGTCGCGCTCGTGCTCGACCTCGCGCGCCAGGCGCACGCGTTAGGCCTGCGGCCCGCGCGCACCGTGCGCTTCGTCCTCTGGAACGGCGAGGAGCAGGGCGAGTACGGCTCGGCCGGCTACGTGCGCGCCCACGCGGCGGAACTCGACCGCCACGCGATGACGCTGACGTTCGACATCGGCTGCGGGCGGATCACGGGCTTCTTCACGGGCGGGCGGCCGGACGTGGTCGCGGCGACCACGCGCGCCCTCGCGCCCGTCGCCGGCTACGGCCCGTTCGCCGAGGTCGACCAGCCGATCGTCGGCACCGACAACTTCGACTTCATGCTGGCCGGCGTGCCCAACCTGGTCGCCAACCAGGAGCCGGCGACGTACGGCCCCAACTACCATGCGCGCTCCGACGAGTTCGCGGCGTGCGACCTCCGCCAGCTGCGCCAGAACGCGCAGATCGCCGGCGCGGTGGTGTGGGACGCCGCGAACGCCCCGGCCCGCCTCGCGCGCCAGTCGCCCGCGCAGGTCGCCGACCTGTTCCGCCACAGCGACCTCGCGCAGCAGATGGTCGCGATGGGCGGCTGGGACGAGTACGTACGTGGCGAGCGCGGTGTCGCGCCGGTGCAACCCCTGCCGAGCACCGCGCCGCCGGCGGGGAAGTCCGCGAGCGATAATCGTTAGACACCTGTCCGAACGATCGCGCGCCGTCGCCCGCGTGGGGCGACGATCGCGGTCCGCAGCCCGCCCGCGTCGCCCCGAGAGTTCGGTCGCTCGCCGCGCTCGGGACGGCGAACGGGGCGCCCTACATGGGCGCCCCGTTCGCGTTACACGTCGAGGTTCGCCGCGAACCGCGCGTTGGTCTCGATGAACGCCCGCCGCGGGTCGACGTTGTCGCCCATGAGCGTCGTGAACAGCTCGTCCGCGAGCAGCGCGTCGTCCATCGTGACCTTCAGGAAGGTGCGCGTGGTCGGGTCCATCGTGGTCTCCCAGAGCTGCTCGGGGTTCATCTCGCCGAGCCCCTTGTAGCGCTGGATGTTGAGGTTCTTGCCCTCGTTGCCGCCGAGCCGCTCGGAGTACTCCGCGCGCTCCTTCTCGTCGTACGCGTAGTAGACCTCCTTGCCCTTCGCGACCCGGTAGAGCGGCGGCTGCGCGATGTAGATCATCCCGGCGTCGATCAGCTCGCGCATCTGCCGGAAGAAGAACGTGAGCAGCAGCGTCCGGATGTGCGCGCCGTCCACGTCCGCGTCGGTCATGATGACGATCTTGTGGTAGCGCGTCTTGTCGAGGTCGAAATCGTCCTTGATCCCCGAGCCGATCGCGGTGATGATCGTGCGGATCTCCTCGTTGGACAGCACCTTGTCGATGCGGGCCTTCTCGACGTTGATGATCTTGCCGCGCAGCGGCAGGATCGCCTGGAACTTCCGATCGCGCCCCATCTTGGCCGAGCCGCCGGCCGAGTCGCCCTCGACGAGGTAGATCTCGCAGCTGGCCGGGTCGTCGAGCGCGCAGTCGGCGAGCTTGCCCGGCAGGTTGCCCACGTCGAGCGCGCTCTTCTTGCGCGTGAGGTCGCGGGCCTTGCGCGCCGCCTCGCGGGCGCGCGCCGCGCTCACCGCCTTTTCGATGATCGCGTTGGCGACCTTCGGGTTCTCGTCCAGGTACTGCGAGAGCAGCTCGTTGACGACCGAGCGCACCGCGCCTTCGGCCTCCGAGTTGCCCAGCTTCGTCTTCGTCTGGCCTTCGAACTGCGGCTCGCGAACCTTCACAGACAGCACGGCCACCAGCCCCTCGCGCACGTCGTCGCCCGAGAGCCGGATGTCCTTGTCCTTCTTGTTGAGGGCGGTGGAGCGCTCGATGTACTTGTTGACCACCGAGGTGAGCGCGCTCTTGAAGCCCGTCAGGTGCGTGCCGCCCTCGTGCGTGTTGATGTTGTTGACGAAGGAGAACACGCTGTCGGTGTACCCGTCGTTGTACTGCATCGCGAGTTCGATCCCGATCTGGTCGCGCTCGGTCTCGATGTACACGACCTGCTGGTGCAACGGCTTCTTGCTCCCACTCGACGTGAGGTGCGTGACCATCTCGCGCAGCCCGCCCTCGGCGTGGAACGTCTCTTCCTTTTCCTCGCCCTCGCGCTCGTCCCTCAGCGTGATGGTCACGCCCTTGTTGAGGAACGACAGCTCGCGCAGGCGCGACTGCAGCGTGCCGTAGTCGTAGACGAGCGACTCGGTGAAGATCTCGGGGTCGGGCTTGAACCAGACCGTGGTGCCCGTGTCCTTCTTGGGCACGTCGCGCAGCGTGCGGAGCTTGGTCGTCGTGTCGCCGCGCGTGAAGGCCATGTAGTACTCCTTCGCGTCGCGCTTGA
This sequence comes from uncultured Gemmatimonadales bacterium, assembly GCA_963851265.1. Lineage (GTDB taxonomy): Bacteria > Gemmatimonadota > Gemmatimonadetes > Gemmatimonadales > Gemmatimonadaceae > BPUI01. Next base: position 277,517 of record CAWKNZ010000005.1, read on the forward strand.
CCCAGACTTTGAGGTGCTCGGAGAGCGCGTTGACGCAGCTCACGCCGACGCCGTGGAGCCCGCCCGAGACCTTGTAGCTGTTCTTGTCGAACTTCCCGCCCGCGTGCAGCACGGTCATCGCCAGCTCGACGCCGGGCAGCTTCTCGACCGGATGGATGTCGACCGGGATGCCGCGCCCGTTGTCGGTCACCGTGATCGAGTTGTCCTGGTGGATCGTCACCGCGACCCGGTCGGCGTAGCCGGCCAGGGCCTCGTCGATCGAGTTGTCGACCACCTCGTAGACGAGGTGGTGCAGGCCGCGCGGGCCCGTCGAGCCGATGTACATCCCGGGGCGCTTGCGCACCGCCTCCAGGCCCTTGAGGACCTGGATGGAGCCCGCACCGTAATCACCATTCTGGCCCGCGCCGTTGTGGTCGGGGTTGGGCCGGTCGTTCTTCGCCATCGTCTCTCCGGAGCTGAAAACCTGCACGAACAGAACCTGGGGAATGTACCCCGCGCAGCCCCGGGGTGCAACGGAGCCGATGCCGCTTAACTCATTATCCTACAACTGATTACGGCTTTTGTTCCGCTCGCTTGTGCGTCAGCCGGATGCGCACCACCGGCGGCCGGTCCGGGGCCGCGTTGAGCGTGCGCAGCAGCTCGGGCTCCATCGCCTGCAGCTCGGTCATCCACGCGTGCGTGGCCACGGCCACCCACAGCGTGCCGTCGGGGGTCACGCTGAGCGGTTCGGTGACGGCCGCGATCTGCGGACCGACCAGCGCCGCCCACTCCGGCACCACCGCCGCCTGCGCGACGCGGTCGCCGATTCCCGCGTTTGCGAGCACGCCCGCGAGCAGGTCGCCGATCGCGCTCGGGCGGCGCTTGTCGCGCCCCGGATCGCGGCTCATGCCCCGACGACCCCGTCGCGCACCGTCGCGCGGTCCAAGCCGGTGAACTCGTCCGGGATGTCGCTCGCGCGCGGCACGGCGAGGATCGCCTGGCCGAGCCCGGCCTCGCCGAGCAGGTCGAGGATGCGTCGCGCACGACGGGCGTCGAGTTCGGCGAAGGGGTCGTCGAGCAGGAAGAGCGGCGGGCCGCCGATCGCGTCGCGGAGCGTGGCCGCCTCGAGCATGCGGAGCGCGATGGCGGCCGTGCGCTGCTGCCCGCCCGACCCGTAGGTGCGCAACTCGCGACCGCCGAGCGTGATCTCGAGATCGTCGCGGTGCGGCCCCACGTGCGTCGCGACGCGCTTGAGGTCGAACGCGCGCCGGTCGGCCAACCCCTGCTCGATGGCCGCGCGCGCGGACGCGATTTCGGCCTCGGGGCCACCGGCCGCGTCGGCGGGGGCGACGAGCGCGGTCGCGTAGCGGATGCGGACGGGCGCGCGCTCGCCGATCGCGGCGCACAGGGCCGCGTACGCGTCCGCACGCGCCTCGACCCACCGCCGCCGCTCGGTCCAGAGCACCGCGCCGTGCTCCGCGAGCGCGGGCTCCCAGACGGCCACGCGCGCCTCCCCGCGCCCGGTGCGCGCGGCGTCGCGCAGGGCGGCATTGCGGCGCACGAGCGCGCCGCGGTACGCCTGCAGCGCCGCGAGGTACGGGCGCGACGTGAGCGCGAGCACCACGTCCAGGTAGCGCCGCCGCTCGCTCGGCGCGCCGGACACGAGTGCCACGTCGCCCGGCGAGAGGATCACGCTCGGGACGGCGCCTAACGCATCGCTCAGCCGCGCCGGCTCGGCGCCGTCCACGCGCACGCGTTTCCGCTTGCCGGCGCGCTCGAAGCCGACGCCCGCGTCTCGCGTGCGGAGCCCGTCGGCGGTGGGCACGGCGGCGACCGCCTGCACGTGGAACGCGCCCGCGCCGAAGCGCACGAGCTCGGCGTCCCGCGCGCCGCGCACGGAGCGCAGCAGCTGCAGGTAGTAGATCGCCTCGAGCAGGTTCGTCTTGCCGTGGCCGTTCTCGCCGACGACGGCGAGCCCCGCGGGCGCGAGGTCGAGCGCGACGCGCTCCAGGTTGCGGAAGTCGCGCACGACGAGCCGCTGGAGGCGCACGGCGGCCCCGGTCGCCGGCGCGTCGCCCGCGCGCGCGGTCTCCAGCGCGGTCAGCGCCCCGTGAAGCGCGCGGCGCGCTTCCCGAGGAAGGCCTGCGTACCCTCGCGCATGTCTTCGGTGGCCGCGGCGAGGCCGAAGGCGGTGGCCTCGAAGCGCAGCGCCTCGTCGAGCGGCAGGTCGTAGCCCGCGTTCACCGCCTCGACCGCGAGCGCGAGCGCGATCGGCGCGTTGGCGAGCATGGCCGTCAGCAGCGCGCGCGCGCGATCGAGCAGCTCGCCCGCGGGCACCACGGCGTTCGCGAGCCCGATGCGGTAGGCCTCCTGCGCGTCGATCTGCTCCCCCGTGAGCAGCAGCTGCAGCGCGCGCCCCTTGCCGACGAGCCGCGCGAGCCGCTGCGTCCCGCCGTATCCGGGGACGAGCCCGAGCTTGACCTCGGGCTGGCCGAACTTCGCCGCCTCGCTCGCGAGGCGCACGTGACAGCACATCGCCAGCTCGCACCCGCCGCCTAACGCAAACCCGTTGACCGCCGCCACCGTGGGCTTGGCCGACGTCTCGAACTTGCGGAAGCTCTCCTGCCCCTTGCGGGCGAGGCGCTTGGCCTCGTACGGCGACGCCCGCCCGACCTCGCCGATGTCCGCGCCGGCGACGAACGCGCGCCCCGCGCCGGTGAGGATCACGCCGCCCACGTCGTCGCGCCCGGCGACCTCGTCCATCGCGAGCCCGAGCTCGGTGATGAGCGCGTCGTTGAGCGCGTTGAGTTTGTCGGGGCGGTTGGCGGTGATCGTCGCGATCCGGTCGACGACGTCGAGCGTGAGCGTGGAGTAGGCCATGGTGGGCCCAATATACCGGCGCCCCACCCGGCGCCGGGGCGCCTCGGGCGTCGGCGGTCGGACCAGATCTTGCCCCGCGTTTCTAAGTCATGACGCCGCAATGGATTCTGCGAAAGGGTACGAAGCGCTCCGGGTTCCGGTACGTCACCACGGGCGGCAAGCCGGCCCCCGAGTCCGCCCGCGAGCGCGCGACCGCGCTCGTCATCCCGCCCGCCTGGACCGACGTCCACATCGCCGCGTCGCCCACCGCCGCGGTGCAGGCCTGGGGCTTCGACGCGAAGGGGCGCAAGCAGTACCGCTACCACGACCGCGCCGCCGAGCGCGGGCAGCTGCGCAAGTTCTACCGCGTGCGCCAGATGGCGCGCGACCTCCCGGCGATCCGCGCCGCCGTCGCGACCGACTTCCGCGCGAAGGCCGCGGGCCAACCCCTGACCAAGCGCCGCGTCGCGGCCGCGGTCGTCCGCCTCATCGGCGAGTCGTTCTTCCGCGTCGGCAGCGACCGCTACGCGCAGGAGAACAAGACGTTCGGCGTCGCCACGCTGCGCAAGAAGCACGTGACCGTCCACGACGGCGGCGAGTCCGGCGACCGCGTCGTCTTCGACTACATCGGCAAGGAGTCGATCCGGCAGCATCAGGTGGTGTTCGCGCCCGATCTCGTCGCGTTCGTCCGCGAGTTGCTCGCGACGCCGGGCCCGCGGCTCTTCCGCTACCAGTCCAAGGGCGACGACGGGCGCCTGCACTGGCACGACCTGACGTCGCGCGACGTCAACGAGTACATGCACGACGTGCTGGGCGTGCCGTACTCGGCGAAGGACTTCCGCACGTGGGGCGGCACGCTCCGCCTCGCGACCATCCTCGCCGACATCGGCCCGGGCAAGACGCCGCGCGAGTCGCAGAAGAATCTCGTGGTCGCGCTGCGGCTCGTCGCGTCCGAGTTGGGCAACACGCCGACGGTCTGCCGCAAGGCGTACGTGCACCCGCTCGTCATCGCGCGCTACCTCGACGACGGGTCGACCATCGCGCCGTTCCTCACGCGCGCGTCGGTGACGCGCGCCAACACCCGCGCCGCCGTCGGCGGGCGCGGGCACGAAGGGCACCCGCCGGAGGAGCGGGCGCTGATCGGCTTCCTCGACAAGTACTTCCCGGAGCGCCGCACGAAACGGCGTGACCGTCGCAAGCGCGACCGGGAGGCCGTCGGCGAGCGGCGCGCAGCCCGCGCGGTGGCGGACGCGGCCTAACGCCCGCGGGCGTTCCTCAGCGCGCCGAAGCCAGCAACATCGCGATCTCGCCGTCGAGCTTCTCGGGCGCCGTCTGCGGCGCGTGGCGCGCCGCCACCCGCCCGCCGCGGTCGACGACGAACTTGGTGAAGTTCCACTTCACCGCCTCGCTGCCGAGCAGGCCGGGGCGCGCGGCCTTGAGCGCGGCGAACAGCGGGTGCGTGCTCGGCCCGTTCACCTCGACCTTCGCGAACAGCGGGAAGGTGACGTCGTACGTCCGCGCGCAGAACGCGGCGATCTCCGCCTCCGCGCCGGGCTCCTGGTGCCCGAACTGGTCGCACGGAAAGCCGAGCACCGCGAATCCCTCGTCCCGATGACGCCGGTAGAGCGCTTCCAGGCCAGCGTACTGCGGCGTGAAGCCGCACTGGCTCGCGACGTTCACCACGAGCAGCACCTGGCCGCGCCACGGCGCGAGCGTGGTCTCGCCGCCGTCGATGGTGTGGACCGGGAGGTCGTAGAGCGTCGACGAACCGGTCGGCGGCGGGCTCTCGTTTTCGCGCATGCGGGCTAATCTACGCCCACCATGCCTTCCATCCTCGCCATCGACCAGGGGACGACCGGGACCACCTGCCTCGTCGTCGACGCGGACGGGCGCGTGCGCGGTCGGGCCTATCGCGAGCTCACCCAGCACTACCCGGCCCCAGGTCTCGTCGAGCACGACCCGATGGAGATCCTGCGCACCGTGCGCGAGGCCGCGACCGAGGCCGTCGCGCGTGCCGGCGCCGCACCCGCGGCCGTCGGCATAACCAACCAGCGCGAGACCACGGTGTTGTGGGAGCGCGCGACTGGGCGCCCCGTCCACCCGGCCATCGTCTGGCAGGACCGGCGAACGGCCGAGCGGTGCCGCGCGCTGGCCCCGCGCGCGGCGTGGCTCGCTGAGCGCACCGGCCTCGTTCCCGACCCGTACTTCTCGGCGACCAAACTCGAATGGCTGATCGCGCGCCCCGATCCCGCGACCGGCGACGCGCTGCGCATTCGGGCCGACCGTGGCGAGCTCGCCTTCGGCACCGTCGATAGCTGGCTCGTCTGGCACCTCACCGGCGGACGCGTGCACGCGACCGACCCGACCAACGCGTCGCGCACGCTGCTGTACGACATCGGCGCACGCGCGTGGAGTGACGCGCTGTGCGCCGAGTTCGGCGTCCCCGCCGCGGTGCTCCCCACCGTGCGCCCATCGATGGGCGAGTTCGGCGTGATGGGCGCCGAATGGTGCGGCGTCGCGCTGCCGATCCTCGGCGTGGCCGGCGACCAGCAGGCAGCGCTGTTCGGGCACGGCGGGTGGGAGGCGGGCGCCGTGAAGAACACGTACGGCACGGGCGCCTTTCTATTGCAGAACTGTGGGGCGGTGCGGCCCCCGGGCGGCGGCGGGCTACTCACCACGCTCGCCTGCGACGCGGCGGGGCGGAGCACCTACGCGCTCGAAGCGAGCGTGTTCGTCGCGGGCGCGGCCGTGCAGTGGCTTCGCGACGGGCTCGGCGTGTTGGCCACGGCGGCCGAATCGGAAGCGCTGGCGCGGAGCGTCCAGTCCACCGACGGCGTCTACTTCGTCCCCGCGCTCACCGGGCTCGGCGCGCCCGACTGGGAAAGCGCGGCGCGCGGCACCATCGTCGGCCTCACCCGCGGCACCACGGCCGCGCACATCGTGCGGGCCGCGCTCGAGGCGATGGCCTACGCGACGGCCGACGTGCTGGGCGCGATGCGCGGCGCGGCCGGCCCGGCGTCCGACTCGACCGGCGCGACTGCGGACTCCCGGCTGCGGGTCGACGGCGGTGCGACGGCCAACGACTGGCTCATGCAGTTCCAGGCCGACGTGCTCGGCGCCGCGGTCGAGCGGCCCGCCCTGGTCGAGGCCACCGCGCTCGGTGCGGCGGGGATCGCCGGGCTCGCCGCCGGCGTCTGGCCGTCGCCCGACGCGTTTCTCGGCGCGCGCGAGGCGACCCTGTTCCGGCCCGGCGAGGGTGCGGCCGCCGCGCAGGCCGGGCGCGCGGGGTGGCGACGCGCGGTGCGGGCGACGCTCGCGTGGGCGCGGGATGCGGGCTGAAGCCCTCGAGGCACACTGCCGGGCGCTCGCGGCCTGCCGCCGGTGCGCGGCCGAGCTTCCGCCGGGCGCGCTACCGGTGATCCCCGAGTCGCGCGCGCCGCGTGCCATGCTCATCGGCCAGGCGCCCGGCCCCACCGAGGCGACCAGCCGCCGGCCGTTCCAGGGGCGGGCGGGGAAGACGCTCTTTCGCTGGCTCGCGCTCGCGGGGTTGGACGAGGCCCAGGCGCGCGAGTTCTTCTGGATCGCGGCTGTGACCCGGTGCTACCCCGGCCCGCACGCGCCGGCCCGGGGCGGCGGCAGTCGGGGCGACCGCGTGCCGACGCCGGGCGAGCGGGCGCGCTGCGCGTCGTGGCTGGAGGCCGAATTCGCGCTCGTGCGGCCCGCGTTCGTCGTCACGTTAGGCCGGCTCGCGGTGGACCGGTTCCTCGCCCCCGCGCCGCTTACGGCGCTCGTCGGTCGGGTGCACGCGGCCGCGGTCGGCGGGCGCGCCGTGCCGGTGTTGCCGCTGCCGCACCCGTCGGGGGCGAGCGGGTGGCTCAACGTCGCCGAGCACCGCGCCCTGCTCGCCGTCGCACTCGATCGCCTGGCTGCCGAAGTGGCCGCGCTGCGCAGTGCGGAGGCGACGGCGGCGCCGGCCGGCTGACCGGCGGGCCCGGCCACGTCTCCGGTTACGTGCGGAACTTCTATATTCGCCAGGTGTTCGGCAGACACCGGCTCGATCGGCGCCCGCATTCCGCGGGTCGACCGGTTGTGCGGGTCGCCGGGCCGTGTGGAGGACCCTCATGAAGCCGCGTTCGAAGTTCCTCGCCGGCGGCCTGCTGATCCTGGGCGGCGCCGGGGTGCTGATGGCGAGCTCCATCAAGGAGACCGGCCAGTATTACCTGACGCCGGCCGAGCTCGGCGGCAAGGTCGCCGCGGACGCCTCGTTCCGCGAGAACGGTGTGAAGGTTGGCGCGCGCGTCGTGCCTGGCTCCATCGTGCGCGACCCCGGCGGCCGGTCGCTCACCTTCCGGATGACGGACGGCGCACAGACCTACGCGGTCGCATACCGCGGCATCGCGCCCGACACGTTCACCGACGGCGTCGACGTGATCGTCGAGGGCCGGCTCGGTGCGGACAACACCTTCCGCGCGACCACCCTCCTCGCGAAGTGTGCGTCGCGGTACGAGAACGCGCCCGACAAGTACAAGAGCGCGCCCGGCTACCGGGCGCCCGCAACGACGGCGACGGCCAGCACCGCCAGCCTCTGATCGCCGGTCCCTGACCTCACGAGCTCTCCATGGGCAGTAGCATCGCGTCGAGCCTGATCCTGCTCGGCGAAGTCGCGCTCTGGGTCGCCATGCTCATGGCCGCCTGGAGCGCGACCGTTTCGTTCGCCGGCGCCGCGCAGGGCCGCGCGGACCTCGTGCGGAGCGGTGAACGCGCCGTGTACGCCACCGCTGGCTTCGTCGTCCTCGCCAGCGTCGGCCTCTGGACCGCGCTCTTCACCCACGACTTCTCGATCAAGTTCGTCGCGAGCTACACGAGCGCGAACCTGCCCAAGATTTACACGTTCACCGCGTTCTGGGCGGGACAGGCGGGGTCGCTGCTCTTCTGGTGCCTCATCCTGTCGCTCTACTCGGCCGCCGCGGTGTTCACCGGCCGCGGCGAGCGCACGCGCGCGTTCATGCCGTACGTGGCCGGCACGCTCGGCGTCGTGACGCTGTTCTTCCTGCTCACGCTCTGTTTCGGCGCCAACCCGTTCGAGCGCCTCGACTGGATCCCGCCCGACGGCCGCGGAATGAACCCGCAGCTGCAGAACCCGGGTATGGCGATCCATCCGCCCATGCTGTACCTGGGCTACGTCGCGACGGCGATCCCCTTCGCCTACGCCGTGGCAGCCCTCGCGACGCGCCGGCTCAACGCGGACTGGCTCGCGCCCGTCCGCCGCTGGTCGCTCCTCTCCTGGTTCTTCCTCACCGTCGGCATCACCCTCGGCATGTGGTGGGCGTACGTCGAGCTGGGGTGGGGCGGGTACTGGGCCTGGGATCCGGTCGAGAACGCGTCGCTGATGCCGTGGCTCACGGGCACCGCGTTCCTGCATTCGATCATGATTCAGGAGAAGCGCGGGATGCTCCGCAAGTGGAACGTGACGCTCGTCGTCTCGACGTTCCTCCTCGCCATCCTCGGCACGTTCATCACCCGCTCGGGCGTGATTCAGAGCGTGCACTCGTTCGCGCAGTCGCCGGTCGGGACGTGGTTCGCCGGCTTCCTCGGCGTGAGCCTCGCCGTGACCGCGTGGCTCGTCGCGACGCGGATCAAGGACCTCGAGAGCCAGGCCGAACTCGAGAGCATGGTCAGCCGCGAGGCGGCCTTCCTGTACAACAACCTCGTGCTCGTCGGGATCGCGTTTTCCGTGCTCTGGGGCACGCTCTTCCCGATCCTGAGCGAGTGGGTGCGGGGCGAGAAGATCACGGTCGGTCCGCCGTTCTTCAACACGGTCAACATCCCGCTCGGGCTGCTCCTGCTCGCGCTCACCGGCGTCGGGCCGCTGATCGCGTGGCGGCGCGCATCGGTCGCCAACATCCGCCGCCAGTTCGTCATCCCCGGGATTGCGGGCGCGGCGACCGGCGTGCTGCTCGTGATGTTCGGCATGCGCGACTTCTACGCGGTGGTCTGCTACACGCTCGCCGGCTTCGTCTTCGGGACCATCGGGCAGGAGTTCTGGAAGGGCACCGCGGCCCGCATGCGCATGTACGGCGAGAACATCGCCGTCGCGCTCACGCGCCTCGTCGCCAAGAACCGCCGCCGCTACGGCGGCTACGTCGTGCACTTCGGCATGGTGACGATGTTCGCCGCCTTCGCCGGCCTCGCGTTCAAGAAGGAGAACGACGTCACGCTCCGCACCGGCGAGACCTTCCGCACCCGCGACCCGTGGGGCCACGCCTGGGCGTTCACGAGCCAGGGCGTGTCGCAGTTCAAGACGCTCAACCGCTACGTCACCGCCGTCGCCCTCGACGCGGTGCGCGACGGCAAGCGCGTGGGGATCATCACCACCGAGAAACGGCAGCACGTCGACAGCCAGGACCAGCCGACATTCGAGCCGTCCACCGAAGTCGGCATCATGGAAGGCGCCAAGCAGGACACCTACGTCGTACTCGCGGGCATCACCGGCACCGACCGCGCGGAGCTGCGCATCACCTTCAACCCGCTCGTGATCTGGGTGTGGTTCGGCGGGATGGTGATGGCCATCGGCGGCCTGATCGTGATGTGGCCGCAGGCCGAGCGTCGGCGCGTGCAGAGCGGGTACGCGGCGCCGATTCCGTCGGCGACGGTGGGAGCCCCGCGCCCGGTGTTGGAGCCGGCGATGGCGATGGGGACGCAGTCGTGAGGCGCCGCGACTTCCTCGCCGCGGCCGGCGTCGCCGCGTTGGGCAGCACGCGGATCGCCCGCGCGGCCGGGGCCCAGCAGCGCCAGATCCCGGTCGCCCAGCAGGCGCCGGACGGAGGGGCCACTCCGCGCGATTCCGCCGGCGCGCCGCCCGCGCCCAACGCCGCCGACGGCGCCGCAGGCACGCCGTCCAGCGCGTCCAACGTGCCGATGGACCCCAGCGCCTACAAGGCGGTGGGTCGACCGCCCAAGCCCAACGCGACGCCGCTGCTCACGGCCGAGCAGCGCGACGCGCTCGAGCACCGCATCAAGTGCCAGTGCCCGTGTACGCTCGACGTCTACACGTGCCGCACCACCGACTTCAGCTGCGGCGTCTCGCCCGCGATGCACGGCGACGTGCAGCAGCTCGTGGCCGGGGGTTACTCGGGCGACGAGATCCTCGCCGCGTTCACGCAGACCTACGGCGACCGCGTGCTGATGTCCCCGCCCAAGGTCGGCTTCAACCTCGCCGGCTACTTCGCACCGATGGCGGTCCTCGGCACCGGCACGGTGGTCGTGGCGTCGCTCATGCGCCGGTGGAGCACGCGCGCTGCCGCCGTCGCGGCCGCCAACGCCGGCCGCGCGTCGGCCCAGCCCGCGCCGCTCTCCCACGCGCGCGCGGACCGCGGCGACCCGGTGTCGTACAGCGCGGCCGACGCCGCCGCGCTCGGCGCCACCCCGGAGGAGCTCGCGCGACTCGAAGCGGCGGTGCGCGGCGAGCCGCGCACCTGATGGCCGTCCCGACCGGCACCCTGGCGTTAGGCGCGGGGACCGCCCTCGCCCTCGGCGCCGCCCTCGTCGTGCTCGGCCCGCTCTGGGCCGAGGACGCCGATGCGCCCCTCGCCCCGCTCCCGCCCGACCCCTCGCGCATCGCCCTCGGCCCCGCCGCCGCGTCGATCGAGGGCGTGAGCGCGGTCGAGGCCCTGCGCGAGATCGAGTTCGACCGCGCCACGGGCAAGCTCTCCGACGACGACTACGCCGAGCTCAAGGCGACCTACACGCGCGAGGCGCTCGCCGAGATGCGCGCGGCCGCCGAGGGCACCACCATCACGGCGCCGAGCGCGACGGACCCCGTCGAAGCCGCACTCGCCGACTACCGCGCGCGCCACGCCGCACCCGTGGCGCACGTTCACGTGGTGCCGGGCAGTTGCTTCGTCTGCGGCCCGCGCCCCGAGTCGGACGCGACCTTCTGCTCCAACTGCGGCCGCTACCTGGCCGCCGAGTGCCCGGCCTGCCACGCGCCGGCGCTGCGCGAGGCGCAGCGCTACTGCGAGGCGTGTGGCACCTCCTTCGCTCCCGAGGCGGCCGACCCGCCGCCCGTCCCGGCCGGCGCCGGCTCCCTCGCGCCGCGACCGGCCGCGGCAGCCCCGCAACCCACGTAGCCCAACGGCGGTGCTCGGCGCGGGGCGGCGGGGCGGGGCCGCAGGCGAGCCTGCAAACGCGCCCACGGTGCCCTGTCCGCGCCACCAGCGCACGCGCGCATCTGCCCGCGAGCCGGAGCGCCCCGCCCCGCCGCCCCCGCAGCGCGAAGACCCCGAACAAACCCCGACCCGCGCGCTTGCATCGGCTCGCTCGGACCGTGAGCTTTCCGGGTTCGCCCTTCCCCCCGAATCGCCTCGATCGTGTCCGAAGAGTCCCTGGTCGTCCGCGGAGCCCGCGAGCACAACCTCAAGAACATCGACGTCACCATCCCGCGCGACAAGCTCACGGTCATGACCGGCCTGAGCGGCAGCGGGAAGTCGTCGCTCGCCTTCGACACGATCTACGCCGAGGGGCAGCGGCGGTACGTCGAGTCGCTGAGCGCCTACGCGCGGCAGTTTCTGGGGCTGATGGAAAAGCCCGACGTCGACGTGATCGAGGGCCTCTCGCCCGCGATCTCGATCGAGCAGAAGAACGCCGGCAACAACCCGCGTTCGACCGTGGGCACGGTCACCGAGATCTACGACTACCTGCGCCTGCTCTACGCCCGCGCCGGGACGCCGCACTGCGCCAACTGCGGCCGCCCGGTGCAGCGTCAGAGCCCCGCGCAGATCTCCGCGACCATCCTGACGTGGACCGAGGGCACGCGCATCGAGGTGCGCGCGCCGCTCGTGCAGGCGCGCAAGGGCGAGTTCCGCGAGCTGTTCGAGGACGCGCGACGCCAGGGCTTCGTGCGCGCCGTCGTGGACGACAAGCTCGTCGAACTCGCCGACCCGCCCGCCCTCAACCGTCGGCAGAACCACAGCATCTCGGTGATCGTCGACCGCCTCGTCGTGCGCGGCGACGACCGCGGCCGCCTCACGGATTCGCTCGAGACCGCGCTGCGCCTCGCGAACGGTCTCGTCGAGGTCGTCGAATACCCCGCGCCGGGCGAGGTCCCGACGTCCACCGACCCCGCCGACGCCGCGGCGATCGGCGAGACGCTTCAGAAGGACGAGCCCGAGGTCCACCTCTTCTCGGAGCGCTACGGGTGTCCGGTCTGCGGCACGTCGCTGCCCGAGCTTGAGCCGCGCCAGTTCTCGTTCAACTCGCCGTTCGGCGCCTGCCCGGCCTGCGGCGGCCTCGGCACCCGCAAGGAAGTCAGCCCGCAGCTGGTGCTGGGCGACCCGTCGATCACCATCCTCGAGGGCGTCGTGCTGCCCTGGGGCGAGCCCGACGGCTACCTGCGGAAGACGATCCTCCCGGGGCTGGCCAAGGCGTTGGGCTTCGACCTCAACACGCCCTGGGGCCAGCTGCGCGAGGGCGTGCGCAACGCGCTGCTCTACGGGTCCGACGCGCGCGGCGAGGCCAAGCCGGCGGTGCGCAAGACGGCCGGCAAGCGCGCGACGCGGACCGCGAAGGACGGCGATGCGGGCGTGCAGTGGGAGGGCATCCTCGCCAACGTGCGTCGCCGCTACGACGAGACCTCGAGCGACAGCATCCGCATCGAGCTCGACGCGTTCATGATCGCCACGCCGTGCTCCACCTGCGCCGGCCAGCGCCTCAAGCCCGAGTCGCTCGCGGTCACGGTGCACGGCCGCAATCTCGGCGACGTGGTCGACCTCTCGATCGTCGAGGCGCGCGAGTTCTTCGCCAGCATCCCGCTGCGCGCCGAGGGGCGTCCCGGGCTCGACGTCGAGATTGCGGGCCCCATCCTCAAGGAAGTCCGCGAACGCCTGTCCTTCCTCGTCGACGTCGGGCTCGATTACCTCACGCTGAACCGGTCGGCCGAGTCGCTCTCCGGCGGCGAGGCGCAGCGCATCCGGCTCGCGACGCAGATCGGCTCGCGCCTCGTCGGCGTGCTCTACATCCTCGACGAGCCGAGCATCGGGCTGCACCAGCGCGACAACGGGCGGCTGCTCGCCACGCTCAAGCAGCTGCGGGACCTCGGCAACACCGTCATCGTCGTCGAGCACGACGAGGAGACGATGCGCGAGGCCGACCACCTCATCGACCTCGGGCCCGGGGCAGGGAAGCACGGCGGCCACGTCGTCGCGGCCGGCACCGTGGCCGAGGTCGAGCGCGACCCCGCCTCGCTCACCGGGCAGTACCTGAGCGGCAAGCGGTCGATCCCCGTGCGCGAGGAGCGCCGGCCGCGCGACCCGCGGCGCCTGCTGCGCGTCGAGGACGCGCACGAGCACAACCTGCGGCACGTCGACCTCGAAATACCGTTAGGCACATTCGTCGCCGTGACGGGCGTGAGCGGGTCGGGGAAGAGCACGCTCGTCTCCGACATCCTGCACAGCGCGCTCGCGCGCCACTTCTACCGGGCGCGCGTCATCCCGGGGGCGCACCGGCGCATCACGGGGCTCGAACACATCGACAAGGTCATCGACATCGACCAGAGCCCCATCGGCCGCACCCCGCGCTCCAACCCCGCCACCTACACCGGGCTCTTCACCCCGGTGCGCGAGCTGTTCGCCGAGTTGCCCGAGGCCAAGATCCGCGGCTACGGGCCGGGACGCTTCTCGTTCAACGTCAAGGGCGGGCGCTGCGAGGCGTGCCAGGGCGACGGGCTGGTGAAGATCGAGATGCACTTCCTGCCCGACGTGTTCGTGCCGTGCGACGTGTGCAAGGGCAAACGTTTCAACCGCGAGACGCTCGAGGTGCGCTTCCGCGGGCTGAGCATCGCCGACGTGCTCGAGCTGACCGTCGAGGACGCGTGCGGCATCTTCGAGAACCAGCCGCGCATCAACCGCCAGCTCGAAACGCTGCGCGACGTCGGGCTCGGCTACGTGCACCTCGGCCAGAGCGCCACCACGCTCTCCGGCGGCGAGGCGCAGCGCGTGAAGCTCGCCACGGAGCTGGCCAAGCGCGACACCGGCCGCACGCTGTACATCCTCGACGAGCCCACCACCGGGCTCCACTTCGAGGACACGCGCCTGCTGCTCGAGGTGCTCCACCGGCTCGTCGACCGCGGCAACACGGTGCTCGTCATCGAGCACTCGCTCGACGTGATCAAGACCGCTGACTGGATCGTCGACCTGGGCCCCGAAGGCGGGCTGCGCGGCGGCCAGATCGTCGCCCAGGGCACGCCCGAGCAGGTGGCACAGGTGGACGCGAGCTTCACCGGCCACTACCTGCGGCCGCTCCTGCCGGCGCTCCGTGCGCCGGCCCTCAAGAAGGCGAGCTGACGGCCGCCCGCCGGGCGGCCCAACCACACACTTATGGTCTCCCTGCTCGACATCATCGGGCCCGTGATGGTCGGCCCGTCCTCGTCGCACACCGCCGGCGCGTGCCGCCTCGGACTGCTCGCGCGCGGCCTCGTCGGCGGCACCCCCGAACGCGCCGAGATCGAGCTGCACGGCTCGTTCGCGCGCACCGGGGAGGGGCACGGCACCGACAAGGCCATCGTCGGCGGCCTGATGGGCTTCCGCCCCGACGACGAGCGGCTGCGCGACGCGCTCGACATCGCCGAGCGCGAGGGCCTCGACTACCAGTTCGAGAAGACCACGCTGGGCGAGGAGAACACCGTGCACCCGAACACCGTGCGCCTCACCGTCACGCGCGGCGAGCGGCGGAGCGTGATGACCGGGTCGTCGTTGGGCGCCGGGCGCGTGCTCGTGACCGAGATCGACGGCTACGCGGTCGAGGTGACGGGCAACTACCACACGATCGTGCTCGTCGCCGGCGACGTGAAGGGCTCGATCGCGACCATCACGCACCTGCTCTCGGCGTTCGACCTCAACATTGCGACGCTGCGCGTGAGCCGACAGCAGCGCGGCGGCGACGCGTTCATGGTCTACGAGCTGGACGAGTCGCCCGACGAGCGCGTACGCGACGTGATTCGCGCGCTGCCGTGGGTGAAGTGGGCGTTCCGGCTGGACAAGGTGGGGGCCTGACCCGTGTACCGCTCGCTTCACGAGGCCGTGCACGACGCAGAATCGCAGGGCACCACGCTCGCCGCGGTCGCGCTCGCGGCGGAGAGTGCCGACGGCGGGCGCACCGTCGCGGACATCCGTGCGTCGCTTCGCCGGGCCCTCGAGGTCATGCGCGGCGCCGTCTCGCGCGGCCTCGTCGGCGACCTCCGCTCGTCGAGCGGCCTGGTCGGCGGCGACGCGGCCAAGCTCGTCGACGGACCGCCCGGCCCGCTCGCCGGCACGCCGTTTCGCGACGTGCTCGCCCGCGCGCTCGCGGTGCAGGAGGTCAACGCGGCCATGGGCGTGATCGTCGCCGCGCCCACCGCGGGCGGCGCGGGCGTGCTGCCGGCCGTGCTCACCGGCCTCGCCGACGCGCGCGGGATTGGGGACGAGGCGCTCGTCGACGCGCTCGCCACCGCGGGGCTCGTCGGCGCCGTGGTCGCGGATCGCGCGTCGCTCTCGGGCGCGGAGGGCGGCTGCCAGGCCGAGACCGGTGCGGCCGCGGGCATGGCCGCGGGCGCCGCCACCGAGATGCTCGGCGGCACCCCGCGCCAGGCGTACCACGCCGTCGCGCTCGCGCAGCAGGGCACGCTGGGCCTCGTCTGCGATCCGTTAGGCGGACTCGTCGAGCTGCCGTGCGTGTTCCGCAACGCGACCGGCGCGGCCATCGCCCTGGCGGCGATCGAGATGGCGCTGGCCGGCATCGAGTTCGCCATCCCCGCGGACGAGGTGATCGACACGATGGGAGAGATCGGGCGTAACATGGACGTGCGCTACCGTGAGACCGCGGGCGGCGGACTCGCCGCCACGCCCACCGGGCGGCGGCTCGCCCGCGAGCGCCTCGTCCAGATCCGCCGCTCGCCCGCCTGAGGTCCGAGTCGCGCGACGCCATCGCGTGACGCCGGCCCGCGAGGCCCTATCTTCCGCGACGCTCCGGGCGAACGATCCGCGCGAAACGCGGGCGCCGTTCGCGCCGTACGCCCCGGTACCCTCACCGGCAGGTGCCCGCATGCAATCGCGCGACGATCTCGAACGTTACCTCGACCGCCTGAGCGCCGAAGGCGCCACGGCCACGACCGAAGTGGAGCCGGGGCTCTGGCGCCTGCACCCGACGGGAGAACTCGACTACGACGTGGTGGTGACCCACGCGCCGCCGGTCGTCGTGCTCCGCGCGAAGGTGATGGAGCTCCCGCACGACGCCGACGCGATCGCGGCGCTCACGCTACGCCTGCTCGAGCTCAACGCCACCGACCTCCTGCACGGGGCATACGGCGTGGACCGCGGCGCCGTCGTCCTCACCGAGGCGCTCGAGTTGGCGCACCTCGACTACGAGGAGCTCCGCGCGAGCTACGAGAGCATGACCGTCGCGCTCGCGTCGCACATGCGCGAACTGGCCAACCTGTGCGACCCGCGGCGGGTCACCGGCGAGTTCGCCGCGCACCGCCGCGCGCCCGACCACACGGCGACCTCCGCGTCGTCCACCACCATGTCCGCCGAGGCCCGCTGACGCATGGGCATCTTCGACCGCTTCTCCCGGCTCGTCCGGTCCAACATCAACGACCTCATCTCCTCGGCCGAAGACCCCGAGAAGATGCTCAACCAGCTGATCGGCGACATGAACGGCCAGCTGGTGAAGGCGAAGCAGCAGGTCGCCGGCGCCATCGCCGACGAGCGCCGCCTCAAGGACCAGGCCGAGACCGAGGCGCGGCTCTCGAGCGACTGGGAATCGCGCGCGATGCTCGCCGTGAACGAGGGGCGCGACGATCTGGCGCGCCAGGCGCTGCTCCGCCAGTCGGAGCACGCGGAGCACGCGCGCACCCTCGCCAGTACGTGGGACGCGCACCGCACCGAGACCGAGAAGCTGAAGGCGCAGCTCCGCGAACTCGCCGACAAGATCGAGGAGGCCAAGCGCAAGAAGAACCTGCTCCTCGCGCGGCAGCGCCGGGCCGAGGCGCAGCAGCGCATCGCGCAGACGATGTCGTCGATCTCCGAGAAGAGCGCGTTCGAGGCGTTCGCGCGCATGGAGGAAAAGATCGACGCGAACGAGCGCCAGCTCCGCGCCGCCAACGAGATCGACGAGGAATTCACCGGCGACAAGCTCGCCCGCGAGTTCAAGCAGCTCGAGCGCTCGGCCGGCGGCGCGGACGCCGACAGCCGGCTGCTCGCGCTCAAGCAGAAGATGGGCGTACTGCCCGCGCCGGTGTCCGCCGCGCTGCCCGCGGGTGACGTCGCGCGCGGCAAGCTGACCGCGGGCAACGGCAGCGCGGCCGCACCCTCCGCAGCCGCGGCGACCTCGGTCGCGGTAGGGCGCGCCCAGCCCGCGGGCGCGCCGGGCGCGCCACGCGCCGAGGACGAGTTGCTCGCGGAGTTCGAGGAATTACGCCGCGACCGGCGTACGACGTGATGGCTGACGCCTTCGTCGTCCCCGCGGACGACGGGGCGGCCGCACGCCGCTTCCGGTTTGCGCCGCTGCTCGCGGCGACCGTGCTCACCGTCCTGCTGCTCTGGCTGTTCGGGACGGTCGCCGACGTCCTGCTGCTGCTGTTCATCGCGGTACTCGTGTCGCTGTACCTCGGAGCGGTCGCGGACGTGATCGAGGGGCGGCTCCGCGTCCCGCGCGGCGGCGCGCTCGCCATCGCGGGCGTGCTCACGCTCGGGGCGATCGCCCTTCTCCTGCTCCTCATCGTCCCGCCGGTGATCGAGCAGACGCAGGCGTTGGTGCGGGTCCTTCCGCGCTACGTGAACGCGTGGGACGCGGGCATCGACCGCATCGTGCTCCGCGCGCCGGGCCTGTCGAACGTGTGGCAGCCCGGGCGGCACAACCTCGCGATCACGCTCTACGAGCAGGGCGCGTCGCTGCTGAGCGGGATGCTGCCGCGCGTCTTCTCGATCGTGCACGCGAGCATCAACGTCGTGTCGGTCGTCGTGATGTCGATCTACCTCTCGCTACGCCCGGTGTTCTACCGTGAGCAGCTCATCGCCTACTTCCCCCCGGTGCACCGCGGGCTCGTCCGCGACATCCTCGGCGACGTGGCGGGTCAGCTCCGGTCGTGGATCGCCGGCCAGCTCACGGCGATGGTCGTGCTCGCCGTGCTCACCGCGTTCGGGCTCTACCTGCTCGGCGTGCCGTACTGGCTCACGTTCGGCGTGTTCACCGGCGCCGTGGCCATCGTACCGTTCTTCGGCACGCTCCTCTCGACCGTGCTGCCGGCCGCGTTCGTCCTGCCGCTGCCGAACGGAGGCACGCGCGCGCTGCTCGTGCTCGGGCTCGGCGTCGTGATCCATCTCATCGAGGGCAACTTCGTCGGCCCGATGATCGCGTCGCGGCGCGTCGAGATCCCGCCGGTCCTCTCGATCCTTTCGGTACTGATCATCGGCCAGCTGCTCGGCGGCGTCGGCCTGCTCGTGGCCGTGCCCACCGTCGCCACCCTGCGTGTGATCGTCAATCGCATCCTGCTGCAGCGGATGTACGAAGGGCGCGGCTTCCGGCGCGCGCCGCGCGACCAGCCGCTCGTGGTGCGCGTGCCTGTCGCGGACGGCGACGGTGTGCTCGTGCCCAACGGGCCGCACGTGGACCTGATCGCCATGGCGGAACGGCGCGCGGGGGTGGCGGTCGCGGCGTAGGACGTCTCGGGCACGCCCGCTTCGGTCTGGATTCGGTTTTTGTTCGGCACGAGTCCTGCACTGTTTCGGGTCGCTAGCTGATTCGATCCCTCACCGGAGACGAGCCCCATGACCGATAAAGCGACCGCCGCGAACGCCGACCAGAGCAACACGATCAAGGACCCGGACACCTGGACCACTGGCGATCAGCCGATGACCGGTGCCCAGAAGTCGTACCTGCACACCCTCGCCGAAGAAGCGCACGAGGACGTCGACGACAACCTCACCAAGGCCGAGGCGTCGAAGAAGATCGACGAACTGCAGAGCGAGACCGGGCGCGGCACGACGAAGGGCAAGTAAGGCGAATGGGTCGCGCGCGAACGCGTGCTGCGCGAACGCGTGTTGCGTCGCGCGATTTGACCCGTTGCGGGGAGGCGGCCTAGACTTGCCGCCTCCCCGCACTCGTGTTCGATGTCCGTACCAGACGCCGTCCGCTCCACCCCTGCAGCGCCCACGCCCGACGGGCCCGTTTCCGCAGCGCCCGCGCGCGGCGCCGATCGGTTTCGGCTGTACAACACGATGACCCGCACGGTCGAGCCGTTCGCGCCGGCCGACGGCCGCGTGGTGCGGCTCTACACGTGCGGCCCGACCGTCTACAACGCGGCGCATCTGGGCAACTTCCGCACGTTCCTCTTCGAGGACCTGCTGCGCCGCGCGCTGCGCCGCGCCGGCTGGGGCGTCGAGCAGGTGATGAACCTGACCGACGTGGACGACAAGATCATCCGGCGCGCGGGCGAGCAGGGGCGCACCATCGTCGAGGTCACCGACCCCGTGGTCGAGCTGTTTCAGCGCGACCGCGCTTGGCTGCGCATCGAGGCCGCCGAGCACTATCCCCGCGCCACCGCGTACATCGCGGAGATGATCGCGCTCGTGGCGCGGCTCGAGGAACAAGGTGTCGCGTACCGGGCGGACGACGGCTCCGTCTATTTCGCGATCGACCGGTTCCCCGCGTACGGCCGGCTCTCGCGCCTCGACACCCGCGAGCTCAAGCCCGGCGCACGCGTCGCCCAGGACGATTACTCGAAGGAGAACGCGCAGGACTTCGCCCTGTGGAAGGCGGCGACCGAGCTGGACGAGGCGACCGGCGCGGCGTGGGATTCGCCGTGGGGCCGCGGGCGACCGGGCTGGCACCTCGAGTGCTCCGCGATGGCGATGACCATCCTGGGCGAGACGATCGACCTGCATTGCGGCGGTATCGACCTCGTGTTTCCGCACCACGAGGACGAGATCGCGCAGAGCGAGGCCGCGACCGGGCGCACGTTCAGCCGCGTCTGGGCGCACGGCGAGTTCCTGCTGGTCGAGGGCTCGAAGATGGCCAAGCGCATCGGCAACACGGTCACGGTCGAGCGCCTGCGCGAGGAGGGCTACTCTGCGGCCGCGATCCGCCACTTCGTCTGGGGCACGCACTACCGCAAGCAGCTCAACCTCACGGACGAGGCGCTCGACGCGTCGAAGGAAGCGGTCCGCCGGATTGGCGAGTTCGCCGCCCGCCTCGCCGCCGTGACCGGCGGGACCCCCGCGCTCGGCGAAGCGGCCGCCGAGCTCGAGGCCGAGGTCGACACCGCGCTGTTCGACGACCTCAACGCGCCCGAGGCGTTAGGCGCGCTGTTCACGTTCGTCCGGCGTGCGAACGCGGAGCTGGACCGGGGCGGGGACGACCGCGCCGCGCTCGAGGCGGCGCGGCGCGCGTTCGCCGGCGTCGACGCCGTGCTCGACCTCGTGCCGGTCCGGGACGACGTGGACGCGGCGCTCGCGGAGTGGGTCGCGGAACGACTGCAGGCGCGCCGCGACGCGCGTGCGCGCCGTGATTTTGCGGCGGCCGACGCGATCCGGGGCGAGTTGGAGGCGCGCGGGGTCGAGATCAAGGACACGCCGCAGGGCACGAGCTGGCAGGTGCGGTAGTCCGCGTCCTCGCGTCTCGCGTTCCTGGGACCGCGGGGCCGACGCGTCGGACGCGATCGACCGGCTTGCGCGCGGTCCGGCCGCCGGCGTAGCGTTCTCCCGGGACGCGCCGGCGTAGCTCAGTTGGTAGAGCACTCGATTTGTAATCGAGCGGTCGTCGGTTCGAATCCGACCGTCGGCTTCCGCGCGTGGCGAACGGGCTGGAAATCCGCCCCGGGATGGCGTAAGATCCCGGTCCCCGGTGGGGTACTCAAGTGGCCAACGAGAGCAGACTGTAAATCTGCCGGTGTAAACCTTCGAAGGTTCGAATCCTTCCCCCACCACTGCCGGCGCGCCCTTGCTCGATTCGGGTTGCGCCGGCTTGCTTTTGTAATCGCGCGAGCTCGCGGGAGTAGCTCAGTTGGTAGAGCACTAGCCTTCCAAGCTTGTGGTCGCGGGTTCGAGTCCCGTCTCCCGCTCGTCGTAGGACAACGAGTCAGGCCCCGTCCGGCGTCGGCGCCGGCGGGGCCTACTCGTAGGTGTTGCACGAGGGAATGCGAGACGTCCTGGCGCCCGCCGACGTCACACCGCCCACTCACCGAACCCAGTCCCGGCGTGGGCCGGACTCCGCCGCGTCCGCTGCCGTACGTTAGGCTGCGGTCGCGCGCTCGACGGCGAGGCCCAGCGCGGGCGTGCCCGGCATGGCATCGCGCGCGGGCGCGACCTTTCGTGACGGGCCACGGTCGCGCAGCCATCTGCGGGCGGGCTCCTCGACCCATCGGAACACGGCGAGCGACGACACGACCGCGACCGCGACGACGCCGACGTCCATGATTGGCGAGAGCGCGCCCACGCCAAGCGCGTGCGCTACCGTCTGCATGATGGCCCGGATCGGCTCATGAAGGAGGTACAGGGCGAAGCTCGCCTCACCGAGCGCCACGAGCGCCGGGTTCGCGAAACACCGCGCGCTCCAGCCGCGACGGTAGGCCGCCGCGATCACGAGGGCGGCGAACGCCGGCGCGAGGAGGCCGCTATGCACCAGCGGGTACGGAACCCGTCCGTCGAGCGCGAGCACGGCCACCACGGCGGCCAGCGCGGCCGCGCCGACGGAGCGCACGATCGCCGGCGGCGTGCCTTCGAAGCGGGCCGTCGCGAAGGTACGGCCGCATGCGACGCCGAGGATGAATTCGCCGAGGTGCACCGGAGGCGCGTAGCGCAGGGCGTCGAGCCAGAAGCCCGCACTCGCGTACGTGGTGTGCGCGATGCCATCGGGCGCGAGCGCGAGGTACGCGGCCGGCGCGAGCAGCGCGGTCGCCCACGCCACGACTCCGACGAAGACGGCACCGCGGCGCGGGACACGCGCGAGCCCCAGCGCGATCGCCGGAAAGAGGGCGTAGAAGAACGCTTCGACCGAGAGCGACCACCCGGCGCAGTTCCACGCGCAGGTCGCCGGCGGCCACCAGCCCTGCAGGAGCGCCGGTGCGAGCAGTGCCGCCACGCGGGTTCCGGCGCTCGCGACGCCGTCGATCGGCGCGTGCCGCAGCCCCAGTAGTACGTTCGGCGCGGCGACCAGGAGCGCGAGCAGGTACACCGGGTAGACGCGCGCGACGCGCGCCCACCAAAACTCGCGTGCGGGGCCGCGCATCCGGCCCTCGTCGTCGAGGTACGTGTACGCGAGGATGAACCCGCTCAGCACGAAGAAGAACGAGACGCCGACGTAGCCGGCTCGCACGACGCGGGCGACTGCGCCGCCGTCACTGGCGAGCCGCGGCGCGCAGTAATGGAACGCCACGACGCCGACGGCCGCGAGGGCTCGAAGGCCGGTGAGGCCGGGGAGGACCGGGCGGCGGCTTGCGATCGGCGCAGGGTGGGGAGATCGAGGCGGCGGGGCGTCCATGGAGTGAACGGCGAGGTGTACGAGGCGGGCCGCAGCGCACCGTTCGGCGCCGCGAGGCGACCGTGGCAGGCTCCGAGGTCGTGAGACGGCTCGACGTCTCGCGCGACGCGATCGGAGGACCGGGGGCCGACGGCGCCGTGCGCGGGTGGACGCGCGACCGTGTCACGATGCCACGGCGTCGATCTCACGCGAGCAATACGCGGCAACGTTGCATGTGGCAACGCCGCGCGGACGTGCGCCTCCTCGGCGGAGTCCTCGCCACACCCCCGCGGACGCCCGACCGCTGCGCGCGGTGCCACCGCCTCGGCTGCGCGTCCGCCCGCGCCAGCCGCCGCGTGTTCGTGGTGTGCCCGCCGATTCCGACCTCGCGCCCTCGAACGCGCGTCGGCGCGAGAACGAGGCTGAACGTCACGCCGCGGGCGAGCCGAACACGCATCCGCACGACGGGTGCGCGTCGCAGGCTCGTCGGGCCCACCCTACCCCCGCTTTCATCCGTGCCTCGCCGTCGTCGGCACTCCAGGCCTAACGCCGGCGTGCTGGGCGCGGGTGGGACACGACGCCAGGCGAGGCGACGATCACGCTGGCATGCTCAAAACCGCACCGCGTACCCGACCTCGGTCCCCCCACCGCCCGCCGCCCCGATGCTCGGCAACAACCGTCGCTCCAGCAGCGCGTCGGGGTGCGTGCGCCCGTATCGCGCCACCACACCCCCGACCACCGTTCCGACGCCCGCGCCCGCGAGCACGTCGCTCGCCCAGTGCGCGTCGTGGTAGACCCGCGACGCCCCCACCAGCGCCGCCATTCCAAAGCCGAGCGGGGCGGTGAAGCGGTTGAGCCGCGGCCACCGCACGCGCCCTTCACCCGCGAGTGCGGCCGCGAGCGCGAACGACGCCGTCGCGTGCCCCGAGGGGAACGACTGGTACGCGTCCCCGCGCCGAAGTCCGCGCCCCAACGCGAAGTTCGTCGCGTCGCTGTCGTGCGACACGAACGGGCGCGCGCGTCCCGCCACCGCCTTGATCACCGTCGTCACGACACTCGCCGCGAACACCGCCTCGCCGGTATGCAGCCCGACCGTTGCCGCGGCGCGGTCGTGCGCGAGAAGGCCGACGCCGTACGTGACCACCGGAATCGCGACCGCGCCCGGACCGCCGAGCGTGCGGACGAACGACGCCGCGTGGTCGACCGCGCCGTTGTCGTGCAGTGACGGACGCTGGCTCCACCGCGCGATGCGCCGATCCGCCGGTGCGACCGCGAGCGCGGCCGCCGCGAAGGCACCGAGCGTGACCACGTCGCGCCCGCCGATGAGCGCGTCGCGACGCGCCGAGTCCGGCGGTGGTGCTGCGGCGACTTGGGCCGCGGCCGGCGCAGGCTGGATGACGAACTGCGGGGCGAGGACGAGCGAAATGGCGACGACGAGGCGACGGGCTGGCGACACGAGATCGGGTGTTGGGATGACGTTGGGCGCGAAGATAGCAAACGCCGGGCGCCGCCAACTGGTCCCGGTCGTGCGTTGGGCGGCGATCATCCCCCGCGTCCCTCGATGTCGATTCGTTCCACGCCACCCGCCATCCAACACCGCCCCCGGCGCGACTGGGCCGCCGCGGGCGCGACCGCGGCCGTTGGACTCGCCACCACCGCCGGCCTCGGCGGCGAGGTGTACGATCGCGGCCCCGGGAGTTTCGACGTGCGCGTGCACGACTGGGCCGTCGCGCATCGCGCGCCTGGTCTCCTCGTCGGGTTCGAGTGGGTCACGCGCATCGGCGAGCCGGCCGTCGTGGTCGCGATCGCCGTCGCGACCGCGATCTGGTTGTGGCGCGTCGGCGCGCGCCATGCCGCAATCGTGCTCGCATCCGCGCCGGTGACGGCGGTGATCGTCTTCAACGTGGTCAAGCAGCTCGTGCACCGCGCACGACCGGTCGGTGGCCTGCTGCTGCGCGCCGCGACCTACTCCTTCCCGAGCGGGCATTCGGTGGTCTCGGCCGCGGCTTTCGGGAGCCTCGCGTGGGTGCTCGCGCGCGAGTCGATTCTCTCCTGGCGCGTCGCGACCCTGCTCGCGGTGCTCTGCCCGCTGCTCATCGGCGTCAGTCGCATCTACCTCGGCGTGCACTGGGCGACTGACGTGCTCGGTGGCTGGTGTCTGGGATTCGCCATTGCCGCGCTCTGGATCGGGGGCTACGAACGTGTCCGGGGTCGCGCGTCTACCGCGCGGTGAGCGCTGGCAGGAAATCCCCGCGCTCATGGTCGCGGTGCGCGGGCCCGAGGACCGTTCATCACCTCGCGCCCCACGCGCCCGTTCCGGACGCGCCGCGCTCAGCGTCGGGCCGGCGGCGTGAGGGGCGGCGGGGCCGGCACGGTCGCGACCAGCGATCGGTGCCCGTTCGCTCCGACCGCGCGCACGCCCGCCCAACGATCGTCGAGCTGCTCGTTCAGCAGGTACGTCGTCGCGTTGCCCGCAGCAATCACCCGCTCCCACGTGGGCGCGTAGGTCGCCCGCGTCACGATCTCGTAGCCCGTCGCTCCGGGCACCGGCTTCCACGACAGCGTCCACGCCTGCCCGCCCGATGCGGCGTCGCGGCGGAACGCGGCCGAGTCGGGCGTCGCCGGCGCGCTCGCGAGCGCGCCGACGAGCGCGCCGTTCAGTCGCGCGACCCCGGCCACGTAGTCGAAATCCACGTGCGCGAGGTCGTCGGTCGGTAGGTGCTGACGCTTGTAGTTCTCGAGCCGCTCGGTGAACCGGATCGCCGCGTCGCCGCGCCGCGCGAACGGGGCGTGGTCACCCCCGCGCCCGATCCGATCGAGCCGAAACACGGGCACCACGTCCAGCCCCGGGCGGTACAGCTCCGACACCGCCCACGTGAGTCGACCCAACTCGCGCGCCGGCCCGTTGTCTGGGTCCGGCGTGAACGTCCGCACCGTACGCGCATCCCGCACGCCCGTTTCGGCGACCACGTTCCCGACGATGTCGTCCGTGATCCCCGCCGTCACCCGATACCCCGCCGCGTGGAGCCGCGCCGCGAGGTGCTCCGAGCCCAGCAGCCCCTGCTCTTCGCCCGCGTAGAGCGCGAAGATGACAGTCGCGTTCATCCCGTGCGGATATCGCTTGCTGAACGCACGCGCGAGCTCCAACACGGCCGCGCTCCCGCTCGCGTCGTCGTCCGAGCCCGGCGCGTCGCTCGTCGAGTCGTTCGCGTTGATGGAGCAGATGCACGAGTCGTAGTGCCCGCCCATCACGATCACTCGCGTCGTGTCGCGCCCCGGGAGCCAGGCGAGCACGTTCACCACGTTCACGGTCGGCCGCGCAGGGTGCCGCGCGACTTCGATCATCGCCGGGTCGTACTCGACGCGAAGGCAGCCGCCGCACGCGCGACTCGCCGCCTGCAACTGCGCGTACAGGTACCGCCGCGCCGCACCGATTCCGCGCGTGGCCGATGTCGTGTCGCTCATCGTGTGCCGCGTGCCGAACGCCACGAGCGTCGAGTCGGTCGCCCGAAGCGCCGCGGGGCGCACGTCCGCGAGCAACGCCGCGAGCTGCGCGTCGCGCGCGAGCCCGATCGTGTGCGCGCCGGTGCCGACACCCGGCGTCGACTGCGCGGCAGCGGGCGCGCCGTAGACTGCGGCGGCGCCGACTACCGCCGCGATCGCCGCACGGCGAGCCACGACCGGGCCACGCATCATCGTTCGACGACGAGCATCTGGAACGACCCCGGCACCATGGCCGGCCGCGGACGCGGCTGCGCGGTCGTCGCGGCCGGCGCCGCCCCGAACTCGGCCGTGACCACGTATACGCGGTGGTGTACCGGATCGACGGCGAGCGTGCGCGCGCCGCGCTTCGTCTGCACCGTCTGTGCGACGCGCCACTTGTCGCCGCCCGAGTCGCGCACGACCGTCAGCGTGCCGTCACCCGCCGAGACGAACACGTCGCCGGCCCCCTCGTCGAAGCCGACCGCGTCCACGCCCTCCCCGACCGGCAGCGTCGCGATCTGACGTCCCGTCGCAGCATCGTGCACCGTCATGACCTTGTTCCCGCAGCCGACGAACAGCCGCCCGCGCTTGGCGTCGATCGCCAGCCCGCTCGGCTCGTCGCACCCGGCGACCTTGGTCCGCCGCGTGACGGCGAGCGTCCGGGTGTTCACGGCGATCAACTCGGCCGTCGTCTCGTTGTTCACGTACAGCATGCCGCGTCCGTCGAACGCCACGAACTCGGGCTTTCCGCCGAGCGGCACGGAGCCGACGATCTTCCCCGTCCGGGCGTCGAGCGCGGTCATGTTCTCGCCGCGCCCGTTGAAGGTGAACACGCGCTTGGACGCGGGGTCGTAGCCGATCGCGTCCGGGTTGGCGCCCGTCGGGCCGAAGCGGCCCAGCGGTGCGAGAGTCCGGAGGTCGAACGCCGTGACGCTCGAGTCGCGCCCATTGCTGGTGAACCCGCGGCCGAGGTCGTCGGCGATCGCGATTCCGTGCACGCCCGGGGTGTTGGCGACCTCGCCGGCGGCCGAGTCGCGCGTGAGGTCGACCACCATCACGTGCGTGCCGCGGCTGATGTAGAGTCGGTTCGTCGCGCTGTCGACGGTCAGGTAATCCCACCCGCCCTCGCCGCCGAGTGGAACGGTTCGGGTGACGCGGTAGGACGCGGTGGGCGACGGCGCCGCGGTCTGGGCGGCGGCGGTCCCAGCCGCGAAAGACGCTGGAGCGAGCAGCGCGAGAGCGTGAACGGTGCGCACGGTCGGAAAGGGCCGGGGAAAGGTCGGTTGAGCAATGCGGCGCCGACGACGCGAAGTGACGCGCGGTCGACCCAGCACCAATCATGCGCGGCCGAACATCACGCCAGCCTCACACCGTCGTGCACGGCGACTCGCCCCGGCCTTGCCCGCCGTCGCGGGTCCGCGTACGTTTGGAAGCTCGCCCGCTACGACCGGGGCGATGCCCGGTTCGCTCACGTAGCTCAGTTGGTAGAGCACACCCTTGGTAAGGGTGAGGTCATCGGTTCAATCCCGATCGTGAGCTCTGCGCCGCCCGCCCCGTCACGCGCGTTCGCGTCTGACTTTGTGGGGTACGGGTGCGCCGCCCGCACCGTTCGTGCTGCCCGCTGAGGCGCCGGACGCGGTGCGGGCGTAGCCACGTCTGGTGTCACCGCGACGGGAAGTTGCCGCGGACGGATCCGGCGACCGCAGCGCAGTGCGCGCCCGGCTGCCCCAGGCGTTTACCCACCTCTGACTGACTC
Organism: uncultured Gemmatimonadales bacterium; assembly: GCA_963851265.1. Classification (GTDB taxonomy): domain Bacteria; phylum Gemmatimonadota; class Gemmatimonadetes; order Gemmatimonadales; family Gemmatimonadaceae; genus BPUI01. The sequence goes on from CAWKNZ010000005.1 coordinate 305,079, forward strand.
GGAAGACTGATCCATGGCCAAGGCCAAGTTTGAGCGGACGAAGCCGCACGTGAACGTGGGGACGATTGGGCACGTGGACCATGGGAAGACGACGCTGACGGCGGCGATCACGACGATTCAGGCGCAGAAGGGGCTGGCGCAGAAGGTCGCGTTCGACCAGATCGACAAGGCGCCGGAGGAGCGGGAGCGGGGGATCACGATTTCGACGGCGCACGTGGAGTACGAGAGCCCGAAGCGGCACTACGCGCACGTGGACTGCCCGGGGCACGCGGACTACGTGAAGAACATGATCACGGGGGCGGCGCAGATGGACGGCGCGATCCTGGTGGTCTCGGCGGCGGACGGGCCGATGCCGCAGACGCGCGAGCACATCCTCCTGGCGCGGCAGGTGAACGTGCCGTACGTGGTGGTGTTCATGAACAAGGTCGACATGGTGGACGACCCGGAGTTGCTGGACCTGGTGGAGCTGGAGGTGCGGGAGCTGCTGAGCCAGTACAACTTCCCGGGGGACGAGACGCCGATCATCCGGGGCTCGGCGCTGAAGGCGCTGGAGTCGATGGACCCGAGCTCGGAGTGGGGGCAGAAGATCGGGGAGCTGATGGACGCCCTGGACAGCTACATCCCGCAGCCGCAGCGCGAGGTGGACAAGCCGTTCCTGATGCCGGTCGAGGACGTGTTCTCGATCACGGGGCGCGGGACGGTGGCGACGGGGCGCATCGAGCGCGGGGTGATCAAGGTGCAGGAGGAGGTGGCGCTGGTGGGGTTCAACGCCGACAAGAAGACCGTGGTCACGGGCGTGGAGATGTTCCGCAAGCTGCTGGACCAGGGGGAGGCGGGGGACAACGTGGGGCTGCTCTTGCGCGGGGTGGCGAAGGAGGAGATCGAGCGCGGGATGGTGCTGGCGAAGAGCGGGAGCATCACGCCGCACACGGACTTCCTGGCGGAGGTCTACGTGCTGACGAAGGAGGAGGGGGGGCGGCACACGCCGTTCTTCAAGGGCTACCGGCCGCAGTTCTACTTCCGGACGACCGACGTGACGGGCACGTGCGAGCTGCCGGAGGGGATGGAGATGGTGATGCCGGGGGACAACGTGCAGATGACGATCCGGCTCATCACGCCGATCGCCATGGACGAGGGGCTCCGGTTCGCCATCCGCGAGGGCGGCCGCACCGTCGGCGCCGGCGTCGTCACCAAGATCCTGAAGTAACCTCGCGGGTATCACCGACAAGCGGGGGGCGGGTGCGCGAGCGGCGCTCGCGACCTGCCCCCCGCTTCCCGCTATTCCGCCTCGTCGCTTTTCCAGCTTCCTAGAGACGCCCCATGCCGCGCGACAAGATCATCCTCGGGTGCACCGAGTGTAAGAGCCGCAACTACTTCACCACCAAGAACAAGCGCCTCCACCCGGAGCGCGTCGAGTGGAAGAAGTACTGCCCCCGCTGCGACAAGCACCAGACCCACAAGGAAACGAAGTAACGATGGCGACGACCGACGTCGTGTCGCAGCCCGGACGCACCCCGAACGGCGCGCCGAAGGCGGGCTCGCCCGCGGGCGGGGCGCGCCCGGGCGCGGGCCCCGCGACGCCGGCCGGCCCCACCGGCGTCGCGCGCGTCGCGCAGTTCTACCACGACGTGCTCGCCGAGATGAAGCGCGTCACCTGGCCGGACCGCAAGGAACTGCAGGACTCGACGGTCCGGATCATCGTCTTCGTGCTCTTCCTCGGCGCGCTCATCGCGCTCATGGACATCGCCCTGCAGTTCCTGCTCATCCGCCTGCCGCAGCTCCTGCTCGGCGGCGGCGCGGGCCGTTAGGCCACCGCGCCCTCGTTAGGCACTCCCGAACACGACCGACCCGCCGTGGACCACCGTTGGTACGCCATCCAGACGACGTCTGGGCACGAGAACAAGGTCAAGTCGCTGCTGCAGCGCAAGATCGACGCGGACCAGCGCGCTCCCGACGAGCGCCCGATCCGCCAGGCGCTCGTGCCGACGCAGGAGGCGATCGAGGTCAAGAACGGCAAGAAGGTCCCCGTCGAGCGCAAGATTTACCCGGGGTACGTGCTGGTCGAGATGCTCATGAACCAGGACACCCTGCACGTCATCAACGGCATCCAGGGCGTCATCAAGATGGTCGGCCACGACAAGCTGCCGATGGCCCTGCGCCCCGAAGAAGTCAACCGCCTGCTCGGCATCGCCGAGGCGGAAGAGGCGGCGCCGAAAGAGGAGATCCCGTTCCTCGTCGGACAGGCCGTCCAGATCACCGAGGGCCCGTTCACCGACTTCTCCGGCACCGTCGAAGAAGTCGTCCCCGACAAGGGCAAGGTCCGCGTGAGCGTCTCGCTCTTCGGCCGCCCCACGTCGGTGGAGCTCGACTACTTGCAGTTGAAGGGCTACTGACCCAGTAGCGACGGGCCGCGAGGCCCGACGTCGGCCACCGCTCCGACGGTAATCCGAGCGGGAGTGACGGGCGCGCGACGGCGCGTCCCCCACGCCATGGAGAGTTATGGCCAAAAAGGTAACCGGGTTCGTCAAGCTGCAGATCCCGGCCGGCAAGGCGACACCCGCCCCGCCGGTCGGCACCGCGCTCGGCCCCCAGGGGATCAACATCATGGCCTTCGTCAAGGAGTTCAACGCCCGGACGCAAGGTCAGGACACGATCCTCCCGGTGGAGGTCACGATCTACGGGGATAAGAGCTTCACCTTCATCCTCAAGACGCCCCCCACCGCCGTGCTCCTCAAGAAGGAGCTCGGGCTGGAGAAGGGGTCGGGCACGCCCAACAAGACCAAGGTCGGTTCGGTGACGCAGGCGCAGCTCCGCAAGATCGCCGAGATCAAGATGCCCGACCTCAACTGCGACACCATCGAGAGCGCGGTCGCCATGGTGGCCGGCGCGGCGCGCTCGATGGGCGTCACGGTGGCCGACTGATGAGCGCGCACGGAAAGAAGTACCGCGCCGCCGCCGAGAAGCTCAACGGCGCGAGCGCCTACCAGGCGCGCCAGGCGATCGACGCCGTGAAGACGGCGGGCTACGCGAAGTTCGACGAGACGGTCGAGGTCGCGGTACGACTCGGCGTCGACCCGCGCCACGCCGACCAGGTCGTCCGCGGCACCGTGGTGCTGCCGGCCGGGACGGGGAAGAGCGTGCGCGTGCTCGTCATCGCGCAGGGCCCCCGCCAGGCGGAAGCCGAGGCGGCAGGCGCCGACATGGTTGGCGTCGAGTACGTCCAGAAGATCAAGGACGGGTTCCTCGACTTCGACGTCATGGTCGCCACGCCCGACCTCATGGGCCAGGTCGGCCAGCTGGGACGCGTCCTGGGCCCCCGCGGGCTCATGCCGAACCCGAAGGCCGGCACCGTGACCTTCGACGTCGGCCGCGCCGTGCGCGAGCTGAAGGCCGGTAAGATCGAGTTCCGCGTCGACAAGGGCGGCAACGTGCACGCCCCGATCGGCAAGCTCTCGTTCCCCGCCGAGGCGCTCGAGCAGAACTTCTCGGCCCTCATGGACCAGATCGTCCGCTCCAAGCCCGCCGCGGCCAAGGGCGTGTACGTGAAGAACGTCGCGATGTCGAGCTCGATGGGGCCCGGCGTCACGATCGACACCACGCCCTACCGTTAGGCCGGGGACGCCATGAAGCGCAACGAAAAGGAACAGCTCGTCGTCGAGCTGAAAGACAAGATGCAGGGCGCCCAGGCGCTCTACTTCACCGACTTCACCGGGATGAGCGTGAAGCGGATGACCGACCTCCGCCGCCGCCTGCGCAAGGCCGGCGTCGAGTACGTGGTCATCAAGAACACGCTCGCCCTGCGCGCGGTCAACGAGAGCGGCCTCGCCGGCGAGCGCCTCCGGGGGCCCACCGGCATCATCGTCGCCAAGGACGCGCTCGCGGGCGCCAAGGCGATCACCGACTTCGCGAAGGAGAACGACCAGAAGCCCGTCGTGAAGGGCGGGATGTTCGACGGTCGCGCGATCGACGCGGAGCAGGTGAAGGCGCTGGCCTCGATGCCCTCGCGCGAGCAGATGCTCGCCGAGCTCGGCGCGGGCCTCATGGCCCCGCTCGCGCAGTTCGCCGGCGCGATGAACGGGCTGATGTACATGATGGTCGGCGCGCTCGAGGCGCTCCGCACGCAGAAGGAATCCGGTGCGCCCGCGGACGCGGCTGCCTAACCCCTACCCTCTCCAGGAGAACTGACTGATGGCTACCATGACCAACGACGAGATCCTCGACGCGATCGGCAACAAGACCGTGTTCGAGCTGGCCGAGCTCATCGAGAGCTTCAAGAGCAAGTTCAACGTCACGATCGCGGCCGCCCCCGTGGGCGGTGCGGCGCCCGCCGGCGGCGGCGCGGCCCCCGCGGCCCCGGTCGAAGAGCAGACCGAGTTCGACGTCATCCTCAAGGAGGCGGGCGCGAAGAAGATCCAGGTCATCAAGGTGGTGCGCGAGCTCACCGGCCTGGGCCTCAAGGAAGCGAAGGACCTCGTCGACGGCGCGCCCCAGACGGTGAAGTCGGGCGTGTCGAAGGACGAGGCCGCCAGCATGAAGGCGAAGCTCGAAGAGCAGGGCGCCGGCGTCGACGTGAAGTAAGGCGGCCCGGCGGCCCGGGGCAGGGCGGCGCCACTCGGCGCCCCCTTGCCCCGGCCCGCTCCGGCCCCCTTACTTTCACTCTGCGCCGTGACCTACTTCGTTCGTCGCTCCACAATCTGAGCAGTACGCCGCTCCGCCTCCGCCCCTCGCCGTTTCACGGCAGGGGCGGGGTCGGGGCTCTTTTCGCCTGTCCGGGGTACAACACGGTTCGCCGCCACCGGCGGCTCGATCGGACAGGGTTCATTCCGGCGCCATCTGGCGCCGTTTGCCGCACTTCGTGCCGCACCGCCCGCCGCACCCAACCGGGGTGCTAGAGCGCGGGCCCCTCACGCGGGGACGACATGGCTGAGACGATAAAGGAAATCTCCTTCGGAAAGCTCGACGCGGGGATGGGTATGCCCCACCTGCTCGACATCCAAACGCGCGCCTTCGAAGCGCTCCTGCAGACCGACGCCGCCGCGCACGAGCGCGAGGACATCGGCCTCGAGCGCGTCTTCAAGGACCTGTTCCCCATCACGGACGTTCACGAGAACTTCTCGCTCGAGTTCGTCCGCTACACCCTCGGCGAGCCGAAGTACACCGTCGAGGAGTGCATCGAGCGGGACATGACCTACTCGGCCCCCCTCAAGGCGACGCTGCAACTCGTCATCTTCGAGGAGGTCAACGACGAGAAGCGCCCGCGCAACATCATCGAGAAGGAGGTCTACCTCGGTGAGCTGCCGCTGATCACCAGTCTCGGCACGTTCGTGATCAACGGCGCGGAGCGCGTCATCGTGTCGCAGCTCCACCGCTCGCCCGGCGTGGTCTTCGAGGAGTCGACGCACCCCAACGGACAGCGCCTGATCTCGTCGCGCATCATCCCGTTCCGCGGCTCGTGGGTCGAGTTCACCGTCGACATCCACGACGTCGTCTACGTCCACATCGACAAGAAGAAGAAGTTCCCGGCGACCGCACTGCTCCGCGCCTTCGGCTTCGGCGCGAACAGCGACATCCTCCGGCTCTTCTTCGCCGAGCGCGAACTCGACCTCACCAAGATCCGCGAGAGCCGCGCCGACCAGCGCGAGGTGCTCGGCGCGATCATCGCCGAGGACATCACCCTCGCCGGCGAGCTGCACGACCCCGACGCCCCCAAGCTCAAGACCAAGAAGGCCCGCGCCGAGCGCGAGCGCCTCGAGGCCGAGCTGCTCGTCAAGGAAGGCGACGAACTGACCGACGAGGTCTACAACCGCCTCCGCCGCCAGGGCATCGAGACGGTCCGCGTCTTCGCCAGCTACACGACGATCGCGCTCCGCGACGAGCTCGACGCGTTCGAGCGCGGCGAGCGCCCCGAGCCGCGCGTGCTCTCGCACGACGTCGTCGACGCCGAGGGCGAGGTGCACGCCGAGGCCGGCCAGCCGCTGACCGAAGAGCTCGCGACCACGCTCCGCCGCAGCGACATCACCAAGGTGCAGGTGTTCGTCGCGTCCGGCCGCGCCGAGTCGACGCTCATCAAGAACACGCTCGCGAAGGACCCGACCGACCCCGCCAAGCTCGACGAGAAGGATCGCCGCAAGATGGGCGACACCGACCGCGAGATCGGCGAGAACGTCGCGCTCAAGCAGATCTACGGCCTCCTGCGGCCGGGCGACGCGCCCAACGCGGAGACGGCGAAGCAGGCCATCGAACGCCTGTTCTTCAGCCCCAAGCGCTACGACCTCGGGCGCGTGGGCCGCTACAAGATCAACCAGCGGCTCAACCTGCAGACCTCCCCGGGCACCACGGTGCTCACGAAGGAGGACTTCATCGCGATCGTGCGCTACCTCGTCGAACTGCACGAGGGCCGCGGCAACACGGACGACATCGACCACCTGGGGAACCGCCGCATCCGCTCGGTCGGCGAGCTGATCGCGAACCAGTTCTCCGTCGGCCTGTCGCGCATGGCGCGCCTGGTCAAGGAGCGCATGTCGATCAACACCGACCCGGAGAAGATCTCGCTCGACGACCTCGTCAACGCGCGTACGGTGAGCGCGGTGATCCAGGCGTTCTTCGGCTCGTCGCAGCTCTCCCAGTTCATGGACCAGACCAACCCGCTCGCCGAGCTGACGCACAAGCGTCGCCTCTCGGCACTCGGGCCGGGCGGTCTGACGCGCGAGCGCGCGGGCTTCGAAGTCCGCGACGTGCACTATTCGCAGTACGCGCGCATGTGCCCCATCGAGACGCCGGAAGGCCCGAACATCGGCCTCATCACGTCGCTCGCCTGCTTCGCGCGCGTGAACGACCTCGGCTTCATCGAGACGCCGTACCTCGTCGTCAAGGACGGGCGCGTGACGGGTGACGTCGCGTGGCTCGACGCCAACCGCGAGGAGGGGCGCGTCGTCGCGCAGTCCAACGCGAAGCTCAACCCGGACGGCACCTTTGCGGACGAGCTCGTGCTCTGCCGCGACGGCGGCGACCTGCCGCTCGTCACGCCGGACCGCATCGACTACATGGACGTCGCGCCCGAGCAGATGGTCTCGATCGCGGCCGCGCTCATCCCGTTCCTGGAGCACGACGACGCGAACCGCGCGCTCATGGGCTCCAACATGCAGCGCCAGGCGGTGCCGCTCCTCAACCCGCGCACGCCGCTCGTCGGCACCGGGCTGGAGAGCCGCGTCGCGCGCGACTCGGGCGCGGTGATCATCGCCAAGCGTCCGGGCGTCGTCGCGCACGTCACCGCGGACGAGATCATCGTCGACGCGGGCCCGGCCGAGCGCCAGACCGAGGACCGGCGCGCCACGTCGCGCCCGCTCCAGCGTCTCACGCAGCTCGACCGCTACAAGGTCAAGAAGTACCTGCGCACCAACCAGGACACGGCGATCAACCAGCGGCCGCTCGTCCGGCTCGGGCAGCGCGTCAAGGCCGGCGACGTGCTGGCCGACGGCGCGGCGACCGAGCAGGGGCAGCTCGCGTTAGGCTCGAACGTGACCGTGGCGTTCATGCCGTGGTACGGGCACAACTTCGAGGACGCCATCGTCCTGAGCGAGCGCCTGGTGAAGGACGACGTCTACTCGTCGATCCACATCCAGGAGCTCGAGCTGCACGTGCGCGACACCAAGCGCGGGCAGGAAGAGATCACGCGGGAAATCCCGAACGTCGCCGAGGACGCGCTCGTCGACCTCGACGAGCGCGGCATCGTGCGCATCGGCGCGCACGTCAAGCCGGGCGACATCCTCGTCGGCAAGATCACGCCGAAGGGCGAGACGGAGCTCTCCCCAGAGGAGAAGCTGCTGACCGCGATCTTCGGCGAGAAGGCGAAGGACGTCAAGGACAGCTCGCTCAAGGTGCCGCCGGGGATGGAAGGCGTCGTCATCGACGTCAAGATCTTCAGCCGCATCGAGGACCAGGTCGTCGAGAAGGACCGCGGCGAGCGCATCGGCGAGGTGCGCCGGCTCGAGGGCGAGGAGAAGATCCGCGTCAACGACGTGCGCGACGCCGAGCTGCGCGACGCACTCGAGGGCGAAACGGTCGCGCTCGCGCTCAAGAGCGGCACGGTCGAGGAGGCCGTCGCGCAGGGCACCGTGCTCACGCGCGAGCTGCTGCGCGGGCTCAAGTTCGCGACGGTCGACCTGAAGACGTTCCGCGTCGAGCAGAAGCCGGTCAACGAGCGCATCCGCTCGATCATCGAGGCGGCGAACGAGGAGAAGGGCCGCATCGAGGAGCGCGCGGAGGAGCGGATCGACCGCATCCTGCAGCCCGACGAGCTGCCGCCCGGCGTGATCCAGCTCGTGAAGGTCTACCTCGCCGAGAAGCGCAAGATCTCGGTCGGCGACAAGATGGCCGGCCGCCACGGGAACAAGGGTATCGTCGCCCGCATCGTGCCGGAGGAGGACATGCCCTTCCTCCCCGACGGCCGCCCGGTCGACATCGTGCTCAACCCGCTCGGCGTGCCGAGCCGCATGAACGTCGGGCAGATCCTGGAGACGCACCTCGGGTGGGC
>CAWKNZ010000006.1:0-204129 GCA_963851265.1 uncultured Gemmatimonadales bacterium
CATCGTTCGGCGGCGCGGTGCGCCCGGCCTCACCGGCCCGCGTCACGCGTCCGCTCCGTCAGCACGGCCGTGGTGAACCGCTGGCCCTCCGCGACCTGGTCGACGACGTGCCCGACGGCGGCGACCTGCTCCTCCAGGACGGCGACCCGTGCCGCGAGCGCGGTCACCTCGGCGGCGCCGGCCGCCCGCCGCTCCTGCGCGCGGACGAACCGTAGCGCCAGGTAAAGGAGCGCCGCGGGCAGCGGCAGGTAGATCAGGGCCCCCGCGGCGAGCGACAGCAGCATGGGCACGAGCTCGGGCTGCATAAACGATTGCGCGTCGGCCTGCATCGTGGCTGCGAGGTTATGAATGTCTGCCGTGCGTGGATCCCGGTAAGCCGCCGAACGCCCAAGTTCTGCTGCAAGTTATCCAAGCGCGACGGCGGTGGCGGGCGCCGGCGTGCGCGGAGGAGTGGGGCATCCCTGCACACTTGGCAGCAGCAACGCTCCGTTAGGTGGCGGCGCGCTGCCCGGTGCGCGGCGGCACGCGCGCGCCGAGCTTGCGACGGAGCAGTAGCGCGTTCACCAGCGACGTCCCTGCGACCAGCGCCGAAATCGCGAGCGCGAACCGCCATGTCGGGGTCCACGCTAACGGCCGCGTGACAAGGACCGCGCGTACTACTTCGGTCAGGAGACCGAGCAGGAGCACGACCCACGCGGCGACGAGTCCGGCCGCGGTCGCCGCTCCCGGCCGGCTACCACGCCGCGTGACAGTGGTCGAGGCATACACGGCCGCCGCGAGCCAGAACACGGCCGGCGGCGCGTGATCGCCCTGCGGAACCACGAACATCGTGAGCACCAGGGCGGGGCCAGCCCAGGCGAGCCTGCCCAGCAGCCAGCGTGTGAACTCCGAGACGCTCATGGTGCCTCATGGTTGGACGTAGCCACCTAACGCCCAAGCTCAGTTGCAAAGCCGCAGGGCTGGAGCCCGGCCCCGCGGCGGAGCGGTGCGCGGCTTTGACAACTGCAGCGCCTCGTTAGGCGCTGCTACGCCGCCGCCCGCCCGGCTTGCCGGCGCGCCACGTCCGCCAGCGCGCGCAACGCCGCGTTGACGGACTCGGCCGTGGGGTAGACCGCTGCCACATCCGGGTCGAGGACGACCACGTTCGTACCCTCGGCGTAGCGGGCCGCGTACTTGCCCCGCTCCGCGCCACGAAAGTCGTACTCGGGCAGGATCTCGTCCGCGTCCACGTCCGCCGGGTCCACCCCGGCCGGGTCGGCCGGGTCCGGGCGCTCAGAAGGTGCCGTGCTCATAGGTGCCCCGCTCGCGGCGGGTGGCTTCGCGTGCGCTGATGAGCCGGGTGCGCGGGCCGCGCTCCGTGTAGAACACGGCGAGCAGCCGGCCCCGGGCGGACCGCCCCAAGATGGCGAAGCGCGCCTCGCCGTGCGAGTGCCGCGGGTCGGGGCGGCTGAACGAGAGCGGGTCGGCGAACACGGTGCTCGCCTCCTCGAAGGCGACGCCGTGCTTGGCCGCGTTCGCGGCCGCCTTGTCCAAGTCCAATTCGAACTCGAGCGCCATGCCCCAAGATAGCCGAACGCGCAAACCGTGGAGCGCCTAACGCCCCAGTTCTGCTGCAAGCTTTCAGAGAACGACGGCGGTGGCGGACGAGGAAGCACGCGGAGGAGCGAAGCATCCCGGCGCACTTGGCAGCAGCAACGTCACGTTAGGCGCCTCCGTCCCTGCGGCCCGGCCCCGCCGCGGCACGGTGCCCCACGCGGCGATGGTCGCCGCCGCGCGCCCGCCCGCACGCCGCGGCCGGGCGCCGCCCCGGCCCGGACCCACAACATGCGCCGGGGCGGCGCGGCGCGCCACCGGCCGCCCGCGCACCGGCCGGACGCCGCCAGCACCCGGCCGCCCGGGCTCCGGCGCGACCGCCCCACCGCTGGCCGCCGCTACGGTCCCACGGATGCCGCCGCGCTCCCGGCCCTGCCCGCCCGCGCTCCCGGCCCTGCCCGCCCGCGCCGCCGAGCGCGCGGACGCTCGCGCCGCGACGGCTGCCCGCGCGCCCGGCGCGGGGGCGCCGTCCGGGCTTGAACCCGCGACCGCGCCCGGACGGCGCCGGCGCGACCACGACCGCTCACCCGCCGGCTGCCCGGCAACAGCGCTCGCCGAGCACGCCGACCATTGCTGCCGCCCCCCAAACGCGCCCAGTCCTGGCCGTAGCAACGGCGCGTCTTGGCGCCTAACGCCTCAAGTTCACCTGCAAAGCGGCCGCAGCACGAGGACCGGACCGGTGTCGAAGGATGTCTTGCGCCGCTCTTGTCAGGTGCAACGCATCGTTCGGCAGCAGGTGCGCGGTCGCCAGCTTCGCCGGGCGTGTCACGAGTCCGAGCTAGCCGCCGGCAGCGCGCCGTGGCGCTGCACGGCCGCCCGCCTCCTGCTCGCACCGCCCCCCATCCGGCGGCATGGTTCGAGAACGGGTGCCGGCCGTGGCGCGAGCAGGCCGGCCAGGTCGTATCGACGTACGTGCCGGGGAACGCCGGCATGCACGTCCTCGACGAGCTCCTCCGCGTCGCCGGCGCCGTAGGTGGCCAGGTGCGCCGCCGCGTCCGCGACGAGGAAGCGGTATCCGACGCCGATAGTGCGGACCACATGGGCCGCAAGGAGCTGCGCCGCATGAACGAGCGCGTCAGCCATGGGAAGTGCATGGGGCGGCGCCGTCGTGGGTACGTGCGGCTCGAAGCGGAATCGAGGTCACGTGTTGCTGCCGAACGCCGATTAGACGGGTCGGTGTAGCGCCGCCGACGCGGCGCGCCGGTCTGTCTATCGTGCGTGCGCGCGAGTGTAACGTGCGCGCCGCCACCCGACCAGCCGCGGCGGAAGGCGCGCTCCAACGTGCACTTGCCGCCGTTGGGTCGCCTCGTGTCGCTCGGTGATATACGGACCCGCCGATCACGCGGTGACACGCCGGTTACACACCCGTCGTCGATGCGGAGCGTGCACCCGGTCCGCCACGAATCGGCACGTCGATTGGGCTGATCACCCCACGCCCGCCCCGGTTGAGCACATGGGTATAGATCATCGTCGTGCGCACGTCCGTGTGGCCGAGCAGCTCCTGCACAGTCCGGATGTCATAGCCCGCCTCCAGCAGGTGCGTGGCGAAGCTGTGCCGGAACGTGTGCACGTTCCGAACGCAATCGAGACGGTGCGCTTCGTGGTCGTGCTGGCCGCGCCGGGCGTGCAATGTCCGCGGCGCCGGCCACGCACGGGCGTCGGGTTCAGGTAGTGCCGCGAGGGCCGGACAGCCACGTCGCCGCGGTGGTTCTGTTGGGGCAACTCTCACCCGAGGGGGCGCCCCATGCCCGCCCGTCCGCGTCCGCCGGCCGTGCCCGCCTGGACGATCCGCTCCGTGGCCGTCCGCACGCGCGACGGGCCCGAGCGCCTCGCGCAGGTCTACCGCCGGCTCGTCCGTGACGCACTGCCCGACGTGCCTAACGCTTCGGACACCGCCGTGCCCGCACGGCGCGGCGTCGCCGTCGACCCACCGCCCGCCTCACCTTCTAGGAGGAGCCGTTCCCATGCGTGCCGCGATTTACGCCCGCGTCTCGACCGACCGCCAGGAGCGCACCCAGACCATGGACAGTCAGCTCACGGCCCTGCGCGCGTGGGCGGCGACGGCGGCCCATGAGCTGCCCGAGGCACACGTGTTCTGCGACGCCGGGTTCAGCGGCACCCGCCTCGATCGGCCCGCACTCGACGCCCTGCGCGACGCGATCCGTGACGGCGCCCTCGACGTCGTCGCCGTGCTGACACCCGACCGGCTCGCGCGAAAGTACGCCTACCAGGTGCTCCTGCTCGAGGAGTTCCGCCGGGCCGGCTGCGACGTCGTCTTCCTTCAGCACCCGATCTCGGACGACCCGAACGACCAGCTCCTCCTCCAGATCCAGGGCGCCATCGCCGAGTACGAGCGCACGGTGCTCGCCGAGCGCTTCCGGCGCGGCAAGCTGCAGAAGGCGCGCGACGGCCAGTTCATCGCGGGCAAGCCGCCGTACGGCTACCGCTACGTCCGCCGGCAGGACGCCGTGCCCGGCCACCTGGTCGTCGACGAGGCCGAGGCGGAGATGGTGCGCGCCGTGTACACGTGGCTCACCGACGAGCAGATGACGGTCCGACAGATCGTCAAGCGGCTCAACGCGGGCCCGTGGCGCCCGCGCACCACGCGGGGGCGGTGGTGGTCGTCGACCGTGCACCACATCGTCGCCGACGCGGTCTACACCGGGACCGCCTACGTGAACCGGTACGCGGTCGCGCCCGCGACCGGCACCGCGCCGGGCGCCACGCCCGGCCCTGCCGCGACGGCGCGCCGCCGTCAGCGAGGCGGCGTGCGCGTCGTCCAGCGCCCCCGCGAGCAGTGGATCGGCGTCCCGGTGCCGGCGCTCATCGACGAGGCCACCGCGGAGCGGGCCCGGGCCCAGCTCGCGCGGAACGCCCAGCTCTCGTGGCGGCACAATACGAAGCACGCCTACCTGCTGCGCTGCCTGCTCAAGTGCCAGCACTGTGGCCTGGCGATGTTCGGGGGCACGACCCCCGCCCGCGGCACGACGCCCGCGCGGCGCCTCTACATGTGTCACGGGAAGGACTACACGATGAGCGCCCGGGCCACACGGTGCCCGAGTCGACTCGTCCACGCCGACGCGCTCGAGGCGACGGTGTGGGCGCACGTCGTCGCGCTCCTCGGGGACCCCGCACAGCTGCGCGCGCAGTTCGAGCAGTACGTCGCCGCGGCGCAGGAGGGGCCGGCGCACCTCCAGGCCATCGACCGGCAGCTCCGGACGCGCCACGAGCGCCTCACGCAGGCGGACACGCGCCTCGTCGATGCCTACCAAGCGGGGGCCCTCACGCTCGCGGAGCTCACCGCGCGGCGGACGGCGATCGCCGACCAGCGTCGCGCGCTCGACGAGCAGCAGGTCGCCCGCGGCCGGGCCGCCGAGCAGCAGGCGCGGGCGGCGCACGTCTTGACGAGTCTGACCGCCTTCGCGGCACGGGTCGGGACGCGGCTGGCGGAGGCGTCCTTCGCCGAGCGGCAGGCCATCTTGCAACTGGTCATCGAGCGCATCATCGTCGGCGAAGACACGCTGGAGATCCACCATGTCATCCCCTTGCGCGCGCCGCCGCCGGCGAGCGCCCCGCCGCCGAGCGACCAGCCCCCAGTCTCCGCGCCGTCACGCGGCCCGGTGCCCGATGCCCCGCCACCGCGATTGCGTTCGGAACGTGTGGCAGGTCACGCGCTTCGTCAGGCCCGCCCGGACGGCCGCGTCGCGCACCGCGCGCTGGACCGCCGTCTCGTGCAGATGGTGCCGCGAAGGAGCACCGGTCGCCGGATGGCGATACCGGCTCGTGGCCGGGAACACCCACTGCCAGGCCCAGGACGCGGCCGCCCCGGGGAGCTTCCGGGCCAGCGCGCCCGGCATCGCGACCCGCCCCCCGCCGTCGGCGAGGTCCCGCGTATGCAGCGCGCGGACCCGGGCGAGATGCGACGGGAGAACCTCGGCCGCGACGGCCGGCAGGACGGTGACGCGATCCTTGCCACCCTTCCCCGCCCGCACGAGCAGCTCGCCGCGCGCGAGATCGAGGTCCTTCACCCGCAGCTGCAGGGCTTCCATGAGCCGGAGCCCGGCCCCATACAGCAGCTGAGCGACGAGCAGGTACGGTCCCCGCGCCACCCCGAGCCGGGCGAGCACGGCGTCGACTTCGGGGCGCGTGAGCACGGTGGGCAGCCGGGGCGGGCGCTTCGCGCGCGTGACGCCCTCGAGCCCCGGCAGGGGTGCCTCGAGGACGAGGCGGTAGAGGAACACCAGGGCCGCCCGGGCCTGATTCTGCGTGGACGCGCTCACGCGGTGGCGCGTGGCGAGGTCGGACAGGAATGCCTCGACCGCCGCGACGTCGAGCGCGGCCGGATGGCGGTCCCCGTGGTAGTGGACAAACCGCCGCACCCAGCCGACGTACGCGGCCTCGGTGCGCGGGCTGTAGTGCCGCACCCGGATGGCGGCGCGGAGTCGCGGGAGCAGGCGTGGCACCGCGGCGGCCGGCGTCACGGCGCCCCGCACGTGGGTAGGCTGACACGGATCGGCACGGGGCGTCGCGGGCGGATCGCTCGAAGTCGGGGACACGGGTCTGAGCGTACCCGACGGCGCGCCGGCGCCCTGCATCGATGCGTCGCGCGGTGGGCTGGCACATCGCATCGGCGGTGAAGCCGACGGCCGCACCTCGATCCGACCGACCCCCCATCTGGAAAGCCATCCCCGGCCCGCCCGCCGGTCGATAAACCCCATTATCGCCCGCGACACTGGGCGCGCGCATTGTTTATCCGGTAGCGTCGAATCGGCGGCGAACGATCGCGCTCGCGTTGCCCCCGCCCGCGACGCTCGGCGCGCCGGGCCGCCCCGGGCCGCGTGCGCACCGCGCACTTGGAATCGTTGTGCGGTAGATCGAATGGTTCCCTTTGGTCGGGCGGGCGCACCCACGGGTGCAAGGCGACGCGCAGCTGGCGCGCACCGGGCCTCGCGCCGGCGCCGCGCGGCGGACACGTCTCGCATCCCGTCGGGGAAGGAGCGCCGGAGCCGTTGATGTCGGCCCTGCGCGTCGCGTCGGCGGCCGTCTGCGGACCGGTAGGCCGCCCGCACGAGTCCGCGTGCAACGCTCAGAAGCGACCATCTCCAGAGTCGCGCCTGCGGCGCGCCTATACAACGCGACGGCTGGAAACCCGGCGGCTGCCGGTGTGCGCAGTACAGCATGGGCGGCGCCGCAGCCGCGGTCGCGTACCGCCCGCGCGACCGCCGCCACCGGTGCGCGGCCCCGACGGCGCAGGAAGTCGCTTGCGCAACTGGCCGTCGCGCGACAGCGTATCGCCGCCGCTCCCGTGCCGCGGCGCGCCCAGGCCGGCCGCCTGCCCTCGGTCGCGTCGGTGCCGCGTCACGCGCCGCTGACACCGGCGCGCACGCCGGTGGTCGTTCGTCCCCGGATCCCGCAAACGTCCGCCGGACGCGTCGCGCGCCGAACGCCCAACACTCCCACGCCGGAGATCGCTCATGCTGAGGAAGCGCCGGGCCGTCCTGTGGGCCCTCATCACCGTCATGTTCGCCGCACCCGTCGCGGCCCGGGCGCAGAGCTCGGACGACGAGGTGCTCAAGCGCGTCATCCGCGCCGAGACGGAGGCGTTCTACGCCCGTAAGGCCGACGCGTGGCAGGCGACCTGGCTCCACGACGCGAGCGTGACGCGGACCCTCATCGCTAACGGGTCTTACACCGCCGTGCGCGGCTGGGACAGCTTCGGACCCGCGATCGTCCAGGGGCTCCGGCAGAACCCGACGCCGGTCGCCATCCAGCTGCAGTCGGACAACTATCTCATCCGCTCCGCCGGCACCCTCGCGTGGGTCGAGTACGACCAGCGGATCGCCGCGCCGGGAGACTCCGTGCCGTACCTCTCGCACGAGCGGCGCGCGCTCGTGCGGCAGGACGGGCAGTGGAGGATCGCCTCGCAGGTTACCGAAGACGTCGGGAGCTTCGGGACGGGTTCGCAGGCGCTGGCGGCGGTCGAGACGTCAGTCAACACGGCGGGCTATACCCTGCTCCGGGCCAAGAGGATGGCCGACGCGGTCGAGACGTTCAAGCTGAACGTGCGCCTGTTCCCGAAGTCCTGGAACGCCTACGACAGCCTCGGCGAGGCGTACGCCGCGGCCGGCGACAAGGCGCTGGCGGTCCAGAACTACGAGCAGTCGCTCGCCCTCAACCCGAACAACGCGAACGGGCGGAAGGCGCTCGCGCAGCTGCGCACCGCGGCCGTCCGGTGAGCGCGCGCCGTGTGGTGGTGAGACTTCTCCAACGCGAGCGTTTGCGCGACGGCCGTCTCTCCAGGCCCCGACGAGCATCGAAACGTGGGACGGCCCAACGACGCAAGACCGGTCGTTAGACGAGTTCTGACGCGCAATGGCGCAGTGGCTCAGGACCCACCGCTACGGTTCGCCATGCGCGGGCGCACCGGCGATCACGGCACTTCCGCAACACGCACCGAGCCGGCCGTGTCGAGCGAGGTCGCGCGTCGCGACCCGTCATCAACAATGGCCTAACGCGCGAATGGGCATTCTGGGGTAGACAACGCGTGTAGTCGACAGGAGCTCGCGCGGCCGTTCCGCCCATATCGGGTGCACGTTTCGTTGTCCGAGACTGCGTTGCGGACGCCGCTCACCGCGGGCGCCTGCCCAGGGACCACTGGCCGAGGTCGCGTCGGTACGGTATGCTCGCCGCGCCCGAGATCGGCGTCGCTTCGCGCGTCCGACGACCGCCGACCGCCGACCGCCGGGCACTGCGCGCCGACCGCCGAACGCCGAACGCCGGGCACCGCGCACCGGCGACCGCCACCACGGAACGGACGCCGCCCACCCGTTTCGCCACCGTGCATCCATGCGGATCCCTTGACTGATTCCACCCGTCGGTCTCGCCCTCGTCGCGCTCGTCGGGACTCCGCGACGCGGCTCCGCCCAGCACGCGGCGTGGAAGGCCGGCGACCACGCCCAGGTGTTGTGGGCCGATGGGTGGAAGGAAGTCGTCGTCCGGGACGTCTTGCCCTGGGGCGGCGTGCACGTCGACCGCGTCGACGGGCGGTTCACGAACGAGCCGATGCTGCCCGACAAACTCCTCCCGCTCGGGCCGCCGCCGGCCTCGCACGCCGCGGTGCCGTGCACGACGGACCCGGGCGTGGCCGACCCGGCCGCGGCCCACGGGGGACTGCAGGCCGGCATCAAGCACGCCGTCTACGCGAACTACGTCGCCACCGAGACGGGGAGCGTCACGGCGCGGGGCGCCATCGGGGTCACCTTCCAGTCGCTCCAGGTCGGCGATCCCATCCCGAACCGCGCGACGGCGTGGGGCTATCACTACTCCAACACCAAGCACGACGCGCCGGTGTACCCGGCGAGCACGCGTCACGTCTTCTGCCGGGCCTCCACGCGGTCGACGACGCGCACGTTCTACGCGGGCCGATACGCCTGCTTCCAGGATCGCGCCGACGACGCGTGGGTGTGCGGCACCGATGCGGGGCACCGCGCCATCCGGACCGAGGAGAACTGACGCGTCCGGACGCGTGCTGAGCACGCGTGCCCGCCGGTCGTGGAGGTCAGTCGACGAACACGGTCTCTGCGCCGAGCGCCTCGAACGTCAGGTTCACCGTGCGCCCGACCGCCCGGGTCCGGTGTACGGTGCCGGCCGGCACCACGACCGCCTGCCACGGCGCGAGCGCCAGTGTGCGCCCGTCGGCGAGGTCGATCTCGAGGCGCCCCGCGACGACCAGGAACAGCTCGTCCGAGCGCGGGTGGTGGTGCCAGCGGTACTCGCCCCGGAACACGGCGAGCCGCAGGCAGTTCGCGCCCGCGCCGGTGTCCACGCGGCCCAGCACCATGTTGCGGTAGTCCTCCGCCACCGCGCGCTCCTCCGCCAGCACGTCCACCACGACCAGCGGCGGATGCCGGATCGGCTCGGCCGCGTACGCCGCGGCGGACCGGAGAGGGTCACCCATGCGGGGGAGCATAAATACGGGGCGCCGCCGGCCACGGGTCGGAGGAGTCGTTGGCGGCCTCCGACGCTGCTGCCGCGCCAAAGGCGCTGCCGGCGTCTGCGCTCACAATTTGGACAGTCTTCAACTGCCGGACCCGGGCGGCAGGAACGTGTACGCGCTCACTGTCCGCGACGTAGCCTAGCCGACGCGCGATACGGCTTCGTCGAACGACAGGGTGTCATCATCCCGTGTTGTAGTGGGCCGGCGCGCGGTCTTTCGACTTCTCGGCTCGGGCGAACTGCCCCCGGGGCGTGCCCAGATCGGCGGCGATCACCGTCGGCATCGCGTCGGCGTGGTCGCGCAGCGCCGCGACGTCCACCGGGTCGCTGGCCGGTGTGCATGAGCGCGCGAACGTCTCCAACTCGGCCACGATCGGCTCCTGGTGGCACAGCGTGAACTCGGCGCATCGCAAACACCCTCGGGCTGGCGGTGGCAGGCCGATCCGAGTGGGGCGAGCGCAGCTGACAGCCCCGGCCACGAATGTCCCATGGCCGACCGTCGCGTGAGGAACGGTACGGGCGCGTGTCGACCCGGCGGCGACGTCCGTCGCGTGATCGCCTTCGCGCGCCGCGCCCGCAGGGGCGGGAGGCTGCGCGGTCGCGGGTTACGCCCGCGGCAGGGTGAGGGTGAACGTCGATCCGGCGCCCGGCGTGCTCTCCGCCGTGAGGTCCCCGCCCATGCCGCGCGCCAGGTCGCGACTGATCGCGAGGCCGAGCCCGACGCCTTGCTGGCTGATGTGGGTCAGGGCGCGGTCGACTTGCACGAACGGGTCGAACACGCGCGCGAGCTGGGCGGCCGCGATGCCCCGGCCGGTGTCGCGGACGCGGAGCGATACCGCGCCAGTGCCACGGGTCGCGGCCCCGGCCGGCTCGCACGCGAGATCCACGTGTCCGCCGGGCTCGGTGAATTTGAGCGCGTTCGTGAGCAGGTTGAGCAGCACCTGCCGCGCCTTCTCGGCATCGGCGCGCACACAGAGCGATTCCCCCCAACCCTCGTACACGAACGTGAGCCCACGCGCCGCGAACTGCGGGGCGACGAGGGCCTCGACGTCGGCCACCAGGGCGTCGACCGCCACGTCCTGCACGTCGTAGTGCACGTGTCCGGCGGCGAGCCGTGCATGGTTCAGCACGTCGTTGATGAGCCCGAGGAGGTGGTGCTGCGCCCGCTGCACCCGCTCGAGCGCGGTGCGCTGCTCGCCGGTCACCGGGCCGTGCACCTCCATCTCGAGCAGCTGCACGTATCCCCCGATCGCGTTGAGCGGCGTCCGGAGCTCGTGGCTCATGGTCGCCAGGAACTGGCTCTTCGTCTGGTTGGCCTCCTCGGCCGCGCGTTGCGCGACCTCCGCCGCGTGCCGCGCCTGGACGGCGTCTCGGAGCGCGATCTCCAGATCGACGTTTACCTCGTGGAGCGTCTCGGCCTGCATCTCAAGTTCGGCTTGCTGCTCCTGCAGCTGCTCGCTCGACACCTCCAGCTCGGCCCGCTGTTCGTGAAGCTGCGCGTTCGCCACTTCAAGGTCGCGGGTGCGCGCCGCGAGCGCCGCCGTCGCCGCCTCAGCCGTCCGCCGAGCCTGGAGCAGTGCGTCCTCGTACTTCCGCCGCTCGCGAACCTCGAGCAGCGCGCAGTCGGTCACGGCCTCCCCACCGCGCGTCGACCGGACCGCGGTGGCCAGCGCGCCAACCTCGCCGCCGCCCTTGTGACGGAGGAGCAGGAACACCTCGTCCACGCGCCCGCGGAGCCGCAGCAGCGGGAACAGGTGCGTCTGGTAGAAGATGCGCCCGGCGACGGTCAGCAGCTGCTCGACGGATCGTCCCTCGATCTCCTCCTCGGCGTAGCCGAGCATCGCCCGCAGCGCCGGGTTGGCCGCGCGCACCGTCCCGTCATCGCCGAACGACAGCGCCCCACACGGCAGTGCGGCGAGCAGCCCAGCCGCCTCGCCAGCGCCGGCGGAGGCCACCGCGTCGGCCGCGCCTCGCTCAGGCGACATCCGCAGTCGTCAGGTACTCCCGGATGCACGCCACAGTCTCGTCGGGCGCGCTCAGGTGCGGGCAGTGCCCCGTCGCGGCCAGGACGCGCAAGGTGCTGCCGGGGAGCGCGCCGTGGACGTACTCCCCCACCGACCGCGGCGCGAGCAGGTCGTCGGAGCACTGCAGGATGAGCGACGGCACGCGCACCGCGGCCAGGTCGGCGCGGTTGTCGGCGAGGAAGGTCGCCTTGGCGAACTGCCGCGCCACGACCGGGTCCGTGGAGCAGAAGCTCGCGGTCAGCTCGCCGCCTAACTCCGGCTTGTCGGGGCGGTTCATGATCGCCGGGGCGAGCTCCTGCGCCCACCCGAGGTAGTTCCTATCCATCATCTCGAGCAACGCCTCGACGTCGCCGCGCTCGAAACCGCCCACGTAGCTAGGCGGGTCGTTCAGGTAGCGCGGCGAGGGAGCGACGAGTATGAGGTGCGCGAACCGCTCGGGCGCCCGGTTGGCAGCCAACACGCCGACCATCGCGCTCACCGAGTGGCCGACGAAGACCACGTCGGTCAGGTCGAGCGCGTCGACCACGTCGAGCACGTCCTGCGCGTACCCGTCGAGGGTGGCATAGCGGGTCGGGTCGTACGCCGCGCGGTCCGAGCGCCCGGCGCCGACGTAGTCGAAGAGAACGACCCGGTGGTCGCGCTCGAACGCCGGCGCGACGAGCCGCCACATCCCCTGGTCGCAGCCGAAGCCGTGCGCGAACACCATCGGCTGCGTACCGCGGCCGGAGACGCGCACGTGATTACGGGTCAGGACGTCCGAACGCATGGGAGCGTGGCTCGAAGGGCAGACATGGACCGTGCGCACCCCGGACGGGGCGCTGCCAGAGCGGGCGCCGCACGGCGGTCCCCCGGGAATGCTAAGCGTGGTGCCGGGCGCGACGGCAGCGCGGGAACGCCGAACTCGGCGGCGGGCCAGCCGTTGATGCGCTCGGCGGCCGGGTTCATCGCGACGACCGGCCAGTCGCGGTCCAGCGCGGTGCGCGTCGCCCATCGCGGCGAGCACGCCGGCGAGCCGGGCGCGGTCCGCCTCCGCCGCGGCGCGCGACGATGCCCAGCTTCACGACGTCGGGGATTGCCTCGTGCGGCCGGGGCACCGTGATGTCGCGGCCTCCGACCACGATGCGCCGGGCGGCGTCGTTGACGAGCGCGAAGCGGTGCTCGGGACCTTGTTGCAGCGCGACCGGCGCCGGAATCTGCCGGATGAGTCCCCGGAGCCGCTCGCGTTCCTGGGCGAGCGCGCCCGCCAGCCTCGCGCGCTGCGGCTCGAGCGCGCGCGCCGTGACCTGCGCGGTGACGTCGATCGGGGTGACGAGCACGCCGCCGGCCCGGCGCACGAGCGCCGCCGCGTGCTGCTCCACGTCGACAACCTGGAGAACCTCTCGCGCCAGCGCGCCGAGGCGGCGACCGCGCGCTTCCTGGACCTGCGGGACTACTTCCTCATCCCGCGCAGCCACTGGCGCTTCGTGGGATCCACGGGCCGTACGCCGACCCGCGCGCCGCGCGCGACCCGGCGGCGCGGATGCGTTAGGCAATCCGCGCCGCGGGGTCCGGCGCTACTCGTTCGAGATCGTCGCGATCGTCCCGTCCAGCTTCTGCAGCCGCACGGTGAACTTCTCGTTGTACGTGCTCGCGCGGTCCCGCAGCACGCTGAGCGCGACGGCCTCGCCCAGCGCGATCGACGTGTCGGTGTCGCTGCGCCAGTGGATGCCGGCGTGGATGCCGTGGCCGAAGCTGATGTTGTGGGCGAGCTTGTGGAGTTCGCCGTTCACGGTCATGGCGCCGGCGTCCGCGCCGCTGTAGTCCACGAGGGTCGTGCCGCCGGGCGTCGGCACCTTCGGCGAAGGGATCACGAAGTTGCCGTCGTAGAAGAACTTGAGCGCAGTGATGCAGGCGCCGGCGACCGTACCGTGGCCGGTCGGATAGGCCGGGTGCGTGGGCGAGCCCTCCGGGAACGCTTGCGGCAGGAAGAAGCTCCCCGTCGCGGCGTGGCTGGCCTCGACGGCCTGCGAGTTCAACACCACGGGGCTGAGCTGGCCCTCGATCGTGCCCCCCAGACCCGTCTTCTGCAGGTGGACGATGCCGCCGCCGGACTCGGGGCGGTGCCGCAGGTGCACGAGCCACTTCTGGTACCACACCGCCTTCAGCGCCTGGGCGGCGACGGAGGCGACGAGGCCCGCGATGTCGGGCTGGCCGAACGTGTTGAAGCCGTTCTGCGTCGACGACGCGAGGTACGGATTGCCCGGGTTCAGCGGGGCGGCCCCGCCGCCGTTGATCGCGTTGAGCACGAGGTACGCGATGAAGTAGGCCTGGTACAGCACGTCGTCGTGCGTGTACGCGCCGAGCCCGCGGCCGTCGTGCAGGTACACGGGCGGCTGGAACTGCAGGCGATTTCCGGTATCGATGCCGTTCTGCACCTGCAGGAAGGTCGTCGGATCGGTCATGTAGTCGAGCCCGGCCTGCACGGTCGCATACCGTTGCACGATCGGCAGCGCCCCGAAGCGCGCGTCGCGCAGGAGGAACTGCGACAGGTACGGACCGACCGTCTCCCCCGCGAACCCGCCGCGGAACAGGAGGTCCGGCGTGACCTGACCGGCGAGCCCGCGCGGGCCGCGGTAGGCGGGGAGCGAGGAGAGTTCGTTCGCCGCGGCGCTGGCCGTCGCGTTCGCGGCGTAATCGGTGAACGCGACGTCGCGGAGCAACGCGGCCCAGTACAGCTCGACCAGTTCGGTCGCGTACTGGTCACTGTCGAGGGTGGGCGCCGGCGGCACGAGGAACTGGCTCGCGTCGAGCGACTCGAGGTCGAAGGCGAGGCCGCCCTGGGGTCCGTTGAGCGTGCGCGTGCCACCGAGCGTGATACGTTCGTAGTCGGCGGGATCGCCGCTGGCGAGCGCCCGGCGGAAGGTCGCGTACGCGGCGAGATCGACGAGGCCGATCCCGGTCTGCAGAATCCCCTTCGTGTACGTGGCGCACTTGTCGGTGTAGTGCGCCTCGTCCCCGTTGTCGGTGGGAACGACGGCGGGCACGAACGCGTCGTGGTCGGCGACCGCGGTGCGGACGGCGAGGGCGCGGAAGACCCGTTCGGGGGCGGCGAGGGGCGCGAGTACGGTGCTACTCATGTGGCGGTCTCCGGCGTCTGTGCGGGAACGGCGGCGCGGTCCGAGCGGGACCGTCGGCGCGCGGCGGGATGGTCGGGGGCAGGATGCCCTCTGTCCCTATAAGCGCAAAGCGATCCGAAACCGGGTCACTGCGGCCGGCGCGTGCGCCACGTCCCGGAGCGACCGTCACCTCACGGGAGTCCCGCCCGCGGTCACCGCACGGTGCTGAGCGCGAACCCGCGGGTCCTCCGCACCGGAGCCCCGCGTTCCGCGGCGCGTGGCGTGACCGACCCGAGCACGTCGGGCCTTGGGCGACGACGTGGAGTCGCTTCCGACGGTGGGCCGCGTGTGGGCGCCCGGCGCACCGCTGGGAAACTCGCACGTCCGGAACGGGCGCACATTCCCGCGCTGCACCCCGGCAAGGTCGCGAGAGCGCGGCGCACGGCAGGGTCGGCGCCAGCCCACGCGCCGCGGACGCGGACCGCGTACACGCGGGCGCTATCCGCCTGCCCCGCCGCCGCAAACGCGCGCGCCGTCCAGAGGTCGAGCTCGGAGTGCGTGGCGTAACGCCCCATGCCATCGAGGACGCCCGTGCGCGCGTCGCGCAGCGCGACCAGCGCACGGTCGGGGTGGCCGAGCGCGAGTTCGGCGCGAGCCAACTCGACGAGCGGGCGCGTCCACCCCGCGTGGCCCCACCGCGCGAGGCGGAACTGCACGGCCGCATCCGCCCCGCGGCCCTCGCGGGCGGCGGTCCCGCAACCGCATGGCGCGGCAGCGGGCCAACATGCGACCGCCGGTGACAGTCGTCAAGCGGCGGCCGGACAACGGGTTGACGCACGCTGCTGGCACGTTGACGCGGTCACGTGATCGTTACATCCCGAGCGGCGCGGCCAGCAGACGCGTCGTGTTCCTGCGCCGCCCACGCGTCCGCGCGCCGCCGACCGCACGTCCGACCGCCGGCGCGCGGCTGCGGAAGACCGCATGTGGGCGACGGCATCTGGGCGACGGCATCTGGGCGACCGCGTGTTCACCGCGTGGATCGTCCTCTACCTCGTGCGGACGCTCCGCGTGGCCGCGCGGCGCACGGCGATGCACCGCCGCCTGGGCGGGCGCGTGGCGGTGACAGGTCCAGGCGCTCACCCGGTCGGGCCTCGACCGTGGCGACGGGCGCGACGCGTACCGGGGGTGCGGCACCGTCCCGTTAGGCATCGACGCGCGTGGCGCGTCGGCCGAGCACGCCGAGCGCGCCGATGCCGACGGCCAGCAGGACGAGCGTCGCGGGCTCTGGCGCGGTCACCGCGGCGACCGTGCTCAGGTAGCCGTGCGCGGCTCCTGTGCCGTCCCGGTACCACCCGGCGATCTGCCCGGCGTCGTTGATGTTGTACCCGCTCGTGTAGGTCGCGCCCGGGATGTCGTACGACGCGTACGCTCCGCCCTCGTACAGGTAGCCGTGGCTGACGCCCGCGGCATCGACCCAGCGGCCGGCGATCTGCCCGAGGTCGTTGATCTTGGGCACGAAGGTGGCGGTCGCGCCCGGGAAGTCGAGAAAGGTGAACGCGCCGCCGGCGTAGATGAACCCGCGGCTGTTCGCCGGGAAATCCGTCGGTCCGATCCCGTAATTTCCCGTGATCTGGCCGGCGTCGTTGATCCCGGCGCCGTACGTCATGGCCGCCCCGGGGACGTCGGGCAGGAAGTTGAACGCGCCGTTCGCATACAGGAACAGGCTCTGGTGGCCCGCGGTCGTGTAGGACCCGAGAATCTGCCCGGCGTCGTTGATGCCCCGCGCGGCCGTCCCGGTGGCGCCCGGGACGGTGAGCCTCGTATACGTGCCACCGGAATACAGGAACCCGTGGGACCCCGACGCGTCGTTGTACAGGCCGACGACCTGCCCCGCGTCGTTGATCTCGAACGCGTTGGTGAGCGTCGCGCCCGGGACCGCCAACGTGGTGAACGTGCCGTTGGCGTAGACGTAGCCGTGCGTGCCCGACGCGTCGTCGTACTGCCCGACGACCTGCCCGGCGTTGCTGATGCCGTACACCGTCGTGAGACTCGCCCCGGGGACGTTGATCGGGGTGAACGCGAGTTGGGCCCTGGCGGTCGGCGCGGCGGCGGTGCCGGTCGCCACCGAGGCAAGTACGGCGACGATCGTGGCGACGCGGCGGCGTGGGACGGCGACGAACATGGCGAACTCCGACGTGAGCGGTGGAGGACTACCGGAGCGCGACCCTCGGCGGGATTCGCCTGACGCGTGCGCGGCCGGCGCCACGGGCGGCCGCCGCGCCGTGCGGGGCCGCCGTGACACCGGCACGTTGGGGCGCCGGCGTCGTCCACCTGTCGATTTGCGGCCCTCGGCGTCGTTCGACCGTCATCCGACCGTCGTTTATGCCTGCCGCGGTCGGGCCCGACCGCATGTTCGTGCTTCGTGTGCTCGGCGGCGCGACGCGGGAAAGCCCAGAGCAGGCCGGATGCGGTGCTGCTACGGACCGCACTTCGGGCAGCGGGCGACCACAGGGCCGGCCCCCGGCCGCTCGCGCGCGACCCACGCCCGAAGCGCCGCGGGGGCGTCCGCACAGATCTGCCGACGCCCCGCCGCATGCAGCCGCTTGGGGTGGCGGTCCCGGTCGACCTCCGGGCAGCGCGCGCGGTGCAACAACGGCGGGTCCTTCGGGCTGACGGCCAGCACGTAGCCGGCCGGGTGCGTGCTCAGCCACCACGCGTAGGCTGCGTCATCGGGCCACTCGGCCGTGGCGGTCAGGAGGTCGGGCGCGTCGGCCATCGGTCGGGGGTGCGGGTGGGGTGGGCGACCGCGCACGGTCCCGCGCGATAGCGGGTCCGCGCGCGGCCGGCGAGGTACGATAGCGTCGTCGACCACGTGCCCCGGGCGCCGCACGCGCGGTTCCGTCGTACCTTCCGCCGGGCCCGCTCACCTACGGCGCCCTCCCTGGACGCTCCCCCTTCCCACGGTGATGAAGCTCTGGCTCGATGCGGACGCCGCGCCCCGCGATGTGAAGGACATTTGCCTCCGCGCGGCCGAGCGGCTGCGGATCGACGCGGTGCTGGTGGCGAACCAGCGGTTGCTCCTGCCGCCCGGCCACGCCCACGTCACGGCCGTCCGGGTCGAGGGCGGCCCCGACGCGGCGGACCGCTACATCGTCGAGCACGCGGCGGCCGGCGACGTGGCCGTCACGGCCGACATCCCGCTCGCGGCGCTCCTCGTGCCCAACGGCGTGTCGGTCATCGACCCGCGGGGGGAGGAGTACACCACCGAGAACGTCGGCGAGCGACTGTCGGTGCGGGACTTCATGGACGGGCTCCGGGGGGCCGGCGTGGAGACCGGCGGACACGGCGCGTACGGCCCACGGGACAAGCAGGCGTTCGCCAACGCGCTCGACCGGGCGCTCACGCGCGCCCTCCGGCGCCGCTGACGCGCGACCGGATGGGCGCGAGCCGACGTCGTCAGACCGACTCCGAGGTCCACCAGACCGCGCGCCGCTCTCCGCCCGTTAGGCATCCGTCGCCGCGACGACGCGGCACACGCCGGGCGCGCCGGTGCCTCAGCGCGTGCGCGACGCCTCGGCGGGCGGCGAGTCCGCGTGACGGGGCAGGTGGACGGTGAACGTCGTGCCGGCCGCCTCCGACGATTGCACCTCGAGGCGACCCTCGTGCGCGCTGACGATTCGCTCGGCGATGTAGAGGCCCAGGCCCAGACTTCCGGTCGGCCCGCGGGCGGCCGCCGTCCGGGGCGCCCGTCGCGCTTTCATCGGGTTGAAGAGCCCGTCCATCTGCTCGGGCGGAATGACCGCCCCGCGGTTGTGCACCGCGATGGTGACCTGCTCGTCGGTCCCGTGCACGTCGACGCTGACCGTCGTGCCCTCGGCCGCGTGCTGCGCCGCGTTGCCGACGAGGTTACCGAACGCCTGCGTGAGCCGCTCGGCGTCCCACCACCCGCGCAATTCGACGCGCGTGTCGGCGCGAATCGGGCAGCTCGGATACGCCGCGGCGACTTCGCTGACGACGTCCCGGACGACGCGGCTCAGCTCCATCTCGGTCCGCACGACCGGGATCCCGCCGCCGAGCCGGGTGCGCGTGAAGTCCAGGAGGTCGCCGACCATCGTCACCGAGCGCCGCGCGCTCTGCGCGATACGCGCGGCCAGCATGCGGTGCGGCGCCTTGAGTTCGCCGGTGTCGAGCATGAACTCCGCGGACGTGCGGATCGCCCCGAGTGGCGTGCGCAGGTCGTGGCCGAGGATGGCCAGGAACGTCTCCTTCGCCTCCTCCACGTTCTGGTTGAAGCTGGCGACGGACTCGGCGAGCGACTGGTCGATCGCCTCGTTGAACCGCGTGAGGTCCTCGATGTCTTCCGTCTCCAACACACCCTGCGACTTCGTCCACAGCCGGATCACGCTGGCGCGAAGCGCCCGGTACTCGGCCACCATCTGGTCCACGGTGAAGCCGCTCTCGGCCCGTCCCACCCCGTGCTGCCCGGCGGCAGTCGGCGTGGCCTGGTCGCCGCGCGGTGCACGGCCCATGGCCTTCTCGGACTGGGCGCGCGAGGTCTGCGGTGCCGCGAGGTCGGCGGCGATCACCGTGAGCATCTCCCCGGCGTGATCCCGAAGCGCCACGATGTCCATCGGCCGGCCGGCCGGCGCGCACGTGCGAGCGAACGCCTCCCACTCGGCCAGAATCGGCTCTCGGTTCGCGAGGATGAAGTCGGCGAGTCGCAATCACGCTCTCTGGTGCGGGTGGGGCGCCTCGCGCCCGGCATGGATCCCGGCGGCCCGGGCGACGGGTACCGTGAGACCGCGCATCGCGACCGCGGGGCCTGCCGTCGGCCAGCTCGGCAGGGTCAAGCTACCGGGAAGCTGCGCGTCGCGTCGGAACGGAGCGCGCGCCGGCGCAGGGGAGGTCGTGCGCAGGCCGCGCGGCGAGTGGCACACGGTCTGGAACGCGGGTCCCGCCCCGGTGCGCCTCCTCGCGATCATCTCGCCCGCGGGGTTCGAACGGCACTTCGACGAGCTCGCTGGGCTCACGACGCCTAACGCGCCCGCTCCCGGCATCCCGGGCATCGTGGCGCCGGCCGAGCGCTACGGGCTGGAGATCGATCCGGCGGCCATCGGCCCGTTGCTCGCCGGGCACGCGCTCCGATTCGGGTGACGGGCCATCTCCGGCATCGTGGCCGGCGCGGGTGATCGCCGCTCCGCTGATCGCGTGACCTCCGGAAGGTTCGGCACCCGAGCGGCCGCACGCGTCGCGTTAGGCAGAGCCCCGAAGGCGGTGTTCCTCGCCGGCGACCTGCGCGAGATCGAACTCGACCGTTGGGCCTTCGCGTACCAACCAGGAAGTTGCGCCTACCGGTTTCGGACGAAGATCTCCACGCGGCGATTCCTGGCGCGCCCGGCGGCATCCCCGTTCGGCGCCACCGGCACCGCGGCCCCGAAGCCGTCCGAGACGATCTTCGACGCCGGCAAGTACTTGCGGGACACGAACCACGTCGCGGCCGCCTCGGCGCGTTGTTGCGACAGGCGCAAGTTGTACGCGTCCGTCCCGACGTTGTCCGTGTAGCCGTTGATCTGGACGGTCGACTCTGCCCGGACCTGAGACCGGAGGATCGCCGCCGCCTGCTCGAGTGCTGCGTTCCCCTCTGGTTTGATGGCCGACTTGTCGAAGTCGAAGAGGACGTCGCCGCGCAGGATCACGACCAGGGAGTCATCCTGCACCGTGATCTCGACGTGCGGGTGGATCTGCTCTGGCGACGGCGGTACCGAGATATTGACCGGTAGTTGGGGCACGCCGATCGGGTCGCCGTCGCAGTAAATGAGTTGTGCGACGCCGTGGTCCACCGAGCCGCCGGGAGTCGCGACGCCCCAGCCCGACATGCGTGCCGTCGCGAGGCCGCGGCTGGTATACGCCGCGCCTTCCCAGAGCGTGAGCGAGGACCAGGAGTAGAGGAGCGCACTCCCGCCGATGATGCGCGCGCCCACGCCGTCGAAC
This sequence comes from uncultured Gemmatimonadales bacterium, assembly GCA_963851265.1. Taxonomy (GTDB): domain Bacteria; phylum Gemmatimonadota; class Gemmatimonadetes; order Gemmatimonadales; family Gemmatimonadaceae; genus BPUI01. The sequence goes on from CAWKNZ010000006.1 coordinate 20,699, forward strand.
GCGTCGAAGTTGACCGGATGGGACGTCGAGAAATACGCATAGTTCGACATCGACGACTCGGGCGAGTACGTGACCGGGGAGCCGGCCCCCACGCCGCCGGCGGTCACCTTCAGGCGGTGCGCGCGGTACGTGCGCGCGTTCACGAGATCGAAGATGGTCACGGTCATGCCGAGCGCACCTTTCGTGGTCACGCTCGCGATTGCCCATCGGTCGGAATCGACGTCGTCGACCGCGAGTTTCGTGTCACCACACGATCCGATACCTCGCCACATCGCCTTGGGTCTCCTTTACGCACGGTGGACGGCAACGGAGGCGCGTGGCACTCCGCGTCGACGACGGACCTTTCCCAATGCTGCGTGCGGCGGCGCCTGGCGAACGATCGTGGCCCGCGCATCGCGGCCTTGCTCTGAACAACCGAGAATGCGCCGCCGGGCGATCACGGCGCCCCGGGTCGGACCCGCGTCGACGGGTGCGGTCGGTGTCAGGACGTTAGGCGGTCGCGTGTCGATCGTCGACTGCCGATGGGTCTCGCGGCATGGCGTCGGCGCGTGCCCCAGCACGCCTCCGCCGCCTCGCGAGACGACCCGTGACGCAATCGCGCGAGTTCGTCGCGTCTCGCTCGCGTGCGGTCGAACCGCCCTGACAAACGAGGGGTCGCGCGAGGTGCCATCGCGTCAGCTCCGCCCCCGGCGGGTCGCGGTCCGGCGCGCGCCCGACGAGATTGGGGCCATGCGCCGCTCCTCCGCCCTCGGGCTGATCGTCGTCCTGGGTGCCGGAATGGGCGCCGGGCTGCCGTGGCCGACGACGACGCGGGCCCAGGCGCCGCTCCCGTTCGCGCCGCCCGGCCCGGAGACCCGCGTCATCTACCGACACGCGACGCTCATCGACGGGGCGCTGGATCCGGCGCTCGCCGCGCGGGCGACGGTGGTCGACCTCGGGGGTCGCTATCTGTTCCCGGGCCTGATCGACGCCCACGTGCACCTGGCGACGCCGCCCAACCGCCGGCAGGCGGAAGCCGTCCTGCGGCGCGACCTCTATGGCGGCGTGACGGCCGTGCGCGACATGGCCGACGACCTGCGCGCGGTGGGCGAGCTCACGCGCGCGAGTCTGGTCGGCGAGATCGCCGGCCCCGACATCTACTTCGCCGCCGTCATGGCGGGTCGCACCTTCTTCACCGACCGGCGCACCGTCCAGGTGTCCGCCGGCGGCGTGCCCGGGCAGCTGCCCTGGATGCAGGCGGTCACGGACTCGACGGAGCTCCCGCTGGCGGTCGCGCGCGCGCGCGGGACGTCCGCAACCGCGGTCAAGCTCTACGCCGACCTGTCGCCGGCCCTCGCGGCGCGGATCACGACGGTGGCCCACCGCCAGCACCTCCTCGTGTGGTCGCACGCCACGCTCTTCCCCGCGAAGCCGTCGGACGTCGTGGCGGCGGGGGTCGATGCGCTGTCCCACGCCTGTCTGCTGGTGCGGAAGACGCAGGCGCAGGTGCCGCAGTGGGCAGCGCCGCGGGCGCCGGTGCCGCTCGACGCGTTCCGGGGCGGGCGCCACCCGGGCCTCGCCCACCTGTTCACGGCGATGGCGCGCGCGGGCACGATCGTCGACGCGACGGTCTGGACGTTCGCCATCGCGACCGCGCCGCCGACCGTGCGGACGCCGCTACCGCCCGGCAGCTGCGACGACGCCGTGGGCGGCGCGATCACGGGGCAGGCGTTCCGCGCGGGGGTGCCGATCGCAGCCGGCACGGACAGCGTCGCGCCCTGGACCGATCCCTGGCCGGACCTCTTCCACGAACTCGACGCGCTCGCCACGAAAGCGGGGATGCCGGCGAGCGCCGTGCTCAGCGCCGCGACGCTCGTCGGCGCACGTGCCGTGGGGCAGGCGCAAGCGATGGGGGGCATCGAAGCCGGCAAGCTCGCGAACTTCGTGGTGTTGGCGCGCAACCCACTCGACGACCTCGCCAACCTGAAGAGCGTGGTCTGGACGGTGAAGCGCGGCCGCCGCTTCGAGCGGCGCGCGTTCGTCCCGCTCACCCCCGGCGACATCACCGACTTCTAGCGTCGCCCCTCCGGCCCGCTCCGCTGGGCCGGCGCAGCTCGCGTATCGGGTTTGCCCGTTGCGGAGTCGCGATGCCGCCGCACCGCCCCGTCCTCGCCACTTCCGTCACCCGACCGAACCCGCGCACTGCCGATGCTCCTATTCGCGCTCCTCACGGCCGGCCTGATTCTCGGAACGTTCGCCCTCGTCGGCCTGCTCAGCGCGGTGCGCGGGACACCGATCGACGCCGTCGTCGCCTCCGACGGGCCGCTCCCGCCGGTCGAGAATCCGGCCTTCCGCACGTCGATGGAACTCGTGAGCCGCACCCCGATGTTCGCGGGCCATCACGTCGAGGTCTTCTGGAACGGCGATCAGACGTACGGGCGCCTCTGGGCCGACCTCCGCGGCGCCCGGAGTTCGATCACGCTCCAACTCTACTACTGCGAGCCCGGCCGGATGGCCGACGAGTTGCGCGACATCCTCGTCGACCGTGCGCGCCAGGGCGTTCGCGTGCTCTTCCTCTACGACGCGTTCGGCACCTCGCTGCCGCGCGACTACTTCGACGCGCTCCGGGCCGGCGGCGTCCGCGTCGAGTGCTTCCGCCCGCTCGTACTCCGCGGGATCCGGACCCTCCAGCATCGGGCGCACATCCGCGTCGTGTGTGTCGACGGCCGGATCGGCTGGACCGGCGGCTTCGGCATCGCGGACAAGTGGTTCGGCGACGGCCGGTCGCCCGGCCAGTGGCGCGACTCCAACGTGCGCTTCCTCGGGCCCGCGGTGGATCAGCTGCGGGCCGCGTTCACCGCCTGCTGGGCGGAATCGACGCACGAGCTGCTGATCCTGCCGGTCGAGATCCCGGCGCGCGAGCGGGACGGCAAGGTGGCGGACGGCGTCGTCGCCGGGCTGCTGCACGCGTCGCCGTCGGTCGGCAGCACGGAGGCGGAGCGCTTCTTCACCTACGCCATCGCCAGTGCACGCCGCACGTTGTACATCGCCAACTCCTACTTCGTCCCCGACCGCGGGATTCGGGAGATGCTCGCCGCCGCCGCGCGGCGCGGCGTGGACACGCGGATCCTCACCGTCGGCCCGGCCACCGACGTCCGGAGCACCTGGTACGCCGGCCGCGCGCATTACGAGGAGTTGCTGCGCGCCGGGGTTCGGGTGTTCGAGTACGCGCCGGTGATGATGCACGCCAAGACGCTCACCGTCGACGGCCACTTCGCCGCGTTAGGCAGCATGAACGCCGACAACCGCTCGCTCTCGTTCAACGAGGAAACCGTGCTGCTGGTCGCCGACGCGCTGGTCGCGGGAACCGTGGAGCGGCAGTTCCTCGACGACCTCGCGTTCGCGAAGGAGATGGACCTCGACGCGTGCCGCCGGCGGGGCGGGATCGAGCGGCTGAAAGAGCTGGCGTGCTACTCCGTGTGGCGGGTGCTCTGAGCGGCGTCCGGCGCCGGGCGCGGCGCCGAGAACGCCTGCGTCGCGTCAGCCGAGGTAGCCGAGCGACGTCCACAGCTCGCGCTCGGCGCGGTGCCGGTCGTCGATCACCCGGCACGCGACGTCGATGCGCATCGTCGGCCGGCGCGCGAGGTCGTACGGCGGCCACGCCGGCTGACCGGGCGCCTCGGGGCGGCCCGTGCGGGCGAAGCTCGTCCAGAGCGCGGCCATGTTCCGCGCCGCCGTTAGGCGCTCCGGCCGGCCGCCCGAAAACGGGCTCGGCGAGTCGACGTTGAGGAACTTGAACGCGATGTCGGCGGCGTGCGGCGTTCCCATCGGGTAGTCCGTACCGGGAACCTTCACCTCGGACTTGTAGCCGAAGTTGTACAGGTACGCGGGCGCGCCTCCCTGCTCCGCCTTCTTCTCGGCGATGTCGATGGAGCCGAGCCCCATGAGCGTGACCGTCTCCACCTCGACGTAGACGTCGGTCGGGGAGGCCGAGGGGCGGCTGCGCCGATAGGTGTCCACGACGCGCGTCGTCTCCGCGCCGAACCGCGGCGCCAGCTTCGCCTGCAGCCCGCCCCAGTCCAGCCCGAACCCGCTCGTGTCCTTCGCCGCCCAGGCGAAGAAGGTGTACTCGTCCTCGTTCCAGCCGACCATGAGCGGCTTGTCGCGCGAGATGGCCGGCGCGGTCGGGTCGAACGGGTGCCGCGGGAGCACCACGCCGTCCACCACGGGCGCGTAGCCGCCCGGTGCCGCGGGCCCGATCCCGCGCGGGGGCCGCGACACCGGGAGTCTCGCGGACGCCCCGGGCGCGACGGGCGGCACGCGCATCTGGAGCGCCAGCAGGTCGGCCGCGCTCAGGTCCAGCAGCCGGCGCCACCCGCTCGGCGCGAGGTTCAACTGCTTCAGCAGGCCCGCCGTGGTCGCGGCGGCCACCTCGCGCGGGGTCATCCGAACGCCCGGGCCGCTCTCGATGGACGCCTTGGCGAAGTACGGCGCCGCGCTCGGCATCGCGTAGAGGCAGGAGGTCTTCGCGCCGCCGCCCGACTCACCGAACGCCATCACGTTGCCCGGGTCGCCGCCGAACGCGGCGACGTTCTCGTGCACCCACCGGAGCCCGTCCACGATGTCGAGGAGGCCGTTGTTGCCCGAGCCCGCGTACGCCTCGCCGGCCACCTCGTCGAGGTAGAGAAAGCCGAGCAGCCCGAGCCGGTGGTTGGTCTCGACCACGACCACGTCGAACTCGCGCGCGAGGTTGGTGCCGTCCTGACTGCGGCTCCCCCCCGACCCCGTCGAAAACCCACCGCCGTGGCTGTAGAACATGACCGGCCGTTTGCGCCCGTCGCAGGCGGGCGTCCACACGTTCAGCACGAGGCAATCCTCGGCCGGCAGCGGCTCGTCGACGCCGTAGGTCTGGTTCGGCGGTTGGATCGCCGGCGGGCCGAGCCGGAGCGCGTCGCGCACGCCCGTCCAGGGCGCGAGGGGCGCGGGTCGGCGGAAGCGCCGGTCGCCGGAGACCCGCCCGGCGTAGGGGACGCCCCGAAACACGCTCACCCCGGCGACGCGCGCGCCACGCACCTTGCCGTAGGCCGTCTCCGCCACGACGTCGTCCGCGCGGCGAATGCCTAACGCACGCTCGACTCTCGCGAGTCCGACGACGCCCGCCGCGGCGAGCGGGGCGGACGAGAGGAAGTCCCTACGGGAGATCGGGATCACGCGACGGACTCCTTGTGTGCGGGGTGCGGAACCGGATGGTGCGCGATCGCGCCCGGAGCGTGGGCCCTGCGGGCGCGGTGGTTCACCGTTTGGTTGATCCCGCGCCACCCGACGGCAACCGCCCGGCGAACACGGCGACGTGTGCGACGTCCCACGCGACAGCGAGCCGCGAGCGTGGTCGACAGCGCATCATACATCGCCATACGGCACCGAGACACGGCCCTGTGACGCCACACCCGCGGCTCGCGGGGGGAGCGGCCCGACGCGGCCAGAAGGTCGGCCAACGCGAACGGTGCCGTGCCGCCGGCCCGCGGGCTGGGGTTCCTGTACAACGTCGTGTCGGACGCGGCGGTGCGCGACTCGTCCGTCGCCTGTGGTCGATTGGTCTCGACCTTCAGCCTTGAGGCCGCCGCTGACGCAGGCCTGTACTCCGCCCGACGCGCGCGTCCCGGCGCCCGCGGCGCGGCGCAGGTGCGACCCCGTCCGGCGGCTGAGGCACGCCGTCATGGGAGGCGTCCGCAGTCCCGCGGTCGATCGCGCGGCCGTGCCGGCCGTCTCTCGCCAGGTGACTCGAGGCGGTGTCCGCGCGCGCGCGGTACCCGTCCTCGCCGCCCGCCCACGCCCACGCGACAGCCTCCCAGTGCGTGCCGGCGCTGTCGGGGCGCCCCACGGCATCGTACGCGCGGGCGAGCGTCTCGTGCAGCTCGGGGCGCGTCACGTACAGATTCGACCCTTCGAGCTCGCCGCGCAGCGTCAGGGCGAGGAGCGGGATCGCCTCGCGGGCCCGACCCGTCGCCACCAGGAGCTGCGCCTCCGCGAGCGACGCGCGCGTGAACCCGTGCGTGCGAGAGAGCGTCGCACGCCGGAAGGCCTCGCGCGCGCGCTCCGGCTCCCCGCGCGCGGCCCACACGAGACCCCGTACGTACTCGTGCAGGTGGTGGTCGCGGGCGAGCGCGCTTCCGCGCCCCTCGCGCTCGACCGTGTCGGCGAGTGCGGCCACGGCACCCGTGTCGCCCACCGCTGCAAGGGCGGTCGCGGCATGGGTGAGTGCCCACGCCCGCTTGCGCGCGACCATGCCAGGCATGCCCGAGTCCTCGGGTTCGCGCTGTACGCTGAGCGCCCGGAACAGCAGCGCAGCCTCGCGCGCGCGCCCGCTCTCGAGCAGGATCTGACCCTCCATCAGGGTGTGCGGGTACGCAGCCAGCGCGAGCCCGCGCCGCTCGCTCCAGCGGAGCGGGCCCTCGACCAACGCGAGCGCCTCGCGCGGACGGCCGCGATACCGCAGCAGGATCGCCCACCACCAGAGCGCCGACTGGCGCTCGACGGCCGTCCCGTGCGCGGCGACGACGCGGAGCGCGGTATCCGCTGCGGCGTACCGTTCCGCGCGCAACGCGAGCGCCGCGCGCGCGAGGAGAGCGGCCCCCACGCCCGGGCGGCCCTCGCCCTGCTCGGCCGCGTCGACCGCGGCGAGCGCCGCGTCGGGCCGGTCGGCGAGGGCGAGCGCGGACGCGAGTCCCATCCACGCGGCGGCCGACCGTGGTTCACCACGTGTCCACTCCTGTGCGGCGCGCACCGCGGCGTCGATGGAGTCGGCGGCGCCGTACGCGCGCACGACGGCCGCGTATGCCTCGCACCGGGGGCAGGTGACTTCCCCTGCGGACGACGCCTCGCGCAACAGACGGGTGTAGCAGGCGAGCGCGTCGGCGAAACGTCCCTCGACCTCGAGCGCGCTGCCCCGCGCCAGAACGACCTCGGGATCGTCGGGGAACTGCGCCGCGAGGGAGTCGGCAAGGGCGAGCTGCTCCGGAGCGTTGCCGAGGGACGCCCACCACTGGCGGATGACGAGCCGTTCGACCCGGCTGACCCGGCCGGAGAGCCGGACTGCGGTGCGGAGGAGACGGCGCGAGAGCCCCATGTCGACGGCGAGGTCGGCGCGGGCCGCGGCGTACGCACACATGGCGCAGCTGGAGTCCTCGCGCAGCGCGGACTCGAACAGCCGGGCGGCTTCGACCGGGTCCGACTCGTGGTAGAGCCGCGTCAGACCCTCGGCGAAGAGCCGGCGGGTGAGCGGCGACTGGGCCGTGATCGCCGCCGGATCGAGCACGTCCTGACGCACCGTCGCGGGCGCTCGCGCGCGCGCGCGCGTGAAGATCCCGAGCGCCACCGCGAGGGCGAGCCCGACACCGACCGCGCCCCGGCGCGCGCGCCGGCCAGGTGCGACGCGCGTGACGGACCCCGCGCCTGTGGGAGGGTCGACGCCAGCTGTCGCAGGCGGCCGCGCGCCCGCGCCGGGCGGCGGTCCGAGCACGCGCGGCATCGCTGCGGCAGCCTCGCGACCGTCGGGCGGACCGGCCGACGTACGCAGGCGCGCCACGAACGCACGCGTCGCGACGTCGGGGGTCGCGCCAAACTCCTCGCGGAGTCGTCGCGCGAACGCGGCGGCCAGGGCCAGCGCCCCCGCGATGTCGCCGATCCGTTCGAGCAGGGCCAGCCCGCGCCGCAGCGACGGCTCGTCGTACGGGGCGAGCGCCAGCGCACGACGCACGGTGCGGCCCGCGGCGACCGCGTCGCCGGCCGCCTCGGCGCGCTCGGCCAACGTCCAGGCCGCGCGATGTGCCGCCTGCGCGTACCGCGCCCGGGCCGCGTCCCACCACTGGTCCAACTCGGGACTGACGCCGTCGACATGGTACCCCTCGAGAAGCGGCGCGCGGTAGAACGAGAGCGCCTCCGCGGGCGCGTCGCGCGCGATGGCGAGATCGAAGGCAACGGCGTCACAGTCGATCGAACCCGGGGCGAGCGCGACGCTGTCGTCAGGCCGGACGGGGAGCGCCGGCGCCCCGACGACCCGGCGGAGGTGGAAGAGCGCCTGGCGCAGCGCCGCGCGCGCACGCGCGTCGTCGAGGTCTGGCCAGAAGCGCGCGAGCAGCACATCGCGGCGCACCGGTCCGCCGCCCGCGTCGTCCAGGGCGAGATAAAGGAGCAGAGCGAGCGGCTTCGGTTGGACGGGGAGCGGACGCTCGGTCGCCCCGTCGCGCACGAGGAGCTGCACGGGGCCGAACAGGCACAGACGGATCGCGGGCATGGGGCGTCCTCCGCCGCGAACGTACGCCGACGCGGCGGCGCCGGATAGAGCACACCCGCCCCGCGTGGCAGCGCCTTCCGGATCACGCGACGCGTCACCGCGCCGTCAGCGCGCCGTCAGCGCGGCCGCAAACGCGGCGCTGACGCCTCGCACCGATCATCCCCGCCTCGCTGGTCCCACACCCGACCCCAAGAGCCGTCGCATGATCGCCCAACTGCTGATGTCCCCCCGCGCGCCGCTGGCCGTTGCCGCCGCGTGCCTCCTCGCCAGCCCCGCCAGAGCACAGAACCTCGTCGGGAACGGCGGCTTCGAACTGCCCGCGTTCCCCGGAAACGGCGACGCCTTCTCCACGATCACGGGGGCCGCAATCCCCGACTGGACGGTCGCGACCGGGTCGAACAAGGTGTTCCTCGAGTACGGGACACCGTTCGGGGTGCAGCGTACGTGTGAGGGGCGGCAATCGCTGTTCCTCAACTCCGACGGGGAGCAGGCCACCACGGCGAACCCCGCGCTCGGCTCCTGGGCCTACCAGGATCTCGCGACCACCATCGGGCAGACCTATCGGCTGACCTTCTTGGCCGGCGACGAGCAGACCGGCGCGCCGCTGACCGGAACACCCGGATCGTATACCAGCCCGGCGTCGCTCCGCGTCACCATCGGCACCGCAATCGACGCGCTGACACAGACCGTCCTGCTCGGCACGCTCACGCGCCCGTGTGGGACCTTCGGCTTCGACTTCACCGCGGGCGGGTCGGTGACCCGCCTGCGCTTCGACGACCTGACGCCCAGGCAATTCGCCAACAACAGCCCCTTCATCGACGGCATCTCGGTCGTGGCGGTTGGCGGACCGTCGGTCGTGCCGGAGCCGGTCTCGCTCGCGCTACTCGTCCCCGGTCTCGGAGCGCTCGGCTGGCAGCAACACCGCGCGCGACGCCGCGCGCATCGGCGCCCGGACGCGCGGCCCGCCTGACGCATTCGTCTGTCCGGCGTACCACGAGACCTGCGCCCGGTGTGACGGTCCGCCGCCGCGCGCTCGACCTCGCGCATGCACGCGGTAGCCTCGACCCGCCGGCGCGAGGGGGCGCTGACGACGCCCGTCAAGTACAGGCCGTACAACGGGTTGACGCACGCTGCCCACGACTTGACGCGGTCAGGCGAACGTGACGGTCCCACGCGGTCCCGTCATCCCAGCCCAGAACGCGAATGTTTACGTCCGCCCGCCCCTCGTTCCGCGCCCGACCTGTCGTACGAGGGATCTTCGCCGTGCTCGGCGGTGCCGTGCTCGCGGCGGCCCTCCCCGGCCGCGTCGCGCGCGCTCAACCCGGGCTGCTCGACTTCGACGCAGCGCCGACCGCCCTGCTCGGCAACCGGTGCAACTACCCGCGATACGCATTCCCGAGCGACCCGCAGTACGGCAGCATAGCGGGACAGCTCACGGTCACGTATCTCTGGCGTGCCGGGTTGGGTCTCACCGACCCGCCCGGCTCGGCGGGGTGCGCGGACGTGCGCGTCGACCGCACCGGCTTCTACAGCGGGGTCGCGGGCATGGCGTACACGCTCGATACGCCGGCCACGACGGTGCCCGAGCCGACGACGGCGGTGCTCGTCGCGGCGGGCGCGCTCGCCGTGGGCGTCGCGGCACGGCGCTGGGGTGCGCGGGCCTGACGGCCCGCCGAAGCCGCACTGCGTTCACTCGGGCGTGAGCGTACGTCCGGTCCGCGGAGGACGCCGGTGTTCCGCGGACCCGTAAGCCGCACGGCGGCGCCCGCCCGAACCGCCCCACGCCCGATCCCCACCGTACCAATCCCCAGAGGTCAGCCATGCTCCGAGCCGTCGCCGCCGCCTTGTTCCTCGCCGCCACCGTCGCGCCGGCGTCGATCCGACACACCGCGCCGGCGTCGACGCGGGTCGCGCATCCCCTCGTCACCGTCCACGCCAAGGAGTTCGCCTTCATCGCGCCGGCCAGCATCGAAGCGGGCACGACGACGTTCCGGCTCGCGAACGACGGCAACGAAATCCACCAGATCTCGATCGTCCAGCTCACGCAGGGTAAGACCCTGGCGGAGTACGTGGCGGCGATCAAGGCCAACCGGCCCACGCCGTGGGCCATCGGCGCCGGCGGGCCGAACGCCGCCGGGCCCGGACAGACCATCGACGCGACCGTCACGCTCGCGGCGGGCCACTACGTCCTGGTGTGTTGGGTCCCGTCGCCCGGCGTGCCGGTGCCGCACATGGCGAAGGGGATGATCCAGCCGCTCACCGTGACCGCACCCGGCGGCGTCACACCAACGGCCGCCTCCACCTCGTCCGTGCCCGAGTCCGCGCCGGACGTGCACCTCGAACTGTTCGACTACGGGTTCAAGTTCTCCAAGCCGCTCGTCGCCGGAAAACACACCATCCACGTCATGAACACCGGCGCGCTCGAGCACGAGGCGGTGATCGTGAAGCTCGCGCCCGGCAAGACGATGAAGGACTTCGATGCGTGGTTCGCGCGTGGGATGCAGGGACCGTCGCCCGCCGAGCCGACCCCCGGCATGTCGGGCCTGGCCACGGGGCGCACGGGCACGTTCACGACGACGCTCACCCCCGGGCGGTACGGCCTGGTGTGCTGGATCCCCGACGTGAAGGACGGCAAGCCGCACGAGATGCACGGCATGGTGGAGGAGTTCACCGTCGCGGCGAAGTGAGCCGACCGCTCGGGCGACTGGCGACTCGACTCGCGCGAATCGAGGAAGGACCGACGCCGCCCCGGTGTGCGAGTAAGTTGGGCCTCTGGTGCCGCCGAGGCTCCGCGCCCGGCGCGGCGCGCTCATCCTTCGCTTCGGGTCATGCGTTTGCATCGCACACTTCTCGTCGCGGGCCTGTTGGCGGCCGCGACCCACGTCTCGCGCGGGCAGGCGTCCCCGCGTCGCGCACCGGCCGCCCCGGCGCCCGCCGCGCCGACGGATTCGGCCCGGCGCCACACGGCCCTGTACTGGCCGACCGACCCGTTCTGGTCGACGCGGGCCCCGGACACGGTGCTCGTGGACCTCCAGACGACCCGGGGGCCGATCACCGTCGCGCTCCGACGGGCGTGGGCGCCGCACGGGGTCGATCGCGTGTACAACCTCGCACGCGCCGGCTACTTCGACGACTCGCGCTTCTACCGCGTCGTCGACGGGTTCGTCGCGCAGTTCGGCCTCGCTGGCGATCCGGCCATCGCGAGCGTCTGGAGCCGGGAGATGCTGCCGCCGGACGCACGGCGCGCGTCGAACGCCCGCGGCACGGTCAGCTTCGCCCAGTTCAAGCCTGACGACCGCACGACGAACATTTTCATCAACCTGCGCGACAACGCAGAGCTCGACGCGCTTGGCTTCGCGCCGATCGGGCGTGTCGTCAAGGGGATGGATGTCGCCGCCCGCCTCTACGCCGGCTACGGCGAGCGGCCGATGGCGAAGGCGAATACGAAACGGTTGTACGACGAGTCCAACGCCTTCCTGGACGCGAAATACCCGAAGCTCGACCGAATCCGGAAGGTGACCGTCCGCGCGCGCTGAGGCGGTCGCGAGGGTGGGCACCGCGTTTGATGTTGGCCGTCGGCTGCGGCCGCTTCAGTCACCCGCCGTCGGTGCGTCCAGCACCGTGATGCGCCGCACCACCGGATCGACCGCGACGCGGCCCCCCAAGGACAGTACGAGCTGCGGGCTGGTGTACCCGACGTCCAGCTTCGCGACCACCGGCAGGTCCGCGCGCCCGAACTCGGCCAGGGCTGACCACCCCGGCCGCGAGGTACGCGAGCAGCAGCACCGTGCTGTCCGAGAAACCGAGGAACGCCTTGGGTCGCGCGCGAATCAGATCGAGGTCGAGGTGCGGGAGCAGGCGCACCGCGTCGTCGCCGCCGATCGTGCTCACGATCGCGCGCACGTCCGGGTGCTGGAGCGCCCAGTGCAGGTCGGCGGCGCGTGCTTCGGGGTGGCTGCGCAGCCACGCGTCGTCGGCGAGCGCGTGCGGCGCCTCGATGATCGTCAGGCCGAACGCGTCTTCCAGCTGCCGCCTGCGCTGGGCGTAGCGCGCGGGGAGCGCGGCGGCCAGCCCGCTCGAGAGGGAAACGGCCGCCACCGTCTCGGCGGCGTGAAGGGTCGGGGGCCGCTGCCACACGCCGACGAATGTACGGCGCGTGCGCCTTCGATGGCGCGGGACTCACGTTCCGCGTCGGCGGCAACACGACGACGCCGGAGTCGTCACCCGCGCCGGCGCACGATCGGTGTCGACAGGTGGCCGAGCGTGTATCAGCTTCCGGCCGCCGCGCCGCTCGGTCCCTGCCATGCCTTCCCGCCCCACTGCACGAGAGAGTCGTGACCGTCACCGCGTGGCTGCTGAATTCCGACCCGTCGATCCGGTGGCAGGTGCTGCGCGACCTGACCGACGCACCTGCGGCGGAGGTCGCGGCCGAGCGGGCCAGGGTCGCCCGCGAGGGCGCGGGCGCGCAGCTCCTCGCGCTGCAGGCGACGGACGGCCGGTGGGGGGGCGCGGCGTGGAACCGCGGCTGGGACTCGACGATGCACGTCCTCTGGCTGCTCGCCCAACTGGGGCTCGACCCCGCGGGCGCGGAAGCACGGCGCGCGGTGCAACGCGTGCGCGACCAGGTCACCTGGGAGGGCTGCGGCCCGCCGACGTGCGCCGGCAACGCGTTCTTCGCCGGCGAGGTCGAGCCGTGCATCAACGCGCAGGTCGTGGCGGCCGGCGCCTACTTCGGCCAGGACGTCCACGGCCTCGTGGACCGGCTGCTCGGCGAGCAGCTACCCGACGGCGGCTGGAACTGCGAGGCCCCCCACCGCTCCGCGCGCGGGTCGTTCAACACGACCGTTTGCGCGCTGGAGGCGATGCTCGAGTACGAGCGCGCGCACGGCGGTTCGGCCGTGACCGCGGCGCGCCTCCGCGGACAGGAATACCTCCTCGAGCGCCGGCTCCTCCGGCGGCGCTCGAGCGGTGCGGTGATCGCGAGCGATCGGAAGGGCGGCGGCGCCTGGAGCCAGTTCGCCTTCCCGCCCTGGTGGCGCTATGACGTGCTGCGCGGCTTGGACTACCTGCGCCGCGCCTCCGCCGCGCCGGACGAACGGGCTGCCGAGGCGGTCGCGTTGGTCGCGTCGAAACGCGACGGCAGCGGACGGTGGCCGCTCGACGTCCGGTACCCCGGCCGCCTGCCGGTCGAGCTGGACGAGCGTGAAGGCCACCCGAGCCGGTGGAACACGCTGCGCGCGCTGCGCGTACTCCGGTGGTACGGGCGGGCGGCCTGACGGATGCCTAACGCACGGCCGCGTCCGCGCGCGGGCCCTTGACCGGAGTTCCGGATGCGTCGTGTCGCCGTGTTAGGCCTTGGCGCGATGGGCGTGCGCACGGCACGGCGCCGTGGCGGGGCTCGCGGCCGGCGCCCTCGCGGTGGAGTCGAGCACGGTAACGCCGACGTGGGTCCGCGAGCTCGGCGGGCACGTCGCTGCGCGCGGGGCGGTGCTGCCGGACGCGCCCGTCGTGGGCGCGCGCCCGTGCGTCAGGACGACGGCGCGACACGCGCGCGGCAGCGGCGGAGGAACTCCGCCTGGAATCCGGGATCGGCGAGCGCCGGCGGCAGCACCTGCACCTTGCCGCCCGAGATCGAGATCCCGCTCCGCCCCTGCCACCCCGGCGACAGCGCGGCGTCGACGATTTTCCGCGCGCTCTTGGCGGGCGACGGGAGCGCCCAGGAGAAGATGCGCATCCACCACGGCGTCCCCGCGCCTTTCGTGAGGCGGGTGCGGGTCGGGCCGGGATCGGCCGTGCGGATCGCGATCGCGTCGGCGCCTAACTCCGGCGCGAGCGCGGCCGTGAGCACGTTCAGCGCCTGCTTGGACCGCACGTACGGTCCGAAGAGCTTGCTGAACTCGCGCGGTTTCACCAGCTCATCCCAGTCGAGGCTCGTCGCGCGGTCGGCGATGCCCGCAGACGTGCTGACGATCGTCGCACCATGCGCCCGCGCGAGGGCGGGCCGCAGGTGGTCGATGAGCTGCAGGGGCGCGAGCGTGTTGACCTCGAAGTGCAGCTCGTTCCCGTTCGCGGACATCTGCAGCGTCTCGGTCAGCACGCCCGCGTTGTTGAACAGGTAGTCGACCGCGGGATACCGGGCGACGATCTCCGCGCCGACGCGCCGCAGATCGTCGTGATTCGCGAGGTCGGCCGCGAACACGTCCCGCACGGCCCCGGGCGTCGCGCGATTCACCCCCTCCGCGAACGCTTCCGCCTTCTTGCGGTCTCGCTCCAGCAGCACGAGCGCGATCCCGCGCTCCGCGAGCAGCGTGGTGAGCGCGGCGCCGATGCCGCCGGATGCGCCGGTGACGACGGCGAGGCGTGGACTCCCTGATGGCATGCCGCGCTCACCCGGCCGGCGTGGCGCCGGCGGCGCGGAGCTGCTGCTGCACGCCGAAGAAGTCCTCGAGGTGCCAGGTGCGGACGATCCGGCCGTCCTTCACGGTGTGGAACTCCATCGTCATGAGCTCGATGCGGGCGCCGGGCGCGAACAGGCCGAGGAACGGGCCGCGCTGCACGCCGCGGAGCGTGTTGCGGCAGGCGACCACGTCGCCGCAGTCGTAGATCTCCTCGACCGTATAGGAGATGTCGGAGAGCACGCCGTGCAGGTAGGCAATGGCCTGCGATTCGCCCGCGCGGGTGCCGGGCATGCCGAAGAGCGCGGGCTTGAGCTCCCAGCCGTCGGCGAGCACGTCGTCGAACCGCGACACGTCGCCGCTCGCGAAGATGGCGTAGAACTGCCGGACGACGTCCTGACGCGACGTGGATGTGTCAGTCATGGGAATCGGGCTGGGGGACGGGGGACCGGTCGAGCGCGCGCTCGATCCGCGGGTCGGGGACGAACCAGAGCAGCGCGCCGGCGAGGTAGCACGCGTCGGCGAGCCAGGGCCGCACGAACGCGAGCGCGATCGCGGCGACGTTGAGCGCGAGCGAGACCGCGCCCTTGCGGTCGTCGCGCATCGCGCGGTCGAGCGCCGAGCCGGAGCCCGCCAGTGTGCGGAGCCGCGCCTGCAGGAGGAGGAAGGCGACGGCGGCGAGGAGCAGGACGACGCCGTAGGTCGCGGTCGGGACCGACGCCGTGTAGTGCTCGCCCATCCAGGCGGTCGCGAACGGGACGAGCGACAGCCAGAAGAGCAGGTGCAGGTTGGCCCAGAGCGCGACGCCGTCGACGCGCGGCGTCGCCTGCAGCAGGTGGTGGTGCGCGTTCCAGTAGATGCCGAGGAACACGAAGCTGAGCACGTAGCTCAGCAGCGTCGGAACCGCGCCGCCGAGCGCGGCGAGGTCCGCACCGCGCGGGGCGTGAAGCTCGAGCACCATGATCGTGATCAGGATCGCGATCACGCCGTCGGTGAACGCTTCGAGGCGCTGCTTGGTCACCGGCGCGCGGCAGTGACGACGAAGGCCCGGGCGAGCGGGCGATCCTCGGTCGCGGTCGTGCCCGCGGCGTGCTCGAACGCCTCGCCCGCCTCGTCGCCACACGGCGTCTCGGCGCGCGGGTGCACGCGCAGCACGTAGGCGCCGGGCCGCCACGCGCCCTCGGGGCTGAACTGCCACGTGCGCTCGCCGTCCGCGAGGCGCGCGCGTCCGGCGAGCCGCGCCCCGCGCGCGTCGGCGACGGCGATCAGGTCGGCCGCGTGAACGTCGATCGGAGCTGACAGGCGGACCAGCAGCGGCTCGCGCGCGTGCGCGCGCGGCGCGCGGAGCTCCCACGCCCCGGGGTCCAGCGGCGCGCACCCGCCCGACGCGACGCGCCACCGCTTCACGACGCGCCCGGCGACGGCCAGCGTCACGGTCTCGCCCGGCACCAGCGCCCAGCCGCGCTGCTCGTGCGACTGCAGGCCCGTCTTCACGCGCCCCGGCCGAAAGAGCAGCGTGAGAAGCGTGCCGTCGGGCGACCAGAGCGCGTCGGGCAGCAGCGCGTCGCTCAGCCGCGCCTCGCCGGTGGCGTCGCCGTCGGACGTGTGCAGCGCCACCGCGTCGCGGACCGACGCGGCCGGCGGGCGCGCGAACCGGATGCTGATCCGCAGCAGGCGTTCCGGAACGACGTCGCCCGACGGGTAGACGCCGCGCACCGCAGTGCGCGAGAGCGCCGCGCTCGCCGGCGGAGCGGCCTGTCCGACGAGCGCGCCGGCGAGCAGCCAGGCCCACGGCGTCACGGCTTGACGAGCTGCGGGAAGCCTTCCTCGCGCTTGAGCATGTTCTGCGCGGGCTTGATGGACCGCTGCTGGAACTCGCCCGCGTACCGGTAGTCGGGGAACATGTACTCCGAGAGGTCGAGGTCCGAGAGTCGGAAGCCCGCCGACTTGTCGACCGAGACGAGTTGCGCGTGTCCGGTCGCGAGGTCGCGGCGCAGCGCGACGAGGAAGCGCGGACTCTGGTCGGCGACGCGCAGGATGCTCCCCATCGACGCGGCGACCGACCGCACGCCCTCGGAGGTGCCGAAGGCGACCGGCGTGGCGTAGCCCGGCTTCCGGTGCGCCTCGGCGATCGACGCGAGCGGGATCACGTCGGACGGGCGGTTGAGGTTCGCGACGAGCACCATCGACTGCGCGGCACCGCCGGCGGACGCGGGCATGGTGAACGGGACGATGTTCACCGGCAGGCCCGCGTCGCCGAGTTCGGCGATCGTCTTCGCGGTCACGTGTGCGCCGTCGCGGAGCGCCGCGACCGGGATGGTGACGAGCGGCGTGCAGACGTACGCCGCGAGCAGCACCGGCTCGCCGTCGATCTCCGTGAAGGCCATCGCGCGGATCGGCGCGCGGGTCTCCATCTGGTTGTGCGACGTGTGATACATCTCGACCGACGCCATCGCCCGCCCGCCGGCGCCGAAGGGGTAGGGGAGGATGCGGAGCGTCGACGCGAAGGCCTGGTTGGACAGGCCCGCCACGTACAGGCGGCCGTCGTGCCACCGCAGGTCGGTGACGGTGAAGCTGCGGTCGGGGACGGAATCCCAGAACTTCGTGAGGCTGGTCGGGGGCCGGTCGAGCGCGGCCGACGTCCTCGGCAGGTGGGCGAGATCGAGGCGCCGCACCGAGCCGTTCGCCGCGACGACCACGACGGCGGGCGTGCGCGCGGGCCCGACCGAGGCCGCAACGTACAGCTCCCCGCCGTGGGGGCGCGCGGCAAGGTCCTCGAGGGTGACGTCCGGCGTCCCGAGCGCCCGCCGGAGCGGCGTCTCGAGGTCGCGGACGTTGAACGGCACGGCCGTGTCGGCGCGCGACGCGGGGAGCGTGAACGCGTGCACGCGCGCCAGCTTCCAGTCGGCGAGGAACAGCACGTCGTCGGGGCCGAAGGCGATCCGCGAGACGGAGGCCGGCGCGGGGTCGGGCGCGGGCGCCGCGTGGCGCCTAACGACCGCGGGGGTGGGCCGGTGCGCGCCGTCGCCGGCGCGGCGCGGCGCGGCGTGGGGCGTGACGGGCAGGGCGAGCGTCGAACCGAGCAGGAATGACAGCATGGGCGAGCGCGGCACGCGGCACTGGGGTGGTGTCGTCCCGCGGCGCGAGACGGAGGACGTGAGTCGCCGGACGCGGGACTACCGGCGCCATATTGCGTCATGGCGGCGATCCGAGCGAGGTCAGAATGAGCGGCGTGCTGGTCGAAACGGGACAGCGGCGGATCGGGCTGCACGGCCGCATGCGCCGTGTGCCCGGCCTGGGCGCGATCCCGACGATGGTCTACAGTCACCCGCGCGGGCCGGCGTTCGAGGTCGACGCGTTCCGGCGCGGGTGGCTCATGCGCGCCGGCGCGCGCGGCGCCTGCAACCTCGTGCTGCCGCAGCGGCCCAACTTCCACCTGTTCATCCTGCCGGCCACGGGCACGGTCGCGCACGCGGTCGACTTCGTGGACTACTGCTGCGCGCCCGGCACGCTGCTGCACGTGCGTCCCGGGCAGGTGCACCGGTGGACGCCGTGCGACGTGATGGACGCGATCTGCGTGATCTGCGGGCCGTCGTTCCTCACGCGCACCACGGTGCGGGGTGACCTGCTGCGCGACGACGCCGAACACCCGGTCCCGCTGGTCACCTGGCCGACGCTGTTCACGCTCACGCCCGACGTCCACGAGCAGCTGGGCCGCGTGTTCGAGCTCGTGCTGGCGCACCACGAGGCCTCGACCGACGCCACGCGGTCCGCGCCCTTCCTGCGCCAGCTCGTGCAGGCCGCGTTCGTGCTCCTGACGCAGGCGGCGGCCGACGCCGACCCGACGGTCCCCCGGGGCACGCGCGAGCTGTTCGAACGCTTCGTGCGGCTGCTCGACGCGCGGTACGCGACGGCGCGCGACGTGGCCGGCTACGCCGCGGCGCTCGCCGTCGCGCCCCGGACGCTGACGCGCGCCTGCGAGGCCGCGAGCGAGCGGACCGCGAAGGCGCTCATCGACGACCGGGTCGCGGTCGAGGCCAAGCGGCTGCTGGCGTACTCGTCGCTCTCGATCGCCGAGGTGGCGGCGCACCTGAACTTCTCGGAGCCGACGAACTTCGTGAAGTTCTTCCGGCGGACCGCGGGCGAGTCACCCACGCGCTTCCGGCAGCGCGAGACGCGGGAGACCTGACGGGCGGGACGGCCGCATCCCGCGGCCGCCCGCGCCGTCAGAAGGTGCTGCCGAGCGTGACGAAGAGCTGCCGCGGCGCGCCGGTCAGCAGCGTCGCGTAGTCGCCCGCCGTGGTGAACCCGTTCGTTCCCACCGTGCTGACGTAGCGGCGGTCGAACAGGTTGTTCGCGTTCACCTGCACGTCGAGCGCGCGCAGGCGCCCGTACGGCCCGAAGCGGTAGCGCGCGTTGAGGTCGGCCACCGCGTACGCCGGCGCGTAGCCGCCGCCGGCCACCGTGCGCCCGTCGTAGGTGACGAGGTCGTTGGTGTAGGTGAAGAAGCGCTTGTCGACGTAGCGCCCGACCACCGCCGCGTAGAGCCGGTCGGCCGAGTACCCGACCGACGTGCTGCCCAGGAAGCGCGGGGCGTCGACCACGTTCTTGCCCCGGGTCGGCACGTTGGACGTCGGGTCGTTCTGGACGGCGAGGTAGTCGCTCTGGTAGGTCGACGCGTTGTACGACGCGGCGGCGTAGAAGCGGAAGCCCGCGGGCAGCGCGGTGTTGAGCAGCCCCTCCACGCCCCGGGTGTGCACCGAGCCGACGTTGCCGAAGCCCGTCGCGCAGGTCACCGTCTGCGGGCAGAGCGAGACGCCTAACAGCCGGTTCCGGTAGTCGACGAGGTACCCGGTGAGCCCGGCCTCGACCGGCCCGCGCCGCGTGCGCACGCCCCCCTCCACCGTCGTCGACTTCTCGGGGTCGACGCGGCTCAGGTAGGGGAACGTCGCCGGGCTCGCGTTGTACACGCCCCCGGCGGGGCTGTACGGGAACTGGTTGACGTTGACCGCGAAGTTGGCGAACAGCTCCTCGGCGCCCGTGGCGCGGAACACCGCGCCGACCTGCGGCAGCAGGCCGCCCTTGGTCGCCAGCGAGAACGCGGGGCGGCTGACGTCGGCGAAGACCGGCGCGACGACACCGTTGGTCGGGGTGTTCCCCTGGTTCGTGAAGTCGGCGCCGACGTGCAGGTACTTGGCGCCGTAGGTGACCGCGAGCCGGTCGTCGAGGGCGCGCGTCGTGTTCTGGGCGTAGAGCAGCGTGGTGCCGAGCGCGGCGTGCCGGTCGAAGTCGAGGCGCAGTGGATCGCCGAAGTTCACGTCGGGGCCGGTCGCGTAGTTCACCAGGCGCCAGCGCGGCCGCCGGATGTCGTCGCGGTTGGACTCGAGCCAGGTGCCGACCTCGAAGCGGTTGGTCGTCGCGCCCACGGCGAAGGGGTCGGTCGCGAGTCGCGCCGTCGCGCCGAACCGCGTGTCGTGGTACTGCGTCTGCCGGAACATGATCGGGTCGGGCGAGTACGCCGCGCCGTAGCTCGGCGCGTGCCAGTCGCCGCCGCCGTGGTCGACGTGCACGTACGGCTGTACCGTCAGCTGCAACCCGCCGCCCAGCGCGAACTCCCCCCTGAGGTACGCGAGGTGGTCCTGGCGCGCCCCCTGCGCCGACCAGTAGTACGAGACGTCGGTGAGCGGGTTGTAGGTCTTCGCGTTGCTCAGCTCGGCCAGCTGCTTCGCCTGCGCCCAGCTGCCGAGGTAGTCGAAGTTGGGCCCGAGCGAGAACCCGGGGGCCTGCACCTGGCCGTTGAAGACGCCGAGCGACAGGTCCATGTAGTCGCTCTCCTTGCGGCTCGCGAAGTCGTAGAAGGCCGTGACCCGCTGCCGGCCGATGGTCAGGAGCGCCTTGGCGTTGAGCTGGTCCTGCCACTGCTCGCCCGCGCGGCCGAAGAGGCCGCGCTGCCCCAGGAGGAACGACGTCTGCCCCGGGAAGCTCGAGTAGCGTTCGCCCCCGGACTTCCACTTGTCGGTGTCGAAGCGCGAGTAGGACAGGTAGCCGAGGAGCGCGCCCGCCCCCTCGCCGAAGGTGGCGAGGCCGTTGTCGTAGCGCAGCGTCGTGCGCCGCGCCTGGTACTGCCCGCCCATCTGCTGCACGAAGAACGTGCGCTGCGCGAGCGGATTCTCGGTGGCGTACTGCACGACGCCCCCGAGGTTGTTGGCGCTCGCCGTGCCGAGCGCGCCCGCGCCCTGCGCGACCGTGGTCGAGCTCAGGTTGCTCGGGTCGGCCGCGCGCCCCACGCCGAGGCCGTTCCAGTTGCCGTACGACATGTCGCCGAGCGG
This sequence comes from uncultured Gemmatimonadales bacterium, assembly GCA_963851265.1. Classification (GTDB taxonomy): domain Bacteria; phylum Gemmatimonadota; class Gemmatimonadetes; order Gemmatimonadales; family Gemmatimonadaceae; genus BPUI01. The sequence continues at coordinate 41,695 of CAWKNZ010000006.1, forward strand.
CACGCCGTCGAGGGTCTGGCCGATCTGCTGCGTCTGGAAGCCGCGGATCGTGACCCGGTTGGACCATTCGTACATCCCGAAGCCGTCGGCGTTCTGGACGTTCACGCCGGGGAGTTGCTCGATGACCTTGAGCGCGCTCGTCCCGGGCGGCGCGGCGTGGATGCGGGTCGAGTCGACGGCCGCCGCGCTGCGTGCGAGGCCGCGCCCCGAGACGGCCGTGACCGTGACGCCGGTCAGGCGCGTGACGCTGTCGCGCCGCGTCCCGGCAGGGCGCGGGGCGCCGGCGGTGTCGGTGCGGGCTGGCTGCTGAGCGCGGGCGTCGGCGGGCGCGAGGGCGAGCCGGGCGCCCGCGAGGGCCGCCGCAGCGACGAGCGAGGAGGTGCGCATGGGGAAGGGGCGCGGAGGTGGGGGCGCGACGGGGGGCCGCGCGGCCGTAACCTGCCGGGGCCGGGCCCGCGCGCGGTCACGGCGGGGTATCCGGCCCGTCACGGCCTCACAGCGAGACCGTGACGGGTTGACGACGTGAGCCGCCGGGCACGGCCGGCTGCGTTGATCTGCAGGACGGCGCCGGCGTGCTGCGTGTAGTCGCCGGCGATCGTGAACGTGTAGCCCTGCATCGCGCCGGCGACACCCGGCGAGAGGGTGCCGCCGTCCAGCACGTGGACGCTGTTCCGGGCGCCCGTCGTCCCCACGCTGGCACCCGGGCCGCGCAGCGTGCTGCCGCTGCCGACGGTGACGTTGGTCAGCATCCGGTCGCCCGCGGCCAGCGTGAGCGTGCCGGACGTGTTCCCGAAGTACCCGGCGGCGGCGTACAGATCGACGCGGCTCCAGTCGCTGGGCGACATCCCGGCGAACGCCGTGAGGGCCGGCGTCTCGGTGTTCTGGATGATCTGGTTGATGGTGCCCGTCGAGAGCTTGCCGCCGATGCCGCCGTTAGGCGCGATCACCTGCGCCGCGCTCGTGCCGCCGCCCTACACGGTCGCGAGGAGGATGGAGGCGTCGGGCCCGCCCGCCGGGGCGGCGTCGGCCGCCAGCACGCTGGTCGGTATGCCGTAGCTCTGACGCGCCTGGCAGATCTGGCCGTTGCTGGTGAGCGGGCCGCTCGCGGTCGGGGTGGCGTTGCCGTAGGTCGCGAGCGACGCGGCGAGATGAAGTCTCGCGTGCTCACTCCATCAACAGTTCTCGATAGGAAGTACCTGTCGCGGTGCGCTATCGAGAAGCTCGGCGGCGTCCTGGCGGGCGCCGTGGACCGCGGTCCCCTCGGGGAGCACGTGGTCTACGCGATCACCGCGCGGGTGTTTGCGGCCGAGCGCACCGCAGCCGGCATTTCCGGCGCCGAGCGGGATGCCGCGGCGGGCGGTTGACGAGCGCCTAACGCGGTCCCCGACCGCGCCCGTTATGCCGTCGGTCGGACCGGCGGCCCGGCCCCGGCCGCGACCCGGCCCACGCACCCCGCGGCCACTACTTCGCGCGAGGCACTTCCGCGCCGGGGCGCACCGCTCCGCGCCACCCGCACGTTGCCCGCGCGTACCCAAGGAGCCATGCGCATCATCGCGCTCGCATTGTGCCCCGGCAGCACCGCGCACGCCATGCTGGCGGCCGGCGCGCGGCCGCCCTCGCCCTGGGTCCAGGCGCGCTTGCGGCCGCCGCGCGCGCCGCGCATGTTGGCGCTCCCCGTCGTCCCGCGTCTCCTACGTCGCCCACCGCCCAGACTCCATGACGAGCGCCACCCTCCCCGCCCCGACCATCGACCGCCTGCGCGCGGGCACCGCCGAGACGAACCGGCGGTTCGAAGCGGCGCTCGCAGCCGGCGACGCGGCCCGGGCTGCCCGCGAGGTCTACACGGCCGACGCGCGCGTGATGCCGCCCGGCGCCACGACGGTCATCGGCCGGGACGCGGCCGAACAGTTCTGGACCGGCGCCGCGGCGCAGCTGGGCGTCACGCGCGTGGCGCTCGAGACCGTGGAGCTGCAGCCGCTCGGGGACGGCGCGTACGAGGTGGGCCGCGCGGTGCTCACCGTCGGCGGCGGGCAGCAGGTCGTCGCCAAGTACGTCGTGCTCTGGCGCGAGGAAGACGGGCGTTGGCGGTGGCACGTCGACATCTGGAATCTCGAGCCCTAGCCGGCCGAGGCGCCGCCGCCTAACGGCCACCCGCGGCGTCCACGCCGGCCCGCGACTCGGCCGCGCCGTGGCGGCCCCGCGCGCTACCGCCCCGTCGCGGCGCGGAGGATCAGCGTGGCGACGTCGCTCAGCCGGTACTCGCCCTTCTCGAGCACGCGTTCGGCCGTGCGCGCCAGGTAGTCGCGCTCCGCGGGGGTGAGCGTCTTCGTGGTGAGCACGATGACCGGCACGCCACGCAGCCGCACGTCCGCGCGCATGGCGGCCAGCACGCCGAAACCGTCGAGCACGGGCATCATCAGGTCGATCACGGCCACGTCGGGGCGCCGCTTCCGCATGGCCGCGAGCCCCGCCTCGCCGTGCTCGGCTTCCCGCACCCTGGCGCCCGCGTTCCGGAGTACCTGCGCGGTGATCCGGCGCGCGTCGGCGTCATCATCCACGACCAGCACGTCGGGCGCGGGGGCCGGCCCGCTCGCCGGGGGGCGACCCGCACCCGCTGTGCCGGCCACGGCGCGCGCCACCGCCCGGGCGAGGTGGGCGGCGTCGCGCGTGTCGTGCGTGTCGTCCGGCGCCGCATCGTCGCGCGATCCAACGCGCGTGACGTCCGGTGCGGGCGGCGGCTGAAGTTTCGAGGCGAATGCGACCACGCCGAGGTCGAGCGCCGCCGCGGCGCCGCGGGCCGCCTTGGGGAACGCCGCAGGGGTCGCAGCCGGCAGGATCAGCAGCGGAACGTCGTCGAGCCCGTGGCCCTCGCGTAGCGCGTGCGCCACCTGCCACCCAATGCCGCCCGCCGCGCTCACGTCGAGGGCGATGAGCGCCGCGTGCTCGTCGCGCGCGAGGGCGACCACCTCGGCCGGGTCGTGCGCCTGCACGAGGCGCACGTCGGGGTAGAGCGTGCGCGCGAGGTACGCCACCGTGCCCTCGTCCGGGCCGAACACGACGACCGTGGTCGCCTCGGCCGTCGGATCTACGCCGTACGGGTCGAACGCGTCGGCGGCTCGCGCAGCCCCCGAGACGCCCGTCGCGTGTGCGGACGCCCCGCCTGCGCTGTCGGCCACCCGCGGGCCGTTTGCCGGCGTTCCCGCCACCGGAAGCCAGAGCGTGAACGTGGAGCCGCGGCCGGTCTCGCTCGTCACCGTGAGGTCGCCGCCCATGAGCCGCGCCAGGCGCCGGCTGATCGCCAGCCCGAGCCCCGCGCCCCCGTGCCGGCGCGTCAGCCGCGGGTCGACCTGGAAGAACTCGTCGAACACGAACGCGAGCTGGTCGGCCGCGATCCCGATGCCCGTGTCCTCGACCGCGAACTCGACGCGCTCCGCCCCCTCGGTCGACGTCGTCGTCACCCGCAACCTGATCGCACCCGCGTCGGTGAACTTGACCGCGTTCGCAACGAGGTTGAGCAGGATCTGCCGCAGGCGCCGCCGGTCGGCCTGTACCGCCGGGGCTGTACGCTCCGCGGGGCCGCCGGTCGGTGCCGCCAGTTCGAGCACGAGCCCCTTCTGTTGCGCCTGGCCCTCGAGCAGCGCCGCGACCTCCTCCGTGATCGGAAGCGGGTCGACGTCGGTGAGCTCGACCTCCAGGTGCCCGAACTCGGCGCGCGTCAGGTCGAGCACGTCGTTGACGAGGTCCAGCAGCGTGCGCCCGGTCTGCCGGATGCGCTCGACGTACGTGGCCTGGCCGCCGGTGAGCGCGCCCTCGAGGCCGAGGTCGAGCAGGTCGGCGTAGCCGAGCACCGCGTTGATCGGCGTACGCATCTCGTGGCTCACCGTCGCCATGAAACGGTCGCGCGCCTGCGTGGCGTCCGCGAGGGCGAGCGCCTGGTCCTGCAGGGCGTCGCGCGCGCGCTCCAGGTCGGCCGTGCGACGCACGAGCGCCTGCTCGGCCTGCACGCGCCCGGTGATGTCGTTCTGCACGCCCACGAAGTGCGTGACCCGCCCGCGCGCGTCACGGATCGGCGCCATCCGCAGCTCGTTCCAGAAGAGCGTGCCGTCCCTGCGATAGTTGCGTAATGTTACGAATGCCTCGCGCTCGGCGCGCACGGCGTCGCGGAGCACGCCCACCTCGGGCTGGTCGCGGTCCGTGCCCTGGAGGAAGCGGCAGTTGCGGCCGACCGCGTCCTCGACGGTGTAGCCCGTCAGACGCGTGAACGCCGGGTTGATGGCGATGATCGGGTTATCGGGCCGGCCGCAGTCGGTGAGGATCATCGCGTCCTGCGCCGCGCCCACCGCGCCGTCGAGCAGGCGGAAGCGGTCCGCGAGCCGCGCGGGCAGCTCTCCGGCCATCCAGCTTTCGCGATCCCCCGTCCCCTCTACGCCGCCGTCAGCGTCCGCACTCTGACGCGCCGTCCCGTTCCCGTGTCGCCGTGCCGTCGTACCGTCCGTCATCCGCCGTCCCTGGTTCCCATCGCCCCCACCGCTTTACCGCCGAGTTCGCGCGAAAACTATGATCGCACCTGCCGCGGTGCGACCGGACCGGATACGACGGCCCGCGGGCTTGCCGTGTCACTCGCAGCGCGGCCGGCGCGCGACCGCTCCGTGTGGACGACGCGGACGACCCGCGCCGCCCGATCAGGCGGCCGGCTTGAGCTCCACCTTGATCCACCCCGGCCGCCGGTCGTTGAACGCCTGGTAGGCGCTCAGCACGTCGGTCATCGGCTCGACCTGCGTGAGGATCTGCCGTGGGTCGACCACGCCGCTCTCGACCAGCTCGACGAGGTGCGGGAGGTACTTGCGGTGATTGCAGTTCCCCATCTGCAGCGTGAGGTTCTTGTTCATCGCCTGGCCGATCGGGAAGAACTCGTGCTGCTCCGGGTACACGCCGATGATCGAGAGCGTGCCGGCCTTGGCGAGCGACTCGACCGCCCAACGAAGCACCTGGGACGGCGCGTCGCCCGGGGCGTAGCCGGTCTTCGGTTTCGCGTCGGGCGCGACCTGCTCGACCTCGCGCTGGAACTCCTTCTCCTGGCTCGCCGCCTGCTTCGCCGCCGGCCCGTGGTGTGGGTGCACGGCGTCGACGCCGACCGCGTCGATCGCCCGGTCGGGGCCCGCGCCGCCGGTCAGCTCCTTGATCGCCTCGAGCGGGTCCTCCTCGTCGAAGTTGATCACCTCGGCGCCTTGCGCCCGCGCCATCGCGAGTCGCGACGGGTTGGCGTCGACGGCGAGCACGCGCCCCGCACCGAACAGCTGGGCGCTCTTGATCGCGAACTGCCCCACCGGCCCGCACCCGAACACCACGACGATGTCGCCGTGCTCGATTTCGGCGAGGTCGGCCCCGAAGTAGCCGGTCGGGAAGATGTCGGACAGCAGGATCGCCTGATCGTCGGTGACGCTCCGCGGCAGCTTGACGAGGTTGACGTGCGCGAACGGCACGCGCGCGTACTCCGCCTGCAGCCCCTGCAGCGGCCCGCTCGGCTTGGGACCGCCGAAGAACGCGGTGCCTGCCGTGGGGCCGTTCGGGTTGGCGTTGTCACACTGCGCGTAGTAGCCGGCGCGACAGTACGCGCAGTACCCGCAGCCGATCGTGGACGGCACGACCACGCGGTCGCCCACGCTCAGGTTGCGCACGTTCTTCCCCACCTCCTCGACGACGCCCACGGCTTCGTGACCGAGGATCGTCCCCTTCTCCATGCCCGAGAAGGTGCCGCGGACGAAGTGCAGGTCGGTGCCGCAGATGGCGCTCGCCGTGATGCGCACGATCGCGTCGGTGGGCTCCTCGATCTTGGGCTCGCGCACGTCGTCGAGGCGGATGTCGCCTACGCCGTGCCAGACAACGGCTTTCATGATGCGGGTCGGGTTGGAGACAGGTCGTCGAGAACGGCCCGCCCCGCAGCAAGTGGTCGGCCACGCACGACCGGGACGGCGGAACGGTTCGGGGCGAATCGCGCGATTGCACCACGGCGCTCGGTGTCCGGGGAAGCGGGACGGCGTGGGCACCGATTCTGCCCCGGGCGCGGCCGCGCGGGCGTCTGCCACGCGTTCAGACCAATCCTCACTCAGCGTTTCACCCATGACGACCCCAGCGGTCGGCTACGCCGCGAAGAGCAAGCGGTCCGACCTCAAGCCCCTCGCCTTCGCGCGCCGCGACGTAGGCCCCAAGGACGTGGCCATCGCCATCGAGTACTGCGGCGTCTGCCACTCCGACATCCACCAGGTGCGAAACGAGTGGGGCAACACGGTGTGGCCGTGCCTGCCCGGACACGAGATCGTCGGCCGCGTCACCGACGTCGGCACCGAGGTCACCAAGCACAAGCGCGGTGACCTCGTCGCCGTGGGGTGCATGGTCGACTCCTGCCGGGAGTGCGGGCCGTGCCGGGCCGGCATCGAGCAGTACTGCGAGGGGCCGCACTCGTGGACGGCCACGTACAATGGGCCGATGAAGCCGGACGGCACCAACACCTTCGGCGGCTACTCCGACCGCGTGGTCGTGACCGAGGATTTCGTGCTGCGCGTGCCGGACTCGCTGACGACGGTCGGGAACGCGGGCCTCGCCTCGGTGGCGCCGCTGCTCTGTTCCGCCGTCACGACGTACTCGCCGCTCCGGCACTGGAAGGTGGGCCCGGGGCAGAGGGTGGGGATCGTCGGGCTCGGCGGACTCGGGCACGTCGCCGTCAAGCTCGCCAGGGCGTTAGGCGCCGAGGTCGTCGTGTTCACGACCTCCAAGAAGCGGAAGGAGGCCGACGCGCGGCGCTTCGGCGCCTCGGACGTGGTCGACAGCACGGACAAGAAGGCGATGCAGGCGCACGCGTCGTCGTTGGATTTCGTGCTCAGCACGATCCCCGAAGCGCACGACGTGAATCCGTACGTTCAGTTGCTCAAGCTCGACGGCACCATCACGCTGGTCGGCGTGCTCACGGCGCTCGAGAAGGGTACGGACAACCAGCAGGTCGCCTTCCACCGCCGCAGCGTGGCCGGCTCGCTCATCGGCGGCATCGCCGAGACGCAGGAGGTGCTCGAGTTCTGCGCGCAGCACGGCATCGCCTCCGAGGTCGAGGTGATCCCGATCCAGGAGATCAACGACGCGTACGACAAGGTGGTCGACGGCAAGGTCCGCTATCGCTACGTCATCGACATGGCGACGCTGGCCGACGCGCGCGCCGAGGCCAAGGGGGACGGCCAGGTCGCCTGACGCGCCGGAAGACACACACGCTCCGGGACCGGGTCGCCGCGCTTCAGGCGCCGTCGCTCACGCGCCGTCGCTCACGCGCCGTCGCTCACGCACCACCGTGCTCGACGCGGTAGCGCAGCCAGAGCACGTCGTCTGCGCGGCGCTCCACCCCGTCGAGCACGAGCCGCCGCGGCGGACCGCCCACCGCCGCGGCGTCGAAGAGGGTCGGCGTTCCGGCGCGGCCGTCCGCCACGGGCGCGACGAGCACGCTGATCTCGTCGACGAGCCCCGCGCGGAGCATCGAGCCGTTGATCCCTCCGCCCCCCTCGAGCATGAGCGCGCGCACGCCGAACCGCCCGCCGATCCGGTCGAGCGCGACGGCCAGGTCGACATCGTCGCGCCCTGCGAGGATGTAGGACACGCCGTGCGCGCGCAACTCGGCGAGGTAATCGTCCGACACGCGCTCCGAGAGGATCGCCACGAGGTGGTCGCCGGCGAGGTCGCCCGACTCCCATCGTAGCCGCCCACGCGGGTCCACCGCGAAGGCGAACGAGCCGTGCTCGCCGGGCGCGACGAAGTCCTCGCGCGGCGCGCCCTCGTACTCGCGCGCCAGCTCGACGTCGGCACGGACGCCCGCCGCGAAGTGCCGCTCCATCGTCACGCGGCCGCAGAGCCAGCCGTCCGCCTCGTACAGCGCGTGCACCTCCTCGTACTGCCGCCGCCCCTCGTCGGAGAGCGGCCAGCCGTCGGTGACGATGCGCCCGTCGATCGACGTGAGCATGTGGCAGATGACGCGCGGGCGCGCGCTCCGCGACGCGGCTTCACCGGTGCCGATCGGGGGGGAGCCCGTTCCGGAGCGGACGTCGCCCGGGCCGTCCGGTACGCGAGCGTTCATGCGCCGCTCCCGGGCTCGCCGGCCGCCGCGTACTCCGCGTCGCTCACGTGGTCCAACCATTCGACGGCCCTGCCGTCGAGCGCTTCCTGGATGGCGATGTGCGTCATCGCCGTCCTGGGCGACGCACCGTGCCAGTGCTTCTCCTCGGGCGCGAACCACACGACGTCCCCGGGCCGAATCTCCTCGACCGGTCCGCCGTCGCACTGCACGCGGCCCGCCCCGGCCGTGACGATCAGCACCTGTCCGAGCGGGTGCGTGTGCCACGCCGTGCGCGCGCCGGGCTCGAACGTGACCGCGTTCCCGGCGGCCCGTGCGCCACCCTCGGCGGCGAACAGCGGGTCGATGCGGACGCTGCCCGTGAACCAGTCTGCCGACCCCCTCGCCGAGTCGCGTGCGCCCGCGTGCGTGATCTTCATGAACGTGCTCTCCTGGACGATGTGTGGTCGTGGACCGCACGCGCCAACCTACCGCCGCGAGGGGCGAGGAAGGATGCGACGATTGCTGGCGCGCTCCTGTTTGGCACGGCGGCGGGCGACCGCCGCGGCCGGCCCGGCGCCGGGCACGGGCGGGTGCGGACGCGAGATCACGCCGGGACTCACCACGTAGCTTCGCCGTGCGCACCCGACTCACTCACCGTCGCGACCTCGCCAGATGCCACCGCCTCGTCCACCCGCGCCGCGCGTACCGCCGCGCATACCGCCGCGCATCGCCCACCGCGTCGTCGCACTCCTGCTCGTGGTGCTCGCGGCGACCGCGCGCCCGCGTCCGGCGGCCGCGCAGTCGTCCGCCGCGCCCCTGCCCGGCCCCTCGCCCGCGGATCGGCGCGCACGAGGCGCCTCGGCGACCGACGCCCTGCCGAGCCCGCGCGCGTGGGCCGGGGACTCCCTGCAGGCCGACGTCGACGCGCTCGGGCGCGTGCTCGGCGCGTTCCACCCCGCGCTGGCCGCGTACGAGCCGCGCGCCGCGTTCGACGCGCGACTCGCGGCGCTGCGCGCGACGTTCGCCGGACCCGTCGCGCCCGCCGACGCCGTGCGACGGTTCGCGCAGTTCGTCACCGCGCTCCGGGACGGGCACACGTTCCTCAACCCCTACAACCAGGGCGCGTTCGTCCGCGACACGGTGCTCGGCGGCGCCACGCGTCTGCCGTTCACCGCGCGCGTGCTGGCCGGGGCGTCGCCGCGGGCGGGCGGCCGGTCCGGGGACGCACTCGTCGTCACGCGCGACCTCACGGGAGACGGCACCGGCACGGGCGCGCTCCCGCCCGGGACCGTGGTGCGCGCCCTCGGCGGCGTCCCGGTCGCGGCCGTGCTCGACTCGCTCCAGACGGTCTCGCGCGGCGACGGGCACACCGACGCGCTCCGTCGCGCGCGACTCGGCGTGCGCGACGACCAGGCGGCGGCGCGGTTGAGCGACGCGCCTCTCGACCTGTACTACGCGCGCTTCTACCCGCCGGTCGGCGACGAACTGCCGCTCACGGTCCGCCGCCCCGGCGCGGCGCGCGACACCGCCGTCACCGTCCGGCTCGTGACGCACGAGGAGCGCCGAACGCGGCTCGCGCGGCAGGACTCGGCGGCGGGCGGGGTGCGCTGGCGCGCCCGCCGGCTGGACGCGCGCACGGCCGTGATCACCGTCCCGAGCTTCGTGACGTACGGCGACGCCACCGGCACGAACGCGCGCTCGGCGCCTTCGCCCACGCGCTGGCTCGACTCGGCGCTCGCGGCACTTCACGCCGACGGGGTCGACCGGCTCGTGGTAGACGTGCGCGGCAACGTGGGCGGCAGCACCGACCTCGCCTACGCGCTCGCGCGGCGCCTCACCGCGCGGTGGGTCCGCGACGGCGCGGTCGGCGACGGCGCGCTCCCGAAGGGGCCCTCCGAGGGCCGGGTTCTCCCCTGCGACGCGATCGAGCGCGTGCTCGTCGCGTCGCCGACCCCCGATACGGTGGCGGCGCGGTTCGCCTCGTCGTGGCGTGACGAGTGGAAGCGGCCGCTCCGTCCCGGAACGTGGCGCCGAGCCGCGGACGGCCGCGCCGAGCTCGTGCCCGACGCGGAGGGCGCGTGGCCGGTCTACGGCCGCGCGTGCGAGACCGCCGCGACGGGAGAGGCGCCGTTCGCGTGGCCCGGGCGCGCGGCCGTGCTGGCCGACGAGGCGAACGCGTCGGCCACGTTCCTCTTCCTCACCCTCGTCCGGCGGCACGCGCTCGCGCCGATCGTCGGCCGCCCCGCGGGCGGCAACCAGCGGGGGATCAACGGCGGACTGGTGCTGTTCACGCAGCTGCCGTATTCGCGTATCGAGGTCGACGTTCCCTTCTTCGCGCAGGAGCCGCGCGACGGGCCGCGAGGTGCGGCGGTGCCGGACGCGGCGCTCAGTCCCGACGTCCCGGTCGCCTGGACGGCTGCCGACGTGGCGACGGGGCGCGACCCGGACGTGGCCGCGGCGCGCCGACTCCTCGCCGGACCGGAGCCGCGCCGGCGACCGCGCCCGGCCGTCGCGGTTCGTTAGGCGCTGCCCCGTCGAGCCCGCCGTCGGGGGGTGCGGGTATATTGGGGCGGGCACGTTCCCGGCCCGCGGTCGGACGTGCCTGGCTGACGCGCGACCGGCCGACGCGCCGGGAACAGGACGATCGGGGACAGGACGAGTAGTAACCGACCCGCCGCGGCGGGCGAACGAGAGGGGTCACATGGACGAGAGCAGGGACGACGGCTCCGAGTATTTCGCACCGCCCGGGCCGACCGACGACGTGACGCCGGCGCGCGAGGCACCCGCGCCCGCACCGGTCGGTCCGACGCGGCGCACGTTTCTGGCGCAGACCGTCGCGGGCGGCATCGGCCTCGTCGCGCTCGACCCGCTGCTCGGCGTGCTTTCGCAGGAAACCGCGCTCGCCCAACTCGGCCCGCCGCTGGCGACCGCCGGCGCCGCGAGCACGGCGGGTGCGGCCGCCGAGCACACGGCCCACGTCACGCTCGCCGTCAACGGCGCCGCGCACACGCTCGACCTCGACACGCGCGTCACCCTGCTCGACGCGCTCCGCGAGCACCTGCAGCTGACCGGCACCAAGAAGGGGTGCGACCACGGCCAGTGCGGCGCGTGCACGGTGCTCGTCAACGGCACGCGCATCAACTCGTGTCTGAGCCTGGCCGTGATGCACGACGGCGACGCCGTCACCACGATCGAGGGGCTCGGCGCGCCGGGGACGTTGCACCCGATGCAGGCCGCGTTCGTCAAGCACGACGGCTTCCAGTGCGGCTACTGCACGCCCGGGCAGGTCTGCTCGGCGGTCGCGGTGCTCGACGAGATCAAGGCCGGGATCCCGAGCCACGTCACCGCCGATCTGACCGCCCGGCCGCAGGCGACCAACATGGAGATGCGCGAGCGGATGAGCGGTAACATCTGCCGCTGCGGCGCCTACTCCAACATCGCCGAGGCGATGGCCGAGGTCGCGGCGACGCGCGTTGCGGGGAGTCCCACATGAGGCCCTTCAGCTACGAACGCGCCAAGACCCCGGCGGAGGCGGCGGCCGCGGTCGCGCGCACGCCCGGCGCGAAGTTCATCGCCGGCGGCACCAACCTGCTCGACCTGATGAAGCTGCAGATCGAGACGCCGACGCACCTCGTCGACGTCCGCGATCTCAAGCTCGACCGGATCGAGCCCACGGCCGAGGGCGGGCTGCGGATCGGCGCCCGGGTGACGAACACGAACCTGGCCGCGGACGAGCGGGTCCGCCGCGACTACGGCGTCCTGTCGCGCGCGATCGTGGCCGGCGCCTCCGGCCAGCTGCGGAACAAGGCGACGACGGCCGGCAACCTGCTCCAGCGCACCCGCTGCCCGTACTTCTACGACACGGCGATGCCGTGCAACAAGCGCGCGCCCGGGTCGGGGTGCTCGGCCATCGGCGGCTACAGCCGCCCGCTCGCGGTGATCGGCTCCAGCGATGCGTGCATCGCCACGCACCCCGGCGACATGGCGGTCGCGATGCGCGTGCTCGACGCGAAGGTCGAGACGGTGCGGCCCAACGGGTCGACGCGCGTCCTGCCGATCGCCGACTTCCACCGGCTACCCGGCAATACGCCGCAAATCGACACCAATCTGGAGCGCGGCGAGCTGATCACCGCGGTCACGCTGCCGCCGGCGGTCGGCGGGGCGCACTTCTACCACAAGGTGCGCGACCGCGCGTCCTACGCGTACGCGCTCGTCTCGATCGCCGCCATCGTGCAGCGCGACGGCTCCGGCCGCGTCGCGGTCGGCGGAATCGCCCACAAGCCGTGGCGGGTCGAGGCGGCCGAGCGCGAGATGCCGCGCGGCGCGAAGGCCGTGGCGGCGCGGCTGCTCGCCGGCGCGCGGCCGACGCGCGACAACGCATTCAAGCTCCCGCTGGTCGAGCGCACGCTCGCCGCGGTCCTGGCCGACGCGAGGGCCTGACGCCATGAAATTCGACACCCCCGCGGGCCGCAACCCGATCGACCAGCTCAAGGTGGTCGGCCACGCGACCGACCGCGTGGACGGTCCGCGCAAGACCACCGGCACCGCCCCGTACGCGTACGAACGCCACGACGTCGCGCCCAACCAGGCGTACGGCTTCGTGCTCGGCAGCGGCATCGCCAAGGGACGCATCACGCGCATGGACACCGCGGGCGCCAAGGCCGCCCCCGGCGTCCTCGCCATCGTCACCACGCTCGACGCGCCCCGGCTCGGCAAGGGGCGGATGAACATCGCCGCGCTGTTCGGCGGGCCCGAGGTGCAGCACTACCACCAGGCGATCGCGGTGGTGGTGGCGGAGACGTTCGAGCAGGCGCGCGCGGCGGCGGCGCTGATCCGCGTCGACTACGCGCGGCAGCCGGGCCGGTTCGACCTCGCCGCGGAGGCCCCGACCGCGCCGCCGGTCGGGGGCAGCAGCGGCGAGGGGAGCAGCGCGCCGCCGGTCGACCGCGTCGGGAACTTCGAGGCGGCGTTCGCCGCGGCGCCCGTCACGCTCGACGCCACCTACACGACGCCCGACGAGAGCCACGCGATGATGGAGCCCCACGCCACGGTCGCGGCGTGGGAGGGCGACAGGCTCACGGTGTGGACGTCCACACAGATGGTGGCGTGGACGCGGGGCGACCTCGCGCGCACGTTAGGCATTCCGCCGGCGAACGTGCGCGTCGACTCGCCCTACGTGGGCGGGGGCTTCGGCGTGAAGCTCTTCCTGCGCGCGGACGCGGTGCTCGCGGCGTTGGGCGCCAGGGCGGCGGGGCGCCCGGTGAAGCTGGCGCTCACCCGCCCGCTCATCGCCAACAACACCACGCACCGGCCGGCCACCATCCAGCGCGTCCGCCTGGGCGCGACGCGCGACGGCCGCCTCACGGCGATCGCGCACGAGAGCACGAGCGGCAATCTCCCGGGCGGCAAGCCCGAGACCGCCGTGTCGCAGACCAAGCTCCTGTACGCGGGCGCCAACCGCCTGATCGCGATGCGCCTCGCGAAGCTCGATCTCCCGGAGGGCAACGCGATGCGCGCCCCGGGGGAGGCGCCGGGGCTGATGGCGCTCGAGGTGGCGATGGACGAGATGGCGGAGAAGCTGCGGATGGATCCGGTCGAGTTCCGCGTCGTCAACGACACGCAGGTCGATCCCGAGAAGCCCGCGCGGCACTTCTCGGAGCGGCGGCTGGTCGAATGCCTGCGGCAGGGCGCCGAGCGCTTCGGGTGGAGCCGGCGCAACGCCACGCCCGGCTCGGTGCGCGAAGGACACTCGCTCATCGGCATGGGAATGGCCGTCGGGTTCCGCAACAACATCGTGATCAAGTCCGCGGCCCGCGTACGGCTCGACGGCCACGGCGTCGTCACGGTCGAGACCGACATGACCGACATCGGGACGGGCAGCTACACGATCATCGCCCAGACCGCCGCGGAGACGATGGGCGTCCCGCTCGATCGCGTCGTGGTGAAGCTGGGCGACTCGGATTTCCCGGCCTCGTGCGGATCGGGCGGACAGTTCGGCGCCAACAACTCGACGGCGGGCGTCTACGCCGCGTGCATGAAGCTGCGCGAGGCGGTCGCGGCCAGACTCGGCCTGGACGCCGCCACGCCGACCTTCGCCGACGGGCGCGTGCGCGCCGGCGAGCGGAACGTCGCGCTCGCGGATGCCGCGCGCTCGGGCGAACTCGTCGCCGAGGACGGGATCGAGTACGGCGACCTCGCGAAGCAGTACCAGCAGTCGACGTTCGCCGCCCACTTCGTCGAAGCAGCCGTCGACGCCTACACCGGCGTGCCCCGCGTACGGCGGATGCTCGCGGTGTGCGCCGCGGGACGGATCCTCAACCCCAAGACGGCGCGCAGCCAGGTGATCGGCGCGATGACGATGGGCGTCGGCGCGGCGCTCATGGAGGAGCTGGCGGTGGACACGCGCTACGGCTTCTTCGTCAATCACGACCTCGCCGGCTACGAGGTGCCAGTGCACGCCGACATCCCGCACCAGGACGTCATCTTCCTCGACGAGGTCGACGACACGTCGTCGCCGATGAAGGCCAAGGGCATCGGCGAGCTCGGACTGTGCGGCGTCGGCGCCGCCATCGCGAACGCCGTCTACAACGCCACCGGTGTGCGCGTGCGCGACTACCCGCTCACGCTGGAAAAGCACCTCGAACGGCTGCCCGCGATCACCTGATCGGGCAACGCAGCGTCACGGGCTTCGACACCGCGGCGGCGGTCACGCGCCGACGAGCACGCGGTCGGCCGTCGTCTGGTCGGCGCCGCCGCGCGCGTCGACGGCTCTCGCCGCGTCCCCGGCCCCGAGGCCGAGCAATGCGGCGATGGCCACGGGGCTGACGGGCCGGCTGAAGTGGTAGCCCTGGGCGAGCGGGCATCCCATCGCCCGGAGCGCCGCGGCCTGGTCCGCCGATTCGACGCCCTCCGCCACCGTGCGCAGCTCCAGCGCGTCGCCGAGCGCGACGATGGCCGCGGCCAGCGCGGCGGGCTGTCCGCCGCTGGCGACCTCGTCGACGAAGCTCTTGTCGATCTTGAGCACGTCGATGGGAAACTGGCGCAGGTAGCTGAGTGCCGAGTAGCCGGTGCCGAAGTCGTCGATGGCCAGGCGGATGCCGAGCGCCTTCAGGGCTACCAGCCGCTGGCGCGCGAGTTCCGGGTGGTGGATGACGGTACTCTCGGTCAACTCGAGCACCAGGCGCTCCGCAGGGAACCCACTGGCCGTGAGCGCGGCCTCGACCTCGCCGACGAACCCGACCTGTTGCAGCTGCCGCCCCGACACGTTGACCGTGACCGAGAACCCGGGAATGCCGCGCGCGGCGCCGTCCGCGGCCCACGCCGCCCCCTGACGACACGCCTCTTCGAGCACCCAACGCCCGAGCGGCCGGACGAGCCCCGTCTCTTCGGCCAGCGGGATGAACGCGGCCGGCGAGACCACGTCGTGCCCGGGCCGGTGCCAGCGCACCAGCGCCTCCACCCCGGTGAGCACCCCGGTTGCGAGGTCGATGATCGGCTGGTACACGAGGCGAAACTCGCCAGCCTCGAGTCCGTGTCGTAAGGCCGCCTCGAGCGCCACGCGCTCGACGGCGGTGGCGTGCATGGCCGGCTCGAACACCACGGCCTGGCCGCGACCCCGCGCCTTGGCCTCGTAGAGCGCGAGGTCGGCGTCGCGGAGCAGCGCGTCGACCGGCGCGAGCGCGGCGGACGGCGCCGGTGCCGTGTCGGACGCGTCCGCCCCGCCGCGCGCGATCCCGATGCTGCCGCCGACGGTGACCGTCGTCCCGTGCACCGTGAACGGGCGCGCGAGCGCGTCGACGATGCGATCCGCGGCGGCGAGCGCGTCGGTCAGGCCACCGACGCGCTCGAAGAGGACGGCGAACTCGTCGCCCCCGAGCCGCGCCACCAAGTCGCAACCGCGCGTCGTGTGGAGGAGCCGCGCCGCCACCTCGACGAGCAGGGCGTCGCCGACCAGGTGCCCGGCCGAGTCGTTGACGAGCTTGAAGCCGTCGAGGTCCAGCGTGAGCACGACGACGCGGCTCGCATCCCCGTTCGCCGCCACCGCGCGCGCGATCGCCGCCTCGGCGCGCTCGCGGAACCGGGCCCGGTTGGCGAGTCCGGTGAGCGGGTCGTGGTAGGCGCGGTGGACGAGCTGCGATTCGAGCGCGCGGTATTCGGTGATGTCCTGCAGCATGCCGACGAGCCCCGGCCGGCCGTCCGGGAGGCTGTCGATGCGCGACACGTTCAGGGCACACAGGCGCTCCACCCCGTCCTTGCGGCGGAAGCGCTTCTCGACGGCCACGTGGTCGCGCTCGCCCGCCTTGAGAGCGCGCACGGGCTCGCGGGTCACGGCGGCGTCCTCAAGCGGCGAGAGGTCGGCGGCCCGCATGCTCCGGAGCTCCTCCCGTGAGTAACCGACGATCGCCTCGTAGGCACGGTTGGCTTCGAGGATGCGGCCCTCGTCGTCGTGCAGGGCGATGCCGACGGCCGCGTGCTCGAAGATCGACCGCAGGCGGGCCTCGCTCGCCTGGAGCGCGTCGCGTGACGCGGCGAGCTGGCGACGGTGGCGACGGTCCGCGGCGGCCGCGAGCACCGCAGCGCCGAGGATGAGGACGGCACCCGCCGTGACCGCCGCGGCGAGCCCGCCGCTCGCGAGCACGGGGGCCCCGCCGCGCGGGGTGTCGGAGGGCCAACCGGCGCCGGCCGATGGCGTGGCCGGGAGCGGCGTGAAGCGCGCCGCGGCCATTCCGGTGTAGTGCATGCCGGCGATCGCGAGCCCCATCACCGCAGCAGCCCCCGCGCGCGCCCAACGCTCCGCGACGCTCCGCACGTTGCCGAGGCGCGTGAGCAGCCAGAGCGCCGCCGTCGCGGCCACGACCGCGACCACGAGCGAGGCCGCGACGAGCACCGGCGACCAGATGAGCGCGGCGGGCATCCGCAACGCCCACATGCCCGTGTAGTGCATGCCGGCGATGGCGAGCCCGAGCGCGAGACCGCCGACGACGAGGGCCCCCGCGCTCAGCCGCCCGCGCCGCACCACGCTGAGCGCGAGCGCGCAGGCCCCGACGGCCACGGCGACTGACGCCACCACACGCGGCACGTCGTAGGCGATCGGCACCACCGCGCCGGCGCTCGGGCCGCCCGACGCGGCGTGCGCGTGGGCCATCGCCAGTCCGGCCGGCGCGTGCACGTGCAGCGCGAGCATGCCGATGAAGTGCATGCTCCAGATGCCGACGCCGAGCACGAGCGACCCGCCCGTGAGCCACGCCAGCTGACTCCGTCCCGTTGCCGCGCTCGTCCGACCGGCGAGGTCGAGTGCGACGTGCGATGCGAGTGCGGCCAGGACCACGGAGAGCGTGACGAGGCCCGGACCGTAACTGGTTTCGAAGGCACAGCCAGTGAGGCAGGCGGCAGGCATGCGAGGCGTGCGTGGACGATATCGAGCGGGCCGTCGCGGAACGGACCGGATCAGGGAGGACGACGCTCCCGGCCGTTCGCCACGCAGGGCGCGGCCGCGAGCGACCACCGCCCGTGCCGGCGCGCGACACCGAGCGACGGCACGGCAACGTGTCGGCCGGCGCGAGCTGTACGTTCCATTGCGACGGCGCCCACCCCTGTGACAGGATCGGCATGCGCATCGAACACCCCGTCGACCTCGCCCTGCGTCCCTACGTCCAGAGCCTGTGGTCGGTGGAGCGCGCCTTCGTGCCGCCGGCCGACACGTTCACGCTGCTGCCGGACCGCTACGTGGAGCTCGTGTTCAGCGGGGGCGCCCGCTTCGTCGTCGATCAGGGCGAGGCGGATTCGCAGGACTCCCCGAAGCCCACGGCCGCGGAGCGTGTCTCACCGCCGCGCGTCCTCCCGCGCGCGTACGTCGTCGGGCTGCTGGACGGGCCGGTGCGGCTCCGGGCGCACGGCACCGTGCGGGCCGTCGCGGCGCGCTGCCACGCCTGGAACGTCGCCCCGCTGCTCGCCCCCCTGCTCGCCCCCCTGCGCACGCCGCCGGGCCGGGCAGCGCCGGACGGCTTCGGCGGCCTCCGGCCGCTTCACGCCGCGCACGCGCCGCTCGCGGACGAGATCGCGGCGCGGCTGACGGCCGGCGACGTGGACGCGGCACTCGGCCGGCTGTGCGACCTGCTGCGGCCGCTCGCGGCCGGCGCGCCGGCCGTGCCCGCCCACGTGCGCCGCGCGGGGCACGCGTTAGGCAGCGAGTCAGGCGACGGCGCGAGCGGTGCGGCGCAACGCGCGCCGGTGCGGCGGGCGGCGTCGGCGGGCGGGCGCACGGCGCGGCAGCTCGAGCGACAGTTTCGCGCCCTCGCCGGCGTGACGCCCAAGGGCTACGCGCGACGGGCCCGCTTCGAGCAGGCGCGCGACCGCCTCTGGGCAGCGCCCGCGACGCGCCTGAGCGAGCTGGCGGCCGCGTGCGGGTACGCGGACCAGGCACACCTCACGCGCGAGTTCGCCGCGTTCGCGGGCGTACCGCCCGGCCGCTGGGCCGCCGGGGTCGTCCGGACGCGGGCCCTGCTCCACCCGGGCCTCTCGGAGCAACGCGAGCGCGAGCCCGACGTCGCGTTCGTGCAAGACGCCTGAGTCGGCGAGGGCTACCCTGGGAGCACCAGCGCGCCCGCCCCCGAACGACGCTCCGCGCGTCGTCCTGCCGGGCGTTGCGCGTTCTCTCGTCACTCTCCAACCCCCGCACGAGGCCCCGATGTCCAACCCCGTATCGCACGACGCGTCCCGTCGAACGCCGCCCCGCACGCCCTCGGCGGCCCTGGCCAACGTCAACCTGTTCGTTCGCGACCCGGAGCGCGCGCGCCACTTCTACGTCGAGGCGCTCGGGCTCAAGGACGACGCGCGCTCGGCCCCGCCCCACTTCGTGCTGCTCGACGCGGGCGGCGGCTGCACCCTCACCATCCAAGCGGCGGAGGCGGTGGGCGAGTCGCTCGATCGCGACGTCACCAACGGCTGCCCCGTGGAACTCGGGTTCGAGCTCGCGGTCGACGGCGCGGACGCCGCGGCGGCGCTCGACGCGGTATGCGCGCGCGTCACGGCGGCGGGCGGCCTGGTCGGCACGCCGCAGGTGATGGGCTGGGCGAGTGCTGTGGACGGCCGTGACCCCGACGGGTACCGGATCACCGTGTTCGTCCGCTCGCCCGAGGGGCGGCCGGCTCCGGATCCGCCGCGATGACGCCCCTGGCACGGCGGTCGTGACGGCAATGCTGACCGCCCGCGCCGGGCACGGGCCCGACTGCACCCGTGAACGGCGCACCGAGCACGGCACCAGCGCGGCAGCGTCGGGTCAGGTGTAAGCCAGCGACCGCGCGCGACGTTCGGCGGGCCGCGGCGGGGTGGACAGCGCGTCGAGGTGCGAAGCCGGCGCTGGTGCCTGCCGCACCGGAACGGTCGCACTGCAATCGCGCAGCCGGAACTCGCCCACGACTTCCTGCAACCGCTCGGCCTGCGCCGAGAGCTCGGTCGCGGCAGAGGCGCTCTCCTCGGCGTTGGCCGCCGTCTCCTGCGTGCCGGCGTTCAGCTCGCCGACGGCCGTCGTGATCTGGCGGACGCCCGTCGTCTGCTGCTCCGCGGCTGCCGCGATCTCGGCGACGACCTCGGCCGTGCGCGCCACGCGGCGCGTCACGTCGTCGAACTCGGTGGCGACGCGTTGCCCGAGCGTCACGCCGCCGTTCACGCGTTGCACGCTGTCGTCGATCAGCGCCGCCGTCTCGCGCGCCGCCTGTGCGGAGCGTTGGGCCAGCGCGCGCACCTCTTCCGCGACCACCGCGAAGCCGCGCCCCGCGTCGCCCGCGCGAGCCGCCTCGACCGCGGCGTTGAGCGCGAGCAGGTTCGTCTGGAAGGCGATCTCGTCGATCGTCCGCACGATGCGCGCGGTCTGATCGGCGGCGGTCTTGATGTCGGTCAGCGCCGTCGCGAGCTCGCGCATCGTCGCGGCCCCGTTCTGGACGCCGACCTGCGTATCCGTCGAGAGCCCGCGCGCCTCCTGGGCGTTGGCCGACGTGCTCTCGGCCATCGAGGTGAGCTCGTGCACGCTCGCCGCGATCTCCTCAAGCGTCGCTGCCTGCCGCGACGCGCGCCCGGCGAGCGACTCGCTCCCGCCGGCGATCTGCGCGCCCGCGGCGCTCACCTGCTCGCTCGACGTGCTCACCTCCTCGAGGGCGGTCCCGAGTGCGGCGAGTGCCGAGTTGAGCGCGTCCTTGACGCGGGCGTGGTCGCCCGCGTACGCGCCTTCCACGCGCCCCGTGAGGTCGCGCGCGGCGAGGCGCTCGAGCACGGAGGTCGTCTCCTGCATCGGCGCCGTGACCGCGTCGAGCGTGGCGTTGAGCCCCTCGACCAGCCCGGCGAACGCGCCGCGGAACCGGCGCGCGTCGCCGCGCTTCGACAGGTCGCCGGCCGCCGCGGCGGCCGTCAACACCGTCGTTTCGGCGTGCAACCCGCGCACCGTGCCGCGCAGGTCGCGCATCGCGAGCCCGAGTTGGTCGTCGTCGCCGCGCACCACGACCTCCGAGTCGACGTCGCCCGCCGCGAGTGCGCCGGCCGAGGCCGCGAGCGCGCGCTGTGACGCGATCACCGTTCGGAAGGTGTCGGCGAGCTCGCCGATTTGGTCGCGCGCGTTGTAGGCGATGTCGACGTCCACCACGCCGCGTGCGACCTGCTCGGCGCCGCGTACGAGTTCCGCGAGTGGGCGCGTGATCCGGCGTACGGCGGCGACGCTCGCCAGGGCGGCGGCGGCGAACAGCACCGCCGTGACGAGCGCGAGGCGCTGCCGCTCGCGGGCGACCTCGACCGGCTCGGCCGCCGACACGGCAGCCGCACGCGCACCCAGGTGCGTGTTGAGCTCCGTCAGCAGGTCATTCGGCGCGCGGTCGCGGCCCTTCACCATGCTGTCGGCGACGGACGGCTCGAGCCCGCGGCCGGCGACGAACACCGTCAGCGCGGCGTCGTAATCCTGATCGAGCTTCGTCAGCGCCGTGCCGAACGCGTCCACGAGCCGCGTCGCCGCCGTATCGCCGGCGACGGCCGTGCGCAGCGAATCGGCGTAGAGGTGGACCGTCGCCCCCTCGGCGTGGAACGCGCCGACGTACTTCTCCCGCGCATCCGTCTTGGAGCCGCGCAGGAGCACGTTCTTCCATTCCTGCACCTGCGTCTTGAAGCGCAGCTGCGTCGTGGTGCCGATGCGGCGCGCGCGGATCGGCCCGTTGATGATCTGCGAGTACGCAGTGTCGAGCGCCGCCTGACGGGCGAGCAGGGTGGTCGTGAGGCCCGCGCCGATGGCGAGGCAGAGCCCGACGACGAGGTAGATCCGTCGGCTGACGGTGAGAGTCCACATGAAGCGCGAGAGGCGGGGCATGACGCCGGCGCGGAAGGAGGAGTCGGCCGGCAGGCGGGATACGATCATCGACGATCGGCAGCCGTGGCCGGTCATGCGATGGTCGAGCGATACCTCCGCGGGTGCCGCGGGTGCGGCACCAATTCGCAACAGAACGCGCCACGGCGTCGACCTGGGGCCGCGTCCCGGCGGCGCCCAGGCGGCACCGGCTCACGGCATCTCGGCGAGCGTCCAGTACTTGTTGAGCGTCGCCATCAGGTCGCAGAAGTTGCTGAAGGTGACGGGCTTGAGCAGGTAGCCCGCGACGTTCAGGTGGTACGCCTCGATCCTGTCGCGGTCGTGGTTGCTCGTCGTCAGCACCACGACCGGCGTGTGCGCGAGCTGCGGGTCCTGGCGGAGCGCCCGCAGGAACTCGATGCCGTTCATGCGCGGCATGTTGAGGTCGAGCAGGATGAGCCGCCGCTGGCCCGAGACGCGCCCCGCGCGCAGCTGCTCGAGCGCTTCGAGTCCGTCGCCCGCCACGAACAGCGGGTTGGCGATGTTGTTCTTCTGAAATGCGCGGCGCACGTTCATCACGTCCACCTCGTCGTCCTCGACGAGAAGGATGTTCAGCACACGGTCGGCCGCGCTGAGGGGCGCGTAGCTCATCGGCAGCGGGCGGAGCGATCGAACTCAGGCGGCCGCCGGCTCGGCCGGCGCGCCGCGGGCGACCCTGGGAATCGTGACGAAGAACGTGGTCCCCTCGCCCGGCGTTGACGTGAGCCACGCCCGCCCGCCGCGCGACTCCACGATCTTCTTCACGACGGAGAGGCCGATGCCGGTGCCCTCCACCTTGTCGCGCGCCTGCAACGTCTGGAAGATCCCCCAGATGCGATCGTGATACTCGGGCGCGAGCCCCGGGCCGTTGTCCGCGACCGACAGCTCCACCCACGACCCCGCCGCGCGCCAGCCCACGCGCACCACAGGATCGGGACGCGAGGCGGCCGTGAACTTCACGGCGTTCCCGACGAGGTTGAGGAGCACCTGTTGCAGCGGCACCCGTTCGGCGATGACCGTGGGCATGTCGCCGGCGACCTCGATGCGCGTGCCCGGCGGGGGACTCAGCAGCTCGGCCACGTCGCGCGCGAGTGCGCCCAGATCGACGCGCTCCGGCGCGACCTGTACGCGCCCCGCACGCGAGTACGCCAGGATGCCGTCGATGAGCGCCTCCATCCGGTGCACGCGCCCCTTCAGCAGCCGCATGTGGTCGCGCGACTCGCCCGTGATGCGGTCGCCGAGGTCCTCCTCGATCCACTGCGTGAGGTTGGCGATGCCGCGCAGCGGCGCCTTGAGGTCGTGCGACGCGACGTACGCGAACTGATCGAGCTCGCGGTTGCTCCGCTCCAGCGCTTCGGTCAGCGCACTCAGCTCCGCGGCCTTGCGCTCCAGCTCCTGCCGCGCGCGCACCTGGTCCGTCACCTCCACCGCGTGCGCGAGCACTCCGTCGAGTTTCCCGTCCGCCCCGCGGATCGGCTGGTAGACGATGTTGAACGATCCCTCCGCCTCGGTCCGCCCGTCCCCATCGCGGTCCCACCGGAGCAACATCTCGTTCACCACGGCGGCCTGTCCCGTCGCGTACACCTCGTCGATGAGCGCGAAGGCGCCCTGCTCCTCCAGCTCGGGGAACACCTCACGGATCGGTCGCCCGACCGTGCTCCGGCCCGCGATGGTGCGCGACAAGGCGTTCTGCATCACCCCGACGTGATCGGGCCCACGCGACATCGAGATCGCCGCGGGCGCCTGCTCCAGCAGCTCAGCCAATCGTGCCCGCTCGCGATCGAGCTCCGCCGCGAGCCGCTCGATCCGCTGGCGCGCGCGCACCTGTTCGGTGACTTCGACCGCGTGGATCAGCACGCCGGTCACCCGACCCGCAACATCGCGCAGGGGTTGGTACGAGAAGTTGAACAGGTACTCCTCAGGCACGCCGTCCCCGTCGCGGTCCAGCCCCGCGGGCATCTCGCTGCCGACGAACGGATCGCCCGTCGCGTAGACGCGGTCGAGCAGGTCGAAGAACTGCTGCCCTTCGAGGTCCGGAAACACCTCGCGGACCGTCCGGCCGAGCAGCGGCCGTCCGCCGGTAATCTCGACGAACGTCCGGTTCGCGACGGTGATGCAGTGCTCTGCCCCTTCGGTCACGGCGATCGCGGACGGCGCCTGCGTGAAGACTTCCTGAAGCCGCGCACGCTCGTGCCGCGTCTCGGCGAGGGCCCGGTCGCGCGCCTCCTCGAGCGCACGCCGCTCGCTGATGTCGGTGTGGATCCCGACCCACTCGCGGGTCGCGCCGTTCGCGTCGCCGATCGGCACCGCGCGCACCCAGAACTGGCGCCACACCCCGTCGTGTCGGCGGACCCGGTGCTCGACCTCGAACCGGCTCCGGTTGGTGACGGCCCGTCGCCAGGCGACGAGGGTGGGTGCGCGGTCGTCGGGGTGTACCGCGTCCGACCACCCGTACCCGGCGTACTCGGCCGGCGTCTGTCCGGTGAGCCGCGCCCACCCGGGCTCGTCGCCGGTCATCCGCCCCTCGGGGTCGTTGGTCCAGATGTACTGGTCGGTGGCGTCGACCAGTGCCCGGAAGCGCTCCTCGCTCACCAGCAGCTGCTGCTCAGCGCGCTTCGTCGCGGTGACATCGACGGTCATGCCGTCGAACCGGATCGGCTGTCCGTCGTCGCCGTACGCGGTGTACCCGATCGCACGCACCCAGCGCACCTCGCCGTCCCGCTCGTGCCCGTCGGGCGCGACCGTGCGGTACTCGATGTCGTAGGCCGAGTGGTCGGCGATAGAGCGCGCGATCGCGGCACGCGTGGTCTCGCGGTCGTCCGGATGGATGCGCTCGTAGAACGTCTCGATCGTCACCCGTGCCTCGGGCGGGAGCCAGAAGTGCTCCTTGACCTTCCCGTCCCATGCCAGCTCGTCGAACGGAAGGTCGCAATACCAGAGCCCCACGTCGACGGCGGCGAGCATCTCGTCCTGCCGCGCGCGCGCACGGGAGGCACTGACGCGGTCGAGGATCGTGGACGGACCGGCCTCGGACGCGAGGTCTGTGGTGTCGGACATGTGGCGGGATGATGAACGACCAGAACGGGACGACTCGGGCTCCCGCGGGGAGCGCAAAAAGCGGACTTCCGCCGACCGCGCGGGTCCGCGTCACGCCACCGGCCGAGGCGCGAACCGGCCGTACTGGCGTGCGGGCGCGCCGTGTCGGGCGCGCCCACGACGCACGCGCGGTGTGCGCGCGCAGGCCGTCAGGCGGTGGGCAACGTGAGCGTGAACGTCGATCCCACGCCCGGGGTGCTCTCGACCGCCAGTTCGCCACCCATGCCGCGCGCGAGGTCGCGGCTGATGGCCAGCCCAAGCCCCGTGCCCTCCGCGGTGCGCGTCAGCTCCGCGCGCACCTGCACGAACGGGTCGAAGATGCGCTCGCGCTGGTCTGCCGCGATGCCGATCCCGGTGTCCTGCACCGCGATGTGCACGCGCGCTCCGGCGTCGACGCACGAGAGGTCGATCCGCCCGCCGGGCTCCGTGAACTTCACGGCGTTGGAGAGCAGGTTCACCAGCACCTGTCGCAGCTTCTCGGCGTCGGCCCGCACGACCAGATCGGCGTGACACTCGGGCGAAGCGAGGGTGAGTCGCTTCGCGTGCGCCTGGGGCGCCACCAACGCTTCCGCGCCGGCAAGCGCGTCGCGCACCCGCACCGCGGTCACGTCGAATTGCACCACGCCGGTCTCGAGCTTCGCGTAGTTGAGCACCTCGTTGATCAGCCCGAGCAGGTGGCGCTGGCTCGCCTGGAGGCGCCGCAGGTCGTCGAGCTGCTGCGTGGTGACCGGGCCGCGGATGCCCATCTCCATCAGGGAGGCATAGCCGCCGATCGCGTTCAGCGGCGTGCGCAACTCGTGCGACATCACGGCGAGGAACTCGCTCTTCGCGCGGTTCGCCGCCTCCGCCTCGCGACGGGCCGCTTCCGCGTCCGCGAGGAGCCGCTCGCGCTCGGCCTCCGCCGCCTTGCGCGCGCCGACGTCGCGGAAGTGCACCATCAGCCCGCCCGCCCACGGGTACGTCCGGACGTCGAACCATGTCCCGAGCGGCGGGAAGTACGCCTCCGCGGACGTCACCCGCCCCTCGGACATCGCCGCCCGGTACGGCTCTTCGAACGCGGACCCGGCGACGTCCGGGAATGCGTCCCAGAGCGTGCGTCCGAGCAGCCGCTCGCGCGTCGTCTGGAGCATTGGCTCGGCCGCGGCGTTCACGTACGTGAAGCGCCACTCGCGGTCGAGCAGGTAGAACGCGTCGGCGATACTCGCGAGCACCGCCTCGGCGCGCGCCGCCGTCGCCGCGGCATCGGCGCGCGCTCGCTCGCTCTCCGCCAGCAGGCGCTCGACCTCGCGGCGTGCGCGGACCTGCTCGGTCACGTCGACGGCGAAGTTGAGGATCGCGCTCACCCGCCCCTGGCCGTCGCGCACCGGCTCGAAGCGCAGGTTGAACCACGTGTCCTGCACGCCCGTGCCGTCGCGGTCGTAGCGCACGAGCGTCTCGGGCCCGTCCCACGCCGTGCCGGTCGTGTACACCTGATCGAACAGCTCGTAGATGCCGCTCCCGGCGAGTTCGGGGAACGCCTCGGGCGGCGTCAGACCCGTGACGTCGCGCCCGCCGCCGCTGACGCGCTTGTAGGCGTCGTTGACGAGCACGAAGCGGTGCTCCGGGCCGACGAGCAGCGACAGCGGCGCCGGCATGTTCAGGACGATGGCGCGCAACGTGGCCCGCTCGGCGTCGAGTGCCGCGAGCAGGGCAAGCCGATCCGCCTCGGCGCGCACGCGGGCCGTGGTCTCGGCCACGGTGACGAGCACGCCGGCGACGGCGCCCGCGTCGTCGCGCACCGGAGCGTACGAGAACGTGAACGCCGCGTCCTCGCGCACCCCGGGGCCGAGCACGCCATCGTGCGTGATCGGGAAACGCGCGTTCTCGACCACCACCGTCTCGCCCGCCCACACCCGGTCGTAGATCGGCGCGTTGAGGTCCCACACCTCGGGCCAGCACGCGCGGGTCGGCTGGCCGAGGCCGGCCGGGTGCCGGTCTAGCATCAGCGCGTCGTAGCCGTCGTTGTAGAGTTGCACGAGCGCCGGGCCCCAGAGCAACAACGTCGGGAACCCTGCCGCGAGCGCGAGCCCCGCCGCCGTCCGCAAAGTCGCGGACCATTCCGCGACCGGGCCGAGCGGCGTCGCCGACCAGTCGAGTGTGCGGCACCGGCGGGCCATCTCGCCGTCGCCCGGGAAGACCGCCGCTGCCGCGTCGGGCACCTCGCGGTCGGACGCGCGCGCTGGGGGGAGCGCCCCGCCATCATGGGCGACACCATCGGCGAGCGAGAGCGAGCGTGGATCCGACATGCGCGCAAGTTCGGCCCACGACGTCGGCCAGGGAAGTCCAAGCCGGCGCGCGGAGCGCGCGCGGGGCGGCGGCGGGAGCGTGGATCGCGGGCGATCGCGCGGCGCGTGATGCCTAACGCGGCGCCGCGGTCACCGTCCCGCGATCCGGAGCGCCGGGGCCGGAGACCCGGCCGGCGCGCGTCGCGCCGGGCCCCGCGCCGTGTTCTCGAGGATGAGGACGGTCGGCGCATCGGGCCGGCGCCAGCCGGCCGACAGGCCGCGGCGGTCGCCCTGCCCGTCCATCGCCGCGAACGACCCGAGCACGAGGTCGTCGCGGCCGTCGCCGTTCACGTCGCCGACGTCCATCGTCAGCCAGCGCCCGCGGTTGGCGTCCGCGAACGTCCACGCCCGGAACTTCATTCCGCCGAGATTCTCCAGGTAGACGAACGAGAGCGGCGCGGCCGCGGTGTAGTCCGGGTAGAACGAGATCGCCGCGATGTCGACGCGCCCCGTGCCGCTGAAATCGCGCGCGACCGCCTTGTACGCGCCCGGCATCGGGAAGAAGTACCGCTCGGCGAAGCGGCCCCGGCCGTCGTTCGCGTAGACGTGGATGCCGTGGTACGGCTTCGCGGGACTCGGGTAGTCGCCGTTGTCGCCGTTGGTGTAGATGATGTCCGGGTGGCCGTCCCCGTTCACGTCGCCGAGCGACATGCTCGTGGAGCCGTACGAGGGCGGGAAGCGGAGCAGCCACTCGCGGACGAAGCTGCCGTCGGGCCGGTTGTGGAACACCGATATGCCCTCGTCCGCCTGCGCGTTGAGCGCGAGGATGTCGGGGCGCCCGTCGCCGTCGACGTCCTGGACGACGGTGTTCATCGCGCCCGGCTCGGCGTTCAGCACGTGGCGCCGGCTCCCGCCGCCGCGCAGCCGCTCGTACCACGCGAGGCGCCCGGTCAGGTTGCCGAACTCGCTCACCACCGCGTCCTCGACCCCGTCGCCGTTCAGGTCGGCGTACGACGCGAACACCGGCCGCTGCAGGGTGTCGACCTCCCACGCGATGTTCGGCCCACCGCCGGCCCCCCACGACGAGATGAGCGCGAGGGCGCCGCGCGGCACGTCCGACGGGTTGAGCTTGCCCATGAACACGAGCCCGAGCGTGTCGCCCGACACGTGCAGGTTGGACACCGGCGAGGGAATCGGGTGCGTCGCGACCGCGTGGCCGCGCTGGTCCAGCACGGCGAGCACACTATGCCCGGGGTTCGCGTCGCCGACGTAGGTCCGGCCGTGCGCCGCGTCCACCTGCACCAGCGTCACCATCGGGTTCGCGATGTGGAAGTCCGGCACGCGCACGCGGAACCCGGGCAGCCCGACGGTGACGGCCGGCGTGGCCGCCGCGGGCAGCACGGCGGGCGCGTTGCGCACGTAGTACGCGGCGAGCCGGTCCCACTCCGCGCGCGTCAGTAGCGCCGAGTCGGAGAAGACGTGCGCCGCGCGGACGATCTGCCCCCCCACGCCCCCCTCGAGCACCTCGAGATTCTCGGGCTTGCCGACCCCCCGAAGTCCGAGCCGCCGCGCCATCCGCGGCAGCACGTACTGGTTCCAACTCGCCGTGTCGAGCAGGTCGGGCGTGGGGAGGATGTGACAGCCCTGGCAGTACTGCGTTGCGAGCTGCTCGCCCGAGCGAGTGGCGCGCGCCGCCGGCGCGTCGGGCCGGGCGCAGGCGAACGCCGCGAGCGCGACGAGGGTCGCGCCGAACGCGCGGACGAGATGTGTGCTGCGATACACCGATCGGAGATTCTGGGGAGGGTCGCCGCCGCGCGACGCGCGGCTACCGTCGAGGCCGGCCGCCGGAGCGTACGATAGAGCGCGGCGCGCACGCGCGCGAGCGGCCGGCGCCGCCGGCGTCTAACGCGTCGGCGGCGCCGCGTCGGGCGCGAGCAGCGCCTCGAACGCGACGGCGGGCACTCCGGGACGCCGCCCTTCGAGCCGCAGCCGCGTGAGCGGCCGCCGGATCACCAGCCCGGCCACGCGCACCGCGCCCACCCGCCCGAGCACGAGCTGGTCGGCCGCGGCCGCGCGCGACACGACCGCGAGGCCGAGCCCGGCGGCCACTGCCTCCTTCACGCCTTCCGTACTCCCCAGGGTGAGCGTGACGCGCGGCCGCACGCCGTGCGCGGCGAGTGCGGCCTCCGCCACGACGCGCGTGCCGGAGCCGCGCTCGCGCGCGATGAACGCGTACTCGCCTAACGCCGCGGGCGCGACGGGCCGCGACGCCCCGAGCAGTGCGTGCCCCGGCGGCGCGAGCACCACCAACTCGTCCTCGCGCCACGCGTCCGCGAGCACCCGCGCGTCGGCCACGGGCCCCTCGACGAGCGCCACGTCGAGCCGGCGCTGCAGCAGCAGGCGCGCGATGGCGCGCGTGTTGGCGCTGGCTACCCGCACGGTGACGCCGGGGTGCGCGGCCCGGAACGCGCCGAGCAGCGGGGCGAGGTAGTAGGTCGCGACGGTGGTGCTCGCTCCCAGCCGGAGCACGCCCGCGTCGAGCCCGCGGCGCGCCCGGACCTCCTCCTCGGCCGTGCGTTCGACGGCGAACAGCTCGCGCGCACGCTGATACAGGGCCGCGCCGGCTTCGGTGAGGCGCACGCCACCTGCGCCGCGCTCGAGCAGCGGCAGTCCGACGTCGCGTTCGAGGCCGAGCACCGCCTTCGACACGGCGGGCTGGCTGAGCCGGAGCGCCGTCGCCGCGCGCGAGAAGCCGCCGCACTCGGCGACCGCCGCGAACGCGCGGAGTGCGTGCAGGTTGAGCGCCATGCCCGAAAGTAATGGTGCTATGAAAAGAATGTCTTGGACTTATGGTGGTACGGGGCGCACCGTTCGGCATGGCCCAACCCCTCGCTGCCCCGCACCCCGCTCCGATCGGCTCGCGCATCGCCGCGCTCCTGCCCGGCGGCGGGCTGACCGCGATCGTCGGCCTGGTGTCGTGGGGCGTCGCGCTCGCCGAGGAGCGCGCGTTCGGCCACCCGATCGTCGAGGCGCTGGTGGTCGCGATCCTGCTCGGGATGGTCGTGCGCACGCTCTGGACGCCGCCGCGCGCACTCGAGGCGGGGGTGCGCTTCGCCGCCAAGGAGGTGCTCGAACTGGCCGTCCTGCTCCTCGGCGTCTCGGTCGACCTTCCGCTGCTGCTGCGTGCGGGGCCCGCACTCGCGGCCGGCATCGTGCTGCTCGTCGTGCTCGGGATCACCTGCAGCTACGGCCTCGGGCGCGCGCTCGGCCTCGCTCCGAAGCTGGCCGTCCTGGTCGCGTGCGGGAACTCGATCTGCGGCAACTCGGCCATCGCCGCCGTCGCCCCCGTCATCGACGCCGAGCCGGAGCACGTCGCCTCGGCGATCGCGTTCACCGCGATCCTCGGCGTCGCGGTCGTCCTCGGCCTGCCGCTGCTCGTCCGTCCGTTAGGCCTGAGCTTCTACCAGTACGGCGTGCTCGCCGGGCTCACCGTATATGCGGTGCCGCAGGTGCTCGCCGCGGCGTTCCCGGTGAGCGTGCTGAGCGGCCAGGTGGGGACGCTCGTCAAGCTCGTGCGCGTGCTGATGCTCGGCCCCGTGGTCGTGTTCTTCGCGCTCCGCTACCAGCGCGCCGCGCGCGCGGGGGCCGGCGCGGGCGTGCCCGGCGGCGCGCCGCGCCCGCGCATCTCGGTGACGCGGTTCGTGCCGTGGTTCATCGTCGGGTTCCTCGCGCTCGCCGGGCTGCGGTCGGCCGGCGTGCTGCCGCCGGCGGTGGCGACACCCGCGCGCACGCTCTCCGCCTGGCTCACGATCGCGGCGATGGCCGGACTCGGCCTCGGGGTGGACCTCAAGGTGATCGCGCGCGTGGGGCGGCCGGTGATCGCGACCGTCACCGGCTCGCTCGTGCTGCTGATCGTGCTCGGCGTGACGCTCATCCGCACACTCGGAATTC
Organism: uncultured Gemmatimonadales bacterium; assembly: GCA_963851265.1. Taxonomy (GTDB): domain Bacteria; phylum Gemmatimonadota; class Gemmatimonadetes; order Gemmatimonadales; family Gemmatimonadaceae; genus BPUI01. Next base: position 72,458 of record CAWKNZ010000006.1, read on the forward strand.
GCTGAGCGCCCGCGGCAGGCCGGCCGCGCGCGGTCACCCCGGCCCGAGCGCCAGCGTCATGAACACACTGTTGGGATCGGCGCGGTAATCGCCGAACGGCCCGCACTCGACGAAGCCGTGGCGCGCGTACAGGGCGCGCGCGGGCGCGAAGTACGCCCACGAGCCGGTCTCGAGGCTCAGGCGCGAGATCCCGCGGGCGCGGGCCTCCGCGATCACGTGCGCGAGCAGCGCGGCGCCGACGCCGCGCCGGCGCGCCGATTCCGCGGTGTGCATCGACTTCACCTCACCGTGGTCGGCGGTGAGCCGCCGGAGCGCGGCGACGCCGAGCAGCGCGTCGCCATCCCACGCCGACCAGAATGCCACGTCGGGCGACCGCAGGCCCGTGAGGTCGAGGGCGTGCGCGCTGCCGCGCGCCGTTTCGGCCCGCGCCCGCGCGAGGTGCACGCCCAGGAGTTCGACCACGCGCGGATCGTCGAGCCCGCCGTCCACGATTTGCACGTCAGGCAGGCGCCTCCCACCGCCCCGTCTCCGCCGAGCGGAAGAGCGCGTCGATCACGGCCATGTTGCCGACCGCATCCTCGAGCGGGACCGGCACGGCGCCGACGCCGCGCACCGCCTCGGCGAAGCGGTCGGCCTGCAGCGTGTACTGGTCCACGGCCGGGAATTCGATGGGCGTTCCGGCGGCGCCGAGCTCCGCGCCGTCGTCCACGCGGACGCGCGCGGGGCGGTCCGCCGGCGCGTTGAAGGGGATCTCGACCTCGATGCGGCCCGCGGTTCCGAACACCTGCATGCGCTGGTGCGGGACCAGTTGCATGCTGCACGTGAAGGTGGCCTGTCCCGCGGCGAACTGCAGCATCCCGGACGCGAGCCGGTCGATGCCGAGCGTCGGGTCGCGCTCGATCATGCCGACGACGGCGAGCGGCTCCGCGCCGAACAGCCAGCGCGCGAGCATGATCGGGTAGCAGCCGACGTCCATCAGCCCCCCGCCGCCCCACTCGGGGCGGCTGCGCACGTCGGCCGGGTCGCGGCGGGAGTAGCTGAAGTGGCCCGCCACGACGCGGAGATCGCCGATGCGGCCGCCGCGCACGAGATCCCGGACGCCGAGCCACTGCGGGTGCGTGCGCACCATGAACGCTTCGGCGATCTGCACGCCCGTGCGGTCGCGCACCGCGATGAGCGTGCGCGCTTCGTCGGCCGTCAGGGCGATCGGCTTCTCGCAGAGCACGTGCTTCCCCGCTTCCGCCGCGCGCACGGACCAGGGCACGTGCAGGTGGTTGGGCAGCGGATTGTAGACCGCGTCGACGTCGGGGTCGGCGAGCAGCTCCTCATATGAGCCGTACGCACGCGGGATGGCCGCGGCGTCGGCGACCGCGCGCGCCTTGGCGAGGTCGCGTGAGGCGATCGCGACGACCTCCCCGTGCTGGCTCCGCTGCGTGGCCGGGATCACGCGGCGCGTGGCGATCTTCGCCGCGCCGAGTACGCCCCAGCGGACGCGGGTGTTGGAGGGCGTGTTGGGCGGGGGGGATGCGGACAAGCCTGAGTCCTCGGACACGCCCGCGGGCGTGGCTGACGTGGGGCGCGGTGCGGAAGCGGCGTTGGGCACCGTTCGCACGCGGGGGCGCTGCGCAAGTTGCGCGACCGCGGGCCCGGAGGGCTAGCGCGACCCGGTGCTTTGCGCCCGGCGGATGCGTGCCGTACTGTAGCGGCAAGGCCGTGGTCCTCTCCTCTTCGCTCCTGCCGTGTCGCCTCGCCATCCGCTCCGCGCTCTCGCCCGACACACGTTCGCCGCCGCAGTCGTGCTCAGCGCCGGCACCGCGGTCCGGCTCACGGCCCAACCGCCGCGGGCGCCCGGGGCCCCCGACACGAGCACGACGCTGCTCGTCCCCGCGCGCGTGTTCGACGCCCCCGCCGGCGTGTCGCGCCCGGGGTGGGTCGTGCTCGTGCGGGGCGGGCTCATCAGCGCCGTGGGCCCGCGGGCGAGCGTCCCGGTCCCGCCGGGAACGCGCGAGATCGACCTGCCCGAGTCGACGCTGCTCCCGGGACTCATCGAGGGGCACTCGCACCTGCTGTTGCATCCGTACGCCGAAACGCCGTGGAACGACCAGGTACTGCACGAGTCGCTCGCGCTGCGCGTGGCGCGCGCGACCGTCGCCGCGCGGCGCACGCTCGCCGCGGGGTTCACGACGGTGCGCGACCTCGGCACCGAGGGGGCGGGCGACGCGGACGTCGGGATCAAGCAGGCGATCGCGCAGGGCATCATCCCCGGGCCGCGCGTGCTCACCGTCACGCGGGCCATCGTCGCCACGGGCAGCTACGGCCCGACCGGCTTCGACCCCCGTTGGGACGTGCCGCAGGGCGCGCAGGAGGCCAGCGGGGTCGAGGGCGTCACGCTCGCCGTGCGCGAGCAGATCAAGCACGGCGCGGACTGGATCAAGGTTTACGCAGACTATCGGTGGGGTCCGCACGGCGAGGCCGCGCCCACGTTCACCGAAGAAGAGCTGCGCGCCGCGGTGGCCGCCGCGCGCTCGTCCGGGCGCGACGTGGCCGCGCACGCCGCGACCACCGAGGGCGTGCGACGCGCGGTGCTCGCGGGCGTGACGACCATCGAGCACGCCGACTCGGTGACGCCGGAGGTGTTCCGGCTCATGGCCGCGCGCGGCGTGGCGCTCTGCCCGACGCTCTCGGTGAGCGAGCTCGGGTACCTGACGCACGGGTGGCGGAAGGGGATCGATCCGATGCCCGCGTCGGTCGCGCTCAAGCACCGGACGTTCGCGGCCGCGCGCGCCGCCGGTGTCACGATCTGCAACGGGAGCGACGTCGGCCCGTACCCGCACGGCGACAACGCGCGCGAGCTGGAGTTGCTCGTCGAATACGGCATGACGCCCGCGCAGGCGCTGCAGGCGGCGACGGTGGTCGACGCGCGCGTGCTGCACCTGCCCGACCGCGGGGTGATCGCGCCCGGGCTGCTGGCAGACCTCGTCGCGGTGGCCGGCGACCCGACGCGCGACATCCACGCGGTCCGGCAGGTGCGTCTGGTGATGAAGGGCGGCGTGGCGGTGCCGCCGGACGAGGGCGCGGACGGCGCGCGGTAGGCGGCCCGCGTTAGGCGGCTCTCGTTAGGCCGCGCGCGTCAGGCAGTCCTCGACCGCCGCCTTCCGTCCCCGATCGGCCGCGGGACGGTCACCCCATCACCCGCCTGATCATGCGCCTCACGCCCCGCCGCCCGGCAGCCGCGCGCCTCTCGCGCGCCCTCGCCCTGGGCGCCGCGGCCGTCACGCTCGCCGTCGCGCCCGGCGCGCGCGCGCAGGCGCCGCGCGGGTTCGGGGGCGCGCCGCGCGCGCGCTGGATCGCCCCCCCGGGCGTGCCGCCGGACAGCTTCGTCGTCTTCCACGCCCGGCGCACGCTCGACCTGCCGGAGCGGCCGGCGCACTTCGTCGTCCACGTGTCGGCCGACAACCGCTACCGCCTGTACGTCAACGGCGTGGACGTGGCCACGGGGCCGCAGCGGTCCGACGTGGCACACTGGCGCTACGAGACGGTGGACCTCGCGCCGCGCCTGCGTGCCGGCCGAAACGTGATCGCCGCCGTGGTGTGGAGCCTCGGATACGCCCGCCCCGTGGCCCAGTTCAGCCACCGCGCCGGCTTCGTGCTGCAGGGGGACGGTCCCATCGAGGCCGCGCTGGTGAACACCGGACCCGGGTGGCGCCTGCTGCGCGACTCGGCGTACGCGCCGCTCGTGGTCACGAGTGCGATGCTCCGCGGGTACTACGCGGCCGTGCCGGGCGAGGCCGTGGACGGCGCTCGCTACCCGTGGGGGTGGGAGTCGCCCGGCTACGACGACGCCCGATGGGCGGTCGTCGGCCCCGCGTCGGCGCCGGCCGGCGGCATCGCGGCGCCGCTCGCCGCGTTCGACGTCCCGCCGGGCAGCGCCGTGGTGGGCACCCTCGCCCTGCGCGGCGACGCGGGCGCCGGCGGCGAGGTGATCGGCTGGCAGCTCGCCCCGCGCGAGCTGCCGCCGATGGACGAGGTGCCGGAGCGCTTCGCGGCCGTTAGGCGCACCACCGGGCTGCCGCCTGAAGCGCGCGCCGACGCGCCGCTCCGCGGCGCGGGCGACCTCGTCATCCCGCCGCGCGCGCGGGTCACGGTGCTCCTCGACGAGGGCCGCACCACGAACGCCTACCCCGTCGTGACGGTGAGCGGCGGGGCCGGGAGCGTGATGGGGCTGACGTACGCCGAGGCGCTTGTGGACGCGCGCGGACAGAAGGGACACCGCGACAGCGTGTCCGGGCGCGCCGTACGCGGCGTGCGCGACGAGTTCCGCCCCGACGGCGGCGCGCGCCGCACCTTCCGTCCCCTGTGGTGGCGCTCGTACCGCTACGCGGAGCTCGAGGTGCGCACGGGCGACGCCGCGCTCGTCGTGCACGACGTACACGGCGTGTTCACGGGCTACCCGCTGCGCGAGCGCGCTCGCTTCGCCGGCGACCTGCCGTGGCTGGCCGACGTCTGGCGCATGAACTGGAACGGCGTGCGGCTCGGGGCCTTCGAGACGTACATGGACACCCCCTACTGGGAGCAGCTGCAGTACGTGGGCGACACGCGGGTCCAGGCGCTCCTCTCGCTCTACCTGAGCGGCGACGACCGACTCGTGCGGCAGGCGGTCGAGGCGTTCGATGCATCGCGTGCGCCCGACGGGCTGACCACCAGCCGGTACCCGTCGGTCATCCCGCAGCGGATCCCGCCGTTCTCGCTGATCTACGTGCTGATGGTGGACGACTACCTCCGGCACCGCGACGACCCGGCGTTCGTGCGCGCGCGCCTGGCCGGCGTGCGCGGGGTGCTCGACTGGTACGCCGACCGCGTCGACACCACCGGGCTGCTCGGCCCGACGCCGCACTGGAACTACCTCGACTGGGCACGTGGATGGAACGCCGGCGTGCCGCCCGGCGCGGAAGACGGGCACTCCGTCCCGCTCACCCTGCTCTACGCCCACGCGCTGCGGCGCGCCGCGGCTGTGGAGGACGACGTCGGCATCCCGGGTGTGGCGGTGGCCTACCGCGCGCGCGCCGACGCGCTCGCGGCCGCGGCCCGCCGCCGCGCGTGGAACCCGGCGCGTGGGCTCTTCCGCGACGTGCCGGGCGGCGAGCGCGGGGACACGTCGTACAGCCAGCACGCCAACGCGCTCGCCGTGCTCGCCGGCGCGGTACCGGCGGCGGAGCGGCGGGCCGTGATGGGGCGCGTGCTCGACGACACGACGCTCGTTCAGGCCACGTACTACTTCGGCTTCTACGTGTTCGAGGCGATGCGTGAGGCGGGGCTCGGCGACCGCTACGTCGAGCGCCTCGGGCCCTGGCGCGCGATGTTGGCGCGAGGCCTGACGTCCACCCCGGAGACCCCCGATCCGACGCGCTCCGATACGCACGCCTGGGCGGCGCACCCCAACTACGGCCTGCTCGCCACGGTGCTGGGCGTTCGGCCGGCGAGTGCCGGATTCCGCACCGTCCGCATCGCGCCCGCGCTCGGCCCGCTGCGTCATGCCGAGGGTGTCGTGCCGCACCCACGCGGCGAGATCGTGGCGCGGCTGGACCGCGCGGGCGCGCGCGGACTGCACGCCGAGGTCACGCTTCCGCCCGGGGTCGCGGGAACACTAGAGTGGGACGGCCGACGCGTCCCCCTGCGCGCGGGTCGTCAGGTGGTCACGATGTGACGTGTGGCAGCGTGAGGGCGCCGTCGTCATTCCTCCCCACCGTCGCCCCGGTTCTTCGCCGCGCTTCGCCGCAATCCAGCCCGTGCCGCGGGCCCGTACGGCGGGCTCGCGTCAGAATCCGGAGCGCATCGTGAAGACGAACGGCTGTCGCACCGTGACGCCGACGGGATGTTCGGCGAGCTGCGCGGGGACGAAGTGGAGCCGCGGCAACACCGTTCGCACCGCGTCGGTGAAGAGCGTGTTCGTGCTCTCGACCACCTGAAGTGTGGCGAGGTCGACGACCCCCGTGCTGTCGATGCGGAATTCCACGATGACGCGCCCGCCGACGTGCGCGTGCGCGAGCGCCGTCGGGTAGCGCGGCGGCGGGTTGCCGACGATCGGGATCGGCAGGTCGTGCAGGTGCACGTCGGAACTGACGAGCGTCAGCGAACCGCCCGTGCGCGCGAGCACGTCGGACATCAGCCCCGACGTCGGCATCGGCACGAAGTCCTCCGGGCGCGTGACGCGCCGCGCGAGGTCGGGTGCGGCCGACACGACGCCGGCCACGAGCAGCGTCGCCGCCGGATCGGGCAGCAGCAGCTCGCGCAGTGCCGCCGTGCGCAGGTGCAGCGACGTCGCCGTCCGACGCACGCCCGCCTGGCGCAGCGCGCGGGAGGGCAGCGGGTCGGCCGTCTCGTCGATGGCCTTGGCGACGTCGCGCAGCCCGTTCGCCCCACTTCCCCGCGCGCGCGGCCCGATGGCGGCGCGCCCAGCGGGCCCGCGCTCCACGACCGGCAACCCTGTCGCGGGCGCGTCGGCGCGCCCGGGGACCACGTAGGCGAGCGGCGGGGGCGCACTCGGCCGGCGCGCGGATCGTACCACCCCCGTGCCCGAGCGGACGCCCACCCAGTGCAGGCGTTCGGTGCTCCCTGCCCCGAGTCCCCCAGCAGCCCGCCCGGGCATGTTGGTCCGCTCGGACCCACCACTGCCCACGGCGACGGCGAACAGGGCGGCGTGCGCCGTCAGACTGAGGCACGTGCCGGCGAAGGGCACGGGCTGCGGGCGCTGTGGCGCCAGAACGCGCATGATCATTGAGACTTCGCTCCAAAGCCGTTCCGAATTCCACGGAAGACACCTGACATATGACATGCGACGCGCGACCGCGCCAGCCCTGCCCCGTCGCCCGCGCCAACAACGCGACCAACGCGTGACGCCCGCTGCACGCTCGATGGGGGCCTGAGGCGGCGGCATCGTACGCCGCGCGCCCAACGTCCTCGCGGCTTCCTCGCGCGGCCACCGTTTCTACATTCCCCCCACCTCGTGGGCCCCACTCCCTCTCCTGTCCGAGCCAGCCATGTTCGCGATTTCGTGGCGCGTGGCCGTGTGCGCAGCCATGCCCGTGCTCCAAGCTCCTCATCCCGCTCGGGAGGGCCGACGAGTGGCAGCCCGACTCGCGGATGGCGCGCTCGGTCCGGACGCGCGAGGGCGTCGAACCGGCGTGGCATCGAGGCGCCCGTGACTCAGCGTCGGCCGACGCGCGCCGGCGCGCGGACGGCACCTGCGGCGGACGAGACGGCTGGTGCGGCTCCGGCCGGACCGCGTCTCGACGGCCGGCGCGCGCACGTGCTCGACCGCGCGGCGGAGTACGTGCGGCTCTCCGACCAGGGTCTGACCGCGGCACAGATCGCACGGCGGCGGCGCAAGTCGCCCGCGCACGTCTCGATCCTGCTGCGCCTCGGACGCGCCCTCGTCGCGGTGCCCGAGGCGGAACGCGAGGCGCTCCGGTCGCCGCGCGTGACGTGGCGGTTGGTGCAACGCCTCGTCCGCATCGACGTCGACTCGGCGAGTCTGCGCAAGCAGTTGCGCGACGCGGTCGGCGGATTCAGCACGCACAACGTCGACGGTCGCCGCCGCCGGGCGCGGCGGACCGCGGGCGACGCGCCGCCCGCCACCACCGCTCCCGGCGTGGCCTGGGGATGGGACGCGACGTGGTTCGCCAACGACCCGACCGGCTACGCGGCGGCGCACCTGGCGCACCTGGCGCACGTGCACGCGGTGGTGGCCGGTCGCGCCGCCGACGCCGTGCGCCTGGCCGGCGGGACCGCCGCCGCGATCGACGCGGGCCAGAGCCTCCGCGGCCTGCAGCGGCGTCTGCGCCAGGCGACCGGACCGTCGGCGGGCGCGCCGAGCGCGGCCGAGCGGCAGGCGCTCGCGACGTTCGCGATCCTCGGACGCGCGCTGCGCGACGCCGAGTCGGCCGTCGCGGCGCTCGCTCCGACGGACGCCGTCCCGGCGGCGGGGGAGCCGGCGATTTCGCCCCCCGGCGACCCGAGCAACCCGTCCGCGGGCGACGCGTCGGGAGCCGAGCTGGCCCGCGCCGAGCTGGCCCGAGCCGAGCTGGCCCGAGCCGAGCTGGCGGCGGACCTCGCCGCCGATCTGGACGAGTCGTGACCCTAGCGGGCGCGCCGTCGCCGGTCCGGCGCCCGCCCGCATGCGCAGACGGCCCCTGCCCCGCCCCGCGCGCGATCAGCGTCGCGCGGTCCGCTCGAGGGCGCGGCGTGCGCGCGTGACCGCGTCGCGCTCGGCGCCTGTCCGTCCGTCCGTTTCGAGCCGGCGGAGCGCCTCGACCAGCCGCTCACGCTCGTGCTGGATGGCGCGCACGAACCCGTCGACCACCGCGGCCGGGTCGGCACGCAGGTCCTGTTCGACCCAGCGCATGCGGAACGTGCGCCCGTTGCGGATCGCGCGTCCGTAGAACGGGGCCTGTTCGTCGGCGCGCGTGCGCGGGACCGGGGCGCGCGCCGGGCCGGCGCCGGTCCCGGACTCGTCGCGCGCACCGTTCACTGAGGCGTCGGCGTGCACCGGGGCACGGGCCGCGCCGTCCGTCTCGCGCGTTTCAGCGCCCACCCCACTCGCGGCGGTGGCGAGCGCCTCTCGCAGGGCGGCCGTGCGCGCGGGCACGTCGGGGAGCGCGCCTATGGTCTGGCACTGGCGCACCTGGAGTGCGCCGCGCCGCGCGAGGCGCGCCTGCTCGTCGGGGGCGAGGGCGTCGAACGCCTCGCCGACCTTCACCATGTAGCTGACATAGCCCTTGTCGCGGTGCAGCCGGCGTCCGATCTCGGAGATCGAGTCGCCGAACCCGTGCATGCGCCAGAGCGCGTGCGCGGTTTCGGCCGGGGTCATGTCCTCGCGGTTGAGGTTCTCCTCCACCTGGCGGGCGACGGCCTGTCGGTCGTCGAGGTCGCCGAGGTCGCGCACCGGGACCGTGGGAAGCGCGGCGCGCAGTGCGGCGCGCAGCCGGCCCTTGCCCGCGACGAGCACGAACTCGCGCTGCCCCGTGGGCCCGTGGCTGCGCACCCAGATCGGCGTGTCGATCTCGCCGCGCGCGCGCACGGCGGCGACGAGGCGTTCGAACTCCTCGCCCTGCTCGTCCCACTCGCGGATGTACGGGCCGCGCTCGACGACGCGCCGCGGGTCGAGGTCGAACACGTCGCGGCGCGTGCGGCGGTCGCCTCGCTCGGCGGTGGCCGGGTGCTGCGCGAGTTGGCCGCCCGGAACACGTCCGCCCTCCCCGCTGCCCTGCCCAGCCGCGCGGTCGCGCGCGGCGGGCGTCTCCGACGGCTCGCCCGCACGGGCGCCCTCGGGCGGACCCGGGCGCCGGAAGATCAACGCGCCGACCTCGGCGATGTCGGCGCTCCGCTCGCGCCGTCCCGCCTTAGCCACGGCGCGTCACCCCGGCCGCGCGCTTCGGCGCCGGCGTGGATGGGGACTTCGAGGCCGGCGTTGCGGTCGGGGCCGGCGCGGGCGCCGGCGTCGGGGCCGCGTTGTGCGGCACAACGCGCGCGCCCGCTGATGACGCATTCTGTGGTGCACCCGGCGGCGCGCTCGGTCGTGCGGCGGGGGAGCGGCCGGCGCTCGGGCGCGTGACGCTCGGCCGCGCGCGGCGGGGCACGCCGAGTTGGGCGAGCACGCGCGCGGCAATGTCGCGGTAGCTACGCCGGGCGTCGGGCGGTGCGCCGGCGAAGAACTCGATCGGCGTCGCGAGCCGCGCGGCCTCCTTGATCGCCGTGCGTTGCGGGATCACGGCGAGGATCTCGCCGCCGAACTGCTGCGTGTACATCGTGACGAACCCCTCGTCTTCGGCCGTCGGCCGCACGTTGTTGACGACCACGCCGAGCCGCCGCAGGTCCGGGTTGATGTGCTGGGCGACGCGGTCGGCGGTCTCGAGGAAGGCGCCCATCCCGCGCGCGGAGAGGATGCCCGGCTCGCCGAGCAGGACGTAGCCGTCGGCGGCGCTGAGCGCGCAGTGGAGCCAGAGACCGAGCGACGGCGGCGTGTCGATCACGACGAGGTCGATGTCCTTGGGCACGCCGCCGATGAGCGTGAGGCGGGCGTCCTGCGCGATCTCGTCCCACTGCGCGGGGCCGACGTGCTTCTCATCGTGCGCCAGCTCGCCCGATCCGGGCACGACGAGCAGGTCGGGGTGGAACGGCGACGCGACCATGACCTCGGCGGCCGGCCGCGGCTCCCAGAGCACGTCGCGGATCGAGGCGCGTGGCTGTGCCGCGTGCCCGAGCAGCACCGCGGTCGCGTCGCACTGCGGGTCGAGGTCGAGCACGAGCGTGCGCAGCGCGTACTGGCCGGCCACGGCCGCGGCGAGGTTCGTGGCGGTCGTGGTCTTACCGACGCCGCCTTTCTGGGTGACGACGGCGAGGACGCGGGCCATCAGCGCGGGGGAGGGGCGAGAGGGGAACGGCCGGGCCGTTGTGCGGCACAACGGCCCCGCGCACGGCGGGTCGGCGGGAATCGCGCGGCGGCGCGGGTCGCGGGAACCGCGGGGATCGGGACGTTACTGCGGAACGGGGGGTGGCGCCATCGGGCGCGCGTCGCGCGCCGCCCTGTGCACCCGGGTGCCCGACCCGTCGTGGACGACCGCGTCGCCGTCGCCGACCTCGGGCTTGACCGCGCTCCGCACCGCCGCGACGTCGGCCTCGCGCGCGCGCCACTGCTGCGGGCTCAGCACCAGCACCTCGCAGACCGCCCCGTCCGACGCGCGCGCGATCGCGTCGGAGAGCAGGTGCGCCTCGCGGCCGAGGCGGACGCTCTCGCCGTCGGAGTGCGCGACGACCAGCAACGTGACCCCGGCGCGGCACGCCGGGCGCGCCCGCTCCAGGTAGGCACGGACGAGCGGGTGCCACGCCGGGAGCAACTCGCGCAACACCGCGGCCCACCACCCCGCCGCTTCCGGCGCGAGCGCCGCCGGATCGAGCGGCAGCACGTCTCCCAGGTCGCGCGGCCCATCGTGCGCCCCCCGCGGCGTCTCGGCACCTGCCGCGCCCGGCGCCACGGCCGCGGAGGCCGAACGGTGCCCCGCCCCGCCGGCCGCGCCCGCGCGCGTGTCGCGGCGCTCGGCCGCCGGCTCGCCGGACCGTTCACCGGTACGCTCCCCAGTTCGGTCGCCTGCGGTGAGCCGCGGCGCCGGCCGCGCGCTCGCGATCCGCTCGCGCAGCCACCGCTGGAAATCTTCGTTCCCGTCGTAGCTCCACCCCTTCGCCACGCCGTCGGTGACGTAGCGCCCGGGTGCGTGCACCGCCTGGCCACGCTCGCGCTGGTAGAACACGTACGCGAGCATCTGCCGCACCTGCCCCGCCGACTCCGCGACGAGCTGCTCCGCAGCCCGCGGCGCGACGTCGAGCGAGGCGAGCAGCAGCCGCAACACCCGCTGCTCCGTGAAGTCCGGCGTGCCCACCCCGCGCAGCCAGCCCGCCACCCGCAGCCGCAGCCCCGGCTCGAAGTGGAACACGTACCGCCCCCGCGCGACCGACGTCACCTCGGCACCCGCGAGCACCTCGTGGGCGATCAGCTCCTGCGCGGCCGCCAACACGTCGTCCCGCACGTGCGCCGACCGCACGTTCTTGGTCCCCCCCGCGATGCCGCACAGCTGCCGCAACGCCGCGAGCTCGAAGCGCAGCGGCGCCTGGCGGGCCTGCGCGTTCGCCGTGAGCTGGTACAACCGCTTCGCGATCGGACGCGTGAGCCGCGCGTGCGTCGGGCAGTCGATCCACCCGACCCAGCCGCGCTCCCCCTGCGCCAGCAACGCGGGGTTGATCTGCAGCTTCTGGATCCAGTCCTCGCCGCGCGCCGTGCGGTGGTATTCGGTCCGCCACGCGTACGTGATGAGGAACTCGACCCCCTCGGCCTCGGGCACCCACTCCCCCCCGGGGAGCGCGGCGGCGACGTCGCGCGGCACGCGGTGCGGGCGCGGCCGCCGCCCACCACGCGCCGCGCCCGCGCTCGCGAGCAGCCCGCCGTCGTCGCGGCCCCCGTCGCGCGCGCCGTCACGCGTCACGTCGCGCATCCCGTGCTCGAGGAAGATCGGATGTGCGTTACCGGCGGGCAGCGTCACCGGGTCGCCGCGCCCGAGCACCTCGTCGAGCTGCCGCAGACGCGCCGCGCGGATCCGCACCGCCGCCAGCCGGTCGAGCGCGCCCTTGATGCGGTCCGCGCGGTCCTTGGTCATGTCGAGATCGAGCACCCGCGCCAGCATGCGCAGGCTCGGCGCAACGAACTCGCCCGTCACCGGATGCACGTGCGGCCGGCCTTCCGCGTCGGTCCGGTCCGCGAGCGCGGCCATCGCGAGCAGCACGTCCGCGTCGCCGCCGTAGGGCAGCCCCAGCTTCGGGTCGCCGGTGATCTCGTAGTACGTGTAGCGGCCCGCCGGCTCCGCGACGACCACCTGTGCGCGACGCGCGGCCTCGGGCAACACCCCCTGCCCGTCCAGCTCGGTCTGCTTCACCGCCGCCCGGAAGATCGGGAGCGTGAGTAGCCCGGCCGGAATCGGCTGCGGTAACTCGCCGACCCCGACCACGGACAGCAGGGCACGCTGATCGGCGGCGAGCGGGGTCGAAGGCACGAAGCGCGGTGGGGGGAGGGAGCCGGCGGGGAGCCGGGGTGGGCAGTATGGAACAGCGTGCGGTCGCGGACAAGCCGGGTGCAACCGTCGCGCCCGCAGCACCTAGCGTCGGCCCGGCGTTGCGCGGGGTGAGCAGAGCGCGCACCGGCCGAGTGCGCGCGGCGGTGCAATGCGTGATGGTCGTGGTCGTTCTTCAGAGATCTAGAGAACATCACAACCAACAGTGCCCGGCCGCCCACGCCGGCGCGCCGCCCGCGTGCGCGGCACGCGTCCTGGTACGACGCTGTAAGCCATTGCGATCGTATGACTTACCGGATCGTGCCGGGACGTCCCAGGTCGACGACGACGTGATGTCCCGGCCGGGCACGGTCGCCCGTACCGCACGCGCTCGTGACCTCACCGTACACGGAGGCGAGCGGTGGCGATGCACGGCATGGCACGCCGCTCGTATGTGACCCCAGCATACACACCGCACGCATAACGCATGCGGGAGCAGGTCCGTGCAGATTGACTGATGGTACCCTAGCGAGCGTAGTCGGCCAGCGCAGCCGTCGCATGCGCAGGCTCACCCGACCCAGGGCCGACCTCCCGCCGACCTCCCGCCGACCCCTAGCCGGCCCCTCCGCCACGCGTGTATGCTGAGGTCACATCGCGCGATGGACCGCCATCGGGCGGAGTCCGTGCGGGATGGGCGCCATCGTCCGTGTACCCTGAGGTCACATCAACGTGTCTCCTGAGTCCGAGGTCGCCGAGCCGGTGACGTGCACGCACGGCGCGCACGTCCGGCCATCGGCGCGCTTCGGTGCGTTGGTGGCACGAGGCGGCCGCGCGGGGTGAGCGCGCGGCGCGTGCGCTCGCCCGGCGTGGTCCGGTCGGTGGGAGTGGTCGCCGAGCGGAGGATCGCGCCCGCAGAGCATGGCGCCGCGCGCTACGTCGCGCTGGAGCGACTGCGCGACCACGTCGATCGGGTCGAGTGGGCGCCTCTCCGGATGACGGGCGAGCGGCGGACACGGCCGGCCAGCCCGCGCCTGCCACACGCGCTCGTGCTGCACCTCGCGCAGCTGGCGCGCGGCGCGTCGGCCCGCGACGCCGCACTCGACGCCGTGGTCGTGCCGGTCGACGTCGACGCGCTCGCGCCACTGCTCGGGACGGACACGGACGGTGTGGCGGGCGCGCTCGCGGCACTGCAACGCGCCGGCGTGGTGCACGCGCGCGACGCGGCGATCGCTACGGCCGTCGCGCTCGATGCGTCGCTGCTCGGACCCGACCCGCGCTGTGCGGCGCTCGACTGGGCGCGGCTCGCGTTCGTCACGGCCGGCTCGCCGAGTGCGTGGGTGGCGGCGCACGTGTTGGCCGAGCGGCTCGCGCCCGACGAGTGGACGCCGATGCCGCGGAGCGCGCTCGAGCGCGCGCTCGGCTGCGGCGTCTCGGGCGTGCGCGGCGCGCTCGACCGACTCACGGCGGCGACCGTCATCGAGCGGCGCGAGCAGCGGGGCGGGGTGAGCGCGTACCGCTTCGCGGCGGCACTGCAGGGGCGGGCGGCCGCCGAGGTTCGGAGCGTCGCCGTGGCGGGCGCACCGACGGGACCCGTCGGTCGGGGCAGGGAAGCGCCGCCCGCCGCGCCCGCGGTCCCGGCCGGCGCGCGCCCCACCGCGGCCGCCGCGACCGGCGTGCGACTCACCGTAGGCGGCGTCGAGCTCGAGGTGCCCGCAGGCCTTCGGGTGCGCGTCGAACTCGGACCCGACGGTACGCCGCAGATCTCTCTCGTACCGGTCGCCCCGGCGGCCGGATGACCCGTACGCGTCCATGCGAGCACTGAACATTCGCGGCCCCCGGGCGGCGCTGATCGCCGCCGCCGTCGCGTGTGGCCCCGCGGCGTCGGCCGCCGCGCAGACCACGCCGGCGGCTCCGCCTGCCACCCCGCAGCCGACCACCACCACGCGGGCACGCGCCGACCGCGCGACCGCGAGCCGCGCGACCGCCACGCACTTGACCGGCGACTCCGCCGCCGCCGCGCAGGCGCGCGCGGACAGTGCGCGGTATCCCTACACGGCCGCGGACATCCGGTTCATGACCGCGATGATGGGGCACCACGCGCAGGCGATCACGATGTCGCGCATGGCGCCCACGCACGGCGCGAGTCCCGAGGTGCGCACGCTCGCCTCGCGGATCATCAACGCGCAGCAGGACGAGATCGCGACGATGGGCCGCTGGCTCCGCGACCGGCACCAGCCGGTGCCAGACGTTCTCGGTGCGGGCGCCGCGCACGCCGCTGGCCACGACACGAGCGCCCATGACATGAGCGCCCATGACATGAGCGCCCATGACATGAGCGGGCACGACATGTCGATGCCCGGCATGGCGATGGGGCGGTCCGACGCGGCGCCCGACATGGCGGGAATGCTCATGCCCGGGATGCTCACCGCGGCGCAGATGGCGCAGCTCGACCGCGCGCGCGGGGCCGAGTTCGACCGCCTGTTCCTGACGTTCATGATCCAGCACCACCGCGGCGCCGTCGGCATGGTGGACGGGCTGTTCGGGACGTACGGCGCGGGGCAGGACGAGACCGTGTTCAAGTTCGCCTCGGACGTGCACGTCGATCAGACGACGGAGATCGCCCGCATGCAGCGGATGCTGGTGGCGCTGCTCAGCGATCCCTGAGCGCGCGCGTAATGCTGTTCGGACGCTCCGTGTCCGCCACCCCCGTCGACCCTCCCGCATGACATCGCCAGCCTCCGTCCGTCGCACCCCGCGCCGTCCCGCCCCGGCCGTCGCCGCGCTCACGCTCGCGGCGGCGTGCGCCGCGCTCCACCCACACGCGGCGCACGCGCAGCGCACCGCCGGCCCGTCGGCGGGTTCGATGTCGGCCCCGAACCCCGACCCGCGCGTCGGGTTGCGCGGCGGGCTGATGGACGCCGCCGAAGCCGCGTGGAACCTCCGCGTGGTCTCGAAGACGCCGCCGTCCGAGAAGTTCCTCGGGAGCACCAACTCGGACCTCGCCTTCACCGGCCCGTACGCGATCCAGGGGAGCTACAACGGCTTCCAGGTGTGGAACATCTCCGCGCCCGCGCACCCGGTGCTCACGACGGCGTACTTCTGCCCGGCGTCGCAGAGCGACGTGTCGGTGTTCCACAACCTCCTGTTCGTCTCGAGCGAGAGCGGCACGGGGCGCCTCGACTGCGGCGCGCAGGGCGTGCAGGACACGGTGAGCAAGGACCGCCTGCGCGGTCTGCGCATCTTCGACATCAGCGACGTCCAGCACCCGCGCAACGTGGGCAACGTGCAGACGTGCCGCGGGTCGCACACGCACACGCTGCTGGTCGACCCGCGCGACACGTCGAACGTCTACATCTACATCTCGGGGTCGGCGGGCGTGCGGTCGCCCAACGAGCTGCCGGGGTGCGTGTCGGAGGCGCCCAACCAGAACCCCAACTCGGCGCTCTTCCGCATCGAGGTCATCAAGGTGCCGGTCGCGCACCCCGAGCAGGCCGCGATCGTCAGCTCGCCGCGCATCTTCAACGACTTGGCGCAGGCACCGCGGCACGGCGAGACGCCGGAGGACGCCGCCGCCGCGGCGGCCGCGATCCAGGCCGCGCGCGCGCGTGGCGCGTTCATCGCCAACGTGGGCGGCGCCGAGCGCGTCATCCGCCCCGCCCTCATCACCCCGCTGCTCGACAGCATGGTGAAGGCACGCCACGGCGCGGGCGCGCCGACGGGGTCCGACAGCGCGGCGCTTCGCGCGGCGCTGCCGACCATCGCCGCCCACCTGTTCGGGGGACCGCGGCAGAACACGACGCAGTGCCACGACATCACCGTCTACCCCGCGGTGGGGCTGGCCGGCGGCGCGTGCGAGGGCTACGGGCTGCTGCTCGACATCCACGACCCGGCCCACCCGACGCGCATCGGCGCGGTGTCCGATTCCAACTTCTCGTACTGGCACTCGGCCACGTTCAACAACACCGGCACCAAGGTCCTCTTCACGGACGAGTGGGGCGGCGGGGCGCAGCCGAAGTGTCGCGCGAGCGACCCGAAGGCGTGGGGGGCGGACGCGATCTTCACCCTGGCCAACGGGCGTCCGCAGTTCCAGAGCTATTACAAGCTGCCGGCGCCGCAGACCTCGAGCGAGAACTGCGTGGCGCACAACGGGTCGCTCGTGCCGATTCCGGGGCGCGACGTGATGGTGCAGGCGTGGTACCAGGGCGGCATCTCGGTGTTCGACTGGACCGACCCGCGCAACGTGCGCGAGATCGCGTTCTTCGACCGCGGCCCGGTCGACTCGACGCGCCTGGTCCTCGCCGGCTCGTGGTCCGCCTACTGGTACAACGGCGTGATCGTCAGCTCCGAGATCGCGCGCGGGCTCGACATCTTCGAGCTGACGCCGAGCGCGATGCTCACGCAGAACGAGATCGACGCCGCGAAGACGGTGCACTACGAGTACCTGAACGTGCAGGACCAGCCGAAGCTCACCTGGCCGGCGAGCTTCGCGCTGGCGCGCGCGTACGTGGACCAGCTGGAGCGCGATCGGGGGCTGCCGGCCGCGCGGCTCGCCGCGACGCGTCAGGCGCTCGCGGGGGCGGAAGGCGGCGCGGGTGCCGGGCGGCGCGACGCGCTCACGAAGCTCGCGGCGCGGCTCGACGCAGACGCGTCCGGCGCGTCGAACGCCGCCAAGGTGAAGATGCTGGCCGGCGCGGTGCGGGAGCTGGCCGCGCGGTAGCGGCGCGGTAGCGGCGCGGCTGCCGTGGTGCGGTCGGGGTCCTGCCCGTCGGCGACGATTCACATGGCACGAGAGTCGCTTTTCTCCGACACGTCGCCGGTCGGGCGCACGCCCGACCGGACTGGACCTCTACCGGAGACGAACACCATGCGCGACTTCACGAACACGGCACGGGCGGCGGTCCTCACCGCGATGATCGGTGCAATCGGCGTGGCGCCACTCGCCGCGGGCGCGCAGATGGCGCAGCCGGCGCCGAAGCACCACAGCAAGATCAAGGGCGCGCTCGTCGGCGGCGCGGCTGGTGCGGTCGTGGGCCACCCGAAGCTCGGTGCGGCGGCTGGCGTCATGCACCAGCATCACAAGAACAAGAAGGCGGGTCTCTGACCTGAGATCTGCGCGGGCGGCGGGCGGGTCACGCGGTCGACGTTCCACGACCGCTGCCGCCCGTGCCGCGCGTGAGCCGGCGCAGCACGAAGCCGAGTACAACCGCCGCGACCACGAGCCCGGCCTGCGCCGTGGTCACGCCCGTGAGCACCGCCGCGACCAGCAGCAGCCCGCCGCCCCAGGCCACGGGCGCGGCGGGGATGTGGACCGTCGCCGGCGGCGCACCGGCGCGCCGGCGTAGGGCGGGCAGGGCGGCGCACGTCACCCCGTAAACCAGCAACCGCGCTGCGGTACTCACCGTGAGCGCGCCGCGAAACGTGCTCACGGCGGCGAGCACGAAGAACGACAGGGCGACGGCGCCGAGCGCGACCGAGGGCGTGCGAAAGCGGGGGTGGATGCGCCCCAGGACCGCGGGCAGCTCGCCGGCGTCGGCCATCGCGAGCGTGAGGCGCGACGCGGCGAGCAGCGCGGTGTGGAGCGTCCCCGCGATGGCGATCACGGCGCCGGCGACGACCACCGGCACCGCGGCGGCCCCGGCGATCTGCCGCGCCGCCGCGGCCAGCGGGCGCTCGGTGGTCGCCAGCTCCGGCACGGCGCCCACGCACACCGCCTGAACCGCGACGTAGAGCAGTGCGACCGCTACCAGCCCGGCGCCCAGCGCGACCGGGAGGTCGCGCCGCGGATCGCGGCTCTCCCCCGCGGCGATCACGGCCGTCTCGAAACCGGAGAACGCGAAGCAGAGCAGGAGCACCGCCGTGCCGAACGCGGGCGCCGGCGGCGGAGCGCGTAACGCGAGGCGCGACGGCGCGACCGCGAACGCCCCCGCGACGACGAGCGCGACGATGGGCAGGAGCTTGGCCGCGGTCACGGCCGTACTCACCGCCGCGGCCACCCGGATGCCGCGCGCGTGGACGGCCGTGAGCGCGGCGAGGGCGACGACGATCACGAGCAGGCGTCCGCGCCCCGCGCCCGCGCCGGGCACGACCTGCGCGAGGTATTGCGCGAGCAGTCCGCAGAGCGCCGCGCCGCCCGCCAGACGCGCGACGAGGAGGAGCCACCCCGTGACGAAGCCGACGCGCACCCCGAACGCCTCGCGGGCATACAGATAAGGGCCACCGGTCGCGTCGAAGCGGCTTGCGACCTCGGCGAAGCACAGCACCACGAGCCCGATCACGATCGCGCTCGCGACCACCGCCGGCACGCTGTAGGCGCCCACGAGCCCGGCCACCGTCGACGGCAGCCCGTACACCGCAGCGCCGACGACGCTGTTGATGGTCAGAGCGAGCAGTCCGCCGCGCCCGATCCCGCGCGCGAGGCCGCCGCCGGCGGCGCTCGTCAGGTGACCGGCGCCGCGCGCCCGCTCCCGTCGCGGCCCGCTCCGTCGTGGCGCCGCTCCGTCGTCGGCCGCCGCGCCGGGGTGCGCCGCCGGCGGCGCGACGCCACCGCGCAGCCTCGGCATCACGAGCTCGCCGAAGCGGCGGCACTCCTCGAGGTGCGGGTACCCCGACAGGATGAACGTCGAGATGCCTAACGCCTGGTAGGCGCGCAGCTTCGCCTCGACCTGCCCCGGGTCGCCGACGATCGCGACGCCCACGCCGGTGCGCGCCAGGCCCACGCCCGCCCAGAGGTTCTCCTCGACGACGAGCGACGGCCCCCCGCTCAGCGCGGCCTGCCGCCGCTGCCCCTCGGAATCGACGCCGGACGCGGACGCGACGAAGCGGCGGCGGACCTCGGGGTCGATCCGGCTGATGAGCCGTTCGGCCGCCTCCCACGCCTCGGACTCGGACTCGCGCACGACGACGTGGCAGCGCAGTCCGTAGCGCACGCGGCGTCCCACCCGCGCCTCCGCCGCTCGCATCGTCGACAGCCGCCGGTCGAGCATCGGGAGCGTGTCGCCCCACAGCAGGTACACGTCGGCGTGTCGCGCGGCCGTTTCCTGCGCCGCGTCGCTGTGCCCGCCGAGGTAGATCGGGATCGCCGGGCGCGGCTGCGGCGCGACGACCGCGCCGTGCAGCCGGTACCGGTCGGACTCGTGGTCCACCACCGGCTCGCTCCACAGGCGGCGCAGCAGCGCGCAGAACTCGTCGGTGCGCGCGTAGCGGGCCGCGTGGTCCTCGAAGTCGCCGTACATCGCGAGCTCGTCGGCGTTGGAACCGGTGACGACGTTCACGCGCACCCGGCCCGGGAAGAGGGTGGCAGCGGTCGCCGCCATCTTCGCGAACACGGCGGGGTGGAACATCCCGGGCCGCACCGCGACGAGCAGCCCGGCGCCCTGCGTGCGCGCGAGCGTCGCCACCGACGCCGTCCACGCGTCGTGCTCCGCGTGGAAGTTGGTCGCCGTCAGCAGGCTCTCGAACCCCATCTCGGCCGCCGTCTCGACGAGCGCGGCCAGGTACGGGAGCGTCGGGCGGCGGGTCGGCGCGGTGCCGAGGAACTCGGCGTCGGGCGCGAGCTGGCAGAACCAGAGCAGCTCGAGCCCGTCGGGCGTGGGCATCGATGACCGTGAATTCGGTTACGCGGGCGGCAGCGCCCGGCGTCCCGCCAGTGCCGTCAGCTGCAGCGCGACGGCCGGCGCGGACGGCTGCTCGCGCCCCGTCAGCTGCTGACGGCGCTCCGTCCGCCCGAGCACGCGCTGGTAGAAGTCGCCGAGCGGCTCGCCGGGTGTGCCGTCGGCGCCCCAGGCTTCGAGGAGCGGGCGCACCGTGTCGAGAATCGCGTCGAGCTTGACGTCGCTCGCGTACAGGTCGGCCATGCGGTCGCCCCGCATCGAGCCGCCGACGTACACGTTGTACAGCCCGAGCGAGCGCCCGACGAACGCCAGGTCGGCCGTGTACGGCCGCGCGCAGCCGTTGGGGCACCCGGTGGAGCGCACGGTGAGCGGCGCGTCGCCGAGCCCGAGGCGCGCGAGCTCGGGCTGCAGCCGGTCGAGGATCCCGGGCAGCGCGCGCTCCGACTCGGCCACCGCGAGGCCGCACGTGGGCAGGGCGGGGCACGCCATCGAGAAGCGCCGCACGGCCGGCAGCGACTCCGCGGGCGCGACGCCGTGGGCCTCGAGGATCGCCTCGACGCGCGCGACCGCCGCGTCGGGCAGGTCCGTGAGCAGCAGGTTCTGCTGCGGGGTGAGCACCACGCCCGGGCGCAACTCCTCGACGATCGTGCGGAGCGCCGTGCGCAGCCGCGCCGTCTCGCGATCCGAGATGCGCCCGCTCTGCACGAACACCCCGTAATGCGAGCGGCCGCCGCCCGCCGGGCGGCGGCCGAGGTGGTCGTCGGGCACGCCGGCCGCGACGGGGGCCGTGGGGTGGAGCGGGAACGCCGCACGCCGCGCGAACTCCTCGCGGAAGCGCTCGATTCCCCAGGCGGCCAGCAGGTACTTGAGGCGCGAGTGGCGGCGGTCGGCGCGGTTGCCGTGGTCGCGGAAGATGGCGGCGACGATCTGCGCGGCCGCCACCGCGTCCCCGACCGCGACCATGCCTAACGGCTGGCCGAGCTGGGCGATGGTGTCGGGCTTGTTGGCCGTCATCCCGAGGCCGCCCCCGACGAGCACGTTGAACCCGGCGACCGTGCCGTCGTCGGCCACGACGCCGATCAACCCGACGTCCTGCGCGTAGACGTCGGTGGTGTTGTCGGTCGAGAGGGCGACGCCGACCTTGAACTTGCGCGGCAGGTACTGCGTCCCGTAGAACGGCTCCTCCGGCGAGGGCGACGAGGCCGCCCCGGCCACGGGCGCGGCGCCGGCCGGCAGCGGCGTGCTCGCGCTCGTCTCGCGTACCACGAGCGTGTCCGGGTCGACCTGCAGGCCGTCGATCCACAGCTCGAAGTAGGCGCGACTCGCGGGACGCAGCGCGGTGGCGATCTCGCGCGCGACGCGCCGCGCGGTCGCGTGCGCGGCGTCCTCGTAGGGCGCGGCCGGCGCCATCACGTTGCGCGACACGTCGCCGCACGCGGAGATCGTCGTCGCCACGTTCTCGTTGATGGCCGCGATCGCGGGACGCAGGTCGCCCTTGAGCACGCCGTGAAACTGGAAGCCCTGGCGCGTCGTGATGCGCAGCGTGCCGTTCGCGCGCTCCTCGGCCAACCGGTCGAAGTCGAGGTACTGCTCGGCGGTCATCGCGCCGCCCGGGAGCACCACGCGCACCATGTAGCTCCAGGCGCGGTCCTGTCCGGCGGCGGCGCGGGCGCGACGCACATCGCGGTCGTCCTGCTGGTACGAGCCGTGGAACTTGAGCAGCACCACGTCGTCGTCGCCGAAGCGCGGTGCGTCCGACGCGAGCGTTTCGGCGAGCGTGCCGCGGAGGGCGCGGCTCAACCGCTTCGCGCGTTCGACCTTCGATTCGCCGGCCGGCGCGCCGTCCTCGCCCGCCGACCCCGCCGCGTCGTCCTGTGGATCCGCCATCTCGCCGTTCCTCCCCGCCACGTGCTGCCGTGGACGCCGGTGCGTGCGGACCCGGGTGGCCCGCCGTTCTCCCCTCACGACATCTCAGCCCTAACATAATCAGCACTGTAGGGGTTTGATTGCGGCTCGGTCGCGGCGGTGTGCACGCCGCCGCGAGCCATCGACAGGGCCGGTCGGCGTGGGGAGGTGCAGGCGTGGCAGCGTACTATCCGGTGTCGCTCGATCTCGCGGGGCGGCGGTGCGTGGTCGTCGGCGGTGGGGCGATCGCGGAAGGGAAGGTGGACGGGCTCCTCGCGGCGTGCGCGCGCGTGGCCGTCGTCGCCCCGGCGCTCTCGCCGAGCCTCGCGGCGCATCACGAGGCCGGGCGGCTGGCGTGGGTCGCGCGCGAGTACCGCGCGGGCGATCTCGCGGGGGCGTGGCTCACCATCGCGGCGACCGACGACGGGGCCGTGAACGACGCGGTGTGGCGCGACGCCGAGGCCGCGGGGGTGCTCGCGCAGGTGGTCGACGACCCGCCGCGGTGCCACTTCATCCTGCCGTCGATCGTCGCACGCGGCGACCTCACGGTCGCGGTGTCGACGTCGGGCAGCGCGCCGGCGCTCGCCGTGCGTCTGCGCGAGCGCATCGGCGCGATGCTCGGCGACGAGCACGCGCGCTTCCTCGCGATGGCGCGGCGCGTGCGGGCGCCGCTCGCGCGACGCACGCCCGACTTCGCGACGCGCAAGCGCGCCTGGTATGGCCTGGTCGACTCGGACGTGCTCGAGCGGCTGCGCGCGGGCGACGAGGCCGGCGCGCGCGCGCGCTTCGTCGAGTGGCTCGGCGTCGCGCCGCCGGCGGAGGAGGAGCCGCCGGCCGCGGGCGCCGGCGGCTACGTGTGTCCGGCCGGCCGGCCGTGCGTGCCCGGCTGCACGGGGGCCGGCGCGCGCCGGGCGGCCGCGGTGCGTTCGTTAGGCATGGAGGACGGACCGTCGGAGAATGGACCGGCGGGCGCCGCCGCGGCGGAGCGGAGCCCCGGCACCGTGTGGCTCGTCGGCGCCGGGCCGGGCGACCCGGAGCTCATCACCCTGGCCGGCGTGCGCGCGCTCCGGGGCGCGGACGTGGTGCTGTTCGACCGCCTCGCGCACCCCGACCTGCTCGAGGAGGCGCCGCCGCACGCGCTGCGCATCGACGTCGGCAAGAGCGCGGGTGACGCGGCCGCGGGGCGGGGCATGACGCAGCGCGAGATCGACGCGCTCATCGTCGCCCACGCGTGCGCGGGGCGCGCGGTGGTGCGGCTCAAGGGTGGCGACCCGTTCGTCTTCGGCCGCGGGTCGGAGGAGGCGGCCGCGTGCGCGCGGCACGGCATCCCGTGTCGCGTCGTCCCCGGCGTGTCGAGCGCGATCGCGGCGCCGGCGTCGGCGGGGATCCCGGTCACCGCGCGCGGCACCGCCGCGTCGTTCGCCGTGGTCACCGCGCACCGCGCGGATGGCGCCGACGACGACCCGCTCGCGGGCGTCGCGCACGCCGACACGGTGGTCGTGCTCATGGGTGCAGCGCGGCTCGCCGCGGTCGCGGACGCGCTGGTCGCGCACGGACGCGACGCGAGCACGCCGGCCGCGGTCGTCGAGCGGGGCACCCTCCCGGGGCAGCGCACCGTGCGCGGCACGCTCGGCACGATCGCCGTGCGGGCGGCGGCCGAGGACGTGCGCGCACCGGCCACGCTCGTCGTCGGCGACGTCGTCGCGCTCCCGGTCGTTCCGGTCGCGGCGGCGCCGGGCAACGCGGTGGCGCGTTACGAAACGGGTGGCCTTCCGCGATCGCGGGAGGCCACCCGTTGACCGAGCCCGTGGGGGCCGGCTACCGCGCGCCCTGCCTCACGGGTCGTCGCGGTTCTCGTCCTCTCCGATCGCCGGCCCCGCGTCATCGCCCCCGCTCAGTCGCTCCACGCGCAGCAGCTGACGGTAGCGCTGCCCGTTGACGGTGAGCGTGACCAGGTAGTCGCCGCTCGCGACCGCCGGCGCGGCCCCGCGCCCGCGCCCGCCGCCGAACAGCCCGAACCCGCCGCGCTCGACCGGGCGTCCCGGAACGCGGAGCAGCTCGGTGATCGCTTCGGTGCCGCCCGGGAACGCGTTGATCGCGTCGAGTGGGCTCTCCTCAACACCGCCCGCGGCCGCACCCTCGCCGCCGGCGGCAGCGCCGGGACGCGCCGCGCCGGCGCCGACGAACGCGCCCTCACCCGGGCGGGCGACGAACGCGCTCCCCGTGCCGCCCCGCTGGCTCGCGCGGAAGAAAGTCGCCGCATCGACCGCCCCCGAGGTGATCTGTCGGAGCGTCGCGACGATCTGGCGTGACGTGCCCGCCTTCTCGAGCGAGTCGATCACGAACGTCGCGCGCTGCGCGCGCTCCACGCTGTCGCGCCGCTGCGAGGGCGAGAGGGGCGGGCGCGGTGCCGGGCGGCCGCGGAAGTCCCACACGACGCGGTGCAGCCCGGCCGTGGCCGGGCCCGTGAGCGTGCGGACCGTGTCGCCGCGCGCGTTCGTGATGAGGATGCTCGCCTGCGGCCCGCGCGGGCCGCGCCGCCCGCCGCCGGGTCCGGCGGCTGCGTTGCCCGCCGCGCCTGGCGCGCCCGCGCCCTGCGTCGCCGCCACGGCGGTCGCGCTCGGCGGCGGCGGCGTGCCGGCGCGGGCGGCCGTCGGGCTCTCGTCCTGCGCCGTCGCGCCCGCGGCGGCCGCGGTGTTGTTCCCGACCACCGTCGTCGCCCCGCCGCCGTTGGGCGCGTCGCCGGGGCCGATGCGCGCCACCGCGGCGCCGGCCGCCGCACCCGCCACGCGGTACACGATCTCCGCGCCGTATCCCGGGCTCGGCGCCGCGAACACCTTCTGCCCCGAGCCGTTGGACGACTCACCCGTCGCCGGCCCCTGGCCGTACTCGTAGCCCGTCTTCGGCTCGAAGAGGTACGTCGGAGCGGCGGCGACCGTCGCCATGCGGCTTCCCGCCATCTGCTGCAGCGGCGTCACGTCGACGATCCACAGCCCGCGGCCGTGCGTGGCCGCGATCAGCTCGCGGTCGCGCGGGTGCACCTTGAGGTCGAACACCGGCACGGTCGGCAGTCCGGCCATGAAGCGCTGCCACGACGCGCCGCGGTCGAGCGAGACGTACGCGCCTAACGACGTGCCGACGTAGAGCAGGTCGCGGTTGACCGGGTCCTCGCGGATCACGTGCACCTGGTCCGCGCTCCCCGTCGGCAGCCCCGCGGCGATCGAGCGGAACGTGCGCCCGCCGTCGGTCGTCGCGTAGACGTACGGCGTGAAGTCGTTCCAGCGGTGGTTGTCGAAGGTGACGTAGAAGGTGAGCGAGTCGAAGTGCGACGGCTCGATGCGGCTCACGTAGACGTCGCCGCGGGCCAGCCCCGGGAAGCGCGCCGCGGAGATCTGCTCCCACGACGCGCCGTCGGTGCGCGTCGTCCACACGTTGCCGTCGTCGGTGCCGGCGTACAGGAATCCGGGCCGCAGGTACGACTCCGCCAGCGAGACGATCGTGCCGTACGTCTCCGCGCCGGTGGCGTCGAGCGTGATGCCGCCCGTCTTGTTGATGCTCGTGTCGATCTTGGCGCGCTGCTGCTTCGAAAGGTCGGGCGAGATGAAATAGAGGCTGTCGCCGCGCCGCGTGGACTTGAGCACGCGGTTGCCACCCACGTACACCACGTCGGGGTTGTGCGGCGAGAGGAAGAACGGCGTCTCCCAGTTGAAGCGCACGTCGAACGCGGCGGAGTCGGCGCGCTGGCGCTCGCGAATCGCGGTGACGCGCTCGCGAACGTCGCGCGTTTCCGGCCGCGTGGTGTCGCCCCGCGCGACGAGCACGGAATCCTCGAACTGCTGGTAGCGCGGCCGGAACGCGGGTTTGACCAGCGCGTTCCGCTCGCCGGTGCGCAGGTTGAGGCGCGAGATGTTGCCGCCCTGCGACTCGCCGAACACCACCCACGATTCCTGGGGGTGCTGCGCCGTGTAGAACCCGTCGCCGCCGGCGATGGTGAACCAGTAGGCGTTGGTCACGGGCCCGCTCTTGCGCCGGCTCGGCCCGCACCACGAGCCGTTGTCCTGGGCGCCCGCGCACACGTTGTACGGCGTCTCGAAGTCGTAGCTGACGTCGTAGAACTGGGCGATCGGCAGGACGGCGCTGAAGTCGTAGTTGCCGCCGCCGTCCCACGTGATCGAGATGCCGCCGTCGTCGCCGACGACCATGTGCTCGGGGTCGCCCGGGTCGATCCACATCGCGTGGTGGTCGACGTGGATGCCCTGCGTGGCCGTGCGCGCGGTCCTGCCGCCGTCGCTGGACACGAGCACCGGCGTCGACGAGAACCAGACGCGGTCGGGATTGCGCGGGTGCACGCGCACCTGCGAGTAGTAGAACGGGCGCGTGTCGGCGTCGTTCATCTTCTCCCACGTGCGGCCGCCGTCCTTCGTGCGGTACAGTCCGTTCCCGAGCTTCTGCTTCGGCGTCCCCTTCGGCACGGTGCGCCCGCGGACCGAGTCGGCCTCGACCAGCGCGTAGACGATGTTCGGGTCCTGCGGGTAGATCGAGAAGTTGATGCGTCCCTTCTGCGTCTCGGGGAAGCCGCCGCCGCGGATCTCGGTCCACGTGGCGCCGGCGTCGGTGCTCTTCCACAGCCCGGAGCCCGGCCCGCCGCTCGTCAGGAAGTAGGGGCCGCGGACGCGCTCGTAGCTCGACGCCCACACCGTGTTGGGGTCCTTGGGGTCGATCGCCACGTCCACGAAGCCGGCGCGCGGACTCACGAACTTGACGAGCTTCCACGTCGCCCCGCCGTCCTCGGTCTTGTAGAGCCCGCGCTCGGGGTTCGCCGCCCACGCCGCGCCCAACGCCGCGACGTAGACGACGTTGGGGTTGGTCGGGTGCACCGCGATGCGCCCGATGTGTTGCGTCTTCTCGAGCCCCATCGGCTTCCACGTCAGGCCGCCGTCCGTGCTCTTGTAGATGCCGTGGCCGGGCTCGATGGTGTTGCGCGAGTTCTGCTCGCCGGTGCCGGCCCACACCTGCTGCGTGTCGGAGGGCGCGACGGCGAGCGCGCCCATTGCGATCACACGCTGGTCGTCGAAGACGGGGCGGAAGGTGGTCCCGCCGTTCGTGGTCTTCCAGATGCCGCCCGCGACCGACGAGACGAAAAACGTCTTCGACGGCGACGGGATGCCGGCGATGTCGGAGACGCGTCCCTCGAAGTTCGCCGGTCCGACGGTACGCCAGCGGAAGCCGGCGAGGGTGGCGGAGTCGAGGGCGGGGTGGGGGGCGGCCGCGGGCTGCTGGGCAGCGAGGGTGCCGCTCCAGCATGCGGCGAGGATCGCCAGAGAGGGGCGCGGTCGGGGCATGGGCGGTGGAGCGTGGGCTGGGGCCGTGGCACCACCGGGCCGGATCGCCGCACGTGGTGACGACGGCGCTACGCAGCGCGCCCGCGGAGCGCTGTGAGACGCTCCGCGGGCGCGCTGGGTACCGCCCGGGGGTGATCCCGCGTCAGGCCGTCGGTGCCGAGCGCCGGCGGCGCGCCGCGGCGGCCACGACGCTCAGGCCGGCGCCGAGCAGCGCCCACGTGGCCGGCTCCGGCGTCGAGACAACGCCCGGGATGGGGCTTCCGAACGTCACGTCGTCGAACACGATCTGGTTGGCGACGCCGGCGAACGTCACCGACTGCGCGACGCCCGCGAACGACACGCCGGCCGCCGCGAACGGGCAGAACCCCGCGCCGTAGCACGGCTCCGGGCCGGTCGGCGTCTGCGCGAGCGCGAGTGTGGCGAGCAGCGTTCCCGTACCGTTGAGGCCGCTCCAGACGTTGAACGAGCCTGCGTTATTGGGTGCGGCGTAGAAGAACGAGAAGCCGTTCGTGAAGCCGCTCATGCTGTTCATGTACGTGCTCGCGCCGGTGAGGAAGAACAGCCCGGTGTTCTGCGAGGCCGGGTCGCCACGCCCGCCGCGCGACGTGTTCGAGCAGCTCTGCGTCGGCGTGTTGAGGCAGAGCGCGAGCGCGTTCGGCGAGAAGTCGATTCCGTAGTTGGGACCGGCGCCGCCGTTGTAGAAGTTCCCGATCGGGGGTTCGGGATTCGTCGGGCTCGCGCCGATGCCCTCAAAGTTGAGCACCTGCGCGCCGGCGGGTGTAGCGACGAAGGCGGCGCCGACCAGCGCGGTCACGAGCGCGGTGGTGCGGGCTGCAGCGGTACGACGTGAGTGCATCGAGATCTCCGGCAACATTGAGTTCAGCATCCGAGCGCCAAACGGCGCGCCGCCGCGCGGGCTGACCGCCCACGCGTACGTGACGCGGACGTCACTGTGTCGCTAAACGGATGACTACGCCAGCATCTCGCGGCAACGTTGCGAAATCTTTGCGAATAATTACGGTCGGGGAGCGGGATTGCTACTGTCGCTCGTCGGGGACGTCGTACTCTAAGTTCGGATTCCTCTCGCACGGTCGGCGGGCCATGTCGTTGCCTACCGCATGGTGCGCGGGGCCGGGCCGGGTCGGGATCGTCCGCATGCTGCCTTCGCAGGCACCGCCCCGCGCCCGGGCGATCAAGGACCGAGTCCGCGGCCCCGCGCGCCGCGTCGGCGGCAGCCACGTCACGTTAGGCATCCCCTCCGACGCCGCGCGGCCCGCCCGACGTCGCGGCGCGCCGTCCCGATTGCGCGGTCGCCGGTCGACGACCCGCGAAACGTGCACGAGTGGCCCGACACGTCCCGCTTCGGGTCGCGCCGGGCGGCGATTGTTGTCGCTCGCCCCTACCGTTCGGGCGTCGGAGCAGCCCTGGGCCCCTCACCCACGCCGTCGCCACATGCGCGCGTCCATCGCCCGCCTCACGCTCGCCGCGCTCGTTGCCCCGTCGTCGCCCGCGCGCAGGCGCCCGGCCCCCCTCGCGACCTCGCCGTGTCCGACGCCGCGGCCGCCATGCACTGGCGCGAGATCGGCCCCACGCGCGGGCGGGCCGGTGCCGCCGCGACCGGCAGTGCCGCCGGCACCGCGGCGCACGATTCCTGGGGGTGCTGCGCCGTGTAGAACCCGTCGCCGCCGGCGATGGTGAACCAGTAGGCGTTGGTCACCGGCCCGCTCTTGCGCCGGCTCGGCCCGCACCACGAGCCGTTGTCCTGGGCGCCCGCGCACACGTTGTACGGCGTCTCGAAGTCGTAGCTGACGTCGTAGAACTGGGCGATCGGCAGGACGGCGCTGAAGTCGTAGTTGCCGCCGCCGTCCCACGTGATCGAGATGCCGCCGTCGTCGCCGACGACCATGTGCTCGGGGTCGCCCGGGTCGATCCACATCGCGTGGTGGTCGACGTGGATGCCCTGCGTGGCCGTGCGCGCGGTCCTGCCGCCGTCGCTGGACACGAGCACCGGCGTCGACGAGAACCAGACGCGGTCGGGATTGCGCGGGTGCACGCGCACCGTGGGCTGGGGCCGAGGCACCACCGGACCGGCTGCGCAAACGGGGGCCCCGCTCGGAGCCCCCGTTCGCGCCCCCGGCTCGATGGCCGGCTCGGGCGGCGCCCGCGATTATCCGGCGTGCGGTCAGCCCGTGGTC
The DNA here is from genome assembly GCA_963851265.1 of uncultured Gemmatimonadales bacterium. Classification (GTDB taxonomy): domain Bacteria; phylum Gemmatimonadota; class Gemmatimonadetes; order Gemmatimonadales; family Gemmatimonadaceae; genus BPUI01. Next base: position 102,103 of record CAWKNZ010000006.1, read on the forward strand.
ACCGCGCGACGGCGTCGGCGCGCGAGTCCCGCGAGAGTCACCAGGCCGCCGCCGAGCATGGCGTAGGTGGACGGCTCGGGCACGGTGGATCCGGCGTAGAGCGTGTAAGCGTGCTCGTTCCCGTTCGGCGAGAACCCGTCACCGAACGGCGCGACGTCCTCCTGATCATTCGCGGTCGTGTTGGCCGCCGTCGTTTCCCAGTAGAACTCTGCGCGGCCCGTGTTGCTCAGCGGTCCGTTGTGCAGGCCGAACCAGTACGTCCCCGCGCCGAGTCCGACGTTCGGCAGCGCGAAGTCGTACCGCATCGTGGGGGTGGTACCCCCGTAGGGCGGGCCGTCCACGATCGCGGTGGGGACGACGTTGCCCGAGAAGAGCATGCTCCCGGGCGAGCCTGCCGCGTTCGAGTAGATCTGCCAGGTCACATTCCCGGCGTACGCGTTCGTGGCGAGACTGAATGCCCAGAAGCGCGCCGCCGTGAGCGTCGTCGCGGATCCGAGGGTGAAGTCGCTCGCCTGGATCCACTGGGTCATCTCGTTGCCGCTGACTCCGTTCGGGGCACCGTTGCTGTACACCGGGGACTGCGCCGACGCGGGCACGCTGGCGGCGAGGCAGAGCGTGGCGGCAAAGAGAGCGGATGCGGCGCTGCGGACGGCGGTGCCGAGCATTAGAGCTCCTGTAAACAGATGTGGCGGCTCGGGGCGAGGTCGGTCGCGTGCTCCCTGGATTGGGCTGCCGACCGGACGAGGTGCTGCTCCGCTACGAGACCGTGGGTTCGTGACGGCGCAATCATTATCACGAAGGCCGAAAAGCGCAAGGCGAAGTCGTGTTGGTACGGCAGCAGGGTCGCTGCCGTCACGTTGCGCCCCGCAGTGCGCGATGGCGTGATTGCAGAACGTCTCCTGCGCGCGGAACGTCTCGTGCGCGCGGATGCTCGCGGACGGCGCGGCCACGACGCGGTGCGTCCGGCGACGTACTTCCGGCGGCGTGCTTCCGCCGGGGCAACGACCAGATCGAGAGGCAGGTGAGCCGGCCCAGACTGGTGAAGCGGAGCATGGACGGGCGCGCGAATGTGTGCACCCCGTGTGCTGGATGCGGTCATGGGCCGCGCTCGCGACGGGCGGACGCTACCGTTCGGGCTCACGTCGTCACCCCAGGATTTCCACGTTGCGGGTACTCATGCGCGCGTCTCTCCCTCGCCTCACGCTTGCCGCCGCGGTCGCGGTGGCCGCTCCGACGACCGGTCGCACGCAGGCGCCGGCCGTCGCCTCACCGCCGGGCGCCGCAGGTGATCCCGCCGCGGCCATGCACTGGCGCGAGATCGGCCCCACGCGCGCCGGCCGCGCGCGCGCCCTCGCCGGCGTGCCGAGCCGGCCGAACGTGTTCTACGTCGGCTTCGACAACGGCGGCGTGTGGCGCTCGACCGACTACGGCTCCACGTGGCAGCCGATCTTCGACGCCGAAGGCACCGGCTCGATCGGCGCGATCGCCGTCTCGCCCAGCAACCCCGACGTGATCTACGTGGGCACCGGCGCGGGCATCATCCGCCCCGACCTCGCCATCGGCGACGGCGTCTACAAGTCGACCGACGGCGGCAAGACGTGGACGCACCTCGGCCTGCGCGACTCGCAGATGATCGCGATGATCGACATCGACCCGCGCGACCCCGACCGGATCTTCGTCGCCGCGTTGGGCCACCCGTACGGGCCCAACGCCGAACGCGGCATCTTCCGCTCGACCGACGGCGGGCGCACGTTCGCGAAGGTGCTCTACAAGGACGAGTACACGAGCGGCAACGACGTGCGCATGGACCCGCGCGATCCGAACACGGTGTACGCGACGCTCTGGCAGCAGCAGCAGAGCTTCATCGAGGGGCAGGGGTTCAGCGGGGCGGGGAACGGCATCTACAAGTCGACCGACGGCGGGACGACCTGGCGGCAGCTGACGAACGGGCTGCCGTCCGTCATCCAGGCGAACCTCGCGATCGCGCCGAGCGACCCGCGGACGCTCTACGCGGCGGTCGCGGGCGCGGGGCCCGACGGCGGCGTCGGGCGCGGGGGCACGGGCGTCGTCGGCTTCTACACGTCGGGCGACGCGGGTGAGCACTGGCGCCTGGCCGTGCAGAACGTGACGAGCGGCAGCGGGCAGGGCACCGACGCGCACGATGCGCACGGCCCCGACCGGCGGGCCGGCGCCGCCGCGACCGGCGGTGCGGCCGGCACCGCGGCGGGGGCCGCCGGTGCGCCCGACGCCGCTCCGCGCGGAAGCGGCGGGGCGGGCGGCACGCGCGCCGACTCGGCCGGCGCGGCCGCGCGGGGCGACGCGCCGACGTTAGGCGATCCGCGCCCGATGATCCGCATCGGCGGCGGCGACCTGCCGACGCTCGCCGTCGACTCCCGGAACCCGCGCGCGGTCTACAGCTCGTCCACCGTGCTCTGGCGCACCGAGGACGCGGGCCTCACGTGGACCGCGGTGCGCGGCGCGCCGGGCGGCGACGACTACCAGAAGACCTGGATCAACCCGAACGACCCCAACGTCCTCCTCGTCGTCTCGGACCAGGGCGCGGTGGTCTCCGCCAACCGCGGCGCGTCGTGGAGCAACTGGTACACGCAGCCCACGGCCGCGATGTACCACGTGTCGACCGATTTCGCCTTCCCCTACCGCGTGTGCGGCGGCCAGCAGGACTCGGGCTCGGCGTGCGTGGAGAGCCGCTCGATGGACGGCGAGATCACCTTCCACGACTGGCACCCCGTGAACATCCAGGAGTACGGGATCGCCGCGCCGGACCCCAGGAACCCCGACGCGGTCTACGGGTCGATGCGGACCAACGTCTCGCTCTACGACCGCAAGACCGGGCAGACGACCTTCGTCGGCCCCGACGCGACGGCGCGCGGGACGGAGTTCGGGCGCAACGTGCGGACGATGCCGATCAACTGGTCGCCGCTGGACCCGAACACGCTTTACTACACGTCCAACGCGGTGTGGAAGAGCACGGACCACGCACACAGCTGGACGCGCATCAGCCCCGACCTCGCCCGGCCGACGTGGGCCGTGCCGGCGAGCGCGGGCAAGTACGCGGCGACCGTGACCCCCGCGCCGGCCGGCGCGATCACCGCGTTCGCGCCTTCGCCGCGCGACGCGCAGGTGCTGTGGGCCGGCACCGACGACGGCAACGTGCAGCGCACGAGCGACGGCGGCGCGCACTGGACTAACGTCACCCCCGCGGCCATCAAGCCCTGGACGCGCATCTTCAACCTCGACGCCGGGCACTTCGACGCGCGCACCGCGTACGCGGCGGCCAACACGTTGCGAATCGACGACCGCGACCCGCACTTCTGGCGCACGCACGACGGCGGGCAGACGTGGACCGAGATCGACCGCGGGATCGCCCCCGGCGCGGTCGCCAACTCCATCCGCGAGGACCCGCGCACCCCGGGGCTGTTGTACGGCGCCACCGACACCCAGGTGTGGGTCTCGTTCGACGACGGCGACCACTGGCAGTCGCTCCGCCGCGACATGCCCGCGATCTCGGTGCGCGACCTCCAGGTCAAGGACGACACCACGTGCCTGTGCGCCGACCTCGTCGCCGCCACGCACGGGCGCGGCTTCTGGATCCTCGACGACCTCACGCCGCTGCGCCAGGCCGCGGCCCTGCGCGCGGCCGCCGCGTCGCGGTCGGCCTACCTCGTGAAGCCCGCGACGGCCGTGCGCGTGCGCTTCGCGACCAACGACCCCACCCCCTGGCCGCCCGAACTTCCCGCCGGCGAGAACCCGCCGCCGGGCGCGATCCTCGACTACGCGCTCGCCGCCGACGCGGCGGGGCCGGTCTCGCTCGAAATTCTCGACGCGGCGGGCAAGGTGGTGCGCACCTACTCGAGCGGCGACCGCACGTCCGACCCCGACCCCGCGCTCGACCCCGCGGCGTACGACCGCCTGTGCCAGCGCACGCCGTCCGCCCCGCACTGCGACGTGCCCCTGTACTGGCCCGCGCCGGCGATGCGCATCTCGACCGCGGCCGGGATGCACCGCGTGAGCTGGGACCTGCACTACCAGCCGATCGCGGGCGGCGCGGACGCCGGCGCTGGTGACGACGAGGGCGGCCAGGGGCCCGTTCCGCACCGCACCCAGCCGGACGTCAAGGCGCCGTGGGCGCCGCCGGGCGACTACACCGTGCGCCTCACGGTCGACGGCCGCCGCTACACGCAGCCGCTCACCCTCCGCCTCGACCCGCGCGTCACCACGCCCCCGGCCGGCCTCGCGCAACTCGCCGCGGCGTCCACGTCCGCGTACGATGCGGCGCGCGCCGCGCACGCGGCGTACGTGCAGGCGCGCGCCCTCTCCGCGCGGCTGGCCGCACTCCGCGGCGACGACGCGGCCGCGTTCCGGGCGCAGGTCGACTCGCTCGCGCCCGCGGCCGGCGCGCGGGCGGGCGGTCGCGCCGCGCGCCGCGGCGGGGGCGCGGAGGGCGCGACCACCCTCGACGGCGCGAGCACGGCGCTCGTCGCCGCCGTGATGGCGATGCAGGGCGCCGACGTCGCGCCGACGGCGGGTCAGCTCGCGGCGTGCGAGCGCGCCCGCGCGCAGGCGACCGCGGCGATCGCCCGCTGGGACGCGCTCCGCACGGGCGCGCTCACTGGATTCAACGCCCGGCGCCGCGCGGCGGGTCAGGCGACGGTCGCGGCCGTCGAACCCGGCGCGGCGCCCTGATAGGCACGTCGATCACTCGCGCACGGTATCCCGCAGGGCCGCCGAGTTGCTCGGCGGCCGGCTACCGCACCCGGCGCCAGACCTCGGTCGTCTCCGGGGGCCGGCCGTTGGCCGTGGCCGGGTCGTCGGGCCAGCTGTAGGTGTGGTACCAGCGGTCTCCCTCGGTCCGGCAAGTGGCCAACAGCGACTGCCGCTCCCGCCGGGGATCGAAAAAGTACTCCAGGTGCTCGGTGTAGACGTTGCCGGCGAGCGAGTACGTCCCCGAGCCGCCGGTGATCGGGGTCGTGCGCGTCGAGTCGGTGGAAGTGCCGGCGCCGGTCGCCCGCACCGGGACCATGGTCGACCGTCCGGATTCACTGATCCACATGAAGTGCCCACGGTCGACGAACTTCCGCTCCCGCCGCCCCTGGAGCGGCTGGTCCTTGCCGTTCACGGCGACCGAGGTGAGATCCCAGATCCCCTCGACGTGGCAGGCGCCGGCGGTCGATCTGGCGCCGGCGCGGGGGGCCGCGGCTTTGGGCGCCGCCGGAACCTGCGCCCGCGCGGCAGGCGGACCGCAGAGAACGGCAGCCGCGGCGATGGCGGCTAGCCGGCGGGCAACACGAGCTGAACTACCGAGTACCGCACAACGCGCAACACGTCGAGACATTCTGGCCTCCCACGTGCTTGATCGGAACGGCCGGGGCGCCAGCCGCCCGCGATGACAGGACTGCTCGCCCGGCGCAAACATACGACCGGGTCCGATCCCCGCCAGAGTGGCGCGCCGGGCAATCGCGGTCCGACCGGGACGGTCGCTGGCCGTACCACATCGCCGTGGCGAGTACCTCGTCGGCGCTCGTGGCCCAGACGAACGGCCTCGGCGCGGACTACCCGGGCGGCTGCCCGGGCGGCTGCACGGCGGCTGCACGGGCGGCTGCACGGGCGGCACCGAGCGCGCCACGAACAGCGTGTGGCGCGGGCCGCCCGCGGCGTGCGCACGCACCCGTTCGACCTCGACCGCGAGCCCCGCACGCCGGAGCGCGGCCTCGAACGCGGGGTCCGCGCCCGCCGACCAGTAGGCGAGGCGACCGTTCGGACGCAGGGCCGCGACCGCGGCCCGGATGCCCGCGCCGCCGTACAACGCGGCGTTGGCGGCCGTAGTGAGCGACTCGGCGCCGTTGTCGACGTCGAGTAGGACCGCGTCGAACGCGGCGCGCGATTCCCTCAGCACGTCGGCGACGTCGGCGTGGCGCACGGTCACGCGCGCGTCGGCCAGGGCGTCGGCCGCGAGCCCGTACTCCGCGTTGCGGTTCCAGTCGATCACCGCCGCGACCAGCTCCGCGACGACGACCTCCGCGTCCGGCGCGAGCACCGCAAGTGCGGCCCGTAGCGTGAACCCGAGTCCGAGGCCGCCGATGAGCACGCGCGCCCCCGCGACGTTGGCGAGCGGCGCGCACGCGACTTCGCCGAAGCGCTCCTCCGACCGGTGGCGCCGCGTCGACATCAGCTCGACGCCGCCCGCCTGGATGCGGTACGCGCCGTCGTGCCGCGTGAGCGTGAGCACCGTGCCGTCGGGCGCGGTGGCGGACGCGAGGCGCTCCGTGCGCTTCACGGGTCCGCCCTCACGGATCCGCCGTCACGACGGGCCGCCTTCGCGCTCGCCGCCTAACGGGACGCGCGTCCCCGCGCCCGCGGCGACGGCCTTCGCGTGGACGTGCACTGCCGCCGCGACGTCCTCCACCGCGAGGCCGAGCGACTTGAACAGCGTGACCTCCTCGGCCGAGCGGCGGCCCGCGATGCGGCCGAGCAGCAGCTCGCCGAGCTCACCCACGATGTGCGCGTCGTCGACGGCGGCTTCGGCCCTCGCCATCAGGAAGTCGCCCGCCTCGGCCAGCGCCGACTCGCGGCGGTCGACGTAGAGCCGCGCGCGGCGCACGGCCTCGGCGTCCAGCTCGCGCGCGCTCGCGACGCTCGCGCCGACGGCGTTCACGTGCGCGCCGGGCGCGAGCCACCTGCCGCGCAGCACGGGCTCGCGTGACGCGGTCGTGGTGCACACCACCGCCGCGCCGTCCACCGCCGCCTCCGCGCCCGCCACGGCCACGACCGGGATCGCGTGCCGCTCGGCGGCCCGCCGTGCGAACGCCTCCGCGCGCGCGTACGTCCGACTCCACACCCGCACGCGCGCGATCGGCCGGACGTGGCACATCGCGTCGAGGTGCGTCGCGGCCTGCACGCCGGCACCGAGGATGGCGAGGTCGGTCGCGTCGGCGCGCGCCAGCGCCCGCGTCGCGATTCCCGAGACGGCGGCCGTGCGGATCGCCGTGATCGCGCTCGCGTCCATCACGGCCAGCAGGCGTCCCCGTTCCGACTCGAAGAGCAGCACGGCTCCCTGGTGCGAGTCGAGCCGAGTGCCCTCGTTGCCCGGAAACACCGTGATCACCTTGACGCCGAGGGACGCCGGACGGGCGAGCGCGGCGGGCATCGTGGCGAAGGCGCCGTGGCCGTCGGCGAGCCGCAGGACGGTGCGCAGCGGGAGCGACGCCTCACCGGCGGCGAGCGCGCGCAACGCGTCGTCCATGACCTCGATGCACTCGCCCATCGGGAGCAGCGCCCCGACCTCGGCCTGATTGACGACGAGGATGTCCATCCCGCAGGATAGCGGGGCTCGCGAAGCGCTCCCGCCTCAGCGTGCCGCGACGATCTGCGCGCGGAGCAGCCGATCGAGCCGCGGGAACGCGCGGTCCAGGTACGCGTTGCCGAGCACGAACACCGAGTCCTGCTGACCTCCGCGCATGCCCCCGCCCGACCGCTCGCCGTAGCCGGCGTACAGACGATCGACGATCTCCATCCCGTCGACCACGCGGCCCAGCGGCGCGAATCCCTGGGCGTCGAGCCGCGCGTTGTCGACGAGGTTGATGAACAGCTGCGTGGTGCGCGTGTCGGGGCCGGTCATGGCGTAGCTGATCGTGCCGCGCGCGTTCGTCTGCCGGACCGGATCGTCGGGGATCGCCGCCGCGCGCCACGCGGTGGCGACGGCCGGGTCGCCCGCGATGCCGAACTGCGCGACGAACGCACTCCGAACGCGGAAGAACCGCGAGTCGTCGAAGAAGCCCGCGCGCACGAGCTGGTACAACCGGTCGGCGCCGTGCGGCGCCCACGCGCGCCACACCTCGACGACGAAGGCGCCGCGCGTCGTCTCGACCCGCACCCGAAACACCGCGGGTGCCAGCGTGCGCCACCATGCAGCTGACGTGTCGGCGAGCGCGGCCCTGGCTTCCGCTGGCGCCGGCCCCGGGGCGGGGGCGCGCGCGCCCACACAGCCCGCCGGCGCGAGCGAGACGGCCAGCGCCGTGACCGAAGCCACCGCGCGTACCGTCAGCGCCAGCCGCGCCCCGGCCGTAGACTGGGGAGCGGCCCTGCCGCCCCCCTCCCGCCCCGAGGAGTTCCGCATGCGCACTCGTCGTCTCGCCTCGCTCGCGTTCCCGCTGTTCGTCATCGCCGCGTCGGCCGCCGCGCCCGCCGCCGCGCGCGCTCAGGTGCCGACGGCAATCTCGGCGCCGGCCGCCGCGCCGGCCACCGCCGCGCGCCCGAGCCGTCACCTCGCGCTCGAGCAGTACCTCGACTGGACCGAGGTGCAGAACCCGCAGATCTCCCCCGACGGCACGCGGATCCTGTTCACGCGGCGCTGGGTCGACAAGATGAACGACAAGTGGGAGACCGCGCTCTGGATGACGAGCGCCGACGGCTCCCACGCCCGAGCGCTCGCGCAGGGCGGCGACGCCCGGTGGTCGCCCGACGGGCGGCGCGTCGCGTACACCGCCAAGGGCGAGCCCGGCGGCACCCCGCAGATCTTCGTGCGCTGGATGGACGCCGAGGGAGCGACCACCCAGATCTCGCACCTGACCGAGACGCCGTCCGCGCTCACCTGGTCGCCCGACGGGCGTACGATCGCCTTCACGATGAACGTGCCGGTGAAGGACGACTGGAAGATCGCCATGCCGGCGCCGCCCAAAGGCGCGAAGTGGACCGAACCGCCGAAAGTCGTCACGCGCCTCAACTACCGCGCCGACCGCGTCGGCTATACGGACGACTCGTACCGCCACGTGTTCGTGATCTCGGCCGACGGCGGCACGGCGCGGCAGATCACGACCGGCGACTACAACTATTCGCCGCCGAGCTTCTCGGGCGACGGCGAGTGGGTCGCGTTCTCGGCCAACCGCGTGCCCGACTGGGAGCGCGCGTTCCGCCGCTCGCAGGTCTACGCGGCCAACATCCACACGGGCGAGCTGCGGCAGCTGACGACCGGCTCGGGCTCCAACGCCAACCCGCTCTTCTCGCCCGACGGCCGCTACATCGCGTACTCGGGCGCCGACTCGTCCGACCACTCCGCCTCGCCCGACACCAAGCTGCGGGTGATGAACGCGGACGGCAGCAACCCGCACGTCGTCTCGGGCGCGCTCGACCGGCCGATCACCAACGCGTTCTGGGCGCTCGACGGCGACCGCCTGTACTTCGACGTCGAGAGCGAAGGCTCGCGCAACCTGTACGTGACCACGCCCGCCGGGCAGCCGCGCGCGCTCACGGGCGGCGCGCACGTGCTCACCGTGGGCGGCGTCTCGCGCAACGGGACCGCCGTCGGCGTCCGCTCCACGCCCTCCAAGCCCAACGACCTGGTCGCCTTCGAGCTCCCCCGCGCGGGGACCGCGACCGCGTTCACGCAGCTCACCCATGTGAACGACGACGTGCTCGCGGGCAAGCAGCTCGCGACCACCGAGGAGGTGTGGTACACCTCCAAGGACGGGCTCCGCATCCAGGGCTGGATCGTCAAGCCGCCGGATTTCGATCCGTCGCGCAAATATCCGCTGATCCTCGACATCCACGGCGGGCCGCAGGCGATGTACAACGTCGGCTTCAGCTTCGCGCGGCAGGACCACGCGGCCAACGGCTACGTCGTGCTCTACACCAACCCGCGCGGCAGCACCGGTTACGGTATGGCCTTCACCAACGCCATCAAGAACGCCTACCCTGGCAGCGACTTCGACGACCTCATGGCCGGAGTCGACACGGTGCTCGGCCGCGGCTACGTCGACCCCAAGTCGCTCTACGTGTACGGCTGTTCGGGCGGCGGCGTCCTCACGGCGTGGATCGTCGGACACACGCAGCGGTTCGCGGCGGCGGCATCGCTCTGCCCGGTCATCAACTGGATCAGCTTCGTCGGCCAGACCGACGGCGCGGTCTGGTACGACAACTTCGAGAAGCCGTTCTGGGAAGACCCGAGCGAGTACCTCCGCCGCTCGCCGATCATGTACGTCGGCCACGTCACGACGCCCACGATGCTGATGACCGGCGTGCTCGACCTCCGCACGCCGATTCCGCAGAGCGAGGAGTTCTACCGCGCGCTCAAGATGCGTGGCGTGCCCACGGCGATGATCCGGATGAACAACGAGTACCACGGCACGTCGAGCACGCCGTCCAACTTCCTCCGCACGCAGCTGTACGTGCGGAGCTGGTTCGCGCGCTGGGGCGACCGGGCGCGCGCGACGACGACCACCGCCGCCGCGCCATGATCATCCTCCCGCCGGCACCCTCGCGAAAGCGGGGGTCCACCCGTCACGGGTGACGGACGCCGGCCGACCCGCGCCAGCCCTTCACCGCTCGAAGCGCCACACCACCCCCCCCGCCTCCGCGTCCGGCACCGCACGCGCCCGGACGCGGAACACCCGCTCGAGCAGCGCGGGCGGCACCGCCGTCGCGTCCGCGCCGCGGTACGCGACGCGCCCCGCGTCCATCACGAGCACGTCGTCCGCGTAACGCATCGCCACGTTGAGGTCGTGCAGCACCGCGACCACCGCGCCGCCGCGCGCCGCAAACTCGCGCGCGAGGTCGAGCACCGCGAGCTGGTAGTGCACGTCCAGACTGGCGGTCGGCTCGTCGAGGAACAGCACGCGGGGCGTGCCAGCCGCGCCGCCAGCCGCGCCGCCAGCCGCCACGCCCGACGCTCCGCTCGCCGCGGTACCGGGCGTCTCGTGCGGCGCGTCGGCCCACAGCTGGGCCAGCACCCGCGCGAGATGCACCTTCTGCCGCTCCCCGCCCGAGAGCGTCGGGTACGGCTGACCGCGCTGCCCCGACATCCCCACGAGCGCGAGGGCGGCGTCCACCACCGCCCGGTCGCGTGCCGACGGCACCCGTGCGTAGTGCGGCGCGCGCCCCATGAGCACGACCTCGGCCGCGGTGAGCGCGAACGCGAGCTCCACGTGCTGCGACAGCACGGCGCGCGTGCGCGCGAGCTCGAGCGGCGCATAGGCCGCGAGCGGGCGCCCGCCGTAGGCGACCGCGCCCGCGCTCGGGCGCGCGAGCCCGGTCGCCACGCGCAGCAGCGTCGACTTGCCGGCCCCGTTCGGGCCGACGATCACGGAGAAGCGGCCGGCCGCGAACTCCGCGCTCACGCCGTCGAGCAGACGCCGGGCGCGCACGTCGTACACGACGTCGCGCAGGGAGACGGCGCCCGCGGCCGTCACGCGTCCGCCCCCGCCCGCCGCTGCCGCACGAGCAACGTCAGGAAGAGCGGCGCCCCCACGACCGCCGTGACGATCCCCACCGGCAGCTCCGCCGGCGCGACGATCACGCGCGCCGCCACGTCGACCACCTCCATGAGCGCCGCGCCTAACAGCGCGGCCGCCGGCAGCAGGAACGCGTGGTCCGCCGACCGCAACAGCCGAACCAGATGGGGCACCACGAGTCCCACGAACGCGATCACCCCGACCACCGACGTCGCCGCCGCGACGAGGCACGTGTTCACGACGAGCAGCCGCACGGTGAGTCTCGCCGGGTCGAGCCCCAGGAGCGCGGCCTCGTCCTCGCCGAGCATGAGCGCGTTGAGCGCCTTCGCGTCGCCGATCGCGAGCGGCAGCCCCACCGCCGCCACCGCCGCGACCAGCAGCACCCCCGGCCAGCTCGCCGCGGTGAACGTGCCCAGGCTCCAGAAGGTGATGCTCCGCGCCTGCGGGTCGCGCGCCACGTACGCCAGCAGCCCGGTGAGCGCCGAGCACACCGCGTTCACCGCCACGCCGCCCAGCAGCAGCGTGAACACGTCCACCCGGCCGTACATCGACGCCAGCCGGTACACCACCCACGTCGCGGCGAACGCGCCGGCCGCGGCGACCAGCGGCGTCGCGGCCAGCCCGAGCAGCCCGCCCGCGGCGCCGGCCGCGCGGCCGGCGCCTAACACGAGCACCGCCGCGGCGCCGAGCGCCGCGCCGGCGGACGTCCCCGTCAGCCCGGGCTCGACGATCGGGTTCCGGAAGAGCCCCTGCATGAGCGTCCCCGACACGCCGAGCACCGCGCCCGTGAGGCCGGCGAGCAGCACGCGGGGCAGCCGGAGCGTGACCAGTACGCCCCGCCGCAGCGCGTCCGGATCGCCCGCCCCGGCGGCCCCGGCGCCCGCCCCGCCGCGCCCCACGATCGCGCCCGCCGCGAAGCGCACCACCTCGCCCGGCGTGAACGCGAACGCCCCCGCGCACGCCGACAGTAGCAGCGCCCCCGCGAGGAGCAGCGCGAGCGCGGCGTACGCCTCGCCCGCCGTGAGCCGCCGCATCCGCCGCGCGCCGGCCGCGCCTAACGCGCGCCGGGGTGCAGCAGCGCCGCGAGGCGCCCCACCGCGGCCGGCGTGCGCGGCCCGAAGTACATCACCTCGCTCTCGTCCGCGCGCACCACCCGCCCCGAGCGCCCGGCCGGCGTGAGTCGCACCCCAGGCAGCCCCGCGAACGCCGCCGCGTTCCCCACGCGGTCGAACCCGACGTCGGTCGCGACGATCACGTCGGGCGCGGCCCGCGCGATCAGCTCCGGCGTGAGCCGCGTCATCCCACCCGTCGAGTCGGCCGCGTTCACCCCGCCGGCGAGCGCGACCACGTGGTCGGTCGGTCCGCCCCGGTTGACCGCGAGGTAGTCGTTCACGAGCTGCCCGAAGTGCATCACCAGCACCCGCGGCCGCGGGCCCACCGCCCACCGCGCGCTGTCGCGCGCGGCCGCCGCCATCCCGGCCGCCCACGAGCCGCGCACGCTGTCGGCCGCGCGCTCCCGGTGAAAGCGGCGCCCCAGCACGACCAGCGCCGATTCGGCCCCGGCGACCGTCGCCCCCGGCCGCACGTCCACCACCGGCACGCCCACCGCCTTCACCTGCGCGAGCACCGCCTCGGGCCCGACGTTGCCGTCCGTCAGCACCAACGTCGGCCGCATCGAGAGAATGCCCTCCGCGCTCAGCGCGCGGTGGTATCCCACGCTCGGCAGCGCGCGGATGGCCGGCGGGTACACCGACGTGAGGTCGCGCGCGACGAGCACCCCCTCGGCACCGATCGCGTACAGAAACTCGTTGAGCTGCTTCGACACTCCCACCACCCGCTCGCGCCGCGCGTCGTCCGCGCGCCCGCCGCACCCGGCCAGGACTCCGAGCACCGCGAGCGTGGCGGCCGCCGGAACCGTGCGTCGCAGCGAGTCACGCCGTCGGGCGCCATGACCACGCGCGCGATCGGCTCGCGCGCCGTCGGGCGGCGTGCGTGTCGCGCCCAGCACGGCCGCAGCTGTCGGACACGATGAGAAACGGCGGGCGGCAGGACGACGACGCATCGGCGCGGGCTGGCGGTGGTCGAGGCGGACGCGGCGCACCCGCCGCGGGCGAGCACGCCCCGCGGCGGGTGCGACGGCAGCGGAGGACGCACGCGTCCTTCCGCGCAGTCTACGCAGCACGGAACGCCGACGCTGCCGGCACGAACGCGCGGGCGGACCTGAACGACGCCGCACGTAGCGACGCCGCTCTTTCGGAATGTGTGCCCCCCCACATATTTGCGCATGTTCCGCCGCATCGACGCGCGCGCCCGTGCGCATACCCGCGCGTCCCCTCCTTCGTCCGGCGCGTCGCCGCCCCCGCCTGCCATGTCGAGCGACGCCGAGCGCGCCTCCGGCGAGCCGCCGGGCGACGAGTTGCCGCGCGAGGAGTTGCCGCGCGACGAGCGGGCCGTCACGGGCACGTACCCGACCGTGCCCGACCCGGATCTCGTCCCCGATCCGACGCGCCGCGACCGCCGCGCGAGCGACGGCGCGCTCCGGCGTGCGGCCGAACGCCGCCTCGCGGCCGTCGTCGAGGGCATGTCCGAAGCGTTCCTCTCGCTCGACACCAACTGGCGGGTCACGTATGCCAACCGCGCGGCGTGCCTTCTGAACGGGACCACGCGCGCCGCCCTCCTCGGCCGCGACCACTGGGAGCTGTGGCCCGAAACCCTCGGCAGCCAGGTCGAGCGCGAGTACCGCCGCGTCGCCGTCGAACACGTGCCCGCACGCTTCGACCACTTCTACCCGCGCGCCGCGGTGTGGCACGCCATCCAGGTCTACCCCGCCGAAGGCGGCGGCCTGGCCGTGTTCTACCGCGACATCACCGCCGAGCGCGCCTCGATCATCGAACGAGAGCGCCTGCTCGCCGAGAGCGAGCGCGCACGCGCCGACGCGGAGGCGGCGCGCGCCGAGGCCGAAGCCGCGAACCGGGCCAAGGCGCAGTTCCTGGCGACCATGAGTCACGAACTTCGCACCCCGCTCAACGCGATCGGCGGTTACGCGGAGTTGATGGAGATAGGCATCCGCGGACCCGTGAGCGACGAGCAGCGCCACGACCTCGCCCGCATCCAGGCGAGCCAGCGGCACCTCCTCGGCCTCATCCGCGAGGTGCTCGACTACGCGAAGATCGAGACGGGATCGGTGCGCTACGAGATCGCCGAAGTCGGCGTGCGCGATGCGCTCACGGCCGCCGAAGCGCTCGTCGTCCCGCAGGTCCGGGCGAAGGCGCTCGCGCTCGCCGTCCGCGCGTGCACGCCCGACGTCGCGGTGCGCGCCGACGCCGAGAAGCTGCGCCAGATCCTCGTCAACCTGCTCTCCAACGCCGTGAAATTCACGGACGCCGGCGGGCGCATCGAGCTGACCTGTGCGCGCGACGCCGGCCGCGTGCGCCTCACCGTGCGTGACACTGGCATCGGCATCCCGGCCGACAAGCTCGAAGCCGTGTTCGAGCCGTTCGTACAGGTGCGCACCGACCTCACCCGCGCCGCGGACGGCACCGGACTCGGCCTCGCCATCAGCCGCGACCTCGCGCGCGGCATGGGCGGCGACCTCGCCGTCGAGAGCACGCTCGGCGTCGGGTCGGCGTTCACCCTCTCGCTTCGAGCCGTCGCGGGACCGGCGTGCGACGCGCCGGAGTGACCGCCCGGCGTTCGCCGGTCCTCCTAACGATGCCCCCCAACTCGCGTCGCGACTTCCTGCAGCATCTCGCCATCGGCGTCGGGTGTACCGCAGCCGGCCTCATCGCCCCCGGACGTCGCGCGGCGTCCGAGCCGCGCCAGCCGCGCGAACCGGGGGGATCGGCGAGCCGCGCGATCCGCGCGGCGCGACCATCGCGGGCCGGACGTACACCAACCCCGTCTACGCCGGCTCGATGCCCGACCCCGGCGTGCTGCGGCACGACGGCGTCTACTACGCGTTCGGCACCACCGGCGCCGAACGCACGCCCGACGGCCGCGTCTTCACCGTGCTCCGCTCGCCCGACCTCGTGACGTGGGAGCCCCTGGGTGGTGCGCTGCTCCCGCCCAGCGCGGACGCGCGATACGAGTATTGGGCGCCGGAGGCGGCCGCACACGACGGGCGCTTTTACCTCTACTACGCGATGGGCGGCGTCGAAGAATTGCACTTCGAGCTGCGCGTCGCGACGAGCGAACGCCCCGAGGGCCCGTACACCGACACGGGCACGCCGCTGCTCGACTGCGACCGCAATCGCTTCACCATCGACCCGCACCCGTTTCGCGACGTCGACGGGCAGTGGTACCTGTTCTACGCCCGCGACTACCCCAACACCGACGGCGGCGCGCTGCCCGGCACCGGGCTGGCCGTCGACCGACTCGTCGGCATGACGCGCCTCGCGGGCGAGTGCCGCACCGTGTTGCGCGCGCACTATCCGTGGACGCTGTACGAGGCCAACCGCCGCATGAACGTGTACGGCCGGACGTTCGACTGGCACACCATCGAGGGTCCGTGGGTGCAGCGGCACCGCGGCCGGTACTACTGCTTCTACAGCGGCTCCAACTATCAGACGGCGCGCTACGGGGTCGACTACGCCGTCGCCGAACACGTGACGGGGCCGTACACGGGGCAGGGGCGTGGAGCGCGAGTGCTCCACGCGGTGCCCGGCCACGTGCGCGGGCCCGGCCACCACTCGATCGTCGAGGGTCCCGACGGGCGCGACTACATCGTGTACCACGCGTGGAATGAGGCGATGACGGTGCGCCAGCTCTGCGTCGACCCGCTGGACTGGACCCCGGACGGACCGCGTTGCGCGGGACCGACCTACACGCCGCAGCCCGCGCCGGCCGCACGACGACGCGCGTGACGGTGGGCCTGGGTCGGGGTCGCTAGACTACGGGGGTGCCGCCGGCGGGTGCCGGCCGGCCGATCGCCTCCTCGCCCATCCCGGTGTCCTCCGACGCGTCCGCGCTCCGCTCCGTGCTCCGAACCGGCACGCGCGAACTCCACGAGCGCACCGAGACCGCCTTCGTCCTCGGCGCTGCGGATCTGACGCGCGCCGAGTACGAGGCGGTCATCGGACACCTCGCCATCCGGTACGCGGCGGCCGAAGCCGCGCTCGCGCCGTGGACCGACGCGCTCGCCGCGTACGGCCTCGATCTCGGTGTGCGGCGGAAGGCGCCGCTCCTCCGACGCGACGTGGCGGCGCTCGGCGCCGACCTGCCGCCTGCGGAAATCGCGGCGCAGAGCGTCCCAACCCTCGCGCACGCGTTCGGCACACTCTACGTGCTCGAAGGCGCGACGCTCGGCGGCCAGCTTCTGCGCCGCCGCGTCGAGTCGACGCTCGGGCTCACGCCCGCGACGGGGCTCGCGTTCCTCACCGCGTACGGTCCGAAGGTGGGCGCCATGTGGCGTGCGTTCGTCGACTCGCTCGACCGGTTCGACGCCGCGCTCGGGGCGGGCAGCCGCGTAGCGGCGCACGCCGACGCGCTCGCGGGAGCGCAGGCGGCCTTTCTGGCGTTCGAGCAGGAGGTGGTCACGCCGACTGCCCGCCGCCCCGCCGGCGCCCTCGCCTGACCACCGCACGCGCATGACGTTGACCGTCCCGCCCGCCACGACGCCCGAGCACCTTCCGCACCACACCCCGGTTGATCTCGCGGCATGCGACCGCGAGCCGCTCCACATCATCGGTGGGGTGCAGCCACACGGCGCGTTGCTCGTCGTGGACGAGGGCGACGGGTGCCGCGTCGTGCAGGCCAGCGCCAACGCCGCGGCCACGCTCGGCCGCGCGGGCGAGACCGCGGACGTCGTGCTCGGCGCGCCACTGGCCGAACTCGTCGGCCGCGAGCACGCCGCGGCGCTCGCCGCCGCGGGCGCGGACGCCGCGCGTGACGACGCCGGGCGGGTGTACCACCCGGTCGCCCTCGATGTCGCGGGGCGCGCGTTCGAGGTCGTCGTGCACCAGGGCCCGGCCGGCCTCCTGCTCGAGCTGGAGCCGGCACCCGCCGCGGATGCCGTCCTCGGCGCGACCGCGTTCCACGCCACCATCCGCCGCACCATGGCCGCGGTCTCGCGCGGGACGAGCGTGCGCGCCGCCGCCGCCGCCGTGGCCGACGAGATCCGCCGCGTCACCGGCTTCAACCGCGTCTGGGTCTATCGCTTCCACGACGACTGGCACGGCGAGATCATCGCCGAGTCGCGCGACGCGCACGTCGAGGAGTCGTGGCTCGACCTGCACTATCCGGCGAGCGACATCCCCGCGCAGGCCCGTGACCTCTTCGCCCGACACTGGCTGCGCCTCATCGTCGACGTGCACGCCGACCCCGCACCGCTGCTCCCGGCGCGCACGCCGGGTACCGGCGCGCCGCTCGACCTCAGCGACTGCGTGCTGCGCGCCGTGAGTCCCGTGCACCTGGAGTACCTGCGCAACATGGGCGTGCGCGCGTCGATGAGCGTGTCGCTCGTGCGCGACGGGCGCCTCTGGGGATTGGTGTCGTGCCATCACTACGACGGCCCGCGCCAGGTGCCCTACGACGTGCGCGCCGCCTGCGAGCTCCTGGGGCAGGCATTCTCGACGCAACTCGGTCTGCTCGAAGAGGCGGAGGACCGCGACCTCGCGCTCCGCCTCGCCGCGGTGCGCACGACGCTCCTCGAGCGCATCGCCGCCGAGCGCGACGTCGTCGACGGGCTGCTCGCCAACCCCGCGCTCCTCCTCGAGCTCGCCGGGGCGGAAGGCGCGGCCGTGTGTTTCGCCGATGCGGAGTGCGCGACCGTCGGACGCACGCCGCCTGCAGCCTTCGTGGGCGCGCTCGCCGCCTGGCTCACCGCGCACGGCCACGACACGTTCGCCACCGACGCGCTGGGCGTCGCGTACCCGCCCGCCGTGGAGCACGCCGACGTGGCGAGCGGCGTGCTGGCGGTGGCGCTGAGCCGGGTGCGGCCGTATCACGTGCTCTGGTTCCGGCCGCAGACCGCGCAGACCGTGCGCTGGGGCGGCGACCCGGGCGAGAAGCCCGTCCGGGTCGGCGCGGACGGCGTCGCTCGCCTGACGCCGCGCGGCTCGTTCGCGGCGTGGGAGGAGGAGGTGCGCGGGCGGTCGCGTCCGTGGCGCCGTGCGGAGGTCGACGCGGCGCGCGCCCTGCGCGGCACCGTCGTCGACGCTCTCATCACGCGCGCCGACGAGCTGGCCGCGCTCAACCGCGCGCTCGAACAGAGCAACCGCGAACTCGACGATTTCGCCTACGTCGCGTCGCACGACCTCAAGGAGCCCCTCCGCGGCATCCACAACTACGCCGCGATGGTCAGCGAGGACTACGTCGGCGCGCCGCTCGACGCGAGCGGCGTGGCGCGGCTCGACACCATCCGGCGCCTCACGAAGCGGCTCGACGGCCTCATCGACTCGCTCCTCGACCACTCGCGTGTCAACCGGCTCGCGCTCGAGGTCGTCGAGGTCGACGCCCAGGAAGCGCTCGAGGATGCGCTCGACCGGCTCTCGGCGTCCATCGCCGAGCGCAACGCCGTCGTGCGCGTGCCGCGCCGCCTCCCGACGGTGCGCGCCGACCGCGAGCGGGTCGTCGAGGTGCTCGCCAACCTCGTCTCGAACGCCGTGAAGTACGGCGGCGAAACGCCCGAGGTCGAGGTCGGGTATCTCGACGCGCCGCCGGGCAGCGCGGTCGCGCCGCCGACGTTCTACGTGCGCGACCGCGGCATCGGTATCGAGCCGCGCCACCACGCGGCCGTGTTCCGCCTCTTCAAGCGACTGCACCCGCGCGACGCGTACGGCGGCGGCTCGGGCGCAGGGCTCACGATCGTCCAGAAAGTGATCGAGCGGCATGGGGGCCGCATCTGGCTCGAGAGTACGCCGGGGCAGGGGACCACGTTCTTCTTCACCCTCGGCGAGTCCGACTTGAGCGCCTGACCGTGTCCCCAACAATCGCCAACGACGCCCCGCCGCTCCTCGTCGTCGAGGACAGCGAGGAGGACTACACCGCGCTCCGCTGGGCGCTACGCAAGGTCGGGATCGACCGCCGGGTGCTGCGCTGCGCGAGTGGCGTCGAGGTGCTCGATTACCTGCGCCATACTGGCGCATACGCCGGCGAACGTGCGGCGTACGCGCCTGTCCCCGCCCTCATCCTCCTCGACCTGAACCTCGGCGCCGACAACGGGCGTGACGTGCTCGCCGCCCTCAAGGCCGACGCGGCGCTGCGCCGCATCCCGGTGGTCGTGTGGACCACGTCCGCGCACCCCGACGACGTCGCCCAGTGCTACGAACGCGGCGCGAGCGGCTACGCGACCAAGCCGGTCGACGTCGACCAGCTCGTCGAATCGCTGCGGAACGTCACGCGCTACTGGTTCGGGTGCGTGATCCTGCCCTCGCACGCGCACCCGTGACCAGGTCCGACGCGTCACGCACCGTGCTCGTCGTCGACGACTCGCCGGAGGACGCCGAGATCGTCCGCCGCCATCTCCGTCGGGCCACCGATCGCGCGTACGTCGTCCGGCACGTGCAACTCGCCGCGGACGCGCTCGCCGCCATCCGTGACACCGCCACCCGGCCGGACGTCGTCCTGCTCGACCACAGCCTGCCCGACATGACGGGGCTCGAGCTGCTCGACCTGCTCGCGGGCGAACCGGGGGGTACGCCGGTACCGGTCGTCATGCTCACGGGCACCCACGCCCAGGTCGACACCGCCGTGTCGGCCATGCAGCGTGGGGCGCTCGACTACCTGGCGAAGGACGCGCTCAACGCCGACGCGCTGCGGCGCGCGATCGACGGCGCGCTCGACCGCTTTGCGAGTTCCCGCCTCGTGGCGTCGCAGCGCGACGAACTCGAGCGCCGCCACCGCGCGCTCGACGCGGCCACGGCGCGCACCTCGCGCCTGCTCGCCATCGTCACCGCCCTCGGCGGTGCCCTCACGCCCGACGACGTCGCACAGACGATCCTCGACGAGGTGATGCCGGCCGTGGGTGCCATGATGGGGATGATGGTCCTCGTCCGCGCCCCTGCCGACCCCGCAGGGGACGGCGAACGCGCGTCGTCGCCGACGCTGGAACTCGTGCGGAGCGTGGGCCTGCCCGCTGACGCGCGGGACCTCTGGCGCCGCATCGCGCGCGACGCCGACCTGCCGCTGACACACGCCGTCCGGACCGGCGAGCCCGTCTGGGTGGCTTCGGTCGCCGACGCCGTCCCGGGCTCCGACGCGGTCGCCGGCCTCCGCGCGGCGGTCGGCTACCGTGCCGCGGCCGTGCTGCCGCTCCTCGTCGAGGACCGGGCCGTGGGCGCGGTCGCGCTCGGCTTCCCCGAGGTGCGCGCGTTCGGCGCACAGGAGCAGGCGTTCCTGCTCACCGTCGCGCGGCAGTGCGCGCAGGCGCTGGAGCGCGCGCGCCTCTACGCGGCCGAACACGCCGCGCGCGCGGAAGCAGAGGCCGCACGCGCCGACGCCGAGCGCGCCAACCGCGCCAAGGCGCAGTTCCTCGCCGCGATGAGCCACGAGCTGCGCACACCGCTCAACGCGATCGCCGGCTACGCGGAGCTCATGGAGATGGGCATCCGCGGCCCGGTCACGGCCGAGCAGCGCGAGGACCTCGCGCGGGTGCGGCGCGCGGGGCAACACCTCCAGTCGCTCATCAACGACATCCTCAACCACGCCCGACTCGAAGCCGGCACCGTGCGCTACGACCTGCAGACCGTGCTGCTCGACGAGGTCGTCGCAGACGTCGAGGCGCTCGTGTCACCGCAGCTCCGCGCGCGAGCCCTCACCTTCTCGCACGACGGCTGCGCCACCGACACGCCCGAACGCCCGCACGCCGTGCGCGCCGACGGCGAGAAGGTCCGGCAGGTGCTGCTCAACCTGATGACCAACGCGATCAAGTTCACCGCGCCCGGCGGCCGCATCGAACTCGCGTGCGCGATCGATCGCGGGGCGGACGGGCGCCCGACGGTCGTCCGCCTGCGGGTGAGCGACACCGGGCGCGGCATCGCGTCGGGCGCGCTCACCCAGATCTTCGAGCCCTTCGTGCAGGTGGACCGACACCGCACGCACGAGAGTCAGCAGGGCGTGGGGCTCGGCCTCGCCATCAGCCGCGACCTGGCGCGCGGCATGGGCGGCGACCTCACGGCCGAGAGCACGCCCGGCGTGGGGTCCGCGTTCACGCTCACCCTGCCCTCCGCCTAACGATCGGCGGCGTCGGGCCGGGCCGCGTCACGCCGGCGACGCGGCCGCCCCCGGGGCGCGCTTGCCGCGGCTGAACAGGTCCGCCAGGATGAAGAACGTCGGCGCCCACAGCCCGATGAAGATCCCGAACCGCTCGGCGTGCGCGCGTTCGACTTCGGTGTCGCCGCGCGCGGCCGCCCACGTCGCGACGGAGCCGACGATCGACGCCGCGCCGAACACGACGCACGCGGTGCTGAGCTGTTCGAGGGGGGTGCGGGCCGGGACCAGGGACGACGAGGTCATGCGGACTTCCGGGTTCGAGGATGGCGGCGCGCCGGACGTCCGCGCGCACGCCGGCAAAGCGTGCCCGGACCGCGTTCGTTCCCGACCGCCGCCCGCCCCGGGCGTGCGCGCCGCCGCCCCGCGCCGGACGTTAGGCGGTCGGGCGCGGGGCGGCGAGGAGCTCCGCGAACGCGGCGGCCGGGAGCGGACGCGCGAAGTGGTATCCCTGTCCGTACCCGCAGCCGAGCGCGCGGAGCACGTCGGCCTGCGCGGCGCGCTCGACCCCCTCGGCCACCACGCGGAGCCCGAGCGCCGCGCCGAGCGCGACGATCGCGCGCGTGAGCACCGGGTCGTGCCCGTCGGTCGCGACCCCGTCCACGAAGCTCTTGTCGATCTTGAGCACGTCCACCGGGAAACGCTGCAGGTAGCTGAGCGAACTGTACCCCGTCCCGAAGTCGTCGACCGCGAGCGTGACGCCCAGCGTCTTCAGCTCGGTGAGGCGCGCGACCGCCGCGTCCGTGTCGGCGAGCATCGCGGTCTCGGTGATCTCGAGCGTGAGCGCGCCGGCCGGGAGCCCCGCCGCCGCGAGCGCGTCGCGCACCTCGGCGACGATGGACGCGTGGTGAATCTGCAGCGCGGCGAGGTTGACGCTCACCGACGGCCGCCGCCCGCCGGCCGCCGACTGCCACCGTGCCGCCTCGCGACACGCTTCCTCCAGCACCCAGCGCCCGATCGAGACGACGAGCCCCGTCTGTTCGGCCACCGGAATGAACTCGATGGGCGGGATCATCCCGCGCACGGGGTGCTGCCAGCGGACGAGTGCTTCCGCCCCGACGACGTGCCCCGTGTCGAGGTCGACGAGCGGCTGATAGTGCAGCACCAGCTCGCCGCGTTCGGCCGCGCCGCGCAGATCGTTCTCGAGCGCGCGGCGTTCCTGCGCGCGGTGGTGCATCGCCGGCACGAACAGCTCGTGGCGCCCCTTGCCACCGTGTTTGGCGGCGTACATCGCCACGTCGGCGAAGCGCAGCAGGTCCTCCGCTGCGAGGTTCGCGTTGGCGTCCTCGGGCGAGGCACCGCCGGCCGCGGCGGCGTCGGAGCCGAGTGCGATCCCGATGCTCGCGACCGGGCGCAGCTCGGCGCCCTGCACGCACACCGGGGCCGCGAGCGTCGAGGCGACGCGCTCGGCGGCGACCACGGCCTCGCCCGCGTCGTGCACGCCGCGCAGCAGGATCGCGAACTCGTCGCCGCCGAGGCGCGCGACGGTGTCGGAGCCGCGCGTGGCCCGGAGCAGGCGACTCGCGACTTCGATCAGGAGGACGTCGCCGGCCGCGTGCCCCAGCGCATCGTTCACCCCCTTGAAGTCGTCGAGGTCGACGTAGAGCACCGCCAGCGACGCCCGGCCGCCCGGGTCGGCCGCGGCGCGCGCGAGTCGCTCGCGGAAGCGCGTCCGGTTCGGCAGCCCCGTGAGGGCGTCGTGCCGCGCGTCGTGGACGAGTTGCTCCTCCGCCCGCTTGCGGTCCGAGATGTCGGTCTGCGACCCCGCCATGCGGACGACCGCGCCCAACGCATCGACGACGCGGACACCGCGCAGGTGCACCCAGCGGTACGCGCCGTCGCGGTGCGCGATCCGGTACTCGAGTTCGAAGAGGCTGTCCGGCGCCGCTTGCGGCAGCAGCAGCTCGGCGCGTACGCCGGCGGCGTCTTCCGGGTGGATGCGCGCGAGCCACTCCGACGGCGTCGCGCCGACCTCGTGCTCGGCGTAGCCGATGATGTCCTTCCAGCGCGGCGAGAAGTAGACCGTGTTGGCCGACACGTTCCAGTCCCACAGCCCGTCGTGCGCGCCGCGCGCGGTGAGCGCATACCGCGCCTCGCTCGCGGCGAGGTTCCCGGCGACCGTCCGTTCGCGTCGCGCCGTCATGTAGAACACGAGCAGGACGGTGCTCAGGTTGCTGATGAAGAGCGCGGGGCTCAGTCGCGGGGCCGGAATCACGGCCGCGACCGCGACGACGCCCGCGACGGTGGCGATCCCGTACGCCGCCAGCACGCGCGGGTCCTGGATCACCGCGCCGATCAGCGCGGCGATCATCATCAGCCCGATGTCGTACTCGCCGGCGAACGCGTTGAGCCGCAGCAGGTTGATCACCCAGACCGTGATCAGGATCAGGACCGCGTACAGCGCGCGACGGAAGCGGCGCCGGTTGGGAAGCTGCCCGAGCGCGACGAGCATCAGGCAGGCGCCGACGATGCACCACCGGTGCAGCCACGGGTCCACGGCGTTCGGCATGACGCGCGCGTAGACGAACCGGAACGCCACCACCGCGAGGGCGGCGAGCGCCGCGTAGCGCTGGAGCACCCGCACGTCGTCGGCGGCGGCGTCCGGCGTCGAGGCGCGTTTCGAGACCACGGCCGTCCTCATGTGCGCGCCGTCCGGCTGCGCGCGGCCGCTCGCAGGCGAACGCACGTCGCGGCGGACCGCTCGGCGCGGCGCACCTCGCGGAACGACGTCACGGACAGCATGGCGAGGAGACGAGTGGACGGGAGGGGCGCGGGGATCGCGCGGGGGTAGTGCCGTGTGGACGATCGAATGACGTGAATGCCACACGCCCGCGCGCCTGGGCGCCCCCGCCGCGCGCCCAGCCGGCGCGCCGCTTGGGTGCGTTACGCCGGCGCGCCCGCCGTGGGGGCCTCCTCCGAACCCTCGCCCGCGGCCCGGCCGGCAGCAGCGTGCGACCCGGGCCCGGGCGTCCCCGTCGTCACCCCCCACCGCCAGTCGCGGATCTCGGGCATGTCCTCGCCGCGCTCGGTCACGTACGCGCGGTGTGCGGCGAGCCGGTCGTGGCAGTATGCGGCGAGCGCCTCGCCCTCGGGCGACGTCGCCAGGTCCGGCACCCGCGCGATTACGTCGAGCGTGAGGTGAAAGCGGTCGATGTCGTTCAGCACGGTCATGTCGAACGGCGTGGTCGTCGTGCCCTCC
This sequence comes from uncultured Gemmatimonadales bacterium, assembly GCA_963851265.1. Taxonomy (GTDB): domain Bacteria; phylum Gemmatimonadota; class Gemmatimonadetes; order Gemmatimonadales; family Gemmatimonadaceae; genus BPUI01. Next base: position 126,751 of record CAWKNZ010000006.1, read on the forward strand.
TCCTTGTAGCCGCGGACGTGCAGGTTGGCGTGGTTGGTGCGCCGGTACGCGAGCCGGTGGATGAGGTACGGGTAGCCGTGGAACGCGAAGACGACGGGCCGGTCGGTCGTGAACAGCGCGTCGAACACCTCGTCCGTGACTCCGTGCGGGTGCTCCGTGTGTGGCTGCAGCGTCATCAGGTCGACGACGTTGACGACGCGCGTGCGGAGCCGCGGCAACCGCTCGCGGAGGAGCTGCGCGCAGGCGAGCATCTCGAGCGTCGGCACGTCGCCGGCGCACGCGAGCACGACGTCGGGGTCGAGGTCTCCCGTCGTCCCGGCCCACTCCCACGACCCCAGCCCGGCGCGGCAGTGCTCGACCGCGGCGTCCATCGCGAGCCACTGCGGCGCGGGCTGCTTGCCCGCGACCACCACGTTGACGTAGCTGCGGCTCCGCAGGCAGTGGTCGGCCACCGAGAGGAGCGTGTTCGCGTCGGGCGGCAGGTAGATGCGCACCACGTCGGCCTTCTTGTTCGCGATGTGGTCCAGAAAGCCCGGGTCCTGGTGGCTGAACCCGTTGTGGTCCTGCCGCCAGACGTGCGACGTGAGCAGGTAGGTGAGCGACGGGACGGGCGCGCGCCACGGAATCCCGCGCGTCGTCTTGAGCCACTTGGCGTGCTGGTTGACCATCGAGTCGACGATGTGCACGAACGCCTCGTAGCACGAGAACAGGCCGTGGCGCCCGGTGAGCAGGTAGCCTTCGAGCCAGCCCTGGCACAGGTGCTCGCTCAGCACCTCCAGCACGCGACCGCCGTGGCCGACGTGCTCGTCGGTCGGCAGCGACGCGGCCTCGAGCTCGCGCCCGGTCACCTCGAACACCGCGTCCAAACGGTTGGAACTCGTCTCGTCGGGGCCGAAGAGGCGGAACGTTTCGGGGTTGGCGCGCATCACGTCGCGCAGCCAGGTGCCTAACACGCGCGTCGCCTCGCCGTCTCGCGCGCCCGGGGCCGGCACGTCCACTCCGTAGTCGCGGAAGTTCGGGAGCGCGAGGTCGCGCGTGAGCAGCCCGCCGTTGGCGTGCGGGTTCGCGCCCATCCGGCGCGTCCCCTCCGGCGCGAGCGCGGCCAGCTCGGGGACGAGCGCGCCGTTCGCGTCGAACAGCGTCTCGGGCCGGTAGCTCCGCATCCAAGCCTCGAGCTGCCGCAGGTGCTCGGGTTCGTGCGCGAGGTTCGCGAGCGGTACCTGGTGCGCCCGCCACGTGCCCTCGACCGGGAGGCCGTCCACCACCTTGGGGCCCGTCCACCCCTTGGGTGTGACCAGCACGATCATCGGCCACCGCGGGCGCTCGGTCACGCCGTCCTCGCGGGCGCGCCGCTGGATGTCGCGCACCTCGCCGACCACCGCGTCTAACGCCGCCGCCAGCTGCTGATGCACGAGCACGGGGTCATCCCCCTCGACCACGCGCGGCGCGTAGCCGTAGCCGTGCAGCAGCTCGAGCAATTCGGCGCGTGGGATCCGCGCGAGCACGGTGGGGCCCGCGATCTTGTAGCCGTTGAGGTGCAGGATGGGCAGCACCGCGCCGTCGCGCGCGGGGTCGAGGAACTTGTTCGAGTGCCAGCTCGCGGCGAGCGGCCCGGTCTCGGCCTCGCCGTCGCCGATCACGCAGCAGACGAACAGGTCGGGGTTGTCGAACGCGGCTCCGGTCGCGTGCACGAGCGCGTAGCCGAGCTCCCCCCCCTCGTGGATCGACCCGGGCGTCTCGGGCGCGACGTGGCTCGGGATGCCGCCGGGGAAGGAGAACTGCTTGAACAGCCGCTGCATGCCCGCGGCGTCGCGCGAGACGTGGGGGTACACCTCGCTGTACGTGCCCTCGAGGTAGACGTTGGCGACCACGCCCGGGCCGCCGTGCCCCGGTCCGGCGATGTAGATCGCGTCGAGCCCGTGCCGCCGGATCGCGCGGTTCATGTGCGCGTAGACGAGGTTGAGCCCGGGCGTCGTGCCCCAGTGACCGAGCAGCCGCGGCTTGACGTGCGCGAGCGTGAGCGGCTCCCGCAGGAGCGGGTTGTCGAGCAGGTAGATCTGCCCGACGGACAGGTAGTTGGCCGCGCGCCAGTAGGCGTCGATCAGATGCAGCTCGTCCTCCCCGAGCGGAGCCGGCTGGGGCGGGGCAGCGGGCGTGCCGTCGGGCTCGGTGGGGTGGAGAACGGACGTCATGACACTCCGGGTAGGGGGAACGCCGCAGGCCCGCCGCAGCGTGCGTGCCACCTGCACCCGTCGTGTACCTTCTGCCGCGGCCGATCGCGCGTCGTCTCCTCCTTCCGCTCTCTCGCCGATGCTCGGATTTCGTCGCTTGCGTGTGTTTGTAACGATCGTGCTCGCGGCACCGTCGCCGCTCCTGGCCCAGCCCGCGACCACGGGCGGCTTCAGCGCGGCGCGGCTGGCGCGGATCGACAGCGTCTTCCAGGGCGCGGTCGATCGCGGCGAGATGGCCGGTGCGGTCGCGCTCGTTCTCCGCGACGGGCAACCGGTGTACGAGCGGGCAATCGGATGGGCCGACCGCGACGCGGGGCGGCGCATGACACCGTCGACGCTCTTCCGCATCGCGTCGCAGACGAAGGCGCTGACGAGCGTCGCGGTCATGATGCTCGTCGAGGAAGGCAGGCTCGGGCTCTCGGACCCCGTGGCGCGCTACATCCCGGCGTTCGCGCACACGACGGTCGCGGAAGGTACGGACGCCGGCCGCGCCGCGGTGCCGGCCCGCCGCGCGATCACCATCCGTGACCTGCTGACGCACACGTCGGGGATCTCGTACGGCACCGACAGCGTCGTCGCCCCGCTCTACGCGGCGCGCGGGCTGGGGCCCGCCGCCGGCTTCGGCTGGTATCTCGCCGACAAGCCCGCACCCATCTGCGCGACCGTCGACCAGATCGCGTCGCTCCCGTTCGTCGCCCAGCCCGGCGAGCGCTTCGTCTACGGCTACAGCACGGACGTGCTCGGCTGCGTGGTCGAGCGCGTGTCGGGCACGCCGCTGGACGCGTTCTTCCGCGAGCGCATCACGGGCCCGCTCGGCATGCGCGACACGCGCTTCTTCGTCCCGCCGGCCGAGCGGGCGCGGCTCGCGACCGTGTACGCGAGCGCCGGGCCGGCGCCCGGCGGGACGCGCGCGGCGCCGGTGCGGCCCGCGCCGGCCGGCGCGCGCGGGCAGGGCGACTACGTGGACGGCCCGCGCGTCAGCTTCTCCGGAGGCGCCGGGCTCACCTCGACCGCGCGCGACTACGCGCGCTTCCTCGAGATGCTGCGCAACGGCGGGGCGCTCGGGGGCGTGCGCCTGCTCGGGCCCAAGACCGTCGCGCTGATGACGACGAACCAGACCGGGACGCTGTTCTCCGCGGGCGGCGAGGGATTCGGGCTCGGGTTCCAGGTATTGGAGCGCGCCGGTGCGAACGGGCGAGCGGAGTCGGTGGGTACCTTCGGTTGGGGCGGCGCCTACGGCAGCACGTACGAGGTCGATCCGAAGGAAGGGATCGTGCTCGTCGTCCTCACCCAGCAGCTGCCGAACGCGAGCGACGCGCTCGGCCGGTTCCCGATGCTCGTCTACCAGGCGCTCGTCGAACCGCGGGGGGGCGCTGACGCGGGCCGGCGCTGACGCCGGCGGGCCCGCGCCCTTGCGTGCGGGCTACGTCGGGGCGCACTGTGCGATGGTCGTTCCGTGCCTGTTCGCGCTCACCCGCCCGAGGTTGCTCGCGTGACCGCTCTCCCGCCTTCCCGTGCCCCCCGGCGCGCCCTGTGGCGCGTCGCACCCGCCGCCGTGCCCGCCGCGGTCGCCGCCCTCCTCACCGTGCTCCCCCCCGCGCGATCGACGGCGCAGGCCGCGGCCGCGCCCGGGGCGCCGACCGCCGGCTCCGACACCAGCGCCTTCGGCGCGCTCACGTGGCGCGAGATCGGCCCCTACCGCGGCGGCCGCTCGGTGACCGTGGCGGGGAGCGCCGCCCGGCCGCTCGAGTACTGGATGGGCACGACCGGTGGCGGCGTGTTCAAGACCGCCGACGGCGGAATGACGTGGGCGCCCACGAGCGACAAGGCGTTCGGCGGCACGGTCGGCTACATCGGCGTGAGCGCGAGCAACCCCGACGTGGTCTACGTCGGCACCGGCGAGTACGCCATCCGCGGCAACGTCTCGCACGGCGAGGGGGTGTACAAGACCACCGACGGCGGCAAGACGTGGAGCTTCGTCGGGCTGAAGGCGACGCGCCAGATCAGCCGCGTGCGCGTGCACCCCACCAACCCGAACGTGGTGTGGGTGGCCGCCCAGGGGGCGTTCTGGGGGCCGAATAAGGAGCGCGGGGTCTACAAGACCACCGACGGCGGGGCGTCGTGGCGGCAGGTGCTGTTCCGCAACGATTCGACGGGCGCCTGTGACCTCGTCGTGGACCCGAGCAACCCGAACGTGCTCTACGCCGCGTTCTGGCAGTCGTACCGCAACGCGTACGCGCTGTCGTCGGGCGGGGCGGGCGGTGCGCTCTACAAGAGCACCGACGGCGGCGAGCACTGGGCCGAGCTCACGCACAACGCCGGGCTCCCCGGCGGCGTGTTAGGCAACATCGGGCTCGCCGTCTCGCCGGCCAACCCGCGGCGGCTCTGGGCGAGCATCGAGGCCGACTCGGGCGGCATCTACCGCAGCGACGACGCGGGCGCGACCTGGCGGCGCGTGAACGAGGACCGCAAGCTGCGGCAGCGCGCGTGGTACTACTCGCGCATCTTCGCCGACCCCAAGGACACCAACACCGTCTACGCGCTCAACGTCGGCTTCTACCGCTCCGTCGACGGCGGCCGGACCTTCAAGCAGCCGATCGCGGTGCCGCACGGCGACAACCACGACCTGTGGATCGCGCCCAACGACCCGCAGCGGATGATCGAGGGCAACGACGGCGGCGCCACGGTGTCGATGAACGCCGGGAAGACGTGGACCGAGGAGAACTTCGCCACGGCGCAGTTCTACCACGTGACGGCGACCAACGAGTTCCCGTACCGGGTCTGCGGCGCGCAGCAGGACAACAGCACGCTCTGCGGGCCGAGCCGGTGGCCGGGCGGCATCGGGCGCGAGCTGTGGGTGGACGCGGGCGGGGGCGAGAGCGGCTACATCGCCGTCGACCCGCTGCACCCCGAGATCGCCTACGCGGGGAGCTACGGCGGGCTGCTCACGCGCAAGAACATGCGCACCGAGCAGGAGACGCAGGTGAACCCGTGGCCCGACAACCCGATGGGGCACTCGTCGGGCGACCTCGCGTACCGCTTCCAGTGGACGTACCCGATCGTGTTCTCGCCGCACGACCCGACGGTGCTCTACGCCGGCGGTAACCACGTCTTCCGCACGGCCAACGGCGGGCAGAGTTGGGAGGTGATCTCGCCCGACCTCACGCGCCACGACCCGCGCACGATGGGCGCCTCGGGCGGGCCGATCACGAAGGACCAGACGGGCGTCGAGACGTACGCGACGATCTTCTCCATCGCCGAGTCGCCGCGCACGCGCGGCGTGATCTGGACGGGGAGCGACGACGGGCTGGTCTACCTCACGCGCGACGGCGGCCGCGCGTGGCGGAACGTGACCCCGCCGGGGATGGGCGAGCTGCCGCGCATCTCGCTCGTCGAGGCGTCGCCGCACGACCCGGCGGTGGCCTACGTCGCCGCGAACCGGTACCAGTTCGGCGACCTGCGCCCGATGTTCTACAAGACGGCCGACTACGGCCGCACCTGGACGCCGATCGTCAACGGCCTCCCCGCCGAGGAGTTCGCGCGCGCGATCCGCGAGGACCCCGTGCGGCGCGGGCTGCTCTACGCGGCGACGGAGCGCGGCGTGTGGGTGTCGTTCGACGACGGCGGCCGCTGGCAGAACCTGCGCCGCAACCTGCCGCCCGTGCCGGTGCACGACCTGCTCGTGAAGGAGGGCGACCTCGTCGCGGCGACGCACGGGCGCTCGTTCTACGTGATGGACGACCTCTCCGCGCTGCGGCAGATGACGCCGCAGACCGCGGCGTCCCCCGCGCACCTCTACGCGCCGCGCGACGCCTACCGCGTGAGCTGGGGCGGCGGGTTCGGCGAGGGGCGCCGCCAGGCCGGCAAGAACCCGCCGAGCGGCGCGTCCGTGTACTACTCGCTCGCCCGCCCCAACCAGGACGTGACGCTCGAGTTCCTCGACGCGCGCGGCCGGGTCATCCGCCAGTTCACGTCGCGGCTCGATTCGTTAGGCGTGGCCGACTCGGTGCGCGCCGACAGCGTGCGCCGCGCGCGCGCCGACTCGGTCGCGCGCGCCGGCGGGCTCCCGCGCACCCCCAACCCGCAGCTCGGCACCGCGGCCCTCCGCGCGGAGAGCGGCGTGGGAAGCCCGGGCGGCGAGCCCGAGGTCGACTTCGAGGAGCTCGCGCGTCGCGGGCCGCGCGCGCCGCGGGTGCCCAACAAGGCCGGGCTCAACACCTTCGCCTGGGACCTGCGCGAGCCGGACGCCGTGCGCTTCGACAACATGATCCTCTGGGCGGGATCGACCAGCGGCCCGATGGTGCCCCCGGGCACGTACGCGGTGCGGATGACCGTCGCGGGGCAGCCCGCGCAGACGCAGCGCCTCGTCGTGCGCGCCGACCCGCGCTCGAAGGCGACGCCCGCCGACGTGGAGGCCACGGTCGCGCTGCAGCGCCACGTGCTCGACCGCCTGAGCGAGGCGAACCGCGCCGTGCGCACCGTGCGCAACGTGCGCGCCCAACTCGCCGCGCGCGCGGCGCAGGTGCCCGCGGGCGAGCGCGCCGCGTTCGACGCGCAGGCGCGCCCGCTGCTCGCCGCGCTCGCGGCCGCCGAGGAGGAGATCTACCAGGTGCGGAACCAGAGCTCGCAGGACCCGCTCAACTTTCCGATCCGCATCAACAACAAGCTCGCCGCGCTCGCCGGCGTCGTCGCCACCGCCGACCCGCGGCCGACGCGCCAGTCGTACGTCGTGTTCGACTCGCTCTCCAAGCAGCTGCAGACCCAGCTCGACGCCCTGCACCGCGCGACAGGTTCGCAGCTGACGGCGGTAAACGCGGCGCTCCAGCGCCTCGGCCTCAAGCCCGTCGTGCCCAGCGACGCGGAGATCCGCGCCGGCGGCACGCCGCAGATCACGGCGGAGGAGGACGAGGCGGCCGGCGAGGGCGAGCGCCGCCGGTGGTAGCCCCGTTCGTCCCGCCGGACCGCTTCCACGCGACCACGTCGACCGTCCTCGACGGCTACGACGTGGTCGAGGTCCTCGGCCTCGTCCGCGGCATCACCGTGCGGTCGCGTTCGGTGTTCGGGCGCATCGGCGCGGGCTTTCAGCAGCTCGTGGGCGGTGAGGTCACCATCCTCACCGAACTCTGCGAGCAGACCCGCGCCCGCGCGTTCGAGATCGCCGTCGAGCACGCGCGCACGCTCGGCGGCAACGCGCTCATCGCGCTTCGCTACGACGCCACCGAGATCATGTCGGGCGTGTCGGAGGTGTTGTGCTACGGCACCGCCGTGCGCGTGGTCGCGCGCGGCGCGGCGCGCGACCACGCGCGCGATGCGGCGACCGTCGAGATGGGCAGCGTCGCGATCGGGTCCGCCGCGGCGGTGTCGCGCCGAGTCTGACGGCGTCGCCGGTCGCGACACGGCGGCCGGCACTCTTGACAGAATGTGGCGCCGGCCGCCTTTTGGCGGCGGGGCGCGCGGTAGGTGCCGCGCCCTGTCCTCCCAGCCGTCTCCCCCCCGTCGTCCGCCGCGCCGTGCCCCGCCATCCCCTCCACGCGCGCCACGTGCGCCGCGCCGCCGCCCTCGCCGCGCTCTGCGCGGTCCCGCTCACCGCTCCCGCGCGCGCGCGGGCCCAGGCCGGGCGCGCCGTCCCCGCCTCCGCGCCCCCAGCGGCCGGCGCCCCGACCCGCGTGACCTCGGTCGAGGGCATCACGGAGTACCGCCTCGCCAACGGGCTGCGCGTGCTCCTCTTCCCCGACGCGTCCAAGCCCACCGCCACCGTCAACATCACCTACTTCGTCGGATCCGCGAAGGAGGGCTACGGCGAGACGGGGATGGCGCACCTGCTCGAGCACATGGTGTTCAAGGGCTCGACGCACCACACGAACATCCCGCAGGAGCTGACGGCCCACGGCGCGCGGCCCAACGGTACCACCTGGCTCGAGCGGACCAACTACTTCGAGACGGTGCCCGCCGGCGACACGACGCTCGCCTGGGCGCTCGACCTCGAGGCCGACCGGATGGTGAACTCGTTCATCGCCGACAAGGACCTGCGGAGCGAGTTCTCGGTGGTGCGCAACGAGTTCGAGATGGGCGAGAACAGCCCCTTCAACGTGACGATGGAGCGCGCGATGTCGGCCGCGTTCCTCTGGCACGGGTACGGGCGGTCGACGATCGGCAACCGGTCCGATATCGAGAACGTGCCGATTCCGCGGCTGCAGGCGTTCTACCGCAAGTACTACCAGCCCGACAACGCGATGCTCGTCGTCGCGGGCAAGTTCGATCCCGACCGCACGCTCGCCGTCGTGCAGGAGAAGTTCGGCCGGATCCCGCGCCCCGCGCGCACGCTCGACCCCTCGTACACCGTCGAGCCGGTGCAGGACGGCGAGCGCGGCGTCACGGTCCGCCGCGTCGGCGACGTGCAGCTCGCCTTCGCGCTCTACCACATTCCCTCCGGCGCGCACGCGGACTTCCCCGCGGTCGACGTGCTCACCGAGGTGCTCGGCAGCGAGCCGTCGGGGCGCCTGTACCAGGCGCTCGTCGTGCCGAAGCGCGCGGCGTCCGCCGGCGCGTTCAGCTTCGAGACGCACGATCCGGGCGTGCTCATCACCTTCGCCCAGGTGCGGAAGGAGGACTCGCTCGCGGTGACGCAGCGGGTCCTGATGGCGACCCTCGACTCGGCTTCGCGCGCGGCGCCGACGGCGGCTGAGGTCGACCGCGCCAAGACGGCGCTGCTCACGCAGTGGGACCTCACGTTCAACGATTCGGAGCGCGCCGCGCTCGTGCTCTCCGAATCGGCGGCCGCGGGTGACTGGCGCCTGTTCTTCCTGCAGCGCGACCGCATCAAGCAGGTGACGCCCGCCGACGTGCAGCGCGTCGCGGCCGCGTACCTCAAGCCGTCCAACCGGACGACCGCGCTGTTCGTCCCGACGGCCGCGCCCGACCGCGCCGAGATGCCGCCGACGCCTAACGTCGACGCGCTGGTGGCGGGCTACAAGGGGAACGCCGCGCTCGCCGCCGGCGAGGTGTTCGACCCGTCGCCGACCACGGTCGACGCGCGCACCGCGCGCACGCGCCTCGCGAGCGGCCTGCAGCTCGCCCTGCTGCCCAAGAAGACGCGGGGCGGCACCGTCACCGCCGCGTTCACGCTGCGCACGGGCGACGAGGCCTCGTTGCAGGGGCGCGCGACCGCGGCGGCGATGACGGCGCAGATGATCCTCCGCGGCACGAAGGCGCTCACGCGCCAGCAGGTCAAGGACTCGCTCGACAAGCTCAAGGCGAACGTGTCGGTGTACGGCGGCCCGACGCAGGTGAGCGGGCAGATCGAGACGACGCGCGCGAACCTGCCGGCCGCGCTCCGGCTCGTCGGCCAGTCGCTCCGCGAGCCGGCGCTCGACGCGAAGGAGTTCGAGCTGCTCCGCTCCGACCAGCTCGCGCAGCTCGACGACCAGCGCAGCGAGCCGACCGCACTCGGGTCGATCGCCTACCAGCGACTGCTCAACCCGCACGCGAAGGGACACCCGCTCTACATCCAGACCATCGACGAGCAGGGGGCGGAGCTGCGCGCGCTCACGGCGGACGACGTGCGCCGCTTCCACCGCGACTTCTACGGCGCCAGCGCCGGCGAGCTGGCCGTGGTCGGCGACTTCGACCGCGCCGCGATCGCCGCCCTCGCCGACTCGCTGTTCGGCGGCTGGAAGAGCGCGACCGCATACCACCGCGTGCCCGTGCCCTACACGGCCCTCGCCGCCGGCACGCAGTCGATCCTCACCCCGGACAAGGCGAACGCGTTCTTCCTGGGCGGCACCAACGTCCGCCTCCGCGACGACGACCCGGACTACCCGGCCCTGCTCCTCGCGAACTACATGTTGGGCGGGGGATTCCTCAACTCGCGCCTCGCGACGCGCATCCGCCAGAAGGAAGGAATCAGCTACGGCGTGGGCTCGCAGTTCCAGGCGAGCGCGCTCGATTCGGTGGGCAGCTTCACGACGTACGCCATCTACGCCCCGCAGAACGTCGACCGGCTGGAGCGGGCCTTCCGCGAGGAGCTCGCCCGTGCGGGCAAGGACGGCTTCACGGCCGACGAGGTCGCGCAGGCCAAGGCCGGGTGGCTGCAGAACCGGCAGACGAACCGCGCCGAGGACGCGGGGCTCGCCCGCGCGTTGGGCACCCAGCTCTACCTCGGCCGCACGACGGCGTGGGACGCCGGCGTCGAGGCGCGCGTGGCGGCGCTCACGCCCGACCAGGTGCGCGCTGCATTCGCCCGCGCGGTGGACCCGTCGCACGTGGTGATCGTGAAGGCCGGCGACTGGAGCAAGAAGGCGCAGGGCGCGGTGCCCTGAGTCCGACGCCGCGCGAGGCGTGCCCGTTAGGCAGCTGCGCGGTCGTCGGCGCGCGCGTGCGCCAGACGGAGCGCCTAGCTGGGCGGCGCAGGTCGGCGGCGGGAACGCCGGTGGTCTGCTCGACGCGATCGGGCGTGTTGGGGCCACGGCGCCGGTCGAGCACGCGCATGCGGATGATCGTGTTCTGCGACGCGATGTTGTGCCCGCAGTGCAGGACCGCGTCGGTGGTGTCGAGGTCGCGTAGCCGGCCAGCTGTCCGTCGGAGCCGAACGACTTCTTTATCGCTTCGGCGGAGGTCGCCGTGCAGAGCCGCGTGTTGCCGTCCGTGTGCGGTGTGCCGAGCCCGGCGTTTTCCATCACGGCGAGCGTGTGGTAATCCTCGATGATCAACTGCCCGGCGTTGTAGAGGCCGACTCCATCGCCTCGTCCCAGCGCGCCTCTTCGAGTCTCGCGCGCCTGCCGCCGCGGTGCGGCGTGCGGGCTCCCCAGATGTCGGCGATCGAATCACGGGTCTGCATCGGCGTGCGGCGGCCTGGGCCGCCGAGCCGGGTGGTGTGAAGCGGACATCACGGATCCGGTCGCGCCGCGGGCGAGGACCGTGACACGGAGACCAGACGATCGAATTGCAGTCGACCGGCGTTGCGACGCGCCGCCCGGGCGAGTCTGTTTCATACGTCGCACGCGTCGCTTGATCGGTTCGCGCCCGCGACGCGCGTCCGGCGCCGTCGTGCAGGGCCGCATTCCCCTCCAGGCCGCCCCGCATGCAGCCGCACGTCCATCAGGTACCGCGCGTAGCTGCGCCCGCGGCCGACTTCCTGCCGCACGGCTACTGCTATCTCTGGAACAAGCCGCTGCTGCTGACGCACGTCACCGCGGACCTGCTCATCGGCATTTCGTACGTCGCCATCTCGGTCACGCTCGCACTGCTCGTGCACCGCGCGCGGCGTGACATCCCGTTCAGCGCGGTGTTCGTCGCCTTCGGGCTGTTCATCGTCACCTGCGGCATGACGCACTTCCTCGAGGTCTGGACGCTGTGGCACCCGGCGTACTGGCTCTCGGGCGGGGTCAAGGCGATCACGGCCGCGGCGTCGGTCGCCACCGCGGTGGCGCTCCCGTTCGTCGTCCCGCAGGTGCACGTCACGATTCGCGACGCGAAATCGGGGCGCGCGCGCGAGGTCGCCGCCGCGCGCGCGACCGCGCTCGAAGAGCGGAACGCGCAACTCGCGACGCAGGCGGCAGAGCTGGCCGCGGAGCGTGAGGCCGCGCGCGCGCTCGCCGAGCGCCTCGAACGTGTGAACGCCGACCTGCGGCGCGCGGAAGCCGAGGCCCGCGCCCACCTCGACGCGCTCGAAGCCACGTACCAGAGCGCGCCGGTGGGCCTGTGCGTGCTCGACGCCGACCTGCGATTCGTGCGCATCAACGCGCGCCTCGCCGAGATCAACGGGTCGACCGTCGACGCGCACCGCGGACGCGCGCTCGCCGAAGTCGTCCCGGCCCTGGCCGGGACGGCCGAACCGATACTGCGCCGCGTGCTCGCGACCGGCGAACCGGTCGTCGGCCTGGAGCTCAGCGGCGAGACCCCGGCCGCACCCGGTGTGCACCGCACGTGGGTCGAAAGCTGGTACCCGTTGCGCGACGCGACGGGGTCGGTGGTGGGCGTGAACGTCGTCGCGGAGGACGTGACCGAGCGACGTCGGGACGAGGCCGCGCGCCGGGCGAGCGACGCGCGGTACCGCGCGCTGGTCGAGGCCGCTCCCTTGATCGCGTGGAGTCAACGCAGCGACGGCACGATCGACTTTGCCAACGAGCGCTGGGCCGAGTACACGGGGCGCGCGGTTTCGGCGACCGCCGGCACCCACTGGAGCGACGTCGTGCACCCCGACGACGCCGCGCGCGTGCGCACGCTGCGCGAGTATGCGACCGTGACCGAAGAGCCGCTCGAGATCGAGGCGAGGTTCCGCCGCCACGACGGCGCGTACCGCTGGCACGTGGCGCGCGTGGTGCCGGTACGGCTCGGCCCCACGGCCGCCGCGTCGCGCACCGCGAGCGTCGACTCCGGGCCCGTGGTCGCGTGGTACGGCGCGGCACTCGACATCGAGGACCGCAAACGCGAGGCGGCGGAGCTGGCGCAGACGGTGGGCGAACTGCAGCGCGCCAACGCCGAGCTGGCGCGCCTCACGGACGACCTGCGGACGACGAACGAGGAGCTCGAAGCGGCCAACGTCGAAGCGCGCGCGGCACGCACCGTGGCCGAGCACGCGAGTGAGGCGAAGACGCAGTTCCTCGCGACGATGAGCCACGAGCTGCGCACGCCGCTCAACGCCGTGCTCGGCTACGTCGACCTGCTCGATCTCGAGCTGGCCGGCCCGCTCACGGGCGCACAGCGCGGCTACCTCGATCGCGTGACGACGAGCGCGCGCCACCTGCTCGGGCTCATCAACGAGGTCCTGGACCTCGCGAAAGTCGAGGCGGGGCAGATGACGGTCGCCCTGCAACCGACGGGCGCCAGGGCGCACGTGCTCGACGCGGTGGCCCTCATCGCCCCGCAGGCGGCACGCAAGGAGCTCGCGCTCGACGTCGCGGCCGGCGCCGCGGACGACGTGCGGGTCCTGGCCGACCCGGACCGCCTGCGGCAGGTGCTCGTGAACCTTCTGAGCAACGCGGTCAAGTTCACGGCACTGGGGGGTAGCGTGACCGTGCGGATCGATCCGGCCCCCGGGCCGGGTCCGCTGCACACCGTCGCCGGACGCGCGTTCGTGCGCGTCGACGTCTGCGATACCGGCGTGGGCATCCCGGCCGACCGCCTCGACGCGGTGTTCGAGCCCTTCGTGCAGGTCGAGGCCGCCGACGCGGACCGGCCCGTCAACGTCTATACGCGCCGGCACGGCGGCACGGGGCTCGGGCTGACGATCGCGCGGCGCCTCACGCGGCTCATGGGCGGCGACCTCACCCTCGAGAGCACGCCCGGGCGGGGCTCGCGGTTCAGTGTCTGGCTGCCGCTCGCGCCGGCGACGCGCTTCACGCCCGCGTGGACGCCGGCGGTGCTGGACGCCCGGGCGTTAGGCGAACGCCCGTGATTCAGGCCACGACGGCGGCGTCGCGGAGCAGCGCCTCGACGAGCACCGCGCGCGCCGCGTGGTCGCCGTCGCCGATCGCCGGCGGGTCGATCAGCTCGGCGTAGCAGCGCGCCGCCGCCGCGGGCGCGGGATCACCCGCCGCGGCACCGCGCGCCGCATCCTCGGCGAGCAGCACGAGCGCGAGGCTCTGCGCCAGCCGGTGCAGCAGGCGGCGCGCGTACACCGGACCGGCGTCGGGCGACGCGGTGGTCGCGGCGTAGGCGCGCCGGTCCCCGTCGAGGCGGCCCGCGAGCGCCGCGCGCAGCCCGCCGGGTTCGTCAGGCAGCACGGCGAGCGCCCCGCCCGCGCGGCGCTCGTACGCGGCGAACCCGCCGTAGCGCGGGTGGAGCAGGCGCATGAGTTCGAGCGCCTGGATGTTGGCGGGCCCTTCCCACACGGTGAGCACCTGCGCGTCGCGCAGGAGACGCTCGACCGGGTAATCGCGCGTGTAGCCGTTCCCGCCGAGCAGTTCGAGCGCGGCGCGGCTCGCGGCCACCGCGTCGTCGGCGGTCAGGTACTTCGCGAGGGCGGTGGTCAGGCGCAGCCACGCCCGGCGCGCGGGGTCGCGAAGCGCGTCGTCGACCGCGCCCGCGGCCTCGAAGGCGAGGAGGGTGCCCGCGCGCCACCGCACCGCCAGCTCGGCGAGCGTCTCCTGCACCATCGGGTAGTCGGCGATCGCGCGGCCGAACGCGCGCCGCCGCGTCGCCCACGCGAGCGCTTCCGCGAGCGCCCGGCGCTGCACGCCGGCCGCGCCGACGGCGTTGTGCACGCGGCTGTAAGTGAGCGCCTCGAGCATCAGGCGCAACCCGTCCGGCGGCGCCGCGACCTCCACGGCTTCGGCGCCTAACAGCTCGATCTCGCCGGTCGGCAGGCCGCGCGTGCCGAGCTTCTCCTTGAGGCGGCGGATGAGGTAGTGGTTGACGCGCCCGTCGTCGAGGTGGCTCGGGACCAGGTAGAGGCCGAGCCCGGCGGAGCCCGGCGGGGCGCCCGCCGGGCGGGCGGTGGCGAGCGCGAGGCCGCCGTTGGCGTTGCTGGCGAACCACTTGAGGCCGTGGAGCGCGTGCGTCGCGGTCCAGCGACCCGCGACATCCGGCTGAGCCGCGACCGGACGCGCCTCGGTGGTCGTCGCGCCCACGTCGCTGCCGCCGTGCATCTCGGTCGCCCAGGTGCCGCCGGTCTTGGCGCGCCCGTCCGTCCGGGTGAGGTCGGGCAGGAACCGTTCGCGCAGCGCGGGCGAGGCGAAGTGGCCGAGCACGTACGCGACCGCGCCGGTGAGGGTGACCGGGCAGTGCAGGCTGATGTCGGCCTGCGACAGCAGGTACCCCATCGTGAAGCTCAGCAGATGCGGCGCGCCGTCGTGGTACGGACGGCCGACGATGCCGCGCGCGTAGACCTCGTCGTGCTGGGCGGCGTAGGCGGCGTTGAGCACGATCCGGTTGACCACGCGCCCGTCGCGGTCGTACGTCTCGAGCCGCGGCGGCGCGTCGCGGTCCGTCGTTGCCGCCTGCGCGTCGACCTCGGTCCGCACCCAGCGGTGGAAGTCGCCGAGCTCCGCGCGGTACCGGTCGAAGCCGGGCACGCGCGCTTCGAGTCGCGGGGCGAGGTACGCGTCGTACGCGTCGTCGGCGTGACGCGCGGGCGCGGCACGCGGCGGGGCGTTGCGGTCGGTCGTCACGACGCGAATCCTACGGCGCGGTCCGCTGCGGCGTTATGGTTGCCGTGACGCGCGGCGTATGCCGCGCGGGGAAGCGCACCTGCGCGCGCGACCGAACGGTCAACGGAGGATGGGCATGGCGGGCCTACGGGGTCGAACCACGGCGGCAATCGGGCACGCGGCGCCCACGGCGCGGTTCGGCGGGCCCGCGGCGCTGGCCGCGCGGGTCGGCGCCGTACTCATGGCGGTCACGGCGCTCGCCCCGGCGCTCGCCCCGGCGCGCGCGCCGGCGCAGCCTGCGGCCGCGCGAGCCGCGGCCGCGCCGGGTGCCCCGACGGAGGGTCTCTACCTTCCGCGCGCGGTCAAGCGCGCATTCTCCCGGGGCACGCGCTCGCTCGACGGGCGACCTGGCCCGCGCTACTGGCAAAACCGCGCGCGCTACACGATCACGCTCACCACGCTGCCTCCCGACCGCGCGGTGCGCGGGACGGAGCAGATCGTCTACGCGAACAACAGCCCCGACACGCTGCGGACGCTCGTGTTCAAGCTGTTCGCCAACATCCACAAGCCGGGTGCACCGCGCGAGGCGCCGGCGAGCCCCGATTATCTCACGTCGGGCGTGCAGGTCGACGCGTTCACGGTCGACGGCCGCGAGGCGCGCTGGGGCGACGACGCGCGCACCTTCACGGTGCACGAGGTGCCGCTCGCCACGCCGCTCCTGCCGCACGACTCGGTCCGCCTCGCGATCAGCTGGCACTACGACCTGTCGCGCGAGGCCGGCCGCGAGGGGATGCTCGACTCGACGACGTCGTACCTCGCGTACTTCTACCCGCGCGTGGCCGTCTACGACGACTACAACGGGTGGGACCGGATGACGTTCACCGACGCGCAGGAGTTCTACAGCGACTTCAACGACTACGACGTCACGCTGCGCGTGCCGGCCAACGACGTCGTCTGGGGCACGGGCACGCTGACCAACGCCGCGGCCGTGTTGCGCCCCGAGCCGCTCCGGCGCTTTCGGGCGTCGCTGACGTCGGACACCACGATCCACGTCGCCACGCGCGCGGAGTTGGCCGCGCACAGCGTCACCGTCCCCGCGGCGGCCGCCGGCGCGCCGGTCGCGTGGCACTTCGCCGCGACCAACGTGCCCGACGTGACCTTCGCCGTGAGCGACCACTACGTGTGGGATGCCGCGAGCGTCGTGGTCGACACGGCAACGGGCCGGCGCGCGGGCGTGCAGGCCGCGTACAACGACACGGCCGTCGACTTCCGCTCCATGGTGCAGTTCGGCCGCCACTCGCTCGACTGGCTGTCGCGCCACTGGCCGGGCGTGCCCTACCCGTACGAGAAGACGACGGTGGTGCAGGGCAGCGCCGACATGGAGTACCCGATGATGGTCAACGACGGCAGCACGCGCGACACCACGTTCTCGCGCTTCGTCGTCGAGCACGAGATCGCGCACACGTGGTTCCCGTTCTACATGGGGATCAACGAGACGCGCTACGGCTTCATGGACGAGGGCTGGGCGACGACGTTCGAGTACCTCATCGGGCTCGCCGACCTCGGCGCCGCGCGCGAGACGGCCTTCTACCAGCAGTTCCGCGTCGCGCGCTGGATCCGCGATCCGTCGCCGGTCGAGGACCTCCCGATCGTCACCCCGGGCGACGTACTCTCCGGCGCGGGACTCGGCAACAACGAGTACGGCAAGGCGTCGCTCGGCTACCTGGCCGTGAAGGATCTGTTAGGCGACGCCGTGTTCCGCCGGTCGCTGCACGCGTTCATGGACCGGTGGCACGGGAGGCACCCGATCCCGTGGGACTTCTTCGACACCTTCGACGACGTGTCCGGGCAGAACCTCGACTGGTTCTGGCGCGCCTGGTTCTTCTCCAACGCGTACATCGACCTCGCGGTCGACGGCGTGCGGGGGACGCCCGGCGGCTACGCCGTCTCGCTCCGCAACGTCGGCGGCATGCCGGCGCCCGTGAACCTCGTGCTGACCTACGCCGACGGCAGCACCGAGACCGTGCACGAGACGCCGGCGATCTGGGCGTCCGACCAGCAGCGCGCGACGGTCACCCTCCGCACGGGCAAGGCGCTCCGCTCGCTCGCGCTGGAGGGCGGCATCTTCATGGACGCGGACCGCTCGAACGACCGCTGGCAGGCGCCGTAGCGACGCCGCCCGCCTTCACCCGCGTGGTCCACTCGCGCACGCGCTGCTCGAGCACGTCCATGGGCAGCGCGCCGGCGCCGAGCACCTCGTCGTGGAAGGCGCGCACGTCGAAGCGTGGGCCTAACGTCTGGCGGGCCTCGTCGCGGAGGCGCAGGATCGTCAGCTGCCCGACCTTGTACGCGAGCGCCTGACCCGGCCACGCGATGTAGCGGTCGGTCTCCGATTGCACCTCCGCGTCGGCCGCGCTCGAGTGCGCCCGAAAGAACGCCACGGCCTGCTCGCGCGTCCACCGCCGGTCGTGGATGCCGGTGTCGAGCACGAGGCGGATCGCGCGGAGCATCTCGTCGTCCAGGCGCCCGTAGTCGCTGTACGGGTTCTGGTAAAACCCGACCTCCTTGCCGAGCCGCTCGGCGTACAGCGCCCACCCCTCGACGTACGCGGTGTAGCCCGCCTGCTGGCGGAACGGCGGGAGCGACGGCAGCTCCTGCGCGATCGAGACCTGCATGTGGTGCCCCGGCACCCCCTCGTGGTACGCCGTCGACTCGTTGTTGATGGTGAGCTGGTGCGCGAAGTCGTAGGTGTTGACGAACACGTGCCCGGGGCGCGACCCGTCGGGCGTGCCCTGGTTGTACGCGGTCGACGCCTCCTTCTCGCGGAACGGCTCGACCGGCAGGATCTCCAGCTTCGCCTTCGGCAGCCGGCCGAAGAGCGTGGGGAGCTTCGCCCACATCTGCGCCGTGTAGCGGCGGTACTCGTCGAGGATCTGCTCGCGCGAGGTCGGGTGCAGGGCCGGGATCTTCACGATCGAGTCGCGGAACGTGCGGACGTCGGCGAAGCCGAGCCGGCGCGCGATGGCGAGCTGCTCGCCCTCGATGCGCGCGACCTCCCGCAGCCCGAGCGCGTGGATCTCGTCGGGCGTCATGCGCGTGGTCGTCGTGCGGCGCACGGCGAGCGCGTACCGCGCCGCGCCGTTAGGCAACGCCCGCGTGCCGATGTCGGCGCGCCCGCGCGGCGCGTACTCGTCGCGGACGAAGGCGGTGAAGCGCAGGTACGCGGGCAGCACGCTGTCGCGCACGGCGGCGAGCACGGCGGCGCGCAGCCGCGCCCGGTCGGCGTCGGAGAACTCCTTCGGCATCTGCGCGAGCGGCACCGCGAACGGCGTCGAGTCGGGCGCCTGGCCCGCGATGCCGCCCGCCTGCGTCGCCACCTGGGTGAGCAGGATCTTCGGCGGCATGAGCCCCTCCGCCATCCCCTCCCGCATCACGGCGGTCACCTGCGCGAAGGCCCGCGGCACCGCGCGGAGTCGTGCGACGTAGTCGTCGTAGTCCTTGACGGTCGCGAACGAGAGCGAGGTGACGAGCTGTGGCAGGTCGATGTGCAGCCCCGACATCTGCGTGACCGGCATCTCCCACTCGCGGAAGGGCGCGGCCTCCAGCGCGGTGCGCAGGTTGAGCAGCATCAGGTCGCGGTTGAGCCGCTCCTGCTCGGGGAAGCCCGCCGTGTCGATAGCCGCGAAGCGCGCTTCGAACCGCCGTGCCGCGGCGACGTCGCGCTCGGCGGCGGCCGCCGACATGTCGCTGAGCTGGTCGTTGTAGCGCTTGTCGCCGAGCACCGACGCGAATTCGGGCGTCGTCCGCAGCGTGTACTCCCACTGCTCGTCGAGCAGGGCGTGGAGCGCGCGGACGCGGTCCTGAACGGCGGGGGAGAGCGTCACGGGCGGCGGAGCCACCTGTGCGCCCGCGCGGGCGCTGGCACAGGCGAGAACGAGCGCGGCGAGCAGCCGGGGAGTGCGCGGCATGACGGGAACGCAAGAGTGGGGCGTGAGGCGGCTCGCCGGGGCGGCCCGCCGTGCGGCGGAGGTGCGAAGGACGTGCTGAGCGGAATATGCGTCACGTCGCCAGCTTTCCACCGCGCCGCGCGTGTTCGACGTGCGGCACGCCTCCCCGCACGGCTTCTCGTGACCACGCTCAACGCGCTCCGCGTCCTCGCCCGCGGCGCCTGTCTGGCCGCCCTCTGCGCGACGCACCTCGCCGCGCAGGCGCCGGTGGATTCCGCGCTCGCGGCGTACATCGCCGGCGTGCGCGCGATCGACGCGCACGCCCATCCCATGCGCCCCGTCGCGCCGGGCGCGCCCGCGGACTCGGAGTACGACGCGCTGCCGCTCGACGGCATCCCGCCCGCCCCCCTGCCCGCGCGCTTCCGGCCCGGGCACCCGTCGTGGCGCGCGGCGCAGCGCGCGCTCTACGGCGTCACGCCGGCCGACACGACGGCCGCCGCCGCCGCGCCGCTCGCGGCCGCCGTCGCGCGCGTGCAGGCGGCACGCGGCGCGGCGTTCCCGGCCTGGGCGCTGGACCAGGCGGGCGTGGAGGTGATGCTCGCCAACCGCGTGGCGATGGGCCCGGGACTCGACGCGCCCCGCTTTCGTTGGATCTCGTTCGTCGACGCGCTGATGCTGCCGTTGGACGTCCGCGGCGAGGCGGCGCGCACGCCAGACGTGCGGTCGCTCTATCCGCGGGAGGCGACGCTCCTGCAGCGCTACCTCCGCGACCTGGGGCTGCGGGCGGTCCCGCCGACCCTCGACGCCTACGTGCGCCAGGTGGTCGCGCCGACGCTCGACCGGCAGCAACGCGCCGGCGCGGTCGGCGTGAAGTTCGAGGCGGCGTACCTGCGCCCGCTCGACTTCGACGACCCGGATCCGGCGCTCGCGCGCCGAGTCTACGCGCGGTACGTGGCGGGCGGCACGCCGACGCACGCCGAGTACAAGGCCCTGCAGGACTACCTGTTTCGCGAGATCGCGCGGGCGGCGGGGCGGCGCGGGCTCGCCGTGCAGATCCACGTGCTCGAGCAGTTCGGCGGCTTCTACTCCGCGCGCGGCAGCGCGCCGCACCTGCTCGAGCCGGCGTTCAACGATTCGACGCTTCGGGGCACGAACTTCGTCCTCGTGCACGGCGGCTGGCCGCTCGTCGGCGAGACGCAGGCGCTGCTCGCGAAGCCGAACGTCTACGCCGACGTCTCGATGATGGACCTGCTCGTGGAGCCGCCCGTCCTCGCAGGCGTGCTGCGGCCGTGGCTCGACGAGTGGCCGGAGAAGGTGCTCTACGGCAGCGACGCGTTCGACAACGGGCCCGCGCAGGGGTGGGAGCAGGCCGCCTGGGTCGCGTCCGCCAACGCGCGGCGTGCGTTAGGCATCACGCTCTCCGCGATGCTCGGCGACGGCGAGGTCGACCGGGCGGGCGCCGAGCGGCTCGCGCGGATGGTGTTGCGCGAGAACGCGCGCGCGGCCTACCCGCGGCTGCGCTGAGCGCGTCGCCCGCGACGGCGGGGTCCACCCGGCGGCGGCGCGTCACTCAGCGGAGCGGCGGCGTGCTCGCCGGCGGCCGGCGGTGCCCGGTGGCCTGCTCGTACGCGTACGCGAGGCGGAAGAGGGTCGCCTCGCTCCACGCGCGTCCGAAGAGGGTGAGCCCCGCCGGCAGATTGCCCCGCGTGTAGCCCATCGGCACCTGCACGGCGGGCCAGCCGGTGGTCGGCGAGAAGATCTGGCTGTTGTCGCCCGCCGGCGTGTTCAGGTCGCCGATCAGCCGCGGCGGGTTGCTCCACGTCGGGTACACGAGCGCGTCGACCTTGAGTCGGTCCATCGCGGCGAGCACGGCCGCGCGCACGCCCGTGCGGAGCCGCTCCGTGGCGGCGCAGCCGGGGCTCGCCTCGGGCGCGACCGTCGCGCGCTGGGCGTACGTGAGGCGCGGCTCGATGGACGGGTGAAACCGCCGCGAGCGGACGATCTCGTCGAGGGTGTGCACCGGCGTCCGCCCGCCCGTGCTCGCGAGCCACCGCTCGAGGTCGTACTTGAAGCGGTTACACTCGCCGGTCTCCGTGCGGAGCAGGGAATCGAGCCCCGCGATCGGCACGCTGTCGAGCACCGTCGCGCCGGCGCGCCGCAGGTCGGCCACCGCGCGGTCGAACACGGCGAGCACCTCCGGGTCGGCCGACGGCCGCACGTACGCCTGGCGGAGAATCGCGAGCCGCGCCCCGTGGAGCCCGTCCCGCACGAGCGCGTCGGCGTAGTGCGGCATCGGGTGGGCGCGCGCTGCGTTCGTCGTCGAGTCGGCCGGGTCGTAGCCCGCGACGACCTGGAACACCGCGACCGCGTCGGCCACGGTGCGCGCCATCGGGCCGGCGATGTCGTAGCCGAGGTTGAGGGGGACGACGCCGGCGCGACTCGTGAGGCCCATCGTCGAGCGGATGCCCACGAGGGCGAGGTGCGACGACGGGCCGCGGATCGAGTTCCCCGTGTCGGTGCCGAGTCCCACCTCGCCGAGGTTGGCGGCCACCGCGGCGGCCGTGCCCCCACTCGAGCCCGCGGTCACGCGGTCGAGGGCGTAGGGGTTCTTCGTGTAGCCGGGCAGAATGGAGCTGACGGTCTCGTACGGCGTGAACGCGAACTCCGCCATGTTCGACTTGGCGAGGACGATCGCGCCCGCGGCGCGCACGCGTTCCACCATCGTCGCGTCGCGCACGGGCACGTAGCCCGCAAGCGAGAGCGAGCCCGCCGTGGTGGCGAGGCCGGCCGTCTCGAAATTGTCCTTCACGATCACCGGTACGCAGTGGAGCGGCCCCACCGGCCCGGCCGCGCGGAAGCGCGCGTCGAGCGAGTCGGCCGTGCGCAGCGCGTCGGGATTCTGCACGATAAGCGCATTGACGGCCGGCCCGTTCTTGTCGTACGCGGCGGTCCGCTGCAGGTAGCGCGCGACGAGGTCGTGGCAGGTGAGCGTGCCCGCGCGCATCGCGGCGTGCACGTCGGCAATCGTCGTCTCCTCGAGGCGAAAGGGCGACGGGGCGACGGCCTGCGGCGCCTGCGCGGTCGCGACGCGCGCGCTCACGAGGGCGGGTCCACTCGCGAGCGCGGCGTGGAGGAGGGCGCGCCCCGATCGGGCACGTCGCACGGCAACACGGGATGTCGACATTCGGGCGAGCGTACGCAGTCGGCCCCGCTCGCGCAACGGAGGCGCGGGCGGGGCCGAAGCGAACACGTGAGTGGAACCGCGGCGGGAACCCCGCCCGCGCGATTACGCCGCGCGCGACCCGCGACGGCGTGCCACGAGGGCGATCCCCGCGAGGCTCGCGCCGAGCATCACGACCGCGGTCGGCTCGGGGGTCGCGGTCACCGGGGTCTCGGTGATCAGCTCCTGGTACCCGTGGTAGTCGTCGAGTCCGAGGCCGACGCTATTCACGTCGGTGAGCACCGTGAACCGGCTCCAGTCATAGGCGGCGAACGCCGCCGTCCCGGCGAACGCGTCGGCCGCGGCCTCCCACGACGCGACCGCCCTGGCCTCGCTCGGCATCGCGTAATCGTATGGCGCGAGTGTCGGCGCGAACTGTAGCCACATCGCGCCCTGAATCCCGGCGGTGTCGGTGAGCGTGTTGACCGTCGAATACTGGTCGACCAGCCACGCCGCCTTGCGGTAGCGCGTGAGCGCGTCCGAGACCACGCCGCCCTCGCGGGTGTGCGCGACCGACGTGTCGGCGAGATTGTTCAGGTAGACGTTCCAGCCCGACGGGTTGAAGGTGACGTCGTGAAGCAGGTCGACGCAGAACGCGTCGATGGCTTGGTTGGTCGAGGGGGCGCCGGGTAGCGAGAGGAAGGTCGCCTTGAGGCGGCCGACGTCGGGCGGCCCGTACTGCGACGTGAAGGCGAGCATGCCCGCCTCGTCGAACCGGATCGTCGCCGTGCCGGGCGCCGTCTGGGCGTGAGCCGACGGTGCGGCGGTGAGAACGGCCACGCAGGCGGTCGCGGCGATCGTGGCGAAGCGGCGGACGCGGGAGGCGATGGGGAGAGAGAGCAGGCGCATGACGAGTGGTTGGGCGGCGCGGACGTGGGAAACGTGTTTCGCCGACGACGTCGGCTCCGCGTCCTTTCCGAGGCAGACCGCATTCCGGCCACGTGCATCGGTCGCCCTCGAGTATCGGCCTCCAGGCGCTGGCGCGTCCCGGCGTTGTAGCACGTTGCTGGACAACGCGTTACGTCAACGACGTCCAACCGGCGCCGCCGCGCGTGCCCCGCGGCGTGCGGCATCCGCGCCCGCGGCGCTGTGGCGGGACTGCTACGACTGCGTGGCGGCGCGGCCTCACTCGAGCGCGGCACGCCGCGGGGCGACGCGCCGCGGCGGGTCGTGCGGACCCGATGCGGCGGGTCCGCGCGGGGCGGCCGAGTGCCGGCGCCGCCTTACGCCGTGACGATCGCGCGCGGGGCGTTGAGCCCGGTCGGCTGACCGCGCCTGCCCTGCTTCAGGAGCACGCGCGGCGCGGGCGCGAAGAACTCGTTGATCGGGAGCGTGGCGACGCCGAGTGCGGCGGCGTCGGCGCCCGCCGTCGAGGGAAGGAGCGACGGGCCGGTGACCTTCCCGCCCATGCGCCGCGCGGGCAACTCCGTCGCGACGCGTTCGAAGAGTCCGGCGAGCATACGTTCGGGCAGCCGGCCGCCGATGACGATCGCCTCCGGGTCGAACAGGTACTCGACCGCGAGGAGGAGATACGTGAGGTGCGCCGCGCCGGTGTCCATCCACGCGAGCAGCTCGGAATCGCCGGCGTCGAACAACGCCGCGAGATCGGCGGAGGTGCGCGCGTCGGTCCCGCGTGCGCGCAATCGCTCGTACAGGCGGGGGATGTTGAAGTGCACGCCCACGTGCTCGTCGGCGTGCGGGCCCGTGCCGACGCCCGAGAGCAGGTACCCCAGTTCGCCGGCGTTCCCGGTGGCGCCCGTGTAGGGCCGGCCGTCGATGATGAGCCCGCCGCCGAGGCCGCTGCCCACGAATACGTAGAAGAACGTGTCGATGTCGCGCCCCGCGCCGTACCAGCGTTCGCCGACCGCGGCGGCGGTGGCATTGTTCTCCAACAGCACGGGCAGGTCGAGCGTTCGGCCGAGCCGCGACGCGAGCGGCACGTCGTGCCAGTCGGGGAACGCGGTCGGCGTGACGACGTAGCCCGTGCCGCGTGGCGACGGGTGCATGAGGCCCGGCACGCCCACCCCCACGCCGCACACGCGCTCGCGCGCGGCGCCCTGTCGCGCGATGAGCGACTCGGCCATCGTGGCCATCATCTCGAGGGCCTCGTCGGGCGTGGGCAGGTTGATCTCGATGTGGGCGCGCTGGCGCACCGTGCCTGCGAGGTCGACGAGGACGCCGGTGAGGTGGTCGCGGTTGAAGTCGAGTCCGATCGAGAACGCGCCGTCCGGATTGATGGTCAGGTCGGTCGACGGCGCGCCGCGCGCTTCGGAGCGGCGGGGGGTCTCGATCACGAGGCCCAGGTCGATGAGTTCGCGGACGAGGTTGGAGACCGTCTGCCCGGTGAGGGCGGTGTGCCGCGAGACGTCGGCGCGTGAGAGCGGGCCACGCAGCCGGACCGTCTCGTGGACGATCCGGAGGTTGAACTGCTTGGTGTGGAGCAGGTTCGAACCGGTGAGCATGGCGCGGTCGACGAGGGGGCCGCGGGAGCGATTTAGGCGGTCCCGTGCGGAAGTGGCTGCTTCCAACGCGGGGGTATGCTGCACACAAGGGATTACAAAATCAACTTGACTAATGGAGCGTGTCG
Organism: uncultured Gemmatimonadales bacterium; assembly: GCA_963851265.1. Lineage (GTDB taxonomy): Bacteria > Gemmatimonadota > Gemmatimonadetes > Gemmatimonadales > Gemmatimonadaceae > BPUI01. The sequence goes on from CAWKNZ010000006.1 coordinate 151,824, forward strand.
TTCCAGCATTGTGACATCCCGAGCACGATTGAACCGGTTCACGCCGTGTGAGACCGGTTCATCGCGGGCCGCACTGCCCGTCACACCTCCCGCCTGCCACACCCGCGCGTCGGCGCGCGAGCCGTCCCCTGTCGTCCCCGCCAGCCGTGCTCTTCCCCCCCGCGCGCCGTGCCCCGCAGCGCGCAGCCGTATCGCGCGTGCCGCTCGCTGCCGGCGCGCCGCCGGTCGCGCGTTCGCGCTGACGCCGTGCGACGGCTCGTTCTCGCCCTGGCGTCCGCCCTGCCGCTCGCGTCGGCCGCGACCGGCGCGCAGCCGCACGCGTCGTTACAACTGTCGCGGATCATCGGCGACGGCATGGTGATGCAGCGCGACGCGCACGTGCCGGTGTGGGGCTCGGCGGCGCCGCACGCGCGCGTCGTGGTGGCGTTCGACGGGCGCGACTACGCGGCGACCGCCGACGCGGCCGGCCGCTGGGTGGCGACGCTGCCCGCCATGCCGGCGGGCGGCCCGCACGCGATGACCGTGGCCGCGGACGGCGAGCGCGTCGAGGTGCGCGACATCCTCGTCGGCGACGTGTGGGTCTGCTCGGGGCAGTCGAACATGGAGTTCGTGGTGCGCGACGCGGTGAACGGCGCGGCCGAGGCAGCCGCGGCGCACGACCCGCAGCTCCGGCACTTCAAAGTGCCGACCTCGTACGCGTGGTCGCCGAGCGACTCGCTGGTCGGCGGGGCGTGGGCGCCGGCCGACCCGCAGCACGCCGGGCAGTTCACCGCGGTCGGGTACTTCTTCGCGCGCGAGTTGCGCAAGTCGGTCGGCGTTCCGATCGGCCTGCTGCACACCTCGTGGGGCGGCAGCCGGATCGAGGCGTGGACGAGCGCCGAGGGGCTCGGGCTCGACGAGCGCGCCATCGCGCGCCTCGAGGCCGACGAGCGCGCGTACGAGGCGCGCACGCTCGACTCGTTGCGCGGCCGGGGGGGCGCGGTCACGGCCGGCGTGCCCGACGGGCAGCACATCAACAAGATTCCGACGCTGCTCTACAACCAGATGGTCCACCCCCTGCTGCCGTTCCCGGTCAAGGGCGTGCTCTGGTACCAGGGCGAGTCGAACGCCGACCGGTACGAGGATGCGGTCGCGTACCGCGCCCTGTTCGCCGGGATGATCCGCGACTGGCGCCGGCGCTGGGCGCTCGGCGACGTGCCGTTCCTCTGGGCGCAGCTGCCCAACTACATGCCGCCCGATACCGCGCCGGCGCTGCACAGCAACTGGGCGACGCTGCGCGAGTCGCAGGCGGCCGCGCTCGCCCTGCCCAACACCGGACAGGCCGTGACCGTCGACGTCGGCGAGACCGACAACATCCACCCGCGCGACAAGCAGGACGTCGGCGCGCGGCTCGCGCTCGTGGCCCGCCGGCTGGTCTACGGCCAGGCGGTCGAGGCGTCGGGGCCGGTGCTGCGGTCGAGCCGGTTCGACGGCGGGCAGGTGGTGCTCGGCTTCGATCACGCCGAGGGGCTCACGGTGCGGCCGCGCGACCACGCGCCCGCGGTGCTCGGCGGGTTCGCCGTCGCGGGCGAGGACCGGAAGTTCGTGTGGGCGGGCGCGCGCGTCGAGGGCGGTCGCGTGGTCGTGTCGAGCGACCGCGTGCCGCACCCGGTCGCCGTCCGCTACGCGTGGGGCGACAACCCCGACCGCGCCAACCTCTCCAACGCGGCGGGGCTGCCCGCGGCGCCCTTCCGCACGGACCGGTGGTAGGCCGCCGGGCACCATGTTAGGCACGACCCGCACGACCCGTAATCTCCCCGCGCGCGTCCTCGCACGCGCGCACGCACGCCCCGAGTTCCTCCCCACCGCCGTGCCGCTCCGCGCCACGACACGAGTGGTTGCCGCTCACTTCACCTGTTGGAGACGTACGTCATGAAGTTCCGTAGGGAAGCAATCGTCTCGTCGGCGGTGGTCGCCGCGTGCATGGGTGCGACCGGGCTGCACGCCCAGGCGCCGACCGGCGTCGTGTCGGGGCGCGTCGTCGCGAGTTCGTCGCCGGCGGCCTCGCAGGCCGCGGCGGCCGCGTCGTCGAAGATCGCGTCGCAGGGTGCCCCTGTCTCGCAGGGCAACGCCAGCCAGTCGCCGCTCGCCGGCGCGCGCGTGTCGGTGGTCGGCACCTCGATCCAGACGATCGTGCGCGAGGACGGACGCTACGTGCTGCCGCGGGTGCCCGCGGGCCCGCAGCGAATCCGCGTCAACCTCGTCGGCTTCGCGCCGCAGGAGCAGGCCGTGACGGTCGTCGCCGGGCAGCCGGCGACGGTCAACTTCGGGCTGCAGGCGACCGCCGTCGCGCTCAGCAACGTCGTCGTCATCGGCTACGGCACGCAGCGCCGCGAGGACCTCACGGGGTCCATCGCGTCGGTCAACTCGCAGGACATCCAGAAGACCGCGGTCAACACGCTCGAGCAGGGCCTGCAGGGGCGCGTGCCGGGCGTGCAGGTCACGCAGGGCGACGCGGCCCCGGGCGGCGGGATCCGCGTGCAGATCCGCGGTACGAACTCGATGAACCCGGGCAGCGCGCAGCCGCTCTACGTCATCGACGGCGTGCCGGTGGGCAGCAGCGGCACGAAGGACGCCGGCAGCACGAGCGACCCGAGCCTCGTCTCGCTCACCCAGACCAACCCGCTCGCCGAGATCGCGCCCGAGGACATCGAGTCGATCGACATTCTCAAGGACGCGTCGGCGACGGCGATCTACGGCAGCCGCGGCGCCAACGGCGTCGTGATGATCACGACGAAGCGCGGGCGCCGGAACAGCGGCGGGCAGTACACGCTCAACGTCTCGCAGGGCGTCGCGAGCACCGTGCGCGAGGTCCCGGTGCTCAGCGCGCCGCAGTACGCGACGTACGTCAACCAGGCCTTCATCAACGCGTACGGCCCGGCGACGCAGTACCCGTACGGCGGCCGCCCGGGCTCGCTGACCCCGGACAGCATCCAGAAGGTGATGGGCTCCGGCACCGACTGGCAGAGCCTGATCTACCGCAACGCGCCGCTGAGCGACGCGAACATCGGCGCCTCGGGCGGCGACGACCGCGGCAGCTACGCGGTCAGCGGCAACCTGCTGCAGCAGCAGGGCGTGATCAACGGCTCGGAGTTCAAGCGCGGCGGCCTGCGCTTCAACCTCGACCGCAACGTCACCGAGCGGTTCCGCCTCTCGACGAACGTCACGCTCACGCGCTCCGTGAACAACATGGTGCGCACCTCGACGATCAACGGCTACAACGCGATCGGCGTCGTGCGCGACGCGATCACCTACACGCCGATCTGGCGCACCGACAGCACCAAGACCGACCCGCGCGCGGAGGACCCGACGACGCTGGCGAACTTCGGGTCGAACCCGCTGCGCTACACCGACGAGGTGAGCGAGAACGACCAGGTCACGCGCGGCCTCGGCGGCGTCCGCGGCACGGTGACGCTCGGCAAGGGCTTCTCGTTCGACCAGAACATCGGCGCGAACTACGAGTCGCGGAACTACGGCGTCTACTACCCGAGCACGGTCAACGAGGGGCGCACGTCGGGGGGCGACGCGATCCAGGCGCCCTCGCTGTACAACAACATCCTGAGCGAGAGCTGGCTGCGCTACGCGGGCGGGCTCGGCGCGAACCAGCGCGTCGACGCGATCGCCGGCTACACGTTCCAGAACGACCGCAGCACCTGGAACCAGCAGGAGGTCCAGGGCTTCCCGAACGACATCCTCGGCGGGAACGTCCTCCAGAACGGCACCGTGCCGCTGACGCCGCAGAGCGGGATCTCGACGTCGCAGCTCGCGTCGTGGCTCGCGCGCGTGAACTACCAGCTCCTCGACCGCTACCTGCTCACCGGGACCGTGCGCGCCGACGGTTCGTCGCGGTTCGCGGCGAACAACAAGTGGGCGACGTTCCCCGCGGTGGCGTTCGCGTGGCGCGCGTCGGAGGAGCCGTTCCTCCGCGGCCAGCGGCTGTTCAGCGACCTCAAGGTGCGCCTCAGCTACGGCAAGTCGGGCAACCAGGCGATCAACCCGTATCAGTCGCTGCCGGCGATCGGCGGCATCACGGGCGTGACGCAGAACGAGACGACGGTGCCGGCGTACGCGATCACGCAGCTCGGCAACCCGAACCTCAAGTGGGAGACCACCAACCAGTTCGACGGCGGCCTCGACCTCGGCGCGTTCAACAACCGCCTGACCGGCACGTTCGACTACTACCACAAGAACACCTACGACCTGCTGCAGCAGATCACGCTCGCGCAGAACACGGGCTTCGGGAACACGTGGATCAACTCGGGCAACGTGACCAACCGCGGCATCGAGTTCCTGGTGGGCTACGACGTGCTGCGCAGCGCGCGCAAGGGCGGCCTCACGTGGAACACGAGCATCAACGCGTCGCACAACGTGAACCGCATCGTGAGCCTCGGGAACGGCATCCAGCAGCAGTTCGCCACCCGGCTCGGCGCGGGCGGTAACCTCGAGGCCACGCCGTTCATCCAGAAGGTCGGGCTGCCGATCGGCGCGATGTGGGGCTACACGACGGCCGGCATCGTACAGAACGCCGCCGACTCGGCCGCGTACGCGAAGGTCCTCGGCGCGGCGGCGCACATCGGCGACCTGAAGTACGCCGACATCAACGGCGACGGGAAGGTCGACGCCAATGACCAGCACGTGATCGGCGACGCCAACCCGAAGTGGACGTGGGGGTGGAACAACACGTTCCGGATCGGGAAGTTCGACGCGAGCGCGCTCGTCATCGCGGTGAAGGGCAACAGCATCATCAACGCCGAGCGCATGCGGTACATCACGATGAACGGCAGCATCAACATCCCGACGTACTACCTGCAGAACGCGTTCGACCCGAAGACCAACCCGAACGGCACGTTCCCGATGATCCTCCAGAGCCGGCAGGCGGACACGCGGTTCTCGGACATCTACATCGAGGACGGCTCGTTCGTCCGCCTGAAGAACGTCCAGCTCGGCTACAACGTCAGCCTGCCGCGCGTGCACAGCGCGCGCGTGTACGTGAACGGCATCAACCTGCTCACGCACACGCGCTACACGGGCTACGACCCCGAGGTCAGCGCCTTCGGCGACCCGGCCCACCCCGGGGTGGACCTCGGCAGCTACCCGCAGCAGCGCACGTTCACGTTCGGCGTCAACACCTCCTTCTGAGCAGCACCCGACCCATGACTTTCTATCGGACAGTGACGCGGACCGCGGCGGTCCTCGCGGCCGCCGCCCTCGGGCTCGCGGGCTGCAAGGACGCCACGAGCCTTCCGGAAACGGCGCAGACCTTCGTCTCGCCCGACCGGTACTACCAGAACGACGCGCAGGCGGCGGCGGCCGTGAACGGCGCGTACGCGCCGATCATGGGCTGGAACGGGTGGAAGTCGCCCGCCCAGTACTCCGTGATGTGCGACGACAACGAGATGACCTGCTGGAACTGGATGGCGGGCGGCTGGGCCGGGCAGCAGGGCGGCCAGTGGTACATGCAGGACAACAGCCTCTACATCGGCGACTACCAGATCATCGAGCGGGCGAACGAGATCCTGGCGAACGTGCCGAAGAGCACGGGGATCACGGACGCGATGAAGAAGACGGCCACCGGCCAGGCGTACTTCGCCCGGGGGTACGCCTACTTCGACCTCGTCCGGCGCTACGGCGGCGTCCCGATCCGCACGGCGCAGTACACGCCCGACCCCCAGAACGGGGCGATGGCGCGGGCCGAGCCCGGGGCGGTGTGGAAGCAGGCCGCGAGCGACCTGCGCCAGTCGACGGCGCTGCTGCCGGCCACGTACACCACGCCTAACGGCCAGGGACTGCCGCGCCTCGCGACGGCGTGGGGGCTCCTCGCCAAGGTCTACCTGCACATGGCCGGCGCCGAGGCGGTCGGCACGTCGCTCGCGTCGGCGAAATCGGCGTACATCGACTCGGCGCGCGCGGCGGCGCAGCTCGAAATGGCCGACGCGTCGGTCACGCTCGAGCCGGACTACATGGCGCTGTACGACATCAACAAGCAGAACACGAGCCCCGAGATCCTCTTCGCGGCGCAGGGCGCCGCGGTGAACAACGGCGGCTCGCAGATCCCGGCGTTCCTCACCCCGCAGGGCGACTGCACGCTGATCGGCGGCTGCGGGATGGGGTTCCTCAGCATCCGCGAGGACTTCTACCGCGGCTTCGAGGCGGGCGACGCGCGCGTCGCGCCGAACAAGGCGGTCGCGATGTCGTGGGAGTACACGCGGAGCGCCGCCGGGAAGATCCGCGTCCTGCAGACCGACTCGCTCGCGAAGCTCAAGGCCTCGGGGCTGGTCGTCAGCGACAAGACGTTCAACTACGGCGCGTGGACGGAGGCGTGCGCGGCGTTCGGGACCAACCTCGACTCGCTCACCGTGCAGAACCCGTCCACCGGCGCGACGACCACCTCGGTGATCGGCGTGTCGCGGCCGCTCTACAGCCTCAAGTACATCGACCCGCAGCACCTCACGTCCGACCAGGCGGCGGCGAACAACTTCATCCTGCTGCGCCACGCCGACGTGCTGCTCGTGTTCGCCGAAGCGGAGAACGAGAAGAACGGCCCGACGGCTGCCGCCTACAGCGCGATCAACAAGGTGCGCGCCCGCGCGGCCCTGAAGCCGCTCGCCGGGCTGAGCCAGGACCAGTTCCGCCAGGCGGTGTGGACGGAGCGCGAGCACGAGCTCTACGCGGAGTTCCAGGCGCGCTTCGACCTCGTCCGCGAGGGGCGCTGGCTCGCCCTGATGAACGCGCCGTCGACCGTGTCGGACCTCGCGACCGGCCCGTGCCGCCCGCGGCAGTCGTTCCAGGTGCTGCAGAACATCCCGGGCCGCGAGCTGTCGGCCAACCCGCTGATGACGCAGAACCCGGGCTACTGAGCGGGCCGCCGCTGGACGACGGACCCCCGCTTCCGCGGGGGTGACACCCCTCGTGCAGTCGCCCCCGCGCAGGCGGGGGTCCACCTCTCCCTCGCGACCGCGGTAGCCACAACGCCCCGTGAACCTTCATCCGGTCGACCTGCTCATCATCGGCGCGTACCTCGCGTCGACCGTCGCCGTCGGCTTCTGGATCTCGAAGCGCGCGTCGCGCAACCTGAAGAGCTACTTCCTCGGCGGCAACGAGATCTCGTGGTGGATGCTGGGCGTGTCGAACGCCTCCGGGATGTTCGACATCAGCGGGACGATGTGGCTGGTGTACCTGCTGTTCGTGTACGGGTTGAAGAGCGTCTGGATCCCGTGGCTCTGGCCGATCTTCAACCAGATCTTCCTGATGATCTTCCTCTCGGTCTGGCTCCGGCGGTCCGGAGTCATGACCGGGGCGGAGTGGATCACGTTCCGCTTCGGGCGCGGGCGCGGGGCGAACCTCGCGCACCTCAGCGTGGTGGCGTTCGCGCTCATCAACGTGATCGGCTTTCTGGCCTACGCGTTCATCGGCGTGGGCAAGTTCGCGGCGACGTTCCTCCCGTACCACCTCTCGGCCGACCCGGCGACTAACGTCAACCTGTGGGGGCTGCTGATCACCGCGCTCACGACGGTCTACGTGGTGAAGGGCGGGATGTTCTCGGTGGTGTTCACCGAGGTGTTGCAGGCGGTGCTCAAGACGATCGCTTGCGTCTGGATCGGGGTCATCGCCATGCAGCGCGTGAGTCCGGCGATGCTGCGCGCGGCGGTGCCGGCCGGGTGGTACTCGCCGGCGTTCGGGTGGAAGCTCGACCTCGACTGGTCGCGCCTGATGCCGGCCGCGAACGCACGGATCGCGCAGGACGGGTGGACGCTGTTCGGCGCGTTCTTCATGATGGTGGTGTTCAAGGGCGTGCTGCTGAGCCTCGCCGGCCCCGCGCCCAACTACGACATGCAGCGCGTGCTCTCGACGCGCACGCCGCGCGACGCGGCGAAGATGAGCGGGCTCGTGAGCCTCGTGCTCATGCCGTTCCGCTACATGCTCATCACCGCGCTCGCGGTGCTCGCGCTCGCGTTCTACAGCCCGCAGCTGCGCGCGATGGGCGACAAGGTGGACTTCGAGCTCATCCTCCCGTTCACGATGCGCAACTTCGTGCCGACGGGGCTCCTCGGGCTGCTGATCGCCGCGCTGCTCGCCGCGTTCATGGCGACCTACTCCGCGACCGTGAACGCCGCGCCGGCGTACATCGTCAACGACATCTACCGACGGTACGTCCGGCCGGACGCCGACCAGCGGACGCTCGTGCGGATGAGCTACGTGACGTCGGTGCTCGTCGTGGTGATCGGGACCGGGATCGGGTTCTTCGTCACGTCGCTCAACGACATCGTGCAGTGGATCGTCTCGGCGCTCTACGGCGGGTACGTCGCGGCCAACGTGCTGAAGTGGTACTGGTGGCGCTTCAACAGCTACGGGTACTTCTGGGGCATGGGCGGCGGGATCCTCGCGTCGCTCGTCGTGCCCAAGCTCATGCCCGACGTCTCCGCGATCTACGCGTTCCCGGTGATCCTCGCCGCGTCGGTGATCGGCTGCATCGCCGGCACGCTCGCGACGCCGCCGGACGACGAGGAGGTGTTGAAGCAGTTCTACCTCAAGACGCGGCCGTGGGGCTTCTGGGGCCCGATCCACGCGAAGCTCGCCCAAGAGCACCCGGGCCTCGAGCGTAACACGGGGTTCATGCGCGACGCGACCAACGTGCTCGTGGGCGTCCTCTGGCAGACCGCGCTCGTCGCGACGGGGATCTTCCTCGTGCTGCAGGAGTTCACCGCGTTCGCGGCGGCGATGACGACGGTGCTCGTGACGTCCGCGGTGCTCAAATTCAACTGGTTCGACAAGCTGGAGGACTACCCCGCCGACCTCGCCGTGACCACGGCCGGGCGGCCGGCGGACGATCCGCCCGGGCGACTCGCCGCGGCCCGCGACGCGACGCGCCCGGCCGCCGGCGCACCGGCCGCGGCGCCGGTGGCCGGCGACTAACGACCGCCGTACGCGTTCCGCCGCACCGCGCTACCGCACACACCACCCGACGCACTCCCGCAGCCGCCGCATGCAGACCACCGATCTCGCGTCCGACGCGATCTTCGCGGCACGTCGCCGCGCCCTCGAGACCGCCCACGAAGCGCTCGTCTCGCGCGTCAACGAGCGGATCACGGACGACCGCGGCGTGGTCGACCGCTACCGCCGGCCGGCGCTGACGGCCGCGCACACGCCGCCGGCCTGGCGCTACGACTTCGACCCCGCGACGAACCCGCGGCTGCTCGAGCGCATGGGGATCAACGCGGTGTTCAACCCCGGGGCCATCAAGCACGACGGGCGCTACCTGATGGTCGCGCGCGTGGAGGGGGTCGACCGCAAGTCGTTCTTCGCGGTGGCCGAGAGCCCGAACGGCGTGGACGGCTGGCGCTTCTGGGACTACCCGGTGCGGATGCCCGAAACGGACGAGCCGGACGTGAACGTGTACGACATGCGCCTGACCGCGCACGAGGACGGCTGGGTGTACGGCGTGTTCTGCACCGAGCGCAAGGACCCGCGCGCGCCGCACGACCCGTCGGCGGCGGTCGCGCAGGCAGGCATCGCGCGCACGCGCGACCTGGTCACGTGGGAGCGGCTGCCCGACCTCGTGACGCGCTCGGAGCAGCAGCGGAACGTGGTGCTGCACCCCGAGTTCGTGGCCGGCACGTACGCGTTCTATACACGCCCGCAGGACAGCTTCATCGAGGCGGGTTCGGGCGGCGGGATCGGGTGGGGGCTGTGTGACGACATCACCCGGCCCGTGGTGCGCGACGCAGGGATCGTGGACGGGCGCGTGTACCACACGATCAAGGAGGCCAAGAACGGGCAGGGGCCGCCGCCGATCCGCACGCCCGCGGGGTGGCTGCACCTCGCGCACGGGGTGCGCAACACGGCCGCGGGGCTGCGCTACGTCCTGTACCTGTTCGTGACCGACCTCGCCGAGCCGTGGCGCGTGACGCACGCGCCCGCGGGGTACCTCATCGCGCCCGAGCACGACGAGCGCGTGGGCGACGTGTCCAACGTCGTGTTCGCGAACGGGTGGATCGCCGACGACGACGGGACGGTGTTCATCTACTACGCGTCGAGCGACACGCGCGTGCACGTCGCGACGAGCGACGTCGAACGGCTCGTCGACTACGCGCTGCACACGCCACCCGACCCGCTGCGCTCCGCCGCGTGCGTGGAGCAGCGGTACGCGCTCATCGCGCGCAACCTCGGCCACGCGTCGGGCGGCGGTGCCGGCATGGCGGTCGCAGGCGCGGTGGCGAACGGCACCGGGTCGGACGCATGAGCGCGGGCACGGCGCCCGTGGCGCCCGCGGTGCGCCGCGACGACGCGCCGGGAAGCGCCGCCGCCCTAGGCGCGTTGCGCGCGGCGATGGCGCGCGAGCTGCGCGACGGGATCCTCCCCTACTGGACGGCGCACGCGATGGACGAGCGCCACGGCGGGTTCGTCGGGTACGTCGACGGCGACGACGTGCCGGACCCGAACGCGCCCAAGGGCGCGATCCTCAACGCACGGATTCTCTGGACCTTCTCGGCCGCCCACCGGGCGTCAGGCGGCGACGCGGAGCGCGCCGTCGCGGGTCGCGCCGCGCGCTTCGTGCGCGAGCGGCTGACCGACCCCGTCCACGGCGGCGTGTACTGGATGGTGGAAGCGGACGGGTCGCCGCGCGACGCGCGCAAGCACGTGTACGCGCAGGCGTTCGCGATCTACGCGCTGAGCGAGCACCACCGCGCAACGGGTGACGAGGAGAGCCTGCGCGAGGCCATCACGCTGTTCCGGCTCGTCGAGCGGCACGCACACGACCCGGTGTACGGCGGGTACGAGGAGGCATTCACGCGCGAGTGGGCGCGGCTGGACGACGTGCGGCTGAGCGACGAGGACGCGGACGAGCGCAAGAGCATGAACACGCACCTGCACGTGCTCGAGGCGTACGCGGGGCTGTACCGCGTCTGGCCCGACGCGCTGCTGCGCGAGCGGCTGGGCGAGGTGGTCGACCTGTTCGCCACGCGCATCGTCGACCCGCGCGCGCCGCACCTGCGGCTGTTCTTCGACGCGGACTGGACGCCGAAGTCGGACGTGGTGTCGTACGGGCACGACGTCGAGGCGAGCTGGCTCCTCCGCGAGGCGGCGGAGGTGCACGGCGACGCGGCGCTCCGCGCGCGCGTGCAGCCGGCCTGCATGGCGCTCGCGACCGCCGTGCGCGACGAGGCGTTCGACGCCGAGTTCGGCGGGATCTTCTACGAGGCGCGGCCGGGACGGCCGCCCGAGACCTACAAGGAGTGGTGGGTGCAAGCTGAGGCGATCGTCGGGTTCGTCGACGCGTGGCGCGAGACGGGCGATGCGGCGTTTCTGCGCGCCGCGCACGAAACGTGGGGGTTCACGGACCGGCACCTCGTCGACCACGCACACGGGGAGTGGTACCGCCGCACCGCGCGCGACGGTGCGCGTCTGCGCGGCTTCGAGAAGATCGGGCCGTGGAAGTGCTGCTACCACAACGCGCGCGCGTGCCTCGAGGTGATCGCGCGCGCCGACGCCACGCTGCCGGGCGTGGTGCCGGGCGTGGTGCCGGGCGCGACGTCGGCGGCCGGGCGCGAGGCGGTGCCGGCATGAGGCGGCGGGCATCGGGCTTGTTGCTCGCGGGCGCGCTGGCCGCGGGCGGGTTCGCGGCGGGCGCGTGTGCCGGCCGGGGACGGCCGGCGGCCGCGGCTCCGACTAACGACGTCGTCGCGGGCGCGACGGCGCGCGCGGCCCGCACGGTCGACCCGCGCGCGACGGCCGAGACGCGCGCGCTGTTCGCCAACCTGCGCGGACTCGCCGGCCGGCGCATCCTGTTCGGACACCACGACGACCTCGCGTACGGCCACACGTGGGTCGACCAACCGGGGCGGTCGGACGTCAAGGAGGCCGGCGGCGCGTACCCGGCCCTGTACGAGTGGGACCTCTCGAACGTCGAGCGCGACCTGGCGGTCAACATCGACCACATCCCGTTCGCGCGCGTGCGCGGGTGGATCGTCGAGCGGTACGGGCGCGGGGACGTGAACGTGCTGAGCTGGCACGTGAACAATCCCGTGTCGGGCGGGAACGCGTGGGACACGACCGCCGCGGTGGCCGACGTGCTTCCCGGCGGCGCGCGGCACGCGCAGTACGCGCGGTGGCTGGACGGCGTCGCGACGTTCGTGACGAGCTTGCGCGCGCCCGGCGCCGGCGGGACGTTAGTCCCGGTCGTGTTCCGCCCGTTTCACGAGATGAGCGGGGGCTGGTTCTGGTGGGGCGCCCGCCACGCGACGCCCGAGCAGTACAAGCAGCTCTGGGCGTTCACGGTCACGTACCTGCGCGACGTGAAGGGCGTGCACAACGTGCTCTACGCGTACTCGCCGGACGTCTTCGACTCGCCCGACGCCTACCTCGCGCGCTACCCGGGCGACGCGTACGTCGACGTGCTGGGGTACGACGACTACCAGAGCGTGCGCTCGCCCGCGACGCGCGCGACCATGACCGAGCGCATGCGGACGGTCGTGCGGCTCGCGGCCGAGCGCGGCAAGGTCGCCGCGCTCACCGAAACCGGCGTCGAGGGCGTGCCCGACTCGCTGTGGTGGACCGGCACGCTCCTCCCCGCGCTCGCGCAGGACTCGCTCACGCGACGCCTCGCGTGGGTGTCGGTGTGGCGCAACGCGCCGACCTCGCCCGAGCACCCGCACCACTTTTACGCGCCGTACGCCGGGCAGGCGAGCGCGCCCGATTTCGCGCGCTTCCGGCGGGACCCCCTGATGGCGTTCGAGGGAGACGTGCCCGACCTCTACCGCGCGCCGCGATGATCGGTCGCGGGTCGTTACTGGCCCCGTCCTCCGGACTGGCCGGCGGCGTGATCGACGGCGTGACCCGGTAGAGCCCGACTCGCGCACCCCTCTTCAACCCGCCCCCGATCGTGTCCGCCACTGCAGTCGCCCCCACCCCGGAACGCCCCGTCCCACTCCGCGATGATGGGCGCGAGGCCGGCGCGTCGCGCGCGCGGGTCGACGCCCTCCTCGCACGCATGACGCTCGAGGAGAAGGTGGGGCAGATGACGCAGATCAACCTCGGCGTGATTGCCGCCCCCGCCGCCGACCAGCGCCCCGGGCGCGTGACGCTCGACCGGCGCAAGCTCCGCGAGGCGCTCGTCACGCGGAACGTCGGCTCGATCATCAACGTGCTCGACGCGGCCCTGCCCGCCGAGGGGTGGCACGCCCTCGTCCGCGAGGTGCAGGACGTGGCGCTGCACGAGACGCGCCTCGGGGTGCCGGTGCTCTACGGCATCGATTTCGTGCACGGCGCGAATTACACGCAGGGCGGGACCATATTTCCGCACAACGTCGCGATGGGTGCGACGTTCGACGTGGCCCTCGCGCGCCGCGCGGGTGAAGTCACCGGGGCGGAGGCGCGGGCGTCGGGGCTGCCGTGGAACTTCGCGCCCGTGCTGGACGTGGGGCGCCAGCCGCTGTGGCCGCGCTTCTACGAAACGTTCGGCGAGGACCCGCTCGTGGCCGCGCGGCTCGGCTCGGCGTTCCTCGCCGGATCGCAGGCGGCGGGCGTCGCCGGCACCATGAAGCACTACCTCGGCTACGGCGCGCCGCGCTCGGGGCGCGACCGCACGCCGCCCGCGCTCACCGAGCGCGAGGTGCGCGAGGTGATCCTGCCTCCGTTCCGCGCGGCGGTGGCCGCGGGGGCGCGGACCGTGATGGTCAACTCGGGCGAGATCGATGGCGAGCCCGTGCACGCGAGCCGCCACTGGCTGATCGACGTCCTGCGCGGCGAACTCGGGTTCGACGGCGTCGTCGTCACCGATTGGGAAGACATCATCTTCCTCCACACCCGGCACCGCGTCGCGGCCACGACGAAGGACGCCGTGCGCATGGCGATCGAGGCGGGGATCGACATGAGCATGACACCCCACGAGTTCGGCTTCGTGGACGACCTGATCGCCCTCGTACACGAGGGCGCGGTCCCCGAGCGGCGCGTGGACGAGAGCGTGAGGCGAATCCTCCTGCTGAAGGCCGACGTCGGGCTGCTCGACCGGCCGTACCCGGACGCATCACTCGCCGCGCAGATCGGGACGCCCGAGGCCCGCGCGGTCGCGCGCCACGCCGCGCGCGACGCGATCACCCTGCTCAAGAACGACGGCGTCGCAGCCGGTGCGGCTCCGGTGCTGCCGCTCGCGCCCGGCGCGCGCGTGCTCGTCACCGGGCCGGCGGCGCACTCGCTCGCCGCGCTCAACGGCGGGTGGACGTACACGTGGCAGGGCACCGAGCCGTGGCGGTTCCCGGCGGGGGTGCCGTCGCTGCTCGACGCCATCCGCTACCACACCGACGCCGTGCGCTTCGTCGGCAACGCCGACGCGCGCGCCGCGTTCGCCGACCCGACCGACGTCGAGATTGCCGCCGCGGTGGCCGCCGCCCGCGACGTCGACGTCGCGATCGTCGCGCTCGGCGAGTCCGGGTACGCCGAGTGGGTCGGCGACATCAGCGACCTCACCCTGTCGCCCGCGCAGCTCCGTCTCGCCCAGGCGGTCCAGGCGACCGGCGTCCCTACGGTGCTCGTGCTGCTCGAAGGACGCCCTCGCCTGGTGCGCGACGTCGTGCCGGGGGCGGCGGCGGTCGTGATCGGCTACTGGCCCGGCATGGACGGCGCCGAAGCCGTCGCCGACGTGCTGTTCGGCGCCGTGAACCCGAGTGGGCGGCTGCCCTTCACGTACCCGAAGTGGCCCAACGCCCTCGCCACCTACGACCACAAGTTCACCGAGACGCTGGACATTGGCCTGACGCGTGCGTCGGGCGGGTTCGACCCGCAGTTCGAATTCGGGCACGGGCTGAGCTACACCACGTTCGGCTACGAGCAGCTGACGCTCGACCGCGACGCGATCGGCCGTGAGGAGCTGGTGCGGGGGGCGCGGGTGGCGGTCTCGGTGACCGTGACCAATACTGGGGGGCGCGCGGGCAAGGAGAGCGTCTTGCTCTTCATGCGCCAGCGCTACGCCACGATCACGCCGCCGGTGCGTCGGCTGCGCGGGTTCGAGAAGGTCGAGCTCGCGCCCGGCGCTTCACGCACCGTCCACGTCGCGCTCGCGGTTGACGACTTCTCGTACGTCGGCCGCGACGGCCGCGACGTGCTCGAAGCCGGCGCGTTCGACGTGATGGTCGGCGGCCTCACGCACAGCATCGAGGTGACACGATGAACCGCATGGTTGTCCAACGCTCGCGGGTGGGGCGCGTCGTACGCCTGACCGCCGCCTTCCTCGCGGTCGTCCTCGTGGCGCTCGCCGGACCGCTCGCGGGCGCGGCCGGGGCGCAGAAGTTCGAGCACCTCGCGCAGACCCCGCCCATGGGGTGGAACAGCTGGAACAAGTTCGCCTGCAACGTGAGCGAGCAGCTGATCCGCGAGACGGCGGACGCGATGGTCACGTCGGGGATGCGCGACGCCGGCTACCAGTACGTCAACATCGACGACTGCTGGCACGGCGCGCGCGACAGCGCGGGCTTCATCCAGGTCGACGCCGCTCGGTTCCCGTCGGGAATGAAGGCGCTCGCCGACTACGTCCACGCGAAGGGCCTCAAGCTCGGCATCTATTCGGACGCGGGGTGGAAGACGTGCGGGGGACGGCCGGGAAGCCGCGGGCACGAGTACCAGGACGCGCTCACGTACGCACGCTGGGGCGTGGACTACCTCAAGTACGACTGGTGCAATACCGACTCGCTCAAGGCGCAGGGCGCGTACATCACGATGCGCGAGGCGCTCCGCGCGGCCGGGCGGCCGATCGTCTTCAGCCTGTGCGAGTGGGGCACCGCGCAGCCGTGGACGTGGGCCGCGTCGGTGGGCCACCTCTGGCGCACGACCACCGACATCACCAACTGCTTCGACTGCGTTCGCAACTACGGGGCGTGGGCGCCGGCGAGCGTGCTCACGATCCTCGACAAGCAGAAGGAGCTGCGGCAGTACGCGGGCCCGGACCACTGGAACGACCCCGACATGCTGGAAGTCGGGAACGGGATGACGGCTGGCGAGGACCGCGCGCACTTCGCGATGTGGGCCATGCTCGCGGCGCCGCTCATCACCGGAACCGACCTGCGCAGCATGCCGGCCGAGACGCGCGCGCTGCTCACCAACCGCGGGCTGATCGCGGTGGACCAGGACTCGTTAGGCGTTCAGGGCTTCGCGTCGCGCTCCACGCCGGACGGCGTCGAGGTGTGGCTCAAGCCGCTCGCGGGTGGGGACTGGGCGGTCGCGGTGCTCAACCGCTCGCTCGAGCCGCGCCGCGTGACGTACGACTGGCGCCGCGACGGCGTGGCCGATGGCCTCACGCACCACTCGGCGGACTTCGCGGCCCACACGTACCGCGTGCGCGACCTGATCGCGGGGCGCGACCGGGGGACGACGGCCACCGCGCTCGTCGCGGACGTCCCCGCCCACGACGTGCTGGTGCTGCGCCTCAGCGCGCGGGAGACCGCGTCGCGCTGACGTGGTCGAAGATGTACCGGTCGAGAAACGCGTTGCGGAACTTGCCCTCGGGGTCGTGCGCCGCGAGCAGCGCGCGGAAGTCGGGGAGCCGGTCGTAGAGCGCGGCGATCCGGGACGGCGGTACGGTGAACAGCTTGCCCCAGTGCGGACGTGCGTCGAACGGTTCGAGGGCCGCCTCGATCGCGGGCAGCAGCGCACGCACCGCGGGCCAGTCGGGCGCCCACGTGAAGTGGATGCTGATGCAGTCGCGCCCGCGGCAGGGGCTCATCCACAGGTCGTCCGCCGCCACGGTGCGCAACTCGGAGACGAGCACGAGCGGCGCGATGCGCGCGCGCAGCGCGTCGACGGCCCGCAGCGCGTCGCGCGCGTGTTCGCGCGGCACCAGATAGTCGGTCTGCAGCTCGGCGCCGTTGCTCGGCGCGTAGTCCATGCGGAAGTGCGGCAGCCGGTCGTGCCACGGGCCGGGAAGGCCGAGCTGCTCGGTGCAGTTGGCGGGCGAGACGCCGAAGATGGGGTGGCGGTGGCCGGTGGCGGGCGTCGCCGCGCGCAGGGCCCGGGGGAGCGGGTGCGCGCCGTGCTCAGGGCGCCGCTTGAGCCACACCTGGTCAACGCGCGGACCTCGCCAGCGGGTGAACACGCTCACGCTGTAGGCGCTGCCCAGCACGTCGTCGAGCCCGGCCTCGAGTTCGGCGAGCGGAACGTCCTCGTACACGTGTTGCACGAGGTCGTACGCGGGGCGCACGTCCAGCGTGAGGCGTGTGACGACGCCGAGCCCGCCGAGTCCGACCACCGCGCCGCGGAACGCGTCGCCGTCGTGCTCGCGCGAGAGCGTGACCACGTCGCCCGTCGCGGTGACGAACTCCATTGCGGCCACGGCGGTGGCGAGGTTTGCGTTCTCGTCACCCGACCCATGCGTCGCGGTCGCGCACGCCCCCGCGACGGAGATGTGGGGCAGCGACGCGAGGTTGTGCAGCGCGTACCCCGCCTCGCTCAGCGCGCGCGCGAGCGTCCCGTAGCGGATGCCGCCCTCGACGGTCACGGTGCGCTGCGCCGGGTCGAGCGCCAGCACGCGATTCATGCGTTCGAGCGAGATCAAATCGCCGGTGGTGTCGGCGACGGCGTTGAAGGAGTGGCGTGAGCCGAGCACCTTGACGCGGGTCGCGCCGGCGACGATCGCCTGCACCTCGTCGACCGTTCGGGGGTGGTGCAGGCGGGCCGCCTGGTACGTATAGTTGCCGGCCCAATTCGTCAGTGTCCCGTCAACCGCCTCCGCCGTCGCGCCTGTCACGATCGCCTGCTCCCCGGGGTTCGCGTCGTTCATGTCCGACCGTGCACCCGCCGACGCGCGGCACACCGCGGTACATCCATGAAGATTAGCCGAGCCGTTCGCGCGGTGGTGACGCCGGCACCGTGTTCCCTGATGCCGAGGCGGACCGTGGTGTTCGCGATCGGTCTCGCCGTCGCGGCCGCGTTCGGCGCGGCGAGCCGTGCGCGCGCCCAACTCACGATCCGGCTCGCGGCGCTCCCGGCGCGAACGCCGGCGGGCGCCGTCGTGCACGTCGCCGGGACGTTCAACGGCTGGAACCCGGTGGCGAGCGACGCCGTACTCGCGCCGCAGGCGGATGGCGCGTACGCGATCACGCTGCCGGCCGCGGTGCGCGGCCCGGTCGCATTCAAGTTCACGCTCGGCTCGTGGCGGAGCGTCGAGACGACCGTCGACGGGCGCGACGTGCCCAACCGGACGGTGGTGGTCCCCGCGTCCGGCGCCGCCACGTACGACGCGACGGTCGCCGGCTGGCGCGACAGCACCTCGACCGCTCCGCCGCCTGCGTCCACCGCATCGCCGTCGGTCTCGATCCTGAGCGACAGCTTTCCGATGCCGCAACTCGGGCGCCGGCGTCGCGTGTGGCTTTACCTGCCGCCGGACTACGCAACGTCGCGGGCGCGCTACCCGGTGCTCTACATGCAGGATGGGCAGAACGTGTTCGATGCGGCGACGAGTTTCGCGGGCGAGTGGGGCGTCGACGAGACGCTCGATTCGCTGCAGGCGACCGGCGGGCGCGGCGCGATCGTCGTCGCGGTGGACAACGACGGCGCGCACCGGCTCGACGAGTACGACCCGTGGCGGAACGCGGACCCCGCGCTCGGTGGAGGCGAGGGCGACGCGTACGTCGACTTCCTCGCGCGCTCGCTCAAGCCCTACGTCGACGCGCACTACCGCACCCGCGCCGACCGGCTGCACACGGGCGTGGTCGGGTCGAGCCTCGGCGGGCTGATCGCGTTGTATGCGGCGCTCAAGTATCCGGGCGTGTTCGGGCGCGCGGGCGTGCTGTCGTGCGCGTGCTGGATCGCGAAGCCGCAGTTGCTCGCCTATGCGCGCAAGGCACGGCCGGCGCGACCGTACGCGCGGCTCTATTTCGTCGTCGGCGCTCGCGAGACCGCGGACGGGCAGCCCGCGCGCGACCAGCAGGCGGTCGTCGACACGCTCGTGGCCGCGGGATTCCCGGTCGGCGTGGCCGACACCTCGGTCGTGCGCGCGGACGGGCAGCACGCGGAGTGGTTCTGGCGGCGCGAATTCCCCGCGGCGTACGCGTGGCTGTTCGGCGCGGCGCCCGCGGCTACCATACGTGCGCGGCGCCTCGTCCCGACTCCTCCACGTCACTGACCGATGCATCGTCGTCACGCCATCCTCACTCCGCTCGCGGCGTCGCTCGCCGCGGCGGCCCTGCTCGCCGCCGCCGCGGCCGGCGCGCAGACGCCAGCGGCCGCGCCCGCAGCCGCGCCCGCTGCCACCTCCGCCGAACAGCGCTTGCACGACGACTGGGCCTATCTCGGGCGCTACCGCGGCGCGAACGCCGCGCTCTCCGCCCCCACATCGGGGGAGAACCGCGTGGTCTTCCTCGGCAACTCGATCACCGAGGCGTGGGCGCCGCTCTTCGCGCGGCAGTTCGCGGGCAAGCCGTACATCGGCCGTGGGATCAGCGGGCAGACCACGCCGCAGCTGCTCGTGCGGTTCCGACAGGACGTGCTCGACCTGCACCCGCGCGCGGTCGTGATCCTCGCGGGGACCAACGACATCGCGGGCAACACCGGGTCCAGCACGCTCGAGATGATCGAGGCGAACATCGCGTCGATGGTCGACCTCGCGCGGGCGAACGACGTGCGCGTGGTGCTGTGTTCGGTGCTGCCCGTGTACGACTACCCCTGGCGGCCGGGGCTCACGCCGGCGCCGAAGATCATCGCGCTGAACGCGTGGCTGCGCGACTACGCGCACCGGCGCGGGCTGGTGTACGCCGACTTCCACACGCCGATGGCCGATGCGCGCGGCGGGCTACCGGACAGCCTCGCCGCGGACGGCGTGCACCCCACCGCGGCGGGGTACGCGGTGATGGCGCCGATCGTCGAGCGGGCGATCGCCGAGGCACTCGGGCCGGCGGGCGCGGCACGCTGACGCGCCGCGCTGACGCGCCGCGCGGGGCGGCGCGTCGCGTCAGAACACGCACCCCGCGCGCGCCGGGATCGAGACCACGACCGCGCCGGCGTCGCGCCGCGGGGCCGGGCAGATGCCTAACGCGTCGGCGGCGGAGGCGCCGAGCGCCGCGGCGGGGAGCCGCACCTGCGTCGCGGCGGTGTCGTTGTTGAGCGCCACGACCGTGCGCCCGCGGCGGTAGACGTACGCCTGGTCGCCGACGTACAGGTTCTCGGTGGCGGCGCGCGCGAGATCGGGACGCGCGGCGCGCAGTCGGAGGAGGGCCTGCACGTGCGCCCACACGGCCTGTTCGGCGGCCGACCGCCCGGACGCTTGGAAGGCGTCGTGGGCGTCGCCGGGCCACCCGCCCGGGAAGTCGCGCCGGTTGTCGGGGTCGTTGCCCCCCGCCATCCCGATCTCGTCGCCGTAGTAGAGCATCGGCGTGCCGCGCGCGGTGAAGAGGAAGGTGAACGCCAGGCGGAGTCCGTCGGTCGTGGCGCCGCGCTCGCTCATGAAGCGCCCCATGTCGTGCAGCCCCGCGAAGGTGACTAACGCATCGGGGTTGGGGTACAGCCGGTCGTGGGCGAGCACCTGCGCCACCTCGCGCACGGAGCGGCCGCGGGCGAACGCGTCGCGCACGGCGTAGTGCAGCGGAAAGTCGAACAGCGCGTCGACGCGGTCGTCGATGCGGTCGCCGGCGCCGTCGGGCTCGGCGCGGCCGCCCTGGAAGAAGGACACGAGCACCGGGTCGCCCTCGGAGACCTCGCCGACGACGCGCAGCGCGGGGTACTGCGCCTTGATCGCGCCCATCCAATCGCGCCAGAATCGACGCGGCACGTACGGCCAGGTGTCCTGCCGGATGCCGTCCATCCCGCTCATGCCCACCCACCAGAGCGTGTTCTGGATGAGGTAGCGCGCGACGTCCGGGTCGTCCTGGTTGAGGTCCGGGAGGAGGTTGACGAACCACCCGTCGAGCGTCGCGGCGCGCACCGCCGGCGGGGAGTGCGGGTCCGTCACGGTCCACACCTGGAAGGTGTTGACGAGGTGGTTGGCCTCGGTGCCGTGGAACCACGTGGGGGTCGGCGGGTTGGTCACCCACGGGTGGTACGCGCTCGTGTGGTTCTCCACCATGTCGAGGATGATCTTGATCCCCTGCCGGTGCGCGTCGTCGACGAGCGCGCGGAAGTCGGCGAGCGTGCCGAAGTGCTCTTCCAGCCCGTAGTAGTCGACCGCGTGGTAGCCGTGGTAGGGCGTGGTCGGGTGGCCCGCGACGAGCTCCTTGCGGTCGATCTCGTTCGTGTTGTCGTACAGCGGGTTGATCCAGAGCGCCGTGACGCCTAACGACTTGAGGTAGGGCAGGCGCGCGCGGATGCCCGCGAGGTCGCCGCCGTGGTAGAAGTGCGAGTCGTTCCGGTCGAACATGCCCTTCGACGCCGCCGGGTCGTCGTTGGCCGGGTCGCCGTTCGCGAAGCGGTCGGGCATTATCAGGTAGATCACGTCGGACGGGCCGAAGCCCTGGAACCGCCCCGCCGCGGCGAGCGGCGCCGCGAGCACGAACGGCACCGGCGCCACCCCACCCGCCGTGCGGATCGCGAGCGGATACGATCCCGGGCGCGCCCCGCCCGGGATCGTCACGTCGGCGAACACGTAGGTGCCGGCCGCGTTGACCCGCACGCCGCCGCAACTCAGGCGTGGGCAGTCGAGGCGCGCGCCGGCGAGGTTCCGCCCGCGGATCAGCACGCGGACGGGGTTGATGGTGTGGCCGGTCCACCAGTTCGGCGGGTCGACCTTCTCGACCACGGGCGCGGCGGCCTGCGCGGCTGCAGCCGCGAACGGCGTGCCGAGCGACGCGAGCAGGATGACGACTCGGCGGATCAGACGGAGCATGCGAGAGGGGCGCGAACGGTGAATGGCGCGAAGCTGATGCGAGACAAGATGGCGGCCGCTCACGGCTGCACCCCCGCCTGCAGCACGACGGCGGTCGACGCGGACACCGCGAGATCCACCGCGCCCCCCGCAGCGACGGTCACCCGCGTCCCGGCGCACCCGCCGGCCGCGGCGCGGCCGCCGGCGAGCACGTCGCAGTAGTCGCCGGGGGCGAGCGCCGAGGTGGCAACCACGTGCGCGGCCGCCGCGCCGCGGTTGATGGCGACGAATCCCTTCGCGCCTCGCGAGAAGGCGACCGCGTTCTGCCCGTCGTCCCAGTTCCACGTGAGGTCGGTGCCGGCGACCGCGCGCCGGAAGCCCACCATCGCGCGCAGCGTCGGGTCGCGGTGTTCGCACACCCACTGGCCGACCGCGGCGGTCTCGAGCGACCCGGCGCAGGCGACGGCGTTCGTGTTGCCGGCGCCGTCCGACGGCGGCCCGGCGTCGCGCCCGGCCTGCGAGCCGCGGTCGAACGCGTAGCTCGACATCACGGACGGGTAGCCGTAGGACTGGCCTAACAGGTACACCATGCCGAGGCGGTACGTCTGCCCGTTGCGGTAGCCGAGGCCCGGGTTCGTCGCGTCGCGCTGCGTGTCGTGATTCTCGAGGAACACCACGGCCTTGTCGCTCGGGAGGATGCCCCAGTTGGCGACGGAGAAGGTCTTGAGGTCGGCCACGCGCTGCGCGCCGGTGTTGAGGAACTTGTCGCTCACGCCGCGCACCTTGAACTCGGTGATGTCCGACGCGCCGCCGCTCGCGTAGCCGAGGCCGAGGTAGTCGGTCGCGTGCACGGCCTCGCCGCCGTAGTCGATCACCTCGGAGAAGTAGTACGGCAGCGGGCGCCCTTCGGCCGCGAGCGTGCGGTTCGCGAGGCTGACGACGCTGTCGAGTTCCACGGGCTGCATGTGCTTGGCCGCGTCGAGGCGGAATCCCGCCACGCCGAGCCGCGCGAGCCCGACGAGGTAGTTGGCGAGCGTCTGCCGAACGCTCGACGCGCCGGTGTTCAGGTCGGCGAGCCCGGTCAGCTCGCAGTCCTGCACGTTCGCCGCGTCCTGGTAGTTGCTCACCGCGCACGGCGCGTGGAAGTCACCCTGCTGCCACGTCCCCGGGTAGCCGTACTTCGTGTAGACCGTGCCGTTGCTCCCCGTGCCGGCGCCGGCGGTCATGTGGTTGAGCACCGCGTCGACGTAGATGTCGACCCCCGCCGCCTTGCAGCGGCCCACCATGCTCGCGAACTCGGCCCCGGTCCCCGAGCGGCTGCGTGCGATGCTGTAGCTGACCGGCTGGTACCGCTGCCACCACGGGAAGCCCGCGATCACGGCAGCCTCCTGCGGCGGCGAGACCTGCACGGCCTTGTAGCCGGCGGGTCCGAGCACGGCCTCGCATTCCGAGGCGACGTCGGTCCACTTCCACTCGAACAGGTGGACGAAGACGTCGCCCGCGGCGGCGTGGCCGCTCGGGCGGTAGGTGGCGCCCAACGACGGGCGCCCTACGGGCGCGACGGCCGTGGGCGGCGCGGTGGTCGCGGTGGAGCCGCCACCGCCACCACATGCCGGAAGTGCGGCGAGTATGACGCACGCGAGTGCGCCGGCGGGGTGCGTGGCACGGATCAACGACGGCATCTGCGGCGGGAACGACGGAGTGAGCGGAGGGGGCGGCGGTCGGTGTGGGCGTGCAACGGCGAGGGTCCTACCGTCCGGGAAAGGGCAACGTTTCCCCGGACGGTAGGACCCTCGCGGCGCTCGGGCCGAGGGGGCGTGCGTCAGGCGGGCATCGCGCCCCCCGCCTGACGTGCCCGGCGTCAGTACCCCGGGTTCTGCTTGAGCGTCGGGTTCGCCGAGAGCTCGTTGGCCGGGAGCGGGTAGATGTCGCGCGTGGCCGGCGTCGCGGCCCCGGCGGGCACGCCGCCCTTGAACGCCCAGACCTTCGTGGCGCCGGTGAAGCGGCCGTACCGGACGAGGTCCGTCCGGCGGTGTCCTTCCCAGAACAGCTCGCGCGCGCGCTCGTCGAGCACGAAGTCGAGCGTGAGCTGGCCGGCCGCGATCGGCGACGCACCGGCGCGCGCCCGCAACGCGTTGACGTACGAGAGCGCGGTCGCCTGGTCGCCGCCGCCGCCGCGCAGGAACAGCTCCGCGTACATCAGGTAGGCATCGCCCAGGCGGAACATCGGGTAGTCGGTGTCGGCGAAGTTCTGGTCCGCGCCCGCCAGCCCCGTCGACGTGACGTTGCGGTACTTGCGGACGAGATACCCCTGCCCGAAGTCGGTGAGGCTGTTGATCGCCAGCGACTGGCCGTTGGCGTAGAGCATGGCCCCGCGCTGGTCGGTCGTGGTGCTCGGGTTGCCGGTGCTCGTGAACAGCGTGACGAACTCGGGCTTGGCGCGCAGGCCGTACCACCCGCCGTTGATCCCGAAGTTCGACGTCGCGCTGTCGTTCAGCGTGCCGCCGATCGGCGCGTGCACGAGGAACGTCGTCCCGCCGTAGCTCTGCGTGTGCACCCCGTCCTGCGGCACGACGAAGATCAGCTCGGGCGAGGTGTTGTTGTCGGCCATGAACATGCGCCGGTAGTTCGGGTCGAGCTGGTACGCGCCCGAGCCGATGACGCGCTGCACGGCGGCCATCGCGCTCGCGTACTGCGGCGCGCCGGTGTAGACGCCGGCATTCATGTACAGCTTGGCGAGCAGCATGTCCGCCGCCGCCGGGGTGGCGCGCCCGTAGGTGGCGGCGCTCTTGGCGGGTAGCTGGTCGCGGATGGCCGTCAGCTCGCTGACGACGAACGTGTACAGGTCATTGCGCGACGTCTGCGCGGGCGGGGCGCCGCCAATCGGCGTGGCCTCGGTCACGAGCGGCACGCTCCCGAAGATGTCGAGCGCGTGCCAGTACGAGAGCGCGCGCAGGAAGCGCGCCTCGGCGCGGTACGTCTGGATCTGCGTCTTGAGGGTCGCGCTCACGTTGCGGCCGGCGAGCTGCGCGTCGGTCGTCTGCCGCAGGAACTCCGCCGCGAACGTCGCCTGCTGCTGGATGCGCGAGTACATCGTGCTGGAAAAGCCGTTGGACGACGTCCAGCCCTGCGTGTTCAGGTCCTGCAGCCCCGACCCGTCGGTCCAGGCGATGACCGCCTCGTCGGTGGGCAGCTCCTCCATCTGCCAGAGCAGCCGGAGGTACTGCGAGAACCCGGCGTCGAGTCCCTGGATGTCGCTGGTGCCCGGGCCGGTGGGTCCGCTCAGGGCGAGCACGCCGTAGAGCTTGGCGAGCGACGCCTGGTAGGCGCTGGGGTCGCTGAAGACGTTGCTGCTGCCGATGGCGCTCGGGTTGGTGACGTCGACGTTCGTGCAGCCCGCCAGGCCGCCGGCGCCGGCGAGCACGAGGCCGGCCAGGGCCGCGGCGCGATAGGACGATGTGTTAGGCATGGGTCAGGCGAACCTCAGAATCCGACGTTGAGACCGAACGTGAAAATGCGCGACAGCGGGTACGTGTTGAGGTCGAGGCCGACCCCCGTGGCGCCGCTCGACCCGTTGCCGATCGGGGGGAGCGGGTCGACGCCGCTGTACTTGGTCGCCGTGAACACGTTCTGGACGGTCGCGAACACGCGCGTGCTGCGCAGCGCCCGGTACGTCGGGAGCGTGTAGCCGAGCGTGATGTTGTCCATGCGCAGGAAGTTCGCGTTCTCGACGTAGAGATCCGAATTGTACTGCGGCGTCACGAAATTGTACTTGAGGACCGCCGAATTGAGGGCGCGCGGCGCGCCGCCCTGCTGCACCACCGAGTAGCTGCCCTGCGTGGCCGCGACCGCGTTGTACACGTAGTAGCCGAGGTACGAGCGCAGCGTGAAGCTGAAGTCCGCCCGCCCGAGACCGAAATTCGACGTGTGCCCGAGGATCCAGCGCGGCTGCGGGCTGTGGAAGGGAACCAGGTCGCTCTGGTTGATCTGCCCGTCGCCGTTCTGGTCGACGTAGTACTTGGTCGCGGTGGCCCCGCTCGTCGTCGTGTTCGGCCCGACGACGGGGTTGCCGCTCGCGTCGGTCTGGTGGCGAAACACGTAGAACGTCCCGAGGGGCAGCCCCGGCTGGATGACCTGCACGTTCTGGAAGCCGATGTTGCCCGTCGGAATCTGCGACGCGCCGCCGGCCCCGCTGATCGAGAGCACGCGGTTGCGGTTGGTGGCCGCCGAGAAGTTCGCGTCGTAGCGCAGCCGGCCGAGCGCGCCGTCGCCGCGGCCGCGCAGCACGCTCACGTTCAGCCCCGCCTCGAACCCGGCGTTGCGCAGCGACCCGATGTTCTCGAGCACGTAGTTGCTGAAGTTGGAGCCGCCGGCCACCGGCACGTTGAACAGCAGGTCGGTCGTCTTCTTGTTGTAGTAGTCGAACGTGCCGCTCACGCGCCCCTGGAACAGCGCGTAGTCGAGGCCGACGTCGTTCGTGCGCGACTGCTCCCACTTGAGGTTCGGGTTGGCCGCCGACGGCTGGACCGTCGGGATGAAGCCGGTGCCGAACTGCACGTACGACTGCGGCACGGAGTAGCTGTACGTCGACTGCGCCGTGTACAGGCCGCTCGGCTGGTTGCCGTTGAGGCCGAGCGAGTAGCGCAGCTTGAGGTCGGACACCCCCGGCAGGCGGTCCTTGAGGAAGCTCTCCTCCGACAGGCGCCAGCCGACGCTGAAGGCCGGGAAGGTGCCCCAGTGATTGTTGGCGCCGAACCGCGACGAGCCGTCCGCGCGCACCGAGAGGCCGAGGAGGTACTTGTCGGCGATCGTCGCGTTCGCGCGGCCGAAGAACGACGCGAGGCGGCTCTCGTCAACGCTCACGTTCGGCTGCAGGATCCGGTTCGCCGCCGGGATGCCGCCGGCGCCGAGCGCGTTCGAGCTCAGGCCGAGCGCGGTGAAGTTGGCGTAGTTGCCGCGGAACGTCTCGTACGAGTAGCCCGCGGTGAGGTCGAGGTCGGCCTTGTAGGCGTCGAGCCGGTGCACGTAGTTGCCGTACGCGTCCAGCACGAGCGTCGTCTGGTCGGGCAGATTCTGGTAGTACGAGCCCTTCAGCGTGTCGGCCGTGAAGCGCTGCGTCGGGTCGCTGGTCGGGACGAACGTCGTCTGCCGCGTGCGCGCCGCGTCGAAGCTGCCGCGCAGCGTGGCCGAGAGCCCGGTGAGGAAGGGCGCGTTGGCGCGCAGCTGCACGTTGCCGATGCCGCGGTCCGTCTGCCCCGTGTTGTTGGTCAGGGCGAGCCGCGCGAGCGGGTTGTTGGGCGCGTTCACGTTGTTGAACTCGTAGAACGTGCCGTCGGTGTTGTAGATCGGCTGCGTGGGCGCGAAGCCGTACAGGTCGCCGAGGTAGCTGCCGAGGCCGAAACTGTCGTGCGTCCGCACCGCGCGCAGCGTGGCCTGCACGTCGAAGACGTTGTGGAACAGCCGGTCCGCGTAGTTGAACTGGCCCGAGACGCGCTTCGTGTTGTCTCCCTTGAGAACGCCGTTGTCGGTCAGATAGTTCAGCGACAGGCGGTACTGCAGGTCCTGGCGGGTGCCGCCGACGGCGAAGTTCTGCTCGGTGCCGCCGCCGGTCTGCTTCGCGGCGTCGATCCAGTTGGTGGTGGCCGTGCCGAGGAGCGACACGTTGCCGGGCGCGTACTGCTGCACGGCCGCGCGGTAGGCGGTGGCGTCGAGGTAGCTCGGCGTCCGGGCGACCTGGCGGTCGCTGTAGTTCGCGCCGTAGGTGACCTGCGGGCCGCCCTGGCTGCCGTTCTTCGTCGTGATGAGGACCACGCCGTTGGCGCCGCGCGAGCCGTAGATCGCGGTGGCCTGCGCGTCCTTCAGCACGGTGATGTTCGCGACGTCCTGCGGGTTCAGGAAGTTCAGCGGGTTGCGACCGCCGGACAGCCCGCCGCCGATCGGGAGCGGGATGCCGTCGACGACGAACAGCGGGTCGGTGACGCCGTTGACCGACGCCT
This sequence comes from uncultured Gemmatimonadales bacterium, assembly GCA_963851265.1. Taxonomy (GTDB): domain Bacteria; phylum Gemmatimonadota; class Gemmatimonadetes; order Gemmatimonadales; family Gemmatimonadaceae; genus BPUI01. Next base: position 179,637 of record CAWKNZ010000006.1, read on the forward strand.
GGCCGCGCACGCGCACCGAGATCCCGCCGCCCGGCGAGTTGTCGGTGAGCACCTGCACGCCCGGCACCTTGGCCTGGATCAGCTCTTCGGGGCTGTTCACGCGCCCCTTGTTGAACAGCGTGCTGTCGACCGCGGTCACGGAGCCGGTGACGTTGCGCCGGTCCTGCCCGCCGCCGCCGCTGTACGCCTGCGCGACGACCACCTCGCTCAGGCGCGCGACGAGCGCGCCCAGCGCGAAGTTGAGCGTCGTCGTCCCGCCGTTGGTCACCTGCACGGTGCGCGACTGCGCCGCGAAGCCGATGCGCGCGACGCGCACGGTCTGCGCGCCCGTGGGCACGCGCGCGAGCGTGAAGCTGCCGTCGGGACGCGTCTGCGTGCCGATCGTCGTCCCGGCCAGGGTCACGTTCACGCTCGGCACGCCCTGCTGCGAGACGGAGTCGACGACGCGGCCGGAGACGGTCCCGGTCTGGGCCTGCGCCACGACCGGGATCGCGGCGGTGAGGAGCGCGGCGGCGGACGCGCGGACGTGCTTCGGAACGGATCTCATGTCTGCTGTTGTTCGGAAGGAGCGGTAGGGGACCGGACGGCGCGAACGTACGCCGGCGGTGGGTGCTACGGGCCGAGCGGGGCGCGAAACATCGTTAGGCGCTCGGCCGCGCGGGCGCGCGGCGGCAGGCGATGGTGACCGCGCCCGCGGCGAGGTGCGGCGACGTCGCCTCGACGCGCAGCGCGCCCGGTTCGCGCGCCGCCTGGACGATCGCCGTCCCGAGCCCGTTGAAGGCGCGGCGCGTGGGGCCTCGGTCGCTCTCGTGGCTGCTCGGGTCGCCGTTGCCGACGCCGAGCAGCCGGCCGGCGCCCGAGGTGCGAAACTCGATCGCGTCGTTCGCGGTGGGCACCGTGCGCCCCGCGGCGTCGACGACGCGCGCCGTCACCACGGCCACGTCCGCGCCGTCGGCCGCGAGCTCGCCGCGGTCGGCGTCGAGCACGATGCGCGCGGCCGGCCCGGTCGTCTCGCGGCGCGCGACCAGCGCCTGCGCGCCGCCGCGGAAGCCGCGCGCCTCGATCGCGCCCGGCGCGTACGGCACCTTCCACGCGGCGTGGCCGTAGCGCGGCACGTCGCGCGCGCCTAACGAGCGGCCGTTCAGGAACAGCTCGACGCGTTCGAGGTTGGTGTGGCACCAGACCTCGACGTCCTGCCCCTCCTTCCCGGCCCAGTTCCAGTGCGGGAAGAGGTGCAGGACCGGGCGGTCGGTCCACTGCGCCTGGTAGTAGTAGAAGAGGTCCTTCGGATTGCCGCACGTGTCGAGCACGCCGAAGTGCGAACTGATGCACGGCCACGTGTACGGCGTGGGCTCGCCGCGGTAGTCGAAGCCGGTCCAGATGAACCCGCCCGCGAGCCACGGCCGCACCGCGAACCGCGAGTACCAGGCCTCGGCGGTCGAGGCCCACCACGGCGCGTTGACGTCGTACGCGCTCACGTAGCCGCGCTCCGGGTCGTTGGCGTAGATGCCGCGCGTGGTGACCGTGCTCCCCTGTTCGGTGCCCCAGATCGGCAGGGCGGGGTGGGACTGGTGGAACGCGTCGGTCTGCGGCGCGCGGTAGTTGAAGCCGACCACGTCGAGCGCGGCGGTGATCCCCGTACCCCACCCCTGGTCCATCGCCGCGGTGATGGGCCGGGTCGGGTCGAGGCGGCGGACCACGCGTTTCATCGACTCGGCCACGCGCAGGCCGAGCGCGGTGCCCTGCGCGGGCTCCTCGTTGGCGATCGACCACGCGATCACGCACGGCCGGTTGCGATCGCGGCGCAGCATCCGTTCGAGCTGGCTCTCGCCCTCCTCGCCCGACGAGAAGAGGCGCGTCTCGTCGACGACGAGCATCCCGGAGCGGTCGCACGCGTCGAGCAGCTCGGGCGCGGGCGGGTTGTGCGCGGTGCGGTAGGCGTTGACGCCCATCTCCTTGAGCCGCTCGACGCGGAAGCGGTGCAGCCGGTCGGGAAGCGCCGCGCCGACCCCGGCGTGGTCCTGATGGTTACACGTGCCCTTGATCTCGACGCGACGGCCGTTGAGGAAGAACCCCTGTGCCGCGTCGAAGCGGATCGTGCGGACGCCGAACGTCGTGTCGTAGCGGTCGACCGTCGTGCCGTCGACCTCGATCGTGGTGACCAGGGTGTAGAGGTGGGGCACGTCGGGCGACCAGAGCGCGGGCGACGCGACGCGCAGGCGCTGCTCCCGGTCGGCCCGATCCCACGCGGGTACTGGCACCGCGTCGAGGGCCGAGCTGGCGACGGTGCGCCCGGCCGCGTCGAGCACGGTCGAGACGACGCGGCACGTGGCGGGCGCGTCGGCCTCGTTCGCCACCTCGGTCACGACGCGCACGACCGCGTCGCCGCCCGCGAGTTCGCTCGTGACGTAGGTGCCCCACTGCGGCACGTGTAGCGGCGCGGTCTTCACGAGCCACACGTGGCGGTAGATGCCCGCGCCCTCGTAGAACCACCCTTCGTGCTCGCTCGCGTCGACGCGCACGACGAGGACGTTGCTACCGCCGACGTTCGCGACGTCGGTGACGTCGTAGCGGAAGGGTGCGTAGCCGCTGAGGTTGCGGCCGAGCAGGTGCCCGTTGAGCACGACCGTGGCGTCGCGGAACACGCCGTCGAATTCGAGCGAGAGTCGGCGTCCGGCGTCGGCCGCCGGGAGCGCGAACACCTTGCGGTACCACCCGATGCTCGTGTCGGGGTACTCGCGGTAGAGCGGCTTGAACCCCCAGTTGACGAGGCGCGGGTCGTCGACGAACGGAAGATCGACGGCCCAGTCGTGGGGGAGGTCCACGGCACGCCAGGCGGCATCGTCGAACTGGGCGCTCGACGGGGCGAACAGCGTGCCCGCCTTCGCGAACCCCGGGTCGGTGGCTGCGCCGAAGCCCATGGCGGGGTCGGCCCCACGGCCGAGCGAAAAGCGCCAGCCGGCGTCGAGGCACAGGCGCTCGCGCGGCGCGCCTGGCGGTGCCAGCGACGCAACGTCGGCGGGCGCGACGTCGGCCAACGCCCCGTCGGTGGGCGCAGCCAGCGCCTGCAGCATCGCGGGCCGGAGCGCGGTCGCGCCGGCGGCCGCGATCCCGCTCGTCAACACTTCCCGCCGCGTCCAGTTGCGCATCAGATGCTGTGAGTGCACCAAAGAATCGCCACCGTTCGCGATGCGCCGGACGACGGTGGCAGGCCCGAATGCACGTGCGGCGCGAACCGGCTGAACGCCGCCGAACGCTACCGAACGGTTTCGGAACCAGGTAATTGTGGTACCAATCGTGCCGCGCCGCGACTGACGTGTCAAGTCGGAATCCGGCGAATCCGCCCGTCGGCGCGCTTAGAATCCACTCAATGCTCAAACCTGACATGCGCGCTCTACAGGTAGGGCTCGCCGCGATCCTGGGCTGTAGTGCGCTCGCGGGCGCGGGGGCGCAACCGGCGAACGTGCGCGGCGCCGCCGCGCGTGCGGACGCTCCGGGGGCGGCAACTCGCGCCGCGTACGTCGACGCCGCCGGCGTGATCCGCTGGCGCGACACGCGCGACGAGGTCGCCCTCTTCGGCGCGAACTACACGCTGCCGTCGGCCTCCGACTACCGCGCCGCGGGCTACCTCGGACTGGACCGTAAGCGCCAGATCGACGCCGACCTCGGGCAGTTCGCGCGCATGGGGTGGGACGCGATCCGCCTGTCGTTCTGGGGCGACTGGGAAAACTCGGACTCCGCCGGCAACCTCGTCGCCAACGATCACCTCGACCTGCAGGACTACCTGATCGCGAAGGCGCACGAGCGCGGCATCTACATGCTCCTGAGCCCGATCGTGACGTACGAGGCCACGTGGCCGGACGCGCTCGCCGACACGCGGCGGCAGCCGGGGTTCAGCAACCACTTCGCGAAGTGCGAGTTAGGCACGAGCCCCGCCGCGATCGCCGCGCAGGCCAACTACCTGCGGCAGGTGCTGAACCACGTCAACCCGTACACCGGCGTGGCGCTCAAGGACGAGCCGGCGATCCCGTTCGTCGAGATGATCAACGAGCCCTGCCACCACGCGGACGACCCCGCGCGCTCGGTGCGCTACATCGACGCGCTCGTCGCGGCGGTGCGCGGCACGGGTTCGAAGCAGATCCTCTTCCACAACGTCAGCCAGGACTTCGCGATCGCCGAGCCGATCCGGCGGTCGGCCGTGCAGGGCGCGACGTTCGGCTGGTACCCCACGGGGCTCAACTCGGGGCACGAGTTGCAGGGCCAGTACCTGCGCACCGTCGACGACTACGGGCCGATGCGCACGCCCGCGCTGGCCGGCCGGCCGCGCATCGTCTACGAGTTCGACTCGCCCGACCTGCGCACCGGCTACATGTATCCCGCGATGGCGCGGACCTTCCGCTCGGTGGGCGCGCAGTTCGCGGCGATGTTCGCCTACGACATGCTGGGGACGGCGTCGCGCAACCTCGGCTGGCAGACGCACTACCTCAACCTCGTCTACACGCCGCGCAAGGCGATGAGCGCGGTGGTCGCGGCCGAAGTCATGCGGCGGCTGCCGCGCGGCCAGCGTTACGGCGCGTACCCGGCCAACACGCGCTTCGGCGATTTCCGCGTCAGCGCCGACGAGAACCTCGGCGAGCTCGTCGCGCCCGACGCGTTCATCTACGCGGGGTCGACGCGCAGCGTCCCGCCGCGGCCGGCCGCGCTGCGGCGCGTGGCGGGTTACGGTTCGTCGCCGGTCGTCACTTATGAGGGCGAGGGGGTCTACTTCCTCGACAAGGTGCGCGACGGTCTGTGGCGGCTCGAGGTGTACCCCGACGCGGTGCCCGTGCGCGACCCGTTCGAGCTGCCGAGTCGCGACAAGGTGGTCACGCGGGCACTGGACGCGGCACGGCCGATGACGGTCGCGCTCCCCGACCTCGGGCCGGCCTTCACGGTCCAGTCGGTTCCCGACGGGGCGGCGCCGGGGTCGTCGGCGACCGCCGCGGCGGGCCGGTTCGACGTGAGGCCCGGCGTCTACGTACTGAGCGCCCGCGGGCCCGTCACCCGTGCCGCGCTGCCGGCGACGCTCGGGCGCCTGCGGTTCGACGAGTACCACGCCCCTCCGCGCGACACCGTCCCGCTCCGCGTGACGATGCTCACCGCGGGCGACCACGTCGCGGGCCGCCCGGCGACGGTGGTCGCCGGCGTCGTGGACACCGCCGCGCCCGGCCGCGTCGTGCTCTGGATGCGCCGGGCCGCGTCCGGCGGGTTCCGCCCATTCCCGATGGCGCCGTCGCGCCCGTACGAGTACGCCGCGCGCCTGCCGCCCGACGCGCTACGCGAGGGCGCGTACGAGTACGTCGTCAGCGTCACGCGCGGCGACTCGGTCACCACGTTCCCCGAGGGGCTGCACCGTCAGCCCGGGGACTACGACTTCGACGGCCAGCAGTTCTGGACGACCACCGTCGTCGCGCCTAACACCCCGCTGCGGTTGTTCGAGCCCGCGGGCGACGCCGGGCGCCTGGCGTTCACGCGCGTCGGCGACGGCGGGCGCGAGGGGCTCTTCCGCGTCGTGCCGTCGTCGGCCACCGGCGCACCCGCGTTCCACCTCGAGCTGCCGGTCGTGCGCGGGCGCGGCCTCGACGACTACACCGCGTCGCTCGTCGTGCAGGACCGGATCACGCCGCGCGCGGACGACCTCGCGCGGGCCGACCGCCTCACGCTGCGCGCGCGCGGGCTCGTACCGGCGCAGCTGGTGCACGTCACCCTCGTCGAGCACGACGGCACGAGTTGGGGCGCCGCCGTTCGGCTCGACACGGCGTGGGGTGAGCACACCGTGCGGATCGCGGACCTCGCGCCGGTGCGCAGCGCGATGCTGCCCGAAGCCTTCCCGGGCGAGTGGAGCTACTGGGTGGGCCCGGCGGCCGGCCGAGGCGTGACCGGTGACCGCCCCCGACTCGCGAACGTCGAGCGGCTGCAGCTCTCGTTGCGCGGAGCGGACGCGCTCTCGCCCGTTTCAGGCGCGGCGGGCGTCGAAGTTGAATCGGTGACACTCACCTTCCCGTGACCTCCATCCGACCCATGCCCGCGTCCGACCGCTACGACCAGATTCCCTACCGCCGCTGCGGCCGCAGCGGCCTCCTGCTGCCGGCCATCTCGCTCGGCCTGTGGCACAACTTCGGAACCGTCGACGTCTACGAAACGGGGCGGGCGATCATCCTCCGCGCGTTCGACCTCGGCGTCACGCACTTCGACCTCGCCAACAACTACGGGCCGGTCCCCGGCTCGGCGGAGGAGACGTTCGGGCGCGTACTGTCGCGCGACCTCGCGGGCTACCGCGACGAGCTGATCATCTCGTCGAAGGCCGGCTACCGCATGTGGCCGGGCCCGTACGGCGAATGGGGGTCGCGCAAGTACCTGCTCGCGAGTCTCGACCAGAGTCTCGCGCGCATGGGGCTCGACTACGTCGACATCTTCTACTCGCACCGCCCCGACCCCGACACGCCGGTCGAGGAGACGATCCTCGCGCTCGACCAGGCCGTGCGGCAGGGGAAGGCGCTCTACGCGGGGCTCTCCAACTACAGCGCCGAGCAGACGCGCGCCGCGGTCGCGGTCGCGCGCGAGGTGCGACTCCCGCTCGTCATCCACCAGCCGAAGTACAGCATGTTCGAGCGCACGCCCGAGCAGGGGCTACTCGACGTGCTGACCGAGGAGGGGATCGGGGCGATCGCGTTCTCGCCGCTCGCGCAGGGGCTGCTGACGGACCGCTATCTCCGCGACATCCCGGCCGACTCGCGTGCGGCCAAGGATCACGGGTTCCTGCAGGCCGCCGCGATCACGGACGAGCGGCGGGCGCAGATCCGGGCGCTCGGCGAGATCGCAGCGGGGCGGGGGCAGACGCTCGCGCAACTGGCGCTCGCCTGGGTGCTCCGGAAGCCGGCCGTGACGTCGGCGCTGATCGGGGCGAGCCGGGTGGAGCAGCTGGAGCAGAATCTTGCGGCGTTGCGGAATCTGACGTTAGGCGACGACGAGCAGGCGGCGATCGAGCGGCTGCTCTGATGAAAGGGCGGCGGGGTGGGCCGGCGCGCCGGCCCACCCCGCCGCCCCCACGCTCACCGCGTCCGCCGAATCCCCCTCGACGGCCACTGCTCCACGTGATGCTTGATCTGCTTCCCCTCGGCGAGATACACCGCATCCTCGCCGATATTGGTCGCCAGATCCGCCACGCGCTCCAGATTGCGGCTCACGAGCAGGTGCTCGAGTGACGCGTTGATGGTGCGCGGGTCGCTCATCATGTGCGTGATGAGGATGCGGAACACCGACTCGTGCAGCGAGTCGACCTGGTCGTCGCGCCCGCAGACGTCGCGGCCGAGCGCGCCGTCGCCGCGCGTGAACGCGGTGATCGAGTCGCTCAGCATCTCGCGCGCGCGCTCCGCCATGTCCGAGATCTCGGGCGTCGGCAGGAGACCGGAGCGGTTCGCGGTGAGGCGGAGCGTGGACTGCGCGATGTTGACGGCGTGATCGCCCACGCGCTCGAGGTCGCTCGACACCTTGATGGCACCGATGACGAAGCGCAGGTCGCGCGCGAGCGGCTGCTGCAGCGCGAGGAGCGAGATGGCGAGCTGCTCGACGACGAGTTCGAGCTGGTCGAGCTCGTCGTCGTTGGCGATCACGGCCTGCGCGAGGCCCTCGTCCTCCTGGAGCAGCGCGTTGACGCTCAACTCCACGAGGGCCTCGGCTTTATGCGCCATCTCGAGCAGCCGCTGCTTCAGCGTCTCGAGATCTTCGTGAAAGTGCCGGTACCCCGAGGCCGACGCGGCCGACGTGGGGGCGGCCGGCCGTGCGGGGGTCGGCTCCCCGTCGGTGGGGGCGACGATCGGTGCGGTCATCCGAACCTCCCGGTGATGTACGCTTCCGTGCGGTCCTCGCGCGGACTCGTGAAGATGCGATCCGTCTCGCCGACTTCGACGAGGCGGCCGAGGTAGAAGAACGCCGTGTGATCCGAAATGCGCGCCGCCTGCTGCAGGTTGTGCGTGACGATGACGACGGTCAACTCGCGCTTCAGCTCGTACAGCAGTTCCTCGATCTTCTGCGTCGCGATCGGGTCGAGCGCCGAGGCCGGCTCGTCGAGCAGGAGCACCTCGGGTTCGTTGGCCAGCGCGCGCGCGATGCAGAGGCGCTGCTGCTGGCCTCCGGAGAGACTCAACGCGCTCGAGTCGAGGCGGTCCTTGACCTCGTCCCACAGCGCGGCGCGGCGGAGCGAGCTCTCGACGATTCCGTCGAGCGCACGGCGCTGGCGCGTGCCGTTGACGCGCGGGCCGTACGCGACGTTGTCGTAGATCGAGCGCGGGAAGGGGTTCCAGCGCTGGAACACCATCCCCACGCGCTGCCGGAGCGCCGTGAGGTCGTAATTGCGGTCGTAGACGTCGGTCCCGTCGAGTTCGAGCGCTCCCGTGTGCCGCACGCCCGGCAGCAGCGCGTTGAGCCGGTTGATGGAGCGCAGGAACGTCGACTTGCCGCACCCGGACGGCCCGATGAACGCCGTGACCGCGTGGGCCGGAATGCCGAGGTCGATGTCGAACAGGGCCTGCTTGGGGCCGTACCAGAACGAGAACTTGCGCGCGGTGATCGTTCCGTGGCCGGTCGCGTCGCCAGCCGACGGCGCGCCGGTCGTCGGCACCGCGGCCCGAGCCGGCGGCTGCGGCGCGACCGTCACCCGAACCGCCCGGTGATGTACGCTTCCGTGCGGTGGTCGGCCGGCGTGGTGAACAGGGTGCGGGTGTCCGACACCTCGACCAGTTGGCCCGCGAGCATGAACGCGGTACGGTCCGAGACGCGTGCCGCCTGCTGCATGCTGTGTGTGACGATGGCGACCGTGATCTCGCGCTTCAGCTCGTGCACCAGCTCCTCGACGCGCTGCGTGCTGATCGGGTCGAGCGACGCGGTGGGCTCGTCGAGCAGGAGCACCTCGGGTTCGTTGGCGAGCGCGCGCGCGATGCAGAGGCGCTGCTGCTGCCCGCCCGAGAGGCCGACCGCGCTCGCGCCGAGGCGGTCCTTGACCTCGTCCCACAGTGCGGCGCGGCGCAGCGCGCGCTCGACGATTGCGCCGTGTTCGGCGCGCTTCGGCTGGTCGCTCCCCATCGTGCGCAGCCCGGCGAGCACGTTCTCGCGGATCGACATCGTAGGGAACGGCGTCGGGCGCTGGAACACCATGCCGACGAGGCGGCGTACCGAGACCGGGTTCGCACCGCGCGCGTAGATGTCGTGGCCGTCGAGGCGCACCGACCCGCCGACGCGCGCGCCGGGCGCGGTCTCGTGCATCCGGTTGAAGCAGCGCAGGAGCGTCGACTTGCCGCACCCGGACGGCCCGATGATCGCGGTCACCTCGTGCTCGGTGAACTCGAGCGACACCTGCTTCACGGCGTGCGTCGCGCCGAAGTACGCGTCGAGGCGGTCGGCGGCGAGCCGCGTGCGCCGCGGCGGCGCGGCCTGCCGCGCGGCGACGGCCGCCTCGTCCTGTTCGGGGAGCGCGACCGCTGCGCCGAGCGAGCGGTCCGCGCGCGCGGCCGTGGTCGGAATCGGGCGCTCCTGGTCGGTGAGGGTCGTGCCGGGCGCCGTCGCCGGCGCGCGGGGAACCGTGACGGGCACTTCGATGGCCGGGGTCATGGAGGTCAGTCGCCGCCAGCGCCGTAGCGCGTGCGCGTCGCGTAGCGGGCCGCGACACTGAGAACGAAGATCAGGAGCAGCAGCACGAGCGCGCCCGCCCACGCCTGCGCGTGCCATTCGTCGTACGGACTGATGGCGTAGTTGAAGATCTGCAGCGGCATGGCCGCGATCGGCTGCGTGGGCGAGAACGACCAGAACTGGTTGCCGAGCGCGGTGAAGAGTAGCGGCGCGGTCTCGCCCGCGATGCGCGCGACGGCGACCAGGGCGCCCGTCGCGATGCCGGGGAGCGCGGTGCGCAGCACGATGGTCAGCGACGTGCGCCACCGCGGGTACCCGAGCGCCAGCGCGGCCTCGCGCAGGGCGTTGGGCACGGTGCGGATCAGCTCCTCGGTGGTGCGGGTGAGGAGCGGGATCATCATCACGCCCAACGCAACGCCGCCGGCGAGCGCCGAGAAGTGGTGCACGGGCCGGACGAGCAGGGCCCAGGCGAAGATGCCGATCACGATCGACGGCATGCCGTTGAGCACGTCCGACAGGAAGCGGACGGCCGTGGCGAGCGGGCCGCCGCGGAACTCGGCCAGGTAGATGCCCGCGCCGATGCCGACGGGGAGGCCGATCACGCACGCCATCCCGACCAGCACGAGCGTGCCGACGATGGCGTTCCCCATCCCGCCGCCGGCGTCGCCCACGGGGGCGGGGCCGTGCGTGAAGAAGTTCAGGTTGATGGAGCTGAACCCGACCTTGAACAGGTAGAACAGGATGAACAGCAGCGGCAGCACGGCCACCACCGCGGCGGCGCCGAGCAGGCCCAGCATGATCGCGTTGACGACCGTGCGGCGGTGCTTGAGGGCCGCACTCCCGCGCGCGCGCGGCGGGACGGGGCGCGGGGCCGACGGGACGGGCAGGGCGGCCGTCGTCACGCGGCGCTCCCCGGGCTGCGCGAGACGCGCCAGACGAGCCACCGCGCGATCGCGTTGACGAGGAGCGTGATCGCGAAGAGCACCACGCCGACGGCCATGAGGGCGGAGAGGTGGATGTCGCTCGACGCCTCGGAGAACTCGTTCGCGATGAGCGAGGCCATGGTATAGCCGGGCTTGAAGAGCGACGCCGCGATGTCCTGCCGGTTGCCGATCACCATCGTCACGGCCATCGTCTCGCCGAGCGCGCGACCGAGGCCGAGGATGATGCCGCCGATGATGCCCGACTTGGCGTACGGGATGACTGCGCCGCGGATGGTCTCCCACCGCGTCGCGCCCAACGCGAGCGCGGCCTCGCGCTGCGAGCGCGGCACGACGAGCAGCACCTCGCGCGAGACCGACGAGATGTAGGGCAGCACCATGATCGCGAGGATCACCCCCGCGGCGAAGACGCTCGGGCCGTACGGCGCGCCGCTGAAGAGCGGGAAACTGCCGAGGTGCAGGTCGCGTTGAATGAAGGGCATGACGTGCTCGCGGAGCAGCGGAATGAGCACGAACACGCCCCAGAGCCCGTACACGACGCTCGGCACCGCGGCGAGCAGGTCGACGAGGAAGCCGAGCGGCGCGCGCAGCCAGCCGGGCGCGAGCTCCGAGATGAACACCGCGACGCCCAGGGCGAGGGGCGTCGCGAGCAGGAGCGCGAGGATGGAGGTGACGATCGTGCCGAAGATCGCCGGCCCGGCGCCGAACTGCCCCTGCACCGGGTCCCAGTCGGTCGAGACGAGGAAGTGCGGGCCGAACTGCCGCAGCGCCGGCCACCCCGCCGACACCACCTCGATCGCGAGCAGGAGCAGCAGGACGGGGATGCAGGCGGCGAAGAAGGTCACCGTCCAGCGGTAGATCGAGTCGCCGACTGCGCGGCCGGCCAACTGCTCGGCGGCGACCGGCTCGGCGGGACCGTCGGCGACCGGCGGAACGCTCGGCGGCGGCGCCCCGGCCGGAGGCGGAGCCGGCGGGGGCAACGGGGCCCGAACCGGGGCCGTACTCACAGACGTCGCCAGGGTCGCCGCAGCCGCGTCGGACGGGAGGGTCAGGTCAGACATAGGAGGCGGGCGGAAACCTAGGCGTGCCGGTCAAGAGGGGAGAGGCGAGCCGACCGGGGCGTTGTAACGACGTGGTCACAGGCCCCGGGGCTGCGCGTCCCGGTTACGGCAGGTAGTAACGGAACGAGCTGTAGACCATGTTGTCGGTCGCGAGCGGTTGGACCCGCCCGCCGCCCGTCGCCGCGGTCGCCGTCGCGTTCGACGACCAGGTGGCGCGCTCGGTGTGCGAGTACTGCATGCCGAACTGGACCGTGCCGCGGGTACCGCGGTAGAAGCGGTACCAGAACCCGCCGGCGCCCTGCGCGACGAAGCGCGTGTCCGCGCTGCACGCACCGGCGGTCGGGGCGGTGACGCTCGTGGGGAGCAGTTCGGCGTCGCACCCCGTGTTGTTGAGGAGAGGCGACCCGTAGCCGACGCCCTTCCCGGCGGCGTTCGCATCGGCCGTGCGGTACGCGTACTCGCCGCCGCCATAGGCGTAGATGTCGAGCGCGGGCGTGGCGTGGATGTCGAGGGTGGCCAAGCCGTGCGCGGCGCGGATCGGCACGATCTGGCCCTGCGCGTTCGTCGTGGCGTCGGCGATCTGCGACGACCCGTACCGGCCGATCCCGCGCCCGTACAGGGCGTTGAGGCCGATGTCGACCTTCTTCTGGATCGGCAGGAAGAGGCTCGCCCCAACGCCGCCGGCGGTGGTCGTGTAGTTGTTCGCGCCGCCGTTGCTCGCCGGCACCGTGCCAGCGGCCGGGATGACCGTGTAGATGCGGTCGCGGAAGACGCGGCCGATGGCCTTGAGCTCGAAGTGCGCGACGCCGGGCTGGTCGAGCGCGATCTTCACGATCGCGTCCGGGGCGGCGTCGTAGGAGTAGTTGTTCGTCGCGTTCAGCGCGCCGCCGCCGGCCTGCCCGTAGAGCGGAGTGACCGTCGGGTTGTAGTTGTTGCCGCGCACCGTGAGGGTGGTCTGCGGCTCCTCGAGCGACCCGGCGATCGTGAAGTTCGGGTTCGCGCGGTACGTGAGCCGCGCCGTGAACTGGCGCGCCCAGTCGAAGCCGGGCACGTACTGGGCGTCGATCGTCGACGGGACGTACTCGCCGCGCGCGACGATGCCCTGGCGGTTGGCCGCGAGCAGGCTCCAGGTCTGGCCGCCGGTGAACGTGAACCCGTTCTTGAACGCCGCCTGCGCCCAGAACTGGCGCACGCGGAACGTGTAGCTGTTGCTCTCGTTGGAGTTGGAGCTCGCGCCGGCCGAGAGGAAGTCGCCCTCGAAGTACCCGGTCGCCGTGACCTGCGACAGGCGCCCCTCGCCCAGCACGCCGAGCCGAGACTGGCGCGCCGAGCCGCGGAACTCGGAGATCTGGCCCTGGGCCGTGTGCGTGAACGGTAAGGCGTTGTACGACGATGGCATGTCGGACTGCAGCGTGCGCTGCCGGTAGAACGCCTCCGCCGCGAAGAAGGCGACCGGCGTGATGGTCACGCCCTTGTAGCGCAGGTTGGTGGGGCCGGACGCACTGTCACTCGGCAGGTTGGTGGCGCCCGAGGGCTGCGCGAGAATCGTGGCCGGGCCGACGAGCGCTGCGAGGACGGCCGCGGTCACGAAGGAGCGACGCTGAGTCATGTTGGCAAGCGGGATTGTGAGATGAGCGGCCACCGTCCCTCGCAGCCGGGAAGTGTGCCGAACGTGCTACAAAAATGCGGCGGGCGACGTGGTCGCGCCCGCGCACGGCCGAGACCGGGCGCGGGCGCGCCCGGCGTAGGGCGGGGATGGGCGGTGCGCGCTACCGGCTTCGACGGTCTAGCGCGAGGCGACGGTGACCGTACCGAGGCGCTTGCGGAGCTGGACCAGCAGGTTGGGCGGGAGCGGCGCGTAGTCGAGCTGCGCGGCGCTCTGCTGGCCGTCGCCCAGGCCGTACCGCAGGAAGTCGAGCAGCTTCTTGCCCTTGGCCGCGTCCTTCTGGTTGGTGTAGATGAGCGCCCACGTCATCGACGAGATCGGGTACGCTTCGCGGCCCGGCGCGTTGATGATGGACACCCGGTAGTCGGTGTTGGCCGGCAGACCCTTCGCGATCGCGGCCGCGGCGGCGGTCACGCCCGCGGGGCTCGGCAGCACGAACTGACCGGCCGCGTTGCGCACCATCGGGAGCGGCAGCTTGTTCTGCCGCGCGTACGCGAGCTCGACATAGCCGATGCCACCGGGCGTCTGCTTCACCTGCCCGGCGACACCCTCGTTCCCCTTGCCGCCGAGGCCGACCGGCCACTTCACGTCCTTGCCGGTGCCCACCGTCGACTTCCACGACGGACTCACGGTCGAGAGGTAGTCCGTCCAGATGTACGTCGTCCCGCTGCCGTCGGAGCGGTGGATGACGAGGATGTCGGTATCCGGCAGGCGCGCGCCGCGGTTGAGCGCGACGAGTTGCGGGTCGTTCCACTTCGTGATCTTGCCGAGGAAGATGTCGGCGAGCACTTCACCGGTGAAATGCAGCGGCTGCGTCACGCCCGGGAGGTTGTAGACCGGGAGGACGGCACCCATCGCGACCGGCACGTGCAGGATCGGGCCGCCCTTCGCCGCGGCCATCTCGGCCGGCGTCATCGGGGCGTCGGTGGCGCCGAAGTCGACCGTCATTTCGGAGAGCTGGCGGATGCCGCCGCCCGAACCGATCGACTGGTAATTCACGCGCACGCCCGCCTTCGCCGCGTAGTCCGTGGCCCAGCGCGAGTAGAGGGGCGCGGCGAAGGTCGAGCCCGCGCCCGTCAGGTCCTGCGCGCGCGCGGCAGCCGGCGCGACGAAGGTGAACGCGACGGTTACGGCGAGCGTCGCGCGCCGGTAGAGGGTGGATTTCGAGAGTGATTTAACGTTCACGAAGCGCTCCAGGGTCGGGGTGAGGCCGGGATGATGACCCGCTCCTGTCACGCCGGAGGCTACAATCGTGTCACGGCCGGGTAACGCACCAGCCTGGCAGCCGGGGCCGTGTCGTGAAACGCCAACCCGTCACTTCGCGGCGCCGACACCGAGGGAGTCGAGGCGTTGCCGCAGGCGGGCGGTCATCGCGGTGGGGAGCGGCGCGTAGTCGAGCGCGGTTTCGACCGCCTGGCCGTCGGTGAGGCCCCAGCGGAGGAACTGGACGAGCTTGCGCGCCTTCGCCGTGTCGCGCGGCGTCCGGTAGACGAGCATCCACGTCATCGTCGAGATCGGATACGCGTTGCCGCCGGGCGCGTTGGCGATCGAGACGCGGTAGTCCGTGTTGGCAGGCAGGGCGGCGAGCGCACCGGCCGCGGCTGCGGTGGTCGTCTCGACCGACGGGGCGACGAAGTTGCCCGCCGCGTTGCGGATCGCCGCCGCGGGGAGCTTGTTCTGCCGCGCGTACGCGAGCTCGACGTAGCCGATGGCGCCCGGGCTCTGCTTCACCGTACCGGCGACGCCCTCGTTGCCCTTGCCGCCGAGGCCGACCGGCCACTTGACGTCCTTCCCCTTGCCGACCGCCTGTTTCCACGCCGGGCTCACGGCCGTGAGGTAGTCGGTGAAGGTGTAGGTGGTGCCGCTGCCGTCGGAGCGGTGCGCGACGAGGATGGCCGTGTTGGGCAGGCTGACGCCGGGGTTGACGGCCGCGATGCGCGGGTCGTTCCAGGACGTGATCTTGCCCAGGAAGATGTCGGCGAGCACATCGCCGGTGAACTTCAGCGGCGTCGTCACCTGGGGCAGGTTGTACGTGACGACGACGGCACCCATCGCGGTCGGGATGTGCATGATGGGGCCGCCCTTGGCCTTCGCGAGTTCGTCGTCGGTCATCGGCGCGTCGGTGGCGCCGAAGTCGACGGTCTGCTCCGAGAGCTGGCGGATGCCGCCGCCCGAACCGATCGACTGGTAATTCACGCGCACGCCCGCCTTCGCCGCGTAGTCCGCGGCCCACCGCGAGTAGAGCGGCGCGGCGAAGGTCGAGCCCGCGCCGGTGAGGTCGGCGCCGCCCGCCCCCGAGCCGCCGGCCGCGCTCGAGTTGCCGTTATCAGACTTGCCGCCGCAGGCGGCGAAGGCCGCCACGGCGAGAACGCCGAGGATGGTCGAGTGTGGGAACAGGCGTCGCATTGCGGGATTCGTCGGGAGTCGCGGAAGGTGGCGGAAGCTGTGCGACGAGCGCTGCGCGCGTCACGTTGGGCGAGCCGGGGGATGCTACTCGCGACCGGCGTTCCGGTGGCGTGGCGGCCAGTCGCGCGCCATGTAACGATTACGTCACCGCGGGCGCACATCCGGCGACGTTTGGCGGCGGGTTGCGGCGTATATTCGGCGCCGGGCCCATGCGCCCGCCGCACCGCTACTGCCGCTCCAGACATCTCCCGTGAACGATCCCGTCTCGCCGGCCGCCGGCTCGCCCGTGGGTGCCGGACCGCACGCGCTCGCCCCGGTGGTGGCGGCGCTGTACCTGCCGCCGGCGGTGGCCGAGCGCCTGGCCGCGACCGCGCAGCGCGTGGCCGGGGCGCGGGCGGCAAATACGCTGCGGGCGCTGCGCAGCGACCTCTCGCTCTGGACGCGGTGGTGCCGGAGCGAACGTCGCCTGCCGCTGCCGGCGCGGCCGGGCGACGTGGCGGCGTTCATCGACGCGCACGCGGTCACGCGCGCCCCGGCCACGGTGCGGCGGTACGTGGCGAGTGTGGCCGCGCTCCACCGTGCGGCCGGGGTGAACGACCCGACGAAGGCCGAGGACGTGCGGCTGGCGCTGACGGCGGCAACGCGGGCGTGGAGTGCGGCCCGTGCCGCGGCGGGGCAGGGCACGCGGCAGCGGCAGGCCGCGGGGCTCACCGAACGCGCGGTGGCGCACATCCTCGCGAGCTACGGCGCCGGAGGTCCGGCGCGGCTCATCGATCAGCGCGACGTCGCGATCCTGCTGGTCGCGCGCGATCTGCTGGCGCGCCGCAGCGAGCTCGTCGCCCTGCGGGTGGACGACGTCGTGGCGGCGGACGACGGCGGCGCGACGGTCACCATCCGACGAAGCAAGACCGACCAGACCGGCGAGGGCGCCACGGCCTACATCGGCCCGGAGGCGGCCTCGGCGTTGCGCGCGTGGCTCGCCGCCGCCGTGATCGTGCGCGGGCCGGTGTTCCGCGCCGTCACCGCACGTGGGCGCGTCGGCGAGACGGCGCTGCACGCGCAGAAGGTGCCGGCCATTCTCAAGAAGATGGCCGGGCGCGCGGTGCCGCAGCTGCGGCGGCTCGGCGTCGAGCAGTCCGCCGTCTCGGGGCACTCGTGCCGGGTGGGGATGGCGCAGGACCTGGTCGGCGCGGGGCTCGAATTGCCTGCCGTGATGCAGGCCGGCCGGTGGCGGACGCCGGCCATGGTCGCGCGCTACGCGGAGCGGCTGCTGGCGCAGCAGGGCGCGGTGGCGCAGTACCACGCGCGGAAGTCGCGGCGGCACGGGTGACGCCGACGTCCTGCGGACGAGGGGTGCGACGCCCGGCGGCGTGGGTGCTCGCGGGCGTCGCCGTGTGTGCCGGCGCGTGCTCGCGCGACCGCACGCCTGCGGGCGGGCGGTCGACCGGCGCGACGCCGGCGGGCGTGTCGACCGGCGCCCCGGCGCCGCCTCCCCAGCCGATGTCGCGTTTCGCCGTGCCGCTCGACTACGACGTGACGCCGGTGCTCGGGATCGTCGAGCGGGTGGTGCCGCGCACGTTCGGGTCGCTCGACAGCGTGCGGCGGCTGGGCGACGACGACCGCAAGCACTACGCGTTCGTCGCGACGCGCGCGCCGTTCGTCGCCACGATCGCCGGCCCGGAGGTGCGCATGCGCACGACGCTCGCCTACGCGGCGCGGGGCTTCTACCGCACGCCGGTAGGCGCGACGCTGAAGGCGGGCTGCGGCGGCGACGCGCGCGACGCGCGGCCGCGCGTGGTGGTGGAACTCGCGGCCCCGCTCACGCTCGCGCCGAACTGGCACCTGCGGGCCGTCTCGCGCCTCGAACGGTTGGAGCCGGCGTCGGCGGCGCCCCGCGATCGTTGCCGCGTGGGGATTCTCAACGTCGACGTGACCGACCGCGTGGTCGAGGCGGCGCGGCACGCGCTCGAGGCCCAGCTGCCGGCCATCGACCGCAAGGTGGCCGCGGTGGACCTGACCAAGCAGGCAACCGGCTGGTGGGGCGCGCTCAGCCGGCCGATTCGCCTCACCGACGGCGTGTGGCTCCTGCTCGGGCCGCAGACGCTGCGGGTGGGGCGGGTCGGCGGGGCGGGGCACGTGCTCGACGTCCAGGCGGGGCTCGACGCGTATCCGAAGATCGTCACCGGCGCCGAGCCACCGACGCCCGACGTGCCGCTGCCGCCGCTCGCGCGCGAGGTGGCGGGCTCGGGATTCCACGTGGCGCTCGAGGGGGTCGTCGACTACGCGACGGCGTCGCGCGTCGTCACCGCGGCGCTGCGCGGGCGCTCGGTGACGCAGGCGGGGCAGACCATCACGGTGCAGTCGGTCGCGGCGGCGCCGGCGGACTCGGGGCGGCTCGCGCTCACCGTCGCCTTCACTGGTGACGCCGCGGGGACGCTGCACTTCGTGGGGCGGCCGCGCATCGACGCGCGCCGCGGCGAGGTGGACGTGCCGGACCTCGACTACGACCTGCGCACGAACAACACGCTCGTGAACGCGGCGGCGTGGCTGGGGTCCGACGCGCTGCGTGCGCTGTTTCGCGAACGGGCGCGCGTGCCGGTGGCACCGGCGCTCGAGCGCGGGCGGGCGCTGCTGCTGAGCGGGTTGAACCGGACGATCGCCGGCGTGCTCACGCTGTCGGCGACGGTGGACTCGGTGATGGTGCAGGGGGCCTACGTCACGGCCGCGGGGCTGGTGGTCCAGGCCGGGGCGACGGGACAGGCGCGGGCGTCGGTGCACGCGAAGCGCTGACCCGGCTCGCGCCGTGCGCGGCGTCGGACCGACGGTCGTCGGCGCATCGTGCGGCGATGTGGCAGCGGCGCTGCAGTCGCGCGGCCGTTCGACCGGCGTCGTCCCGCGCGTCGTGCCTCACGTTGCGCGTGGCCGCGTTTCCTCCCGCCCAGGTGTCACGATGCCCTGCCGTCCACCGCGGAGCACAGCGCGTGCACGCCGATTCCCGTCGGCACTCCTATCTCTCGTCGTCGCGGCCGGCGCGTGTACGGATGCCGCCCCGACCGCCGCGCCCAGCGCGGGGCGCGGGTTGTTCCAGAACGGCCAGTACCTCAACTACGAGCACCAGTTCACGAACGTGGTCGCCGAGGTCACGCCCGAGCCGGCCACCTGGGTGCTGTTCGGCGCGGGGCTCGGCGGCGTGCTCCTCGTCGCGCGCCGGCGCCGGAGCGTCTAACGCCGGCGGGAGTCAGCAGGTACCCCGGACGGTCGCGCGCTCGAACCGCGCGTGCCCGACGATCCGGGGCACGCGCACGACGTCGACGGGCGACGTGATCATCTGCGCCGTCATGCACCCCGGCGCCGGCTCGGTCACCGCGTAGCGGACGACCGCGTCGGCGCCGTCGCGCGTGACGCCCGTGACGCGCACGTCGTGGCCACCCGACGATCGCTGGCCGATGGCCACGAGGACGACGCTCGAGGCGCTGAAGTCGACCGCGGGAAGTGGTGGCGCGACCATGCCGTTCTGCAGCCGTGCCCAGGCCGCGTCCCACGCGGCGCGGTCGCGGACGACCGTTTCCTCCCCCATGCCGTACTCGCTCACGAGGGCGTGGTACAGTGGGACGGGCTCCGCGGCCTGCGGCGCGGTGGGGGCGCAGTGCAAGACGGCGAGGGCCAGGAGTGCGAGCGCGGTGCGGGGCATGGGAACACGTTCGTCGACTGGAGTCGGGCGTGGGGACGACTGCGGCCGCATTCTCGTTCGGGGGCGCCATATTGTCGAGGCGTTCGGCGCCGACCGGCTGCGCGAGCCGACCCCGGCGGATGATCCGTCCACCCCGTTTGCACCATGACCCAGCCGCTCGCACTCGGGCTTGATACGTTCGGCGACGTCACCGCGGACGCCGACGGGCGGCCGCGCCCGTACGCGCAGGTGCTCCGCGACGTGGTCGACGAGGCGGTGCTCGCCGATAGGGTGGGGATCGACTTCATCGGTGTCGGGGAGCACCATCGCGCCGACTTCGCGGTCTCGGCGCCGGAGGTCGTGCTCGCCGCGATCGCGGCCCGCACGCAGCGGATCCGGCTTGGCTCCGCGGTGACGGTGCTGAGCTCGGACGACCCGGTGCGGGTGTTTCAGCGCTTCGCCACCGTCGACGCGTTGTCGCGCGGGCGGGCCGAGGTGATCCTCGGGCGCGGCTCGTTCACCGAGTCGTTTCCGCTGTTCGGGTACGACCTGCGGCAGTACGAGACGCTGTTCGACGAGAAGCTCGACCTGTTCGCGGCGCTGCTCCGACAGGAACCGGTGACCTGGCAGGGGACGACGCGGGCGCCGCTCAGTGGGCAGCGCGTGTTCCCGACGGTCGAGTGCGGGACGCTGCGAACGTGGGTCGGTGTCGGGGGAAGCCCGGAGTCGGTGGTACGCGCGGCACACTACGGCCTTCCGATGATGCTCGCGATCATCGGCGGCGATCCGCGGCGCTTCGCGCCGTACGTCGACCTCTACCACCGCGCGTTGGAGCAGGCCGGCGTACCGGTGCAGCCCGTCGGCGTGCACTCGCCGGGGTACGTGGCCGAGACGGACGCGCAGGCGCGCGACGAGCTGTGGCCGGACTACCGCCGGATGCACGACCGCATCGGCGGCGAGCGCGGGTGGGGGCCGATGCTCGCGGGCGGCGTTCGAGCAGGAGGTCGAGCGCGGCTCGCTGTACGTGGGATCGCCCGAGACGGTGGCGCGCAAGATCGCCGCCACGGCGAGCGCCCTCGGCATCGCACGCTTCGACATGAAGTACAGCGCGGGGACGCTCTCGCACGACCGGATGATGCGGAGCATCGAGCTGTACGGCACGCGCGTGATTCCGCGCGTGCGTGAGCTGCTCGGCTGACCGGGCGCGCGTCCGATGCCGGCGTTTCCCGACGGCGGCATCGGTGGACGGGTCCGGGCGGTGCTGTTCGCGTTCGGACAGCGCCGTCCCGCGGTCGGACACGCCCGGCGCCGCGGGTGGCTTCGTAAGTCGTTGCGATTGAACGGCGTCCGCCCCGTGACGGGCGGTACGGGAGTTGTCGTGTGGGGGCGCGTTCTCGTGTCACCGCCCGCCCGCTTTTCCGCCCGACGCTGTTCGTGGACATCGCCCGCCCCAAGCGCAAGAAATCGCTCCGCAACGCTCTGATCGCCGCCGCGCTCGCGCTCGCGGCGGTCGCGACCGCGGCGCTGGCGCGGCTCGAGCCCGCAGCGCCGACGGTGGAGCGCGCGACGCTGTGGATCGACACCGTGCGGCGGGGGTCGCTGGTGCGGCAGGTGCGCGCGCCGGGGACGCTCGTGCCCGAGCACGTGCGCCTCATCTCGGCACTGACGCAGGGGCGCGTGGAGCAGATCCGCGTGCGTCCGGGCGCGGCGGTCGAGGCGGGCACGGTGATCCTCGAACTCTCGAACCCCGACGTGCAGCTGCAGTTGCTCGACGCGGAACGCCAGCTCGGGGCCGCACAGGCCAACCTCGTGAGCCTGCGGACGCAGCTCGAGACGCAGCGGCTCGCGCAGCAGTCGGCGGTCGCGGCGCTGCAGAACGAGTTCGCCGAGGCGCGGCGGACGTCCGAGGGGTTCGACACGTTAGGCCGCCGCGGGCTGGCGAGCGGCTACGAGGTGCAGAACGCGCGGGAGAAGGCGAGCTCGCTCGCGCTGCGGCGCGACATCGAGCAGCGGCGGCTGGCGCTGGCGGCGAGCACGATCGGGCAGCAGCTCTCGCTCGAGGAGGCGAACGTCGGCCGCATGCGCGCGGTGGCCGAGTTCCAGCGGCAGCGGCTCGCGTCGATGCGCGTGACCGCGGGCGAGGCGGGGGTGCTGCAGAGCATGGACCTCGACTTCGGGCAGTGGGTGCTGCCGGGGCAGGTGCTCGCGCGCGTGGCGCAGCCGGGGCGGCTGAAGGCCGTGCTGCGCGTGCCCGAGACGCAGGCCAAGGACGTCGCGGTCGGGCAGCCGGTGGCGGTCGACACGCGCACCGGCTCCGCGAACGGCGACCAGCGCGCGGGGCAGGCCGTGGCGACGGGCGGGGCGACCGGGGTGATGCCGGGGCACGTGATGCGCGTCGACCCGTCGGTGCAGAACGGCACGGTCGCCGTCGAGGTCGCGCTCGACGGGCCGCTGCCGCCGGGCGCGCGCGCGGACCTCTCGGTGGACGGCACGGTCGAGATCGAGCGGCTGCCGGACGTGCTCTCGGTCGGGCGCCCGGCGTACGGCCAGCCGGAGAGCACGGTCGGGATCTTCCGGCTCACGGCGGACGGCGGCGCGGCCGAGCGGGTGCGCGTCACGTTAGGCCGCGCCTCGGTGAACGCGGTCGAGGTGGTCCGCGGGCTCCGGCCGGGCGACCGGGTGATCGTCTCGGACGTGTCGCAGTACGACGCGCAGGACCGGTTACGGATCCGGTGACCCTCATTCTCCCATGGCTTCCCTCCTCTCGCTCGACGGCGTCCAGAAGGTCTTCCTCACCGACGAGGTCGAGACGCACGCCCTGTCCGCGGTGCACCTCGCGATCGGCGAGGGCGAGTACGTGGCGATCGCCGGCCCCTCGGGGTGCGGCAAGACGACGCTGCTCTCGATCCTCGGCCTGCTGGACACGCCGAGTGGGGGCACGTACACGCTCGCGGGGCAGGACGTGACCACGCTGGACGCGGTCGGGCGGGCGCGGGTCCGCAACCGGCAGATCGGGTTCGTGTTCCAGGCGTTCAACCTGATCGGGGACCTGACGGTGTACGAGAACGTCGAGCTGCCGCTGACGTACCGGTCCGGAGAGTACGCGTTGGGCGCGGCGGAGCGGCGGCGGCGCGTCACCGCGGCGCTCGAGCGGGTAGGGATGGGTCACCGGCAGCGACACTACCCCGCGCAGCTTTCGGGCGGCCAGCAGCAGCGGGTGGCGGTGGCGCGCGCGGTGGTCGGCGACCCGGCGATCGTGTTGGCGGACGAGCCCACGGGCAACCTCGACAGCGCCAACGGCGAGAGCGTGATGGAGCTGTTGAAGGAGTTGCACCGCGGCGGCGCGACGGTGTGCATGGTGACGCACGACCCGCGGTACGCGCTGCACGCGGAGCGGACCGTGCACCTGTTCGACGGGCGGGTGGTGGAGGAGACCGTGAACGACCCGGCGGCGGCGCTGCGGGCCGACTGATGCTGCACGCCATCCTGCGCGACCTCCGCTTCGCCGCCCGGATGCTCCGCAGGAGCCCGGTCTTCACCGTTGTGGCGGTGCTCGTCATCACGCTCGGCACGGGCGCGGTGACGACGATCTTCAGCGCGGCGAACGCGATCGCGCTGCGTCCGCTCCCGGGCGTGTCGGACGTCGGCGGCCTCGTCGAAGTGCATCGCACGCTGGCCGACGGCACCGGCGAGGGCACCGGCTCGGATTGGGCGTCGTACCCGTACTACCGGTTCCTCCGCGACGGCGCCCGGGCGCGTCCGGCGGCGGACGTCGCCGCCTGGGCGATGATGCCGCTCACGATCAGCACGGGGCGCGAAGGCATCGCCGCCCAGGGCACCCTCGCGTCGGGGAACTACTTCGGCGTACTGCGGGTGCGGCCGGCGCTCGGACGCTTCTTCACGCCCGACGAGGACGGCGCGCCGGGCGCACACCCGGTGGTCGTGATCTCGCACGACTTCTGGACGACGCGGTTCGCCGGCGATTCGGGCGTGATCGGTCGCACCGTGCGGCTGAACGGGAACGCGTTCACCGTCGTCGGCGTCGCGCCGCCCATGTTCCACGGCGTGTACGCTCCGCTGCGCACCGACGCGTGGGTGCCGCTGGCGATGCAGCGGCTGCTGGGGCGGGGCAGCGACCTCCTCACGGACCCGCACCCCACGTGGCTCCAGCTCGTCGCGCGGGTGCGGCGCGGCGTCGGCCGGGACGTGCTCCAGCGCGAGCTGTCGCGCCTCACGGCGCAGTGGGCCGCGGACGGGAACGAGCCGGTCGACTACCGGCGCTTCACGGCGGCCCGCCTCTCGTCGCTGTCGGGCCTTCCGTCCGACCTCCACGGCCGGGTCCTGGGATTCCTCGCGCTCCTGCTCGGCGCGTCGGGGCTCGTGCTGCTCATCGCGAGCGTCAACGTCGCCGCGATGTTGCTGGCGCGCGCCGTCGCCCGCCGGCGCGAAACGGCGGTGCGGCTGGCGCTCGGCGCGACGCGCGGCCGCCTCGTCCGGCAGCTGCTCACCGAGAGCCTGCTGCTCTACGCGCTCGGCGCGGCGGGCGGCGTGCTGGTCGCGGTGAACGCGACGCGCCTGCTCGCGCACGTTCCGATGCCGGTGAACACGCCGTTCGTCGTCGGCGACCTGTCGCCGGACGCGCGCGTGCTCGCCTTCACGCTCGTGGTGTCGCTCGCCACCGGCGTCGCCTTCGGCCTCGCGCCGGCGCTGCAGGCGGCACGGGTCGACGTCAACACGCGCCTGCGCAACGACACCGCCGGCGCCGGCTCGCGGCGCTCCACCGCGCGGGGCGTGCTCATCGCCGGCCAGGTGGCGGTCTCGCTCCTGCTGCTCGTCACCGCGGGGCTTTTCCTGCGGGCGCTCGACCGGGGCCGCCGCGTGGACGTCGGGTTCGACCCGTCCAACGTGGCGGTCGCCGACTTCGACGTCTGGACGTACGGCTACGACGACGCGAAGGTGCGCCTCTTCTATCGCGCGGTGAAGGACGACATGGCGCGGAGGCCGGGCGTGGTCGCCGTCTCGTACACGGGCGACCTCCCGTTGACCATGCACTACACCGTCGACCTGGACATCGACGGGTCGGCGG
>CAWKNZ010000007.1:0-775090 GCA_963851265.1 uncultured Gemmatimonadales bacterium
CAAAACCTCCATTCGTCGGTTCGATTCCGACCGGTGCCTCTGCGAGTCGTGGAGTGTGTTGCAGCGCGAAGCCGTTCCGCACTCGCGCGAGCCGCGCGTGGTCCGAGCCCGCAATGCGCCGACACCCGGTACAGCATCGCCGGTGACCGGCGGGCGCAACGTCGACGGGCTTCGCGATCAGCCGACGTCGCCGGCCGATCCCTCGGTGCCGACGGAAGACGCGGTGGGCGTTACGGGCGAGGCCTCCGCAGCGGGGGCGCGCCAGAGCGCGACGGTGAACGTCGACCCCTCGCCCTCCACACTCCGCACGCGGAGGCCGCCCCCCATGCCCCGCACCAGATCGCGGCTGATCGCCAGGCCGAGCCCGGTCCCCTCCGTCGCCTGCGCGTAGCCGGTCCGGAGCTGCACGAACGGTTCGAAGATCGCGTCCTGCCTCTCGCGCGGGATGCCGATCCCCGTATCGCTCACGGATACGAACACCGCGTTCTCAGTCGGGAGCGGACCCACCGGCATCCCATGCCCCCGGTCGGCGTCGGCGACCAGCGCGTCGCGGACGGCTCCCACTGGACTGACGTGTGAGTTGCTGGTGTGGGCGTCGGTATCCCGTTCGCCCGAGCCCGCCCGCACGCGCGCCGCAGTCCGCCGAGCGAGCGTGACCGTGACGCGCCCCGGCACCCCGGTGCGTGGGTTCGTCGCATCCGTGAATTTGGTCGCGTTCGCGAGCAGGTTGAGCAGGACCTGGCCGAGCTTGTCGCGGTCGGCCCAGACGCGTACGGGGGCGTCCGGCAGGAACACGTCGAACGCGAGCCCCCGGGCCGCGGCCTGGGGCGCCACGAGCGGGGTAACCTCGGCCACGACCTCCCGGACGTCGATCGGCTGCACGTCGTACTCGACCTTGCCGCCCTCGAGCTTCGCGTAGTTGAGGACGTCGTTGATGAGCGCAAGGAGCCGCCGCTGGGCGCTCTGAACGCGCCCGAGCGCCTCGGCCTGGGCCGGCGTCACCGGTCCGTGGAGGCCGAGCTCGAGGAGCTGCGTGTAGCCGCCGATGGCGTTGAGCGGCGTGCGCAGCTCGTGCGACATGTTGGCGAGGAACTGCGACTTCGCGCGGTTCGCCTCGGTCGCGCGCTCGCGCTCGTCCGTGGCGCGGTCGCGTTCGGCGTCCGCGCGCTCCCGCTCCTGCTCCGCTGCGGCGCGGGCCAACCCTTCGGCCTCGAACAGGCGCGCGCGGTCCAGCGCTTCGGCGCACTGCTGCGCCACGGCGGCGAGCGCGCGCGTCTCTGCCGCGCCGACGGCGTACGGCGTCGCGAGGACGAAGTGCGCCGCACCAAGCGGGCGTCCATCCCCAGCGATGAATGGCAGCACCACGAGCGCCTCGGCGTGCTGGCGCGTGATCTCGGCCGCCACCGCCGGAAACGTGTCGACGATGGCCTGGCGATCGGGAAGTACGATGACCGCCCCGTCACGTAATGCCGCGCCGTACGGCACGGCCGGCGTGTTCGGGAAGGTGTGCCACGCCGCTTCGATATCGGCTGGCGTGTTGCGCAGCGCCCAGTAGCGAAAGGTCGCGCCGGCCTCGTCGAGCAGGGCCACGCCCGCACTGGCGGCCGCCAGCGCACGCGCGCCAGCGTCCGCCACCGCGCCGACCACCTCGGACACGGTCCGCGCCGCGCTCAGCGCGGCCGTCAGGTGCTGCACGCGCTCCGCCTGCGTGCGAGCCTGTTCCGCTTCGGCCCGCGCGGCCTCGGCCGCGGCGTGCGCGGCGCGCTCCCCCTCGTACAGCCGCGCGCGCTCCAGCGCCTGCGCGCACTGCCGTGCCACGGCCTCCTTGAGCGCCCGCGCGTCGGCGTCGAACACGCGCGGCGCGGCATAGTTGAACGCGAGAACGCCGATCACCGCGTCGGCCGCGTTCCAGAGCGGCAGCGCGGCCGTCGCGTGATTCCCGGTTCGCGTGTAGATGGCCCCGAGGGCGGGGAACGTGGCCGCGGCCTCATCCCGGTTCCGTACCCATACCGACCGTTGCTCCCGCACGGCCGCCGTCGCGGGGAGGGCCGCGTCCATCGGCACGCGCGCGATGAGGTCGGCGAGTTCGGCCGGGTACCCGTACGAGCCGGCCGAGACGAGTGCCTCCGCGGGCGCGGCCTGTCCGGGAGCGATCCGCCCGTCGCCGTTTGCGCGCTCGGAGCGCGCTTCCTCGGCGCTGCCCGCGGCAGCCTCCCGGAGGAGGAGGACGGCCGTCGACGCGCCCAGCACCGGGACCGCGTGCTCGAGCACGACCCGGATGACGGCGTCGGACGTCAACGCGGCCCCGAACGCGGCGGTCAGCGCCTGCAGCAGGTGCGCGCGTGCCGTGGCGGCATGCGCGGCCGCGAGCAGGTGCTCGCGCTCGGCCGCGGCACGCACGCGCGCGGTGACGTCGCGCCAGAAGATCGCGACGCCCCCCGTCTCGGTCGGATAGGCGTCGATCTCGAGGTGGACGTCGTAGCCTTCGCCCGCGTAATGCTGCGTCAGGTGCGCCTCGATGCCCTCCGTAGCGACCCGCCGGTAGGCGCGCCCCGCGTCCGCATCGACCGAGTCGGGGAAGACCTCCCAGTGCGTGCGGCCGAGGAACGCGTCACGGCCGTTTCCGAGCGCGCGCTCGGCCGCCGGGTTCACGGTGACGAAGCGGAACTCGCGGTCGAGCGTGACATGCGCGTCGCTCACCTGGTCCAGAAGGCGCGCGGCCCGGCGCTCCGCGGCCGCGGCGACCGCCCAGGCGCGGTCGTCGCGCACGGTGAGCACCGCGCCGAGGCGCGCGCCGTCGGGTCCGAGCACGGGGCGCGCGCTGCCGACGGCCGGCAGCTCGGTCCCGTCGGGGCGCCGGATGCGCCAGCGGGCGTCGACGACCGACTCGCCGCGGAGCACGGCGCGCGCGAGCGGCAGCTCGGTCGACGGATAGGGGGTCCCGTCCTCGGTCAGGAGCTGATACGCGTCGGCATAGCCGTCGGGCGCGACGTCGAGCCGTGCCACGCCGTGGAGCTGGGTCGCGGCCGCGTTGACGAACGTGATCCGACCGACGGGATCGGTGACGATCACGCCCTCGACGAGCTGGTCGAGCGCGGCGAGCATCAGCGCGCCAGGCGCGACGTCCGATGGCACGCCCGCCGAACCCACCACCGGCAGCCCCTCGACGCGGTGCGCCGGGGCGGGGGACTCCGGCACCGAAGATGCCGGAACGGCGGCGAGCACCGACGAGGTGCCCGCAACGCGCGAGGTGGGTGGCGATTCAGGCGGCATCCGGCAGCACCGACACGGATGGACGCCGCGGTCGGCCAGGGGTTGGCCGACCGCGGCGAAGGGTCCGAACGCGGGAACGTCCGCGTCCGTGTCGCAAGATACCCGTCGTGACCAGGAGTGGCGGGCTCTCCGGCGCGGCGGGGCCGCCGCACGTGGAATCCGCGTGTTCGGATCGGCGTGGTCACCGCCAGACCCCGGCGGGAACCCCGCCCGTACCGTCCACGAACGCCGCCCTCAGCCACGCGGAGGCGACTGGGCCGTTCATGGACCTGATCGCCGCTGCGAGCGCGTGCCGGCATCGTCACGCCCCGAAGTCCGAGCCGTTCACATCACCGCGCCGCAGAATCCCGTTTCGTCGCGCAACCGTCGCATCTGTTGCGCGCGCGCGGATGTCGCGTCCGCTCCACGGTTCCCGCTCGGCAGCGGCCTTTCTGCTGCCCTCCGCTATCCCGCCCGTGGCTCGCCCGCCGTGACGCTCCGTTCACCATCTGGTATGCCCGCGCCGGATCCTTCCGATCTGACCAGCCCCGCCCGACTCGCCGCGGTGGAGGCAGTGGGAGTCGCGGGTGCCGACGCGGTGCTCGACAGACTGGCCCGTCTCACCGCCCGGGTGCTCGGCGCGCCGACGGCGCTCGTGTCGCTCGTGGAGGCCGGCCGCCAGGTGTTCCCGGGTTGTGCCGGGCTCGCGGAGCCGTGGGCGACCGCGCGAGGCACGCCACTGTCGCATTCGTTCTGCCGGCACGTGGTCACGACCGGAAAGCCGCTCGTCGTCGCCGACGCGCGCTGCGACGAGCGCGTGTGTGCGAACCTCGCCATCGCGGACCTCGGCGTGATCGCCTACGCCGGCGTGCCGCTCGTCACGCCGGACGGCGAGGTGCTCGGCAGCCTTTGCGTGATCGACCGTGCGCCACGGCAATGGACGCCCGCCGACGTCGCCACGCTCGAAGACCTCGCCCAGGGCACCGCGGCCGATCTCGCGCTACGCATCGTGACCCGGCGCCTCTCGGACGAACGGACGGCGCTCACGGCGCTGCTCGACCACACCGAGGAGTTGGCGTGCTGCACGGGTGCCGACGGCCGGTTCACGTTCGTCAACCGGGAATGGCAGCGGGCGCTCGGGTACTCGATGGCCGATGCCGCCGGCCTGACGCCGCTCGACCTGGTCGCCCCCGAGGACGCGGGGCGCGTCCGCGCCGTCATTCGCCAGTTACTCGCGGGGGAGACCGTGCGCGAGTTCGAAGCGGTGCTGGTAGCCCGCGACGGCCGCCGACTGGCGTGCCGTGGATGGGCCGTCCCGCAGATGCGGGCGGGACCGGACGGCACGCCCGTGTGCGATGGCACGCGAATGGGCGTTCGGGACGTCACGGCCGAACGCGAGGCCGAGGCCGCGCGAGCCCGCCTCGCGGGCGCCCTCGATGCCTCGCCGGACTTCGCCGCGCTCGTCGGGGCGGGCGGGCGGCTCCTCTACCTCAACCGAGCCGGGCGTCGGCTGATCGGCCTCCCCGAACACGCCGACCTCGCGTCGGTGTCGTTGGCCGATCTGCACCCCGACGACGCCTTCGCGCGCGTGCTCGCGGAGGCCATCCCGTCGGTGGAGCAGCACGGCGCGTGGTCGGGCGACTCCGTACTGCTCGCGGCTGCGGGCACGCCCGTGCCGGTGGCGGTGACCATGGTGGGCCACGTTACCACCGACACCCTCGGGCCGCCGCTCGTCATCTCGGTCGTCGCGCGCGACTTGCGCGAGCGCGCGCGTGGCGAAGTCGCACTTCGAGCGAGCGAGAAACGAGCGCGCGAGGCCGAGGCGCGATTTCGCGCCGCGCTCGACGCATCGCCCGACGCGTTCTACCTGCTCGAGGTGGTTCGCGACGGGGACGGTGCGGTCGCCGATTTCACGTTCGTCGAGGTCAACGCGGCCGCCGGGAGCCTGTATGGGCTGTCGCCGGACGATCTGATCGGGCACACGCTCGGCACCGTGTTTCCGCACGCCCGTGAGGCCGGCTCCGTGATCGAGTCGTTCCGGACGGCGGTCGACGGCGGCACGCCGTATCACGGGGAGTACCGCACGCGCGATCCGCGCGCGGTCGCGGGCTGGTTGTGGCTGCAGGTGGTGCCGATCCGGACCGGTGACGGCCCGGTGACCGGGCTCGCGGTCACCGCCCGTGACGTGACGGCGCGGAAGCGCGCCGACGGCGAGGCCCGACTGGCGCTGACGGTCACGCGCGCACTCGCGGACGTGTCCGATGCCGATGGCGCGCTCGCGGCGGCCCTGGGCGCGATGTGCGAGGCGAGCGGAGTGCCGTACGCAGAGGCTTGGGTTCCTGAGGCGCGCGGGCCGGTGTTCGACCGCGGTACGGGCGCGGGCCTTCCCGAGGGCGATCTGGTGCTCGTGCGCGGGCCCGCCTGGTACGACCGCAACGATCAGCGGCTCGCGGACTTCGCTGCGGCGGCGGCTGCGTTTCGATTCTCAGCCGGCGAGGGGCTACCCGGACGCGCGGCGGCGAGCGGCACGGCCACGTGGCGCGCGGACTCGTCGGCCGACGGGCAATCGCGGCACGCCACGTTGGCGCAGGAGGCCGGCCTTCGGAGTGCGCTCGCCGTTCCTCTCGTCGTCGACGGCGTCCTCGTCGCGGTGCTGGCCTTCCACACGGGCAACGCGGCCACCTTTGGCGATGCGGAGCGCGCGCTGCTCGCGGCCGTCGGGACGCAGGTCGGGACGGCCGTGCGGCAGCGGCTGGTGAAGGCGGCGCTCGCGCGCGAGCGAGCCTTCCTCGCCGCGACTCTCGAAAGCCTCTCGGACGGCGTGGTCGCCTGCGACGCGACCGGAAACCTCGTGCTGTTCAACCGCGCCTCACGCGAGTTCCACGGGCTCCCCGAGGTGGCACTCCCGCCCGACGAGTGGACCGCGCACTACAACCTGTACCGCGCCGACGGCGTCACCCCGCTCCCGATGGAGGAAATCCCGCTACAGCGGGCCTTCCGCGGCGAGGAGGTCCACGACGCCGAGATGGCGATCGCGCCCACGGGCCAGGCACCACGGTTGATTCGGGCGAGTGGGCGGCCGATCCACGCCGCGAACGGCGACGTGCTCGGCGCAGTAGCGGCGATGCGCGACGTCACGGAACACGTGCGAGTGGAAACCGCACTCCGCGAGCGCGAGGCCGAGCTACGTCTGACGCAGGACGCGGCCGGCATGCGCGGTTGGACGCTCGATCTTGCGACCAACCGACTGACGCTCGCCCCGGGCGCGCACGACGTCGTCCACTTCGGCGACGAGGCGGTTGCGGACGATACCGCCGGTGCCGACGACGCGACGGCCGCCGCGGGCGCGCGCACGGCATCCGTGGTGCTCGGCGGCGCGAGGACGCGTGCGTCGATCCATCCCGAAGACCTCGCGCAGGCCGACGCGGACCTCGCCGCGGCGTTGACGGCCTCCGACGGTCGCTACGCGTCGACGTACCGCGCCGTCGGACCCACTGGCGCGTGGCGGTGGGTACGCGCGACCGGGCGCGTCGAGCGCGACCCGTCGGGCGTCCCGCGGCTGCTGCGCGGCGTGAGCATCGACGTCACCGACGAGCGCGAGGTGCGGCGCCGGGCGGAGGCCGCTGAAGGCGAGTTGCGCGCGCTGTTCGCCGCGATGCGCGACGTCGTGCTCGTGCTCGACGCGAACGGCATATATCGCCGCGTCGTCCCGACGGCGCCCGGGCTGCTGTATCGTCCGGTGCGCGACATGGAGGGGCGGCGCATGCACGACGTGCTGCCCGCCGCCGCCGCGGACGAGTTCGTGACGGTGGTGCGGGGCGTGCTCGCGACGGGCGCGCCGACGCAGCACGACTACGCGCTCGACCGCGACTCGGGACGGACGTACTACACGGCAAGCGTGTCGCCGGTCGGCGACGGGACGGTGCTGTGGGTGGCGCGTGACGTGACCGCCCAGAAGCGCGCGGAATCGGCGCTGCGTGAGCTGAGCACGCGCGACGAACTCACGGGCCTGTACAACCGCCGCGGGTTCCGCATGCTCGCCGAGCAGTCGCGCGTGCTCGGCCGCCGCGAGGGGCGGCGCGACGCGGTGCTCTACATCGACCTCGATCGCTTCAAGGCGATCAACGACACCCACGGCCACGCGGCGGGCGACGAAGCCATCCAGGCCGTCGCACGCGTGCTCCGCACCACCGTCCGCGAGGGTGACCTGGTCGCGCGGTTCGGCGGCGACGAGTTCGTCGTCTACGCCGTACGTCTCGCGCACCCGGGCGAGGCGCACGTGCTCGCCGCGCGGCTGAAGGCGGCGTGTGCCCGGTTCAACGCGACCGCATCCGATGGTGCGGAGCGACCGTGGACCATCGACTTCAGCGTGGGGGTGGCCGAAACGGAGCCGAGCGACGACCTCGATGCGTTGCTGCAGCGCGCCGACGCCGCGCTGTACGCCGAGAAGCTGACACGCTGCTGAGCGCGCCGGCCGGGTGACGTCCGCTCGTGTCGGGACGTCCCGTGCGTGGTGACCAAGGCGTCACCGCGTGCCTCCCTCGCCCTCTCCATGCCCGCACCTCACCCGGCCGCCGCCGCGTCGCTCCGCGACGAGGCGCGCCTCGCCGCCGTCCGGCGTACCGCGCTGCTCGACACCGCCGCGGACGAGGCGTTCGACCGGTTCACGCGCCTCGCCGCGCGACTGTTAGGCACGCCCGCGACCCTGGTGACGCTGCTCGACGCGGACCGGCAGTTCTGCAAGAGCGCGGTCGGACTCGACATGCCCCCGGCGCCGGAGCCGGCGCCGTCGCTGCCGCTCTCGCATTCGTTCTGCCAGCACGTGGTCGCGTCGGGCGCGCCGCTCGTGCTCGACGACGTGCGGAACGACGCCGTGCACGGCGCGAACGGCGCGGTTCGCGATTTCGGCGCGGTGGCGTACGCCGGCGTGCCGCTGCGGACGGCCGACGGGCACGTCGTCGGCACGTTCTGCGCGCTCGACCGCGTGCCGCGCGCGTGGGACCCGGCGGACGTGGCGGTGCTCGAAGACCTCGCGCGGGCGGTGGTCACGGAGATCGAGCTGCGGATGGCGCTGCGCGCAGCGGAGACGGCGCGCGAAACCGCGCGCGTGCTCCTCGACGCGAGCCCGGACGCGTTCGTGGCGATCGATGCCCAGGACCGCGTGACGTTCATGAGCGAGCTCGCCGGACGGATTCACGCCTGCGATCCGATCGCCGCCGTCGGGCGGTCGCTGCACGGGTTGCTTCCTGCGGGCGATCGTGCGGTCGCGACGGCGCTCCACGCGCGCGTCCGGTCCACGGGCGCGCCGGCCGATATCGAAATGCTCTCGCGCGGTGCGGACGCCTCGGGCGAGCGCTGGACGGCCATGCACGCAGTCCCGAGTGGGACGGGGGGCGTCGCAATCGCGCTCCGCGACGTCACCGAGCGCCGGAACGCGGAGAACGCGTTGCGCGAGCGCGAGGCCGTACTGCGGCAGTTCGTCGAGCACACGCCGGCGGCGGTGGCGATGTTCGACCGGGAGATGCGCTACCTGGTGGCGAGCCGGCGGTGGTGCACCGATTACGGGCTCGCCGCGTCCGGGTTCACGACGGAAACGCTCGTCGGGACCGCCCACCACCTCGCGTTCCCCTACGCGCCCACGGGGTGGCAGGCGAACTACGCCCGCGTCCTCGCGGGGGACGTGGTGCGCTGCGAGGACGACACGTTCACGCGCGGCGACGGCGCGGTGGAACACGTGCGGTACGAGATCCGCCCGTGGACGACCGGCGACGGCGCGGTGGGCGGCGTCGTCATGTTCACCGAGCTGACGACCGCGCAGGTGCGGGCGCAGGCGGAACTGCGCACGAGCGAGGCGCGCTACCGCGCACTCACCGAGAGTTCACCCGAACCCATCTACCTGCACCGCGACGGCCGCGTGCTGTACGCGAACCCGGCGGGCGCACGGCTGCTCGGCGCGCCGAGCCCCGCAGCGCTCGTGGGGGCGTCGGTGCTCAACGTCTTCCACGCCGACGACGCCGCGGCGGCGCGCGAGCACCTGGACGCACTCACGCGCGGCGAGCCGCAGGACGGACTGTACCGCTACCGCCTCCTACGGGCCGACGGGTCGGAAGTGGAGGTCGAGTCGGTTTCCGCCCTCGTCCAGCTCGACGGCTCGCCGGCCCTGCAGACGCTCTTCCGCGACGTGACCGAGCGCAACGCGCTCGAGCGCGAACTCACCTACCAGGCGTTCCACGACCCGCTCACCGGGCTCGCCAACCGGGCGCTGTTCCGCGACCGACTCGGCCACGCGCTCGCGCGGCTCGCGTCGGGGCGCATCGACCCGGCGGCCCACCAGCTCGCGGTCATCTACCTCGACCTCGACGATTTCAAGACGGTCAACGATTCGTTAGGCCACGCGCACGGCGACGCGCTGCTGCGCGAGGTCGCGGCGCGGCTGCTGCGCGCCACCCGCGGCTGCGACACGGTCGCGCGCCTCGGCGGTGACGAGTTCGCGGCGCTGCTCGAGGGGATGACCTCCGCGTCCGACGCGCTCACCGTGGTGGAGCGGATCACCGCGTCGCTTGCCGCCCCCGTGTGGATGGACGGCCGCGAGCTGCCCGCGCGCGGGAGCGTGGGCGTCGCGTACGCCCGCGGCGACGAGAGCGCCGACGACCTCCTCCGCAACGCGGACGTCGCCATGTACCGCGCGAAGTCGCTCGGCAGGGGCCGACACGCCGTGTTCGAGCCCGGCATGCACGCCGCGCTCGTCGCGCGGTTGGAGATGGAGGCGGACCTGCGCCACGCCGTCGACCGCCCGGCCGCGGGCGGGCTGTGGGTGGCGTACCAGCCGGTGATCGACATCGCGACCGGGTGCGTCGTCTCGTTCGAGGCGCTCGCGCGGTGGACGCGGCCGAACGGCGCCGTGGTCCCGCCGCTGGAGTTCGTGCCGCTCGCCGAATCGAGCGGCCTCATCGTCCCGCTCGGGCGCTGGGTGTTGGGCGAGGCGTGCGCGCAGGCGGCGCGCTGGCGTGCGGCGACGGGGTGCGACGTGCGCGTCGCCGTGAACGTGTCGGCCCGGCAGCTCGCGCAGTCGGCGGGACTCGCGGGCGACGTGGAGTGCGCGCTCGCCGCGGCCGGACTGCCGGCGGCCGCACTCACCCTCGAGATGACCGAAAGCGTGCTGATGCAGCGGACCGACGAGACGTTAGTCCGCCTCGGCGCGCTCAAGGCGACGGGCGTGCAGCTCGCGATCGACGACTTCGGCACCGGCTACTCGTCGCTCGCGTACCTGCAGCGATTCCCCGTCGACGTGCTGAAGATCGACAAGGCGTTCGTCGACGGCGTGGCGGACGAGGAGGGCGACCGCGCGATCGCGCGCACGGTGCTCGCGCTCGGCGAGTCGCTCGGGCTGCGCATCGTCGCGGAGGGGGTGGAACGGGTGGAGCAGCGCGACGCCCTCGCCGCGATGGGCTGCGCGCAGGGGCAGGGCTACCTCTTCG
Organism: uncultured Gemmatimonadales bacterium; assembly: GCA_963851265.1. GTDB lineage: Bacteria > Gemmatimonadota > Gemmatimonadetes > Gemmatimonadales > Gemmatimonadaceae > BPUI01. Next base: position 10,731 of record CAWKNZ010000007.1, read on the forward strand.
CGCGCCCGCTCGCCGCGGCCGAGGCGGGGGACGTGCTCCGCACCCTCGGCGCGCGCGACCTCACGCCCGCGGACTGACCGGCGGGTCGAGATTGCGCCGCGCCCACCACACGCGCTGCGCGACGGTGACGTAGACGAGCGCGGCCATGAGGCCGAACAGCTCGGGCAGGCGCGCCGGGAGCGCGAGAAAGAGGGCGTAGAAGAGCACCGTTTCGGTGCCCGCGATGAGCCCTGGGGGCATCGTCACGGTCGTCAGCTCGCCGCGCGCCGCCGCGCCCGCGGCGCGCCGTTCGAGCACGGCCGAGAGGTACATCCACGACGCCGCGTTCACGAAGAACGAACCGACGAGCCCCACGCACGCGGCGAGCGCGGCGAACGTCGGACGGCCGAGCGCCAGGCCGGTCGGCACGGCGGCGTAGACGACGAAGTCGAGGAGGATGTCGAGATACCCGCCGAAGTCGGTCTGCCGCCCGTGCACGCGCGCGAGCGTGCCGTCGAGACCGTCGAGCAGGCGGTTGGCGGCCCAGAGCGCGAGCGCGGCGCCGTACTCCCGACGCCACGCCGCCGCGCCGCACGCGAGCCCGACGAGGCAGGCGAGGAACGTGACGCCGTCGGGCGCGACGCGCGGGCCGAGCAGGCGGGCGAGCGGCTCGAGGAGGCGGTCCTTGAGCGCGCGGAGGACGTCGTCGAACACGACCGGCGGCGTTACGTCAGGCAGAGCCGGTCGCGAAGACCGGGATCCGGGGCGCGTCGGCGACGACGCCGACGGCGGCGCCGGGCGCGGGCGCGGCCCCAGGCGGAGCGGCCGCTTCGACGACCGCCGGCGCGAAGCCGTCGCGGACGACGCGGAGCCGCACCGTGGTCTGGCGCGCGCGGTGCCGCACGTCGACCACGGTCGCCGCCGCCGCGCCCGGGTGACCCGGGGGGACGAGGCGGAGCGCGTCGGGGCGGACGACCGCCGCCGCGGGGCCGGCGGCCGCGCCGACGGCCCAGCTGCCTAACGCACACGCGAAGCACCCGGCCCCGTCGACGGTGCCCGCGAGCTCCGCGCCGACGCCGAGGAATCGCGCCACGGCGAGCGACGCGGGGCGCTCGAACAACTCGGCCGGCGGTGCGACCTGCAGCACGCGCCGTTCGGCGAGCACCGCGACGCGGTGGGCGAGCAGTCCGGCCTCGTCGAGGTCGTGCGTGACGAGCACGAGGGACGGGCGCGCGGAGGCCGGGGCCTGCGTCCCCTCCTGCGCGCGCACGATGGCCTCGCGCACGTCGTCGCGCAGCGACGGGTCGAGCGCGGCGAGCGGCTCGTCGAGCAGCAGCACCGCGGGGCGCGCGACGATGGCGCGCGCGAGCGCGACGCGGTGGCGCTGACCGCCACTCAGCGTGTGCGGCATCCGCGCGGCGTACTCGCCCATTCGCACGAGCTCGAGCGCGTCGCGCACGCGGCGGTCGACGTCGCCGCGCGGCACGCGGCGCACGCGCAGCGGGAAGGCGACGTTCTCGTACACACTCAGGTGCGCGAACGGCGTCGGCGTCTGGTGCAGGTAGACGGCGTCGCGTCGCTCGGGGGCGAGGGCGGTGACGTCGCGCGGCGCGGCGCCGGGTGCCGCGATCCAGATGCGGCCGGCGCGCACCGGCTCGAGGCCGGCTACCGCGCGCAGCAGCGTGGTCTTGCCAGCACCCGACGCGCCGAGGACGACGAGGCGCTCACCCGCGGCGACGTCGAGCGATACGGGCTGCAGGCCCGGGCCGCTCCCGAACCCGACCTCGACCCCGTCGAGCCGGAGCGCGGGGGCGTTCACAGCGTCGGGACGGCGGTGCGCCGCGCGACGACGCGGGCCGCGGCGAGCGCGAGGAGCGGCGGCGCGCTCAGGAGCAGCGCGCCCGTCGCCGCGTACCGGTCCTGCCCCGAGCGCACATACGCGAACACCTCGGTCGCGAGCGTGCGTACCAGGCCGCCGCCGACGATCTGCGTGAGCGCGACCTGCGCCCAGCTCACGAGAAACGCCAGCGCGGCGGCCTCCGCGATCTGGCGGCGGAGCGCGGGGAAGGTGACGAGGCGGAGCGTCTGCCACGGCGATGCGCCGAGCGTTCGCGCCTCCTCCTCCGGCCCGGCGTCGTACGCGGCGAACACGCCGAGGAAGTAGAGCGCGAGATAGCCGACCGCGGGCACCGCGTGGGCGAGCAGGACGCCGGCGGCGGTGCCGCCGAGGCCGAGGCGCAGGAAGTAGTACTGCACGCCGACGGCGACGGCGAGCGGCGGCGCCGCCACGGGGAGGAAGGCGAGTGCGGCGCCCAGGCCGCGCCGCCACCCGCCGAGGCCGGCGAGCGCGCGGCCGACGGGCAGGCCGAGCGCGACGCCCACCACCGCGGTGCCGGCGCCTAACGCCACGCTCCGTGCGGCGGCGACCCCGAGCGCACCGCCGGCGACCTGACGCCAACTCTCCGCGGTGAGCCCGGACGGCACGAGCGCGGGATAGAACCACGTCTCGCCGACGGACCAGGCCACGAGCAGGCCGAACGGCGTGAGGGCGGAAGTGGCGAGCAGCGTGACGAGGATTGCGCGCCCGGCGCGCGCGAGCGCGGGACTCACGCGCCGTCGCGTGCGGCGCCGCGCGTCGCCCACTCGTGCGCCGCGACGGCGGCCGCGGCGAGCAGCAGAGCGAGCAGCGTGAGCACGTACGCTCCGCCGCGTCGGCCGAGGTCGAGATCGGCGTGGCGCTCGCGGATGAGCGACTGGAGCGGGAGCGGGTCGCTCGGCCCGAGCAGCGCGGCGGCTTCGTAGCTTCCCGCGACGAATGCGAACACCGCGACGGCCGACGGGAGCAGCGCGCGCCAGAGCAGCGGCCACGTGACGCGCCGGAGTACGGCCCACGGCGCGGCGCCGAGCGTGCGCGCGGCCTCCTCGGCGGCGGCACCGCGCGCGGCGAGCGCCGAGCCCGCGACGAGCGCGAGGAAGGGGCACTCCTTCCACGCGAGGGCGGCGACGAGTCCCACGCCCCACCGGTCGTAGACGAGGGGCGGCATCGCCTGCGGCGCGGCGATGAGGCCGGCGGCGTGGCCGAGCCGTGCGAGCAACCCGCTCTGGCCCAGGATCAGCACGGCCGACGACGCCGCGACGACCTGCGGGATGGGCAGCGGCACGACCGCGAGCGCGCGCGCGACGCGGTCGACGGCGCGCGTGCCGCGGAAGGTGGTCGCGACGACGGTCGCGGCGGCCGTGGCGAGTGCGGTGGCGAGCAGCGCGGTGCGCAGCGTCCACGCGACCGACGCCCACGTGCGCGGATCGCCGAGCACGCCGCCGAGCAAGGCCGTGGTGAAGCCGGCGGCGCCGACGCCCGCGAGGCCCACGGCGACCGCGGCCGAGTACGCGATGCCGACGAGCACGGGGGTGGCGACGAGGAGCGCGGCGACGAGCGGAGCGCCGCTCGACCGCGCGTGGCGTTGGGCCGGGCTCACCGGGCCCGCACGCGGGCGCGCCAGTCCGTCAGCAGCCGCTCGCTGTAGGCTGGCGCGACCTCGGGGCGCGCGTAGGCGGCGAGCGTGTCGGGCGGGATCGCGTCGGCCGCGCGCGCGACGGAGTCGAACCGCGCGCGCCACGCGGCCGGCAGTCGCGTGCGGGCGAGCACCGTGCCGTCGGCCCAGACCTCGGGGCGCTGCTTCTCGAACTGGGCTTCGGGCGACAGGAGGAAATCGGCGACGACCATACCGCCCGCCGCGTCGGGGGCGTTGTACGGGATGGCAAGGTAGTGGGCGTTCGCGATGGTGCCCTCACGGAGCAGGACGGCGCGCGCGGTGCGCGGAAGCACCCCCTGGCGCACCTTCGTCACCACGTCGTTCTGGTTGTTGGACATGGTGAAGTCGACCTCGCCGTTGGCGAAGAGGCGGTGCAGGTCGGCGACGCCTTCGGGGTACGTCACGCCGCCGCGCCAGAACGCGGCGCGATTGGAGTCGATCCAGGCAAATACCGCCGCGCGGCCGGCGAGGTAGTCGGCCTCGCGGAAGCCGCCCGCGAATCGGCGCACCCCGCCCCCGCGCGCGTACATCAGCCCTTTCAGGAACGTGAGCCCGGTGAAGCTCTGGTCGTGCACGAAGCGCCCCGGGTGCGCGCGGACGTAGGCGCCGAGTTCCGCGTACGTGCGTGGCGGTCGCGGCGTGCGGACGGTGTCGTAGATGAGCGCGAACTGCACCGTCCCCCACGGGCTCTCGAACCCCGCCGGGTCCTGCTCGAAGTCCCGGCTGATGATCGGCGACGCGCTGTCGACGTACACGCCGTTGGGCGCGCGCGCCGCCCACGGCCCGAACAGCAGCGCCGCGCGGCGCAGGTTGGCGAACGCCTCGCCGTTGACCCAGACGAGGCTCGAGGTGCCGACCGCGCGTCCGGCGTCGCGTTCGACCACGAGGTCGTTCACGAGTTCGGCGCCCTGCCCGTCGACCGGCCTGAGCGTGATACCGTAGCGCTGCTTCACGCGCGGCGCGACCCAGCCGTCGACGAACGCGTTGATGGACGGGTCGCCGCGCCACATCGTCCAGACGACGGTCGTCCCACGGGCGCGCGCCACGATCGAGTCCCACGGCAACGTGGCGGCCTGCCGAGGCGACAGGCGCGCGGCGGGCGGCGCGTTCGGCCGGCTGCATGCGCCGGATGCAGCCGTCGCGGCCGCGAGCGCCGCGGCGATGATCCGCCGGCGCCACGGTACAGGAAGGGTCGGCCGGAGTTCCGTGGATGACGTCGACGTCACGAGGAGGTTCGGGAGGGTGAGCGCGGACGCGTCTAGCGAGATTCGTGCGACATCGCGTCCCGGTCCCGCTACCATCCGTTCTCCTGCGGCAATCGTAATCAAGCAGGTGCGCTCCGCGCCGACTGCCCTCCGCCCCACGCGCGCTTCTCCGTGCTCGTCACCCGTCCTCCCCGTCGCGGCTCCATGCCGCCTTGTTCGCCCTCCGCGCGTCGCGCGCTTCATCCGCGCGCGCCGCGCGTCGCCGCCGTCTGCGCAGCGCTCGGCAGCGCGCTCGCGGTCCGCGCCGCGCACGCCCAGGCCTCGGTGGCGGGTACGGTGCGCGAGCCGAGCGGCTCGCCGGTGGCCGGCGCCGCCGTGGTCATCGACGGCCGGGGTGACACGACCCGCACCGACGCGCGCGGCCGCTTCCGGTTGCTGGTGCCGGCCGGCGCTTCCGGCACGCTGCGCGCGGCGCGCGAGGGATTCAGCGCCGCTTCGACGGCGTTCACCGCTGGGGCGGAGCGGACGACGCGCGAGGTCACGCTCGTACTGCCGCGCGTGGGGCAGCTCGCGGCCGTAACCGTGCGTGCGCCGTCGGCGGTGAGCCCGGCCGCGCTCCGCCCGCTCCTCGATTCGGTCGCCGCGACGACCGGCGGGTCGCTGTCGTACGCCGAGCTGCGCGTGCTGCCGACCGACAACCGCGACCCGCTCGCGCTGGCGTTCACGGTGCCGGGCGCGGCGCAGGCCAACGGCTTCTTCGACACCGCGCCCGAACTGACCCTCCTCGGGTCGAACTCGCTCTACACGCAGTACTACCTCGACGGCTTCGACAACAACGAGGGCGTGCTCGGCGGCCCGCGCATCGACCTGCCGCTCTCCGCGCTCCGCCGCCTCGACGTCCGCACGTCGAACTACGACGTCGTGCTGGGGCGCTCGTCGAACGGCGTCGTGAACGAGGAGACGCTCGGCGGGACGGATGCGTGGCACGGCGAGGCGTTCGTCTACGGCCGCCCCGGCGGCAACTTCGACGCGCGCCAGGCCGTGCTCCCGCCCAACACGACGTCGGGGTTCCGGCGCGGGCAGGTCGGCGGATCGTTGGGCGGTCCGCTCGGCGCGGGTCGCACGCGGGTGTTCGCCGCGGCCGAGTACTCGGACGAGAGCCAGGATCAGCCGATCGTGACCGGGTACGGGAACGCGACGGGCTCGGTCGAGCGGCGCCGCACGAAGGCGTTCGGCCGCCTCGACCAGCAGTGGAGCGCGACGCAGCAGACCACCGTGCACGCCGCCTTCAGCGACGGGCAGTTCATCGGTCGCGGTGCGGGCGTCACGACGCCCGAGGCCGATTACACCCAGAACCGGCTCGGCGCACTCCTCGGCGCGTCGCACACCAGCGACGTCGGCCCGAACACGCGTAACGTGCTGGGTGTGCAGCTGGCCGGCTATCACTGGACGTATCCGCCGACGCAGACGTCGCTGACGACGCCGCAGGTCTCGATCCTCGACCCGAAGAACACCGACGTCACGCTCGCCGTCGTGGGCGCGAGCGGATTTCAGTACGACTCGCGCGAGCTGCAGGTCAACCTCAAGGACGAGTTCACGCACCGGTCGGGCGCGCACCTGCTCGCCGTCGGCGGCGACGTAATCCGCGGGCAGTTCCGGCTCGAAGGGGCGGGTACCAACCTCGCCGGCGCGTACGCGATCCTCGACACGGGGCAGATCAAGGTGCGAGGCCGGCTGCCGACGCTCGCCGACGTGCCGGCCAACTCGCCGGTGTTCGCCTACTCGGTCGACGCCGCCCCGCAGTACATCACCGGCTCGCAGAGCGTGTACGGCCTGTACGCCCAGGACCGCTGGGACCTCGCGCCGTCGGTGACGTTCACGTACGGGGTGCGGTGGGACTACGACGACCTCACCTCGCGCGGCGCGAGCAAGGCGGACCTGACCAACTTCCAGCCGCGCGCCGCGCTCAACTGGCGGCCGGACGGACGGACGGTGGTGCGCGGCGGCTTCGGCGTGTACTCCGGCAAGCTGCCCTACACGATCTACTCCGACGCCATCCAGTACGGGCCGAAGGGGACGGCGTACGTCACGTTCTACAACAGCCCGCAGACCCCGCTCACGTACGGCAGCCCGCCGGCCGCGAGCGCGCAGGGTGCCGCGGCGGCGGCGCTCCCCCCGCGCGAGATCCGCGCGTTCTTCGCCGACGGTCTCAAAAGTCCGCGCAGCTACCAGACGACCCTCGGCTTCGAGCGCGCGTTCGGGCGGGCGTGGGGCCTCTCGGTGGACGGGATCTGGGCCAACACGATCAACCTGCCGCGGCTCTACGACCTCAACGCGGTGAACCGCCTGATCGGGCCGGGCGACACGACGAACGCCGCGCCGACGGCCGGGGACGCGTACCGGCCGGTGGCGCCGGTCAACGGCGCCTACCGCGCGCTCACCACCACGCAGACCGCCGGGCGCAGCACGTACATCGCGCTGAACGTCACCGGGCGGCACCAGTTCAGCGAGACGCTGACCGCCGACGTGACGTACGTGCTCTCGCGCGCGCGCAACAACACCGAAGACATCAACTTCGCATCGAGCAACGGCCGCAACGACTTCGCGGGCGAGTACGCCGACGCGGTGAACGACCGGCGCCACAAGCTCGACCTGCGCGGCTTCTACACGGCGGGCCGCGTGCGGCTGAGCGCGGTGGTGGACTACCAGTCGGGCACGCCGATCAACCGCGTGGCCGACCTCGACCTGCTGGGCACCGGCGGCAGCTACGGCGACGGGTTCATCCGCAACTCGCAGCGGTTCTACGGCGTGCCGCGCGACGGCGAGCGCCTGCCGGCCGCGTTCGAGGTCAACCCCGGCGTGTCGTACATGCTGCCGACGGGCCGGGGCGCGTTGCTCGAGCTACGCGCCGAGGCGTTCAACCTCCTCAACCGCGCCAACTACTCCGGGTTTCCGAGCGGGCTGGCGTACCTGGATCCGCGCACCCAGACCGGCCGACCGGGGAACCCGGTCGCGTACGACGTCTCCGGGCGGCCGCGACAGCTGCAGTTCTCGGCGCGGTACGCCTTCTAATGGCACCTCTCGTGTCTCGATCGACGCGCCGCGTGCTCCCGGATGGGGGCTCGCTCGCGTGACGGAGCGGGCGACCGTCACGGCGCGCTTCGCCGCGGGCGCGGTCGGCGTCCTCACGGCGCACCAGGCTGCCGTATGGGCGCTGCACCGCGCGGGCGTGGTGCCGTGGCCCGCGTACTCGGTGGTGCCGACGCGGCCGTTCGGCGTCCCGCAGGTGCTGTCGGCGGCCTTCTGGGGGGGCGTGTGGTGGGTCGCGCTCGGGCCGGTCGTCGAGCGTGCCGAATCGCGCGCGGGCTACGCGGCGCGCGCGGCCGTGTTTGGCGCGGTGCTGCCGACGGCCGTGGGGGCGGTGCTCGTGGCGGCCGGGCGCGGGGCCCCGCGGGGCGACGCGCGCCCGGCGACGCTGCTCGCCGCCGGGCTGGCCGTGAACGCGGCCTGGGGGCTTGCCGCCGCGGCCGTGGTCTGGTTCACGCGCGCGCGACCGCCTGGTAGCGGCGCACGAAGCGCGCGTCGATCGCGCGCTTGAGCGCGAGGGCGGCGCGCGAGTGACTCGCGACGCCGCGCCAGCGGGCGAAGGCGCGCCCGTCCGCGGTGTCGAGTGCGGCCAGGAAGTGTCGCTGCGGGACGTACGCCCGCGGCGTTAGGCGCCCCCCGTCGGCGGCCGCGCGCAGGTTGTGCGCGAGCACCGGCGCCTCGCGCACCGCGTACACGCCGGCCTTGGGCACCCACGGCGCCCCGTCGAGCGCGGCGCAGTCGCCTGCGCCCCACACGCGCACGCCGCCGACCGCGCGCAGCGTGGCGTCCACGCGCAGGTACCCGCCCGCGTCGACGGGGAGCCCGGCCTCGCGCGCGAGCGGGAGCGCGGCGGCGCCTGGCACCCACACGGTCAGGTCGGACGCGAGTCGCAAGCCGTCGGCGAGCGTGACGGCGTCGGCGTCGACGCGCACCACCGCGTGCCCGGTCAACAGCCGCACCCCGCGCCGCCCCAGCAGCCGCTGCACGCGCGCCGCCTGCCGTCCCCAACTCGGGAGCAGCGCGGGCCCCCCCTCGACGACGGTGACCTGAGCGTCGCGCCCTGCCGCGCCCGCGCGCGCGACGACGGCGAGCGAGAGCTCCACCCCGGCCGCGCCGCCGCCCACGACGACGCAGGCGAACGGGCCGACGTCCGGCTCCGTGGCGAGTGCGTCGAGCCGGGCGACGAGCGCGCGCCAGGCGGCGAGCGGGCGCACGGTGTGGGCGTGCGCGCGGGCACCGGGGACGTCGAGTGCCGCGGGAATCGAGCCGACGTCGAGCGAGAGCAGGTCGCCGGTGACGACCTCGCCGGCCGCGTGCACCGCGACCGCGTCGGGCGCGACCTCGAGGCGCGACGCCGCGGCCTCGACGAAGCGCGCGCCGGCGGCGCGGCAGAGCGCGGGCAGGTCGACGGCGAGGGCGGACTCGACCCACGCTCCGCGGAGCTGCGCGGGCATCATCCCCGAGTACACCTGGCGCGCGTACGGCGACACGAGCACCAACTCCGCCGCGAACGGGCGCAGCGCTGCCGCGCGGAGGACCTCGAGGTGCGCGTGCCCGCCTCCCACGAGCACGAGCCGTCGGCGCGCCACGTCGTTAGGCAGGGCCGGGGCGCCGCACGTCAGCGCACCACGCGAAAGTAGCCCGCCAACAACCCCTTGACGCGCGGCGTGAGCTTGCGCCGCCGCCACGCGTCGGCCGCCTTGCGCAGCGCCTCGCTCTGGGTGGGGTACGGGTGCATCGTGCGACCGATGGCCGAGAGGCCGAGCTTGTTGGTCATTGCGAGGGTGAGCTCGCCGATCGTCTCGCCCGCGTGTGCTCCGACGAGCGTCGCCCCGACGAGGCGGTCGGTGCCGCGGGCCACGAGCACGCGGCAGAACCCTTCGGTCTCGTCGTCGATCACCGCACGGTCCACTTCGGCCAGGGGAACGGTGATGACGTCGACCGCGACGCCCCGGGCCGCGGCCTCCTGCTGCGTGAGGCCGACCTGGGCCACCTCGGGACTCGTGTAGGTCACCCAGGGCGTGACCAGCGCGCTCGCGCGACCGCGGCCGAAGAAGAGCGCGTTCTGCACGACGAGCCGCGCCTGGAAGTCGGCCGCGTGCGTGAACTTGAGCGGCGAGCAGACGTCGCCGACCGCGTAGACGCGCGGGTTGCTGGTGCACAGGCGGTCGTCGACGGTGACGCCGCCGCGCGCGTCGTAGTGCACCCGGGCCGCCTCGAGCCCGAGTCCGTCCACGTTCGGCGTCCGCCCAACGGCGACAAGCAGCGCGTCGGCGTCGAGCGTCAGGTCGTGTCCGGCGTGCCGCACGTGCAGACTCGCGTCGCCCCCGCGCGTGTGGACGCGCGTGACCTCGGCCCCGTGCAGCACGTGCACGCCGTCGCGCGCGAGCGCGCGCTCCACGACTGCCGCCGCCTCCGCGTCGTCGCGCTCGAGCAGGCGTGCGCCGCGGTCGAGCAGCGTCACACGCGCGCCGAGTCGCGCGAACGCCTGGGCGAGTTCGCAGCCGATCGGGCCCGCGCCGAGGACGACGAGGTGTGCGGGGCGGCGCGTGAGCGAGAAGATCGTCTCGTTGGTGTAGTACGGCGCATCGCGCAGGCCGGGGACGTCGGGGACGGCGGCGCGGGCGCCGGCCGCGATCACCGCGCGGCGGAACGTCAGGCGCGCGCCGTCGACCTCGACCGCGTCGGGCGCGACGAAGCGTGCGTCACCGAGGAACACGTCCACGCCGAGTTCGCGGAAGCGCGGGGCGCCGTCGACGGGGGCGAGACCGGCGCGGACGTCGCGAAGCCGCTCCATGGCCGCGACGAAGTCGCCGTCACCGTCCGCGCGCGGCCCCCCGAAGCGCTCGGCCGCGCGGCGCGCGTCGTGCCAGGCGCGCGCCGCGCGGATCACGCTCTTGGACGGGACGCACCCCACGTTGAGGCAGTCGCCGCCCATGAGGGAGCGCTCGACGAGGGCGACGCGGGCGCCGAGTCCGGCGGCGGCGGCGGCGGTGACGAGGCCACCCGTGCCCGCGCCGACGACGACGAGGTGGTAGCGGCCGGCGGGGGCCGGGTTCCGCCAATCGCGCGGGTGCACCTGCGCGACCAGGCGCTCGTCGGCGGCGTCGCCCGCGAGGAGCGTGGGGTGGGCCGCGCCCGGGCGGCCCCCGATCGGCGGGGCCGCGCTCATCGGCCGGCCCTCATGCCGCGGGCCTCGCCGGGCACTTCTGCGGCGCGCGCTTCACGGGGCGATGCCGGTCGGGTCGGCCGCCGTGCCTAACGCGTGGCGCGCGAGCCGCGTGATGCGCGCCGTCACGGCCGCGGTCGCGGCGAGGCCGAGCGCGAGCACGGCGTAGTACGCGGCGCCGCGCGGGGGCGTGCCGCCGCCCGCGGCGGCGGCGACGTCGCCGGCGAGCTTGCCGTAGTACACGTAGAGGAGCGTACCGGGAAGCATCCCGACCGAAGCGACGGCGAAGTCGGCGAAGCGCACGCGCGTGAGGCCGAGCACGTAGTTGAGCAGGGTGAACGGGACGGCCGGGGAGAGGCGGAGCAGGAAGACGATGCGCCGCCCGTCGCCCGCGATCGCGCGGTCGATCGCGGCGAAGCGCGCGTTGCCGGCGATGCGGCGCTCCACGAATCCGCGCGCGACGTAGCGCCCGACGAGGAACGCCGCGGACGACCCGAGAGTTGCCCCGACGAACACCCAGAGCGTGCCGGCCGCGAGCCCGAAGATTGCTCCGGCCGCGAGGGTGAGCAGCGAACCCGGGATGCCGGCGACGGTGGCGACCACGTAGCCGACGACGAACGCGATCGGCCCCCACGCCCCCATGGCGTGCACGCGCTCGGCGAAGCCCGGCACGTAGTGGCCGCCCCAGCGGCCGAGCAGGAGCAGCCCGGCAACGGCGGCGACACCGAGAAGAATGCGGAAGGGTTTGGCCATGCCCGTAGATGCCCGGTTCACAATCCAACAGATTGCAGCACACGTATACCAGCACAGACGTCTCCGTCGCCAGGCGTGACGGGACCGTCACCCCTGGCGACGCTCGGAACATCCGCCCGCCGCCCGCACCTTCATCTAGCGTCCGGCACGCGCCGGCGTATTCGACGAGGCACGACATGCGCCACCCCGCCGTTCGCCGACCCGCCGCCCGATCGCGCGTGCGCGCCCGCCTGCTGGCCGTCGCGCTGCTGACCGTCGGCATCCTTCGTCCCGCCGCGCCCGTGCACGCGCAGGATCGCACTTTCGACCACGGCGCGTTCGACGCGCTCCTCAAGGCGCACGTGCGCAACGGGCTCGTCGACTACGACGCGTTCGCCGCCTCAGCGGAGTTCAAGCGCTACCTGGGCCGGCTCGCCGCCACGGACCCGGCCACGCTCGGGCGCGACGATCAGCTCGCGTTCTGGATCGACGCGTACAACGCGTACACGATCGCGCTCATCAACGAGCACCACGAGCGCGAGTCGATTCGCAACATCAACAAGACGCTCGGGTTCGTGAAGGCGTACGGGCCCTGGAAGGAGAAGCTCGCGACGGTCGGAGGAAGGAGCTACGGGCTGGACGAGATCGAGCAGGACATCATCCGCCCGCGCTACCACGAGCCGCGCGTGCACTTCGCGCTCGTCTGCGCCGCGATGGGGTGCCCGCCGCTGCGCAGTGAGGCGTACACGGGGGCGCAGCTCGACGCGCAACTCGACGACCAGGCCCGCCGGTTCCTGCTCCACTCGCCGACCAAGAACCGCGTCGACGTCGCGAGCAAGACGGTGTACCTGAGCCCGATCTTCGTCGAATTTCGCGACTACATCAAGGACTTCGGCGGGTCCGAGGGCGCGGTGGGCCGGTACATCGCGCGCTTCTACCCGGCGGGCCCGGAGCGGACGCTGCTCGAGGGCGGCGACTTCAAGGTCGTGAAGACCCACTACGACTGGACGCTGAACAGCCAGTCCAACGGCGCGCGCGTCGCGGCGCGGTAGCCGTGGCGACCGCGAAGTCACTGCTCGACACCGTCCGCCGGCCGGTGGGCGACGAGGCCCGCGCGTTGCTCGCCCGCAACTGGGGCGGGCTCGCGCCCGAGATGCGCGTGCCGCAGCAGATGTTCGGCCGGCAGGGCAACGGCTGCGGCGCGACCATCGGCGCGATGCCGCGCTGCGACTTCGCGTGCCGCGGCTGCTACCTGAACGCCGACGCGAACCGCGCCCCGGCCGAGTCGGTCGAGGCGATCAAGGGGCAGATGCGGCTGCTGCGCCCGGTGTTGGGCCACGCCGGCAACCTGCAGATCACCGACGGCGAGGTCACGCTCCGCCCCGCCGAGGAGGTCGTCGAGCTGCTGCGCTACGCGCGGTCGCTCGACCTCATCCCGATGCTGATGACGCACGGCGACTCGTTCCGCCGGCGCCCGGGGCTGCTGGAACGGCTCATGGTCGAGGGCGGGCTCACCGAGGTGAGCATCCACGTCGACACGACGCAGCGCGGGCGGCAGGGCGAGCGGTGGCGCGCGGCGCGCACCGAGGCCGAGCTGAACCCGCTCCGCGCCGAGTTCGCCGAGATGATCCGCGCGGCGGAGCGCGCGACCGGGCGCGTCTTGCGGGCGGCGACTACGATGACCGTGACGCGCGACAACCTCGACGGGGTGACCGACGTGGTGCGCTGGGTGACGGCGCACGCCGACGCGTTCCGACTCGTCAGCTTCCAGCCGATCGCGCAGGTCGGGCGCACCGAGGAGGCCTACGGCGGCGGCGTCGACGTCGAGGCCCTGTGGGACCGGGTGGCCGTGGGGCTCGGCGTCGACGGCGGGTCGGCGCGCATGGCCGAGCTGGGCGTGTGGTTCGGCCACCAGGCGTGCAACCGGATGGTGAACGGCGTCGTGGTGCGCGGCCCCGCCGGCGGGACGGCGTTTCACGCGCTGCGTGACGCGCGCAGCGACGTCGACACCCGCATCGTGGACGGGTTCCTGGCGCGGTTCGGCGGGATCTCGTTCCGACTCGATACGGCGCGCGAGCGTACGGCGCGGCTCGCGGGCGTGGCGCGCGCGGCGCCGGGCTTCGTCTTCGGCAACCTCGTGCCCTACGCGGCGCACTGGCTGCGGCGCGTGGGGCGGGGGAGCGCCGTGCGCGGCGCGTGGCACCTCGCGACGCGGCGCGCGACCGCGCAGCCGCTCGTGCTCGTGAGCCACCACTTCATGAGCCGCGAGGAGATCGAGACCCCGTTAGGCCGCGAGCGGCTGGCGCACTGCGTGTTCCAGGTGCCCGTCGACGGCGAGCTCGTGTCGATGTGCGAGGTGAACGCGCTCGGCATCCGCGAGCGGTACTACGCGCAGCTCGGGCGGACGCGGGCCGGGCGCGGGCCGGGCGGGACGGCGGCGTCCCCCGCGAACGCGGCCGCCGCGGAGGGGTTGCCGGGGACGGCGTGAGGGGGCGTAGTTTCGCTCCCGCCGTCGACTCCCGGCGTAGACCCCCGCCCCTCGCCCGCGTTCCGTGGCTCGCCCCGTCGGTCTCCGCAACACGATCGTCTTCGCGATCGGCGTCGTCATGATGGCGCTCGGCGCGTACGTCGTGGCGCACCCGCTCTGGTCGGGCGGGCACACCGTGACCGAGTCGCGACTCCTGGACGCGATGCTCGCGCTGTTCTTCCTCGTGCGCGGGTGGATGAACGTGCGCACGTCGACGGGCCGCCCGCTGTTCGGGGTGCGGCCGTGAGCGATCGCCTGCGCATCGCGAGCGGCACGCCCTGGGAGGCGGAGGTCGGCTACAGTCGTGCCGTGCGCGTGGGGCCGTTCGTGCACGTCTCCGGCACCACCGCGACCGGGCCCGACGGGGCGATCGTCGGGGCGGGTGACATGTACGCGCAGGCGCGACAGGCGCTCGCCAACGTCGTTCGCGCACTCGCGGCCGCGGGGGCGACGCCGGCCGACGTGGTCCGCACGCGGATGTTCGTCACCGACATCGCGCAGTGGGAGGCCGCCGGACGCGCGCACGGCGAGGTGTTCGGCGCGGTCCGCCCCGCGACGGCGATGTACGGCATCACGGCCCTCGTCGACCCCCTGATGCTGATCGAGATCGAGGCGGACGCGTACGTGGACGCGTCCGCGGACGCGTCCGTGGACGCGTCCGTGGACACGCGTGCGGATACGCCCGCGGACGTGCCCGGGGACGCGCCCGCGGAGACGCCGGACGTGGCGTGACGCGGCTCGGCGCGCGCTAGCGCGGTTGGTCGGGCGCGATTCTTCCTGGGGGCAGCGGGCGCATCCGTGGCTTCCCTCACCCGACCCTCCCGATGAGCCTCCTCGACCTCGTACAACAGCAACTCGGCGCCGGTGGCACCGAGCAGATCGCCAGCCAGATCGGCGCGGACCCCGCGACCACACAGAACGCGATTCAGGCCGCCGTTCCGATGATCCTCGGCGGCATGGCGAGCAACGCGCGCCAGCCGGAAGGGGCCAGCGCGATCGCCAACATGGTCGGCCAGAGTGGCGGGCTCGGTGGGATCGCTAACATGCTCGGCGGCGCGGGCGGTGGCGGCATCGGCGGCATGCTCGGCGGACTGTTCGGCGGCGGCGGTGGCGGCGGCATCGGCGGTATGCTCGGGAGTCTGCTCGGCCAGCATCAGGACACCGTGCAGTCAGGTGTGCAGCAGGCGTCGGGTCTGGACAGCGGTCAAACGACCAAGTTGCTGGCGATCCTCGCGCCGATGGCGCTCGCGGCGATCGCGCACCAGCGGTCGCAGGCCTCGACCGGCGCGGTGGCCGGCGCCGAATCGGGTGGCGCGGCGGATCTGGATGGGAACGGGATTCCCGACGTGCTGGAGCAGCATGCGCGCGAGGCCCAGGCGGAGTCGAATTCGCACGTCGGCGGGCTGATCGGGAAGATTCTCGATCTCGGAGCGCGCCCGGCACGCTGATTCCGGCGGCCACCGCGGCCGCACCATGCGCACGGAACCCCGCGCGGCACGAACTGCCGTGCGGGCTTCGGCGTTGGTGACACCAGAAGGACCCAGAACCGCGTAGGATACGGCAGCGTTCGGCCGCGCCCTCCCGTGGTGCCTCTTGGCACGCACGGCGCGGATCGGTCCGCGGCACCCGACCCTCGCACATGTTCATCTCCGATTTCGCCATCAAACGGCCGATCGTCACGATCGTCACGATGATCGCGCTCGTCGTGTTCGGAATCGTCGCCCTCTGGCGACTCGACACCGACGAGTTCCCAGACATCAACGCGCCGATCGTGTTCGTCGGCGTCGCGTACCCGGGCGCCTCGCCCGACCAGGTCGAGCGCGAAGTGGTCGACCGGCTCGAAGACCAGTTCTCGAGCATCTCGGGGCTCGACCAGCTGAACTCGACGAGCACCGACGGCTTCGCGCAGATCGTCGTCACGTTCCACTTCGACAAGCCCGTCGATCAGGCGACGCAGGACGTGCGCGACGCCATCTCCGTGGTGCGCGGGCAGCTGCCGGCCGAGATCCTGGAGCCGATCATCCAGCGGTTCGACCCGAACCAGCTGCCCATCGTCTCGCTCGCGCTGACGTCGCCCACGCTCACGCCTCCGCAGCTCACGACGATCGCCGACCAGACGATCGGCGCCGACCTGCGGGGCATCGGCGGCGTGGCGCAGGTGAACATCTCGGGCGCCGACTCCGCCACGCTCAACGTCACCCTCGACCCGACCAAGCTGGCCGCGGTGGGGGTGGGCGTCGATCAGGTGGTGGCCGCGCTCCGGGCGCAGAACCTCGCCGCGCCCGTGGGGCAGGTGACGAGCGCGACCACCGAGCGCACGATCCGCCTCACCGGGCGCGTCGAGAACCCGCAGGACTTCCTCAAGCTCGCCGTCGCGACGCGCAACGGCACGCCGATCCCCCTGTCCGCCGTGGCGACCGCCGCGGCGGGCAGCGCGGAGCGACGCTCGTCCGCGTTCTTCAACGGGCGCGAGGCGATCGGCGTCGACATCGTGAAGAGCAAGGGGTACAGCACGACCGCGGTGAGCGACAAGGTGCGCGACCACGTCGCGGCACTGCAGAAGCAGCTGCCCGCGGGCGCGAAGCTCGAGATCGTGCGCGACTCGGGCGTGCGCGTGCGCAACTCGGTCGACGACGTGATCCGCGCGCTCGTCGAGGGCGCGGCGCTCACGGTGCTCGTGGTGTTCGTGTTCCTGAACTCGTGGCGGTCGACCGTGATCACCGGGCTCGCGCTGCCGGTGAGCGCGCTCGCGTCGTTCGTGCCGCTCTGGGCGATGGGCTTCACGCTGAACACGATGAGCCTGCTCGGCCTCTCGCTCGCGATCGGCATCCTGATCGACGACGCCATCGTGGTGCGCGAGAACATCGTGCGCCACGTCGAGATGGGGAAGGACCATTTCGAGGCCGCGCACGAGGGCACCGACGAGATCGGGCTCGCCGTGGCCGCGACCACGTTCTCGATCGTCGCGGTGTTCGCGCCGGTGGCCTTCATGAGCGGGCTCGCCGGGCAGTGGTTCAAGCCCTTCGCGCTCACGATCGCGTTCGCGGTGCTCGTCTCGCTGTTCGTCAGCTTCTCGCTCGACCCGATGCTCTCGGCGTACTGGCCGGACCCCGAGATCGAGTCGCACGAGCACCGCAGCGCGATCAGCCGCGCGCTGGTGCGCTTCAACACGTGGTTCGACCGGCAGGCCGAGCGCTACAAGGGCGGCATCTCGTGGGCGCTCGACCATCCGAAGTCGATGGTACTCGTCGCGATCCTGTCGCTCGTCGGCGCGGTGGTGCTGCAGGGGGCGTTCGGCGGTGTCGGCTTCATCGCCGACAGCGACCGCTCCGAGATCACGGTGAGCATCGAGGCCCCGCCGGGGTCGTCGCTCGAATACACCCGGTTCGCGTCGGAGAACGTGGCGCGCGCGATCCGCAGGCACAAGGAAGTCGCCTACACGTACACCACCGTCGGGAGCAGCGCCGGGACCGGCGCGGTCGACGCGGCGAGCGTGTACGTGCGCCTCGTGCCGAAGGCCGACCGCGGCCTGTCGCAACAGGCGCTCGCGGCGATGCTGCGCCCCGAGCTGCGGCGGATCGGTGGCGTGACGGCGTACCTGCTCGAGTCGGGCGGTCCGGGCGGGGGGATGAAACAGCTCCAGTTGCAGGTGCAGGGCGTCGAGTCGGGTACGCTCGCCAAGCTGGCCGACCAGGTGGAGGGGATCATGAAGCGGACGCCGGGGGCGGTCGACGTCGGGCTGTCGAGCAAGGGCGACAAGCCCGAGCTGCGCGTCGACGTGAACCGCGGACTCGCCGGCTCGCTCGGCCTCTCGGTGGGGCAGATCGCGCAGGCGCTCCGCCCGGCGTTCGCCGGCGTCGACGCCGGCAACTGGGTGGACCCGAACGGGCTCACCGACTACGTGCGCGTGCGCCTGCCACCCGCGGCGCGCGAGAACGCGGCCGACCTCGCGCAGCTGCCGCTCGTGCTGCCGGGCGGCACGGCGGGACCGTCGGTGGTGCCGTTGGGCCAGGTCGCCGCGATCACGCCGACCACCGGCCCGGCGCAGATCGAGCACCTCAACCGCAAGCGCGTCGTGACCGTCGGCGCCAACGTGCAGGGCCGGCCGCTCGGTACCGTGCTCGCGGACGTTCAGGCCGCGATCAAGCGCGACGTGCGATTCCCGCAGGGGTACCAGATCGTGCAGGGCGGGCAGGCCAAGGACCAGGCCGAGGTGTTCGGCAGCATCGGCACCGCGCTCGGCGTGGCGGTGATGCTGATGTACCTCATCCTCGTCGTGCAGTTCGGCTCGTTCCTCGACCCGCTCGCGATCCTCGTGTCGCTGCCGCTGTCGCTCATCGGCGTCGTGCTCGCGCTGATCCTCACGCACGACACGCTCAACATCATGTCGCTCATCGGCGTGATCCTGCTGATGGGGATCGTGGCCAAGAACGCGATCCTGCTGATCGACTTCGCGAAGTGGGGCAAGGAGCAGCGCGGGCTGTCGACGCGCGACGCGCTCATCGAGGCGGGGCGCACGCGCCTCCGCCCGATTCTGATGACCACGCTCGCGCTCATCGCCGGCATGATCCCGGTGGCGCTCGGCCTCGGCGAGGGCGCCGACTTCCGCGCGCCGTTGGGCCGCGCGGTGATCGGCGGGACGATCACGAGCACCGTGCTCACGCTGTTCGTGATCCCGACGATTTACGAGATCTTCGACGGCTGGCGCACGCGCCTCGGCGCGCGATTCCGTGCGCGCGAGGGCGCGCCGGCGCGGCGGCCCGCCGCGCCGGTCGGCGCCGGGGTGGGCGGACTGGTCCCGGAGCCCGCGGGGGACTAACACCCCCCGCGGCCCCCGCGCGCGGGCTCAGCCCGCGCGCGGGGGGAGCAGGGCGCCGAGGATCTCGGTGGTGGCCGCCATCGCCCGCCAGGGGTGGCGGCGGACGCCGAGCGGGCCGAACGTCGAGCCCACCGCGTCGTGGTAGACGACGAGCGCGCTGCGCAGCGCGTCGACCGCGCCCCAGGTGATCTTCCGCGGGTGGTCGTCCGGGAGCGCGTGGTTGGCGAGCGCGAGGGCGGCCCGCAGGTGCTCGGTCGCGTCCTCGGGAGGCAGCGCGGCCGCGGCCTGCACGTGCTGCTCGATGAGCGCGGGCACGGCCTCGGGCGAGCCGAGGGCCTGGTCCCACTCGGCGGCGTCGAGCGCCGGGGCGACCGCATCGGCGGCTCGCCGCATCGGGGCTCGCCGCATCGCGGCTCGTCGCCCGGGAGGGGGCCGAAGCCGACGTCTCCCGGCCGGCCAGCGCGATCACGTTGGGCGTGACGGCCGCGCTGGCCGCGGAGGGAGCGGCCGCGAGTTCGGCGGCGGTGGCGAGCCGGATCGTGCCCGGCGGATGGTAGACGGTTTCGGTCGGGTGCTGCGTACTCATGGTCGACTCCGGAAGGCTGGCCCGTCGAGCAGCGGTTCGTTCGACGGTGGCCGGTTCGTTGCTGGCCGGTTTGGCGCTCGTGTTGTCACGACGAGAGCTACGGTCGCTTGGGCGCCCTGTCCAATACATCTTCCGTGCGGCCCGATACCGAGGAGGTATAGTCGCGTGGAGCTGCGCCACCTGCGGTATTTCGTCGCGGTCGCCGAGGACCTGCATTTCGGCCGCGCCGCGGCGCGGCTCAACATCGCGCAGCCGCCACTCAGCCGGCAGATCCGCGATCTCGAGAACGAGCTCGGCGCGGAGCTGTTCTCGCGCGTGAAGGGGCGCGTCTCGCTCACCCACGCGGGGCAGGCGCTGCTTGTGGAGGCGCGGCGCACGCTGGAGCAGGCGGAGCGCGCGCGCGCCGTCGTGGGCCGCGCGGCGCGTGGCGAGGTGGGGCGCCTGCGCGTGGGGTTCGTCGAGGCGGCGACGTACAGCGGCGTGCTGGCCGAGGTGCTGGAGCGCTTCCGCGCGCAGGCGCCGGACGTCGGGCTCGAACTGTTCGAACTGAGCTCGCTGCAGCAGACGCAGGCGCTGCGCGACGGGCGCATCGAGGTGGGGGTGATGCACAGCCCGCCGTACGACGCGGCCGAGTGGCTCGGGGTGGAGCGGGTGGTGCACGACGTGATGATCGTCGCGCTACCGCGCGGGCACCGGCTCGCGCGGCGGCCGAGCGTGCCGCTGCAGGCGCTGGCGGCGGAGCCGTTCCTGATGCTGCGGCGCCCCGACGGCGGCGGGCTGCACGACCGGATCATCGCCGCGTGCCAGACCGCGGGGTTCAGCCCGGCGGTGGCGCAGCAGGCCGGTCAGCTGCAAACGTTGGTCGGGCTCGTGGCCGCGGGGGCGGGGGTCGCGCTCGTGCCGGGCGCGCTGGAGGAGTTGCGCCGGCCGGGCGTCGTGTATCGCCCCGTCACGGGGCTGGACGTCGAAATGGGCACGTGGGCGGTGTGGCGCCTGGGCGACGACTCGCCGGTGCGGGCGCGCTTCCTGGACGCGCTGCGCGCCGTGGTGAGCGCGCGGCCGCCGCTCTCGCACCTGTACGCGGGGTGACGCCGCGCGTGACGTCCGCGGCGCGGCGGGCCCGACGCTAGTTTGTGTCGCACCCAGCCCCGCGCATCGTCTCGCGCCCTCGTTCGTCCGCCCCGGTGTGTCAGGAGCTCTCGCGTGACCGTCCGCAGTCAGTTGCCCGCCGTCCTCGCCGAGCACGAGGCGGCGTTGCTGGACCAGTGGCTGCGCGCGCAGGCCGGCGGCGGCGGCGCGCTCGACGCCGGGTCGCGGGCGCAGAGCGCCGAGTTCCTCGCGCTGCTGCGCGACGCCGCGCAGACGGCCGGCGTCGAGAACACGCGCGGGCCCGGGTACGCGCCGGTGCAGACGTTCCTCGCGCAGATGGTGCGCACCCGGATGCAGCAGGGTGAGACGCCGAGCCAGGTGGCGACGTTCGTGTTCTCGCTGAAGGAGCCGCTGTTCGCCTTGCTCCGCGAGCGCCACGCCGACGACGCGGCCGCACTCGGCGACGAGACGTGGGCGGCGACGCTGCTGCTCGACGCGCTCGGCCTCTACACCACCGAGGTGTACCAGCGCACGCGCGAGGAGGTGATCGCGCGGCAGCAGCAGGACATGTTGGAGCTGTCGACCCCCGTCGTGAAGCTGTGGGACGGCATCCTCGCGCTGCCGATGATCGGCACGCTCGACAGCGCGCGTACGCAGGTGGTGATGGAGACGCTGCTGCAGCGCATCGTGGAGACGGGCGCCGCGGTCGCGGTCATCGACATCACCGGCGTGCCCACGGTGGACACGCTCACCGCACAGCACCTGCTCAAGACCGTCACCGCGGCGCGGCTGATGGGCGCGGACTGCATCATCAGCGGCATCCGCCCGCAGATCGCGCAGACCATCGTGCACCTGGGCGTCGACCTCGCCGGCGTGACGACGAAGGCCACGCTCGCCGACGCATTCCGCGCGGCGCTCGTGCGAACCGGGCAGACGGTCCTCCGCGGCTGAGGGCGACGACGTGGAGCGAATTCCGGTGCTCCGGATGGGCGCGCTGCTGCTGGTGACGATCCAGGGGGACATGCACGACCGCCTCGCGCTCGCCCTGCAGGACGACCTCACGACGATGATCGTGCGCACCGGCGCGCGCGGCGTGCTGATCGACATCTCGGCGCTCGACGTCGTCGACAGCTTCATCGGGCGGATGCTCGCCAACACCGCCGCGATGTCGCGCGTGCTCGACGCGGCGACGGTGGTCGTGGGCATGCAGCCGGCGGTCGCGATCACGCTCGTCGAACTCGGGCTGTCGCTGCCCGGCGTGCGCACCGCGCTGGACGTCGAGCGCGGGATGGCGCTGCTGCGCGCGGCGGACCCCTCCCTCGATCGGCCCGACGCGGCGGGCGGCGCGGGCGGGGGCTGGGGTGCCGACGTACGAGCCTAGCCGGCCGCGCGGCGTCACCGGCGCGGACGCTGGCGTCGGCGCCCCAGCCCCGGCATCACCCGGCTCGCCCGACGTCGTGCCCTGCCGCACCGAAGCCGACATCGTGGCCGTGCGCCACCTCGTGCGGCGGCGCGCGGCCGAACTCGGCTTCTCGCTCGTCAACCAGACCAAGCTGGTGACGGCGGCGAGCGAGCTCGCCCGCAACACGGTGCAGTACGGCGGTGGGGGCACGCTGCACCTGGAGGTGGTGGGCGACGGGCTGCGTCGCGGGCTCCGCCTCGTCTTCGAGGACCGAGGCCCGGGCATTCCGGACGTCGCCCTCGCGCTGACCGACGGGTACACCACGGGGCAGGGGCTCGGGCTCGGCATGAGCGGGTCGAAGCGACTCGTGAGCGAGTTCCACGTCGCGACCGTGGTGGGGCAGGGGACCCGCGTGACCGCGGTGATGTGGAAGTGAACGCCCTCGAACCGTTAGGCGCGGGCGGGTGGCCGCCGGGGCAGGTCGTTCCGGTGGACGAGGCGTCGCGCGTGGGCGAGGCGCGGCGCGCGGCCGCGGGGCTCGCCTACGCGCTCGGCTTCGCGGACACCGACGCCGCGCGCGTGGCCCTGGTCGCGACCGAACTGGCGACCAACCTGGTCCGGCACGCCGTGGGCGGGCAACTCGTGGTGCAGGCGGCCGAGGGCCCCGCGGTCGAGCTGCTGGCCGTGGATCGCGGGCCGGGCATCGCCGACGTGCGCCGTGCGATGCGCGACGGCTACTCCAGCGGCGGCACGTCGGGAACGGGGCTCGGCGCGGTCCGGCGTCAGGCCGACGCCGTCGACCTCTACACGCGGCCGTCGGTGTTCGGTGCCGCGCCCGTCGACGGCGAGGGGACGGTGGCGTGGGCGCGGTGCGCGCGTCACAGGCGCGCCGGGGAGCCCGGCCCGGGGGCGGCGGTCGAGGCGACGGCGGCAGTGGCCAACGTCGCGGGCGTGTGCCTGCCGGTCGAGGGGGAGCAGGCGTGCGGCGACGCCTGGGCCGCAGCGGTCGCGGGGGCGACGCGCATGCAGCTGCTCGTGGTCGACGGCCTCGGGCACGGCCCGGCGGCGGCGGCCGCCGCCGCCGCCGCGGTCGAGACGTTCCGTGCGCACGCGGCCGCGCTCGCGCCGGCGGCGCTCGTCGAGCAGCTGCACGGCGCGCTGCGGGCGACGCGGGGGGCCGCGCTCGCGGTCGCCCTGTTCGACGGGGCGCGCCGTGAGATACGCTTCGCGGGTATCGGCAACGTCGCCGGCGCGGTGTACACGCGCGAGGCGGCGGACCTCGGCCGATGGGGCGCCGCCCACATGATGTCGCACAACGGCACCGTCGGCCACCAGATGCGCAAGGTGCAGGAACTCGTGTACGCGTGGCCCGTGGACTCGTTCGTCATCTTCCACACCGACGGTGTGCGGTCGCGCTGGCAGCTGGACGCGTACCCGGGCATCGGCGCGCGCTGTCCGGCGGTGGTCGCGGGCGTGTTGTGGCGCGACCAGCGCCGCGGGCGCGACGACGCGACGGTGGTCGTCGTGGGCGACGCCGCTCCCGCCCGGTGACGCGGGTGAGCACCGCGACGCGGCCGGCGCGCCCGGCCGACGGCAGCGCGACGATCCTCAGCGTCGACCTGCGTTATGCGGAAGACGTCGTGCTCGCGCGTCAGCGGGCGCGGCAGATCGCCGCGCTGCTCGGGTTCGAGGGGCAGGACCAGACGCGACTCGCGACCGCGGTGTCCGAGATCGCGCGCAACGCGTTCCAGTACGCGGGCGGCGGCCGCGTGTCGTTCGCCCTCGCCCCATCCGCGGCCGCGGCCGGCGGCACGGCGGAGAGCGCGGCGGCGAGTCTCGTCCTTCGCGTCGAGGACTCCGGGCCGGGCATCGCCGAGCTCGACGCGATCCTCGCCGGGCGCTACCGATCGAGCACCGGGATGGGCGCGGGAATCCGCGGCGCGCGGCGCCTGACGGACACGTTCGCCGTCGAGACCGCGCCGGGGGCGGGGACGCGCGTCGTGATGACGCGGCGCGTGCCGGCGCGCGCGGGCGTGGCGACCGCCGCGACGCCCGAGACCGCGGCGCGGCTGGCGGAGGCGCTCGCCCGGCAGGTGCCGCGTGGGCCGCTCGAGGAGGTGCAGGCGCAGAACTCCGAGCTGCTGGCCACGCTCGACGCGCTCCGCGAACGGCAGGCCGACGTCGAGCGCCTCAACGCGGCGCTCGCGGAGGCCAACGTGGACCTCGCGCGCACCAACCAGGAGCTCGCCGAGACCAACCGCGGCGTGCTCGCGCTCTACGCCGAGCTCGACGACCGGGCCGAGGCGCTCCGGCGCGGGTCGGAGCTCAAATCGCGCTTTCTGTCGGACGTGAGTCACGAGCTGCGCACGCCGCTCAGCTCGATCGTGAACCTGACGCGCATCCTGGTCGACGACCCCGGCGCGGCGTTCGGCGCGGAGCAGCGGCGCGCCGTCCAGTTCATCCGGAAGTCGGCACTCGGCCTCACGGAGCTCGTCAACGACCTGCTCGACCTCGCGAAGATCGAGGCGGGGCGGGTCGAGTTGCGCATCGCGGAGTTCACCGTCGCCGACCTGCTCGCCGCGCTCCGCGGCGTGTGCCGGCCACTCGTGACGAGCGACGCGGTCGCGCTGCGCATAGACGAGCCCGCGCCGCTGACGCTGCTCACCGACGAGGGGCGGCTGTCGCAGGTGCTGCGCAACCTCGTCGGCAACGCGCTCAAGTACACCGACGCGGGCGAGGTGCGCGTGACGACGACGCGCGAACCGGACGACGCCGTGTGCTTCGCGGTGCGCGACACCGGAGTCGGCATCCGGCCCGAAGACCTCGAGCGCGTGTTCGACGAATTCGTGCAGGTCGAGGGCGCGCACCAGCGGCGTGTGAAGGGGACCGGCCTCGGGCTGCCGCTCTCGCGCAAGCTCGCCGGACTGCTCGGCGGCACCGTGTCGCTGGCGAGCCACCCCGGGCGGGGCTCGGAGTTCTCGCTGCGCGTGCCGCGCGTGCACCCGTCGTTAGACCCGACGCGCGAGCCGCCGGCGGTCGTGCGGGAGCTGTCGGAAGCGCGCGGGCAGCTGCGCCGGGAGGCCCAGGCGTGACCGTGGCGGAGCGCGCGCCGTCGCCGCCGTCGGAGGCCGCGCGCGCCGAACGCGTGCTGGTGGTCGACGACAACGCGGCCAACCGCTTCGCCGTGACGTACTGGCTGCGCGCGGCCGGGTACGCGGTGGTCGAAGCGGAGACGGGCGCCGGGGCGCTCGCGCTCGCGGCCGACCACCCCGACCTCGTGGTGCTCGACATCCGGCTGCCCGACATGAGCGGCTTCGAGGTGTTGCGGCGCCTGCGCGCGGCGTCCGACACCGCGGCGATCCCGGTCCTGCACCTGACGGCGAGCTTCGTCACGGGCGAGTGGCGCGCGCACGGCCTCGACGCGGGCGCCGACGCGTACCTCACGCACCCGGTCGAGCCGCGCGAGTTCGTGGCGACGGTGCGCCAGCTGCTGCGCGTACGCTCGGCCGAGGCGGCGCGCGAGGGTCTGCTCGCCGCGGAGCGGAGAGCGCGCGCCGAAGCCGAGGCGGCGCGCACCGCGGCGGAGGACGCGAACCGCGCCAAGAGCGAGTTCCTGGCCAACATGAGCCACGAGCTGCGCACGCCGCTCAACGCGATCTCGGGCTACGTGCAGCTGCTGGAGATGGGCGTGCACGGCGACGTGAACGATGCGCAACGCGTGGCACTCGCGCGCGTGCAGCGCGCGCAGCGGCACCTGCTCGGCCTCATCAACGACGTGCTCAACTACGCGAAGCTCGACGCGGGCCGCGTGGAATACGAGGTGCGCGAGGTCGACCTCGGCGCCGCGGTGCGCGACGTCGTCGCGATGGTGGAACCGCAGATGGCCGCGAAGGGTCTCGCGTTGTCGTCCGTCCCGGACGCGTGCGACCCGGACGCGTGCGTCCCGGACGCGTGCGACCCGGATCCACGGGCCGCGGGCGGCGCCGGGCGCGCGCCCGTGCGGGCCCTGGCCGACCCGGAGAAGCTCGCGCAGGTGCTGCTCAACGTGTTGTCGAACGCGGTCAAGTTCACGGCCGCTGGAGGCCGCGTGGAGGTGGCGGTTGCGTGCGCGCCCGCGCCCGCTGCAGCCGGCGGACCGGCGTCCGGCGTGCCGCGGACGGCGGAGGTGCGCGTGCGCGACACCGGTGTGGGCATCGCGGAGGAGGAACACTCGCGCATCTTCGACCCGTTCGTGCAGGTACAGCGCGGGCTGACGCGCACCGCGGAGGGCACGGGGCTGGGGCTCGCGATCAGCCGGGACCTCGCGCGGGGGATGGGAGGCGATCTCACGGTCGAGAGTGCGCCGGGGGTGGGCAGCACGTTCATCCTCCGCCTGCCGGCGGCGTAGCGCCCGCGCGCGGCGCACGGGGCCCGGGTGCCTAACGTGTCGTCCGGCGCGCGGGCCGTCCACGCTCCGTTCCTCCCTGACCTCCCCCATGCAGCTCGACCGCCTCTCCCCCGACCTCGCCCTCGCGCTGGAGGACGCCCGTCGCCGGGCCGAGCGACGCGGCGCGGGCTACATCCAGCCGAAGCACCTCCTCCTCGCGCTGCTCGACGACGGCGGCCCGCTGGAGCGCGAGCTCGGGCCGTTAGGCGTCCGCGCCGCACTCGCCTACGACGCGGTCTCGCACGTGGCCGACCCGCCGGGCGCGCGCCTCGAGCCCGGCCGCCAGCCGCTCGAGGGGCGCGCGCTCCGCGACCTGCTCGACGCGGCCGAGCGGCTCGCGACCAAGCGCGGCGAGGCGGACGTCGGGCCGGCCGCCGTGCTCGTCGCGGCCGCGCGCGGCACGGGCGGCGAGGTTGTCATCGGGCACGCGCTGCGGGATGCGGGATTCACCCCCGACCGACTCACGACGGCGCTCGACGGGGCCGCCGCGCGCGCCGCATCGGCCGCGCACGCCGACGCGACGCCCGCGCCGACCGCGCCGGGGAGCGGCGGGCGCGCGGCCGCGATCCCGGCGCCCTCCGCGCCGACCATCCGCGCGACGGCGGGCGCCACGCCTGCCCGGGGCGCGCCCGCCGGCCGCGCGCCCGACGGGCGCGTGCCCGACGGGCGCGTGCCCGACGGCGGGCAGAGCGGGCTCGCCGCCTACAGCCGCGACCTCACCGCGCTCGCCCGCGCGGGAGAGCTCTCCCCCGTGATCGGCCGCGATGACGAGACGCAGCAGGTCATCCAGACCCTCCTCCGCCGCACGAAGAACAACCCCGTGCTCGTCGGCGACCCGGGCGTGGGCAAGACCGCTGTCGTCGAAGGGCTCGCGCAGCGCATCGCCGCGGGGCGCGTGCCGGAGTCGCTGAAGCACGCGCGCCTGCTCGCGCTCGACCTCACCGCGCTCGTGGCCGGCGCCAAGTACCGCGGCGAGTTCGAGGAGCGCCTGAAGGGCGTCGTGGACGAGGTGCGTACCGCGCGGGACGTGGTGCTCTTTCTCGACGAGGTGCACACGCTCGTGGGCGCCGGGGCCAACGAGGGCGGGATGGACGCGGCCAACCTGCTCAAGCCCGCGCTCGCGCGCGGCGAGCTGCGGGCGATCGGCGCGACGACGCACGACGAGTACCGCGAGCGCATCGAGAAGGACGGCGCGCTCGCGCGACGGTTCGAGCCCGTGGTCGTCGCGGAGCCCGACGACGCAACGGTGCTGCGCATGTTGGAGGGCGCCGCCTCGCGCTACACCGCGCACCACGGCGTCGAGGTCGACGGGGCCGCGCTCGCGGCCGTGGTCAAGCTCGCGCGCCGCCATCTGCGGGACCGCGCGTTCCCCGACAAGGCCTTCGACGTGCTCGACGAGGCCTGCGCGCGCGTGCGACTCGCCGCCGAAGCGCTCGGCACCGCCGCGACCGCGCCCGACCGGGTCGTTCGGCAGGCCGACGTCGCGGCGGTGGTGGCGCGCCGCGCGCGCGTGCCGGTCTCGCGCCTGCTCCAGAGCGAGCGCGAGCGGTTGCTCACACTCGAGGCGCGCCTCGGCGAGCGGCTCTTCGGGCAGGACGCCGCGGTCGACGCGACGGCCGACGCGGCGCGGCGCATGCGCGCCGACCTCCGGCGCGTGCGCAAGCCGGCGTCGTTCCTTTTCGTCGGACCCACGGGCGTGGGCAAGACCGAGCTGGCGAAGGCGCTGGCCGAGGCGCTGTTCGACGACGAGCAGGCACTCGTGCGCATCGACATGGCCGAGTACAAGGAGTCGCACTCGGTGTCGGGGCTCATCGGGTCGAGGCCCGGGCTCGTCGGCTCGGACCGCGGCGGCTTCCTCACCGAGCAGGTGCGCCGGAATCCCAACTCCGTCGTGCTGTTCGACGAGGTGGAGAAGGCGCACCCGGAGGTGATGGACCTGCTGTTAGGCGTGCTCGACGAGGGGCGCCTCACCGACGCGCAGGGGCGGCGCGTCGACTTCACGAACACGCTCATCATCCTCACCTCCAACCTCGGCGTGCGCGAGGCGGCGCAGGCCGCGCCCGACGACCCGGAGTTGGCGCGCGAGATCATCCTCGGCGTCGTGCAGGCCTCGCTGCGCCCCGAACTGTTCAACCGCATCGGCGCGGTGGTGCCCTTCCGTTCTCTCGACACGGCGGTGCTGCGGCGCATCGTGCGCAAGCACCTCAAGGGCGTGGGCGAGCGGCTCGAGGAGGAGTACGACGCGGGGTTGGTGGCCGACGACGACGCGGTCGCGCGCCTCGCGGAGTTGGCCTACGACCCCGCGTACGGGGCGCGGCCCGTGGAGCGGACGCTCGAGCGCCTCGTGTTGGGCGACCTGGCGCGCGCGGTGCTCGCGGGCCACGTGCAGCCGGGCCACGTCGTGCGCATCGTCCGCGAGAGTGACGGCGTCCTCGTGCTGGCCGGGCCGCCGGACGAGGTCACCGAGCGAGCCGCGCGCATCCTCGCCGCAGCCGCCGGAACCCCGCCCGGCACGTCGGCCGGCACCTCGCCGCGGTAGCGGTTTGGCTAGCCGCCCAACTCGGTGACGATGGCGTCGACGCCCGGCCAGCCGTCGCGGCTGTAGCGGGCGAGCGTGCGGAGGTAGCGCACGCCCTCGTCGCCGTGCGCGGCGCGAACGGCGTCCGCGCCGCGGCGTACCGCGTCGGCGTCGGCGTACGGCGGCGTGAGGTGTTCGGCCATCACGCCGTTCGCGTGCGGCACCCCGGCGGCGTCGAGGAAGGTGATCTGCGTGGCCGGCTCGAGCTCGACGTAGAGCAGGTGCAGGAGGTCGAGTTCGTCCTGCGCGGTCTCGGCGTTGAGGCGGACGACCTCGCGCGCGAGCCGGTCGACGGGCCAGGACTGGACCGTCACGGCGCGAAAGCCACCGCCGCGCGCGACGACGCGCTGCGTGTAGAGTGCGCGCGCGGCGCGCCCGCCGGTGCTCAGGGCGTGGCCGACGAGCGCGACGCGCCGCGCCGCGGGCAGGGTGCGGTAGGGGGAGGGGAGTGCCATTGCTACAAGGTAACGCGACCCGTAGCGAGCTCATGGCCCGTGGCGTGCTTGCCGTGCGCGCCGGCAGACGCGCGATCGCGCGCGCCGCGCTCCCGCTCTCCCACCGCCGCTCACGATGCCCTATCTCAAGACGACCGCCGCCCCGACGACCGACATCTACTTCGAAGACGGCGGCGGCTCCGGCCAGCCGGTCGTGCTCATCCACGGGTGGCCGCTCTCACTGCGCTCGTGGGAGAGCCAGGCCAATGCCCTCATGGCGGCCGGCTACCGCGTGGTCGCGTACGACCGCCGCGGTTTCGGGCAGTCGGGGCACGCCACGGGCGGCTACGACTACGACACGTTCGCGTCGGACCTGAACGACGTGCTGAACGAGCTGAATCTGACGAACGCGGTCATCGTCGGGTTCTCGATGGGCGGCGGCGAGGTCGCGCGCTACATCGGGCGCTACGGCGAGAACCGGATCGGCAAGGCGGTCCTCGTGTCGGCCGTGACGCCCTACCTGCTCAAGACGGCGGACAACCCGGACGGCGTCGATCAGGCGACGTTCGACCAGATGGTCGCCGGCGTGACGAAGGACCGCGTCAACTTCCTCGCCGACTTCATGCCGGCGTTCTACAAGGGCGGGTTGCTGGCGCCCAAGGCGAGCGACGACGTGATCGCGTTCTCCAAGTCGCTCGCGTGGGTGGCCTCGCCGCTCGGCACGCAGCGCTGCGTCGTGGCGTTCAGCGCGACGGACTTCCGGGGCGACCTGGCCAAGTTCACGGTGCCGACGCTCGTCGTGCACGGCGACGGCGACCACACCGTGCCGATCCAGTTCTCCGGCGAACGCGCGGCCAAGCTGGTCAAGGGCAGCCGGTTCGAGGTGATCAGCGGCGCCCCGCACGGCCTGACCGCGACGCACGCCGAGGAATTCAACCGGATCCTGCTCGACTTTCTCGCGAGCTGACCGGTTGGGCGTGGGCGTGTGACGCCTCCGGCACGCGCGCCGGCGTGCGCGTCGTTAACGTGTCTGGAGGACGGCGCGGCGCGCCCGATTGGGGGCGCCGCCGCCGGTGACCGTCACTGCCGAGCGAACCGCGAGGATCAGGGTGCAACCAGTCGTGCAGCCGCCGGGGCGCGAGCCCCTCGAGTATGACGCCATCGTTGTCGGGTCGGGGATTTCAGGTGGTTGGGCCGCAAAGGAGTTGACCGAGAAGGGGCTCAACGTGCTCATGCTCGAGCGCGGCAAGAACATCGAGCACATCAAGGACTACATCAGCGCGACCAAGGCGCCCTGGGCGTTCCCCCACCGCGGCGGCCGTACGGTCGCGATGGAGGACGCGTACCCGGTCCTGAAGCGTGATTACCCGCTGAACGAGAAGAACCTCGACTGGTGGGCGAGCGACAAGGATTCGCCGTACACCGAGGTCAAGCGCTTCGATTGGTACCGCGGCTACCACGTCGGCGGCCGCTCGCTCATGTGGGGACGCCAGAGCTACCGGCACGGCGACCTGGACTTCGAGGCCAACGCGAAACAGGGCGTCGGCACCGACTGGCCCATCCGCTACGCCGACATCGCGCCGTGGTACGACTACGTCGAACGCTTCTCGGGCATCTCGGGGACGCGTGACGGGCTCGCGCAGCTCCCCGACGGGCAGTTCCAGCCGCCCATCCCGCTCAACTGCGTGGAGGAGGCCGCGGCGGACAAGGTGAAGGCCAAGTTCGGTGGCGCGCGGCGCATCATCCATTCGCGCACGGCGAACGCGACGCTCAAGCTGCCAAACCGCTACCCCTGCCAGTACCGCGACGCCTGCTGGCTCGGCTGCCCGTACGGCGGCTACTTCAGCACGCAGTCGTCGACGCTGCCGGCGGCCGCGGCCACCAAGCGGCTCACGCTCAAGCCGTTCGCGATCGTCACCGAAGTGCTGTACGACAAGGACCGCAAGCGCGCGACGGGCGTGCGCGTGCTGGACGCGGTGTCGAATCAGACGACGGACTACAAGGCCAAGATCGTCTTCCTCTGCGCGTCGACCATCAACTCGACGTGGCTGCTCCTCCGCTCTGCGACCGACGTGTGGCCCGATGGGCTGGGCAGCAGTTCGGGCGAGCTCGGGCACAACCTGATGGACCACCACTTCCGCGTGGGCGCGTCGGGGCGGATCGAGGGGTCCGACGACAAGACCACCTACGGGCGTCGTCCGTGCGGGTTCTACATCCCGCGCTTCCGCAACGTGGGGCACGACAAGCGCCCATACCTGCGCGGCTTCGGCTACCAGGGCAGCGCGAGCCGCGACGGTTGGTCGCGCGCGGTGGCGGAGCTCGGCATCGGCGGGGAGTTCAAGGACATGGCGGCCGAGCCGGGCGCGTGGCGGATGGGCGCGACCGCGTTCGGCGAGATGCTCCCGGACCATCGGAACACGGTCACGCTCGACAAGACGAAGACCGACAAGTGGGGGCTGCCGGTGGTCGCCCTCGACTGTCAGATCCGCGAGAACGAGCAGTTGATGCGCAAGGACATGGGCCCCGACATGGCCGAGATGCTCGAGGCGGCCGGCGCGAAGGACATCCACGTCTACAGCGGCGATTACGCGCCCGGGATGGGCATCCACGAGATGGGCAGCGCCCGCATGGGCACGAGTCCGAAGAATTCGGTGCTCAACAAGCACAACCAGGTGTGGGACGCGCCTAACGTGTTCGTCACCGACGGCTCGTGCATGGCGAGCACCTCGTGCGTGAACCCGTCGCTCACCTACATGGCGCTCACGGCCCGCGCGGCCGACTTCGCGGTGAACGAGCTCAAGGCCCGCAATCTCTGACCCGAGGCTGATCCCCATGCCGAACGAATTCGAACAGTCGGCCGGCGAGTCGCCGGCCGTCATCTCGCGCCGCGAGGCGATCCAGCGGGTGAGCGCCCTCCTCGGCGGCGCCGCGCTCGTCGGCGGCAGCTCGCTGCTCGCCGCGTGCGAACGCGGCGAGCGCCCGGCCGCGGTCGCCAACGGCGCCTACAAGCCGGTGGGCGCGTTCAGCGCGGACGACGTCGCGATGCTCGACGAGATCGCCGACACGATCCTGCCGACCACCGCGAAGAGCCCGGGCGCCAAGGCGGCCGCGACGGGGCCGTTCATGGCCCTCATGGTCACCGACACCTACCGCGCGCCCAAGCAGCAGGTGTTCCGCGACGGCCTGCGCAAGATCGACGACGCCACGCGCAAGGCGGCGAACGTCGGCTTCATGCAGGCCACGCCCGCCCAGCGCCTCGCCGTGCTCACGGAGCTCGACCGCGAGCAGAAGACGTACATGGACGCGCTCGGCAAGGCGCAGGAGGAGGCGGCCAAGCACGGCAAGCAGACGGCGACCGGTCCCGGCGCGCCCCCCGAAGGCACGTCCCAGACGCAGGGTCCCGCCGCCGTCGCCGCCGGGAAGAAGGCCCAGGGCGACTCCGCCGACCAGCACCTCGCGGATCAGCGCCAGGAAAACGCCGGCACCGGCGACGTCGCGAGCGGCGCCATGGCCGCCGACGCCCCGCCGCACTACTTCCGCATGATGAAGGAGCTGGCCCTGCTCGGCTATTTCACCTCGGAAACCGTGGGACGCCTCAAGACGAACGTCAGCGGAGCGCCGACGGACCGTTACGTCGACACGCCCGGGCGGTTCGACCCGTGCCTGCCGTACGTGAAGGGCACGCCCGCCCTGCTCCCGCACGCGTGACCCCGCCCACTTGACGCGCGCGCCGGGCAGCGTTAACCGTTACTTCACAACTGAAACGCCGTGGTGATTTGCCGCCTCTTGCCGCCACGTAAAACAAAGAGCTAAAACGCGAGAGCCCGGGCGGCCCATCCTGCCCGGGCTTTGTCGTGTGCGTCCCGGCCGAATCCGCGGCCGATCGCCCCGACCTCCGTCTCGCCGACCGGCGGCAGCGACCCACGCCTCAGGTAGAGACGATGAGCACCAACGCTGCCACGACCGCCAGCACCACCCCCGCCGAGGGCCGGACCGGCCCGCGCCCGTTAGGCATCGGCACGCGCGCCGTCCACGCCGCGCAGGAGACCGCCGACCCCGCGACCAACGCGCGCGCCGTCCCGATCTACGCGACGACGTCGTACGTGTTCGACAGCCCCGACCACGCGGCGGCGCTGTTCGGGCTGAAGGCGTTCGGGAACATCTACACGCGCATCATGAACCCGACGACCGACGTCTTCGAGCGGCGCGTGGCCGCGCTCGAAGGCGGCGTCGCCGCGGTCGCGGCGGCGAGCGGGCAGGCGGCCCAGACGCTCGCCCTGCTCAACCTCGCGCAGGCCGGCGACACGATCGTCGCCGCCACGTCGCTCTACGGCGGCACGCACGCGCTGCTCGCCCACACGCTGCCGCGCCTGGGGATCACGACGCGCTTCGTGGACCTCGCCGACGGCGCGGACGCGTTCGCCCGCGCCATCGACGACACCACGCGCCTGCTCTACGTCGAGACGGTCGGCAACCCGCGCCTCGACGTGCCCGACTTCCGCGCGCTCGCCGACGTCGCGCACGCGCACGGCATTCCGCTCGTGGTCGACAACACGTTCGGCACCCCCGTCCTCTGCCGCCCCATCGAGCACGGCGCCGACGTGGTGATCCACTCCGCGACCAAATGGATCGGGGGGCACGGTACCGCGATCGGCGGCGTCGTCGTCGACGGCGGCACGTTCGACTACGGCGCGAGCCCGCGCTTCAAGGCGCTCTACCAGGAGCCGGAGGCGGCGTATCACGGCCTCGTCTTCTCGCAGGCGTTCGGCGCCGTGGACCTCGGCGGCGGCCCGGTGAACGCCGCGTTCGCGCTCCGCCTGCGCCTGTTACTCCTGCGCGACATCGGGCCGGCGCTCTCACCGTTCAACGCCTTCCTGCTGCTGCAGGGGCTCGAGACGCTCCATCTTCGGATTCAGCGCCACGCGGAGAACGCGCTCGCGGTCGCGCGCCACCTGGAGCAGCACCCCGCCGTGACCTGGGTGCGCTACCCGGGGCTCGAGTCGCACCCGACGCACGCGCAGGCCGCGCGGTACCTCGACGGGGGCTTCGGCGGCGTGCTCACCTTCGGCGTGCGCGCGGCGAGCGCGGACGACGCCGAGCGCGTCGCGAAGGGCGTGATCGGCGAGCTGAAGCTCTTCTCGCTGCTCGCCAACGTCGGCGACGCGAAGAGCCTCGTCATCCACCCGTGGTCGACGACGCACGAGCAGCTCGAGCCCGCGCAACGCGTCGCGGCCGGCGCGACGCCGGACCTCATCCGCCTCTCGGTCGGGATCGAGGACGTGGACGACCTGATCGCGGACCTCGACCGCGCGCTCGCGCGCGCCGACGCGGCCGTGGGCGTGTCGCCCGACACGGGCACGGCTGGCGGGGACGACGGAAGCGACAAGGGGGCCGACACCGGCGCCGACGTCGGCGTCGCGGCCGTGGCGTGACCGCCGACGCGCGGGCGCTGCGACGACTCGAGGTGCCGCGCTTCGCGCTCGAGTGCGGTGCGGCGCTCCTCGACGTCACGCAGGCGTACCACCTCGACGGCGCGCTCGCGCCGGACGGGCGCAACCTCGTGCTCGTCTTCCACGCCCTCACCGGGAGCGCCGACGCGGCCGGCCCCGAGACGGGCTGGTGGCGCGAGGTGGTCGGGCCCGGCCGCGCGGTCGACCCGGCGCGCTGCGCGGTGCTCTGCCCCAACCTGCTCGGCTCGTGCTACGGCACGCGCTGGCGGGCGGTGGACTGGGGGGGCGGGGAGCCGCACGCCGACGGGGGACCACGTCCGCCGATCACGACGCGCGACCAGGCGCGCTTCGCCGCGCTGCTCGTGGAGTCGTTAGGCATACCGCTGGACGCGGGCACCGTCGCGCTCGTCGCCGGCGGGTCGCTCGGCGGGATGGTCGCACTCGAGTGGGCGGCGGAGTACCCGGACGCGGCGCGGGCGGTGGTCGCCCTCGCCGCGCCCGCCGCGCACCCGCCGTGGGCGATCGCCTGGAACCACCTGCAGCGCGTCGCGCTCGACCTCGCGGGCCCGGGGCGCGAAGCCGAGGGACTCGCCCTCGCGCGGCAGATCGCGATGCTGAGCTACCGCACGGCGGCCGAGTGGGAGCCGCGTTTCGGGCGCGCGCGCGCCCCCGGCGGCGGCAGCTTCGCGGTGGAGGCGTACCTCGCACGGCAGGGGGCGCGGCTCGTCGAGCGCTTCGACCCGGCGGCCTACCGCGCCCTGCTCGACGCGATGGATTCGCACGACGTCGGCCGGGGGCGGGGCGGCGTGGGGCCCGCGCTGCGGCGATATCACGGACAACTGGTGGGCGTGGGCGTGCCGGGTGACGTGCTGTACGACGCCGACGTGGTGCGCGGGTGGACGGTGGAGGCGCGGGCCGCCTACCGTGAGCTGCATTCGCGCGTGGGGCACGACGCGTTCCTGACCGAGCACGAGCAGGTGAGTGCGATCCTGGCGGACGTGCTCGCCCGGGTGCTCGCGCCGGCCACGGCCGAGGCGCGCGGGACCACACCGGCGGAGCGACGACCGCGGGCCGAGCCCGCCGAAACGGAGGAGCACGCGTGGGCGACGTGACGAACGGGGTCGGGCGGGACGGCGCAGGGGATCACGAGGCGGCTCGCCCGCGGAAGGTGACCACGGCCACCCTCACCGCGCTCAAGGCGCGCGGCACGCCGGCGGTGTTCGTGACCTCGTACGACTATCCGACCGCGGTCTACGCGGACCGGGCGGGGGCCGACATGATTCTCGTGGGCGACTCGGCCGCCAACACCATGCTCGGGCTGCCGAGCACGACGGCGATCGGGATGCCCGAGATGCTCGTCTTCGCCGCGGCGGTGTGCCGCGGGGCGCGGCGCGCGTTCGTCATCGGCGACCTGCCGTTCCTGTCGTACCAGGCCTCGGACGCGAGCGCGATCCGCAACGCGGGCGCGTTCGTCCGCGTCGGGTGCGACGCGGTCAAGTGCGAGGGGGGGCGCCGCGTCGCACGGCGCGTGCGCGCGATGGCCGACGCGGGGATCGCGGTGATGGGACACCTCGGCCTCACGCCGCAGAACCTCGCGCAGTTAGGCGGCTACCGCGTGCAGGGGCGGACGCGGGCGGGGGTCGACGCGCTCGTCGACGACGCGCGCGCGCTGGAAGAGGCGGGAGCGTACGCGCTCCTGCTCGAGGCGATGCCCCCCGAGGCGGCGGCTCGGGTGCGCGAGGCGCTCACGATCCCGGTGTACGGGATCGGCGCGGGGCCGCACGTCGACGGGCAACTCCTCATCGCGCACGATCTGCTCGGCAGCTTCGTCGGCGACATCCGGCCGCGGTTCGTGAAGCGGTACGCGGAGGTCGGGGCGGCGATCGAGGGGGCGTTCCGGGCGTACGCGGACGACGTGCGCGCGGGCAGGTTCCCGGCGGAGGAGCACTGCTACGCGCGGGGCGAGGCGAGCGACGGCGCCGCCGTGGTCCCGGACCCGGCGAGGGCGAGCACGTAGGCAACGGGGCAGGCGGATGGGTCCAGACGCGTCCGGCGGGACGAACGCGCCGGCCGTCCGGGGCGCTACCGCCTCCCGTCCCACGCCACCACCGGCTCGTCCTCGATGGCCGCGCCCACCGCGTCGGCCACCTCCCGCCGGAGCCTGGTGTACCGCGCGCCCCCTTCACCGACCGCCCGCGTCCGGTTCATCAGCAGCACCACGAACAGCCCCCGCTCCGGGTCGACCCAGAGCGAGGTCCCCGTGAACCCCGTGTGGCCGAAGGCGCGCGGGGCCATGTAGCGTCCCCCACTCGACCCCGGCGACGGAGTGTCCCACCCGAGCGCCCGGCTCACGTCGGGCAGCTGCCGCGCCGTCCAGCGCGCGATCGTCTGCGCGCCGAGGATCTCGCGCCGCGCGTACGTCCCGCCGTTCAGCAGCATCTGCGCGAACACCGCCAGGTCGCGCGCCGACGCGAACAGGCCGGCGTGCCCCGAGACCCCGCCTAACGCCCAGGCGTTGCCGTCGTGGACGACCCCGCGCAGCAACCCGCCCCGCGTGCTGTCGACCGCGGTGGGCGCGATGCGCGCGCGGAGCGCGTGGTCGGCGGTGTCGGGCACGAAGCGCGTGTCGCGCATGCCGAGCGGGCGGAAGACGCGCTCGGCGACGAACGCGTCGAGCGTGCGCCCCGTGATCCGCTCGATCACCGCCTGCAGGAGCACCATGTCCCAGTCGCTGTAGACGACCTTGGTGCCTGGCGTGGCGCGGAGCGGGCGTGCGTTGATCGCCGCCAGGTACGCGGCCCGCCCCCGGAGTGCGCCGTAGTGCTCCTCGTAGAGCGGCGCGTACGCCTCCAGCCCGCCGGAGTGCGTGAGGAGCATGCGCACCGTGATCGCCGCCTTGTCGGGCGCGTCGAACTCGGGGAGGTACGTGTGGACGGGGCGGGTGATGTCGAGCTTCCCGTCCTCCTCGAGCAGCATCGCGGCCGTCGTCGTCGCGACCACCTTCGTCACCGACGCGAGGTCGTAGAGCGTGTGCGCGTCGGGACGGGCCGACACGCGTGGGCGGTCGAGCGTGCCGTAGCCCTTCATGTGTACGAGCCGGCCGTAGCGCCCCACCACGAGCACCGCGCCCGGCGCCGCACCCGCGGCGAGCCCGGCATCGACGAGCGAATCGAGCCGCCCCGGGAGCGCGCTGTCGAGCCCGACCGCGGACGGCTCGGCGGTAACGAGCGTGTCGACCGCCGTCACGCGCTGGCGGGCGACCGCGGCCGACGCGGGAGTGGGACGCGGCTCTGCGGGACGAACGTCGACCGGCTCGGGACGCGACGCGCATGCGGCGCCGAGCGCGGCCGCTCCGGCGAACAGGAGAGCGGCCGCGCGTCGGGAAGTGCGAAAACTCACGTCGTGATCGGGGCTCGGCACGGGCCGCGCGCCGCCGCCCGTGGGGCGGCGATCGCGCGGTAGGAATCAGGCAGCAGAAATCAGGCGGCGACGGGGTCGGTGCGCCGCGCCTGCGTCGAGCGACGGACGATCAGTTCGGCGTCGAGCGTCACGCGCTCGGTCGCCGCCGCGACGCCCTCCTCGACGTGGCGCAGCAGCAGCTCGGCCGCGACGCGTCCCATCTCGACGGTCGGCACCCGCACCGTCGTGAGCGGCACCGGCAGGTAGGCGAGCAGCGGGATGTCGTCGTAGCCGATGACGCTCACGTCCTCCGGGACCCGCATGCCCAGCTCGGCCAGCGCGCGGCACACGCCGATCGCGATGAGGTCGTTGAAGCAGGTGACGGCGGTCGGCATCTGCTCGGCGGTGCGGTCGGCGAAGTAGGTGCGCGCGGCCTGGTAGCCGTCGTCGAGGTGCGCGCCGGCGGGGATCACGTCGTCGGCCGTGAACCGCAGCCCCGCGGCGGCGCACGCGCTCTGCACGCCGGCGGCACGCTCGCCGGCCTGGGTGCTGCTGGGCGGGCCCGTGAAGTGGACGATGCGCTCGTGCCCGAGCCCGATGAGGTGTTCGGCCGCGTGGCGCGACGCCGCGTGGTTGTCGACGCCGACGAGGCTGGCGGGCACGCCGCGGATTCCGCCCAGGAGCACGAACGGAATGTTGCGCCGGCGCAGGTCGAACAGGTGCGAGAGGTCAGAGTCCTCGTCGAGCACCGGCGTGACGATGAGCCCCGAGATGTCGGCCGCGGTGAGCAGGCCGATCGCGCGCCGCTCGGCGGCCGCCTCGCGTTCGGAGCTGGCGAGGAGCAGCGCGTAGCCGTGCGCCTCCGCGTGCTCGCGCGCCCCGGCGATCACGCCCGCGAAGTACGGGTTGTCCAGCTCCTTCACCAGCACGCCGAGGCTGCGGCCGGCGCCGGCGCGGGCGGTGCCGCGGGCGGGGCGGAAGTTGAGCGTCTCGACCGCACGGAGCACGCGCGCGCGCGTATCGGGCGCGACCGGCCCGCTGTCGTTGAGCACGGCCGACACCGTGGCCTTGGACACGGCGGCGGCCTGGGCGACGTCGGCGATCGTCGGACGGGTTCTCGGCATGATCGGCCTGTGCACCCGCGAGCGGGGCGCCGGAGGACAGGAAAGGGCAGGGCCGCGCGCGCCGGGACGGCCGCGCGCGCCCACAATGTATGACACGGGGGCGCCCGTCCGTCGAGCCCGGACGCAAAACAAGTCGCCGCCGCGGGCCCCGGCGCGCCTAACGAGGAGCCCTAGCGCCGCGCCGGTGCGGCGCCCGCCCCCGCGCCCACCACGGGCGTCCCGCCGTCGGCCTGCCACACGTTGTTCGACCGGTCGACGTCGACGAGCCGGTGGTCGGGGTCGAGCTCGATGCGCGCGAGGCGCCGGCCGACGAACTGGTACCGCCGCCCGTAGTGCGTCGTGTTCGTCGTCCACACCTCGGCGGGGTAGTCGACCGCCTGCGTCGAGCCGTCGGTGAAGGTGAAGCGCGCGCGGATGGGCAGCACGCCGCGCGCGCGGTTGCCGTAGAGCACGG
This sequence comes from uncultured Gemmatimonadales bacterium, assembly GCA_963851265.1. GTDB lineage: Bacteria > Gemmatimonadota > Gemmatimonadetes > Gemmatimonadales > Gemmatimonadaceae > BPUI01. Next base: position 50,724 of record CAWKNZ010000007.1, read on the forward strand.
CGACGTTGCTGGTGTCGCCCCGCTGCGCGACCACCACCGAGTCGATCGCCTGGTCGAACGTCGGGTTGTCGATGAACCACTCGCGCCAGAACCAGTCGAGCCGCCGCCCGCTCACGTCCTCCATCGTGCGGTAGAAATCCGCGGGCGTGGGGTGCTTGAACGCCCAGCGGCGGATGTAGGTGCGGAACGCGTCGTCGAACGCGGCCGGGCCGAGGATCTCCTGGCGGAGCGTCTGGAGCGCCACCGACGGCTTCGTGTAGGCGACGAGGCCGAGCAGCTGCGGGTTGATGCGGTCGGGCGGCACGTCGACCGGTCGGTCGAAGCCGGCCGCCATCGCGCCCTGGACCTCGGTGCGCTCCTGCGCTGCGCGGCGCAGCTCGTCGCCGCGCTCCGGGAAGCGTCGCGCCTCGCTGAACAGGTTGATGAACGTGTTGAAGCCCTCGTCCTGCCACATGTGGACCCGCTCGTTGGAGCCCACGATCATCGGGAACCAGTTGTGCCCGATCTCGTGCGTCACGACGTTGTACAGGTCGTACTTGTCGCCGCTGTGGGCCTCCATCGCGAGCATCGGATACTCCATCCCGCTCACCGGCCCTTCGACGGCCGAGATCTGCGGGTACGGGTAGCGGAACCACCGCTCCGAGTACTCCTGGATCGACATGCGGCTCTGGTCGGCCGCGTCGCGCCACAGGTCGGCCGCGCTCGGCCGGTAGTAGGCCTGCGCGAGGATGCCCTCCCACGACGACGCGTCCCACAGGTACTCGGGGCTCGCCGTCCACGCGACGTCGCGCACGTTGCGCGCGGCGAAGCGCCAGGTGAGCGTGCCCGTGGTGCGCGGGCGCGCGGCGCCGCTCCGCAGCTCGTCGAGTGTGGTGATCGCGACCGGGGTGGCCGACGCGCGCGCGCGTGCGAGCCGCGCGATCTCGGCGCTCGTGAGCACCTCGCGCGGGTTCTCGAGCGTGCCCGTGCCCGCGACCACGTAGCCCGCGGGGAGCGTGACGGCGTAGGTGAAGTCGCCGTACTCGAGGTAGAACTCCCCCTGGCCGAGGTAGGGCTCGATGTTCCAGCCGCGGACGTCGTCGTAGACGCACACGCGCGGGTACCACTGCGCGAGTTCGTACAGCGAGCCCTCGCGCCCCATGCGGTCGGCGCCGTGCTCGGGGATGCGGAAGTGCCACGCGACGTCGAAGGTGGTCTGCCGCCCCGGCGCGAGCGGCTCGGCGAGGTCGACCTTCATCACGGTGCCGGTCACGCGCGTGGCGAGGGCGCGGCGCGCGCCGCCGGCGGTGACCTGGTCGAAGCGCGTGACGACGTCGCCGCCGGCGAAGCCGCGCGCGCCGAAGCGCGACGTCTGCGGGTAGACGTACGCGTTGAGCGAGCTGTCGGTGAACGCATTCTGCTCGACCTGCATCCAGACGAAGCGGAGCGTGTCGGGCGAGCGGTTGGTGTAGCGCAGCCGCAGCTCGCCGGCGAGCGTCTTGGCTGCGGTGTCGAGGCTGGCGCGGATGTCGTAGTCGGCGCGGTTCTGCCAGTAGCGCGCGCCCGGCGCGCCCGACGCGGAGCGCACGTCGTTGCCCGGTGCGATCTCGGTGAGCGGCGCGAAGATCGAGGTGTCGCCGACCCCGCGGCGCTGCACGTCGGTGAGCGCTGGGCGCGCCACACCCGGCTGTGCGACAGGCCCCTGCGCGGCGGCCGGGCGCGCGAGCGCGGCAGCCGCGGTGAGCAGGATCGCCGCGCCGCGGACGGCGGAGGTGGTGGCCGTTCGGCGCAGGATGGAGAAGGTCGGCATGAATTCGGAGCGAAGCGGCGCGGCGTCGCGCCAGACGAGTGTGGGGCGTGCGTGAAACGCGCCGTGGGACCGCACGGGCGGCACGCGTGGCGGCGCACCGGGACGCCGCTGCATCTTGCCCGCATGCGTACCCGCCATGCCGACCTCGCGTGCCGTGCGCTCGGCGCACTGCTCGCGGCCGCTGGTGCAGCAACCGCGCCCGCGCAGCCGGCGCGCCCGCCGTCGCCGCCCCGGCGCGCGCCCGCGACGTCCGCGCGCCCGGCTGCGCGCGACCTCGACGACTTCGACGCGCCGGGCGACATGGACGATCTGTCGCGCCAGCTGTGGACGGGGGGGCGCCGCGCGCTGCCGTACGACGCGGCCGTGCGCTACGCGCGGCGCATGCAGCGGCGCACGGCGGCCCGCGCGACGGCCGATGCGCGCGCCGGCGCGGCAGAGCTGCCGACGGGATGGGCCATCGCGCCCGCCGGCGACCAGGTGGCCACGGGACGGTTGCCGTTCGAGGCCGTCGCGTTCGCCGGGCGCGTGGTCGTGCTCAACACCGGCTACTACCCGGGCGAGCCGCAGCCGCTGACGGTGATCGACGCGCGGCGCGGGGGCGTGCGGGGCGGCGCGACCGCGGTCCGCACGGTACCGTTAGGCGCGCTCTACCCCGCCGCGCGCGTCGGCGGCGACGGCGCGCTCTACGTGAGCGGTGGCGACGATCGCGCCGTGTGGCGCGTCGACAGCACGTTCACGGCGCGCAAGCTCCCGGTGGGCGGCTACGCGGCCGGGCTCGCGCCGCTCGACGCCGCCGCGTTCGGGGCGGGGCGGTTCGCGGTCGCCTACCTCGTCGCCGCCGACTCGACCGGCCCGGCGGGCGCGGGGCGCGTCGGCGTGTTGAACACGGCGACCGGCCGCGTGGAGCAGGAACTCCCCGCCGGGCACTACCCGACCGCGGTGGAGAGCGTCGGCGACCGCGTGTACGTGGTCGCCACCGGCGAGGCGAGCGTGCGCGTGTTCGCGCGCGACACGGCGCGCCCGGCCGCGGGGAGCGTGGCGCCGCTCGCGCTCCGCCGCACGCTCGCGGTCGGACGCACCCCGGTCGCGACCTGCCGCTGGGGCGATGGGCCCGGCGCGCGGCTGCTCGTCGTCAACTCGGGCTCCGACGACCTGTCGATCATCGACGTCGCGCGCGACACGGTGGTGGGCACGATCCCGGTGCGCTTCCGCGACCCCGGCGCGACCGGCGAGCCGCCCGGGTTCGGGCGCGCCGCGCCGGGCGCGCCGGTCCACGCGGGCGGCGCGCCCACGTCGTGCGCCGTCGCGGGCGGCCGTCTATTCGTGACCCTCGCCACGGCCAACGCGGTCGCGGTGTTCGACACGGCGCGCGTGGCGGCGGGCGACCCGGCACCGGTCGGCTACATCCCGACCGGCTGGTATCCGACGCGGGTGCTGGCCGTCGGCGACTCGCTCTGGACCCTGAGCGCGAAGGGCGTGCGGCCGCGCCGCCCCAACCCCGACGGCCCGCAGCCCGACTCGCTGCACCCCGGCGGGCCGGGCTACGTGCTCACGCAGCTGCAGGGCGCGGCGGGCGTGCTCCCGCTCGCGGCCGTCGACACGGGGCTCTCGGCGTGGACGCGCGCGGTGCGCGCCGGGTCGCCGCTCGCCGCGCCGGCGGCGGGCGTGGCGCTCCCGATCGCCCACGTCTTCTACGTGGTGCGCGAGAACCGCAGCTTCGACCAGGTGTTGGGCGACCTCGGGCGCGGCGACGGCGACCCGTCGCTCACGCTGTTCGGCCGCGACGTCACCCCCGCCGGCCACGCCCTCGCCCGCGACTTCGTCACGCTCGATCATTTTTACGCGGATGGCGAAATATCCGTCCTCGGACACAGCTACGCGACGAGCGGTTACGCCAGCCCGCTGCTGCAGTGGCTCGGCAACGCCGCCTACAGCGGCCGCTTCGCGGGGTACCCGTTCGGGACCGCGCCCGCGGTGTTCTCGCCCGCGTACCTCTGGGACGCGCTCGACGCGCGCGGCACCGACTACCGCGTGTACGGCGAGCCGTACTACGCGGCCACCGCGTTCTGGCGCCTCGTGACGGCACGCTACGGCGACGCGCACCCGCTGGCGCGCGCGTTCGTCGTCCAGAGTGGGCGTCTCACGACCGCGCGGGACCGCGGCGCGGCGCTGCACCGCGTGCTCGCCCCCGTCGCCGCGCGCGGCCGCACGCGCGCGGGCGCGCTCGCGCTGCTGGCCGACACCGCCTTCGCCGCCGGGCTCTCGCGCGCCCTCGTCGGCGGCGACGCGCTCGCGCGGGCCCTCGCCGCCGACCCGGCCCTCCGGCTGGACGTCGCGGCGTTCCTCGCGCGCTACGCGTTCGCGTATCCCACCTGGGACCTGGCCTACTCCGACCTCCAGCGCGTCGCCGATTGGAAGGCGGAGTTCGATGCCGACGTGGCGGCCGGCCGGGTTCCGGCGTTCACGTATCTCTGGCTGCCCAACGACCACACGGCCGGCGTCACGCGCGGCGCGCTCACGCCGCGCCAGCTCGTCGCGCAGAACGACGCCGCGCTCGCGCGCCTCGTCGAGACCATCGCGGCGAGCCCCGTGTGGGGCACCAGCCTCATCCTCGTCGAGGAGGACGACGCGCAGAACGGCCCCGACCACGTGGACGCGACGCGCACGGTCGCGCTCGCGGCGGGGCCGTTCGTGCGGCGCGGCGCGGTCGTGTCGGACCGCTACGACCAGCTGTCGATGCTGCGAACGGCCGAGGTGCTGCTCGGGCTCGATCCGTTAGGCGTCGGCGACGCGCTCGCGGTGCCGATGCTCGGGGCGCTGACCCCCGCGGTCGACGCGCGGCCGTGGCGCGCGCCCGCGCCGTCGCGCTGGCTGACCGCCGCCGACCGCGCCCGGTTCGACGCGCTCGCGGCGCGGCCCGCGAGCCGCCCCGCGCCGCGCCGGCTCAGGGCCGCCCGGACCCCGAGCTAGCGCCCGAACCCGACGGGCGGCCGGGCGCGCCAAGGCGGACGACCGGCGGCTGCTGCGCCCCCGGCTGCTGGCCGCCCTGCCCACCTCCTCCCTGCCCGCCACCACCGGAGCCGCCGCCTCCCTGCTGGCTGCCCTGGCCGCCTCCACCGCCGCCGCCGCCGGAGCCCGACGTTCCCCCGCCGCCCCCGCCGCCCGTGCCCTGGCCGCCACTCTTGGCGCCGCCCTGGCCGCCGCCGCCCTGGCCGCCGCCGCCCGACCCCGACTTCCCTCCCTGGTCGCCTTCGCCCGACTTCATCGGCGGTGGGTTGGCCGGCCGTCCGCCGGGCGTGTTGCCGCCCGCGGCGTCCTCGTCGCTCCCGCCGCGCGGGCGCACGCGCTGCCCGTTGCGCAACTCGTCCGTCGGGTTCACCACCACGAGATCGCCCGGCTTGAGCCCCGTCAGCACCTCCATGCCCGACCCGTAGTCGCGGCCGATGGTGACCGCGCGAATCTGGAGCACCGAGTCGCGCCCGACCACGGCGACCTGCGCGCCCTGCTGCCGCACGAGCAGCGCGCCGGCCGGGATCATCACCGGGGCGTTGGCCCGCGTCAGTCGAAAGCTCACCGTCGCGAACATCCCCGGCAGCAGGCGGCGGTCGAGGTTGGCCAGGTCCACTTCGGTGAGCAGCGTGCGCGTGGCCGCGTCGAGCGCGCCCGCCGTGCGCACGACCTTGCCGGTGAACGTGCGCTGCGGCATGTCGGGCACGTGCACCGTCGCGTGCAGCCCGGTGCGCACGTCGGCGGCGTAGCTCTGCGGCACGCCCACGTAGAGGCGCACCGTGTCGGCCTGCGCGACGCGGAACAGACTCCCCGATCCGCCCACGCCGCTCGCGCCCGCCGACCCGGACGAGCCGCCCGACGCGCCGGAGCTGCCCGACCCGCCTAACGCACTCCCCGAGCTTCCGCCCACGCCGGACGTCGTGCCGCCCGCGCTCGTCGCCTGGCCGGGGTTGGAGGTGAGGATGGTGTTGCCGCCCAGGCTGGCCGGGTTGGTGCTCGTCGACGAGCCGCCGCCCGAAACGAGCACGCCCTCGTCCACGTTGCGCGACGTGACGATGCCCGAGAACGGCGCGGTCACGGTCGCGTAGCCGACGAGCTCCGCGTTCCGCCGCACGTTCGCTTCGGCGGCCGCGACGCTCGCCACCGCCGCGTCGTAGTTCGCCTGCCGCTGGTCGAGCTCCTCGCGCGTGATCACCGAGTCGCGGTACAGGATGCGCCAGCGCGCGAGCTCGACGCGCGCGAGGCGGAGCGCGGCCGCGGCCTGGCTGGCGTTGGCGCGCGCCTCGCGCAGCTGCTCTTCCACGTCGGGCACGTCGAGCACGGCGAGCGGCTGCCCCGCCCGCACGCGCTGCCCGATGTCGACGAGGAAGCGCCGCACGTACCCCGTCGCGCGCGCGTACACCGCGGCCTCGCGCTGCGCCTGCACGTTGCCCGGCAGGTTGAACTCCGCCACGCTGTCGCCCGAGGCGACCTTGGTCACGGTCACGGCCGGAATGCTGTCGTTGTGCGCGCTCTGCTGGGCCTGCTGCTGCAACTTCTTGTCGCGGTTGCGGCGCGGCAGGATGCCGATCAGCAGAAAGAGCGCGAGCACGACGACGACCACGATCGCGCCGATGATGATGACGCGCCGCCGCACGGGCTTCGGGTGATCGCCTTTCTTGTCGTCCTGTCCGTCCTTCCGCGCGCCCGGGCCCGGCGGGGGTGGCGGGCGCGGTGGCGCCGGTGCGGGCGGCGGCGCCGCCGCCGCCGGGATCTGGACGTCGACGACGACGTGCGTTCCCGCACCCGGGGCGGCGCCGGGCGCCGCACCCTGGCCCTGCGGGGCGGCACCCGGCGGCGGGCCGCCCGGCCCCGGCGGCGCACCCTGCGGCGGTGCGCCCGCGCCGGGTGAGACGTCGATGTGCACCTGCACCGGCGACGGTGCAGGCTGCCCGGCCGGCGGCGGCGCGGCCGGGGGCGGGCCGGGGGGCAGCGACCCAGGCGGGCCGGCCGATTGCGGGCCGGGCTGTCCCCCGGGGGCGGACCGACTCGGGGTCCGGTCGTCAGACATGGGCAGGCACGGAGCGTGGGGAAGTCGTCGTGGGCTGGCGACGGTCGCCGACGCGGCGGTCGCCGTCCGGGTGCCGCCAGGGCGCGTCCGCGCCGTCGTGATCACCGTCGTGGCCGTCGCCGTCGTGGTCGTGGCCATCGCCGTTCGAGCCGTTCCCGTCGGAACCGTTCCGGCGCTCGCCCTGCCGGCGCTCCGGCGGCGTGTCGGCGGCGTCGGCCGCGGGCGCGGCCGGCTGGCCGTTGGGCCGGCCGCCGTTTCGCTTGAGGTCCTCACGCTGCTTCTCGCGGCCCGTGAGGGCGGGCTCGGGCAGCTCCTCGTCCGGCGCGGGCGCCTTCTTCCGCATCAGCGAGTACAGGGTCGGCAGCACGAACAGCGTGTACAGGCTCGCGACGAGCAACCCGCCGATCACCGCGCGGCCGAGCGGGGCGTTCTGCTCGCCACCCTCGCCGATGCCTAACGCCATCGGCAGCATGCCGAGGATCATCGCGAGCGCGGTCATGATCACGGGGCGCAGGCGCGTCACGCCGGCGCTGACCGCCGCGTCGTGCGCGTCCTTGCCTTCGGCCCGCTCGTCTTCCGCGAACGTCAGCAGCAGCACCGAGTTGGACGTGGCCACGCCGAGCGCCATGATCGTCCCCATGAGCGACGGCACGTTCCACGTCGTGTGCGACGTGAACAGCCCCCACATCGTCCCCGCCAGCGCGCCCGGCAGCGCGAGCACGATGATGAGCGGGTCGACCCACGACTGGAAGTTGACGACGAGCAGCACGTACACGAGCAGCATCGCCGCGAGGATGCCGAGCACGAGCCCCTTGATCGACGTCCGCATGCTCTCGACCTGCCCGCGGACGTGCAGTTCGGAGCCCTTCGGCAGCTTCTCCGACTGCGTGATCTTCTCGATGTCGGAGGCGACGCCGCCGAGGTCGCGGTCGGTCGCGCTCGCGTAGACGTCGAACGAGGGCTGCACGTCGTAGTGCGTGACGATGGCCGGCGCGAGATCGCGCGACTCGGTGACGAGGTTGGCGAGCAGCTGCGGCTGCGCACTGCCCCCCGGGGGCGCGACCGGCGTGCGCGCGAGCGCGTCGATCGACGACAGCTGGTAGGGCGGCACCTGCACGGCCACCTGGTACTGCACGCCATTGCTCGGGTCGAGCCAGAAGTTGGGCGCGCTCTGGAACGATCCGCTCAGCGCGATGAGCATCGAGCTGGCGACGTCGCGCGTGCTCACGCCCGCCTGTTCGGCGCGCAGGCGGTCGATCGAGAAGAAGAGCTCGGGCGCCGTGGTCACCTGCTGCACGCGCACGTCGCTCGCGCCGGGCACGCGTTTGGCGCGGTCGGCGATGCGCGTCGCGATCGCGTAGTTCGCCTGCGCGTTGCGCCCGGTGATCTGCACGTCGATGGGCGACGGCAGGCCGAGGTTGAGGATGCGCGTGACGATGTCGGCCGGCTGGAAGTAGAACTCGACGTCCGGGTACTCGGCGCGCAGCGTGTCGCGCAGCTCCGCCTGGTACGCGGCCACCTTGCCCGTGTGCTTCTCTGCGAGCGACACGAGGATCTCGCCGTCGAACCCGCCGATCGTCGCCTGGTCGCCGGTCGCGAGCGTGACGCCGCCGCCGGCAAGCCCGACGTCGTCGAGGATCAGGCCGATCTCGCTCGGCGCGATCACGCGGCGGATGGTGCGCTCGACCGAGCCGAACACGAGTTCGGTCTCTTCGAGACGCGTGCCCGGACGCGCGCGCAGATGCAGGCGCAGCTGGCCGGCGTCGACGCTGGGGAAGAAGTCCTGCCCGATCTGCGGCATCAGGGCCAGGCTGCCGAGCGCGAACACGGCCGCGATCGCGAGCGTCCAGACCGGCACGCCGATCGCGCCGGCGAGCAGGCGGTGGTAGCCACCCCGCAGCTTCTCGAACTGTCGGTCGATGTGCACGTTGAGCCGCCACGTCCACCCGGCCTTCATCTTCTTCTGTTCCTGGTCGGCGCCGTGGTGCAGGTCGGCCTCCTTCTTCAGGAGATACCGGGCCATCGTCGGCACGAGCGTGCGCGACAGGATGTACGACGCGAGCACCGCGAAGATCACGGACATCGCGAGCGGGCGGAACAGCGACGCCGCCGGCCCGCTCAGGAAGAAGATCGGGACGAAGACGATCGAGATCGACAGCGACGACACGAACGCCGGCACCGCGATCTGCGCCGCGCCGTCGAGGATCGCCTGGAGGAGATCCTTACCCTCGGCCAGGTTGCGGTGCATGTTCTCGATCTCGACCGTCGCGTCGTCGACCAGGATGCCGATGGCGAGCGCGAGGCCGCCGAGCGTCATGATGTTGAGCGACTGCCGGAGCGCCCACAGGCAGACGACCGACGTGAGGATCGACAGCGGGATCGACGTCACGACGATGAGCGTGCTGCGCCACGAGCCGAGGAACAGCAGGATCATCGTCGCCGTGAGGCACGCCGCGATGAGCCCCTCGCGGATGACCCCCTGGATCGACGCGCGCACGTACGTCGACTGGTCCGAGATCACCGAGAGACTGATGCCGGCGGGGATCGACGCCTGGGCGCGGCCGAGCAGCTCGCGCACCTGCTTCACCACCTTGAGCGTCGACGCGCTGCCCGTCTTGAGCACTTCGAGGTAGGCGCCGCGGCGGCCGTTCACGCGCACGATGTTGGTCTGCACGCCGGCGCCGAGCCGCACCTGCGCGACGTCGCGGATGTAGACCATCTGCCCGTTCACCTGCTTGATGGGCAGGTCGTTGAGGCGGTCGGCCACGGTCGGGCTCGCGTCGAGGCGCACGCGGTACTCGCGGTCGCCGAGCCGCGCCGTGCCCGTCGGGAGCACCACGTTCTGCGTGTTGATCGCCGACGAGACGTCGCTCGGTGTGAGGCCGAGCGCGTACAGCCGGTTGAGGTCGATGTCGACGTTCACCTGCTTGGGCGCGCCGCCGAACACCGGCGGGATGTTGGTGCCCTGCGCGGTCACGAGCTGATTGCGGACGAACTGGTTGCCCGCGTCGTTCAGCTCCTGCTCCCCCACGTCGCCGGCGATGCCGATCTGCATCACCGGGACGTCGGTCGCGTTGAAGCGGATGATGTAGGGCGGCGTGATCCCCGGCGGCATGGTGCCGCACCGCGGACTGCGACGAAGCGGTGATCTGCGCGACGGCGTTCTCGACGCTCGTGCCCGGCTGCAGGAAGACGCGCACGACCGCGAGGCCGTCGAGCGCCTCGCTCTCGACGTGCTCGATGTCGGTGACGCCGATCGTGTACGACCGTTCGGCGACGGTCATCACGCGCCCTTCCATCTCCTTGGCCGGCAGCCCGTTGTACACCCACACGGCCGAGACCACCGGCAGGTTGATGGCCGGGAAGATGTCGGTCTGCATCGAGAGCGCCGCGTACGCGCCCACGAGGATCATGAGGATCGCGAGGCACGCCGTCGTGAACGGCCGCCGCAGCGAGAGTTTGACGATCCACATCGGTCAGCGCCTCGCCGTGAGAAACGGGACGGTCACAGCTCGCGCCCGACGAACGCGTTGAGGCTCGTGCGGGCGAGGGCGTAGTCGTACGTGGCGTTCACGAGCTGCTGCTCGGCCTGCGTGAGCTGCTGCTCGGCGTTGCTGAGGTCGAGTACGGTGGCAACGCCCGCGCCGTACCGCACGTTCTGCACGCGATAACTCTCGCGAGCCACCTGCACCGCCGTTTGCGACAGGCGCACCTGCTGTGCCGTGAGCGCGATGTTGCCGAGCCGCCTTTCGACTTCCGACCGCGCCTCACGCTCGGCGTCGGATGCCGACACCTGCGCCACCTGCGACGCGGCCGCGGCGCGGTCCACCTGGTACTCGCGCACGTTGCCGTTGAAGATCGGGTAGCTCGTCGTGAGCGCGACGGCCCACCCCTGCCGCGCGCCGGCGAGGGCGAGCCCGCTCGGCGCCATCGTGTAGCTCGTGCCGAGCCGGACGGTCGGGAGGTACTGCGCGCGTGCGGCCCCGACGCCCGCCTCGGCCGCGCGCGCGGAGTCGCGGGCCGCGACGAGCGTGGGCGCCGCGCGCAGGGCGAGCGCGAGGATCGCCGTGTCGGCGAGGGCGAGCGGGCGCGGGACGATCGCGGTGTCGAGCCGCGCCTCGACCGCGCCCGGCACGCCGGTCAGGCGGCCTAACGCGTAGGCCGACGCGCGGCGCTGGATCGCGGCCTGGGCGTAGGCGACGCGCGCGTTGTTGAGCAGCAGCTCGAACTGCAGCACGTCGGCCGGGGTCGCGGTGCCCACCGCGCGCCGGCGCCCCGCCTGGCGGGCGTCCTCCGCCGCGCGACGCACCTGCGCGAGCGCGACCGCCTCGAGGTCCTCGGACCGTCGCACGTCGTAGAAGACGGTTTCCACCTGTTCGACGACGAGGAAGCGCTGCGAGACGGAGATCGCCTCGGCCGCCCGCGTCTCGGCGCGCGCACGGCGCGTGTCCGCCGCGCGCCGTCCGCCGGTGAACACGTCGTAGCCGGCCACCAGCGTCATGTACGCGGTGTTCCCGATCGAGGCGGGCGTGCCGGGCGTCGTGGTCCCACCACCCGCACCCGTCTGCGCGACCGGTGCCGACGGCACGGCGATCCCGCGCGAGAGCGTCGGCGTGCTCGATGCCCGGTTGGACGAGCTACCCGAGCCGAACGTGCCCCCGAATCCGCCCGCCGCGGTGCCCGAGCTGTCGCTGCCGCCGGTGGTGGTCGTGCCCGTGCCCCCGATGCCGGTGGGACCGATCACGCCCGCGAGCGACTGCCCCGCGAGCGTAGGCGTGCCGTTGCGTAGCACGCTCGAGTTCACGGTGAGGGACGGCAGGTACTCGCCATACGCGACGCGCTCGGCCGCGTGCGCCAGGCGCACGACCGCGCCCGCCCGCGCGGTCGTCGGACTGAGTTCGATGGCGCGCGCCACGGCCTCCGTGCGGCGCAGCGTGGCGCTCACCCGGAACGGCGGCAGGTTGGCGACGACGTCGGAGGTGTCGGCGGGAGGGCCCGACGGCACGTTACGCAGGCCGAGTCCGCCGGTCGCGCCGCTTGCCGCGCCGCCCGGCGCAGCGCCCGCCCCGCGTCCGCCGGCCGCGCCGGCCGCGCCGCCAGCCGCGCCGCCGCCCGACCCGGAGCCAGAGCCGGCACCGCCAGAGCCGGCACCACCCGAGCCGGCTCCGCCGCCACCCGCCCCCCCGCCGCCCGACCCTCCTCCACCGCCGCCTCCGCCTCCGCCCCCGCCACCCTGCGCGTGCGCCGCCGCGCCGCACACCGCGACGCACGCCAGTGCGCCCAGCGCTCGTCGAAGCGCTCCGGCCGTATGCCCCCGCATCTGCCCTCGCTCACTGATCCGGCACCGCCACGCGACTCGGCACCAGACTGCCGCCTCGCGTGGAACCCCAGGCCGCGCGCCATCGCACGACTCGCACCGTCTCGGGGAATACGCCCCGGCCCGTCGACGCGTTGCCTGCGGGTCGCGTCCGCGCTCCTCCGACGCGCCCCCGACGCGCCCCCGACGCGCCCCCGACGCGTTCCTCGCCCGTCGCCCACGCGACCCCGGCGCCGCCCGGCCGCACGCCGACCGGGCGTGCCGTTTGCGGAACACGCGCAGGCGAGCAGGCCGGAGCGCCCCGTCCCGTTGGAGACCGTCGTGCTGAAGTCCGCTGTCGATCCGTCCCCGGGCCCCGCGGCCCCGGCGCCCCTGCCTAACGCAACCGCCGGTCCGGCCCACGACGCCGCCCGCGACGCGACGCGCGCCGAGGATCAGCCCCTCCACGAGGACGTGCGGTGGCTCGCCGGCGCCCTGGGGCGCGTCATTCGGCGGCTCGAAGGGGACGACGCGTTCCACACGGTCGAAGGGCTCCGCCGCGCCTGTCGGGCCCGGCGGCACGGCGACCCGGGCGCGCCCGCGCTGCCGGCGCTCCTCGCGCAGGTCGAGGCGCTCACGCCCGAGGCGTCCGCGATCGCGGCGCGCGCGTTCACGCTCTTCTTCCTGCTCATCAACACGGCGGAGCAGGTGCACCGCGTCCGACGCCGTGCCGACTACCTCGGCGCGGACGGCGTGGAGCGGGCACCCCAGCCAGCGTCCGCGCGGTGGACGATGCGCCGCCTGCGCGACGAGGGCCGTAGCGCGGCCGAGGTGGCCGACGCGCTCGGGCGGCTCGCGATCCGCCCCGTGCTCACCGCGCACCCGACCGAGTCCACCCGCCGCACGCTCCTCGCGCTGCAGGCGCGCGTGGCCGACCTGCTGCTGCGCCGCGAGGCGAGCGCGGCCGCCGAGCGCGTCGCCGTCGAGGAGGCACTCGACGGCGAGGTCGAGTTGCTCTGGCTCACGGCCGAGGTGCGCCACGACCGGCCGACCGTGATGGACGAGGTGAGCACCGTGCTCTGGTACCTCGAGACGCGGCTCCTCGACGCCGGCGCGCACGCGCACGACGCCCTCGTGCGTGCGTACGCGGCCGAGTTCGACGTGGCGGAGGACGCGACGGACGCGCTGCGGCTCGCGACGCCCCTGCGGCTCGGCAACTGGGTGGGCGGTGACCGCGACGGGAACCCGTACGTCACCCCCGAAACGACCGTCGCGGCCGCGCGCCGCGCGAGCCACGTCATCCTCGGCCGTTACGCCGCCGCGCTCGGCGCGCTCGTGGAACGCCTGTCGCTCTCGGCGCACCTCGCGCCGCCCTCGGAGGCGCTCTTCGCGTCGCTGGACGACGACCGCCAGGTGCTGCCCGAGGTGTGGCAGGCCAACGCGCGCCGCAACGCCGACGAGCCCGTGCGGTTGAAGCTGTCGATGATGGCCGCCCGGGTGGAGGCCGCGCGCCGGCTCGTCGCATCGCGCGACGCGGGGCGCCCGGCGCACGAGCCGGCAGCCTACCGCGCCGCCGCCGAGTTCGAGCGCGACCTGCTGCTCGTGCGCGAGGCGCTCGTGGCGGCCGGCGCGCGCGCGGCCTGCCGCACCGCGCTCGACCCGCTGCTCGCGCTCGTCCGCGCGCACGGGTTGCACGGGTTTCGCCTGGACGTGCGCGACCACGCGGACGCGCACCGCGCCGCGCTCGACGACGTCGCGGCCCGCCTCGGGCTCCCCCCATTCGACGCCGCCTCGCTGCGCCGCGAACTGTTGGGCCGCCGCCCGCTCGTCGGCCCGGAGTTCTCGTGCGACGAGGCCACGGCGAAGGTGCTCGGCACGGCGCGCGCGGTGCGCACCGTGCAGGACGAGGCGGGCGAGGACGCGGCGAGCACGTACATCATCTCGATGACCACCGAGCCCGAGGACCTGCTGCGCGTGCTCGTGCTCGCGCGCGAGGCCGGGCTCGTCGACCTCGCCGCCGACCCGCCGCGGTCGCGCCTCGACGTGGTACCGCTGTTCGAGACGTTAGGCGACCTGGAGCGCGCCCCCGAGGTGCTGCGCGCGCTGTTCGCCGACCCGGTGTACGCCCGGCAGCTCGCCGCGCGCGGTCGGCGGCAGGAGGTGATGATCGGGTACTCGGACTCGGGCAAGGACGCCGGAATGCTCGCGTCGTCGTGGGCGCTGTACGAGGGGCAGGAGGCGCTCGCCGCCGCGTGCGACGCGGCCGGGGTGACGCTGCAGCTCTTCCACGGGCGGGGCGGCTCGGTGGGGCGCGGCGGCGGATCGCCTGTCTACCGCGCCCTCGCCGCGCTCCCGCCACACACGGCCCGCGGCCGCGTCAAGATCACGGAGCAGGGCGAGATCATCTCGCAGCAGTTCGGGCTCGAGCCGGTCGCGGAGCGCACGCTCGAGGTCACACTCGCGGGCACGCTGCTGCACGAGTTCACCGACTGGCGCGACGGCGTCGCGCCGGCCGACGTCGAACGGTTTCGCGCGACGATGGCGGAACTCGCCGCGCGTTCGCTCGACGTGTACCGCGAGGTCGTCCACGCGCCCGACCGGCGCGACGCGCTCTTCGGGCTCTTTTTGCGCGCGACGCCGGTGACCGCGCTCGCCGCCGCGCGCTTCGGCTCGCGTCCGGCCTACCGCCCCGGCGCGACCGCCACGGTCGAGGGCATCCGCGCGATCCCGTGGCAGTTCGGGTGGACGCAGACGCGCCTGATGCTCCCCGGCTGGCTCGGCGTCGGCACGGCGCTGGCCGCGGTCGGCGCGACCGCCGACGGGCTCGCGACGCTGCGCGCGATGGCGCGGGCGTGGCCGTTCTTCGACGACCTGCTGGCGAAGATCGAGATGGTCTGCGCCAAGGCCGACCTCGAGATCGCCCGGCTCTACACGAACGAGTTGGGCGGGCCGGACGACGCGGCGCTGTTCGACGCGCTCGCGGCCGAGTTCGCGCGCACCGTCGAGTGGGTGCTGCGCGTGCGCGGAACGGAGAGTCTGTTGGACGACGCACCCGTGCTGCGGGCGGCGATCGCGCTGCGCAACCCCTACGTCGACCCGCTCTCGTTGCTGCAGGTGGCGCTGATGCGCCGGCAGCGGGCGTTGGGCGACGGCGCGCCCGACCGCGCGCGGGTGGACGAGGCGCTCGCGGTGACGCTCAGCGGCGTCGCGCAGGGGCTGCGCAACACCGGGTGAGCGTGCTAGGGTGGGGCCGTGTGGCCGGCCGGGGCTGAAGCCGGCCGGCTCACACCTCCTCAGCCCTGCGTGCCGGCGTCAGACCGCCGCGCCCTGCTCCAGCTTCGCGTCGAGCGTGATCGTCGCGTTGAGCACCTTCGACACCGGGCAGTTGGCCTTCGCCTCGTTGGCGAGCTCCTGGAACTTCGCGTCGTCGATGCCCGGAACGCGCGCCTGGAGGTCGAGGCGGATCGCGGTGATCGCGAAGCCGCCACCCTGCGATTCCAGCGTCAGGTTGGCCGTCGTGCGCAGCTCGTCGGGCGTGAAGCCCGCGGTCTGCAGCTGAAACGCGAGCGCCATCGAGAAGCAGCCCGCGTGCGCCGCGGCGATGAGCTCTTCGGGGTTGGTCCCGGCGCGCCCGTCCTCGCTCTCGAAGCGCGTCTTGAACGAGTAGGGCGTGCCGTTCAGCACGCTGCTGGGGGTCGTGAGGTGGCCCGTGCCGTCCCTGCCGGTGCCGTTCCAAACCGCGTTGGCCGTGCGGAGCATCGTAGCGTTGGTCAGAAGGTGGGATGGGTCGTGCTCAGCCGACAGCGCCGCCGGCCTCGGCGTACTGCGTCTCGGCGTACTGCGTGTGGTGCGTGCCCGACGCGGGCGTGCCCGGCGGGGGCGAGGTCGGCACGCGCGCGCCGAGCCCCTCGGCAACGCGGCGGCCGTACTCGGCGTCGCCCTGCGCGAAGTACCACAGCATGCGCTGCTGGATGTCCTCGCCGCACTGCGAGAGCGCGCCGACGAGGTTGCTCACGAGCTCGTCGCGCTCCCAGGCTTCGAACGCGCGCCAGCGCTCGCCGGCCTGCGCGAAGTTGTTCTCGCGCGCGAGGGTCTGCCGGACGACGTGCCCCGACACGAACGGCGTGTGCGGCTTGCCCGCGGGCTGCGCCGTGACGAGCCCGTGCCGCGCGCTCGGCTCGTAGTTGACGCTCGGGTTCTCGCCGGCCTCGACGCCGTCGACGTGGTAGGTCATCTGGCCGTCGCGCTGGTTGGTCGCGACGTGCGTCTTGGGCGCGTTGATCGGCAGCTGCAGGTAGTTGGGCCCCACGCGGTAGCGCTGCGTGTCCGAGTACGAGAACGTGCGCCCCTGCAGCAGCTTGTCGTCCGAGAAGTCGAGCCCGTCGACGAGTACTCCCGTGCCGAACGCCACCTGCTCCACCTCGGCGAAGTAGTTCACCGGGTTTCGGTCGAGCACCATGCGCCCCACCGGGCGGAGCGGGAACTGCTCGGGCGGCCAGATCTTGGTCGGGTCGAGCGGGTCGAAGTCGAGGTCGGCGTGCTCGTCGTCCGAGATGAGCTGCACCTGCAGCTCCCATTCGGGGAGGTCGCCGCGCGCGATCGCGTCGTACAGGTCGCCGGTCGCGTGGTTGAAGTCGGCCCCCTGGATGGCGCTGGCCTGCTCCTGCGTCAGGTTGCGCTCGCCGGCCTTCGGGATCCAGTGGTACTTCACGAGCATCGCCTCGCCCTCGGCGTTCACCCACTTGTAGGCGTGCACGCCCGAGCCGCGCATCTCGCGGTAGTTGGCCGGAATCCCCCACGGGCTGAACAGCCACGTGACCAGGTGCGTGGCCTCGGGGGTGAGCGAGACGAAGTCGAAGATGCGGCGCGCGTCCTGCCGGTTGGTCACCGGGTCGGGCTTGAACGCGTGCACCACGTCGGGGAACTTCATCGCGTCGCGGATGAAGAAGACCTGGAGGTTATTACCGACCAGATCCCAATTGCCGTCCTCGGTGTAGAACTTGACCGAGAACCCCCGCGGGTCGCGGAGCGTTTCGGGGCTGTGGCCGCCGTGGATCACGCTCGAGAAGCGGACGAACACCGGCGTGCGCTTGCCGCGGCCGCTGAAGACCCTGGCCCGCGTGTACTGCTCCACGGGTTCGTCGCCGACGGCGCCGTAGGTCTCGAAGTAGCCGTGCGCGCCCGCGCCGCGCGCGTGCACCACGCGCTCCGGGATCCGCTCGCGGTCGAAGTGCGAGACCTTCTCGAGGAAGTGGTAGTTCTCGAGCACCGTGGGGCCGCGGTCGCCCACCGTGCGGTTGTTCTTGTTGTCGACGACCGGGTGACCCTGGCGCGTCGTGAGGACGGGCGCCGCGTCGGCGTGCTCCGTCGAACCGTTCGCGGATCCGTTGCCGGATCCGTTGCTCCCGCTGTTCCCGTTGCTGCCGTTGCCGTTCTGCACGAAACCTCCGTCGTTCGAGGTGAAGCGTCGGACGGGGGCGTGAACGCGCGCGCCCCCGGCGTGACGGATCGTAACCCGGCGGCGGCGATAGCGGAAATCGAATGTGTCGATCGAACGATCGACGTACGCTATCATCCGGACATGCCGCCCGGAGCCGTGTCCCCGCAGCAGGTCTCGTTCCCCGAGCGCGTCACGCTCACGCAACTCGGCTACGCGGTGGCGATCGAGACGCACCGCCATTTCGGCGCGGCGGCGGCCGCCTGCCGTGTGACGCAGCCCACACTCTCGATGCAGCTGCGCCGCCTCGAGGAGGCTCTCGGCTTCACCCTCTTCGACCGCACGCACACGCCCGTGGTCCCCACCGAGGCCGGCCGGCTCGTGGTCGAGCAGGCGCGCGTGATCCTGCGCGAGGCCGCACGGCTGGGGGAGATCCGCGACGCGCTCGCCGGCGTGATCGCGGGCGAGTTACGCCTCGGCGTGATTCCGACGCTCGCGCCGTACGTGCTGCCGCAGCTCGTGACCGCGCTGCGCACGCGGCATCCCGCGCTCGAACTCGTCGTCGAGGAGCGCGTCACCGACGAGATCGTCGCCGGCGTGCGCAACGGGCGGCTCGATGCGGGCCTCATCGCCTCCGCCGTGCGCGGGGGAGACGTGGTCGAGCGGGTCCTGTTCACCGAGCCGTTCGTCGGCTACGTCAACGCAGGCCACCGCCTCGCGGGGCGCGCCGTGCTGGCGCCCGACGACCTGTCGCTCGACGATCTTTGGCTGTTGGCCGAAGGGCACTGCCTGCGCGTCCAGGCGGTGCAGCTGTGCCGCCGACGGACGCGCGGCGCTCCGGCCGGGGCGCAGACGGCGCCGGCCGCGGCCGCCGTCACCTCCGCGGCGCGCTTCGAGAGCGGGAACCTCGAGACGCTCACCCGCCTCGTCGAGGGCGGGGAAGGAATGACGCTCCTGCCGGCCCTCGCGGCCGCGGGCCTGCGCACCGCGGCACAGCGGCGCCTGCTGCGCCCGTTCGCCGATCCCGCGCCCGCACGCGACGTGCGGCTCGTGCAGCCGCGCCGTCAGCGGCGCGCCGCACTCGTCGCGGCCACCGTCGACGTGCTGCTCGCCGTGGTCCTCCCGCTGCTCGCGCCGTAAGAATTGGTGTTGCTCTGTCGAAATCGTGACGGGTGGCCCTGACGGGTGGCCCGGCAGATGCGACGCAGACGGGGCCCATCGGAAGGTGGTCGGATGCGCGCGATGACGACGTCGGCCGTGCGGCTGGCCCGCACGGCGCTCGCGGTCGGCGGGGAGGCGCTGGCGCGCGACGGCGCGAGCACGAGCCGGCACACGCTAACGCAGGCGCAGCGCTTCGCCCTGCTCGTGCTCAAGCAGTTCCTGCGCACTGACTACCGCGGCGTCGTGGCGCCCGCCGCCGAGTGGGCGGAACTACGTTGGGCGCTCGGGCTGGCGTAGGTGCCGCCCTACTCCACGCTGTGCTACGCGGCGCGCCGACGCGCCGCGCCCATGTTCGCGACCCTTGAGGCCGCCTGCCTTCGCCGCGCCCGGGCTCACCGCGCCCGGCGGGGTCGTCGCGGCGGACGCGACGGGGTTCGAGCGCCACCACGTGACCGCCCACGTCATCGACGCCGCGGGCTGCTCCTCGGCCGCCGGCGCCGGCACTGGCCCAAGCTGACCGCGGTGGCCGACGTCGGCCCGCACCTCATCGCCGGCGCCGTGGTCACGTGCGGGCCGAGCCAGGACTCGCCGCAGTTCCCGGCCGCGGTACGCCAGGCCGCGCGCTGCTGACCCCGGGGACGCTGCTCGGCGACGCCGGATATGACGCGGAGCACAACCGCGGGCTCTCCCGTGCGTTAGGCATCGGGACTTCCGTGATCGCGCTCAACGCCCGGAACATGGGCCGGCGCTGGCCCCTCACGCCCGCGCGCGGCGCCCTGCGCCGCCGCTCCCCGCGCGCACTCTACCGCCTGCGGTGGCACGCCGAGAGCGCGGTCTCCTGCCACCAGCGGCGCCTCGGGTCATAGCCTCAGCCTGAGTTGCTGACCGGCCCGCTCAGGATTGGCGGCGGCGCGCTTATGCCGCGGCGAGTACTCGACGCCGTAGGAGGGCGAATCTCGCCCGGCCGTAGATGCTCTGCTTCACCAACCTGAGGCGGTGCACGTGGCCCTCGACCTGCCCCTGGCTCCAAGGCAGGGCGACGCCGGCGTACCCGCCGTAGCGGGCGCGCTCCGGTCCGACCAACGGTCCGCCGGTCAGGTCGCGATGGCCAATTACGGCGGAGTCGGCGTGATTCGGCAACTCGCCGATCTGTGCAATGCCGGAGGGGGCGGCCGCGGCCCCTCGCGGCGCATCATGCTCACTGCCTCGCAGGCAGATGTCACCCGGGCGCGCTTGCCGCATCAGCGGTGCGGCGCGAATTGAAACGTCTGCTCGACCGTCGAGGCGACGCGACGTCCCCCTCGCTCGGCGGGCAGGTAGCGCAACCGACGGAGCGATGCCCGAACCGCCTCAGTGAACGCCGCGTGACTCGTTCGGACGAGCTCGAATGTGCTCGGTTCGACCTTCCCGTCGCTGTCGACGACGAAACGTGCGACGACCTCGCCATCGATTCTCGCGTCCAGCAGGACAGGCGGATAGCGTGGTTGGTCCGAGCTGGCGAGCGCCGCGGCCGGTGTCGTTTCTGACGTGTCCACGAGTCCAGGCGTGTTCACGAACTCCGCCGTCCCTGGGGCCGGTTGGCGCACCAGATGCGGCTGTCGCGTGTCGGCTGGCGTCCCGGTCTTCTGCAGCACGACCGAATAGGCCAGTGCGTGAAGCCGTGCCGCCATCGCGGCAATCGGGACGTTGAGGCGGCGCGTCGCGCTGCGGTGTAGTGAGTCGGACGCGCCGTCGGGGTGACTGGCCGCTCGTGCGACGAGAAGTACGGAGCTTGATGGGGCCGCGTCGCCCAGGGCGGACCGGCTGATCACCACTGCGCCCGCGCCGGTGGATGGAATTGGCGCCAGCGTCGTTGGTATTACGACCGGGTGCGCCACGGCCCGTGCGCGGACAGAGCCCGGATCGATCGGGGACGCTGGATGTTCGACCGAGGCGATCGAGGCGAGGCCGACGTCGCTGCGGCTAGTTGCGTGGTCGGCCGCAGGACGCTGCGCGGCGTACCACCCGATGCCGGTACCGGCGAGCACTGCGATGGCGGTGACCGCGCCAATGCGGGCGATCCTGCGGGCGGCAATCACCAGTCCGCGGTGCTCGGAGCGCGAGCACACCTTCCATGCGGCATCGAGCGCGACGACGAACGCGCGGGCGGACGAGAAACGGGCGCCGGGGTCAGGATCGCAGCCCGTCAGCAGCACGCGTTGCACCGGAAGCCCGAGCCCTCGAAGGAGCTGTGGCAGGCGCGCAGCGTCCGCATGCCCCACAACGGCGTCGTGCGACCCGCGCACGGTCCGAAGTGCTCCCGTCACGCTCGGCTGACGCGTTCCCCCTGCCAGGAGAGTCGCGGCGAGCAGCGCGAGTCCATACTGACATCCCGCTGCGCTCCCCGTCGCCCCAGCCAGTTGCGCGTCGGGATCGACGTATGCGGGATCGAGGTGGGCGGCGGCATCGCGCACGAGCACGAGATGCGGTCCGTCGAGCGCCACGCTTCCGGGCGTGAACGCATCAAGGGGTGTACCCGCTGCCGCCGCGGCGTCGACCAAAGCGGCGACGCGCCGCAGCAGCAGCAACGCGAGTTCGGCCGGCCATGGCTCGCCCAGCGCGAGGAGGACGTCGAGCGACACGATCGGTGCCGGCGTCGACTCGTCCGAGTCGTCGGGAGACGCGACGGCGAGCTGGCGCGACAGGAAGAGCCAGAGCGGCAGCGAGACCGGTTCCGCGACATGCGCCACCTGACCCGCAGGAGCGAACTTCGAGGACACGGCGCAGCCGGGCACGGTCTCGAGCGCGAGGACGCGCGCGTAGAGTTCCGAGCGGTCGGAGCGGCCGTCGCGTGGCGCCTGCGAGTCCTTCATAGGCCCTCGTGATCGTGGGATGCGCGCCAGACGTTGCGGCAAAACGGGCGTTTCCGCAAGGGTGCACACGGGGCCCAACGCGATGCAGGCTGCGGCCGACGCGTTGCGCCAACGTGAGCGCCGGTGTAGCCCGCATCGTGTTGTAACGCGGAACCCCCCAGAGTGTAGGCGATTGCCGACATTCCCGGTCGTCCACACCGCGCCGTGTTACCGCGTGTCGTGCCTAACTCCTGTCAACACGGGCGTTTACGCACGCGAGGTGGGCGCAACCTCACGAGCACGTTCGATGCGAAGCGCGCCAGCACCTCTCGCGAGCGGCGGGCGGGCGCGGTCTGGACCGCCTCGCCGACTGTCGCGCGCGTCCCGCATGCCTCCCGCCGTTCGTCCTTTCATGCACTGGTCGATGCCGCGCGCGGTCCTGCGTCGGCGCGCGACGCTTGTCGCCGCGCTCCATCTCGGTGCCGCGACCGCTGCGTACGCGGCAGCATATGGGTTGCGCTTCGATCTCCGCGTCCCTGCCGAAGAGGGCCGGCGATTCGTCGAGACGCTCCCCCTGCTGCTCGTCGCGCGCTGGGGCGCGGTCTACGCGCTCGCCGTGCATCGTGGGTCCTGGCGACATGTGGGCCTTCGTGATCTGGGCCGCCTCCTGATCGCGGCGACAGTCGGTTCGGCGGGCTTCGCGGTCCTGCTCGCGGTGCTGGGGCAGCTCGCCCACACGCCACGGTCCGTCCTGCTCATCGACTGGATCGTCTTCCTGCTCTTCGCAGCCGGAATGCGCGTGACGGTGCGCGGTGTGCGCGAGAACGCGTTCCGGCGCCCGGTGCGCGGTGGGCGCCGGGTGCTCGTGATCGGCGCAGGACAAGCGGGCGAGCGCTTCGTGCGGCAGATTCAGCACGAGGGCCGGGCGGACGTCTCGGTGATCGGATTCCTCGACGACGCCCCGTCCATTCAGGGACTCGTGCTGCACGGCATTCCGGTGCTCGGAACGGTCGACGCGCTGGCGAGCACGGTACGCCGGAAGCAGGCAGACCTAGTGGTGATCGCAACCCCCTCGGCATCCGGCGAACAGATGCGGCGTATCGTCGCACGCTGCTCGGAAACGCGCCTCGAGTACAAGACTGTGTTTTCGGGGCGCGAGACCGACGACGCGTTCGATCCCACGCTGCTCCCGCTTCGCGCCGTCGAGCTCGAAGATCTGCTCGGGCGCCCCCCGGTACGCCTCACGCTCGACCACGTGCAGCGTGATCTGGCAGGGCGCACTGTGCTCATCACCGGCGGGGCGGGCTCGATCGGGTCTGAGCTTGGGCGCCAGATCGCGAAATTGGCCCCGTCGCGGGTCGTGATCTTCGATCGTGCCGAGAGCCCTCTCTACTTCGCACATCTCGAGCTCACGGCGGCGTACCCGGACGTAGACGTGATCGCGGCGCTGGGCGACGTTACGGACGTCGCGCGACTCGACGGGATCGTCGGGCGGTACCGCCCCGACTACGTCTTTCACGCGGCCGCGTACAAGCACGTCCCGCTTTGCGAGGCCCACGTGCGCGAGGCCGTCCACAACAACGTGCTCGGCACCTACCGCGTGGCAGAATGCGCTGCGCGGCACGGGGTGCGGAAGATGGTGCTGATCTCGACCGACAAGGCCGTCAATCCTTCCAGTGTCATGGGTGCGACGAAGCGCCTCGCCGAGCGCCTCGTGTTGCACACGCCGGAGTTTTGCGCCGCACGCACCGAGTACCGCGTGGTGCGCTTCGGGAACGTGCTGGGCTCCGATGGCAGCGTCGTGCCTCTGTTCCGTCGCCAGCTGGCGTCCGGGGGGCCACTCACCGTCACGCACCCCGACGTGACCCGGTATTTCATGAGCATTCCTGAGGCGGTGCAACTCGTACTGCAAGCCGCAGCGGTTCCGGAGGCCTCGGGGCGGGTCGCGATGCTGGAAATGGGCGAGCCGGTGCGCATCCTTGATCTCGCCGAGCAACTCATTCGCATGTCCGGCCGGGTTCCGCACCGCGACGTGCAGATCGTCGTCACTGGACTGCGCCCCGGGGAGAAGTTGACGGAGGAGTTGGTCCGGACCACGGACGCCATCCGTCGGACGAGTGTCGATCAGGTTTATGTCGTCGATACCGATTCGACGTCGGACGGGTCGCCCGGGAGACGGTCCGACGCGCTGTTCGACGCGCTGTTCGACGCGCTGGCATGCGGCGACGATGCGAGCATCCATGCGGCACTCCACGCGGCGGTGCCCGAGTATGCCGAGTACCACGCCTCGGCCGCGCGACCGTCGCCGGCGAGCGCGCCACACGAGGCCAACGCGTGGACGCCCGGGATGCCTATGGTCGACCCTCCATCTTCGCGTACCCAGACCGGTATCGCGCGTGCCGCGCTCGGTGTTCCACAACCCGCGATTCCCGCCGCTTGATGCACGCGCGGCACCACAGCGCGCTCCAGTTCCAGCCTCCTCGATGACGCAGCTCACGATCGCCCCACTCCAGCCCCCGCGGCCGACCTCGAACGGGCACTTCCTTTCGGGCGCGCCTGATCCCCGACTGCCACTTGCCACGAAGGAGACGACGCTCGGTCCGGAGCAACTGCTGCGGGCCGTGCGTCGCCGCTGGTGGGCCATCGTCCTCGGGGGTACCATCGGCGCCGGTGGAGCGCTCGCGTGGGCCTTCGCGAGCGGTCCGGCGTACTTGGGCACGGCGCTCGTGCAGCTCGCGCCGGCGCGGGAGAACCTGACCGAAGGGCTGGCAGGGCGGGATGGGAACACGGGGGACCGGAGCGCGGCCCTACTCGGCCTTCCTCCCGTCGACATGATTCGCGGGCGGGCGGTCGTGGGTGCGGTAGTGGACAGCGAACCGCTCGGTCTGCGCGTGATTGCGGAGGGATTTCCGTCGACGTCGCTGCGGGACGTCGCGCTTGCCCCCGACGCGGGCACCGGGTTCTCCATTCCACTCACCTTCACACCGGTTGGCGTGATCGTGGCGGGGCGTCCGCCCGCCGTGCCGTACGGGCAGGGCATCACAGTCGGACCGCTGCGTTTCGTGGTCGGCGCGCGGCCGGAACTGCGCGCCGTCCGGAGTACGTCGGGCATCGCCGTGCGGC
Source organism: uncultured Gemmatimonadales bacterium (assembly GCA_963851265.1). Classification (GTDB taxonomy): domain Bacteria; phylum Gemmatimonadota; class Gemmatimonadetes; order Gemmatimonadales; family Gemmatimonadaceae; genus BPUI01. The sequence goes on from CAWKNZ010000007.1 coordinate 75,420, forward strand.
CGCGGGACGCGACCGTAAAGCAGGTGTCGACCCGACTGCTCGTGCGTGCACGCGGCCAGTCGTCGCTGACCGAGATCAACTACGCCTCACCCGATCCCGGTCTGGCTCGTCGGGTCGTGAACCGCGCGGCTCTGGCGTTTCAGGCCATCGCTGCCCAGAGTGTGCAGCAGCAGGTGCGACGCCGGCGGGCGTTCATCGAAGAGCAGATCGCACGTGTGGACAGCCAGACGACCGCCGCCGCCGCCGCGCTAAGCGGGTTCCGCACGCGCGTGCAGGCGTTCAGCGCGGCCGAAAAATTCACGGGTCAAGAGCGGGATCTCCTCGATTTGCAGACGAAGGAGCGCGACCTCCGCACGAGTCGGCAGGCGGCCCAACGGCTGCTCGATCAGTTCGAATCGAACGAGCCGGGCGTGCGCGCCGGAGCGTCCCGGATGCTCGGATCGACGAGTGGGTTGAGCACCAACCCCGTGACCGCGGCGCTGGTCACGAAGCTGGCCGGGTACGAGGCCCAGCGAATCGAACTGACGAGTGGGCCGGGCGGCTACACGACCGCGCATCCGGACGTGATTCGCGAGGATGCCCTGATCGCCGCGACGGAGGCGGCGCTCATCAACTCGCTCCGGTCTCAGGCCTCGGTGCTCGATTTGCAGTTGCGTGACGTCGAAGCGCAACGCGTCGCGCGCGAACGCGAGCTGAGCCTGTTGCCTGGCGCGAACGCGGAAGAGTCGCAGCTGCTGCAGAATCTGACCGTGCTGCGGGACCAGGGCACCGTACTCCGCGGCGAGTTCCAGAAGGCGCGGATCGCGGAGGCGGTCGCCGTCGGACCCGTCGAGATCGTCGAGCTCGAGTCGCACCCCACGAGCGTCCCACGGACCGACGCGCGGGTCATCATCGTCGCGACGCTGCTCGGCCTCGGGCTCGGGGCCGTGGCAGCCGTTGCCCCCGCCTTGTTCGAGGGCGGCCTGCGCCGCCGCGTCGACGTAGAGGGGGCCCTCGGGCTTCCCGTGCTCGCCACCGTTTCCCGGCTGGAGCATGCGCTCGCGCCGCAGCGGCCGTGGCGTGCCGCGTTGGCGCACGACACGGATCGGATGCACGCGGACACCGCGCGACGACGCGCCGTCGCGCTCGCGACGCTGGACGTCGACACGCAGCCGGGGGCTGAAGCGTACCGGCGCCTCCGTGCGGCACTCTTCTCGACCCGCTACAGCGCGGCGCCGCGCTGTCTGCTCGTCACCAGCGCTGGCGCGTGCGAGGGCAAGACGTCGGTGGCCGTCAACTTGGCGACCTCGCTCGCCCAACAGGGTCAACGCGTCCTGCTCATCGACGGCGACATGCGGGACGCCAAACTGCATCGCATTCTCAACCTCTCGCTGGTGCCAGGGTTCAGCGACGTGCTGCTCGGGCGAAACGAACCCACCGACGGGGTGGTCCAACAGGGCGCGATCGGCGGGCTGTTCGTGCTCACGGCCGGCGCGCCGAGCCTCGCCGCGTCGGACCTGCTCGGCACACACCGCATGCGCGTCGTGCTGAACGACTACATCCGCGCGTTCGACGCGGTGATCATCGATTCGTCGCCGGTGCTCGCGGTTGCCGACGCGACGGTGCTCGGCGCGCAGGTGGACGCGGTGCTCGTGGTGGTCCGGGCCGGGCAGACGACTGCCGCCGAGCTGGGCGAGGCGGTCCGGCAGCTCACGCAGGCTGGCGCATCGCTCGCCGGGGCCGTGTTCAACGATCCCGACGGCAAGGCCGAGGACGAGCGCCGCGCCGGGTATTACTCCTACGCCACGTCGATGGCCCAGCCGTAAGGACGTCGTTCGCTCACGGGCGCGTCGCTTACCGCGGTTCCGGCGTGTCCGCGGGCGCGAGGCGCGCCACCGGGCGTCGCCCGCGCGCCGCGGTACGGCGGCGCGTGACGGTGAGCGCGTGGAGGGTCTGCGCGATCACGAGCGCGTCCCGGAGCACGGTCGCGCTCCGCGCGTGCTCGAGGTTGAGGCGGATCTTCTCGGGCATGATGTGCGTGACGTAGACCGATTCGGGGTCGGCGGCCGCTGCGAGCTCGTGCTCCTCGTCGAGGTAGCGGAGCGACGCGGGATCCGTGACGCCCGGCAGCAGGTCGAGCACGCGGCGCTCGTCCGCGGAATAGCGGTCCACGTAGCGCGTGACCTCGGGGCGCGGCCCAACGAGGCTCATCTCGCCAACGATCACGTTCCACAACTGCGGGAGCTCGTCGAGCTTCGTGCGTCGCAGCCACGCACCCACGCGTGTTACGCGCACGTCGCCCGCCACCGTGAGCAAGGGACCGAGCCGCTCCGCGTTGGGCACCATACTCCGGAACTTCCACATGCGGAACGTCCGGCCGCCACGGCCGACGCGAATCTGCCGGAAGATCACCGGACCGCCGTCGGCGCGCACGGCGACCGCGATCGCGACGAGGACCGGCGCAAGCACCACCGTACCGGCGATGCTCGCCGTGAGATCGAACGCGCGCTTCGCGGCCGCGTGGATGCCGTGGGGCACGCGACGCGTTTACCGCGCGAAGGTGTGGGCCACGTCCAGGACCGCGTCGATCACGTCGTTGACGTCTTCGTCGCTCATCCGCGGGTTGAGCGGGAGGGACAGCATCCGCTCGAACGCGTCGAATGCGACTGGGAAGTCGTTCGGGACGAACCCGTATCGCGTGCGGTAGTACGGGTGTAGGTGAATCGGGATGAAGTGCACCGACGTCCCGATGTTACGTGCCGTGAGCTCATCGATCACGCGGTCGCGTCCGATCGAGAGCGCGCCGGGGCGCAGTCTGAGCACGTAGAGATGCCACGCGTGCTCCACGTGCGCGCGCGCGGTCGGCGTCTCCAGCGCGGGGTGCTCACCGAACGCACTCTGGTACGCCGCAACGATCGCTCGCCGCCGGGTCTGGAATGCGTCGAGCTTGCAGAGCTGACACAACCCGATCGACGCCTGGATGTCGCTCATGTTGTACTTGAACCCAGGCATCAACACGTCGTACCGCCAACTTGAGCCCTTGTCGTATCGGCGCCACGCATCGCGGCTCATCCCGTGCAAACTCACCACGCGCGCCTGGTCGAGAAACGGTGCGCTGCCCGTCAGCATCCCGCCCTCGCCGGTGGTCAGGTTCTTGGTCGCGTAGAAGCTGAACGACACGGGATTCGCGCCGGCGCCGATGCGCACGCCCCGGTACCGTGCCGGAAGCGCATGGGCAGCATCCTCGAGCAGCAGCGACCCGTGAATCGCCGCGAGTTCGCGCAGTGGATCCAACTCCGCCGGATGCCCCGCGTAGTGGACGGGGATGATGGCGCGCGTCCGCGGCGTGAGGGCTCGCGCCACGGCGGACGGATCGATGTTCAACGTGTCCGGCTCGACGTCGACCAGCACGGGGCGCGCGCCCACGTGTTCGATCACGTTCACCGACGCCGCGAAGGTCATCGGCGTCGTGATCACCTCGTCGCCCGGGCCCACGCCCCACGTGATGAGCGCCGTGTGCAGTCCCGCCGTGCACGAGTTGAGTGCGACGGCCGACGGGGCACCCAGATAATCCGCGAAGCGCTCCGCGAATCCCCGCGCCTTGGGCCCCGTACTCAGCCAATCCGAGCGCAACGTGTCGATCACCGCTTCGATCTCTTCCTCACCGACGCATGGCGGCGAGAAGGAGAGGAACTCACGCCGCTGGTGCCGCGTCGTCGGCATCAGCGTGAGCGGCGCCGGCTGCGCCAGCGTCGTGGCCGGCGTCAGCGTCAGCGGGGCGTGACGGAAGGGACTCGTGCGTGTGGGGAGGACCACGGCAGGGGCGGGTGGCAGGACGTCGAGCGCGTCGGGCGCGGGGAGCGCCACCTCCTGCATCCTGCAGATGCCATGCGCGATCCGGTACCCTGCGAGCTGCGCCTAACCCTATTCACTGCACGCTGTTACGAAACGTGGGAACGTCGACGGCCCGCGACGACGATCGCGCCGTGTGGTGCCGCGCTTACACGTTCGTGCGTGGCGCGCGCAGATCGCGCGCTCAGTCGACGACGTGCGCCGGCGTGCCGGCTGCGCGCGCGCTCGGCACGGTCCCGACGTGCGGGCCGGTGACACAGGCGCCGTGCCACAGCTGCACCATCATCAACTGGCGGACCAACGCGTCATCGATCGCGTCGGCCGTCCCGCGCCCGTCCAGCATGCGCGAGACGACGGTGCGCACGGCGCGGCGCTCGAAGGGTCCATCGAGCACCACGGCGCAGTCGGGCAGCGATTCGGCCACGGCGCGCAACGCGGGGATACGGCGCAGGTAGCGGGCCCATGGCACGCCGAAACCCCACTTTCGCCCGGCCAGTACGTCGGGCGGTAGGCGGTCGCCAAGGCTGTCGCGCAGTAGGCGCTTGTTCCGCCGCATCGAGAGCAGCTGCGCGGTCGGCATCGCGGCGAGGCCTTCGACGAGCCGGTGATCGAGGAACGGTTCGCGGCACTCGATCGATGCACCCATGGTCATGCGATCGTTGCGGTCCAGTAGCGAACAGAGGAACGTATGTTGGTCACTGTACATCGCCTGCCGTACCGGCTCGCCCGCATACACCCGTCCCGCGTCGGCCATTACGGTTTCACGGTAGGGGAACGACGCCGCGGTATGCACGCCAAGCCGCGCGAGATCCATGGGGAGGACCTCGCACGCATTGAAGAGTACCGCGGCGTCGCGCGCGTCCATGCGCAGCAGCCGCTCGAGCTTGCGACCGCGCGGCGGCAGCGGCACGCCACGCGGGAGCAGCGGCACCGCCGCACGGGCGACCGCGAGGAGGCGAGGATGCTGCAGCGGGCGGTAGCGCACGTACCCACCGAGGGTCTCGTCGGCGCCTTCCCCCGAGAGCAACACCGTCACGTGTGGACGGGCGTACGCCGACAGCGCTTCGATGTGTAGCTCGTTGCCGTGCGCGAGCGGCTCGTCGTTGAGCCACGACGCGCGCGTGAGGCGCGGCAACAGTTCGTCGGCGGCGACGGTCAGCTCGTGTCCTGACAACCCGGAACGCGCGACCACCTGCCGCGCCAGCGCCGTCTCGTCGTACGCCGCGTCCTCGAATGCCACGGTGAAGCTGGCCACGCCCGATCCGGCCTGCTTGGCGAGCGACGCAGCGATCGTACCCGAATCCAACCCACCGCTCAACAGCACGCCCACCGGCACGTCACTGATGCGCCGCAGGCCGATGGAGCTATCGAACGTGTCGCGGTACCACCGCACCGGATCCGGATCCGGCTCGCGCGTCGCGGCGGCGGCGGAGAGGGTCCACCAGCGCCGCGTGACGAGCGTGCCGCTGCGCCACGTCAGCCAGTGTCCGGGCAGCAGGCGTCGCACCCCGGCGAAAGGCGTCCGCTCGCCCGCAACATACCGGAAGCAGAGGAGTTCGTCCCATGTCGTGGCATCGAACGTCGCGGGCACGCCGCCCGCGAACAGCGCCTTCTGCTCCGACGCGAAGTGCAGCGCCCCCTCGTGCACCGCGAAGTAAAGCGGCTTGACGCCGAGCCGGTCGCGTGCGACGAAGAGGGCGTGCTCGCGCCTGTCCCAAATCGCGAATGCGAACATTCCGTTGAGGCGGGGCAGCATCGCCGCGCCTTCGTCTGCGTACAACGCGAGCAACACCTCGGTGTCAGTCGTCGACCGGAAGGTGTAGCCCCGTCCGCGCAGCGTTTCGCGCAACTCGCCGGCGTTGTAAACCTCGCCGTTGTATACGATCGTGTAGCGACCGTCGGCCGTCTGCATCGGCATGTGCCCACGCGGTGACAGGTCGACGATGGCGAGGCGCCGCGACCCCAGTCCGACGCCGGGCGCCACGAAAGTGCCCGCGTCGTCGGGTCCACGATGTGCGATCGCGGCGCACATGCGCCTTACGGACGCCGCGTCCGGCGTCCGGGTCAGCTCGTGGAGGGCCACGCCGGCGAGGCCACACATCAGGTGCGCGCGAACTCGTCGAACAGCTGGTCCCACTGGGGCGCGACGCTGCTCCACGCCGAGCGATGCGCGAGTGCGCGCCCATTCGCCGACAGTCGTCCGGCGAGCACCGGATCGGCGAGCATGCGCAGCACGGCCGTCGCCATCGCGTCGGCATCGCCCGCCGGCACCAGCAGCGCGGTCTCGCCGTCGCGCACCAGATGGCGCAAGCCACCAACGTCGGTGGCGACGATCGGCAACCCCATCGCGGCCGCCTCGATCACGCTCACCGGGGCGTTGTCGATGCGGTTGGTATTCAGGAACACGTCGGCCGCACACCCCTCGCGGATCTTCCCGGGGTGATCAAGGAAGCCCGCGAAGCGCACTGCGCCCGTCAATCCCAGCGCGCGCGCCTCGGCCTGCACCGAGGGCCCGAGCCCCTTTTCCTGCCCGGCCATGACGAGCGTCGCATCGGGATACACGCGGCGTACGCGGTGGAGCACGTGCAGCGCGAGCGCAGGGTCGTAGAGTGGGTGGAACGCCCGCATCCAGAACAGCCGCGGCTCGAGGTGGGTGCGGTGGCGGTACGGGTATGGAGCGAGATCGACGATGTTCGGAATGACGCGGGTTGCGAATCCGTGCACGCGCAGCGCATCGGCGAGGAACGCCGATGGGGCGACGATCGCGTCGGCCCGGCGCAGCACGCGCCGGGTCCACCGCGGAAAGCGCTGAATGAACGTCGGCATCGCGCCGCCGTGCACGTGCAGCACGATGCGAAGCCCACACGCGCGGGCGAGCCGGCTCGCAACGTCCTCGATGACGAAGCTCGGGCCACAGAACGTCTGCAGCACGATGACGTCCGCCGTGCGTCGGCTCGCGATGACCGTCGCCGCGATGTCGACGAGGCGCCGGTAGCGGTTAGGCGCGCCGGACGCGGTGTGCACGCTGTAGCCACGTCCCGCCAGTGCGGCCGCCAGGATCTCGCCCTGGGTCGTGACGTATCCGGGGTTACACCCGACCATGGGCCCAAGGATGCAGAGGCGCGGGGGCGGTCGTCGTGGAGCAACCGACGGGATGGCCGCGGTAACACGCGGCGCGACGTCGCGCGGGAGTGTTGTCATCCGGCGGTCTCAGACGGGCGACCGCAGTGGTCGCCCCCATGCCGCAGTCAGATGGCCGCCGATCGTGTCGCGCCACCGCTCCAGCGAGTAGCCGCGCGCCGTCCGCACGCCAGCCTCGGACATCGCGCGATAGTGTGCGCGATGTTCGATGCACGCGATGACGCCGCGCACGACCTCCGGCGCGGTTGCCGCCTCGAGCAGCACCCCCCCGCCCGCGCCAATGAGTGGTCCGAGCACCGACACGCGCGTCGTGACGACCGGAAGCCCACACGCCAGGGCTTCGAGCACGGCCTTCGGGAAGCCCTCCGATGACGTGGTTGGGAAGCAGAACACATCGGAGCGACGCAGGACCGCGACCACCGCGGCGTGGTCGACGCGGCCGTGGAACGTGACCCGTTCGGCGACCCCCGTTCGCTCGGCGAGGGCCCGGAACTCAGCGAGCGCGTCGCCGGCGCCCACGACGTCGAAGTGCACGTCGGGAAAGCGCTCGACCAGGGCGGGAAGACTCTCGATTACGACGCCGGTCCCCTTCTCCCGCTCCTGCCGGCAGGCGATCACTAATCGTGGGCCGGTCCTCGCGTCGGGGCGGTCGTCGCTCGGGGCACACGCCCGCAGTTCCGACTCTGTGAGGCTACTCGAGAAAATCCACCGCAGGTGTGGGTTGCGCGCCGAAGGCGGCGAATCGGCGCCGCCCGTCGTGAGCACCACGGTTCGTCCGCCGGCCACGCGCTCGAGCAGCCATCGCCAGAAGCGCTCGGCCGCCGTCTGCTGCACGAACCAGTTGCCGCAGTGGCGTACGAACAGCGGCTTGCGACCGGCCATCGCCGCAAAGATGCCGATCGTCCCGACGTCGCCTGGTATGGGCGCGTGGACCGCGTCTGCGCGCGCCACCTCGCGCAGCAGCCGCGGCGCGTTGCGCGCCAGCCAGACGGCGAAGCGCAGCTTGCGCGCCGCGCCGCTTCCGCCGGGCAGCGTCAGCGGCGCGACGCGCAAGCTGTGGCCGTCCAGCGCCACTTCGCCGGTACGGGACGCGGCGGGGTCGCACGGGACGAGCAGCGTCGTCGCGTCGAACAGCTCCGAGAGCGCGCGCATCTGCATCGGGAATCCGCCGTCGGTCGCGTAGCCCGACGGCGACCCCGGACACGGCCAGACGACCTTGTGTGAGATGACGACCAGGCGCATGCCGGTACGGAGCGGACCGCGACGTGAGACTATCGCCCGCCCGAGGCCGCGAGCGCGAACGTCGGCGGCGCCGACGATGGTCGATGACTGACGTTGTAGAGCACGTAGCGTTCGCCAGACTTGATGGAGCCGTCCATGCTCACCAACTGCCGTACGTCGAGGTCGGGCGAGGGGGTAACCGAGAGTGTCCCGCCCAGGATCAGGACCACCGGGCCGCCAGCCGCCACGCTGCGCGTCCCTGCTTCCGCCAGCGCCGTCTGCTCGGCGGTCTTGAGGTCGCGAAAGCGAATCGGCGTTTCCCAATGAACGTACGTCTCGGTGCGCGTGCGGTCGGCCGCGTAGAGCGGCTGACCGAGGAATGCACCGACGGCTGCGGTCGGCGTGGACCAGACGCCCATCACGCGATCGGCGGGTACGTGGTGCGCTCGGAGGTACTCGGCCGCGCCGCGGGCCTGCGAGAACGGCCGCACCAGGTCGAAGCCGTACATCATGGCGAAGGCGACGACCTGAGCGACGGCGACGCCGAGAACCAGCGTCGGCAGCAGCCGCTCACTGCGCGGCGAATGCGGCGTGGCGGGCACGAGCCGACCCGCGATCACCGTCGTCGCTGCGGAGGGTCCGGCGCGCAGCACCCAGAGCGCGGCCAACCACGCCACGAAAATGTGCGCGTGATGATGGAACGTCCCGCTGTACACGAGCAGCGCGAACGCGAAGTGCGACACGACATACACCACGAACAGCACGAGCGCGGCACGTACACGGGCAAACGCGATCGTGGTGGCGGCGAGAAACCCCGCGCCTGCGACGGCCATGAAGACGAGGCCCGGCACGCCGCGGCCGTACAGGAGCGCGTTCGAGTGCAGGAATCCCGACGGTGCCCACCAGACGGGGATCGGCAGGAATGTGCGCCACACGCTCGACAGGAGCCCCAGGAGTCGTGGGCCGCCGCCGCCGACGGCTACGGTATCGCCGACGAAGGGGGCATTCCGCGGAGGCATCATGACAAACGCCGAGACGAGTGCGCCGCCTCCGGCGACCAGACCGAGCGTGGTCAGGCGCCGAATCATCTCGCGCGAGCCGGCCGGTCGGTCCCAGAGGCCATCGGCGAGAATGGCGGCGCAGAGCGCCGCGGCGAGCAGCGCACCGTAGGCGCTCGTGTTCGCGAGCACACCGAGCAGCAGCGCCGCCGGGAGCAACCGGCGGCCGCGGATGGGCCACAGGGCACACACCGCGAAGGTGAGCAGGACGCCCAGCCCGTAACTGCGCGCGATCAGCGTGTACTCGTAGGCGAGCAGGTACCCGAACGGGAGCAGCACGCGCCATATCCGGGGGAAGGGAGCGCGCCACGCAATGAGGAACGCCGTCCCGGTGCAGAGCGCGGCGTTCAGGAACTGCATCGCGACGGGGAACGTCGTGATGCGACCGAGCACGTAGAGCAGCAGGTACCACGCTGCGGGATGTCCCTCGTAATGCAGGGCGTGAATGAGTTCGCGCACCGATCCCACATCGCGCGAGAGCATCCACGCCTGTACCTCGTCGAACCACATCTCGTGTCGGGTCACCCCGAGCACCGCCAACCCCGCGAACGCGACCGCGACCACGACCGCGAAGCGCCACTCGGACGCGCCCCGCGCGCGAGCCGGGGGCGCGCCTGCGCTCACCGACCCGTCCGCAGCTGGAGGTTGTACACGGCGCCGATGAGCCGCCCGAGCCCGTAGCCGATCACGAACGCATAGACGAAGCCGATCAACCCGCCGTGCCACGTCACCGAGTAACCCGGGAAGAACACGCCGAGGAGCGCGAGGTGTGGCCCGACGACTGATCCGCCCTGGATGACTAACGCCCACGTCGCGACGAGCAGGCCGAGCGCGCACACGAGCCCGAATGCGACGCCCCAAGCACGCGCGTTGAGCCGGGCGAGCGCGCGCGCGGGGAGCGCGTCCGAGCTGGCGTCCTCGAGCTGGAGCGGCGGGCGACCGAAATCACCGGACATGAGTCTGGACATGGTCAGACGTGGTCGAGCAGGTCCTGGCTCTGCGCCAGGTGCAGTTTCGCGCGGGCGACGACGAGCCAGAGCGTGAGGACGAGATTGCGGGTGAAGGCGACGAACCACCCCGCCACGAATCCGACGCCGAAGCCCCACGCCGCCCCGATGAGCGACCCGGCGACCGAGACCTCGTAGCCTCGCAGGTAGTTGCTGAGCAGCCCGAGCGGGAACCGCTGCGTTGGATCGCCCGCCAAGTCCGCCAGCGTGAGCGCAAGCAGGGCGACGGCCGCCGCGGTGCCGATCGCGACGCCGAACGCGCGCTTGTGCAGCGACGCGAAGATTACGGCCACGGTCCGTTCGGCGGCCCGTTCGGCGCGGCGCGCGGCCTCCTGCGTGTTCGGTGTGGCGGCCGATCCGCGCGCGCGTGCCGTGCCGCGCGAGGGCTCGTGCCAGCGGGCAGAAGCAGGCATGGTGATCACCGGAGAGGAGACGGCGCGGAGCGCCAGTCGGTCGCGCGTGCGCCGCGTGCCGGAACGCGACGGTGGCGCGTGAGCATGGCCCACGCAGCCGACGACGCGTTCAGGATATAATACTGCACGCGGAGCGGGGCGACGCGCGCGGCGAACCCTGCGCCACGCACCTCCGCGAACCAGCGCAGGAGCCGGGCGTTCGCGGCCGAGACCCCCGCCAGCACCACGATGCTCGCGCCGACCCCCGCGCGCCAGTCGTAGAATCCCAGCGCGACCGAAGCTGGCAGCGCCGCCGCGACCAGGACGGTGAGGACCTGCTCGCCACGTCGCAGATTCAGTGGACCGGCGGCCGTCGTCTGGCCGCGCGCCATCAGGAGACGCATCCACGGAACGCCCCGGTCACGCACGTCGGTGACGACGCCGCCGCGCCACGTCCACCGCTTGAGGTGCGTGCCCTGAATTGCCGGGTCCAGTCTGATCGCGCCGCCGTGTTCGACGATGCGGTAGCCCAACTCGATGTCCTCGATCTGAGGACGTTGGTAGCGTTGCGCGTCGAACCCACCAACCGCGTGGAAGACCGAGGCGCGCACTGCCCCGCACCCGGCCCAAAAGGTCGTCGCGGGCCCGGCGTTCGTCGCGTGGACGTAGTGGTGCAGCAGATTGCGATACTGCGACACGAACGACGGTGCGGTGGGTGAGAGGTCGTACGATCCGAACGCCGCCGCTTCGGGCGAATTGGCAAACAGGTCGCGGAACCGGCGCAGCGCGTCGGGCGCGACGCACACATCGGCGTCGACGAAGACGAGCACGTCGCCGCTGGCGTGTCGGGCGCCGAGGTTGCGCGCGGCGGCCGGCCCGCACGGACCTTCGGCTACGCGCACCACCCGGTCGCACAGGGGCGCCGCGATGGACGGCGTGTCGTCGGGGCTTCCATCGTCCGCCACGATCAGCTCCCACGTCTCGCGCGGCAGGTCGCTGGCGTGGAGTGCCTGGAGGCACCGCACGAGCGCCGGCGCGCAGCGGAACGCGGGAACTATCACGGAGAGCGCCGGGGCGGTCACGACGTCCCCTCGGCCCAGCGTGCCGACGGCACGACGGCTGCGCGTCGCACACGTTCGGCTCGGCGGCGAGCCATGCGCGCGGCCGCCCGCACGCGCAGCCGGACCGCAAACGCGATCGTGCCCCAAGCTTCGAGGCGCGCCGGGTCGCGGAAATAGAAGCTATCGAGCCGCGGCAGCAGGGCCATGTCGTCGGCGGTCCGGAGCGGCCGCAACTCGGTGGTGACCGCGCAGGCGAAGTGCTTGCGCGCGAGGATCGTCGCGTCCGCGCTCGTCGCACCGTACGGGTACGCGAACGACGTTGGCCGCACGCCCAACCGCTGCTTCAGATCCTCGGCGCCGCCCAGAATCTCTTCGGCGAGCGCGGCGCCGCTCCGTGCGTCGAGTGACGGGTGTGTGCGGGTGTGCGCCCCGATCGTGAACCCGCGCGCCGCGAGCGGCTCGAGGGCGGGCCAGTCCAATAGCGGGAGCGTCGGGATGTTCGGCGCGCTGCGGCCACCCCACGCGTTCGTGCGCCCCACGTGCCCGCTGACCACGAACACCGTTGCGGGCAGCGCGTACTCGCACAGCGGCGGCGCGGCGTATCTCGCGAAGTTTGCGAATCCGTCGTCGAAGGTGATCGCGACGACGTCCCGACCGTCGTCACGATCCGGCGCTGCGGCCAGCGTGTCGAGCGGGACGACCCGCACGCGACCCGACGCCAACCAGCGCGCGTGCGCGACGAACGCCCGCGGTGCGACCGAGATCGGTGACCCCGTGCTGTCGATCGAGTGGTACGTCAGAATCGCGCGCACGGCCGAGCGCGCCTCAGTTCGCGACGGCGACGGCGTGCGGCATCACGGCGTAGCCGCGGTCGACCTCGACCCGCGCGCGCTGGTCAGCCACAACGTCGGCCACGATCTCTTCGAGCGACGTCGCGGGCCGGTAGCCCGTCAGGCGCACCAGCCGGCGTACGTCGGGCACCCGGCGCTGCAGGTCTTCGAAGCCTGGCGGGTACGCCTCGGCGTACGGCACCAGCTCGATCGCGGACGCGCTGCCAGCCGCGTCCCGGACCATCTCGGCGAGACGACGGATCGTGACTTCACGGTCCGTGCCGATGTTCACGACGTGACCAACCGCGGCCGGGTTGTCGACGAGACCCAGGAGGGCCCGCACGACGTCACGGACGTGCGCGAAGCAGCGCGACTGCTCACCGGTGCCGAATACGCGGATCGGCTCGTCCCGCACGGCCTGCGCGGCGAAGCTCGGAAGCACCATCCCGTAGCGCCCGGTCTGGCGTGGGCCGACGGTGTTGAAGAAGCGCGTGACGATGACCGGCACCTTGCGCTCGTGCATGTACGCGAGCGCGAGCCACTCGTCGAGCGCCTTCGAACAGGCGTACGCCCAGCGCGAGTGCGTCGTCGGCCCGAGCTGTAGGTCGTCGGTCTCCCCGAACGGCAGCCGACTCGACTTCCCGTACACCTCGGACGTGGATGCCACGACCACGAGCGTGCGCTTCCGCGTGGCCGCGTTCAGGACGGTCTCGGTCCCGTGGACGTTGGTGTGGATCGTGTGCACGGGTTGCTCGACGATCAGCCGTACGCCCACGGCCGCGGCGAGGTGTACGGTCACGTCGCAGCGGTCCATCAGCTCCGTGACGAGCGGTGCGTCGGTCACCGACCCGATGCGGTAGTCGAACCCTGGCCGGCCGATGAGGGCGTCGATGTTCGCCATGCGCCCGGTCGACAGGTCGTCGAGCACGAGCGTCTGATCGCCGCGTGCTAGGAGTTGTTCGGCGAGGTGCGCGCCGATGAACCCGGCGCCTCCGGTGATGAAGACTTTCATGCGACCTCCGCACGCGAGGGGAATGGTGCCACCCGGCCGTCGCGGCGTCGCTCGGCCGCGCGCCGCACGATCTCGAGGTACTGCGGAACCACGACGCGCTCGGTCCAGCGCGCGCGGACGGCCCGCGCTCCCGCGGCCGCCAACGCCGCGCGGAGCCCCGGCTCGCCCTCGAGTCGGTCGAGCGCGGTGCGCAACTCGTCGGCCGTCGAGAAGAGGAGCCCCGCGCCCGATTGTTCGATGAGTTCGGGGAATGGACCGAGGCGGCGCGCGACCACCGGCGTCCCCTGACGAAACGCCTCGATCAAAATGATGCCGAACGTCTCGAAGCACACCGACGGCACGACGAGTGCCGAAGCGTGCGCGTAGTAGACGCGGAGTGCCTCGGGTGTTAGGCGGCCGAGGAACCGTACGCGCGGATGCCCCGCGGCCAGCGCGTGCAGGGCCGCGGCGTGCTCGCCGTCGCCGGCGACGAGCAGGTCAGGGCCCGCGTCGCCTCGGAACACCGGGATCACGTCGTCGAGCCCCTTGATGCGCTCCAGGCGGCCCACGAACAGCACGTACGGCCGGTCGTGCGGGCGCACGGCCGCTGCCGGTGCGGGGTCGTTATCGGGGAGGAAATAGGGGAGCACTTCCATCTCGCGCGAGAAGCCGAACTCGCGGTGCTTGTCGCGGCTGAATTCACTCATCGCAACGAACGCGTCCACGTGCGCGAGCGCGCGCTCGAGCAGACCCGTGTAGCGCCACAGCTGGGGCGGACGCCGGTGGCGCAGCGTGCACCGCACGCACTGCCGCGACGTGCACAGTTCGCGGCCGTGCCGCCAGAGCACGTGCATCGGGCAGACGAGCCAGTGCTCGTGCGCCATGTAAATCCGCACCGCGTCGCCGCCCATCGCGAGCAGCCCGGGACCGCCGACGAGCGACACGTTGTGGAAATTCACGACGTCGAAGTGCCCGTCACCGAGGATGCGCTGAATGCGCCGTCCGTGGACCACCGGGCGCCCCACCTGCTGTGTGAGCAGTGGCGAAAGGCGGCGCAGGCGGCTTTCCAGGCGGACAACCTCGACTCCGTCCGACGTCGCCTCCGGGTCCGTCGGCGGGTCCGGGTGGAGCGCGCGGTAGGCGTCCACGTCGTGCACCACCGTGACCTGGTGCCCGGCGCGCACCAGCCCGCGCGCGAGGCGCTGCACCCCGATGGCATCCCCGCCGAAGTGGTACGGCGGGTAGAACGTCGTCAGCATGCAGATCCGCAGCGCGTCGACGCTCATGCCGCAGCCTCCTCAAGCGCGTCGAATGTGGCGTCCGCCGTGGTCGCCCAGCTCAGGGCCCCAGCCCGCGCGCGCGCGCACCGTCCCATCGCCTCGCGCGTCTCGGGTTCATCCATCAGACGCCGCATGCTCGCCGCAAGCGCGGGCTCGTCGCGCGGAGCGACGAAAAATCCGCCGCCGCGCAGCAGCGCTGGGAGCGGACTCGCCAGGGTCGCAACCACCGGCGTACCGCACGCGGCCGCCTCGACGGCGGGCAGGCCGAATCCTTCGTTCTCCGACGGCAACAGGAGCGCGACGGATCCGGACAGGAGATGTCGCAGCTCCGCGTCGGGCAGAAATCCCGCATGATGCACGCGGTGCACGACGCCGGCCTCGCGTGCTGCCGCCGCTACGGCAGCACCCGCGCTGTGGAAGACGTCCTCCGCGGTCGGCCCCACGAGCACCAGGTGCGGCGCTGGACCGCCGTCGCCGCCGGCGCCCAGCCGTCCGAGCGCACGCACGGCCACGTCAACGTGCTTGTGCGGACTGATGCCGCCGACGTACACGAACCAGGGTGTGCCACGCGGCACGCCGGTCGTCGCCGCGATGCGCGCGATCGCCTCCGCGTCATCGCTCGGCCGGTACGCGGCAGCCGGCGCCTCGAGCGCGACCCGCAGCCGTTCCGGAGCAATACCGTACACCTCGGTCAGCTCGCGGGCGGCAAACGGAGACACGGTGAGCACCAGTCGCGATTGCGCCAGCGCGACGCGCATCTTGGCACGCCAGAACAGCCGCGCGCGGCGCGACGGCAGCGTCAGCGCGGGAAAGCGGTCAGCGATCGCGTCGTGGATCGTCACGACGGTCGGCAGCCGCAGCGGGAGCGGGAAAAACGTGTAGACGGACGGGGAAAAGAACACGTCGAGTCGCGTGCGCCAGACCGCCGCGGTGAAGCGCAACATGTCGCCCACGGCACGGCGGCCGTCGGCCGCGGCGGCACGCGTGGGGCTGACGTGTTGCCGCACCTCGACAATGCCGGCTCCCGGCACGTCCGCGACGGCGGCCGCTCGCGAGTCCGTGAACAGCACGAGGTCGTGTCGGTCGGACGCGGCCATCGCACGCAGCAACTCGCGGGCGAACCGGCCGTAGCCGCGTGGGTTGGCCAGACATGCGGCATCCACGCCCACTCGCAGGCGTCCCCGGGCCATGGGTGCGGACCGTCGCGAAACCGCGCGCGAGATCAGGCGGACGCGCGCACGCCGGGCGCGTCCGCGTAGCCCGGGCCACGGAAACCTGGGGGCGGCGCGGTCGGTGGCGCGGCCGAGGCGTCCGCGGGATCGACCCGCTGTTCCTCGTGGTACTCGAAGTCGGTATTCACCGCCCACAGATCGTGCGACGCCCCACCCATGTTTTCCACGGCGAGCATCGCCGTGTACATGGAGTGATCTTGATTGTTGTACTTGTGCATCCCGTTCCGCCCAACGGTGTGGAGGTTGGGCACGGCGTCGAGGAGCGTACGCACAACGTCGAGGTGCCCGCGGTAGTAGCTGTCGTAAATCGGATAGGCCTTGGCCATTCGCACGACCGTACCGTCCACGACGGTGGCGCCGGGTGCGAGGCCGAGCGTCGCGAGCTCTGCGGCGGCGAGTCGGACGAGCGCGGCGTCGTCGCTCGTCCAGAGGCCATCACCCTCGAAGCAGAAGTACTCCAGCCCGAGGCACGTGCGTCCAGCATCGGGGACCATCGCGCGGCTCCAGTTGTTGAAGTTCTGGATGCGGCCGACCTTCACGCCCGGTGTATGCACGTAGATCCAGTTGTCGGGGAACAGATCCGCTCGGTCCAGCATGAGGGCGACGACGAGGAAGTCGCGGTAGGCAAGCCCCTCGGCCGCCTCGCGCACGGGCGCGGGCGCCTCGCTGCCGAAGGCGCGCACGAGCGCCCGCAGGTCCGTGGTCGACACCACGTGGTCCGCGGCGAGCCGTTGGGTGCCGGTCGGGGTCTCCGCAACGACCGCCGTCACCGCACCGTCGCACAGCTCGAGCTTGGTCACGTGGTGCTGCACCAGCACATCGCCCCCCAGCGCCTGCACACGCGCCGAGCACGCTTCCCACATCTGGCCGGGGCCGAGGCGCGGGTACTTGAACGTGTGGATGAGCGATTTGATGTCCGTCGCACGCCGGTTGAGGACGGTCGCCGACAGGATGGCTCGCGCGAGCGAGAGGCCCTGGATGCGTTGCGCCGCCCACTCGGCACGAATTTCGGTGCATGGCACCCCCCAGACCTTCTCCGTGTACGTCTTGAAAAAGATCTCGTACAGGCGACGGCCGAACCGGTTGGTCACCCACTGTTCGAACGTCTCCTCGACCGGCGAGGGACGGAGCTGCGCCTGCGCATAGCTCATCACGATGCGCACGGCGTTCACGACGCCGAGCCCGGACAGCGCGTTCCAGGCACGAAGCGGGTAGTGGAAGTAGCGACCCCCGTAGTGGATTCGCGAAAGGCGGGGTACGTCGATGAACTCGTCGCCGAGCAGTTCCTCCCACAGGGCCTGAACCGGCGCGATTTTTGTGAAGAAGCGGTGGCCCCCGATGTCGAAGCGGTACCCCTTGTACCGCGCCGTTTGCGAGATTCCGCCGACGGCGGTGGAGCCCTCGAGTACCGTCACGTGTGCCCCACGCTGAGCGAGCAGGTAGGCAGCCGTTAGGCCGGCAGGCCCCGCGCCGACGACGATGACGCGGTCTCCCGCGCGAACCCTGCGCACGGAACGGGAAGGTGGTCGGTCCGGAGGGCCGTCAGATGCAAGTCGCGACCCGGTTGCAGCACCAACGGCCTTCGGTGACATGGACGCGAAGCTCTGGTGGCGGGGGGCTGTGATCCGGCGGGCGCACTGCTGGCGCGTACCGTCGCCCTGCAACCCGGGTGACGCGCGGCGGCCTATGGTGTGTATGACCGCACTGTCACGCAAGACCACGGTGATTTGCGTCAAACCGGCGCGAAAAGCCCGTAACTGCTTGTCGTGTCGCGGGTTCCGTCGCACACGAGGGTTATGCGACATCGCGAGTAATCGCGCCACGAAACATCAATGACTCAGACTGATACTATCGAATCACATCAGATGTCGCTCGGGCGTCGCGGGCTGTCGTGGAGCGTGCCCGCCCATGTGCTGTGGCGCCGACCGCCTCGCCTGCCGCCCACGCGGCGGCGAGCACCAGGAATTCGGGCGCGACGTGCAGGGCGTGCGTCGCGCGACCGGATGCCGCGCAGCGTCGTGCCGCGCGCGCGAGCAGGACGAACGGCACGAGCGGCGTCGCCAGCACCACCTGCCACGTTCGTCGGGCACCGACGTGCACGCGCCACCTCCCCGACTGCCGGCCGTGTAGGTAGCGCTGTCGTACCAAGCCCCGGAGTGATTCGCCACCAACGAACACGGCGCGCATCTCCCCGCAGAACACCAACCCGTGTCCCGCCGCGCGCAGTCGGTGGTTGCACTCAACTTCCCAAAAGCCACGCGCGAGCGCGCCACCGATCGCCAGCAGCGTCGCCCGCCGGTACGCGGCGTTGTCGGCCGCCACGTCCTGCACCTCGGTACAACCTGTCACGCGGGGCGGGAGCGCGCCGAATCGCAGCTGGTATATGGCCTGTCCGACGCGCGTCAGGTTGGCACCCGGCGAGATCGGGCCGCCCACGGCGGTCGCCCCACGCGCGATTGCCGCAATCGCAGCCGTGGCCCAGCCGCGCGACACGGCGCACAGATCCGTCGTGAATGCGACCACCGTGCCGCGCGCGGCGAGCAGCCCGAGTTCCCACCGCACCGGGACCAGGCTGCCATCCGGTGCTGGAACGACGACGCACGCGGGGTCGGACGCGCCAGCCGCCGGTGCGGCACCGACCAGCACGTACTCCGCGTCCACGCCCGCGCAGCTCTCGCGAAGCGCACTGAGCCACGCGGGTTCGTCGACGGCCGCGGGAAGTGCGCCGCGCCGTGAAGTGCACGCCACGACGACGCTCAGCGCCGGCGCCGCGTTCACGCCGCTACCTCGCCGACTCGGCCGTTGACGCGGTCGGTGATCCGATCGCCGACGCGGTCGAGCGCACGCGCCACGCCGAGCGTCTCCGCCGGCGTGATCGGCGCCGGTCCGCGGCCCTCGACGGCTGCATACATGCGCCGCACGAGTTCGCGCAATCCCGGATACGCTGACTCGCGCCGTACCGCACGCACCGCGAGGTTGGCCGCAGCGGCCGCGCCGCTACGTGCCGCGTCCACGAACGGGTGTGCGATCTTGAACGCCCGCGTCGGCTCGCCGCGGATGACCACAGTGTATCCGTGAAACAGATCGAGCCGGATCGTCCCGCGGGGGCCGACGAGTTGCAGCGTGTTGCGCGTGGGACGACCGCGGGTCGAGACCACGATCCCCACCGAAGCCGCGCCGAGCGCGCCGGACAAACGCAGCTCGCCGGGTGCGAGATACGTCACGTCCCACGCGACCGCACCGATCGCAGGGTCGACGAGGCGAGTGAGTAGCGACAGCGGGTGCGGGAGGATCCCGAGCGCGAGGCGGTCGCGATCGGCGTCGGACTCACCGTCCGCACCTGCGGTGCAGGCGACGGCGTCGACGTGCAGCACGGGCCCGATGCTCGCGAGCAGATGGCGTGCGTGCAATACGCCGCGCTGAAACAGGTACTGGTGTACGGGAACGACGAGCTGCCCCGCGCGTTCGCCGCGAGCGAGCAGTGACGCGACGGTCTCCGCACGCTCGGCGAGCGGCTTCTCGACCAGCGCGTGGCACCCCGCGCTCAACGCCGCGGCCGCGAGCGCCGCGTGCGTGCCGACCGGCGTGCAGACGTGCACCACGTCGCCCGCACGCACGACCGCTCCGAGCGTCTCGGTCGCGCGCGCACCCGGGAGCCGCGCGGCGAGCGCGCGCGCGCGCGCCGGATCCGCGTCGACCACGGCCGCCACCGCGCGCCCTGCGCGCCGGACGGCGTCCGAGTGCCAGTGCCCCATCAGCCCGGCCCCGACGATGATCGCACGCGGGTCGGGCCGATCGTCCGAGGTCACGTGGGTGTTGCTCCGACGGGGCTGAGCGTCGGCGCGCTTGGCAGGGTCCCGCCGGTCGCAGGCGGGAACGGCCGCGTGGCGATGGGCGCGGCGGCGCCCATGCGCATATCGTAGGTCGCGCGCGCGGCGTCGGTATCGAGCACCACGCGCGCGCCCGACGCGGCCGACAGGTAACAGGCCGCGATCACCTCGAGCACGTCGCGCCCCGCGTGCGCGCTCGCCGGCGGTTCGCTCCCGTCTCGGAACGCGGCGAACGACCGCGCGAGGACGGCGCGAGTCGCGACCATCCCGGGATCTCGAGGGTTGCGGGCGAGCATCGTGCGGCGATTGTCGACCTCGCGCCAGGCGATCCCCGCGACACCAAAATCGAGTCGGAGGTGGGGCCGCGTGCTGCGATGCAGCCCGGCCGTGACGCGCGCCCGGCCACCGAACGAGGCACGCAGCGACGCATTCGTGGTCTCCGCGCGCACTTCGAAGTATTGCGTCTCACCTTTGCACAGCCGGTTCTGGACGACCTGTGCCAGGCGCCCGCGCGAGAACTCCAGAGTCACGAGTGCGACCGCGTCGGTCGCGCCTTCGCGCACGCCGCAGGTCGACGTCGTAGCCGAGACCGCACGCGGCCGCTCGCCGAACAACGCGATGAGGAAGTCCACGAGGTGCACGCCGGCCTCGTAGAGCGTGCGCTGCAGCATCTGGCCTCGCCACCCCGGCTCCGCCCAGGGGGGCAGGTCCATGAGCTGCCACACCTGCGCAAACACCATCGACGCGGGCGGTGCCGCGTCGCGGATCGCGCGGAAGATCGGCATCTCCCGGAACTCGTGATTGAGCGCCACCTGCCGGCCCGCGCTGGCAGCGGCCTCGATCACCCGGTCGGCCTCTTCGACGCTCGACACGAACGGCTTCTCGCACAACACGTGGGCGCCGGCCGCGAGTGCGCGCACCGCGTAGTCCGCGTGCGTGTCAGGCGGGGTTGCGACGATCACGACTTCGGCCGCGGTCTCCGCGAGCATCCGGTCAAAGCTCTCGAACGTCGGCATGTGAAACGTCTGCGCAGCGCGATCGCGGCGTGCCGGGTCGAGGTCGCAAGCACCGACGATCTTGGTGTCGGGCAGGCCGGCGAGTGCGGGCAGATGCAGCGTCAGCCCGGCGTTGCCGAGACCGACGAGGGCGACGCGAAACGGCGGCATGCGAGTGGGGAGCTAGGAGAGGAGGGAGCGCAACCAGCGGGATCATCCAGGGGTGCGGCAGAGAGCGAGGAGGGTGCGACCGATCGGGAGGCGAATGCCGGCTGCCACGGCCCGTCCTTCGACCCGGAGCCAGTGCGCCTTGAGCACATCCGCGCGCCCGGCGGCACCTGGCGTCGCGAGCAGGCCGTGGTAGCCCGCGTCGCCCGCCGCGCGCCGCGCGCGCAATTCGCGCGGGATCTCGGCCAGGCCGAGAAGTGCGTTGATGCGACTCAGACGCAGCACCTCAAAGCCGGCCTGCGTCAGCTTCCGTCGCAATTCGTTCGGCTCGTACTTGTGGAATGCGGCCTCGGCATCGTCGGCCGCGTGCGGAATCGCCTGCGCGTTGGTGCGGATGAACAGCACACCGCCCGGCACTAGCACGCGGCGCATCTCGGTGAGCGCCGTCGCATCGCCTCCGCCGAGTGGCAGATGCTGCAGGACGTCCAGCGTGACCACGAGCGACACCGACGCATCCTCGGCGGGCAGCGCCAGCGCAGTGCCGAGCACCGCGTCCTCGCCGAGCGCACGGGCCGCCTGCACGGCCGTGTCCGCGACGTCGACGCCGCGAAACCGCCATGCCGGGAGGAGCGACCGCAGCCACGACATCGTCTGCCCCGATCCGCAGCCCACGTCGAGCGCCATCCCCGTGGCCGGGAGCGCGGCGACGCGGAGGAGGCGCGCGGCGACGTCACGCATGCCGGCGTTCCACCAGGATCCCGCCTCGAGCGCACGCATGCGCGCGTAGTAGTCGGGGGCAAAGATGCGCGGCGCTTCGGTCGTCATCGCGGATCGCGGGTGAGCGGGGCGGGGGTGAGCGAAGCCCGTGTGGCATGCGACCGGCCAGGGGCCATACCGGACGCGTCGAGAAGTGGGGCGATCTGTGCGAGGCCGGCCGCGACGGCCGGAACGCGACGCGCCCACGCGTAGATGGGGGCGATCCGACGACCGGCTGGGCCGAGGCGGTCCCGATCGGACGACAGCATGGACGCCGGCGTGACGGCGACGTCGCCGAACCCCGCCCGACGCATCGCGCGGCTGATTTCGCGCGCCGAAAGCGGCCGGTGGTGCAGGTAGCGTTCACCGCTCCACCAGCGCACGTACGCATCGGCCCATCGCCGCGGGACCAACCCGACGCCCCACACGCCGACATGCGGTTCGGGGAGCAGCGAGAATCGGTTGGTCGTTCGCACCCACGCATCGCCGCCGGCGGCGAGGACGCGCGCCGATTCGGACACCACGACATCGGCGCGCTGGCAGTGTTCCAGCGTCCCGACCGACACCACGCGCGCGAAGCATCCGTCGCGAAAGGGTAGCGCCTCGCCGTTCGCGCAAATCAGGCGTTGCGCGCCCGACGCGAGCGCAGGCCGCCGCCGGGCGAGCACGAGCCAGCGCATCGCGACGTCGACGCCGACGGCTGGCACGCCGCGCGCCGCGCACGCCGCGAGCAGATCGCCGCTCGCACACCCGATCTCGAGCCACGGCCCAGACGCCGCCACGTGGGCCGTGCGATCGACCATGTCGAGCCACTCGGTCGCGCGGCGTTCTCCGGCGACGACGTGCGCCGTAAAACGACTGGCGAGCGCTGGCGGCGTCCCGGGTGTCATCGCCCAGTATGCGGCGACGCTCGTCGCGAGGTCCTCACCTTCGGAGGCGGCGACCACCCGCCGCGCCTTCTCGCGGTCCGCCTCCAACCCGATCCACGGGTCGGGCTCGACGCGGAAGTCGGGGATGCCGAGCACGATCGGGTACTCCGCGGCACACGGGGCACAGTGGTACGCGTTACGATCGCCACTGAGCGCGCCGCGACAGCGCGGGCATACGAACTCGGGAAACGACGGCGCGGTCAGCATACGCGTTCGAGTGCGTCGCCCGAACCGAACCATGAGCCGACGACCTCGCCAGCCGCCCAGGCGCACACGAACAGCGCGATCAGTGGCAGCCCCCGCAGCAGCTCAACGCGGTGCCTGCGCTTGGCGCTGACGCGCGCCACCGTGCGCCAGAACAAAAGTGGCGGCAGCCCCGCCGATGCGGCCCCGTACGCGAGGCGTTTGCCGACGCCGGCCGTCGCGACGCGCGCACCGGCGTACGACCGCGCGTACAGGTAGCGCTGCGTCAAATATTCGCGGATCGTGTAACGCTTCAGATGCCCGACCCGGATCTCGGGCCTGCAGGTGAGCGCGACGCCGTCGGCGTGCAACATCGCATGCAGGTGGTTCTCCCACTGGTCCGGCCGGAGGCGGTCGGCGTACCGCGCGAGCAGTGCGCGCGGGTAAACCACGTTGTTTCCCGTCAGCCAGTCCGTGGGGCCCGCCGCGAGCGGTGGCAGGCAGTGACTGTACTCGCAGAGAAACGCCGCCCAGTCGACCACCCGCTCCGTCGCGGCGTTCTCGACGGATCCGCCCACCACCGGCGCGTCGCGTTGGGCATCGAGGAGCGCGCGCGCCCACCCGGCAGGGACGATCACGTGATCTTCGATGACCGCGACGGAGTCGCCGTGGGCGCGTGCGAACGCGAGGTGCCGCATGCCCGGGATCGTGGTCGTCGGCGGCACGGCGAGCAGTCGCGCGCGCGGGAAGGCCGCGCGCACGTGGGCGCGCACGGCCTCGCCGCACCGGTCGACGACGAGCACCTCGAGTCGCACGTCGCGCGAGTGGGCCGTGAGCGCGTCGAGGCAGCCGCGAAGATCGCCCCAGCCGTTCACGCTCGGCACGACCACGGACAGCTCGACCGCCGACGGCGGACCCGCGGCACCGCCCGTCGGCGCGTCAGCCAGCGTCATGCACGTACCCCGCGAGTTCTCCGGCCGACCAAGCAGCCAGAAACGCGACGGTGAACGGCAACGCGCGCGCGAACGCCTGCGGCCGTTGACGCGCGGCGGCGCGCGCGACGCGCCACGTGAGCACGGCGGGCAGCACGGGTGTGCTCGCCGCGCGGAGCCATCGACGCTCGGCGCCGGTCTCGCGCAACCGGGCGCGCGCATAGTCGCGGCCGTGCTCGAATCGATCGCGCACGAACGGCGCGAACGCGTAGTGCAGGTCTTGCGCGACCCGCGCGTCGGGCGCGTAGCGCAGCGCGGCCCCCGACGCGGCGAGTCGGTCGTGCACCACGTTCTCCCAGGCACCGGCGCACATCCACGCGGCGACTCGGTCGACCACCGGACGCGCGTACGCCACGTTGGCGGCCGTGATCCGTCGGTCCGCGTCGGCCGGGGTCGCGGCCGCGCCGAACGCGCTCGCAAAAAACCCGTACTCCGCGAAGTAGGCGCCCCAATCGATCGCGCGCGCGCGACGTCCATTGTCCATGCCACCACCCACGACGTCGGCACGGGTCTCCCGTGCGGCGGCGCTGAGGGTCGAGACCCAGTCGGGCGCGGGGACACAGTGATCTTCGGTGAGCAGCACCACGTCGCCGCGCGCGGCCGCCAGCCCGGCGCCGCGAAGGCGGGGAATGTCGGCGCCCGGCTCCGCGAAAACGACGCGCACGCGCGGCTCGGGATCCCCGATCGATGCGACGCCGTCGTCACGTCCGGCTCGCACCAGGAGGAGTTCGGCGTCGTGCGCCACGCATTGCGGCACGAGCGACGCGAGACACGCATCGAGCACCGAGCGCCGACGCGGTGAGGCCACGACGACGGAGAGGTGCCGCGACGTCGCTGAAGCGATCGAACTGCTGCGGTTATCGAGGGCCACGAGCGGTGTCTGAGAGACGATCCCGTGCGTGCGATGCGCCAATGTGTGGGCGAATCCGCACGCTGTCCATACCGCGACCTTCGCGAGCCGCCGGACTGCGGTGGTTGCGGTATGCGCCGATCGCCCGTATTGTCGCGTCGCGCGACATTCCTCATCCGACATGCGCGCATCCACACACCCGTTGGTCCCACCCGGGATCACCATACCCGTGTGCGTTGCGCCACGCGCGTCGCACCACGCGAGGACGATGTGATGAGCGCTGTGTCCGACGTGGCGGCTGCGGTCGCACACGGCGATCAGCCCGCAGCGGATCGCGACTTCTGGGCCGGGCAGTGGACGGCGATGGGCATCGAACCGCCGGACGCGCCGACGTGGTTCAACGACCGCGATCGCATGCTGCTCGACTTTCTCGCGCCCTACCTCCCCGAGCGCGGCACCGTCGCGGAGCTCGGGTGCGGCTCGGCACGACTTCTCGCGCGCATCGGCCTCCATCGGCCGGATCTTCGGCTCGTCGCCGTCGATTACGAGGCGTCCGCACTCGATCTCGTCCGCGCCTCGTCGCACGTGTATGGGGTCCCGATCGAAACCTGCCTCGACGACGTCAATCACCTGTCGTTCGCGGACGCGAGCTTCGACATGGTGCTCTCGGGCGGACTCCTCGAGCACTTCGTCGACCCGACCAAAGCGCTCGGCGAGATGGTGCGTACGCTCAAACCGGGCGGCACCTTCTACGCGGCGGTCGTGCCGCGAAAATTGTTCTCGCTGCACCGGCCGCTCCATCGCTGGCGCGGTCCGCAAGTGTTCCGTACCACACACAACGCGTATCAGTACGCGGAGTGGCTGCGTGCCCTCGGCATGCGCGACGTCGTCCCGCTCACGAAAGGCGTCTACCCGCCATTGTTCTATCACCTGCCGCCGGCCCCGAGGCGGGCAATCGAGCGCACGCTGCGACACCTCGACGGGTCCTGGGTTGCGGACCGTCTGGGGTACTTCTTCGTCCTTGCCGGTCGCAAGCCGCGCTAGCATGCGGCCGCGCGAACAGGGTCAGCGGGACGCGACCTCGCGCACGCTGCTGTCGATCGGTGCGGTCCAAGTGCTCGTTATGCTGGTGGCCCTCGTCCGTTCGAAGGTGCTCTCAACGCTCCTCGGACCCGCCAGCTTCGGCGTCGTGAGCACGATCGATCAGACGGTGCTCACGCTTGTCAGCCTCGGCGCGTTGAGCCTGCCGTTCACGGCGCTCAAGTTCATGGCGCGCGGCCATAGCGAGAGCCCCGACGCCTTCCGCGAGAGCTACGCGAGCTTCTTTCGCACCCTCACGATGCTCGCGGCGCTGACCGTCGCCGTCGTGCTCCTTCTACTCCGCTTTCGCCCGGGCACGTTCGGCCAGGACATGGCCCCGTACCGGACCGCGCTCGCGATTGCGACGCTCGGCGTGCCCGCGGCGATGCTCAACGTCCTCTTCGTCAACACACTTGCCGCCGCGCAGGCGCCAGCGACGAGCGCGATCACCGGTCTGCTCGTCACCGGCGGTCTGGCGCTTGGCGCAATTGTCGGCGAGGTCGCCAACGGCATCGAGGGGCTGTACGCGGGCACCATCGCGGCCGGCGTCGTCACGACCACCGGGACGCTGCTAGTACTCCGCCGGCGTCTCGGTCTCCGTCCCGCGGGACCAGCCGTGAGCCTCGTGCGCGAGCTTCGGCGCAACCCGGAGATCGTCTCGTACTCGGTGCTGATCTACGGCGCGATGGCCGCCTACTCGCTCGCGATGCTCGCGACGCGCTATTTCGTGTTCTCGGGGCTCGGCGCAGTACAGGCGGGTCTGTTGCAGGCGCTCCTCAGCCTCGCGCTGACGGTCGGTGCCGTCATGGCGCCGATGAGCAATCTGTTTCTCACGCCGCTCGTGAATCGGTCCATCCCGATGGACCGCAAGGTCGCCGCGGCCGATGACTTCGCGGCGAAGATGGCGGTCCTGCTCCTGTGTGCGGCTCTACCGATCGTGCTCTTCCCAACCTGCGTGATCGGCGCGTTGTACTCGAACCGCTTCGCCGCCGCTGGTCGCGTGCTCTTCGTGTTCATCTTCTGGCAGTGCTTGTACCAGATCGCGAACGTGTACCTGCAGTTGTTGATCGGCCTCGACGACGTCGCGTTCACGTGCGCGGTCGCCGGCATCACGTATGGCGTTAGCGCCGCGCTGCTCCCGGTGCTCCTGCCGCGCCTTGGCCTCGGTGGCGCGGGTGTCGCGCTCGCCATCGGGATCGGCATCGGCGCCGCATGTGCGGGTGTGCGACTGCACCGAAAGTTTGGCTGCCGCCCGTCGCGCGCGCCCCTCGCCCGCGCTGCCTGCACGCTCGGCGCGATCGCGCTTGCCGGCTACGTGTTTCGGGATCTGCCCGGCGAGCGCACGGCCGTTGGCGTCGCCACCCGTCTGAGCTATGCGTTCGCGGCCATCACCGTCATGTGGACGCTGCTCGGGCCGACGGAACGCGCCCTCGTCACCGCGAGCGCGGCGCGTCTCTGGAGCGGCCGGCGTCGTGTACGGCCGAGTCCCTCCTGAACCGTCTACCGGCCGCGTCCGCGCGCGTGCCGCCCGGTCACTCCCGTTCGCATGCACATCGAGGTGCGTTGCACCACATGAGCCAGGACCCCGCATACGCGTTCGAGCGCAGGAATCCGATTCACGAAACGCGGGACACCAAGGGCGTCCTGAATCGCCTGCGGCCACCGCACTGGCTGCGCTACAACGACAGGCGCGTCCAGACGCGAACCGTGCGCGTGCTCGCACCATTCCTCGCCGACATCGCACGACCGATCGTCGTTGTCATCGGGGTCGGGGAGGGTGGAATCTATCGTTGGCTGTGGCGTGGTCCGGACGTGCTGCGCATCGGGGTCGACGTCAATCACGAAGTGATGACGCAGGCGTTGGCCGCGGCCGGGCGCGATCACTTCGCGCCCGTCGAAGGCGATGCCCTCCACCTTCCGTTCGGCGATGCCGCGGTGGACGTCGTCGTCTACGATTTCGTGCTGCACCACCTCGTGGCCCAGGCGCCGCTCGAGGACGTCCTCGCCGAAGGCGCACGCGTGCTCCGCCCTGGCGGGTTGATCATCTCCCGCGAGCCCTCGAGTTACTCGCCGAGCGGCCTGGCCTTGAATGCGCTCAACCGCTTCGGTCTCATGCACGACCTCACGGGCGCCTCGAGCCAGGAGTTCGCACTGTCACCACCGCAGCTCATTCGCATGTTCGAGCGGCACGGCGCCGTACTGGCGGTGGAGGGCCTGACGTACCTATTCGCGCACCGGCTGCCCCCGCGGGTGCAGGACGTCATCACGCGATCCGAGCCGTACCTGTTCCGTGGTCCGCGCAGCCGCTGGTTCGCCGACTTTCTGCTCTACGCGGTGCGCAAGACGCCGAGCGCTGCCCCAGCTGGCTGACCCGACGCTCATGCCGCGGAAGCCGCGGTAGTCTCGTGTGCGGTGTCCTCGGCGGCCGCGGGCACGCGCTTGATGAAGCGCGCCGGCCATCCGCCCCAGATCTGGTCCGGCGGCACGTCCCGGTGCACGACGCTGCCGGCGGCGATCACCGAGTTGTTGCCGATGTGGACACCGGGGAGGACAATGCACCCGGCGCCGACCCACACGTTGTCACCGATGTCGATGCCGACCGTGTCTTCGTCCCATGATGTGTTCATCATCGGGATGCCCTGCAGGATGCGGTGGTTTGCGGCGACGAGTACGCAGTTCTGCGCCACGCCGGAGCCATGGCCGATGCGAATCGTCCCGCCTGCCGCGCGGATGTTGGCGCCGGTCGAGATGGTCGCGCGATCGCCGAGGATCAGCCGCCCCTCGTGCCGGCTGTGAGGAGAACGCTTGTACACGAGGATCTCCGAGTACGCGCGCACCGCGACGTTCGCACCGATCTCGATGGCGTCGAGGTCGTGGAAGCCATAGTCCCAGATCGCGGTCGGGTCGCACCACAGCGTGGGATTGTGCGCGCACACGCGGTGGCGGAGGATCTTGCGTGTCGCGCGCACGCGCAGGTGGCTGGTCGCGATGCGGAGGTGCGTCAGCATGGCACCACGGCCGGAGGCTGTGCGCGCGACCACGCCACCGTGCGCGCGAGCCCGTCTGGGAGCGATGTGCGCGCCCGCCACCCGAGCAGGACATACGCACGCTCCGTGGTCGTCACGAGGTGATCGAGATCCCGCGCGCGAGTCTGCCGCGCGTCCAGCGCCAGACGCCCGTATCCCGTAAGGCGCACGATCGCGTCCGCGACGTCGCGAATCGCGTGTTCCTCGCCGGTGCCGACGTTGATGACTGCGCCGGCGAGGCCCGGCCGGGTCGCTGCGCGGAAGAGTGCGTCGATCATGTCGTCGATGTAGAGGAGGTCGCGCCGTTGCGTTCCGTGCGTCATCGCGAACGTCTCGCCGCGGACGCACGCGGCGATCAGGGCGGGGATGAAAAACTCCTCGTCCTGGTCCGGCCCGTAGACGAGCGCCGGCCGGAGCGTCACGACGGCGAAGGGCAGCTGCGGTTGCAGGGCCTGGCAGTAATGTGTGGTCGCGACCTGGCTCGCCGAGTACGGTGAGATCGGTCGCTCGCGTGCGTCTTCGGTGAATGGGATCGGGGCGGTGCCGTACTCCTCCAAGCCGCCGAGCCGCACAACGGTTTCGACGGGTCCCCCGGATTCAGCTGCGGCGCGTAGGACGTTCAGCGTACCGCTGAGATGCACAGCAACGCTCCGCTCGACGGCGTCCCACGCGCCGGCCGCGCGGCGGCCGCTCGTGTCGCCGGCGAGGTGCAGCACCACGTGCGGGCTCGCGCCACGGACGCAGGCGTGCACGGCGCGCGCATCGGTCACGTCGCCCGGCCATCGCGTGACGGACCGGTCGTCGCTTAACGCATCGAGCCGGCGGGCGACCGTGCCGCGTCGCACGAGCGCGTGCACGTCGGCGCCGAGCGCGAGCAGCCCGCGTACCGCGTGCGACCCGATGAACCCCGACGCGCCGGTGACGAGCACACGGCGGTTGCGGAACTCGATGGAGGGCTCGTCAGCTGACAACCCGGGGCTCCGGGATCGGCAGGATGAACTGGCCACCGCGCAGGCGGTACTCCTCCTGCTGCTGCATGATCTCGTCGCCGAAGTTCCACGCCAGGATCAGCAGGTAGTCGGGTGCGTCCTCGAGGACGCGCTCGGCCGGTACGACCGGGATGTGCATGCCCGGCGAGTACTTCCCATGTTTCAGCGTGTTGCGGTCGGCGAGGAAGTCGAGCAGATCCGGACCGATACCGTAATAGTTGAGCAGGGTGTTGCCCTTCGCTGGCGCGCCGTAGCCTGCGAGGCGCTTGCCACGCGCCTTGAGGCCGCGCAACGTCGTCACGAGCTCGTCGCGGATGCCGTGCACGCGCGCCGCGAGGTCATCGTACGTGCGGCGCTCGAACAGCCCGCGCTCGCGCTCGCGATCCAGCCACGCCTGTACCACCGGAACCTCTGCCCCGTCGGCGGTCGCCGCGCGGCGCTGCGCCACCACGCGCATCGAGCCACCGTGGATGGGCAACACCTGGACGTCGACGATCCGCATTCCGAAGAACCGGTACAGCGCCGCGAGCGACGTAACACTGAACGTGGACAGGTGCTCGTGGTAGACCGTGTCGAACTCGTTCTGCTCGACGAGCGCCAGCGCCTGTGGCACCTCGACGATGAAGCGCCCGTCTGGCGCGAGTAGCGTGTCGACGCCGCGCATGAATCCGTGCAGGTCGTCGATGTGATTGAACGTGTTGCTCGTCGTGATCACGGCCGCCGGCCCATGCCGCGCCCGGAGCTCGCGGGCCGTGTCGGCCGTGAAGTAGAGGTTCTCGACTTCCAGCCCCTTCGCACGCGCGAGCGCGGCGATGTTCGCGGCGGGCTCGACGCCTAACGTATCGAGTCCGCCCGCCTTACACGCGGCGAGGAGCAGGCCGTCGTTGCACCCGATGTCGACGACCAGCTCACCCGGTGCGCGCGCGAATCGGTCGCGGATCTGCCCGGCGAACGCGCTGAAATGCGCCAGCATCGTGTCGCTGGCCGATGGCACGTACACGTAGTCCTGGAAGAAGTCGGCCGGCAGCTGGTCCGCGACCTCGATGACCGCGCAGTCGAGGCAGACCTGACAGTCGAGCGGGAACACGGCCTCCGGCCTCGTCAGCTGTGCCTCGGTCAGGAACGCGTTCGCGGGCGGGTGATCGCCCAGCGGCAGGAATGTGTACAGGTTGTCGCTGGTACACGCGCGGCAGACTGTCATCGGCGCCATGGGTATGCCGTCCGGATCTGGGGGAGGGGTCAGTGGGCCGCCACCTGGCGGACCACGTCCAGCGTCTGTCGCGTCGTCCGCTGCCACCGTAGCGTGGCGGCACGGGCGAGTGCACGCTGCACGAGATCCGCGCGGAGCGCGCTGTCCGTGAGCACGCGGCCGATCGCGTCCGCGAGAGATTCCACGGTTGGCGTGTCAAGCGTGAGCGCGTGGCCTGCGGCCAGCTCACCGAGGCCGCCGCGGTTGGTCGCGACGACAGGCGTGCCGCATGCCATCGCTTCCACGGTGGTCATCGACCACCCCTCGTACGTCGACGGGTGGACGAATACGTCGGCCGCGCTGTAGATCGGGACCAGCTCGCGGTGGTCGACGATCTGGCCGTCCGTCTGTACGACGTCGCCCGTAATGCCCAGCTCCTCACAGATCGCGCGGAGCGGCAGCTGATCCGGATTCGGCCCGAACAGCAAGAGTCCATGCGGGATGTGCATCTCGTGGCGAAGGCGTGCGAACGCCTGCAGCAGCATGGGAATGTTTCGGCGCGTCGAGGACTTCCCCGCGAACAGCAGGTACGGACGGTTCCCGCCGAAATGCGTGTGTCGCACGGCTGCGAGGGTCTGTGCGTCGTGAATCGGTTGGAAACAGTCGTCCGCTCCTTGGAGCACGACGACCATGCGTTCGGCTGGAATCCCCCAAGTGCGCGCGATATCGCCCTTCGTCGACTCCGACGCGACGATGACTGCATCGGCGCGTTCGGCGCTGTGCCTGTACAGTCGGCCGTACGTGTGCGGATACCACCACGCGTGCGCGCCCGACTGGATCTCGTTGATGCTGTGCGTGGCGACGACGAGCGGACCCCGGTACGCCAGGGGGGCCGTGTACGCAGGGCAGAACAGGACGTCGAGGCGTCCGGCCTGACGACGTAACGCCACGTTCTCCCACGGAATTCCCGAGATGTCGGGCGCGAGCACCGTTTCGCGAACAGCGGTCGACAAGCCCAGATACGCACGGCTCGACGCGTCGAGCGGACGCCGGACGAAGAGGTTCAACTCGTCGGTCTCATCGAGCATGCCGCTCCAGTAGCGCAGCATGTACTCGATGTAACGCCCCACGCCGAGTCGCTGGCCCGCGAGGCGATGTCCGTTGAATCCGATGCGCACGTCGGTGGGCCGGGAGCGTCAGCGATACTGCCCGGCGAACGCGCGGACCTGCTCGTGCACGTAGTCGAGCTGGAGTTCACTCAAGCCATGATGGCAGGCGAGCAGCATTCCACCGCGCATCACGCGGTCCGCATTCGGATAGCCGTCCGGCGACTCGTGCCGCATGATGCCGGCGAATCCTGGTTGGCGCAGGATGTTGCCCGTGAACACCGTGCGGGTCTGGATCCCACGTCGTTCGAGAAAGATCTGCAGGTCGCGGCGGATGAATGGCGCGTCGTCTCGCACGATGAGGGGGAACGCGAGCCAGCCGGTCGACGATGCCTCGGCCTGTCGCGGAAGCACGAACCACTCCTCGTATTCGGCGAAGAACGCGCGCTGCCGCGCAAAATTGCGGGCGCGCGTCTCGACGTTCCCGGCGAGCCGGTCGAGCTGCACGAGCCCGAACGCGGCGCCGATCTCCGACGGCTCCATGTTGTAGCCGACGCGCGAGAACACGAATTTCGCGTCGTATGGAATTCCACCCACGTCGACGTTGAAGCGATTCTCGACCCGCTCGGAATCCACGAACAGCGACGAGCTACGACCCCAGCTCCGCAGCAGGCGCGCCTCCTCGTTCCACTCCTCCCGATTCACGCACAGCATGCCGCCGTTTCCGGCGCAGTTGATGACATGCGATCCGTAGAAGCTCGTCGTGCTGATGTCGGAGCGCGTGCCGGTACTCGTGCCGCGGAGGGTCGCGCCTAACGTGTCGGCGGAGTCCTCGATCACGTACAGGTCGCGCGCCCGCGCGATCTCGGCGATGCGGTCCCAATCCGGCAGGTTGCCGATGAGCGAAGGAACCATCACCGCCCGCGTTCTCGGGGTGAGTGCCGCCTCGACCTGGTCGACATCGATGTTGAACGTGTCGGGCTCGACGTCCACGAAGGCGGGCACCAACCCATTCTTGACGAGCGGGGCCACCGTCGTGGCGAAGGTGAGCGCCGGCGTCACCACCTCGGCTCCGGCCGGCAAGCCGAGTAGCTCGACCGCGAGGTAGTTCGCACTCGAGCCAGAGTTCACCATCACGCCATGCCGTTTCGCGAACAGCGCCGCGATGCGCGCCTCGAACGCGCGCACGCGCGGGCCCATCTGCGTCGACGTGCGCAGCACCTCGAGCACGGCTGCGATCTCCTCCTCGCCATGTACGGTCTGGCCGTACGGCACGCGCAGCATCTCGGCGGGCGGCGACATATCGATCCTGAGACTGTTCGTGGCGCTGCTCGTAGCGTTGGTCATGGCGTCGGGTCTGCGCCGTCGACGCGGCGCTCGTAGGCAAGCAGTTGCTCGCGGACCAGCGCTCCAGCCCGCGATGGATCGTCGTAGAACGCACGGTACCAGCCGACCGTCAGGTCGACCGTCTCGCGCAACGTCAGCGCCGAGCGCCAGTCGAGGCGCGTGGCGGCCTTCGCGGAGTCGAGCACCAGTAGCTGTGCCTCTTGCGGTCCACCGACCTCCGGCGCGAAATCGGCCGCCACCCGGTCCCACGCGACGGCCATCCGCTGCACCACGTCGCGGACCGGCACCGCACCGTCCGCGTCGGGCCCGAAGTTCCACGCCTCCGCGAACCGCTGACCGCACTCGACCAGCGCGCGGCCTAACAGCAGATACCCACGCAATGGCTCGAGGACGAACTGCCACGGCCGAACGGCGTCGGGGCACCGAACGGGCGTGCGCTCGCCCGTCGTCGCACCACGCATGAGGTCGGGCACGAGGCGATCGGTCGCCCAGTCACCGCCGCCGATCACGTTGCCGGCGCGCGCAGAGGCGACCGCCGCCGCCGCCGAGTCGAGAAACGACCGGCGCATCGCCGTCGTGACCAACTCCGCGCACCCCTTGCTCGAACTGTACGGGTCGTGCCCGCCGACGGCGTCATCCTCGCAGTAACCGCGGGGCAGGGCACGATTGTCATAGCACTTGTCGCTCGTCACGACTACCACGGCGCGGACGGTCCCGACGGGCCGCACGGCGTTCAGGAGGTGCACGGTTCCCATCACGTTCGTCGCGTACGTCGCGACGGGATCGGCGTACGAGCGCCGAACGAGCGACTGCGCCGCGAGGTGGAACACCAACTCCGGCGCCGCCGCACGCAGCGCGCCGGCGAGCGCGGCTTCGTCCCGCACGTCAGCGAAGATCGACTGTACCCCGTCGCCGATCGCGGCCGCCTCGAACAGGCTCTCTCGGCCCCGCTCGGGCGGAAGCGCGTAGCCGACGACCGTCGCACCCACGTCGCGCAACCACGCGGTCAGCCACGCACCCTTGAACCCAGTGTGGCCGGTGACGAGCACGCGCCGGCCGCGATACCACTCGCGCAGCGCGCCGTTCACGGCGGGCACATCCAGGGAGGATTGCCGCTACGCCATAGCTCCTCGAGCAGTTGCTTCTCACGCAGCGTGTCCATCGGCTGGAAGAACCCGTCGTGCCGGTACGCCATGAGTTCTCCGTCGGCCGCGATCCTGTCCAACGCGTCGCGTTCGAGCGAGGTCTCGGGACCGTCGAGGTAGTCGAGCACGCCGGGCTCGAAGACAAAGAATCCGCCGTTGATCCACCCGATGTTCGTTTGCGGCTTCTCCGAAAACTTGCGGACGGCGCACCCGTCCAGTTCAAGCGCGCCAAAACGCGCGGGTGGGTGGACCGCGGTCACCGTCGCCAGACGCCCGTGCGACTTGTGGAACGCGACCACCTGGTCGATGGGTACGTCGCTCAGCCCATCGCCGTACGCGACGAGGAACGTCTCATCGCTCAGCATGTGCCGCAGGCAGAGCAGTCGCCCGCCGGTCAGAGTCTCCGCCCCGGTGTCGATGCAGTGGACCCGCCAGTCGGGCGCCCGTTGGCTCACCACCGTGCGCTCGCCGTTGCGCAGATCCACCATCCAGTCCGAGTGGTGGTGGAAGAAGTCGCTGAAGTACTGCTTGATGACTTCGCCCTTGTAGCCACACGCGACCACGAACTCGCGGTAGCCGCGGGACGCATAGATCGACATCACGTGCCAGAGCATCGGGTGACCGCCGATCTCCACCATCGGTTTCGGTCGGACGCTCGTCTCTTCGGCCAGCCGGGTTCCGAGGCCCCCGGCGAGGATGACAGTCTTCATGGCGTCACCGCATACGCAGAAAGGCGAACATGCCGACGACGGGCGCGGATGAACCCGCAGCGTGGACAGATGGCCCGACGTGGCGCGTCATCGGACGTCCTTCACGCGAATCCGCGCCGCGACCGCCGCATAGCGGCGCCGGCCGTCCAGTTGCAGCGCGCCGACGCCGCCGACCAGCACCACGAGCACGGCGATCGCGCCCCATGCGCGCCGTTCGATCGCCTGGTACGCGAGACCATGCACGGCGACGAGTACGGCGGCCGCGTACGTCCATCGCTGCACTCGCTTCCACCGCGCCGCACCCAAGGCGCGCAACGCGCGGTCGTTCGAAACGATCGTCAGGAGCACCAACAGCACCGCAGCGACCAGCCCCGTGTCGTTGGCCGCGCCGAACGCGTCCACGCGCGGTGACAGAGCGTTGGTCACGTCGGCGCGATGCATGAAGTACGCGACGATGTCGCCCTTGAGGTGCACGCGGAGCCCGACGACCGTATGCACGACCCCGAAGACCGCGCTCCAGATCCCGACGTCGCGCCGCTGGTCGGTGCTCGTCGGAGGGCGACGTCCGCGCCGTACGGACCACGGGCCGAGTACCAACGCCCAGGCGAGCAGCAGCGTGCTCGTGTAGGCCGTCGCGACGCTCACGCGGTGCACGAGCGCCGGGTCGCCAGCGCCGCACGCATAGGCCAGCGCGGTCACGCCTGCCGCGACCGCGAGGACGCGCGCGTTGTGGCGTAGCCGTGCGCCCCAGTACCGCGAGCGGCCATTCACGCCAACCATCGCGCGGCGTGGGGGCGGTACCATTCGGACTGCCGCAAGACCGTCATACGGCCGCGGGACGGGGGAGGTCACCACGTCGAGACTCGGTGCCGGGTGGGAGAACTTCAGGAGGTCGACGCGGCCGGCTGCCGCCGGCCGCGTCGTGGGGGACAGCGAGGCGAGATCGCGCGGGGGAGGTGCGGGGGGCGCGACTGTGGGACCGATTGCGCAAGAGGCATGCTGTGCGGCGCGCTTCGGAGCGCGCGTCTAACCGACCAGCTTGCACCAGCTTACGCGTTCTGCCGTGGACAGGTCGCGTTTGAACTTCCGGATCGGGTGTAAGCATCCGACCACAACTTGTCGGCTCGGTACTGACAAGTCGCGCCGCGCGTCTTGCTGTCGGTGACGACCGCCGGCGCGTTCATCATACGAGCGGGCGTCAGCGTGACATCGGAATCGCCGCCGCGTTCGGTAC
This sequence comes from uncultured Gemmatimonadales bacterium, assembly GCA_963851265.1. GTDB lineage: Bacteria > Gemmatimonadota > Gemmatimonadetes > Gemmatimonadales > Gemmatimonadaceae > BPUI01. Next base: position 111,993 of record CAWKNZ010000007.1, read on the forward strand.
ACCGCGACGCCGCACGACGAAGCGCCACACCCCGTGCAGGTAGCCGATGCCGTACGCGACGTGCATGACCGCGAAACACGCGCCGAGGCGGAGCCCGACGCTCATCCCTGCGCGACGCGCCTCGGCGAGCGCTGCGGCCAGGGCGGAGATCGCATATGTACCGGCGATCGCCGCCGCGCACGTTGCTGCGGTAGCGCTCACCGGTGCGAGCAGGAGCGAGACGCCGAGTGCGGTCACGAACGCCGGTGGCACCACCTGCCGGAGGGTCGGAATGTGCCCGAGCTTTCGCGCCGCGAGCGGCTTGTAGTGGCCGTACTGATACATCATTCGCGCGAGCTGTCGATAGGTGCTGCGGGCCACGTACGTCGTCACCACTCCTGGCACGAGCAACACGCGACCGCCCGCGCGGCGCAGCCGATGATTGAACTCGTCGTCCTGATTGCGCACGAGTTCCTCGTCGAACCCGCCGATGCGTGCGAATACCTCCCGCGGCCAGCAACCGAACGGCACGGTGTCCACCTCCCGCGCATCCGCCTTTCGAGGATTGATCCGGAACTGAGAATTGCCGACGCCGAGTGGATGCGAGAGTGCGACGGCGATGGCACGCGCCTGCGCGCCGGGACCGCCCGGCACGGTGCGGCACACGCCGCCAACGTTGTCGGCCCCGGAGCGTACGAGCCAACCGACGAGCGCCCGGACGTAGTCGGGCGGATACTGGCTGTGCGCGTCGACGCGGACGATTACGCCGCCGCGCGCGGCCCGCAGGCCGATGTTGAGCGCCGTCGGCGTTAGCCGCCTCGGGTTGTCGAGCACGCGCACGCGCGCGTCGCGCGCCGCGAGTTCGTTCAGACGCTCGCGCGTACCGTCGTCGCTCTGTCCGTCGACCACGAGCACCTCCAGCCGGTCGGCCGGGTAGTCGCCCGCCAGCACCGACTCGAGGCAGGGCCCGATCTCCGTGCGCTCGTTCCGACAGGGGACGATGATCGACACGAACGGCGGCCGTGCCACCGCGCCGACGCCCGGGGTGGGGAGCGAAGGGACGGTCATCAGACGCTCCCGTGGGTGGCCAGTTGCGACCGATCTGCCGCGGAGAGCGCGCACACGACCGCGCGGAATTTCCCGTTCCGCGCCCGCGGGACCGCGCCCACGGCTTCGAGCACCACATCGACGTCGCCCATGCGCTCGCGGAGCCGCGCGGCTATGGTCACGCCGTCGGCCGCCGAGTAGCCCGCCGTCGGGACGTAGCGCACGCGCACCCGGTCGAGTGTTTCCTGCACGATCTGCGCTTCCTGAACGCCGAGTCCCGACTTGAAGACCGAATCGAGGCGCCCGACGGTTCGCCCGTCGCGCGTGTACAGCACGTCGTCCGTGCGGCCCTCGACGCTCGCGAGCACCGGAAGCCCGCGTCCGCAGGGGCACGTTGCGCCGATTGGCACGGCGTTCCTCGGTGGCGTACTCGCCGGCGCGAGCGTGACGCGATCTCCCACGCGGTACCGGATGAGAGGCATGTCGGCGTTGAGCAGGCTCGTACACACCAGCTCACCCGCCACACCGGGCGGCGACGCGCGTCCTGCATGATCGAGCACCTCGCTGCAGCCGGCCTCGGGCCACAGGTGCAAGCGGCCGTGATCACACTCGCTCGCGGCAGCGACCGCTTCAGCCTGGCCGTAGGTCTCGCGCACCGGGCCGCCAAACGCTGCCGCAATCGCCTCACGCTGGTTCGCGAGCAGCGGCTCGGCGTTCGCCACCGTGACCCGAAGCGCGGGCGCGGCGATCCCGGCGGCAAGTATCTCGCGGGCGAGGGCGTGCAGCGCCGATGGATAGCCAAGCGCGTACACCACGCCGGAGCGCGCGAGCGCCGCCGCGTACGCACCGACGTGGCGCGGCGCGATGTGGTACGCCGAAAGGTAGAGCTGGCGCAGGGCGGCGTTCCACACCCAGAACGGCGGCGCCTGCTGCGAGGCGGGGACGACGAGTTGACCCCCGACGATCGCCCAACGGTCGCGGCGGGTCACACCGTACCACGCGCGCGCGCGCGCTTCGTGGAGCGCGTACCAGCGGCGCACGACGTCGCGCGTGAACCACAGGTCGAGCGACGTACCCGTCGTGCCACTGGTGTGGTCGTGGAACATGCGCCCGATCGTGCGATCATCGGCCACGAACGCCGCGGGCGCGCGGCGCAGCGCGTCTTTTTCCAGGACCGGCCAGTGTGCGAGCACGTCCCACGCCGCCCGGTCTCCGGCGCGGCGCCGTTCTGCCCATAGCGCCCGATAATACGGGACGCGCGTCGCAGCGCGCTCGAGCACGAAGGCGAGTCGCTCCTGCTGCCAGGACGTCCACTGCGCCGGGGACCACCGATCGCGGTCGAGCGCCTCGTCTCGCAGACGGTCTGCGCCGGGCCCATACCGCCATCCGCGCAAATACCCACCGCGAGCGGTCGCGACCGCCGAACGGAGCACGGGCGGCAGCGCGTGGTAGCGGCGCAACAACGCGTCACGCATGCGTCCAACACCCGTTCGCTGTAGCAGAACCGGTGCACCAAGGGCACACGTCGGTCGTGCCGTGCATCACGTCGATCGTGAGCCCCGTATGCAGCGCAGTGATCGTGACGCCCTCGGCCGCAGCACCTACACCGAAAGAGACAAGCGATCTGCGACGCATCGATATGCAGTGATCGGTATCACGACGGCAACAATACCCGCATCGCTTGGTTTCCCCGGTCCGACGGCGGCGCGGGGTCTGGTCGTGACACCCCGCGTGGCTGACGCGTCTCTTCGCGTCACCAGCACCGGCCCTACGACGGCCGGCCCCCACGGAACACCACCGTGGCGCACCCCTCGATAGGGGCGGCCGCATCACGACGAGACGACGGTCCTGTGCGATTCTGCGTCGGGCCCGCCCCGTCGATACGCCTAACGGTTTACAAGGACGTTCTGTAACATGAAGTGCATGCTTCCCGCTTTCGCCTGCCTGGCTCTCGTTACACTCGCCTGCGCCGACCATCCGCTCGCCCCGGCCACCAGCGTCCAAGCAAGCCATGGGCTGAAGGGTGCCGCGCTGACGCCCTCGACGGCTCGCGCGTTCTACGCCGCCCCGGGCGGATCGAGCACCGGTGACGGGTCTGCGAGCCAGCCCTGGGACCTCGCCACCGCGCTCGCGCAGCCGCGAAGCGTCGCCCCCGGCGACACGCTGTGGGTGCGCGGCGGCACGTACCGTGGCGACGTGACGAGCAACCTCACCGGCACCACCGAGAAGCCGATCATCGTGCGCCAGGCCCCCGGCGAGCGGGCCACAATCGACGGCAAGTTCTCGGTCGCGGGCAGCTATACGTGGTACTGGGGCCTCGAGTTCACCTACTCGGACACCAAGCGCGTGAGTGCGATCGAAGGGTCCGATCCCGCCGACCTGCCGCGGCAGGACAAGACCGTATTCGTCACGGGTCCGTTCAACAAGATCATCAACTGTGTCGTCCACGACATGGGAGACGGCCTGTTCTCCGGAATGAGCGCGGAAGGCGTAGAAATCTACGGAAGCCTTTTCTACAATAACGGTTGGATCGCGCCCAACCAGCCGAACGGGCACAACATCTACCTGCAGAACTCCGGAGCGACCAAACTCGTCGCCGACAACGCGGTGTTCAACTCGTTCGCATACGGGGTGCAGCTTTACGGGAGCGAAGCCGCGACCATCTACAATATCCGGCTCGAAGGCAACAGCATCTTCAACAGCGGGGGCGGCGCGTCGTCCCAATTCGGTCCCTCGCCGAACATCCTGATGCGCGGCGGTGACGGCCGGTTCGGACGCTCGGTGATCACCGGCAACAGCCTGTACCAGCGAAACGGCGTGGCGAGCGCGGTCGAACTCGGCTCCGCCGGCGGCACGCCCGGCTCGGACATTGAGTTCAGCAACAACAACGTGCAGGGACAGGCGTTGTTCGACGAGATGTACGGATACCGCGTGACCGGAAACCGCTTCACCTCCGGTACGACCCCGCTGACGAACGGGGCGGTGCTCGTCGGGCTTCGGCTGCCGCCGGGTTCCGGATTCGACATCCACCAGTGGACCGGTAACCAATATTCGGCCGCGGCGACCGGCTCGCAGGAGGCGTTCTACACGCTCGTCCCGTCCGCCGATACGCGCACGTTCGCGAGTTGGCGGCAGGTGACGGGCTACGACGGCGCGGGAAGTAGCTACACCACCGGGGCGCTTCCGGCGTCCACCCGCGACGTCGTCGTGCGCCCCAACCGGTACGAACCCGGCCGCGCCATGGTGACCGTGTGGAACGCGCGCAATGCCGCGACCGCCTCGGTCGATCTCAGCCAGGTGCTGAAGGCCGGAGACCGGTATCAGGTGCTCCACGTGTACAACATCTTCGGTACGCCGGTCACTACCGGCACGTACGGCGGCGGAAGTGTCCAGATCCCCCTTCCCGCGCTGCGTGCTCCGGCGCCGCTCGGCCTCCCCGCGTCCACCGCGCCGGCCAGCCGCGCCTTCAACGTCTTCATCGTCCGACGGATGTGATCCGGCCGCGAGGACGGGACGCGCCGCGGCGCGTCCCGTCCTCGGAGATCCGGGGCGTCCAGCGCGGTACGATTCGACGCGTCGGCGCACTCAGCCCGCCCTCGGATCGGGCGTGACGTCGGTCGCCTCAGCGGGCGGCGCGTCGTATCCGCGAAGCTGACCGAGGGCGAACACGAACGGGAGTACGGCGACGCGCATCCCGACGTGCCCCATCGAGAACAGCACCCATGTCAACCAGAGGGCGCGGAGGCCGCGCTCGGGCGCATTCTGCATCTGCAGCAGTGCCGTGAGCGCCATGCCGAGCAGGGCGAGTACCGCGATCGCGCCGAAGGTGCCGTGCTCGCTCAGGAGTCGCGTGTACTCGGTGTGGGCCACCTTCGAATCGGTCCGCCGCTCGCGATACGCGCCGCCCGGACCGAGCCCGAGGATCGGGTGTTCACCCCACAGGCGCCAGTCCTCCGCCATGATCTCGTCGCGGTGGCTGCTCGTCGTCTCCGAAAATCGCGCGTCGAGTGCACCACCGGTGAACGCGTTCAATCGTGGCAGCACGACGGCCGCGAAGAGCGCGGCGATGACGACGATACCGACGGTGAAGGCCCGGCGCGTCGCCCGCGCCCGGAGCATGAACGGCGTGGCCGCGATCACCGCGGCGCCGAGGCTGTACAGCCCCCCGCGTGAGAAGGTCATCACCGATTGGGTTAGGCACAGCATCGCCACCGCGCCCAGCGCGCCCCGCTCGAGTTTCGGGGCGCTCGCGTCCAGCAGTCGGGGCAGGCAGTACAACACGCCGAGTCCCAGCACGACCGAGACCTGATTGGGTCCGTACCCGCCGCTCGTCGCGAAATTGGACTCCTCCGTAAAGGCGAGTTGTGCCGTCGAGTACGTGGTGAACACGGTCACGGCCGCAATCCCGAGCACCGGCGCGAGCCCGACGAACAACACCCGCTGGAACTCGGCGCGCGTGAGCGAGAGGACTGAGGCGTACCAGGCTGCCGCGCCAAGCGCGAGAGGCGGAACGAGGTTGAAGCCGAACATGATCATGAACTCGCGCGTCGTGTACGTGCCGTCGCTGGCCGGCACGAGCAACGACGGTAGCAGCGCGACGAGGAACACGAACGGCAGCAGGCGCATGCGGAAGGCGTCGCGCGACCGCACGAGTCCCGCGATCGCGAGCAGCAGCACTTCGTACTTCGCCGATTCCCACGGCGCGCGCCCGTCGGACATTCTCCAGAGCACCTCGGCACTCGCGGCGTACGCGGCGACGCACAGCAGCGTTACCGGACGCGCCGCGATCATCGCGACCGCGCCCACCAAGAGGATCGCCACGCCGTAGATGGTCGCCAGCACGGCCGACCGGTGGACGAGTAGCCCGAGGGGAACGTGGAGCCCGAGTAGCAGGCCGCCGACGATCCAGCCGGGGAGTGTGCCATCGCGACCGGTGCCGGTCACCCGCGCCGGCGACGGACGCGTTCCCCACGCGCCAGCCCGTGCCGGCGCCGCCGTTTGCAAACGCCGCTCAGAGAGTTGGTCCATCGAACGCGCCGAGAGGTTGGGGCATGGGCGGCACGGTGCCGACGGGGGTGAGCGCGGCCGCGTACAGGTGGCGCAACCGGTCGGCCAGTTGGGGGAGGGCGTACCCGACCTCGATCACCCGCCGGCCGCTCTCCCCGAATCGGCGCCGGAGGGCGCCGTCGGCGGCGAGGGCGAGCACCCCCGCAATCAGCGCGGGCTCGTCGCCGCGCGGCACGACGAAACCCGTTGCGCCGTGCGTAACCAGGCGGGCGACGTCGCCCACGTGTGTGGCGACCACGGGAAGCGACGCGGCCATCGCCTCGAGGACCACGTTCGGTGTGCCTTCCGAGTCGGAGGTCAGCACGAGCAGGGACGCCCGGCGGTACCAGGGCGCGAGGTCGGCCTGGGCGCCGTGGAACTCCACCGCTCCGGGTAGCAGTCCGAGCGCGCTCGCCTGCCGCTCGAGCGACGCGCGCTCAGGGCCATCCCCGACGACGTCGCCGACGACGGCGTCGCCCAACGTCTGCCGCGCCCCGGCGAGAACGCGCAGAAACCGATCGCCACGCTTTTCCGAGCTCAGACGTCCCGCCAGCAGCAGCCGGATTGGCCGTTCCCCGATGCGAGGCGGCGTCGTGAACTGGGGGACGTCGACGGCGTTGGGCAGCAGCCACAGTCGCGCCCGGGGTACGCCGAACGTCGCCGCCGCCTCGATCGCCCGTGTGGAGTTGGCCGCGAGCAGTCGGGGCGCGCGCAGGCTCGCCATGCCGAGTGGGGCGGGGAGCCCGGCGACCTCGCGCATGACGTCACCGCGCATCGCGCCGATGTCCGGCACCCCGAGAATGCGTCCCGCGGCGCTCCCGTACAGGTTGACGTAGAAGTGCTGGCTCTGCACCACGTCGGCCGGATCGGCCCGAAGGTCGGCCACCACGCGCGCGAGCCGCTGCAGCCGCGAACCGGAACGCCCCACATATCGCACCGGGACGTCGAGCGCGCGGATGCGCGCTTCCCAGAACTCGTGTTGAGTCAGGCACAGTACACGCGGCCGTCCGTCATGTCCGCGGAGCGCGTCCAGCATGTGATAGAGTTGCCGTTCGGCGCCGCCTTGCCCGAGTGTGCCGGCGATGAAGCACACGCGGCGCCCCGCGAGCGTGGCCGCCTGCATCGGCGTCCGACCCGCAGGCCCTGCGCGGCGCAAGACTGCGGCGCCGGTCACGCGTGTGCGCACGCCACTGAACGCTCGCCGAGCCATGCGTCGAGCGTGCGTGCGAGTTGGCCGTAGGTCGCATCAAAGTCGTAGCGCGCCGCGACCTGCGTGCGCGCTGCGGCGCTCTGCTCGGCGGCGTACGCGGGGTCGCTGATCAAGGCAAGGACGTTCCGAGCGAGCGCCGCGTCGCTCACCCCGAGCAGCAGTCCTTGATTCTGCTCGAGCTCCATGCCGTACACCGCGTCCGGCGAGGCGCAGACGGGAACGCCCAACGCCATCACTTCGATGAGGCGGCTGCGAAACCCGTACGTCCCCTCCCACGGGCACAGTACCGCGGTAGCGGTGCGCAGCACGGAGGCGACGTCGTCGACGAACCCGGTCACGCGAACCCGCGGTCCCGCGAGCGCCAGAACGCGCGCCGGCGGCCGACTGCCCACTATCCAGAGCGCGGCGTCCGGCCGTGCGCGCCAGACGTGCGGCATGATGCCGCGCGCGCAGCGCATGGCGGCGTCGGCGTTGTGCGACGACCCGAGCCCGCCGTAGCAGACGATGCGCGGTGGGGTAGCCGGCCGCCAATCGAAGGGCCAGCAGTCGAGCCGTATGCCCATGGGCGCGTAGAAAGTGGGTGCGCCTGAGCGGGCACGTGGGGCGGCGTACGCTCGCTCGGCCGCGTTGATTGCGATCAGCGCGTCGAAGCGGCGCCACGCGCGCTCCTCACGGTCGCGATAGCGCTCGACCGCCCACCGGCGGAGGGTGGGTGGGACGCCACGTACCTCGGCCAGTTGCCTGGCGCGCGCATGCCAGAGCACGTCGTGCATGTCGAGCACCACCGGGACGCCGAGCGCGTGCACGGCAGCCGCAGCATCGTTGGCGTGCCAATACTCGAAGAGCACGACATCGAACGCCCCCGCGCGCACCACAGGCACCACGCGATCTGGCGGGAAGATGACGCGGTTGATCGCGTAGTTCGAGGCACGTTCCCCCGTACGCGCGCAATACGCAGCCGCACGCGCGGCCGCAAGAACGCGCCCGGCACGCCCGCGCGGGGCCGGTGTCGAGAGCAGCACGGCGTCGTCGCAGTGCGCGCGCAACGCGCCACGGAGCGTCTCCTCCTCGCCCCTCGCCGCGGGGGCGAGCATCGTGACGTGAAAGCGCGTGCGTAGCGCATCGAGTGTGAGGCGCACGCGCTGGCGCTGCCCGGCCTCGGCCGGAAACGGCAGGACGTGCGACACGACGAGCACGCGGCGCGGCTCAGCAGTCACCGGAGGCACCCGCCAACTTCAGGAGAGTGTCGGCGACCCGTCTGCCGGACTGCCCGTCGAGCGTGTCACCGAACATCCGGTGCACGAAGGCGCGGCGGCGTTCGGCACCGGCGTCCGGGTGATGCAACGCCGCCGCCAACAGCGTGCGCATTTCGTCGCGCGTGCGTGCGAGCTGAACCGCACCCTCGGCGACGAGCGGCGCGTAGTGGTCGTACTCGTAGTACCGCGCGTAAGGCACGCGCACCGGCCCGTAGCCCGGCGGATCGTACGCGACGTTGATCACCGGCTTGTCGAACATTCCCAACTCGAGCGACACCGTGGAGGCCACGTTGATGCCGACCGCCGTATGGAGCAACGTGTTGGTCAGCAGCCGTGTGTCGGCTTCGGTGGGGGTGAGGAACGCGTCGACCCACCGTGCCGGTGGGGACAGGATGTCTCGTCGCCGCCCGAGCAGCTCGTCGAATCGCCCGGTGCGGTCCTTGGGGTAGACGCGGACGAGCAGCTGCGGCGGTCCCAGCTCGGGCATCGCGCCTAGCAGGTCCGCGATCTGCTCGACTACTCGCGGCTCCCCAGGCATGTGCTCGGGCATCCCCGTCGAGTAGAGGACGATCGGGCGCGCGGGATCGGCGCCGACGCGTGCGCAGTAGTCCTCGCGCGTCCAGTGAGCGCCCGGACGGAAATGCAGGTCAAACTGCGGGGTTCCGGTGACGTGCACGCGGTCGGGTTCCGCGCCGGGGTAAATCGCGAGCAGCTGTCGACGAATCTCCGCATTCCATACGAGGTAGTGGTCGTACTCCGGGATACATCGGCCCTGTGACGTGAGATTGTCCCACGAAAACACGAATGCCGCTGTCGGCACGCCGAGCCATCGCGCGGCCTGCACGGCGTGGATGGCATTGCTGCTGTGCACGTGCGAGCCGTTGAACACCAGCGTCGGGCGCAGCGTGCGGTACAGGTCGTGGTAGTGGCCGCTCGGACAGAGTGCCCGGCTCGTCGCGCGCTCGAGCCGGGCTAGCGCGCGTACGCCTCGCGGACTGGCGAACGGCGTGCACGCGGCTTTGCGCCCCGCACGTTTGAGCCGCTTTACGAGCGTATTCGCCTCGACGTCGCGCAACCGCCAGCGTTCCTGCGCCGCCGCTGACCAGAGCGTCCGCCCATGGGCCATGTCCAGCACGTCGCGCAGAAACCGCGCAGGCCACCGGTCGCGTGGGCTCCGGAGCGGCAGGACCCGCGGAAAACGGTGTGAGAGTTCCGCGAACGTCCCTTCGTCAGGCACGACCGTGAGCACCGTCAGGTCCGCCTGCGAGGCGATCCGGTCGAGCGCGCCGGTATGCACGAAGTTGCGGATCGCCTCGCCGCGCGGCAGGATTGCGACGATGTGCGCCCGGGTGATCGCTCGATCGCCCGGGGTGGCCGGGGTTGCTGGGATCGGCCGCAGCGGGCGCGTGGTCGCGGCGCTCACGCCCGGCGCTCGCTTGCCGGCGTGCCGCCGGCCAACGCCTCGGCGAAGGAGGCGACCGCGTGCGCCATCCGCACGCCCGATTGTCCGTCCGCGTACTCGCACACGTGGTCAACGATCCACCGACGTCCGGCGCGGTCGCGTGACGGGTCCGCCAGATAGCCACGCACCGCGTCGAGCAGGTCCACCTCGTTCCGCACGAGCCACACGCCGCCCGACTCGGCCACCGGGGCGAAATGCGTCCAACAGTGGTTGATGTCGCGCACGAGCGCGTCGTCTGGCGCCCCCGGTCCGGGATCGTAGTCCAGGTTCACCACGGGGCGATCACACAGGGCCGCATCCACGGTGCAGGTCGACGAGAGGTTCACGACGACGTCGGCGTGTCGGAACGTGTTCACCCATTCCGCGATCGCCTCGGCGTCCTGCGAGCGCTCGGTCAAGGGCAGCCCGGCCGCGCTCGTGCGCTGCAGCCGAACCGCGGGGCCGAACGCGCCAAAGAGCGCCGCCATCTCCGCGTTGTCATGGATCGGGTGCGGGCGCACGAGCAGCTGTGCCGGGCCGAGCGCGCCGGACTGGATCGCGCGCGCGACGTGCCGGGCGCCGTGCGGCTCCCCGCGGAGGAAGTTAGGCGAGCCCACGGCGTAGACGATCACCGGCCGCGACGGATCGAGCCCCTGCGACCGCCAGAACGCCTCCCGGGATCGCCAGAAGCGGGGTTGGGCGAAGACGTCGAACTGCGGGGCGCCGACAACGTACACCGGCCGGGTACGCGCATGCGGGTAGTAGTCGAGTAACTGGCGCCGCATCTCGCTCGACCAGACCACGTAGCCGTCGTGGTCGAGGATCATCCGCTTCTTCGTCGAGAGATTGTCCCAGGACGGGATCAACGCGAGCACGGGGATGCCGAGTCGTTTCGCCGCCGCGACGACCGCGGGTTGCTCGAACTGAAAGGGTCCGGTGGCGAACACGACCGCTGGCCGGTCAGCGAGGAGCCGCGCGGTGGCCTCGGGCGATCTGTCGTAGGCGAGGAGCCACGCGTTCAGCGCGCGCTCGACGGCGTGTTCGATCGGCAGGACTGCGAGTGTCCGACCGGCCGCGTGCAGGGCACGCGCGATCCCCCGCACTGGCGTGGCGTGCCCGTGCCGTGCGAGACTGAGGCGGCTCGGCTGCCGATGGCGATGGTCCCAGATCGCCTCGTTGAGCCGGCGCGGGTAGTTGTGCCACACCTCTCGAAACGCGCGCGTGGCCGGAAACGGGCGTACGGTGGCGGGTTGTCCTGCCCACACCTCGCGTGCGCGCGGTTGCGCTGCGGACGTGGCCCACACGTCCACGTCTGCATGCCGTCGCAACTCGGGCAAGAACCCGGTGTGCGCGAGCATGCGATCGACGAGGAGCGACGACGACAGCACGATGCACCGAAGCCGTCGGGGCTCGGGAATCGCGTGTGGCGTCGGGGACGGCATCCGGCGTGGCAGCAAGCGTGTGGTAGCGACCGCGTGGCGGGTCAGCGCGTGCGAAGCGCGAAGCTGGTCATCGCATCCCCGTCCGGCACCCGGAAGTCGGCCGGACGCACCATGAACTCCTGCGACTCGGACGCCTGCGAGGTGAACATGCACGTGTAAAGCAACCGATCACGTTCGCGGGCATGCCCACCCTTGTGATAGCCGTTCGTGTCGGCGAAAATGATCGTGCCCGCCGCGCCGGTGCCTAAGCGCCACTGGGTGTATGGCGCGAGCGCGTTCATCTGCTCGTCGGTCGTCCGCTTCACCTTGCCGCCTTCCAGCTCGAATGCCGGCTCGCCCTGCGTGGGGCCGAAGCGGTGCGTCCCACGCGCGTACGTGAATGGACCGGCGCCGGCATCTACATCGTTCAGGTAGACGAACACTTTGACGATGAGCATGTCCTCGCGGTCGCGATGCCATAGTTGCGATTCGCGCGGCTTCGCGTCGGCGGCGAACGTGTGCCACACGTTGTAGTAGCGTAGGCGCGAGAACATCCCGAGATAGCCGTTTGCCACCTCGAGAATCGCGCGCTGCAGCGCGAACCGAGCGAACGCGCTGGCCGGATCGAGCACGGGATTACGGCCGAGATACTCGAGCATGAACGTTTTCTCGCCGATCGTATCGTCGCCCAACGCACGCGCGCGCGCGGCAGCGATGTCGACCGCGCGCGCATCCGCCACCGCGGCGACGGCGCCGCGCAGCGCCGCGAGCGGCGCGGCGTCGCCGAAGAGTGCGTCCGCCGTGGTCACCGCGATCCCGTCACGGCGAAGTTCGCCGAGAACGCGGCCGGCCTCGCCCGCAGGATCCTGCCGGTGCAGGCGGTACGACACACTGGGGCCGAGGTTGAAGCCATAGCGCCACGCGAACTCGTTCTTGCGCGAACGTCGGGCGAGGCGGCGGATCGTGGAGAGCATGAAAGTCTCCTGCGGTGGGCGGGACGGGACGTACGACGGGTGCTTCGGTCGGCGACTGGAAGCGGCGCGCGCCGTGGTGTATCAGGGCGGGCGGGCGCGGTGCGGAGCATGCCGGCCCCGCCTGGTCGCCCGTGCACGGAGCACGACGGCCGCGGCCTCCCGGCGCGTCATCGACAGCGCGTGGCGGGCGGTGCCGGCGAGGACGCCACGCACGGCGACCAGCACCGTTCCGGCGACGCCGCGGCGGAGTAGGCCTAACGGTACGCCTGTCGCGTCGTACACCGCCAGAAGTTCCCCGTAGTTCTTACGCACGGCTGCTTCGCCGGAAACGCGCTTGAGGTACAGGTAGAACGCGGGACACGGGGACACGATCACGTGGCCGGCCTCGAGCACCGCCGCCGCCCACAGTTTGTCTTCCGCGGCGGCCACCTGCTCGTCGAACGGCACGCGTTCCCACACCGAGCGCCGGATCGCGCATCCGCTCGCCAGCGGTCCGAGCGAGACTACCGTGTCGACATCAACGACGCCCTGCAGTCGACGCGGCGTGATCCAACGCTCCATGTCGAAGCGTTTGTCGACGCGCACGCAGCGAACCGCTGCCACCTCCGGGGCGTCGAACGCGCGCGCGCATTCGGCGAGGAACCACGGGCCGAGTGGCATCGCGTGCGCGCTCAAAATGACGCAGATCTCGGCCGTCGCTTCGGCAAGGCCGACGTTGAGCGCCCGCCCGTAGGTGAACGCGCCGCGCGCGATCGACACGACGCGCGCGCCGTACTCGGACGCGAGCGCGACGCTGGCATCCGTTGACGCGTTGTCGACGAGGATGATCTCCGCGGCGACGCCGCGTTGTGCGCGCAACGCGGCGAGCACGAGCGCCAGGTACTCCGCTTCGTTCCGATTGCGCACGATCACCGAGACCGCCGGTCGGTGCTCCGCATCGCGCGCACGGTCGGTGCCGCTTTCGGGGCGCGCCGTCATCCGACCCCCGCTACGGCCGGCACCGACGAGCCGCTCCCGAGAGGCGTTCCTACGATCCATCGGCATTCGGGGGCCAGGTAAGCCTTCCCGTGCTGGCCGTTCCATCCGAGCACGTCGATCAGGCGGTGCTCCGACGTGTAGCGAACGTCGCGCCCATCGTGTGTGCGTCCGAGCAGCTTGAGGTGGACGTTGTACAACCCCGGCGCAAGCCAGAGCGGCGGGACTTGGACGGCGACGTCGTAGCGTCCCGTCGCGAGCGGGAGCGAGGCCACGTCGCCGATCTCCACGCGATGATGAACTGCCATCGTCCCGGATGCGTCGTGGATGATGCAGAACAGTCGCCCGTCGGTCATCGTCGTGGGCACGGTGAGCGTCGACGTCAGCGCGATCGGTGCGCCCGACGCCACCCGCCAGTGTTCGACCGATTCATCGGCTTCGGGGCGGATGGCCGTCCATCCCGCGCCAGCGCCGCCCTCGCGCACCGAGTCCCCGAGCACGGCTGCCGTGTAGTGTGCCACGCCGTCGACGACATCGCCGCGGAAGGTGACGCGTCCGTGCTGCAACACGACGGCGGTCTGACACAGTTCTTTCACCGCGCCCAGATTGTGGCTGACGAAAACGACGGTCCGTCCCTCGGCAGCCACGTGTTCCATCTTGCCCAGACATTTGCGTTGGAAGCGCATGTCCCCGACGGCGAGGACCTCGTCGATGAGCAGGATCTCCGGTTGCAGATGCGCCGCGACGGCAAACGCCAGCCGGAGGTGCATCCCGCTCGAGTAATGCTTCACCGCGAGATCGATGAACCGCTCGACCTCGGCGAAAGCGACGATCTCGTCGAACTTGCGGCGGATCTCGTCGCGGCGCATGCCGAGGATGGCCCCGCTGAGGAACACGTTCTCGCGGCCGCTCAACTCGAGGTGGAAGCCGGTGCCAACTTCGAGCAACGAACCCACGCGTCCGCGCGTCACGGCGAATCCACAACTCGGCTCCGTGATGCGCGCGAGGATTTTCAGCAGCGTGCTCTTGCCCGCGCCGTTGTGGCCGATGAGCCCGACGACCTCGCCGGCGCGGACTTCGACATCGATGTCTTCGAGCGCCCAGAACTCCTCGCCGCAGCGCGCTGCGCGGTTCTCGCGCCAGGTGCGCAGCGGTGAGCGGACCGCGCGCGTGAGCGTCCGGCCGAGCAGGCCGTAGCGTTCCTGCGTATGGCCGAGGCGGAACGACTTGCCCAGGCCGGCGATCGTGATCGCGGCGTCGCTCACGTGCGGGCGCCGGCGTGGAGCCGGGCGAGTCCGAGGCTCACCCACTGCCACACGAACACGCTGTTGTCGCACGCGCCCGCCACGTACCGCGCCCACTCGGCACGTACCGCGTCGGCGTCGAGCCAAGCGCCGCTCGATCCACCGATCGCGCATTCGATACAGTCGTGCGCCCACGCGCGGAGCGGTCCGCGCAACCACTCGCGTTGCGGCGTCTGCAGCGCGCGCTTGGGCGCGTCCGCCACCGCCGCAGGCGCGATCTTCCGGGTGAGCTGCCGGAGCGTCCACTTCCCCACGCCGTCGCGGATCTTGTGGCCTGCGGGTTGCCGAAGCGCCAGTTCGACGAGCCGGTGATCCAGAAACGGCTCCCGCAGTTCCGTCGACGCGCGCATCGAGACACGGTCGTTGTACCGCAGCGCGCGCGGGAGCTTCGCGTGTCGCACGTCGCGGTACTGCAGGTCACGCAGGACGTCATCGAACGGACGGGGTGGTACAAACGGGACCGCGAGCGCCCGGAACTCCGGCGTCAGGCATCCGGGGCGTGTCGTCGACTGCGTCGTACCTTGAACGAATGTGGCGGCTTCGCGGCCGCCGGCCGGCGTGCGGTCGTTCGCCGCCCGATAGTAGTCGTACCCGGCCCACTGTTCATCCATGCCCTGCCCGTCGAGGAGCACGGTCGCGCCACGCTCGCGCGCTGCCTCGAAGAGCCGCGCGTAGGCGAGTGTCGGAATTCCGCCGTACGGCTCGAGCGTGTGCGCCCACACCGACTCGGCGAGCGCCGGGACATCGGCGGAGAGAAGCCGACAGACCACGTGCGGATGGCGCGTGTGCGCGATCAGTTGCTCGGCCCACGGCAGCTCGTCGTAGCGGGCGTCGTTCGTAACGAACGTGAATGCGGTGACCGCCCCCGCGTCGACCAGGTCGTCCTGCTCGAGCCGCGCGATGAGCGCGAGCAACGCCGAGCTGTCGACCCCACCGCTGACGTTGACCCCGACCGGGACGTCGCTGCGGAACCGCCACCGGATGCTCGAATCGAGCAAAGTGAGATACTCCGCCGCAACCACGTCCTGCGACCTCCCGTCCAGCGCCGTGCCGACGCGGTCGGCCACGTCGTACCAGCACTGGGTGCGACACCGGCCGTCCTTCCACGACAGCACGTGGCCGGGCGGAAGCGCCCAAACGCCGGTCCAGAACGTTCGGGCGGAGACGTCGTGCGCACCAGTGGCCAGATACGTCGCCCAAGTCGCGACGTCCGGCTCGCTCGGCACGCCGCCGGCGAAGAGCGCACCGATCTCGCTCGCCACGGCGAGGCCGCCGTCCGTACGCTGATGATAGTACAGCGGCTTGACGCCGAATCGATCGCGGACACCAGTTAGGCGCTGCTCGTGCGCGTCCCACACCAGGAACGCGAACATCCCCATCAGCCGGTCGAGCGCTCCGGGTCCCCACCGGTCCCACGCCGCGAGCAGCACCTCCGTATCCGTACCGGTGCGAAATGGATAGCTCGCCAGCTCCGCGCGTAGCTCGCGGTAGTTGTAGATCTCGCCGTTGAACACGATCCAGTACCGCCCGTCGTGCGACGCCATCGGTTGGCGCCCCGCGTCGGAGAGATCGAGGATGCTCAGCCGGTTGTGGCCGAGCAGCGCCCGGCCACCCGCATCCTGGTGGATGCCTTGGGCGTCGGGGCCACGGTGGCGCTGGCTGGCCACCATCGCCGTGATCTGCGGGCACTCCCAACCGGCGCCGAACAACCCCGCGATACCGCACATGATCAGCGACTCCCGTCGGCGGCGGCGACGATTCGACGCGGGCCAGTATCGCGCTCGTGTACCGACGCGGGCGCGGGCCTCATCGTGTCGATGACGGCGCGCATCACGGTTGCCAGCGTGCGTGCCGGGTGCCGTCGGGACCGCGGGCGTAGACTGGCCGTCGGAAATCGACCGTTCACGACGGCGCCGTCCACGCGCACCGTATCGCCGGTCATAGGCCAGCCTGCGCCATCGCCGCCTGCGTCACGCCGAGCCGCTCGACGATGGCTTCAGCCCGCGCCCAGTCGTCGGGCGAATCTATGTTCACGCTCCGCTCGGGATCCATTGTGTAGCCGAGCACCCGCGCGCCGTACAACGAGTCCTGTTGCATCACCACCGCGCAGCGCGACACGTATACCGCGCCGTCCCGGTGGAACGCCGGTGGCAGCGCCTGGCGTCGCGGAATCGGTGTGGCATCGCCGGTCGAGAGCCGCAGCCCACCATCGGGTGCGAGAAGGTAGGTCCAGTGCGGATGGTACTCCGCCGGCACCGGAAGTACGGAAAGCACCGCGTCGGCTGCCTCCGAATCGAACAGTGCCACGCACGCGTCGATGTCGTCGCTCCGGCGGAACGGGCTCGTCGGCTGTAGCAGGCAGACAGCGTCATAGTGATCGCCGGTCGCGGCCAGGCGTCGCAGCGCGTCCTGCACGACGGGAAGCGTTGGCGTCGCATCGCGCGCGAGCTCCCCCGCCCGCATAAACGGTACGTCGAGCCCGAACCGCCGGCCGACGGCAGCCACTTCGCCATCATCCGTACTCAGCACAACGCGTGTGAGCGTGCGTGCCGCGAGCGCGGCTTCTGCCGTCCAGGCGAGCAGCGGCCGCCCGCCGAGCAGGCGGACGTTCTTGCGCGGGACACCCTTGGAGCCTCCGCGCGCGGGGATGAGTCCGAGGACACGCACGTCAGTAGGTGAGCCGCTTGTCGATCCCGAGCACCTCGCCGGCCAGCAGGGCCGCGATACGTGTGCCGGCATGTCCGTCGCCGTACAGCGGGTCGCTCGGATACAGCCCGTTGGCGAGATGCCGATCGATCGCGGCGCCGATCTCGTCGCGTGCATATCCGACGTCAATCACGTTCGCGCCGCGGTCGCGTCCCACCTGTCGCGTCCCGACGTTCACGACCGGCACCCCGAGGAACGAGCACTCGCGAACCCCCACGCTCGAGTTGCCGACGAGCAGCTTGGCGTTGCAGAGGAGCCGCAGGAAATCCAGCGACGCCATGTTCTTGAAGAAGTGCATCTGCCGCGGCTTGCGCTGCTCGCGAAAGCTCCGGATCGCGCCCGACGTGCCGTCGGATCCCGCGTCGACGTTCGGCCAGAACCAGAGCACCGGCAGACCCACCTGGTCCGCGGCTTCGAGCGTCTCGACGGTCTGCGCCCGCGCTGCCTCGTACTCTGTGGTGACCGGGTGCTGGAGGACGACGATGTAGCCGGCGGAGAGGTCCTGCCGCGCGCCGACCCCACCGTACGTGTCGAACGGGTCGAACGTGAGGGCCGGGTCGCACGCGACCTGTGCGGCGAGATCGATGCTGGGGCATCCGGTCACGTGCACCGCGCTTGCACGCTCGCCCATCCGGAGCAGGCGCTCGGCGGCGGGTTGACACGATACGAGGTGTAGGTCCGCGAGCTTCGTCACCGCGTGTCGGACTTTCTCGTCGATGGAGCCGGTCACCTCGCCACCCTGCACGTGCGCGAGCGGGATGTTCATGTATGCCGCCGCGACGGCCGTGGCGATCGTCTCGAACCGATCGGCGATGGTTACCACGACGTCGGGCTGCATGTTGTCAAAGACCGTCGTGAGTTCCATCAGGCCGATGCCCGCCGTCTTCGCCATCGCGGCCAGGTGTCCGCCTTCGAGAACCATGTGCACGCGCGCGGCAACCTCGAATCCGTCACGCTCGATGAAATCGATCGCCGTCCCATACCGGTCGAGCAGCGCTGACGCCGCAACGACGAGCCGCAGCTCGGTCCCCGGATGCGCCTGGATCGCCTGAAGTGCGGTCTTGATCCGGCTGTAGCTGGGACGAGCGGTGACGACGACGCAGACCGTGCGCATGGGAAGGGGCTCGGCGTTTACGTCGGGAAAACGACATCGGACGCGGCGAGCAGCTCGTCGCGGGCCATCGCGCGCGTGAGGGTCGCACCGACCAGATCCGAGAGACGGTCGGCCGGGATGCCTGTTCCGGGCTTCTTCGCGGCTAAATGCGTCCGCTGTAGGACCGTGCCGGCGACGAGCGGCACGCGCGCGACGACGCTCTTCGTGAAAAGCGTACGCATGGCCGCCGTCTCGGCCGACGCCACGTCTTTGTCGACCGGGTGCGCCAGCATGCGCTCGCACGCGCGCACGCCGGCGACGAGCTGCGCGAACTCGGCGCTCGTGACCGATGCCGGCACGTCGGGGCCGAACATCTCGCGGCTGAGTGTGAGGTGTACCTCGACCACGTCCGCGCCTAACGTAGCCGCCGCAATCGCCGGCCAGATCGTCCCGGAGTGATCCGACAGGCCGACGGCACAACCGTAGCGCGCGCGGTACTCGGGAAGCAGGTTCAGGCCTACGCGCTCCGGGGGGCAGGGGTACGCCGACGTGCACTGCAAGACGGCGAACGGCGCGTCCGCGGCTCGGATCCGGGCGACGGCGGCGTCGAGCTCCGCCCAATCGCTCATCCCCGACGAGAGCAGGACCGGGATGCCCGATCGTGCCATTCGGTCGAGCACCGCGCCATTCGCCACCTCGCCCGAAGCAACCTTCCACGCGCAGGTTCCGACGCGCTCCAGCAACTCCATCGCGTCCAGCGAGAATGGCGTGCTGAGAAAGAGCAGCCCGCGTTCGGTCGCGTGCGCGCGAAGACCCGCCCACTCGGGTTCCGTGAACTCCATGCGGCGCCAGTACGCGTAGCGCGAGACGTCCTGCGGGCTGAACCGCACGCGCCAGGGCTCGCTCGGCGTGCTCTCCGCGTCCGCAATGTGCGTCTGGAACTTGACAACGTCGGCACCCGCAACGGCCGCGGCGTCGACGAACGCATGCGCGAGTCCAAGGCTGCCGTCATGCGCCTGCGCGACTTCCGCGATGAGCAGACACCGTCCCGCGTCGGGAGGGAGTCCGGCAGCCCCGCGGAGTCGTGCGCGGAGCGAGGTCACGCCGGCGACGGGCTCAGACCGCATCGGCGAACGTCCGCTCCATGCGGCGGAAGTAGAACGCGCCCGACACGAGCAGTAGCGCGGCCGAGACGGACGAAACGGCGAGAGTGGCGACCGGGGCCCCACGTCCGCTCCCGAAAAGCGCCCAACGGAAGCCGTCGACGACGCCGACCATGGGGTTCACGGCGTACAGCGAGCGCCACGGACCGCGGACCAGACTGCTCGGGTACGCGACCGGCGTCGCGAACATCCAGATCTGCGTGAGAAATGGGACCACGTACCGCACGTCGCGGTAACGTACGTTCATCGCCGAGAGCCACAGCCCGACTCCAAGCGCCGCCGCCAGCGCAAGCACCACGAGCGCCGGCAACGTCGTGACAGCGAGCGTTGGGCGTACGCCGTAATAGGCCATCATCGCGAACAACAGTCCGAGGGCGATCGCGAGGTCGACCAGGCCGACGAGCACCGTTGCAATCGGCACGGCCAGGCGCGGGAAGTACACCTTCTTCAGCAGCGTCGCGCTGCCAACGAGCGCGTTGGATGCGTTGGTCAGTCCGGACGCGAAGAACGTCCACGGCACGAGTGCGGCGAAGCTGAAGATCGGGTACGGAATCCCGTCCGAGGGCACCTTCGCGAGCTTGCCGAAGAACACGCTGAACACGACCATCGTCAGAAACGGCTGCAGCAGCGCCCAGGCTGCCCCGAGTGCCGTCTGCTTGTAGCGCACCTTTACGTCGCGCCAGGCGAAGAAGAAGAGCAGCTCCCGGTGTTCGACGAGTTCGCGCAGTTGCAACGCCCGCCACCCGGTCGTGGCCTCGATGCGCCGCTCGATCCCAGTCGCGACCGTCGTCCCCGCGGGGCCAACGCCGGGGCCGGGCGGTGGCCCCGAGTAGAGGCCATGCGTGAGTGAGATCGAGAACATGAGCGGGGGTGACGGCAGGACGCGCGCGAGCGACGTGCGGCTCGGCTCGTGGCGGCGGGGAGGGCGGAACGACGGACGGAGATGCGCAGATCGACCCATCAGTCGAGTGCCAGGCGACCGGCATCTTCCATTCCCAGATGACGACTGCGAAAGCCAATCCAAGTACTTCACAGACAAAGACTTGGCGCGTACCGCGCGCCCGGTCGCGATCGTACCGAGAGCGAGTGTCAGCGCGGTACCGCACAACTGTCAGGTACGCGCCGCAACTGCGCCCAGAGCGCGCGTCGTCGTGGGGCTTGGGTCAGGCCGCGCTCGGCTGCTCACCCATCGCGCTCGCCGGAATGTCGTCGTCTCGCCGCACGATGCCGTACCGCTCGACGAGGCGATACAGCGTCGTGCGGTCCATGCTCGCGATACGCGACGCTTTCGAGAGATTCCCGCCCGCTCGCACGACGAGCCGCGAGAGGTAGAGCCGATCGAACTCGGCGACGATCTCGTCTCTTCCCGGGTAATAATCACGTTCGAGCAGCCGACGCGGGATCGTGATCTCGCCGCCGCTCTCGACGGGCTCGTCGTAACACGGGACCTCGTCGACGCGCAGCGTCGCGCCCGGCTGCGCCATGACGGCCAGGTATTCGACGACGTTCTGAAGTTCGCGGACGTTCCCGTACCAAGGACGGGAGGCGAGAAAGCTCAGCGTCGATGGCGCGAAGCATGGCGGCCGGTGCTCGTGCCCGCGGAACTTCCGCCACGCCGACGCGAGGAAGTGTTGCGCGAGCAGCGGAACGTCCTCCGGACGGTCGCGCAGCGCTGGGAGCTTGATGAGCACGACGCGCAATCGATAGAACAGATCCTTGCGCAGCAGGCCCCGCCGGACGGCCTCGTGGGGTTCCACGTTGGTGGCCGAGACGAAACGCACGTCGACCTGGGCGTCGTTCTGCTCGCTCCCGACGCGCCGGACGATGCCGTCCTGCACGACGCGCAGCAGCTTGGCCTGTAGCCGCGGCGACATCTCGGTGAATTCGTCCAGCAAGAACGTCCCACCGTGCGCGGTTTCGAGCAGTCCAACCTTTTCACGCTCGGCACCGGTGAACGCCCCGCGACGGTGGCCGAGCAGCTCGCTCTCGAGCAACGCCTCCGGCAGGGCGGCGCAGTTTACCGGTACGAGCGGCTTGGCCGAGCGCCGGCTGTGGCGGTGGATCAGGTTCGCGATCACCTCCTTCCCGGTCCCGCTCTCCCCGTAGATCATCACCGAGGCGTCACTTGGAGCAACGCGCAACGCCATCTCGACAGCGGCTCGAAACGCCGGCGCGGTGCCAACGCACGATGTCCGTCCCTCGGCCGGAGACGCTGCGCGAAACGTCGTCCCGCCGCGCGTGCGCGCTCCCTCGCTGCTCGATTGTGCAGTGGCCTGGATCGCTCGTCCGAGCAGGACGCCCAGGTGGTCTGGCGTGAACGGCTTCAGCAAGTATTCCCACGCGCCGTTCCGGACGACGTCGGCGTTCGCCTCGATCGCGGGGGTCCCGGTGGTGACGACCACGAGAGCGCTTGGGAGCGCGACGTGGATTGCCCCCACCAGTCCGGCGCCATCCGGCGACAGGTCGAGATCGACGAGTACGAGGTCGAACGCCGCCGCGTGCACGCGCTCCAACGCTTCCGGCCCGCTGCGTGCCGTGTGCACGCTGCATCCCGTTGTGCGAAAGAATCCAGCACAGCCCTCGCGCAACGCACGGTCCGCCTCGACGATGAGGACGCGGAGCGCGTTCCGCTCGCGCGGCGCGTCGGAGACATCGTGGACGGCGCGTTCCGCGTCATCACCGGATCGAAGCAGGACGCGGGCAGACATTCGAGGAGGGGAGTTGCCGGGGCAGGTGGAGGGCGGCTGTGACGCCGGCCCAGATGCGGCGCCGCGACAATGTGAACCGATCGTCATTTCCGCAATACGCGATTTCGGCGAACAGCGGACCTATCAGCTGGCCCTGTACGACGATGACACGCTGAGGCGGAATCGTTGCGTCAGAAGCTTACGATCCAATCGCTTTGGTGGGATAACGCACACCATGACGCGTCGACCGTCTGACCGCGAGATGTTGCGCCGTAGTACGGTCGCCGTGCGCGTACGAGCGCTCCGGTATCCCTCGATACGCTGGCTGCAATGGGGCATCTGCGCCGGCCGGTCGCCGATGCCAAGGGTCGCCGCGGCGGTGGCCGGATCGTCGTCGCTGTTGTGGTGTTACTGATTCACGTCTTGGATTCGATCGGCGTGATCCAGGCGCGGACACGTCCTCTCGCTTGCTCGTCGGCTCACCATCGGCTGCGCGTAGGCCAGTGCAGGAGACAGCCCCATCGTGAGGTTTGGGATCAGTGCCGGAATGCTGGCCCGCGTCTGTGGTGCAGTGTGCTTCGGTGCGGTGCTCTGCGCCTGTCGTGGCGACGGACCGGCGGATCCGGCGGCTCCGCCCGGCTCCGCGTCGACGGCGGTACACCAGGGGTACTATGTGGCACCAAGCGGAACGGCCACAGGCACGGGACGCATGGATGATCCGTGGGACCTCACGACGGCGCTCGCGCAGCCGAGCGTCGTGCAGGCGGGTGATACCCTTTGGCTGCGTGGGGGCCAGTATCGGGGCGAATTCGTCAGCCGAATCTCGGGCGCCACGGACCGTCCCATCGTCGTGCGGCAAGCGCCTGGCGAGCGCGCGACGATCGATGGTCGTCTCACGATCGAGGGACAGAACGCGTACTACTGGGGGTTCGAGGTCACGTACTCGGACCCGACCCGCGTCACCGATCAACCTGGCTCAGATCCGGCGCATCTCGCGCGCGCGCGGATGACCGTTCTCGTCAGCGGGTCGCACGTGAAACTCATCAACCTGGTCGTCCATGACTTGGGCGACGGTCTCTTTTCCGGCGCCGCTGCGCAAGGACTCGAGGTCTACGGGAGTTTGTTCTACAACAACGGCTGGCTCGCGCCGGACGGCGTGAAAGGGCACAACCTGTATCTGCAGAACGACGGCGAACAGAAGACCATCGCCGACAACGTCGCGTTCAATTCCTTCGCCTACGGCCTACACCTCTACGGGAGTGACGCCGCGACCCTCTACAACTTCCGGGTCGAAGGCAACACGATCTTCAACAGCGGAATCGGCGGTGGTGTGGCAACCGGTGGGCTGCCCAACATTCTGATGCGTGGCGCGGACGGGCGCTTCGGCCGTAGCGCATTTATCGACAACAATCTGTACCAGGACACGGGTCTCGCCACGAGCGTGCAATTCGGTGCTGCCGGCGAGCAGCCCGGCGAGGACATCGAGTTCCGCGGCAACACGGTCCAGGGTCCGCTCAGCTTCAACGAATCGCGCCGGTACGTTGTCAGCAGCAACCGCGTGACGTCTGGATCCGGCGTGCTGAGCGATGAGACGGTGCTCGTCGGATATCGGCCGCCCGGCGCGGACACCGCTCGCAGCACGTTTCAAACGAATCGATGGGACGGTAACGTGTACGCGTCTCCACCCGGCAACACGCAGGACCCGTTCTTCGTGGGTTTCTCGCCCGACGCTCCGACGTTGCGTTTTGACGAATGGCGACGCCGGACCGGCTTCGACGTCACCAGCACGTACGTCGCCGGCCCGCTGCCAGCCGACGCCGCGCGTGACATCGTGGTCCGCCCGAATCGGTATGAGCCCGGCCGTGCGCTCATCACGATCTGGAATCTCAGCAACGCCGGGGTCGCCGGGGTGAACGTGTCGGGCGTGCTGCGGCCCGGCGACCGGTACGAGGTCCACCATGTGTACGACGTTTTCGGCCCGGCCGTGACGACCGGGACGTACGTCGGCGGCGACATCGAACTGCCACTGACGCCGCGTCTCGCGCCGGCTCCGATCGGCCTGGGAACATCGGGGCATCCGTCGAACGCGTTTCAGGTGTTCGTGCTTCGAGCCCTTCAACCCTCTCGTGTGCAGGGGCTGCTGAGGCCGTAGCCGTTGCCCGGCGAGAGCATCCCGACGCGCCAGCTCGTCGGTGTGCTGCGCCTCGCCCACGAGCAGTCCCACGGCGAGCGCGAAGCACTTACCGGCGGTTTCGCAACTCGATTAGCGGTCCGGTGCTCGATGCTATCCCGCCGCTCACGACGGGGCGGCGCTGCCGCCCACGCCGGCGCCCCGTCAAGCTCCACGCCGACAAGGGCTTCCACCACCGGCGCTGCCGCGACGCACTGCGTGCAGCGCGGGATCAAGCACCGAATCGCGCGCAAAGGGATCGAGTCGAAGACGCACCTGGGGCGTAGCCGCTGGGTGGTGGAACGCATATCTGCGCGGATCGCGCGCTACCGACGGCTCACGATCCGCTATGAGCGGCTGGTCGCGACGCACCGCGCCTTCCTGCATCTCGGCTTCGCCTCAACTACCTACAACGGTTGGGAAACCGTCAGTAAGTTCGCCGTACCGCCGCACACGCCCTTCCGACCCGTTACCCGTGCCCGACACGCCTCACGTCCTGCCCGCGGCCGCGCCGGCCGCCCGAGCGTTCGAGGGGCGCGTCGCGCTCGTCACGGGCGGCGGGTCCGGCATCGGTCGCGCGTCCGCGCTCGCCTTCGCGCGCCTCGGCGCCCGCCTCGTGCTCGGCGACGTGAGCGAGGAGGGCCTCGCCGCGACGCGCGCGCTGCTCGGAGGCGAGGGCGTGGCGGCCGCGGGCGTGCGCACGGCCCGCACCGACGTGCGCCGCGACGACGAGGTGGCCGCACTCGTCGCGCTCGCGGCCGACGGCTTCGGGCGGCTCGACTTCGCGCTCAACGCCGCCGGCGTCGGCGGGGTCGAGGCGCGCGCGGCCGACTACCCCGAAGACGACTGGGTGCGCACGCTGGACATCAACCTCACCGGCGTCTGGCGCTCGATGCGTCACGAATTGCCCGCGATGCTCGCCACCGTGCAGGCGCACGGCGGGACGGCGTCGCTCGTGAACGTGGCCTCGATCGCCGGGGTGAACGGCTTCCCGAAGCACGTCGCCTACGCGGCGAGCAAGCACGGCGTGGTCGGGCTCACGCGCTCCGCGGCGCTCGAGTACGCGCAGGCCGGCGTGCGCGTCAACGCGCTCTGCCCGGGGTTCACCGCGACCCCGATGGTCGAGCAGATCACGCGCGGCGACGCCGGGCGCGAGGCGCGGCTCGCGTCGCGGGTGCCGTTAGGCAGACTCGGCGCGGCCGAGGAGATCGCGGCGGCGGCGGTGTACCTGTGTTCCGACGCGGCCGCGTTCATGGTGGGTCACGCGCTCGTGCTGGACGGGGGCATCACCGCGGCGTGAGGCGGCCGCCGCGCGGCGCGCCGCCTCACGCCGCCGTCACCGCTTCACCGCCCCCGCCGCGTTGGGCGGCGGCGTCACCGGCGGCGCCGCGTGCAGCCGGTACCCGGCCGGCGGCTCGGCGCCTAACAGATACCGGACGAAGTAGTCCCACCGGCGCCGGATCATGTACGGCTCCCCGCCGAACCCGTGCCGCCGGTTGGGCAGCGGGAGCACGTCGACGTCCTTGTTGGCCGCGATGAGCGCGTCGACGAGCACGAGCGAGTTGTCGGGCGGCACGTTGTCGTCGGCCGTGCCGTAGGCGACCAGCAGGTGCCCCTTGAGCGCGCCCGCGCGCAGCTCGTCCGCCTGCGCGTCGTAGTTGCTGGTGCCGTCCGCGTTGCGGACCAGGAGCCCCGTCCACTTCTCGCCCCAGTCGTCCTCGTACAGGCGGTTGTCGTGGTTGCCGGCCTCGCTCACGCCCGCCTTGAAGAAGTCGGGGAAGCGGAGCATCGCCGACGCCGTCGCGTAACCGCCGCCGGAGTGCCCCCACACGCCGACGCGCGACGAGTCGACCCACGGGTAGCGCGCCGCGAGCTGGCGCACCGCGGCCACCTGGTCGGGGATCCCGTTGTCGCCCATGTCGGCGGCGTACGCCGCGTGGAAGGCCTTCGAGCGGAGCGGAGTGCCTAACGCGTCGAGCTGGACGACGACGAAGCCGAGCTCCGCCATCGCGCGCGCGTCCCCGCGCACGGGCGAGAAGCTGCGGCTGCCCACCGAGCCCACCTGCGGGCCCGGGTAGACGTTCACGACCACCGGGTACCGCCGGGCGGCGTCGAACGCGGTGGGCCGGTAGAGCAGACCGTACAGGTCGGTCCGCCCGTCGCGCGCCTTGGTCGTGAACGGCACCGGCGCCGTCCACCCGGTCGCGACGAGGCGCGACACGTCGCCGCGCGCGAGCGTCGCGGAAACGCGCCCCGTGGCCGCGTCGCGGAGCACGAGCACGGGCGGCACCTCGGGCCGCGAGTACGCGTCGACCACCGTGCGCCCGTCGGGCGAGAGGGAGACCTCGTGATCGGCGTCCTCGGGGGTGAGGAGCCGCGACCCTGCGCGGTCGAGCGAGGCGCGGTAGAGGTGGCGGAAGTACGGGTCGCGCCCGGGCTCGCGGCCGACGGCCGTGAACAGCACCGAGCGCGCGCGCTCGTCGACCGCGAGCACCCGCGCGACGTCGCCGGCGCCGGTCGTGATCTGGCGCTTGAGGCGGCCGTTCGCGAGGTCGTACAGGTACAGCTGCCCCCAGTCGTCGCGCTCCGAGAACCAGAGCACTTCGTTGGTGCCCCAGAGGACGCGCCAGTTGGGCTGGTCGGTCACCACGTCGTACCCCGATTCGAAGAACGTCGGCGTGGTCTCGTCGAGCACGTCGCGCACCGTGCCGGTCGCCGCGTCGGCCACGCGCAGCGTCGCGCGCTTGTGGTCGCGCGAGCTCGACACGAACGCCAGGCGCGACGCGTCGGGACTCCACTCCACGTCCACCCAGCGGTTGCCGCAGACGATGTGGTCGCAGAGCGTGGAGCGGTGCGGGTCGGGCGGGAGCTGGAGCGGCACCACGCGCGGGGCCGCGCCCGAGAGGTCGATCACGACGCGCCGGATGGTGCTGATCACGCTGTCGCCGACGAACGGGTACTTCCACGCCTCGAGCCGCGGGTGGCCGACGCGCGCGGCGGTCGACGTGCGTACGAGGTAGAAGTCGCCCACGGCGCGGTCGTCCTGCTGAAACGTCGCGATCTTCCTCGAGTCGGGCGACCAGAGCACGACGGCGCGGCCACTCCGCACCCATCCGGCGTTGTCGGTGGCGTACCCGTCGTCCTTCACGCCGTCCGTGGTGAGCTGCTGCTCGTTGCCGCCGGCCGCGTCGCGCACCCACAGGTTGTAGTCGCGCACGAACGCGACGCGCCGGCCGTCCGGCGACACGGCCATGTCGCGGCGCTCGGGCGCGGCGGCCGCGGCGCGCGTCACGGCGCGGATGCCGGCGGTGTCGGTGACCACCTGGGTGGCCCCACGCGCGGGGTCGACCACGGTGACGCTCGCGCCGCGGGCGGTGCCGTCGGCGGGCGTCGCGAACGCGAGCCGTCCGTCGGGCAGCCACGCGGGGCGACCCGGGAGCGACACGAGCGGCAGCGCGTTCCACGCCATGTAGCGTTCGGCGCGGGCGTAATCGCTGTCGGCGAGCGCGCGCGGCGCGGGCTGCGCCGGCACCCTACGCGACGGGGCAAATGCGACGGCGCCGGCGAGCAGGCTCGCGACCAGGGGCGCGCGCGTGAGCGGCGAGCGCGTGCGGCGCGCGCGCGTGAAGGGGCGGAGCATGAGACGGGGCGGGAGGACCGCGCCGGGCCGGCGCGACCCGACGAGCTTCTCCAGTGTACGGGCCAGCTCGCCGTTGCGCTGGCGGCCTCGGCGCCGGTCGCGTCATTGCGCTCGCGCCCCGCCCGGGTAGGATGCGAGGTCGATCGCTCGTGCCCGCCCCCCGTGCCCCCCGCCCGATGCCGAGTGCCACCCCCGCCCGTCGCGCGTCGCGTGCCGTGCTCGCGACCGCCGCCCTCCAGCTCGCCGCCCTGACCATCGCCCCGACGGTCCGCTCGGCTGGCGCACAAGGCCGGGCGCCGGCGAGTCCATCGGCGTCGGACACGACGCGCCCGCGCACGCACCGGCTCATGCCCTCGCCGACCACGGTGGCGTGGGGCTACTACGATGCGAAGGCGACACCGGTCCTCCACGTGCGCTCCGGAGACACCGTCGTCGTCGGCACCCTCATCACGTCGAGCCCCGACCGCCTCGAGCGCGCGGGGGTCCCGGCGGCCGCCGTGGAGCCGGCGCTCCGCGCCATCTACGCGCAGGTCACGAACAAGGGCCCGGGCGGGCACATCCTCACCGGCCCGATCTACGTCGACGGCGCGGAGCCGGGCGACGTGCTCGAGGTGCACATCGACCGGATCGCCCTGGCCATCCCGTACGCGTACAACGCGTTCGGCCCGGGGAGCGGCTTCCTCCCCGAGGACTTCGGCTACGCGCGGATGAAGATCATCCCGCTCGACTCCGCGGCGGGAGTCGCGCACTTCGCCCCGGGGATCGACGTCCCCATGCGCCCGTTCTTCGGCTCGATCGGCGTGGCGCCGCCGCCGAGCATGGGCCGCCTCAACTCGGCGCCGCCGGGCGTGCACGCGGGCAACCTCGACAACAAGTACTTCGTCGCGGGCACGGTGCTGTCGATCCCGGTGCACGCGCCCGGCGCGCTCCTCGAGGTGGGAGACGGCCACGCGGGGCAGGGGAACGGCGAGGTCGACATCACCGCGCTCGAGACCTCGCTCGTGGGCACGTTCCGGCTGGTGCTGCGGAAGGACCGGCACCTGACGTGGCCGCGCGGCGAAACGCCGACGCACTGGATCACGATGGGGACCGACACGAACCTGGTCCGCGCGACCAAGACCGCCGTGCGCGAGGCGGTGAGTTTCCTGATGACGGAGAAGGGGCTGTCGCACGACGACGCGTACATGCTGGCGAGCGTCGCGGCGGACGTGGAGATCACCGAGCTCGTCGACGGGAACGTGGGGGTCCACGTGTTGATCCCGAAGGCCGTGTTCACGGGCCGCGGCGCGCTCCGCGAACCGCTCGGCGACCAGGTCCGCGGCCCGCGCCCGGCGCCGGCGCCCGGCGACCGTTAGGCGCCACCCGCCCGCTCACCCCTCCCGCAACCCGGGCACGCGCGCGTACACCCACGCCGCGTACGCCAGCATCGCCGCGCCACCCGCCGCGATCACCCAGTCCACCCCCACCGCGCGCGCCAGCGCCCCGCCGGCCAGCGCCCCGACCCCCTGGGCCATGCCCACGACGAGGAACGAGTACGCCGCCATGAGCCGCCCGCGCATGGCGTCGGGCACCGTCCGCTGGAGCACCGCGTTGCCTAACGCACCCGAGACGATCATCGCGACGCCCGTCGCCAGCAGCACGACCTCGGCCGCGACGACGTTGCGCACCGCGGCGAGCGCGACGAGGAGCACGGGGTAGGCGACCGTCGACCACATCAGCCACCGCCCCGGGCGCACGCGCGCGCCGAACGCCGCGAGGCCCAGCGCGCCGGCGAGTCCGCCCGCCCCCACCGCGGCGAGCAGCGCGCCGTAGCCACGGGCGCCGAGTCCCAGCACGTCGCGCGCGAGCACCGACATCAGCGCGAGGTACGGCGTGCCGCACACCGAGTAGACGAGCGTGAGGCCGAGGATCGCCCGAACCGTCGGGACGCGCCACACGTAGCGGAAGCCCTCCGCGAGCCCGTCCCACGGCGAGCCGTGGTGCGCACCGCGCTCCGCGCGCGGAAGGCGGATCCGGAGCAGCCCCGCGAGGACGGCGAGGTAGCTCAGCGCGTTCAGCCCGAAGCACCACCCGATCCCGAGTGTCGCGATCGCGGCGGCGCCGAGCGCGGGGCCGACGATGCGCGCGAGGTTGAAGCCGCTCGAGTTGAGCGCGATCGCCTGCGGCAGATCGTCCCGTCCCACCAGGTCGACGATCAGCGACTGACGCGCCGGCACCTCGAACGCCGTACAGGTGCCGCCGAGGCAGGCGAGCGCGAGCATCCAGTGGATCGTGACGTGGCCCGAGACGGTCAGCGCCCAGAGCGCGACGGCCTGCACGAGCAGCATGGCCTGCATCGCGGTGACCAGCCGCAGCCGGTCCACGCGGTCGACGAGCACCCCTGCGGGGAACGAGAGTACGAGCACCGGGAACGCGCCCACCGAGGCGACCAGGCCGACCAGAAACGGGTCGTTGGTGAGCTGCAGGGCGAGCCATCCTTCGGCCATGACCTGCATCCACGTGCCGACGAGCGACGCGGTCTGCCCGAACCAGAACAGCCGGAAGTTCCGGTGCCGGGCGAGGGTTCGGAACGGGTTCAGCGACGTGGCGGCTGCACGGGCGCGGGATGGACCGACGGACGATGACACGAGACGCGAGCGGGTGACCGGGCGGGCGCGACCGGGCGGGCGCGACCGGGCGGGCGCGACCGGGGGCGCGGCGCGACCGGGCGCCGCCCCGGAACATACCCGTCCCGGGCCGCGCGCCCCCGCGGCTGGGCCCTCCTGGCGGGTCCGATCGCGAGCGAGGGCACACCAACGGCCGCCGGGCGTATGACGGAGGTCCCTCACCCGCGCCGCCATGCCCGACGTCTCTCCCGCGTTCCGCCTCAGCGTCCTCGATCAGTCCCCGATCCCCGAGGGGAGCAGCGGCGCGGACGCCCTCCGCGCTTCGGTCGCGCTCGCCCGCGACGCCGACGCGCTCGGCTACGACCGGTTCTGGGTGGCCGAACACCACGGCACGCCCGGCCTGGCCGGCGCGAGCCCGGAGGTACTGATCTCGGCGGTCGCGGCCGCGGCGCCGCGCATTCACGTCGGGAGCGGGGGGGTGATGCTGCCGCACTACAGCCCGCTCAGGGTGGCCGAGACGTTCAGCGCCCTCGCCGGGCTCTACCCGGGTCGCATCGACCTCGGGCTCGGGCGTGCGGCGGGTACCGATCCGGGCACCGCGTTCGCTCTCCAGCGCGATCGGCGGACCAGCGCGCCCGACGACTTCCCCGAGCAGCTCGTCGAACTGCTCGGCTACCTCGACGGCACGCTGCCGCCGGAGCACGGCTTCTCGCACCTCGCCGACACGCTCCCCGGTCTGCCCGAAGCGCCCCGGCCGTGGCTGCTCGGTTCGTCGCCGCAGAGCGGCATCTGGGCCGCCGAGCTCGGGCTGCCCTACGCGTTCGCCGATTTCATCAACCCGCACGGCGCCGAGATCGCGCGGCGCTACCGCGACACGTTCACCCCGGCGACCAGCGCGCGGCCGGGGCGCGGGCGCACGGAGGCCCGCCCGCACGTGGCCGTCTGCGTGTGGACCCTCTGCGCCGACACCGACGCGGAGGCCGAGCGCCTCGCGACGAGTGGGAGGATGATGTTCACGCTCCTGCGGCGGGGCGAACTCGTCGCCGTCCCCACCGTCGAGCGGGCGGAGCGCTTCCTCGCGGCCGAGCGCGCGCGCAGGGCGCTGCCGGTCGGACGACGCACCGTCGTCGGCTCGCCCGAGACGGTGCGCGCGGGGATCGAGTCGGTGGCGCGCGCGTACGCCGCCGACGAGGTGTTCGTCGTGACCATCGCGCACGACCAGCAGGCGCGGCGGCGCTCGTACGCGCTGATCGCCGACGCGTTCGGGCTGTCAGCCGGCGCCGGGCTCTCCGGCGAGCGTGCCGCGGTCGCGCGTCTCGGGCATGCGCAGGTAGACGACGAGCGAGGCGGCGACGCACGCGGCGACGTACCAGAAGTACCAGCGCTCGTGCCCGGCCTTGCGCGCCCAGAGCGCGAGGTACTCAGCGGTGCCGCCAAATAACGACACGGCCACCGCGTACGGGAACCCGACGCCGAGGGCCCGCACCTCGACCGGGAACAGCTCCGCCTTCACGACCGCGTTGACCGCCGTGTAGCCGCTCACGACGAGGAGCGCGGCGACGAGCAGCACGAACGCCCGCCCCTCGCCGACGCCGCGCGTGCCTAACGCACCGAGCAGCGGCACCGTCGCGAGCGCGCCGAGCACCCCGAACGCGACGAGCACCGGCCGCCGCCCCACGCGGTCGGACAGCGCGCCGACGGCCGGCTGCGCGACCGCGAAGGCGAGCAGCGACGCGGCCGACACGCGCGTGGCCGCGGCGGACGTCCACCCCGCGCTGTTGACGAGGAACTTCTGCGCGTAGGTCGTGAACGTGTAGAAGGCGACCGTGCCCCCCGCGGTGAGCCCGACCACCGTGGCGACGGCGCGCGGATGTGCGGCCAGGGCGCGCAGCGACGCGCGCCCGGGTCCGGCCCCCGCGCGCACGAAATCCGGCGTCTCGTCGAGGCGGCCGCGCAGCAGGCGCACCGCGAGCGCGGCGAGCGCGCCTAACACGAACGGCACGCGCCACCCCCAGGCGGCGAGTTGCGCGGGGGTGAGCGCGCGCTGCAGCACGAGCAGCGTGCCGAGCGCGAGCAGCTGCCCGGCGATGAGCGTGACGTACTGGAAGCTCGACCAGAAGCCGCGGTGGCGCGCGCCGGCCATCTCACTCAGGTACGTCGCGCTCGCGCCGTACTCGCCGCCCACGCTCAGGCCCTGCAGCAGCCGCGCGCCCACGAGCAGCGCGGGCGCTGCGAGCCCCGCCCGGGCGTAACTCGGCACGAGCGCGACCGCGAGCGACCCCGCGCCCATGAGCAGCACCGAGCGCGTGAGCGCCGCGCGCCGCCCGCGCCGGTCGCCGTAGCGGCCCAGCAGCCAACCGCCGACCGGGCGCATGAAGAAGCCGACGGCGAACACGGCCGCCGCGTCGAGCAGGTGCGCCGTCTGACTCGCCGGCGGGAAGACGATCGGCGCGAAGTAGAGCGAGCACGCCGAGTACGCGTACCAGTCGTACCACTCGACGAGATTCCCGGCCGAGCCGCCGAGGATGGAGCGAAGTCTGCGCACCGTGCCGCCGCTACCTTGCATGTCGTTCCGTCCCATGTCGTTCGTACCCATGCCGACTACCGCCGCAGACCGCCGCGCCGTGCCGCGCCCCGACCCGGGCCCGTTCGCGCGGGTCGTCGAGCGTAACATCCGCGCGCTGCTTCAGCGACGGAAGCAGGAAGACGAGCGCCGCCGCACGCAGGACCGCGTCGCCGACGTGATCACGCGGTTCACGGGGAGCATGCTGTTCGTGTACATCCACCTGGCCATGTACGGCGCGTGGATCGCGACCAACCTCGGCGTCGTGCCCGGGCTCGCGCGGCTCAAGGGCTTCGACAAGGGCTTCACCGTGCTCGCGATGGAGGCGAGCGTCGAGGCGATCTTCCTCAGCACCTTCGTGCTCATCTCGCAGAATCGGATGCAGGCGCTGTCCGACCAGCGCGCCGATCTGGACCTGCAGGTGTCGCTGCTCGCGGAGCACGAGGTCACCGAGCTGATCCGGCTCGTGCGCGGCATGGCGGCCAAGATGGAGATCGACGAGGCCCGCAACCCCGAACTCGACGAACTCGCCACCGACGTGCAGCCCGAGACGGTGATGTCGCATATCGAGGCGGCGCAGGCGTTGAACGCGAGGCGCTGACACCAACCGCGCCCGGGGCACCGCGCGGGCGACGGGGTACCATGACGTATGGAAAAGCTGCGCGTTCTACGCCCCACCGATCTCCGCCTCGACTGCGACGCATGCGGCGCGGCGTTCGACCTCATGACCGGCGGCACGTGCGAGGAGTGCCGCCGCATCCTCTGCGCCCGGCACCTGCACGGGTCGTGGCTCATGCGCATGGTCCACGAGTTCAAGCGACCGGTCACCTGCGTCGACTGCCGCGCGGGGCGCGAGGTGCCGCCGCCTCGCACCGGGGCGGGCGCGTCCGTCCCGCCAGGCGCGCAGTCGCGGCGCGCGGAACGACGCGCGGAACGACGCGCCGACCCCCGGACGCACGACGCCCCGGACCGCCAGGGGAGCTAACGGGCCGGGGACGTCGCTTACTCGGGGTTCCGGACACGGGAGGTCCGGTGTAGTGATCACGCTACATAGTGGACCACAATTCCGCTATGCCGCGTCGATACGCACCGGGTACGTCCCCGTCTTCGTGGCGGCCTCGACCGCAGAACGCCGTCGCCCGCGCCGGCGGAGCGCACGCAGGGCCGTTCGCCCCGTCGCCACGCCGCCGAGCAGGACGTACGCGTAGAACGTGTACACGCGCCACCAGATGAGCGACGCGCCGAAGATGGCGGCGGGGATCGCACCCGCGAGCGTTGCCGCGAAGGCGGCCTCGACGACGCCGCCGCCGCCAGGCGCGGGCGCCACGGCCGCGCCGTACGACAGGGCGAGCGGCCAGAGCAGGAGCGGCGCGATCGCGTTCCGCGCGAAGGGCACCGCCGGCCCGCCGGCGAGCGCGGTGCCGTAGATCAGGCCCGGCAGGACCAGCACGCGGGCGACGATGTGCAGAATCGACGCGAACAGCGCGAGCGCCATCGTGCCGAGCCGCGCCCCGCGCACCGCATCCACGCTCGAGCGCAGTTGGCGCACCGAGCGCTGGACGGTGCGCCAGCGCGCCGCGCCGAGCCAGGCGGCCCAGCGCGGCGGCGGCCCGGCGGCGTTCCGACGCGCGAGCAGCAGCCCCGCGCCGCCCACCCCGAGTACGAAAAAGGCGTAGCCGCCGACCAGGCCTTCGAGGCCCGCGAGCGCGCCGCCCGTCCCGCGGAGCGCCACCGCGAGTCCGACCGACACCACCGCGAGCGAGAGCATCTCGAGGAACAGTTCGGTGAACAGGATGAGCAGCCGCGCCGTCGCCGGCACGCGCGCCTCGGTCAGCACCAGGTAGCGCGCGGGCTCGGCGCCCGACCGCGCGGGGGTCACCGCCGCGCCGAAATCACCGCCGAGGCAGGTGCGCAGTGCCGTCCCGAACCCGAGCGGAATGCGGAGCGCGCGCGCGGA
Organism: uncultured Gemmatimonadales bacterium; assembly: GCA_963851265.1. Classification (GTDB taxonomy): domain Bacteria; phylum Gemmatimonadota; class Gemmatimonadetes; order Gemmatimonadales; family Gemmatimonadaceae; genus BPUI01. The sequence continues at coordinate 147,231 of CAWKNZ010000007.1, forward strand.
CAGCTGAATCTTCCACGCGCGCGAGAACAGCTCGAGCAGGAACGCCCCGCCGCCGAACGCGTGCGCGAGCAGCGGGAGGGCGACCGTGCCGCCCTCGGCCGGCCACGACGACCAGACGACGTAACCGGAGGCCGCGATCGCGGCGGCGAACGAGAGGGCGACGAGGAGCCAACGGGCGGGAGACACCCGGGCAGAACATAGCGCGCCGCGCGATTAGTGCGCGGCCGCCGCGAGCGCGAGCGCGTGACCCGACGGGCGCCGCGCGAGCGCCGCCGGATACGGCACGCCCGGCCCCTTCACCGTGCGCCAGAGCACGCGGTTGAACGTCCCCTCGTCCGCCGCGTCCTCCACGTCCAGCGCGAGGCGGGAGCTCGCGCGCGCGTCCGCCGGCGTGGTGTTGGTCGCCGTGTTGCGCTCCTCGAGCGGGACGGCGGGCGTGAGCGCGGCATAGGGGCGAAAGTCCGGCGTCGCGGCCCAGACGTCGTGCAGCGGTCGCGCGAACGCGTCGAACTGGCTCATCCGCCCCAGATGCAGCGCCTCCTCGATGGTCGCGAGCACGTCGGTGGTGTTGGTCCAGCGGTGCACCGCGCCGGGCCGGCTCCAGGCCGAGATCGCGAGGAACGGGGCGCGGTGCGAATCGACGTGGTCGGGGCCGTTCTGGGCGTCGTCCTCGACGACGAACATCACGGTGTTGCGCCAGTAGGGCGAGCGCGAGAGCGCCTCGACCATGCGGCCTAACGCGAGGTCGTTGTCGGCGAGGTAGGCGCGCGGCGTGTGGCTGCCGCGGCGCGCGCCGGCGGTGTGGTCGTTGGACAAGCGCACGAGCTCGAGCGCGGGCATCTGCCCGTTGCGCGAGAACTCCTGCAGCTCCGCGATCCAGCGGTCGGCGCGGAACTGGTCGGGGATGTCGAGGTCGAACCCCGGCGAGAGCGTGTCGGTGTGCGTGAGGAGGAAGGCCTTGGTGCCGCGGTACCGGGCCGGGCGCGCGCCGGGCCCGGAGGGCGGCGCCGTGCCCTCGTCCGAGACCGCGCCCTCGGGCACGACGAACTCGCCGTAGTTGCGGAACGACGCGCCCGCCGCGCGCGCGAGGTCCCACAGGTACCCGCTCGCGGGCTCCGCGACGTCGTCCGTCGGGATGTCGCGCGTGGAGAAGCCGCGGTTGGTGCCCTCGAAATCGTAGCTCCGGCCGCGCCCCGAGTAGTTGATCGGCACGGTCTTCTGGACGTACTCGGTGGCGTACGCCGCGGTACTCCAGTTGTGCCCGTCCCCGCTCACCTCCGCGTTCACGAAGAACCGGTCGAAGATCCCGAACCGCTCGGCGAGGGCGTGGTGGTTGGGCGTGTTGGCGCGCGGGAAGAACGTGAGCGAGGTGTCGCCGTCGGCCTGCGCGAGGTCGCCGAGCAGCTGGTCGTAGGTGCGGTTCTCCTTGATCACGTAGACGACGTGTGCGAACGGCGGGATGCGACCCGCGAGCCCCGCCGCGCGGCCGCCGTCCCAGCCGTCGGCCCGCGTCACGCGCGCGCCTAACGCCGCCAGCCGGGCGGCGTCGCCGAGGGCGGAGAGGGGCAGCGCGGTCACCGTCCCGCCGATCTGGCTGAGCGTCGTGTTCGCGCCGCGCGAGCCCTGCTTGTCGAGCGACAACCGCGGCTGCGGGCCGTCGGGGTTGGGCGCCGTGCCGCGCCCCTTACCGTCGGCGGAGTAGACGGTGTCGCCGAGCACGGCGACGGCGGTGGGGTACCAGCCCACCGGTGCGCGCCCGAGCAGCGCGCCCGCGCCGTCGGCCGCCAGCGAGAACACGGCCACGGCGTTGTCGTCGCTCTCGCCCACGTACAGCCGCGACTCGTCCGCCGAGAGCGCGAGCGCGGCCGGTGTGCTCCCCTCACGGATCGCGCCAACAGCGGACGCGGGTGGCGCGTCGTCGAGCGTTGCCCGCGTCGCGAGCGTGCGCGTGTCGACCACGAGCACCCGGTCGGTGTTCGTCGAGGCGACGAACAGCCGCCGTCCCGCCCGGTCGAGGAGCAGCGACGACGGGTGCCGGGCGACGTGCACGTCCCGCACGCGTCCTAACGCGCCCGCCCCGTCCGGGTCGAACACGCTCAGCGTGGTCCCGCCCCACGCGCTCACGAACACCCGCCCCTCGGGCGTGACGGCAACGCCGTACGGGTAGCGCTCGGTCGGGAGCCGCTGGAGGACGCGTCCGCTCTCGACGTCCAACACCGCGAGCCCGTCGCCGAGGTTCTCCGCCACGTAGAGGCGGCGCCCGTCGGGCGAGAGCGCGAGCCCGGCCGGATAGCGCGTGCCGTTGGTGCGCGGCGTCCGCCGGGCCGCGAGGATCAGCGAGTCGACCCGCTCCAGCCGTCCGCCGGCCCAGCGGTAGCGATACACCACGTCGGCGTTGCCGCCCGACGTGTAGAGCGTGCGCGAGCCGTCCGCGTTCGGGGCGGGCGCCCAGGCGAGCCCGACGAACGCACTCGCCTGCTCCACGGTCTGCCGCACGCGCCCGGTCGCGCGATCGAGCACCTGCACCCCTTCGCCGTTCCACCCGCACCCGAGGAGGACGAGCGCGTCGCCGTCGGGGGCGGGGAGCATCGTCAGCGGCATCGGCAGCACGTCGACCTGCCGCCCGGCGGGGTCGAGGTGCTGGCCGTTGGGCAGTCGCCGCGCGCCGGTGTCGAGCGACACGCCGCTGACGGCGCGAGCGGCGGTCGCGTCGGGGCGCGACGTGGCGGAGCAGCCCGCGCCGACGACGGCGGACGCGACGGTGAGCGCGGCCGCAGCGGCGCGCGCAGGCAGGGAAGGGCGCATGCCGGCCAACGTAGCCCCGGGCCGGGTGCCGCGCGCCGACCGGCGCGCTCGCGCGTGTATCACCACGGCAAAAGTGTGGGCGGAGGTAGTTTTTCCGGATGACCACCGTCGACGTCGTGCCGGCCGCGCCCGTGCTCCCCTCCCTCGCCGCGATCGAGGCCGCGGCGTCCACGGTCTACGCAGCCATGCCCCCCACCCCGCAGTACCGCTGGCCGCTGCTCGAGCTGCGCACCGGCACCGAGACCTGGGTGAAGCATGAGAACCACACGCCCGTGGGCGCGTTCAAGATCCGCGGATCGCTCGTGCACCTCGAACGACTGGCGCGCGAGACGCCGCGCGTCACGGGGGTCGTCACCGCCACGCGCGGCAACCACGGCCAGGGCGTGGGATTCGCGGCGCGCCGGCACGGCATCCCGGCCGCGGTCGTCGTCCCGCGCGGCAACGGGCGCGAAAAGAACGCCGCGATGCGCGCGCTCGGCGTCGAGCTGCTCGAAATCGGCGACGACTTTCAGGCCGCCGTCGAGGCGGCCGACTCGATCGCCGCCGAGCGCGGGTGGTACCGCCTCCCGAGCTTCCACCCGGACCTCGTGACGGGGGTGGCCACCTACGCGCTCGAACTGTTCCGCGGCACCGCAGCGGCCGGAGCGCCGCTCGACACCGTGTACGTTCCGATCGGTCTCGGGTCGGGGGCGTGTGCCGTGCTCGCCGCCCGCGCGGCGTTGGGCGCCGGCGCGGACGTGGTCGGCGTCGTGAGCGCGCACGCGCCGGCCTACGCGCGCGCGTTCGAGACGGGACGCGCCGAGTCGTACGCCGCGACGACCGTGCTCGCCGACGGGATGGCCTGCCGCACGCCCGTGCCCGACGCGGTCGCGATGCTCCGGGGCGAGCGGGGCGGGGCGGGGCTCACCCGCGTCGTCGAGGTCACCGACGCCGAGGTCGGCGACGCGATGCGGGCCCTGTTCACCGATACGCACAACGCCGCCGAGGGCGCCGGGGCGGCCTCGCTCGCCGGACTGCTGCAGGAGGTCGCGCGGGACCCCGGGCGCGTGCGGGGGCGGCGCGTCGCGGTCGTGCTGTGCGGGGCGAACGTCGACGCGTCGGTGTTCGCGGACGTGCTCACCCAGCGGTCGGCCTGACGGGTCGCGCGCCGGCGTGGCACGGCCCGCGTCACGCCGGGCCGGTCGCCCGCTCCCGACGCGAACGGAGGGCGAGCACCGCCGCCGCGACCAGCGCCGGCACGGCGAACACGATCGCGGTCGCGCGCGGCCCGATCACGTTGCCCAGCGCCCCATCCGCCAGGCTTGCGATCGGCCGCGTCCCGAGAAACGCCACGCTCCACAACGCCATCACGCGCCCGCGCTCGGCGTCGCTCACGCCGAGCTGCAGCTCGGTGGTCGCGCGCGTCTGCGCCAGCAGGTAGCCGAACCCGGCCAGCGGGAGTGCGGCGAACGCGAACCCCAACCGCGGCGCGAGCGCGAAGCCGACGAGCCCGGCGCCGAAGCAGAGCAGCGCGACGGGGACGGTGCGTGATGGTGGCCGCGGCCCCGTGCCGCCCGTCCCGCCGGCGGGCATGAGCGACGCCACGACCGCGCCCACGCCGAACGCCCCGATCAGGACACCGGCGAACGTGTCGGGGCGCCCGAACAGCCGCGTCGCGAAGGCCGGCGTGAGCGTGTTCACCGGGTCGAGCGACACCGACACCGCGGCGATGGTGAGGAGGAGCGCCACGAGCCGCGGCTCGCCGCGCACGCGCCGCAGGCTGTCGCGCAGCGTCGGGCGCGGCCCCTTCGCCGCGGCCGGCGGCGTCGCGGCGCGCACCGCGACCACCGCGCCCGCCAGCGCGAGAAACGACAGCGCGTTGAGCCCGATCGCCCACGGGATCCCGAACCGCGCGACCACCGCCGCGCCGGCGACGGGCCCCACGGCGCGCGCGAGGTTGAACGTCACCGAGTTCATCGCGATCGCCGCGCCGAGATCCTCGCGCGGAACGAGCGCCGGCACGACCGCCTGCAGTGCGGGAGTGGCGAACGCGGTCGTCAGCCCCAGGAGCAGGGCGAGCCCCAGCACCACGGCGAGCGAGCCGTGCCCCGCCGCGACCGCGAGGGCGAGCGCGGCGCTCGTCGCCGTGGCGACGAGCTGCGTGACGAGGATGAGCCGCCGGCGGTCGAACCGGTCCGCCGCGGCGCCCGCCCACGGCGCGAGCAGCAGCACCCCGGCGAACTGTGCGAAGTTGACCGCCCCCACCCAGAACGACGAGTGCGTGAGGCGGAAGACGAACAGGGCGAGCGCGATGTTCTGGAACCACGTGCCGCAGTTCGACAGCACGTTGCCGCCGAAGAAGAGCCCGAAATCCCGGTGCCGGAAGGCGCGGAGTGCGGAGCCGCGCCCTCCCGACGCGGGCTCCGCGGCCGGACGGGCCCCTGCCGTCAGTTGCCCCGCCGCCCGGCGCCGTCCGGGTGCAGGATGCGGTCGATCTGATCGCGCGCGCCCTGCAGGTGCAGGCGCGTCGTGCGGTCGGTCGTGCGCCCCACGGCGGCGGCGATCTCGCGGTCGAGGTCGACGAGCTCGCCCCGGAGCAGCGCGCGCGCGTCGACGGCGTTGACCGGCGTGAGAAAGCGCACCACCTCGGGCGGCAGCCCCGGCGGGACGGCCGGCGCGGCCGACGGGTTGAGCTTCGCCCCGATGACGTCGAGGTAGGCGAGCTGCAGCCGGCGCCGGAACGGGTCGATCGCCGCCCCGCGCGGCAGCTCCGTCCAGATGCCGCGTCGCAGGTCACCGAGCATCTCGCCCACCGCGTAGGTGTCGCGGTCGGCGCCCATCCCCTCCTGCTCGACCATGCGCTGCAGGCGCGCGTTGTCGAGTAGCGTGTTGAGGATGCGCCGCTGCGCCGTGCCCAGGCGGTCGATCGAGCCCGAGGCCTCGATCTTCCGCAGCACGCTCGGGTCGAGGAGGTACTCGGGGGTCTGGAAGGCGTTGGCGTTGAGGAACGCGACGGCCGCCTTCTGCCGGGCGCGCGGGATGCGCGAGTAGACCTCGCCCTTCTGGCCGACGTACTTCTCCTGCTTGTAGTCGCCGCCCGGGATGCGCGCCACGTGCCCGAGCTCGATCGCCCACTGGCCGACGAGGCGGTTGTAGAGCTCCTGGAGGTCGTCGTACGGCTCGCCCGGGCGCGTCTCGGTCGCGCCCTCGAGCAGGCGGGCCACCCGGCGGATGTTCTTGATGCCTAACGCGGTCGCGCGCACCGCGTCCTGGTCGCCCACCGCCTCGCTCGCCTCGCCCGGGTCGGGGCCCTGGATGCCCTCGTCGCCGCCGAAGCGGTACCAGGGCACGCTGTCCTGCATGCGCGACCAGCGGTCGGTGGTGGGCTTCTCCGCGTCCGCGGTGGCCGCGCCCGGGATGGGCGTGTAGCCCCACATGATCGCGTACTTGTCGTAAGGCCCCACGCGCGGCACCAGGTCCTCGAGCGCGATGTGGTCCTCGGGCTGCGCCACGTAGTTGTAGCGCGAGTAGTCCATGATGCTCGGGCTGTGCCCCATGCGGTGCACCCACGCGGCGGAGCGCACCGAATCCATCGGGTACATCGAGCTGCCCTTCATGTCGTGGCGCAGCCCCATCGTGTGTCCCACCTCGTGCGCGACGACGAACTGCATCAGCCGCCCCATGAGGGAGTCGGGGAAGGGCAGGTGCTGCGCGCGCGGGTCGAGCTGGCCGACCTGCGTGAAGTACCAGGCGCGGTTGAGGTTCGTGACGTTATGGAAAATTTGCACGTCGGCGTCGAGGATCTCGCCGCTCCGCGGGTCCACCGTGCTCGGACCGACCGCGTTCTCCGTGGCGCTCGGCACCCAGCGCACCATCGAGACGTTCGCGTTCTCGCCGCGCAGGATCGCCACCGAGTCGCGCGGCACCTCGCGCGCGACGATCCCCTGCTTGAAGCCCGCGGCCTCGAACGCGCTCTGCCACTCCTCGATCCCCTTCTTCACCCAGGGCACGTAGACGGTGGGCGTCGCCGGGTCCACGTAGTAGGTGATCGGGCGCTTGGGGTAGCAGAGGTTGCCCTCGCGCCGGTCCGAGCACTCGAGGCGCCAGCGGTTGATGAAGCTGACCCGCCGCACGCGCTGCTCGCGCGAGCCGAAATCGGACTGCTGCGTGTTGAAGTAGCCGACGCGCTCGTCGGAGAGCCGCGGCTTCATCGGCACGTCGGGCAGTCGGACGAGCGAGAAGTGGTACAGCTCCGTCCCGGTCGGCGTCGGCCCGAAGAGCGCGGCGACCGGGCTCGCGGCGAGGAAGGGCGACGCGTTGCCGAACGTCTGCGACGCCTCGATCTCGACGTTGCGCGGGTAGGCCGCGACGCTCTCGACGAACGAGCGCGACGGGTCGGCGCTCGCCCGCGAGCCGCCCTGGAGCAGGTCGGACACGCCGCCCGTGAACAGCCGCGACACCTCGACCACCGCGCTCGAGTCGGGGCCGTAGGCCTCGACGTTGAACGCGGCGATGATCGGCGCGTACGTCACGATCTCGACCGCGCGCGCGACCGGGTTGGTGGTGTCGGCCACCACGTTGCGGTACTCGATGCCGCGCAGCAGCAGGCGGTTCTCGCGGCGCTCCCAGCGCACGAGCCGGTTGCCGGCGAGCGTCGTGAACGCGAGCCCGCCGGACGGCGCCTGCGTCCCGCGCAGCGTGCGCACGATGAGCATGTCGCGGTTCAGCTGCGCGCGCGGGATCTCGAAGTAGAGGCGCCCGCGGGTGAGGTGCGTCGTGACGAGGCCGTGCTGCGTGCGCGCCCCCGGCGTGATGACGAAGTTGTACGGGCGCGGGCTCGGGTCGCCGCCCGCGCCGCCCGTCATGCTCGCCATCATCGCGGCGAGGTTGGGCGGCCCGGCCGCCGGCGTACCGCCCGGCGTCGGCACGCCGGGCGTGCCCGGGGTCGTCGGCGAGGCCGCGGCCTGTGTCGGGCGCGACGACGACGACGGCGCGGGGGTGGGCGCGTTCTCGGGCGAGCGCCACTGGCACCCGGACGCGAGGAGCGCCGCGAGCAAGGCGGCGACCGGCGGCATCGCGTGTGACAGTGTCGCATGCGACGGCGTCGCGCGCGACGGGTGTGCGCGACGGCCGCGCGCGGGCGGGAGGCGAAGCATCGGGGAATCGAAGGGTCGGGAACGCGCGCGCGGTCCGGTGTACGCTACGCCGGACCGCGCGCCCTCGCGCCGCCGCCGAGCGGGGCGCGACGCACGACGAAGCTACGGCGCGCGCGTCCGCGGTGTTGGCGGGGGCTTCGCCGTGAACGCCCGAACGGCATCAACCGTTGCCTCCCGATCCTGACCGCCGCCGCGCCGCGTGGCCTGTTACGCTTCCCCGCCCATGTCCGACGTCCTGATCCCGACCATGCCCGACGGGCCCGCGCCTCCCGCGGTGCTCGCGCCCGATCCCGCCGCCCACGCCTACCCTCGCCCGCAGCTCGTGCGCGAGCAGTGGGTGTCGCTCAACGGCGCGTGGCAGTTCGCCCTCGACCGCACGGGGCACTGGCGACGCCCCGACGAAGTGGTGTGGGACCGCCGCATCGTCGTCCCGTTCGCGCCCGAGACCGCGGCCAGCGGTGTCGACGATCCCGGCTTCTACCGTCGCTGCTGGTACCGGCGCCGATTCGATGCGCCCGCGCTCGAGCCGGGCGAGCGCCTCGTACTCCACTTCGGCGCGATCGACTACGAGGCGACGGTGTGGGTGAACGGCGTCGAGGTCACCCGGCACGAGGGCGGCTACACGCCGTTTCACGTCGACATCACCGACGCGCTCCGCGCCGACGCGCCGCAGGTGCTCATCGTCTGCGCCGACGACGACCCGCAGGACCTCGCGAAGCCGCGCGGGAAGCAGGACTGGCTCCTCGAGCCGCACTCCATCTGGTACCCGCGCACGACCGGCATCTGGCAGACGGTGTGGACGGAGCGGGTGCCGGGCACGCGCATCACCGCGCTCCGCTGGTCGGCCAACCTCGAACGGTGGGAGGTGGGCGTGGCGGCGACGGTCGACGGCCCGCGTGCCGCCGACGGACTGCGCCTCGCGGTGCGCCTGACCGCGCGCGGCGAGACGCTCGCCGACGACGTCTACCTCGTCACGGCAGGCGAGGTGCACCGGCGCATCGCGCTCTCGGATCCGGGGATCGACGACTACCGCAACGCGCTCCTGTGGCGCCCCGAGCACCCGACGCTCATCGACGCGGAGCTCACGCTGCTCGCCCCCGACGGCGCGGTGCTCGACCGCGTGACGAGCTACTGCGCCCTGCGACAGGTGGGCGTGCAGGGCGATCGCTTCCTGCTCAACGGGCGGCCGTATCACCTGCGCCTCGTGCTCGACCAGGGCTACTGGGCCGCCACGGGCCTCACCGCGCCCAACGACGCCGCGCTCCGCCACGACGTCGAGCTCGCCAAGGCGCTCGGCTTCAGCGGGGTGCGCAAGCACCAGAAGATCGAGGACCCGCGCTACCTGTACTGGGCCGACCGCCTCGGGCTCCTCGTGTGGGAAGAGATGCCGAGCCCGTACCGGTTCACGCGGCGCTCGGTGGAGCGGTTGACGAAGCAGTGGCTCGAGGTGCTCACGCGCGACGCGAGCCACCCGTGCATCATCGCGTGGGTGCCGTTCAACGAGAGCTGGGGCGTGCCCGACCTCCCCACCACCCCCGCGCAGCGGCACTGGGTGTCGGCGCTCTACCACCTCACGCGCACCATGGACCACTCGCGCCCGGTGGTCGGCAACGACGGCTGGGAGAGTGTCGCGACCGACCTCGTCGGCATCCACGACTACGACGCCGACCCGGAGCGCATGCGCCGCCGCTACCGCCCGGACGTCGAGCTGCCCCAGATCTTCGAGCGCGAACGGCCCGGCGGCCGCGTGCTCGTGCTCGAGGGGATCGACGAGAACGCGCGCCTGCCCGTGGTGCTCTCGGAGTTCGGCGGCGTCGCGCTCGCACCCGACGAGGAGAACACGTGGGGCTACTCGCGGAGCCGCACCACCGAGGAGTTCGCCGACAAGTACCGCGCGCTGCTCGCCGCGGTGAACGGGATCGGCCTGTTCGCCGGCTTCTGCTACACGCAGTTCGCCGACACCTACCAGGAGGCCAACGGCCTCGTGACGATGGACCGCGCGCCGAAATTCGCGATCGCCGCCATTCGCCGCGCCACGACCGGGGTGCCCGACCGCAGTTCGGTGACCGGCGCGGCCTGAGCCGGGCCGGCCCGCCCCGCCGCGCACGCCGTGCGCGGATCTTGCCCTCGTCCGGGGCATGCCGACGCGCCTAACGCACGACCTGCTCGACGAGCGCCCGCTCCCCGGCGGGGGCCGCCGGATCACGCTCCGCTTCGGACGCGAGGGCGAAGCCGAGCGCGTGCCGGGGCTGCTGCTCGTCCCCGACGGCGCCGGCCCGACCCGGCTGGCGCCCGCGGCGGTCCTCCTCCACGGCTACTCGTCGCGCAAGGAAGACATGGCCGAGTTGGTGGGGCACGGACTGCTGGCGCGCGGCATCGCCTCGCTCGCCATCGACCTGCCGTTGCACGGCGAGCGGCGCGGCGACGTCGACTTCCGCTCGGTGCGCAACCCGCTCGCGCTCGCGCAGGCCTGGCGCCGCGGCCTCGCCGACGGCAAGCTCGCGCTCGGCTACCTCGGCGCCCGCCCCGAGGTCGACGCCGACCGCCTCGCGCTCACGGGCTACTCGATGGGCAGCTTCCTCGGCGTGCAGATCGCGGCCGACGCGCCGGCCGTGCGCGCCCTCGTCCTCGCCGCCGGCGGCGACCTGCCCACGGGTACGCCGTTCGACCGCCTCGTGCGCGCCATGGCCGACCCGCTCAAGGCGGTGCGGCGCTTCGACGGGCGCCCGCTGCTGATGGTCCACGGCCGGCGCGACAGTACGGTACGCCCCGAGCAGGCGCAGCGCCTGTTCGACGCGGCCGAGGAGCCGAAGGAGCTGCGCTGGTACGACGCCGGGCACTACCTACCGGCGTCGGCGATCGACGACGCCGTGGCGTGGCTCTCGGAGCGCCTCGCGCGCCGGAGCGGCGTCCAGGGGCGCGGCGAGAGCGCACGCTCCGCGTGACGACGCGCTCTGCCGACCGCGTGCGAGATCGCGGCGGGCGTGCGCGCCGGCACGCTCGGCGCGCGCGCGGTCGTGCGCGAGGCGCTCGCGCGCATCGCCGCGCGCGACCCAGCGGTAGGCGCGTTCGAGCGCGTGCGCGACGCGGAGGCGCTCGCCGAAGCCGGGGCGGTGGCCGAGCGCCCGGACCGGGCGCGACTGCCGCTCGCCGGCGTGCCGGTCGCGGTCAAGAACAACGTCGACGTCGCCGGCGAGGTCACCGCTAACGGCACGCTCGCGTGCGCGCCGCACCCGGCCGCGCGCGATCACCCGACCGTCGCGCGGCTGCGCGCCGCCGGCGCGGTCGTCGTCGGCGTCACGCGCGTGCCCGAGCTGTGCCTCTGGCCGTTCACCGACGGCCCGCGCGGCACGGCCCGCAACCCGTGGGACCCCGCGCACACGCCGGGCGGCTCGAGCGGCGGCAGCGCCGCCGCGGTCGCGGCGGGGATGGTCCCGCTCGCGTTAGGCAACGACGGGCTCGGCTCGATCCGCATCCCGGCCGCGTGCTGCGGACTCTTCGGCCTCAAGCCCGGCCGCGGGGTGGTGCCGGCCGAGGTCGGCGCGCACGCGTGGTTCGGATGGTCGGAGAACGGGCCGCTCGCGACCACCGTCGACGACGCGGCGCTCATGTTCGCGGTGCTCGCGGGGCGCGACCACGCGGACGGCGCGCGCGACACGTTCGCCCGCGAGGCCGGCGCGGTCTCGGGGACGCCCTCGCGGCTCCGCGTCGCCGTCGCGCTCGGCCCCCCGACGCCCGGCGTGCGCGTGGATCCGGCGTGGCGCGCGGCGGGCGCGCGGGCGGCCGCCGCGCTCGCCGAGGCGGGGCACCGCGTGACGTCCGCCGCCCCGCCCGCGCCCCTCCGCTTCGTGCCGCGGATCCTCGCCACCTGGATGGCCGGCGCCGGTGACGATGCCGACGCGCTCGCGGCCGCTGGCGGCGATCTCACGCGCCTCGAACGCCGGACGAAGCGGCACATCGCGGCCGGGCGGCGCCTGCGCACGCTCGGCCTCGTGCGGCAGGAGGACCGCGACGCGTGGCGTGCGCTGCAGCTGCGCTTCTTCGACGACTACGACCTGCTCGTCACGCCGACGCTCGCCCGCGCCCCGCTTCCGGCGGACGGGTGGGCGCGCCGCGGGTGGCTCGCGACGCTCAAGGCGTCGGTCGACGTGGCGCCGTTCACCGGAGGGTGGAACGTGGCCGGATTCCCGGCCGCGAGCGTGCCGATGGGCGTCGACGCGCGAGGGCTGCCCGTCGCGGCGCAACTCGTCGCGCCGCCCGGTGGCGAGCAGCAGCTGCTCGACGTCGCCCGGCTACTCGAGCGATCGCTGCCGTGGCCGCGCACCGCGCGTGTTGGTCAGCTTGACTAAAATGTACGACGCGCTCTACGATGCCCGGACCTCAGTCCGGAGCGCCGTCATGGCGAAGCACGAGTACCGCCCGAAGACTCCGTCGCCGCGCTCGCCGCGCGTGAGCGAGCCGACGACGCTCAACCTGTACGAAGCCAAGACGCACCTGTCCGACCTCGTCGAGCGTGCGTCGCGCGGCGAAGAGATCGTGATCGCGAAGGCGGGCACGCCGATGGCGCGCCTGGTCCCGCTCGCCGTGCCCGACAAACCGATCCTGCGGAAGCCCGGGATGTGGAAAGGTAAGATTTGGGTGGCGGACGACTTCGACGACCCGCTGCCGCCGGCGATTCGGAAGGATCTCGATGACCCGCAAATCTTCCCCGAGAATTGGGACGCCGAGAGACGCCGGTGACCCTCACCGCGACCGGAATGTCCGAAGGCCGTCTGCTGCTCGATACGCACGTTTTCCTCTGGTGGCAGGAGGAGTCGGAGCGCCTTGCACCCGACGTCGCGAGTCAGATCGCGACGGCGTCGGAGGTGCGCGTGAGCATCGCGTCGGCGTGGGAAATCGCCGTCAAGACCGCGTCCGGGAAGTTGCGCTTGAGCGAGTCGTTCGCCGACGCGTTGGAGGAGAACCGCTTCGGGCTGCTCCCGATCACCCTTGACCACATCGGGGCCATTGCCTCGTTGCCCGTCCACCACCGGGACCCGTTCGACCGCATGCTGATCGCGCAGGCGGCGCACGAACGTCTGACGCTGGTTACGCACGACCGCCGGATGCGCGCGTACCCGATCGCCGTCGTGTTCACGTGACGCCCAACGTCGGGCGCATCGCGTGCGCGGCCCTCGCCGTCGTCGCCCCGTCGGCGGCGCGCGCGCAGGCGGCGCGCCCGGACACCGTCCGCGCCGACACCGCGCGCCTCGCCCCCGTCACGGTCACCGTCACGCGCACGCCCACCGCGCGCGACCGGGCGCCGTGGGCCGTCGATGTGTTAGGCGCAGGGGCCGTGCGCGGCGCGCGGCTCACCAACGGCGTGGCCGACGCGCTGGCGGAAGTGCCGGGCGTCTACGCCGCCGACCGCGGCAACTACTCGGTCGACCAGCGCATCTCGATCCGCGGCTTCGGCGCGCGCGCCAACTTCGGCCTGCGCGGCGTGCGCGTGACGCTCGACGGCGTGCCGCAGACGCTCCCCGACGGCCAGTCGCAGCTCACCAACCTGGACCTCGCCAGCATCGGCCGGGTCGAGGTGCTGCGCGGGGCGGCGGCCTCGCTCTACGGCAACGCCTCGGGCGGGGTGCTCGCCTTCACCACCGACCTCAGCGCGCCGCCGCGCGGCCTCGCGTTCGGGGGCCGCGTCGAGGAGAGCGCGTACGACACGCAGAAGTACCAGCTGCGCGGCGCCACGCAGTTCGGCAGCACGATCGCCGCGCTCTCCGCCTCTCGGCTCACGACGAACGAGTACCGCCAGCACGCCGACGCCGAGCAGCGGCGGCTGTCGCTCGTCGCGGACCACGCGTTCACGCCCGCGACCACGGGCACCGTGCGCCTGTACCTCGCCGACGACCCGCAGGCGCAGAACCCGGGCGCGCTCACCCCCGCCGAGTACGCGCTGCGCCCCGATTCCGCCGCGGGCGTCAACATCCTGCGCGGGGCCGACAAGCACGTGAACCAGCAGCAGCTCGCGCTCGGACTCCGCCACGTCGGCGACGACGGCGCGCGCGCCGACGTGACCGTGTACGGCGTCGTGCGCGACCTCTGGAACCCGCTCGCCACGCCGCCCCCGGGGGCACCGACCGGCGCGGCCGGGCTCCGCATCGGCACGCTGACGACCATCTCGCGCCACGCGGGCGGCGCGCGCGCATCCATCGCCCGCCGCCTGCCGTTCGGCGCGGACCCGAGTCGCGCCCCACTCCTCGCGGTCGGCGCCGAGTACCAGGAGATGCGCGACCTGCGGCAGAACGCGCGAGACACGGGTGGGGAGCGGGTCGGCCGCGCCGACACCCTGCTGCTCAACCAGCTCGAGCTGGTGAACAATCTCGCGCCCTTCGCGCAGCTGACGTGGAGCCCGGCGTCGCGCCTGCTCGTCGACGCGGGCGCGCGCTACGACCGCGTGCGCTTCGCCGTGCGCGACCGCTTTCTCGCCGACGGCGTCAACAACAGCGGCGCGCGCACGATGGCCGCCGCGAGCGGACACGCCGGCCTGAGCGTCGCGGTCGCCGACGCGTTCACGCCGTACGGCAACGTGTCGACCGACTTCGAGACGCCGACGACCACGGAGCTGCAGGCCCAGCCGGGGAACGTCGGCGGCTTCTCGCCGACGTTAGGCCCGCAGCGCTCCGCCGGCGCCGAGTTCGGCGCGCGCGGCGAAGGGTTCGGCGCCCGCCTCCGCTACTCCGCCGCGCTGTTCGCGCTGCGGACGCGCGACGCGATCGTGCAGTGGCAGGAGGTGAACGGGCGCGCGTACTACCGCAACGCCGGCCGCACGCGCACGAGCGGCGGCGAGTTCGGGCTCGGCGCGCGCGCGCCGCTGCACGGCGTCGCCGACGCGCTCGGGTTGGACGTCGCGTACACGCTGACGCGCGTGCGCTTCGCCGACTACGTCGTGCAGAACGGTACCTCCGTCACGTCGTTGGGCGGCCGCACGCTGCCGGGCGTTCCCGAGCGCTTCGTGCGCGTCACGGCCCGGGCCCGGCCGCTCACGGGCGTGCTGGCCCCCCTGGCGCTCGAGGCCGACCACACGTGGGCGTCCGCGCTCTACGGCGACGACGCGAACACCATCCGCGTCGCCGGCTACGGCCGCGGCGTGCTCAACCTGCGCACGCGCTGGAGTGCCGGACGCGTGCGCCCGTTCATCGCCGTGCAGAACGCGTTCGACCAGCGCTACGTGGGGTCGCTCACGGTCAACGGGCTCGGCGGACGCGTGCTCGAGCCCGCGCCGGGGCGCACGGCCTACGCGGGGCTGTCGGTCGAGCCCGCGCACTAACCAATAGGGCCTCATGCCGCACGACCTGCTCCTGCTCCTCGCGCACCCGGACGACGAGAGCTTCTTCATCGCCGGCACGGTCGCCAAGCTCGCCGCGGCCGGGCAGCGTGCGGGGCTCGTGTGTGCGACGCGCGGGCAGGCCGGCGCGCTCGGGGCGCCCGACGCGCCCCCGCTGGCGACGCGCGAGACGATCGGTGCCGTGCGCGAGCAGGAGCTGCGCGACGCGTGCACCGCGATCGACCTCGACCTCGTCGCGCTCCTCGACTACCACGACCGGCAGCTATCCGACGCCGACCCCGACGAGATCCGCGCGACGCTGGTACGCGTGATCCGCGCGGAGCGGCCGCGCGTGGTCGCGACGTTCGATCCCAACGGCATCACGCGACACCCGGACCACATCGCGATCAGCCGCTTCGCCGCCGACGCCGTCCCCGCGGCGGCCGACCCGCGCTGGGCGCCGGCACTCGGCCCCGCGCACCGCGTCCGCCGCGTCGTCTGGCCGTCGCCCGCGGAGCCGTGGACCGAGTGGCGCCCGGATCGGCTCCGGGCGATCGGCGGCGTGGACTACGTGGTCGACGTCTCGGCGCACGCCGCGCAGAAGGAGGCTGCGCTCGCGGCGCACCGCACGCAGCAGGGCTCCGTGCGCCCGCTCTGGTACGACCGGGCCGCTGCCTCGGGCGCGGGGCGGAAGGTGTTCGACACCGAAGCGTTCCGCCACGCGTGGGGCGACGGCGTTCCAGGGGTCGCGCCGGACCTCTTCGCAGGGCTCGAGTAGCCGTCCCGCCACCCGCGCGGGCGCGCCGCAGCTTACGCCACGAGTAGCTCGCCGGCGACCATCGGCAGCGGCGGCGCGTGCAGCGTGCGCTGCAGGATCGCGCGAGCCGCGTCGTCGCACCGCGCGCGCATCGCGCCGACGATCTGCAGCGTCCCGCTACGGCGCGCGCTCAGGTAGTCCTGCGCCTCGCGACGGACCGTCGCCGCACGCGCGGCCGGCGTCTCCTGGGTGAGCCCGTTCGCGGCGGCGGTGAGCCGGCCCGCGAGCGTACGCGCGACCGCATCGGGGAGGGGGTGACTCGCCGCAGGGAGCGGCAGGCCGAACAGAGTCTGGACGGGCAGTGTGGCAGGCATCGTCTGTGAGGCAGAGAGTTGGGACGGGCACTACGACGTGGGCCCGTCCGGGCTGCCCACCTGTAATGCGAGCGCGGTGCCCCACATCTCTGCCGTGTCCGCAGCTTGCAGGCGACGTTCTGTTGGTCGCGCCTGCCGCGGCGGCGCGCGACGCGCCGGAACGGCGGGTCGACTCGCAGCGCTGCCGGTCGGCCCGCCGAACCCGAGGTCCACCAGCGGCCCGCCGGGGTGACGACCATACCGCCGCCGCGGTATGCTGTTGCAGCCGGCCGAGCACCCGTCCGGGCGCCCGCGTCTTCGCTTCCACCATTCGTCTCCGACGTGCGTCATCGCTCCCTGCACCGCCCGCACGGTGTGACCATCGCCCTCGCGGCGTGCACGTTGGCGAGCGTCGCGCCGCGGCACATGCCGGCGCAGGCTGCGGCAACCGGTGACCTCCCGGGGCTCAGCGCCGTGCGCGTGGCCGGACAACTTGGCACCGGGGTGCTGCTCGGCCCGATCGGCTACGTCGGCGGCGGTCTCGCGACTCGCTTCGTCGTGCGCCGGCTTGGCGGGTCGCAGGGCACCGCGTCGACCGCCGCGGAGCGCGCCGCCTACGTCGGGGTAGCGGCGGCCACTGCGGTCGGCCCCACGCTCATCGGCGCGCGCGGTCCGGGGCACGGGCTGTACGTCGCGTCCCTCGGAGGCGCTGCGGTGGGGATGCTCGGGACGGCGCTCGTCGCGCGTCTCAACCGGACGTCCGACGATCGCCCCGACCCGCCGTGTCGACTGACCTGTCGTTTGTCCGCCGTCGCTGCCTTCACATTGCCGAGCATCGGGGCCACGCTCGGTTACAACCTGTCGCGGCGCCGGTAGGACTGCCCCGCGAGATCGCGATCACTCTCGATGCGTCGATACCCTTGCGCGCGCGCGTCCAAGCCCGCGTGTCGACACCGTCAGACCCGCTGACCCGACTCCGCGCGCTGTGCCTCGCGCTCCCCGAGGCGCACGAGGCGCTCGCGTGGGGTGAGCCGACGTTTCGCGTTCGAAACAAGCTGTTCGCCATGTACGCGGGCGCGGCCCGTCACGGGCGGGGGCGCGACGCAGTGTGGGTCAAGGCGACGCCCGAGAACCAGGCGTTCCTTGTAGCGGCGTCTCCCGCGCGCTACTTCGTGCCGCCCTACGTGGGGGTGAGCGGTTGGGTGGGCATCCGGCTCGACCGTCGGCCGCCGTGGCGCGAGGTGGCGGCCATGCTGCGCGACGCGTATCAGCGGACCGCGCCGAAGCGGCTCGCGGCGCAGCTCGAGGACAGCACACCGCACCACGAGACGGAGTGATCTTTGCCGCTGAACGGATTCTACACGCGACGCGCATAGCTCCCGTCGCGACGTCGTCCACCTCCGTCCTCGTCACGTGCGGCAACGCACCCAGCTCGGTTCGATGCTTCCGGTCGCCTGCGTACTTGCCGTCGGCGCGTGTGGCACGATCGTCTCGTCGGTCCAGCCACGCGTTGGCGCGCCGGGCACGGCGGTCGCGGGCAGCACGGGCCTGACGACAGGCTCCAGCACTGGCCCCGGGCGCATCGGCGCCGGCGCCGACTCCGGGCTGCTCGGACGACCGCGCGACCGCGCCGACCGCGGCGCGATCGCCGGCGCCACGCTCGAGCAACGCCGGCAGTGTCGCACGGCGGGCGTGCCGCGCGGCTACATCGCGATCGCGTACGAGCGCTCGACGAGCGAATGTCCGAGCGTGGCCGCACGCGGCGACAGCACCGCGTCGGTGGCCGTGATCGTCCACTACGCGACGGCCGCCGTCGGGACGCGCCTGGACATCTGCGCCGACCAGCCCATTCCGTCGGGCTGGAACCAGGTGGGTGACGAAGGTCCTGGTGATCCCGGCGCGTGCCCTGGAGCCGCGGCGAACGGGAACGACACCGCGCTCCGAATCCGCCGCGACAACTGAATCCAGGGCGCACGGCGGCGGTGCCGCCGTGCGCGCGCGTCAGGCGCGAAGGAGCGCCGACGCGTAATCGAAGTAGTCGAGGCTGGCGTCGGCGCGCGCCATCAACCCCTCCGCGATACCGATGCGCGCGTGAGGCAGTTCGGTGACCTGCGGGCGCACGACGTGGTCCAGCCATCCTTCCGCGTGCCCCACGTCGATGATCGCGTGCGCGGCGTAGTAGGCCATCGCCTTCCGCGGAATGCCCACGCGCTGCGCGCCGGTCACGAGCCGCGTGCACCGCTGCGGCGCGAGCAGCTCGACGGCGCCGAGGGTTCCCTGGGCGCGGAACGCGTTGCGGCGCGGGATGCAGCTCCAGAGCATCACGTTCACCCCCCCGAGCACCTGCCAGGGCAGTTCGTGCGCTTCGGGCGCGGTGATCGCGAGGGTTTCGGTCAGCTTGTGGAAGAGGTGGGTGTGTACGGCGTGGCTCTTCCCGTTGCCCAGCTCGTCCCAGTAGTTGCGCCCCATCTCGATCTTCACCTCGCCGCGCGTGCCCACCTGGCCGAGCGCGACGAGATCGTCGAACGCCGCCTCGCCCGCCGCCTCGAGGCGCAGGAAGCGCTCGAGCTGCTCGCGGGTGGCCTCGCCGGCGAGGAAGCCGTAGAGCGGGTGTTCGTAGAGTGGGTGCGTGAACGCGGCGCGCTTGAACCACTCGCAGAACGCGTCGGGGTCGGCGGGCAGGGCGTCGGCCGTGAGCGAGTCGCCCACGGCGCGCTGCGCCGAACGGCGCGCGCGCGCCAGCAGGTCGCGCTCCCACGCACCTTCGAGCACGCGCAGCAGCTGCATCGTGAACGGGTGGAACTGGTTCTCGCTCATCCCGTGCTGCGGCAGGCGCACGTGCGGCTGATAGCACGCGAGCAGCGCGCGGTGCATCTCGTCGCGCGCGGCGTGGTCGACCCAGCGGTCGGTCGAGCGGTCGCTCACGCGGTCCGCCGGGTAGGCGCGTGCCGCGAGACGCCGCGCCTGATCGAGCACCTCGCGTTCGAGCGCGGGCCGGTCGGCCAGCACCTCGTCGAGCGGTCCGCCGAACAACAGCCCCGCGACCACGTTCGCGAACGAGGGCGACGCGTCCGCGAGGGGCGCGGCGACTGCGCCCGTTGCGACCGCGTCGGCGGCACGGGGCGTGCCCGCGGTGAGCGCGCGACCGGGCGCGGGCCGGTCGATGTACGTGGTGATCTGCCGTTCGGCGTCCAGCCGCGATGCGGAGAGCAGGGCGCGATTCGCCGGGCGCACGAGTGGCAGCTCGACATGTGCGGCGGAGCTCGGCGAACTCGACTCCGCCGTGAGGGCGCGGCGGCGCTCGATGCCGGACTGAACCGCGCGCCGCACCGGTACGTCATCCGGACTGGCGGGCGTGGCGTCGGTGTGCGACGCGTCCGCCGGGCCGTCGACTCGGGCGAGCGGAACCTCGGCGTCCGGACCGCGTCGCGACGGCAAGGAAGGGGAAGAGAGAGTCGGTGCGCGGGGCGCGTCCATGTCGGGCGCGAGCGACGGATCAGACGAATCGAACGACGAGAATGCAGCAGACGACATCACAGCACCACGGATGGTGGCCCACGGCGCGACCGACCGGGATCCGGGGTGGATCGAGCCGCTCCAGCCAGGCCGTCGCCACCACATCCTTCCCCCACCCCACACGCCGGCCGGCCGCTCTCCGCGTGCAGTGGCGCACGCCGGGAGCTCCGGCGCGGCCCGCAAGTGCAAGACGTACACCCAACTTGTGTTGGCCCGCGCGGCGGTTTTGGCACGCGGGGGCACGCTCGTGACGGTCGCGCCCGCTGTGCCCAACGCGGCGACGGACGCGCCCGCGCCCGCCGTCGACCTGACGCGCCCAACGCCGACCGCGGTCGCGCTGCCGTCGCTCGCCGACGAGGCGCTGTGGCTCGCGCGCCTCACGCCGCCGTTCGCGTTCGGCGACTTCTTCGCACCGGAGGACACGGTGCTCTGCGCGCTCGCGACGCGCGCCGCGCTCGCGCGCGCGCGGCCGCGGGGAGGCGGGCGCGTCGCCGAGCTCACCGCGGGGAGCGCGGTCGTGCTCGCCGACGCGTTGCTCATCGATCGACGCGTGCGCGGCGGCGCGACCGAGCTCGATCCGGCGGCGATCCGGCGCGCGCGCGCGAATCTGGCCGACCTCGCGCTCGGGCGGCGTGCATCGGTGGTACGGTCGGGGCTGTTCAGCCGCAGTCTGCCGCGCTGGCTGCGCGCGTTCGACGCGGACGTGGTCGCCTGCAACCCGCCCTACATCCCGGAGCCGCCCGGGAACGCGCTCGCGCTCGTGGCCGGCGCGGGCGCGGACGGGGCGCGTCACCCGCGGCGCGCGCTGCACGTGGCCGCGCGCGCCGGCGTGCCGCGCCTCGTGCTGTCGTGGTGCAGCCTCGGCGACCCCACGGGCGTGGTGCGCACCGCGGCGCGTGCCGGCTACCGGCTCGGCGCGCTCTGGACCACGCTCATCGCCGACGGCGAGTACTCGGGAGGGGTGCATGCGTATCTCCGCACCCTCCCGACCGCGTTCCTGCACGAAGGTGCCGACACGCTCCACGCGCTCGGGCCCGACGGTTCCGCGCGGTTCGCCTACCTCCTGCTCGCCGGCGAGTTCGTGCGCCTCCCGGGTCGTCGCGCCGACGCGCGCCGGGCAGCCAGGGCCGGCGTCGCGGCCGTGCACGCCCTCTGCCGGGATTTCGCGCGCGAGGGCGCGGCGGCGCTCGAACGGCGTGCGGTCGCGGCGTCGGCGTCGGGCGCGGTCGAGTCGCACTGGTACGTGGCCGACCGGTGGGACGAACTCCGCATGCGTGCGCTCGCGCACGGCGCGGCGGTCTAACGCGACCGGGGGCCCGAGGGCGGGTCCGCGTCGGGCGCGCCCTGGCCCGGTTGTGCGTCGCCGTGGAGGTCGCCGGGCCGGCGTCCGCGCTGCGGATCGGTGACCGTCGCCGAGGCCGTCGCGCGTCGATTCGGACTTCGTGGCCGCCGGTGGCCCGGGCGGGACGCAGCGGCCGAGGTGGCAATCCTACCTTGGGCTGCCCATATTGTGACGACGGCGCTCCGTCAACCCGCACACCTGCGGTTCCGCGAGCGCGCTACGCCCGTGTGTCAGACGGCCCCGGCGACGACAGAAGTCGGGGCCCTTATGCGTCTGCCGTCCGCTCCGCCTCGTTCGCCCGCCGTGTATCAGCGCGGGCCTGGGCCGTCGGACATCGCCGGATGAGCACACCGTCCCGGCGCCGCATCCTCGACGTCTCATGTCCGTTCAAGAATCCGCCCATATCGAGGGCTCGCCCGACCTCGCCGCCGCGCCCGACGCGCCGGCCGTGACCGATCAGCACGATACCCCCGCGCCGCCGTCCGACGCGGAACACGCCGAGGTGGACGCTAACGCGGACGCTGAAGCCTCCACCGCGGCCTTCGCCGCCCTTGGCCTCCGCCCCGAGCTCTGCGACGCCCTCGCCGCCCTCGGCTACGAGGAGCCCACGCCCATCCAGCGCGAGGCGATCCCGGTGCTGCTGAGCGGCCGCGACGTGCTCGGCCTTGCGGCCACCGGCACCGGCAAGACCGCCGCGTTCGCCCTCCCGCTCCTACAGCGCATCGTCGAGGCGCCGCGCGCCGAAGGGGTCCGCGGCGCCGCCCCGCGCGCGCTCATCCTCGTCCCCACCCGCGAACTCTGCATGCAGGTCGCGGAGGCCGTGCACAAGTACGGCCGCGGCTTCCGTACGCGTGTGCTCGCGGTCTATGGGGGCGCCGCGATGAGCCAGCAGCTGCGCGCGCTCGAGCGCGGCGTTGACGTCGTCGTCGGCACGCCCGGGCGCGCACTCGACCACATCAATCGCAAGGCGCTCAACCTCGGTCAGGTGCAGGTGCTGGTGCTCGACGAGGCCGACGAGATGCTCGACATGGGCTTCGAGGAGGACCTCACGGCGATCGTCGGCGCCACGCCCACCGAGGGCCGGCAGACGGCCATGTTCTCGGCGACGATGGCCCCGCGCGTCGCACGCGCGGCCGACAACTACCTGAAGGACCCCGCGCGCGTCGAAGTCGCGCGCCAGGCCCTCGTCGCGGGCGAGATGCCCAAGGTGCGCCAGACGGCGTACCTCGTGCCCCGTGCGCACAAGGTGGCCGCGCTCGGCCGCGTGCTCGACATGGAGCAGCCGACGAGCGCGATCGTGTTCTGTCGCACGCGCACCGAGGCCGACTCGCTCACCGAGACGCTGGCCGCCCGCGGCTTCGGCGCCGAGGCGCTGCACGGCGGCATGGGGCAGGAGGCGCGCGACCGCGTGATGCGCCGGTTCCGCGGCGGCCAGATCGAGCTGCTCATCGCGACCGACGTCGCCGCGCGCGGGCTCGACATCGACCACGTCTCCCACGTGGTCAACTACGACGTGCCGAGCGCGCCGGACGCGTACGTGCACCGCATCGGGCGCACGGGACGCGCCGGCCGCGAGGGCGCGGCGATCACGATCGCCGAGCCGCGCGAGCGCGGCCTGCTCCGCAACATCGAGCGCGTCACCAAGCAGCGCCTCGACCTGGCGCCCGTGCCGACCTCGGCCGACATCAAGGCGCGCCGCTTCGAGCGCACCGCCACGATGCTGCGTGACGCCCTGACCGCCGCGCAGGGCGAACGCCGCACCCCCGGCGACGGGCAGTCGAGTGACGACGGCGACGATACGCTCGCGCCGTACCGCGCCGTGGCGGAGATGCTCGCCGGCGAGTTCGACCTCGCCGACGTCGCCGCCGCGGCGGTGCGTCTCGCCCACGACGCCGCGGGGAACGCCCCCGCCGCCGAGGACGAAGTCGAGATCCCGTCGTTCCACGAGCCCGCCGCGCGCCCGCGCGATCGCGGCGCCGAGCGCCCGCGCGCCGACCGCGGACGCGACGAGCGCGGACGCGACGAGCGGGGGGGCCGCGCCGAGTCCGGCCGCGGGGATTACGCTCGCGCCGAGGGCGGACGCGACGCGGGACGCGCGGAACGCCCGCGGCGCGAGCCGTCGCGCGGCGGGAGTGCCGGCGCCAGCACGAAGCTCTACGTGGGCGTCGGGCGCCGCGCCGGCGTACGCCCGGGCGACCTCGTCGGGGCGATCGCGAACGAGGCCGGCATCGACGCATCGCGCATCGGGGCGATCAACATCGCCGAGCGCTTCTCCATCGTCGAGGTGCCCTCGGGCGACGCGGACGCGGTGATCGCCGCGCTGCGCGAGACGACCATCCGCGGCGAGCGCCCGGTCGTCCGCCACGACGACGGGACCAACAGCTACCCGCCGCGCAGCGAGACCGCGCGCGAGTACGACCGCGGCGCGCCGACCCGCGAGCGCTTCGGCTCCCGTGCATCGTTCGACCGCGGGACCGAGGACGGCGAGTTCCCGCGCGGCGACCGCGGTGATCGTGGCGCGCGTGGACCGCGCGACGAACCGCGCGGCGGCGGCCGCTTCTTCGATCGCGGCCCGACGGGCGGAGGGCAGGGCGGCTACCCGCGGGCCCGGCGCGACGAAGGCGCGCCCCGCGACCGCGCGGACGAGCGCGGCGGGAGCTTCGAGCGCCCGCGCCGATTCGACAGCTTCGACCGTCCGGCGCGAGGCGGCGCCGGCGGGTCGGGCGGATTCGGCGGTGGGCGCGGCGGCTTCGACCGAGGCCCGCGCCAGGGCGGTCCGTCGCGCGACGCCGGCGACGGCGGGCGGAGCGAACGGTTCCCCGGCCCGCGCCGCGGGCGCGATCGGGGCTGAGCCCCGGGCTGCGTTAGGCGAACGTGGACGTCCGCGCGAGCGGCGTCCACGCCGCCGGCCCGATCACGAGGCGCACGACTACAACCGCACATGCCGGGCGCGAATGGCGTCTTCATCATCGCCCCGGTCGGCGGACCGGCGGGCGCGCGCATCGCCGAGGTGCAGCGCCGCTACGACCCGAAACTCGCGACCGAGGCACGGCCGCACGTCACGCTCGTCGGCTCGTCGGGAACCGGGCCCATCGATCCGGGCACGCCGCGCGAGCGGATCCGCGAGCTACTCGAACCGGTGCTCGCCGGGGCCGAGCCGCTCGTGCTGCCGTTCGGCCCGCCCGAGCGGTTCCCGGGCACGAACGTGATCGCGCTCCCGCTCTCGCCGCACGGCCCGATCCGCGCGCTGCACGACCGCATCG
Organism: uncultured Gemmatimonadales bacterium; assembly: GCA_963851265.1. Classification (GTDB taxonomy): domain Bacteria; phylum Gemmatimonadota; class Gemmatimonadetes; order Gemmatimonadales; family Gemmatimonadaceae; genus BPUI01. The sequence goes on from CAWKNZ010000007.1 coordinate 171,711, forward strand.
TCGAGGCGCTGTCGCGCGGCGGGGTGTCGACGGCGCGCGGGCGGTTCACGTTCACCCCGCACGCGACGCTCAGCTTCTACCCGACCCTCCCGCCCGCCCGGGTGCGCGAGCTGCTGGCGATGCGCTTCGCCGAGCCCGGGGAGCTCGACCGCGTCGAGGTGAGCTACACGCGGGCGCCGCAACCCCCCGTCACGTGGTGGGAGGCGCCGTTAGGCGGACGACCCCTGAGCGCCGGCGGTCGACCGCGCGACGTTAGGCCGCGCCGCCGCGGTCACCGCAGCCCCGGCACCCGCTTCACCAGCCGGAGCAGCCCCGCGGTGAATTCCGCGGCCTTGCCCGCGTCCGCGGGCCCGCTCGCCGGTGCGCCGCGCTGCGCGGCGATGGTCTGCGTCTCGGTGTACTTCAACAGCCCCTCGCTCCCGTGCCGGCGCCCGCCGAGCCCCGAGATCCCCATGCCGCCGATCGGCGCGTCTACCGACGCCCACGTGGCGGCGTAGGTCTCGTTGACGTTCACGCTCCCCGACCGGATGCGCGCCGCGAGCGCGACCGCGCGGCGCACGTCGCGCGACCACACGCTCGCGTTGAGTCCGTAGCGCGTGTCGTTCGCGCGCTCGACCGCCTCGTCGGCCGAGTCGACGGCGTACAGCGCGACCACCGGGCCGAACGTCTCTTCCGCGTACAGCTCCATCTCGGGCGTCGCCCCGACCAGGAGCGTGGGCTCGTAGCAGTACGGCCCCAGGTCGGGTCGCGCCACCCCGCCGGTCAGGATCGTCGCGCCCTTCGCGCGCGCGTCGTCGACGTGCCGCACCACCGTCGCGAGCTGCCGCGGCCCGGTCAGGCTGCCGACGTCGAGGTCCCACCCGAGCGACGCACCCACGGTGAGCGCGCGCGTGCGCTCGACGGCCAGGCGCGTGAACGCGTCGTACACGGGGCGGAGGACGTAACAGCGCTCGATCGAGACGCACACCTGGCCCGCCCCCACGAACGCGCCGCGTACGAGCCCCTCCGCTGCCGCGGGCAGGTTGGCGTCGGCGAGCACGAGCAGCGGGTTCTTGCCGCCCAACTCGAGCGAGCAGTTGACGAGCCGCGCGGCCGCCTGGGCCGCCACGACGCGCCCGGTCCGCGTGCTCCCCGTGTACATCACGAAATCCACCGCGTCGATGAGCGGCGGTCCGACGAGCGGCCCCTCGCCGGTCACCACCGGCATCACGTCGCGGGGCAGTCCCGCCTCGTACAGCAACTCCGCCGCCCAGAGCGCCGTGAACGACGTCTGGTGGTCGGGCTTGAGCACTGCGGCGTTGCCCGCCGCGAGCGCGGGCAGCGTGTCGGTCACCGACAGGTTCAACGGGTAGTTCCACGGCACGATCACCCCGACGACGCCGATCGGGTGGTGAAACTCCCACGCGCGGGTGAGGCCGGGGTACGCGCCGCGTCGGCGACGCGGCTTCAGCAGGCCCGGCGCGCGCACGCCGTAGTAGCGCGCGACGTTGGCGACGTCGAGCACCTCCTGAAACGCGTCGCGACGCGCCTTCCCCGCCTCGAGTTGCGCGAGGTCGAGCCCGGTCTCGCGTTCGCGGAGAATCAGGTCGTGGTAGCGCAGCAGGACAGCCGCGCGCTCGGTCGCGGGCCGGGCTGCCCACGCGCGTTGCGCGGATCGCGCGCGGGCCACGGCGGCCTGCACATCGTCCGCGGTCGCGCGTGGGATGGCGCCGAGCCGCTCCCCGGTGAACGGCGCGTGCACCTCGATCGACTCGCGGCCGGCGGCGTCCACGGCGAGTCGCGCTTCGATCGCCGCGATCGCCGCGCGCGCGCGCGGCGTCGCGAGCGGAGGGCGAGACCGCGCCGGCGAGGGGGGTGATACCTGATCGAGCGCGCGGTCGAGCGTGGTGGACACGTGGCCCTCTCGGATGGGCGGGGCCGCGCGCCGCGCGGCCCCGCCAGGATCAGGTCGCGCCGGGGCGTGCCTTGCGGTACGTCTCGACTCCCTGCTTCAGCAACAGCAGAGCCGACGCTTCCAGATCGTAGTCCAGCGCGAGTTCGGCGAGGCGCGCGCTCGATCGGTCGCCGCGCTCGCCGATGCCCTTCGACGCGCGCGCGCTCGTGCGGTAGCGGCGCGTCAGCTCGCGCGCGGCATGCCAGAGCCCGTTCGCGGCGTGCCAGCACGCGTCGCCCGCGACGTCGCCGGGCACCGGACGCGCGCGCGTCGCGGCCCGCTCGTAGCTCGCCGCTAGTTCGTCGAGCGCGGTGTCGCAGAGCGCCGCGAGCGCCTGCGCCGCGCGGCGCTCGGGGGCGAGCGCACCGACGCGGTCGAGGTCGGCGACGCGCTCGTGCTGGCGGCAGCACTCGATCGCGCAGCGGTAGAGCGCGTCCGCGCGCGCGTAGAACGCCTCGACCGGATCGACCGGGGCCGCGTCCAACGCGGGCGGCGCGAACGTGGTGGCGGGGTCGGCGGTCGTTCCGGCGGCGACGGCGCCGTTGCGGGAGGGGACGGCCGGCGAGGGGGCGCTGCTCGACATGGGCGGGCTCGACGCGGGGAGGGCGCGCGGGCGGACACCACCGCACGTGCGCAGACCGCGTAGTATATCGGCCGCCCGCCGTCCGAGGCACTCCGCCACCCGCCCGCATCCACATGCGCCCGTTCGCTACGCTCGCCGTCGACACCACGCCCGACGGCGTGTGCACCATCACGCTCGACCGCCCCGAGCGACTCAACGCGGTCAACCCGGCGCTGGCCGAGGAACTGCCCGCCGCGCTGCTACGGGCGGCGGGCGACGACGCCGTGCGCGTGGTCGTCGTGACCGGTGCGGGGCGCGGCTTCTGCGCGGGGCTCGACCTCAACGAGCCGGCCGGCGCTGCGGTCCTCGGTGGTGGCGGCACGCGTGCCGAACGCCTCGACGTCTACGGTTGGGTCGGGCGATGGGTGCAGGCGGTCGTCGGCTGCGAGAAGCCGGTGATCGCCGCCGTGAACGGGGCCGCGGCCGGCGCAGGGTTCGGACTCGCGCTCGCCTGCGACCTGCGCCTCGTCGCGGACGCCGCGACGATGACCGCCGGGTACGTGCGCCGCGGGCTGAGCCCGGACGCGGGCGTCTCGTACTTCCTGCCGCGGCTGGTCGGGCTGTCGCGGGCGATGGACATCACGCTCACCGGCCGCGACATCCCGGCTGCGGAAGCCGAACGCATCGGCCTCGCGAGCGCGGTGCTGCCGACCGACGGGTTCGCCGACGCGGTCGTCGCGTACGCGCGCCGCATCGCGGCCGGGCCGCCGGTCGCGCTCGCCCTCACCAAACGATTGCTGACGGCCAGCTTCGACCGCACGCTGGACGCCCAGCTCCGCGACGAGCTCGCGCACATCAAGACCGCGTTCGGCACGGCCGACGTGCGCGAGGCGATGACCGCGTTCAGGGAGAAGCGCGCCCCGACGTTCCGGGGCGCCTGACGTCGTCGGGCAGCTGGTCGAGCAGCGGGCGGAGTTCGGTCGCGCGGTCGAGCGTGGTCACGAACGTTAGGCCCGGGCGCGTGACGACGAGTACCCCCGACACCCCGTACGCGACCACGATGCCGCCCTCGGCGTGCACCACGCACCCGGACGCGTCCACCAGGTGCGCCCGCCCCCACACGCCGTTGCCGGTGTCGTCGAGCTCGCGCACGCGGCGGAGCGCGGCCCACGTGCCGACGTCGTCCCATCCGCACGCCGCCGGCAGCACGACCAGGTCGGCCACGCGTTCGAGCACGCCGCGCTCGAGCGAGATGCTCTGGACCATCCCGACGAAGCGCTCGAAATCGCCCGCCTCGAGCGCGTCGAGGCCGGGCGCCAGTTCGGGCGTGCGCGCGGCCACCACTTCGAGCACGGCCCCGGCGCGCGCGACGAGGATACCGGTGTGCCACAGGGCGCCCTGGCCGATGAGTTCCTCGGCGAGCAACGGTCCGGGCTTCTCGACGAACCGCGCGACGCGCTGCGGCGCGTCGGGCCCGGTCACCTCGGCGTCGAGCGGGTGCGAGGGCAGCACGTACCCGAACCCGGTTTCGGGGCGCGTGGGTTCGGCGCCGAGGACGACGATGGGTGGCCCCGCCGCGGTGACGCGGGCGGCGCGGCCGAGCAGCTGACGGAGCGCGCCCGGGTAGGCCACCGCGAGGTCCGCGTGCATCGCGACGAACGTGGTGCGCGGTCCCGCGCGCCGCGCGATCTCGTGCGCGCCCCACGCGAGCGCCGCCGCCGTACCGGATGGGTGCGGTTCGACGAGGAAGTTGACCGCCGGGACCTCGGGTATCGCGGCGCGCAGGGCGTCCGCGATGTCCGCGCTCGTCACGACGAGCACCTGGCTCGCCGGGACCGTCGGCGCGAGCCGCGCGACCGTTTCGGCGATGAGCGGGCGCTCGCCGACGAGGGCGAGCAGCTGCTTGGGGCGCGCGGGCGAGCTGAGCGGCCAGAAGCGTGACCCGATGCCTCCGGCGAAGATCACCGCCCAGAGCGTGAGTCCCGTCTCGAGCGCGTCGTCCTCCTCCATCTGCTCCGCCGGCAGCGTGCCGACGGACTCGAGCACGTCACCGGTCGGCGCATCGTCCGCCGCATCGGTCCCGACGGTCGTTCCCACGCCCGGCGCGCCGTCCGGTTCTGCCGGATCGTACGGCAGCGTGCCGCCGGCTGCCGGCCTGGAGTTCGGGATCGTGGCGGGAACGCCGTGGAGCGACGACAGGTTCGCAGAGCGGGCCATGACGCGGATGATCGATGACGAGGGCGGACGGTGGCGGGCGTGACCGACGAACCCGCGTGGCGCGTGCGTGCGCGGCCGGCGCAGAACGTTACCCGCCGCTCCCCCTGGCGGGGAGCGGATCGCACCCTCAGGATACGGGTGGGGTAACAAGACTCGTGCGGCCCCGTGCCCGTCGGAGCCGTCGTCGCTCCTGCTTCGTGGTGTAGGCCCATGACTCCGACGTCTCTCGTACGGCGTGTGCCACAACTGGTGGCGCTCGCGTGCTTCGGCCTCGTCTCGCCGGCGCGCGAAGCGGTCGCGCAAAGTTCCGCGCCGCCTTCGGCCGCGGTGCCGGCTGCGGCGCCGCAGCCGGCTCTCACGACGCAGGTCGTCTCCGGCACGATCCGCGGCGCGAACCACACGGTCGTCGTCGGCGCGCAGGTCACCATCACGCCGGTCGCCGCGCGCGGTGGGTCCCCGACCGCCGTCGCGCGCGCGACGATGACGGACGACGACGGGCGCTTCCGCGTGCCCGGCGTGCCGACCGGGCTCGTCACGATCGCCGTCAAGCGAATCGGCTACAAGGCCGTCACGATCGATACGATCGCGGGTCCGCTCCCGGCACTCGACATCGCGCTCGTGCCGGTCCCGCAGCGCCTCGCTGCCGTGGTCGTCCGCGAGCGGCGCCGCGCGACGCGGTACACGGGGCCGCTCGCCGACTTCAACCGCCGGCGCGACATGGGGTTCGGCCACTTCATCACGGCCACCGAGATCGACGAGCGACACCCGCTGCGCACGACGGACCTGTTGCGCATGGTGCCCGGCGTGAACGTGGTCGGGGCCGGACCGCTCAACTCGATTCGGCTGCGCAACGCGTCGTGTCCACCGCTCGTCTGGCTCGACGGCATGCCCGCGCTCTCGGGCTACCTCGACCCCGACTCTTTCGACCCGGCGTCGTTCGGCGGCATCGAGGTCTACACGGGCGTCGCGACCGTTCCCGTCGAACTGCGCGGCACGCGGGGCGAGGAATCGTGCGGCGTGATCGCGCTCTGGTCGCGCCTGCCCGACCTGCGCCCGAAGAAGTCCGGGCGCACGTACACCGCGGCCGACCTCGAGCGCCTCGTCGACGCCGCGACGGTCTATACCGCCGACCAGGTGGACCGCCCCGCGCGCCTCGACTCGACGGCAACCCTGGCGGTGACCTACCCCGACTCGTTGCGCAACACGCACACGCCCGGCGAGGCGACCGTCGAGTTCGTGGTCGACACGACCGGCGCGGTCGAGGTCGCGACGGTCGGCGTGGTCGCGGCGTCGCACCCGCGGTTCGCCGACGCGGCGCGCCTCGCCGCGAACGACGCGCGCTTCATCCCCGCGGAGCGCGGCGGGCACACGGTGCGGCAGCTCGTGCAGCTGCCGCTACGCTGGGAAACGGGCCGGTAGACGAGCGCGCCCGCCGTCGCGGCGTCCCACACGGCGGCGGGTCGACGCGACGGCGGGCGCGCTCGCGCGTCCCGCTGCGCCTCAGGTGTCCTTCAACGTCGCCAGCAGCGTGTCGTTGTTGGGCGTGTTCGCGATGCGCTTGGTGAGCCAGTTCATCGCGGCCGAGGGCGGGAGCGATTGGAGCCCGCGGCGCAGAAGGTAGACCGCGTCGAGCTGATCGGGGCGGAAGAGCTTGTCCTCGCGCCGCGTCCCGCTCGCCGGCACGTCGATCGCCGGGAAGATGCGCTGCTCGGCCAGATTGCGGTCGAGCTTGATCTCGCAGTTGCCGGTCCCCTTGAACTCCTCGAAGATCACGTCGTCCATGCGTGAGCCCGTCTCGACGAGCGCCGTGCCGATGATCGTGATCGACCCGCCGCCGTGCGAGGCCGCGACCGAGCGCGCCGAGCCGAAGAACGCCTTCGGCACCGCCATCGCCTGCGCGTCGAGGCCGCCGGACAACGTCCGCCCGATGCCCTTGGTCGCGTTGAACGCGCGCGCCATCCGGGTGATCGAGTCGAGCACGATGACCACGTCCTTGCCCGCCTCGACGAGGCGTTGGGCGCGGTGCATCACCATGGTCACCACGTCGCGGTGACGCTCGGCGGGCATGTCGAACGAGCTCGCGACCACCTCGCCGAAACCACATGCGACCATCTCGCTCACCTCCTCCGGCCGCTCGTCGACGAGGAGGAGGATGAGTTCCGCGTCTGGGTGGTTGAGCGCGACCCCCTCGACGATGTTCTGCAGCAGGATCGTCTTGCCCGACCGCGCCGGCGCCACGATCAGCGCGCGCTGTCCAAATCCGATCGGCGCGATGAGGTCGATGATGCGCCGCGTCAACTCGGGCCCGCTCTTCGCGACCTTGCCCGTCTCGAGCGTCAGCTTGCGTTCGGGATAGGTGGCGAGGAGCTGCTGGAAGTCCGGGCGCTTCACGCCGGGCTGTGGCGGCGCGCCGTTCACGGTGCGCACCTCGACCACGACCGGGCGCTGCCGGAAGTCGCGTCCGGCCCCGACCACCACGCCGTCGCCGGCGCGCAGGTTGTTGGCGCGCACCATCCCGACCGGAAGAAACGGGTCGTTCGGACCGACGAGGTAGCTGTTGGCGGCCTGCCGCACGAAGCCGCTTCCGTCACGCGCGAGCTCGACCCAACCGGTGATTTCGATATCGGCAACGAGCGCGGGGACCGGGCGCTGCTCGCGGAACTCCGCACCCCCGTTGTTGCCCGCGTTCCCCTCACGGAACCGCCCACGCTGGCGCTGGCGCTGGCGACGGCCACCGCCGCCACCCTCGAAGAACTCGCGGCGCGGCTGCTGGCCACCTTGCGCGTCCGGACTGGCATGCGCGCCATTCGAGCGCTCGTGAGCCCGGTCGTGCGGCGGCCGTTCCTGCTGCGCTGCCCGATCCGGCTGTCGATCCGGTCGGTCGAAGCGTTCGTGCCGCGGATGCCGCCCGTCGTGGCGGCCGTCGCGTCGCCCGTCCTGACGTCCATCCGAACGCCCGTCGTGTCGCGCGTGCGGACGGCCCGGCCCGTCCTGCGGCCGCGGCGTGTGAGGCGGAGGCGAGGCAGGGGCCGGCGCGGCAGGCGCTGCGAGCGCCGCCGCGGCGATCGCGTCTCCCGACTCTACGCGCGGCGGCGACGTCGGCGTTTGCACGACCGACGGCTCGGCGGGCGCAGGCGGCGCGACGGGGGACTCGGGTGCGGTCGGCGCCGCGGAGCTCGGCGCACCGCTTGGTGCGCCGTCGTGATTCGCTTCCCCATTCGCGTTCGCGCCCTCGGCGTCGTCCGCGACGCGCGCGGCGCGCGGTCGACGGGCCGGGCGCGGCGACCGCGCCGGTCGCGTCGCGGGTGCGGACGCGTCGTCCACCCCGGGCTCGCTCGCGGGGCCGCCGGGCGCTGCGGGTGCGGGCGCCGCGGCCGCGCTCACGGTCGGTGGGGCGGCGATCACGGCCGCGTCGTCGTCCCGGTAGGGATTGAGGTCCAGGCCCTCGGCGGACGGCTGGTCGGCCACGGCTTGCGTGCGCCGCCGCGACGGACGACGGGGTTCGGTCATGCAGCAATCATGTGAAGGAGCGAAACGCGCCGCGCGTGACGTTCGGCAGCGGGTGAGCGACTCGCGCGGTGGCCGGACGACCACCTGCGGGGCGGCGTAGCCGGTCGGCTACGCGAACGGGCGATCGAGGCGTCTACAGAAGCCGCGGCCCACGACGGACACGCCGCGTCACACGCGGGCGCTTCCCAGGAAAAGATCTCGACTCGTGCCGGCGGACGAAGCGTCGGACATCGCCGCGGTCCGGCCGGGAATCGGCTACGAACCCACGGGAGAACAGAGGACAGTCGGGCGGCGCTCCGGCCGGTGGTAGCCTTCCGCCGTCGTCGGGCGCCGGTCGGGCACGCGTTCGGGCGACCACCAAAATCCACGACTGCATCCGGCGGGCGTCCTGGGACGATCGCGACGTCGAATGCTCGTTCTCAACCGCGAGCGCTGGAAAAGTGACGAGTTGCGCACGGTCGCGCAACCCGCACGGCCACACAGCGACGCACATTCGCATACCCGCGCACCGCCCGATGGTGCCGCCACATCCCGACGAGTCTCCGCACGAGACGCAGACACGCGAGCGGCCGTCCTCCCCGTGCCGAACGGCCGTAACTTAGGCCGCATCATGGGCACCACGTCTTCCCCGCACGCGCCCGACGTCGGCGCAACGCTCGCGGCGGCCGTCGCCGACATCGCGGCCCGCTACGAAGGTGACGCCAACGTCGCCGCACTCCACGAACGCCTCGCCGCCGCGATGGACGCCGCGGCTGCCGAATGGCCGCGCCACGCCCAACCGGCCGACGTCGCCTCGGCCGACCCCGCCTCGGCCGACCCGTCCTCGGGCCGCCCGCCGGCCTCCGGCCCATCCTCGGCCGGAATCGCCGCCGCCGCACTCGGGCGCGCGACGCCGCGCACGCTCGCCGATGCGCTCGTCGCGGCCGCGCGCCCGTTCGAGCAGGTCCCCGAGATCGCCGGCCCGCTGTACGAGCGGGTCGTCGCGCTCCGCCCCGACGACGCGCGCGCGCTCGTCGTGCTCGGCAATGCGTACTGGCTCCACGGACGCGGCCCCGACGTCGTCGGCGATCTCGCCGCGCGCGCGATCGCTGCCGACCCCGCGAGCCGCGGCGCGTGGCACCTCTGGGCGCTCACCGAAGCCGACCCGCGCCAGCGCATGTTGCGCTGGCAGCAGGTCACGGTCCGGTTCCCAACCGACGACCTCGCCCGCGCGCTCTTCGCCGACGCGGCGGCGAGCGTCGCCGGCGCCGAGCACGACGACGAGGCCCTCGTGCTCGCCGTCGACGCCTACGAACAGCTGCTCGCGCGCGCCGAACGTCCGGAGCAGCGCGCCGCGCTCGAAACCGCCCTCGACACGCTCCGGAAGTGGAAGCTGTGAGCCGCGCCCGCCGCGCGCCACGTTAGGCAGACCGGCGCCCGGAGCGAGCGCCGCCGGGCGCGGCCGCCGCCGTGGTCACTTCACGAACCGCGAGTTCCCCTTCGCCATCCGCTCCAGCTGCGTCGGGATGTCGTTCCCGATCGCCTCGATGCGGTTGATGCTGTGCGCGTTGAACTGCGGATCGTACGGCGACCGCGCCGCGCCGCCCGCGACCTCCAGCACGGCCTCGAAGTGGTATGGGTGCGCCTTGCCCGTCTTCGGGTCGGTCCACGATCCCTGCCACGCGAGCGGGCGGTTCTTCGGCCAGAGCCCGTACGGCAGCGCCATCGTCCGGATGCGGTAGCCGGGCACGGCCGAATCGATCCCCATCGCGTTGCGCGCGATCTGCTCCTGCACCACGGCGTCCGAGTACTTGTTGAGCATCGCGTGCCACACCGTGTGGTCGCACAGCTCGAAGCCGTTCTTGGCGAGCCACTGCACCTTCGGGAACCGCCACTCGCGGCGCTGCCCGTCGAACTTGGCCGGGTCCTTGGGCGGCGCGTCGCCGAAGAAGTTGTGGCCGGCCGCGCCGCCGTTCAGCAGGCAGTAGGTGCCGCGGAGCTTCCAGTCCGGGTGCCGCCGGTTGAAATCGACGAGCACGCCGGTCGCGCTGGTCGGGTCGATCTCGAGCCGTCCGCCGCGGTCGAGGTAGCGGAACTGCGAGGGCGACGCGTCGTCGAACACGAGCACGACCGGCGACATCCCGGCGGGCACGTCGCGGAAGTCCTTGTCGAGCATCTGCGCCACGGTGATCGGCCGGTAGCCGAGGCGGTAGGCGGTCTCGAGGTCGCTCTTGAAGCTGTCGAGGGTGCGCGAGTAGAGCGTGTTCTTGGGCGCGCCGATCACGTGATACTCGAGCACCGGGATGCGACCCTGCGGGTTGGCGACCCCGGCGGCGGTGGAGGGCACGTCGCCGCCGCGTGCGGCGGACGGCGTGACCGGGCGCGCATCGGCCGATGGCTGGCCGCACGCGGCGAGCACGCCGGCGGCGGTGGCGGACAGAAAGAGGGCTGCCGTGCGGCGGATGGCGCGCGGCGCGAACGGGAATCGGGCGGGCATCGGGTGCTGCGGCTGCGATACGGGGCGTGAGCGAGGGGCGCCGCGGGGTAGGGCGCGGCGCATCGGGCTCGCACAAGTGTAGCGCCGTGAGGCGGCCCGGACCGGGCGCCTGCCGAACGCCTGAAACTCTCGGGGCGTCGTGGCGTAACGCGTGCGTCGCCTCGCGTCACTCATGGCCGTTTCCGCTCCGCCTCGACCTCCCGCACCACACGTAGCGCCCGTGCCACCGGCCGCGCCGCCCCATCCTCCCGGGTGGTGGCGCGAGCGCCGGGACCGACTGCGCGCGCGCCTGCGCCCCCCGCCGGGCCGGTCGCAGTGGGGCCGGCGTCACTGGTTGCTCATCCCCGCGCTGCTCGCGCTCATCGCGGCCGTGTGGGCCGGCGACGCGTGGGTGCTCACGTGCGGCTTCGAGGGCTGTCCGAGCGCGGCGGACATCCGCGCCTTCCGCCCCAGCGAGGGCGGGCGCATCCTCGACCGGTCGGGACAGCTGATGGGACGGGTGCGCCTCGTGCGCCGCGTCAACGTGCCGCTCGCTGCGGTGCCGCCCGCGGTCCGCAACGCCTTCGTCGCGGTCGAGGATCGCCGCTTCTACGAGCACCGCGGCGTGGACTGGCGGGGCGGCGTGCGCGCCCTCGTCGCCAACCTGCGCGCCGGCGGCGTGCGCGAGGGCTTCAGCACGATCACGATGCAGGTGGTGCGCAACACCTTCGCGGTCGAGCGGCAGGGCGAACGCTCGGTGCGCCGCAAGCTGCTCGAGCTGCGCCTCTCCCGGCTGCTCGAGGGCACGCTCACCAAGGACCAGATCCTCGAGCTCTACCTGAACGTCATCTACCTCGGCAACGGCGTGTACGGGGTCGAGGCGGCGAGCCGCGACCTGTTCGGGCGGAGCGTCGGGCAGCTCACGCTCGCGCAGGCGGCCACCCTCGCCGCGCTTCCCAAAGGTCCGAGCGCGTACACGCCCCGGCGCTTTCCGGCGCGCGCGCGGCGGCGGCGCGACCTCGTGCTCTCGCGCATGGCGCGCGACGGCTACGTGAGCGAGGACGCCGCGCGGCGGGCGATGGTCGAACCGGTGCGCGTGACGCGCGACGGTTGGACGCCCGAGGGGCAGGGCAACTCGTACGCGCTCGACGCGGTGCGGCAGATGGTCGACTCGATCAAGGAGGCGAGCGGAATCGAGTCGAACGACCTGATTGTCACGACCACGCTCGACGCGGTCGCGCAGGGCGCGGCCGAGCGCGCGGTGCGACGCCGGGCCGCCGCGATCGGCCCGGACGTCGAAGGCGCAATGGTGGCGATCGACCCGCGCACCGGCGCCGTGCGCGCGCTCGTCGGCGGCGTCGAGTCGGGCGACGACTACGCGCGTGGCAGCTTCAACCGCGCCACCGGCGCGCACCGACAGCCGGGGTCCGCGTTCAAGCCGTTCGTCTACGCGACCGCCCTTGCCGCGGGCATGACGCCGGCCACGCAGGTCGACGACGAGCCGATCACGATCGACCTCGGCCACGGGCAGGTCTGGCGACCCGGGAACTCCGAAGGCCACTACCTCGGCGAGACCACGCTGCGCGAGGCCCTCGCGCATTCGGCGAACGGCGCGACCGTGCGCGTCGCCGAGCGGATCGGCGAGCCCAAGATCATCCAGACCGCGCGCGCCGACGGCATCGTGAGCCCGCTTCCGGCGGTGCCGTCGATGGTACTCGGCTCGGTCGAGGTGACGCCGATGGAGCTGGTCACCGCGTACGCGCCGTTCGCGAACGGCGGGTTCCGCGTCGCGCCCCGGCTCGTCGCGCGCGTGGCGACCGTCGACGGAATGGTGCTCTGGACGGGCGACGTGCGTCGCACCGCGGCCATGGACCCGCGCGACGCGTTCCTGCTCACCTCGATGCTGCGGTCCGTGGTCCAGGAGGGCACCGGGCGCGCGGTGATCGACGCCGGGGTGCGCGACCCCGTCGCCGGCAAGACGGGCACGACCAACGACGGCGCCGACGTCTGGTTCGTCGGCTACACGCCGTCGCTCGTCGCGGGGTTCTGGTTCGGCGCGGACGACCCGCGTCCGTTAGGCGCCGGCGCCACGGGCGGCCGGCTGGCGGCGCCGGCGTGGGCCGACTTCTACCTGACGGGCTGGCACGAGCGTGCCGGCGATTGGACGCCGCCGGCGGGGCTCGTGCGGCGCAAGATCGACGCCGACAACGGCTACCTCGCCAACACGTACTGCCCGACCGTGCGCGACGAGTGGTTCAAGGCCGGGACCGAGCCCACCGAGGTGTGCCCGGTCCACAGCGCGCCCCCGGAGCCGGCGGCCAGCGACTCGGTGCCGAGCGATCAGGGCCCGCCGCCGGTGATCGAGGACGTGAAGAAGGCCGGGTCCGCGGTGGGCCGCTTCTTCAAGCACCTGTTCAAGTTCTAGCGAACCGCCACGCCGCCGGACGGGTGCGCGGCACCGTCCGGCGGGCCGGCGACTTCGGGCGGGGGGAACCGCCCCATCGCGTGGGCGCACATGACGGCCCCGACGCAGACGAGCAGGATCCCGTGAAACACGGCCAGGCCTCCCGTCTCCCGCACGTACACGGGCTTCGCGAACGGCCAGCGGCTGCGCACGTCGCTCATGTCCCGCCGCACGAACCCGTAATAGCAGCCCGAAACGATACACCACGCGCCTAACGGACCGCAGAGGTACGGCCGTTCGAAGATGACGTCCGCGAGCCGATGGATCATGCCCGCCGGACGACCGCGCGGGCGCGACCGCAACGCGTCGCCGGCGACGGCGCCGCGTCAGGTCGGGCCGCGTGCCGGGGGCGGCTCGGCTGCGGGCGGCGGCGGAGGCCCCACCGCGACGAAGGCGTCGCGCGCCATGCGATAGCGCAGCGGCGCGATCATCGGCACGAGCTCGCCGTCGATCGCGACCCGGCCGCGGGGCCGCCGCAGGCGGATCTCGCACGCGTCGACGAGGGCCACGTCGACGGCGTCGCTCTCCGCCGCGACGCTCTCGAGACCCTCGACCGCCGCCCGCGCCGCGAGGGCGAGCACGCGCGCCCGCGTCGAGGCGCGGACGACGACCACGTGGAGCGCACGGGCGCCGCCCGCCACGCGCGCGCCGTGCCCCGCGGCGGTGAAGTCGCGCTCGCCCACGCCGAGGAAGACGAGCGGGCTCTCCGCATACTGGTGCGTCGGGTCCTCGCCGCGCTCGCCCTCGCGGATGGTCACCGTGAAGCCGTGTAGCCCGGCCCACGTCCGCCCCGCTGCGAGAATGCTCGCCAAGCGGTACCCCGACCATCGTTCGAGGCGCTCGCGCGTCCGCACGAACGTGACGTACGCGCCGACCGCGCTCGTGTTCAGGATCGCGTGGTCGTTCACGTACGCGAGGTCGGCCGGGCGCGCCGCGCCCTCGGCGGCAATCGCGAGGCATGCGGCCGCGTCGGAGGCCGGGAGGCCCAGGTCGACGGCGAAGTGGTTCAGCGTCCCGCCCGGCAGGATCGCCAGCTCCTGCCGGGTCTCGGCGGCGACGGCGGCGGCGGTCGCGACGGTGCCGTCGCCCCCCGACACGAGCACGCGCGCGTGCCCCGCGCCGGCGGCCGCGCGCATCGCCGCGCCTAACGCCGAGGGGTCGACCTCGCGCAGCGCGAAGCGCGCGTCGGCGCCGATCGCGGTGCGCGCGGCGTCGGCGCTCCCGCCGCGCGGGTTGACGAACGCGGGCACGACGCCGTCCGGCACCGGGGCGGTCACGCCGGCCCCCGGTCCGCCAGCTGCTCGGCGGAGGTGAAGAACGCGGCGCGGTACCGCCGCACGACCACCGACGCGGTCGCCGCCGTCGCGCCCGCGAGCATGAACACGACGACGAGTTGGTAGCGCACCGCGAGCAGGGGTGATTGTCCCGCGAGGATTTGACCGGTCATCATGCCTGGCAATTGCACGATCCCGACCACCGCCAGGGCGTTCGCCGCCGGCAGGAGCGCGGCCGTCATCGCCTGCCGCGACGCCTCCGCCGTCGCCTGCGCGGGCGACGCGCCGAGCGCGAGCCACGCCTCGACCTCGCCGCGGCGCAGCTGCAGCTCGCTCGCGAGGCGCTCCGCCGCGAGCGCGGCGCCGTTCATCGCGTTTCCCAGGATCATCCCGAACAGCGGGATGAGGTAGCGGGCGTCGTACCACGGGCGCACGCGGAGCACGACCGCGTCGACGTAGGCGAGCGTGAGCCCCGCGCCGAGCAGGAGCGCGAGCCCACTCGCCTGCACCAGCGCGCCGCGCCGCCCGCCGCCCGCTGCCTCGCCGCCCAGCTTCGGCCGCGACGACGCGGTGTACGTCGCGGCCGCGAGCATCGCCGCGAGCGCGATCACGACGAGCCACCACTGGTCGGTGGCGAACAGCCCGGTGAGCACGTATCCGACGGCGACGAGCTGCACAGTCGCGCGCACGGCGCCGACCGCGAACCGGCGCGCGAGCCCGAGGCGCTCCCAGCGCGCGATCGCGACGGCGACGAGGACGAGCGCGGCCGCCAACGCCAGCGCCGGCCACGGCACGTCGAGTGGGCCGGCGTTCGCCGCCGCGCCGCGCGCGATCACGCGCTCGCCAGATACTCGCGCACGCGCGGGTGCGCGGCGCCGCCGAACAGCGCGGCCGACGCGCCCGCCTCGAGCACGCGTCCGCCCTCGAGCGCGACGAGGTAGGTGCTCGTCGACCGCGCCTCGCGCAGGCGGTGCGTCACCATCACGACGTCGACCGACCGCTCGGCCGGGAGGCGGGCCACCGTCCGCATGAGCCGCTCGCCGACCTCGGGGTCGAGCGCGGCGGTGGGCTCGTCGAGGAGCAGCGTCGCGGGCGCCGCGGCGAGCGCGCGGGCCAGCGCCACGCGCTGCCGCTCGCCGCCGGAGAGGCGCGACGCGTCGCGGTCGGCGTAGGCGCGCGGCAACTCGGCCGCGTCGAGCGCGCGCAGCACCTCGGCCGCGGCGGCCGCGCCGCCGGCCTCCGCGCCGCCTAACGCGATCGCCGCGCGCAGGTTGTCGGCCACCGTGCCCGCGAACATCGCCGGCGCCTGGAACACGAACCCCACGCGCCGCCGGAGCGCGCGTACCGGATAGCTCGAGACCGGCCGGCCGTCGTACGCGACTTCGCCCGCCGTCGGATCGTCGAGGCGGTTGAGCAGGCGCAGCAGCGACGTCTTGCCGGCGCCCGACGGCCCAACGAGGGCCGTGACCTCTCCAGGGGGGATGGCGAGCGTGACGTCGTGCAGCACGGCCGCGGCGCCGCGCGTCTGCGAGACGCCGCGGAGCGCGAAACGGGGTGGGGCCGCCGACGCCGGAATGCGACTACCGCGCGCCGGCCGCGGCGCGCCGAGCGCCGCGCCCGCGCGCCGGCGAGAGCTGCGCCTGCACCACCGTCTGCGCGATCGCGCGCGTCGACGCGTCCGACAGCGTCCGCGCGGGCAGCACGAGGTGCCCGGGCAGACGGTGCCGTCCGATGCGCTCGCGTGCGGCTTCGGTGATGTACGTCGGCGCGTCCGGCGGAATGACGGACAGGTCGTCCCGGCCGGCGACGAGCACGCGCAGGTTCCGCGCGCCCTCCGCGCCGTCGACGAACGCCTGCACGAGCGCGCCGAAGCGCGCGTCGGCGATGACGGCGTAGGTCACGCGCGTCAGCAACAGGCGCCAGTCGGGGCTCAGCAGGTCGGGGCGCATGTCGATGATGACGTGCGGCACGCCGAGCCGATCGGCGAGTCGCGCGACCTGCGGTTCGCTCGCTTCCGTGCCGACGACGAAATGCGCGCGCGTGATCGCGCGCGGCAGGTCGTGGTCGTCGCCGCGCGCGGGCAGGTCCTCGACGACGATGCCGGTCGCCTGCACGCCGAAGTCGTCGCGCAACTCGCGCGCGAGTCCCGCGGCCTGGTCGGTGGTCGCCGCGACGATCGCCGCCGCGAGGGAGCGCGAACGCGTGGCCGCGGCGAACGCGTCGACGATCGCGGGTGCGCTCACGCCGCGCCGGATGCCGTCCGCGATCACGTCGGCCAGCCACTGCGGGCTCGCGCCCTGCGGTGACGGCGTCGTTCCGGCGGCCGGGCGCGTCGAGAGAAATACGCCAGACCGCGGCCGCAGCTCGACCAACCCCTCGCCTGCCAGCACGCGGTACGCTTCGGCCACGACGCGCGGATCGGCCTTCAGGTCTCGCGCGAGTTCGCGCGTCGACGGCAGGCGCGCCCCGTCGCGGAGCGCGCCCGACGCGAGCGCCCCGAGGAGCCGTTGGCGGAGCGCGTCGGTGATTCCCTGACGGCGTGGTTGCGGCATCCAGACCTCGACGGCGTTGAAGCGGGCGCGCCTGATCCGACGAGGCGGAAGCCGTCGGCGGTCAGTGGCGTGTTCAACCGAACGCCCCCGCCCCCGGAGCGCAACTGCTGCGGACGCGATCGCGGCAGTTGGCGTCGGCGTGCGAGCGTCCGCGAACGCGTTAGCCACCGCACTCGTTACACTGCGGTCATGATGCACCCGCGCGCGTACCGCGCTCCGACCGTCGCATGACGCCGCCCGAAGTATGGCTGCGCGGGCCCGTCGCCGACGTGGCACCCGTGCTCCAGCCTGTTGCCCACGCGCTGTTGCAGGCGCGTGAGGAGGTCGACGCGGTCATGGCCGACTTCCCCGACTCGCGCCTGTGGGACCGCCCGGCAGGCGTCGCGTCGGTGGCGTTCCACCTGCGCCACGTCGCGGGCGTGCTCGATCGGTTGACGACGTACGCCCGCGGCGAGGCGCTCTCGCCCGACCAGCACGCCGCACTCGCGGCCGAGGAGGCACCCGACGCCACGCTCACCGGTGACGCGATGGCGCAGGCGTTTGCGGGGGCGGTCGCGCGCGCGCTCGCCCAACTCCGCGCCACCGACCCCGCGACCGTGTTCGAGCCGCGCGGTGTGGGGCGCGCGGGGCTGCCGTCGACGGTGCTCGGCTTGCTCGTGCACGCCGCCGAGCACACGATGCGTCACGTGGGCCAACTCACGGTGACGGCGCGCGTCGTGCGCGCCGCCCCCGTCGCCACTCAGCCGAGCACGCCGAGCCAGTCGCGCGAACCGCCGGCGTAACCGGGGAACAGCCGCGACGTGGTGACCGCGCCGAGGTGCTTCTCGGCGACCTCGCTGAACACGGCGCGGAAGTCGGTCGTGAGCGCGAGGTCGCGTCCCTCGTTCAACTGCTCGGGTGCGAGCCCGGGCCAGCGGCCGTGCACCCTGTGCCCCCGCACGCCGCCGCCGATCGCGAACATGCTGCCCGCGTGCCCGTGGTCGGTGCCGCCGTTCCCGTTCTGGCGCGCGGTGCGTCCGAACTCGCTCATCGTCAACACGAGCACGTCTTCCATCCGGTCGCCCAGGTCGGCGACGAACGCCGCGATGCTCGCCCCGAAGTCGCCGAGGCGATTGGCGAGCTGCCCCGTCGCGCCGCCCTGGTTCACGTGCGTGTCCCAGCCGCCGATGTCGGCGAACGCGATCTCCATGCCGACGTTCGCCTTGATCAGCTGCGCGATCTGGAGCAGGCGCTGACCGAACTGCGACTTCGGGTAGTCCGCGCCGTTCTCGGGCGCGTATTTGCGCGGGTCGGCCGCTCGCAGCACCTTCATCGCCTCGAACATCTCGGTGCCCGACGCGTGGATCAGATCGGCCGACCCCGTCGTGTAGAGCGCCTCGAGCCGGCGTTCGGCGTCGCCGCCGGCCGCTCGGATCGTGAACTCGTCGATCGAGTTCATCGCCACCGTCGGCGCCGGCCCCTCCATCGTGCGCGGGGTCTGCTGCGTCATCGCGACGGCGCGGAAGGGCGAGTCCTTCACCGGGTGGCCGTGCGCGTCGACGAGGCCCGCGTTGGGCCCGCCCGCCGCGTGCGTCGCGCAGCCGTCCTCGCAGGTGCCCTTCAGGGCGAGGTAGCGGTTGAGCCACCCGTCGCGCGTGCCCTTCACGTCGGGCGTCCCCGTCTCCATGAAATCCTGCGCGTCGAAGTGCGACCGCGTCGCGCTCGGGCTGCCGACGGCGTGAATGGGCGCGAGGAGGCCGCGGTCCCAGACCGGCTTGAGTGCGCCTAACGCCGGGTGCAGTCCGAAGTGCCCGTCCAGGTCGAGCGCGCCGTTCGGGCGGCCGGGCTCTGGCACCGCGATGTTCGGGCGCAGCCCGTAGTAGTCGCGGTCGCCGAACGGCACGACCACGTTGAGCGCGTCGGCCGCGCCGCGCTGGAACAGGCAGACGAGCACCTTGCCGCCGCGCGCGCCGCGGGTCGCGGCGCCGCGGGTGAGTTCCTGCGCGAACGCGCTGCGGCGCAGGAAGCTGGGCGAGAGGCCCATCGTCACGAGCGCGAGGGCGCCCGACTTGAGGAAGGTGCGGCGTTGCATGGGGGGACGTCCGGAGGGACGGAGGTGTGAGCCTAACGACGCTGGAACTCGGGCGCGCCCAGCGCGAGCCCGACGAGTTGGGCGAACGGGTCGAGCCGCGCGACGGGACCGGCGAACGGCGGGCGCGCCGTGCCCGGTTTGATCGCCTCGCGCGCGACGGCGCCCGCGCCGGGCGTGCGCGCGCCGCCGCGCCCGGCCGCCGCGTCCATCATCGAGTCGGCGGTGCGGCCGGACGCGCTGTCGTCGAGCGCCGGCGCCGCACGCCCCGCCTGTGCGGCGAGCGGGTTCTCCCCTTTCGCGAGCACCGCCCGGGTGTCGGGCGACGCCTCGCCGCCGAGAAACGCGCCGAGCACGCCGTCGATCTGCGCGGGCCGGTCTTCGGCCCGGAGCGTCGCGTAGAGCGGCCACGCCGGGAGCGGCGCACCGGGCAGGCGGTTGGCGGCGACCGCCTCGCCGAAGTTGATCCGGTTGAGGATCGCGCCCGTGTTCAGCCACGCCGCCCCGTAGTCGGGCCAGCCATCGGGCGCCTGGTGTCCGAACATCGGCTGCCCGAGCCGCGCCACGAGCTGCGCCGTCCGCGGCGTCGTGTCGACCGCGGCGCCGAGCGCGCGCGCCGCGCTGGCGACGAGCTCGAACGGCGTCTTCACCTTCGCGCGGTATGCGGCGCGGCTGAAGAACTCGGGGCTGTGGAGGATCACGGCGAGCGTCGCGCGGACGTCGCCGTCGCTCCGCGTGAACGCGTCCGCCGCCCGCGCCACGAGCGCCGTGCTCGGCGAGTCGCTCACGAAGTGCACGCAGAGCTTGCGCGCGATGAAGCGCGCCGTGCTCGGGTGGCGCGCGACGAGGTCGAGCACGCGCTCGCCCTCCTCTTCGCCGCGGCCGGCCGGGAACTGCTGGCCGAGGATGACCTTCGCGTCGGCGTCGTGCCACTCGGGGCGGAAGAGAAAGCCGCCGCCCTGCGCCGGCGGCGCGATCGTCCACCCGGTGAGCGCGCGCGCGACCGCGATCACGTCCTGCTGCGTGTACCCGCCGTCCACGCCTAACGTGTGCAGCTCCAGCAGCTCGCGGCCGTAGTTCTCGTTGAGCCCGCGCCGGCGCGGCGCGGCGGCGGCCGGCTGCGCCGTCGGCGCGCCGTCCGCGCCGGTGCGACCGTCGAGCGTGCGGACACCCCCGGCGCCGAACGGCCGCGCGAAGATGCCGCGGCCGCCGAGGACGGGGCGGACGCGCACGCCGGCAAACTGCCCGCCGCCGCGCCGCGGCGCGAGCGTCGCGTGCGTGCTGTCGGCCTGGCTCTGGAAGTTGTCGAGGTACTGCAGCATCGCCGGGCTGTGCGCGACCGCGCCCAGCAGGTCACGGAAGTGCCCCATCGCGTGCTCGCGGACGGTCGCGTCGTACTCCGGCAGGTAGTACCGGAGCCGGTCCTTGCCGGCGAAGACGTTGAAGTGGTTCTCCCAGAAGTCGACCATCACCTCCTGGAGCTGCCGCTCGCTGCCCACCGCGCGGGCCGTTCGCGCGGCCTGCAACTCGCCGACGAAGACGTAGGACTTGCGCGCCATCTGCTTGGCCTGCGCGGTGTCCTGCGCCGTCATGGGCGTGCCCTGCACGGCGCGCTTGATCAG
Organism: uncultured Gemmatimonadales bacterium; assembly: GCA_963851265.1. Lineage (GTDB taxonomy): Bacteria > Gemmatimonadota > Gemmatimonadetes > Gemmatimonadales > Gemmatimonadaceae > BPUI01. The sequence continues at coordinate 192,368 of CAWKNZ010000007.1, forward strand.
CAACTGTCCCGGGGGCGGGTTGTCGGCCAGGAGTTGGGCGCCGCGCTCGCCGAGCGCGGGCCAGCGCACGGCGATTGCCTGCCCCACGCTGTCGGGCAGCCGCTCGGGGAAGAGCTGTTGGTCGATCCATCGGTCGACGCCCTCGGCCCGCACGCGCTCGTAATCACCCGGACGCGCGCCGAACGTCAACCGCGACAGCGCGTGGCGCGCCTGCTGGTCGGCCGTGAGTTCACGGCCCTCGGTGGTGTAGTGCGCGGCGAAGGCGGGCAGCGGCGGCGGGTCGGCGCGGCGGACGCCGTCGACGCGCCGCGCACCGTCGGCGTTCGCGCCCCCCGTCGCGCAACCGGCCGCGCAGAGTGACGCGCCGAGCGCGACGGCCGCGACGCGGCGGGCGAGCGGCGAGGGATGGGATCGGAAGGAGGAAGCCATGCGCAACACGCAGATCAGGACCGGAGCGAGACGGGCCGAGCGGAAGGCGGGCCGGCGCGCGACAAGCGACGCGAACGCGCGCGAACATGCGTCACTCCGGCCACACCCGATAGACGCGCGCGCCGCCCGGGTGTTAACCCCGTCCGCTCGCCGACGTTGCGACCCGGCTTACTTCCCGACGTGCAACCCGCGGCCGCGCCGTCCTCATCTCCGCTCGTTCGCGCCGCCGCGCTCGCTGCGGCCGCGGCGCTCGGCGTGATGGTCGGCTTCGGGCTGCGCGGCGTCGGCGCCGACGGGTGGACGACCGCGCTCTCGCGTCTGGCGGTAGTCGCGCTGCGCCTGCGCGGCGTGCCGGAGTTCGTGACGCCCGACCGCGACTCCGGTGCGGGGTCGATCATGGGCGGCCTGCAGGTGGCAGGGATCGCTGCCGCCTGGGGCGCGATCCTGGCCGCGGTGCGACGCCGGCTCTCCGCTCGGGGTACCGCGCCCGGGGCGTGCACGGCCGCGCTGGCCGGCGTGCTCGCCGCGCTCGCGGGCGCCGACACGGTCCTGCCTGCGTCGTTGCGCCTGGCCGCCGGCACGCTTACCGGAGCCGAGTGGGTGGTGATGGTCGCGGTGGTGGCGACGGCCGCGTGGATCGGCGCGCGCGTGCCCGCGCCCCGCGCCGTGACGTAGTCGAAACTGCCGCACGCCGCGTCCGTCACCGCGTCGTGACGCGCCCTGCGCTTCGTGCGTCGTGCCCACGTTGCGACGGACGTGGGCGCGCGCCCTCGGGTGACTCCTCGGCGTCCTGCCGGGTCTGCCGTAATGGGAGACTCGTGCGACGCGCCCCTCGGCGGCGCTTCCTCTTTCTCGCCGGGCGGACGCCGCGACGCCCCACGTGTGAGTCGCCCCAAGATGCCGAGCCAGGCTCGGCGGAGGCCCGTGTGGACGTTCTCGTTCTCCTCGCCGATTCCGACGACGCGGTCGACACGACCGCGACTGCCACTGGCGTTCCGATCGCCCACGTGCGGTCCACGCCCGACCCGCGGTGCTTCGACAGCCGGCCCGGCCGCGGCGCTCGTGAGGTCGTGACCCTGTACGGCTCGGCCGAACCTGACCGCATCGCGGTGGCGGTCGCGGCCGCGTTCGAGAGCCGCCGCGCCAGCGGCGTGCCGCCCGATGCGGTGCGGCAGATCGGCGTGTGGGCCGACCGTGGCGCCGTGGGCGACGTTGCCTGGCGCGATCGCACCACCGGACTCGTGGTCACGCTCGACGTCGCGATCTCGGCGGCGGCCATCGCCGGAACCGCCGGCCAACTCCTCATGGAGCAGGGCCGCGCCATCCGGCAGACGGCCGCCGGACTGACGATGCCCGACTGGCCCGAGGGGACGCGACGCGCGATCCAGGTGAGCTTCGCCGACGTCGGCGCGCCTGTGGCCGCAGCGGGCGCTCACGACGCGTTGCTCGCGTCGCTTCGCGAGGCCGACGGGTACGACGACCTGCACGACGACGCCTACGGCGAAGTCGTGGGGTGACGCACGCGGCCGCAGCATGCGGCCGCGTCGCGTGTCGGACGGGCGACGACGAGTGTCGCCGCCCTTTGTAGCTTCAGGGATGCCGAACGCACCCGTTCGCGACGCGCGTCATGTCGATCCGCGTTCGCCCGCCGTCGTCGAACCGGCGCCTCCGCTGCCGGGCGAGGACGTGCTCGCCGCCCTCCTCGACGACGCGCGGTTCGACGCCGCGCTTCCGTTCACCGCCGTCGTGGCGCGTTACTTCGAAGACGCCGGCGCCGGGCGCGGTCCTGTGAGTTCGGCCCGGCCAGCCGCCGAGCTGGCCGCCCGCTTCGACGAACCGCTTCCGCGGGGGCGTCGCCCACTCGCCGACGTGGCCGCGCGCCTCGCGCGCGACGTCGTCGCCGACGCCAACCGGCTCACGCACCCGATGTCGCTCGGGCATCAGGTCGCGCCGCCGCTGCCGGCAACGGTGTGGGCCGACACGGTCGTCGCGGCCCTCAACCAGTCGGTCGCCGTTCAGGAGATGTCGCCCACCGGCACCGCGGTCGAGTTGCGCGTGATCCGGTGGATGTGCGACCTCGCGGGCTTCGGACCGAAGGCGGGCGGAACGTTCACGTCGGGCGGCACGGAGGCCACGTTCGCCGCGCTCCTGGCCGCGCGCAGCCGGGCGGTGCCCGACGTCTGGGCCAACGGACTCGGCGCCGACCCGCCGGTGATCGTGTGCGGCGAACACGCGCACTACGCCGTCACGCGCGCGGCGGGCGCGATGGGCCTGGGACTGCGCAACGTGGCGTGCGTCCCCTCGCGCGACCCCACCGGCGGGGACTTCGCGATGGACACCGGCGCCCTCGGCCGCACGCTCGGCGACCTGAGCGCGAGTGGCCGGCGCGTGATGGCCGTCGTCGCGACCGCTGGGTCGACGGCGACTGGGAGCTTCGACGACATCGACGCCGTCGCGGACGCGTGCGCCGCGCACGACCACTGGCTGCACGTCGACGGCGCGCACGGCGCGTCGGCGCTGCTCTCGGACACGCACCGCCGCCGCCTGCGTGGGCTCGCGCGGGCGCACTCGCTCGCGTGGGACCCGCACAAGATGTTGCTGGTGCCGCTGGCCGCGGGCGTCGTGCTCGTGCGAGACGAGCGGTGGCTCGACGGCGCGTTCGCGCAGGCGGCGCCGTACCTCTTCCACGCGCCGACCGAGCGCGACGCCGAAGAGTTCGATGCTGGGGAGTCCGACGGCGTGCCGCCGCGCGGGTGGGATCAGGGCGTCCGCACGTTCCAGTGCTCGCGGCGCGTCGACGCGCTCAAGCTGTGGGTGGCGCTCCAGCGCTACGGCGCCGACGGACTGGGCGCACTGTACGACCGGCTCTGCGCGCTGGCGGCGCGCCTGCACGCCCGACTGGTGGCCCACCCAGCGTTCGAGGTGCTACACGCGCCCGAATCCAACATCCTCTGCTTTCGTCGCACCGCCGCATCGCTCGATCTCGAGACCGCCCCCGACGCGGACGGTGCGCGAACGCGCGTCGGCGGTACGGTCGGTCCCGACGCGCTCGACGCCGCGCAGTCGGCCATCCGGGCGAACTACAACGCGTCGGGGGCGGGGTGGATCACGTCGACGGTGCTCGACGGCCGTCGGGTCCTGCGGGTGACCGTGATGAACCCACGGACCACCGATTCGCACCTCGCCGCGCTCGTCGACGGGCTGGCGAACACGAGCATTGGGGGCACCGGAGGGAGTGAGTCGGGGCGCACGCGAGGTGGATGACGGGCCGTGACGGGGCGCCCGTCCACGTCGTCCCGGCCGGCAACCGCTGAGCGTGGCATGTGCGTTGCGCTTCGTTCAACTCGTCCCGGTCGCTCGTGTCCCTGTTCGCGCGGACCGTGGAGCCCCGAGCCGCCGTATGCCGCATCCCGTCAACCCCCCGACCCCGACATCGTCCGTGCTCCCGTCCGATGCTGCTGCGCAGCGCGATGCGGTCGCCGGTGATCGCTCCGCCTGCGAAGTACCCGACGCGCAACTGTGGCGCGACGCGATCGGCGCCGCCCGTCGCGCGGCCGCGGCGGCTGCGGAGCTTCGCCTCGCGTTGGACGCGACGAGGCTGGGGCGGCCGTCGTAGCCGGGCGCGTCAGCGAAGCGCCTGGCGGACCGCGGCGTCGAGATTCTGTTCGGCGCCCTGACCCGTGTACACGACCTTCCCGGCGCGGTCGAGCACCACGACGTACGACGTGGCCGGGACGTCGTACGCCGACGTCGCTTTCCCGTCACGATCGTAGTACAGCTCGAGGGGCAGCTGGTACTTGGCGGCGTAGGCCCGCACGCGATCGGGCGACTGGTTGACCGAGACTGCGACGCCGACGAGGCGGACACGTCCGGCGTAGCGCGCGGCGATCTGCTTCACCTGCGGTTCGAGCGCCTTGCAGTTGGGGCACCAGGTCGCCCAGAACTCGATCAGCGTGGGCCCGCGTCCCGTCACGGCGCTCAGATTGGCGGGTCGGCCGTCCAGCGACTCGACCGCCGCCGCGGGCGCCCGCGTGCCTACCGGGAGCCCAAGCTCCTGCGCGCTGGCGCCGCGTGCCGCGAGCGTGCCGCCGAGGAGGGCCGAGACGACGGCGAGCGCGAGGGCGCGCCCGACTGAACGCACGCGAAGGGCCCGCGGCGTGAGCCGGCGCTCGGAGAACAGCAGGTGTGCGGTCATGAGGTGAGGAGAAAGGGCGGGCGCGCGACGTTCAGATGAGAACGGTGCCCATCTGCACGAGGTAGTACTCGGCCGCGCCGAGCATGAGGAGCGCGAATCCGCGCTTGACCCACACCATCCACATCCCCGCGCGCGGCATTCGGGCGAGCGTGCCGCTCGAGAGCCCGACGACCGCGAGCAGGGCGCACATGCCGAGCGAGAACGTGAACAGGTAGAGAAAGCCGAGTGCCGCCGAGTGCGTCGTGCTCACCCACGTGAGCACCGCGGCCATCACCGGGGCGGAGCAGGGGGCGGCGACGAGCCCGGACATCGCGCCCATCACGAGCGCGCCCGTCACGCGCCCCGCGGTGCCTGCCGTGGCCGCGCGCTGCATGAGCGCCGCCGGGAGCCGCACCGGGATGACGTCGAGCATCGAGAGCGCGGCGACCAAGAGCAGGTTGGCCATCGCGAAGAACAGCCACGGGTTGGTACTGACGCTGCCGAACAGCGTGCCCGTGAGGCCGGCGAACAGCCCGAGCGCCGAGTAGACGAGCGCCAGCCCGACGACGTAGGCGAGGGTGAGCAGGGCCACCCGGGCCCGCGCGCCGCGCCGTGTCCGGGGCGCCCCGTCCGCGGGCACTCCGTCCGCAGCCGCGGCCGTCTGCCCTCCCACGATCGCCGCCGTGATCGGGATCATCGGGTAGACGCACGGCGTGAGGGAGGTGAGCACGCCCGCGCCGAACAGGGCGGGCAGGGCGGCCGCGGGGTGCGCGGAGAGTTGGGCGGCGAGGTCCACGGGCGAAACGTACACGGCCGCGGCGGGCGCGGCCGGCGGCGCTAGATTGCTACCCTGCACACGTTCGCTAACTCCGCCGGAGGTATACAGTTGGCTCCGCAGTTCATCTACGTCATGAAGGGCCTGCGCAAGGTGATCCCGCCCAACCGGATCATCCTCGACGACATCTGGCTCTCGTTCTATCCCGGCGCCAAGATCGGCGTGCTCGGGCCCAACGGCGCGGGTAAGTCGTCGCTGCTGCGCATCATGGCCGGCGTCGACACCGACTTCCAGGGCGAGGCGTGGGCCCACAAGGGCACGCGGGTCGGCTACCTGCCGCAGGAGCCGCAGCTCGACCCGACGAAGGACGTGCGCGGCAACGTCGAGGAGGCGCTCAAGGAGCAGCGCCGCATGCTCGACCGGTACAACGAGATCAGCGCCGCGTTCGCCGAGCCCGACGCCGATTTCGACAAGCTGATGGAGGAGCAGGCGCGCGTGCAGGAGTACATCGACACGCACGACCTGTGGAACCTCGACAACAAGATCGAGGTCGCGATGGACGCGCTCCGCCTCCCGCCCGGCGACGCGGACGTCACGAACCTCTCGGGCGGCGAGCGGCGGCGCGTGGCGCTGTGCAAGGTGCTGCTCGAGGAGCCCGACATGCTGCTCCTCGACGAGCCCACCAACCACCTCGACGCCGAGAGCGTGGCGTGGCTCGAGCAGCACCTCGAGAGCTTCCCGGGCACCGTCGTCGCGATCACGCACGACCGCTACTTCCTCGACAACGTCGCGAAGTGGATCCTCGAGCTCGACCGGGGGCGCGGCGTGCCTTACGAGGGCAATTACTCCGGCTGGCTGGAGCAGAAGAAGGACCGCCTGGCCAAGGAAGAGAAGCAGGCGAGCGCGCGGCAGCGCACGCTCGAGCGCGAGCTGGAGTGGGTGCGGATGTCGCCGCGCGCGCGCCAGAGCAAGAGCAAGGCGCGCCTGCAGGCGTACGAGCAGCTGGCGAGCGAGGCGCAGCAGGAGAAGGTGGCGCAGAACGAGATCGTCATCCCGCCCGCGCCGCGACTCGGCAACGAGGTCGTCACCACGCGCGAGCTGAAGAAGGGCTTCGGCGACAAGCTCCTCATCGACGGGCTCACCTTCCAGCTGCCGCGCGCCGGGATCGTCGGCATCATCGGGCCGAACGGCGCGGGCAAGACCACGTTCTTCAAGATGGTCGCCGGCCAGGAGACGCCCGACGAGGGCCAGGTCAAGCTCGGCGAGACGGTGGTGTTAGGCTACGTCGACCAGAACCGCACGCTCGAGCCCAAGAACACCGTGTGGCAGGAGATCTCGGGCGGGCAGGAGACGGTGATGGTCGGCAAGCGCGAGATGAACACGCGCGCGTACCTCTCGTCGTTCAACTTCAAGGGGACGGACCAGCAGAAGAAGGTCGGCGACATGTCGGGCGGCGAGCGCAACCGCCTGCACCTGGCCAAGACGCTGATGACCGGCTCCAACCTGCTGCTCCTCGACGAGCCGACCAACGACCTCGACGTCGACACGCTCCGCGCGCTGGAGGAAGCCCTGCTCGACTTCTCGGGGTGCGCCGTGGTGATCTCGCACGACCGGTGGTTCCTGGACCGCGTGGCGACGCACATCCTCGCGTTCGAAGGCGACAGCGAGGTGGTGTGGCACGAGGGGAACTACGGGAGCTACATCGAGGACCTCAAGCGGCGGAAGGGGCCGGACGCCGACCAGCCGCACCGGGTGCAGTACAAGAAGCTCGTGCGTGCGTGACGACGGCGCACCAGCGACGCGGGCCGCCGGCCGCAACGGTCGGCGGCCCGCGTCGCTGGTGCGCCCCCCGGCGCGCCCGTCAGCGCGCCGTCGGACCCGTCACCCGGAACGCGACGCGACCGCCTAACGGGTCGCGCACCAGCCGGCCGCCCTCCACCCGCACGGCCGACACGCCGCCCTCCGGCGTCGTCACGCTGCCCTCGGCCGGCGCGCCGTCGCTGCTGAACGTGCGAAGCTCCATCGTGCGCCAGTCGATGGCCGCCGTGTTCTGCGCCACGGCCACGTGCGGAATCACCGTGTGGTCGCGCACCAGCAACACGATCGGGATCTGCCCCGCGGCGATGTCGTGCCACCGTGCGCCCGCGTACACCCGTCCCGTCTGGTAGTCCGTCCACGCGCCCGGCGGGACGTACACGCGCCGTGCGCTCGCGGTGTCCGCGAACAGCGGCGCGACGAGCAGGTCCGAGCCGAACAGGTACTCGTCGTCCACCAGCCACGACGTCGGGTCGCCCGGATACTCGAAGAAGAGCGCGCGCATCATCGGCCAGCCGTGCGCGGACGACGTCCTGGCCTGCGCGTAGATGTACGGCATGAGCGCGTACTTGAGCCCGATGCCGCGGCGGAAGTCGTCCTCGAACGCGGCGTCGTACTCCCAGGGCTCGCGCGGCGGCGCGCCGTGCGTGCGGGTGTGCGAGGTGAGCGCGCCGAACGGCAGCCACCGGCGGTACAGGTCGCGCGGCGCCCGGCCGACGAATCCGCCCACGTCGTGGCTCCAGTACGTGAACCCCGAGAGGCCCATCGAGAGCCCCGCCCGCAGTTCGGCGGCCATGGCCTGGTTCGTGTTCTCCGCGTCGCCGCCCCAGTGCAGCGGATAGCGCTGACTCCCCGCCCACGCGCTCCGCCCCCAGATGATGCCGCCGCCGGTGACGCGTTTCGTCACGTCGTAGACCGCGGCGTTGTAGCGAACGGGGTAGAGGTTGTGCTCGTACCACCCGGTCTCGCCCGAATGGTAGACGCCGTCGACGGGCGCGTTCTCGCCGAAGTCGGCCTTGATCACGCTCACGCCCATGCGGAGCAGCGCGGCGAGCTTCGCCTGGTACCACGCGACCGCGGCCGGGTTGCTGAAGTCGAGGACCGCGTCCTCGGCCGGCAGCCGCCCGCCGGCGTCTCGCACGTGGTAGCCGTGGTCGACGATCTCCTTCCACAGCGGGTTCTTCGGCGTGAAATACGTGTACTGCCAGAGGCTGACGTGGAAGCCGTCGCGCCCGAGATCACGAATCATCCCCGCCGGGTCGGTGAAACGGGATTTCGAGAACTGGTAGTCGCTCCGCCAGTCCGTCTCGAACCACCCCGTGTCGAGGTGGAGCACGTCGGTCGGGATGCGGTGCTCGCGCAGCTTGCGGGCGACGTCCCGGACCTGCGCCTCGGCGTTGTACGTGATTCGGCTCATCCAGAGTCCGAACGACCACAGCGGCGGCACCGGGCTGCGCCCGGTGAGCGCGGTGTACTCCGAGACGACGTCCTTGGGCTCGCCGAGAAAGACGAAGATGTCGGAGAGCTCGTCGCCCGAGTAGATCGTGTTGTGCGCGTCGTACTGCGCGCCGACGTCGAACGTCACCGGCGCGCTCGTGTGCGCGAACATGCCATACCCGTTGCTGCTGACGAAGAACGGCACCGCCTTGTACTGCAGCCGACTCTGCGCCCCCATCGCATCGCGCAGGTACGAGACGATCCGCTGCCCGCGCTTGTTCAATCGTGTGAACGACTCGCCGAGTCCGAAGATCTTCTCGTCGGGCGCAAGTTCGAACGTGGCCGCCGTGCTCCGCCCGAGGTCGCGGGTGCGGCGCACGAACGAGAACGGCACGTAGGGCAGGAACGACGCGGGCTGGCCGAGCCGCTGTGTGCGGGTCAGCAGGCGGCCCGCGGCGTCCCGGAACTCGATGCTCCACGGATTCCGCACGAGGCGCACGGACCCGTAGCTGCTCGTATACGTCACCACGCTGTCAGTGCTCGCCACGCGCCACGTGCGATCCGCCGGCACCGGCCCTGCGAGCATCAGCGACGGGCCGTGCACCTGGTCGAACCGCACGTCGCGCGTCGAGAAGCGCAGGCGCACGGTTCGCGGACTCACGAAATCGATGCGGAAGGGCAGCGTCGGGTCCCGGTCGTACTCGGTCGACGGGAACTCGGTCGCGGGGCCGCGCACGAACCCCGCGTCGAGCTTGTTGAAGTTGAGCCCGGACTGGCGGACGTAGCGGTCCCACTGCAGCGCGCCCTGCCCCGTGGCGGGGTCGAACCGCGCGACCCGGCTCGCCACGAAGTAGGTCTGGTCGACCGGCTGGAAGTCGCCCGCGACGTCGATCGGGTCGCCGAGTCGTTCGGCGACCGAGGCCGCCCCGGGCTGCGCGATCGCGACGCCGGGCGCGGCGGCGCAGACGAAGACGAACGCGGCGGCGCGTCGCCAGGCGGGCATCGCGCGCACGTCAGGCGTCGACGGTGACGGCGTCGTAGATCCGCACCTGGCGCCACAGCCGCGCGCACTCGTCGCGGAACCGGTCGTGCACCGGGTCCACCTGGTAGGCGTCGTGCGCCGCCTGGTCGGCGAAGATGGCGACGAGCGCGTACGAGTAGCTGCGGTCGATGATCTCGCGGTTGGTGGCCGCGGGCGTGCCGAGGTAGCCGTGCTGCACGCTCCCGATGGTCGTGAGCGATCGCGCGCCGGCGACGAACGCTGCGGTTTCGGCCGCGGAGAGGTCGTCGCGGAGCCAGAACAAGACGGTATGGATGAACATGCGCGCACACTCTAATGGCGTGCGCGCCGCGGCGCGCGGCCATCGTCGGGGCGGCGCTCGGGATGGGGAGGGAGGCGTGCGGCGGTGACCGATGTTGCACGCGCGCGTCCGTGTTGCAACCGGGCCACACTCGGCCCATTCCCCTCCGCCCCCGCGCCGTGCCGCGGGGGTCGACCCGCCCGCCTCTCGCGTGATCCTCGCACTCCGCCCTCACTCGGCCGATCGATGCCGCTCGTCCCGAGCTCGATTCGGTGTTCCCCCCGCTCTCCGGGCGCGTCCCCGGGTGACCCTCGCGGCCTCACGCGCCGCCGCTCTCGCTGCCGCACTCACTGCCACATTCGTGGCTGGCTCGCCGCTCCACGCGCAGACGCCCGACAGCGCGGTCGCGTCGCCGCGCGCTCACGGCGCGCGGTTCGCCGGCGAGTGGCTTCAGGCGAATGGTGGCCCCATCGACCGCCACGCACTGCCGAGTCTGGCCGCGACGGTCAGCCGGCGGCTGGACCGAGGCGTCTTCTCCGGCGCAGAACTGGAGGTCGGCTGGCTGCGCGCGGCGCGCCCGACGACCACGGCGCAGGGCGTGACCGCGGGACTCGCGCGCGCGCTGCGCGCCGGCCCGCTCACCCTGCGCCCCGCCATTGCGGCGCTCGCGGGGCAGGCACTCAGTACGGTCGATTCCGGCGGCTACGACTGGCGCGGCATCAACGCGCCGTATCTCGGGCAGACCGGCTACCAGGACCGGCCGCGCCTCACGCGCGGCGCGACCGTCGGGGCCGGGTTGCAACTCGGCGCGGACGTCGCCCTCTACCGCGGACTGCACCTGACGGGGTCGGTGCGGCAGTGGACGTACACGGGCCGCGTGATCGCCGCCAACCGCTCGCCGCTGCTCGCCGGCTTCGGGCTCGCGTTTGACCGTGCCGCACGGAATGCGGGTTCCGCGCGTGCGAGCGGCGCGATCGTTCGGCCGACGGTGAGCGCGATCGCGCCAGAGGACACGGCACGATGATCACCACGACGACGCGACGCGTTCGCGCGGCCGCCGGCGGGGCAATCCTGACCGCGGCGGCTCTGCTTTCGGGCGGCTGCGGCGAGGACCTGCACACCGGACCCGAGAAGTTCCACGCCACCCTCGAGCCGCGGAACTGGGCCGACACCCTCGTCGTGGGCGACGGGCGCCCGGTGGCGGTCCGCGTGATCGACGACAAGGGGCGGGAGGTGCTCGACGCGTCCGTCCACTGGGCGGTCGCCACGCCGACGATCCTCGGTGCCGCGGCCCTACGCGCACCCGTGTCGGCAGGCGCGGCTTCTGAAAGCGTCGCCGCGGGAGGCGTCGATGCTCAGGGCGGCGACAGCGTGCACGTCGACGCGCGCCAGCCGGGCGCCACGGACGTCGTGATCACGCTCACCGATCCGCGGTTCTACCCCACCGCGATGACTCGCCGCGCGACCGTGGTCGTGGCCGGGGTGCGCGCCGCGAGCGCGCGCGACACGACGATCACGGCACTCGGCGACACCGCCGTCGTACTCGGCACTGGCCTCGTCCGCTCGACGAGCACGTCCGGCGCCCTCGTCCCGCGGGCGGGGCTCGGTGTCCAGTGGACGCGCGTCGGCGCGGGCGCGGTGCAGTTCGCCGGGCCGGTGGGTGACTCCGTGCGCGCCGTTGGGCAGCAGGGCGGCACCGACACGCTCGTCGCGACGCATCCGTTCTGCCTCGCCGGCGCGCGCTGCGCGGATACCGTTCTCGTGCACGTCGCGCAGCGCGGATCGCTCGGCGTCAATGCGCCGGATTTTCGCGCGTGGAGCTTCGGCGATTCCGTCGTGCCGACGGTCGTGCTGCAGGATGCGCGCGGCCACGCCGTCGCGGGCGCTACGCTGCAGGCCGCGCCGCTCACCGCGGCCGACTCGGCCATCGTGAGCGTCGGCGCCCCCGCTGCCCAACTCGTGCAGGGTGCCGCGCCGAGCGCGGCGCCGGCCCTGCGCGCCGTACGCGCCGGCGCGAGGGTCGCGGCTCTCCGCGCCGGCCTCGCCCCGACGCCGTTGCGCATGGTGGTGCGGTCGACCGCGGCCTCCACGCCGGCGGCCTCCTTCACGCAGGCCGCGCCCGTCGCCGTCGCGCCGCTGGTGGCGCAGGGGAACGGGACGGCGCGGGTCGCCCTCCGCGCCGTCGCCGCCGACGGCACCGTGCTCGCGGTCGACACGATCGCGGTCGTGGTGCGGCAGATCGCCGCGGTGGTGCACGTGACGCCGCCGCAGTCCCTGCTCACGCCCGGCGACTCGATCCCGGTGCGGATGGAAGCGCGCGATGCGCGCGGGTACGTGATCGCCGACGCGGCGTTCGTGCCCGCGGCCGCCGGTGTCACCGTTTCGGCCGCGGGCATCGTGCACGTCGCGCCCGGCGCCGCGGCCGGCACGGCAAGCGTGCTCGCCGCCGTCACCGGCCCCGCCAATCCAGCCGGGTACACCGCGGCGCCGATCCAGGCGCCCGCCCAGGACACGGCGTGGGTGCGCGTGCGCACGCCACCCGCGATCGTCGCAGGCGACACCACCGGTACGGCGCTCGACGCGCCCGTGTTCAGCCCCGACGGGCATCCCGTCGCCGGGGCGTGGGTGCGCTTCGTCGTTCCGGCGGGCCGCGTCACGCCGGACTCCGCGCAGACGGGCAGCGACGGCGTCGCGCACGCGGTGTGGAACCTGCCGACGCGCGCCGGTTCGTACACCGCGTCGGCCGTACTGTTAGGCATCGCGCAGGGCGCGGCAGGCGCCGGGCCGACGGCTGGCGGCGCGTCGGCGTCCGACTCGGCCGGCCGTATCGTGCTGCGTCGCACGCTCGGTGTGCAGCCCGGTGCGGCGGCCGCGCTGGCGTTGGCGGCCGCGCCGCCCGCGTCGGCGGCCGCGGGCGCGATCCTCGGCGCCGCTCCGGCGGTTCAGGTGACCGACTCGTCGGGGAACCCGGTGCACGTCGCCGGCCTTCCGGTCGTCGCGTCGTTAGGCGCCGGCGCGGTCGGGACGCTCGCCGGCACCCTCACCGTGCCGACGGATTCCGCCGGCGTCGCGCACTTCGCCGACCTCGTGCTGAGCGGCGCTGCCGGGGCACGTACGCTGCGCTTCAGCGCGCCGTCGCTCGCGCCGGTGACCTCGGGCGCGATCGTGGTCACGGTCGGCTCGGTCAGCGCCGGGCAGATCGTCGTCACGCTCTCCGCTCCGACGGTCGCGAGCGGCGCGACGGCGACGGTGACCGTCACCCCGCGCGACGAGGGCGGCAACCCGATCGGCGCGGGGCGCACCGTCGTGATCTCCGTCGGGGGCGGCGCCGGGAACGCCGCGGCGAGCACCGCGACGGTGTCGGCCGTCCGCGACGCGGGCGACGGCACCTACGTCGCGACGCTGACGGGCGTGCGCGCCGGCAGCGCGGTCCCGATCAGCGCCACCGTCGACGGCGTGGCCGCGACCAGCACGCCGGCGCTGCAGGTCACCGGAGGCACGGCCGCGCGCTTGACACTCTCGCCGGCCACGCTGCACTTCGCCTCGCTCGGCGCCACGGCGACGTTAACGGTCACGAGCGCGACGGACGCGGCCGGGAACGCGGTCCCGACCATAGGCCTCGTCTGGTCGTCGGCCAGCGGCGTGGCCGCGGTCGTCGGCGGCGGTGACGCGACCGGGACCGTCACTGCGGTAGGCGGCGGCACGACCACGATCACCGCCACCCTCGGCACCGTGACGGCCACTTCGGCCGTGACCGTGCAGCAGGTCACGGCGCAGCTGGTGCGCGTCGCCGGCGACGGCGGAACGGCCGTCCTCGGCACCGCGCTCCCCACGGCGCCGTCGGTGCGCGCGGTCGACGCGGGTGGCGCGAACGTGGCCGGCGTGCCGGTGACGTTCTCGATCGGCACCGGCGCCGGACCGGGCGCGACCATCGGTGGCGGCACCACGCAGACGGTCACGACCGGCGCGAACGGCGTCGCCACGGCGGGCAGCTGGACGCTCGGGACCGTCCCGGGCGCGTACGCCCTCGCGGCGAGTGCGCCTAACGTGGCGACGGTCGCCTTCTCGGCGACGGCCACCGCGGGCGCGGTGAACGCGTCGCAGTCGACCCTCACGCTCTCCGCCGCCGCGGTGGCGAGCGGCGCGACGGTGACCGCGACGGTCACGCCGAAGGATGCGTACGGCAACCGCGTGGGCGCCGGCCACGCGGTCGCCGTGATGTTCGGGAGCGGCTCGCCGGGCGCAGGTGTCGCGACGGGCACCGTCTCCGCCGCAACTGACCGCGGCGACGGTACCTACGCGGCCACCATCACCGGCGTGCGCGCCGGCACCGCCACGGCGGTGACTGCCACGGCCGACGGGACCGCGATCCCGGCGACCGCGCCCACGCTCACGGTCACGGCCGGCGCCCCCGCGGCGCTTGCGGTCACGGCGGGCAACGCACAATCGGCGACGGTGCTCACGGCGGTCGCGATCGCTCCGGCGGTCACGGTGACCGATGCCGCCGGCAACGCAGTCCCAGGTGTGAGTGTCACCTTCGCCGCCGGGACCGGACAGGGCACGCTCACGGGTGCGACGGCGACGACGAATGCGTCGGGTGTCGCGACGCTCGGCAGATGGACGCTCGGGCAGACGGCGGGCGCGCAGGCCATCACGGCAACGGTGACCGGTGTCGCGCAGGCCGCGACCATCGGTGCGACGGCGGTGGCCGGTGCGCCGTACCAGATCGTGATGGGGCGTGATTCGCTCTCGCTCGCGGCGCTGAGTGCGGGCGACACCGTGACCGCGGTGGTCAAGGATGCGGGCGGGAACGTACTGTCTGCCGCGACCGTGACGTGGACGCTCTCGACAACCGGCCCCGTGTCGCTCGGTACGAGCGGAACGCGCCCCGACGGGACGAAGTGGGTCGGCATCACCTCGACCGGGAACGGCGCGACGCAGATCCGGGCGGCCGTCGGCGGCCTGCAAGGGGTGACGGCCGCGGCCGTCCGCCAGATCGCGACGCAGATCGCCGCGACCGGGCCGAGCGTCGCGATGGACATCGGAGACACGACGTCGCTCGCCGTCACCGCCACGGATGCGAACGGTGTCACGGTTCCGCGCCGCCTGCTCACGTTCACTTCGACCAACGGCGGTGTGGTGCTGGTCGACACGCTGGGGGCGCTGCGCGGCATCGCCCCGGGCACGGCAGCGCTCACGGTCTCGAGCGGCGTCGCGGGCGGCGCGTCGGCTACGACGAGCGCGACCACGGTGACGACGACCATCGCGTACCATGACTTCTGCACCCTGGCGGGCCTGAATACGAGCGGTTCGACGACGCGTTCGGGGTGCGCGATGCGCCTCACGGGCACTTCGGCGAGTCAGACGGGCGGCGTGTGGCAGCCGGTCGCGCAGAAGCTCTCCGCGAGCTTCGAGACCACGTTCAAGTTCCAGATCTCATCGCCGGGCGGCTATTCGCCCGGGGGCGCCGACGGGCTCGCACTGGTCATCCAGAGCACGAGCAACACGGCGACCGGGCAGTACGGCGGCGGCATCGGGTACCCGGGGTTGACCAACGCGCTCGCCATCGAGCTCGACACCTGGCAGAACACCGAGAACAACGATCCCGACGCCAACCACGTCGCGGTGCAGTCGTGCGGCACGGCGGCGATCACCGCGGTTCACAACACGGCCACTTCGGGCAGCGGCTGCACGTGGGGTTCGCCCGTCACGCCGAGCATCAACTTCAAGGACGGGCAGGTGCACACGGTACGGGTGACGTACGTCCCGGGCGCCCTCTCGGTCTACTTCGACGGTGCGACGACGCCGGCAATCACCTCCGCGATCACGCTGACCAACGTGAAGGGGAACAGCATCCTCGACGCACAGGGTCGCGCGTGGATCGGCTTCACGGGCGCGACGGGCGGGGCGTGGGAAAACCACGACATCCTGACGTGGAACTTCACCCCGTCGCCGTGATCGGAGCCGACGCGATGATCCGCGCGTACGCCGCCGCCGTGTTCCTTACCGGAACCGGCGTCGGCGTGCCGGCCGGACGCGCGCCGGCCGCCCTCCCCGCGCCCGACGACGCCCGGGTCGCGGGCGTCTACCGCCTCGAGCGCGTCAACGGGCGTGCGCTGCCCGCGGCCGACCGCCTCGTCGGCGCGGCCGGCTACGAACTCGTCGGCCGGGTCGACCGGGTGCTGCTCAACCTCCACCCGTCCGGCCGGTTCACCGTCGACGTGCACTACCAGTACGCGCACGTGGTTGCCGGCACGCCGTTGCCGATCGGCGACGACTGGTCGGACGCCGACGCGCGCGGAAGCTGGACGGTGCGTGACGGACATCTCACGCTCCGCCCGGATCCGTCGAAGCGCGGGCACACGCCCCCGGCACTCGCCGGCGACTGGAAGCGGGACCGCATCGTGATGGACCTTCGTTACGCGGGCCGCTACACCGCAGGCCGGGAACGGCAGTACGTCGTGCGCCTCGAGCGCGCCGCGAACGTGTTCTGACGGCTCGACCCGAAGCGGCCCGTGTGACACCGCGGCGTCTGGCGCGTCGGAGGGAGAGTGTGGCGACCACGCCACACCCCCCCTCGTCGCATCCGACCTCCCCACCGCCGGTCCCGCCTCGCGTGCTCGTTGCCCCCGCCGCCATCGCCCTCGTCCGGCGTGCGTTCGCGCTGTTCGTCCGCCCCAACCGGCGCCGCGTCGCGATCACGTTCGCCGGCGCGCTCAGCGTCGCGGTCGCCGCAGCGGCCGAGCCGCTCGTCTTTCGCTCGCTCGTCGACTTCCTCACGAGCGCGGCGCGCGCGGGTGGGGTGGGCGCGTCGCCGGCGGCGCTGCGTGGACTCGCGCAGGCGGTGGGCGCGATCGCGGTCGTGCTCGCGTGGCGTACGCTCGCCGGCGCGCGCGTCACCGTGGCGACGTGGCAGGTGCGGCTCGGCGTCGAGTACCAGCTCCGCCGACACGTCGCGGCCAAGCTGAGCGTGCTCTCGCCGCACACGCAGGCCGAGATCGGCACGGGCGGCCTGCGCTACGCCATCGAGAGCAGTGCGCCGCAGACCGCGGGCGCGTTCACGGACGTCGCCTACCGCCTGTTACCGACCGTCGTCTACGTCACCGTCGCGGCGTGGGGCATGTGGCGGCTGCAGCCCGCGCTCGCCGCGGCCGTGCTCTGCCTCGTCCCGATCCCGGCCGCGCTCGCCGCCGCCGCCGCGCCGCAACAGGCCGCGCGCGACGCGATGCACCACACGTTCTGGACCCGGCTCTGGGCCTGGTACGGCGAGGTGCTGCACGGAATGGGCACCGTGCGCGCGTTCACCAACGAGCGCGCCGAGGAGCACCGCTTCCTGCGCCGCACGCGCTGGGCGTTCGCGAGCATCCGCCGCGGGGTGCACTCCGACGCCCGCGTCACGGCCGCCGCGGGCGCGGCCGAACTCGTCGCGCGCCTCGCGGTGCTCGGCTACGGCGGCTGGCTCGTGCTCCGCGGCGCGCTCACGTTAGGCGCTCTCCTCGCGCTGTGGGGCTACGTCGGCGGCGTGTTCGCGCCGGTGTCGCTGCTGGTCGAGACGTACCCGGCCGTGCGCAAGGCCGTCGTCGCGCTCGAGTCGGTGTTCCGAGTGCTCGACGCCGAAGAGGAGTCGCCCGACCTGCCCGACGCCGTGCCCGCGCCCGTACTCCGTGGGCGCGTGACGTTCGAGAACGTCCGCTTCTCGTACGACGGCGCGCGCGCCGCGCTCGACGGGCTGCGCGTGGACGTCGCGCCGGGCGAGACCGTCGCGCTCGTCGGCCCGTCGGGCGGCGGCAAGTCGACCGTGCTGCGCCTGGTGCAGCGCGTGCACCAGCCGACGAGCGGGCGGGTTCTGCTCGACGGCCATGACCTGCGCGGGCTGCAGGTGGCGAGCGTCCGGCGCCAACTCGGCGTCGTGCCGCAGGAGGTGGTGCTCTTCGCGGGTTCGATCGCCGCGAACATCGCGTACGGGCGTCCGACGGCCACGCGCGCCGAGGTCGAGGCGGCCGCGCGTGCCGCGAACGCGGACGAGTTCATCCGGGCCATGCCCGGCGGCTACGAGCATCGCGTGGGCGAGGGCGGCCGCGGACTCTCGGGCGGTCAGCGCCAGCGGATCGCCATCGCGCGTGCGTTCCTCGTCGACCCCGCGGTGCTCCTGCTCGACGAGGCCACGGCCGCGCTCGATGCAGAGAGCGAGCGCGCGGTGCAGGACGCGTTGCGCGCGCTCCGGCGCGGGCGCACGACGTTCGTCGTCGCACACCGTCTCAACACCGTGCGCGACGCCGACCGGATCCTCGTCGTGCAGGGCGGCCGGATCGTCGGCGACGGGCCGCACGAGCGCCTGCTCACGGACTGCCCCACGTACGCCGCGCTGGTCGCGCAGCAGCTCGGGGCGGCGGAGCGACCGCCGGCGCTGCGACTGGCCGCGTGACGTAGCGCGCGGTCCGGCGCCCGGGCCGCGCGATCCGACGCGCCCGCCGCCGATGCGGGCGGCGGCCGGTCTTGCGGGCGGGTGCCGCGCGCCGTACAACAGCGCCGGGGGAGCCTGCCGCGCCCCGCCTGCGTCCGCCACCCCGACCCGCCGCCCATGCCGCCTGTCGGTCCCCGCACGGCCCTCGCGCCGGGCGAGCGCGTCTGCATCGTGGGTGCGGGGTGCTCGGGGATCGCCACGGCCAAGGCTCTCGCCGAGCGCGGCGTGCCGTTCGACTGCTACGAACAGGGCTCGGCGTTAGGCGGCCTCTGGCCGTACGAGAACGACAACGGCCGGAGCGGGGCGTACGAGTCGCTCCACCTCGACTCGAGCACGCGGAACACGCAGTTCTCCGACTTTCCGATGCCGGAGAACTACGCCGACTTCCCGCAACACGCCGACGTGCTGCGGTACCTCGAAGCGTACGCCGAGCACTTCGGCGTGACGCCGCACGTCCGCTTCCGCACCGACGTGGTGCGCGTCGTCCCGACCCGCGACGCGGCCCGGAACTCGAGCGCGATCGCCTGGGACGTGACCCTGCGCGACCGCGACGGCGCGCACGAGACGCGGCGGTTCGGGGCCGTCGCGGTGTGCACGGGGCACCACTGGAACCCGCGCGTCCCCGACTACCCGGGCCACTTCGACGGCGAAACGCTGCACTCGCACGACTACCGCCGTCCGGACGCGTACGCGAAGCGGCGCGTGCTCGTCGTCGGCATCGGCAACTCCGCCGTCGACATCGCGGTCGACCTCGTGGGTGTGGCCGGACGCGTGACGCTTTCGACGCGCTCGAGCGCGTGGATCGTCCCGAAATACCTGCTGGGTCGTCCGGCCGACCGCTGGATCACGCGCGCGAGCGAGCGCGTCCCGCGGTGGATCCGGGCGTGCGCGTACCGCGTGCTCGTCTACCTCGCGGCCGGCGACCAGACGCGCCACGGCATCCTCGCCGCGCACCCGACGCTGACCCAGGACCTGCTCACACACGTCGCGCACGGGCGCGTCGCGGTGCGGCCGAACGTCGCCGAGTTGGACGGATCGGAGGTCGTGTTCGAGGACGGCACGCGCGAGCCGTTCGACGCCATCGTCTATGCGACGGGGTACCGCGTGACGTTCCCGTTCCTCGCGCCCGACGTGGTCGCGGTCGACGAGAATCGCGTGGCGCTCTATCAGCACGTGGTCGAGCCGCGGGTCCCCGGGCTCTACTTCGTCGGGCTCGTCCAGCCGGCCGGGTCGGTGGTCCCGATCGCCGAGCGGCAGGGGCGGTGGGTCGCCGGGCTCGTCGCCGGCGACTGGATCCTGCCCGACGTCGACACGATGCGGCGCTCGATCGCGGCCGAGGCCCGGGCGGTCGCCGCGCGCCACCGTGCGTCGGCGCGGCACGCGATGCAGGTCGACTTCTGGACGTACGCGGGCCAGATCGAGCGCGAGATGCGCGACGGCGCGCGGCGGATCGGCGCGCGCCGCGCCGTCGCCTAACGCGGAATCGCGTCCCGCGTCAGTGTGCGGGCCACAGCCACGCCGCGCCGCGCACGCCGCTGGAGTCACCGTGGAGCGCGCGCACGACGCGCGTGGCGAGCGGCGGCGCGCCCGCCGCCCCGCCCGTGGCGGAGAAGACGTTCGCCCCCAGTCGCGCCCCCGCGGCCTCGGCCATGCCGGGCACGTTCGACATGCCGCCGCCGAGCACGACGACGTCGGGGTCGAGCAGGTTCACGACCGTCCCGAGCGCGCGAGCGAGCCGGTCGTGGTAGCGCTCGAGCGACGCGACGGCCCCGGGTTCGCCGCGGGCCGCCGCCGCGACGATCTCGACGGTCGTGCGCGATTCCCCCGTGTGCGCGGCGTGGTCGCGCGCGAAGGCCGGCCCCGACACGAACTGCTCGACGCAGCCGGTGCGGCCGCAGTAGCAGGGCGGCCCGGGCAGCTCGTCGGCGCGCGCCCACGGCAGCGGGTTGTGGCCCCACTCGCCGCCGAGCGAGTTCGCGCCGGTGAGGCAGGCGCCGTCGACGACCACGCCGCCCCCCACGCCGGTCCCGAGAATCACGCCGAAGACCACCGGCGCGCCGGCGCCCGCGCCGTCGGCCGCCTCGGAGAGCGCGAAGCAGTTGGCGTCGTTGGTCAGCCGCACGCGGCGGCCCAGCGCGAGCGCGAGGTCGTCGCCTAACGGACGGCCGTTGAGCCACGTCGAGTTCGCGTTCTTGACGAGGCCCGTGGCGGGGACGACCGCGCCGGGGATTCCGATGCCGACCGGCGCGTCACCCGCCACGTCCGCGGCGCGCGCGACATCCGCGACGAGGGACGCCACGGCGGCGAGCGTTCCGGCGTAGTCACGCGGCGTCGGTACGCGCCGCCGAACCACCTCGCCGCCGTCGTCCGCGAGGGCGAGCGCTTCGATCTTGGTACCGCCGAGGTCTATGCCGAGCCGCATCTCGCGCGTGGGTGTGATGGAAACGGGGCGGACGCACCGATAATGGCTGAGTCCGCCGTGTCTGGTCCGCCGGCTGCGGAAAGCTACGTCGGCGTCGGCACCTCGGGCCCCTGCCGCGCGCGGGCATGCGGCCGTCGCCCGGCGCGGCCGGTCCTGCCCGAACGACGGCCGAACCCGCCATTTGCGCGGTGCGTAGCACCGATAATGCTCGGAGGGCTCGCCTATGCGCGGCGAACGGCACGCGCCCGTCTCAACCCACGAGAAATGATCCCGACACACGGTTACGCGGCATACGACGCGACGTCCCCCCTGGCCCCGTGGCGCTTCGAGCGCCGCGACCCGGGGCCGCGCGACGTCCGCATCGACATCCTGTTCTGCGGCATCTGCCACTCCGACCTCCACACCGTCCGCGGCGAGTGGGGCCCGATCAAGTACCCGCAGGTCCCGGGGCACGAGATCGTCGGACGCGTCGCGTCGGTCGGCGGCGACGTGCGCGGCTTCCGCGAGGGCGACCTCGTGGGCGTGGGGTGCATGGTCGACAGCTGCCAGGCGTGCGACAGCTGCCGCGACGGGCTGGAACAGTACTGCGAGGTGGGCTTCACCGGGACGTACGGGGGCACCGAGAAGGAGACCGGCCGCCCGACGCAAGGCGGCTACTCGAACACGATCGTCGTCGACGAGAAGTTCGTGCTCCGCGTGCCCGACGGTCTCGACCCGGCATCCGCCGCGCCGCTCCTGTGCGCCGGGATCACCACATACTCGCCGCTGCACGAGTGGCGCGTCGGCCCCGGCCAGCGCGTCGGCGTCGTGGGCCTCGGCGGCCTCGGGCACATGGCCGTGAAGATCGCGCGGGCGATGGGCGCGGAGGTCACGCTGTTCACCACCTCGCCCAACAAGGCGGAGGACGCGCGGCGCCTCGGCGCGACCGACGTCGTCGTCTCGCGCGACGAGGCGCAGATGAAATCCACGGTGAACTCGCTCGACCTGATCATCGACACGGTTTCGGCGCCGCACGACCTCGGCCCCGAACTCAATGCGCTGCGGCGCGACGGTACGCTCGTGCTCCTCGGCGGCTCGCCCGAGCCGCACGTCGTCCCCCAGGTGTGGCCGTTCATCACGGGCCGGCGGCGGCTCGCCGGCTCGCTCATCGGCGGCATCCGCGAGACGCAGGACATGCTGGACTTCTGCGCCTCGCACGGGTTCGGCGCCGACATCGAGGTGATCCCGGTGCAGCGGATCGACGAGGGCTACACCCGGATGCTGAAGGGCGACGTGAAGTACCGGTTCGTGATCGACATGGCGTCGCTCGACGCGACGGCGTGACCTGACGGGCGCCGGCGCGCCGCCCGGGGCCTTCGGCCCTCAGGCGTCCGCCGGCGCGTGCGCGGAAGGGCGGTCGCGCAGCCCCCACCACACCGGCACCCCCGCGAGCACCGTCGCGAGTCCGAGCAGCGACTCGCGCGGCCGCTCCGCGAGCACGAACCCCAACGTCCAGAGCGACACCGCCACGTAGACGAGCGGTGTCACAGGGTAGCCCCACGCCCGGTACGGCCGCGGAAGCGCCGGCTCGCGAACGCGGAGCACCAACAGCCCCACCACGGCGAGCAGCGAGGTGAGCGTGAGCGTGAACCCGGTGTAGGCCATCACGCGCTCGAACGAGTTGGTGAGCAGGAGCAGCGCGACGAGCGCGGCCTGCGCGAACACGGCGTTCCGGGGCGTACCCCCGGCGGTCCGGGCGGAGAGCACGCCGGCACGCTGCATCCCGCCCGCGACCGCCTGCGTCACGCGCGAGCCGGCGAGCACCATCGCGCTCACCGTCGCCACGAGCAGGAGGGCGATCGTCGCGCTCACCACCGTCGCGCCGGCGGGGCCGAACGCGTGGCGCGCGGCGAGCGCGCCGACCTCGACGACCCCCTCGAGGTCGGCGAGCGGGGCGAGCCGCAGGAACGTGTAGTTGAGCAGCAGGTAGCACCACGCGACCAGTCCGGTGCCTAACGCCGCGGCGAGTGGCACGGCGCGCCGCGGGTCGCGCACCTCGCCCGCGACGTAGCCGGCGGCGTTCCACCCCGTGTAAGCGTACCCCACGTAGACGAGCGACACGGCGAACGCGGGGCTCGCCACCTCGCGCCACGCGTCGGGCGTGGGCGCGAGCGGGACTGGCTGGCCTCCGCGCGCGAGCCCGGCCGCGACGAACCCGACGATCAGCAGCAGGTTGGCCACGGTGAGCGCCACCTGCACGCGGCGCCCGGCCGTGAGGTTGGTGGCATGGAGCAGCGCGGCCGCACCAACGAGGACGAGCGAGGCGGGCAGCGGCGCCACCGGGACGACCGCGCCGACGTAGCGACCGAACGCGATGCCTGCCAGGGCGATAGGCGCGGCGAAACCCGCGGTCATCGACACCCATCCGCCGAGGAAACCGACGAGCGGATGGTACGCGCGCCCGAGGTAGACGTACTCGCCGCCCGAGCGCGGCAGAGCGGCGCCGAGCTCGGCGTACGACAAGGCGCCGCAGGCGGCGGCGACGCCGCCCACCACCCAGAGCAGCAGGAGGGCGAACGTCGTGTGCAGGCCGCGCGCCTGGAAGCCGAGCGACGTGAACACGCCGGTGCCGACCATGTTGCTCACGAGCAGCGCCGTGAGCGTGACGCGACCGATGCCGTCGCCGACCGCGCCGGTCACGCGGGGGAGGGGTTCACGCCGGGGTCACGCCGGGGTCGTGCTCGCGGGCGGGTCGTCGCGCAGCACGCGGCGGAGCACCTTCCCCACGGTGGAACGCGGCAGCGTGTCGCGCAGCTCGATGGTGCGTGGCACCTTGAACGACGCGAGCCCGGTGCGGCAGTGCGCGACGAGCTCTTCGGCGGTCGCGGCCGCGCCGGGGCGGAGCACGACCGCGGCACGCACCACCTCGCCCATGTACGCGTCGGGTGCGGCGAACGCCGCCGCCTCCTGCACCGCCGGGTGTTCGTGCAGCAACTCCTCGATTTCGCGCGGATAGACGTTGTAGCCGCCGACGAGGATCAGGTCCTTCTTGCGATCGACGATGCGCACGTAACCGTCGCCGTCCATTACGCCGACGTCGCCGGTGTGGAGCCACGGCGAACCGCCGTCGCCGTGGTCGCGCAACGCCGCCGCGGTCTCGTCGGGCCGGTCGTAGTACCCGAGCATGACGTTGGGCCCGCGCACGCAGACCTCGCCCGGCTCGCCCGCGCCCACCGGGCGGCCATCGTCGTCGACGAGCACGCAATCGACGTCGCTGATCGGCACGCCGACCGTGCCCTCGTGCGGCGCGCGGCCGGGCACCTGGGCGTGCGTCGTCGGCGCCGCCTCACTCAGCCCGTAGCCCTCCAGGATCGACACGCCCGTGCGCGCGGTGAACTCCCGCGCGACCTCGACGGGGAGCGGCGCGGAACCGGAGTTGACGAGCTTCAGGCGCGCGAACGCGGACGCCCGCGACGGGTCGGCCGCGAGCGCGGCGTTGAACGCGACGAACATCGCCGGCACGCCCGGAAACACCGTGGCCCGCGTGCGTTCGAGCAGGTCGAGCGCATCCGTCACGTCGAAGCGCGGCAGCAACGCGAGGGTCGCCCCGCCCGCGACCACGCTGAGGTTGAGCGCGCAGGTCAGTCCGTAGATGTGAAAGAAGGGGATGATCGCGACGCACGTCTCCGCGCCGTCCGTCAGCTGCGGGCACCAGGCGTGCGACTGGAGCGCGTTGGCCACCACGTTACGGTGCGAGAGCATGGCGCCCTTGCTCGCGCCGGTCGTGCCGCCCGTGTACTGCAGCACGGCGACGTCGCGGTCGACGTCCACCGCGACGGGCGCGGCGGGGCCGCGCGCCTCGGCCAGCAGCGCCTCGAGCCGGTACACGCCCTCCCGCTCGGGAACCTCGATATAGGTGCCCTCCGCGCGCGCTCTGGCGACGTAGCCGGCCGCGACGGGCGCGGGCATCGCCTCTTCCAGCCCCGTCACGACCACGCGGCGTACCGGCGTTCCCCCGGCAATCGCGTCGAACACGCGCAGCATCGGCGCGAGCACGACGAACGTCTCCGCGCCCGAGTCGCGCAACACGTGGCCGAGTTCGCGCGGCGTGTAGAGCGGGTTGAGGCCGAGCACCGTCGCGCCCGCGCGCAGCGCGCCGTAGAACGCGACCGCGAACTGCGGGCAGTTGGGCAGCATGAGTGCCACGCGGTCGCCCTTGCGGATGCCTAACGACTGGAGCGCCGCGGCGAACCGCTCCACGCGGTCGTGCAGCTCGCGGAAGGACGTGGTCGCCCCGTAGAACAGGAAGAGCGCGCGGTCACCGAACCGTTCGGCCGCGGAGCGCACGTACGCGTGGAGCGGCAGGTCCGGGTAGGGCGCGAGACTGCGCGGCACGATGGCCGGGTACTGCGCGAGCCAGGGGCGGGTGCTCGGGACGGTCGCAGTCATGGGGGCGAGCGGGTGCCGGTGGGCGAAGGGCGGCGTGGTGTGCCGCGCGCGAAAGGTGGCCGCCGGCGCGCGCGGGCGGTACGTGGTGACCGGGGGATGCGCTAGACTGCCCACCATGGGTTCTCGCATCGCGCTCGTCTGCATCGACGTCGACGGCACGCTCGTCGGCAGCTCCGGCGTCGTGCCGGCGTCGGTCTGGCCCGCCGCCGCGCGCCTGCGCGCGCGCGGCGTGCGCCTCGCCATCTGCTCGGGGCGGGCGGCGCTCGGCAAGGCACGCGCCTTCGCCGAGCGGCTCGACGCCGACGGCTGGCACATCTTCCAGAATGGCGCGAGCGTCGTCCAGCTGCCCACCGGAACGTCGCGTTCGGTGCCGCTCCCCGCGGGTGCGGTCGACTTCCTCGTGCGGCGCACACGCGAGGCACGCGCGGCCGGGTCGGGGCGCATCCTCGAGCTCTACCGGGACGCATCGTACGTCGTCGACGACGCGCCGGGCGTGCCGGGCGACCGTGGCAGCCGACACGCCGACCTACTCGGCATTCCCTACGCGCCGCACCCGCTCGACCGGTTGGCGGCCGCGCTCGGCGGGCCGGCGGTGCGCGCGCAGTGGGTGGTCCCGATCGAGGAGACCGACGCGGTCGTGGCCGAGCAGCTGCCGGGGCTCGTCATCGGGCCCGCCGCGTCGCCCGCGATGGGCGATTCGATGTTCCTCAACATCACGGCCGCCGGCATCGACAAGGCCAGCGCCGTGCGCACCGTGGCCGACGCCTACGGCGTCCCGATGGCCAGTGTGATGATGGTCGGCGACGGCGCGAACGACGTGGCCGCCCTGCGCGCGGTCGGCCTCGGCGTCGCCATGGGCAACGCCGAACCCGAGGCGATCGCCGCCGCGACGCGCACCGTGGCCGACGTCGACGACGGCGGGCTCCTCGAGGCGCTCGCCCTGGCGGGCGACTGAGGGCCGCGCCGTGGCGTTAGGCGACATCATCCGCGCGGCCGCGGACCGGCTCGGCGTCCCGCTCCCGCCGCCCCGCGCCGTGTACTCGGTACAGGGCATGCGCGTCGCGGTCGAGAACACGCGGGCCGACGTGTCGACCCCGGCGGTGCTCGAGCGCCTCGACGAGGCCCTCCGGCTCATCGCCCACTACCAGCCGTGGCGCCTCGCGCACCTTCGCCGCGACGCGCGCGAGATCCGCGTCGTGCGGTTCGCCTGCCGCGGCGCGTTCCTCCCCGCCGAACGCGCGGTGATCACCGAGCTCACGTTCCTCGCGCGGCGCGACATCACCGCCGCGCCCGTCGCGTCGTCGATCGTACACGAGGGGGTGCACGCGCGCCTGCACGCCGCGTCGGAGCGCTTCGGCTGGCGACGCGACGAGGAGCGGTGGGCGGCCGACCTGCCGCGCGAGGAGCGACTGTGCCGGCGTGCGGAGGTCGAGTTTGGGCGCGCGCTCCCGCCGGCGCTCGGCGCGCCGGTGATCGCGCGGGCGGCGGGGATGCTCGACCTCGCCGACGAGGACGTGGCGCCCGCCGTCGACTGGCAGCTGGCCGAGGAGCGGATTCGGGGCGCGGACCGCGGTGCCTGACCCGGAGCGCGCCGCGCGCCCGGGCGGACGGATGCTGCTCCGCGCGTTCACCGCGACTGTGGGCCTCGCGGTAGCCGTGCCCGCGGCGACCGCGCAGCAGTCCGCCGTCCAGCAGTCGGACGCCCGCCAGGCCGCGCAGGCGAGCGGCACGCAACACGCGGCCCCACCGGCCGACAGCGCGCCCCGATTCACGCACGCCGACACCCTCCGCGGCACCGTCGGCCCCGCGCGTGCGTGGTGGGACGTGCGGCGCTACGACCTGCGCGTGCGCCTCTCGCCCTCCGACAGCAGCCTGTCCGGCTCGAGCGTGGTCACCTACCGCGTCACCGCCACCCCCCGCACCGAGACCGGCCGGCGCACCTCGCGCGGCGAACTGCAACTCGACCTGCAGGCCCCGCTCGTGCTCGACAGCGTCGTCGCGGGCGACGGGTCGGGCCGCGGTGCGCGGCGCGCGTTGGGCGTCCGCCGGGACGGGAACGCGTACTTCGTCACGCCCGACGCGCCCCAACCGATCGGCGCGCGCCGCGTCGTCACCGCGTACTACCACGGGCGACCGCGCGTCGCCCGCCACGCGCCCTGGGACGGCGGCGTCGTGTGGACCGCGGACTCGCTCGGCCACCCCTGGATCGCGACGGCGGTGCAGGGGCTCGGCGCGAGCGCCTGGTGGCCCGGTAAGGACACCCAGGCCGACGAACCCGACGAGGGGCAGACGATCGCCGTCACCGTGCCCGACTCGATGCAGGACGTGTCCAACGGGCGCCTCCGGTCGGTCGTGCCCAACGGCGACGGCACGACCACCTACACCTGGGTGGTCGCGAACCCGATCAACAATTACGACGTCACGGCCAACGCCGGCCGGTACGCGCACATCGCGGAGACGTACGACGGCGAGGCGGGGCGCCTCACGCTCGACTTCTGGCCGCTCGCCTACCACGCCGACACCGCGCGCGCGCAGTTCCAGCAGGTGCGGCCCATGCTCGCCTGCTTCGAGCACTGGTTCGGCCCCTACCCGTGGTACGCCGACGGCTACAAGCTCGTCGAGACGCCACACCTCGGGATGGAGCACCAGAGCGCGGTCGCCTACGGCAACCATTATCAGAACGGCTATCTCGGCCGCGACCTGTCGAAGACCGGGCTCGGGCTCGGCTGGGACTTCATCGTCGTGCACGAGAGCGGGCACGAGTGGTGGGGCAACAGTCTGACGTCGCGCGACATCGCCGACATGTGGGTGCACGAGTCGTTCACGAGCTACGCGGAGGCGCTGTACGTCGAGTGCCGCGACGGGCCCGCGGCCGGCGCGCGTTACGTGATCGGCACGCGCAACCGCATCCAGAACGACCGCCCGATCGTCGGGCCCTACGGCGTGAACGCCGAAGGCTCGGGCGACATGTACTTCAAGGGCGCCAACATGCTGCACACGATCCGGCAACTCGTCGGCGACGACGCGCGGTGGCGCGCGACGCTGCGCGGGTTGCAGGCGCGCTACCGGCACCAGGTCGTGACCGGCGCCGAGGTCGAGCGCTACATGAGCGCGCACCTCGGGCTCGACCTCGCGCCGGTGTTCGCGCAATACCTGACCACCACGCGCGTGCCCGTGCTCGAGTACCGGCGCGAGGGCGACGACTCGCTCGCCGTGCGTTGGGCCGAGGTCGTGCCGGGCTTCGCCATGCCAGTGCGCGTACTTTTCCCGAGCGGCACCGCGACCGTACTGCACCCGCGCACGGCGTGGGGTCGCGTCGCCCTCCCCGCGTCGGCGCGCGCCGCGCCCGCCGACACCGCCGCGTGGACGCTCCACGTCGACGACAACTACTACGCCGTCGCGCGGAACGTCGCGGCCGCGTCGGTCAGCGCGCGCCCGCGTCCCGCCGGTACACGAGGCGGTACACGACCGGCATCGGCAGTCGCGCGTGCGCTACCGTGACGGCGACGTTCAGCGTGCGCCCGTCGGGCCCGGCGGTGAAGACGTTCTCCCGGCTACTCGCGTCGCGGCCGACGAACGTCTGCACGAGGCGCTGTCCCGTGAGCACCGCGTGTAGCTGAAACACGTCGCCGTTGTCGCGGACCCACGTCACGGGCGCGCCGCTCGCCGGACTTGAGATCGGCGGCATGCGGTCGACCTGGGTCGCGATCTCGGTCGGTGTGATCGTCACGACCAGGTGCTCGTGCACCTCGTTCGCGCTGCGCAGACGCGAGCGTGCGATGGGGCGGATGAAAAAGTTCATGCGCCCCGTCGCGGTGTCGATCGCGCGACGAACGTCGCCGCTGGCCGCGCGGTCGAGCGTCCAGTGCCCCGTGAGCGAGTCGCCGGCCGCCTGCCCGACGACCGCGTGAGGCGCGGGAGCCGCCGGGGCGGCCGACGGCATCACGGGGTCAGGCGGCCTGCCACGCGCCGCGCACCTGCTCGGCCGGCTGCGACAGGCGCACCTGTGTGTCGACGCTCTGGACGAGGCTGGTCGGAACGATGTGGTGCTCGCCACCCGCCGCCGGGTCCTTGCGGGTGAGCTTGATCTGGTCGCCGTTCACGTGGTCGACGGTACCGACGTGCTGGCCGTCGCTGCCGACGACCTCCATGTGCTCGCGAATTGCCGACGTGTCTGCCACGGGTCGCTCCGGTTCGGGGGTGAGCCCGAACGCCAGGCAGGGGCCGTACCAGCGCCCGCCCGCGCCGCGTGGTCAGAGCAGCGTCCCGCGCAGGATCACGACGGCCACCGAGAAATAGATGATCAGCCCCGTCACGTCGACGAGCGTCGCCACGAACGGCGCGGACGCGCTCGCCGGGTCGAAGCCGAGCCGCTTGAGCAGGAACGGCAGCATGCTCCCGGCGAGCGAGCCGAACGCGACGATGCCGACGAGCGCGGTGCCGACCGTGAGCGCGACGAGCCAGTGGTGCACGCCGTAGTTGAACAGCCCGAGGTGCTGCCACAGCTCGATCCGCACGAACCCGATCACGCCGAGGATGCCGCCTAACACGAGCCCTGTGGGGAGTTCGCGCACCGCCGTGCGCCACCAGTCCTTGAGCTGCAGCTCGCGCAGCGCGAGCGCGCGGATGATGAGCGACGTGGCCTGCGATCCCGAGTTTCCGCCGCTCGACATGACGAGCGGGATGAACATCGAGAGCACGACGGCCTTCTCGATCGTCCCCTCGAAGCGCTGCATCGCCGTGGCGGTGAGCATTTCGGACAGGAAGAGCGCGCACAGCCACCCGCCGCGCTTTCGGATCATGGCCCAGAACCCGATGCGCGTGTACGGCACGTCGAGCGCCTCCACGCCGCCGAGCTGCTGGATGCTCCGCGTCTGCTCGCGCACGATCGCGTCGATCACGTCGTCCACCGTCACGATCCCGAGCACGCGCCCGCCCTCGTCCACCACCGGGACCGCGAGCAGGTTGTACTTGCCGACGATCCGCGCGACGGCCGCGCGCGGCGCGTCGGCGCGCACGGTCACGGGCGCGCGGCGGACGCCGACGTCCAGCAGCGGCTGCTCGCGCGGGGCGACGAGCAGGTCGCGCAACGAGACCGCACGCACGAGCCGGCCGAGCGCCGGGTCCGTGCCGGCTTCGGTGCCGCGCGCGCCCGACTCGGTCACGTACGCCACGTAGACGGTTTCCTTGCCCTTGGCCACGCGCGCGATCTCGTCGAGCGCGGCACCCGCCGTGAGCGTGCTCGGGAGCGCGACGAACTCGGTGGTCATGATCCCGCCGGCCGTGTCGGGCGGGTAGCGCAGGAGCAACTCGAGCGTCCGGCGCGTCTCGGGTTCGACGCGGCCCAGCAGCCGACGCCGGTCGGCGTCGGAGAGTTCGCGGAAGACGTCGGCCTGCTGGTCCGCGCTCATCGCGTCGACGAGGGCGCCGGCCGAGGCGTCGTCCATCCGGCAGACGAGGTCCGCGCGCCGATCCGCCAGCTCCGGCTCGTCGAAGGTCTGCACCGCGAGGTCGAACGGGAGCGCCGCGAGCACCTTCGCGCCCGCGTCGGGCGGCAGCTGCAGCAGCGACTCCGCGATGTCGGCCGGTCGCATCCCGTTGCAGGCGTCGGCCAACTCCTCCGGATCGCGATGTACGAGGTAGAGCAGTTCGGCAGGTGAGTTGGACGGCGCGGCGGCTGGCATCAAAACGGCGGGAAGGTCGGATGGCCGCGGCGGGAACTCCGGAGCGGCCCTCGGACGGTCGCGGCCCGCGGCGTGTAGTGACGAGGCCGGCTCGGCAAAGATCGCACAAAGGAGGCGTACCGCCCGCGGCGCCGATCGGCCGCATGGTTGACCGAGCCGGCCTCGAGGCTACCATGCCGCCCGGGCCCGCGGGCGCTTCGCGGGGACCTGACCCACTCGGCCTTTCGATGAACGCCGACTCTCGACCACCACGCACGCCCGCGCTCCGCGGTGCGGGCGACTGCTACCGCGCGTCCGGCTGATCGACGAGGTCCGCCGCGCCGTGACGCCGGAGGACCGCGCATGCCCATCGTCGAACCCCCGGTGCTCGTGCCGCCGGGCGTGGCGAATCTCGTGGGGCCTGATGCCGACGGCGCCGACCGTCGCGCACGTCCCCGTCCGCCCGAGCCGCGCCGCGGCCCACTCCGCCGCTTCTGGCGCGCCCTCGGCCCCGGCGTCATCACCGGCGCGGCCGACGACGATCCGTCCGGGATCGCGACCTACTCCATAGCGGGCGCGCTGTTCGGGACGGCGTTCCTGTGGGTCGCCGTGGTCACCTGGCCGCTCATGGCGGCGGTGCAGACGATGTGCGCGCGCATCGGGATGGTCACCGGTCGGGGACTGACGGCCGCGCTCCAGCGCAAGTTCCCGCGCTCCGTGCTCGCCGTCGCGTGCTTCGCGCTCCTCGCCGCCAACACGCTCAACATCGGTGCCGACCTGGCCGCGATGGCCGACGCGGCGGAGCTGCTCACCCGTGTGAACTCGCACCTCTGGGTGGTGCTGTTCGCGGCCGGCATCGGGTGGGCGACCGTACGGCTGCGCTACGCCGTGGTCGCGAATGCGCTCAAGTGGCTCGCGCTCGTGCTCTTCGCGTACGTGATCGCCGCCCTCGATCTGCGCCCGTCGTGGGGCGCGGTGCTCGGCGCGACGTTCCGCCCGTCCATCCCGCACAGCTCCGACGGGTGGGCCACGCTCGTGGCGATTCTCGGGACGACCATCTCGCCGTACCTCTTCTTCTGGCAGGCGTCGCAGGAGGTCGAGGAGGAAAAGGCGCTCGGCCGCCACTCGCTCGTCTCGCGCCTCGGCGCGAGCGCGGACGCGATCGTCCGGCGGAAGGTGGACGTGGGCGTGGGCACGTTCTTCTCGAACGTCGCGATGTTCTTCATCATCCTCACGACCGCGCTCACGCTGCACCGCGCGGGAATCACCCACGTCGACACCAGTCGCCAGGTGGCCGCCGCCCTGCGCCCGCTCGCGGGCCGTTGGGCCACCCTGCTGTATACGGTTGGGCTGATCGGCACCGGCGCGCTCGCGATTCCCACGCTGGCCGGGTCGGCCGCGTACGCGTTCGCCGAGCTGCTCGGCTGGCGCGAGGGCATGGACGAGCACTTCCGCGGCGCGCCCGCGTTCTACGCGGTGATCCTCCTCGCCCTCGCGGCCGGCGTCGCGATGGACTACGCCAACGTGAACGTGGTCGCGGCCCTGTACTGGTCGGCGGTGCTGAACGGGCTGCTCGCGCCATTCCTGCTGTTGGGCATCCTGGTCGCGGCCAGCGACCGCGCCCTCATGCAGGGCCAGCCGAGCTCCCTGCTCGGCCGCGCCGTCGTCGGCCTCACGACCGTGGCGATGTTTGCCGCCGCCGTCGGTATGTTCGTCGCGTGAATCGCCCGCACCGCCTCGCCCGCCTTGCGCGGGCGCGCACCTTCTGCCGCAGGGCGGCCGCGGCGGTCGCCCTGTCGCCGGCCGTGGTCCGCGGGCAGACGGCGCCTCCGCCCGACACGTCCGCCGGGAACCGCCCCGCCTCGGCTGGCTCCGCCCGGTGGACGCCGTTCCTGCTCGGCACACAGTTCAACCTCATCACCCAGCACCTCGCGCGCGTGCCGAGCGCGTACCGCGGGGCCAACAGCCTCGGGCCGGCGTCGTCGACCAAGACGAGCGACGCGTACGGCGTGTACGCCGGCATCGCCGCGTCGGCGCGGTTCACGGCCTACCTCGACGCGGAAATGATCCGCGGGTCGGGCGTGAACAAGGCGGTGGGACTGGCCGGCTACACCAACGGCGACGTGATCCGGCAGGGCACGGTCGACCTCGGGGCCGGGCCGTACGTCGCGCGCGCGTTCGTGCGCTACACGGTGCCGTTAGGCGGTCGCGCGCGCGACACGCTGCCGCGCGGCCAGGACCAGGTGCCCGGCGTGGTCGCGTCGCGCCGCGTGGAGGTCACCGCGGGGAAGCTCGCGGTGTCGGACCTGTTCGATCTGAACCGGTACGCGAACACGACGCGCCTGCAGTTCATGAACTGGGGGCTGTTCCAGAACACGTCGTGGGACTTCGCCGCCGACACGCGCGGCTACACCAACGGCGTGGCCGTGGCGTGGGTGCGACCCGGTACGGTGCTCCGGGTCGGCAGCTTCCAGATGCCCCGCCGCGCCAACGGCAACGTCTTCGACGCCGACCTCGGCCGCGCGCGCGGCGACCAGGCCGAACTCACCCTGACCCCGACCGCGTTCGGCCTGGGCGCGCGGACGCCGACGGTGCGCGTGCTGGGCTACGTGAACCACGCCCGCATGGGAGTCTACCGCGAGGCCATCGCCCAGGGCGCAGCGGCCGGCGCCGCACCGGACGTCGTCGCCACCGACGCGCCGGGGCGGCGCAAGCGCGGCTGGGGCGTCAACGCGGAGCTCCCGCTCGCGGACGGCGGCGAGACGGGCGCGTTCTTTCGCGCCGGCCGGAGCGACGGCGACGTCGAGAGCTTCGCGTTCACGGAGGTCGAGCAGCACCTGAGCGGCGGTGGACAGGCGAGCGGCGCCCGCTGGCGGCGGCCGGACGACCGGTTCGGGATCGGCGTCGTCCGGCACGGCCTCTCCGCGGACCACCAGGCCTACCTCGCCGCGGGCGGGTCGGGATTCCTGCTCGGGGACGGCCGCCTGCGCTACGGGCCCGAGACGATCGCCGAGGCGTACTACCGCGTGCAGCTGGGCGCGTACCTGCAGGTGAGCCCGGACGTGCAGCGCGTGGTCAACCCGGGCTACAACCGCGACCGCGGCCCCGCGACGGTCACCGGCGTACGCGTGAACGCACGCTACTGACCGGCGGCGGGGGCGCCGACCGTCGCCGGCGCCAGGGCGCGCGGCGCCGGGCCGGCGCCGTCCTCGCCCTCGTGACCCGCCAGCGCGAACGCGGTCCCGACGAGCCCCAGGTGCGAGAACGCCTGCGGGAAGTTGCCCACCAGGCGACCCGACGCCGCGTCGTACTCCTCGCTCAGAAGGCCGACGTCGTTGCACAGCCCGAGCAAACGCCCGTACAGCGCGCGCGCCTCGGCGATCCGCCCGAGCAGCACGTAGTTCTGCGCCAGCCAGAAGCTGCAGGCGAGGAACGCGCCCTCGCCCCCGGGTAGCCCGTCGTCGGTCTTCCCGGTCTCGTAACGCCGCACGAAGCCGTGCGCGTCCAGCAGCCGCGCCTCGATGGCGGCCACCGTGCCGCGCACGCGCGGGTCCATGGGCGGGAGGAAGCCGACCAGCGGGATCATCAGCACGCTCGCGTCGAGCTGCCGGGAGTCGTACGCCTGCACGAAGCTGCCTAACGTCTGGTCGAACGCGCGGGCACACACCTCCTCGTGGATCCGCGCGGCCACCGCGCGCCACCGGTCCACCGGGCCTTCGAGCCCGTAGCGCTCGACCGCGCGCACCATGCGGTCGAACGCCACCCACGCCATCACCTTGGAGTGCGTGAAGTGCTGCCGCGAGCCGCGCACCTCCCACAGCCCCTCGTCGGGCTCGGCCCAGATCGTTTCGAGGTGGTTGGCGAGCGCGCGCGCCAGACTCCACGAATCCGCGCTGTCGGCCGACCCGCCGGCCCGCGCGGACGCGAGCGCGTCGATCACCTCGCCGAACACGTCGAGTTGCAGCTGGTCGTGCGCGGCGTTGCCGACGCGCACCGGCGCCGAGTTCTCGTATCCCGGAAGCCACGGCACCTCCCACTCCAGCAGATGCCGCTCGCCGCGGATTCCGTACATGATCTGCACCTGGTTGGGACTCCCCGCCACCGCGCGGAGCAGCCAGTCGCGCCACGACGCCGCCTCGTCGGTGTACCCGGCGTTCATGAGCGCGTTGAGCGTGAGCGTCGCGTCGCGCAGCCAGCAGTAGCGGTAGTCCCAGTTGCGCGGACCGCCGATCTCCTCGGGGAGCGACGTCGTCGGCGCGGCGACGATGCCCCCCGTGGGCGCGTAGGTCAGCGCCTTGAGGGTGAGCAGCGAGCGCACGACCGCCTCGCGATGTTCGCCGCGGTACGTGCAGCGCCCCGCCCAGTCGCGCCAGTACGCTTCCGTCTTGGCGAGCGCGAGCATCGGGTCGCTGGCTTCCGGCGGCGGGGCGTGCGACGCGCCGTAGCTCAGCGTGAACGGCACCGTCTCGCCCTCTGCCACGTCGAACTCGCCCACCGTGGTGAGGTCCTCGCCGCGTAACTCCACCGGGGTGCGGAGGATGACCATGTCCGGGCCGGCGATCGCTCGCAGCGCCGTCGCCGGCGTGGGCTGCCCGGTGGCCGTCGCGTCGCGTTCCGCGTCCTGATCCCCGTCGAGGCGGCTCACCCACGGGACCGCCATCCCGTATGCGAAGCGTACGACGAACTCGGTGCGCATCGCGACCCGCCCGCGCCGGCCGATGACGATCCGCACGAGGTCGGGCTTCTGGTCGCGCACCGGCATGAAGTCGATCACCGTCACCGCGCCCTCGGCCGTCTCCCACTCGGTCTCGAGCACCATCGTATCGGCGCGGTAGCGCCGCCGCGCGCGCGCGTCCGCGGCGGTCGGCGCGAGCTTCCAGCGGCCATGCTCGGGCGCGCCGATCAGGCCCGCGAAGCACGCCGCGGAGTCGAAGCGCGGGAGACAGAGCCAGTCGACCGACCCGTCGCGCGAGACGAGGGCGGCGGTCTCGCAGTCGCCGATGAGGGCGTAGTCTTCGATCCGTGCGGGCATGGAATGGGCAGGATGGTGGCGGAGAGCGCGTTAGCGCGTTCCGTACCACGCGCGGAGCGTCCGTCGCGCCGGACGCCGCCCGCCCGGTCAGACGAGCGCCGGCAGCCCCGTCGCGAGCACGCCGAGGAGGAGCAGCGCGAGCCGCGGCACCCATGCCCGCGCGCCGCCGCGCGCGTCGTACGCGAACGATCGCAGCAGGGCGCCCGCGAGGTAGAGGAAGTTCCCCGCCGCGAACGGCAGCACCACCGGCGCCAACGCCGCCGCGCGCGCTCCGAACGTGAGCGTGACCGCCGCACCCGCCGCGGCCGCGAGCGCCGTCGCCGCGTTGTAGGCCAGCGCGCGGCGGGCCGGCACGCCCCCGTGCACGATCGCGCCGAACGTCCCGAACTCGCGCGGCACCTCGTGCAGCGCCACGGCGGCCGTCGTCAGCACGCCCGCGCGCACGTCGGCGAGGAACGTCGCCGCGACGAGCGCCCCGTCGACGAAATTGTGTACCGCGTCGCCGGCCACGGCGAGCGCGACGAGCGAGCGGCCGGGCCGGCGCGCGTGTGGCGCGCCGGCCGTGGCGCCTGATGGCGCGACCGTCGCGTGCCCGGCGCCGTGGTGGTCGTGCGTGCCGTGCAGCGCGCGCTCGAGCCCGAAGAACACCGCCGCGCCCGCCGCCACGCCGACGAGCGCCGTCGCCGCCGTCGCGCCCTGCGCGTACGCCTCGGGAAGCAACTGGAACAGCGCGCCGCCAAGCAGCGCGCCGGCCGCCACCGCCGCGGCGTGGGGGGCCCAGCGGCGCACCACGCGCGCGTCCCACGCGAGCAGGGCGAGCGCCGCCAGCGGGACCGCGCTCACGAGCGCGACGGCCGCGAACGCGTCCCGCCAGACCGCGGCGGGGGCGGCGGACGGCGCGTTCACGGCCGGGCGCGACGCGAGGCGGGGAGGCGAGCTGACATCGGCGCGAAGTGTAGCGCGACGCGGGATCCCCCCGGCCCCGCGCCGCACACGCTGGCGCGTGCGCCGGGTGCCGCGCGGGGTGACGCTGCCGCTACTCGGCGGGTCCTTCGGGGCACCAACTCGTCGCGCGGGCGCCTCGCAGGCCGCGCCGCGCCGACTCTCCGCCTCACCCCCCGTCGGGACGCGTCGCGCCCCCGGGGCCACGGAGTACGAATGCGTTCATCCAGCTCGTCGCGCGACCTCGCGCGCCTTCCTCTCTTGGCCCTCCTCACGGCAGCACCGGCCGTCGCGATCGCGCCGGCCGTCGGCGTCGCGCAGCCGGCGGCGCGCGGCACGATCGTCGGCCGCGTGGTCGACCAGGCCAGCGGCCGCCCGATCGCGGACGCCCAGGTGGTCGTCGTCGGCACCCGCCTCGGCGCGCCGACCGGGCCCGACGGCACGTTCCGCATCGTCGGCGCGCCGGCCGGGCCGGCGGTGCTCCGCGCGCTCCGCATCGGCTACCGCGCCGCGACGCAGAACGTGACCGTCCCGTCCGGCGCGTCCGTGACCGCGGCGTTCTCGCTCGCCACCACGCCGAGCACGCTCGAACAGGTCGTCGTCACCGCCACGGGCGGCACCCAGCGGCAGCGCGAGCAGGGCAACGCCGTGTCGCAGATCACCACCGACAGCGTCGCGCTCGCGGCCGTGCCTAACGTGTCGGGGCTGGTCAACGGGCGCGCGGCCGGCGTCTCGGTCGTGGGCACGTCGGGCAGCACCGGGACGGCGGCCCGCATCCGCATCCGCGGCGCCAACTCGCTGTCGCTGTCCAACGACCCGCTGCTCATCATCGACGGCGTGCGCATCAACTCCGACCCGAGTTCGGCCGACCCGAACGCGGGCGTCGGCGGGCAGACGCCGTCGCGCCTCAACGACCTGATCCCCGAAGACATCGAGGACATCCAGGTGCTCAAGGGGCCGGCGGCCACGGGCCTCTACGGCACGCAGGCCGCCAACGGCGTCATCCAGATCACCACCCGGCGCGGCCGCGCGGGGCGCACGCAGTGGAACGGGTACGCCGAAGGCGGCGCGGTGAACGACCGCAACACGTACCCGGCCAACTGGGGCGCCAACGGGCTGTTCGCCGACGCCTCGGGCGCGCTCACGGTGCCGTACACCGTCAACCAGCGCTCGTGCGACCTGGTCACGCAGAGCTTCGGCGACTGCAAGCAGACGTCGGTGGTCAACTTCAACCCGCTCGTCGTCCACAGCCCGTTCCGGACCGGCGCGCGCGAGAAGGCCGGCGCCAACGTGAGCGGCGGGGGCGACCGGAGCACGTACTACCTGTCCGCCGACTACACGAGCGAGGATGGCGTCTACCGGACGAACTCGCTTCGCCAGGCGAGCGTCCGGGCGAACGTCACCGCCCACCCGGCGTCGACGCTCGACGTGCAGACGTCGGCCGGGTACGTGCGCTCGTCGCTCGCCCTCCCGCGCAACGACAACGACTACTTCGGCTACATCTCCAACGGGATCGCCGGGCTCGCGTTCGACAACGCGCAGCAGGGCTACTACCCGATCGGGCCGAAGATCATCGACCAGCTCTCGGACGGGCAGGACATCAACCGGTTCACCGGGTCGGTCAACGCGACCTACCGCCCGGCGACGTGGCTGTCGGTGATCGGCGTCGCGGGCGTCGACAACGTGAACCGCTTCGACAACCAGACCTTCCCGGTGGGCGTGATCCCGCCCGGGTACTTCGGCGACAGCGCGGGCTTCCGCTCGTCGGGCCGGTTCACGACGAACACGTCGACGGCCAACGTCTCGGCCGTGGCGACGCGCCCGATCTCGTCGTCTCTCACGTCGACCACGACGGCCGGCTTCCAGTACCAGCGCGACGACTCGCGCGGCACGACCGCCACCGCGTTAGGCCTCGCGGCCGGCACGAGCTCGCTCAACACCGGCGTGAGCCAGTACACCGTCGCCGAGCCCTTCGCGCGCAGCGCGCTCGTCGGGGGCCTCGTGCAGGAGCAGCTCGCCTTCAGCGACCGCCGCTTCCTCAGCCTCGGCCTCCGCGGCGACAAGAACAGCGCGTTCGGCAAGAACTTCGGGACGGTCTACTACCCGTCCGCCAACGCGTCGTGGGTGATCAGCGACGAGTCGTTCTTCCCCAAGCCGCAGGCGCTCACCTCGCTCCGCCTCCGCGCGGCGTACGGGCGGTCGGGGCTGCGCCCCGGCGTCACCGACGCGCTCCTGTACTACCGCGGCGTCACGGCGCGCGTGAACGGGGCCGAGCAGTCGGGCATCACGATCGGCAACCTCGGCGACCCGAACCTCCGCCCCGAGCGGACCAACGAGTTCGAGACCGGCCTCGACCTGAGCGCGTTCAGCGGCCGCACGAACCTCGAAGTCACCTACTACAACAAGCGGTCGCAGGACGCCCTCGTCCTCGTCCCGAGCCCGCCGTCGGGCGGGTTCCCCGCCCAGTACCGCAACATCGGCGCGGTCGGCAACCGCGGGTTCGAGGCGCTGCTCACGCTGGTGCCGCTCCGCGCGGCGAACGTGGCGTGGACGTCGACGTTCAACTTCAGCACCAACCGCAACCGCGTGCTCGCGTTAGGCCTCCCGGCCCCGGTCGTCTTCGGCGGCGGGTACCAGCGCTACCAGGTGGGTTACCCGGCCGGCGGCTACTGGGACCGCACGTTCACCTACGCCGACGCCAACAAGAACGGCGTCATCGAGCCGAGCGAGATCACGCTGTCCGACACCGCGCGGTACCTCGGCAGCGCGCTCCCGACGCGCAACCTCGGCTGGACCAACGACGTCACCGTCTTCAAGTGGCTGCGCCTCTCGGCGCTCGTCGACTACAAGGGCGGGTTCAAGCAGTACAACAGCACCGAGTCGTTCCGCTGCGAGTCGGGCGTCGACGTCTGCCAGGGCATCTTCGACCCCTCGTCGTCGCTCGACCGGCAGGCGCGGTCCGTCGCGGCCAACGTCTACAACAACCAGAGCGGGTGGATCGAGAACGGCGACTTCGTGAAGCTCCGCGAGGTCTCGCTCACGGCCACGCTGCCCGACCTGTTCGCGCGGCGCGTCCGCGCGCGCGGCCTCAGCGTCACCGTCGCCGGCCGCAACCTGCACACCTGGACCAACTACAGCGGCGTCGACCCCGAGGTGAACTCGGTCGGCGCGCCGACCGGCCCGAACGGCCCCACGGGCGCGTCCAGCTTCTCGCAGAGCGATTTCCTGAGCCAGCCGCAGGTGCGGTACCTCACGGTCCGCGTCAATGTCAACTACTGAGTCCCGCACCAGCCCCCCGATGCCGCACCCCGCCCCCGCGCGCCGCGCGCTGCGCCGCCTCGCCGCGGCCGGCGTTGCGTTCGGCACGGCCGCCGCCGCGGCCTGCCACACCGACGTGAACGACCCCGGGATCGTCTCGCCAACGGCGCTCCAGAGCGCCACCGCACTGCCGACCGCCATCGCGGGCGCGGCCGGCGACTTCGCCGTCGCGTACGGCGGCAACAACGCGACCGGGGACGAGGGCGTGATCCTGCTCGGCGGCCTGCGCGGCGACGAGTGGCGCAACTCCGACCTGTTCAGCACGCGCCTGGAAGTCGACCGCGGTACGATCACGATCAACAACGCTTCGGTCGGCGCGGTCTATCGCAACCTCAACACCGCGCGCCGCAGCGCCGAGACGGCGGTCGCCACGTTCGTCGGCGCCGCACCGGCCGACTACCGCCGCGGCCTCGCGCTGAGCTACGACGCGTACGCGTACGTGCTGCTCGCCGAGAACTTCTGCTCGGGCATCCCGTTCACCGAGTTGGCGTCTAACGGATCGAGCTTCGCGTTCGGCCAGCCGCTGACCACGCAGCAGGTGTTCCAGATCGCCGCGGCGCGCTTCGACACGGCCGTGACGATTGCGGAGGCGGCGGCGGCGAGCAAGAGCGCCGCCACGCAAGCGAGCGCGCTGCAGGTCGCCTACCTCGCGCGCGTCGGACGCGCGCGGGCGCTCGTCGGGCTCGGCCAGTACGCTGCGGCCGCGGCCAGCGTCGCCCCGGTGCCGTCGGACTTCGTGTACAACGTCGAATACTCCGCGAACACCAACCGCGAGAACAACGGCGTCTATGCGTTCAACACCGTGAACGCGCGCTGGTCGGTGGCCAACGTCGAAGGCGTGAACGGGCTGCCGTTCATCTCGGACAGCGATCTGCGCGTCCCCGTCGTGGATGCCGGCGCGACCGGGGTCGATAACGTCACGGAACTCTACCTGTTCGCCAAATACTCGGATTTCGCGTCGCCGATCCCGCTCGCGACGGGCGTCGAGGCGCGGCTGATCGAGGCCGAGGCGTCGCTCAACGCGCAGGGCGGCGGCGGTGCCGCCGATGCGCTGGCGACGCTCAACCTGCTCCGCGCCGGGGTCGGCCTCGCGCCGCTCACCCTCCAGCCGGACAAGGCGGCGCAGGCACGGCAGCTGATGTCGGAGCGCGCGTTCTGGCTGTACTCGACTGCGCACCGACTCGGCGACATGCGCCGCCTGATCCGCGCGTCGGCGCTCGGCGGGTACAACGTCCCGTTCGCGAACGTCTTCCCGGTCGGGCCGTACCCGAAGGGCGGTGCGCCCTACGGGACCGACGCCAACCTGCCGATTCCGGTCGACGAACTGAACAACCCGAACTTCAAGCAGTGCATCGACCGTACGACGTGAGCATCTGAGAGGCGCTAGGGAGCGGACGTCGCGCCGGGTCGTGATCGGCGAGGCGTTGGCGGACCGCTCCCGCCGCCTCCCCGATCCGGCGCCTACCGTCGCCTACCCGGCGGGTCAGATCTCCACCACGTTGCCGATCTCGACGCTTCGCTCCGGCGGCAGCCGGAAGTAGTCCGACGCGGTCGCCGACACGCGCGCGAGCCCCGCGAAGAGGTGCTCGCGCCACAACACCATCCCCTCGCCCTTGGCGGGGCGGATCCGGTCGCGGTTCACGAAGTACGTCGTCTTGCCGGGCGTGACCACCAGGTCGGGCGCCTGGCGCGCGAGGGCCTCCCGCACGACGTCGCCCTCCAGCGTGTGCGCGAGGTTCGCGTCCTCCATGAAGCCGAACCGCAGCTCCGCCTGGTAGAAGCCCTCGCCGAGCGAGTGGATCGCGATCCGCTGCGCAGGTGCCACGCACGGCACTTGGAGCGTCTTGACCGTCGCGAGCACGGTGTGCTCGTGCGCCACCTTGTTGTGCTTGAGGTTGTGCATCAGCGAGATCGGTGCGCCCGACGGCGTACCGCTCAGGAACACGCCGGTCCCGGGCACGCGTGTGACCTCACCGGCGCGCACCCGCTCGATCACGTGTGCCACGGTGTCGCTGACGGCCACGGTCCGCGCGAACACCAGGCGACGCCCCGTCTTCCAGGTCGAGAGCACCGTGAACACGGCGGCCGCGACGCCGAGCGGCAGCCAGCCGCCCTCGAGCACCTTCACGAGGTTCGCGCCGAGGAACGCGCAGTCGATGATCAGGAAGCCCGCGACGAGTGGAAGCACGCGCCACGCCGGCCACCCCCACCGTTCGCGCGCGACCGTGTAGAAGATCACCGACGTGATGGCCATCGTGCTCGTGACGGCGATCCCGTACGCGGCGGCGAGCGCGTCCGACGACCGGAAGCCAACGATCAGCGCCACGCACGCCGCGAGCAGCGCCCAGTTCACGGCCGGCACGTACACCTGCCCGAACTCGTGCTCCGACGTGTGCCGCACCGTGAGGCGCGGCGAGAAGCCGAGTTGGATGGCCTGCAGCGTGAGCGAGAACGCCCCCGAGATCACCGCCTGCGACGCGATCACGGTGGCGAACGTGCTCAGAATGACGAGTGGGATCAGCGCCCACCCGGCCGCGAGCCCGAAAAACGGGTGGTCGGCGACGGCCGGCTCGCGCAGCAGTAGCGCCCCCTGCCCGGCGTAGTTGATGAGAAGGGCGGGGTAGACCAGCGCGAACCAGGCCAGCCGGATCGGCCGCCGCCCGAAGTGCCCCATGTCGGCGTAGAGCGCCTCGCCGCCCGTCACGACGAGCACGACGCTCCCGAGCACGAGGAATCCACCGATCCCGTGTTGGGCGAAGAACCGGAGCCCGTGCAACGGGTTGATCGCCGCGAGCACGCTCGGCTCGCGCACGATCTGGACGCCGCCCATGAACGCGATCACGGCGAACCAGACGATCATCACCGGGCCGAACACCTTTCCGACGCGGGCCGTGCCGCCCTTCTGGAACATGAAGAGCGCGATGATGATCGCCACGGCGAGTGGGAGCACGAACGGCTTCGCGCGCGGCGTTGCGACCTGCAGCCCTTCGACCGCGCTCAGCACCGAGATCGCCGGCGTGATGATGCCGTCGCCGTACAGGAGCGCCGCGCCGAACACGCCCAGCGCTACGAGAAATTTGCGCTCGCTCCGTCCGGTCGGGCGGATCGGCGTCGCCAGGGCGGTCAGGGCGAGGATGCCCCCCTCGCCGTGGTTGTCGGCGCGCATCACGAAGATCAGGTACTTGATCGATACCACGAGCGTGAGCGCCCAGAAGACGAGCGAGAGCACGCCGAGCACGTTGGCGGGGGTCGCCGGCACGCCGTGCTCGCCGTGGAAGCACTCGCTGAGCGCATACAGCGGACTCGTGCCGATGTCGCCGTAGACGACGCCGGCCGCCCCGAGCGCGAGGAGTGCGAGGTACCGCCCGGTCGCGGGCGGGCCGCCGTGTCGCGGTTCGTCCGCGCTCTCGCTGTGCCGCGCGGCATCGGCCGCGGCGGCCGTGGCGAGTCCTGCACCGCCGGGCGCGGTGGTGGGGGCGGCGGCTTCGACGGCCGCGCGTGGGGTCAGGGGCGGGGCGGCGGGCATGCGGCGCCGACTGTGCACGCCTTGCGCCGTGCTTGCTACACGTGAAAACCCCGGCCTCGCGTCGACGCGAGGCCGGGGTTCCCCGGGCGGGGCGCTCGCGGGCCCGCGAGCCCGGAGCGCCGACCCGGCCCGCGTCGGAGCCTAGACGGTGTTATGAACCGGCGGCGAACAGCTTGGCCGCGCGGGCGAGGAGGATACAGGCGAACGCGAGCACGTGCAGGCCCGCGAGCGTCGTCGGCAGGCGTTCGTAGTCCTTCGCGAGCCGGCGGAAGCGGCGCATCCAGCTAATCGAGCGCTCGACCACCCAGCGGCGTGGGAGCAGCACGAAGCCGCGCTTCGCCTCAGGCAGTTTCACCACCTCCACCGCGAT
Source organism: uncultured Gemmatimonadales bacterium (assembly GCA_963851265.1). Taxonomy (GTDB): domain Bacteria; phylum Gemmatimonadota; class Gemmatimonadetes; order Gemmatimonadales; family Gemmatimonadaceae; genus BPUI01. The sequence goes on from CAWKNZ010000007.1 coordinate 236,464, forward strand.
CCCCGCGGCCGCCGCGTCGGTCCGCACCGCGTCCCCACTGTACCCCTGATCCACGTACGCGAGGGCGACCGTGCCGCCGGTGACGGCCTGCACCTCCGCGGCGAGCGCGGCCACCTCGGCGCGTTCGTCGACGTCGGCCGGCGTGACGCGCAGGGCCAGCAAGTGGCCTAACGTATCGACCGCGAGGTGTAGTTTGCTGCCCTTCTTGCGCTTGTGCCCGCTGTAGCCGGCCCGGGGCCCGCTCTCGGGCGTGCTCTGGAGGACGGTGCCATCGAGGATCACCGCCGTGGGCTGCGGGCCGCGGCCCGCTCCGTCCTTCGCCTCGACGTCCGCCAGCCGGAGCACCACCCGGAGGTCGTGCACCATGGCCTCGAACACGCCCGCCCGGAGCCAGCGCTGCGTCTGCTGATACACCGTGTACCACGGTGGGAGGTCGTGGGGCAGGTAGCGCCACGCGCCCCCCACGCGCACGAGATAGCGCAAGCCGTTGAATACCTCGCGCAGGCTGTGCTCGCGCTGCGCGGCGTCCTCACGCATCAGCGTCAGGTACGGGGCGACGAACGCCCACTCTTCTTCCGACACGTCGCTCGGGTACGCCCGCCGGGCCGGCACGTCGGCCGTGAACTGCAGCTGCATGGCCGTAAGTACCACGGCCGGAAGCACATAGGTTCATGACACCGTCTAGCGGTGCAACGAGGGCGTCAGCCGCGAGAGCACGGCTCGCGCGGCGTCGCGGTCGCCATCGCTCACGACGTCGCGTTCGCGGGCCGCGCGGAACGAGGCGAGCACCTCGTCGCACAGCTCACGCAGGTGCACGCGGCGGCGGCGGTTGGCAGGCACCGAGCGGGGACCCGCTTCGGCGGAGGTAACGGCGGCGGGACGCGGAGCGATCGTCATCGGGTCATCGGCATCGCGAGAGGTGATCATGTGGCGGGATCGAGCCCCACCCGCACGCCGGCAAAGGCAGAACGCGGGCCACGAGCGCGTTCCGCGCGCCGCTCGCGCCGGAGGAGTCCCGGCCGGACGCGCACGCCGCCATCATTCGCGCGCCGTTGCTGTTCCGCGCTCTCATCCCGACCGATGCCACGTTCGATTCCCACCGCCGCGCTCGCCGCCGCGCTCACTGCCTTCTGCGCCACCGCGACCGTCGCCTGCGCGCAACCCGCGCCGCCGCCCGGCGCCTCGCCCACGGTGCCGCGTTCGCTCTTCCCGGAGTCCGACTCGGCGTTCGTCCGCGCCAACTACGTGAAGCGCGAGTACCGGGTCCCCATGCGGGACGGCGTGAAGCTGTTCACGATCGTGTACGCGCCGAAGGACGCGGGTGCGACAACGCGGTATCCGATGGTCATGCAGCGCACGTGCTACTCGGTCGCGCCGTACGGACCCGACGCGTACGCGCCGACCATCGGCCCCGACCCGTTCATGCTCCGCGACAAGTACATCTTCGTCTACCAGGACGTGCGGGGCCGGTACGAGAGCGAGGGCGAATTCGTCAACGTGCGCCCGTTCGTCAGCGACTCCGAGAAGGCGCGCAATCCGAAGGCGGTCGACGAGGCGAGCGACACGTACGACACGATCGACTGGCTGCTCAAGAACGTGTCGGGCCACAACGGCAAGGTCGGGCAGTGGGGGATCAGCTACCCCGGCTTCTACACGTCGATGGGCGCCCTCTCGCGCCACCCCGCGCTCGTCGCGTCGAGCCCGCAGGCGCCCGTGACCGACTTCTTCTTCGAGGACTTCCACCACAACGGCGTGTTGACGCAGGGCTACTTCTACGCCTACCCGTTGTTCGGCATCCCGACCGGCGGGCCGCGCGCCGACAACTGGTGGATGCCGCGCATGGTCCAGGAGGGGCACGACGACGACTACGACTTTCAGTTAGGCCTCGGCCCGCTCCGCACGACCACCGACCGGTACTACCGCGAGAACGTGTTCTGGCAGGAGATCATCCGGCACCCCGACTACGATGCCTTCTGGCAGGCGCGCGCGGTGCCGCCGCACCTCACCGGCATCAAGCACGCGGTGATGACCGTCGGCGGCTGGTTCGACGCCGAGGACCTGTACGGCCCGCTCGCGGTCTACAAGACGATCGAGCGCAACAGCCCGGGCACGTACAACACGATCGTCGAGGGCCCGTTCCGGCACGGCGGGTGGGCGCGGCAGGGCGTCGAGCACACGATCCACGGCGACCTCTACTTCGGCGACTCGCTCGAGACCAAGTTCCAGCGCGACGTCGAGGCGGTGTTCTTCCGCCACTGGCTCAAGGGCCCGGCCGATGGCAAGACGGGACTGCCCGACGCTCTGATGTTCGACACCGGCCGCAAGCAGTGGCGCGGCTTCGACGCGTGGCCGGCGAGGACCGCGCGGCCGCGCAGTTACTACTTCACGGCCGCGGGCGGGCTGACGACCGCCCCCCCGAGCGTGCCGGCGGGCGCGCCGGCGTTCCGCTCGTACGTGAGCGACCCCGCGCGCCCCGTTCCGAGCCGCTGTCTCGCGCCGACGATCCAGGGGCTCACGATGTACCAGTACATGAGCGACGACCAACGGTGTTTCGACGACCGCAAGGACGTGCTCACCTTCGTCACCGACACGCTCCGCGAGGACGTGACGTTGGGCGGCGAGATCACCGCGCGGCTCCGGGTCGCGACCACGGGCCGAGACGCCGACTACGTGGTCAAGCTCGTCGACGTCTACCCCATGAGCGAGCCCGATCACCCGTACATGCCGTACAAGAACGTCCACCTCGCGGGCTACCAACAACTCGTGCGCGGCGAGATCATGCGCGCGCGCTACCGCAAGGGCTTCGCGCGCCCCATGCCGATGACGCCCGGCGCGGTCGAGGACGTGACGTTCCGCCTCCAGGACGTGCTGCACACGTTCAGGAAGGGGCACCGTCTGATGGTGCAGGTGCAGAGCTCGTGGTTCCCCGCGTTCGACCGCAACCCGCAGACATACGTGCCCAACATCTACGAGGCACGCGCGTCCGACTTCGTGGCCGCCACGCAGCGCGTCTACACGGGCGGCGCCGACGCGAGCCGCCTCGACGTACAGGTGCTGCCGTGAGCCACGGCGGGCGCCGGGGCGCGCGGTCGCCCCGGCGCCCGCCCCAGGCCTACCGCGGCAGCCGCGCCAGCGCGTACTGCACGGCGAGGTCGCTCGTGCTCCATAGCTGCACGTCCCCGGCCGTGCCGTAGCGCACGGCCGCGGGTCGGCCCCCGCGGAAGTCGTAGCTCCACAGTTCGGAGCGGAACCCCGACGCGGCCACGGCGCCCAACACGCGACCGATCGCGTCGCGGAGTGCGCCGGCCGTCGCGCCGCCCGGCTCCGCCGCGACACGGCGCGCGGCGCCGAGGACGAACAGGTTCGCCTCGCGCCCCCACACCACGCGCGGGCCGTGGTAAGGGTCCTGCACGAACGCCTCCCACACCGCCGGCGGCGCGTACGCGTCGTTCGCCACCACCGGCCCGACGCGGTCGACGAACAACCCGACGGGGTACGGCCGCACGAACAGCGCGACGTCGCGGGCCGTGCGCGCCGCGTCCGCCGGATCGCGCCCGACGACGGTCGCCTCGGCGTCGCCGAGAAACAGGCGCGTGGCCGGGTCGGTGTTCGCGATCCCGATCGGGCGGCCGGCCGCGTCGAGCGAGACCGCGTCGAAGGTGAGCGAGTCGCGGTCGGCGCCCGTGCGCGCGAGCAGGGCGGCCCAGTACGCCCGCTCGTCCGCCGGCATCGCCGCGAGCCGCGCGGTGACGGCCTCGCGGACCTCGGCCGGCGCGAGCCGGACGACGAAGTGCCGTTCGGCGCCGCGCCAGGCGTCCACGGCGCGCGCGAGCGCGGACGGGTCGCGCGCGTAGCTGCCTAATGGAGTGCCCGCGGCCAGCTCGGGGGCGGCGGCGAGGAGCGGCGCGAGCGGCACGCCCGCCCCCGGCAGCGCGGCGAGGATGCGCCCGATGGACTCGAGCGCGTGCGGCGCCCAGATCGCGTTCACGTCGTACGCGTACTTGCCGTTGGCGTAGCCGACGCGGCTGTCGCGCCAGCTGAGGCCCGTGTACTGCCCGGGCGCCCGCGCTGGGAAGTCGACGAGGTGCGCGACGCTCGGCTCGGCGGCGTAGGGGGCCGTGCGCCGCGCGACGCGGGCCAGTTCGCGCAGGAGCTGCGCAAGCCGCGTGGCGCCCGGCCGCACGCCCACGGGAAGCTCCGACGCCGAATCGGCGGGGGCGAGGAGGAACGCGCGTTTGCGCGCCGCCGGGATCTGCGGGTCGGTGAGCCAGCGCGCGACGAGGATGGGCACCTGGAAGTCGGTGTCGACCATCACGTAGTTCTCGCGCGTGCGGCGCGCGTCGGCGAGGACGCGGCGCGCGCGGCGCAGCAGCGTGTCGGCCGCGGACGCGTCGCCGGCACGCGTCGCGCGCCCGCTCAGCTCGACCAGTCGTGCGTACTCGACCGCCGCCTCGCGCACCGCCTGCTCTCCGACCGCCTCCTCGTGGCTGACGGCGCCCTCGGGGGAGAGCCCGCGGAGCACGCTGCCCACCACCACCTCGACCGATGCGTCGCGCCAGATGGGCTGCATCATGAGTGCGGTCATCAGCTGGTCGCGCCCGAAGTACGTCGCGTACGTTGGCAGGCCGGCCATGAACTCTCGACGCGAGGCCAGCAACTCCACGCCGCGCACCTGTCGCTCGAGCACGCGCGCCTGAAGCCGCGCCGAATCCGTCGCGCCGGGCTGCGCCGCGGCGCGCTGCGCGGCGGCGACGAAGCCGAGGAAGTCGGGCGTGAAGATTTCGTTGCGCGTCAGCGGCGAGAGCGTGCGCCCCGTCGTGGTGACGGTGACGGTCAGCCGCAGTGGCGTGCGGGGATCGCGCGCGCGAAACACGAAAGTGTCGCCGTCGAGTTCCGCCGCGACGGCGCGCGCGTCGGCGCGGAACTCGAGCGCGAGCGTGTCGCGCCCGTCGAGTGACGGCTGCACCACGCGCGCGACCGCGGCGCGCGTGCCGGACGCCGTGGGAGGGTCGAGCGTGACGCGCGGCTGCACGCGTGCGCGGAGGGTCGCGAGGTCGCGCGCGCCGAGCAGCGCGAGGTGGTCGTGCTGGACCGACGGCGGGAGCGTGGCGATCGCGGCGAGGAGGCTGTCGAACTCCGCGACCCGGGCGGGCGTGCCCCCGAACGGGGCGAGGTGTTGCTTGTGATCCTGGAACTCCCGCTCGACCCGCATCGAGTTGAGGACGAACAGACCCAGGCGGATGGTCGGCGTGCGCGCGTCGACGTCGTACGTGAAGGCGCGACTGCCGGCGCGCCCGGTGCGCGGTGTACGCGACACCGTCGCTCCGGGTCCCGCCCAGACCAACGGGGCGGGTCGGCCCGCGGTGTCGCGCGCGGTGAAGCCCACGCTTTCGTTCTCGGCGTCGGCCAGCAGGTGCACCACGCGCCCCACGCGGCCGTCGAGGTAGAGCTGGACGGTGTTGGATGCCGCGTCGCGGAAGAGACGCGTCTGATACCCGGCGTATGCCGCACTGTCGTCGAGCCCCGCTTCGGGGAACGCGAGGACGGGGCGGATCGCGTGCGGGGGCGACGGCGGCGGACGGTGAAGGGCGGCGGCGAGCAGCCCGGCCGCGACAATCGGAAGCATGGGGCGGGAACGAACAGGAAAGGACGGGCATGAACGCGCGGGTCGCGCACATGCTATGTGCGGAACCGTGCGCGCAGAACCTTGTGTGCAGAACGATCGGTGTGGGACTGTCGGCGCACGACGGTGTGGGCGCCCGCGGCAGTTCGTTCGACTAACGATCAAATGCGGCGCTGGGCCGCGGCGCCCCTTCCGGCGCTTGACATCCCGCGTCCGCCCGGCAAGTTCCCGGCTAGTTGAACCTGTTCAAGCGGGTTCGGGTGTGATCCCCGCGCCCGTTCCTCCGCTTCCGGCAGGTTCGTCCGTGATCCCCGTGTTTCCGACCGGCTCGAGCCGCCGCGCGTACGCCGCGCGCCCGAGGCCCGGTCGGACACGGGCGCATCACTGTACGTGTACGCCTCCCCAGCTCCTCGCCCGCGCCGGGCGGGAGCGCCGTTCTACTTCGCAGCTCCTAGGAGGGCTGACGTATGGCAGTAGTTCGCGGCTTGTTCGGCGCAACCGTGGTCGGTGGTCTGATTTGGGCGACGCCCGCCCTCGCGCAGACCGGCACGATCACCGGCCGAGTCGTCGATTCGACCACGCAGCAGCCGCTGACCGGGGCGACCATCCGCCTCGACGGCACGCAGCGCGGGGCGCAGACTCGAGAAGACGGTACGTTCACGCTCACGGCGGTACCGGTTGGCCGGCAGCAACTGCGCGTTTCCCGCATCGGGTACGCGGCCCAGCTGACGCCGATCACGGTGAGCGCTGGCGGCAATACCGTGCCGCCCGTCAGGTTGCGCCAGCTCGCCGCGACCCTCGCCCCCGTCGTCGCCGTGGGCTACGGCACGCAGCGCCGCGAGGCGGTGACCTCGTCGGTCTCGACCGTCAACACGTCGGAGGCTCGCGTCGGCGTGCAGCCGAACGTCAACGACCTCATTCAGGGTCGCGCGGCCGGCGTGCAGGTCACGAGCAACAGCGGCGCGCCCGGAGCCGGCGCGCAGATCCGCATCCGCGGCGGCACCTCGATCTCGACGAGCGACGAGCCGCTGTACGTGATCGACGGCATCCCGATCCTGAACAACCAGACGCTCCCTAACGGTTCGAGCAGCGACGGGAACTCGGGCGCGCTCGCGCGCAGCCCGCTCAACACGATCAACCCGGAAGACATCGCCGACATCTCGATCCTGAAGGACGCGTCGGCGACCGCGATCTACGGGAGCCGCGCGGCGAACGGCGTCATCCTCATCACCACCAAGCGCGGCGTCGCCGGCTCGGCGACGGTGGAGTACGACGGGTACTACGCCGCGGGCACGCAGGCCCGGTCGTACGACCTGCTCTCGGGCGACCAGTACCGCTCGTTCGTCGCCTCGCAGGTCTCGGCCGGCAAGCTGCCGGCGAGTGCGAGTGCGGCGCTCGGCACCGCGAACACCGACTGGCAGAGCGCGGTGCGCCGCACGGCCAATATCCAGAACCACAACGTCGCGTTCTCGGGCGGCTCGCAAGCGACGCAGTACCGCGCGTCGATCAACTATTTCGACCAGCCGAGCATCATCCAGGGGAGCGCGCTCACGCGCCTCTCGGGGCGCCTCAACGGCAGCACGCGGCTGCTCGCCGACAAGCTGAACATCAACCTGAATCTGAACGCCTCGCAGGAAGGCGACCGCTTCCTCGTGGCGGAGAACACCGGCGGCTTCCTCGGCGGCGTGTTCCTCAATTCGGTGGTGTACAACCCGACCTACCCGGTGACGGTCACGACCCCGGTGAACGCGGGGTCGAACTACTTCGAGGTCGGGCCGGGCGCGCAGAACAACCGTAATCCGGTCGCGCTCGCCAACCAGCTGCAGGACCGCGGCACCGTCAATCGCGTGATCGGCAACCTGCAGACGACGTACGCGCTGCTGTCGAGCCTCACGGCGGCGGTGAACGTGGGCGTCGACCGCTCGAACGGCACGCGCGGCACGTTCTATCCCAACTCGAACCCGCTCGGCGCGCTCACCGGCGGCCAGGGCGAGCAGCAGAACCTGAATCTGCTGACGTCCACGATCAACTCGTACCTCACGTACGACAAGCAGTTCAACTCCGGGCCGTTCGGCGCGCAGACGTTCAACATCGTCGGCGGCTACGAGTACCAGAAGTCGAACATCTCGTACTTCGGTGCGATCACGCAGGGCTTCGTCACCGACGTCAACGGGTTCAACAACCTGGGCGGCGGCGGCGTCACCCCGGTGCCGCCGTTCTCGAGCGACACGAACCGCGTGACGGTCTCGTACTTCGCGCGCGCCAACTACGGCATCAAGGACCGGTACTTCTTCACGGCGCTCGTGCGCCGCGACGGCGCCTCGGTGTTCGGCGCGAACAACAAGTACGCGACCTTCCCCGGCGGCTCGCTGTCGTGGCTCGCGAGCAACGAGCCGTGGTTCAAGAACAACGGCGTGTTCTCGAACCTCAAGTTCCGCACGAGCTACGGCGCCACCGGCAACCAGGCGATCAGCCCCTACCAGGCGCTGTCCCTGCTCAGCACCGACCCGGGCTCGCGGTACATCTTCGGCGGGACCACGACGACCGGCGTGCTGCCGTATCAGAACGCCAACCCGAACCTGAAGTGGCAGACGACCGTTCAGGTGGACGGCGGCATCGACTACGGCCTCTTCGGCAACCGCGTCACCGGCTCGCTCGACTACTACAACAAGATCACGCGCGACCTGCTGCTCGCCGTGACCGTGCCGCAGCCCGCGGTCGTCACGACGCAGCTGCAGAACATCGGGAAGGTCAAGAACGCGGGCTTCGAGGGCAGCATCGACGGGCAGGTCATCAACGCCCCGGGCAAGTCGCTCAGCCTCGGCCTCGTCTTCACGGCCGACCGCAACCGCGTCGTGAGCCTCGGCAACAGCGTGAGTCAGATCTTCACCGGCACCGCCAGCGGGCGCGGCCAGTCGTCGGTGAACACGCAGCTCATCACGGTGGGCCAGCCCCTCGGCACGTTCTACGGGCCGGTGTTCGCCGGGACCAACGCGGCGGGCGCCGAGCTGTTCAACCACTACGACGCGAACGGGAACGTCGTCGGGAAGGTGACCGGCGACCAGCTGAACGGCGGCACGGACAACCGCTTCCTCGGCAACGCGAACCCGAAGTTCACGGCCGGATTCCGCGGCCAGGGGAACCTCGGCCGGGCGTACATCAACTTCCTCGTGCGCGGCCAGTCGGGGAACAAGGTGTTCAACAACACCGCGCTCGTGTACGCGACGAAGGCGAACGCCACGCAGAACCAGAACTTCCTCGCCTCCGCGCTCAACGACAACGTCGACATCAGCCAGTCCAACCGCTACTCGTCGCGCTTCATCGAGGACGGCTCGTTCATCCGCCTGCAGAACGTGACGGTCGGCTACGACCTCAACGTGCGCAACGTGTTCAAGCGGCTGAGCAGCGCCCGGCTGTACGTCTCGGGCGACAACCTGCTGCTCGGGACGCACTACAGCGGCCTCGACCCGGAAGTGTTCACGAGCGCCGGCATCGCGTCGCGCGGCATCGACTACCTCGCGTACCCGCGCGCGCGCACCTTCACGTTCGGCACGCGGCTGGGCCTCTGAGTATGATTCGCTTTCTCAATCGACGCTCCGTCCCGACCCCTTCCTTGCCGGCCATGCAGACGCACCGTGCGCCCAACGCGCGCCGCCCCCGGGCGATCGTCGCCGCGCTGTTCCTCGCGCCGTCGCTCGCCGGGATCGGCGCCTGTCACGACCTCACCGAACAGCCGGCCAGCAGCTTCCAGCCGTCGCAGTTCTTCCAGAACGACGCGCAGGTGCAGGCCGCACTCGCGGGCGTGTACTCGGGACTTCGCGCGACGCAGCAGAACTACTTCTACGTCACGCAGGTCAGCTCGGACGAGACGATCGTGCCGACCCGCGGCACCGACTGGCTCGACGGCGGGCAGTGGGTCGAACTCTGGCAGCACACGTACGGGCCGAGCTCGGGCGCGGGCAACCAGAACATCAACAACGCGTACAACGACATCTCGAGCGCGATCGCGAAGGCGAACGCGGTGATCCCGCTCCTGCCCGCGAACTCGGCGTCGACTCCGGCCGCGATCGCCGAGATCCGGGTGCTGCGCGCGTGGTCGTACTTCATGCTGCAGGACCTGTTCGGCGGCGTACCGCTCGTGACCGCGCCGGGCCTGGCGTCACAGCCGCGCGCCTCCCGCGATTCCGTCGCGCGCTTCATCGAGGCCGAGTTGATCGCCTCCCGTCCGGCGCTGCCGGCCACGCGCGACGCGTCGGCCCAGGGCCGCGTGACCCAGGGAGCGGTCGACGCCATCCTCGCCAGCCTGTACCTGAACTGGCCGATCTTCACGGGCACGCCGACCGCGAGCGGCATCACGCCGGGCCAGCCGCGGTACGCCGACGTCATCACGGTCACCGACCGGCTGATGAATTCGGGCGTGTACACGCTCGCGACCAACTGGCAGAGCAACTTCAACGCGGGCAACCAGCAGTCGACCGAGAACATCTTCGTCGTGCGCAACAAGGCGCAGTCGGGACTCGGCCTCGACCTGGTCAGCCGCGCGGTGCACTACAATTCGTTCTCGGGCCCGGGCGGCTACAACGGCTTCTCGACGATCGCGGACACGTACAACCAGTTCGACCCGACGGACTCGCGCCGCAGCATGTTCCTCGTCGGAAACCAGCTCACGCTCGACAGCAAGAAGCAGGCGACGCTGCGTGACGGAACGACGCCGCTGAACTTCACGCCGACGATCACCAGCATCAACGCGGCGGCGGAAAACGAAGGCATCCGGATGTACAAGTTCCAGTTCGATCCGGCGCACTTCAACGACCAGATGGGGAGCGATTTCACCATCTTCCGCCTCGGCGGCGTGATGCTCGATCGCGCGGAGGCGCTGTGGCAGCTCGGCCGCACGCCCGAGGCGCTCGCGCTCCTCAACCAGCTGCGCGCGCGCGTGTACTCGCCGCCGCAGCCGCTGACCGGCGCGATCAGCGCGAACGTCATGCTACACGAGCGGCTCAACGAGCTGATGTACGAGGCCAAGCGGCGTCAGGACATGATCCGCCTGGGCACGTACGACAACAGCCGCCAGTTCAAGACGCAGACGGCGGGCTTCCACGCGCTGTTCCCCATCCCGACGGCCCAGATCCAGTCGAACCCGCTGCTGAAGCAGAATCCGGGGTACTGATCGGGAGTGTTCGACGGCCGCCTCGGCGGCCGTACGCTGGAGCCTACTCCCGACTCGGGGGTAGGCTTTGTCGTTGGTGAACCCCGTCGTTCCCCGCCGCCGTCCCGCACGCGCCCCCCTCCCCGCTGTTCCGTCCCACCGACCGGATGTTCTCGACACGTCGTCTCGCCCGGCTCTCGCGCCGTGCCGCGGCCGCGCTCACTCTGGGCGGCGCGGCGCTGCACGCGGGCGCGTGCACCGGCGCACGCGGGGCGACCGATCGCGGCACCGCCGCGACCGCCCGCACGGCCACGGCGCCCGCGACCGGGACGACGCTGTTCACGCGCATGCCGTCGAGCTTCACCGGAGTCGACTTCGTCAACCGCGTCACGGACACGCAGGAGCAGAACCCGTTCACGTACCGTAGCCAGTACCACGGCGGCGGCGTCGCGTTAGGCGATCTCACCGGCGACGGGCTGCCCGAGATCGTGCTCACGTCGAACCAGGGCGGCACGCGCCTGTTCGTGAACGAGGGACATTTCCGCTTCCGCGACGTGACCGACGAAGCCGGGGTGCGCGGGAACGGGGCGTGGACGACCGGCGTCACCATCGCCGACGTCAACGGCGACGGCAGGCTCGACATCTACGTCTGCCACGCCGGGACTGACGCGTCGAAGCGGGCGAACGAGCTCTGGATCAACCAGGGCGTGGACGCGCACGGCGTGCCGCATTTCAAGGACGAGGCCGCGTCGTACGGCGTCGCCGACCGCGGGTACGGCGAGCAGGCCGTGTTCTTCGACTACGACCGCGACGGCCGGCTCGATCTGCTGGTCGTGCGCAACTCGCCCAAGCCGGTCAAGAGCTTCGGGCTCCGCAACACGCGCGCCGTGCGCGACTCGTTAGGCGGCGCACGGTTGTACCACAACGACGGCGGCGCGGACCACCCGCACTTCACCGACGTGAGCGCGAAGGCGGGCATCTTCGGCCCCGAGAACGCGTACGGGCTCGGCGTCGTCGCAGCGGACGTGAACCGCGACGGCTGGCCCGACCTGTACGTCTCGCACGACTACTACGAACGCGACTACCTGTACCTGAACAACGGCGACGGCACGTTCACCGAGGCGCAGGACAGGGCCATGACGGTGGACAGCTACTTCTCGATGGGGCTCGACGTCGCCGACCTCGACAACGACGGGTGGCCGGAGGTCTACACGACCGACATGCTGCCCGAGGGCGACGAGCGCCTCAAGACCGTCACGGCGTACGAGGGGTGGGACGTCTACCAGGCCAAGGTGCGGATCGGCTACGGCTACCAGCTGATGCGCAACATGCTGCAGCACAACAACGGCGTCGGTCCGGCCGGTGCGGGGGCGGCCGGGCTCACGTTCGGCGACGTCGGCCAGATGGCGGGCGTGGCGCGCACCGACTGGAGCTGGGGCGCGCTCGTCGTCGACCTGGACCTCGACGGGCTGAAGGACGTCTACGTGACCAACGGGGTGGCCAAGGACCAGACGAATCAGGACTTCATCGCCTACGCCGCCGACCAGGAAACGATGAAGGCGGTGACCGCGAGCGGCAAGGTCGACTACATGATGCTCGTGGGCGCGATGCCGTCGGTGCCGGTCCCGAACTACGCGTTCCAGAACGTGACCGGCACGCGCGGGGACGGCGGGCTCGCGTTCACGAACCGGGCGGCGGCGTGGGGGCTCGACACGCCGAGCTTCTCGAACGGGGCGGCGTACGCGGACCTCGACGGCGACGGCGCGCCCGACCTCGTCGTGAACAACGTCAACCAGGAAGCGTTCGTCTACCGCAACAACGCGCGCGCGCTGCTGCCCGAGAACCACTACCTGCAGGTGCGCCTCGACGGGGAGGGCGCGAACCGCTTCGGCGTCGGCGCGCGCGTCACGCTGCGGAGCGGCGCGCAGCAGTTCTACCAGGAACTCTCGCCGACCCGCGGCTACGAATCGAGTAGCGACTACCTCCTCACCTTCGGCGTGGGACCGCGCGCCGCGGTGGACTCCGTCACGGTCGAGTGGCCGGATGGGCGGTCGAACGTGCTGCGGGCCGTGGCGACGAACCAGCGGGTGACCGTCCGGCACGCGGACGCCGGGCCGGGTGCGCCAATCGTCCCGCCGGCGGTCGCGGCGGCCACCGCGGCGCGCCTCGCCGGCGCGCACGCGCTCGTCGCCGACGTGACCGACCAGGCGCGCCTGGGCTTCGTGCATCGCGAGAACGACTTCGTCGACTTCGACCGCGACCGGCTCATCCCGAAGATGCTCTCGACCGAGGGCCCCGCGCTCGCCGTCGCGGACGTGAACGGCGATGGACTCGACGACCTGTACTTCGGCGGCGCCAAGGACCAGCCGGGCGAGCTGCTGATCCAGCAGCCGAACGGCACGTTCGTGAAGAGCAACCCGGGGCTGTTCGAGCAGGACGCCGTGTCGGAGGACGTCGGCGCGGTGTTCTTCGACGCGAACGGCGACGGCCGGCCCGATCTCTACGTCGTGAGCGGCGGCAACGAGTTCGGCGAGAACGCGCCGGCGCTGCAGGATCGGCTCTACCTGAACGACGGCGCGGGCCACTTCCACAAGGCGCCGTACGGAAGCCTGCCGGCAGAGACGGAGGCCGGCTCGCGCGCGGTCGCGGCCGACTACGACGGGAACGGCACGCAGGACCTGTTCGTCGGCGGCCGCGTCGTGCCGTGGAAGTACGGCGTCGCCCCGCGCAGCCTGCTGCTGCAGAATGACGGGCACGCGGCCACTTCACCGACGTCACCGACGGCTCGCGCCGGAGCTGGCGCACGTCGGCATGGTCACCGACGCCGCGTGGCGGGACGTGGACGGCGACGGGCGCCCGGACCTGGTGGTGGTGGGCGAGTGGATGCCGATCACGATCTTCCACAACGAGGGGGGCGGGCGGCTGCGGAAGTGGGTCGTGCCCGGACTGGCGAAGAGCCACGGGTGGTGGAACCGGATCGTCGCGGGCGACTTCACGGGCCACGGGCGCGTCGACTTCGTCGTCGGCAACCTCGGCCTCAACACGCGCCTGCGCGCGAGCGAGGCGGAGCCCGCGCAGATGTACGTGAAGGATTTCGACGGGAACGGGATCGTCGAGCAGATCGTGACGCAGTACAACGGTGGCGTCAGCTACCCGATCACGCTGCGCGACGACCTGATCAAGGCGCTGCCGTTCCTCAAGGCGCGCTACCCCGGGTACAAGCAGTACGCCAAGCAGCGGATCACCGACGTCTTCACGCCGAAGGAGTTGGAAGGCGCGACGGTGCAGACGGCTTACACGTTCGCGACGTCGCTCGTGCGCAACGACGGCGGGGGCCGCTTCACGGTGGTGCCGCTCCCGGCCGAGGCGCAGATCGCGCCGGTGTACGGCATGCTCGCGCGCGACCTCGACGGCGACGGCAAGGTCGACCTCATGCTGGCGGGCAACTTCGACGGCGTGAAGCCCGAGATCGGGCGCATGGCGGCGAGCTACGGGCTCGTGCTGCGCGGCGACGGGCAGGGCCACTTCGCACCGCTGCGCCCGGCCGAGAGCGGGCTGTTCGTGCCCGGACAGACGCGCGAGATCGCGGCCGCGCGTACGCGCGCGGGTGCGCTGCTCGTGATCGCGCGCAACAACGACCGGCCGATGCTCTTCCGGCCGACCGGCGGCCGGTCGTCGGCCGTCGTGGCGAGTGTTCGACCTCCGCACCCCGACCGGCGATGACAGTCCCGACGCCCCGCACCACTCCGATGCTCCGCGGCGCGACCGCGGGCGTACTGCTCGTGCTCTCGCTCGCCGGCGGCTGCGGACGCGCCGACGCGCGTACGCACGCGAGCGACGCGGAGATGCTGAGTCACGCCATGGCCCAGCTGACCAACACCATCGTCTACGACATCTTCAGCCCGCCGCAGGCGAGCCGCGCGTACGCGTACGCGAGCATCGCGGCGTACGAGGCGTTGCGGCCGGGCCACCCGGAGTACCGCACGTTCGCCGGGCAGCTCAACGGACTCGACACGCTGCCGCGCCCGCAGGCCGGCAAGACGTACTCGTTCCCGCTCGCCGGCGTGCACGCGTTCCTCATCGTGGGCCGGCAGCTGACGTTCTCGCGCGCCCGCATGGATTCGGTGCGCGCCGCGTCGGACGAGGAGTTCCGCGCGTCGGGGATGCCCGCCGACGTGTACGCGCGCTCGGTGGCGTACGGTGATACCGTCGCGGCGCGCATCCTCGCGTGGGCCGGCAGCGACCGCTACCTGCAGACGCGAGGCGCGCCGAAGTTCACGGTGACCAACGCGCCGGGCCGGTGGGTGCCGACGCCGCCGGCGTACATGGACGCGATCGAGCCCAACTGGGCGCGGCTGCGGCCGTTCGTGCTCGACTCCGCGAGCGAGTTCCGCCCCGCGCCGCCGGTCGCGTTCGACACGGCCAAGCCGAGCCCGTACATGCGCCAGGTGCGCGAGGTGTACGACGTCGGGCGCGCGCTCACGGCCGAGCAGAAGGCGCTGACCGCGTTCTGGGACTGCAACCCGTACGTGATGCACGTTCAGGGGCACTCGATGTTCGCGACGAAGAAGATCACCCCGGGCGGACACTGGATGGGGATCGCCTACACGGCGGCCCGCAGCGCGCACGCCGACGCGATGCAGACGGCGGAGGCGTACGCGCGCACCGCGATCGCCCTCGCCGACGGCTTCATTTCGAACTGGGACGAAAAATTCCGGAGCAACATGGTGCGCCCGGAGACGGTGATCGACACCTACGTGGACCCCGCGTGGGAGCCGTTCCTGCAGACGCCGCCGTTCCCGGAGTACACGAGCGGCCACAGCGTGATCTCGACGGCCGCCGCGGCGGTGCTCACCGATGAGTTCGGGCCGCACTTCGCGTTCGTCGACTCGACCGAAGTGCCCTACGGGCTCCCGGTCCGCCGGTTCACGTCGTTCGACGCGGCGGCGCGCGAGGCGGCGATCAGCCGGCTGTACGGCGGGATCCACTTCCGGCAGGCGACCGAGGAGGGGAGCATCCAGGGCGCGAAGGTGGGGGCGCTCGTGATCGCGCGGGTGCAGACGCGCATGCAGCCGCAGGCGAAGGCGCCGGTCGTGGCGCAGGCCGGGCGGTAGTGGGGCGGCGGAGCGGGCCGGCTGCGCTCGCCGCGACGCTCGGGCTCCTGCTGCTGCCGTTCGCGGCGTGCTCGCGTGCGCCGGCGGCCCCGCCCCGGCCGGCTGGGCCGCCGCTGTTCGAAGCGCTCGCACCGCGGACGACGGGCGTCACGTTCGCCAACGCGCTGCCCGAGCGGCCCGATTTCAACATCGTCAACTACGTCTACTACTACAACGGCGGCGGCGTGGCGGCCGGCGACGTGAACGGCGACGGGCTCCCCGACCTGTACTTCACGTCGAACCTCGGGAAAAACAGGCTCTACATCAACAAGGGCAACTACCAGTTCGAGGACGTGACCGACCGCGCCGGCGTGGCCGACTCGGTGGGGTGGAAGACGGGCGTGACGATGGCCGACGTGAACGGAGACGGGAAGCTCGACATCTACGTCTCGGGCGTCGACTACCTCGGCGTGCACGGGCGCAACGTGCTGTACATCAACAACGGCGACGGCACGTTCACCGACCGCACGAAGGAGTACGGCCTCGACTACGCCGGGTACTCCACGCAGGCGACGTTCTTCGATTACGACGGCGACGGGAACCTCGACATGTTCCTCGTCACGCACCTCACCGACAGCGAGCGCAAGATCGGTGGCGGGTTCACCGGCGACCCGCGCGTGCCGCGGTCCGGCGGGGTGCTGTTTCACAACGACGGACGGCGCGGCACGACGCCCCACTTCACCGACGTCACGGCCAGAGCCGGCATGACGTCGCGGAACGGCTACGGGTTGGGCGTCGTCGTGAGCGATTTCAACGGCGACGGCTGCCCCGACCTCTACGAGTCGATCGACTTCCAGGGCGACGACCGGCTCTGGATGAACAACTGCGACGGCACGTTCCGCGACGCGATCCGCACGGCCACGCGCCACACGAGCCGGTTCTCGATGGGCGTCGACGCCGCCGACTTCACGAACACGGGGCGCCCGAGCGTGTTCGTCGCCGACATGTTCCCGGAGCGCGAGGACGTGCTCAAGACGTCCGCGAGCACCGAGACGTGGACGCTCTTCAACCTGTTCCTCAAGGCCGGCTACCACCCGCAGTACTCGCGCAACACGCTGCAGCTCAACCGCGGGACGCTCCCCGACTCCGGGGCGCACGCGAGCGCTGGCGGGACGCCGCGCTTCAGCGACGTCGCCTACCTGGCCGGGGTCAACGCGAGCGACTGGAGCTGGTCCGCGCTGTTCGCCGACCTCGACAACGACGGGCGCAAGGACCTGTTCGTGACGAACGGGATCTATCGCCGCCTCAACGACCTGGACTACATCAATTACGTCGGCAACGACGCGGTGCAGGCGTCGCTCGCGAACGGCGTGACGAAGGACAACCTCTCGCTGCTGCAACACATGCCGCAGATCGCGCTGCCGAACCACGCGTTCCGCAACGTGGGCGGAGAGGGCGGGCGCGACGTCGCGTTCACCGACATGGCCGCGGCCTGGGGGCTCGGCGAGCCGGGCTTCTCGAATGGGGCGGTGTACGTCGATCTGAACAACAGTGGTGCGCTCGACCTCGTCGTGAACCGGGTGGCGGCACCGGCCGCGATCTACCGAAATCGCTCGCGCGAGCGAAACGGCAACGCGTATCTCACCGTCGCGCTGCGTGGGGACGGGCGCAACACCGGCGGGATCGGCGCGAAGGTGTGGGCGACGGCCAACGGCACCACGCAGCTGCTGGAGGCGATGCCCACGCGCGGCTTCCTGTCCTCGGTCGACCCGCGACTGCACTTCGGCTTCGGCCGCGCGACGACGGCCGATTCGCTCGTGGTCGTGTGGCCCGACCGGCGGTTCCAGGTACTGCGGACCGTCGCGCTCAACCGACAGCTCACGCTCTCGCAGGCCGACGCGGCGGGCCGATTCGACTACGGCCGCGCGTCACCGCGGCGGGCGCCGCCGCTGCTCACGGACGTCACCGCGAGCCACGCGATCGATTTCAAGCACGAGGAGAACGACGTCAGCGACTTCGACCGCGAGCCGCTGATGACGCACCAGCTATCGACCGAGGGGCCCGCGCTCGCGGTGGCCGACGTCGACGGCGACGGGCTGGAGGATGTGTTCGTCGGTGGGGCGAAGTGGCAGCCGAGCCGGCTGTTCCTGCAACAGCGCGACGGGTCGTTCCGCGCGAGCACGCAGCCGGCGATCGCGGCCGACAGCGTGAGCGAGGACGTGGACGCGGTGTTCGTCGACGCGAACGGAGACGGACACCCGGACCTCGTCGTCGCGGCGGCCGGCAACGAGTTCTTCGGCGACGCCGACGCGCTGCGCCCGCGGCTGTACCTGAACGACGGGGCGGGCCATTTCGCGCGCGCGCCCGACGCGTTCCCGGGGGTGTTCGAGAACGCGTCGTGCGTGGTCTCGGGCGACTTCGACGGCGACGGCCGGCCTGACCTCTTCCTGGGTGCGCGCGTGGTGTCGCGCCAGTACGGCCTCAGCCCGAAGAGCCACCTGCTGCGCAACGACGGGCGCGGGCATTTCGTCGACGTGACCGCGCGGGTCGCCCCGGGGCTCGCCGAGGCCGGGATGGTGACCTCGGCGACGTGGGTCGACTACGACCACGACGGCAAGCTCGATCTCGTCGTGGTCGGCGAGTTCACGCCCGTGCGGGTCTTCCACAACGAGGGCGGAAAGCTCGTCGACCGCACTAAGGAGGCGGGCCTGAAGGGCACGGAGGGGTGGTGGACCCACGTGCAGGCGGTCGACCTCGCCGGCACCGGCCGCAAGGACCTCGTGTTAGGCAACCTCGGCCTCAACTCGTACCTGCGCGCCAGCGCCGAGGAGCCCGCGCGCATGTACGTCGGCGACTTCGGGCACAACGGGACGCTTGAGCAGGTGCTGACCTTCTACAAGCATGGCGTGAGCTATCCGGTCGCGGGGCGCGACGAGATCGTGAAGCTCGTGCCGTCGCTGCGGAGCCGGTACCCGTCGTACGCGAAGTTCGGTGCCAGCCGCGTCGAGGACATCTTCCCGGACAGCGATCTCGGCGCGGCCCGCGTGCTCGAAGCGCACACATTCTCGAGCGCGATCGCGCACAACAACGGCGACGGCACGTTCACGCTGCGCGCCCTCCCGGCGGAGGCGCAGTTCTCGCCGATCTTCGCGTCGCTCGCCGCCGATTTCGACGACGACGGGCACACGGACCTCCTGCTCGCCGGCAACTTCTTCGGATTCCAACCGCTGCTCGGGCGCTCGGACGCGAGTTTCGGCACGCTGCTGCGCGGCGTCGGTGGCGGCGCGCTGGCGCCTACGCCGGCCGAGCGCGCCGGGATGCTACTCGACGGGCAGGTTCGCCACATGGCCGCGCTGCGCGGCGCGCGCGGGGAACGGCTGATCGTCGTGGCGCGCGACGACGCCCGCCTGCAGGTACTCCGCGTGGGTGACGCGGCTCCTGGGCGCGCCGCCGCGCACGGCACGCTGATCGCTTCGCGTGCGGGGCGGGCCGGCCCGTCCCCGGCGCGCCCCTGACGATCGCACGGTGCCGACCGAGGGCCGGTCACCGCGTCCTCTGACTGCGTCCCACCACCTGGTTCATGCGATTCTCGACCCTCGCCCTCGCGACGCTCGCCGTTCTCGGTGCCTTCGCCGCGCCCCGCGCACACGCGCAGCCCGCGCCCGACCCGGCGGCGCACGCCGCGCCGGCGCCCCAGGCGACCCCGGGATCCACCGCGGCGCTGACCGGCGCCGCGGTGCCGTCGGTCGCGCATCCCGCCTGGTCGCGCAACGCGAACATCTACGAGGTGAACGTCCGGCAGTACACGCCGGAGGGAACGCTCGCCGCCATCCGCCCGCACCTGGCGCGTCTGCAGCACCTCGGCGTCGACATCCTGTGGTTCATGCCCGTGCAACCGATCGGCAAGAAGAACCGCAAGGGGCGACTCGGCTCGTACTACTCCATCGCCGACTACCGCGCGATCAACCCCGAGTTCGGGACGACCGCCGACTTTCGCGCACTCGTCGCGGACGCGCACCGGCTCGGGATGAAGGTGCTGCTCGACTGGGTGCCCAACCACACGGCGTTCGATCATCCGTGGATCACGCAGCACCCCGACTGGTACGTGCACCGCGCGGACGGCTCGATCATGAATGCCCGCGACAACGAGAACCACGAGACCGACTGGACCGACGTCGCGGAGTTGAATTACGACAACGCCGACCTCCGGCGCGCGATGCTCGCGGACATGCGGTACTGGCTCGACTCCGCGGGGGTGGACGGGTTTCGCTGCGACGTGGCGGGCGGGGTGCCCGACGATTTCTGGGCGCACGCGCGCGCGACGTTGGGCGCGGCGCACCCGGGCCTATTCATGCTCGCCGAGGCCGAGTCGCCGTCGATGCACGCGTCGTTCGACATGACGTACGGCTGGCAGCTCTACGACCTGCTCGTGGCGGTGTCGCAGGGGAAGCAGTCGCCGGCCGCGATTGACCGGTACCTCGCCGCCCAGGACAGCACGTACCCGGCCGACGCGTACCGGATGTACTTCACCGTCAACCACGACAAGAACAGCTGGGACGGGACCGAGTTCGAGCGGATGGGGCCGAACAACACGCCGAGCTACATCCTGAGCGCGACCCTGCGGAACTCGATGCCACTGCTGTACACGGGGCAGGAGGTCAGCAACCCGAAGCGGCTGCGTTTCTTCGAGCGGGACACGGTGGACTGGCGCGGGCCGTCGCGCGCGGCGTTCTACCGCGCGGTGTTCGCGCTGAAGCACGCGCAGCCGGCGCTGGCCAACGGGGCGGCCGGCGGGGTGCAGCAGAAGCTCGCGACGGACGACACGGCGCACGTGTACGCGTTCACGCGCACGCGGGGGGCGAATACGGTGCTCGTGGCGGTGAATTATGGAGACGCCGCCGTGCGGGTGCCGTACCGCGGGCTGGCGCGGGGCGGGGCGTATACGGACTGGTTCGCCGGGACGCGAGTGAGGTTAGGCGAGCGCGGGGTCCTCGCGGTGCCGGCGCACGGGTATCGGGTGTTGGTGCGGTAGCAAGGCTGGGCGGACGCTGTGGAGCGTCAAGCCTGACGCCAACGCCGGGACCGGTGGACCCCCGCTTCCGCGGGGGCGAACCCCCGCTTACGCGGGGGCGACAGCGCCAGAGATCGCCGCGCCCCCCGGTCGCGCCACGCCGCGTTACACCGCCCCCGCCGTATCCAGCTGCCCTCTCCCCGGCGCCAACTTCACGAACAGCGTCGCCACCGCCGCACAGATCAGCAGCGCCCCCGCGAGCCGGATCACGTTGTCCGGCGTGCCGCCGAGCAGCGAGTGATAGATCAGCGGCAGCGTGAAGATCTGCACCATCATCGGGATCACGATGAACATGTTGAAGATCCCCATGTACACTCCCACCCGCTCCTGCGGGATGCTGCCGGCGAGCATGACGTACGGGTTGCCCATGATGCTGGCCCACGCGAGCCCGATGCCGATCATCGGGACGAAGAGCAGGCCGCGGTCGGTGATGCCGGGGAGGGCCCACATCGCGAGGCCGGCGAGCGTGAGGCAGGTCGCGTGCGTGATCTTCGGCCCGAGGCGCCGCGTGAACGGGACCATCGCGAACGCGGCCGCGAAGGCGACGGCGTTGTAGAAGCCGCCGAGCTGGCCGTAGAAGAGGTTCGCGTCGCGGAAGGCGGGCGTGGTCGCGTCGTGCGTGTGGAACACCGTCGCCGCGATCGAGAGGACCACGTACTGCCAGTAGCAGAACATCGCGTACCACTGGAACAGCTTCATCACCGCGAGCTGCCGCATCGTCGTCGGCATCTCGCGCACGGCGGCGCCGACCTCGGTGAACGCGGCGCCGAGCCCGCGCGGCATCGCCTCGATGCGCGCGCGCTCGTCGGCCGACAGCGGCAGCTCGGGCGTCGTGCGCACCGTCCAGAGGATCGACGCGAGCGAGAACACCGAGCCGATGAGGAACGCGCCGACCGTGACGTACGGGATGCCGCGCGCGTTGGTCGCGTCGCTGTTCATCCCGAGCCGCACGGCGAGGCCGGCGAGCAGCGACGGCGTCACGTAGGACAGCGTCTGGCCGAGCCCCGTGAAGGCGCTCTGCGTGAGGAAGCCGATCGAGTGCTGCGTGGGGTCGAGCCGGTCGGAGACGAAGGCGCGGTACGGCTCCATCGTCACGTTGTTGCCGGCGTCGAGGATCCAGAGCAGCCCCGCCGCCGCCCAGATGGCCGGGCTGAACGGCATGAGCAGCAGGGCGATGCTGCAGAGGACCGCGCCGACCAGGAAGTACGGCGTACGCCGCCCGCGCGAGCTGAGCGTGCGGTCGCTCATCGCGCCGATGATCGGCTGCACGAGCAGGCCGGTCATGGGCCCGGCGAGCCAGAGGAAGGGCAGGCTCGCCTCGTCCGCGCCGAGGTAGCGGTAGATGGGGCTCATGTTGGCCTGCTGCAGTCCGAAGCTGTACTGGATTCCGAAGAACCCGAAGTTCATGCTCAGGATCTGCGCGAACGAGAGCTGCGGGCGTCGCGCGGCGCGCACGCCGGGGGCGGCGCGGGCGGCGCTCGGGAGCGCGGCGGTGGTCGTCGCCATGGCGGGCGGTGAGGGCGGAGAGGGCGGGTCGGGGCGAGCGTTCGCGCGAACCCGCGCGTGAAGCCTGCGCGTATAATGGGGGGCGTGCACGCATTCTGCCCGCGGCGGGCGCGCCGTCGACACCAAGTCGCCACACATCTCTCGTGACCGCACCCGCCTCGTCTCTCGCCGCCGACCCCGCGGTCGCGCTACTCCGCGCGCTGAGCGGCCCCGCCGGCATTCACGCGTCGCTCTCCGACACGGCGAACTACCGCGCCGTGTTCGCGCGCGACGGTGTGATGGCGGGCATCGCGGGGCTGCTGCTCGGCGACGCGACGGTCACCGCGGGCCTCGTCCGCACGCTCGAACAGCTGCGCGACCTGCAAGGCGCCGAGGGGCAGATCGCGTCCAACTACGAGGTGCGTGACGGCGCGCCGCCCCACGTGAGCTTCGGCACCGTCGTGCCGCGCGTCGACTCGGCGACGTGGTACCTCGTGGGCGTCGCGCTCGCGGCGCGCGAGGGCGCGGTCGACCCGGCGGCGTTCGCGGCGTCGGTGCGCGCGACGGTGCGGCTGCTCGACGCGCTCGAGTACAACGGGCGCGACCTCGTCTACGTGCCGGCCGGCGGGAACTGGGCCGACGAGTACCTCACCGAGGGCTACATCCTCTACGACCAGGTGCTGCGCGCGTGGGGGCTGCGGTTGTTAGGCACGACGTACGGCGAGCCGGCGTGGGGCGAGAAGGCCGAGCGAGTCGGCGCGCGAATCGCGGAGCGGTTCTGGCCCGACGCCGACGCCGGCCGACGGTACCCGCTCGCGTCGTACACGCCGATCGCCGTGCGCGACGTGTTCGACCTCGCGGCCGCCGCGCTGCTCGGCGTCGCGGGCGTGGCCGGGGCGGAGGCGGTGACGGCGCGCGCGCTCGACTACGCGGTGGACGCGTTCCTCGCCCGCGACGTGCTCCCGCCCGCGTTCAGCCCGGTGATCGAGGAGGGCGACGCGGACTGGCCGGCGCTCCGCCGGTACCACCTCTACGCGTTCCGCAACCGCCCGCACGAGTATCACAACGGCGGCGTGTGGCCGATCTGGCTCGGCTGGCTCGCGCTCGCGCTCGCGCGCACGGGGCGGCCCCGCGACCTCGCGCGCCTGCGCGCGCTCGTCGCCGACCGGGTCGCGGCACACCCCGCGTACGCGTTCGACGAGTACCTGCACGGCGTGACGTCCACGCCCGGAGGCACGACGCGGATGGCGTACAGCGCGACGGGGTTCGTCTTCCTGCAACTCGCCGATACGAGCGCCGCGGCGCGGGTGCTCGCGTGAGCGCGCCGACGCCGGACGCGGGTCGCGTGCTCGTGGGCATGCTCGCGGAGTACGGGGTGCGCGAGCGCGAGCGCACCGTGGTGGGCGTCGCGGGCGAGTCCGGCAGCGGCAAGTCGACGACGGCGTCGGCGCTCGCCCGCGAGCTGACCGCGGACGGGCTGCGCGCCGAGGTGCTGTTTCAGGACGACTACTTCGTCCGGCCGCCGCGCACCAACCACGAGCACCGCGTGGCCGACATCTCGAGCGTGGGGCCGCAGGAGGTGGACATGGCGCGGATCGAGCGCGACGTCGCGGAGTTTCGCGCCGGGCGCGACGGGGTCGTGGTGCCGGCGGTCGACTACCCCGCCAACGTCTTCCGCACGCGGGTCGTGGATTTCGGCACGGCGCGCGTGCTCGTCGTCGAGGGGACGTACGTGCTGATGCTCCCAGGGCTGGACGTGCGCGTGTTTCTCGACGCGACGTACGCCGATACCCGGGCGCGGCGCGTGGCGCGGGCGCGCGACGTGGACTCGCCGTTCGTGGAGCAGGTGCTGCGGATCGAGCACGAGCTCATCGCGCCGCAGGCGGCCGTGGCCGACGTGGTTATAGATCGGGAGTTTCGCGTGCGGCGCGGACTGTGAGGTGACGGCCCGCGCGCGGCGCGCGATCTACCTTCCCGTCTGATCGGGATCGCCCGATCGCCACGCCACGAACGACCCGCACGACCGGCATTCCCCGTCGCCCCACGCGGCAGGTCGCGCCCCGCGCGCCGCGACGGCCACGTCACGTACCCCACGACATGCTTCGATCATCATTTCGCGGCGCCCTCGGCCTCGCCGCCGTCCTCGCGCTCGCGACGGCGGGCTGCCGTCCGGCCGCGCTCGCGACCGCGCCGACGCCGGCCCTCGCCGCGTACGACCCCGCGCGCGACCTCGGCCCGCTGTTTCAGGACGTGGAGACGGCGGGGATCTTCCCCGACTCGAAGACGTTCGTCGACGCGCGCGCCCTCGCGACCCCGGGCGACATCGCGGCGCGCTACGCCGCCGAGCGGGGGCGGCCCGGGTTCGACCTGCGGGCGTTCGTCGCGCGCGAGTTCGCGCTGCCGCAGAGCGCCGGCGCCGTCGCGCCGGACAGCGCGGCGACGATGGAAGCGCACATCCGCGCGCTGTGGCCCGCGCTCACGCGCCCGGCCGACGTGCCCGACCCGCGCTCCTCGCTCATCGCGCTGCCCAACCCGTACGTGGTGCCCGGCGGACGCTTCCGCGAGGTGTACTACTGGGACTCGTATTTCACGATGCTCGGCCTCGTGGAGAGCGGGCGCACGGACCTGATGCGCGACATGCTCGACAACTTCGCGTACGAGGTCCGCACGTTAGGCCACATTCCGAACGGCAACCGCACCTACTACCTGGGCCGCAGCCAGCCGCCGTTCTTCGCGGCGATGGTCGGGCTGTATGCGCAGGCGACCGACACGGGGCAGGCGCTCCGCTACCTCGACGCGCTCGAAGCCGAGCACGCGTTCTGGATGGACGGGGCCGACCGCCTCGCGCCCGGGACGGCGCACCGACGCCTGGTGCGGCTGCGCGACGGACGCCTGCTCAACCGGTACTGGGACGACGTGCCGGCGCCGCGGCCCGAGTCGTTTCGTGAGGATTTCCAGCTCGGGCAGACCGTGCCGGCGGAGCGACGCGAGGCGTTCTACCGCAACGCGCGCGCGGGTGCGGAGAGTGGCTGGGACTATTCGAGTCGCTGGATGCGCGACCCGCACGACCTGCGGACGCTCGAGGTGATCGACCTCGTCCCGGTGGACCTCAACAGCGTGCTCTACCATGCCGAGCGGACGATCGCCGCGCTGCGGCGGTTCCGGGGGCGGGCGGGGGACGCGGGGGTCGCGGCGCGGTACGCGGAGGTGGCGGAGACGCGGCGGCGCGCGCTCGTGTCGGCCGCGTACGACCCGGCGACCGGGTTCTTCTACGACGTGCGCTGGCGCACGGGCGAGCGGGTGACGGACCGGCCGACGCTCGCGGCGGCCGCGCCGCTCTACTTCGGCCTCGCGACCCCGGAGCAGGGGCGCGCGGTGGCCGACCGGCTCGGGCGGGACTTCCTGAGGTCGGGCGGGTTCGTGACGACCCTCGTCGCGTCGGGGCAGCAGTGGGACGCGCCTAACGGGTGGCCGCCGCTGCAGTGGCTGGCGATGGAGGGGGTGCGGCGGTACGGCCGCGCGGGGCTCGCCGACACGGCGCGCGGGCGGTGGCTCGCGCTCAACCGGCGGACGTACGCGGCGACGAAGAAGATGACGGAGAAGTACGACGTCGTCGACGCGGCGCGGCGGGCCGGCGGGGGCGAATACCCGACCCAGGACGGGTTCGGGTGGACGAACGGGGTCGCGCTGGCGCTCGCCGCGCAGGAGCGGGCGGCGGGAGGTGCGCGGGCGGACGGTGCCCCGGCGGACGGCGGCGACGTGCGCACGCCCGCGCCCGGGCCGGCGCGGGCCAACCCGGCGCCGTCGCATCGGTAGCCGTGGCCCTCGGCAGGTTGTCCGGCGCGGATTCTTCACAAGCCCTGGTACGTCGTACAGTTTCCGCGCACCGCGACACGCACGGCTCCGGCGCTCCGCGATCGCACCTCCCCAATCCCGCCCCGAGGTACCCGGCATGGCCCGACCACGGCTGAACCTCCGGCAGCTGTTCAACATGAGCGTCGGATTCCTCGGCATCCAGTTCGGGTGGGGGCTCCAGCTCGCGAACATGTCGGCCGTGTACGAGCGGCTCGGGGCGAAGACGGACCAGATTCCGGGGCTGTGGCTCGCCGCGCCGCTCACCGGACTGCTCGTGCAGCCGGTCATCGGCGCGCTGAGCGACCGCACGTGGGGTCCGCTCGGGCGGCGGCGTCCGTACTTCCTCGCCGGCGCGGTGCTCGCGTCGATCGGGCTGTTTCTGATGCCGACGTCCGGGAGCATCTGGATGGCGGCGGGGCTGCTCTGGGTACTCGACGCGTCGATCAACATCTCGATGGAGCCGTTCCGCGCGTTCGTGGCCGACAAGCTGGACGCGTCGCAGCGGACGGCGGGCTTCGTCATGCAGTCCTTCATGATCGGCATCGGCGCGAGCCTCGCCAACGCGCTGCCCTACGTGTTAGGCCGGTTCGGGGTCGCCGGGAGCACGGCGAGCGGGATCCCGCTGTCCGTGAAGTACGCGTTCCAGGCCGGCGCCGTGGTCTACCTGCTCGCGGTGATCTGGACGGTGGTCACGACCGGCGAAGACCCGCCCGCGGACATGGCCGCCTTCGAGCGCGAGCGGCAGCAGCGGCGCGGCGTCGGGCCGCTCGTCGCGGAGATCGCGGAGGCCGTGCGCGAGATGCCGGCGACGATGAAGCAGCTCGCCCTCGTGCAGTTCATCACGTGGATGGGGCTGTTCTGCATGTGGCTCTACTTCGTGCCCGCGGTGGCGCGGCACGTCTTCGGCGCCACCGACCCCGCCTCGCAGCTGTACGAGGACGGCGCGAAGTGGGGCGGGCTGGTGTTCGCGTTCTACTCGATCACCTGCTTCGCGGTGGCATTCGCGTTGCCCAAGCTCGCCGCCGCGACCAGTCGCAAGGCGGTGCACGCCGGGGCGCTCGTGTGCGGCGCGCTCGGGCTGCTGAGCGTCGGCGTGATCCACTCGCCCAACCTGCTGATCCTCTCGATGGTGGGCGTGGGGGTGGCCTGGGCGTCGATCCTCTCGATGCCGTACGCGATTCTCGCGTCGGCGCTGCCGCCGGCCCGGCTCGGGGTGTACATGGGCGTGTTCAACTTCTTCATCGTGCTGCCCGAGATCGTGGCGGCGCTGTTCTTCGGGCGGCTGTCGCGCGCGCTGTTCGGCGACGGCAACCCGAGCGCGCCGTTGTACTTCGTGATCATCGGCGGTGGGTGCATGCTCGCCGCCGCCGCGTGCGTGGCGCTCGTGCAGGACGTGGGCGAGCGCGAGCCGGCCGGCGCGGCCGTGCTCGCCGCCGACGCGCACGAAGCGTTGCTGGTGCAGGGGTCGGTGCAGCCCGTGCCGAGCACGGGCGCGTCGCCCCGGTAGACCCGTGGGCCCGGCCCGGGAGGGCCGGTCGGGTGCTGGTCCGGGACTTTCGTTAGGCTCGCCGCTCACTCTTCCGCTTCCGCCGCGATGAAACGCACGCTCGCAGTCATTCTCGGGGGCGGCGCCGGGACGCGCCTCTTCCCGCTCACCCGCAACCGCGCCAAGCCGGCCGTCCCGCTCGCGGGCAAGTACCGGCTGGTCGACGTGCCGATCTCGAACTGCATCAACTCGGGGCTCGAGCGCATCTTCGTCGTCACGCAGTACAACTCGGCCAGCCTCAACAAGCACGTCGCACGGGCATACCAGTTCGACCGGTACCGCGGCGGCTTCGTGACGATCCTCGCCGCCGAGCAGACGGCGAAGTCGGAAAAGTGGTACCAGGGAACCGCCGACGCGGTGCGGCAGTCGATCCAGCACATGCGCAGCTACCCGCACGAGCGCGTGATCATCCTGAGCGGCGACCAGCTGTACTCGATGGACTACCGCGCGATGACCGAGCACCACGAGCAGACGGGCGCGGACATCACGATCGGCGTGACGCCGGTGGTCGCGGTCGACGCGCCCGGATTCGGCATCCTCAAGACCGACGACGCGCACCGGATCACCGAGTTCTACGAGAAGCCGAAGCTCGACCAGCTCGCCGACAAGAGCAGCCCGGTCACGGCGGAGCTCGAAGCGGAGGGGCGCATCTACCTCGCGTCGATGGGCATCTACGTGTTCGACGCGAAGCTGCTGGCGCGCGTGCTCGACGAGCACGAGGAGGAGCACGACTTCGGCAAGGAGGTGATCCCGCGGGCGATCAAGAGCGGGCTCAACGTCGTCGCGTACCCGTTCACCGGGTACTGGAACGACATCGGGACGGTGCGCTCCTTCTTCGACACGAACATCATGCTCGGCAAGGCGCAGCCCGAATTCAACCTGTACGACGCGCGGATGCCGCTGTACACGAACGCGCGCGTGCTCCCGCCGGCCAAGGTCACGCGCTCGCGCATCGAGGACACGCTGCTGAGCGAAGGCAGCGTCATCATCGACAGCGACATCGCCGACTCGGTGATCGGGATCCGCTCGTACGTGGCGGCGCGGGCGCGCATCCGGCGGACGGTGATGATGGGCGCGGACTACTATCCGTGGGCCGACGCGGACGACCCGAGCCGCGTGCAGGGGCCGGCGCATCCCGGGATCGGTGAAGACTCCGAAATCGAGAACGCGATCATCGACAAGAACGTGTCGATCGGGCGCGGCTGCCGCCTGACGAATGCGGCCGGGGTGGAGGAGGGGGAAGGTCCGGGGTTCTACATCCGAGACGGGATCATCGTGTTCGTGAAGGGGGCGGAGATCGCGGACGGAACGGTGGTGTGAGATGCGCATCGCGCTCCTCACCAACGAGTACCCGCCCAACGTCTACGGCGGTGCGGGCGTGCACGTCGACTATCTGTCGCGCGAGCTCGCCCGCGCCGAGGGCGGCGCGAACCAGGTCGACGTGCACTGCTTCGGCGACCAGCACGAGGACCGCGGCAACCTGCGCGTGCGCGGCGTCGCGCCGGTCACGCTGCCGGTGCAGGACCCGCGGCACGCGCGGCTGCTCGACGCATTCGGCCGCGACCTCGCGATGGCGGGGGCAGTAGTCGCGGCCGAGGTGGTGCACTGCCATACCTGGTATGCCGCGCTCGCCGGCCTCGTCGCGAAGCCGCTCGCGGGCGCGAAGCTCGTGCTCACGACGCACTCGCTCGAGCCGCACCGGCCGTGGAAGGTCGAGCAGTTGGGGAGCGCGTACCACGCGTCGGTCTGGGTGGAGCGCACCGCGTACCAGAACGCCGACGGCGTGATCGCCGTGTCGGAGGCGATGAAGGCCGACGTGCAGGAACTGTACGGCGTCGCGCCGGAGCGGGTGCGCGTGATTCACAACGGCATCGACCCCGACGAGTACCGCCCGAGTCCGTCGGCCGAGACGCTGCGGCGCGTGGGCGTGAACCCGGACGTGCCGTTCGTCCTGTTCGTCGGGCGGATCACGCGGCAGAAGGGGATCCTCCACCTCGTGCGGGCGATCCGGCAGTTCCAGGTCGGGCCCGACGGGCTGCAGGTCGTGCTCTGCGCGGGCGCGCCCGACACCCCCGAGATCGCGGCCGAGATGACGGCGCTGGTGGCGGAGGTGCAGCGGGACGCCGCGGCCGAGATCGTCTGGATTCCGGCGATGCTGCCCAAGCCCGACGTGATCGCGCTCTACAGCGAGGCCGCGGTGTTCGTGTGCCCGTCGGTGTACGAGCCGTTCGGGATCATCAACCTCGAAGCCATGGCGTGCGAGACGCCGGTGGTCGCGTCGGCGGTCGGCGGGATCCCGGAGATCGTCGTGCCGGGTGAGACCGGCCTGCTCGTGCCGTTCGAGGCCGCGGGCGGGGAGTCGCCGGAGCCGCGCGACCCCGAGGCGTTCTCGGCCGCGCTCGCGGCCGCGGTCAACGAGTTGATGGCCGATCCCGCCCGCCGGACCGCGATGGGGCGGGCGGCGCGCGAGCGCGTGCTCGCGCAGTTCAGCTGGCGGCGGATCGCCGAGATCACGCTCGCGTTCTACCGAGAGCTGGTGCAGCGTTAGGCGATTCGGCCGTCGCCCCCGCGAAGGCGGGGGCGACGGCTCCGGGTCCTACCGCACCAGCTGCCGCGCCACTTACCGCGTGGCGGCCGCCGGGTCGCGGTGCGGCGGGGCGCCCGCCCCCGCTGCGGCGGCGCGCAGCTCCGCGCGCGCGCCGCGGCGGGCGAGGAGCAGGAACAGCGCGCCCACGACGAGCATCACGAGGCCCCACCAGAGATTGATGTTGAGCCCGCCGGCCTTGGCGTACTGCTCCACGTTGCTCGCCGTGACCACGCCGTAGCCGACCAGCAGCACGCCGAGGATCACGAACAGGCCGCCGATCGGGAGGCGGAGGTCCAGACTGCCTGCTGCACTCATCAGAGGTGCTCCTTACCGGAAGACGAGGTTGAGCACGACCGTGAGCGCGAGGACCGCGCCGGCGAACGTGGCGGGACGCTGCGCCCACGTGAGCGCGCCGTCCTTCGGGCGTTCGGTGAGCGCGTAGACGAGACCGCCCAACTCCGACTCCGCCCGCGGGCGCGTGACCATGCTGACGACCGTCGTGACCACGATGCACGTCACGAACGCCGCGATCGCCGTCCAGAACGTCTGCGCGAGTTCGCTCGGGTAGGTGTGGAGCACGCCGAAGTAGCCGCCCTTGAGACCGGGGGTCGATCCGACCGGGAGCGTGAGGCCGTGGTGCACCGCCGCGCCGATCGTCCCCGAGAGCAGGCCCCAGAACGCGCCGTCGGGCGTCGTGCGCCGCCAGAACATGCCGAGTGCGAACGTCGCGAACAGCGGCGCGTTGACGAAGGCGAAGACGAGTTGCAGCAGGTCCATGATGTTGTTGAACGCGCTCGCCACGTAGGCGGCCGCGATCGAGAGCAGCACGCCGACGACCGTGGCCGCGCGGCCCATCCACAGGTAGTGCTCGTCCGTCGCGTTCTTGCGGATGTGGCTCTGGTAGAGGTCGTACGTCCACACCGTGTTGAACGCGGTGACGTTACCGGCCATGCCCGACATGAACGACGCGAGCAGCGCGGTCAGCCCGAGCCCCAGCATTCCGGCCGGGAAGAGCTTGATGAGCAGCATCGGCGTGGCGAGGTCGTAGTCGAGCACCACGTGACCCGCGGCGTCGATGAGCGGCGCGCCGGCGGCCGTCAGCTTGGCCGGGATCGTCCCCGCGCCCTGCCCGCCGCCGAGGGCGAGCGCGATCATGCCGGGGATGATCACGAGGAACGGGAAGAACATCTTCGGCACCGCCGCGATGAGCGGCGTGCGGCGCGCGGCGGTCATCGAGTCGGCGGCCATGGCGCGCTGGACGACGAGGAAGTCGGTGCACCAGTAGCCGAACGACAGTACGAACCCGAGCCCCGCGACGAGGCCGAACGCTTCGACGCCGATGGGGTTCGTCGACGCGTGGGTCATCCCCTGCCAGACGTGGGTGAACGCGCCGGGCGCGTACCCGCGCGCCGCGGCCTGCACGGTGAGCCGCGCCGTGAGTCCGTCCCAGCCGCCCACCGACCGGAGTCCGAGCCAGACGAGGGGGGCGAAGCCGAACGCGATCATGAAGAACTGCAGCACCTCGTTGTAGATCGCACTCGTGAGACCGCCGGCGAACACGTAGGCGAGCACGATGGCGGCCGACACCCACACGCTCGTGTCGAAGCTCCACCCGAGCAGCAGGTTGAAGAGCTTGCCCATCGCGTACATCGAGATTCCCGACGAGAGGATCGTCATGATGGCGAACGTGCCCGCGTTCAGCGTGCGCGTCTTCTCGTCGAAGCGCAACTTGAGGTACTCGGGCACCGAACGGGCGCGCGAGCCGTAGTAGAACGGCATCATGAACAGCGCGACGAACACCATCGCCGGGATCGCGCCGATCCAGTAGAAGTGCGCCGTCGCGATGCCGTACTTGGCGCCGGACGCGCCCATCCCGATCACTTCCTGCGCGCCGAGGTTGGCGGAGAGGAAGGCGAGGCCGGTCACCCAGGGGGGAAGCGACCGGCCGGAGATGAGGAAGTCCGTGCTCGTCCTCGCCGAGCGACGCAGGGCGAAGCCGATGCCGAGCACGACGGCGAAGT
The DNA here is from genome assembly GCA_963851265.1 of uncultured Gemmatimonadales bacterium. Classification (GTDB taxonomy): domain Bacteria; phylum Gemmatimonadota; class Gemmatimonadetes; order Gemmatimonadales; family Gemmatimonadaceae; genus BPUI01. Next base: position 268,894 of record CAWKNZ010000007.1, read on the forward strand.
ACGCCGCCATGATGACGTAGTCGATGAACGTGAGGTTCGCGATCGGGGCGTGGTTCACGAGGGCTCCGAAACGGTGCGGCGGCGGGGGCGGCCGCGGGGTGGAGGCGGGGCTGCTGCAGAGGTCGCGCCGGGGGCGCGGTGCCCGGCAACATAATGGTCGCGCACCGCGGAAGCGGTCGGTCCGTGACGCCTTGTGCGCCGGCGATCTTCGCCGGCGCACCCGCTCAGCGCTCGAACATCCCCTTACGCACGGCAGCGCCGCCGCGGACGTGCCACACGCCGCGCGCCATCACGTCGCGCACCGCGCCGTCAGGGTCGAGCACGACGAGGTCCGCGTCGCCCCCGACCGCGACGGCGCCCTTCCGGGGCAGGCGCAGCAGCGCCGCCACGTTGGACGTGAACGGCGCGAGCGCGCTGCCTAACGGAACGCCCCGGGCGAGCAGCGCGCGGAGCACGCCGGCGATCGCGCCAACGTCGCCGACGCCCATGCGCGTCATCTGTCCCTGCGCGTCGAACACGGGCAGGCTGCCGCCGCCGTCCGAGCTGACCGTGACGCGCTCGGGCGGCGCGCCGCTCGCCCAGTAGCGGACGAGGGCCTCGTCGGCCGAGTACTCGTCGCCGTGCGGGGCCGGGAAGGCCGTGAGGTCGACCGTGCAGCCCCGCCGCGCGAGCGCGACGGCCTCCTCGAACAGCGCGCGGCGCCGGTTGACGTGCGTCGGGTTGAACACGCGCGCGGGGATCTCGCTGCGGTCGAGCGCCTCGCGCACGAGCGCGAGCCCGCGCGGACCGTCACCGAGGTGCAGGTGCACGACGCCGGCCTTCCGCGTCATCAGTCCCGCCACGTGCGCCTCGGCGGCGAGCTTCACCAGTTCGTCGTACGTCGGCTGGCTGGAGCGGTGATCGCTCAGCGCGACCTCGCCGACGCCGATGATCCGATCCACGTTCACCATGTCGCCCCGCACGCTCCCCGTGACAGTAGCGGGCGGCACGTGGTAGCCGCCGGTGTGGCACCACGCCGACAGCCCGTCGTCGACGAGCGCACGGGCGGTGGCGACGAGGCCGATCGGGCCGCGCGTGTAGTCGTCGGTCCCGAGCACGCCCACCGCGGTGGTCACGCCGCCGAGCGTGAAGAGCGAGAGCGGGATCGGGGGTACGCGGGTCTGCGGACCGGCCTCGCCGCCGCCGCCGGTCAGGTGCACGTGGGCGTCGATGAACCCGGGGACGAGCCGCGCGCCGTGCAGATCGACCTCCTCGGCGCCGAGCTCGGCGGGGAGCGTCGCGAGGTCCGCGCCCATCCAGACGACGCGCTCGGCGGCGACGAGCACGTGATGCCGGCCGAGCGAGGCGGGGGCGTAGACGTCCGCATTGCGGAGCAGCGTCAGCATGTGGACATGGTAGCGGGGCCACCCGTCCAGGGGTTCCCCGGCGCGCTAGCGTTCGACCCGTATGCCCGCCCATCGCTTCTCCAAGGCCGCCGCCCGCGGCTGGCTCGTCCCAATTGGGGGCGGCCTCGCCGATCCGGCCATCTTCGAGCGGTTCGTCGAACTGTGCGGCGGGTCGGGCGCGCGTCTCGTCGTGGTCCCCGTCGCGTCGAGCCTGCCGCGGACCGGGCACGAGTACGCAGACGCGCTCCGACGCCACGGCGCGAGCGCGGTCGCGGTGCTCGACGTGCGCACGCGGTCCGACAGCGAGAACCCCGACGCGCTCGCCGCGGTAGAGCGCGCCGACGGCGTCTTCTTCACCGGTGGCGACCAGGTGCGCCTTGCGGAGGTGCTCGGCGGGACGCCGATCGCCCGCGTGCTGCGGCGGCGGTGGGCGGAGAGCGAGTTGCCAGTGGCCGGCACGAGTGCGGGCGCGTCGTACCTGAGCGAACGGATGATCGCACGGGGCTGGTCGGGCCCGCGCCCGCGCGCTGGGATGGTCACGCTCATCACGGGACTGGGGCTCGCGACCGACCTCGTGATCGATCAGCACTTCCGCGAGCGGCGGCGCCTGGGACGGCTGCTGACGGCCGTCGCGCTCGAGCCCGAATGCCTGGGCGTCGGCGTGGACGAGAACACGGCCGCGTTCATCGCGCCCGACGGCGAAGCGACCGTGGTCGGGGCGGGCGGCATCACCGTCATCGATGCCGCCGACGCGACACCGCTCGCGCCGACGGGCCCGCGCCTCCCCGCGGCAGTGCCGTTCGAGACGAACCGCCGCCGCCGGCCGGCGCGCCCCGTCCCGAGCCCGCGTGTGGACGTGCGCACGCTCCGCCAGCGCATCGTGCCGGCCGGCGAGCGCGTGCTGCTCGGGGCCGCGTGGCCCGCGCCCGTGCCGGACGACCGCGACGCGCATATCCGCGCGGTGCGCGCCGCGCGCGCCGTGTAGGATCACCACCCTCCGTCGCGCTCCTGCCGCCATGCGCATCCTCGAGCAGTCCGTCTACGTGGGCCCCAACCACTACGCCCACTTCCCCGTGATCCGCCTCGCGCTCGACCTCGGCGTGTTCGAGGCGTGGCCGTCGGCGCGACTCGGGCCCGCGTTCACCGACGCGCTGCTCGCGGCGATCCCCACGCTCGCCGAGCACGGCTGCTCGTACGGCGTGCCGGGCGGGTTCGTGCGGCGGCTGACGGAGGACGAGGGCACGTGGATGGGGCACGTGCTCGAGCACGTCGCGATCGAGTTGCAGAACATCGCGGGGGAGCGGGTGTCGTTCGGGAAGACGCGCTCGATCGCGGGGCAGGTGGGCGTGTACGACGTCGTGTACGAGTACGAGCAGCGCGACGTCGGCACCGAGGCCGGACAGCTCGCGCTCGACCTGCTGCACGCGCTCGCGGTGCCGTTGCTGCCCGACGCCGAGCGCCCGCCCGAGGCCGCCGCGGCGGCGACGTTCGACTGGACGGAGCGGCGCGACGCGTTCATCCGCTACGCGCAGCGCCGCGCGCTGGGCCCGAGCACGGCGGCGATCGTCCACGCGGCCGAGCGGCGCGGGATTCCGTGGATCCGGCTCAACGCGCAATCGCTCGTGCAGCTGGGGTATGGGCGCAACCAGCAGCGCATCCAGGCGACGGTGACGGGGCGCACGCCGCACATCGCCGTCGAGATCGCGAGCGACAAGGAGGAGACCAACACGCTGCTGGCGAACCTCGGGCTGCCGGTGCCGCGGCAGGCGCTGGTGTACGACGCGGACGAGGCGGCGGACGAGGCCGCGCGGATCGGATACCCGGTCGTGGTGAAGCCGTACAACGGCAACCACGGGCGGGGCGTGTCGGTTGGGCTGACGACGGCCGACGGCGTGCGCGGGGCATTCGCGCTCGCTGCCGAGCACTCGACTGCGGTGCTCGTCGAGACGTTCATCGCCGGGGACGACCACCGCATGCTCGTGGTCGACGGCGCGCTCGTCGCGGTGAGCAAGCGCGTGCCGGGGCACGTCGTCGGCGACGGCGCGCACACCGTGGCCGAACTCGTGGCGGCCGTGAACGCCGACCCGCGCCGCGGGATCGGGCACGAGAAGGTGCTGACGCAGCTGCGGCTCGACGAGCAGGCGTTAGGCCTGCTCGCCGCGCGCGGGTGGACCCCCGAGACGGTGCCGCCCGCGGGCGAGCCGGTGATGCTGCGGCGCACGGCCAACCTTTCGACGGGCGGGACCGCGGAGGACGTCACGGACGTGGTGCACCCCGACAACGCGGAGATGGCCGTGCGCGCCATTCAGGCCGTGGGGCTGGACGTGGGGGGAGTCGACTTCCTCACGCCCGACATCACGTGCTCCTACAAGGACGCCGGCGGCGCGATCTGCGAGGTGAACGCGGCGCCGGGTTTCCGGATGCACATGGCGCCGAGCGCGGGCAAGCCGCGCGACGTGGCGGCGCGCGTGATCGACATGCTGTTTCCGCCCGCGCGCCCCGCGACGATCCCGATCGCGGCCGTGACGGGGACCAACGGCAAGACCACGACGGCGCGCATGCTCGCGCACATCCACAAGCTCGCCGGGCGGCGCGTTGGGCTCACGACCACGGACGGCGTCTACATCGACGGGCAGCGCACCGTCGAGGGCGACATGACCGGGCCGACGTCGGCGCGCATCGTGCTCGGCGACCCGTCGGTGGACGTCGCGGTGCTGGAGACGGCGCGCGGCGGCCTGCTGCGCTCGGGGATGGCGATGCGACGCGTCGACGTCGGCGCCGTGCTCAACGTGCAGCCCGACCACCTGGGCCAGCGCGGCGTCGAGACACTCGAGCAGCTGGCGCTCGTGAAGCGCACCGTGGTCGAGATCGCGACCGACACCGCGGTGCTCAACGCCGACGACCCGCTCACGGTGCGCATGGCGGCGCACACCGACGCCACGCACGTGTGCTACGTGACGATGGACGCGGGGAACGTGCTCGTCGGCGAGCACATCCGCGCCGGCGGCCGCGCCGTCGCGCTCGAAACGGGCGTGAACGGGCAGATGATCACGATCTACGATCACGGCGCGCACATCCCGCTCCTGTGGACGCACCTGATTCCCGCGGCGCTCGACGGGCGCGCGACGTTCAACGTGCAGAACGCGATGTTCGCCGCGGCGATGGCGTTCGCGATGGGCGTGCGGCTCGAGGACATCCGCCACGGGCTGCGCACGTTCGACAGCACGTTCTTCCAGGCGCCGGGGCGGCTCAACGTGTACGACGGACACCCGTTTCGCGTGCTGTTCGACTACGCGCACAACGCCAACGCCGTGGCGGCGCTCGTCGACACGGCGCGACGGCTGGACGTGGCGGGACGGCGGATTTTCGTGTTCTCCGCGCCCGGGGATCGCCGGGACGAGGACATCCGTGCGACCGCGCGCGCGGCGGCGGCGGGACGCTTCGACGTGTACATCTGCCGGCGCGACGACAACCCGCGCGGGCGCGCCAGTGACGAGGTGCCGCGCATGCTGGCCGACGCCCTCGTCGACGCGGGCGTCCCGCGCGAGCGGGTCGCGATCATCGTCTCGGAAGTGGCCGCGATCGATGCGGCGCTCGGGATGGCGCGCAAGGGCGACCTCGTGATGATCTGTGCCGACGTGCTCGACCGCGGGTGGCAGCAGATCGTCGACTACGGCGCGCGCGACCGGGGCAACGGCGCGGCGGCCGGGACGGCCTCGGCGGAGGGCATGCCGCCCGCGCCCGCCGTGACGGCCCCGCGCGCCGCGCCGCACGACGTCGCGCCCGCGGACGAGGCGGCACCGCCCGTTCCGAACGCGCTGGCGGTCGGGCCGCCAAACGGCGACGGCGCGACCACGCGCTACCGGCGCGACGCGCGCGGCGTGATCGTCGCGCGTGACGAGTCCGACGACTAACGATCGTGCGGACGCGACACGCCGAGGTGGCGTTCGGGCGCCCCTCGGTGAGCGCGTGACGCCGCCGCCCGTGCCACCCCAGGCGGAAGCTCGTCGCGTGCCCGGGCCGAGCGTGTACGCGTTCGAGCCCGGTGCGGTGATCGAGGCGACGTGGCCGGCGGGCACGCCCGTCGACGTACTCGAGCGTCACGGCGCGGCGTTCCAGCGCGAGGCGCACCGGCTGCGCGAGCGGCTGGGCTGGCCGGCATCGTCCGTGGTCGAGCGGGTGAGCGCGGGCGTCGCGGGTCCGCACCTCGCGTCGTTCCTGCCCGCGCCGCCCGACCAGCTCGACGCGGCGGTGGAAGCCGCCGAGCTCGCGTGGCAGGTCGCGTCGGGAACGCCGGCGCCAGCCGCGGCCGTCGAGGCGCTCGTCACGGCGGCCGCTCGCGCGCGCGACCCGCGACTGGTCGCCCTGCTCGACGCGGCCGACCGGCGTGGGCTCGTCGCGACCGTGGACGACGACGGCGTGAGCGTCGGGGCGGGGGCGCGCGGGCGCACGTGGCCGCGCGGCGGGCTCCCCGACCCCGAGCGGGTGGAGTGGGACGCGGTCGGCAACGTGCCGCTCGCGCTCGTGACGGGCTCCAATGGCAAGACGACGGTGACGCGCCTCGCGGCCGCGATGCTGCGCGCCGCCGGACACACCGTCGGCGCGTGCACGACCGACGGCGTGCGCGTCGACGCGCCCGACGCGGCAGCTGGCGCGGTGCACGCCGAGTTGGAAGCGGGTGACTGGGCCGGCCCCGGGGGCGCGCGCCGCGTGCTGCGAGACGCGCGCGTGACCGCGGCGGTGCTCGAGACGGCGCGCGGCGGCCTGCTGCGGCGCGGCCTCGCGGTGCGCCTCGCGACCGCCGCCGTGGTGACCAACGTCGCCGCCGACCACCTCGGCGAGTACGGGATCGAGGACGTCGACGGGGTCGCGGAGGTGAAGCTGACGGTCGCGCGCGCGCTCCGCGACGCGCGCGCGACGCTCGTCGTCTCGGCCGACGATCCGGTGCTCGCGCGGCGCGCGGCTGCGCTCGCGCGCGGCGGACCGTTCGGCGTGTGCTGGACCGCCGCGGGTGCGGCGGGCGCGGCGCTCGCGGCCGAGCTCGCGGCCGCGCCCGGCACCCGCGCGCGCGCCTGCATCACGCGCGAACGCGACGGCGTCGAGGAGATCGCGTGGTACGACGGGGCGACGTGGGCGCCGCTCGCGCGCGTGGCGGACGTGCCGCTCGCCGCGGGCGGCGCGGCGCGGCACAACGTCGCCAACGCGCTGAGCGCCGCCGCGCTGGCCTTCGCGCTAGGCGTTCCCGCGGCCGCCGTGCGGCGCGGCCTCACGACGTTCGGGGCTGGCGCGCGCGACAACCCGGGCCGGCTCGAGCGCTTCGCGCTCGGAGGCGCGACTGTCGTGGTCGACTACGCGCACAACCCCGACGGGCTCGCCGCACTCCACGCGGCCACGCGCGCGCTCCCCGCCGCGCGCCGGCTGGTGCTCCTCGGTCAGGCGGGCGACCGCGACGACGCCGCGCTCGACGCGCTCGCGGCCGCCGCGTGGGGCGACGGCGCGGTCGCCCACGTGGTCCTCAAGGAGCTGCCGACGATGGCGCGCGGGCGGGCACCGGGCGAGGTGCGCGCCCGCTTGCGGTCGGCACTCGCCCGCGCCGGCGCCCCGGCGGCGGCGGTCGACGACGCACGGTCCGAGGTCGACGGCGTGCGGACGGCGCTCGCGTGGGCGCGCCCGGGTGACGTGCTGCTCCTTCCGCTTCACGAGGAGCGCGAGCGTGTGGTACGCTGGATCGCGCGACTCGCGGCGTCGGGTTGGCGCGCCGGGGATCCGGTTCCCGACGACTGAGGTCATCCAGCGCCCGGCCCACGCCGCGGTCGAACTCGCCGGCCGCCGTCGCCGGCTCGTCAGCGCGACGTGCGAAGCGCCGTCGCGGCAGCCGCGTCGGTCGTCTGGGTTGCCGACGTCGGGGCAGCGGCAGCCGGTGCGGCGGGCGCGGGCGCGTTCGGCACGGCGGTCGTCGCGTGCGCCGCTGCGGGCGCCTTCGGCCGGAGCACGACGTAGAGCCCGAGTCCGAGGGCGAGCAGGACGACGAGATTGATGGCGGCGACGACCGCGAACGGGATCGGGGGTTTCGGGTTCGCGGCGGCGAGCGCCGGCCGAGGCGCCGGCGAATCGTCGCGCCGCGTGGGGGGTGTCTGCCGGGACGTGCGCGGCGCGCGGCGGCGGGCAGCCGAGGCTGGGGCGGAGCGCGCGGCGCCCGCCGGCCTGGCGGCGAACACGCCCGTCGCGTCCGACGCCGCGCCGGACGGGGCCGGCAGGCCGGGCAGTGGGAAAGCCTCGGCGAACGGCAGGTGCGCCGGTGACGTCTCGAGATTCAACCGCCCGCCGGAGAGGTACAGACGCGTGAATCCTCCCGACGCTCCGTCGCCGCCGACGGTGAACTCCACGGCCTGCGGCGGGTCCGCGTCGGCGTCCAGGTCGAGCGTATCGGCCGTGGGCGATTCGGCGGTGATCGCCGTGGCGTCGCGCGGGGCGGTGCCGGACGCGGCGTTCGCGTCGTCGCCGGCGCGCTCGGCCACCCACGCCGGAAACGAGTGCAGGCCGCCCAGGTACTCGGTGACGACGGCGTACCCGGTCGGCAGCGTCGCCGTCTCGAGTACGCGCGCCCTTTCGGCGTCGGCCAGGCGTGTCACGCTGCGGCTCAGCGCGTCGACGAAGGCGGGGCTCGCGTCCTCCACCACGTGGACCATCACCGAGCGCCCGGTCGTGACCTCCTGCGCGTCGTGCGTGCGGACGCCGTCGGCGCGCGCCACGACCGTGAGCAGGCGATAGCGGCGGTCAAAGTCGTGGCTGGACATGGGCGGCGGGGCGAAAGCCGGAGCAGCGGGCGAACCGCGGGGTGTATTGTTCACCGGGGGCGGATCGCACGCAACGCGCCGCTCGACGCGCCCGGCTGCCCCCGCCCCGACATGGGAAACGCGACGACGTCGTCCCGCCGTCCGCTGTCCGGGCGCGACGTCCCAACGCTGGCCCACGGTTCACACGCGAACCCGGCCGCGATCGAATCGACTGCGGGGTGCGCTCGGCTCTGACGCTGCACGCGTCTTGCCACTACGCACGGCGTCCACAACGCCCATCTCACCGCGCCCATCCGGCGCAGGAGCGCTCCCCCATGCCCGTCCGTAGCCGCCTCGGCGGCGTGACTACCGTCCTCGCCCTCTCCGGCCTGGCACTCGCCGCCTGCGGGCGAGGCGACAACCAGGCGGCCGACCGCAACGGCGCCGACACGACGAGCGCCGACAAGGCCGCGCTCACCGCGGCACCGGTCGGCTCGATGAAGCCGCAGATGGACAGCGGACTCGCCGCGGGCAAGTCGCGCCTCGACTCGCTGCACGCGGCCGGCGTGACGACGAAGAACGGCCTCGACAGTGTCGGGAGCAAGGTGCAGGCGACCACCGCCAACGAGCCGGCGCACGACACGTCGCGGATCAACAACCGCGCGACGCCCGGTGCGGGTCCGGCGGCTCCGGCGGGGACGGCCCCGGGCTCGGGTCGGCCGTAGCGCGCGCCCCGACCCGGGTGGAGCCGCCGTGCGCGGCGGCCCGGCCGGGGGGAACGCGTCGCAGGACGCAGGTACGACCCACACAGCGAAGTAGAACGCAGCAGGCGACGGATCGGCCGATCCGTCGCCTGTTTTCGCGCCGGTTAACTTCTCGGGCTCGCCACCCGCCGCCCATTTCCGCGTCCCATGCCGTCCGCGCCACCCCCTCGTTTTCGTTTACCGTCCGCAGCCGCACTCGCCCTCGTCGTCGGACTCACCGCAGGCGTCGCCGTCGCGTGCGCGCGTGAGGCCACGCAGCAGGGTGCCGCGACCGGCACCGCCCCGGTCGCTACCGCGGGAACCGTCGCCGCAACCGAATCCGGCCCCGCTGCGCGAGGCGATTCGACGGCGCGCACCGGCGTCCCGCTAGGGCGCGACAGCGCGACCGGTGACGCGAATACGATGGCGACGGCGCCGAGTACCGCGGCCGGGCCGACGCTGCCGATGAAGGGGATCCCGACGCCCAGCCCGGTCGTCGGCGCGAACAGCGCGGCCGCGCTCGCGGTCGTCCCGGTCGGGCCCAACGGTCCGCAGCTCGCCCCCGGGCGCGGCAAGCAGGACGCCGAGTCGTTCGGCGCGACGATCCGCACCGGCACCAAGCAGCTCGCCGTGTGGCCCAAGGCCCCGTCGACGTTGTCCGGCTCGCTCCTGCCCAACAAGCGGATCGTGGCCTTCTACGGCAACCCGCACTCGAAGAAGATGGGCGTGCTCGGCGAGTACCCGAGCGATCAGATGCTCGCCATGCTCGACCACGAGGTCGCGCGCTGGAAGGCGGCGGACCCCAAGACGCCGGTGCAGCCCGCGCTGCATCTGGTCACCGTCGTCGCGCAGGGCGCGCCCGGCGCCGACGGCGGCTGGCGCCGACGCGAGGACTCGGCGCAGATCGAGAAGGTGTACCAGTGGGCCAAGAGCCGGAACGGCATCCTGTTCCTCGACATCCAGGCCGGGCACAGCACGCTGCAGGCCGAACTGCCGCGCCTGCTGCCCTGGCTGGCCCGACCGGACGTGCACCTCGGGATCGACCCCGAGTTCTACATGCACTACGACAAGGAGGGCGTGCGGCCGAGCGCGAAGATCGGCACGATGATGGCGTCGGACGTGAACTACGTCGTGCGCACGCTCGACAAGCTCGTCGCCGACAAGGGCATCCCGCCGAAGGTGCTCGTCGTGCACCGCTTCACGAAGCGCATGGTGCCCGACGCGGAGAACATCCGCCCGACCTCGCGCGTGCAGGTCGTGATGCACATGGACGGCTGGGGCCCGCCGTGGCTCAAGTTCGATTCGTACCGCGACTATGTGGTGTCGCACCCGGTGCAGTACACCGGCTTCAAGCTGTTCTTCCACAACGACACTAAGAAGGGTGACGCGCTGCTCACGCCGAAGGAGCTGATCCAGCTGCGCCCGACGCTGTCGTACATCCAGTACCAGTAGCGCGGCGCGTGGGCGCGGGCCGGCCGGGCGTGGTCGACGTCACGGCGGCCCGCGCCGGCGGGGGCGCCGGCGGGCGCGTTAGGTTGCCGGCATGACCGACGCCTCCCAGCTTCCCCGGTTTCCCTATCCGCGCGTCCTCGTCACCGGCGGCGCGGGGTTCATCGGCTCGGCCCTCATCTGGGCGCTCAACCGGCGCGGCATCGAGCGCATCGTCGTCGCCGACCGACTCGGCACCGACGGCAAGTGGCGGAACCTCGCCCCGCTCGCCTTCGAGGACTACCTCGAGGCCGACGACCTGCTCCCGCGCCTAGAACGCCACGCGCTCGGCCGCTTCGACTGCGTGCTGCACATGGGGGCGTGCTCCGCGACCACGGAGCCGGACGCCTCGTACCTCGCCCGCAACAACTTCGAGTTCACCAAGCAGCTCGGCGAGTGGGCGTTGGGCCGCGGCGCGCGGTTCGTCTACGCGTCGAGCGCGGCCACCTACGGCGACGGCGCGCAGGGGATGGACGACGTCGACGACGCGCCCGACGAGCTGCAGCGGCTCCGGCCCCTCAACGCCTACGGCTACAGCAAGCAGCTCTTCGACCTGTGGGCCGCGCGCCGCGGCGTGCTGGGGCGCATCGTGGGGTGCAAGTTCTTCAACGTCTTCGGGCCCAACGAGGACCACAAGGGCGAGATGCGCTCGCTCGTCCACAAGGCGTACGGCCAGGTGCGCGAGACGGGAAGCGTGCGGCTTTTCCGGTCCCACCGCCCCGACTACCGCGACGGCGAACAGCGGCGCGACTTCCTCTACGTCAAGGACTGCGTCGAGATGACGCTCCACCTCGCCGCGCACCGCGACGCGGGCGGCGTCTACAACCTCGGCTCGGGCGTCGCGAACACGTGGCTCGACCTCGCGGGCGCCCTCTTCGCCGCGATGGGACGCCCGCCCGCGATCGAATTCGTCGACATGCCCGAATCGATCCGCGACAAGTACCAGTACCACACGCGGGCCGACATCGGAAAGCTGCGCGCGACCGGGTACGACGCGCCGGTCACCCCGCTCGCCGACGCGGTGCGCGACTACGTCGCCGGCTACCTCGCCCACGACCGCCGGCTCGGCGACGACGTGTAGCCGCGCGGCCCGACGAACGGCCTAACGATCCGGCGTCGCGTCGAGAACCTCGGCGCGCTCGGCCGAGAGCGTCAGCTCCTCCGTCGCGCCAGCCGCGTGCGCCGCGTGCGCGCGCGACCGCGCGAGCTGCCCGCGCGCCGCGGCGAGCTTCGCGTCGAGCACGCGCACGCGGTCGTCGGCGCGCGCGACCTCGAACCCCGCGGCGAGCTTCCTCTGGTCGAGCGCCCGGAGTTCGGTGAGGTGGCGCGCGGCGTCGTTGCGGTCGGCCTCCAGCTGCACGACGTCGGCCGCCTGGGAGGCGACGAGCGCCTCGAGATCGTCACCGCCCGCGGCACCGACGATGCGCTGGCCCACGACCGTCACGCCCGCGAGCTGCACCCGCAGCGCGGGGCCGACGCCCGCCGGCACCTCGACCACCACGACCGGCAGTCTCCGCCCCGCGACCCGCGCGCGCGACATCGACGCGGCGCCCGCGGCCGTTCCGGACTCGACGGCGCGCGTGATCCGCAGCTCCGCCGCGGCCGAACGCGGCGCAGCGGCGCGCGTGCCGGGCGCCGAACTCGTTAGGCGAAGGTCCATCGCCCACGCGCAAAACCCGGCGGCGGCGCGCGCCGAATCGCTCGCCTCCGTCTCGGTCACCGTGACGAACACCGCGCCCGCGGGCGCACCCGAGCCCGGCGCGCACGGCGCGGCGTCGCGCGCGGCCAGCGCCGGGACCGTGTCGCGCCGACCGACGGCCGCGGCGAGAAGCAGGGAAGCCGCAATCCACATGACGCGTAAGCTACGCCGCCCTCGTCCGGCCGGCCCGGCCCTACTCCGCGCCCCGTCGCCAGCCTTCGATCAGCTGCCGCGAGATCGACATTCGGGACGGGATCGACACGCTCGAGTCGGCGAGCGCGGCGTCGAGTTCCGCGCGCGTGAACCACCGGGCGTCGCGCAGCTCGGTGCCGTCCACGCGCACCGCGCGGTCGCGCGCCCGTGCCGTGAACCCGAGCATGAGCGACTGCGGAAACGGCCAGGGCTGCGACGACACGTAGCGGACGTCGTCCACGCGCACGCCGGCCTCCTCGTACATCTCGCGCCGAACCGTGTCCTCAAGCGACTCGCCGGGCTCGACGAATCCCGCGAGGGTCGAGTACATCGCCGCCGGCCAGCTCGGCTGGTTGGCGAGTAGGCACGCCTCGTCGGCCGCGCCGGCGCCCTCCGGACGGTGCGTGATGAGCACGATGACCGCCGGGTCGGTGCGCGGAAAGTGGCGCGCCGTGCAGTTGGGGCACGCGCGCACGTGCCCGGCCTCCTCGACCGCGGTGGCCGAGCCGCACACGCCGCAGAAGCGGTGCCGGCCGTGCCACCAGATCATCGCTCGCGCGTAGGCGAGGAGCGCTCCGTCGTCCGCGGGCACCGCGAGTGCGGCAGGCCGCAACTCGCTCCACGCCGCACCGTCGCCGGCGCGGGCGAGCACGGCGTCGCCGTCGCTCGTCGGCACGTCGACCGCGATGTACGTCCGCCCTTCGCGCACTCCGAGGAGCACGGTCGTCCACGCGCCCGCGTCGCCGATCGCGTCGGCGAGCGGTCCGAACTCGGCTTCGGCGAGGGTGCGTGCGCGCGACCCGCCACCCGACGCGTCGGTCCCCGTCGGCGCCGTGACGAGTACCCGCCCTTCGCAGACGGGGACGACGCGCGCCGCGGGATCGGCGAACGCGGCCGCCACCCAGGCGGCGTCCGTGCGGCGTTCGGCGACGCGGTCGAGCGGAACGCCGCTCAGCGGATTGGGCGCGCGTTCGGCGCCGGCGGTGGTCGCGGGCGACGTGGTGGACGCGAAGGTCGACATGCGGCGAGCTGGGAGACAGGCGAGGGGGCGCGTGGTGCGCTGCTCAACGTAGCCGTCGCGGTCGCGCGATCGGCCGCGCGGTAGGGACCACGAGGCCAGGCCCGCGGATCGCGCTCCCGAACTGCGCTACGCCCGCGGCAACGTCACCCGCAGCGCCCCGTTCACGTCGCCAACCGCCGCACCCTGCGCCTCGAGCAGCCGCCGCGCGAGCAGCGCGTCCGTGCCGCCCGAGGCCGGTGCGAGCGATGCCCACACCGCGCGCGCATCGCTGGCCGTCGTCAGCGTCAGTTCCGCACCGCTCTCGAGGGCGGTCGCCGCATCGCCCAGCAGCAACGCGAGTCCCGCCGTCAGCCGCGTTCGGTCGCCGACGGCGCGCGGGATGGCCGGCTCGAGCACCGCCCGCACGCGCGCGCCGCGCACCCGCGCCTGCGCCTCGACCGCCGGCAGGACGGCGCGCACGACCTCGTCCATGCTCACCCACTCCCGGCGCGTCTCGAAGGCGCCACGGTCGACGTCGGCCAGTGCGCGCAGCCGGCGCATGGCCTCGGTCGCGCGGTCCGCCGCGTCGCGCGCATCGGCGAGCAATTCTTCTTGGTTCGGCGTCAGCTCACCGAACTGCGCGTCGAGCAGGATGTGCAGCGGAAGCCGCACGTCGTCGAGGCGCCGCGCGGCGAGCTCGCTAACCGCGGCCAACAGCGTGGCCTGCTCGATGAGCCGCGCCGCCATCGTGTTGGCCGCCTGCGCGCGTTCGGCCTCGCTCGCCGAGAGCGCCGTCCCGAGCCGGTCGACCGTTGCCTCGATTCGGTCGAGCTCGTCGACCGTACGCCCGGTCGCGGGCTCGCTCCGGGCTCCCGAAGCCGCGCGGCCCGCGAGGCGCTCGATGCGGGTTGCCAGGTAGCGCGTGTTGCGCCACGTCACGGCCACCGAGAGCACCGAGAGCGCGCCGGCGCCCCACACGAGTGTGAACGGGGCCTGCCGGTCGATCTCGCCGTAGTACGACAGCGCCACGACCAGCACGACCGCGAGGAGCGACGGGAGCAGCGCGAGGAAGAGCCGCTGCCCGACACGCAGCGTCGGGCGGGCGGCAAGCGACGACCGCGACCGCACGCTCAGGCCGCGTCTCCGCCCGGCCCGGGCACGGCCGGGAGGCGCCCGTCGACGTCGTCCTCGGGCGCGACGACGAGCACGTCGAGGCGGGACCCGCCGTCGAGCAGCCGCTCGACCACCGACCCGCGGCGCAGGCGGTACCAGCGCGAGCGCCGCGTCGCGCCCACCACGGCGAGCGTGACGCCGCGCTCCGCCGCGAACCGCGCGAGCGCCGCGGCGACGTCCTCTCCCTCGAGCTTCACCACCTCCGCGCCTAACGTCTGGGCGCGCTGGATGTTCTCGACGAGCCGCCGCTGCACGGCGGTGTCGATGCGGTCGGCCGACTCGGCGGCCGTCTGCACGTACACGCAGTACCAGTCGGAGTTGAGGCGCCCCGCGATGCGGCTCGCCTTGCGGAGCAGCACGCGCGAGAGCGGCGGGTCGCTCGACAGGCAGACCATCAGGCGATCGACGGCGCGGGGGGCGGCGCGAGGCGCGTCGGGCGCGCCCAGCCGCGCGATCCCCGCCTCGCGCCCGCGGTCCACGGCGCCGGCGACCTCGCGCAGGGCGAGTTCTCGCAGCGTCGAGAGGTTCTCGTCGGTGAAGAAGTGGGCGAGCGCCGCGTCGATCTTCTCCGCGCGGTAGATCTTCCCGTCGCGCAGCCGCTGGCGCAGGTCGTCGGCCGCGAGGTCGAGGTTGACCACCTGGTCGGCCTGCGCGACCACCCAGTCGGGCACCGTCTCGCGGACCGTGACGCCGAGTTCGCGCTCGACCACGTCGTTCAGCGACTCGAGGTGCTGCACGTTGACCGCCGAGATCACGTTGATCCCCTCGTCGAGAAGGAAGATCACGTCCTGCCAGCGCTTCGCGTTCCGGCTGCCGGGCACGTTGGTGTGCGCGAGCTCGTCGACGAGGGTGACCTGCGGGCGGCGCGCGAGCACGCCGTCCACGTCCATCTCGTCGAGCGTGACGCCGCGGTACGCGATGCGTGCCCGCGGCACCACTTCCAGGTCCCCGAGCTGCGCGTCGGTATCGGCGCGCCCGTGCGTCTCGACGAAGCCGACGACGACGTCGACGTTGCGCCGCCTGAGGTCGTGGGCCTCCTGCAGCATGCGGTACGTCTTCCCGACGCCCGCCGCCATGCCGACGTAGAGCTTCAGCTTCCCGCGCTCGCGACGCGTGACGAGGTCGAGGAACGACGGCGCGGCGTTGGGCGCGGGGGCGGTCATGGTCGCGAGGGCGGGGTCGCGAGGGCGTCGCGGGGTGTCGCGCGCGGAGCGGGTGCGCGCGTCAGAACGTGAGCGCCATCGACGTGACCACGAATCCGTCCGCCTTGCGCGGATCGCCGCTCTTGCCGTTCGGGAACACGGCGTCGCGGTTGCGGAAGCCGCGCAGCTCGGTGCGGAAGAGCACGCGCGGCACCGGCGACACGTCGACGCCCACCGACGCGCCGTCGCCGCGGAACGCCGGGTTCGCGACCGAGGCAACCGCACCCGCGCCGTCCGTCGTCGCCAGTGGCACGTTCCGCGATCCGGTCGAGAGGATCACCTGGTCGGGGTCGGCGTAGCGCTCCACGCGCCCGACGAGCGCGACGTTCGACGTGATCTGGCCGCGGAGCACGGCGAGGAGCCCGTACCAGCTCGACGAGCCCGACGCGCCGTTCGGGCGGCGCTGCGTGCCGACGTCGGCCTCGCCCAACACGGTGATCGGCCCGCGGGTGACCTTCGCACCCACGCCGTTGAACGTGCGCAGCAGGTTGCCCGCCTCGTCGGTGAACAGGTTGTAGTAGCTCAGCGTGCTGTTGGCGTCGGGCGCGTAGTCGAGCCGCACCCCCGCGCCCTTGCCCGAGTTGTTCTCCGAGATGTTCTGCCACCCGTTCACCACGTCCATGCGCACCGTCAGCTTCGACGTCGCGGTGTAGGTGAATTTGACGCCCGCCGAGTAGTACGGTGAGTAGTCGGCGACGAGCGACCGCGTGTACGTCGGGTTGTCGCGCGAGATCCAGCTCTCCATCCCCATGTTGGAGAAGAAGATGCCGCCGTCCACCCAGAGATTCTTCCCCAGCTTGTAGCCGGCCGTCGCTTCCTGCAGGTACTGCTGCACCGTCGGCCCGCTCACCACGCCGTTGCGCGCCTCGCCGATGTAGTTGTCCTGCACGCTCGTGCCGAACTGCACGGCGAGGCGGCCGCGGTACCTGGGCGCGTCGAGCTTGGCTTCGACGTATGCGAGGTTGACGTTGAACTCGTTGTGCCGCGCGGGCTGGGTGGTGAACAGGGCGCCGCCCGCGAACGAGCGGTCGGTGGTCGGCGGGCGGCCGAAATCGTACGCGTAGTACCCGTCGAAGAAGCCGCCGAAGGTGACCTTGGGCGCCGTGTCGGGCGCGGCCGCCGCGCGCGCGCTCGTGTCGGCGGCCGGCGGCGCGGCCGTAGTCGCCTGCGCCCACAGCGCGGCCGGCGCGAGCGCGGCACCGAGGCACGCGGTGGTCGAGACCACCGCGCGGGGCGCCGCGCGGAACACCGCGCGCGCGCGGGCAGAGAGAACGGACATGGAAGTCAGCGAGAGGGAGCCGCCGCGGCCGGTGCGGCGGCGGTCGGGCGCGGGAACGCCGAGTCGACGGCGATGTTGAGCAGCAGCACGTTCACGCGCGGCTCGCCGAGGATACCGAACTGGCGTCCCTCGGTGTGCGCGTCGAGGAGGCGCTGCACGGCGTTGGGCGATGCGCCGCGGGCGCGCGCGACGCGTGCCACCTGCAGCCGCGCGTTGGCCGGCGAGATGTGCGGGTCGAGCCCCGATCCGGAACTGGTCACCATGTCGGCGGGGATCCGCCCGCGCGTGGCGCCGTCTTCCTTGACGACCGCGTCGACGGCCTGCGCGACCAGCGTGTCGGCGAGCTTGCGGTCGGTCGGCCCCTTGTTGGTCCCGGACGACAGCGTGTCGTCGTACCCGTTGCCCGCCGCGGAGGGGCGCGGGTGGAAGTACTCGGCGCGCGCGAACGGCTGCCCGATGAGCGCGGAGCCGACCACTCGGCCGTTGACGCTGACGAGCGAGCCGTTGGCCTGCCGCGGGAAGAACACCTGCGCGAGCCCGGTCACGACGCCGGGGTAGACGACGCCCGTGAGCACGCAGAGCAGCAGCGTCAGCAGGATCGCGGGGCGGAACTGGTTCTTGAGCATCGGAGTGTGTTAGACGAGGCGGAGCGCGACGAGCAGCACGTCGATG
Organism: uncultured Gemmatimonadales bacterium; assembly: GCA_963851265.1. Taxonomy (GTDB): domain Bacteria; phylum Gemmatimonadota; class Gemmatimonadetes; order Gemmatimonadales; family Gemmatimonadaceae; genus BPUI01. The sequence goes on from CAWKNZ010000007.1 coordinate 286,503, forward strand.
AGCTTGATGCCGACGAACGGCACGATCAGCCCGCCAACGCCGTACACGAGCAGGTTGCGTCGCAGGATCGCCCCGGCCGACGCGGGGCGGTACGCCACGCCGCGCAGCGCGAGCGGGATCAGCGCGACGATGATCAGGGCGTTGAAGATCACGCTGGCGAGGATCGCGCTCTCGGGCGAGTGCAGCCGCATGACGTTGAGCGACTCCAGCCCGCCGCGCGCGCCGTACACCGTGAGGAAGATCGCCGGGATGATCGCGAAGTACTTGGCCACGTCGTTCGCGATCGAGAACGTGGTCAGCGAGCCGCGGGTCATCAGCAGCTGCTTCCCGATCTCGACGATCTCGATGAGCTTGGTCGGGTTGGAGTCGAGGTCGACCATGTTCCCCGCCTCCTTGGCCGCCTGCGTCCCGCTGTTCATCGCCACCCCGACGTCGGCCTGCGCCAGCGCGGGCGCGTCGTTGGTGCCGTCGCCGGTCATCGCGACCAGCTTCCCGCCGCCCTGTTCGCGCCGGATGAGCGCCATCTTGTCCTCCGGCTTCGCCTCGGCGAGGAAGTCGTCCACGCCGGCCTCCTTCGCGATCGCGGCCGCCGTGAGCGGGTTGTCGCCCGTGATCATGACGGTGCGGATCCCCATCGCGCGCAGCCGGTCGAACCGCTCGCGCATGCCGCCCTTCACGATGTCCTTGAGGTAGATCACGCCGAGGGCGCGCGCCGTGCCGTTCAGCCGCTCGGCGACGACGAGCGGCGTACCGCCCTCGCGCGCCACGCGTTCGACGGTGGCGCCCATCTCGGCGGGCGCACGTCCGCCGTGCTCCGCGAGCCAGCGTGCCACCGACTCGCCGGCGCCCTTGCGCACCTCGAAGCGCGCCGCGCCGTGGCCGACGTTGACGCCGCTCATCCGCGTGCTCGCCGAGAAGGGCACGAACTCGGTCTCGCCCTGGCCGTCCGCGGCGCCGACCTCGCGCCCGCGCAGCCCGTACGCGTCCTTCGCGAGCACCACGACGCTGCGCCCCTCGGGCGTCTCGTCGGCGAGTGAGGAGAGCTGTGCGCGGTCGGCGAGGTACGCCTCGTCGACGCCCGGCAGCGCGTAGAACGCCGCCGCCTGCCGGTTGCCTAACGTGATCGTCCCGGTCTTGTCGAGCAGGAGCGTGTTCACGTCCCCCGCCGCCTCGACCGCGCGCCCGCTCGTCGCGATGACGTTCTGCTGGATCATGCGGTCCATCCCCGCGATGCCGATCGCCGACAGCAGCCCGCCGATCGTCGTCGGGATGAGGCAGACGAGCAGCGCGATGAGCACCGGTACGCTCACCGGCGCGCCGGCGTACGCCGCGAACGGCTGCAGCGTCGCGACCGCGAGCACGAAGACGATCGTCAGCCCCGAGAGAAGGATGGTGAGCGCGATCTCGTTGGGCGTCTTCTGCCGGCTCGCGCCCTCGACGAGCGCGATCATCCGATCGATGAAGGTCTCGCCCGGGTTGGCCGCGATGCGCACGACGAGCCAGTCGGACAGCACCTTCGTCCCGCCGGTCACGGCGGAGCGGTCGCCGCCGCTCTCGCGCACCACGGGCGCGCTCTCGCCGGTGATGGCGCTCTCGTCCACCGACGCGACGCCGTCGACCACCTCGCCGTCGCTCGGGATCACGTCGCCGGGGACGAGGGCGACGAGGTCGCCCTTCCGGAGCGTCTCGGCGCCGACCATCTCGGTGCGGGTCCGGTCGTACGGCGCGGCCCCCGCGCCGACGAGCTTGCGCGCCGTCGTCTGCGTGCGGCTCTTGCGCAGCGTGTCGGCCTGCGCCTTGCCGCGCCCCTCGGCCATCGCCTCGGCGAAGTTGGCGAAGAGGACCGTGAACCAGAGCCAGACCGTGAGCTGCAGGATGAAGCCGGTGCCCGGGCGGCCGACGGCCACGTCGCGCACGAGGGTGACCGTCGTGTACGCCGAGCCGACGAGCACGACGAACATGACGGGGTTCCGCACCATGTGGCGCGGGTCGAGCTTGGCGACCGCGTCGCGGAGCGCGCGCCGCACGATCGGGCCGTCGAACAGCGCGCGCGAGCGCGCCTCGGACTGCCGGCCCCGCGCGACCGGCGAGGCCGGACGCGGAGCCTGCGGCGGCGCGGGCGACTGCGGCGCGGGCGACGGCGGCGCCGGCGCGGGGGGAAGCTGGGTGGTGGCCATGTGGGCGTGTGGACTCGGGGTCGGTCAGAACAGCGTGCCGCGGGCCATCAGGAAGTGCTCGACGATCGGGCCTAACGCGAGCGCGGGGAAGAACGTGAGGGCGCCGACGATGAGCACCACGCCGACGAGCAGCCCCGTGAACAGCGGGGTCGTCACGGGGAACGTGCCCGACGTTTCCGGCGCGATCTTGCGGTCCGCGAGGAACCCGGCCAGCGCGAGCATCGGCACGATCAGGGCGAAGCGGCCGACGAGCGTCGCCGCGCCGAGCATCGTGTTGTAGTAGTACGTCGAGCCGGTGAGGCCGGCGAACGCGGAGCCGTTGTTCCCCACCGCCGACGAGAACGCGTACAGGATCTCCGAGAGCCCGTGCGGCCCGGCGTTGTTGAGTCCCGCCAGTCCGGGCTTCGCGACCACCGAGATGGCGGAGAACACGAGCATCGCCCCCCCCGAGATCAGGACGTAGAGCATCGCCATCTGGACCTCGCGCGCCTGGATCTTCTTGCCCAGGTATTCGGGCGTCCGCCCGACCATCAGCCCCGCGATGAACACCGTGAGCACGACGAAGATCAGCATGCCGTAGAGCCCGGCGCCGACGCCGCCGAACACCACCTCGCCGAGCTGGATGTTGAGCATCGGCACGAGCCCGCCGATCGGGGTGAAGCTGTCGTGCATGCTGTTGACGGCGCCGCACGAGGCGTCGGTGGTCATCGTGGCGTAGAGCGCGGAGTTGGCGACGCCGAAGCGCACCTCCTTCCCCTCCATGTTGCCGCCCGGGTTCGTCGCGCTCGTGACCACGTCGACCCCGCGCGCGGCGTGGATCGGGTTGCCGCGCGCCTCGGCCCAGTAGGCCGTCGTCACGCCCGCGAAGAAGAGCGCGAACATCGCCCCCCACACCGCCCAGCCGTGCCGCTGCCGCCCGACCATGCGCCCGAGCAGCCACGTGAGCGCCGACGGGATCGCGAAGATGAGGAACATCGACCACCAGTTGGTCCACGGCGTCGGGTTCTCGAACGGGTGCGCCGCGTTGGCGTTGAAGAACCCGCCCCCGTTGGTCCCGAGCTGCTTGATCAGCTCCTGGCTCGCCACCGGCCCCATCGCGAGCGTCTGCCGCGCACCCTCGAGCGTGGTGAGCGAGACGTACGGGCGGAAGGTCTGGATCACGCCCTGCTGCACGAGGAGCAGCGACAGCACGATCGAGAGGGGCAGCAGCACGTAGAGCGTGCCGCGCACCAGGTCCGCCCAGAAGTTGCCGAGGCGCCCCCGGGCCTCCTCGCCCCGGCGCGCGATGCCGCGCACGAGGCCGACCGCGACTGCCATGCCGACGGCCGCGGACGCGAAGTTGTGGAACGCGAGCTGGGTCATCTGCGAGAAGTACGACATCGTCGTCTCGCCCGAGTAGCTCTGCCAGTTGGTGTTGGTCGTGAAGCTCGCCGCCGTCTCGAACGCCTGCCGGTCGGGCACGGCGCCCAGGTGCTGCGGGTTGAGCGGCAGCAGGTGCTGCACGCGCAGCACGGCGTACGTGAGCAGCATCGACGCCACGCTGAACAGCAGCATGCCCGCGGCGTAGCGCGTCCAGTGCTGATCCTCCGCCGGATCGACGCCGCCCGCCGCGTAGAGCGCGCGCTCGACGGGCGCGAGCCACCGTACCCGGCCCTCGTACACCGCGACGAGGTACTGGCCTAACGGTTTCGCGACGAGGAACACCGCCGCGCACATGAGGAGGATCTGCAGCCAGCCGTTGATGGTCATCGGCCGGATCCCGCGTCGGCACGGCGCATCAGAACCGCTCCGGCCGGAGGAGCGTGTACGTGAGGTACACGAGGAGCGCCGCGGCGAGCAGCCCGGCGACGGCGGTCTCAGCGCTCATCGCCCCCCTCCGCTGGCGCCGCGCCGAGGCGCGCGCACCCGCCGACGTACGCGAGCATGAGGGCGAAAAAGCCGATCGATCCGGCGACGTAGAGGAGGTCGAGCATCGGGCGAGGACTGGAGTGGGTCGGCGCACCGGACGCCGGCGCGGCCGGAGGCGGTGCAACGCTCCCAAGTGTGCGCGCCCGGGCGTGGCGGGCGCACAAACGTCCAGTCGACGGCCGTTAAGAAGCCATGAACACCGGATCGGCGAACGCGTCGTCCCCGAGCCGCGCGCCCGGCAGCCAGAGCGTGAACACGCTCCCGCCGCCCTCGCGGGCCGCGTACGACACGGTCCCGCCCTGCCGCTCCGCGAGCCCGCGCGCGATCGCGAGCCCGAGCCCCGCGCCGCCGGCGTCCACCCGAGCGCCCGGCGCGCGATAGAACGGCGCGAAAATCCGCTCGCGCTCGGTCGCCGCCACACCCGGGCCGCGGTCGCACACGTCGATGCACAGCCGCGGCGGCGCGCCCTGGTCGGCGGCGTCCTCTTCTAGCGCCTCGCGGACCAACACCTCCACCGCCGTGCCCGCGGGCGCATACTTGTGCGCGTTCTCGACGAGGTTGACGAGCGCCCGCGCGGCCTGGTCGACGTCGAACCGCCCGAGCAGGAGCGGCGCGCCCGCCGGCAGCGACACCTCGACCGCCCGACCGCCGCTCGCGGGATCGCCGAGCGCGCCGGCGACGCGCTGCAGCACCACGTCGAGCAGGTCGTCGACCGCGACCACCTCGGTCGCGACGGGCATCGCGCCGGCCTGCAGGCGCGACAGGTCGAGCAGCGCGCCCACCAGCCGCGCCAGCCGGTCGGCCTCGGCCTCGATCGTCGCCGCCTCCTCGACGGCGTCGGGACCGTTGGGCGACGTGCGGAGGGCGTGCGCATGCGCCTTGATCGACGTGAGCGGCGTGCGCAGGTCGTGCGACACCGCCGCGAGCACCGCGTCCTTCGCGCGCGCGGCTTCCTCGAGCGCGGCGGCGCGTTCGGCCGCGCCGGCGAGGCGTTCGCGGTCGGCCGCGAGCGCGGCGTACGCGGCGAGCGCGTCCAGATACCGCCACCGCTCCGCGGGCACACGCAGTCCGTCGCGCGCGGAAATGCGCAGCACGCCCACGAGTCGCGCTGCCACCGGATCACGGCGCGCGTCCTCCGCCGCGAGCGGCGCCCCGTCGGCGGCTCCGTGGCGCTCCGCCGCCGTCAGCGGGACGGAAACCGCGCGCAGCTCCGACGGGTCGAGCGGCGTCAGCGCGCGCAGCAGGCTCGCGTTAGGCGCGCGCGCCAGCCGCGTGGTGCCGTCCGTTCGTTCGGCGACGACGGTCCGCTCGCGCGCGGCGAGCCTCGCGTCGAGCGGCGGCGGGTGACCGTCCTCGGGCAGCGATCCCGTGTCCGCCAGCAGGCGAAGGATTGGGTCCACGCCCGTCAGCTCGTCCACGGCCCAGACGGCGCACGCGTCGAGGCCGACCGTGTCGCGGATCGCGGTGGCCACCGCGCCGGCCGCGTCGCGCGCGCGGGCTGCCGTGAGCGCGCGCGCGCCGAGCGCGGCCAGGCGGTCCACCTCCGCGGCACGCGCGCGTGCCGCGGCCGCCTCCTCGCGCGCGGCCGACAGGAGTCGCGCCGCGACCACGCTCGTGATCAGGAAGGCGACGAGCACGAACCAGTCGCGCGGGTCCGCGATGGCGAGCGTGCCGTACGGCGGGAGCAGGAAGTAGTCGAACGCGACGAACGCCGCGCCCGCGACGGCGAGGCCGAGCGCCCACCCGCCTCCCGCGCTCGCGCCGAGTACGACGAGCAGCAGGACGAGCGCATCGTGTGCCTTCTCGAGTCGGCCGCGAACGGCGACGAGGAGTCCGACCGCGACCGCGAGGTACACCGGCCAGAGTACGCGCGGGTCGGTGGCGACGCGCCACGCCGACCGGCGCCCCGGCGTCGTGCGCGTCAGAGTGCGAACCGGTATCCGACCCCCGCCTCGGTCTTCAGGTGGCGCGGGCGCACGGGGTCGGCCTCGAGCTTGCGCCGCAGGTGGGCCACGTGCACGCGGAGGTACGCCTGCGCGTCGCCGTACGCGCGTCCGGGCCAGACCGCGGCGAACAGTTGACGATGCGTGAGTGGCCGGTCGGCGTGCGCGACGAGCGTCGTCAACAGTGACCACTCGATCGGCGTGAGGTGGACGGCCTCGCCCGTCCGCTCGACCACGCGGCGTCCGTAGTCGATCAGGAGGTCGCCGGCCACGACGCGGGTCGTGTCGATCGCGACCCCGTCGGCGCCCGTCTGCTCGGCGCGCGCGCCGGCCCCGCGGGCCGATCGCCGGAGCAGCGCGCGGGCGCGCGCCTGGAGCTCGACGACCGAGAACGGCTTCGTGAGGTAGTCGTCCGCACCGCCGTCCAGCAGCTCGGCCTTTTCCGTGTCGGCGTGGCGTGCGGAGAGCACGAGCACCGGCACCGTCGACCACGCGCGCAGCTCGCGGAGCACCGCGCGCCCGTCCATGTCGGGCAGGCCGAGGTCGAGGATGATCAGCGCCGGCCGCTCGGCCGCTGCGTGTGCGAGCGCCGCCTCGCCGGTGCCCGCCTCGCTCACGCGCGTTGCGATCGGCGGGTCCGATTCGACCAGCGCGTGACGAACGGCCCGCCGGATCGGAAGCTCGTCGTCCACGACGAGCACCGTGACCGGCGGGCCGTGCATCGGCGCCAGGCCGTCGCGGGTCAGCTGTTGCCGAGCGACGGGTTCTTGTTGCGGCCGCCGATCGCGTCCTCGTCGGGCTCTCCGTCACTCGCGCGCAACGGCGCCTCGGTCGAATCGGGCGACGTCATGCCCTTGCTCATCCCGCCGTGCTTCTCGGCGAGCTCCTTGAGGCGGTCGGCGTTGGGGCCGGTGAGGTCGTGGTGCTTGTCGTTGCTCTGGTCAGCCATGGACGGGTGTCCTCGGTGTGCGTGATCTCGGTGCGCAAACGCGCGCGTGTCGCGCGCCTGTCGCGCGCTCCACGCCACGCGCGACGTGCACGCGGCGTGCCTTACGGCCGGCGGCGTTCCGCGCCCGCTCGCTGGGGAACCGATCGTGCGAGCGCGCGCCGCCCGATTCACCCGGGGTTGCGGGGTCCGCCCTACTCGCCGGCCGCGTGCTCCGCGCCGGCGTACTCGGCGGACGGGCTCGGGACCGACGCGACGTTGACGTCGATCGGGAGTCGCACGCCACCGTGGTTTTCGACCACGTCGAGCAACCCCTGCCACACGCCCGCGAACGCCTGGCCGACGTCGCGCGGGAACTTGTCCGGCGAGAACCCGCGCCCGCTCGCGACCCAGACGGGCGGTTCGACGTGCAGGCCGGCGGCGACGTACGCGGCCGCGAGGTCGTCGTGCACGGCGGGCGCGTTGTGCGCGTGCACGTACACCCCAGGGCGGTAGCGCCCGTCGGCGAGCACGCGGCCGGCCCACGCGCGGTAGTAGTCGCGCATCGCGGGCGGCATCTGCTCCATCCGCTCGATGTCGAGGAACACGATGGTGCCGCGCGCGAACCCCTCGCCGGCCGTCGCGCGGACCGCGTCGTCGCCGTCCGCCGCGCCGCGTGCCGCGGTGACGAGGTCGGCGTTGCAGGTCAGGCCGCGCCGTGCCGTCGCCTGCGCGCCGCGCGACCCGGGGTGCGGCGTACGCCCCCACGTCTGTTCGCCCACGTAGATCACGGCCATCCCGAAGCCGAGCCCGTCGATCGTCGCGCGCTGTCCGGTCCACGAGCGCTCGCGGTGGCAGGGCGAGGGGAGGTAGTACCCCATCCACTCGTACCGAACGCCCGACGTCTTCCAGGCGCGGAGCGCGGCCTGGCCGGGGAACGTGTGCGTGTCGAAGCCGAGGTGCCGACCGGCGACTCGCGGCAGGCCCGGCGCGCCGCCCACGCTCACCACGCTGCCGTCCGTGTGGTCGAGGTGGTCGGCCGCGTCCTGGTCGAACGCTCCGGCGATCGCGCCGCCGGGCGCCGTCTGTTCCACCGCGGTGAGCTGGCCCACGCCCCGCCGAACCACCCACGGTGCGGCGACGAGCGCGACCGCAACCGTGGACACGGTGGTCGCCCAGGACCGGCGCGCACGCCAAAGGAGCGTGCGGACTCGGCCGCGCTCGAGCGGCGCCCGTCGGTCCTGCGGCCGGTCGTCGGTTCTCGAGTCTGATGCGGGCGATACGGCTGACATCCGGGCGGGCAGTGCGTCGCGTCGTGAGTTCGGGCGCCGGCACGCGGCCGCCCACAAACATCTGATTACAGCGCCGCGGTGCATGGCGCGCGCCGACGGCGCCAGCGGCGGTCGACCCGAGGGTGCGACGCGCGTCACACGTTCCTACACGCGAGACGGCCGACGAGTGCACGGAACTTGCCTTTGGGTGCCATGAATCGTGCGCGTCCCTGAGCGGGAGCGAGCCGTCGACGGTCCGGTTGTCGACCAGCAGTAGCCGGATCGCCGTTCGCGGCGATCGGCGTCGGGGCGCAACGAGTCGCGGGAGCACGTCGCTTCCGCCTGATCCGCGCGAGTATCGCGCAGACTCACCGAACATTTCGAGAGGCTTACAAATGCGGAACGCGACGCGACTGGGTGTGGTGATCGCCCTCGGCACCAGCACGGTGCTCGGGGCATGCGGAAAGACGGGGAACACCGCGTCGACCGACACGGCTGCGGCGGCGGCCACGAACGCGCCGTCATCGACGGCGAGCACGAACGGCACCGCGGCCGCGGGCGCCGGTGGGCCGACGACCCCGGCCGACTCGGTGCACGGCGGCGGTAGCCCCGTCCCGGCGAGCACCGGCAAGATGACCGACCCCGAGATCGTCTCCCTCACGCAGGCCGCCAACGAGGGCGAGATCATGACGTCCAAGGTCGCGCTCACGAAGGCGACCAACCCCGACGTCCGGAAGTTCGCGCAGCAGATGATCGCCCAGCACACGGCCCTCATCTCGCAGGGCAACGCGCTCAGCAAGGCGCAGAACCTCGTCCCCGCCGCGGGTGCCAAGGACTCGATCGAAGGCGCGGGCAAGAAGATGACCGCCATGCTCGATGCCGCGCCCAAGGGTGTCGCGTTCGATACGGCCTACATCAACGGCCAGGCGATGGCGCACTCCAACACGCTCGCCATGATCCAGAAGGCCGAGGGTGAGGCGCAGAACGCCGGGCTCAAGGCCATGCTGACCAAGGCCGCGCCGATCGTGCAGCAACACCTCGACGAGGCGAAGGCGCTCCAGGCCAAGCTGGGCGGGGGAGCGGCGCAGTGAGCCGACTCGGCGCCCCTCGGGCGTTCGCGGTCGTAGGAATCGTCGCCGCCGCAGGCCTCACGGCCTGCGGCGGCGACGTGAACACGCAGAAAGGTGCGATGAAGACGCCCTACGCGAACAACGGCGACAGCGGGGCGGCGTCACCGGGCACCCAGCAGACGCTGAGTCCCAACCCCTCGATGGGCGACAGCACCGTCGGGATGTCGCGCGGGACGGGCGTCGCCAACGCGGCGGGTGACACCGCGGGGGCGTTCGGGAAGGCGGCGGGCTCGCACGGGCTCGTGCCGGGCCACCCGACCTCCGGTCCGGCGGGTTCGGGAATGCAGAACGCGGGCGGCGCGCCGCAGTCCTCGACGCCGGCACGCCCCAAGACCCCCTGACCGCTCCGTCGCCACACATCGGGACGGCTCGGCACATGCCGGCCCGACGTGTGGGAGCGGTCGGTCACTGCATAGCGGCACGCCCCGCGCGCGCAGGCTTCACGTACGTGTCGAGCCAACTGACCATCTCGGCCAGCGTGTGCCCGATGCTCTCGCGCGCCCGGTACCCGTGCGCCTCCGCGGGCAGCTGGACGTAGCGGACCTTCGCGCCGTTCCCCTTGAGCGCCGCGTAGTAACGCTCGCTCTGGATCGGAAACGTCCCCGTGTTGTCGTCGGCCATGCCGTGGATCAGCAGCAGCGGCGTGTGCACCGAGTCGGCGAAGGTGAACGGCGACATGGCCGTGTACAGACCCTGCGCGCGCCAGTAGTCGCGCTCCTCGCCCTGAAAGCCGAACGGGGTGAGCGTGCGGTTGTACGCCCCACTCCGCGCGATCCCGGCCCGGAAGAGGCTGGTGTGCGACAGCAGGTTGGCGGTCATGAACGCTCCGTACGAGTGCCCGCCCACCGCCACACGGTCGCGGTCGCCGACGCCTAACGCGACCAGCTCGTCCACCGCGGCCCGCGCGCTCGACACGAGCTGCTCGACGTACGTGTCGTTCGGCTCGCGGCCGTCCCTGCCGACGATCGGCATCGTCGGGTTGTCCATCACGCCGTAGCCCTGCGTGAGCAGGAACAGCTCCGACGCGCCGGTCGGCCGCGTGAACCGGTACGGCGAGCCGATCACCTGCGACGCGGCCGCGGCGGAGCCGTATTCCAGCGGATAGGCCCACAGGAAGAACGGCAACGGACCGTCACGCTTGGCGTCGTACCCGGCGGGCAGGTACACCGTCGCCGACAGGTCGACGCCGTCCGCGCGCTTGTACGTGACGAGCCGCGACGTCACGCCCGCAAACTGCGGTGCGGGGTCGCGGAAATTCGTCAGCTGCACGGGGGCCATCCGCCGCACCGCCTCGCGACGCCAGTAGTTGGGGACCTCGGTGACTCCCTCGCGCCGCGTGAGCAGCGTCGCGGCATCGGGATCGACGACGGCGACGGTTTCTTCGTAGTAGGGCGCGGCCGACCGGAACAGGCGCTCGGTCTTGCCCGTCGCGAGCTCGTACCGGTCGACGAACGGCCGGTCCCCCTCCGCCGACGCGCCCGTCCCGGTGAGGAACGCGTGGCGGCCGTCGCTCGACGTGAGCAGCACCGGACGCCCATTCGCGTTCGGCGCCGTCTCGAACCGGCCGGGGTCGGCGTACCGGTCCTCCGACGACCGGTCGAACACGAGCCGTGGCGCCTTGCTCGGGTCGCTCGGGTCGAACGCCCAGGTTCGCGTGCGACGGGTCCGCCGCCAGTTCTCGGTCACGAACGCGAGGTCGGTGCGCGCCCAGACGACGCCGGCCCCGCGGTAGCCGAGACGGGCGTGCTCGACCGGCGCGCCCGAGAACGGGGCCGAGAGCGAGCGGAGCACGTCGTGTGCGGCCACCTTGGTCTGCGGGTCGCCGCCGTCCAGCGCTTCGACCCAGGCGACCGTGGCCGGCGCGTCCGATCGCCACGCCACGTTGCGCGGCCCCACCGGCACCGCGTCGAACCGGCGCGACGCCTGCTCGTCGAGCGGGGCGTCGTCCACGACGCGCGCGACGCGCCCACTCAGCTCCCACACCTCGGTGCGGCTCGCGAACGCGCCGAACGGGACGAGGTACGAGTACGGCCGGTGCGCGGTCTCGACCAGCAGCCACCGGCCGTCGGGCGACGGCGCCACTCGCGTCCGCACCGCGGGCGTACCAACCGGCGTCCAGTGTCCGTCGAGCGTGGCGATCGCGACCTGCGCCGTGGCGTAATGATCGAACTGCGCCTCGTCGTCCGGACTCTTGAGCAGGTCCTCGAACGTCGGGTTAGGCGCGGCCTTGCCGTCGGACTCCTGGACGATCGGGCCCGTCGGGACGGCCGACGCGGCCGGCGCCGGCCCGCGCGCCGCGGGCACGGTGAGGCACGCGACGCGCGCCGGCGACACCCAGGCGCACGGCGCCGCGGTGGTCGCGGCGTTCAGCCGCGTGGCGCCCAACGCGCGCGCGACCACCGGCCCCGACGCGCCCGACACGGGCGCGTCGGCGACGAGCAGCGAGATGCCCGTCGGGCGCGTGAGCGTGAACGCGACGTGCCGCCGGTCGGGCGCCCACAGCGGCGCGCCGAGCCGCAACTCGCCCGCCACGCCCGGTACCACCAGGGCGCGTGACGCCCCACCGTCGAGCGGTGTGAACGTGACGCCCGTGTAGGTCACGTCGCGCGACGGACCGTTGGTGCGCGGATTGATGCGCAGACCGGCGAGACGGAGTTCGGGCGCGCCGACCTCGCTGATCGGCGGAAGGCCGCGCCGCCGGAGCTGAACCAGCCACCGCCGGTCGGGACTGACGACCGCCGCCGGGAGGGGCTCCGCGTCGAGCATCTGCGCGATCGGCGCGGGGGGCTGCCGGTAGCCGGTCTGCCCGACCACTGGCGTTGCGGCCAGGGTCGCGAGTGCCGCCGCAACCGCGGGCGGTGTCGAGGGATGGAGGCGCACGAGAGGTTGGCCGGTTGAGTTGCGGGGAATCGAACGCAGGTGACCTCAATACGCCTGAAGTGCCTCGAGCGCTCCGGTGCAACACCCACCACCGCAGGCCCCCCACACCGACATGTAGCCTTGGACCTGCGCGAACGCGAGCGTCCCGAGAACGGCCGACTTGCCACCGTGGCTGCCTCGCTCCGTCGGTGCACTCACGAAGTCGAAGCGTACGGGCGGATACGGGCGCACCGCCGCCGAATCGCTCGGGCGCTCCTGCCGCGACAGAAACGGAACCGCGGCGCTCGCCGGCGACGCCGGCTTCGACAGATCGTACAGGAACATCTGCCACCGTCGCGGCTCGTACGTGTCGCGGTCGGTGGTCGCACCGTCTGAGTGGTACGCCAACACGAGGCAGTACCGACCCGCCGCCAAGCCGTTGTGCCCGTGCTCGAAGTCGATCTGTGCAAGCGCCTGTGGAGCAGACTCGAACTCCTTCAGCGGCACCTCGTCCAGATCGCGACGGCCCACCATGATGACTTTCGTGTCGGCGACCCGAAACGACCGGCCGTCCAACCGCAGGGGCTGAGAGAGAATCGTGCTCTGTTGCTCCCAATGTGGATGCGCCGAGGCCGGCCCTTTGAACTCAGCGCAACTCGCCGGCTCACCGCCCGGTGGACGCGACGGGCGGCGAAAGGGTGCAGGCACGGGCATCCGCGGCGTCGGTTGCGCCGCCGCCCTCTCGTACGCGGTCGACGTCGCGGTGAGCAGGATCATGGCCGGGGTCGCACACAGCCGGGCGGTCGCACGCACACGCGACCTGGACCCACCGCTTCGCCAAGCACGGTCCGCCACACGAGCCTCCGCCGTTCGAGGATGTCACTCACGCCGGTGCCGGGTGCACGTGCGAGCGGCGACACGATGCAGTCGTCAGCCCCGGAGCGCCAGAGTGCTAGGATGGCGCCGCCGTGATCGGCACGACACCGTTTGCGCGCAACACGCTCGCGTCGGCATCCCGCCACAGCGCGGCGGCGCCGGCCGACGCGGCGCGACGCGCGTCGGTGTCGCCGACGTCATGACCCACGAGCCGCGCGCGCAACGCGAGCGCGCGCCCGACCGCCGCGGCGCGCGGCACGTCGTCCAGCATGTGCGTGTTCTGATTCGGCAACTGTCCAATCGCGCCACCGAGTGTCGCGATCGCGGTGGCGGTGTCGCCAGCCCATGCCTGCAGCCAGGCCTCCTGAAACACCGCGTCGAGCGTCGCTACGATCCCGACCGACGCGCGCCGTCGCGCCACCGCGGCGAGTGCCGTGCGTGCCGCATCGGCATGGCCCCGAGCGGCCGCTCGTTGGGCCACGAGCAGGTACCATCCGGTGGTGTCGTCGGGGAGCGCCTCGTGCAGTTCCGGGAACGACAGCACGACGAGCCGCCGGAAGAACCCCGCCCGCACGTCGGCGCTCGTGAGCGCGCCCACCTGCGTGAGCAACGCCGCGCCGCGATCGCGAGCGGCGACCACGCTGTCGTGTGGCGCGCCGAGGCTCGCGTACGCGACGCCGGCGGCGAGCGCCGCGCGACCCGCTCCGACGGGAGCGGGCAATTCGTCGTCGGGCGTCACGCTTCTATCGCGCGCGGCGATCCGAAGGAGCGCGGCCGAATTGTTCGCACGCCCGATGAGCGCGTTCGCGACTGCGAGCGCGGCCGCCGTCGCTGGGGTCGGCGTGGGAACGTCGGCCATCATCCGTTCGGCGGCCACGCGAGCGTCCACGAACCGCTGGAGCTTCACCAGCAGGCGCAACTCGGCCAGCCCGAGGCGCATGGCCGGCATGCTGTCGCGCGGCGCATGAAGCCGCGCCGCGCGGACGACGTCGAGCGCTCCGGGGCCGCCGTCGTTCGCCAGACGCCCGAGCGATTCGAGCGCCACCGCGCGCAACTCGGCCGCGTCTACGCTTCGCGGAAACGCGTCTGCCCATCGTTCGGCCACGTCGAGCAGCACGCGGCGGTTGCTGGCGAGGGCGGCGGCCGTGGTCGTCGGCATCGTCCACGGACGCGCAGCGGCATGGTCGGCGCGCGGGTAGGGGGTGAACGCGAGCGTGTCCGCGTTGACCGCGGGCAGCGCGGCCATCGACGTCGTATCGCCGCCGTTCACCGCGTACCCCGCTCGCCATTGCGTGCCGCTCGTCATGAGCAACCGCGGGAGGTAGGTCACCGCGCGCCCGCCGAACGCGAGGTGGACGCTCGGTACGCTGCTGAGCACGCGCCGGTACGCGTCGATCGCGCCGCGATAGCTCGACCGGAACCGCCACCCGCTCGGGCTCGCGGGGTCGCGCACGACGAGCGAGTCCTTGGCCTGGCAATCGCCGAGTCCATACCACGACGCGAAATCCATCGAGTCACGGCGCACGAGTGCCAGATACCGCCTGCACGCGTCCGGATACCGCCCGTCGGCGAGCGCCGCGAGTGCGCGCGCCGCCTCGCCGTCGGCCGGCGCCATGCGCTGCGCCAGTGCCGTGGCGCGAGTCGCGGCGCGCTGCCACTCGACACGCGGCGCGTCGAGCATCCACGCGTACGCCTGCGCACGCCACCGGTGCGCGAGGGCGTACTCCGGGTCGAGCGCCGCCGCCTCCCCGAACGCCTGCGCCGCCCCGTCGAGGTCCCAGCGCGCGAGCAAATCGTGCCCGCGGTCGTACGCGCGCCACGCACCGAGCGACGTCGTGCCTAACGCGCCCGGAACCGACAATCGGCTCCGCGCCGTCCCGAGCAGCAGCGAATCGGCGAGCTCGGCGAACCCGCGACTCAACTCGTCCAGCGCGATGGCCGGCCGGATCGTATGCTCGCGCCGCGTGCTGTCCGGGCGCGCGACGTCGTAGAGCGCGGCCCGCACTGCGACGCGCACCGGAGGCCGGCCTTCCGCGGCCGTCCGTTCACCCGACTCCGCGCGGGGCGCGCGAGCGATCGTTCCCCATGCGAGCCGGCCGGCTCCCAACTCTCGCGCGATCGCCACCGCCTCGGCGAGCGACCGCGGCGCTCCGATCCCGCGTCGCGTGAGCGCGTCGTTCACGCGCGTCGCGTTCACGACACGCAGGTCCGTCCACCGAGTCATTGCGTCGAGCAGCAGCTGCTCGGCGTCGCGACCGTCGAGCGCCGTGCTCGCGGGCGGCCGCGCGCCGCCTGCAGTCTCCTCCGCCGGCGCTGGCGAGGTTCGCTCGTCAGCGAATGGCAGCACGACGACGAGCGCGGGGTCAGCGGCACCGGTCGCGCTCGACAAACCCGGAATCAATCCCGCCCACACGCCGGCGGCGGCGACCACGGCGAGCACCGCCGTGCCAGCCGCGACGAGCTGCAGGCGGACGCGGCGACCGCCGCGCGACGCGCGCTCGCCGGCAAGCAGGACGGCCGCGGCGCGCACGTCCGCCCCGAACGCATCGACCGTGTGATATCGCTCGGCCGGATCGAGCGCGAGCGCCCGCCGGAGGATCGCGTCCACCGCACGCGCGACCGACGCGGAGAGTCCGACCCGCGCGCCGATCTGCGGCGTGGGGATGGTGAGACGGCGCCGCAGCGCTTCGCCGGGCGTCGGCGCGTCGGCGTGCGGCGGCGTGCCGGCGAGCATCTCGTACAGCACGACGCCGAGCGACCACACGTCCACGCGTGAGTCGACACTCGGGTCCCCCGTCACCTGTTCTGGTGCCATGTACGCCGGGGTGCCGACCGCGTGCCCGGCGCGCGTCAGCTTCGTCGCGGCCCCGCGCTCCCCGGAGCTGTCCAACGTCATGCCACCCGCGTCCGGCTCGGTCCAGCGCGCGATTCCAAAATCGCAGACCAGCGTGTGCCACCGCGCCGGCCCCCCGCTGGTCGGGGTGCCCGGTCCCGTGTAACCGGAGAGCAGAACGTTTTCCGGTTTGATGTCGCGGTGCACGACGCCAGACGCGTGCGCATAGGCCAGCGCTTCCGCCAACTCGCCGGCAATCCGGAGTGCATCGACCGGTGGCAGCGCGCCCTCGCGCACTAGCCGCGCGCGCAGCGTGACGCCCTCGACGTAGGGCATGGCGAAATACAGCGCCCCGCCGGCCTCGCCCGAATCGTACAGCGCCAGGATATGTGGGTGCTGCAGGCGCCCCACCATCTCGATCTCGCGCCTGAACCGGCGCGCGGCGTCCGCGGGGCGGGTGTGCGCGGCAAGAACTTTCAGCGCGACCCGGCGCCGGATCTTGCGGTCTCGTGCGAGGAATACCACCGCGGAGCCACCGCGGCCGATCTCGCGCTCGACGACGTACCGAGCCGCGAGATCGGCCGCGAACTGCGCCTCGACGGCGTTTGACTCAGCCTGCACGAAAGTCCGGGTGCGAGTGGCGCCTATTGTACTACCGCCGGCGCGCAGCGGCAAAGCTACGCGGTCGGAACCGCTCCGCCCCCCCGCTCCGCCGCGCGCACCCACGCCTCGAGCACCCCGTCGCGCACGTCCTCCGCGCGGCGCCGGACGAGCGGCACGAGCTGCGTCAGCGCCTGACGCGCCCCCGCCACGTCCCCCGACCGCAGCGCGGCGACGACGCCGCCGTCGAGTAACAGCTCCGCGTCTACCCACCGGTCGCCGCGCGCCGCGTCCTCGCGGAGCGCCCGCCCGGCCATGTTCGCCTCCGCCCAGTCGTACGCCGCGAGCCCGTGCACGAAGTGCAGTGCCGCGAGCGCCTCGGGCGGCGCGCCGGCCACCTGGACATACGCGAACGTGCGCGCGTAGAACGCCGAGTCCGCCACGCCGGCCGTCCCGCCGTGCAGGTCCGCCTCGCACTCGAGCGCCTGCGCAATGAACCGGCGCCAGTCGGCGGGCGCGCGCCGCGTCGCGAGCACCGCCTCGTACGCCGCGCGGCGGTACACCGCGTCGCGCGTCCACCCCTCGTCCTCGCGCGACAGGCCGAGCATCGGTGCCTCGCCGCCACCGCCCGGCGAGCGCGCCATCGCCTCGCGCGCGTCCCACGCCATCCGCACCGCGGCGCCGCGGGCCAGCGCGAGGTGCCGCGGCATCGCGATCGGCGACACCGGCCGGGTCGTGAACCCGAACCGCCACCCGCGCATGCCGGCGACGGGGTCGAACCGGCCTAACGGCAGCCCGCGGTAGCCCGACGCGCTCCGCCGCTGGTACCGCGTCCGCTCGGCGCCGAGGTCGAGCACCGGGTGGTAGTCCGAGTTCACCGGCGCGTAGCCCGCCAGCAGCGGCGCGAGCGCGGCGCGGTCGGCGAGGATCGCCGCGGCGAGCGTGGCCGAGTCGAGCGGGAGCGCGTGCCGGAGGTCGGAAACGAGCGCCGGCGCGTTCACCACGCGCCAGTCCGGCGCCGGCAGCGTGCGGCCGTTGGTCGCGACGACGAGAATGTCGGCCGGCGACACCAGGTAGACGGCGTACGCCGGAAAGTGCCGGTGCAGCGCGGCCAGTACCGACGTGACGAGCGGGTCGTCGATCTCGTAGAGGTGCAGCCACTGGCCGAACACTCCCCCCGGCGCGAGGTACCGCGTGACGCGCGCGTAGAACTCGTCGGTGAACAGCCCCGACACGCCGCTCACCCACGGGTTGCTCGGCTCGCTCAGAATGAGGTCGAACCGCCGCCCGGCGCCGGCGAAGTACGCCTTCGCGTCGTCCAGCACGAACGCCGAGCGGGGGTCGTCGAAGACGCGCCGGTTGGCCGGGTAGAACTGCCGCGAGCCGCGAATCATCATCGGCTCGATGTCGACCGTGCGGAGCGCGCGCAGGGCGGGGGAGCCTAATAGCAAGTGCGACGTCATCCCCGACCCCTCGCCGATCACCACGCCCGTACGCGCCGCCGGCGCGTAGGCGAGTGTGATGAGCGGCAGCAACACCTGCGTCACCTGATCGCCCTCGATCGGGCGCCGCGCGGTGTCGCCCGCGGGCGGACGTATCCAGTCGAGCGAGAGCGACGCGTCGGGCTTGCCGTTGGTCGCGAGCGAGAGCATCCGCGACTCGACGTGCCGGCGCACGCTCACCGTCGCCGTACGCCCGTCGGCGTAGAACGGGATCGCGAAGTCCTTCGGATCGGACACCTGCGCGTAGCGGTACACCCCGCTCGTGAGCACCGCGGGGTCGAACGACGTCGACGCGGCCAGCAGGACGAGAATCACCGTTCCCGCGGCCGCGACGGGGAGGTAGGCGCGCGCCTGCGCCTCCACCCCCGCGAGTCGCGGGCGCCGCGGGCGCGCCTCGGCCCCACTCGTCCGGACGAGGGGCGTCGCGCGTTCCGGCGCGCCGTCGGCGCGCTCTCCGTCGTCCTCGGCGTCGGCCGCGCGCGCCAGAGCCGGGCCCTGGACGAGCAGCCACACCCCGAGCCCGACGTCGACGAGCGCACCGAACACGAGCAGCCACTTGAGTCCGAGCAGCGGCAGCAGCACGAGCCCGGCCGCGGCCGCCCCGACGATCGATCCGAGCGTGTTGACCGCGTACACCTGCCCGATCGCGCCCTCGCCGGCACCGCGCGCGAGCAGCACGCGCGTGATGAGCGGCAGCGTGATCCCCGCGCAGAAGGTCGCCGGGAGCATCACCGCGAGACACAGCCCGTAGCGCGCGACGCTGAACGCCGTGTACCCCTCGGGCGTGAGGTCGAGCGCGGCGAGCAGCCACGCCATCGCCCGGAAGCTCCACAGGTACACGGGGAGCGTCGCGATCGCGAGCGAGCCCATGACCCACTGCGTGAGTCCGAGCGCCGCGACCGGGTCGCTGAACCGGTCGGCACGCGCACGCACCCACCACGCCCCGAGCGCGAGTCCGAGAATGAACGCCGACAGCATCAGTTCGAACGAGTGCGTCGCCGAGCCCACGACGAGCGACAGCATGCGGATCCATGCGATCTCGTAGACGAACGACGACGCGGCGGTCCCGAACGCGACCGCGAGAAGCGTGCGCAGAACCAGGCGCGACACGCCGCCGCGCGTCGGCAGGGTCGGTGGCGCAGGTGCGGCGCCCTCCTCCTCGTCCCCGCGGGCCACGCCGAACGCACCGACCGCGACGATCGCGTTGCAGGCCGCCGCCGCCACGAGCGTGCCCGGCAGTCCGACGCGCGCCAGCAGGCTGTACCCGGCGACCAGCACGCCGCCGGCCGCGCCTAACGAGTTGGCGAAGTAGAGCAGCGCGAGCACGCGTCCCGGCGCGCCCGGGGCGCGTCGCAGCGCCCCCGCGCTCATGAGCGGGAACGTCGCCCCGAGCAATACGCTCTGGGGCAGGATGAGCACCGCGGCGAGCGTCCATTTCGCGACCGTGACGAGCGCGCCGCCCCCGGCCGCGCCGAGCGCGGGGAAGAGCCCGTCGTACGCGCCGTTGGTGACGGCGACGAACAGCGGATGGAAGACGAGGCCGATCGCGCCGACCGCGAGCTCGACGCCGGCGTACCAGAGCAGCGGCTCGCGGAGCCGGGCCGACCGCCGCCCGACGAGGTGAGCGCCGAGCGACATGCCGCCCAGGAAGATGACGAGCACGAGCAGCTGCGCGTACGCGCTGTGCCCGACGAACAGGCCGAGGTACCGCGTCCAGATCGATTCGTACATCAGGCCGGCCGCGCCCGAGAGCACGAACAGCGCGACGAGTGCGGGAAGAACCGGCATGCCCCCCTCAGCGCGCGTGGAGTGTCACGCGCACGCCGCCCACCGGACGGAGCGTGACCGCGCCGTGCGGCCTGGGTTCCGCGCCGGGCACGAGACGCACGGCCCACCGGCTCGCCAGCGTCGCGAGGACCAGCGTGGCCTCCGTCCAGGCGAACTGCTCGCCGATGCAGATGCGCGAGCCGCCGCCGAACGGGAAATAGGCGAACCGGGGGCGCGCGGCGGCCTCCTCCGGGTCGAGCCAGCGCTCCGGGCGGAAGCGCGCCGCCTCCGGCCACCAGCGCGGGTCGTGGTGCGCGAGCCACGGCGACGTCAGCACGCCCCACCGCGGCTCCACCGCGTAACCGCCTAACGTGGTGCGCTCCACGCACATCCGCCCGATCGCGTACGCGGGCGGAAAGAGGCGCATGCTCTCGGCGATCACCGCCCGCGCGTACGGCAGCGCCGCCAGGTCGTCCATCGACGGCGCCCGCCGGGCGGCACCGGTCCCGAGCACCGCGTCGAGCTCGCCCTGTAGCCGCGCGGCGGCGTCGCGGTTCTGCGCGAGGAGGTACCACGTCCAGCTCAGCGCCGATGCCGTCGTTTCGTGGCCCGCGAGGAATATCGTCATCGCCTCGTCGCGCAGCTCGTCGTCGCCGAGGGCGGTTCCGGCCGCGCCGCCCGCCGACACGTCGGCGCCGGGCGCGTCCTCGTCGTCGCGCGCGGCGAGCAGCATCGAGAGCAGGTCGCCCCGGTCCGCGGGTTCGCCGCGCGCCGCCGCCGCCCGACGCTCCGCGATCATTCCGAACACCACGCGGTCGAGCCGCCGGCGGGCGGTTCGGAACCGTCGCGCGAGCGGGATCGGCAGGCGCATCGCCCACTTCCCGAACGGGAGGAACGCGAGCGGGGCCGCGTGAAGCGCGTCGCCGAGCGCGTCGGCCACCTCGGCCGCACTCCCGCCGACGTCGACGCCGAACAAGGTCTCGCCGGCGATGCCGAGCGTGAGGGCCATCATCTCGGCCGCGACGTCGATCGGCGCCGTCCGGTCCGCGCGCGCGCGCCACCGCGCGTCCCACGCCTCGGCCGCCGCGACCATCGTTCGTGAGTAGCCGACGACGCGCTCGCGATGGAAGGCGGGCTGCGCCATGCGCCGGTGCCGCCGGTGGTGCTCGCCCTCGCTCGTGAGCAAACCCTCGCCCAGGAACAGCTTGAGCCCGCGATGCGCGTACCCGCGCGCGAAGCGCTTCTGCTGGGTGACGAGCACCTCGCGCGCGAGCTCCGGGTGCCCGACGACGACGAACGTCCTGCCGAGCGCGCGCACCCGCACGACATCGCCGTGCGCGGCGTGCAGCGCGCGCACCGTGCCGAGCGGGTCGCGCGCGAGCGCGACGCCCCACGCGCCCGGCCACGGCGCGCGGACCAATGGCGGGTAGGGTGCCACGGCCGGGGTCGGCACCGGGGCCTCGGGAAGGGCGATGGTCGTCATATCCCCGTACGATCGCCGCGCGCGCCTCGGCGCGGCTAGTGCGCGCCGAGGCGTGCCCGCGGTGGCCGAAACAGTCTGGCCCGCCTCGCGTAGGCAACACGCGTGACGTACGGTGACCGTGGCGGCACGCAAGCAAGTGATTACTTGCGTAGCACCTTCGCCCGCTGTAACGTGGCCCCGCAATGTCGATCCGTGAACAGATCCTCGACGCGGCCACGCGCGTCTACGCCGAGCACGGATTCCGCGGTGCGACCACGCGGCGCATCGCCGACGCGGCCGGCGTGAACGAGGTCACGCTCTTTCGCACGTTCGGCTCGAAAGCGTTGCTGATCGAGGCGGCGCTGCGTCATATCGGCGCCGTCGATGCGTCGGCGCCACACGCCCTGCCCGACGTCCCGCGCGACCCGGAGCGCGAACTCTTCGCCTGGGCCGCCGAGCAGCTCGACGACCTCCGCAGCAGACGGTTTCTCATCCGGCACGCGATGAACGATTTCGAGCGCCGCCCCGACGCCGCGTGCGCGGCGCAGGGGTGGAACGCGGCCGACGTCGAACTGCACCGCTACCTCGTGCGCCTCGGCGAGCACGGTTTCGTCGCCTGGGACGCGGCCGGCACCGACGAACGCGCGTCGCCGGTCGCACCCGACTCACGGCGCGAGGACGTGCTCGCCGCGGCGGCGATGTTCATGGCCGCGCTGTTCAGCGACGCGATGGGGCGCGACATGATGCCGCACCTCTACCCGCAGCCCGCCGACCGGGCCCCCGCCCTCTACGTCCGCCTGTTCCTGCGCGCGCTCGACTGCGCCGGCTCACGCCCCGCCCCGTCCTCGACCGAGGCAGCCTAACCGAATGCCCAGCTTTTCGTGGCGCGCCCCGCGCGCCGCCGCCGCCTTCGCAGTCGCATTCCTGCTCGCGCCCGCGCCGGCGCGCGCGCAAACCGCCGGCGTCGCCGGCAGCAGTACGACGCGCACCGCCGCGCGCCCCCCGCGCCCACTGTCGCTGGACGCGGCGCTCGAGCTCGGCGTCCGGCAGAGCGAGAGCGTGCGGATCGCCGACGCGGCCGTGACCCGCGCCCGCGGCCAGGTCGTGCAGGCGCGCTCCGCCTACTTCCCGCAGCTCAGCGGTACGGGCTCCTACCAGCGACAGATCCAGAGCCAGTTCCAGGCGCTCGCCAACCAGTCCGCGGCCTCGTCGCCCGCGTTCACGGCGACGACCCCGGTCGCGCTCTGTACGCCGACGCTCGCGGCCAACGCCACGCCCGACCAGCGCGCCGCGGCCCTCGCCGCAGCCCAGACGTGCCCGACGGCCGGCGGCGGCGGCATCAGCAGCCTCACCAAGGCCTTCGCCAACCCCAACACGATCGTCCTCGGCGTCAGCGGCTCGCAGACGCTCTACTCCGGCGGCCGGCTCGGCGCATCGCGGACGTCGGCGGCGGCCGGCCAGCGGTCGGCCAACATCGGGCTGACGAGCACGCGCGCCCAGGTGCGCCTCGACGTCGCCACGGCGTACTACGACGCGTCCCTCGCCGACGTGCTGGTCGGTATCGCCGAGAGCACACTCGTCCAGGCCGAACGCGCCTACCGGCAGACCGCGCTGGGCCGCGAGGTCGGCAACATCAGCGAGTTCGACCTGCTGCGTGCGCGCGTGTCCCGCGACAATCAGCGGCCGGTGCTCGTGCAGGCGCGTGGCAACCGCGACATCGCCTACTTGCGCCTCCGCCAGCTGCTCAACGTGCCGCTCGACGAGCCGCTCCGCCTCACGACTCCGCTCCCGCTCCCGCCGGGCGGGCAGGCGGTGGGCGCGCCCAGCTCCCCGCTCGCCGGTGGCGCCACGGGCACCGCGCCGGCCGGCGCCCGCAGCGACCGCGTCGCGCGCACCGTCGTACGCGGCGACACCGTCGTCGTCACCCGCGTCGACTTCGACCCCGCCGAGGTACTCGGCGACGACCCGCAGGTGACCGCCTCGGTCGACAGCGCCGTGGCCCGCGCCGACACGGCGGGGCGCTCGCGCGCGACCGCGCGCCAGTCGCGCGAGAACCTCGTCGTGCAGCAGAGCCTGTTGCGCATCGCGCGCGCCGAGCGGCTGCCGTCACTCGCGCTGCAGGGGAACTACCAGCGCTACGGCTACCCCGTGGGCAACGGCATCTCGTTCCCGACGGCGCTCAACCAGTACTACCCCAACTTCACGGTCGGCCTCGGCCTCTCGATTCCCGTCTTCACCGGCGGGCGCATCGGGGGCGACGTGCTCGTGGCGGAGGCCAACCTGCGTGAGGCCGAGGCCACGTCGCGGCAGGTCGAACAGCTCGCCTCGCTCGACGCACAGCTCGCGGTCACCCAGTTCGCACAGGCCGAAGCGCAGCTCCGCTCGACGGCGGGCACCTCCGAGCAGGCGGCGCGCGCGTACCAGATCGCCGAGGTGCGCTACCGCGAGGGCCTGTCGACGCAGATCGAACTCTCGGACTCGCGCGTGCAGTTGCAGCAGGCGCAGGCCAACGCCGCGCAGGCGGCGCGCGACCGCGAGGTCGCGCGGTTGCGCCTCAGCTTGCTACGCGACCTCCCGCTGTCGTCGACCGTGCAGGCCGGTGCGCAGAGTGGCGCCGGCAGTACCGTCGGCAACACGACACGGTCCGGCGTGAGTTCGGGCGTGGGTTCGAGCGCGAGCGGCACGACGACCACCACCGGCGCCGCGGGTACGACCACGACCACCACCACGACCGGCGCCGTCCCGGGCACGACGACCGGGCAGCCGCAGACCGGGACCGGCACGCCATGACCAGCACCGCCCCGCACCCTCACTCCAGGCCGACCCGCATGCCCCGCACGACCACGCGCGCCGTCGCGATCCTCGCCACCGGCATCGGCCTCACGGCGTTCGGCGCCTGCAAGCGCGGCGCGGCCCAGGCGGCGCAGGATTCGGCCGCGGCCGCCAACGCGCCGACCGTGGTCGGCCCCGAGAACGTCGCCGTGGTCGCGCAGGACCGCCTGTCGAGCGGGCCGACGCTGTCGGGCGCGCTCACCCCGGAGCGCGTCGCGACCCTCCGCGCGCAGGCCGGCGGCACGGTCACGGCCGTCTTCGCCGAGGCCGGGCAACGCGTCACGCAGGGCCAGCCGCTCGCGCGCGTCGAGACCACGGGCCTCCCCGACCAGGTCGCGAGCGCACGCGCCCAGCTCACCGCCGCGCGCGCGAACGCGGCGGTCGCCTCGCGCAACGCGGAGCGCAACGACCGCCTGCTCGCCGCTGGCGCCATCGCGGCGCGCGACGCGGAGGCGTCGCGCGCGCAGGCCACCGCCGCGCAGGCTCAGGTCACTTCGGCGGAGGCGCAGCTCGCCACCGCACAGCGCCAGCTCGGCAACACGAGCGCCGCCGTGCCGTTCACGGGCATCGTCGGTACCCGCTCGGTCAACGTCGGCGACGTCGTCGCGCCCGGCGCGGCGCTCTACACCGTCGTCGACCCGTCGAGCATGCAGCTGACGGGGAGCGTCAACGCCGACCAGCTCTCGCAGGTGCGGCTCGGCCAGGCGGTCCGGTTCACGGTCACCGGGTATCCCGGGCGCGACTTCACGGGCCGCATTACGCGCGTCGCGCCCGTGGCCGACCCCACGACGCGGCAGGTGCAGATCATCGCCTCGATTCCCAACGCCAGCAACACGCTGGTCGGCGGCCTCTACGCCGAGGGGCGCGTCTCGAGCGAGACGCGCGACGCACTCGTCGTTCCGGCCGACGCGGTCGACCAGCGCGGTGTCGCGCCCACGGTCGTGCGCGTGCGCGGTGGGCGCGCCGAACGCGTGCCCGTCCAGCTCGGGCTGCGCGACGACGCCACCGAGCGCCAGGAGATTCGCGGCGCGGTCGCGGTCGGTGACACCCTGCTGCGCGGCGCGGCCCAGGCGATCACGCCGGGCAGTCTGGTCAAGGTCGCCGCGGCCGCGAACGACCGCCCCGTCGCGCCCCGGTAGCGCTCGTGGCCGTGCGCGAAAGCGGCGCGCGCGGCCGGCCACCGATTCAGTAGCGGATGTTGCGTACTCCCGATCCGGAGCGTATGATTGCGGCATCACTCGCACCCGGAGCGCCATGGCCGCCCCCCGCCTCGCCTATCCGATCACGCGGTACAGCCCCTCGCCGCTCGTCGACCTCACGCAACGCGACGAGCGCGAGCGGCTGAGTCCGTCCGCGCTCCGCGGGTTCTTCAACATCATGGGGCGGTGGCAGGTGCGCGACGAGGACGCCCGCGCGCTCCTCGGCGGGGTGTCCAACGGCCCCTACTACGAGTGGAAGCGCCGCCCCGACCGCACCCTCGACCAGGACACGCTGCATCGCGTCTCGTACCTGGTAGGCATCTTCAAGGCGTTGCACATCCTGCACGGCGAGGCGCTGGCCGACGAATGGGTGCAGCTGCCCAACGCCAACGGCCTGTTCGGCGGGCAGACGCCGCTCGAATTCATGCGCCGCGGCGGCATCCCGGCCATGCAGACGGTCCGCCGGCTACTCGACGCGCGCCGCGCAGGGCTGTGACCGATGCCGCGGACGCCGCACGCAACGACGCCGACGCGCTGCCGTTCTGCAGCCTCGTCCGCCGCGACGACACGCACCGCCTGATCGCGTCGCGGTACCGTCCGGGCGCGGAGAGCGTGCTCGCGCTGATCGCCGACGACGTCGCGCATCTGGACGATCTGTTCGACCTCGACCACGCGACCAACGACCGCCTGCTGGCCGAACACGACCTGCTGCCGGGGATCGGCGTGCACGAACTCGTCTTCGGCCTCCCCAACTACCGCGTCGTCAACGCCGCGTTCACGCACGCGCACCCCAGCGGCAGTCGCTGGAACGGTCCCGACCGGGGCGCGTGGTACGCCGCGTACGAGCTCGAGACCTCGCAGACCGAGGTCGCCTGGCACAAGGCCGTGGCGCTCGCCGAGATCGACCGCTTCGAGGACAGCGTCACGTACGACGATTACCTGAGCGACGTCCGCGGCTTCTTCCACGACGTCCGCCCCGACGCGGACCCGGATCGGCGCTTCGCCGCCTGCCTGGCGCCCGACAGCTACGTCGCATCGCAGCTGCTGGCCGAGTCGCTGCTCGCGCGCGGATCGCTCGGCGTCGTGTACCCGAGCGTGCGGCACGCCGGCGGCACCTGCGTGGCGTGCTTCCGCCCCGCGCTCGTCGCCGACGTGCGCCGCGATCTGACGTACCGGTTCACGTGGAACGGCGAGCCGACCCCGGTTATTACCGTCGAGCGCGAGCGCTGACGCCCGGGCGCTCACGCCCGGGCGCTGACGTTCGCCGCGGTCGCGCCCGCGGGCCGTCGCTCTACATTGCGCGCGTCCCCTCTCACCGAGGTCGCACATCCCGCTCTGGCTCCCGCCGTACGCCGGCACGCTCACGCCTCTCGAGCAGCTCTCGGCGTACCTGACCCTCGCGGTCACCCCGATCATCACCGAGGAGTTCGCGCCGATCCTCGGCGGGATCGCGGTGTCGCAGGGGCAGCTCGGGCTCGTCCGCGTCATCGTCGCCGTCACCGTCGGCGGGTGGATCGCGACCGGCCTGCTCTACGTGCTCGGGACGTGGCGCGGGCCCTGGGTGCGGCGCCGCTTCCCGCAGGCCGGGCGCGCGATCGACGCGCTCACGCGCGCGGTGTGCAAGCGCCCGTGGCGCGCGTCGTTCGCGGTGCGCATCGCGTTCGGCGCGCGGCTGCTGCTGCCGCTCGCGTGCGGCGTGGCGCACGTGCGCCCCGCGACGTACTTCGTCGGCTCGCTCGTCGGGTCGGCCGCGTGGTCGACCGTCTTCGTACTCATCGGTTACGAATTCGGCGAGACGGCCATCCACACGCTCGAGCGCGTGCGCTCGTACGACCGGTACGCGTACGCACTCGTCGCGGCCGCCGTCGTGATCGGCGCGGGCGTCCTGTGGCGCCGGCGCGCGCGGCGCGAGGGCGCAGACGCGCCTCCCGGGTGAGCGCCCGGACGCGCCGCGTCGCGGCGCTGTGCTGCGCGGCACTCACCGGCGCGTGCGAGACGGGTGCGACGCACGGCACGTCGGGCGACGGGTCTGCGCGTGACGGCGCGTCCGCGGCCGGCGTCGCGACCGCGCACGCGCTCCCGGCGCCAGCCGCACCGACCACCGTGAGCGAGCAGACGTTGCGCTTCGACGCGTTCGGCACGGTGCACGTGCTGCACGCCGGCGCGGGCGCACTCGCCGGCAGCGCGCCCGCACGCACGGTCGTCTTCGCCGCCGGCGACGGTGGATGGGATACGGCCGCGGCGTCGGTCGCACGTCGCATCGCGGCGAGCGGCGACGTGCTCGTCATCGGTGTCGACGGCGCCGCGTACCGGCGGCGCGAGATGCGCGGGCGCGGCTGCGCATCGCCGGCCGGCGACTTCGAGGCGGTGAGTCAGTACACGCAGCACCGTCTCGGCCTCGCGCGCTACACGCCGCCGGTGCTCGTCGGCCAGGCGGCGGCGGGCGCGCTCGCGTACGCCACGCTCGCCGGAGCGCCCCGGGGCACGTTCCCCGGCGCGATCGCGCTCGGGCTCTGCCCCGGCGCCACCGCGCCGAAGGCGTTCTGCGCCGCGTCCCGCCGCCAGACGTTAGGCGCGCGCCGCGGCGCCGGTTACGCCCTGACGCCCGACACGACGCTCCGTCTCCCGGTGACGATCCTCCGCCCCGCCGACGAGCCGGCCGCGTGTTCCGCGGCGGACGTGGAGCGGTTCGCGCGCGCGATGCCGGGCGCCGAGGTGGTGGCCGTGCCGGGCGGCGTCGATTTCGCCGGCGACGGCTGGCTGCCCGCGTTCACGCGCGCCCTCGCGCGCGCCGCACCGGCCGCGCCGCGAGCCGTGGTCACGCCCTCGGCCGCCCCCGCGGGCGCGAACGTCGCCGACCTGCCGCTCGTCCAGATCGCGCCCGCCGCCAACGCCGCGGGGCCGTCCGACCTGGTCGCGGTCGTGCTCTCGGGCGACGGCGGCTGGGCGAGCATCGACCGCGAGGTCGGCGAGACGCTCGCGTCCGACGGCGTTCCGGTGGTGGGGCTCAACACGCTGCAGTACTTCTGGACGCCGCGGAACCCCGACGGCGCCGCCGCCGACCTCGCCCGCATCGTCGCGCACGCGACCACCTCGCCGCCCGGCGGCGGCACACGGCGGCGCGTCGTCCTCGTCGGCTACTCGCGCGGCGCCGACGTGCTGCCGTTCATGGCGCGCCGCCTTCCGCCGGAGTTGCGCGCCCGCGTCGCGGAGGTCGCGCTGCTCGGCCTCGAGACGTCGATCGCCTTCGAGTTCCACGTCAGCGACTGGCTCGGCGGCTCGGCGCCTAACGAGCGCCCCACCATCCCCGAGGTCGCCGCGCTCCGCGCCGCGCTGCCCGTCGCCGTGCCCGTGGTCTGCCTGTACGGCACGGGCGAGGACGACAGCGCGTGCCCCGCGGCGGCGCGCCAGGCCGGCGCACGCGCGATCGCCATGCCCGGCGGACACCACCTCGGCGGCGACTATCCCGCACTCGCGCGGCAGATCCTCGCGGCGCTGCGCTGACCGCCCCGGCGCCGCCGCACGGGGATTCCTCGCGGCGCGTCGAGCGTCTAGGATATTTCGTCCCGCACATTCTGCCCGCCGAACGCGCCCGCCCATGTCGTTCGCCCGCCCACACCCGCCGTGTGCACGCGCCCTCGCGGCCGCGTGCACCGCAATCGCCGCGCTCGCCCTGACGAGCGACGTCGCTGCCGCCCTGCCGAGCGCTCGCCGCGGCGCGAGTCGCACCACGCACCGCGCGCACTCCACGGCGCGCGCGCGGCTGCACGCGTCGTCGCACGCGTCGTCGCACGCGCATGCCAAGGCGCGTGCACGCTGGCACACGCGCCGCCACGCGCTCGCGACCGTCGCGTCCGCGTCAGCGGCGTCGGAGGCCGGGTTCGGCGGTGCGTCGCTCCGCGGGTCGCACGAGGCGGTCGACCGGGCGTACGACGCGGCGGTGCGCGACGGAATTCCGTTCGTGCACTCGAAGGGCGAACTCGAGCAGCGTGCGAACGCCGGGGAGTACGTCGCGCTGCAACGGTCGACCGGGACGTACCAACTCAAGGGCGTCGGCTCGCCGTATGTCCGTGCGGCCACGCGCAATTTCGTGACGAGCTTCGCCGCGAACTACGCACGCACGTGTGGCGAGCCGCTCACGGTGACGAGCGCCATGCGGCCGACCACGGTCCACCTGCGCAATTCGGTGCAGAAGTCGGTACACCCGACCGGCATGGCGGTCGATCTTCGCGCGTCACGCACCGGTTGCCGTGATTGGATGCGGACGGCGCTCCTCGGCCTCGAACGCCAGGGCATGATCGACGCGACCGAGGAGCACCATCCGGCGCACTTTCACGTGGTGGTGCTCCGCAATCCGTGACCGCGGCCCGGGGGCCTCGCGCCCTCGGACCCGTGCCCGGGCACCCCGTCAGGCAGCGTGCGAAGGCGCGTGCACCTCGCGGTTCCCGACCGCCTGCATAGCCGCCGCGTGCGCTGCGGCCGCTCGCACGGCCGCGTGCCGGCGCCGCGGAACGTCGCCGTGCACGTGGCGTGCGTCGACGAGCGCGCGCACGTGGGCCCGCTGCAGATGATAGATCCAGCCCCCGTACGCGGCGCAGACCGCACGCGCCGCGATCTCGACGAGCGCGGGCCCGGCCGCGGCCTCGTCGCCGTGGGCCAGCAGTGCCTGCGCGAGCGCCGCCACACCCGCTGCCGCCGCGACGCGCCAGACCGAATGGCGGTAGCGCAGCTCGCGCCGCCCCCAGGCCTCGCCGAGCAGGTAGCCGAGCACCGCGAAACCGCACAGGCCCTCGAGTGAGCGCAGGATGTCGCCGTCGGTGAGCCCGGGGCCGCCCGCATCCTGGCCGAAGGCGAACAGGGCGAGGTAGAGCGCGAGGAACGGTGCCGCGCGGCCGATGGCCTCGCCCTCGAACCGGCGCTCGTCGCGCGAACTCCCGATCGCGCGCGTGCTGACCGCCGCCGCGGCGATCGCGGCGAGCGCGAGCCCGACGCCGAACGCCCGCGGCGCACTGCCGAGCGCCGGCAGCGCGCCGAAGCCGAACCAGAGGGCCGCTGCGCCCGCGGCCGCGGCGGCGCGGCGCGCCACGGCGGACCGCATGCGCGACGGGGCTCGACGGCGCCGCTGCACGGTGCCGACGAGCGCCGCGCCGAACAGGCCGAGCGCGACGAGTCCGGCGGAACGCGGCGCGAACACGACATCGCCCGGCGGTCCGCCGCCGACGGTGAGCGCCGCGAGCGTCACGAGCGGGAGCGCGACGTACACGAGCCCGGTGACGGGCAACTCGAGCGCGAGCCCGCCCGCGAGCAACGCGTCGGCGCGCAGATGTCGCGCGAGCCGGCGGTGGAGCCACGCGCCGACGAGGGCGCCGAGCGCGTTGCTCGCGACGTCCGTCGGCGACGAATACCGCGCGGGCTCGAACAGCTGCGTCGTCTCGATGCACATGCTCAGCAGCAGTCCCGCACCACCCGCGCGCCAGAGCGTGCTGCGCGCGTCGGGCACCACGGCGGACCGGGTCAGCGCGTAGAGGAATCCGAGCGGCGCGAACAGCGCGATGTTGGCCACCGGGTCGAACACGCCGTTCCACCGGCTGTCCGACGCCCAGTAGGTGAGGTGAATGCCGTCGGGGACGCGGAAGTCGAAGGGCGCGAGCGTCACGACCAGCACGACCACCACGAGATAGCCGAGCACGGCGTGCCCGAGTTTGACGCCGGTGGAGGCGTACGGAGCGCCGTACGGACGTAGGGCGGGGCGGGGGCGACGATCGCGCCGGGTCGAGGTGCGCATGGGTACCGGCGAGTGTCGACCGCCGCGGGAGTCTCCCTGAGGCAGGTGCGCCCGAGGTGTGGCGGAACCCGCGGCGGCGCGGGCACGTAGGGTGCGCGTCCGTGCGCGGCGCACGCGTCACGTGCGCCGCATGGACGGTCATCGCGTCCTCAACCCGGTACTCCGCATGTCGTCGCGGTTCTCTGCGAAGGGCTCGTCGGGCAACGTCATTGCCGCCGTGTGCTCGTTCCTCATCCCCGGCCTGGGCCAGCTCGTGCAAGGGCGGGGCGGGAAGGCCATCCTGCATTTCGTCCTGGGCGCGGTGCTCTGGGCGGCGTCTTTCGGCACGCTCGGGTGGGTCATGCACCTTTGGTCCGCGTACGAAGCCGCTCGCTGGGACGGGGTGTGAGCGCAGCGCCGACGGCCGACACCGCGGCCGCACCGCTCGCGGTCGCGATGCCGGCCGCGCGCGAGGCGGTTGAGACGTTTCTGGCCGACGTGCCGCGCACCGGTCGCCTGGTCGTCTTCTGTCACTTCGACGCCGACGGGCTCGCTGCCGGAGCCGTCGCGGGGCGCGCCCTCGCCCGACTCGGGTTCACCGGCGTCGAGGTCGTGCCGTCGCGGCGCGGCGAGAGCGCGTTCAGTGACGGCGCCCGCGCGCGGCTCGCGGCCCTCGCCCCGGACGCGCTCGTCGTGACCGACCTCGGCGTCAAGGGGACCGGAGTACTGCCGGGCGTTCCCACGCTCTACGTGGACCACCACCAGCCCGACGGACTCCCGACCGGCGCCGCCGTCGTGGTGTCCGGGTATGGTTGGGACCCCGTGCCCAACTCGGCGTGGATGATGTGGGAGCTGCTGGCGCCCCGCGCCGCCGCCGCCGGCGCGCCGATCGACGACCTGCTCTGGGTGGCGGCCGTGGGCACGATCAGCGACCTGGGCGAGAAAGCGCCGTGGGAGCGACTGCCCGACGTCCGCAAGCGGTACACGGCGAAGTGGCTGAAGGAGGCGGTCGCGCTCGTCAACGCGGCGCGGCGCGCGACGGCGTTCGACATCGACACGCCGCTCGAACTCCTGATGACGGCGGACGGCCCGCGGGCGGTGAGCGAGGACGATGCGTCAGGCGCCGGCCGGCTGCGCGCGTACCGGGCGGAGGTCGGCGCCGCGCTGGCCGAGGCGCGGAAGCGTGCGCCGTTCTTCGCCGGCGGCGGCAGTCCGTGGGCGATGGTGCCCGCCGCGAGCGGGTGCCAGATCCACCCGCTCATCGCGCAGCAGTGGCGCGGTCGGCTGCCGAAGCACGCGGTGATGGGCGCCAACGCGGCCTACCTGCCGGGGGTGGTCGCATTCTCGTGTCGCACGGCGCGCACCGACCTCAACCTGCCGACGACGTTGCGCGGCGCGATCGACCTCGGCGCGCTCAACGCCGATTTCGGCAACGGACACGATCAGGCGAGTGGCGGGCACCTGCCGCCGGAGCCGTTCGACCGTCTGCTCGCGGCGCTCGGTTTCGACGCGCGGGCGCGCGCCGCGCTCGGGCACGGGGGCCTGGGGTAGAGCGGGGGTGAGTTGTGGCCGGGCTTCGTTTGGCCGCGGCCGGATCGTGTCCGGGTGGCCGGTCTTGCCCCTCGCGGGTACGTTCTCCACCTTTACCGAACGCTGTTCGTCGTCGGTTACCGAACAACGTTCGCCGCGCGCGATCGTCACGTCTCGCACCCGAGAACCCCGCCCCGATGCCGACCTACAAGGCCCCACTCGACGACGTCCGCTTCCTGCTCAACGACGTGCTCGCCGTCGAGGAGCTGAGCAAGCTCCCCGGCTACGAGGAGGCGACCCCGGACCTGCTGCTCGCCGTGCTCGAGGAGGGAGGCACGCTGTGTGAGGACGTGCTCCAGCCGATCAACCAGAGCGGCGACGCCGAGGGGTGCCGGATCGAGGGCGGGCAGGTGTTCACGCCGACGGGGTTCAAGGAGGCGTACGCCGAGTTCGTGCAGGGCGGCTGGCCGGCGATGACCGGCGACCCCGCGTACGGCGGCCAGGGGCTGCCGCACCTGACGCGCTTCATCTTCGACGAGTTTCTCTGCTCGGCCAACCTGTCGTTCTCGATGTACCCGGAGCTCGGGCACGGGGCGGCGATGACGCTCGAAAAGTGGGGGGATGCGGCGCTCAAGGACCGCTTCCTCGCCAAGATGACAGACGGCACGTGGGGCGGGACGATGTGCCTCACGGAGGCGCACGCGGGCACCGACCTGGGCATGATCCGCACGAAGGCCGTCCCCGCCGGCGACGGCTCCTACGTGCTGACCGGGCAGAAGATCTTCATCTCGGCCGGCGACCACGACCTCGCCGAAAACATCTGCCACCTCGTGCTGGCCAAGCTGCCCGACGCCCCGGCCGGCACGCGCGGCATCTCGATGTTCCTCGTGCCCAAGTTCGTGCCTAACGAGGACGGCACGCCCGGGGCCTTCAACAACGTCTCGTGCAGCTCCATCGAGCACAAGATGGGGATCAAGGCGAACGCGACCTGCGTCATCAACTTCGACGAGGCGCGCGGCTGGCTCGTCGGCGAGGTGAACCGTGGCATGCGCGCGATGTTCACGATGATGAACGGCGCGCGGCTCGGCGTCGGGATGCAGGGCCTCGGGCTGGCCGAGGTGAGCTACCAGAACGCGCTGGCCTACGCCAAGGACCGCGTGCAGGGGCGCGCGCTCACCGGCCCGAAGAACCCGGCCGGCGACGCCGACCCGATCGTCGTGCACCCCGACGTCCGGCGCATGCTGCTCACGATGAAGGCGTACGTCGAGGGCGAGCGTGCGCTCGCGTACTGGGTCGGCAAGATGATCGACGTCGAGGAGAAGTCGACCGACCCCGAGCAGAAGGAGGAAGCCGGCGACCTCGTCGCGCTGATGACGCCGATCATAAAGGCGTTCCTCACCGACACCGGCTTCGAGGTGACCAACCTCGGCCTGCAGATCTACGGCGGTCACGGCTACGTGCGGGAGTGGGGGATGGAGCAGTTCGTGCGCGACGCGCGCATCGCACAGATCTACGAGGGGACGAACGGGGTGCAGGCCATGGACCTCATCGGCCGCAAGGTGCCCGAGGGCGGCGGGCGGCTGCTGCGCCGCTGGCTCAAGCTCGTGCAGGACGACGTGAAGGCGGCGGCGGGCGACGGGCGCGTGGCCGACCTCGCGAAGTCGCTCGGCGAGGCGCTCCGCACGCTTCAGGAGACCACGGCGCACGTCATGCAAGCCGCGATGAAGAACCCGGACGAGGCGGGCGCCGCGGCGGCCGACTTCCTCCGACTCATGGGCACCGTCGCGACGGGGTGGATGTGGCTGAAGATGGCGCGGGTCGCGCTCGAGAAGTTGCCGACCGCCAACGGGGACGCGGGCTTCTACGACGCGAAGGTCAAGACGGCGCGGTTCTACATGACCAAGCTCCTGCCGCAGGTGCAGGCGCTCAGCGCATCGATCAGGGCGGGCGCGGCGCCGGTGATGGAGCCGATGCTGGACTTCGAGGGAGCGCTCACGCTGGCGTAACCACTGCCCCGATCGTCGAGCACGCACGGGGACCCGCGCCGGCACCGGCGCGGGTCCCCGTACTGCTGCTCGCAGTGGCCGGCGGGCTCGTCGTCGCCAATCTGTACTACAACCAGCCGCTGCTGGCGAGCATGGCGCACGACCTCGGCGCCTCCGAGACGGCAATCGCGCCCGTGGCGACGCTCACGCAGGTGGGGTACGCGCTCGGGCTGTTCGCGGTCGTGCCGCTGGCCGATATCGCCGAGCGGCGCCGTCTCCTCGTCGTGCTCGTGCTGGGCGCGGCCGTCGCACTGGTCGGCGCGGCGCTCGCGCCGAACGCCGCCCTCCTCTCGGCGGCCAGCCTCGCGATCGGGTTACTCTCGGTCGCGCCGCAGGTGATCATGCCGATCGCGGCGGATCTCGCGCCCGCGGCCGAACGCGGGCGCATCGTCGGCACGGTGCTGAGCGGCCTGCTGATCGGCATCCTCATGGGGCGTGTCGTGAGCGGCGCGGTGGGCGAACGGTTCGGATGGCGCCCGGTGTTCTGGGCCGCGGCGGCGGCGATGGTCGTGCTGGCCGCCGTGCTGCGCGCGCGGCTCCCGCTGAGCCGTGCCGCGTCGACGCTCTCGTACCGCGAACTCCTCGTGTCGCTGCCGGCCGTCGCGCGGCAGTGGGCGGCGCTGCGCGAATCGGCACTATTCGGAGCACTCGCCTTCGCGAGCTTCTCGGTGTTCTGGACGACGCTGCCCTTCCATCTCGCCGCGCTTCCCGGCCACTACGGCAGCGGCGCGGCGGGCGGGTTCGGACTCGTCGGCGTGGTCGGCGCGCTCGCGGCGTCGTTGGTCGGGCGCCGCAACGATCGCGGCGATCCGCGCCAATCGATCGGCGTCGGTCTGGCCGCGACGATGGTCGCCTGGCTCGCGCTCGGTCTGCTCGGCAACTCGCTGGCCGGCATCGCCGCCGGTGTCATCCTGCTCGACCTCGGCGTCCAGGCAGCTCACGTGAGCAATCAAGCGCGCATCTTCGCGCTCGACGACGCGGCGCGCGGGCGCATCAACGCGGTCTACATGGTCGCGTACTTCGTCGGCGGCGCGCTCGGGTCGGCGGTCGGGGCCGCGGCGTGGGTGCGCGGCGGGTGGCCGGCCGTGAGTGGCACCGGCGCCGCGTTCGCCGCACTCGCGCTCGGCGTGTGGGCCGCGCGCCGGCCAGCCATGCTCCGCGCCGCCATGGCGCAACGCGCGCATGGCTGAGCCCAACGGGGCGACGCCGGCGATGCCGGCGACGGCGGTGCTCCTTCACTTCTTCGGCGGCACCTCGCGCACCTGGACCGAAGTGCGCGCCCGTCTCGACGCGCGCGGCGTGCGCTCGATCGCCCCCGACCTGCGCGGGTTCGGGACCGCGATGGACGCGCCGGGCCCGTACACGGTGGACGCGTACGCCGACGACGTGGCGGCCCTCGCAGAACGCGAAGCCGGCGATCGCTGGGTGCTCGTCGGACACTCGATGGGTGGTAAGATCGCGTTCGCGGTCGCCGCGCGCCGACTGGCGGGGCTGGTCGCGCTCGTGCTCGTGGCGCCCTCGCCGCCCTGGCCGGAGCCGATGGCGGAGGCGGATCGCGCGCGGCTGCTTGCGGCGTACGGCGACCGCAGCGCGGCCGCGACCACCATCGACCGCATAACCGCACACCCGCTCGTCGGCGCCGTACGCGAGCGGACCCTCGACGACGAACTGCGCGCGGGCGCGGATGCGTGGCGCGCGTGGCTCGAGTGCGGCAGTCGCGAGGACCTGTCGGCGCGTGCGCCCGACGTCGCGGTCCCGGTGCTGGTGTTGGCCGGGGAAAGGGACGGCGGGATCACGCCCGCCGTTGCTGGCGCGGTCGCCGCGGCGCTTCGTGGAACGGCGCGCACGGTGCCCGACGCAGGTCACCTGCTGCCGCTCGAGGCGACCGACGTCGTGGCGGCGGCGATCACCACCGCCGCCACGACTGGTCGTTAGGAGCCGCCGACCTGCGTCGACACCGCCGCGAGGCGGTCAGCCAGCTGGTTCAGCCCACCACCGAGCGGGCCGGCGCCGCCGGCGATCGTCCGCGTCTGCGACGCGAGCTGCGACAGCAGGCTGCCGATGCTCGTGCCGCCCGACGTCGCGTTGGAGCCGCCGGCCGACGCACCGCCCGACAGCTGCTGGTGCAGGGCGGTGAGGGTGCCGCCGATCTGCTCGGTGCCGGGGACGCCCTTGAGCGCGCCGAGTACCTGCTCGATCGCGCTCGCGCCCTGCTTCGGGTCGAGCGTGGTGAGCGCATCCGTGACCGACTGGACGATCGCGGTGATCCCGCCCATGCCGCTATTCTGTGTCATGACTCGTAACCCCGTGCTGAAATGAGAGATCGGACCGGTTACACGTCCGCTGGTAGGCGCGTAGGTCCGGGTCGCGAATGCATGGCGCGGGCGCGCGGTTCCTGCCGCGCGCGATCGCGCGCCTCGCGAATCGCGCGGCTCGCGTGCGCCGGCGTGTTCGCCGCCATCGCCGCGTGCGTTCCATACCGCGCGTCGGGCGCGCAGGCGGGGGGCGGTGCGGTGCCCGCGGCAGATCGCTGGTGGCGCGAGGGCGTCGTGTACCAGGTGTACCCGCGATCGTTTCAGGACAGTAACGGTGACGGCGTCGGTGACCTGAAAGGCATCACGAGCCGCCTCGATTACCTGCGCTGGTTCGGCGTCGACGCGATCTGGATCTCTCCGTTCTTCGCGTCGCCGCAGCGCGACTTCGGCTACGACGTCAGCGACTACCGCGCGGTCGACCCACGCTTCGGCACGCTCGCCGATTTCGACGCGCTCGTCGCGGCGGCGCACGCGCGCGGCATCCGCGTGATACTCGACTTCGTCGCCAACCACACGTCCGACCAACACGCGTGGTTTGCGGCGTCGCGGAGCGCGCGCACAAATCCCAAACGCGACTGGTACGTGTGGCGCGACCCCGCCCCGGGCGGCGGGCCGCCCAACAACTGGCGGTCGGTGTTCGGCGGCAGCGCGTGGACGCGCGACTCGGCGACGGGGCAGTACTACTTCCACCAGTTCCTCGCGGCGCAGCCGGACCTGAACTGGCGCAACCCGGCGGTGCGTCAGGCGATGTACGCCGTGATGCGGTTCTGGCTCGACCGCGGCGCCGACGGATTTCGGCTCGACGCGTTTCCGCACACCGTCGAGGATTCGCTCTTCCGCGACAACCCGGTCGCCGCGCACCCCGACGCAGGGCACGGCGACTACGACCAGCTCGACCCGGTCTACACGACGCACCGCCCCGAGAACTACGCGCTGCTCTGCGAGATGCGGCGCGTGATGGATGCGTACACGACCCGCGGCGCGCGCCCGAGCGCGCGCATTCTCCTCCCCGAGGTGTTCACGACGCCGCAGCGCCTCACGCGCTACTACGGCGACCGGGGATGCGGGGCGCAACTGCCGTCCAACTACGCTCTCTCGGGTGTCCCGTGGTCGGCCGACACCGTGTTTCAACGCGTGTCGGCGTACGAGGGCGCGCTCGCGCCGTGGATGGCGCGGGATTGGGCGCTCGGCAACCACGACACGAAGCGCCTGGCGACGAGCGTCGGACCGGCGGCCGCGCGCGCGGCGGCCGTGTTGCTGCTGACGCTCCGTGGAACGCCCACCATCTACTACGGCGACGAGATCGGGATGCACGACGTGCCGATTCCGCCCGAGTTGGTGCAGGACCCGGCAGAAAAACAGCAGCCGGGCATCGGCGTGGGGCGCGATCCGGAACGCACACCGATGCAGTGGGACGGCACGCCGGGTGCGGGATTCACGAACGGCCGCCCGTGGCTCCCGATCGCGCCGGACGCGCGCACGGCCAACGTCGGGGTCGAGCGCGCGGACTCCGCGTCGATGCTCACGCTCTACCACGACCTGCTCACCTTGCGCCGCGGGGAGCCCGCGCTCGCGCGCGGGAGCTTCCGCATGCTGCCGCGGCAGGGCGACGTGCTCGCGTACGTGCGCGACGACTCCGCGGGCGGACGGCGATTCCTCGTGGTCGTGAACTTCGGGGCGACGCCGGCGACGTACGCGCCCGGGCAGGATGCGGCGGGCCTGACCGACGGCGGGCGCCGGACGGCGGCCGTTGTCGCCGGCACGCACCGGGGTGCGTCGCTCACGTCGGTCGATCGCATCGCGCTCCGGCCGAACGAGGCCGTGGTCGTGCGCCTCGCGCGTCGGGGCTGACCTCAGCGCAGCAGGTCGGGGGGCAGGCGCTTCACCCACCCGGCGCCGAGCACGCCCCACAGGCCGACGAGAATGGCCTCGGCCGCGTCGTGGCGGAGCGACGTCGGCCGCGGCCCGCCGGCCCACGCGATCACCCGGCGCGCGAGGCGGTCGGCGACCGCCTTCATCTGCGGCCCGGTGCCGTGCTCGCGCGGAAGGAGGAAGAGCGGGCGCCACAGTTCGGCCGACACGACCTGTACCGTGAGCGCGCGCCGCTCGCCTTCCGCGACCCACGGCGTCGCGAGCGGTCCGCCGCCCTCCACGACGACGCGCGCGAGGTCGAGCGGGTCGGCGAGCAGTGCCGGGACGGCGCGGCGCATCCGCGCCGCGGCGCCGAAATTCTGGGAGCGGTACCACCGCAGTCGTCCGTCGTCGCCCCAGCAGGCGAATCCGGCGCGGACGCCGAGGTCGACGGCGAGGAGGGCGGCCATGCGGGGGCGGGAGTGCAGGGCGCGTGCGCGCAGCGGCGCGGGGATGCCTGGGCGGGTGCGTGCGTTTGGTCACACTCGGGCCATAAGTCGCGCCGCGTGCTGCGCGGGCGGTGACACGCGCCACGGACCGGGCGGCGGCCCGTCGGCACCATTCTCTCCAGGCGCCGACAGCGACGTCGGCCGCCAGCGTCCTCATTCCATGGTGCTCGTATGCGTCGAATCCACACCGCCGCGCTCGCCGCCGCGCTCGCCGTCAGCGCAGCGTCCCTGGCGGCCCAGCAGCCGCCGTCCCCGTCGCGCCCCGACACGGGGCGGACCGACACCACGCGCACCGACTCGACGCGCGGGCGCAGCCCGCGCCGGCGCGTGCCCGGCGACAGCAGCCGACGCGACACGTCGTCGACGCCGCGCCCGACCCCGCCACGGTCTTGATTGCGGGCGGCCGGAACGGGCCATGCGCTAGGCGGCGCTGACGGACGTCGGACCACGTCCGTCCTGCCGGCTCGTCCCGAGGCGCGAAGGCGGCCGGGCACGAGCCTCGTCGCGCGCCACCCTCGTCCCGGACCGCCCGTGCTTCCACCCGGCATTCGTTCCCGCCTCACCCGCGCCATCCAGAGTGCCGGTTTCGCCGCCGTGTTCGTGGTGATGACCGGCGCGTCCACCGGGTGCGTGCACAACACGTCGCGTGACCCGAATGCGGAGGCCGACGCCGCCGGCCCAACCACGGTGCGCGTGCAGAACCAGGGATTCCAGGACGTCGTGATCTACGTCGTCAAGAGCGGACTTCGTTCGCGACTCGGGATGGTGACCGCGAGCAGTTCCGCGGTTCTCACCATCCCGAAGACGCTCGTGCAGCCGCTCACGCCGCTGCAGTTCATCGCGAGCCCGATCGCCGGCACGCGCTCCCCCATCAGCCAGGAGATCACCGTCTCACCGGGGGACGAGGTCGGACTCATCATTCCGCCGTGACGGCGTCATATCGGCCCCGACGGACGCGCATCACCCCCACCACACGGCCGCGGCGAACATGACGTACAACCCGATCAGCGCCACGCCCTCGAGCCAGATCGATTCGCCGTCGTAGACGACGAACGCGGACGCGAGCGTGCCGAGCGTGAGCGCCGCGAGCAGGATCGGCGGAAGGACGAGCGTCATCGGCGCGGGCCCAATGAAGAACGAGGCGATGACGAGCACCGGCGTCAGTGCCAACGCGACCTGGAGCGGCGAGTTGAGGATCACGGAGAGCGCGTAGTCGGGCTTGTTCTTGGCCGCGAGCGACACGCCGACCGCGTTCTCGACCGCGTTCCCGGCGATGGCGACGACCACCAGACCGGTGAACGTCTGCGACAGGCCGAGGCCGCGCGTTGCCGGCAGCAGCGCGTCGACGAACCAGTCCGAGACGAGCGCGGCGCCGAGTCCTGCCGCGGCCAGCACGCCGACGCTCTGCGCCGTCGACCAACCGTGCGGAGCCGCCTCGCGCGTCACCACGCCTTCGAAGTCGTCGGCCGACTCCGGTGGGCAGGGAAGCACCGACGGGTGACCCGCGAGCGTGAACCGCAGGCTCGCGCCGAACACGATGAGCAGCACGACCGCGCACGCGGCACTGAGCGCCGCCTCGTGCGGTTGCGCG
This sequence comes from uncultured Gemmatimonadales bacterium, assembly GCA_963851265.1. GTDB lineage: Bacteria > Gemmatimonadota > Gemmatimonadetes > Gemmatimonadales > Gemmatimonadaceae > BPUI01. The sequence goes on from CAWKNZ010000007.1 coordinate 327,392, forward strand.
GGCGTGTGCAGCGTCTGCGCCAGCGTCGGGACGGCGAGGGCAGTCACGGCGAGCAGCATCAGCGTCGCGGCGGTGCGCGGCGGCTGCGAGTCGAAGCGCTGCGTTCCGTGTTTGAGGCCACCGACGAGGATCGCGAGGCCGAGGACCAGCACCGCGTTGGCGAGGATCGATCCGACGAGTGCGGCGCGCACGACGTCGCGCAGCCCGGCTCTCAGGCTGAACAGCGACACGAAGAGTTCGGGCAGGTTGCCGAACGCGCCCTGGAGAACGCCGGTCGCGCCCGCGCTCATCCGCTCGCCGAGCTGCTCGGTCGCGGTGCCGACCGCTCGGGCGAGGAGCGCGAGCGCGACGGCGGCGACGGCGAAGCGAGCCATCGCGGGCGCGTGCGTCAAGGCGAGCGCGCCGGCGGCCACCGCGGCGGCCAGCGCGGCCCCGAGCCACCGGCTTTCGCCGGGCGTGAACTGAAGCGAGGTCGACGGCATGACGAGCGCGCAGCGCAAGAGCAGCACCGGCGCGCCGACCGCGGCAGGTATGGCGCGAAGATTTCTTCATCTCCGATCGCGGGAATCGGCGTTAACTCCCGCGCGGTGGGAGCGTCCTCGATGCGCGGCTTCGCGCCGCTCGGCCGCCCCACACGACCTCCTCCCACGATGCACAAGCTTCCGTCCTGGCCCACCTCGACGCGCGCCCGCGAGGCGCTGCGACTCGGCGCACTGCCTGCCGCGCTCCTGATCGCCGCGCTCCTCGCGGGTTGCGGCAGCAACGACAAGAGCCCGGTCGCACCGTCGTCGGCGAGCACCGATGCGAGCACCACCGCGGCCATCACGGCGGACGTCGCCGGCGATGCCGGGGACGCGTCTGCCACGCTGAACGAGACGTTCGGCGCCTCGGAAACCGCGTCGGGCGCCTCGGCATCGCTCGCCGTGCCCGTGCCCGGCCTCGCCTTCTCCGCCGCGCCGTGGGCCGCCGCGTCGACGGCGTGCAGCGGTCCGGACGCAACAGGCTTCTACACCTGCACCAAGGCCCAGGAGAACGGCTTCACGATCACCCGCGCGTACCGCTACTGGGCGGGCGGGAGCATCGCGGTGCGCTACGCCGAGGCGTCCACGGACTCGGTGAACCACCGTTGGGCGCAGACGGGCGTCCGCGCGGCGACGGATACGAGCAACGGCGGCACGACGCGCAGCGTCAGCGTCAACCGAACGGACACGTCGACGATGAAGGTCGTTCGCGGCACGACGCCGCAACACGTGTGGAACGGGACCGGAACCCGCACCGACACGTCTACCGCGGGTGACCGCAACGGGACGCGTCGCTACGTGCTGACCGCCGTCGACACCGCCCAGGCGGTGACCTACGCCCTCCCGCGCAGTTCCAACGCGTGGCCGATCTCGGGCACGATCACGCACGACGTCCGCGCCGTGTGGACCAGCGCCAAGGGGGCCACCACCACCACGACGCGTCACGCGGTCGTGACCTTCAACGGCACGTCGACGGCCTCGGTGCAGGTCGGCGGCATCACCTGCTCGCTCGACCTCAAGACGCACGCCGTGTCGGGGTGCAAGTAACGGCCGTCGGTCAACGCGACCGCTCGTCCTTGCCTGCGACGGAAGGGCAGTAGGGGGACGGCACCCGCGCGGTGTCCTGATTGCAGACGAAGCACTCGGAACGGCGTCGGACTCGGAGGGGCGTGGCGGATACACCGCGCGTCGCGCTCCCCGAGACCGGCGCCGTTTCGTTCATCAGTCGGCCAGCCAGCGGTCGCGTCGCTCGGCGACGAACAGGTCGTCGGTGAGCTCGGGGTAGAGGCGCAGCACGCGGTCGATCTCCTGCGCCTGACCGGGCGACAGGCGTTCACGCGGGTCGAGCGTCCACGTGCCGCGCACGAGGTGCTGGCGTCGCAGCACTTCGTGAATGCCAGGGATGCACCCGGCGAAGTTGTGGTGCGGGTCGAAGATCGCACCGTTCGCGTCGACGAGCGCCGCCGCATGCGCGAGCCAGCGTGGGTCGAGCGAGCGACCGGACGCGACACTCCGCTGCACGTCGGCCAGCAACTCGACCGCGCGCCGCGTCCAGACCGCCCACTGGCCGAGCAGGCCGCCGACGATCCGGCGCGTCTCGGGACGGCCGCCGACGGTCACCGGGAACGGCGTGAGCAGGTCGGCGACGATGTTGTCGTCGTTGCCCGTGTAGAGCGCCACGTCCTCGCGCCCCGATTCGGCCACCGCGCGCACGACGTCGAGCGTGCGGTATCGGTCGAAGGGCGCGATCTTGATCGCGACGAGGTTGGGCACCTCCTCGGCGAGTGCGCGCCAGAACCGGTATCCGAGCGCGCGGCCGCCTACGGCGGGCTGAAGGTAGAAGCCGACGAGCGGGATGACCTCGCTGACCGCGCGCGCGTGGCGGACGAGCGCCTCGTCACCGGGGTCGCCGAGCGCGCCGTCGGGGCCGCCCAACGAGAGCAGCCCGGCGTGGTACCCGAGCGCGCGCGCGACCTCGGCTTCGTGCACCGCCTGCCGCGTGTCGCCCAGCAACCCGGCGACGAGCGCGAACGGGCGCGGCTCGCGCGCCGACTCCCGCGCGCACCACGCGCGCGCCGACTCGGCCGCGAGTTCGAGCACCGGACGGTACAGCCCGATCTTCGCGTCGTGGATGGCGAACTGCGTGGTGTGGACGCCCACCGCGACGCCGCCAGCACCTGCGTCGACGTAGTAGCGGGTGAGGCCGCGCTGCGCGCGCTCGTCCAGGGTTCGGAGCGGCGTGAGAGCGAGCGGATGCGCGGGGATGACCTGCCCCGCGAGCAGGTGACGGCGCACGTTCACGGCGCCCTCGTCATCGCGGCATCATCTGCGGCGGCCCGTCTCGGTCACGACGTGCGGGCGCTCGGGTCAGAAGCGGCCATCGCGCACCTCGAACTTCGTGGGCTTGCCCAGCGTCGGCCCACCCGCCTTGAGCCACTCGGACACCCACTCCACGAGTTGCGCGGTGGGGACCGCGGGCGCGCCGAATACCCGGCGGGCGAGCGACGTGTCGCTCAGCAGCGCGTCGCTCGCCGTCGTGCCGACGAGATGTGTTTCCCGGCGAAACGCGCGCCCGTACCGGCGCGCGAGGTCGGCGACGGCGAGTGGCTCGGGGCCGGTGACGTTGACGACGAACGCGGGCGTCGCCGCGACGGCGAAGCACTGGAGCGCCTGCGCGTTCGCGTCGCCCTGCCAGATCACGTTCACCCACCCCGTGCGCACGTCCACCGGCTGACCGGCCTGCACGCGCTGCGCGAGATCGACCAGCACGCCGTAGCGAAGATCGACGGCGTAGCTCAGCCGCACGAGCGCCAGCGGACTGCGGCTCCGTTCGCACGCCCACTCGAGCACGCGCTCGCGGCCGACGCACGCGTTCGCGTACTCGCCGAGCGGGGTGAGCGCGTGATCCTCCGCGGCCCCGCGTCCGGGGGCCGGCGTGCGCGGGTACACGTTCCCCGTCGAGAACGCGACGACGCGGGAGCCCGCGAAGCGCTCGGCCACGAGCGACGGCGCAACCGTGTTGGTCGCCCACATGCGCGCCGGCGCGTCGCTCGCGCCGAATTTGAGCCCGGCCATGTAGACGACGAGCGCGGCGTCGGGAAGCGCGTCGACCGACCGCCGGTCGAGCAGGTCGACGGTGGTCGTCTCGACGCCGTGCGCCTCGAGCTGGCGCCGGGCCGCCCCGTCGGTGAAACGCGACGCGGCGACGACCCGCCGCCGCGCGTGCGTGTCGCCCAACGCGTCGAGCGCGCGGCGGGCCATGCGTGCGAGCGACGGGCCCATCTTCCCGCCCGCCCCCACGATCACCAGGTCGCCCGCGGTGCGCGCGAGGACGCCCCCGACGCCGTCGGTCGGGCGAGAGAGTCGCTCCTCGAGTCCCTCGACGTCGCGCGGCGGTTCCGCGAGCTCGGTCACGGCGCCGCGGCGCGGAGCTCGGCCGCGAGTTCGCGGCGCGCGGCGTCGATCAATCCGCGCACCCGTTCGCGCAGCGCAGGCACGTCATCGGTCGTGAGGCCGACCGTCTCGATGGGGTCGAGCACGCGGCACGCGGCAGTCGTGCGGCCGACGAGAAACGAGTGCTTGGCCATCGCGTCGCGCGTGCCCGCGATCGCGATCGGCAGCACCGGCGCCTGCACCTGCACCGCGAGGTGGAACGCGCCGTCCTTGAACGGCAGGAGTTCGTCGGTCGGCGACCGCGTTCCCTCGGGGAAGACCATCACCGACACACGCTTCCGCAGGCGGTCACGGCATTTGGCGAGCGCGCCGAGTGCGCTCTCCCGGTTGCCTCGCACGAGCGGCACGTCGCCGGCCATGCGCATGATCCACCCCATGAACGGGATGTTGAAGATGGTCTGCTTCGCCAGCCATTTCATCTCCCAGGGCAGGAAGCAGAGCAGGAAGATGTCGGCGTACGACTCGTGGTTGCTCACCGCGACATACGGACGTCGCGGGTCGCGGATGCGCACGCCGGCCGTGCGGAAGTGCCACCACGGGTTGAGCGTCGCACCCGTGAAGCCGAGGAGTCGGAGAAAGCGCCCGACGACGTAGCGCCCGGGGTCGAACGGCGCCGTACAGACGAACAGCACGCACGCGATCGGGAAGCCGACGACGACGAGTGCGATCCAGACGACCCAGACCCACGCCGTGACGAGCCGTTGCATCACCGCGCCGCGTCGCCGGGCTGGGCGTCCGGCGGCGGCGCGTCGGTGGTCTGCCCGGCACTGCCCGCGTCGAACGCCTGCTGCGCCGCCTCGGCACCGCGGAACCCGATCTTCGAATGGGTGCCGTCGCAGAACGGCTTCTTGGTGCTCGCGCCGCACCGGCAGAGCGAGATCGCCTTTCGCCCCTCGGTCGAGATGGTCTGTCCCTGCGCGTCGACGAGGCGCACGCGGGCGATGTCGTCGCCGGCGATGACGAACGGACCGTTCTCGCGAACGGTGATGGTGATCGGGTCCATGGTCTCGGATGGTAGAGTCGGATGACGCCGCGGCCGGGGTCGTCCCGAGCGCGGCGAGGCGCCCCCGTCACGTGCGAGGATCGCGCCCTGTCACCTCGGAACGTACGTCCCCGGCTGCGGCCGGGACGACTGACGGCCCCTTACGAGGATGCGTGGCCCTGCGCGTCGCGCGCGTGCCGCTTGAGGCGCTCGACCATCGCGTTGAGCCCGACCTCGCGTGCCGCCAACCCGAGCCCACCCATCAGCTGCCGCACGTAATCGGGGGGGATGGCGAGCGTCGCCGACGGCGGCTGATCGTTCACGGCCTGAAAGGTCAGCGCCAGCACGGCCGCGATGGTCGGCGACTGGCGCGCATTCACGTCGGCGTAGAAATGGAGCGTGCCGTCGTCGCGCCGCTCCGGAAACAGGTCGACGCGCGTCTGACACTCGGAGACGGTGAACGCGGCGCGGTCGACTTCGGCGTAGCGCGCCGGCACCGGCTCGAGCTGCTTCGCGTAGCCGACGAGCGCCTGCATCTTCTCCTCGCGCCCGAGCGAGCGGAAGCGGTTCAGCACCCGCTCGAGCTTCGGCGGCAGCACGGCGGCCGCGACGCCCACCACGGTGGTGTCCGTGTCGGTAGCCACCCGCGCCTACTGGAAGTCGACGGTCAGCCCGGGCTGCAGCACCGGCGTGAGCCAGCGCGCGTCCCAGTTGGCCATGCGCACGCAGCCGTGCGACATCGTGTAGCCGACGTCTTCGGGGCTCGGCGTGCCGTGCAGGCCGACGTGCGGCCGCGAGAGCTGCGCCCAGAGCACGCCGACCGGAGAGTTGGGGCCGGCCGGCAGCAGGGCGTTGGGCCCGGCGCTCCGGTCCTCGCCGAGCACGACGGGGTCGTAGCGGTAGTGTGGATACGGCGTCGTGCTCACCACGTGGAGTCGGCCCGTCGGCGACGGGAGCGACGTGGAGCCGACCGTCGCCGGCAGCCAGAAGCGCGTCGCTCCGCGCGCGTCGAGGCCGCGGATGGAGCCCTCGCGCTTGTCGACGACGAGGCGCGCGACCGCGGGTGCCGCGCCGCGCTCGACGTTGGGCACGACGAGCCGCGTACCGACCGGGGCGCGTGCAACGTTGACGTCGGGGTTGAGGCGCTGGATCACGTCGGTGGTCGCGTGGAAGCGCTCGCCGAGCATCGCGAGCATCGACGTGTAGCAGAGGCAGCTCGCCTTGGCCTTCGCGTACATGCCGTTCGGCACGGGGCGGTACGGCCCACGGACGTCGGCGGCCGTGACCACGTACTCCGTGACCGGCGCGCGAGGTCCGGCGATCCGCTCCAGGCGCGCAACGACGTCGGCGTCGGCGCTGTCTCCCATCGGAAGGCGCGCCGCGCCGCGGAACGCGCGGATCGCGAAGACCGTGTTCTCGTTCCACACGCCGCTGACCGCGCCCGGGCTGAACCGGGCGACGTCGAGCAACACCTGCAGGTGCAGCACGGCGCCGCCGCTGCCGCCGCTCACCGTTTCGGTCAGCGGAGCGGTCACGTCCTCGCGCGCGAGGGCCGTGGTGAGACGGCCCGCGTAGTTCGGCGCGCCCGCTACGTTAGGCGCGGCGGTGACGGCCGGCGGCGCCGGCGGGGGCGCGGGAACCGTCGGTGGCCCGATCGGGACGGCACCGGGCACGATGTCGCTGCCGGCGGTGTCCGCCATCGCGCGCGGTGGCGGAGCCGCCGCGTCGAGCGCGGTCGGCGCGAGCGAGTCGAGCACCGGCGTCGGCGCCGCGCTCGCGCGACCCGTCCGGGCGCCCTTGCGACCGATCGGGCGGGCCGAGGGGCCCAGAGCCGCGCGGGGCGTCGCCTGCGCGCCCACGTCCGGGGCCGCGGCGAACGCGCTCGCGATGACCAGGGTGACGGCTGCCCGGCGCCACGCCGACGTGCGCGACGTCGCGCCTGCGGACGCGACCGGCGTCGTGCGAACAATCAGCCCGAACGGCATCGGGCGGCGGCGGTGATGCATGCAACTCCTCGTCGGACGTACCAGACTCAAGCGTGTCGTCCGCGGTCGCGGCGGCGATTGCCACGGGCGGGAGTCGGAACATGGCAGCGGCCAAGCCACATCGCGAGTGCCTTCGTCGGAATCGTCACGATTCGTTTCGACTGGCCGGGTCCGGTGCGGTGGTTCCCGCCCCGGTCCCGGGCTCCCCGGCGAGGGCGGCCGGCAGCTCGCGCGCGCTTCCCGGGGCCGCGACGAGCACCGTCTCGCGCCCCGAGAAGGCGAGCTGCACGTGCTCGGCCCGCAGACGCTCCAGCAGGGCCAAATTGATGCGCTGCTGGATATCCATGTAGAGGTTGTAGTCGGCCGACGTGACGTAGTACACCGTTTCGACGACGAGTGCCGCGTCGGTGATCGCCGAGAAGTTCGAGCGGTCGAGGCGCGTCTGCGGAATGTCCGTGACGATCCCGCGCAGCACGTCGGGTACCTTCGCGACGAGGTCCGGGCTCGTCCCCGGGTCGAGCGCGATCTGGAACGACACACGCCGCTCGCTCTGCCGCTGGAAGTTGCGGATCCGCGCCTTCAGCAGCTCCGCGTTGGCGATCACGATCTGCTCGCCCGAGAGCGACCGGATGCGCGTGGTCTTCAGGCCGACGTTCTCGACCGTTCCCTGGTACTGATCGACGACGATGTAGTCGCCGACGACGAACGGCTTGTCGAGCGCGATCGCCAGCGAGGCCAGCAGGTCACCGAGGGTGCTCTGGACCGCGAGCGCGACCGCCACGCCCGCGACGCCGAGCCCGGTGATGAGTGCGGTGACGTTGATCCCGAGCGCGTCGAGCGCGAGCAGGATCAGCACCACCCACAACGTCATCCGCGCGATGATGCCGAGCAGGTTGAGCGACGTGATCGCCGCCTTGTCGTGCTCGACGCGGTTGGCGCGAGCGCGCGCGAGCCAGAACGCGACCGCGCCGTTCCCCCAGCTGACGAGCTGGAGGTAGAACGCGATGCGTGCCAACACGTCGACGCGGTGATCGTAGCGCTCCGACAGGTCGAGCCCCGCGCGCGCGATCGCCACGGCGATGACGGCGAGAAACAGTATCCGCGTGCGCCGGATCGCCCCGAGCGCGAGGTCGTCGACCTCGGTGGGCGTGCGCGGCGCGCTCACCGCGAGGCGGCGGATCAGCTCGCGGCGGACGAGCACGAGCACCGCCAGCGCGACGACGAAGATGGCCGCCGCGGTCAACCACGCGCTGAGAGAGTTGCCGAAGTAGATCGCGTCGAGCACGCCGTCGACGCGCGAGACCGCCCGCGCCCTCACGGGGCGGCCATGCCGCGCCCGCTCGCCCCGCGCCTGCTCACGCCGCGGCCGCCTTCCGCCGCGTCCACGCCTCCATCGCGTCGCACGCGTCGCAGTTGCCGCAGTGCCACTCGGGATCGACCGCCTCGCCGAAGTACTCGAGGATGTAGCGCGTGCGACACCGCGCCGTCTGCGCGTAGTCGACGACCGCCTGCAACTTTTCCTGGTCGCGCGCGCGGCGCTCCTCGTAATCCATCAGGTCGAGGCTGAGGTCGACCTGCGTGAGCGGCCCCGCGCCCGGCAGCCGCTCCCACTCGCCGCCCCTGTGCTCGCGCACCAGGCCGTGTCGCTTGAGGAGCATGAGCGTGATGCGTGCCTTCCGCCGCGGAACGCCACTCCGTTCGGCGAGTTCGTCGAGCGGGACGGGGGTGTGCTCGTCGTAGCCCTGGAGCACGATCGCGACCTTCGCCGCCTCCTCGACTTCGGGGTACTTGCCGCCGAGGAAGTAGCTCTGGATGCGCCGGTCCTCGACGCGGTAGAGCAGGGTGCAGGTGGAGGGTTCGCCGTCGCGCCCCGCGCGCCCCGCCTCCTGGTAGTACGCCTCGACCGACCCGGGAAAGTGGTAGTGGGCGACGAAGCGCAGGTCGGGCTTGTCGATGCCGAGGCCGAAGGCGTTGGTCGCGACGATCGCCTTGAGCTCGTCGGCCATGAAGCGCTCCTGCGTGAGCTTGCGCTCGGCCGGCGCGAGCTTGCCGTGGTACAGCCCGAACTCGTGCCGGCGATGGTACTTGTCCGCCAGGAAGGCGTGGATCCGCTCGGCCTCCTTGATCGTCGCCACGTAGATGACGCCGACGCCCGACGTGGTATCGATCAGCTGGCGCAGCGCCTCGTCCTTGGCCGTGTCGTTGACGGTGCGTTTGACCTCGAACCGCAGGTTGGGGCGCGCGAAGCCGGTGATGGTGACGTGCGGGTCGCGCATGCCGAGCTGGCGCACGATGTCGTCGCGCACCTCGGCCGTCGCCGTCGCCGTGAGCGCGAGCACCGGGGGTCGCCCGAGCCGCTTCACCACCGAGCCGAGGGTGAGATAGTCCGGACGGAAGTCGTGCCCCCACTGCGAAACGCAGTGCGCCTCGTCGACGACGAACAGGCTCACCGTCCGCTGCAGGAGCATGTCGAAGAACTCGCGGTCCTTGAACCGCTCGGGGGTGACGTAGAGGATCTCGCCCTCGCCGTCGTGGATCGCGCGCTCGGTCTCACGCGCCTGCCGCGTGGTCTGGTGCGAATGCACCGCGAGCGCGTCGACGCCCTGCGCCTGCAGCTTGTCCTGCTGGTCCTTCATGAGCGCGATGAGCGGACTCACCACGAGCGTGAGGCCGGGCAGGACGAGCGCCGGGAACTGGTAGATGAGCGACTTACCGCTGCCCGTAGGCATCACGACGAGGGTGTCCTCGCCGCGCAGGACGTGCTGGATTGGCTCGAACTGGCGGTACTGAAAATCTTCGAAGCCGAAGCGCTCGGCCAAAATGGCTTTCGCCCGCGCGCGTGTGAGCGACGCGGGGACGTCGGAGGTCGTCATGCCGGCGGTCTGGGCATGATTCGGACCCGCCGGCGTGCCCGCGCCATGGCCTTCGCATTGCACCGGCGCGACCCGCGGCGGGCGCACGGGCGCGCGCCGACGGGGGGCGCCGCCGTGCGGGCGCGGCCCCCCGACTCTCACCGCGTCCCTGATTCTGGAGTGGAGATGGCCGAGGACTCTGCCGCACGTGGTGCGCACGACTTGCAGCCGCTGAGCGACCTGCGGTACTCCGTCGCGGAGGATGAGGCGGACGTGCGCGGATGGCCGGTGGTGTCGTCCGCCGGTGATGCCGTCGGGACGGTCGCCGACCTGCTGGTGGACGCGAATGCCGGCGAGGTCGTCGCGATGGACATCGCGCGCGCGAACGGCGGACCGCGTACGCTCGCGCCGGTGCGCGACGCGTACATCGACCGCGGCGCGCGCCGCGTCGTGCTCGACGCGCGTTCGCCCGGCGTGAGCGCGGTCGGCGGGGGAGTGCCGCTCGTCGAGCGGCGCGCCGATCGCGTCGACGATGCGAGCATGCTCGACGACGCCGCGGGCATCGATCCGCGCGAGTTGGACGCGCAGGTCCGCATCGAAGAAGGCGCGACCGTGGACGACGAGGCACCGGTGGCCGGGGTGCGCTACGAGAGCGCCGAGCACACGCCGCACGACTACGGGCGTCCTGACGAAGCGTACGGGCCGGAGTACGGCGATGGACGGATCGGCTTCGACAAGGTCGTGGGCCGCGACCCGGCGCTCGCGGGTGCGCCCGACCTCGAGGGCGCGACCGGCGGACGGACCGACGCCCGACGCGTCGTGCGCTACCGTCGCTACCCGGACGCCTACGCCGGGCCCGACGCGTCGGGCTGAGGGGACGGGCTCAAGGGACGGAAGCGATCGGCGAGCGGCACGGACCCCGTGACGCCGCGGCGCGTACCAGTGCGCATGCTCATCCGCCGATCGCTCGACCTCGCCTCGTCAGACATCACGCCGGAACCGTCATACCTCGATCGTCGACGATTTCTCCGGGACGTGGGGCTTCTCGGACTCGGCGCGTCGGGGATCGTCGGCGCGATGGGCGCGGCCGGCCTCGCGGCGTGCACCGGGAGGGACTCGGTGCCCGCCGGCCCCGCGGCGCCCGACCGCGTGACTGCGTACGACGACGCGACGGGGTACAACAATTATTACGAGTTCGGCACGGACAAGGACGACCCGAAGGCGAATGCGGGGTCACTCCGCACGCACCCGTGGAGCGTCGCGGTCGAGGGACTGGTCCGACGCCCCGCGACGTACGCGCTCGACGATCTGTTGAAGGGAATGACGCCGAGCGAGCACGTGTACCGCCACCGCTGCGTCGAGGCGTGGTCGATGGTGATTCCGTGGATCGGCTACCCCCTCGGCGATGTGCTGCGCCGCGTCGAGCCGCAGCCGGGCGCGCGCTGGGTGGAGTTCACGACGCTGTTCGACCCGGCGCAGATGCCGGGTGAGCGGTCGAGCGTGCTTCCCTGGCCGTACGTCGAGGCGCTGCGCCTCGACGAGGCGATGCACCCGCTGACGCTGCTCGCCACCGGCATGTACGGCAAGACGCTGCCGAATCAGAACGGCGCACCGTTGCGGCTCGTCGTGCCGTGGAAGTACGGGTTCAAGGGCGCGAAGGCGATCGTCAAGATCCGCCTCTCCGACACGCAGCCGCGGACGACGTGGAACGCCGCGGCGCCGGACGAATACGGCCTCTACGCCAACGTCAATCCGGCCGTCGACCATCCGCGCTGGTCGCAGGCGAAGGAGCGGCGAGTCGGCGAGTTCCGTCGGCGCGCGACGCTGCCGTTCAACGGGTACGCGGACCAGGTCGCGTCGCTCTACAGCGGCATGGACCTCGTGCGCAACTTCTGAGCAGCCGATGCGTGCTCCGCCCGTCTGACGCAACGCCGACGCTCGGTCCGCTCGCTCGTCCTCTCGCTCGGCTCCGCACGACACGCGTCGCCCATCGCTCTACATGACAACGCTGACCTCTGCTCGTCCCACGGTTCCGCTCGCCCGTCTCCGTCCGTGGTTCGACCGTGCGGGCGGTCCGCTCGGGCGTGTGTTCGGTCGCGACTGGGGGCGCGGTCTCGTGTGGATCGCGTCGTTCGTCCCGGCCGTGTACCTCGCCTGGCAGCTCTGGCTCGCGTTTCAGGGCGAGCCGCACGACCTCGGCCGCGAACCCGTCAAGGGACTCGAGCATGCGACGGGCGAGCAGTCGATCCGATTCCTGCTCATCACGCTGGCCGTCACGCCGGTGCGCCAGCTGACCGGGTGGAACTGGCTCGCGAAATACCGGCGCGTGTTCGGCCTCGTGATGTTTGCGTATGCGACCGCACACCTCGTCACCTACGCCGCGCTGGACCTCGAACTCAACCTCGGCGACCTCGGACGCGAAATCGTGAAGCGGCCGTATCTCGTGGTCGGGTTCATCGCGTGGCTCGTGCTCGTCCCGCTCGCGGTCACGAGTACGACGGGGTGGATCCGCCGCCTGGGCGGACGCCGGTGGAACGCGCTACATCGGTTCACGTACCTGGTCGCGGTGCTCGGCATGATCCACTACTGGATGAGCCAGAAGCGGGATCACACGGAGCCGATCCTCTGGGGCGCCGCGTTCCTCGCCGTGTTCGTGTGGCGATGGTGGCGCCGAACGCCGGCGGTCCCGGTCGCGACGGCAGTTCGCGGCTGACGCTACCGCGCCCGACGGGGCGACGGGAAGGTCTCCGTTCCGACGCCGCGCGCGATCCGGTCCTTGGCGGCCCGCGGGACGCGGGGGTAACGGCGGTGGAACGGGTCGGCCCGCAACCCGCCGGGTTCGTCGGGCATACGCGGCGCACCCGGGGAGTCGAAGTGGTCCGGCCGTAGGCGCGGGTAGGTCGCGACCCCGGTTCGTGTGCGAGACCGCACACATCCCGCCTGCACCGCGCGACGTCATGTGACGCCGATCACGGCAGGTGACCGGCGCGCAATTCTGATGTTGCCCGAACGTCACGAATCGTGCTGAAAATCGCGCGTCGTGGAACGCAATCCGCAATGTGGTACGCCGGCGCCGCGCGCTGACGCGGGCGGCGTGTTCACTCACAGGAGGCAGTTATGACCAAACTCATTACGACGCTCGCGACTCTCGCGATTCTTCCCGTAGCAGCGTTCGCCCAGACCACGCCGACGCAGCAGCCCGCGACGGGCGCTGGCAGCAGCAGCACCGGCGCGATGTCGGGGATGCAGGATAGCGCGGCGCGCCCGCGTGCCCGCGCGCGCACGCACCGTCACGTCACCCGCGTGAGTCACACCCGCGTCGCCAACACGAACGGCGACACCATGAGCGTGTCGACGATGAGCCAGAGCTCGTCCGTCGGTCGCCCGGGACATCGCACCACGCGGAGCCGGATGACCGACAGCAGCAGCATGTCGTCGGGCTCCATGAGCGGGGCGTCCGGCAGCATGGGCGCAGGTTCGATGAGCGCCGGCTCGATGAGCGCGGGCTCCACCGGCTCCGGTTCGATGACCGGCGGGATGTCGCCGCGGCCGTCGCGCGGGGCGCGGAGCCGCGGCGCACGCAGCCGGACCGATACGACGCAGGCATCGCCCTCGGCCGACATGAGCGGCGGGACGACCGGTGCCGCGACCGGCTCGACCGGGACCACGGCGTCGCCGCCGCGTACCGGCGGGACGACGCCGTCCAGCACGACGCCGCCGCGCTGAACGAGGGGGTAGTCCGCGCGCGATCGGCGTGCGGACGGCTCTCCCCCCTCGTCCCGCCCGTACGACCGCGTGATGACGCCCCGCCCGGCACACCCGGGCGGGGCGTCGTGCGTCCGCGTGCACGATCGCCGGGTTACGTTCACCCCATGCCGACCCCTGCCGCGCACCGACTCGCCTGCTACGCCGTGACCGCGCCCGGCCTGGAGACGATTGCGGCCGACGAGATCCGCCCGCTCGTCGCGGCGCCGCTCACCCCGGACGTCGGCGGCGTGGCCTTCGCCGCGACGCCCACCGAGCTGTACCGCGTCAATCTGTGGTCGCGCGTGGCGAGCCGCGTCCTGGTACGCCTCGCGGACTTCGACGCGGCGCACTTCTCCGAGCTGCAGGCGGGGTGCGAGCGGATCGCGTGGGAGCGCTTCGTGGGACCGCGCGACGGCGTGCGCGTGCGGGTCACGTGCCGGAAGTCGCGCCTCTACCATTCCGACGCGGTCGCCGAGCGCGTGGGTGAGGCGATCCGCCGCCGCACCGGTGCCGTCGTGGTCGATGCGGGCCGGGAGGAGGACGACGAAGCGGGAGCGGCACAGTTGATCGTCGTGCGTCTCTTGCACGACCGGTGCACCGTCTCGGCGGACAGCTCGGGCGAGCTGCTGCATCGCCGTGGGTACCGACAGGCGGTCGCGAAGGCGCCGCTGCGCGAGACGTTGGCCGCCGCGCTCCTACTCGCGGCCGGCTACGACGGCGACGGACCGGTGCTCGATCCGCTCTGCGGGTCCGGAACGATCCCGATCGAGGCGGCGCTCATCGCGCGCCGGATCGCGCCGGGTCGTCACCGGGCGTTCGCGTTCGAGCGCTGGCTCGACTTCGACGCGCCGGCGTGGCACGCGCTCCGTGCGCGCGCGGACGAGGGGGTGCGGTCGTTCGCGCTCCACGCGATTGCCGGGAGTGACCGCGATGCTGGGGCGGTTCAGGCCGCACACGCGAACGCCGAGCGTGCCGGGGTGTCGGACGACGTCACGTTCGAGCACCGGGCACTATCCGCGGCCGTCCCGCCCGGGACGAACCACGGGTCGGACGGTACGCCGGGATGGCTCGTCACGAACCCGCCGTATGGCAAGCGGCTTGGCGAGCACGACGCGCTCCGGGACCTGTGGGCCCGGCTCGGTCAGTTCGCCCGGGTGCGCTGCCCGGGCTGGCAGATGGCCGTGCTCGCGCCCGGCGGACTCGTCGGCGCACGGCTCGACGTGCCACTCGAGGTCGCGGCGGACACGCGTAACGGCGGCCTCGCCGTCGACATCGCCGTGGGTCGCGTGCCCGGCGCGACGCCCGCGCCTGTGCCGTGATCGCGCGCTACCCGCGCGCTGATCGTCCGCCACGATCGTCCGCCGCGCACCGCAGCGTCGTGCGGGGTGACCGCGAGCTCAGCTCCCGTCGGCGGTCACGGTCGCGCCGCGGCCACGGCGACACCGGTCGCTGCAGTAGCGAACCTCGTCCCATGAACGCTCCCACTTCTTCCGCCAGGTGAACGGGAGCCCGCAGCGAGCACAATGCTTGGCCGGCCGTTCCGAGGGTGGCCGGGCCCGGGTCGGACGCGGTGTATCGGGTGACCGCGGGCGACGCGACATGGCCGGTTCAACGCCGCCCGCGCGCTCGGCGTTCCGGCGCATGGCACGGCCGGTGTAGGTTTTGGTGTGAACACGAGCGGCGCTGCGGACAGCACATTCGACCCGTCGCAGGTACTCGCCGATCTCGACGTCGGTGTGGCCTACATCGCGCGCGACTGGCGCATCGTCTACGCCAACGCGGTGTGGGCGGAACTCGCGGGCGGTCACGACCCCGCGTCATACACCGGACGCGAGCTGTGGGACGCGCTCCCCGGACTGGCTGCGACGCCCGAAGCGGCGGTAATTCGCGCGACGCAGGCCGACGGCGTTCCACGCGCATTCCGGGTGAGGCGCTCTGGCACGGCCAGGACGTCGGCGGGGGCCGCGTCCTCCGGCGGCGCGCTGCACGTTGCCTTGCGGCGCGTGCCCGGTGACTACGGACTCGTCTGCTCGTTACGCGACGTCACGGCCGAGGACCGGCTCGAGCAGGTGCAGGACCGCGTGCTCGAGAGCATCGGCGAGGGGCTGCTGGTGATCGGGCGCGACTGGGTGCTGACGTACGTCAACGCCGCCGCCGAACGCGTGGCGGGGGTGCCGCGCGCGCGCGCGCTGGGGCGCGCGGTGTGGGACGCGTACCCGGCGCTGCTGGGGACGCACGTCGAAGCGATCTGCCGCGCGGCGATGACGGAGCGGGTGCCACACGCTGCCCGAACGACGCCCGTCGCGAGACACCGGGAGGGCAAGCCCGCGCTGTTCGACGTGCAGTGTTACCCGGTGGTGGGCGACGGCCTCGTGCTCCTGTTCAACGAGGTGAGCGTGCGGGAGCGGCAGGCGCGCGCGTTGGCCGAACGCAGCGCCGAGAACGAGCGGCTACGCGAACTCGCCCGAGCGATGGCCGCCGAACGCGACGCGCCCGCGCTATTGGAAACGCTCTGCGGCGCCGCGGTCGACCTGTGCGGCGCGGTGGGCGCGACCGTCGCCGAGGTACAAGACGGCCACGGCACCATCGTGACGAGCGTCAACTACCCGTCGTACGTACACGCGCACCGCTTTCCGCTCGACGACACACCCACGGGACGCGTGTTGGCGCTCGTCGAGCGGGGTGCGCCCTCGGCCGTGCTGCGCGCCGACGCTGACGAAAACGCGGGCGCGAGCGACGAAACGCCCGTGTTCGCCGACGGGCGCATGGTCGGCGCGCGAATGCTCGCCGTCCTGGCCGCCCACGGCACGCCGCTCGGCGTGCTCGAGGTCGCGCGCGCCGCGGGTGCGGCGCGGTTCACCGTGCGTGACGCGGAGTGTCTACGCGTGGTGGCCGATCACGCGGCGCTGGCCCTCTGGAAGGCGCGGCTGGTGGACGAGGCCCGCGCGGCGAATGAGACGAAGACCGGCTTCCTCGCCACCGTCAGCCACGAGTTGCGCACCCCGCTCACGGCACTCACCGGTTACGGCGAGCTGGTGGCGGACGAGATCCTCGGCCCGCTCACGCCGGCACAGGCCGACGTGATGGAGCGCATGCGCGTCGTGACGCACCAGCTCACGGCGATGATCGAGGAGATCCTCACGTTCTCGGCGCTCGAGGCCGGGCGCGAACTCGTGCGTCCCGTGCCGACGAGCGTCGAGGAGGTCGTCGCGGCGGTCGTGGCCGTCGTCGAGCCGATCGCGGCGCAGAAGGCGCTCGCGTTCGCGGCCGTGGTCCCGCGCGAGGGCCCGCCGCTCGTGACCGACCCGGACAAGCTGCGCCAGATCCTCGTGAACCTGTGTGGGAACGCGGTGAAGTTCACCGAGCGAGGCGGCGTGCGGCTCGTCGTCGGCGCCGATCGGCAGCACGTGACGTTCGCGGTCGCCGATACGGGGCTCGGCATCGCGACCGGTGACATCCCGCGGCTGTTTCAGGCGTTCGCGCAGCTCGACACCGGGCTCACGCGTCGCTTCGGGGGTACCGGCCTCGGGCTCTACATCTCGCAGCGGCTCGCCGTGCTGCTCGGCGGGCGCATCGAAGTCGAGTCGCGGCTCGGTGAGGGGTCGACGTTCACGCTCCGTCTGCCGCTCCGGGCGGAGTGAGGAAGCTTAGATTGCGGGCATGACTGCGACCGCGATCACCAGCGTGTTCAACGACGCGTACATCGCCGAGGTCTTCGAGGCGTACCGCCAAGACCCGGCCTCCGTCGACGCTTCCTGGCGCCAGTTCTTCGGCATGGCGGAGGCGATGTCCGGGCTCGTCCAGGCGGGTGCGGCCGCGCCCGCGCCCGGCGCCACCGACCCGGATCTGCTGCGCAAGGCGGGCGCGGCCGCGGCGCTCGTGCACGCGATCCGCGAGAACGGCCACCTCGCGGTCGCCCTCGATCCGTTAGGCAGCGCGCCGCCCGGCGCGCGCGAGTTGACGCCCGAGTTCCACGGGATCGTGGAGGCCGACCTGGCCGGCGTGCCCGCGGCGGCGATCGGCTTCGCCGACGGGCGCTTCGCGACGGCCGCCGACGTGGTCGCGATGCTGCGGCGCCGGTACTCGGGCGCGCTCGGGATCGAGTACTCGCACCTGACGACGGACGTCGAGCGCGAGTGGTTCCGGACGACGCTTCGCGAGGAGCGACTCACGGCGCCGCTGTCCGACGACGAGAAGCGGGCGATGCTCGAGCGGCTGACCGAGGTCGACGGGCTCGAGCGATTCCTGGGCTTCGCGTTCCAGGGCAAGAAGCGCTTCTCGATCGAGGGCACCGACGCGCTCGTGCCGATGCTGGACGAGGCGATCACGCAGGGGGCGGCGCGCGGCGCGCGCGAGATCGCTATCGGGATGGCGCATCGCGGGCGGCTCAACGTGCTCGTGCACGTGATGGGCAAGCCGTACGAGGCGCTGTTCGCCGAGTTCGAGGGGCGCCACGCCGATCCGGCGAGCGACACCGAGACGGGCGACGTGAAGTACCACATGGGGTACGACGGGCGCCGGACGGTGGCCGGGCGCGAGGTGGCGGTGACGCTCGCGCCCAACCCCAGCCACCTCGAGTTCGTCGGCGCGGTCATCGAGGGAGAGGCGCGGGCGCGGCAGCGCGTGGAGGGCGCGCCCTGGGAGCGCGACGAGTCGCGCGTGCTGCCGATCGCGGTGCACGGCGACGCGGCGTTCATGGGCGAGGGCGTCGTGGCCGAATCGCTCAACATGTACCGGCTGCGCGGGTACCGCGTGGGCGGCACGCTGCACATCATCACCAACAACCAGGTCGGCTTCACGACCGACCCGATCGACTCGCGCTCGACGCACTACGCGAGCGACCTCGCGAAGGGGTTCGACATCCCGGTGCTGCACGTCAACGGCGACGACGCCGAGGCGTGCGTGATCGCGGTGCGGCTCGCGACCGCCTACCGCGCCGCCTTCGCGAAGGACGTGCTGATCGACCTCGTCGGGTACCGGCGCTGGGGGCACAACGAGACCGACGAGCCCGCGTTCACGCAGCCGATGTTGTACGACGCGATCCGCGCGCACCCGACGCCGCGCCAGGTGTGGGGCGCGCGACTGGTACGCGACGGCGTGCTCGCGGCGGCCGACGTGGAGCGCGTCGACCGCGAGGTGCGCGCGCGGTTCGAGGCGGCGTACGAGCGCACGAAGCGGGGCGCGGGCATCGGGGAGGCGCACGCCGCGGCCTCCAACGGCACGGCGACCCACGGCGAGGAGCGCAACGGCGCGGAGAGCAACGGCGCACACGCGGTCGCCACCGCGATCCCCGCCGACCGGCTCGTCGCGTTGCAGACCGAGCTGCTGACGTACCCCGACGGCTTCCAGCCGCACCCGAAGCTCGCGAAGATCCTCCAGCGCCGCGGCGACGCGTTAGGCGACCGGGGCGGGATCGAGTGGGGTCAGGCCGAGCAGCTCGCGTTCGCGTCGCTGGTGACCGAGGGCGTGAGCGTACGCCTGACCGGGCAGGACGCGGAGCGCGGCACGTTCGGCCACCGGAACGCGGTGCTGCACGACCCGCGCGACGGGCGGACCTACACTCCGCTCGCCAACCTCCGGGAACGGCGTGGCGCGTTCGAGGTCTACAACTCGCCGCTCACCGAGACGGCGGTGATGGCGTTCGACTACGGCTTCTCGGTCGCCGCGCCCGACGCCCTGACGCTCTGGGAAGGGCAATACGGGGACTTCGTCAACGTCGCGCAGACGATCATCGACCAGTTTCTCGTCGCCGACCGCGCGAAGTGGGGGCAGGATTCCGGGCTCGTGCTGCTCCTGCCACACGGCTACGAGGGTGGCGGCCCGGAGCACTCCTCGGCGCGACTCGAGCGGTTCCTGCAACTCGCGGCGGAGGGAAACATGACCGTCGCGTACCCGGGCACGCCCGCGCAGTACTTCCACGTCCTGCGGGCGCAGGCGCACCGCGCGTCGCGGCGGCCGCTCGTCCTCATGCAGCCCAAGTCGCTGCTCCGACTGCCGACGGCCGCGTCGCGACTCGCGGAGCTGAGCGAGGGCGCGTGGCAGCCCGTGGTCGACCACGGCGCGCTCGACGGGCGCGACGCCGGCGCGGTCCGACGTGTGGTGCTGTGCACGGCAAAGACGTTCTACGACCTCACCCAGCAGGAAGTACCGTCGGCGGTGGCAGTGGTACGCGTCGACCAGCTCTATCCGTTCCCGGACGCGGAGCTGCGGACGGTCCTCGCGCGGTACGCCAACGCGCGTGAGGTGGTGTGGGCGCAGGAGGAGCCGCAGAACATGGGCGCGTGGGGGTTCGCCGCGCCGCGGCTCACGGCGGCGCTGTCGGGCAGGGCGCGGCTGCGCTACACGGGTCGTCCGGAGCGGGCGAGTCCGGCCGAAGGGTACGAGTCGGCGCACAAGGCCGAGCAAGCGCGGATAGTGGCCGAGGCGCTCGCCGTACCGCAGGAGGCGGTCGACGGCGAGGCCGTCTCCTCTCCGATCGAGGTCGAGGCGGCGAGCGGCTGAGGCGTCGGCTCGACGGTCGCGCCGCGAGGGCGGCGCGGGCGGCGACGTCGAGGCTCGCTTCGGCCCCGCGCTGCCGCCCGCGCCGAGTGCGATCGCGAGGGAAGTGCGTGCGGGCGTCGCGGCGGACCTCGTGGCGACGACGGGGAGCCCGCCGCATCGAGGAACGAGCGTCGATCCCTCGGCGCGCACTCGCGCCGCGTAAAGCCGCGTATACTCGACCCGTGCGTCCCTCCGCGCCTCGCATCATGGATCTTTCGCTCCGCTACGCATGACCTGTTTCTCTCTCGCTCGGGCGGTCCGGCATCGACGCGGACTCCTCGCCGCCGCGGCCGGCGTGGTCGTGGCGGCGCCGACGGTGCGCGCGCAAACGTCCACGGCGTATGAGCCGCGCGGGGCGGCGGAGCTGTCCCAGCTCGTCGACGGGCTCGGCATGACCGCGCGGGTGCTGGTGATCGGCGCGCACCCCGACGACGAGGACACGCGCCTGATCGCGTACCTCGCGCGGGGGCGGCACGCGGAGACGGCGTACCTGTCGCTCACGCGCGGCGACGGCGGGCAGAACCTGATCGGCAACGAACTCGGCGAGGCGTTAGGCGCGATCCGGACCGAGGAGCTGCTCGCCGCGCGGCGGATCGACGGCGGGCACCAGTACTTCACGCGGGCATTCGACTTCGGGTTTTCGAAGACGGCGGAGGAGACGTTCCGGCACTGGCCGCGCGACACGGTGCTGGGCGACGTGGTGCGCGTGGTGCGCGCGTTCCGGCCGCAGGTCGTCATCGCGATCTTCTCGGGCACGCCGGCCGACGGACACGGACACCACCAGGCGAGCGGGATCCTCGCGCGCGAGGCGTACGACGCGGCGGGCGACACGGTGCGGTTCCCGGCGGCGCAGTTCGGGCCCGCGTGGTCGGTCGGGAAGTTCTACCGGAACACGAGCTACCGCGGCGGCGAAACGGCGACGCTGCGGTACAACGCCGGGGCGTACGACCCGGTGTTAGGCAGGAGCTACGCGCAGGTCGCCGCGATCAGCCGGAGCCAACACAAGTCCCAGGGGCAGGGCGGCCTGGAGCGGAAGGGCGTGTCGATCGTGAGCATGCGGCGCGAGGCGACGCGCGTCAACGAGGGCACGCCCGCGAACGCCGAGCGCGACCTGTTCGACGGAATCGACACGACGGTGTTCCGTGGACAGGCGCTCTCGGCGCCGGACCGTCCGCGCGCCCGCGTCGACGCGCTCGCGGCGGCGATCGAGGAGGTCCAACGCACGCTGGACCTCCGCCGCCCCGAGCGCGTCCTCCCCGCGCTCCTGCGCGCCCGCGCCGACGCGGCCGCACTCAACGTCTCCCGGCCGGCGGCCGGTCCGCGTCCGAGCGACGGCCCGGGTTACGACGACGCGCCGCAGCAGGTGCCCGGACGCATCGACCGCGCGATCGTGCTCGCTTCGGGGTTGGCCGCGGAGGTCGAGATGTCGCGCGAGGTCGTCGCCGCCGGCGACAGCGTGCCGCTCACGGTCGCGGTCTACAACCGCGGACGTCAGCCGATCGCACTGACCGGGTTGACCTTCGGCGGCTGGTCGCACGGCTTTGGACGCAGCGGCCCCGGCGTGTTCGGCGTCTCGGGCTACCCGATCATCCTGCCGGATAGTTCGTTGCGAATCGCCATGAAGGCGTCCGCGGCGGGGCCGACGGGCGCGGGCGACCGCCCGTCGTACGCGTACACGCAGCCGGGCTGGCTCCTCGGCGGCCGAAACGGCGACTTCTATCGCGACCCGCTGTCGTTCTCGCAAACCGACGCCACGTTCAACGGACAGGTACTCAACGCGGCCGCCGTGCTCGTGAGTTTTGCGATCGCGCCCGCGGAAGGTGCGTCGGCACTGCGGACCGATGCCATCGTCACGACGCTCGTCCCGGCGGTGTTCCGCGAGGTGGATCCGGTCCGCGGCGAGGTCGACCGGCGCGTCGCGCTGGCCCCCGCACTCTCCGTTACGCTCGACCGCGCGGTCGAGTACGCTCGCGCCGACGTTCCACTCGATCGCGTCGTCACCGTGCACCTGCGGTCGGCGTCGACTGCCGCGCGCACCGCGACCGTCCGCCTGGCGCTCCCGGCCGGACTGACGGCTGACTCCGCGGCGCGCACGGTCACGCTCCCTGGATACGACGCGCGGGCCGCGGTCGACTTCCGCGTACGCGGCACGCTCCGCCCCGGCCGCGTCGTGGTGCGGGCCTCGGCCGAGTCGAACGGCGACCGGTTCGCGACCGGCTACCAACTCCTCGACTACGACCACATCCGCGCGCAGCGCCTGTACCGCCCGGCCGAGACGGCGATCGAGGCCGTCGACGTCGCGCTCCCGGCGCACGCGACCGTGGCCTACGTGCCGGGCGTGGGCGACAACGTCGCGCCGACGCTCGCCGACCTCGGCATCCCGGTCACGGTACTCGACTCGACCGCGTTAGGCGCCGGCGACCTCTCGAAGTACACGCACGTCGTGATCGGCCCGCGCGCCTACGAGAGCAACGCCGCGCTCGCCGCCAACAACGGCCGCTTGATGGACTGGGTGGCCCGCGGCGGCACGATGGTCGTCCAGTACGGGCAGTACGAGATGACGCGCCCGGGCGTGATGCCGTACCCGATCACGCTCGGGAGACCGGCGCAGCGCGTGACGATCGAGGAGGCGCCGGTGACGGTGCTCGACCCGGCGGCGGGGGTGCTCGGAGTGCCCAACCGCATCGGCGCGGCGGACTGGCGGGGGTGGGTACAGGAACGGTCGACCTACATGCCCGAGACCGCCGACCCGCGCTACCGCACGGCGATCGCGATCCACGACCCGGGCGAGGCGCCAAACGCCAACGGCATCCTCCTCGCGCCCGTGGGGCGCGGGACGTACGTGTACGTCACGCTCGCCCTCTTCCGCCAGCTGCCGGCGGGGGTGCCGGGCGCGGCGCGCCTGATGGCAAACCTGCTCGCGGCACGCGCGCCGGCGGTGAATGCGGAGGCGACGCGCCCGGCGACCGGGCGCTGACCAGCATCCCCACGGCCAGCACCACCAGCGTGCCCACCACGTTGTGCCAGAGGAACGACACGCTCGGCGCGCCGAAGTTCACCGCGGCCACCGCGCCCATCCCGGCGAGGAGACCGGCGAACGCCCCCGCCGCGCGCGCGCGCGGCAGCATCGCCAGGAAGAACACGCCGAGGATCGAGCCGTAGAAGAACGAGCCGAATCGGTTCACGACTTCGATGAGCGAGCCGAGCGTGGCCGCGTAGACCGCCACGCCGCACGCGAACGCGCCCCAGAGCGCGGTCGCGACGCGCGACGCGTTCAGGTAATGCGCGTCGCTCGCGCCGGCGCGCACCCACCGGCGGTAGAGGTCGATCACGCTGGCCGTGGCGAGCGAGTTCAGTTCCGCGGCGACGGCCGCCATCGCCGCCGCGATTACGCCGGCGACGAACAGCCCCGCGAGCCCCACCGGGAGCTCGCGCGTGACGAAGTGCGGGATGATGTAGTTGACGTCCTTCGCGGGCGAGCCACCGGCCGCGCGCCCCGCGAGGGATAGCGCCTCGTTGCGGACCTGGCTCACGGCCGAATCGCGCGCCCGGAAGGTCGCGACCGCCGCAGCCGCGCGCGGCTCGCGGGCCAATGCCGCCGCCGCGTCGCGCCGCGCCTGCCACGCCGCGCCGTAGCGGGTCTCGAGCGCCGCGTAGGACGCGGGCGCGGCGGCGCGCGCCTGCTGCGCGTGGGCCGGGTTGTAGTAGAGCGGGGGGCGCTGAAACTGGTAGAACACGAACACGAGCACGCCGATCATCAGCACCGCGGCCTGCAGCGGGATCTTCCAGTACGCGCTCACGAGCAGCGACCGGCGCGCCTCGTCCACCGAACGCGCGGCGAGGTAGCGCTGCACCTGGCTCTGGTCGGTGCCGAAGTACGACAGCATCAAGAAGGTGCCGCCTAACACTCCGGACCAGAACGTGTAGGTGTTGGTCAGCGAGAACGAGAAGTCGAACGCGCGGAGCCGCCCCGCGGCCCCGGCCACGTGGAGCGCCGCCGCCGGTGACACCGGGATGCGGTGGAGCAGCACGAGCACCACGCCCGCGACGGCGACGGTGATGAGCCCCATCTGCTTGACATCGGCCCACGCGACGGCCTGGACCCCGCCAGCCACGGTGTACAGCACGGCCGGCACGCCCACGAGGGCCACGCACCACGGCAGCGGCCACCCGAAAACGGCGGAGAAGACCACGGCTGGCGCCGCGATGATGGTGCCGCACGACATCCCCCGCGAGAGGAGGAAGAGCGTCGCCGTCAGCGTCCGCGTCCGCGCGTCGAACCGCCGCTCCAGATACTCGTAGGCAGTGTAGACGCCGGCCCGTCGAAGGAACGGGACGAGGGTCACGCCGAGCACCACCATCGCCACGGGCAGGCCGAAGTAGAACTGCACGAACCGGAGGCCGTCGACCGCGCCCTGCCCGGTGGTGCCGATCATGGTCACCGCCGAGAGCTGCGTGGCCATGACCGACAGGCCTACCGCCCACCACGGGAGGCTGCGTCCGGCGAGCAGGTAAGCTTCGAGATCGCGCGCACCGCCCGTGCGCCGCAGCCCGTCGACGGCCACGTACGCGAGGTACGCGACGACGACGGCCCAGTTGATCCAGTGCACGCGGCGCTCGGCCTACGGCGTGAACGCGCGCTGCACGAGCGCGAGCAGGGCGAGTGCCACGACCTGAACCGCCAGCACCCGCACGAGCGTCGCGCCGAAGCTGGGTGGAGCGGTGGCGGGCTCCGGATCGGCCTGAGGCTCGCGGGGGGAATCGGGGGGACGCACGCGGCGAACAGTATCAGCCGCGCCCGGCGTATTCCTGGGGAGCGCGTCCGCGACGCCCGGTCGGGTGGTCGGCACCGCCAGCGAAGGTCGGAGGTCGTGGCCGGCGCCCGGCCGCGCCGCTGCTCCCCGAACCATTTGTCGCCGCCGGCCCTTCATCTCGGGAGCGAATCGCCGTAGCACGATCCTCGCGCTTGGTTTCGTCGACTCCCCCCAGCCCATCCATGCCCGAGACCGCCAGCGGCGCCCCCAACACTGATAGCCGCGACGCCGCGCACGACGCCGCTCGCCAGGCGGACGTGATCGCGGGGCAACTCCGCGATACGAAGCCGCGCGCTCGCCCGCGGGTAGTCGTGATCGGCGGCGGCTTTGCCGGCTACCACGCGGCGCGCAACCTCGGTAAGGCCGACGTCGACGTCACGGTCGTCGACCGGACCAACCACTTTCTGTTCCAGCCGCTGCTGTATCAGGTGGCGACGGCCGTGCTCGCGCCCACCGACATCACGGTCCCGATCCGGTACCTCCTGCGCAAGTACCGGAACATCGAGGTGATCATGGCCGAGGTGCGGGAGATCGACGTGAACGCCCGCACGATCTACTTGGACGACGAGCGCACGCCGTTGGAGTACGACTATTTGGTGGTCGCGGCTGGCGCGCGCCACTCGTACTTCGGGCACGACGAGTGGGAAAAGGACGCCCCGGGTCTCAAGACGATCGCCGACGCGTACGAGATCCGGCGCCGGTTCCTCACGGCGTTCGAGGAGGCGGAGAAAGACGCGGATCCGCAGACCCGGGCCGAGTGGATGACGTTCGTCGTCATCGGCGGCGGGCCGACCGGCACCGAGCTCGCCGGCATCATCCCCGCGACCGCGGAGACCTTCCGCAAGGACTTCCGCCGCATCGACACGCAGCAGACGCGCGTGCTGCTGCTCGAGGGGTCGCCGCGCGTGCTCGCCGCTTACCCGGAAAAGCTCTCCGCGGAGGCGAAACGGAGCCTCGAGGAGTTGGGCGTCGAGGTGCGAACGGGCGCGCACGTGACACGAGTCACCGACGAGGCGGTCTACGTGGGCGACGAGCGGATCCCGACGCGTACGGTCTTTTGGGGCGCGGGTAACGCGGCGACGCCCCTGGGCAAGCAACTCGGGGTGGCCGTCGACCGAGCCGGACGCGTGCCCGTGGAGCCCGACCTCTCCGTCGCGGGGCACCCCGAGGTGTTCGTCGTCGGCGACGCGGCCGCGTACACCGACCGGGGCAACCCGGTGCCGGGCGTCGCGCAGGGTGCCATCCAGATGGGGCGCCACGCCGCACGCAACCTACGCGCGTCCGTCGAGGGCAAGCCGCGCACGCCCTTTCACTACTGGAACAAGGGCAACCTCGCGACGATCGGCCGCCACAAGGGTGTGGCCGACCTAGGCAAGCACCTGCGCTTCGATGGCTACATCGCCTGGCTCCTCTGGGTGTTCATTCACATCCTCTACCTCGCCGGGTTCCGCAACCGGCTGAGCGTGCTGATCCAGTGGGGCTACTCGTACCTCACGTACCACCGCGGCGCCCGGCTCATCTCGGGGCGCATCATGCAGCGCGGCAGCACCGGCGTGCCGAGCGAGCCTCCGGCGAAGGAGGCGACGATGCCGGGGTGGAGCAACGCGCCGCAACCCGCGGGCTCGGCGGCGGGGTAGGCGTTCCGCGCACGCTCGATGTCGGTCCGCGGTTCCGCACTCCGCTGGCTCGCCGGCGCGCACGGCGTGCGCGACGCCGACATCTTCACCTCGCGCCTCTACCCGCCCGAGCAGTCGTGGACGGGGCGCGCGGCGTGGTGGGTGCAGGTGCCCGTGCACCGCCTGCATGCGTTAGGCGAGGGCGCGGTGCACCTCGTGTGCGAGGCGAGGCCGGGCGGGCGCGACTTCCACTACCTCCGCGTACCGGGCGCGTACCTGCGCGACCACCTCGCCGACCTCGACGCCGTGGACGACGGGCGCACGATCAGCCTCTTCCTGTCGGCCGAACCCGACGCGCGATTCCGCGACGAGCGCGGGCCCGGGCGGCTGGAGTTCGCGCGGTTCGCAGTAGCCCCCGCGACGTAGCCGGGCGTCGCCGGTCGGGCCGCCCACGGCGTCACCAGAACGACCGCCCGTCGAGCCCGTCGGGCACCGCCACCCCGAGCGCGGCGAGCACGCTCGGCATCACGTCCGCCGTCCGCCGCGGCGCGCGCGCGAACGGCCGGCCGGCGAGCAGTGGGACCAGCATGTGCTCGCGGTGGAGAGCGCCGTGCGACGACACGTGCGGGATTGGCTCGAATCGCGCGCGGAGGTCCCAGTCCCGCGCGGCCGAGACGATCACGTCGCCCGCGCGCGCGCTGCCGGCGAGGCTCGCGATCTGGACGAGCGCGTCGGGGTAGTCGGAGCGCTCGCAAACGTCGCACGCGGCGTCCGCGTCGAGGTCGCGGAGCGGCTCGCCTAACGCGAGCGGGTCGCCGCCGGCGATCGGCTCGTACCCGTACCCGTACGCGCGCGACGACCGGTCGGCCGGCGCGCGGTCGCTCGGCGACGCGCGCGCGCGCCGTACGCGCACGACGACCGCGCGGCCGCGGTCCCGATGGCGCACCTCGCACCGGTCTGCGTCCAGCGGGAGCAGCACGAGATCGACCGACGGCCGGTCGAGCAGGTCGGCGACTGCCGGCTCCCAGCGGGCGGCCAGGGCCCCCCACCACGGCCGCGCACGCCGGCCGAGCTCCAGGTACAGGTGCGCCATCGCGTTCCCGCTCACCATCACGGCGGCCTCGCGCCGCGCCGCGACGGTCACCGGGTGCGCGACCGTCGGCACGCCGCGGGCGCGCAGCCATCCGGCGAGGTCGTCGTGCGCGCGGACCCGCGAGTGCCCGTGGTCGCTCACCACCAGCAGGCGCGTCTCGCTCCACCATCCGCCGTGCTCGGCGTCCGCGCGCAGCTCGGCCACGACACCGTCCACGGTCCGCAGCCCCTCGTCGACGAGTGGCCCCGCGTGCCCCGCCGCGTGCGACGTCTTGTCGATGCCGGTGAGCGCGCAGAACACGACCCGCGACGGCCGCCCCTCGGCGAACCCCGCCCGCACGCGCGCCGCGACCGTGGCGCCCACGTCGCGGTCGATGCGCAGCCACCCCGCCACGTCGCCGCGGAAGTGCGTCGCGGCGGCCCGGAGCGCGAACCCGGGACCGCGCGCCACGCGGTCCCGCGGGTCGAGGCCCCGCCCGATCATGTTGAGCGCCGCCAGGCCGGGTGGCGCGAGTTCGAACAGCGTCGGCGCGTTCGCATCGAGATCGCCGTCGAGGTGACGCATTTCCGCCCCCACGTAGCTGCGCGCCGCATCGGGCCGCGTGCGCGCCGTGCGGGCCCGATCGAACCAGCGCAGCCCCGGCAGCCCGATCGGTCCCGGAAAGCGTCCCATGAGGAACGGCGCATACGCCGGGCCCGTCACCGACGGAAACACGCTCGCGACGGTCGCGAGTCCGCCCTCGTCGCGGAGCCGTGCGAGCGCCGGCACCCGGCCGCCGTCGAGCGCGGCCGCGAACGTGTCGGGGCGAGCGCCGTCGGCGACGAGGATGATCACGGGCACCCTGCGACGCTAGCGCACGCGGCGCGTCGCGTGCAACAGGCACGCGCGCCATCTTCCGCTCACCATGCCAAACGAATCGTCTCCGCAACCCACGCCGCCCGGCGCCATGTCGGCCATCACCACCGCGACCGGCAAGCCCGCTGATCCGGCCGCGATGGCCGACGCCGAACGGCGTGCGCTGGAGGGCGTGAAGGAGCGCACCGAGGTCGGGCACCGGGCCGCCGGGCGAACGTCGCCGAGCGACCCGCCGCAGGACGGCACCGCCGCGACCCGTCGGGTCGGCGCTGCGCGGGTGCGGCAGGTGGACGAGTCGATCCGCGATTACCCCGGCCCGGGGCGGGCGACCGAGGACGAGAAGCTGCTCAACCCGCCCGGTCAGCGGAGCGCGTCCGACTTCACGCGGACCGATCCCTGGCGCGTGATGCGCATCCAGAGCGAGTTCGTCGAGGGATTCGATACGCTCGCCAGCGTCGAGCAGGGTGTGACCGTGTTCGGCTCCGCGCGGACCGCGCCCGACGACCCGATGTACCAGGCCGCCGAGGAAGTCGGCCTGCTCCTCGCCGAGGCCGGGTTCGCGGTGATCACCGGTGCGGGGCCGGGCATCATGGAGGCGGCCAACAAGGGCTGCAAGAAGGGCGGCGGGCACTCCGTCGGCTGCAACATCGAACTGCCGTTCGAGCAGGGCAACAACCCGTACGTCGATACGCTCGTCAACTTCCGGTACTTCTTCGTGCGGAAGACGATGTTCGTGAAGTACAGCGTCGCGTTCGTCATCTTTCCCGGCGGCTTCGGCACGCTCGACGAGCTGTTCGAAGCGCTGACGCTCATTCAGACGGGGAAGATCTACCAATTCCCCGTGATCCTGTTCGGGCGCCACTACTGGGCGGGGCTCATCCGCTGGATCCAGACGCGGCTGCTGGCCGAGGGCAAGATCTCGCCAGGCGATGTCGACCTGATGCTGTTGACCGACGACCCACGAGAGGCGGTCGACGCGGTGGTGCGGGCGCACGCGGCGCAGCGGCTGCGCGCCGACGGCGTGAACGGCGCGGCGTCCGACGCCGACCTCCCGGCGCACGCGTCGCCGGTGTGAGCGATCCGACGGTCGCGCCCGCTCCCGCCGCGCGCGCGGGCGGCGCGGGAACTCGCGACCTCGACGAGGTGCCGCCGGGTGCGCCGTTCGCGTTAGGCCGGTCGCCGATGCACGGAATCGGCGCGTTCGCCACCCGCGCGATCCCGGCCGGCACGCGACTCGTCGAGTACGCCGGCGAGCGCATCACCCCGGCCGAAGCCGACCGGCGCTACCCCGAAACGCCCGGTGTCGCGCACCACACCCAGCTGTTCGCGATCGACGGGCCCGACGGCGAGGAGGTGATCGTCGACGCCGCAGTCGACGGAAACGTCGCGCGGTTCATCAACCACTCGTGCGATCCGAACTGCGACGCCGTCGTCGACGGCGGCAGGATCTGGATCACGACCGTGCGCGACGTGGCCGCGGGCGAGGAGTTGGCGTACGACTACGCGTTCATCCTCGCCGAGCGCCACACGCCTGCGGCGAAACGGCGGTACCCGTGTCGGTGTGGAGCCGCGCGGTGTCGCGGGACGATGTTGGCGAAGAAGCGCTGACGCGCCCCCGCCGTCACACCTGCTCGTGGATCGTCTGCAACTCCACGACCTTCAACCGCCGGACGCTCGCCGGCAGCTTCAGAATCGCCGTCTCGCCGAGCGCCTTGCCCAGCAGCGCGCGCCCGATGGGCGACCCCATGCTCACGTTCCCGCCCTCCATGTCGGCGGAGTCGCCGATGAGCAGGTTGTAGGTCTCGCGCGCGCCCGACCGCTCGTCTTCGACCACCACGCGTGAGCCGAGCCCCACCTTGTCGGGCGGGATCTGCGACATGTCGACCGAGGACAGCTTGCTCAGCCGCTGCCGCAGCTGCCCGAGTCGCGCCTGCACGAACTGCTGACGCTCGAGCGCGGCCTTGTACTCGCTGTTCTCGCGCAGATCGCCGTGCTCGACGGCCGTGCGAATCTCGATCGGGAGCGTGACGTTCAGCTCGTACTGCAGCTTCTCGACCTCGGCCGAGAGCTTCTCTTTCAGTTCCTGGATCATGGCCGGGTCGCGAGCGGAGCGTGGCGCAGATGGGTACGTGAAAAGGGAGCGCCCGGCCGGTGGGCCGGGCGCTCGCGCGCGTCGGGGTTCGGACGCTGTTCGGAACATACTGCTGGGTAGACTTCCCGGCCATGCTGCTGTCCACCCACGACCACGGCGACGTGACCCGCGTCGTGCTCGCCTCGCCGAGCAGTCGCCTCGTCGGGTACAGCGTGAGCGTGTACGTCGTCGAGACGGCGGCCGGCCCGATGCTCGTCGACACGGGGCTGCCGCTCGCGTGGCGGAGCTTGCGGCGCTTCCTCACCGAGCGCGGCGGGGGTGACCTGCGGCGCGCCGTCCGCGGCGCGGTCGTCACGCACCGGCACGAGGACCACGCGGGCAACGTCGCGCGACTCGCGCGCGCAGGCGTCCCGCTCGCCATGGCGCCCGCGACGCGCGCCGCGGTCGCCGTCACCGAACCGATCGGCGCGTACCGGCGCCTCGTCTGGGGCGCGCGGCAGCCGCTGTCCCGCGACGCACCCGCGGTCGACCCCGCGCCGCTCGTGCTGATGCCGACGCCCGGACACACCGCCGACCACCACGTGGTGTGGGATCCGGAGCGCGAGACGCTTTACGGCGGCGACCTGTTTCTCGGCGTGAAGGTGCGGGTGGCGCACCCGACCGAGAACCCGCGTGCGCTGGCCCGGTCGCTGCGCGCCGCGGCAGCGCTCCGCCCGCGGCGGCTGTTCGACGCCCACCGCGGGTCGGTCGACGACCCCGTCTCGTCACTCGAGGCCAAGGCCGCGTGGCTCGACGACACGGTGGGCCGCGTGGAGCGCCTGCTCGACGCGGGCTGGCCCGCGCGGCGCGTACGGGACGAGGTGCTCGGCGGCGAGAGCGCCGTCGGCGTGCTCAGCGCCGGCGAGTACTCGCGTATCGGGTTCGTCCGGGCCGTGCGCGCGACGCGAGAAACGGCCGTGCGTTAGTCACCTGGCCGGAGGACGTTAGGCGACCGCGGCGCGTGTGGCCGGCGCTCACGCGTCGACCCCGAACACGCGCGCGGCTTCCGCGTCGTAGGCGGCGAGCGCCGCGTCCACGGCGACCGCGTCCCACCCCAGTACAGGCGCGACCAGTGGCGCCACGACGCGCGCCGCGGCGCGCCCGGCGTCCCGCGTCGCGTACGCCACGGGCGCGCGGCGCACCAGCAGGTCGGCGAGCGTCGCGGCCTGCTCGGCCTCCGCCGCGTACACGAACTCCGCGCCCGTGTACGGCAGGCCCGGCGCGACCGCGGCGGCCAGCAGGGGGGCGGCCGCGGCGAGCGCCGAGACGCGCGCGCGCGCCGCGTCGTGCCCCGGATCGAGCGGGAGTACATCGGTCCGAGCCCGCGGCCGCCTGGTCCCGAGAAACGCGCACACCGCGTCGACGACCTCGGCGGCCATGCTGCGGTACGTCGTGAGTTTCCCGCCGGTCACGGTCACGATCCCGCGCGAGTCGACGTCGATCGCGTGCTCGCGCGATGCCGCGCCGGTGCCGGCGCGCCCGCGCGACGTGGCCGCGGCGAGCGGACGCACTCCCGCCCACGCGCTGACCACGTCCGCGCGCTCGAGGTGCGCGTCGGGAAAGTGATGGTTGGCGACCGCGAGCAGGTAAGCCACGTCCGCCTCGGTTGCGCGCACGTCGTCGGGGCCGCGCTCGACCGACGTCTCGGTGGTGCCGAGTATCGTGTGCGGGCCGGCCGGGAGGACGAACGTGACGCGCCCGTCGAGCGGCGCAATCAGAGTGAGCGCGGCGCGGTTGGCCACACGCGCCGCGGGCACCGCCACGTGCACACCCTTCGCGCCGAGCACGGCGGGACGCGCGTGCGCGTCGTGCAGTCGGCGCACCGCGTCGCTCCACGGACCCGTCGCGTTGACCACGGCCCGCGCGCGAAGCTCGACCGCGACGCCGTCGATGGCGTCGCGCACGCAGAGCCGAACGCGCGCAGGATCTGGCGCGCCGAATCGGAGCGCCGTCACCGAAGCGTGGTTGAGCGTCGCCGCGCCCGCGTGCTGCGCGGCGAGTACCGTGGCGAGCGTGAGCCGGCTGTCGTCGGTCGCGGCGTCGTAGTAGCGCGCCCCGCCGGTGAGCCCCGCGGTGGCGAGACTCGGCTCGGCGGCCGCCACGTCGTCGGCGGACAACGACGCGTGAGGCGCCACGTTGCGCCAGAGCGCGAGCGCGTCGTAGAGCGTGAGCCCGGCTTCGAGCTTCCAGCGCGGCACGCGCGCGCCGCGGTACACCGGCCAGGTGAAGGCGAGCGGGCGGACGAGGTGCGGGGCGGTGCGAAGCAGGACGCGTCGTTCGCGACTCGCCTCGAAAACGAGCCCCAGGTGCCCGTGCTCCAGATACCGCACGCCGCCGTGGATCAGCCGCGACGACCGGCTCGAGGTGCCGCTTGCCCAGTCGTCGCGTTCGACGAGGGCGACGCGCAGTCCCCGCAGCGCCGCGTCGCGCGCGACGCCCGCGCCGGTGATCCCGCCGCCGACGACTGCGACGTCGAACGTGCCGTCGGCGAGCGACGCGCGGGCGGCAGCGCGGGCGGCGAGGGCCGGCGGTGAACGCATGCGACCAAGATACCCCGCCGCGCGTCACCCCGGCGGACGTCGGCGCGACGGCGCAGACGTTAGGCGCCCCGGGACGTGCCGGCCGCCGCACGCCGCCGCACGCCGCCGCACGCCGCCGGTGGCAGCCACGGCACCGTCGCGACGTGCGCCGATACGACGAGCGCCGTCACGACGCCGTTACGCCACCACGCACCGGCGGAACTTCATCCCCGGCGCCCGCCGGGTACGTTCCGGCCGGGGCCGATCGACCGGCCCCGGACCCTCCACCCCGGCGCCCGCATGCATCCATTCGTTTCACGGCGTCGCTCCCCCGCGGCGACGACGGCTGCGCTGTTCCTGTCGCTCGCCACGGCCTGCGCCTCCACCGAACGCGTCGCGTCGCCCGGCCCCGCGGTGGCGTCGGTGGGCGGGTCAGCCGGTAGCGTCGTGATCAGCCAGGTGTACGGCGGCGGTGGGAACAACGGGGCCACGCTGAAAAACGACTTCATCGAACTCTACAACGCCGGGACGACGGCCGTTCCGGTGACCGGATGGTCGGTGCAGTACGCCAGCTCGACCGGAAGCAGCTGGCAGGTCACCACCCTGTCGGGGACGATTGCGCCAGGCGGGTACTACCTCGTGCAGGAAGCGCAGGGCGCGGGCGGGACGACGGCGCTCCCCACCCCCGACGCGACCGGTACGATCCCGATGAGCGCGACGGCCGCGAAGGTCGCGCTCGTCAATTCCGCCACGGCGCTCGCGGGTGCATGTCCGGTGGGGACGGCGACGGTGCTCGACTTCGTGGGATACGGCACCGGCACGAATTGCTTCGAGGGAACCGGCCCGACGGCGGCGCTCTCGAACAGCACCGCGGCCCTGAGGAAGAACAACGGGCAGCAGGACACCAACGACAACGCGGCGGACTTCAGCGTCGCGGCGCCCACCCCGCGCAACAGCGGCGTCGTGACGGCACCCGCCGGACCGGTCGCGACCGTAGCCGTCACACCCTCGCCGGCCGCCGTCACGCTCGGCGCCACGCTGCAGTTGACGGCGCGCGCCGCCGACGCGAACGGCTCCGCCGTCGCCTCCACGTTCGTGTGGAGCACGTCGAACGCGGCGGTCGCCGCCGTCGACAGCACGGGCCTGGTGCGCGGGCTGGCCGTGTCGCCGGCCCCGGTGACGATCACGGCGACCGCCCCGAACGGCGTGGCCGGTTCGACGGCCCTCACCGTGGCCGCCGCGGGCTCGATCGCGAGCATCACCTGGAACGGCACGCCTACCGCGACGACGAGCATGGCGGCGGGGTTCCAGACGCAGCTCTTCACCCCGGTCTCGAAGGACGCCAACGGCGGTGTCGTGCCGGCCGCGTACACGTTCGAGGCGCTCGACCCGGGCGTCGCGACGATCCGCGCGGTCGGCACCTCGGCTGTGATCACGGGCGGTTCAGGCGCGGCCACCAACCCGCGCTTCCGCGTCACCGCCACGCCGGTCGGCGGCGGCGCGTCGTTCAGCACGGTGACCTCGCCGGTGACGATCGAGACGGCCGTCTACGCCGACTCGACCGCCACGTTCGCCGACAACGCGGAGTTCGGCCGACCCACGGCCGCGTCGACGACCAACTTCGACGATCTGCTCATCGCGCGCACCACGTACACGCTCTCGTACAACGCGTCGCGGGGCACGCCCAACTGGGTGAGTTACGAGCTCGACCAGCGTCAGCGGAGCACCGGCCAGGACCGGTGCAACTGCTTCACCGCCGAGCCCACGCTCCCGGCCGCGCGTCAGGTCTTCACGACGGACTACACGAACGGCGGCTACGACCGCGGCCACATGACGCGCTCCGCCGACCGCACCGTGACCAACGGTGAGAACGCGCGCACGTTTTACCTGTCCAACGTCGTGCCGCAGATGGCGGACCTCAACCAGGGCGTCTGGGCGACGTTCGAGAATCAGCTCGCCGATTCCGCGGCCGCGGGGCGCGCCGTGTACGTGATCACCGGGCCGCTCTACTCGCGCGCGCTACCAGCCCGCTACCTCAAACAGGACTCGGGGCAGACGAAGGTGCGCATCCCCGACTCGACCTGGAAGGTCGCGTTCATCGGGCCCTACGCCGGGGGACACGCGTTCGCGCGCGGCGACGTGCGGAGTTGGGACGACCTCGCCGGTACCACCGTGCTCGCCGTGAACATGCCGAACGTCGCGGGCGTGCGAAATGACCCGCCGTCCAAGTACTACACGACGGTGGACGCGATCGAGGCCGCGACCGGCTACGACTTCCTTTCGCTGCTGCCGACCGCGTACCAGGGGGCGGTCGAGGCCGGCGACCATCCGCCGTCCCCGGTCCTCAACGGGCCGACCGCAGGCGCGACAGGGCAGCCGCTCGCCTTCAACGCCGCGGGTAGCCTCGACCCCGACGCGGGCGACGTACTGACGTACGCCTGGGCCTTCGGCGACGGCACGTCCGCGACGGGCGCGTCGGTGACCACGCGCTACGCCGCCGCCGGCGCGTACACGGTCACGCTCACCGTCACCGACCGCTTCGGCTGGGCGATCACGCGCCGCCAGATCGTGAACGTCGGCGCCGTCGCGCCCATCGTGACCCTCCCCGGCGCGCCGACGACGGCCGCGGCGGGCCAGCCCTACAACCTGCCCGTCGCGTTCAGCGACGCGAGCGCCAACCCGGCGCCGTTCCGTCTCGTGATCGACTGGGGCGACGGCACGCAGACCACCGGCACGTACGTCACCGCCTATGCCGCAGCCCGCCCGCTCGTGCGACAGAAGGCGTACGCCGCCTCGGGCGCCTACACGGTGAACGTCCGCGTCACCGACAGCTACGGAGCCACGTCGAGCCCCGCGTCGGTGCAGGTCACCATCCCATGACCAAGCGTCCTCCTTCGATGCGTTTCGCCTTCGTCGTCGCCCTCGCCGCCGCCGCGATCGCCGCCGCGCCGGCCGCCGCCCAGACGCTCGTGATCCCGCCCTCGTCCACGGGCGCGGAGGTCGGACCCTTCGGTGCCGATGCCGCGTACGCGTTCACCACGTCGCTGATCGGCCAGTCGTTCGTCGCGCAGAACGCCCGCCTGCTCTCGTTCACGTTCATCCTGCGCAACGAGGTCGGCGCTGCCGCGGCCCCGCAGTTCCGCGCGTACGTCGCCGACTACGACCCGCTCAACGGCGCGATCGGCACCGTGCGGTTCGCGAGCGACATGCTCGCCGGGCCGATGGCGGCGAGCTACGCGCCGCTCACGGTCACGCCCAACGCGACGCTCACCGCCGGGCTCTCGTACATCGCGTACCTCTCTGGCGTGACCTCGACGAGCGGCGTGAGCTACGTGGCCACCAACGAAACCGCTCCCTACGCCAGCGGCGTCCTCGTCTACGACGTGGGTGGCGGCGCGCTGTACGCCGACGCGTCGCAGGAGGCCGCGTTCACGGCGGTGTTCGCGCCCGCGGTCACCGCGGCGCCCGAGCCCGCGACCCTGGCGCTCGTCGCGGGCGGGCTCGTCGGCCTCGCCGCCCGGGCTCGGCGGCGGCGGCGCGTGCGCGTTCGCGCGGCGTAGCTGCCGAACGGCGTCCCGCTGGCGCTTCCGGGCAGACGAGCTGTTCGGCTAACGTCACCGGATGTCCAACCCCAACCGCCACGACCGCGTCCAGTACGGCGCTCCGGGGCGCCGCGTCGCGATCGTCGCGGGGCTGCGTACTCCGTTCGCCAGGGCGGGGACGGCCCTCGCGCGCCTCTCCTCTACGGAAATGGGCCGTCACGTCGTCGCCGAGCTGCTCGCGCGCGCCGAACTCGACCCGGCCGAGGTCCAGGGAATCGTCTTCGGCACCGTCGTGCCGAGCGTCACCGAGCCGAACATCGCGCGCGAGATCTCGCTCCTGCCGCAGCTGCCGCGCGGTGTGCAGAGCTTCACGGTGAGCCGCGCCTGCGCCTCCGCCAATCAGGCGATCACCGACGCGGCCGACCAGATCGTGCTCGGACACCTCGACTGCGTCGTCGCCGGTGGGGCGGAGTCGCTGTCGCAGGTGCCGGTGCTGCACTCGCGGCGAATGAGCGACGCACTCGTCGCGTCGAGCAGGGCCAAGACGCTTCCGGCGCGCGCGCGCACGCTCGCGGGCATCCGGCCCAAGGACCTCGTGCCGGTGACCCCGGCCATCGCGGAGCCGAGCACCGGCGAGACCATGGGGCAGAGCGCGGAGAAGATGGCGAAGCTGAACGGCATCTCGCGCGACGAGCAGGACGCGTGGGCGCTGCGCTCGCACCGGCTCGCCGCGGCGGGCACCGCCGACGGACGGCTCGCGGCCGAGATCGCGCCGGCGTTCCTGCCCGGCGCGGACGGCGGCGAGCCGGTCGCGCTCGACCGCGACAACGGCGTGCGCGCCGACACGTCGCTGCAGCAGCTCGCCAAGCTCGCGCCCGTGTTCGACCGGGCGTACGGCACCGTGACGGCCGGTAACAGCTCGCCGCTCACGGACGGCGCGAGCGCGGTGCTGCTCATGCGAGAGGACAAGGCGCGTGCGTTAGGCTATGCGCCGCTCGCCTACGTGCGCAGCTACGCCTACGCCGCGCTCGACCCCGGCGACGAGTTGCTGCAGGGGCCGGCGCTCGCGATGCCCGTCGCGCTCGCCCGCGCCGGGGCCGTCGCGCGCGACGTGGGACTCGTCGAGATCCACGAGGCGTTCGCGGCGCAGGTGCTCTGCAACCTCAAGGCGTTCGCATCACGCGCGTGGGCCGAGCGGGCCGGCTTCGCCGAGCCCGTGGGGGAGCTCGACCGCGACCGCATCAACGTGATGGGCGGGTCGATCGCGCTGGGCCATCCCTTCGGGGCGACCGGCGGGCGCGTGTTGACGACGCTCTGCCGCGAGCTCGCCCGCCGCGACGCCGAGCTCGGGCTCCTGAGCGTGTGCGCGGCCGGCGGGATGGGTCACGTGATGGTCGTGGAGCGGGCGTGAGGGCCCCCGCCCGCGGCGCGACGACACACGCCTACGCCTCATGACGCGACTCACCGCCGACACCCCGTCCGCCGTGGACTCCGCACGCGACGCCATCACCGTCGAACTGCGCGACGACGGGATCGCCGTCGCGACGTTCGACCTTCCGGGCGCGCCCGTCAACGTGCTCGGCGCCACCGCGGCGGCGGCGTTCAGCCTCCTTCTCGACCGCCTCGACCGCGACGCGAGCATCCGCGCGTGCGTGCTCCGCTCGGGGAAGCCGGACGCGTGGATCGCCGGAGCCGACATCGAGCAGTTCGCCGCGCTGCGCGACGCCACCGACGCCGAAGCGCTCTCGTGGCAGGGGCAGGCGATGGCCGACCGCGTCGAGCGCTCGCGCGTTCCGGTCGTCGCCGCGGTACACGGTGCGTGCCTGGGCGGGGGTCTCGAGGTCGCCCTCGCCTGCGCGTGGCGCGTCGCCTCCGAACACGAGAAGACCGTGTTCGCGCTTCCCGAGGTCCGGCTCGGGCTGATACCCGGGATGGGCGGCACGCAGCGCCTGCCGCGCCGCATCGGGCTGCAGCCGGCGCTCGACCTGATCCTCACGGGCAAGACCGTGCGCGCGAAGCGCGCGCGCGCGTTAGGAATCGTCGACGACCTCGTGCACC
The DNA here is from genome assembly GCA_963851265.1 of uncultured Gemmatimonadales bacterium. GTDB lineage: Bacteria > Gemmatimonadota > Gemmatimonadetes > Gemmatimonadales > Gemmatimonadaceae > BPUI01. The sequence goes on from CAWKNZ010000007.1 coordinate 366,100, forward strand.
CGGCCATCCTCCTCGACGTGGCGGTGCGGCGCGCGCGCGAGCTCGCGTCGGGCGAACGCAAGCGCGGCGGCGTCGCCCGGCGCCCGTCGGCCGGCGCGGTCCTGCTCGACGGCAACCCGGTGGGGCGCACCATCACCTTCAGCCGGGCGCGCGAGCAGGTCGTGAAGAAGTCGGGCGGCCATTACCCGGCGCCGCTCGCCGCTCTCGACGCCATCCACGACGGCTACGCACACGGCCGCGACGCGGGGCTCAAGCAGGAGGCGCGGCGCTTCGGCGAGCTCGCCGTGTCCGACGTCTCGCGCGAGCTCGTCTACCTCTTTCACGCGACGACCGCGCTCAAGAAGGACGACACGGCGACCCGGGGCGCCGTAGCGCGTCCGGTGCGGCTGCTCGGCATCGTCGGTGCCGGGTTCATGGGCAGCGCGATCGCCGCCCTCGCCGCGCGTCGGGGCACACCCGTCCGGCTCAAGGACGGCGACCTTCCGCGCGTCGCGCGCGCGATGGACGCCGTGCGACGCACGCTCGCCGAGGCGCTGGCGCGGCGCCGCGCGACCGCGCTCGACGTGCAGGCGCAGCAGGCCCTCGTCACCGGCACCGCCGACTTCACCGGCTTCCGCCGCGCCGACCTCGTCATCGAGGCGGTGTCCGAGGACCTCACGCTCAAGCGCCGCGTGCTCGACGACGTCGAGGACGCCGCGCCCGAGGCCGTCGTCGCGACCAACACGAGCACCATCCCGGTCACCGCCATCGCCGACGGCGCGACGCGCCCCGAACGCGTGGTCGGCATGCACTTCTTCTCGCCCGTGGCCAAGATGCCGCTCTTGGAGGTCGTGCGCGGCGCGGCGAGTTCGCTCGACGCCGTCGCCACCGCGGTCGCGTACGGGCGGCGGCTCGGCAAGACCGTGATCGTGGTCGGCGACGGGCCCGGGTTCTACGTCAACCGCATCCTGGTCCCGTATCTCAACGAAGCCGGCTGGCTGCTGGACGCGGGCGTGCCGGTCGAACGCATCGACGCGGCACTCGTCGCGTGGGGATTCCCGGTCGGGCCCTTTCAGCTGATGGACGAGGTCGGATTCGAGGTCGCGGCGAGGGCCGGGCAGGTGGTCGCCGACGCGTTCGGCGCACGCCTCACCCCGGCTCCGGCGCTGCAGCGCGTGCTCGAGAGCGGGCGGGCCGGGCGCAAGGGGCGGCAGGGGTTCTACAAGTACGACGCGGCCGGGCGACGCGCGGGGGTCGACGCGTCGGTGTACGCCATCGCCGGCGTTCGCCCGCTGAGCGGCGTCGCCCTCGGCACCGAGCGCGCGGCGCCCGGCGACCCGCCCCCCCAGTACGGGGCCGCCCAGATCGTCGAACGCGCGGTCTACCCGATGCTCGACGAGGCCGTGCGCTGCCTCGGCGACGGGATCATCGCCTCGGCGAGAGACGGCGACGTCGGCGCCGTGTTCGGCATCGGCTACCCCGCGTTTCGCGGCGGGCCGTTCCGCACGCTCGACGCCCTCGGTCCCGCCACCGTCGTGGGGGCGCTCGATGCGCTCGCGCGCGCGCACCCCGGCCGCTTCGCGGCGGGCGCCGCGCTCACGGCTGCGGCGAGCGAGGGTGGGCGCGCCCACCCGCGCGACTGAGGGTCGGGCCGCGGGCCGGGCCCCGGCGTCCGCGACAGCGTGTCAGCCGCCGAGCGTCAGCCCTGCTGCCGTCGGCCGCCTGCGACCGGCGGCAGCCGACCCGGCCGCTGCGGTGTATACTCGCCGGATTACCGTGTGAAACCGTGCCCGCGCCCTTAAGCGTACGAACTAGTTCAGGCGTGTTCGAACTGCTGACCGCGGGCAGTGACCGAGCCACATCGTTGAGGGTCTACTGGCTGTGGAGATGAACGATGCGGCGATCGTCGCCCAAGTTTTGGGTGGGGACGTCGAAGCGTACGCGCTCCTCGTAGCGCGCTACCGCCCGCGCCTGTCGCGGTACGCGTTGCGCATGTTGGGCGACCGGGAGGATGCGCAGGAGGCATTGCAGGACGCCTTCGTGCGGGCCTATCGGGCGTTGGGGCGGTGCGGCGACCCGGAGCGATTCGGCTCGTGGCTGTTCAGCATCCTCGTGAACCGGTGTCGGACCACCGGAGCGCGGGCGACCCGGCGGGCGCGGACGTTCGTCTCCGACGAAGCGGCCACGCACGTGGCGGTCGACTCGCATCCGGCGGAACAGGCCGCGATGCGCGAAGAAATCGAAAGGGCGCTCGCCCGTCTCGATGCGGAGCAGCGGGAAGCATTCCTGCTTAAGCACGTCGAAGGTTTGAGCTACGAAGAAATGGCGGAACTCACGGGCGCGGGCGTCTCCGCGCTCAAAATGCGGGTGAAGCGGGCCTGTGACCGGCTGCGCGGACTCCTGCAGGAGGCATACAGTGCGTAACGGCAGCGACGACGATCACCTGGGGAGTTCCGCGTTCGGGCCCGGCCCGTTCGCGGGCGTTCCGCCGATCGCCGTACCCAGCGCGGTTGACGATGACGAACCGTTCGCCCTCGGCGAGCTCGTGGCGGCGCTTCGGCGCCCCGCGGACTTCGGACCGGGTGTCGACACGGCGGTGATGGACGCGATCCGCCTCGCGCCCGCGCCGCTCGTCGTCGTGCCCGGGGCCGCGCGGCGTCCGGCGGTGCGGTCGCGGCGACGCGACACGTCCACGGCCCCCTTCGAACCCGTCGCGCGCGCGCCGCTGCCGCGTGCCTGGCGCTGGTTCACCCAACCGCGCGCCGTAAGGGTCACCCCCCTCGGCGCACTCGCCGCGGCCGGCATCGCCATCGCGGCCGTGTTCGGTCTGCGGCGCGAGGCCGGCCGCAACGCCGGCGAGCTCGCGGCAACGACCCCCGACGCGCGGACGGCCACGGGCGAGTTCGCGACCGTGCCGCGCGAGTCCGCGACGCGAGCCGCGGCGCCCGCGCGAGGCCGTGACACGGTGTACATCACCCGCTTCATGCTCGTCGCGCCGGGCGCGCGCGAGGTCGCGCTCGTCGGCGACTTCAACGAGTGGGACCACGGCGCGACGCGACTCGTGCGCGTCGCGTCGCAGGGGAGCAGCCACGGCGTCTGGACCATCGATCTGCCGCTCACGGCAGGGCGCCACTCCTACGCCTTCCTCGTCGACGGGCAGCGCTGGGTGGCCGACCCCGCCCGGCCGCGCGCGATCGGCGACGATTTCGGTCGCCCGAGCTCGGCCGTGACGGTCGGCGGAGGTGAGACGTGATGCGCATGTCGCGCCCCGCGCTCGCGCTCCTTGCCGGGCTGCTCGCCGCTCCGCTCTCCGGCTTGACCGCGCAGGCGGCCAGCGTCCAACCGCCCGCGGAAACGCCGGCGTGGCTCCGCGCCCGACTCGACCCCCGCCTCGACCCACACACGCGCGCCCTCGTCGAGCGAGTCATCGACTCGGCGCGCGCCGACGGCGTCCCGTCCGAGCCGCTCGTCGACAAGGCGCTCGAAGGCGCGAGTAAGCGCGCGTCGTCCGAGGCGATCGTTCGCGCGGTCCGCGGACTCGCGGTCGACCTCGCGACGGCGCGCCAGTCGCTCGGCGCACAGTCGCTCGCAGAGGAGTTGACCGCCGGCGCGTCGGCGCTGCGCGCCGGTGTCGATACCGACGCGCTCCGCCGCCTCCGCCACGACCGTCCGGGGCAGCCGCTCGTGATCGCGCTCTCGGTACTCACCGATCTGATTGCGAGCGGCGTTCCGGCCGACAACGCGACGCACTCGGTGCTGGCCCTCACGAGCAAGGGAGCCGCCGATGAACAGCTCGTCGCGTTCCGACGCGACGTCGAACGCGATATCGGCATCGGAGCGCCCCCGGGCATCGCGGCGATGTTGCGGCTCGGCGGCGGTCCGTACGCGTCGCTCAACGTTCCCGACGGCGCGACGAACCGGCCGCCGGCGCACAAGCCCAAACCGTGACGAATCGAACGGGGTAGCGATCTCACTACCCCGTTCGCCGTATCCACGGCCGTGCACGCCTCCGCGGCCACTCCGCTAGCTTGGCGGGATGTGCGCCGTGCACTCCGCCGTGGGTCGACAGGCCCGACCCATCCGCGTGTTCGCCTGGTGCGCTGGAATGCTCGCCGCTGTCGGCGCACTGCGGCCTGCCCGCGGTGGCGCCCAGGCCCGCGTGGTCAGCGAGCTGGGACAGCAGATCGGACAGACGGTTAGCCTCGGCCTCGACGTGGGCGCGTCGCAGGTCACCTACGACGATTACGGCACGTCGCGCGTTGGCAGCGTGACGCCGAGCGTGCGCTGGGAGACGGGCCGGTCGATGGTCATCGCGAACGCCTCGCTGTCGCAGTTCGAGAGCGGGCGCACGAGTCTGCAGAGCGGCGTCTCCGGCTCGCTGCTCTCGCCCGAGTTCTGGAACCTGCGCGGCGAGGTGTACGGCACCTTCTCCAACACACGGTACCTGTCGTCGCTCGCCGCGACGAACATCTACGGCGTTGGGCGCCTGCATTTCGTCGGCAACGGCGTCGGCGCGTGGGTCGGCGGCGGCGGCGGATTCGTCTCCCAGAATTCCGGCCTCCCGCGGTCGATCGCGCAGGCCGACGCCGGCCTTTGGGCGCGCGACGAGGGCGTCCAGTACACGCTCACGGTGCTCCCGACGCGCGTGGGGCCGTGGAGCTACACCGACGTGACCGGCGGCGTCCGTTGGGAGGGCACACGCGGCGAGCTCGCGCTCACCACGGGGTACCGGGCGCATCCGAGCGACTCGGTACCGGGACTGCAGGCGTGGGCCGAGGCGTGGCTCACCGTCTGGCTGGGCCGGCGCGTGGCCGTGGTGACCGGCGCCGGCATGTACCCCTTCGACGCCGTGCAGGGATTGCCTGGCGGACGGTACGCGTCAGCCGGACTCCGGCTCGTGACGCGCCGCCCGCCCGTAGGCGACCCCGCGGTCCGCGCGGAACTCACCGAGCTGTACGAGCTGCGCCGCCTCGAACGCGCCGCCCGCGGGCGCACGGCGGTCGAACGCTTCCAGATTCGCGACAACGCCGACGGCACCCACGAACTCCACTTCCGCGTCGCCGGTGCGAGCCGGGTCGAGATCATGGCCGACTTCACGGACTGGACGCCGGTGCCGCTCGCCCGCACCGGCGTGGTCGAAGATTGGGGGATCACGCTCCCGATCGGCCGCGGCGTACACCGCGTGAACGTGCGCGTCGACGACCGGGACTGGGAAGTGCCCGACGGGCTGACGGCCGTTCGCGACGACTTCGGCGGGGCGGTCGGCATCCTCGTCGTCCGCTGACTCCGGCGACGCGCGCGGCTTAGGTTCGCAGCACGGCCCAGATGAGCGGCCGCTCGCCATACCCCGCCCACCTCGTCATGTCACAGCACGTCGCGGCGCCGCGCGCCGCGTGTTCATCCGCGGTCCGTTCCCGTTCGACCACGACGCGCGCGGCCGCGACGCTCGCCCTCGGCATAGGCTCCGCTGCGGGTCTCGCCGCGCCCGCCCGGGGCGCCGCGGCGCAGACGTCCGCCGCGCCGGCGCCCGTCGCGACCGCGGACCCGTCGCGCCTAACGGTCGAGCGGATCTTCGGCCGCGGGGAGTTCGCGGTCGGCGGCGCGCCCGGGCTGCAGTGGTTGCGCGACGGGCGCGCCTACGTGGAGGTGCGACCGGCCGCGGGCGGCGTCGACATCGTGCGCGTCGACGCGGCAACCGGCGCGGCGACGGTGCTCGTGCCGGCCGGCGCGCTGCGCGACGAGGCGGGGCGCGCGATCGTCGTCGAGGACCTGCAGCTGTCGCCCGACGAGCGCAAGGCGCTGCTGTTCCACAACTCGGTCCGCGTGTGGCGGACCAACACCCGCGGGACCTTCCACGTCGTCGACCTCGACACGCGACGCGTCACCCCGATCGCCACCGTGACCACGCCCGGAAAGCCGTCGGCCGCCGCCGCGAACGCGCCGAGCACGGCGGGCGGCGGCGCGGCCAGCTCGGGCATCCGCGTGCGGATCACCGCCGGGCGACGCGACACGGTCGGCGGGCAGGCGTTGGGCCAGCGCACCGCCGGGGTGCCCGCCGGTGCGCCGAGCTTCATCGGCCGTGGGCTGGCGAGCGGCGCGGTCGACGCCGACCTCCAGATGTTCGCCAAGTTCTCGCCCGACTCGCGGTCGGTCGCGTTCGTGCGGGGCAACAATCTGTGGGTGACCGACCTCGCGACCGGCCGCGCGACCCGCCTGACGTACGACGGCTCGGACGACGTGATCAACGGCACCACCGACTGGGTGTACGAGGAGGAGCTCGGGCTACGCGACGCGTTCCGCTGGAGCCCCGACTCGCGGCGGATCGCGTACTGGCGCTTCGACCAGACGGCCGTGCCTGCGTACCCGATCAACGACGAGACCGACGGCCAGTACCCGACGGTGAGTGTGCTGCGCTACCCGAAGGCCGGTGCGCCGAACTCGCGCGTGAAGGTCGGCGTCGTCGCGGCCGCGGGCGGCGGCCCCACGCGGTGGCTCGCGGTGGGCGCCGACACCGGCCAGTACGTGCCGCAGATGGAGTGGCTCGGCACGGACTCGGTCGCCGTGATCCGCATGCCGCGGCGCCAGAACCGGCTCGACGTGCTGCTGGCGAGCGCGACGACCGGTGGCGTGCGCGAGGTCGTGAGCGACGTGGATTCCGCGTACGTCGACGTCGAAGGGAGCCCGGTGACGTGGATCGACGGCGGGCGGCGGTTCCTGCTCCGCAGCGACCGCACCGGGTGGCGCGGCTTCCACCTGTACGACCGCAGCGGGCGCTTCGTGCGGCAGGTCACGCCCGACGGCGCGGACTATCTCGAGGTCGCCGGCGTCGATTCCGCGCGCGGGTTCGCGTACGTGAGCGCGGCCGCGCCGACGCCCACGCAACGCAACCTGTACCGGTGCGCGATCGCGCCCGCGTCGAACGCTGCCCCCGCGTGCGCGCGGCTCACGCCGGCCGACGGCACGCACGCCGTCGAGATCGCGCCGGGCAACACGTACGCGATCGACACCTACAGCACCGCGGCGCGGCCGCCCGTCGCGTCGATGCTCTCGCTGGCGGCGGGGGGCGAGGCGTCGGTCGCGCTGCGCCCCGCGCGCGTGCTCGAGGACAACGCGGCGGTAGCGTCGCGGCTGGCCGCACTGGGCATCAGCGCGCCGCAGTTCTTCCGCGTCCCGACGCCCGACGGCACGCTGCTGGATGCCTACCGCATCGTGCCGGCTCGCTTCGACAGCGCCGCGCGGCACCCGGTGCTGATGTACGTCTACGGCGGGCCCGCGGCGCCACAGGTGAGCGACGCGTGGGGCGGCTCGCGGCTGATGTGGCACCAGATGCTGGCGCAGCAGGGCTACGTCGTGGTGGTCGTCGACAACCGCGGCGCGGCCTGGCGCGGGCGCGCGTTCCGCAAGGGGACGCAGGGGCGGCTCGGCGTGCAGGAGTCGCAGGACCAGATCGACGCGGCGCGCTGGGTGGCGCGGCAGTCGTGGGCCGACCCCGCGCGCGTGGGGCTGTGGGGGTGGAGCTACGGCGGCTACATGACCGCGCTCACGCTCGCGCGCGGCGGCAGCGTGTTCAAGGCGGGCATCGCGGTCGCGCCGGTCGTCGACTGGCGCTTCTACGATTCGATCTACACGGAGCGTTACATGTCGACGCCGCAAGCGAACCCGAACGGCTACCAGCTCAGCGCGGTCGCGTCGTACGTCGGCAACATGGCCGCGCGCCTGCTGCTCGTGCACGGCACCGGCGACGACAACGTGCACCCGCAGAACGCGCTCGTCCTCGCACAGGCGCTCGAGAACGCCAACAAGCCGTTCACGATGCTGCTGTACCCCAACAAGACGCACAGCATCAGCGGCGGGCGCACGCAGGTGCACCTCTTCGGCTCGCTCACCCGCTTCGTTCTCGACAATCTGTGAGGTACGCCGCGCGCTGGACCGCGGCGGCCGGCCTCGCGATGGGCGCCTGTGCCGGGCGCGCGCGCCCGGGCGTCGCCCCCGGCGCGGCGCCAGGCGGGGCGCCGCCGGAGCAGGCGGCTGCGGCGCGCGTCCTCGCGGCGCGGGCGCGCTACGCCCCGCGCCCGCTCACGCGCGCCGAACGGAGCGGGTACGCCGAAACGTCGCGCTACGCCGACGTGGTCGCGTTCGTCGACTCCCTGGCCGCGCTCGCGCCCGCGGTGCTGCGCGTCGGCAGCATGGGGACGACGGGCGAGGGGCGCGAGATCCCGGTGGTGGTCGCGTCGCGCCCGGCGGTCGCGACGCCCGACGACGCGCGGCGCCTCGGCCGTCCGGTGGTGTACGTGCAGGCCAACATCCACGCCGGCGAGGTGGAGGGGAAGGAGGCGCTGCAGATGCTGCTGCGCGACCTCGCGCTCGCGCCGGCGCCTAACGTGCTCGACTCGCTCGTCCTCGTCGCCGTCCCGATCTACAACGCCGACGGCAACGAGCGCGTGCGCGACCAGTCGATCAACCGTACCGAACAGAACGGCCCCGCGCTCGTGGGGCAGCGCCCGAACGCGGCCGGGCTCGACCTCAACCGCGACTACATCAAGGCGGAGGCGCCCGAGACGCGCGCGGCGCTCGCGCTCATCAACCGATGGGACCCTGACGCGTTCGTCGACCTGCACACGACCGACGGCTCGTACCACGGCTACGCGCTCACCTGGAGTCCGTCGCTCCATCCGTCGGCCCCGCTGGCCCCGTTCGCGCGGGACACCCTGCTGCCCCGCGTGGCCGAGCGGCTGCAGGCGCGCTGGGGGATTCCCACGTTCCCGTACGGCAACTTCGCCGAGGAGTACGGGGCCGACGTGAACGCCGACACGACCAAGCGGGGGTGGTACACGTACGACAGCCGGGCACGGTTCGGCACCAACTATTACGGGCTGCGCGGCCGCCTCTCGGTGCTGAGCGAGGCGTTCTCGCACGACCCGTTCGAGCGGCGCGTGCGGGCGACGTACGCATTCGTGGCGGAATTGCTCTCGGCCCTCGCCGGCAGCGAGACGCTCGCGCGGACGCGCGCCGGAGGCACAGGGGGCGGTGCGGTGGCGTTGCGGACGCACCTCACGCCCACGCCGCGGCGCGGCCCAGTGCTCGCCGAAGATCTCGAGCGCGCGCCGGACTCGGTGCGAACGCAGCCCGGGGTACCGCGCGGGCTGCGGCGGACGGGGCGCGTGCGGAGCCTCGAGTTGCCCATCTACGATCGGTTCGTGGCGACGCGCACCGCGAATCTGTCTGGGGGCGGGTGGGCGTTCAGCGCCGACGTGCCCGGGGCGGCGCAGGCCGCGGCACTGCTCCGACGCCACGGAATCACGGTCGAACAGGTCGCGCGCCCGCTGGCCCTGAGGACGCGCGTGTTCCGCATCGATTCCGTGGTGACGGCGACGCGGGCGTTCCAGGGGCATCACGAGGTGCGCGTCGAGGGCGCGTGGCGCGACGAGACGGGCGAGATGCCCGCGCGAAGCTACGTCGTGCCCGCGCAGGCGCGCATGCTGCTGGCCGCGGCGCTGCTCGAGCCCGAGGGCGACGACGGGCTGGTGACGTGGAACGTCTGGAACGACGCGCTACGTGCGGGGGGCGATTTCCCGGTCGTACGCATACGGGATCCGAGCGTTGGTCACGGAATGCTCGCGCCGCGGATCGATTCGGTGTCCGGGCCCGCGCGCCGCTGACACCCGGGCGGGCGTGCGCGCGTACGTCTCGCGTGTACGCCTTCTCACCCCCACGCGTGATCTCATGGCCACCGAATACGGCACGCTCCTTTACGTCGGCATCCAGCGGTACGTCGTCGCTCTCGACCCCGCGACCGGCACCCGCCGGTGGAGCACCGAGCTCCCAGGTACGTCGCTCTTCACCGGCTTCGTGACCATCCACCTCGACGGCGCGCACGTGTATGCGGCAGCGGCAGGCGAGATCACCTGCCTCGACGCGGCCACGGGCGCGGTCCGGTGGCACAACGCGCTCGAGGGCTACGGGTTCGGGTTCGCGACGCTCGCGACGGGGAGCGGGTCGTCGATGCCGACCGAGACGACCGCGAACGAGGCGAGCGCCGCCGCCGCGTCGTACGTCACCGACGCGACGGCCGCGGCTGCGGCTGGGGGAATCGCGGCGGCGCTGTAGCCGTCGCGTCAGAACCGAAGCACGTCGGCGTCCCGCAGTTCGGGCCACCGATCGAGTCGGGCTTCGGGAATGGCGAGGATGTTGTCCTGGACGTACTGGCCCGGCTGCAACCGGGTGAGCACGCCCCAGTTCCACACGAAGAAGAACCGGTAGCGCGGCCGCGGCAGCGAAGCGAGGTACTCGGTCGCGGCCGGGCTCGGATGGCCGGACGCCAAAGGCGCGGCGAACAAGTTGGCCTCGTAGGCCAACGTCGGCGCGTCCTCTCGGTCGAGTGTCCGGCGCGCGCCGCGGAAGACGAGGAGCTCGGCTCCCTCGACGTCCACTTTCATGACGTCGGGGCGGCGCGCCTCGCCGGCGGCGATCAGGTCATCGAGACGGCGGAGCATGCACGACGTGGGTCGCGGCGGCCCGGCGTCGAGCGACGCGTACTCCGCCGACAGACTCGCGACCTCGCTCATCTCGGGGACAAACAGCGTCCCCGCGTCGTTGGTGTCGCAGAGCGCGTAACGCAGAAGCCGGGCATCCGCGAACCCCGCGAGCGATCGTTCCAGGTTGCTCGCCATGTTGGGGTTCGGCTCGAAGACGACGACGTGCCCGTCGGGGCCCACCATCGTGGCAAGCGCGACCGAGATGAAGCCGCGATTCGCGCCGACGTCGAGCGCCGTGTCGCCAGGTCGTGTCACGTGGCGCAGTACGCGCACCAGCGGCCCATCCTGCGGCACTTCGGCGTGCGGCGACCCGCGAACGAGCGCGACACTGTTGCGGTCGCGCAGGTCGACGTACACCGGCTGAAATCCTTCGCAGCGCACCGGGACCGATTGCAGCGCCGGAGTGCGCCCGGCAAGCGCGCGCACCAGGCGGCCGCCGCCACGCCATCGCGTCCGCAGATACGTTTGCACCAAACGCGTCGTGATGGAGAGACGATTGTCACGGAACACGCGAGCGTTCGAAATCGTCGGATAAACGTCCACCAGATCACCCTCGGGCGTGTGGGACGCGGCCAATATATTCCCGCGGCGCGGCCGCGCACCCCTCTCCGGAGCCCCTCGGAAGCGGCGGGTTCCCGACACGGCCGCCGTTCCCCGACTCGATGCTCCGCAGCGCCCTCCTGTACCTCAGCAACCAGCAACAGGTCTTCGACTTCGTCCGCCACAACGGCCTCGCGAAGAAGCTTGCGTCGCGCTTCGTCGCCGGCGAGGACGTCGAGCCCGCCCTCGACGCCGTCGGCGCGCTCAACGCGAAGCGCATCACCGCCTCGCTCGACCTGCTCGGCGAGAGCGTGACCAACGAGGCCGAGGCGCGCGAAGCGGGGCGGCAGTACGTGCACCTGCTCGACCGCATCCGCGATCGCGCGCTCGACGCGAACGTCAGCCTGAAGCTGACCGCGATGGGCCTCGACATCTCCGAGGAGCTCTGCATCGAGGTCCTCGGCGCCGTGCTCGGCCGCGCGCGCGACTACGGCACGTTCGTCCGCCTCGACATGGAGTCGAGCGCCTACACCGAGCGCACGCTCCGGCTGTTCTACGACCGCCTCTACCCGGCGTACCCGGAGAACGTCGGAATCGTGCTCCAGAGCTACCTGTACCGCACCGACCAGGACGCGGCCGACGCGGCGCGCGCGGGCGCGCGCGTCCGCGTCTGCAAGGGCGCGTACAAGGAGCCGCCGTCGGTCGCGTACCCCGAGAAGGCCGACGTCGACGCGAGCTTCGTGCGCGCGATGCACACGCTGATGCGCGACGGGCGCTACCCGGGTCTCGCCACGCACGACGAGGCGATCATCGCGGAGGCGAAGCGGTTCGCGCGCGCCGAGGGGATCGCGCCGGACCGCTACGAGTTCCAGATGCTCTACGGCGTCCGCCGCGACCTGCAGGAGCAACTCGTGCGCGACGGGTACCGGCTGCGCGTGTACGTGCCGTTCGGCACGTCGTGGTACCCGTACCTGATGCGCCGCCTCGCGGAGCGCCCGGCGAACCTGATGTTCATGACGGGCAACGTGCTGAAGGAGGCGGTCGCCGGCGGCCGCGGGGCGAACGGGACGCACGGCGCCAACGGCGGAGGCCTCACGAGCGCGGGCGTGACGGGCGCCGGCGCGCGGCGCGACGCCGGCGCCGACGTCGCCGGCCCGGGCGCGGACCGTCGTTAGGCGCATGGCGGCGGACGCGAGCGGGCTCCACCTGCCGCCCGACCCCGCCGCGGGCGACGAGTCGACCGTCGGCGGATACGCCGCCGTGCACGGGCGCCCGGCGGCGTTCGAGGGACCGGACGGCTTCGCCTACAGCGTCGAGCCGAGCGCCGACGAGACGGGCGAGCGAGGCGCGCCGTGGGGCGGGTACTTCCTGTTCCTCCGGTGGCGCCGCGTGGGCGCGTCGGGCGTCGACGGGCACCTCGAGAGCGACTTCGTCGTGCGCGCCGCGACCGAGGCCGACGCGCTCGCCGCGCTCGGTCGCGTGCCGCTCCTCACCGCGAAGGCCACGCTCGACACGCTCGTGCGCAAGCGCGCCGGCGGCACCCCCACCCGCCGCTGGTGGGACGTGATGCGCGATGAGGACGTCCGGGGGCAGGGCGAATGACGGCCGACGCGCCCGCTGACCTGGACGCGGTTCCGATTGTCGGCACGGTGCTCTCGGGGACCGGCGGGGTGTGGCGCGTGCTCGGCGACGACGGGGCGGTGCGCGAGGCCTCGCTCCGCGGTCGGCTCAAGAAGAGCGGCGAAGGGCGGCGGGTGGACGGATCGATGCGGCGCGACACGATTGCGGCGGCCGAACGGGTGCTCAAACTCGCGGTCGGCGACCGCGTCGCGATCGAGCCCGACGTGCGTGCCGGCGGCGGCGCCCAGGGGGCGTGGGCGATCGACGACATCATGCCGCGTCGCAGCAAGCTCGCGCGCCGCGTGCCGGGCGGCGGGTACGGCGAGCGCGTGGTCGCGGCCAACGTCGACCAGGTGGTCGTGGTCTTCGCGGCCGCCAGGCCCGAACCGCATCCGCGCATGCTCGACCGCTTCCTGCTCGTCGCCGAGGCCAACGCGCTCGCGGCGCGCGTGGTGATCAACAAGTGCGAGCTCGCCGGCGCGGGGGATTCCGAGCGCGGGGCCGATGCCGTGCGCGCGCGCTTCGCAGCGTACGAGGCCGCCGGCTACACGGTGCACGCGACGAGCGTGGCCACGGGCTACGGGCTCGGCCCGCTGCGCGACGCCCTCGTCGGCCGCACGTCCGCGCTCACGGGGCCGAGCGGGGTAGGGAAGTCCTCGCTCATGAACGCGCTGTTCCCGGGGCTCGACCTGCGCGTGGGGGCGATCTCGGAGAGCGTCAACAAGGGGCGCCACACCACCGTCGGCGCGCTGCTCCACCCGCTCCCCGCGTCGGCCGGGCGCGCGTTAGGCGGCGACCCGGCCGCGGCCGGTGCCGCGGGCCCGGCGCGCGGGTTCGTCGTCGACACGCCCGGCCTCCGCGAGGTCGGACTCTGGGGGCTGCCGGCCGAACGCCTCGACGCCTGCTTCCCCGAGTTCCGCCCGTACCTGGGCGAGTGCCGGTTCGCCGACTGCGCGCACGGGGCGGAGCCCGACTGCGCGGTGCGGACGGCGGTCGATCGCGGGCTGGTCAGCTCGGAGCGGTACGAGAGCTACCGCAAGCTCCGCCAGGAGGCCGTCGAGGGAACCCCGCCCGAGTGGGCGTGATACCAGTAGGATCGCGCCCGCCGCACGCCCGTCCCGCGCCCAGACTCATGCCGACCGCCCGACCGCACGTCCGCCGTCCCGTCCCACACGGCGCGGGTCCGCGCGCCACGTTAGGCGTTTGCGCCGCCGTCTCGCTCGCGGCGTGCGCGGCCAGGGCCGGCGCGCAGATGTCGGCCGGCATGACCGCGGCGACCGCGACCAGCCAGCTCTGCGAGCGCGCGATGGACGGTACGCGCTTCCCCGACGCGAAGGCCCGCATGGAGACGATGGCCGCCGACGCGACGTCGAAGGACGCCGCATTCGCCCGCGGGTGCCTGTTCATGGGTGAGGAGCAGTACGACAAGGCGTCGGCCGCGTTCGAGCGCGCGGTCGCGTCGGACCAGGCGAGCGCGGCGTACCACTTCCAGCTCGGGCAGGCGTACGGCTCGCGCGCGCAACACGTCAACGTGTTCCGCCAGGCGATCCTCGCGCGCAAGACGAAGGCGGAGTTCGACCGCGCCGTCGCACTCGACCCCGACCTCATCGACGCGCGCGTCGGTCTCCTCTCGTACTACCTCTACGCGCCGGGCATCGTAGGCGGAAGCCTCGAGAACGCGCGCGCGCAGGCCGCCGAGATCCGCAAGCGGAACGCGTACCGCGGGGGCGTCGCCTACGTCCAGATCGCCACCCACGAGAAGGACCGCGTGGGCGCCGCTCGCGAGCTGGAAGCGCTCACGCGGGCGTTCCCCGACAGCACCACGCCGTACGTCGGCCTCGCCACCGGGTACGGCGAGCGCGGGCTCTGGCCCGACGCCTGGGCGGTCGCGGACCGGATGGCCCGCGTGGTGCCCAACGCGCCCGTCGCGCAGTACCTCGTCGGGCGCCTGGCGGGCGAGTCGGGCCAGCAACTCGACCGAGGCGTGGCGGCGCTCACGCAGTACCTCCAGACGGCGCCGCGCGAGGGCGACCCGCCGCTCGCGGTGGCCCACTGGCGGCTCGGCGTCGTGTACGAACGTCAGGCGAAGAAGGACGCAGCCCGCTCCGAATACGAGAGCGCACTCCGCCTCGACCCCAAGCTGAAGAGCGCGCGCGACGCGCTCGACAAGCTGCGCTGACGCGAGGTGGACGACGCTGCGGCACGCGCCGACGAGTACCGTTTCCCGTCCACCATCGAGTCGGCCACGGCGGAGCAGCAGCGTCTGCGCGCGCGTGTCGTCCTCGCACCGCCGCTCGGGTTCGCGCCGCGGCTCGTCGCCGGGCTCGACGTCAGCATGGAGCGCGACGGCGACGTGGCGTACGCCGGGATCGTCGTGCTCGCGCTCCCGGACCTCGACACCGTAGCGGAGGCGACCGCGGTCTCGCCGATCCGGATGCCGTACGTACCCGGGTACCTCTCGTTCCGCGAACTGCCCGCGCTCGCGGCCGCGTACGCCGTTCTCCGCGAGCGCGGCGTGCGCCCGGACGTCCTCGTCTTCGACGGGCAGGGCTACGCGCACCCGCGCCGGTTCGGTATCGCGTGCCACGGCGGGCTCGTGTTCGACACGCCGTCAGTTGGCTGCGCGAAGTCGATCCTCGTCGGCACGCACGGCCCGCTGAGCGAGGAGCGCGGCGCGCGCGCTCCGCTGGTGCACCGGCGCGAGGCAGTGGGGGACGCCGTGCGGCTGCGCGCGAACGTGCAGCCGGTCTACGTGTCGCCCGGCCACCTGATGGACCGCGACACGGCTGTCGCGATCGTCGAGGACGTCAGCGCCGGCTTCCGCGAGCCCGAAACGACGCGCCGCGCGCACCGGCTCGTCAACGCGGTGCGCACGGGCACGCGGGCGGCCGACGCGGGCTGACGCGCGGCCCCCGCCGACTCAGAAGCTGCTCAGGACGCTGTCGTCCTCGTCGAACGGGATCAGCGTCGCGGCCGTGGTCGGCCCACTGCGACGGTCGTACCGCCCCGCTGCCCGCGCGCTTCTGCCCGCCGACGCGATGTCACGGACCGGAGCCGTACCGGTGGTGCTCGCGGAGCGGCGCGCGACCGAGGCGGAACGCGGGGCCTCCGGACGCCTTGTCGGCGACGGCGGGGTGCCCGCCGTGCGCGGCGCAGTCCCGAGATCGAACGTGCTCACCGTTGCCTGCATCTGCGCCGCCTGAGCCGCGAGCTCCTCCGCCGCCGCCGAGCTCTCCTCCGCGTTGGCCGCGTTACGCTGGGTGACCGAATTCATCTGATCGAGCGCCGCGTTGAGCTGCCGCACGCCGTCCGCCTGCTGTTCGGCCGCGGCCGCGATCTCCGCGACGAGTGCGGTCGTCTCACCGACCTTCCGCGTGATCTGTTCGAATTGCGATGCGACCTCGGCCCCGCGTCCGACGCCCGCATCGATCTGTTTCACCGTCCCGCCGATCACCGTCGCGGTCTCGCGCGCCGCGGCGCTGGACCGAAGAGCCAGCGCGCGTACCTCTTCCGCGACCACGGCGAAGCCGCGGCCGGCGTCGCCGGCGCGCGCGGCCTCGACCGCCGCGTTCAAGGCGAGCAGGTTGGTCTGGAAGGCGATCTCCTCGATCGTCTTCGTGATCGCGGCCGTCTGATCCGCGCTCACCTTGATCTCGGCGAGCGCGGTGCTGAGCGAGCGCATCTCGGCGATGCCGCGTTCGGTGGCGGCCTGCGTGCTCGCGGAACTCGTCCGCGCCTCCTGCGCGTTCCCGGCCGACTGTGCCGCCATGCTCGCCAGCTCGGTGACGCTGGACGCGGCCTCCTCGAGATTCGACGCCTGCTCGCTCGCACCGTGGGCGAGAACCTCGCTCCCCGAGGCGATCTGGCCCGCGGCGGCGGCGACCTGTTGTGCTGCCTCCTGCACCTCGCCGAGCGCGGTCCGGACGCTCGTACGCGCTTCAAGAAAGCTCAAGATGATCCCCTGCGTGCGGGAGATGAGCGAGTTGACGGCCGTCGAAAGTTCGCCGACCTCGTCGGACGACGTCACCTCGATCTGCGTGGTCGTCGCTTGCAGGACGACGCGATCGCTCAGGTCACCAGCAGCGAGAGCCTCCATTCCGCGGCCGAGCCCCGCGATACAGTTGTCGGCGAGGCGCTGCGTACGGTCGAGAACCTCGAGGATCGGGCGCGTGACGGACCGGGCGATGAGTCTCGCCAGCGCGATGCCCAGCGCCAGGCAGCACACGATCGCGGCGACGAGTACCGTACGCGTGGTCGTGTAGGTCGCGTCGGCGAGGGCGCTTGCCCTGAGCGCACCGGCGTGGTTGATGGCGATGATCCTGGCCGATGCGTCGCTCTCTGCCCGGTAGAGTCTGGCCGACGTGCCGAGCATCATCGCGGACGCTTCCGCGTTCTTGTTCGCGCGCGAGAGCGCGCGCACGTCGTTCCAACTGGTCATGTACGACGTCCACGCGGTCGAGAACGCCTCGTATGCGGCGCGCTCCTCGGGCGAGGTGATCAGCGGCTCGTACTCCCGACGCACGACGGCCAGCGTGTCCAGCTTGCGGGCGAGGTCGCGCTCCACCGAGGCCATCGCCGTGTCCGAGGTCGTCGTGATGTGCCGGTACTGATCGAGCCGCACGTCCGCCGTGAGCGCGGCGATCTGCCCCGCCTTCTCGAGGCTCGGCAGCCAGTTCGTCGCGATGTCGGAGGACTGGTCGTTCACGACGCGCAGCCGGTTGACCGCGAACGCGCCGAGGACGACCAGCAGGGAGAGGACGACGCCGAAGCTGACGAGGAGCTTCGCGCGGAGGCGAAGGTCGCGGAACCGGAGCATGAGGATGTGTTGGAGTTCGCCGCTGGTGCGGTTCGACGGACGCTGACATCGCGCGGAAATTGTCTGTTCGGAGACGCGCGCTCCGGTTCACCCGTCACGTCGCCGATCGACGACCCGCCGACCTGACCAGTCCCTCGGTCCCGTCCGGACCGCGCGACGGGCGCTCGACGGGCGGCGCTGGGACGTACGGAGAGGACGGCGCGCGTCTATTCTGCTACACGCCGAGACCGACGCGTTCACCCACCGTACCGATGCCATTCATCACTTCAATCCGGCCGTTCGTTTCTGTTTTCGTGCTGACGGTCGCGGTCTGCGCCGCGACGCGCGGTGCCGCGCAGCCGTCGCCCGCGGTGCCGGTCGCACCGCGCCCGGGGGTGGGTCCGCTCGGACCGTCGGGCGCGCCGTACGCCATCGCCTACACCGTCGCGATGCCCGACCCGGCGTCTCACGTGTACGAGATCGGGATGGAGGTGCGCGGCATGCTCCCGGACACGCTCCGCCTCGTGTTGCCGGTCTGGTCGCCGGGGCGTTATGCGCGCGTCGACTTCGCGCGCAACGTGCAGGCCTTCGCGGCCGCGGACGGGCGTGGACGGCCGCTCCGCTGGACGAAGCTCGGCGGGTCGACGTGGGGCGTGGCGACCGACGGCGCGGCGGGCGCGGGCCCACGCACCGTGCGCGTCCGGTACGGCGTGTACGCCGACAACCTGTCGGGCACCTACAGCGTGCTCGACACCGCGCATGCCAACTGGAACGGCGCCGGCCTGTTCGCGTACGTGGACGGGCACAAGCCCGACGCCGTCTCGCTCGCGGTGCGGCCGCCCACGGGGTGGCGCGTGCTGAACGGCGCGCAGGGGAACCCCGAGCGCGAGGTCGCGACGTCCGACGGCTCGGTCGCGTTCCGGTTCCCGAACTACGACGAGATGATCGACGCGCCGACCGAGGTCGCGCCGGCGGCGAACGTCGCGGTCGACAGCTTCAGCGTGGACGCTCGGCGGTACCGCGTCGTGCTGCACCACAACGGGCCGCTCGACGCGCGCGTGCGGCGGCAGTTCGTCGACGGGGCGCGTGCGATCGTCGCGCGCGAGAACCGCGTGGTCGCGCCGCCGCCGCTCGCGCAGTACACGTTCCTCGCGCACGCGGGCTACGGCGGCGGCGACGGGATGGAGCACCTCACGTCCACCGAGGTCATCACGCCGCGCACGCTCGCCGATTCGGCCGCCGCCGCCGCCTTCCTCGGCACCGTCGCGCACGAGTACTTCCACACGTGGAACGTGAAGCGCGTTCGGCCGGCCGCGTTAGGCCCGTTCGACTACACCGACGCACAGCACGAGCCGTCGCTGTGGGTGGCCGAGGGGTGGACGCAGTATTACGGCGAGATCACGCCGGTGCGTGTCGGGCTCGTGTCGCGCGCGGCGTTCTACGCGGGGCTCGCACGCACGCTCCAGGCGGTGAACACGTCGCCGGCGCGGCTCGAGCGCTCGCCGCGCGCGGCGTCGTTCGACGCGCCGTTCTTCGACGGCGCGCGCGCGCCGATGGACGTGAACTCGCGGGCGACGTTCCTGACGTACTACGTCGCCGGCGCGGCGCGCGCGCTCGCGCTCGACCTGATGATCCGCGGCGCGTCGGGCGGCACGCGCTCGCTCGACGACGTGCTACGCGCGCTCAAGCGACGCAGCTGGGACACGCCGCGCGCGAGCTACTATCTCGAAGGGCGCGGCTACACCGAGCAGGACGTGGAGCAGGCCGCGAGCGAGGTGGCCGGGACGGACCTCCACGACTGGTTCGACCGGCACGTGGGCGGGACGGAGGACATCGTGTGGGCGCCGCTGCTCCGGGCCGTCGGGTTGACGCTCTCGACCGACCCGGGCGCGTGGACGATAGCGGAGGACCCGGCGGCGACCGCCCAGCAGGTCGCGCTCCGCGACGCCTGGTTGCGGTAGGACGGCCGGTCGGACGGCCGACCCGCCGCCGTCGCCGAACGGGCGAGCCCTACCGCGCCCGCACGGTCCCGAGTCCGCCGTCGACTCCGATCACCTGGCCGGTGATCCACGCGGCGGCCGGAGATAGGAGGTACGCGATCATCGCGGCGACGTCGTCGGGCTCGCCGAGGCGCCCGAGGGCGTGCATGCCGAGCGACGCCTGCTCGCCCGCCGGGGTGGCGGTGATGCGGGCGGTGAGAGGCGTGCGCACGAGCCCCGGCGCGACGCAGTTGACCCGCAGTCCCCGCGCGGCGTAGCTGGCCGCGGCGGACTGGGTCAGGCCGATGACGCCGGCCTTCGCGGCGGCGATAGCCTCGTGGTTGGCGAGCCCGGTGCGCGCCGCCGCGCTCGCGACGAGGACCACGGCGCCGCCGCCCGGCTGCGCGGCGAGGGTCCGGCCGGCGGCGCGGACCGTCGCGAACGCGGTCGTGAGTGACGCGGCGACGGTCGCGTCGAACTCCGCCTGCGACGTGAGGTGCGCGGGCTTGAGCAGGAGCGAGCCGGCGCAGTTGACGAGGCCGGCGATTGGGCCGTGGTCGCGCGCGGCGTCGGCGACGAAGGCGTCGACGGCGTCGAACCGGGTCGCATCGAGGGCGACGCGGGCGACGGCGGCCGCGCCTAACGACGCCGCGACCGCCTCGAGCTTGGTGGGGTCCCGGCCCGCGAGGACCAAGCGCGCGCCGCCCGCCGCGAGTTGGCCGGCGAGCGCGGAGCCGATCCCGCCGGCGGCGCCGATGATCAGGTAGAGCGGAGCAGCGTCGGTCGTATGCGTCATGCGGGCCGAACGCGGGGCGGCCGCGCGGGTTCCCACGCCGCCGGGCGACGGGGCGTTGACGGAGGGACCGCGGCGGCCCGCGAGGCGCTCGAACTACCCTGTGAGTGGCCGCCCAGGTCAGGGCGAGAGCCGCTCCCGGCGCCAGTCCGACCCGTCCCGGACGTACCGAATCCGATCGTGCAGCCGGCTCGCCCGACCCTGCCAGAACTCGTACGCCGTGGGCACCACGCGGTAGCCGCCCCAGTGGTCGGGAAGGGGGACCGGACCGCCGTCGGCGAACCGCGCCTCGGTCGCGGCGAAGTCCCGCTCGAGCGCCGCGCGGTCGGGGAGCACGCTCGACTGCCGCGACGTCCACGCGCCCATCTGGCTGCCCCGCGGGCGCGTCGCGAAGTAGGCCGCACTCTCTTCGCGCGACGTGCGCTCGACGGCCCCCACGACCCGCACCTGCCGTTCCAGCTCGGCCCACCAGAAGACGAGCGCGGCGCGCGACGTGGCCTCGATCTCCTGCGCCTTCTGCCCGCGGTAGTCGGTGTAGAACACGAAGCCGCGTGCGTCGGCGCCCTTGAGCAGCACGACGCGCGCATCGGGCGCGCCGTCGGGCGCGACGGTGGCGAGCGTCATCGCGTTCGGCTCGACCGCCTTCGCGTCGAGCGCCTCGCGGAACCACCGCCGGAACTGCGCGACGGGGTCAGGATCGACGTCGCCCTCGTCGAGCGCCGCGCGCGTGTACGACCGGCGCAGGTCGGCGATCTCGGGGTCGACCGGCGCGACCCGGGGCCGTCCGCCTAACGTCGGGTCGGGTGCGCCGCGGTCGGCGGCGTCCCCGACGGTGTCGGCGCGCCAGCTCGCCGGCGACGCCGAGTTCGGTGCGTTCGCGCCCGACGCGGTGGGGTCGCTCACGCGCTCACCCGAGCTGCGCCATCGGCAGCGGCGCGCGCGGGTACGCCGCGGGCAACCCGGCATACGGGTCGCCCGCGAGCGGCTCGCCGTCGGGCGTCTCGACCACGAAGCCGGCGTCGCGGATCAGGTCGAGGTCGGCCCGCGCCGCGGCGCCCTGCGTGGTGAGGTAGTCGCCGATGAAGATCGAGTTCGCCGCGTACAGCCCCATCACCTGCATCGAGCGCAGGTGCACCTCGCGCCCGCCCGCGATGCGGATCTCCTGCGACGGCAGCAGGAACCGGTAGAGGGCGAGGATGCGCAGGCAGCGCCGCGGGTCGAGGGCGCGCACGTCCGCGAACGGCGTGCCGGGGACAGGGATCAGGAAGTTCACGGGCACGGAGCGCACCTCGAGCGCGCGGAGCGACAGGGCGAGGTCGATCACGTCGTCGTCCGTCTCGCCCATCCCGACGATCCCGCCCGAACACGTCTTGAGCCCCGCCGCGCGGACCTGCTCCACGGTGGCCACACGGTCCTCGAAGGTGTGCGTGCTCACGACTTCCGGCGTGAAGCGCGCGCTCGTGTTGAGGTTGTGGTTCACCTGCGTCACGCCGGCGTCCTTGAGCGCGACGGCCTGCTCCTGCGTGAGCAGTCCGAGGCACGCGCAGATCTTCAGGTCGTGTCGTGCGCGCACCTCGCGCACCGCGTCGAGCACCTTCTCGAACACGCGCCCGCCGGGCGAGCGCCCCGAGATCACCATGCAGAAGGTGCCGGCCTTGAGCGCGGCCGCGCGGTCCGCGGCGTCGAGGATGCGCTCGCGCGCGAGCATCGGGTACTTCTCGATCTCGGCGCCGCTCACCTTCGACTGCGAGCAGTAGCCGCAGTCCTCGGGGCAGAGTCCGCTCTGCGCGTTGAGCAGGAAGTGCAGGCGCACCTTGTTGCCCCAGTGGTGGCGGCGCACGCGGTACGCCGCCGCCAGCTGGTCGAGAAGCGCGTCGTCCGGCGCGCGGAGCACGGCGAGCGCGTCGTCGCGCTCGATCAACTCGCCGGCGAGCGCGTGCTCGGCGAGGCGGTTCCAGTCGGTGCGGTGGGTGGAGAGCAGCATGCGCGAGAAGCTAACCCGGAGTGGCCGTCCGACTCAGCGCGCGTCCGTTTCGGCCGCGCCGAGCGTGAACTGCGCGAAGCCGACCGTGACGCCGCCGGGCTCGCGCACGTACAGCTCGTCGGAGCCGTAGAACGTGGTGTGGCGCGCCTTCACGACCGGCACGCCCTGCATCACGCGCTCGATGGCGTCGAGGTCGTCGACGGCGAGGAAGAGCGTGACCGGCTGCGCCTCCCGCGACGCGCGCAGCGCCGCCGCCAGTGCCGGGTGCTCCTCCGCGATGCTCGCGACGGTCTGGTACATGACTTCGACCGCACCGCGGCGCGCGCTGGCGAACAGCAGGCCGCCGTCGGGCCCGGGCACCGTGTTCTCGACCGCGAACCCCAGGCGGTCGGTCCAGAACGCGAGCGACGGTTCGACCTGCTCGACGAGCATCACCGGCGTGAGCTGTGTGACCTGCGGGGCGGTGGACGGGGGCGCGGACATGGGTGCGTGTGGGAGGCGGCGGGTGAGCGGCGGGTGAGCGGCGCGCGGCGCGCCGCGAGCGGCGCGGCTACGGCCCGGAGGTGGGCGGCGGCGGCGGGCCGGTCGTGCGCGGGGCGGTCGTGCGCGGGGCGATCGTCCGCGGGTGGCGGGTCGGCCGCGGCGCCTGTGTCGGCCCGGAGCACGGCGGCGAGCGGGGCCGCGGCGCGCGCGAGCGTGCGATCGTCGCCTAACGTCTCGGGGGGCACGTGGGCGAACGCCACGACCGGTACCGCGGGCAGCAGCTCGCGCAGAACGCCGAGGTTGGTGCGTTCGGCGACGTCGGCGTGGTCCGGGTGGCGGTCGTTGAGCACGACGGCGCGGACGGTCAGACCGCGCCGCTCCGCCTCGCGGATGGTGAGCAGGGTGTGGTTGACCACGCCGAGGCGGTTCGCGGCGACGACGACCACGGCGAGGTGCCACGCGAGCGCGAGCGCGGCGAAATCGACCACCTGCCCGCGGGAGTCGCGCGCGAACGGAACGAGCAGCCCGCCCGCGCCCTCGACGACCAGCGCGTCGGCAAGGGCCTCCAGGCGCGCGCGCGCCGCGTCCAGGCGCCCGAGGTCGACTGCACGGTGCGCGCGATCCCCGGCCACGAGCGGCGCGAGCGGTTCGGCGTACACGATGGGGCACACGTCGTCGTGCGCGTGCACGGCGCCCGCCGCGCGCCGCAGGCGCGCGGCGTCCGAATCGGGCGTCCCGTCGGTGATGCCGGTCTCGACGGGCTTCATCGCGGCGACGCGCAGCCCGCCGGCGCGGAGGTTCGTGACGAGCGCGCACGAGACGAGTGTCTTCCCGACGCCGGTGTCGGTGCCGGTCACGGCGAGGCGGAGCTGGTGCGTGGGCGTGCGGTCGGGCATGCGGGGGCGGCAGGGCGGATGCGTCCCGCTACGTTAGCCGCGTCGCGGTCGCGGCGGTACGCGGCGGTACACCGCGCGCATCGCGGCCGTCGAGGCCACCGCCGCCAGGAGCGCGACCGGGCGGCGAAAGTGGGCGCGTGCGAGCTGGCGTGAGCATGACTCCGGGTCTCGGGCTCCCGTCAGGTGCCGCACTTCCGACCGTCCGCGGCGTTTACGTCGCGCTTGCGTCGACCGCCTCCGCTCGCGCCCTCCGCCGCGGTGAGCCTTGCCAGGTCCGCACACCGGGTGTGCGGCCTTCGACTGCGTGCGCCGCGATGCGGCGGCCGGACGCCGCCCCCTACGAGCGTCGACGCCGTGCTGCGGCCGCGAGGCCGAGGCCGACCGCGACGAGCCCGATCGTCGCCGGCTCGGGCGTCACCGTCCCGGTCGGGTTGGCCGCCAGGATGGCGGCCGGCGTGTTCTCGAGGGAGAAGTACGTCGTCGCGCCGTCGGCCAGTGCGTTCGTGAACTCGATGGTGCCCGTCGTGTTATCGGGGCTGACGTTCGCGAACCGCATGTTCGGACCTTCATATCCCGTGGCGTGCGCCCACGTGCACGTAATGTTGAACGTGCACAGGCCGTCGTTGTCGAATCCGAACGCGTCGAGGTTCGGGGTGGTGAGCGTGAACGCGCTCACCGCGTGTCCCGAATTGTTGAGGACTCCGACGAGCGCGTCATCATTCCCATCGTAAGGTCCTTGCGTGGGGTCGCGCGTGATGCTGACGCTCCCGTCGGGGTTGAACGTGATCAGCACGCCACAACTCGCGTCCCCACCCACTCGCGGACACTCGGTGAACGGTTGCGCCCTCGCGGTGCCCGGGGCGAGGACGACGCCGAGCGCGAGTGCGCTGGCGAGAAGAGCAGTCGAACGGAGCGTGCGCATGCGACCTCCCGAAAGGAACGGCTGCGGCGGTGGCCCCGCCGCCGGGCGTGAACGCCGGCCGCGCGCGGCATCCGGCCGGATGCGCCGCGCCGAGCGTGAATGGCGCGCTACGATACGAATGACCGCCGGATCGCGCAATAGCTGCGAATCGTGACGAAGCCGACGCGGGCGACGCGTTTCTGACGGTCCGTCCCTAATGGTCCGGCGTTCGGCGGCGCGCGCCGCCCCGTCACGCGTCGTCCAGCACCCCGCCGCCGGTCGCGGCGGGCGCGCGCGCGCCGCCGAGGAAGCGGTCCACGACCGCGTACGCCAGCGCGAGTTCCTCGTCCGTGGTGCAGTACGGCGGTAGCACGTAGCACGCGTCCCCGAGCGGCCGCAGGAGCACGCCCTCCGCGAGGGCGTACTCGGCGAGCCGGCGGCCCACCGGAGCGAGGTAGCCCTCGCCGCCGTCGTCCGCGAGGTCGAACGCCGCGACCGTGCCGAGGACGCGCGCGCCGCGCACGCGCGGGTGCGCGCCTAACGCTGCGAGCTCGCGGCGGTGCGCGGCCTCGATCCGCGCGCGCGCCGCCGCGCACGCCGGGTCGCGGAGCAGGGCGAGGCTCGAGAGCGCCGCCGCGCAGGCGACGGGGTTGGCCGTGAACGAGTGCCCGTGAAAGAACGTGCGGCGGCGGTCGTCGCTCAGGAAGGCGTCGAACAGTTCGCCGCGAACGGCGGTCGCCCCCATCGGAAGGAACCCCCCGGTCAGCCCCTTCGACAGGCAGACGACGTCGGGCTCCACGCCGGCGCCGCCGCACGCGAAGAGCGGCCCCGTGCGCCCGAACCCGGTCATCACCTCGTCCGCGACGAGGTACACGCCGGCGTCACGGCACCGCGCCGCGAGCGCGCGCAGCACAGCGGCGTCGTACATCCGCATCCCGGCCGCGCCTAACACGAGCGGCTCGACGACGAGCGCGGCGAGTTCGCCGCGGCGCGCGCCCAACAACGTGTCGAACGCGGCGAGCGTGCCCTCGGGGTCGCGGCTCGGGTCGGGGAGCCGGGCGACCTCGAAGAGGTGCCCCTCGTACGCCGCGGAGAACACGCCCCGCGCGCCGACGCTCATCGCGCCGAACGTGTCACCGTGGTACGCGCCCTCCAGCGCGGCCACGAGGCGGCGCGGACGCCCGCGGTTGTGCCACGACTGCAGCGCGATCTTCACGCCGACTTCGACCGCGGTCGACCCGTTGTCCGAGAAGAACACGCGCTCCAACCCCGGCGGCAGCACCGCGGCGAGTTCGGCCGCGAGTCGAGCGGCCGGGGCGTGCGTGAATCCGGCGAAGATCACCTGCTCGAGCGCGCCCGCCTGCTCGGCGACCGCGCGCGCGATCGCCGGCTCGGCGTGGCCGTGCAGCGTCACCCACCAGCTCGAGATCGCGTCGAGGATGCGGCGGCCGTCGGCCGCGTGGAGCCAGGCGCCGCGCGCGCCCACGATCTCCACGGGCGAGGGGGCGTTCCAGTGCTGTGTGTACGGATGCCAGACGTGCCTCGCGTCGAGCGCGAGGACGTCGGGCGCATGCTGACGTTGCGTGTGCATCGGGGGCAAAGGCCGGCACGGCCGGCGGGGCGGGAGAGGGCGGCTCGGGCGGTCCTACCGCGCGAGCACCGCGGCCACCGCTTCGACCGCCGCGTCGACGTCGGCGTCGCTGTGCGCCGCGCTGGCGCTGAGCCGGAGCCGTGCCGCGCCCGCGGCGACCGTCGGCGGCCGGATCGCGCCGACGAGCACACCGCGCGCGCGCAGCGCGTCGCCGGCGCAGGCGGTGCGGCGCGCGTCGCCCACGAGCACGGGAATGATGTGCGCGTCGTCCGCGCCCGGCAGGCGGAGCCCGGCCGCGGCCAGCCCGGCGCGCAACCGGCGCGCGACCGCGCGCACCCGCTCGCGCCGCCACGGTTCCGCGGCGGCGACGGCGAGCGCCGCGCGCGCGCCCGCCGCGACCGCGGGCGGGGGCGCGGTCGTGAAGACGAACGACCGCGCGCGGTTGAGCAGCCACTCGCGGAGCGGCCGCGCGCCCGCGACGAACGCCCCGGCCGCGCCGAACGCCTTGCCTAACGTTCCGACCGTCACGTCCACGGCGCCCTCGACACCGCAGCGCGCCGCGCTCCCGCGCCCGCCGGGCCCGACGACGCCGGTCGCGTGCGCGTCGTCGACGTACAGGAACGCCCCGTGTCGCCGCACGACCTCCGCCGCCTCGGCGAGCGGGTGCAGGTCGCCGTCCATCGAGTACACGCCCTCGACCACCACCCAGCGGCGCCGGAAGCGGCCCGCGTCGGCGCCTAACGCGGCGTCGAGCGCGGCGGGGTCGGCGTGCGGCACCACGCGCACCGCCGCGCCGCCCGCCCGCGCGAGGCGGCACCCGTCGACGATCGAGGCGTGGTTGAGCGCGTCCGAGTAGATGACGTCGCCGGCGCCGGCGAGCGCGGGGATCGTGCCCGTGTTCGCGGCGTACCCGCTGGCGAAGCACAGCGCGGCGTCGGCGCCCTTGAGCGCCGCGAGTTCGGCCTCGAGGGCGTGGTACTCGGGGTGATCGCCGCCGATCAGGCGCGCCGACCCGGCACCGAGCCCCTCGCGGGCGAGCAGCGCGGCGGCGGCCGCGGCGGGGCGCGGGTCGGCCGCGAGCCCGAGGTAGTCGTTGGACGCGAAGTCGAGCATCCGCGGGCCGGACGTGCGCGCGCGCGGACGGAGCGCGCGCCGCAATCCCGCCGCGTCGAGCGCCGCGAGCTCGGCGTCGAGCTGCGCCGCGAGCGACGCGTCGGGCGGCAGGTCGGCCGACCGGTCGGCGCGCGGGTCGAACGGCGGCGGGAAGGGTGCGAGAGCATCTGCCACGCGCGGAAGCTACACCACCCACGTCGGACGTCCGCACGTGCCGACCGGCGACCCAAACCGCGCGGCCGACGTCCGTGTCGAATCCTCGCCCCAACCGGAAGCGTATGGTGCGCGATCCCTCCCGCGCGCCCCCCCGATCCCGCGCCAGCATGCGTGTCGCCCCACTCCTCCTTGCCGCCGGAATCTTGCCGGCCGCACTCCGCGCGCAATCCACGGAGGGTACACGGAGCGGTACACGCTGCGTGGCGACGACGTGGCAGTTTACGACCCCGCCGGCCGCGTGCAGGTGGTCGCGGGGACGGGCGGCGACGTGGTCGTCGAGGTCACGCGCCGCGGCCGCGACGCGGGGCGCCTGCGCGTCCTCACGGGCGAAGTCCGCGGGCACGATGCGCTGCGCGTGGTCGCGCCCGCGGGCGACCTCGTCTATCCCGATCTCTCACGCGGGTCGAACGTCACGCTCCACGTCAACTCCGACGGCACGTTCGGGGGAAACCAGGGCGGCGGCCTGTTCGGCCACTTCACCTCGGACGACCTCACGATCCGCCGCGACGGGCGTGGCGTCGAGGCGTCGGCCGACGTGACGGTCTACGCGCCGGCGGGCCGCCGACTGACCGTGCGCCTCGGTGCGGGCGCCGCCAGCGCGCGCGACGTCGACGGCGATCTCACGTTGACTGCCGTCGCGGGCCAGGTCGCCACCGAACGCACCCGCGGTCGCCTCGTCGTCTCGGCGGGCAGCGGTCCGGTGCGCGTGCGGGATGCGCAGGGTCAGGAGGTCAACCTCGACACCGGATCCGGCGGCGTCGACGTGCGCGGCGTGCGCGCCGACCGCGTGCGCGTGGACGCGGGCTCGGGCAGCGTCAGCGGCGGCGAGATCGAGACGGGCGACGCCGCCATCGACGTCGGGTCGGGCGGCTTGCGGCTCGAACGGCTGCGTGCGCGCACGCTCAAGCTCGACGCAGGGAGCGGAAGCGTGGAGGTCGAACTCGCCGGCACGGTCGACAGCGCTCGGATCGACGCGGGGTCGGGCGGAATCATCCTGCGCCTGCCGCCGACGCTGGGCGCGACGCTCGATGTGGAAGCCGGGAGCGGCGGAATCCACACCGAGATCCCGGTGCAGGTGACGCGCACCGAGCGGACCCACCTGACCGGGCGCGTCGGGGACGGGCGTGGTCGGATCGTGATCGACGCAGGGTCGGGCGGCGTGAGAATCGGGGCGGCGCGGTAATGCGGCGTCGGCCTCGGCAGTCGATCGGTCCGCCGAATCCTCGACGAGGCACGAAAAACCCCCCGGCCGAGGGCCGGGGGGTTCAGCGTCGCCGTCGCGCGTGGCGCGACTAACCTCTCAACGCCCGTAACGCTTCTTGAACTTGTCGACGCGTCCCTGCGTGTCCACGAGCCGCTGCTCGCCCGTGTAGAACGGGTGCGACATGTTCGTGATTTCGAGCGGGATCACCGGATACTCGTTGCCGTCGGAGAGCCGGATCTTCTGCTCGCTCGTCATCGTCGAGCGCGTGACGATGAGCTGACCGTTGGACAGGTCCTTGAAGACCACGGGGTGGTAGAGCGGATGCGTGTCGTTCTTCATATGAGTCCTGCGGTCGCCCGCGGCACGTGGCAGAATTGATGTCGGCGGCCGGAGGCCAACCGCGCGCAGCCAACGAACATAACGAAAGCGCAGGCGGTTCTCCACTCCCGTTCGCGCTCGAGGACCGTCGCGACGCTGGACGGGTCTCGCCGTCGCGGACGAGGCTGCGCCGACTCAGCGCGTGCGGGTGACGGCCGCGGCCGCCCGCACGACCGTCGTCATTTCGGCGCGCACGACCTCCCGGCCGTCGACCGTCGCACGTCCAACGGTGCGGCAGATCCCCCGCTTGAACTGGCGGAGGGTGACCTCGAGCCGCAGCTCGTCGCCGGGCACCGCGCCCCCACGACAGCGGACGCGGTCGAACCCCATGAAGTACGCGACGGTCGTCGCCGGATCGCCGGCCATGCCCAGGAGCAGCGCGCCGGAGGTTTGAGCGAGCGCCTCGATCACGAGCGCGGCCGGCATGGCGCGCACGTCGTCGGCGCGCCCGCGCATGAACCATTCGTCGGCCGTGACTCGCTTGACTCCGACCACCCGCACCCCCGGGTCGAGTGCGACGATCCGGTCGACGAGCAGGAACGGATACCGGTGCGCGAGGAGCCCGAGCAGGTCCGTGCCGACGTCCCTCAGGGCGCGCCGCCTTCGCCGGCGAGCTCGACGCGCCACTCGATGCGCAGCGCCGGGTCGAGCGAGTCGCGCACCGAGCAGTACTTCGTGACGGCAAGCTCTACTGCGCGTTCGGCATGCGCGCGTTCGATCCCCGCGCCGGCCATCGAGTACACGAGCGCGACGTGCGTGAGGCGACCCGGCGTGCCCTGAAAGCGCTCGCCTTCCACGTCGATCGACAGCGACTCGAGCGGGGTGCGGCGCTTGGCGAGGATGTCGACCACGTCGACCGCGGTGCACGCCGCGAGTGCCGCAAGCAGCGCGTCGACCGGGCTCGGCCCCGACCGTCCACTCGAGTCGAGCCGCACGGCGGGCCCGCCCGGGCGGCCGGCGTCGAACACGTGGTGGCCTTCCCAACGCACCGCCACACGGGCCGGGGCGCGCGTGGTCGACGCGTTCGACACAACCGCCGGAGCGGCTGTGGCCGTGGCCGGATCGGCGACCGCGGGGGCAGCCGTCGGAACGTCGCCGCCCGGGGTGGCGGGGCTCGTCGGGTCGACCACCATCAGCGGGCGTCTCCGGTGGCCGCCGCCGGCCCGACTTCGATGGGCGCACGGACCGCGTTCCCCCACTCGGTCCACGACCCGTCGTAGTTGCGCACGCGGTCGTAGCCGAGGAGATAGGTGAGCACGAACCAGGTGTGACTCGACCGCTCGCCGATGCGGCAGTACGTGACCACGTCATCGCCCGGCGCCAGCCCGGCCTCGCCCTCGTAGATCGCGCGGAGCGCGTCGGCCGGTTTGAACGAGCCGTCCGCGTCGGCTGCGCGGGCCCAGGGCACGCTGCGCGCTCCGGGGATGTGGCCGCCGCGGAGCGCGCCCTCCTGCGGGTAATCGGGCATGTGCGTGCGTTCGCCGGTGAACTCGGGAGTCGATCGCACGTCGATCATCGGGCGGCCCGCGCGCATGTGGTCCATCACGTCGTCGCGGAATGCCCGCGCGGCCGCGTCGTCGCGCTCGGGCGCGGAGTAGTCACTCGGTGCGAACGTCGCTCGTTCCTCGGTCATCGGGCGGCCCTCGGCCTCCCACTTCGCCCGACCGCCGTCCATCACGCGCGCGTTCGCGAACCCGAACAGGCGGAACACCCAGAACGCGTACGTCGCCCACCAGTTGTTCTTGTCGCCGTAGAACACGACGGTGTGCGAGTCGTCGACACCGAGGCGCCGCACGAGGGCCTCGAACTGGGTGCGATCGACGTAGTCGCGAACGACGGCATCGTTCAGGTCGGCGTGCCAGTCGAGCTTCTGCGCCCCGGGGACGTGTGCGAGGTCGTACAGGAGCACGTCCTCGTCGCTCTCGAGCAGGCGGAGCGCGGGGTCGTCGAGGTGCGCGGCGACCCACTCGGTCGAGACGAGCGCTTCCGGGTGCGCGTAGCCCTTGGCGGCGACGGCAGGGTCGAGCACGGTGTTCGTGGGCATCCGCGGAAGTTAGCCGCGGCGTGGGGCGCGCGTCCGACGCGGGCGGGACGGCGCGCCGTTTCGCAGGCCGCGCTGTACCTTTTCACGCCACGGCCGCACGCCCGCCCGGCACGTCGCTGCCGGGGCGGCCGAGGCCGCGCCACGCCACACTTCTATCTCCGTCGACCGCTCGATGCCCGTCGTGCACTCCCGCTCCGCCGCCGTCCTCCTCGCCGCC
Organism: uncultured Gemmatimonadales bacterium; assembly: GCA_963851265.1. GTDB lineage: Bacteria > Gemmatimonadota > Gemmatimonadetes > Gemmatimonadales > Gemmatimonadaceae > BPUI01. The sequence continues at coordinate 397,368 of CAWKNZ010000007.1, forward strand.
GCATGTGCCGCGGCGTGTGCCACCGCCCAGGCAGGTGCCCAGAGCTCGTCCGCCGCGAACGGGTCGGCGCGCCAGCAGCCCGGCGTGACGCGGGCGCCGTTCGGCGCGCTGCCAGACGGGCGCGCGGTCGAGCGGTTCACGCTGACCAACGCGCACGGCATCACGCTGCAGGCGATAACGTACGGCGCGATCATCACCACGCTGCGCACGCCCGACCGCGCGGGCCACCTCGACGACATCGTCCTCGGCTTCGACAGCGCCGCGGGCTACCCGCTCGGCAAGTCGCCCTACTTTGGCGCGGTCGTCGGCCGCTACGCCAACCGCGTCGCGAACGGGCGCTTCACGGTCGACGGGCAGACGTACCAGCTGGCGCGCAACGACGGGCCCAACACGCTCCACGGCGGGCTCGTGGGCTTCGACAAGCAGATCTGGACGGGGCAGCCGTTTCGACACGGCGACAGCGTGGGCGTCACGTTCAGCCGCGTGAGCGCGGACAAGGAAGAGAACTTCCCCGGCAACCTGACGACGCGCGTGACCTACACGCTCACGCCGCGGGACCAGCTCGTGATCGACTACGTGGCGACCACCGACCGCGCCACGCCGGTCAACATGTCGCAGCACACCTACTGGAACCTCGGCGGCGCGGGCAGCGGGACCATCAACAACGAGGTCATCGCGATCGACGCGTCGTCGTACACGCCGGTGGACTCGACGCTGATCCCGACGGGCGAGATCGCGCCGGTGGCGGGGACGCCGTTCGACTTCCGCAAGCCGACCGCGATCGGCGCGCGCGTGGGGCAGACCAACACGCAGCTGCGCTACGGCAAGGGCTACGATCACAACTGGGTGCTCGACCGCGGCGGCCGGACGGGGCTCGTGCACGCGGCGCGCGTCGTCGACTCCGCCTCCGGCCGGACGCTCGACGTCGCGACCACGGAACCGGGCCTCCAGTTCTACGGCGGCAACTTCCTCGACGGCACGATCCGCGGGAAGGGCGGGCGCGTGTACGCCTACCGGTCGGCTCTGGCGCTCGAGACGCAGCACTTCCCCGACTCGCCGAACCACGCGAATTTCCCGAGCACGATCCTGCGCCCCGGCACCACGCTGCGGTCGCGGACGGTGTTCACGTTCGGCACCACGCGTTAGGCATCTCCGATGGCCGACGCACCCTCCGGTAATCCCCCCGGGCCCTCGCTGCAGAGCCTCGCCGAGCGTCCGCACCGCCGGCACAACCCACTCACGGGCGAGTGGGTGCTCGTCTCGCCGCACCGCACGCAGCGCCCGTGGCAGGGGCAGGTCGAGACCACGGCCGCGGCCGCGCGGCCGCGGTACGACCCCACGTGCTACCTCTGCCCGGGCAACGTGCGCGCGAACGGCGAGCGCAACCCGGACTACCCGGGCACGTTCGTCTTCACGAACGACTACGCCGCGCTGATGCCCGCCGACGACGCGACGCCCGCGGCGCCCGTGGTCGTCGACGCGGGGCACCTGCTGCGGGCGGAGGCGGAGACTGGGACCTGCCGCGTGCTCTGCTTCTCGCCGCGGCACGACCTCACGCTCGCGACGTTAGGCACGCCGGCCGTGCGCCGGGTCGTCGACGTGTGGGCCGAGCAGACGGCGGAGCTCGGGGCGCGTCCCGACATCGGCCACGTGCAGCTGTTCGAGAACCGCGGCGAGATGATGGGCGCGAGCAACCCGCACCCGCACGGCCAGCTGTGGGCCCAGCGGCACGTGCCGCTGCACACCGCGGGCGAGCTGGTGCGCCAGGGCGAGTACCACGCGCGGCACGGGCGCCCGCTGCTCGCCGACTACCTCGCCGCGGAGGAGCGGCTCGGGGAGCGCGTCGTGGTGGCCAACGACGAGTGGGTCGCGCTCGTGCCGTTCTGGGCGGTGTGGCCGTTCGAAACGCTCGTGCTGCCGCGGCGCGCCGCGTCGTCGCTTCCGGAGCTGGACGCCGCCGCGCGCGACGGGCTGGCCGACGTGCTCTCGCGCCTCACCGCGACCTACGACCGCGTGTTCGACGTGCCGTTCCCGTACTCGATGGGCGTCCATCAGGCGCCCACGGACGGCGCCCGACGGCCCGAGTGCACGGTGCACCTGCACTTCTACCCGCCCCTCCTTCGCTCGGCGACGGTGCGCAAGTTCCTCGTCGGCTACGAGATGCTCGGCGAGCCTCAGCGCGACCTCACGCCGGAGAGCGCGGCGGAGCGGCTGCGCGCGCTCGCGACGCGACCCGCCACGACCAACGTCCCGTGACCACCGAAAACCGCCGCGTCGACCGCGGCACCGTCGCCGACGCGTTCGTCGCCCGCTACGGCGAGCCGCCCGCATTCGTCGCGCGCGCGCCCGGGCGCGTCAACCTCATCGGCGAGCACACCGACTACAACGACGGGTTCGTGCTGCCGATGGCGATCGACCGCGCGGCGTGGCTCGCCTTCCGGCCGCGCGCCGACCGGCGCGTCGTCATCGAGGCGCTGGACTTCGACAGCACCACCGAGTTCGACCTCGCGACGCTGCCGCGCGACCCCGCAGGCGTGCACGGCGACGGATGGGCCGAATACGCGCGGGGCGTCGCGTGGGCGTTCGGCGAGTCGGGGCGTGCGCTCACGCGCGGCCTCGACGGCGTCGTCGCCGGCGACGTCCCGGTCGGCGCCGGACTATCGTCGAGCGCCGCGCTCGAGCTGGCCGTAGCGAGGGCGTTCGCGACCACCTCGGACCTGCCGTGGGACCCGACGGCCGCCGCGCTCCTCTCGCAGCGTGCCGAGAACGCGTGGGTCGGCGTGAACTCCGGGATCATGGACCAGTTCATCGCCGCGAAAGGGCGCGCGGGGCACTCGCTGCTCATCGACTGCCGCTCGCTCGACTCGCGCCTGGTCCCCATCCCCGATTCGGTGGCCGTGGTCGTGCTCGACACCGCGACGCGCCGCGGCCTCGTCGATTCCGCCTACAACGAGCGCCGGCAAGCGTGCGAGCGCGCGGCGGCGTACTTCGGCGTGAAGGCCCTCCGCGACGTCACGCTCGACGACTTCGAGGCGCGCGGCGGCGGGCTCGATCCGGTCACCCGCAAGCGCGCGCGCCACGTGATCACCGAGGACGCGCGCACCCTCGACGCCGCCGCCGCGCTCGAACGCGGCGACGTGGCCGCGCTCGGCGCGCTCATGGACGCGAGCCACGCGAGCCTGCGGGACGACTTCGAGGTCTCGCGCCCCGAACTCGACGCGATCGTGCGCCTCGCGCGCGAGCATCCCGCCTGCCTCGGCGCCCGCATGACCGGCGCGGGGTTCGGCGGCTGCGGCGTCGCCCTGGTCGAGCGCGAGCGGGCGGTCGAGTTCGCCGACGCCGTGGCGGCGACGTACGAGGCCGAGGTCCACCTGCGCCCCGCGGTGTACGTCTGTACGGCGTCCGACGGCGCAGCCATAGCGCCCGCCGCGTGAGCTCGTGCCGCCGACCCCGCCTGCGCTCCCCACGTCGCTTCCCGTCATCCTGATGCCCACGTTTTTGTCCGCCCGACGCGCCGCCTGTGGCGCGCTCGCCACCATCCTCCTTGCGGTCGCGCCGGCCGCACGCGCGGGCGCCCAGGGCGTTGCCACGCCGCGGCCGCCGCGCGACACGCGCCCGAGCGCGACCACGCTGCAAGTCGCTGGGGCCGCCGCTGACGGCCAGTGGACGCCGGCGCACGCGCGCGCGTGGTACGACTCCGTCGGCTGGGTGGCGGGGAGCAACTTCCTGCCGAGCACGGCGAGCAACGAGCTCGAGATGTGGCAGGCCGCGACCTGGGATCCTGCGACGATCGACAAGGAACTCGGCTACGCGGAATCGCTCGGCATGAACACGATGCGCGTGTTCCTGCACGACCTCGCCTACAAGCAGGACCCGCAGGGCTTCTTATCGCGCGTCGACCAGTTTCTGGCGATCGCCGACAAGCACCACATCCGCCCGATGCTGGTGTTGTTCGACGCGTGCTGGGATCCGTTCCCGCACGCCGGGCCGCAGCGGCAGCCGTACCCGTGGGTACACAACTCGACGTGGGTGCAGAGCCCCGGCGTCGCGATCCTCAGCGACACCAGCAAGCACGACTCCCTGCGTCCGTACGTGACCGCGGTGGTCGGACGTTTCGCGCGCGACCGCCGCGTCCTCGCGTGGGACGTGATGAACGAGCCGGACAACATCAACCGGCCGGCATACTTCATCTTCGAACCGCGTAACAAGGGCGACTACTCGCTCGCGCTGCTCAAGAAGGCGTTCGGGTGGGCGCGGTCGGTGGGCGTGACGCAGCCGCTGACGACGGGGCCGTGGAAGGGCGACTACGCCGACACCGCCACGATGTTGCCGATCACGCGCTGGCAGCTCGAGCACTCGGACGTGATCACGTTCCACAGCTACGACGAGCTGCCGCGCACGCGCCAGCTCATCGCGGCGCTGCGCCGGTACAACCGGCCGATCATCCTCAGCGAGTACATGGCCCGCCCGGTCGGCAGCACGTTCCAGACGCATCTTCCGGTGCTCGCGACCGAACACGTGGGCGCGATCAACTGGGGCTTCGTGCAGGGTCGCTCACAGACGATCATGCCGTGGGATTCGTGGACCCGCGAGTACACGGGCGAGCCGCCGGTGTGGTTCCACGACATCTTCCGCACGGACGGCACGCCGTACCGGTCGGAGGAGGTCGCGCTGATCCGGCAGGTGACCGGCGCGAACGTGAAGGGCGCCGCGAGGCGGTCGGCGGCGACGCGCGGCAACTGACCGGGCGGCCTCGTCGCGGGTCATACGCTCACCGCCGCGGGAAGGACGAGGCCTTGAGATCGCCATTTCCGCGCGCGCCGGTCTGCGCTGCGGGGCGGATGCCGGGTCGATTGGCGGGTGTACCTTCCACGGGTGCACTCGCCCCTCTCTAACGTCGAGATCGCGGCGCCCACGTCGGCCGCGAGCGGCGCCGCCACCACCGCGTTCCGCGTCGACGGCTCCGCGATCGTCTACCGGCTGTACGACGTCGCATACGAGATTCGCCTCGACCGCGCGCTCGACCTGCTGGCCGCGAGCGCGCCCGCGCGCGTGCGGCCGGTGCGCGGCGAGGCGCAGGCGCTCCAGATCGCCAATCCGCCGCTGACGCTCATTCTCGGACAGGAGCAGGTGCGGATTGCCGACGTCGGCGCGTGCGACGCCGAGGTGTCGGCGCGGATCTTCGATTTCGGCGTCGTCTCGCTCCGCTTGCGCTTCGACGCGCCACGCGACGTGACGTGGGCGGAGTTCGCGCGCTTCGGCACGGCGGTCGACGTCGGCACCAACCTGACGCCCATCTTCGACCACCACCTGCGACTCCTGACCGAGCGCATCGCGCCGGCGACCGAGCGAGCGAACGTCGCCGCGCAGACCGAGGATTACGTGGTGTTCCGCGTCGACGCGCTCCGCGACGCGAGCGGCCGGCCGACGTCGCCGCAGGTGCTCGACGCCGCGACCGCCGCGCCGCTCCTGCTCGGCGAGTCGCGCCCGCTGTCGGCCGACGCGCGGCGCGAGTTGCTGCCGCACCGGTTCAGCTACTACGCCGACGACCTCGCCATCCTCACATGGGACAACGCGCTCGTCGTCGAGCCGCGCGCGAGCGACGCGGACGTGCAGTACATCCTCGAGTTCGCGAACGCCCAGCTGCTCGAGCTGCGGTACTACGACGCCGTGCTCGACGCGGAGTTGCCGGCAACCAACGACCGGATCGCGGCGGCGCGGCGCGGCGTCGCGCACCTGCTGCGCCGCGGGTACGCGCCACTGTTGCGCGAGCTGCAGGCACGCGTGACAGACTCCACCGAGCTCGTCGAGCGTGCCGAGAACGCGCTCAAGGTCACCGACGACGTGTACCTCGCGCGCGTGTATTCGGCGGCGCTCGACATCTTTCGCGCGCGTGCCTGGCGCGCGGGGATCGACCGCAAGCTCACCATCCTGCGCGACACGTACGGGATGCTGAACGCGGAGGCACAGGCCGCGCGCGGAGAGGTGCTCGAGGTGACCGTCGTCCTGCTGATCTTCATCGAGATCGTGCTCGCGGCCGTGCGGCACTAGCGCAGCCCGAACGGCCGAGCGGCAGCCGTACGCCGGGACGGGCCAGTTCAGCCCCGCCGGCGCGACGGTGGCGGGGTCCTCGGCGGTCGGGGCACCGTGCAAAGACTTTGCACGGCGGTGGCGGGCGCGCGGGCGCCGGGCCGGGCAGGCGTTAGGTTCCGGCGGATGACCGGAGCGACCGTTGCCCAGACCGTGAACCTCGGCCTTCACCTACCGGCCGCGGTTCTCCGTTGGTGGGTCGCCCCGTGGCCGACCGTCCCGACCACGCGCGACGAGGCGTTACAGGCGGCGGTTGGCGTCGGGGGGGCGTTGCTCGTGCTGTACGCGGGCTGGGCGCACACCGCGCACCGCGCGACGGTAACGCAGGTGCGCGGCGTCGCGTCCGCCGGTGTCGGCTTCCTGTTGAGTGCGTACGCGTCGTCCGCGCTCCGCGGACACCCCGTGCTCGGGCCCGCGGTGTCGATGGTGGGAGTCGCACTCGTCTTCCGGGCGAGCGTGGCGCTCGTACGGGAGCGCCACGACGCACGCGCCCACACCGAACGCGACGCGCGCGGCGGCGGACCGCCCAAGCCGTGAGCGGAGCGTGACCACCTGGTCGATCGTGGGCGCACCGGCCAGCGCGCCGAAGGCACCCGCGCCGGTGATGGACGGCTACCGACACCACGTGCTCGTCTGCACCGGGGCGTACTGTGCCCCGGACCGGCGCGGGCGCGAGCTCTACGCGCTGCTCGCCCGGCTGCTGCAGCGCGAGGGGCTTCTGTTCGGCCCCGACCGCGTCAAGCGGGGCGAGACGCCGTGTCTGGGCGTCTGCACCGGCGGGCCGATCGTCGTCGTCTACCCCGAAGGCGTGTGGTACGCCGGCGTGACGCCCGCACTGCTGGAGCGGATCGTGGTCGAACACCTCAAGGGCGGGCGGGTGGTCGCGGAGGCGGTCTTCCACCGACTCTGAGGGCCGCCGGGGGCGGGCCTAACGTGCGCGGCGGCGCAGCTCGTCCTGGAGTGCCCGGAGGTGACGCGGCCACACGTGCCGCGCGAGGTGGAGGAAGTTGCGCCGCGCGTCGGGCTCGGCGGTCAGGAACTCGGCGACGCCGCGGTGCCCCTTGCGCGTGTTGCAGGCCCCACACGCCGTCACTAGGTTGCCGCCCGACCGGTCGCCCCCCTTCACGCGCGGCTGGACGTGGTCGACGCTGAGCTGCTCGACGGGGAACTCGCCGCCGCAGTAGACACACCGGTGACCGTCGCGGGCGAACACTTCCTCGCGCCTCATCCGCTTTTCACCCCGCGCCGAGCGCCGCGATCCGCGATGCCGCCCCTCTTCGACCCGCGCCGCGCCATCCTCGGCGCCGCGCGCCGACTCGTCGACCCCGACGAGGCCGCGCCCGCGCCCGGCGACCAGCCGCCGCGCCTCACGGCGCAGGCGATCGGCGCATCACCGGGTCCCACGCCCGGTGCTCCACCTTCTGCCTCTCCGCGCATGTCTCGCTCCCGCGACAAGATCCTGACCAACCTCGACGAGATGTACCGCGAGGCGTTCGAGCGCGCCAAGGCCGCCGGCGACGCGCAGCAGATGACGACGCTCGATTTCGCCTACCGGCGCGAGCAGCTGTACTTCGAGATCCTGCTCGACGTGCGCGACGCGGTCGAGCGGCGCGGCTGAACGCCGGTGCCGGCCGCGCCGTGATGCCCGGCCCGATCACGCTCGCCGTCGTGAACGCCCGGGTGCATACCGGCGACCCGCGCCGACCCTGGGCCGACGCGGTCGTCGTGCGCGGCGACCGGCTCGCGTTCGTCGGCTCGGCCGCCGAAGCGCGGAAGCTCACGCGCGAGGCGCCCGAGGCGCGCGTCGTCGACGTCGGCGGCCGGTTCCTGACGGCCCCCGCGGACGCGCCCGGCGTGCTGCGTGCAGGCGAGCCCGCCGACTTCGTCGTCGTCGACCGGGACCTCTCGCGGACCGACGCGGCGGCCGCCGGCGACGCGCAGGTCATCCTCGCGGTTCGCGGCGGCCGCGTCGTCGGCGACGCCGGCGCTCTACGTTAGGCATCCGCCCCGCCCACCCCAGCGCCCGCTCCGATGTCGACTGCCGGATCGCCCCTGCTCGACGCCCCGCCATCCGCCGACGGCGCGGAGTTCCTGCCCTACTACGGCGCCTACATCGCGCTGGTGCCGCGCGGCAACGTGCTCGACACGCTCGACGCGCAGCTCGCCGACACCGTCGCCGTGGTCGACGCGATCGGCGAGGCGCGCGCCGGGCACCGCTACGCCGCGGGGAAGTGGAGCGTGCGGGAACTCGTCGGGCACGCGGTGGACACCGAGCGGATCTTCACGTACCGGGCGCTCGCCGCCGCCCGCGGCGAGACGCACCCGCTCCCCGCGTTCGACGAGAACGCCTACGTGGCGAACGCCGGGTTCGACGGGCGGGCGCTCGGCTCACTGCTCGGCGAGTGGACGGCGGTCCGGCGCGCCACGCTCTCGCTGTTCCGCAACCTCGACGACGCGGCGCTCGCGCGTCGCGTCGTGGCCAACGGCGCGCCGATGTCGGCGCGCGCGGCGGCGTGGATCATCGCGGGGCACGAGCTACACCACCGCGAGATCCTGCGCAGCCGCTACGAGTAGCGGTTACGAGAGGCGCGCCGACCGCGCGCGTCATCCCCAGCGCACCGGCAGGTTGCCGCGCCGGATATCGCGCGCACCGGCCGACACGCCGAGTCCGACGGCCACGGCGAAGCAGACCGCCGAGCCCGCGCCGACGAACGGGAGGACCAGCGCGGCGAGCATGCCGATCGCGAGCGCGCCCGCGGCCGCGATCCACGGCGCGGTGCCGCGCTGGACCGCGTCGACGAAGCGCAGGCGGTCGCGCACGAAGCGGCGACTGACGACGTAGCCCGCGGCCACCGCCACGAGCGTCAGGACGAAGGCCACGAACGAGAGCGTGGCAAAGAGCGCGTGCAACATGCAATTCCCTCCGGTTGCCCACCTTACCGCTCGGGACCGCGGGAAGTTTCGCGGCACCGGCGTGTTACTGTCCCGCATGGCTGACGCCGCCCCGCTTCCGCATCAGCGCCCGCCGGCCGATCCGGCCGTGGGCGCCGCCACTCCCGCACCCGCCACGTCTCCCGCCCCGGCGAGCGCGCCCGGCGCGCGGGCGCGTCGGGCGCGGCTCACCACGCCGACGATCGACGACGATCTCGGGTTCGGCGCGGTCGTCGCGCGCGAGAGCCGGCGGCGCCTGCTCAACGTCGACGGCTCGTTCAACGTCGCGCGTGAAGGGCTCGGGCCGCTCGACCGACTCGCGCCGTACCATACCGCGCTCATCATGCCGTGGCCGCGCTTCCTCTCCTACTTCACGGTGGGGTATGTGGCGGTGAACCTGCTGTTCGCGCTCGCGTACTGGCTGTGCGGGCCGGACGCCCTCGTCGACGGCGGCCACACGCTCGACGGAAACGCGTTCGTGCGGGCGTTCTTCTTCAGCGTCGAAACCTTCGCGACGATCGGCTACGGCTCGATCGCGCCTGCCGGCATCGCGGCGAACACGCTCGTCACGGTCGAGGCGCTCGTGAGCATCCTGTCGGTGGCGCTGGTGACGGGCCTCGTCTTCGCCCGCTTCTCGCGGCCGACCGCGCGCATCCGATTCAGCCGGCGCGCGCTGCTCGCGCCGTTCGGCGACGGCACCGCGTTCATGTTCCGCCTCGTGAACGAGCGACGCACGGAGCTGGTGCAACTGGAGGCCCGGGTGCTCTTCGCGCGCTTCGTCGAGCAGGACGGGCGCCGGATCCGGCGCTTCGACGAACTCGCGCTCGAACGGCAGAGCGTGGTGTTCTTTCCGCTCGCGTGGACCATCGTGCACCCGATCGGGCCGGAGAGCCCGCTCGCCGGATTGGACCGCGCGACGATGAACGAGATCGAGGCCGAATTCCTGGTGCTCCTGTCGGGCATCGACGAGACGAACGCGCAGGTCGTGCACGCGCGCACCTCGTACAAGCCTGACGAGATCGTCGCCGGCGCGAAGTTCGGCGACCTGTTCAACCCGACGCGTCCGGACGGGACGCTCTCGATCGACGTGTCGCGCCTGGACGACGTGCAGTCCGCGACGATACCTGGCGCCGTGAACGCCGTGCCGAACGCCGGATAGCGCGGGCGCGTCAGGCGCCGCACGTCGACACGGCGATCATCTCGTGGCGGGACGGATGTAGGGGTCCGACGTGCGTGGCGTGTCTCGCACGAAATGCCGCGTGCGCGACCGCGCGCGGCGCTCCGTCCCCCTGCGCCCCGCTCCTCTCATGGCTCCCCGCCGCGTCCTCGCCGCCGGTGCTTGCGGCGCCCTCGTCCTATCCGCACCCGCCGCGCGCGCGCAATCGCCGGTCGTGCTGGAAGGCTTCGCCGCACGAACTGACCAGTCATCCGCCCCGGTGTTCGGCGGCCTCGCCCTCGGCGCGTACACCGGCCCGTTCGGACTGCGAGTGAGCGGATCGCTCAACACCGCGCACGACGCGACCGCGAGGCCGCAGGCGTACGACTACGGCGGGTACGGCTGCCACCGCGGGCGGTGCGTCGACGCGTACGGCAACGGCGGTGGACCGTCGCTGCACGTGGCCGCCTGGACGGCCGACGCTGACCTCCTGTTCGAGCCCCTGCGCACGTTCGGCGTCGGCCGCGCACTGCTGCTCGGATTCTCGCCGTACGCGTTCGGCGGGATCGGCTACTACGCGACACGCCCGGCCGCGGGCGTCGACACGGGGCTCACCACGCTCAATTACGGCGTCGGCGTGCGCCACGAGCTGCTCGGCTGGCTCGGCGTGACGGGCGAGGCGCGCTTCCGGCGTGCGCTTCGTGGCGACACGGCGGCGCTCAACTTCAACCGGCACAACGCCCAGTTCCGCGTCGGCCTGACGGTGAGTTTCGGCGGAGGCCACGCCGCGCGCGCCGCGGCGACCGCGGTGCCTGGCCGCGGCGTGGTGACCAACGGCGCCGGCCGACCGGCTGCGGCCGTGCCGATGACCCCGGGCGCCTCGATGGCCGCGGTGCCTTCGCGTATCGTCCCGCGCGTCCTCGACCTCGGCGACGGGCTGGTCAACGTCCCGTACCTCACCGGCGGGACCACTCCGGCCGACGGGTTCGACGCGGCCGGCTTCGTCCAGTACGTGTTCGGGCGCGAAGGGGTGGAGCTGCCGCGGACCGTGCGGCAGCTGGCACAGTCGGGAATGACGGTGTCGACGCGCGGCGGCGACCTGCGGCCGGGCGATCTGCTGTTCTTCGCCAACGACGGCAGCACGCCCGATCACGTGGCCATCTACGTCGGCCATAACCGCGTGCTGCACGCGACGGCGAGTGGCGGGGCCGTGCGCTACGACGTGCTCGGCGAGGGGGCGCGCGGCGCCTGGTTCGCCTCGCACCTCGTCGCCGCGCGGCGCGTGGTGGACGGCGGATCGGCCGCGGATCGCATGCCGAGTGACGGGGACGGCGCGCCACCGGGGTCGGGCGCGGCGGACGACGCGACGGGCCAGCCCGACCGCGCCCCACAGCCGACGAGCGGAGGCGCGCGCTGAGCATGCGCCATCGCCTCGCGTGCCTCGCCTCGTTCGCACGGCCGGCGCTGCTCGGCACGGTCGTGTTCGCGGCCGCAGTTCCGGCACGGCGCCTCGCGGCGCAGCAGTCGGTCGCGGCGGTACCGCCCGTGGGAACCGCCGATGCCCGCACTCCGCTCGGCGTGTCGGTGAGCGCGTCCGGCGGCAGCCGCGACACGCTCGGCCTTCTGGTCGTCTCGGTCACCCCCGAGAGCCCGGCCGACCGGGCGGGCATCTCGGAAGGCAATCGTCTGGCCGCGATCAACGGCGTGTCGCTCCGCCTCGCGCCGTCCGACGTCGGTCAGGCGGGGTCGGGTGACGCACTCGTGCGGCGCCTCGACGAGGAGATCCAAACGGCCCGCCCGGGCGAGCCGTTGGTCCTGCTCGTGCTCGGGGGCGGCCGCCGCCAGTTGGTCACGATCCCGACTAACGGTTCGCCGACCAGCGCGGCGGCCCCTGCCTCCGCGCCTGCCGCCGTCGTCACGGCGTCACCCGCCGATGCCGCGCCGGCCGTCACGCCGACCGTCGTGACCCCGCCCGTCGCCCCGTCCATCGTGTCGGCGGTCATCCCGGGTGCGGTCGCTCCGGCCGCGCGCGCACCGGTCGCCGCGTCGGCGGCTGCGTCCCCGTCCGACGCCGCGCGATCGGCGCTCGCACCCGTCGACTCCGAACGCGCGGCGTCGCTCGGCGGACTGATCGAGCGCATGGGCGAACTGCAGCAGCAGTTGCATCGACTCGCGCGCGACGAACGCTCGCTCGCGATGGCCGACTCGCTCTCCGACGCGGAGGAAGACCTCGCCGCCCTGCGCCACCGGCTACGCGGCGCCGAGGCGCGGCTGGCGCGGGCGGATTCCGCTCGCGACGACTCGGCGCGCGCCGGCGGCCTGCCCGGACTTCGCCTCGCGCCCGTGAACGAGGAGCTCGCCGCCTACTTCGGAAGCGGGAGCGCGCGCGGGCTGCTGGTCGTGCAGGCCAGCGCCGAGTGGGACCCGGTTCGCAGCGGGGACGTCGTATTGCGTGTGGATGGCGCGCCGGCGACCGTGGAGCGGCTGCGCGTCGCGTTCGACCCGCACCGGCGCAGCACCATCGAACTGCTGCGGCGCCGGCGCGCGCTCACGGTCACCCTACACTGACGAGCGCACGGGCGGGCTCCCGCAGACGCGGGGGCCGCCCGTGCACGCGACGACGCTCAGTACGCGAGCACCTCGGTGACCGCGCGCTTGAACGTCTCGACCTGCGGCAGGATTGCGTCCTCGAGCGAGGGCGCGTAGCCGACGAACGTGTCGGTGCTGGCGACGCGTTTGACCGGCGCGTCGAGCCACGCGAAGCAGTCGTCGGCGATGCGCGCGGCGATCTCGGCGCCATAGCCCCAGGAGATCGAATCCTCGTAGCCGACGATCACGCGCGACGTCTTCTTCACGCTCGCGTACACCGCCTCGCGGTCCCACGGCGCGAGCGTGCGCAGGTCGATGACCTCGACGTTCACGCCGCTTTCCTCGGCCAGCTGGTTGGCCGCGGCGAGGGCGCGCTGCACCGTCGCGCCGTAGGTCACGATCGTCGCGTCGGTGCCCTCGCGCACCGTGCGCGCCTTGCCGAACGGGATCATGAAGTTGGGCCCCGCGTACCGCCCCTTGTTGTACGTCTGGCGGTAGAGGTGCTTGTGCTCGAGGAAGATCACGGGGTCGTCGCAGCGGATGCTCGTGCGCAGCAGCCCGGCCGCGTCGAGCGCGGTGCTGGGGCAGACGACGCGGAGTCCCGGGCAGTGCGTGAACAACGACGCGCCGGTCTGCGAGTGGTAGATCGCGCCGCGGATGTAGCCGCCGTACGTCGTGCGCACGACGACCGGCGCCGCGAACGCGTTGTTGGACCGCCAGCGCATCGTCGCGAGTTCGTCGCGCAGCTGCATGTAGGCCGTCCAGATGTAGTCGAAGAACTGGATCTCGACGACCGGCTTGAAGCCGCGGTGCGCGAGCCCGATCGCCCGCCCGATTATGTTGGCCTCGGCGAGCGGGCTGTTATAGACGCGGGCCGACCCGAATTCGGTCTGCAGGCCGTGCGTCGCCTTGAACACGCCCCCCTTGCCCTTGACCTTCCCGAGGTGCTGCTCGCGGCTCACGTCGGCGACGTCCTCGCCGAACACGAGGATTCGCTCGTTGCGGCGCATCTCGTCCCGGAGCACCGCGTTGATGCTGTCGATCATCGTGACGTCGCCGCCCGAGAGCTGCGGGTCGTCTTCCGTGTCGAACTGCTCGCCCGTCGGGTCGACGTCGGGGGAGTAGACGAAGTCGTAGACCGTGTCGGCGGCCGGCTGCGGCTGTGCGAGCGCGTCGTCGGTGGCGGCCAGGATCTCCGCGTCGACGTCGGCGGCGATCGCGTCGAGCTGGTCGTGCGTCGCGTGACCGCTGGCGACGAGCCACGCCGGGAAGGTCGTCAGCGGGTCGCGCCGGGCGTCCTCGTCGCGCTCCTCCTGCGGGCGGTAGAGCGTCTCGTCGTCGGAGAGCGAGTGCGAGTACGGGCGGATCACCTTCGCGTGCACGAGCGCGGGGCCGCGGCGTGCGCGCGCGTGCGCGACCGCGCGCGACACCGCCTCGTAGCTCGCCAGGAGGTCGCAGCCGTCGACGCGCTCGATGTGCAGGTCGGGGAAGTTCTCGACGAGGTCCGAGATCGAGCCGCCCGCCGTGTTCACCTCGACCGGGACCGAAATGGCGTAGCCGTTGTCCTCGACGAAGTAGACGACCGGCAGCTTGAGGTTGCTGGCCGTGTTCATCGACTCCCAGAACTCGCCCTGGCTCGTCGTCCCGTCGCCGGTCGAGACGAACACCACCTCGTCGCCGTGGAAGCCCTCCGCGATACCGAGCAGTCGCGCGCGGAGGGACCCTTCGGCGGCGCCGACCCCTTGCAGGAACTGCGTGCCCGTGGGCGAGGAGGAGCTGGCGATGTTCAGCGCCTTGTGCCCCCAGTGCGACGGCATCTGTCGGCCGCCCGAGCTCGGGTCGGCGGCGGCGCCGACGGCCGAGTACAGCATGTCGCGGGCGGTCATCCCGAGCGCGAGGCAGAGGGCGCGGTCGCGGTAGTAGGTGTAGAACCAGTCGTACCCCGCCTTGAGGACGAGGCCCGCCGCGGTGAGGATCGCCTCGTGCCCCGCGCCCGAGATCTGGAAGAAGATCTTGTTCTGCCGCTTCAGCTGGACCTCCTTGTCGTCGAGCCGGCGCGACAGGAGCATCGTGCGGTAGGCGGCAAGGAGCTGATCGCGGCTCAGAGGCGTCGCGGCGCCCTTCGGCGCTGCCGCTGGGGCCGCGGCGGCGGAGGCGGGCCTGCGGGTCGGGCGGGTGCTGGTGGCCATACTTCGGATGCGGGACGGGTGCGAAACGCGCCACGGCAAGATAGGGGGCGGCCCCCGTACGGCGGGATGGGCGCGCGTCCGCCAGCGCGGCGGCGACCGCTCGGTCCGGTATGGCGGCGTCTGGCAGGCGTAGTAGTCCTGCTACACAAAACGTCTGCAGCCGACCGAATTGCCGGGCCCGCGCGGCCCGGACGGGCGATGCAGGGACGAGACGCGTCCGGATGTGCTTGACATCACATCCGGCGCGCCGGAGTATGGGACCCTCGCCGCCCCCACCGTGCGTCGGTCACGCGGGCCGCACCCGGTCCCCATCACCGAGGGTTCTCGACATGCACCCGTATGCTCGCCGCCCGGCTCAGATCACGCTCGCCTGCATCCCGCTGGTTGCCGCGGCGGCGGGCGCGCAAACGACGGGGGACAACGGGGCGGATCTGGAGAAGTGCGACAAGCCGATCGGCACCCTCGCGGTCGTCGAGCCGCAGAACGAGGTGATCATCGCGCTCGCGCGCTACCAGCTGCAGTCGCCGACGGGGCTCATCCGCATGATGGTCCAGCAGTCGCGCTGCTTCCAGGTGGTCGAGCGCGGGGCCGGCATGCGCAACCTCATGCAGGAGCGCGAACTCGCCCAGGCCGGGCAGCTGCAATCGTCGTCCAACGTCGGCGGCGGACAGCTGCGCGCCGCCGACTTCGTCCTCACGCCCAACGTGCTGTTCTCGGAAGGGAACGCGGGCGGGGTGGCCGGCGCGGTCGGCGGCTTCTTCTCGCGGCGCGTGCCGGTGGTGGGCGCGCTCGGCGGCGGACTGAAATTCAAGGAGGCGCAGACCAACATCCTCATCGCCGACACGCGCAGCGGCGTGCAGGTGGCGGCGGCAGAGGGGAAGGCGCGCAAGCGGGACTTCGCGCTCGGCGCCCTCGGCTTCGCCGGCGGAGTGGTGGGCGGGCTCGGCGGTTACACGAACACCAACGAGGGGAAGGTCGTCGCCGCCAGTTTCCTCGACAACTACAACAACATCGTGAAGGCGGTACGCGCCGACCCGAACCTGCAGCACATGGCCGCAGGAGGCGCGAACGGTGCCGCGGCCGGGAGCGAGAAGGCCGGCGCGGTGTTCGCCGAGGGCGACGTGATCGTTCCGAAGATCGCCAACGTGACTTTGCTCTCCGGCCCTTCGGAGTCCGCCCGGCCCGTGGGCGTGCTGGGCAAGGCGGACGAGCTGGTGTCGATGGGCGAGGAGAAGAGCGGGTACGTGCGCGTGCAGGGAGGCGCGCACGAGGGGTGGGTGCGCAAGGCGCTCGTCCGCAAGCAGTAAGGCCCGGTCGGTCGCGCGCGGCGGAATCGGGGGGCGCCCAACACGGGCGCCCCTCGGCGCGTTGTGGCAGCTATGACGACCGCCCCCGCCCGCGCCGCGCGCGCGCTCCTGTATGCCGGCGTCCTTGCCGGCACCCGGCTCGCAGCCCAGCCGGCCCCCGCGACCGAACGCCTCGACGGCTTCCTTCCGCTCCGACTCGAGTCGGCGAGCGGCCGGGTGCTTCTCGAGCTCCCCGCCGACACGACGCGCGCCCTCCTCCTCACCTCGCTCGCGACCGGGCTCGGATCCAACCCGGTCGGACTCGATCGCGGCGCGAACGGCGAGGGCTACGTCGCGCGCTTCGAGCGCTCCGGCGCGCGCGTGCTCGTCGTGCTGGAGAACTGGAAGTATCGATCGAGCGACTCGGCGAATGCCGCGCACCAGCGGACGATCGCGGACGCGTTTCCGCCGAGCACGATCGTGGCCCTGCCCATCGTTCCCGCCCCGACCACGGCGGCGGGCGGCGCATCTGCTACCACGCCGCCGGGCGCGCGCCTGGTGGTCGACGCGACCGACCTGTTCGTCCGCGACTGGATGGAGGTGACGCGCACGCTCGCCCGGACGGGGCAGGGGAGCTACGCGCTCGCGCGCGACCGCTCGGGCGTGTACCGCCCCGCGACGCGCAATTTCGCGCACAACACCGAGGTGGACGTGGCGCTGACCTTTGCCGCCGCGGGTCCCCCCGGCCCGATCGTCGAGTCGATCGCGCCCGACGGGCGGGCCGTCACACTGCGCGAACACGTCTCGCTCCTGCCGCTCCCGGCCGGCTACCGGCCGCGCGAGGCCGACCCTCGCGTCGGGTACATCGGCGTGCGTTTCCAGGACTACGCGCGGCCCGTGGACCGTCCGTTAGGCGTGACGTGGATCGCGCGCCACCGCCTCGACCGCGGGCCGGACGGGCGCATCGCCAATCCGATCGTGTACTACGTCGACCCCGGGATCCCCGAACCCGTCCGCACCGCGACGATGCAGGGCGTCAAGTGGTGGGAGGACGCGTTCGCGCGCGCCGGACTCGCGGGCGGACTGCGCGTCGAGTGGCTGCCCGCGGGCGCCGACCCGGCCGACGCGCGCTACAACGTCGTGCAGTGGGAGAACCGCAACGAGCGCGGGTGGTCGATCGGCGGTTCGTTGGGCGACCCGCGGACGGGCGAGATCGTCAAGGCGATGGCGCGCATGGACTCGCACCGCGCGCGCACCGACGCCAACATCTACGCGGCGCTCGTCGGCGCGGACGCGACGCCGGCGGAGACGGCCTTCGTGCTCGCGCGCGTGCGCCAGGTCAGCGCGCACGAGGTCGGGCACACGCTCGGCCTCACGCACAACTACATCGCCTCCTCGTACGGGCGCGCGAGCGTGATGGACTATCCCGCGCCGCGCGTGCTGCCGCGCGCCGACGGCACGCTCGACCTCTCGCAGGCGTACGCGGTCGGGCCGGGCGACTACGACGTGTGGGCCATCCGCTGGGGGTACGGCATCTTCCCCGCCGCGACCGAGGGCGACTCGCTGCGCGCGATCGTGGCCGAGGGCCTCCGGAAGGGCTACCTGTACCTGAGCGACGCGGACGCGCGCCCCGAGTTCTCGAGCGACCCGCGGGTGAATCTGTGGGACGACGCGGACACGGAGGACGAGTACTGGACGCGCACCACGAACGTGCGCCGCGCCGCGATGGCGCGCTTCACGGAACGGGCCGTGCGCCCCGGCGACCCGATCGCGCTCGTGCAGGAGCGCTTCGTGCCGCTCTACTTCTGGCACCGCTTCGCGCTCAACCGGCTCGCAAAGACGTTAGGCGGCGTCGAGTACGCGAACGCCGTTCGCGGCGACGGGCAGCAGGCGACGCGCCCCGTCGCCCCGGCTCGGCAGCGGCGCGCGCTCGCCGCGATCGCCGGCGCGCTCGCGCCCGCGGAACTCGCCGTGCCCGACACGGTGCGCACGCTGCTCGCGCCGTGGGCAGACCAGGTCACGCCGGCCGTCGAGCTGTTCGGGGGGCGGGCGCGGCCCGTGTTCGACGAACTCGGCGCCGCGCGCACGCTCTCGGCGATGATCGTCGACGCGGCGCTGCAGCGCGACCGCGCGACGCGGCTCGTTCAGCAGCGTCTGCACGACCCGCTGCAGCCGGGGCTCGGCGACGTCGTCGACGCCCTCCTCGCGGCGACCGCGCCGCGCGCCGAGGCGCCTCACGGCGGCGCGGGCGGAACGGCGCCACGCGACGCCGCGCTGCGCCGCGTCGCACAGCGGGCCGTCGTCGACCGCCTGCTGGCGCTCGCCGCCGACAGCGCGGCGGCACCCGAGGTGCGCGCGATGGCCGAGTTGAAGCTGGGCGCGGTGGCCGCGACCGCGCGGCGCGTGCCGCCCACCGGGGACGTCGACGCACGCGCACACCTGCTCGCGCTCGCGGCGGACGTTGACCGGTGGCAGACGCGGCGCGAAGCCCCGCGACCGACGCCCGCGCTCGTCGCGCCCCCGGGTGACCCGTTTGGCGAGGGGTGGTTCGGCGACGATTGGTAGGCGCCGTCCGGACCACCCGGCCGGACCGGAGCGTCAGGTGGCGTCCGGGTCGGCCATGATCTCGACGAGGTTGCCGTCCGGGTCGCGGACGGCCGCCTCGTAGTAGCCGTCTCCGGTGAGGCGGGGCCCGGATTCGACGGGCACCCCGTCCGCGCGGAGGCGCGCCGCGAGAGCGTCCACCGCCGCGCGCGAGCCGACCGCGAGAGCGAGGTGGGCGTACCCGACGACCTCCCCCAGCGCCGCGGGTGCGAGCGCCGGGGCCGTCATCAGCTCGATGCGCGCGCCGTGTTCGCGCGCGGTCGGATGCGAGTCGTCGCGGACCGACGCCGGGAAGTGCAGGAAGTACGACGCGAACCCCGGGCGGCGCGCGCTCGCGTAGCGCGGTCCGACGGTCGCGCCGAAGTACGTCACGTAGAACGCACGTAACCGTTCGAGGCTGTCCGCGTCGTGCGTCCAGACCGCGACGTGGTCGACGCGCATGGCGTCGTGCGACGGCGAATGGGGCGCCGCGTCAGAACGCGCGGTTGATACTCTGGCCGCAGACCGTGCCGCTCACCGATCCCGTCCCGGCGGGCGCCACGCTCGCCGTGTAGTCGAGCTGACAGCTACCGCCCGACCAGCTGAATCCCCCGGAAATGCGGACCGTCGCGATCCCCGACTGCGCGAACGCCGCCACCGGTATGGCGATCGCCATTGCGATCGCCGGCGCGCCCGTCACCGCGACGTTGCGGTCACCAGCCGACACCACGCAGCCCTGCGGAGTGGACGTGATCGTGCTCGTGATCGTTCCGCTGCCACGCTCGTCCAGGTTTTCGGTGAAGGTCGCCGTACCCGTGACCGAACCGCCGAGCGGGCATGCCTCGCTGAACGAAACGGGTGACAGAACGAGCCGCGGCAGCCCGTCCGCTGCCGAGGCGGGCGCGGTTGGCGCGCGCGAGAACGCGAGCGACGCCGGAATGCCGGCGAGGTGCGTCGCACCGCCCACCGCGCCGTACATCTGCGCGACGAACGCACTCGCGATCGCGCCGGCCTCGTCGGCGCTGAGCCGGTTCGCCGGGTTTCTCGCGGGGTCGGTGGCGGACGAACACGCCGCAGCGAGCGTCGTGCTGGCGGCCACGCCGAACAGCGCCGGCCGACTTTTAGTGCGTAGCATTCGGTGGACCTCTGGCGCGTGTCGGACGGGGACGAGCGCGCACCCCGCCGCTCGCCCCGCGGCCGCGTGCTCGTGCCGGGCAATACTGACCCGGCACCACGAGCTGTCAATACGCGGGCGCCGCAACGGGCCGTCCTACGGGCCCGCTACTGCTCCAGCGTGTACAGGTACGCCGCGATGTCGCGCGCGTCGCCGTCGGTGACGCCGAGGTTGGGCATCGCGTTGCCGGGCGCGACCGACTGCGGCATCACGATCCACTGGACCAGATGCTCGGGCGTGTTGGCGAGGTAGCCCGCGATGATCGCGCGCTCGCGCCAGCCGGTGAGCGGCGGGCCGACCATCCCGTCGGCGCCGCGGATGCCGGGAATCAGGTGGCACGATCCGCAGCCGTACGTGCGGATGGCGCGCGCGCCGCGGGCCGGGTCTGCCGCGAGGTGCGCGCCGCCCTGGATGGACGCGAGTTCGCCCGTGCTCGCCAGATCACCGCCGACCTCGCTCCCCTCGCGGCGGCCCTCGCCCCCGCATGCGCCGAGCAACACGAACACGAGGAGCGCCGCGGCCGTCGCGCCGAACGCGTGCGCCGACCGGAGCCCGCGCGCCGGCGCGCCACGCGACCGGCGCGCGTCGGCGAGCATCCACCGCGCCGCGAGTGCGAGCGCGGCGCCGACGTAGACGAGCCCCGCCGGCACCCACATCACGAGCCCGGCCAGTTGCTGATCGGCGATGAGCGTCGTGTGCCACGCGCGCGCGCCCGCCGCGTGCACGGGGTACCACGGCGCGCGCGAGAAGGCGAGCAGCGCGCCCATCGCGCTGCCCAGCAGCCCCATGCTCATCACGTACAGGATGCCGGCCGCCTCGCCGAGCACCCGACGCCCGGTCGGCTGCGCCACGCGCCACCAGAACAGCCACGCCGTGCCGAGGAAGCTGACGTGCTCCAGCGCGTGCACCGCGTCGTTGCCTAACGCCGCCGAGTAGAGGACGGGGACGTGCCAGGCGACGAGCGCCACCGCGTGGAGCAGCCACGCCGCGGCCGGGGTGGCGACGGCGTGCGTGACCGCGCGCGCCGCCCGCTGCGGCGCGCGCCGCGCGTTCCACCACCTGGCCAGCGCGCGCCGGGCGCCCGCCGGCGGCGCCCACGCGAGCGCGAGCGGCAGGTTGGCGAGGGCGAGCAGCGGGGCGGCGACGAGGATCAGCAACAGGTGCTGGGCCATGTGCGCCGAGAAGAGCGCGTCTGCCACGGCATCGAATGGGGACACGAGCGCGGCGAGCAGGACGACGATGGCCGCCGCGAACGCCCGCGCCTGCGCGATGCGGACCCCGCGCCCGCGACCCGCCCGCGCCCAGATCCGGCGCACGCCGAGCGCGTACGCCGCGGCGAGCAGGAGCGACGCGACGAGCGGGCCGACGTCGGGCGCCCACCCACCGGCGGCGCCCACCGCGTGCTGGCCCACCGGGTGCGCCCACGCCACCGCGGGTGTGAGCAGGGCGGCCAGGACGAACCGAACGTGTCGCGCGGTCACCGACATCCCTCCACGAACGCGGCGCCCGTCGCCAGTACGATGCCGATGAGGGCGATCGCCGCGAGCACGCCGCCGAAGAGGGCGAGGAACGCGGCCCGTTCATTCCGGACCCCAGTGCCGACGATGTCGGCGTGCGGAAAGCGGCGGCGCCCGCGCGCGAGCGCGACCGTCACGAGCGCCATGAGCACGAGCGCGACGGCCGACGCGGGAAGCGAGATCGCGCGCGGCCCGCCTCCGGCCCGGCACGCGTTGTACGACCCGATGTAACTCACCGCCTCGTGGAGCGCCCAGACGATCGGTCCGAGCGCGAACCAGATCCAGAGTCGCCGCAGGGCGCCCGGCGGCGGTGGCGGCGCCGAGGGCTTCCCGCCCGATGCGGACGGTGCGGGTGCCGAGGAGGACGTTGCGGATGCGGCCATCAGTCCCTCCTCAGAAGCGCGGCGCGAGGTAGAGCGACGTGAACACGATGAGCCACACCGCGTCGACGAAATGCCAGTACAACACCGTGTTGTTCACCGCGAGCGTGCGCCCGGGCGGAAACGCCCCCGTGATCGCGCGCAGCAGCGTGTGGCCGAGCGCGAGCAGCCCGGCGAACACGTGCGCGCCGTGGAACCCGGTGATCGTGTAGAACATCGAGCCGTACGCGTCGGTCTGCGGCCGGAACTCCGCGCGCGACCACTCGAGCCCCTGCACGCCGAGGAACACCGCGCCCATCACGATCGTGAGCGCGAGGCCCGCGATGAGGCCGCCGCGGTTGCCGCGGTCGGCGCTCCGGTCGGCCCACCACGCCGCGCCGCTGCTCGCGACGAGCAGCGCGGTGTTGGGCGCGACGAGCGCGAGCGGCGGCGCGCCGGTGGTCGGCCAGGTCGCGTGCTGCACGGCGAGGTAGAAGTAGCTCCCGAGCAGGTAGCTGAACAGCGCGGCCTCGGTCGCGAGCAGCACCATCATCCCCCACCAGCCCACGTCGTGCCCGCCGCGCCCGGCGGACACCGGCGGGCGCGCGGGCGCGCCCGCGGCGACGTCGTTAGGCGCCGTCGCGCCGGCCGCGCTCACGCCGTACCCCCGCCGTAGGCGGGCTCGGCGCCGCCGTCGCCGCTCCGCGGCGGCACGCCCGGCGCGTGGTGCCCGGCCGGCCAGAACCACGCGCCCAGTGCGAGGACCGTCGCCGCCACCCCGAGCACCGACGGCCAGAAGCCGCGCAGCATGAGCCCCCAGAACAGCAGCGCGAGCGCGGCCGCGAGCGCGAGCGGCCACGGCGAGTCGCCGGGCATGTGCATGATCCCCTCGTCACCCGCGTCCATCACCGTCGTGCCGAGCGTCTCGCGGCCCTCGAGCAGCGTCGCCCCGCGCGCGCCCGAGTCCAGGGCCGCGATCTCGTCGGCGCCCTGCTCCCACAGCGGCTCACGCCCGCGCACGGTCGGGATGCGCGCGAAGTTGTACGCCGGCGGCGGCGAGCTCACCGACCACTCCAACGTGCTCGCGCCCCACGGGTTGTCGCCGGCCGGCTCGCCGCCGGCCAACGAGCGCACCACGTTCGCGAGGAAGACGAGGAAGCCGATCGAGAAGATCGCCGCCCCGATCGTCGACCACATGTTCGCGCTGTCGAACCCCATCCCCTGCGCGTACGTGTAGACCCGCCGCGGCATCCCGGCGAGGCCGAGCTGGTGCATGGGCCAGAAGAGCACGTTCGCCCCGACGAACAGCAGCCCGAACGAGAGCTTGCCGAGCCCCTCGTGCATCATCTTGCCGGTGAACTTCGGGAACCAGTAGTGGATGCCCGCGAGCACCGGGAACACGTTCGCGCCGACGAGGACGTAGTGCAGGTGCGCCACCACGAAGTACGTGTCGGTCACCTGGCGGTCGAAGGCGACGAGGCCCGTCATCACGCCGCTCAGCCCCCCAATCACGAACAGGAGGAGGAACCCGATGCAGTACAGGAAGGGCGTCTTGTAGACCGGCTTCCCGAACCAGATCGTGGTCACCCAGGCCACTGTCGTGATGCCGCTCGGCAGCGACACGGTCATGCTCGCCGCCGAAAAGAACGACGTCGACATCGCCGACATGCCGGTCACGAACATGTGGTGCGCCCACACGCCGAAGCCGAAGATCGCCACCGCGACGCTCGCCAGCGCGACGAGCGTGTACGCGGCGAGCGGCCGGCGGCAGAATGTCGGAATGATGGTCGAGACGATACCGAACGCCGGCAGCACGACGACGTACACCCACGGGTGCCCGAACACCCAGAACAGGTGCTGCCAGAGGAGCGCGCTGCCGCCGCCCTGGGGGTCGAAGAAGTGCATGCCGTAGCGCCGGTCGAGCTCGAGGAAGACGAGCGCGACGGTGAGCGACGGCAACGCGAAGACGATCGCCACCGACGCGCTCAGCGTGCTCCACACGTAGATCGGCATCCGGTTGATCGACATTCCCGGCGCCCGCAACTTCGCGATGCTGACGATGAAGTTGGCCGCGCCCACCGTCGTCGAGATCGTCAGGAACAGCAGCCCGAGCGCGTAGAAGTCGAGGTTCGGCCCCGGCGAGTACGCGCGCGAGGTGAGCGGCACGTACGCGAACCAGCCGCCGTCGGGCGCCTGGCCGACGAGGATGCTGCCGTAGAGGAAGCACCCCGCGAACAGGAAGCTCCAATAGCTGAACGCGTTGAGGCGCGGGAACGCCATGTCGCGCGAGCCGATCAGCAGCGGCACGAGGTAGTTGCTGAAGCCCGACAGCACCGGCGATGCGTAGAGGAAGATCATCGCCGTGCCGTGCATGCTGAACAGCTGGTTGTACGCCTCGGGCGAGAGGAACCGCGAGTCGGGGCGCGCGAGCTGCACGCGCATGAGCGCCGCGTCCGCGCCGGCGAGCACGAAGAAGAACGCCGCCGTCCACAGGTAGCGGATCCCGATCGTCTTGTGGTCGACGCTCGTGAGCGCGCCGGCGAGCGTGCGCGGGGTTTCCCAGATCCACCGCAGCCGTTCGACGGCGGCGCGCGGGTCCGTCGCGCGCGGGTCGGCGGGGGCGACGGGGACGGGCGTGGGTTCGACGCGCGTGGCCATTAGTGCAAGCTCTCGAGGTAGGCGACCACGGCCTGCAGGTCGGCGCCGGACATCGCGACGACGGGCATCCGGTTGCCGGGTTTGATCCGCTGCGGGTCGCCCACCCAGCCGGCGAGGTCGCCGCGCGTGTTGGGCAGCGTCCCGGCGGCGAGCGTGGCGCGGCTCGCCAGGTGTGTGAGGTCGGGCCCGGCCTGCCCGCCGAACTCGGTGCCGCGTACCGCGTGACATCCCGCGCAGCCGAGCGACGCGAACGCGACGCGCCCGGCCTGCTCGTCGGGGCGGGTGGCGGGCGCCGCGGGCGCGTGCTGCGCGGCGAGCCACTCGCCATACTCCACCGGCGTCTGGGCGACGACGGTGAACCCCATGTGCGCGTGCTGCTGCCCGCAGAACTCGCCGCACTCGCCGTAGTACGTGCCCGCCGTGTCGGCCTCGAGCCAGATCGTGTTCACCTGACCGGCGACGAGGTCGGTCTTGCCGGCGAGCTGCGGCACCCAGAAGGAGTGATTCACGTCTTGCGTGCTGAGGGCGATGCTGACGCGCCGGCCGACGGGCACGTGCAACTCGTTCGCGGTGACGACGCCGCTCTTCGGATAGCGCACCTCCCACCACCACTGGTGCCCGACGACCACCGCATCGGCGCGCGCGGCGGCGTCGGGGTCGTTGACGGCGAACGGCTGCGCCTGCGCGTTGGTCTTCACCGTCGACCAGACGAACACGGCGGCCAGCACGAGCGCCGGCAGCACGAGGCCTAACATCAGGATGCCGCGCACCTCGTCCGGGTGGTCGTGCTGGTCGCGCGCGGACGCCGCGGCCCCGGCGACCGAGAGGTCGCCGCGCCCGCGGTTGCGCCAGAGGGGCGTCGCGAGAAAGCCGATGAAGATCAGGAAGACGATCGTCGAGATCGCGATCAGCGCCCAGCCGAGCGCCGCCGACTCGACGGCCGCGCGCCCGCGGGCCGCGAAGATGGACAGCGTCGTCGGCGTCTGCGTCGGGATGAGCGCGAGCACCGCCAGCGTGGCACGCAGCGCCGTCACGGGCCGGTGGTGCGCGGGGCGACGACGAGCGAGCCGGTGGCGTGGCGCGCGTGGCCGCCCGGCCACGGCTCGCCGCGCGTCTGCGCGATGGCCCAGACGTAGGCCGCGACCTCGCGCGTCTCGTCGGCCGTGAGGTCGCCGTAGAGTCCGCGCATCGGCATCGCCACCTGCGAGCGGGTGATGTTTTCGGGCACGCCGTTGAGGATGAGAGAGTCGGCACCCGCCCACCCGGCCGCGTTCTCGATCGGCACGTAGATGAGACCGGCCGTCAGGGAGGACCCGCGCTTGGGAAGACCGGTCGCCTCCATGCCGTGGCACTGAAAGCAGCCGCCCTTCCCGTGGAAGATCGCGTCGCCCGCGACGATGTCGTCCACGCGCATGCTGTCGGGGAGGGTGGGCAGCGTATCGGGCTGAGACTCCTCGTCGGTCTCCGTGACGCGCGCCAGCGCGAGCGGGGTCGTGCTCGCGAACACGCTCGCGCCGGTCGACGACGCCGCGCCGGGCGGCGCGACGGCGCCGAGCGTGCGGAGCGCGCCATACGGCTGGTCGCTGCCGCGCGCCGCGTTGGTCGCATGCAGGAGGTCGGTCGCGAGAAGTCCTCCACCCACGACGATCACGGTCGCGACCGCCCAGACGGCGCGCCGGCTCACGCGTGGCTCCGCCGGCGGCTCTGCTCGGGGCGAATCGGTTGGCTGCGGTGTTGGCACGGCTCAGTGTTTTCCGCCGCTACTGCCGCCGCTACTCGGCCGCGGGAGCGTGTCGACGGTGGTGACCGTCGGTGAGGTGGTGCGACCGCGCGCGTCGAGCGTGAACACGACGACCTCGTCCCCGCGCGGCGTGTTGGCGAGCAGGTTCCCGCCCGCGGCCACGGCGACGTACTGCACGCCGTCGATCGCGTAGGTCATCGGCGGGGCGTTCACGCCGGCGCGCGCCGTGTACGCCCAGAGCTGCGCGCCGGTGCGCGCGTCGAGCGCAAGCACCTTCTTGTCGGACGTTCCCGTGAACATCAGACCGCCCGCCGTGGCGAGCGCGCCTCCGACCATCGGCTTCGGCGTCGGCACGAGCCACGCGACGCGCCCGGTGTTCACGTCCACCGCGGAGATCGTTCCCGTGGGCTTCGACGTCGACGGGTAGTACCGGCCGCCGACGTACCACGCCCCGGGGTCGCGCTCCTCGTGCCGGCGCTTGTACAGGAAGGGCTCGCGCAACCCGAGGATGTACACGAGCCCGGTCTGCGGGCTGTACGCCGTGGGCGACCACTGCGAGCCGCCGAAGGCCCCGATCTGCTGCACCACGCCGCCCTGCAGCGGCGGGGCGGGGAAGGTCGGGCCGATGCCCGTGAACGGATCGGAGCGGCGGATGGGTGCCCCGGTGCGGCGGTCGACGATGAAGAACCACCCGGCCTTGCCCGCCTCGCCGGCGGCCGGCACCACGCGCCCCGACGCGTCGCGCACGTCGAACAGCACCACCGGACTGGCGAGGTCGAGGTCCCACGTGTCGTGCGCGACTTCCTGCGCGCACCACGCGCGCTTGCCGGTGCGGTAGTCGACGGCGATGATGCTGTTGGCGCACAGGTTGTCGCCCGGCCGCACCGAGCCGTCGACGTCGGGCGACGTGTTGCCGGTCGAGAAGATCGCGTAGTGCAGCACCGTGTCTATGGCCGGGTTGTTCCAGACCGGCGCGCCGCCGTGCTTCCACGCGTCCGCGTACTTGGCGCTGTCGCGGTGTTCCTGCGCGAGGTCGCGGTGGAAGTCCGCGCCGAACGCGTCGCTCGCACCGAACTTCCCCCACCAGCCGCCGTCCTCGGGTCCCAACACCGTGTGAAAGCGCCAGAGTTCGTCGCCGCTGCGCGTGTCGAGCGCGACGACGAAGCCGCGGATGCCGTACTCGCCGCCGCTCACCCCGAGCATCACCCGGTTCTCGATCACCGTGGGCGCCGCGCTGAAGCTGTAGCCCTGGGTGTTGTCGGCGACCTTGCGGTCCCACAGCAGGTGCCCCGTCGCCGCGTCCAGCGCCACGATGCGCGCGTCGAGCAGGCCCAGAAACACCCGGCCGCCGTACACGGCGACCCCGCGGTTCATCGCCCCGCAGCAGATCACCGTCTTGCCGAGCTCGGGTACCCATTCCCAGCGCTTCGCACCGGTTCGCGCGTCGAGCGCGATCACGTGGTCGAGCGCGGTCGAGAGGTACATCGTGCCGTCGACCACGACCGGCGTGGCCTCGAACACGTGCGGCACGCCGGTCTTGTAGACCCAGGCGACGCCGAGGCGGCCGACGTTGGTCGTCGTGACCTGTGTGAGCGGCGACCAGCGCTGGTTGGAGTAGTCGCGCCCGTTGAGCGCCCACGCGCCCGTGTCGGCGAGGGCGCGGCGGAGGGCGGCGTCGGCCGTGCGCGCGTCGTCGGTGCGCACGGTCACGTGTGCGGCGGCGTCCGGCGTCCCGGCCGCGGCGGCGCGACCGCATCGTGTGGTCGCGGCGACCGCGGCGAGCGGGAGCAGCGCGGCCGCGCCGCGGCGCAGCGTTAGGCGAATCATACTCGGCGGCATCATCGACTCGGCGTCATCTCAACGCGCACCCCCCGCCGGGCGTTCGGCGGGCGTGCGACTCGCCTTGAGGCGGTTCGCAGGTTTCGCGTCGGCGCTCACCGTGGCCGGCGCACCGGTGCCGCGCGTCGGGCGGGCGGGCGGCACGCGCTCCGCGCCGCGCGGAACTGCGGATGCCGTGCCGGTGGCTGCCGCGGGCGTCGGAACGAGCGCGCCGTGCAGCTCGTGCCCGCCCGGCCAGGGCTCGCCGCGCGTCTGACTGATCGCCCACACGTACGCGGCCACGCGCCGGATCTCGTCCGACGAGAGGTCGCCGCGTGCCCCGCGCGCGGGCATCCCGATCGGGCTCCGGCTCTGCACGTCGGGCATCCCCGCGCGGATGAGCGAGTCGATCGCGCGCCACTGATACGGCACGTACGCCAGCCCGGCCGTGATGCCGTCGCCGGCCGCGGGCATCCCCTGCGCCTCGACGCCGTGGCACACGAAGCAGCCGCCCTTGCCGTGGAAGATGGCGTCGCCCGTCGTGATCTGGTCGAGTGTCATGCCGGGGGGCAGCGGCGCGAGCCGGGCCGGCTGCAGGTCGTCGTTGCGCGGGTTGGGCGAGGTCACGGCCGTATTGCCAGAGGGCTGCTGCGGGTGGGCCTGACCCTGCTGTGCGCCCGCGGCCGTCGCCGCGACCGCGAGCAGCGCGCAGGCTCGCGCGCCGAGTCGCGCGCCTCGGCGCGCGAGCCGATCGCGCACGTGCTGCACCACGGTCATGGCTTCCCGCCGAGCACCGGATTCACCGCCGGCTCGCCCGAGCCGCGCGCCGTGTCCTGCATCGCACGCGCCGTCGCCGCACGGCCCACCCCACCCTCCGCGCCGGTCGAGGCGCCGGTCCGCGGGCCGCCCGAGGCCCCCGCGCCGTCGAGCGCGAACACGAGCACCTCGTCGCCGCGCGCGCTGTTGAGCGGCAGGTTGCCCCCGGCCGCCACCGCCACGTACTGCCGGCCGTTGAGCGCGTACGTCACCGCCGGCGCGTTCACCCCCGCGCGCGCGCGGTAACGCCACACCTCGTGCCCGTTGCGCGCGTCGTACGCGACGAACGCCGAATCGGAGAGTCCGGTAAAGACGAGCCCACCCGCCGTCGCGAGCGCGCCGCTGATCGTCGGTTGCGCGAGCCGCACCTGCCAGGCGATGCGCCCGGTGTTGAGGTCGACGGCCGAGAACGTTCCGTAGTGCCCCGTCTGCCCAGACGTGACCACGCCGCCCCAGTACTGCGCCGGCGCCTGCAGCTCCTCGTGCTGCCGGCGGTACAGCTGCGGGAAGTAGTTGCCATCCACGTACAGGTATCCCGTCTCGGGGCTGTAGGCCGGCGGTGACCAGTCCGACCCGCCGAGCGTGGACGGCGCGATCACGACGCCCGCCTCGGTCGGCACGGTGAACATGTTCTCCTGCGGCACGAACGCGTCGGAGCGGCGGATCGGACGTCCGGTGCGGCGGTCGAGCACGTACACCCACCCCGTCTTGCCCGCCTGCGCGACCGCCGGCACGGCGCGGCCGGTCGAGTCGCGCACGTTCACTAGCACCACCGGCGATGCGGGGTCGTAATCCCACAGGTCGTGCGAGACCTCCTGGTAGTGCCAGCGGTACTCGCCCGTCTTGAGATCGATGGCGACGATGCAGTCGGTGAACAGGTTGTCGCCGGGCCGCACGCGGCCGTCCACGTCCGGGGCGGCGTTGCCGATGTTGAGATAGACCAAGCCCAACGCGGTGTCGACGGCCGGGGTGTGCCACATCGGGCCGCCGCCGTGGCGCCACGCGTCGGGGTACGTCGCGCTGTCCCGGTGCTCCTGCGCGAGGTCGCGGTGGAAGTCGGCGCCCCAGGGATCGCGTGCCCGCCACGCGCCCCACCAGCCGCCGTGCGCGGGATCGGGGATCGTGTAGAAGCGCCACACCTGCTTTCCGGTGCCCGCGTCGTACGCGGTGACGTAGCAGCGGCCGCCCTGCTCGCCGCACGAGATCCCGGTGATGACCTTGCCGTCGACCGCGAGCGGCGCGGCGGTGATGTGGTAGCCCTGCTGATTGTCGCCGACCGACACGTCCCACAGCAGGCGACCGCTCGCGGCGTCGAGCGCGACGAGGCGCGCGTCGACGGTCCCCATGAACACGCGCCCGCCGTAGACCGCCACGCCGCGGTTGATCGGCCCGCAGCAGTCGACGGTCGTCCGGTACGGGTGCACGTACTCCCAGCGCTTCGCGCCGGTGGTCGCGTCGAGCGCGACGACGTGGTTGCGCGGCGTGGAGATGTACATCACCCCGTCGACCACGACGGGGCTCGTCTCGAAGCCGGCGACGATGCCGGTGTGGTAGATCCACGCGGGCGCGAGTCGCGCCACGTTCGCCGTCGTGATCTCGCCGAGTGGCGACCAGCGTTGATTCGAATAGTCGCGGCCGTACGACGGCCACGCGGCGCCCGCCGCCATGGCCGACCGAATCGCCGCGTCGGCGTGCCGCGCGTCGACGCCCGCGGACGGCGCCTCACGCGCGTCGGCATCCGTCCCGCGACAGCCCGTCCCTGCGGCGACCCCGGCGGCTAGTACTCCCATCACCCCACGACACCTGCCCGCCCGTGCGATCGCACGGCGTAACCGCCCCATCCGCTCCTCCCGAGTACATGCTCCGTGACGCGTGCGTCGCCGCACGTAGCATAACGCACACCGCGGCGCCCGCCGGCGCGAGCTTGACGGGGGTCGTACCGCACCCGACCTTGCCACGATGTCCGACTCCACCCGCGCGTGCCCGTTCTGCGACCTGGTCCGCGGCTCGGCCGAGGTCTCGCTCTGCTACGAGGACGCGACGGCGATCGCGTTCATGGACATCCAGCCGGTGAATCCGGGGCACGTGCTCGTCGTGCCCCGCGAGCACTACGAGTGCATCGACGACCTGCCGCGCGAGGTCGGGGAGCATCTGTACGGCGTGGCGACGCGCCTGATCCCGATCATCCAGCAGGTCGCCGGCACCCGCGACATGAACGTGGTCGTCAACAGCGGCGCCACGGCCGGCCAGGACGTCTTTCACTTCCACGTGCACCTGATCCCGCGGCGTGCGGGCGACGGCTTCGACGTGCCGCTCCCGTTCCCCGAGTCCGAGATGCCCGACCGTACGCGCCTCGACGCGATGGCGGCCCGCATCATCGCCGCCGTGCGCGATCCGGTGCGTCGCACCGCCGTAACGCCGCCTTAGTGCCCCGGGGGCTTGGCACGCGCGCTGCGTTATACGTGATTGTAAGCAAGATCGGTCGTCAGAGGGTGGACGGTCCCTGATCACACCGGCGGAGGCGCGATGGCGGCAAGCTGGCATGCGTGCGGCGGCGGAGCGGCGGGACGCGCGGTGCGGCGCGCCGCGGTCCACCCCGCCGCCGTCGCGTCACCGCCGGTTGCCGCACCACCGCCCGTCGCCGTCCTGACCCCGGTACCGCCGCCAGGCGCAGCAGCCGCCGCCACATCCACCAGCCGACACCCCGCTTCCGGGCTTCTCCCGGGGGCGGGGTGTCGCCGTTTCGTGCGAGGATCGAGAGCCCCGATGCCCCGTCCGCTCGCCCGTTCGTCCACCCGCAACGCCGCCGCCACGCGCAGCGCCCTCCGCGCCGCCGCCCTCACCGTCCTGAACGGCGGCGCCGCCCGACCCTGCACCGGGCGCCGCACGCCCGACCGCGGCGCCCGCTCCCGCGACCGCGCCCCCGCGAGCCGGCCGCGCGACTATGCGCTGCTCGCGGTCGGCGCGAAGCGCGCGATGCGCGCCGCCACGCTCCGCGACTGTGGCCGTCGCTGCGTCTACTGCGCCGCCGCCCTCTCCTTCGACACGGTCACGCTCGACCACGTGTACCCGCGCGCTCACGGCGGTCCCAACATCGCCGGCAACGTCGTGGCGGCATGCGGTCCGTGCAACCGCCTGAAGGCCGACCTCCTCCCGAGCGAGTTCTTCCTCCGCCACCCCTGGGCGGGCCTCAACTTCATGCGCTACGCGCGCACGGTGCACCGCGCACTCAAGCGCGGCGCGCGCCGCGCCGTGAGCCTCGCCTACGCGGGCGAGGCCGAGCTCGACCGGGCGGGGCGGGTGCCCGAGCGGCTGCGCGCCGCGTAGCGCCCGGCGCCTAACGCCCCGCCGCGGTGCGGGCGGACGCGCCGAGCAGCGCGTCCGCCTCCCGCCGGCGGTCCCGCACCACGCGCTCGAGTTCGGCGTACCGCTCGACCGCGTCGCGCCCCACCGGCTGGTCGCCCTGCGTCGTCATGCCGTACAGGTACCGCACCTCGGCCAACAGCCCTGGGCGCCCGTAGCGAAAGCGCTCGCCGGTGAGCGCGGCCTGCAAGGCGCGCAGTCGCGCGAGCCGGTCGGGCGCGCCAGCGGCGGCGGAATCGGCCGCGAGCCGCGTCACGCCCGCGGCGACGTCGCGCGCCAGCGCCTGCGCGTCGCTCACGAGGTCGCGCGCGCGCACGTTGTGCGCGAACTGCGCCGCGAGCACCGCGGGCGTGACGCCGTCGCGGCGCACGCGTGGATCTTCCTCGACGACGAGCGTCCGGGTCGCCGACCAGCCCGTGCTGTCGGCACGCGCGTCGCGCAACGCGAGCCGCACCGCGTAACGCCCGGGCGGCACCATCGGCCCCGCGCGCCCGCTGCGGCGCGGGTCGGCCGGGTCGAGCGGGCCGGGCGCCGCGAGGTCCCAGACGACCCGGTGCGCGCCCAACGAGACGTCGAGCGCGGGCGCGCCCGCCCGGACGTCCAAGGCGCCGCGCGGACGGGCGCCCGGCGACGATGATTCGGACGTGAACTCGCGGACCGGCCGTCCAGCAGAGTCGAGCACGGTGAGCGTGACGACCGCACCACGCGACCGTGGCCCCATCCAGTAGTCGAGCGTCGCGCCCGGGGGCGGGTATTCGGGGTCGGTCGACACCGCGCGCACACTCTCCTCGCCGCCGAACGCGCCGTGGTACCGCAGCCGCAGGGCCGGGCGCGGCGCGGCAAGCATCGCCGGCGCCGTGTCGAGCGCGGCGCGCGCCCTCGCATCGGCCACGGCGCGCAGTGGCGTCAGGTCGTCGAGAATCCACAACCCGCGCCCCTGCGTCGATGCGACGAGGTCGCCCCGCCGGTGCACCACGAGGTCCGTGACCGGGACGGCGGGCATCCCACCCCCGCCCGCGCGCGTCGAGTCGCCCGGCATCCGCGTGACGCGCGAGCGCGGCAGCGGCTGCCAGTGCGCGCCGTCGTCGGCCGACACGTACACGCCGAACTCGGTGCCGGCGTAGAGCAGCCCCGGGCGGACGAGGTCCTCGCGCACGACGCGCGTCGGCTCGTCGGCGGCGATGCCGTTCGTGCCCGGCGTGAGCAGGCGCCACGTGCGGCCGTAATCGTTGGTCGCGTAGAGGTACGGGCGGAAATCGCCCAACTGGTAGCGCAGCACCGCGACGTACGCGCCCCCCGCGCGGTGCGGCGAGGGCTCCACCGTCTGCACGCGCCCGCCCGGCGGGAGCCCGGGCGGCGTCACGTCGGCCCAGGTGCGCCCGCCGTCGCGGGTGACGTGCACCGGCCCGTCGTTCGCGCCCGTCCAGATCACGCCGCGCGCCGCCGGGCTCTCGCGGATGCTGTAGAGCGTCGCGTACATCTCCTCGCCGGTCGCGTCGACCGTGATCGGCGTACCCGAGATCGTGTTGCGGTAGCGCGGGTCGTTGGCCGTGAGGTCGGGCGAGATCGCCGTCCACGTCACGCCGCCATCCGTCGACTTATGTACGAACTGCGACCCGTAGTACACCGTGCGCGGGTCGTGCGGGCTCGTCGCCATCGGCGACACGCGCTGAAAGCGGTACCGGAGCCCCGCGTTCGGCTCGCCGTAGAGTGACTGCCCGCCGATCCAGTACTGCCGCTCCTGCCCCGTGCGCAGGGCCATGCGGCTGAACTGCCCCTTGCACGCCCCCCAAACCGTGTCCGGGCTGCCGGGCTGTGGCATCACAGGCCCCGTCTCGCAGCCGGGACCGTGCCGCCAGGCCTGCGTCGGGTCGTCGACGCCGCCCGCCTCCAACGGGAGCGAGGGCACGATGAGCGTGCCCCCCTCGTCCTGCTGCGCGCCGTACACCCGGTACGGCACCTGGTCGTCCACCGCGACGTTGTAGATCTCGGCGGTCGGTTGGTTGAGTTGCGTGCTCCACGTGCGCCCGCCCGTGAGCGAGACGTTCACCCCGCCGTCGTTGCTCTGGATCAGCACGCGCCCGTCGTGGGGGTTGGCCCACAGGTCGTGGTTGTCCCCATGCGGCGTGGGCATCGGCGCGAACGTGCGCCCGCCGTCGGTGCTGCGGAAGAAGTCCTCCGCCCCGGCGTACACGACGTCGGCGTTGGTCGGGTCGGTCGCGAGCGTGGTGTAGTAGAAGGGGCGCGTGAGCAGCCCGGATTGCGCGTTCACCAGACGCCACGTCTCGCCCGCGTCGTCCGAGCGGTACAGCCCGGAGCCCGCCGACCCGCGCTCGGCCCGCGCCTCGACGAGCGCGTACACGCGCCGCGGGTCGGCCGCGGTGACCGCGAGATTGCTCTTCCCGAACAACCCGTTAGGCAGCCCGCCGCCGAGCTTCCGCCACGTCCGCCCCGCGTCGGTGCTCTTGTAGACGCCGCCCTCGCGCGCGCCCGAGATGATCGTCCACGGCTTGCGCTCGGCGCGCCACATCGACGCGTAGACGACGTCCGGGTTGCCGGGCTGCAGCTCGACGTCGATCGCGCCGGTGCTGTCGGAGACGAAGAGCACGCGCTGCCACGTCCGCCCGCCGTCGGCCGTCCGGTAGAGTCCGCGCGCGGAGTCGGCGCGGAACGCGTTCCCGATGGCCGCCACGTACGCGACGTTCGCGTCGCGCGGATCCACGCGCACGCCGCCGATCTGCCCGACGTCGCGGAGCCCGGCGAACGTCCACGTCCGCCCGGCGTCCGCCGAGCGGTAGACGCCGCGTCCGGTCGAGACGTTGCTGCGGATCGCGTCCGAGCCGGTGCCCACGTACACCACGCGTGGGTCCGACGGGGCGACCTCGACCGCGCCGACCGAACCCTCGGTGAAATACGCGTCGGTGAGATTGCGCCACGTCGTCCCCGCGTCCTCCGTCTTCCACACGCCACCGCCCACGCCGCCGAAGTAGAACGTGTACGGCTCTGACGGAACGCCGGTCACCGTCGTGACACGGCCGCCGCGCGTCGGCCCGATCGAGCGCCAGCGCAAGCCGGCGAGCAGGGCGGGGTCGATCGCGGCCGCGTTGGACGCCGGAGACGGCTGCGCAGCGGAGCTCGACTGCGCACGGGAGGCCGCGGGGACGAGCCCGGACGCGAACGCCGTAGCGCCTACCGCGGCGAGCGCGGTCACGGAACGACGGACGCGAAGCGAGCGGTGCGCGGCCGGTGGAAGCTGTGTCATCCTGGGCGAGGCGAAGGAGCGGGCAGGCGGAGCGCGGGAGGAACGCGTCGCAGCAACCCCCCGCCCGCGCGCACGACTCCGCGAGTTCGCCGAGGGATGGTGCGCGGCGTACGGAATGACAACGCCGCGCACGCCCCGTTCGCTGCGGCACGCCGGCAGGTCCGCACCGCGCCCGCTTGCGGAACGCACAACGGCCGCCCCGTTGGGGGCGGCCGTTCTCGTCAGTCGGTCGGATCCGAATTCAGGGCTTGATGCGCACCGGGGTGCCGACGGGCACCTCGTTCCACAGCTCGTCGATCTCGTCGTCCGTGACCGCGACACAGCCGTTGGTCCAGTCGTAGGCGCGGTGGTCCGACCCGATTGCGCCCTCACCGTTCGGCAGCCCGTGGATCATCACGTCGCCGCCCGCGGTCACACCCATCGTCTGCGCGCGCGCGAGGTCGGCGGCGTTCGGGTAGGAGATGTGCAGCCCCTTGTGGTAGCGGCTGAACGGGTTGCGGCCGTCGATGGCGTACAGCCCTTCCGGGGTGCGGAAGTCGC
Organism: uncultured Gemmatimonadales bacterium; assembly: GCA_963851265.1. Classification (GTDB taxonomy): domain Bacteria; phylum Gemmatimonadota; class Gemmatimonadetes; order Gemmatimonadales; family Gemmatimonadaceae; genus BPUI01. The sequence goes on from CAWKNZ010000007.1 coordinate 433,440, forward strand.
CGATCTGCTCCTTCGCGCCGACCGGCTTCTGTCCCAGCGCCACGTCGAACGTGCGCACGGGGAGCCCGCCACTGAAGAGCGTGAGGCGGCGCAGCGACTTCTCGACGATGAGGCTGTCGGCGGTTATCCCGTGGCGTCCGCCGGTGATCGCCGAATTGGCGACGGCCGACCGGGGCGCCGAGGGGGTACTCGACCCGCGTGGGTCGATGCGTCCGCCTGCATGGGCGGAGGCGGGTGCGGGGGCGGGACGCGGAACGTCGCCGCTCGGGACCAGGGCGACCGCAAACGCGGCCGGGGTCGAGAGCAGGGCGAACGTTGCCGCGACGACGAAACGGTTGCGCATCGTCGACAGAGACAGCGGAAGGGGATGTGTGCCGGCGGGGGACCGCATGCCGGCGAGTGGAGAATGACGTCCCGCGCGCGAGGACGCAACAGCACGCCCCCCTCGCGCGAACGAATCTAATAGTCGACGGGCCTCAGGTAGGCTTCGCCGATCGCCGTCGGACTGATCATCGCGACCGCGGGGAGGCGGCGCTTCCAGTGCGTGCCTTCGAGCCGCTTCTGCACGAGAGACACTTCAGCCGCGGGATACCCTCGCGCCACGAGGTCCTCGGCTCGGTACCCGGCGAGCAACCAGTTGAGCAGCTCGTCGGCGCGCGCATAACGGATGCCGAAGTCGCCCTCGTCGGTCTGCCCCTGCACGAGATCCGCGCTCGCGGGCTTCTCGACGATCTCGCGCGGCACGCCGAGCTGGCGCGCGAGCGCCCACACCTGCGTCTTGTACAGGTCACCGAGCGGGTTGACCGGGGGCGAGTCGTCGGCGTGCCAGGTGTAGTAGCCGAACAGCCGCTCGGTCTTGTTACCGGTCCCGAGCGGGAGGGCGCGGTAGCGAGCCGACAGGTCGAACAGCGCGATCATGCGCGTGCGGGCCATGACGTTGCCGCGCCGCGCGCCGTCCGCGTCGGGCTCGTGTGCCAAGTAGCCGTCGACCGCGGCCGTGATCTCGAGGGTGCGGGTCTGCACGCCGAGCGCGTCGACGACGAGTTGCGCGTGGGCGAGCGACTCGGGGCTCGACGTGCGGTAGGGCATGCGCACGGTCACGACGTTCGCGGCACCGAGCGCGCGCGCGGCGAGAAACGTCGTGACGGCCGAATCGACGCCCCCCGAAAGCCCGACGACCGCCGTGCGGAAGCCGCGCCGGCCGAACTCGTCGCGGATGAACTCGACGAGCCACCGTTCGACGAGCGGCGCGTCGATCGCGAGCGAGGGCGGCAGGCCGTTGTCGGCGAGCGCGACGCGGGTGACGGCGATCGCTGGCGGTACCGGACGTCCCCCCGCCGGCGCGGACGTCGCGACCCCGCGTGCGCTCTCCCCGCGCGCCGGTGGGTCTCCCTCGGCGCCGGGCGCGGCGTCGGGCGCGTCCGCGACCGGGTCCGGGATCGTCGGCGACGTGACCGCGCCCGGCGACCCGACGTCGGGCGTGCCTAACGGAACCGCGGCGGGCGCAGCACCGCGCTCGTCGGCGCGCACGAGCGGGTGCGGCGCGTCGGACTCGGCGGCGGCCGGGTCGTAGTCGAGCGGGCGCCGAGGCCCGTCCTCGGTGCGGGAGAGGGCGCGGAGCAGGTGCGGCAGCCCGACGCGCAGGTCGCTCAGCAGCGGCGAGTCCGCGCGCACCCGCCGCACGTCGCCGAGGTCGAGCGTGACGTGGAGGATTTCTTCGTCGAACACCGACCCGCGCGCGCGCACGTCGCCGGCCGGACCGATCACGCTCGACGAACCGCCGAAGCTCTTCCCCCCTTCGCTGCCGACGAGGTTGGCGTAACACACCACCACGCCGTGCTCCTCGGCGATGCTGCGCACGAGGCGCTCCCACCGAGCCACGCTCGCGGGCCCGGGCACGTCGTCGCCGCGCGGCCACACGCCCCGCGCCGGAGCGGCGGAGAGGACGAACACCACCTGCGCGCCGTCGAGGGCGGCGATCGTCCCGGTGAGCGAGTGCCACGCGTCCTCGCACACCAGGATACCCGCCCGTCCCCACGGCGCGTCGAATGCGCGGAGGTCGAGTCCGCGCTCGACGAAGCGCTCCTCGTCGAACAGGCCGTACGTGGGGAGGAAGAGCTTGCGGTGCACGTGGCGCACGACCGGCGCGGCCCCGCCCTCGACGCCTAACGTCGCGTAGAGCGCGCCGTTGTGGAGCGTGTCGCGCCACACCTCGTAGAACCCGACCACCGCGTCGAGCGGTGCGGCGGCGAGCCCGCGCGCCGCGCACGCGTCGCGATACGCGGCGTCGAGGTCGCGGGCGGCGGTGCCGGCCGTGACGGCCAGTTCGCGCACGCCGCCCTCGACGAAGTAGCCCGTGGTGGCGGTCTCGGGCAGCAGGACGACCTCGGGCCGCGGATCCAGCGCGGCGCAGTCCGCGAGGAGCTGCCCGATGCGGGCGACGTTCGCGGCGTAGGCACCCTTGACGGGTTTGAACTGCACGACGGCGGTCGTGAACGGAGTCGGCATGCGGGGAGAATACATCGCCGGGGCCTCCGCCGACGACCGGGCGCGGCGCGACGTCGGCCCGGCGGCGTTGCGTTCCGGCGCATGTAACTTCCGGGCGTGCACACGCCCCGACACCTGAGTCCGCCGCCCGTCGCGCGACCCGCCGCGCTCGCCCTCGCCGCCGCGTCGCTCGCCGTCGCGACGCCCGTCGCCGCGCCCGCGCAGCCCGCCGCCCCCGTCGCCGGAACGGGCGAGCCGTGGCGCATCATCCCGCTGCCGCAGGCGAGCGTGGTGCTCGCGCGCGACGGCGCGACCGTGGTCGGCGAGATCGGGCGTCAGCTCCGCACGAGCGTCGCGCTGCGCTCGCTGCCGCGCTACGTGCCCGCCGCGTTCGTCGCCGTCGAGGACAAACGCTTCTACCAGCACAACGGCATCGACGTGGTCGGCATCGCCGGCGCGCTCAAGGACGCGGTGCTCGGCGAGGCGCGCGGCGCGAGCACCATCACGCAACAGCTCGTCGGCAACATGCACCCCGACGCGATCGACCGGCGCGACCGGTCTCCCGCGCGCAAGCTCCGCGAGCAGGAGGCGGCCATCGAGATGTCGCGGCACTACTCCAAGGAGCAGGTGCTCGAAGCGTACCTCAACACGATCTACTTCAACCACGGACGCTACGGCGTCGACGCGGCTGCGCGCTACTACTTCGGCAAGCCCGCGGCGCAGCTCTCCGTCGCGGAGGCGGCCTCGCTCGCCGCGATGCCGAAGAGCCCCGTGCTGTACGACCCGTCCAGGTTCCCGGCCCGCAATCAGGAGCGGCGCAACACGGTGCTCGACCTCATGGCCGACCAGGGCATGCTCACCCGCGGACAGGCCGATGCGGCCAAGCTCGAGCCCGTGCGCACCACGCCCGAGGGCGGCGTGGTGGCCGCGTCGCGCTATTTCGTCGACGTCGTGCGCGCACAGGCCGAGCGCGCGGGCGTGCCCATCGCGCAGGGCGGCTACCGGGTGGTGACCACGCTCGACCCCGCGCTGCAAACCGCCGCCTCCGACGCGCTCGCGCAGCAGGCGGCGGCCATCGAGCGCCGTCCGGGCTGGCGGCGCCCAACGCTCGCGCAGTACGAGCAGGCGCGGGGCGCGGCGGCGGTCGGGTCGAACGCGCCGGCCGGCCCCGCGGCCGCGCCCGCCTACCTGCAGGGCGCGGTGGTCGCGCTCGACCCGGCCACCGGCGAGGTGCGCGCGCTGGTCGGCGGCCGCGACTACGCCGACTCGCCGTACGACCGCGCGGTCAACGGCCGACGCCAGCCGGGGTCGAGCTTCAAGCCGTTCGTCTACTCGACCGCGCTCGCGGAGGGCACGCCGCCCAACGCCATCGTGGGCGACACGGCGATGCGGGTCCCGCTGCCCGACGGCCGCGTGTACAGCCCCGAGAACTCCGACGGGCAGTTCCTCGGCCTCATGACGATGCGCGAGGCGCTGGCCCGATCGCGGAACCCGGTGGCCGTGCAGCTCTGGCTCCAGGCGGGACCCGACTCGGTGGCGGCGCTCGCCCGGCGCGCCGGCATCAACACGCCCATCGCGCCCAACCCGGCCAACGCGCTCGGCGCGACCGCGCTGCAGCCGCTCGACTTCGTGGCCGCGTACGCCGCGTTCGACAACGGCGGGCTCGCGGTGTCGCCACGCTTCGTCGCGCGCGTCGAGGACCGCACCGGGCGCACCGTCTGGGCGCCCCAGGTCCCCGCACCCGCCCCGGCCATCGACCCGCGCGTCACGTACATCATGCGCGACATGATGCGCGACGTCGTCGACCGCGGCACCGCGACCAGCGTGCGCCGCTTCGTCCCCGCGCGCGTGCCCGTTGCCGGCAAGACGGGCACGACGAGCGACAACGTCGACGTCTGGTTCGTAGGCATGACGCCCGACCTCGTCGCCGGCGTCTGGCTCGGCTTCGACCGTCCACAGACGATCACCTCGGGCGCCGCGGGCGGGACGCTCGCCGCGCCGGTGTGGGGGCAGATGGTCGCACGTTGGTACCAGAACCGCGCGCCGGGCGGCGCGTGGGGGCCGCCGCCGCCCGGCGTGGTGTCGCTCGTGCTCGACCGCCAGAGCGGCCAGCCCGCGGACACCACGACGCCTGGCGAGCGGAAGTACACGGAGTACTTCGTCGAGGGGACCGAGCCCGGCGCACAGACGTTCGACCCCTGGAGCGTGTTCCGCGCAGGCCCGATAATCCGGCCGTGAAACGCGCCTGACGTGAGGCGCCGCACGTCGTGCATGACGCGGCCGTCACGGGCACGTCACGCTCGGCACGTTAGCTTCACCGTCGGGAGGGGCGGGGCATCCGACGATTCGAGCAACGCACGGCTCTCATGAACGATCTGCAGCACCGCGCCGCACGCACGGCGAACGACGACGGCGCGTCCGACGAACGCGCGCCCGCGACCGAGCCGTCGGTCGCGGGCGCCCTCGCGTTGGCCATCGGCGACGCGGGCTTGCGGACGTGGCGCTGGACGATCACCGACGATTCGGCGGTCGCGGCGAGCGTGCACGAGGCCCCCGACGCGCCGCCGGAACGCTGGGCGCCCGGAACCGCCCGCGCCACGCTGCTCGCGCGCATCCACCCGGACGACCGTCTGCGCGTGGCCGCGGCGATGGACGCCGCGGCTGCCGGCGCCACCGACACGTACCGGGCCGAGATCCGGATCGCCGCCCCGGACGGCTCGATCACCCACGTCGACACGCACGGCCGCGTCGTCCGCGACGCGGCAGGGCGGCCGAACGCCGTGGTTGGCGTCGCCGCCGACATCACGGCGCGACGCGGGGCCGAGGCCGCGGTCGCCGAAGGTAGCGCGACGCTCCGCGCCGTCCTCGACGCCGCGCCGATGGCGGTGATCGCAGTCGACGCGGACCTCCGCGTCACGATGTGGAACGCCGCCGCGGAGCGGCTCTTCGGCTACACCGCCGCGGAGGTGCTCGGCCGTCGCACGCCGCTCCTGCCCGACGCGTCGCACGAGCGGGAGCTTCGCGAAGCGTTCGGCCGCTGCGACCGGGCCGCGGCCGGCGAGGGGAGCGACGCGTCCGACGCGCCGTACGAGGCCGTCCGCCGCGCGAAGGACGGGACGCTCATCGACGTCCAGGGTTCGTTAGGCGTGCTGCGCGACGGGAGCGGCGCCGCGGTGGGCTACGTCGCGATGCTCACCGACGCGCGCGAACGCAAGCGCCTCGAGGCGGAGCTGCGGCAGGCGCAGAAGATGGAAGCGGTCGGGCGCCTAGCGGGCGGCATCGCCCACGACTTCAACAACCTGCTCACCGTCATGCGCGGCGGCGCCGACTTCATCCTCGACGCACTCCCCGCCGACTCGCCCATCGCCGCCGACGCGCGGGACGTGCGCATGGCGGCGGACCGGGCCGCCGGGCTCACGCGCCAGCTGCTCGCGTTCAGCCGGCGGCAGACGCTGGCGCCGCGCGCGCTCGACCTGAACGCGGTCGTGCGCGCGCTGGAGCCGATGCTCCGCCGCCTGATCGGCACCGACGTCGAGCTCAGTCACCCTGCTCGATCCCGAGCCGCTCGGCGTGCTCGCCGACCCGGGCCAGCTGGAGCAGGTGGCGCTCAACCTCGCGGTGAACGCGCGTGACGCGATGCCCGACGGCGGGGTGCTGGTGCTCGAGACCGCCGCGCGCACGATCACGGCGCGCGAGGGCGCGCGGCTCGTCGCGCCCGTGCCGCCCGGGCGGTACGCGCTCTTCGAGGTGACCGACACCGGCGCCGGGATGTCGGCCGCCGTGCGCGCGCGGGTGTTCGAGCCGTTCTTCACGACGAAGCCGACGTCGAGCGGGACGGGGCTCGGCCTCGCGACGGTCTACGGCATCGTGATGCAGAGCGGGGGCGGCCTGGACGTGCGGAGCGTGGAGGGGCGCGGCTCGACGTTCGGAGTGCTGCTGCCGCGCGCCGCGCTCGGCGCGACCGCCCCCGCCCCCTCGACCACGGACGCCCCGCCTCCGGCCGACGGCCCCGCGCCGATGGCGGGCACGGTGCTGGTGGTCGAGGACGAGCGCGCCGTGCGGTCCACGGTGCGGCGCGTGCTCGAGCACATGGGGCACCGCGTGCTCGAGGCGCGGCACGGCCGCGACGCGCTCGACCTGTTGCGGCGCGCCGAGGGGGAGCGGATCGATCTCGTGCTCACCGACGTGACGATGCCCGAGATGGGCGGCCGGGCGCTGGTCGAACAGCTCGCGGCCGAGCGTCCCGGGCTGCCGGTGCTCGTGATGTCGGGGTACGCGGCGACCGCGGCCGGGGTGGCCGCGGACGACGTCATCCTCAAACCGTTCACGGCCGACGCGCTCGCGGCGCGCGTGGAGCGCGCGCTGGCGACGGCCGGCCGTTAGGCCGTCAGCGCGCCGCCGCGGCCTCTTCCATCTCCTCCATCACGGTCTTGCGGGCCGCGCCGGCCGCCGGCCCTTGGGCCGGCAGCAGGGCGACCTCGAACACCTCGTCGAGGGTCTCGACGGGGTGGAAGGTGAGCTCGTCGCGCACCTCCTGCGGGATGTCCTCCATGTCGGCCTCGTTGGCCTTGGGGAGGATGATGTGCTTGATGCCGGCCCGGTGGGCGCCGAGCACCTTTTCCTTCAGGCCGCCGATCGGGAGCACGCGGCCCCGGAGGGTCGCCTCACCCGTCATCGCGACGTCGCGGCGCACGGGGCGCCCGCTCATCGCGGAGACGATCGCCGTGCTCATCCCGGTGCCCGCGCTCGGTCCGTCCTTGGGGATCGCGCCCGCGGGGACGTGCACGTGCACCTCGATGTTGCCGAGCCGGTCTTCCGGGATCCGCAGGCGGCCGGCGTGCGTCGCGGCGTAGGTGAGCGCGGCGCGCGCGCTCTCCTTCATCACGTCGCCTAACTGGCCGGTGAGGATCAGCGAGACGTTGCCGTAGCCGGCCACCTGCATTCCCTCGTCGGCCGAGTCGCCGTTCCGGCGTCCGCCCGCGCTCAGCCGCCGGATGGCGGCCTCGATGAACATGATGTCGCCGCCCATCGGCGTGTAGTACATGCCGGTGGCCACGCCCACCTCGTTCTGCTCGCCGACCTTCTCGGGGTGCACGCGCGGCCGGCCCAGCAGCTCGCGCACCTCCTCGGCGTCGATCGTGTTGTCGTCGAGCACGGCCGCGTTGCCGGTCGCCACGCGACGGGCCACCTTGCGGGCGACCGCGCCCACCTGGCGCTCGAGCTGGCGGACGCCCGCCTCGCGCGTGTACTCGCTGACGATGCGCATCACCGCGTCGTCGGTGAACGCGATGTGCTTGTCGCCGAGGCCGCTCTCCTCGAGCTGGCGCGGAATCAGGTACTTCTTCGCGATCTCCGCCTTCTCGCGCTCGGTGTAGCCGGCGAACTCGACCACCTCCATGCGGTCCATCAGCGGCCCGCTGATGTTCTGCGGGAAGTTGGCGGTCGCGATGAAGAGGCACTCGCTGAGGTCGAACGGCACGCCCATGTAGTGGTCGACGAACGCGTTGTTCTGCGCCGGGTCGAGCACCTCGAGCAGCGCCGCCGCGGGGTCGCCCTGGAAGCCGTGACCGAGCTTGTCGACCTCGTCGAGCAGGAAGACGGGGTTCTTCGTGCCCGCCTGCTTCATCCCCTGGATGATGCGCCCCGGGAGCGCGCCGACGTAGGTGCGCCGGTGCCCGCGGATGTCCGCCTCGTCGCGCGCGCCGCCGAGGGCCACGCGCACGTACTCGCGGCCTAACGCCTTCGCGATCGACTTGGCGATCGAGGTCTTACCCACGCCCGGCGGGCCGGTGAAGAGCAGGATCGGGCCGCGCGCCATGGCCTTGGCCTTCGCCTCCTTCGTGTCGGTCACCGGGCGGTCACCGTCGGCCGTGCTCGCGGCGAGCGTGGGCGTCGCGTCGTCGCTCTCCGGCATCAGCTCCGACGCGGGCACCTCGCCCTTCTCCTCGACTTCCCTGGCCATCTGATCCGCGCGCAGCTGGCGCACGGCGAGGAACTCGAGCACGCGGTCCTTGACGTCCTGCAGCCCGTAGTGATCCTCGTCCAGGATCCCCGTCGCGCCGTTCAGGTCGAGGCGGTCGTCGCTCCGCGTCCCCCAGGGCAGTTCGGCGATCCACTCGAGGTACGTGCGGATGACCTGCGCCTCCATCGACTCGCGGCCGGCGCGCTCCAGACGGCCGAGTTCGCGCTCGACCTCCTGCCGCGCCTCCTTCGGCAGCGGCAGCGCGCCCAACTTCTCGCGCAGCGCCTCGAGCTCCTTCGACTGGTCGTCGTCGCCGAGCTCCTTCTGGATGGCCTTCATCTGCTCGCGCAGGAACATCTCGCGCTGGCGCTCGCCCAGCTCTTCCTGCACCGCGCTCTTGATGTCCTCCTGCGCCTCGAGCAGGCCGATCTGGCGCTGCACGAGCACGAGCACCTTGCGCATGCGCTCCTCGACGCTGAGCGTCTCGAGCAGCCCCTGCTTCTCGGCAACCGTCAGCTCGATGTAGCCGGCCACGAGGTCGGCGAACTTGCCCGGCTCGGTGACCGAGTCGAGCACCTGGTGCACGACCTCCTCGGGCAGCCCGCGGCGTTCTCCGAGCTCCGCGGCGCGCTCGCGCGTCTCCTTGTGGAGCGCCTCGAACGCGGCGTCCTTGTCGTCGAGCGGCAGCATCTCTTCGGCGGGCACCGTGACCGCATGGAGGTACCCGTCGGTCGTGGTGAACTGGAGCGCGGTCGCACGCTGCTCGCCCTGGAGCAGGAGCTGCACGCCGCCCAGCCCGCGCTGGATCTGCCCGATGCGGGCGATCACGCCGGTGGTGTAGAGGTTCTCCGACGACGGTTCGTCCGAGTTGTCGCGCTGCGCCACGGCGAACACGACGCGCTCGTCTTTGAGCGCCGCCTCGATCGCGCGCAGCGTCCCGGGCCGCCCGGCCGCGATGGGCTGTGTGACGCCGGGGAAGATGACCGTCCCGCGCAGCGGCAGGACGGGAAGGGTTTGGCGATGTGCCATTGCGTTGATGACCGATGCTGGGGGCGTGGCGGCGCGGCGGGCGCCGAGCGATCGCTCGGCGGAGCGGGCCGCGTCGCACGCTCCGTTCCTGCCCGGCCTCTATTGCACGATGCGCGCACCCCCGGTGTGCCACCCTGGCTTGGATTTGACGGCCCATAGCTGCGCGGGTGTCGTGGCCGGCGCGTGCTGCTGCCGGAACGGCGGCGCCGCCCACGCAGTTCCGGGCCGCAGGTGCGGTGCCTGTTCGGAGTCGCCTGCGGCTGCTACACTAGGGCTCACCCCACCCGCTGCGACCACTCCCGCCGTGACCGATTCCGCCGTAGTTCCTCCGGACGAGCTGCGCACGCACGTCGAGCGCGCGCTCGCCGCGAACTACGAACTCGACCGCGAGATGGGGCGCGGCGGGATGGGGATCGTGTACCGCGCGCGCGACCGGCGCCTCAAGCGCATGGTGGCGGTCAAGATTCTCCCGCCGGAACTCGCGTTCCGCTCCGAGATTCGATCGCGCTTCCTGCGCGAGGCCGAGACCGCCGCACAGCTCTCGCACCCGAACATCGTCCCGATCTACTCGGTCGACGAGGCGGACGGGATCGTCTACTTCGTGATGGCGTGCGTCGACGGGGAGAACCTCGGCAAGCGCATTCACGATCGCGGCCCGATGCCGATCCCCGACGCACGCCGCATCCTCGCCGAGGTTGCGGACGCACTCGCCTACGCGCACCTGCGCGGCGTCGTCCACCGCGACATCAAGCCCGACAACATCCTCCTCGACGGCGTCGGCGACCGCGCGATGGTGACCGATTTCGGCATCGCGCGCGCCGTGATCGAGGGAAGTGATTCGCGGCTGACGGCGACCGGCATGGCGATCGGGACACCCGCCTACATGAGTCCGGAGCAGGCCGCGGGCGACCGCGAGATCGACGGGCGCTCCGATCTGTACGCGCTCGGCGTCGTGGGCTACCAGATGCTCGCGGGCGAGCTGCCGTTCCAGGCGTCGAGTACGCCGGCGCTCCTCGTCAAGCACCTGTCCGAGCGTCCGGTTCCCGTCGCCCAGCGCCGCCCGGACGTGCCGCGCGACCTCGCCGACGTCGTCATGCGGCTGCTCGAAAAGGAGCCGGAACACCGGTTCGCGACCGCGGGCGAGTTGGAAGCGGCGCTGCGCGGGCGCGGTCCCATCGCGCCGGTGTCGTTCGCGACCACGCAGCCGCCGGTCGCGGCGCTGCCCGCGTCCGCGCGCGCTTCGACCGCGGCGGAGCCGGCCACGCTCCCGCCGCTCGCGACGTGGCCGGAGCGACCAATGCGCGAGCGCGTCGAACTCTTCCGGGAACACGAGCGTCGGCGCGCCGCAGGACTCCCCACCTTCGCCGTGCCAGCGGCTGCCGACGCGACCCTCGACGCCGCGCCCTCGGCCGAGGAGTTGGCCCGCTGGACGTCGCCGCGCGTGATCGCGTTCCGCCGCAAACTCGGGTGGTTCGCGATCGTCGGCTCGGTGCTGCTCGTCATCTCGGTGTTCGGGAACTCCGACTTTTTCGGCTTCCTCGGCCTCTGGGCCGTGTACATCGCGTATCTCTACGCGAAGCTCTGGAGTGACGGCAGCGACTGGCACGACGTGCTGCGGCAGCCGCGCGAACGCCTCTTCGCCGACGTGGTGTCGGAATGGGGCGACGACGTGCAGGCGCTGTTCGATTCGAAGAAGCGGGACCGCGTGCGCGAACGCGCGCGGCAGCGCGCGCTCCGCCCGTCCTACGGTGGCGAGACCGGGGCTCGGGGCGCGCTCGGTGCTCGCGGCGCACTAGGTGACGCGCCGGGCGCCGGGTACACGCCCGCCCCGGCGGCCGGCGCGACGTTCGGCGACAGTGGGAGGAGCACGGCCCCGACCCTCGCCGCGCCCGTGCGGGCCACCGCGGGCACCTCGGCGGCATCCGACGTACGCCAGGCGCTCGTCGCGCGTGACGAGGTGCTGCGACTGCTGGACGCGATGCCGAAGAGCGAACGCACTCGCGTGGCCGAGGCGGGCCCCGCGGCCGAACAACTCGCCGCGAAAATCGACGGGCTCGCGCGTCGGATCGCCGAGATCGACCGCGACGCGGCACCCGGGGCCGCGTCGGTACTCGAAGCCGAGATCGCACGCCTCGAGAGTGAAGCGAATCCACTCGACCGCGTGGCGAGCGACGGACGAGTCAAGCGCCTCGCGTACCTCAAGCGGCAGCGGCGCGGGGTGAGCGACCTCGCGCGGCAACGTGACCAGGCGTTCGCGGCCATGGAGAGCTGCGGGGTGGCACTCGAGAACCTGCGGCTCGACCTCGTGCGGCTGCGCACCGGTGGCGGGAGCACGCCCGCGGCGGTCACGACGCTGGCCGAACGGGCGATGGTGCTCGCGCGCGAGGTCGACGGCATCGTCGGTGCAGCCAACGCGGTCGCGCGGATCGGGACGAGCGGAGACGGCGTCGGCACGGCGGGGGTGAGCGCGCCGCCGACCTCGCTCGGGACGGGCGGCAGCACGCCCGCGCGCGCCTGACGCGTCCGCCCCGCCGCAGCACGGCCGGAGTGCGAGCGGCCGGGCCCGCGCGGCGGCGCGGCGGCGCGCGACACTTCGCCGCGCGGCGTGCCGTAGAGCACGCGGCCGTACCGGTCGTCGTTCCTTCTGCTTTCGCCGCGCGCTCGTGATGTCCGATCCTCTCCGCGACCTCGTCACCACCGCTCTCGCGGGCCGCTACGCCGTCGAGGCCGAGATCGGTCGCGGGGCGATGGCCGTCGTGTATCGCGCGCGCGAACTCCGGCTGCGGCGCGTCGTCGCGCTCAAGGTCCTTCCGCCGGAGCTCGCCTTTCGGACCGGCGTGCGCGAGCGCTTTCTGCGCGAGGCGCAGACGGCCGCGCAGCTGTCGCACGCGCACATCGTTCCCGTCTACTCCGCGGGCGACGACGGCGGCGTGGCCTGGCTGGCGATGGCGCTCGTCGACGGCGAGACGCTCGCCGAACGCCTCGCGCGCACCCCGCGGCTGACCGCCGACGAGGCGCGCCGCGTCCTCGTCGAGACGGCCGACGCGCTCGCCTACGCCCACGCGCGCGGCGTCGTGCACCGCGACGTCAAGCCCGAGAACATCCTCCTCGACCACGACACGGGGCGCGTGGCGGTCACCGACTTCGGGATCGCGCGCGCGGCGGAGGACGACGCGCGGCTCACGGGCACCGGCGTCACGTTAGGCACCCCCGCCTACATGAGCCCCGAGCAGGCGATGGGCGAGACCGAGGTCGACGGCCGGGCCGACCAGTACGCGCTCGGGGTCGTGGGCTACCAGCTACTCACGGGCGCGCTGCCGTTCCAGGCGACCAACGCGACGGGGATGCTGATGAAGCACGTCGGCGAGACGCCGCGCCCCGTACGCGAGCGCGCGCCGCAGGTGCCCCCCGCGCTCGCGTACGCGGTCGAGCGCGCGCTCGCCAAGAAGCCAGCCGACCGGTGGCCCGACGCGGGGGCGTTCCGCGACGCTTTGCGCAGCGACCGGCCCGCCTCGGCAAGCGCGCCGCCGCGATCGAACGACCGCCGGCCGGTCGCCGCCTTCGACGACGTTCGTCGTCCGGCGGATTCGGCGGCGTTCGGCGGGACGCCCGCGCTCCCGCCCTGGATGCCGCCTCGCGCTCCCGCCCCGCCGGACGTGCCCGAGCTAGGCCGCGCGCGCGACGATCGCGCGTCGCGCGACGAGTGGCGGGAGTACGCGCGGGCGCGGCGCGACGAGTACCGCGAGCGGCGCGAGGCGTGGCGCGAGGCGGCGCGCGACGGGCTGATCCCCGCGCCGCTGGATCCCGGCCTCGAGCGGCGCGGAGTCGCCGCGAGCGGCATCCCCGAGATCCCGCTCGATGTGCGCGCGTCGCTCTTCAGGCGCAAGGCGGTGGGGAGCTTCGTGCTCATCGCGTTCCTCGCGTTCATCAACGCGATGCACCTGTTCATCCCGCCGTGGGTGGTGTTCCCGGCGTGGGGCGTCCTCGCCGACCTCCGGCGGAGGTGGCGACCCTTGGGCGCGGCGGGGCTCGACTTCTGGGACGTCGTGTTCAACGGTCAGGGAGCGGTCGTACGCGCCGACGGCGACCGGTCCGCCACGGCGCGCGGGCGGGCCGCGCTCGTCGGCGACGTGCGGCGGCTTCGACGGCGCCGAGCGATCGCCGTCGGGTTCAGCATCGCGACGGTTCTCGCTCTGGGCATGGCCGTCGGAACGCACGCGCCGTTCTTCGGCGTCGCCCTGGCCGTGCTGCTCGTATGCGCCGTCTCGACGTTCGCCGCGGCCGCGCGCGACGCGCGCGCCGTGCGACGCGCCGGCGTCGCCTTGCGCGATGCCCTGGGCCCGACCTGGCGCGAGGCGGTCGACGCCGCGGCACCGCGGCCTCGCACCGAGGTGGTCGACGAGGAGATGCGGCAGCTCGTGTCCGCGACCGGCCTGGCCGACGGCATGCTGCCGCTGCTCCGCGAGGCCGTCGAGGACCGCGTGACCGTGCGGGAGACGCTCGCCAAGCTCTCGCCCGAGGACCGCGCGCTCCTTCCCGTCGCCGACGTGATGCCCACCGTCGACGGCCTCGTGGAACGCGTCGCCGACCTCGCCGGGCGGCTGGAGCGCTTTCCGGCGGACGCGAACCCCGCCGCGCTGGCCGCGGTCGACGCGCGCCTCGCGGCGCCCGCCACGCCGACGCCCGAAGGCGAACGCACGCGTCAACTCCTCGAACGCCAGCGCGGCTCTCTCGCCGACCTGCTGAGTCGCCGCGCCGAACTCGAGGCCAAGCTCGAGAGCGCGCGTGCCGCGCTTCGCAACGTGCGGCTCGACCTGCTCAAGCTGCGCGACGACGGCGTCGGCGCCCTCGCGCACGTGAGCACGGCGACGCAGCAGGCGCGCGCCCTGTCGCGCGACATCGGCCGCGCGCTCGCGGCCGCGGCCGAGGTGCGCGACAGCTGAAGATCACCCTCGTGCGACACGGCCGGCCGACGCTGTGGCGCGCTGGCTGGCTGTCGCGGGCGGGTTTCGAGGCCTGGTGCGCGGCGTACGACGCGGCCGGGCTCGGTAGCGACGCCGCCCCGCCTGCCGGGATCGTCCGGCTCGCGCGGGACGCCGCGCTCGTGGTCAGCAGCGACCTGCGGCGCGCGCGCGAGTCGGCGGCGGCGCTGCGGCCGGGTGCCCCGAACGTGATCTGGCCGCTCCTGCGCGAGGTCGACCTACCGGCGGCGGCCTTCACGCCCGCGCTGCGACTTCCGCTCACCGGGTGGCTCGTCGTCGCCCGGGTGGGGTGGACCACGGCGTGGCTCGCCAGCGACGAACCCCGGGCGGCCGCGAGGACGCGGGCCGTCGCGGCCGCCGACGCGCTCGAAGCGGCCGCGCGCGGCGGCGCCGTCGTCGCCGTCGGGCACGGCGTGTTCCACGGCATGACGGCCGCGGTGTTGCGGGCGCGCGGGTGGCGCGGGCCGCCGTGGTGGGCGGGGCGCTACTGGGCGACGACGACGCTCTCCCGCGACCCGTGAACGGGCGTCGGGCCCGGCTCCGCGTTAGGCCGGTAGGGCGCCGGCGTGCGACACGTTAGGCGTCGTCCAGGTCGGCGAGCCGCGCCTCGAGCTCCTGCGCCATGCCGACGTGGCCGAAGCGGTACGACGCCTCCACGCCCTTCGTGAGCGCGTCGCGCGCGCCGGCCGCGTCGCCGAGCGCCGAGCGCGCCTCGGCCAGCCGCCCCCAGCCGTTGCCCTCGTCGTCGTAGCGCGCGAGGTAGGCCTCGAGCTGCTCCACCGCGTCGGCCCAGGCGCCGACCTTCAGCAGCTCGTTCGCCAGCCCGAACCGCGCGAGTGGGTTCCCGGGCTGCCGCGCGACCATGTCGCGGAATGTGTCGATCTTGTCGGCCATCGTGGGGCGGGTCGTGAGGCGGACGGAGGGGTGGCGCGCCTATTCGCGCGCGAGCAGTCGCGCGATCGCGTCGCCGACGACGCGCGGCTGCTCTTCGGGGAGGAAGTGGCGTCCGTCGGCTACGACATCGAGCGTCGCGCCGGGGATGTCCTGCGCCAGCCGCTCCGCGATCGCGGGCGGAACGAACGCGTCGTGCGCGCCGGTGACGATCGCCGTCGGCATCACGAGATCCTTGAGCCGCGGCGTCAGCGCCTGGGTTTCCGACGCGTCGAGGGCGAGCAGGTGCTCGACCAGCGCGTCGCGCCCTTCCGCGGTGCGGAACGGCCGCAGGTAGCGCGTCACGGAGCGCTCGCCCGCGTCGTGGTCCACGTAGCCCCGCAGCACCTCCTTGCGGAGCAGCGAGAGCAGGAACGTCGGCGGCAGGTGCCGCGTGAGCGGCAGCATCGCGCGCAGCACGCGCAGCTCGCGCGCGGGCCAGTCGTCGTACGCGACGGCACTCACGAGCCCGAGGCGCGCCACGCGCTGCGGCCAGCGCACGGCCATCGCGAGCGCCACCGCGCCGCCGAGCTCGTGCCCCACCACGCACGCGTAGTTGATGCCGACGGCGTCGAGCAGCGCGATGAGTCGCTCGGCGTGGGCGCGTACCGAGAGCGACTGGCCGTCGGGGCGGTCGCTGCGCCCGTAGCCGAGCAGGTCGACGAGCAGCACGCGGTGGTCGGTGGGCAGGCACGCGGCGACCCGCGACCAGAGGTGCGACGACGTCGGGAAGCCGTGAAGGAGCACCACGGGCTCACCACCGCCACGTGAGCCCGCGGCGTGCGCGTAGAGCCGGACGCCGCCCACATCGATGAATTCGCCGCGCATCCCGGACGGGCGTGGCGTTAGGCAACCGCGCCGCGCGCGTGCGCGCGGCGTGCGGGGCGGGCCGGGTCGGGGGCGGCGCGGGGCCGGAGTGGGGCTGGCACGGGCGCAAGATGCGGCCCCGCGCCCGGACTCGACAAGTCGAGCCGGGCGCGGGGCCGCATCCCGCGCCGCCGCTGGCGGCGCCGCGCTGCAGGTGCTACTCGCGTGCGGGTGCCATATCCGCTACACGCGTCGGGTGGCGTTAGCGCGCCGCGCCCGAGCCGTTCACGGGCCGCTGCCGCGCGTGCGCGCGCCAGTCCGCGACGTTGCGGTCGAACGTCGCCTGCTGGTCGGGCGTGAGTACCCCGCGGATGTCGGTCAGCCGCTGTTCACGCGTCGCGTGTGCGCGCGCGCGGCGCGCGGCGTGTGACGCGGTATCGCCCGCGACCGACCCGGGGACGCCCATCGAGCGACGCTCCTCGCGGTAGCGCGTCTGGATCGTCTTGAGCTGCGCGCGCTGCGAGGCGGACAGCGAGATGCCGCGCAGCAGCGCGCGTCGCATGCCGCCGTGGTGCACGTGCGCTCCGCGCATGGACGACACCGCAGCGGGCGGTTGCGGCGCGCCCGACGCCGAGGTCTGTGCGCCGAGCCGCGCGCCGCCGAACGCGACGGCACCGCACGCGGCGCCGCAAAGGATCAGAAATGAGCTACGCATCGTCGTGACCTCTCGTGTGGTGGGTGGTGCAACACGCCCCGTTCGACGTCACGCCCGCCCCGACGTTAACCCGCGTCGCGCGCGACGCGTTCGACGCGTTCGACGCGTTCGCACGACTACGCCGGGGCGTGCGTAGCTTTCGCCCGTGCTCCTCCCACCCGCCGCAATGCCCAACGCGCGAGACGCCGCCGGCCGGCTCGTCGCATCCGCCGTGTTCCCCGCCGGCTGGCCGGGCCACGACGTGCGGCGCGTGCTGGTCGCCGCGGGCGTCTCGCCCGACGAACGCGCGCGCGTCGTGCGCTGCGCCCCGGCGGGTAATCGCGGCGACGGCGCGCGCCCCGAGCACGACGACGCACGATCCTCCGTCGTCTGCCTTCACGGGTGGGGCGCGTCGGCGTACGCGTACCGCCACGTACTCGCGCCGCTCGCCGCCGCCGGACGCACCGCGTACGCGGCCGACCTGCGCGGCCACGGCTGGTCCGACAAGCCGCTCGATCGTGCCGCCTACACGCCGGCCGCACTCGCGACGTGGACCGTCCACCTCCTCGACGCGCTCGGTCTCGACCGCGTCGTCCTCGTCGGACACTCGCTGGGCGGCGCGATCGCGCTCCACACGGCGCTGCGTGCGCCCACCCGCGTGGCCGCGCTCGTGCTACTCGCCCCCGTGGGCCTCGCCGCCGTCGCACGGATCGGCCAGCTGCGGTGGCTCACCCCGGACGGCATCGACACGTGGCTGCCGCGACTCGCCGCCCCGCGACTCGTGACCGCCATCGCACTGCAAACCGCTTACGGCCGGCTCGGACGCCCCACGTCGCGCGACGTCGACGAATACTGGGCGCCGACGGCCGACCCGGCGTTCGCGCGCGCGGCGCGCCTCATCGCCCACGCCGACCCGTGGGCGGAGTTCGCGCCCAGCACGCTCGCCCGCGTGCCACAACCGGTCGAGGTCGTCGCCGGTTCGCGAGACAACCTCCTCCGCATCGAACCGCTCCGGCAACTCACGGCCGTACTCCCCCGCGGAGCGCTCGACGTGGTGCACGACGCGGGGCACGTCCTCCCGGACGAGGTGCCCGACCGCGTGCTGGCCGCCGTCGATCGCGCGTGTGCCGCTGTCGATCCCACGTGAGCGCATGTTGACGCCCCCGGGTGACCGCACGACCGGGCGCCCTCGACCGAGCGCCCGTCGAGCGGCGCCACGGCGCGGCCTGCTGGGCGGCGGGCTGCGGCGCGCGGTGCGCGGCGCCACGGTCGCGGTTCTCGTCTGGGCGGGCGCGTCGGCGTTGGGGCTGCCGGCGTTCGTCGGGATCGCGCCGAACGACGTGTTCGCGATCGCCGGGACCGTTGGCGCTCTGGCCGGCGCGGTCGGCGGCGAACGGCTGCTGCGTACCGCGGCGACCACCGTCGCGCTCGCGCTCGTGCTCGTGACGTCGCTTCCGGTGATCGGCCGCGTCGCGCCCTCGATCGTCCGCCGCGATCGGCCGGCCGCCGACTCGGGCGCGGGCGTGGACGCGGTCGCCGTGCTCTCGAGCGGAGTCGGTGACGACGGCACGGTCCAGGGTGAGGGTGTCGATCGCCTGCTGGACGGGCTTGCCCTCGCGCAACGCACGGCGCGCCCGCTGATCATCAGCGTCGTGCACCCGCCGGGCGCGCGCGGAGTATCGTCGCTCGCGGACCAGCGACGCATCATCGCGCTCACCGGATTCCGTGAGCGGGTATGGACGGTCGACTCGGTGAAGTCGACGCACGACGAGGCGCTCCGGATGAGCGCCCTCGCCCGCGCGCAGGGCTGGCGCCGCGTCGCGCTCGTGACGTCGCCGGCGCACACGCGCCGGGCATGCGCGACCTTCGAGCGCGCCGGCCTGGCGGTGGTGTGCACGCCCGCGACGGCCCGGGACGCCTCGTGGGGCGGTCCCACGCCCCTGCGCTCGCCCGGCGACCGGCTGCGCGTGACGGCGAGCTGGCTCTACGAACAGGTGGGCTGGCAGGTGTATCGTCGGCGGGGGTGGGTCTGACCGCATCAGCGCACGCGCCCGAGCCGCGAGACGAACACCGATTCGACGGCCGTCCCGCGCCGCACGATGACGCGCAGGTTGCTGCCCCCGTAGCCCAGCCCCGTCGCTGCGTAGGCCGCCGAATCGCGCGTCGAGGTCAGGCGCACCCGGTAGAGCGCGGCGAGCGGGCGACGGAGCGCGGTATCGCCCCGAACGTGCACCGCGACGACCGCCCCGCTCGAGTCGATGCGCACCGCCGCGCGCTCGCCGCGCCGCACGGCGAGCGCGCGCGCGACGGCGAATGCCGCGCGCACCTCCGACGCCGCCCCGCCGACCGCGACTCGGTCAGTCACGCGCGCCAGCCCGCGCATCCCGAGTGCGGACGCGAGCCCCAGAACGGCGAGCGCCACGACGAGTTCCGGGAGCGTGAATCCGGAACGTCGCCGCCACGCGACGGGCCAGCTACGCGTATAAGGATCGTGAGACACACGCAACCGTATGTGTTCGCGGCCCCGGAGCGTGTATCGTTTTGTTGCGCTGTCGCCCATTTCATCGCCGCACCGTCCCGCCGAGTCACAAGTTCCCCGTCATGCGCATCGCCATTTCGACCGGGGGCGGCGACGCCCCAGGGCTCAACGCCGTCATCCGGGCTTCGGTCCTGTCCGCCACGCGCCGCGGGTGGGACGTGCTCGGCATCAAACGCGGCTTCGCCGGCCTCCTCGGTGACGACGAGGTCATCCCGCTCACGCCGCTGTCGGTGCGCGGGATCGCCCACCTCGGCGGCACGATTCTCGGCACCACCAACCGGGGCAGTCCCTTCGACTACCCGGTGCGTCAGCCTGATGGAAGCCACGTCTACGTCGACCGTTCCGACGAGCTGGTGGCCAACGCGCGCGCCCTCGGCATCGACGCGATCATCTCGATCGGTGGCGACGGATCGCTGCGCATCGCGCAGCAATTGATGGGGAAGGGGATGAACGTCGTCTGCGTGCCCAAGACGATCGACAACGACGTGCCCTGTACGGTCAACACGTTCGGTTTCGACACGGCGGTGAGCACGGTGGTCGAGGCCCTCGACAAGCTGCACACCACCGCCGAAAGCCACGACCGGGTCATGGTCGTCGAAGTCATGGGGCGCGACGCGGGCTTCATCGCGCTCTATGCCGGGATCGCCGGAACGGCGGACGTCATCCTGATCCCCGAAATCCCTTACACGGTCGAGGCGGTCTGCGAGAAGGTGCGTTCGCGCGAGCGCGCAGGCCGCCGCTTCTCGATCATCGTCGTCGCCGAGGGCGCGATGCCGATCGGTGGGGCGGTATCGATTCTTGGCGAATCGATGCCGGGACAGGCGCGACGCGTCGGCGGACTCTGCGAGCCGCTCGCGCGCGAGATCCAGACGCGCACCGGCAAGGAGACGCGCTCGCTCGTACTCGGCCACCTCCAGCGCGGCGGTCAGCCGACAGGCTACGACCGCCTCCTCTCGACCCGCTTCGGCGGCGCGGCGGTTCGCGCGATCGAGGAAGGGCAGTGGGGGCACATGGTCGCGCTGCAATCGCCGCACATCGTGTTCGTACCAATCGAAGAGGTGCTCCGCAGCGAGAAGCGCGTCGAGGTCGACGGCGACATCGTCAAGACGGCGCGCGAACTCGGCATCGCCTTCGGCGACTAAATCTCGCGCGCGCGGTAACGGCGCCCCGTGTCGCGCGTCCTTCGACGGGGACGCGGGGTGTCGCCGCGGACAGACACCGTGCGACATGATTGGCGCCGGAGCCGTCCCGACGTTCGGCTAACGCCCGCGAGCGTAACGACTTGCGATGCGAGGCGAGGACCGCGGTGACCCGCGGACGCGGCGGCATCGCGCGTGCTTGCATTGTAGGGTGACGACGGCACGGAACGGAGGAATGATGGCGAGAGCGCGACGGCAGACGGCATGGGCAGTGGTGGTCAGCGCGTCCGCCGTGCTGACGGCTGGGCCGATGCCTGCCCAACCGCCGAGCGCGCCGTCGCACCAGCCAGCGTCGGGCGGCAAGTCGGGGAAGGATCCCGACGTTCCGGTCGCCTACCGGCCGCCGCCCGGGATGTGCCGCGTGTGGCTATCGGGAGTGCCCGCGTCGCAGCAGCCCGCGCCCACCGACTGCGCGTCGGCGGTACGCAACCGGCCGTCGAACGGGCGTGTTCTCTTCGGCGACGACTACGCGAAGAAGACCAGTAGCGTCCACCGCGTGCGCCCGGCGCTGGCCTTCACCGTTGCTGCCATACGGCCCGGCGTGACCGGCGCGTGGCGGGTGAGCGCCGCGAGTTACCTCGCGTCCGGCGAGAACGCGGCGTCGCACCCGCGCGCCGTTCCGGGCGCGCCGGATTCCATCGCCGACGCCACGACCGTCACCCGTACCGCGTCGCGTCGATCACGCACGCGCACCGACGACGAGTACGAAGCCGGTTACGCGGCCGGCTATCGCGACGCGATGAACGGGCGCCGTCCGCGATTCCGCGGCGCCGACCGGAACGATCCCGGCACCAACGCGACGAACTACGCCCCACGCGCCGGATCGCGCCGCGACTACCCCGACGTCGGCTACGGACAGCCCGGCTATGTGCAGCCCGGTTACGGACAGCCGGCCTATGGCCAGCCCGCGTACGGGCAGCCCGGCGGTGCCCTCGTCGTCGTGCCGCCCGGGCAGGACCCGCGCTACTTCAACAGCGGCCGCTACCCACCGCCGGGCCGTGCGAACGGCGTGTGCCTCGACCGCGACGGCGACGGCTGGTGCGACGACCCGCGCTTCGGCGGCGCGTACTGCCGCGACCTCGACGGCGACGGCCGGTGCGACGACTACCCGGCGCTCGCGGCCGCGCCGTACCCGAGCAGCCTGCCCGACATGCGGGCCGGCGTCGACGTGCAACAGGGCCGCGGGTCGCCGGTCGCGCTCCGCTGGCTCGGCACGTCCGAGGTCGTCGCGCGTCTGGTCAATCCGAAGCGCACGGCGACCCCGTACCGCGTGCTCTGGTTCGACGCGAACACGAACGCGCTCCTCCAGACGTGGACCGACCTGGACGGTGACGGCCTGGCCGACCGGGTCGAGATCTTTCGGAACGGGCGGCGCGTGAAGTTGCTCGGGCGGTAAGCGGGGCGGCGCCGGCCCCCGCACGGTCCGTGCGTAGCTTTCCGCCGTGCGCCACCCCACCGACCGCTATCTCCCCCCCGACCACGACGCCTTCGTCGCGGCCGAGCCTCCGACCGGCCGCGTCATCGTCATCGCGCCCACACGGGCCGCGTGCGAGACGATCGAACTCGCGGTCGGCCTGCACCTCGAGACGTACCTCGAGACCCACCACGGCCCGCGCCTGCGCGAGCTCGCGCGCTCGCGCGACGGCTTCGGCATTGTGGCCGGCACGGGCACGGGGAAGACGCTCGCCATCCGCCCCATCGCGGAGGAGATCGTCGGGCGCGGCGGGACGGCACCGCTGCGCGTCGGCGTCATCAACCGCGAGCGCGAGGCCACGCCCGACACGCCCACGTGGAACGTGATCGTCGTGACCACCGGCATCGCGCGGCGCTGGTTTCAGGACGGCGACATCCTCCCGCACGACACGCTGATCGTCGACGAGATCCACCAGACGAGCGCCGAGCTCGAACTCTGCCTCGCGTTGGGCAAGCGCGTCGGCTGCCGCTTCATCTGGCTCTCGGCGACCGTCGACCCCACGTTCTACGCGCGCTACCTCGGCTCGGCCGACGTGCTCGAGGTGACGTCGTTCGACCCGCGCCGCGCCGCGCGCGTCGAGGTGGTGAACAAGCAGCCGCTCGAGTTCCTCGACGAGCGCTTCCTGCAGCAGGTCCAGAAGGGGCGGCGCGGCGTGGGCGTGTTCCTCCCCACGCGCGCCGGCGTCGAACAGGCGGCCGAGTCGGTGCGCACGCGCGCGCCCAAGATCAACGCGGCGTACTACCACGGCGGCGAGCCGATCCGCGTCATCCGCCCCTTCCTCGAGGGCGGCGAGGAACGCCCGTACGTACTCGCGATGACCGCGGCCGGCCAGAGCGCGCTCAACGTGCGCGGGCTCGACACCGTCGTCATCGACGACACGCGCTTCACCAACGTCGTCGAGCGCGGGCGCAACGTGTTGACGCGCACGCACCTGGGTGCGAACGAGATCCTGCAGATGGCCGGCCGCGTGCACGGCCGCGTCGAGGGCGGGCGGGTGTTCATCCTCTCGGACCGCGACATCGAGTTCAACCTGCTGCGTCCCACCGAGCCCGAGTTCCAGCTCGCGGGCGACTCCGAGCGGGTCGCCCTCACCTGCGCCGCGTTAGGCGTGCGCGCCGACGAGCTGGAGCTGCCCGTCCCGCTCGACCGCGCGTCGTACCGCCGCGCGTTCGCGCGCCTGCAGGCGCGCCACGTCGTCGACGATACGGGGCGCCTCTCTCCGTACGGGCGGGCGGTCGAGGCGCTGCCGGTCGACCGCGCGTGGGCCGAGCTGATCGTGAACGCCGACGACGACCTCGTGCCATTCCTCGCGGTGATGAGCAGCATCGAGTCGCTGCACCGCATGACGCGGGAGGAGCGCGACCTCGACGGCGTGGTCGTACGCGGCAGCGACCACCTCACGAGCTACAACCTGTACGCCGAGGCATTCCGGGAGGCGGGCTACGTCGGCGAGGTGTACGGGCTCCCGCGGCACCTGTTCGAGGCCGAGAAGGTCGAGCGCTGGGCCGAGCGGCGCGGCGTCCTCGTGAAGTCGGTGGAGGACGCCGCACTCGCGATGGCCAGCGTGTACCGGTCACTCGGCCTCGCGCTGCCGCAGTCGATGCCGTGGGCGAGCGAGCGCGTCTACCGCCGGTTTGCCGAACTCCTCGCCGAGTTCATGCCCTTCGACCTCGTGATCGACGAGGAGACCGCGTGGGGCGACAACGCCCGCGTGTCCAAGACGAGCGTCTGCGGCAGTTGGGGCGCGATCGCGGGGCCGCTGCGCTACTTCGCGGATCGATTCGGCGTGCCCCGCGCCGCGATCGAGGGCACGCAGGTGCCCCCCGACCTGCTCCGGCGCCACGCCACCTTCGGCGCGCCCGAGCTGGTCTACGACCCGCGCCGCAAGGGCCTGGCGCTCACGCGCCGTGCCGAGTACTTCGGGTTTGAGCTGGAGCGCGAGGTCGAGGTGCTGTACGCGTGGGAGGACGACGTGGCCGCGGCGGCAACGCGGGCCCTCGCCGACGCGCTCGCGCGCGGCGAGGCGCGGCATGCGGCCGTGCGGCGTAACCAGCCCGCCATCGACGAGGTGCGCGAGCTGTACCGGCGGTCGGGGGGCCGCACCCCGCGCCTCTCGGAGCGCGACCTCGCCGCGCTGTACGCGGAGCAGTTGGCGGACGTTCGCTCGCTCGACGAGTTCCGCGCCCGCCCTCTGCGACTCGACTTCGAGGGGCTGCTCGACCAGCACCTGACGCCGCGCGAGCGCGAGCGGCTGGCACAGCTGCCAGTCACCGCGACCGTGCGTGACCGCGACGTCGATCTGCATTACGAGGTCGAGGAATCCCCGGACGGTCCGCCGCTCGGCGTGGTGCGCCTGCGCCTCCCCGAGAAGCTCGCGCGCACGCTCGTCGAGGACGAGCTCCCGGTGTTCGATCGACCCACACGGTTCATCGTGCTGCGCGGCCCACGGGGCGCGGTGCGCGCCGATACGCTCGACGAGCTGCAGGAGGTGCTCGACCGGCCGTGGTCTCCCGACGAGGGCCGACGTGCGGACGAGCGCGCCGTGGACGAACGCGCCGGCAGCCGCGACGAACGCCGGGAACGCGCGCTCGCGAACGAACTCCATCGCCACGCGCACGGCGGATCGCCGGGGGGCGGGCCCCGCCGCGGTCCGCGCGGCAGCGGTGGCGAAGGGCGCGGAGCCGGCCCGGGCGGGCGCTTCGGCCGTGGAGGCCGGCGTCGTCGGTAGCCCCCGTTGACGATAGGACCGACCGGTCCTATCATCCCGGTGTGCCAGACGAACCCGTCTCCGACCGCCGGTTCCAGATCGTCGATGCCGCTGCGCGCCTCGTCGCGCAGCGCGGCTTCGCGGGAACCTCGGTCGACGACGTGATCCGCGAGGCGCGCCTGAGCGGAAAGAGCCACTTCTACCACTACTTCCGGTCGAAGGAAGAGCTCGGCTACGCGGTCCTCGACCGCCAGTTCGATCGCTTCGCCGAACGCGGGCTCGCGGTGCTCCGCGAACCGATGATCGATCCGCTCACCCGACTCGCGCTGTTCATCGACGCGCTCGTGGGCGTGCAGGTCGCCCGCGGGTGCCGGGAGGGGTCGCCGTTCGGCACGCTCGCCGCCGAACTCGCCGACGCGCACGACGGATTCCGCGCGCGGATCGCCAGCGTCTTCGAGCAGTGGACGGCGCAACTCGGGTCGCTGCTTCTCGAAGCACGCGGGCAACTCGTGGACGGGGTCGACGTCGCACGACTCGCGCGGTTCATCATCGCGACGCTCGAGGGTGCGATGCTGATGGCGCGCGTGGCACGCGACGCGGCGGCGCTGCAGGGCATCGCGTACGACCTCAAGCGATTCGTCGCGATGCACATGCGCGAACCCGGCCGGTATGCCGAGCCCCTGCCAGCCCGTCCGGCACGCGTCACGCAATCGCCGGTCGCGCCGGGGCCCGAAGCCATCGTCCCGCGGGTGTCGCGGCCATCCGGCGCGGCGTCAGGGGCGTAAGTCGGGTAGGGGTGGTCGGGTACGGGCATCGCGGACGGAACGCGATCGGCAGGGCGGGACCGCACAAACGCAACACGACAGTCCGGACCACAGGTACGAGCGACACACGCAAGCATGCGGAGCCCAGGGTGGGCTCCTTCACCGGGGTGGTGGGGACGACGAGATGGCGACGATCGACAACGCCCGCGACGCGCGGAGCGTAGCAGAGGTCGAACCGGGCGAGCCGGCGGCCGCGGAGCCGGTACTCACGGCCGAGGAGCGCGCCGCACGGCGCGCACAGTTTGAGCGCGAGGCGCTCCAGCATCTCGACGCGCTGTACTCGTTCGCGCTGAAACTCGCGCGCGGGCGCGACGACGCCGAGGACCTCGTGTCCGACACGCTCCTTCGCGCGTTCGAGCGCTGGGAGCAGTACCGGCTCGGGACGAACATCCGCGCCTGGCTGTTCACGATTCTCTATCACGTGTTCGTGAGCCGCAAGCGGCGCGTCGACGCGCGCGAGGTGCAGGCGCACGAGGACGCCGACGGCTGGACCGCGCACGAGCCCGTGGGCGAGGCGGACCCCGAGGGTCGGTTCTACGATTCGTTTCTCGACGAGGAAATCACCCGTGCCATCAGCACGCTCCCCGACGAGTACCGATCGGCCGTCCTGCTGAGCGACGTGCAGGGTTTGCGCTACGCCGAGATCGCGGAGGTGCTCCACGTGCCCGAGGGGACGGTCAAGTCACGCCTGTTCCGCGGCCGTCGCATCCTGCAGCGCAAGCTCGCGCGCTACGCGGTCGAGATGGGCTACCTCAAGCTGACCCCGACGCCCGTCTGATCGGCCGCGGTGGCGGGCGGCCTTCGCGCGGTTGCCGCAGGTGGCCATGGCACACCAGCGGCGGCCGCCGTTGCGCGTCGCGTCCACGAAGGCACGTCCACACCGCGGGTCCGCGCACGTGCGGACGCGCCCGGCCGTGCCCGCGACGAGCATGTCGGCCGCCGAATCGACGACGGGAACGAGGAGTCCGGCGAACGCGTCCCCCACGGTCGCGAACGTTCGCGAGTAGGCGCCTTCGGGCCGCCGTTCGAGGCGTCGCATGCCGGCGCTCCGGCCGAGCACGCGATTGATCTCGGCGAGCGCGTCGGTCTCGGCGCGCGTGCGACGGAGCGCCGCGGCGGCGCCGGCCGCGTGCACGGCCGTGTCGGCAAGGCCGCGGAGCGCGGCCCGCACACGGCGTGCGTCGACGAGGACGGCCGCCGCCCCCGAGGGCTGCTGTTCGGCCCGCCGCCGGATGCTCGGCCCGCGCTCGGCGTCGAGCGCGGCGTTCGCGACGAGCCACGACACGAAGCGATCGAAGTCGAGCAGCACGTCCGTCGCCACGTCGGCGCCGTGCCCCGGGCCCGAGTTGAGGAACGCCACCCAGAGCGGCTCTGCGGGCGGTGTCCCGCCGTGTTCCGGCTCGTGCATCGAAGGACGAGAAGGCATCGCGTCACCATGCACGCCAACCCCGGGCGAGACAAGCGGCGCGCGCCGACTGCGATAGGGCCGGGGTGACCTTACATTCGCGACGATGTCGAGCGCGTCGCCGTCGTCCCACCCGCCACTCGCCCATCTGCGCACGGTCGCGGTGGGGTCCACCAACCCCGTGAAGGTGGCGGCGGTCCGTGCGGTGTTCGCCCGGCTCGCACCCGACGCGACCGTGGAGGGAGTGGCAGTACCGTCCGGCGTTCCCGACCAGCCGTGGGGCGACGCGCAGACCCGCCAGGGCGCAGCGGCGCGCGCGACTGCTGCCCTCGTGCGCCTCGGCGCCGACGTCGGTGTGGGGCTCGAAGGCGGCGTGGTGGACGAGGGCGGCGCCGATGCGACCGTCGCCCGCCAGCTCCGCACGTGCGCGTGGGCCGCGGTCGCGATCGCGGGTGGCGGCGTACACCTCGGCGGGTCGCTGGCGATGCCACTCCCGGCGGTCGTTGCCGAGCGCGTGCGGGCCGGCGAGGAGCTCGGCCACGCAATGGACGCGCTGCTCGGCACGTCGGGAACGAAGCACGCCGGGGGCGCGGTCGGCGTGCTCACGGCCGGGCTGATCGACCGCCGCCAAGCGTACGAGGTGATTCTCACCTACGCGCTCGCCCCGCTCCTCGCGCCCCCCCTGGGCGGGGTGGCGTGAGCGGGGACGCTCTCGCAGGGCGGGAGGGTGAGCGGCGCGCGGTGCTCGGGCCGCCGGCGGGCGCATTCGAGGTAGTGGCGCGTGCCGAGTGGGCCGACGTGGATCCGGTGGGCATCGTGCGGTACGGGGCGTACCCGCGGCTGCTGGACGTGGCCGAGGCCGAGGTGTTCCGGTCGGCGGGTCTCGAGTACCCGCGGCTCGAGACCGAGTACGGCATCGTGCTCGTGCGGCGCGTGCTGCACCTCGAGTACCTGACGCCGGCCCGGTACGACGCCGTGTTGCGCGTCGCGCTGTGGGTGGTGCGGGCCGGGCAGAGCGCGCTGACGTTCGGCGTCGCGGTGCGGGACGGCGCCGGCGACGTCGTGCACGTGGTCGGGCAGGTGGTGGTCGTGGCGGTCGGCGCGGGCACGCTCGCCAAGCGGCGATTGCCGGGCGATCTGGTGGCCCGCCTGGGTGCGGTGACCGCGATCGAGGACGCGCTCGGGGCGCGGCGTCACGCCGGCTCGTAGCCGCGCCGCGCGCCGGCCGGCGCGCGTGGGAGCCCGGCCGACCGGTGGGGGTATATTGCGCGCATGGCGACTCTTGACTCTGCGATGTACGTCCGGAAGGGGTTCGGCCTGAAGGCCGAGGTCCAGGCGACGCTGGCGGCCGACTACGACGGGCGGCTCGTGGACCTGCTGCGCGCGCGGAACTACACGCTCGAGGCCGGTGGCATGACGGTGCGGCTCGCGCGCGAGTTCGGCTTCTGCTACGGGGTGGAGCGTGCGGTCGACTACGCCTACCAGACGCGGGCCAAGTTCCCCGAGCGGCGGGTCTGGCTCGCCGGGGAGATCATCCACAACCCGCACGTGAACGCGCGCCTGCGGGAGATGGGGGTCGGGTTCCTCGCGCTCGCGCCGGTGGCGGCCGAGGCGCCGGCGTTCGACTACGGGCCGGTGGCGGCCGACGACGTGGTGATCCTGCCGGCGTTCGGGGTCACGATCCACGACTTCGCCGCGCTGCGGGCGCTCGGCTGCGTGGTGGTCGACACGACGTGCGGCTCGGTGCTGAACGTGTGGAAGCGGGTGGACGCCTACGCGCGCGACGGCTTCACGGCGCTCATCCACGGGAAGTACTCGCACGAGGAGACGCGGGCGACGGCGAGTCAGGTGCAGAAGCACCCGCGGGGGCGGTGGCTGGTGGTGCGGGACCTCGACGAGGCGCGGCTGGTGTGCGAGTACGTGGAGGGGCGCGGCGAGCGGGCGGCGTTCCTCGCGCGATTCGCGCGGGCGGCCTCGCCGGATTTCGACCCGGATCGCGATTTAGCGCGGGTCGGGGTCGCGAACCAGACGACCATGCTCGCGCGCGAGTCGCTCGCGATCGCGGAGCTCGTCGGCGCCGCGGTGGCGCGCGCGCGGGGCGAGGCGTACCGCGCGGAGAATTTCCGCTCCTTCGACACTATCTGCTCGGCGACGCAGGACCGGCAGGACGCGGTCGCCGAGTTGTTAGGCGAGCCGCTGGACGCGATGCTCGTGGTGGGCGGCTACAACTCGAGCAACACGATGTCGCTCGCGGCGCTGTGCGCGGAGCACGTGCCGACGTACCACATCGAGAGCCCGGAGGCGGTGGACGTGGCGCGGGGGGCGGTGCGGTACCGGCCGGCGGGCGCGCACACGTCGGAGGTGGAGGCGGAGGGGTGGCTCGGGGCGGGGCCCGTGCGGGTGGGGCTGACCGCCGGCGCGAGCACGCCGAACAGCAAGATCGGCGAGACGGTGGCGAGGCTGCTGGCGATGCGCGGCGTGCGCGCGGAGGCGCTGCTCGCCGAAGCGGACGCGGCGTTAGCCGCGTGAGGTGCGGGGCGCCCCGCGCGGCGTGCGGGGGCGCGTGGCGACGTGCGGTGACGCGCGCGCTCTGCGGCGGGTCTATGTCTGCGTACGGCGCATTATTGTCATTTGTTGTCGTGTGATCGCCGCGCCGCGCGCGCGGCGGCACGCACCCTGCAAAAGACGACGCCGTACGTCAAACCGATGTGCGAGCCGCGCAGGCCGAGAGTGTTCAAACGGGTTGGAATGCGCGCGCGGCCGACGTACATTGGGCCCCGTTCGCGGGCCGTTCGGTACTGAACGGTTCATTGCGGTCGCAGCACTCACGTCATGCCAGGAGGCTTCGTGTCTCGCCGAAATTCGCTGTGGTTCGCTGGTGTTTCCCTCGTCGTCGTGTCGGCGGCCGCCGCGACGCACGCGGATGCCCAGACTCGCTCTGATCGTCGCGTTCGCCGCACGGGCAAGCAGCAGCCCGCCGCCGCGCCGCGTACGGATACCGTCACCGTGACGCGCTCGGACACGGTCCGCGTGCGCGACACCGTGTTCGTCGATCGTCCGCTTCCGGCTCCGCCGCCGCGCGTCGACACCGTCCGCATTCCCCCGCCGCCGCCGCCCGTGCGGACCGGCTACTTCGCGGTGCAGGGCGGCGTTGGCTTCCCGCTCTCCAAGACCAAGGACGGCACCGGCGGCGGCGCCGGCTACACGGTCGGTCCGAGCATCTACGGCTCGATCGGCTTCAACGCGCCGCGCGGCCCGCTCGGCCTGCGCCTCGACGGCGGCTACCAGCTGCTCCGTGGCACGAACATCGGCGGCGGGTACAGCGTCAACCCGCGCACGAGCAACTACGCCAGCCCGGACCTCGCCATCTACTCCGGGACGCTTAACGGCGTGATCCGCGCCCGCTTCACGCACGACACGCTGCCCGGCGACTACGGCTCGTTCTACATCTTCGGCGGCGGCGGTGTGGCTCACGTCCGCAGCTTCCTGCAGAGCGACGTGTCGCCCAACGTCGAGTCGAACCTCACCCGCGGCGTGCTGAACGGCGGCGCCGGTCTCGAGGTCGGTGGGCTCGGAACGGCCAAGCTCTTCGTCGAAGGCCGCTTCGTCTACATCCTGACCCCGGGTCAGAAGATCACGTACGTCCCGGTCGGCCTCGGCGTCCGCTTCTAAGCAGACCACGCGTGACGGGGCCTCGCGCCCCGCACGCGACCGCAGGACTCGGCACTGGACCACAGCGTGAACCGCCCGCGGCGATGACCATCGCCGCGGGCGGTTCACGTTACGGAATCCCCAACGCACCGGCTCGCGCTCCAGCCACGCCCGTGACTGCTCCGTCCTTGCTCACCGCCGCCGGCCCAGCCCCTGACGCTGGCCACGCGCTCGCCGGCCCGGCGCCCGCCGACGTCGCGCCCCTGCTGGCCAGCGTCCGCGCCTTCCTCCGCGACCGCGTGCGGCCGCTCGAACCGCAGCTGACGACGCGCGAGTTCCGCGACCTGCTCCCCGAACTCGGCGTCCTCCGGCGCGAGGCGAAGGCGCTCGGCCTCTGGGCGCCGTTCCTCCCGCGCGCGCTCGGCGGGCGCGGGCTCACGCTCGCCCAGTACGCCGAGGTCAGCGCGGCGCTCGGCGAGAGTCCGGTCGGCCACTACCTGCTGAACTGTCAGGCGCCCGACGTCGGCAACATGGAGCTGCTGCACGCGCACGGCACCCACGCCCAACGCGAGCGCTGGCTGCGGCCGCTCGTCGACGGCGACGTGCGCAGCTGTTTCTCGATGACCGAGCCCGAGTACCCGGGCAGCAACCCGGTGTGGATGGGCACGTGCGCCGTCCGCGACGGGGACGAATATGTCATCACCGGTCACAAATGGTTCACGTCGAGCGCGGATGGCGCGGCGTTCGCCGTCGTCATGGCGGTGACCGACCCCGACGCGCCGCCGCACCGGCGCGCGTCGATGTTCGTCGTTCCGATGGACGCGCCCGGCCTCACGCACGTCCGCAACGTGCGCATCATGGGCGAGGCGGGCAGCGACTGGGCGAGCCACGCCGAGCTGCGTTACGAGGCCGTGCGCGTACCCGCGGCAGATCGCCTGGGCGCCGAGGGCACCGGGTTCGCGCTCGCGCAGGAGCGGCTCGGGCCTGGGCGCATCCATCACTGCATGCGGTGGATCGGCATCTGCGAGCGCGCGTTCGACCTCATGTGCAGCCGGGCGGCCACGCGGGAGCTCGCGCCGGGGCGACCACTCGGACTCAGCGACACGGTGCAGGGGTGGATCGCCGACAGCCGGGCCGAGATCGACGCCGCACGCCTCTACGTACTCGATACCGCGCGGCGTATCGACGCCGAGGGCGCGTCGGCCGCGCGCGACGCGATCTCGGCCATCAAGTTCTACGTCGCGGGCGTCCTGCAGCGCGTCCTCGACCGCGCGATCCAGACGCACGGGGCGCTCGGCACCACGGACGATACGCCACTCGCGTACTGGTACCGGCACGAGCGCGGCGCGCGCATCTACGACGGGGCGGACGAGGTGCACAAGGCGAGCCTGGCCCGGCGCATCCTCAAGCGGTACGGGATGGAGTCGCGCGCGTGAACGCGGCGCCCGACCCCGACGCGCCACAGGCGGTCCGCGCGGGCGAGGAGCTCGATGCGGCGCGTCTGGCCGCGTTCCTGGGGGGGCACGTGCCGGGGCTCGCCGGAGTCGAGGCCGGCGACATCAAGGTTGCGCAGTTCGGCGGTGGGTTCTCGAACCTCACCTACCTCGTCCGCGTCGGCGAGGCCGGTGGCACGACGCTCGATCTCGTGCTGCGGCGGCCACCCTTCGGCGCGCGCCGCGGGACCGGCAGCGGGTTCGCGCACGACGTCCTGCGCGAGTACCGCCTGCTCGCGGCACTGCGGCCCGCAAGCGGTCCGGCGCCGTTCACGCGGGTGCCGCGCGTCGTCGCGGCGTGCGAGGACCCCGCGGTGCTCGGTGCACCGTTCTTCCTCATGGAGCGCGTCGCCGGCGTCATCCTGCGCGGTCGCCCGGGCGACCCCATCCCCGACGCCCCCACGCTGCGCGGCCTGAGCGAGCGTTTCGTCGCCGAACTGGCCGCGCTTCACGCCGTCGATTGGCGGGCGAACGGGCTGGCCGAGTTCGGACGACCGGCGGGGTATGTCGCGCGCCAGGTGAGCGGATGGCGCGGGCGCTGGGTTGCCGCGCGCACCGGCGACGTTGCCGCCGTCGACCGCCTGGCCGAGTGGCTCGACGCGCACCAGCCGCCCGAGCCCGCGGACGCGCTCGACCGGGCGACGCTGCTGCACAACGATTTCAAGTACGACAACTTCGTCCTCGACCCGGGCGACCTGACCCGCGTGGTCGGGGTACTGGACTGGGAGATGGCGACGGTCGGCGCCCCGCTCATGGATCTCGGAACCTCGCTCGCATACTGGCTGGAGTCAGACGATCCGCCGGTGCTGCGCGGGCTCGGACTCGGCGTCACGGCGGCGGCGGGCAACATGACGCGCGCCGAACTCGTCGAGGCGTACGGTCGGGCGACCGGTCGCGACGTGAGCGATGCGCTGTTCTACTTCGCGTATGGCGTGTTCAAGCTCGCCGTGGTCGCACAACAAATCTTTGCGCGGTACGCGGCAGGGCACACGCGCGACCCGCGTTTCGCGACGCTCGATTCGGTCGTCCTGGCGCTGGGAACGCTCGGTGAGCGCGCCGTCGTCGCGGGACGGATCGACCGCCTCGGGTAGCATCGAGTCGGTGGTCGTCCTACGGTTGCATGGCGTGCAACTCGCTATATTGCAGGAGTGTAAGACAGCAGCACGGCGCGTCGGGAAGACTCTTGTTTTGACCCGACACTTTTGAAGCCGGGGACCGTCTACGTCTCGTCAACGTCATGCCCCAGTGCGGGGACGGCGGAAGGCGGGGGGCCGGCCACCCAACTGATGTCACAAGCATCGGGGCTTCAAAACAACCTTTCCGGCGCGCCACGAGAATGGGGGGCCTCGAGCGATCGAGGTCCCCCATTCTCACGTCCGCCTGCCCGCGACCTCGCTCACTCGACCAATGCGGGAAGCGGCTCGCCATCCGGGACGAACGTGAGCGCGACGCCGTTGTTGCAGTAGCGCTGCCCCGTCGGCTCCGGACCGTCGTCGAACACGTGGCCCTGGTGGCCGCCGCAGCGGCTACAGTGGTACTCCGTGCGTGGCCAGACGAGCTTGAAATCGCGCTTCGTCGCGACCTTGCCGGACAGTGGCTCGAAGAAGCTGGGCCAGCCCGTGCCGCTCTCGAACTTGGCGTCGCTGCGGAAGAG
The DNA here is from genome assembly GCA_963851265.1 of uncultured Gemmatimonadales bacterium. Taxonomy (GTDB): domain Bacteria; phylum Gemmatimonadota; class Gemmatimonadetes; order Gemmatimonadales; family Gemmatimonadaceae; genus BPUI01. The sequence continues at coordinate 467,277 of CAWKNZ010000007.1, forward strand.
GGGGTTGTGGCACGCCGCGCACACGAAGGTGCCCGCGCGCTTCTCGCGGTTGAGCGGGCTGGTGCCCGCACGCTCGGTGCCTTCCTCGAAGAGCACGTGGAACGCCTCCCGGGGGAGCGCGTCCCGCCACTCGGCCTTCGGCTTCTCGACTCTCGTCTCGCTCATCTCGCGATCACCGTGGATTGTCGTCCCGAGCCCCGCCGCGGCCACTTCGTGTCGCCGCGACAATAAACGTCAATTTGCGTAGACTTCGAAGACGCCCGCGGCGCCCATGCCGCCGCCGACGCACATCGTGACCAGCCCCGTGCCGCCGCCGCGGCGCTGCAGCTCGTGGATGAGCTGCGCGGTGAGCTTCGCGCCCGTGGCGCCGAGCGGGTGGCCGAGGGCGATCGCGCCGCCGTTGACGTTGACGCGGTCGAGGTCCATGCCGAGGTGCCGCGCGACGGCCAGCGCCTGCGACGCGAATGCTTCGTTGAACTCGATCAGGTCGATGTCGGTCAGCGCCATGCCGGCCTTCTTGAGCGCCTTGGGGATCGCGTTGATCGGCCCGACGCCCATGATGTCGGGATCGATGCCGGCGACGGCGAAGCTGACGAGGCGGGCGACCGGCTTGAGCCCGTGCGCGTCCGCGTGGTCGCGGCTCGTCACGACGACGGCCGCGGCGCCGTCGGAGTACGGGCTCGCGTTGCCGGCCGTGACCGTGCCGCCAACCGGCTTGAACGCGGGGCGCAGCTTGGCGAGCGTTTCGGGCGTGGTGTCGGCGCGCGGCAGTTCGTCGCGGTCGAACACGCCCTCGGTGACGTGCTTCGTGGTGCCCTCCCACGTGACGTGCCGCACCGGGACGGGAACGATCTCGTTCGCGAACGCGCCGCCGGCGACCGCCCGCGCGGCCTTCTGCTGGCTGTGCGCGGCGTACGCGTCCTGATCCTCGCGGCTCACCTTGAATCGCTCGGCGACGCGCTCCGCGGTGAAGCCCATGCCGATGTAGCTCTCCGTGATCTCGGGGTCGAGTCGGGTGTGGAAGCCCGACATCGGAACCTGCGACATCATCTCGACGCCGCCGGCCATCACGACGTCCTGCATCCCGCTGACGACGGCCTGCGCCGCGCTCGCGACGCTCTGCAGCCCGGAGGAGCAGAAGCGGTTGATGGTGACCGCCGACGCGTCGACCGGGAAGTTGGCCTTGAGCGCCGCGTTGCGCGCCACGTTGAGCCCCTGCGGACCCTCCGGCATCGCGCAGCCCCACACGACGTCGTCGATGTGGCGCGGGTCGACGCCGCCGCGTCGGGCGGCCTCCTGCATCACGAGCGCCGAGATGTCGACCGGCGTCACGCCCGCCCTGGCCAACGCGCCGTCGGCCTTGCCCTTCGCCACGGCCGTGCGCACGGCCGAAAGAATCACTGCCTCTGGCATCGATCAGTTCCTCAGCGGCTTGCCGGTCTTCAGAGTGTAGGCGATGCGTTCCTGGGTCTTCTCGTTACCGAGGAGCTTGAGGAACGCCTCGCGCTCGAGGTCGAGGATGTCCTGCTCGGTCACCGTGCGCGGCGGCCCGTCGCCGCCGCAGAGCACGTACGCGATGTTGTGGCCGACGGTGACGTCGTACGGCGTCGCCTGGCCGCTCTCGAGGAAGCTGAAGAGGGCGTAGGACAGGTTGCCCATTCCCTCGCGGCCTAACGCGCGGATGGTCTGCGGGGCGGGCGCGACGTAGTCGGGCGCGAGGTCGAGCACGCGGCGCTTGGCGTCGGCGACGAGCCGGTCTCGGTTCATCGTGATGCGGTCGTGGCGCGGGCGCAGGAAGCCCTTCTTCTTGGCCTCGAGCGCGCTCGTCGTGGGCTGCGGCGCGGCGATGAGGTTGAACGCGCGCTTGACCGCCTCGAAGGGATCGGCCTCCGCGTAGGGCTCGAGGTCCTTGGTGAAGCGGAACAGCAGCTCCTTGGTGCCGCCCCCGCCCGGGAGCAGCCCGACGCCGGCCTCGACGAGGCCCATGTACAACTCGGCGTGCGCCTGGACGGCGTCGGCGTGCAGCGTGAACTCGGCGCCGCCGCCGAGCGTCAGGCCGGCCGGCGCGACGACGACGGGGAACGGCGCGCGGCGGATGCTCTGCACCGCGTCCTGGAAGCGCTTGATCGAGGCGTCGATGACGTCCCACATGCCCGCGATCACCGCGCCGGTGCTCTCCGAGAGGTCGGCACCGGCCGAGAAGAACTTCGGGTCGTCGTTGCCGATGACCATGCCCGCCATGCCGCGCGACTCGACCAGCTCCAGCGACGCGGCGAGCGCGTCGAGCACCTTTGACCCGAGGGTGTTGCTCTTGGAGCGGAACTCGAGCAGGGCGACGTCGTCGCCGAGGTCGAGCAGGCGCGCGCCGGCGTTCTCGAACAGCACGTGGCCGGACTTCGCCGCGACTGCGGCGAGGCGGAGGTTGCCGTCGATCGGGGTGACGGGCGCGTAACGGCCGTCGAACCCGAGCACCTCCTCGCCGTTAGGCTGGGTGCGGTAGAAGCTGCCCTGGGCCCGCGTCAGCAGCGCCGGCACGCCCATCCCGCGCCGCTCGAACTCGGCCTTCAGGAAGTCGACGCCGAGCATGTCCATGACGCGGAACGGGCCGGCCTCGTGGCCGTACCCCCACTGCATGGCGCGGTCGACGCTCGGGACGTCGTAGGCGAGCTCTGGGCTCTTCTCGAGCGCGTAGTGCGCGTTCTCGAGGAGCGTCTGCCGCGCGAACTCGCCGTACGGGCCGGACATGTCCTTGATCGCGGCGATGCGGCCGCCGAGCGGAAGCTTGAGCGCTGCCTTCAGCTCGGGGGTCTCGAGGCGCTGCTGCGGCTTGTAGGCGCCCGCGCGGAAGTCCCAGGTCTGGATGTCCTTGCCGACCTTCTTGTAGAACCCGCCCGCGGTCTTGTCGCCGAGTTGCTTGTTCTGCACCATCGCGTGGAACCACGCGGGCAGGTCGAAGTTCTCGCCGGTGGCCTCGGCGGTGCCGGCGCTCACGTGCGCGAACACGTCGAGCCCCGACAGGTCGGCGGTGCGGAAGGTGGCGCTGTTGGGCCGGCCCATGAGCGGGCCCGTGAGGCCGTCGACCTCGTCGACCGTGAGGCCGAACTGCTCCATCGCGCGGATGGTGCGGGTGGAGCCGTAGACGCCCAACCGGTTGGCGATGAACCCGGGGGCGTCCTTGCAGAGGACGATCCCCTTGCCGAGCAGGCGCTCGCCGAACACGCGCACCGCCTCGACCACCGCGGGCGCCGTGTCGGGCGTCGGGATGATCTCGAGCAGGTGCATGTAGCGCGCGGGCGCGAAGAAGTGCGTGCCGAGGAAGTGCTGCTTGAAGCGCGCCGAGCGCCCCTCGGTGAGCACGTGCATCGGGATGCCCGACGTGTTGCTCGACACCGCCGCGGTGGGCTTGAGGACGCCCTCGAGCTTCGAGTAGAGGGCCTGCTTCGGGCCCGGCTGCTCGATCACGGCCTCGATCACGAGGTCGCAGTCGCCGAGCAGGGCGAGATCGTCGTCGATGTTGCCGGTCTGGATGTAGGCCGCGCGATCGGCGTCCATGAAGGCCGCGGGCTTGGCCTTCAGGGTGCGCGCGACGGCGCCCGTGGCGATCGCGGAGCGGTCGGGGCCGTCGGTGGCGACGTCGAGCAACACCACGGGCAGCCCAGCGGACGCGGCGAGGGCCGCGATGCCCGATCCCATGGTCCCCGCGCCGACCACGCCGACCTTCTTGATCGCGACGTGCGCGGGCCGCGCGTCGGCGGCGAGGTCCAGCTCGGGCCCGAGGTCGAATCCGGCGAACGCTGTTCGGTTGCCGGCGTCAGGAGAGGTTTCGGTGGCCATCAGAAGCGGCGCTCGTCGGGTGAATGGTCGGATGTGGGCGGCAGGGCTGCGGGCGTCGCGAGTGTGACACGCGACCGAGCCGCCGGTTCCCAGCCGAGAAAGGTCGACAGGGGCACGCGGCAATGCCAGGGGCGCCGGGCGAGCGGCGCGGCCGGCGCGACCCGCGCGGACAACGCTCTAGTGGGCGGGTGCCGGCGCTAACGTGGCGCCGAGCGCACGCCACCGCGCGGACAGCAGCCGCGCGAGCGCGTCGAGGCCCCAGACCTCGGAGCGGACGTGCCCTACGGCGGCGACCGCGATCGCGCACTCGGCCGCCGCGGCGCGGGCCGGCGCGCGCAACTGCCCGGTCACGTACAGGCCGGCCCCGCGCGCCGCCGCCTCGCGCACGAGCGCGTCGGTCATCGCTCCCACGACCGCGATCCGCGCGACCGGGCGACCGGGATCCGCGACCACGACGGCCTCGGTCCCGCCGAACGCGGCGGCGACGCGCGCGACCGCGGCGGCCGCGGGCTCGGGCGTGACGTCGCCGACCATGCCGAGTGGGCGGCCGTCGCGCGTGCCCAACCGTTCGCGCGTCCGGAACCCGAGGGCCTCGGCGAGCGGCGCGTTGTCACCCGTGGTCAGGTGCTCGTCGAACGGCAGGTGCGAGTAGACGACGCCGACCGCGGCGGCGAGGGTGCCGGGACGCAGGCGCCACGGGCGGTGCAGGAACAGCGCGTCGATCGCCTCACCCGCCGCCCACGCCCGCAGGCCGGGCCACGGCTCGAGGGCGAGACCCACGCGAGCGAGCGGCCGCGCGTCCGCATCGCCGCCGGTGGCGGGTTCGTGGAAGATCCCGCCACGCTCGTCCGCGGGGTACGCGTCGGCGCCGAGCGCGTCGTGCAGGAAGTTGGCGAGCGCGGCGAGCGTCGGAAGCGCCTCGGTGCCTACGCTTGAGCCTGCGCTGGAGCCTGCGCTGGAGCCTGCGCTAGACATCGCGCCCGGCGCGAGCGCGGCGTGCGCGCACGCGCGTCGCGCGGATGCGGGTGAGCGACGTGAGGACGATCGCGAGCGTGGCGACCATCCACGCCCCGGTGAAGAGGATGCGACGCTGCATCGGCCACTCGTCGACCAGGAGGCGGCTCTTGAGTGCGAGCACGGCGACGTCGAGCACGACGACTCCGATCACCATTCGCAGCAGATGGCGCCGCAACTCGGGCGCGACGCTCGCGCGCGCCGCGGCAGAGCGGGCCGGCGAGGTGCCGGGGCGCGGAGAACCCGCGGGGGGCGAATTCGCGGGCGGGGTCGACGGATCTGAGGTCACGGGCGAACCGTGGCGCGCCGCGGGGCACGGCGCAAGGCTTGCCGCGCGAACGCGTGCACGACGGGACTCCACTCTCACCACCAGCGAGGTTACGCGTGGCCGACTTCACCAACCCCAGCGCGAGCGTCGCCGACATGGCGGCCGGAAATCCTGGCATCAACATGGGCACGACGGGGTCCATGCGCGAGACCGAGTACGCGTCCGACGACCTCTGGGGGCAGCACGACGCGCAATTGCGCGCGCAGTATCCGACGCGCGCGTACGCGTCGCCGGAACGCTCGTACGAGCACTATCAGCCCGCCTACCGGTACGGCCACGGCGCGGCCACGCAGCACGCCGGGCGCGAGTGGTCGGAGGTGGAGCGCGACTTGGAGCGCGGGTGGGACAAGGCGCGCGGCTCGAGCGCGTCGGCGTGGCACGAGGTCAAGGATGCGGCGCGCGACGCGTGGGACCACGTGCGCGGCTCGTCGCACGCCGGCGCCTCCTCGCACACCACCACGGTCCGCTGACCGGCATGGATACGCCCGCGTTCGACCTCTCCGCGCTGCTGCCCGGCCGGCCGCCGGGCGACGACCACGGCGCGCCGCTCCAGATCGCCGACGACCTCTCGTGGCTCCGGTGCGGGATCGTGAACGTCGCGTTCCTCGGCCACCCCGACGCAGGCGACCGCGGATGGGTACTGGTCGACGCGGGGTTGCCGGGATTCGCCGGGACGATTGCGCGGGCGGCCGAGGCGCGGTTCGGCGGCTCGCGGCCGGCGGCGATCGTGCTCACCCACGGGCACTTCGACCACGTCGGAGCGCTGCAGGACCTGGCGGATCAGTGGGACGCGCCGATCTACGCGCACTTCCTCGAGATGCCGTATCTGACGGGCCAGTCGGCGTATCCACCGCCGGATCCGACGGTGGGCGGCGGCGCGATGGCGTTCAGCTCGCCGCTCTTTCCGCCGGGGCCGTTCGATTTCGGGGACCGCATGCGCCCGCTGCCGAGCGAGGGCGCGGTGAACACGGGGCCGGTGCCGAACGCGCCCGACTGGCGCTGGTGGCACACGCCGGGGCATGCGCCCGGGCACGTGTCGCTCTGGCGCGAGCGCGACCGCGCGCTCGTGGCCGGCGACGCGTTCGTGACGACGAAACAGGAGTCGGCGATCGCCGTGTACGAGCAGCGGCTCGAGATGCACGGGCCGCCGATGTACTACACGCCGGACTGGGACGCGTCGCGCGCCTCGGTGCAGCGCCTGGCCGCGCTCGAGCCGTCGGTCGCGATCACGGGGCACGGGCTGCCGATGTCGGGCGCGGCACTCACGGACGGGCTGCACGCGCTCGCGCGGGACTTCGACCGCGTGGCGCGCCCGGCCCGCGGGCGGTACGCGCACGAGCCCGCGCGCACCGACGAGTCGGGGGTCCGCTCGCTGCCGCCGGCGGTTCCGGACGTCACGCCGCTCGCGCTCGTCGGCACGGCGCTCGCGGCCGGGCTGGTCCTGGGCGCGGCGGGGCGGGAGCGTTAGGCAACCGCCGGCGCCGGCGCCGGCGCCGCGCACGCGCCGGGATCCGGGTGCGTGCGCGGCGCGAGCCGCAGCGTCAGGCAGAGCCGGGCGGGCTCACGAGTAGTAGCGTCGCAGCCGCGTCGCCACGCCGTCGAGGTCGGGGAAGAGCCGCCGCTCGTCGATCGTGACGAGGTCGAGCTGGTCGCGTATGCGGGCCACGTCCTCAGCCGCGACGACGAAGCGGGTGAGCGCGTCGGTGAGGCCGTGCGCGTCCAGGAACTGGTCGAACGCGTGCCCGGTGTCGGAGCAGAGCGTAAATACGGCCGACTGCGCGGCGATGCGCGCGTCGAGCGTCGGCGGCTCGAAGAGGCAGGCGAACGCGGGGATGGCGCGGGCGCGCGCCATGAGCGCCCACGGCGTGAAGTCCCGCTCGCCTCGGAGCGTCGTGAGGTCGCCCGCGAGCAGCGCGCGCGCGGGCAGCTGAAACGCCGTGTGCACGCGCAGCCAGTCGAGCCGCCAGATCACGCGTGCGGTACCGCTCGCCGCGGGCTCCTCACCCTGCGCGGCGTCGTCGGCGGGCGGCGCGCCGCCGTGGTCGCGCGCCGCGCGGTCCGCGCCGCGGTCCGGGCGACCCTCGCCTTCCGCGTCGCGACGTCCGAGGGTGGCGAAATGCGCGGCGACGAACGGCGAGTACGACCAGTCGAGCAGCCGCGTCGGCACGCCGTGGTGCTGCGCGGTGGCGAGAAGCTCCCAATCGTTCTGCATGTCGCTGCGCACGTACGGGCGCGAGTAGCGCACGAAGTTGCGGAGCACGTGCTCCTCGAGACCGGACTTCGTGTGCGGCGGGTTGACGCCGCCCAGACGGTCGAGGCTGGTGAGCATCGGCCAGCGCGAGTCACCCACACCCCGGTAGACGCCGCTGTCGCGCCGTCTCCCGGTGATAGGGTCGGGCTCGTCAGGCGTGACGCGGTCGATGAACTCGCCGAGCGAACGGATGCGGACGGTTTCGGTGATCACGCCGCCGGCGAGTGCAACCCGCGTGCTGGCGCGGGCGCGGCGGACTCTGCGTTAGGCAGTGCGCCCGGGCCCGGCAACGGTCGTACGCGCGGGTGCAACCTACGCTCTAGTCGTCCAACAGACCGGCGACCGCGCGGTCGGACGCACGTTCCTGCGCGCGCGTGCCGGCGACGCGCGCGACGTCGGCCTGGATGATCTCGGCGACGGCGCAGCGCGTTGGCGGAGCGTCACGCGGGGAAGAGCTCGCGCGCCGCGTCGAGGTCGTCCGCGACGCGGGCGCGGTGCGGTTCGGGGAGCGCGTGCACGCCCGCCCGCGCGCCGTCGAGAATGCGGTCGAGCAGGGCGCGCCGTTCGGCGGTCCACGCGGGGTCGTCCGGTCCGAGCGCGAGCACGGCGCCGAGCACGTCGCCCGGGCCGTAGTCGCCTGCGAGAAAGGGCTCACGTTCGAGGCGGGCGAGCGCGAGCGGGAGCACCCACCGCACCCCCCGGCCGTGGGCCAGTAGCCGCCGCAGCTCCGCCGGGCCGAGGTCGCGCAGGGCGGATACGAGCGCCCGCGCGAGCCACGCCGTACTCCCCATGCCGTACGCGCCCTTCTCGACGGCGAGCCCCTCGAGCTCGGCGATCGAGCGCGCGAGCGTCTCGGTCGTGAACTCCGGCGGGTACGGCGGCGGCACGAACGCCGGCGGGACGAAGGCGGGGGGCGCCATGCGCGGAAGATGCACCCGCGCGCACGCACGCGCGTGGCCGAAAGGCGCCCTAGTTTCGACGACGTGTCGTCCAGCCCGCGCTTCGCGCCCCCGCTACCGATCGACGAGGCGCTTCCCGCACTCGGGACCGCGCTCGCGACGTCGACACGCGCCGTACTGCAGGCCCCGCCGGGGGCGGGGAAGACGACGCGCGTGCCACTCGCGCTGCTCGACGCACCCTGGCTCGCGGGCCGCACCGTCGTGATGCTCGAGCCGCGGCGCCTGGCGGCGCGCGCGGCGGCGCGGCGCATGGCGGTCACGTTAGGCGAGGAGGTGGGCGCGACGGTCGGGTTCCGCGTGCGCGCCGAGACCCGCGTCTCGTCGCGCACGCGGGTCGAGGTCGTCACCGAGGGCGTGCTCACGCGGATGCTGCAGGAGGACGCCGCGCTCGAGCGGGTGGGGGCCGTGCTGTTCGACGAGTACCACGAACGCTCGCTGCAGGCGGACGTCGGGCTGGCGCTCGTGCTCGAACTGCAGCAGGTGCTCCGCGACGACCTGCGTGTGCTCGTCATGTCGGCGACGCTCGACGGCGCGCGCGTGGCCGCACTGCTCGGCCGCGCGGGCGACGGCGCGCCCGCCCCGGTGGTGACCAGCGCGGGACGCGCGTACCCCGTCGAGGTGCGGTGGCGCGCGCAGCGGCCGCCGCCCCAGCACGGCGCGGTCGAAGCCGCCGCCGCTGCGACCGTTAGGCGCGCGCTCGACGCGCACGACGGAGACGTGCTCGTCTTCCTCCCCGGCGCGGCGGAGATCCGGCGCGCGGGCGAGGCGCTCACCGATCCGCCGCTGCCGGCCGGCGTGCGCGTGCACGCGCTGCACGGGCTGCTATCGCCCGCCGAGCAGGACGCGGCGATCGCTCCGTCCGCGTCGGGCGCTCGGAAGGTGGTGCTCGCGACGGCGATCGCCGAGACCAGTCTCACCATCGAAGGCGTTCGCGTGGTCGTCGACGCGGGGCTCGCGCGGGTACCCCGCTTCTCGCCGCGCACCGGCATGACGTACCTCGACACGGTGCGCGTGTCGCAGGCGGCCGCGGAGCAGCGGCGCGGGCGCGCGGGGCGCGTCGCGCCGGGCGTGTGCTACCGCCTGTGGCCCGAGGCGGAGCACGCCGGGTTGCTCGCCTATGCGCCACCCGAGATCCTCGACGCCGACCTCGCGCCGCTGGCGCTGGAGTTGGCCGACGCGGGCGTTCGCGATCCGGGGACGCTCCTCTGGCTCGACCCACCGCCGGCGGCCGCGTACGCCCGCGCGCGCGAGCTGCTGGCGCAGCTCGACGCGCTCACCGCGGCGGGGCCGGACGGGCGGATCACCGCGCACGGGCGCCGCATGACCGACGTGGGTCTGCACCCGCGGCTCGCCCACATGACCATCGGCGCCGCGCCCGACGCCGCGTGGACCGCGTGCGCGCTCGCCGTCCTGCTCGCCGAACGTGACATCCTCCGTGGCGCGTCGGCGCAACCGCCCGAGGTCGACGTCGAGCTGCGGATCGCTCTCCTGCGTCGCGGCCCGGTGCCACCGACGGTGCACGGCGCCGGCGTCGACCGCGCGGCGGTGCATCGCGTCCGCGACGACCTCGGCGCGCTGCTGCGCCGCTTGCGGGTGCGCGACGCAGCCGACGGCTCGGCAACTCCGGGCGCCACGGGTGATGCGGTCGGCGCGCTCGTCGCCGCCGCCTACCCCGACCGCGTCGCGCAGCGGCGCCCGGGACCGCCAGGCCGGTTCCTCCTGCGCAACGGGCGAGGTGTCGCGGTGTCGGCCGACGACCCTCTGGCGCGCGCACCGTACCTCGCGGTCGCCGAGCTGGTCGGCGCGCCGGGCGATCGCGAGAGCCGCGTCGCGCTCGCGGCGTCGCTGACGCTCGAACGCATCGAGGCGCAGTTCGCCGGGCAGATCGTGCACGAGGACGAGGTGGCGTGGGACGACGCGACCGACGCGGTGCGCGCGCGCCACGTGGACCGGCTCGACGCGCTGGTCCTGCGCGAGCGCCCGTCGCGGAACGCAGATCCGGCACGCGCCGCGGCCCTGCTCGCCGAGGTCGCACGCGCACGCATCGGCGCCGACGGCGCCACGCTCGACGCGCTCGCGGCGGGCGGTGTGGCGGCCTCGCTACGTGCACGCGTCGCATTCGTGCGACAGTTGGCCGATGCCGGCGAGCCGGCGGCGGTGCGCGCGGGCCCGTGGCCGGACTGGAGCGACGCCGCGCTCGCCGGCGACGTGGGCGCGTGGCTCGCGCCACACCTCGGGGGGTTGCGGAGCTGGTCGGAGGTGCGGTCCCTCGATCTCACCGCGATCCTGCGCGGCTCGCTCACGCACGGCCAGCTCAGCGCGCTGGACGCGCTCGCTCCGACGCACCTCGTGGTCCCGAGCGGCTCGCGGCTGCCCATCGACTACGCGAACCCCGATGCGCCGTCGCTGTCCGTACGGCTGCAGGAACTGTTCGGGCTCGCCGAAACGCCGCGCGTGGGCGCGGGACGCGTCCCGGTGGTGCTGGCGCTCCTGTCGCCCGCGCACCGGCCGGTGCAGGTCACGCGGGACCTCGCGGGGTTCTGGCGGTCGAGCTACTTCGACGTACGGCGGGAACTGCGAGGGCGGTACCCGAAGCACGCGTGGCCGGAGGATCCGGCACGAGCGGAGCCGACCGCGCGCGCGAAGCGGCGGGTGGCCGAGTAGGCCGTCGTCGAACGAGAAACGCGGGGCGGGCCGTCAGGCCCGCCCCGCGTCGATCGCTCCCCAGCTCCGTCCCAGCTCAGTAGATGTAGACCGGCGTGCCGACCGGGACATGCTGGTACAGCCACTCGATGTCTTCGTCGTAGAGCCGGATGCAGCCGTGCGTGGCCGCGTCGCCGATCGTGTCTTCGTGCGGGGTGCCGTGGAAGTAGTATCCGTCACCGAGCGCGAGGCGGAAGCGACCGAGCTCGCCGTCGATCGTCCGATTGGCCGTGCCCGCGGGGGGGATGTAGAGCGTGTTGTTGAAGATGATCTCCTCGTCGACCGGCAGCTCCTCGAACTTGCCGTTCTCGATCACGCCGGCCTTGCCGCCGCGGACCGTGAGGAGGCGCCCCTTGCCGATCGGCATCGCCCCGCGTTCGGGCATGTGGGCGAGCTTGAGGCCCATGTTCTTCGCCGTCTCGGCGTAGTGCCACTCCGGCGGCACCCAGACCGGGTTCTCCTGCTTGCCGAGCACCGTGCGGCGGCCGCGCGGGGTCTGGAAGGTCCACGACTTCGCCCCGAAGGTGATCGTGGTGTCCATCCCGGTCGCGATCGCGGCAACGAGCAGCGTGTCGTCGCCGTCGAGCACGTGCAGCACGCGGTCTTCGAGCGAGACGGCGACGCGCATGCCGCTGTGGGTGCGGGCGAGCGCGCGCTCGGCGAGAACGCCGGCGACGCTGTCGCCCCGGGAGCGGTAATGCGTGACGCGGCGCTCGGAGGCCGGGACGACGACTTCGCCGGCCGCCATGCCGTCTATCGCGATCGCAGAGTCACGCGGGTCGTCCTGCGTGGCGGCCGTGCTGGCGACGACCGGGCCGCGGGCGGCGCGGGTCGGAGCGGGCACCGTCGGACGCGACGCGCGCTGCGCGTCGGCGACCCGCGCGCCCGACAACGTCAGGGCGAGCGTGGCGAGGGCGACCGTGGTGCGGCGGAACGTAGACACGGACGAGGTCACGCGAAGCGGGAAGCGGGAAACGATGTCCATCTGGTGCTGCCTCATACTGACAGTGAACGACGAAAGTTGCGCTGAAGCCATAGCGGCACCCACGCCGCAAGGGGATGCCGGTCACACCGGCACCCCCTCGTCGTGCAACTGGCGGTCCACATGTTAAAGGGCTGTTTGCACCCGCGCCACATGCGGCGCGCGCGCCACAGCCTTCGCGACCAGCGTGCCGTGACAGAATCCCAGGGCGCCAAACGACTGGCGCCCCGACCGTTCACCCGTGCGCGATGCCGTATCCGGCAGCGGCGAGGAGGAGCGCGCCGAGCGCCCCGACGACCGTGAAGCCCGCGCCGCGGCGCGGCTCGAGCGGCCGCTCGTTCCATTCGGCGCCGACGCGCCATTCGCGACGACCGCGCCAGGCGCCGAGGGCGAGCATGACGAGCGCGAAGGCGACTCGGCGCGCGACGCCGGTGCCGGCGCCGTACGGCGCGAGCACGTGTCCCGCGAGCATCCCGCCGCCAGCGACGGCGAGCGCGGTCGTGAGATGGGCGACGGTGGGCGCCGTCACCGAGGCGGCCTGCTCACGACGCCGGCGCGCGCAGCCATCTCAGCACCTCGCCTCAGTGCGCGGCGAAGCGCGTGGTCGCACCGCCGGTCGCGAAGGCGAGCACCGTGTAACGCTCCGCCCGGTCGGCGTCCATCCCCGGCGAGCCGGCCGGCATGCCCGGCACCGCGAGCCCGCGTGCCGGGCGCCCGGCGATCGTGGGCGGTTCGCGGAGCAGTCGGCGCACGTCGGCGGCAGGAACGTGGCCCTCGATCACGTAATCACCGATGACGGCGGTGTGACACGCGCGGAGGCTCGCCGGCACGCCGTAGCGCTGCTTGACGGCGTCCATGTCGGCCACGTCCTGCACGGCGGGGCGAAAACCCGCACCGGCCATGTGCGCCACCCACTGTTGGCAGCAGCCGCAGAGCGGATCCTTGAACACGGTGATGGGCGTGCCCGCGGGTGCGCTGCCCGACCTCGCGGCGCCCGACGACGCGGACGCGACCCTCGGCAGCACGACGGCGGAAAGGGCGGCGCCGGCGGCGGCGAGCCACGCGCGGCGCGTGACGGCGGCGGATTGGGACGGGTTGGTCATGAGCCGGACGGTGTGCGAACGCCCGCCGCGCGCGCAAGGGTGTCGCGTTCGCCCGCCGTGAGCGGGCGCAGCGATCCGCTGGGCAGCCGGCCAAGCTCGAGCGGGCCGATGGCAACGCGAATGAGACGCCGGACCTCGACGTCGGCCGCCGCGAGCATGCGACGGATGTGCCGGTTGCGCCCCTCGTGCAACACGAGCTCGAGCCAGCCACTGCGCTCGGACGCGCGCAGCACATGGGCCTGCGCCGCCGCGAGTCGCTCGCCTTCCGGCGTGTCGAGGCCGGCGATCAGCCGGGCAAGCAGCGTCTCGTCGGGACGCACGTCGACCTGCACGTGGTACGTCTTCGGAACGTGTGACGCGGGTGCGAGCAGCGCCTCGGCCCACCGGGTGTCGTTGGTGAACAGCAACAGCCCCTCGCTCGCGCGGTCGAGGCGGCCCACCGGCGAGACGTACTCGGCGAGGTCGGCCGGGAGCAGCGAGTAGACGCTCGACGCGCCGCGCTCGTCGGCGCGCGAGACGACGACGCCGCGCGGTTTATGCAGTGCGTAGTAGCGGCGCGGTGCAGGGCGGACGCGCTCGCCGTCGAGCGCGAGCACGTCGCGTCGCGGGTCGATGCGGAGCGTCGCGTCGTGCACCACCCGGCCGTTCACGCGCACCCGCCCCTCGGCCACCCAGCGCTCGCCGTCGCGCCGCGATCCCGCGCCGAATTTGGAGAGGGCGCGCGCGACTGCCACGCGGTCGCCGTCGCCGCCGGCACGCGAGCGCCGATATCTTTGGTCATTCGCGCCCGCCCGCGCCCGCCCGCGCGGCGCGTCGTCGTCCTGACTGCGATGCGTCATTCCCCGTCCGATCCCCCACACCCGGTACCGCCGGCCCCCGTGCCACTCGCCGCGGTCGACACGCAACGCGCGAGTGCCCTGCTCGAGGCGGCGGACGCGATGTCGCTTGACGAACTCGACGCCCTGCCGTACGGGATGATCCAGCTCGACGCGGCCGGACGGATTCTCAAATACAACGCCGTCGAGTCGCGGCTCGCCTCGCTGTCACAGGCGTCCGCCCTCGGCAAGCAGTTCTTCACCGAGATCGCGCCCTGCACCAAGGTGCAGCAGTTCTACGGGCGCTTCAAGGACGGCGTCGTACGGGAGTCGCTCGACACGTCGTTCCAGTTCCATTTCGCGTTCAAGCAGGCGCCGCGCGACGTGACCGTGCGGCTGTTCTACTCGCGGCGGACGCGGAGCGTCTGGGTCATGATCTCGGACCACCAGAGCGTGCGCGGGACACCAGAGGCGGGGCAGCCGGCGGTCGCCGCGGGGTGACGCGCCGGCGCAGATGCGCCGTGAGAGCGATTGCGGGTCACCAGGGCTGCACGGCGTCGGCGACGCGGCCGGTCGCGACGAGGTCGCGCAATTCGTCGCCCAGCGCGGCGCTCGCATCCACGACCCGCTGCCAGCGCTCGACCCGCTCGGCCTGCGTCACGTCGTAGAAGTCGTTGCGGTCGGGGATCTTGCCCCCGGGCAGGGACGCCACGAACGCGTCCGACGGGGCGATGAGGACCGCGCGGCGGAAGTTCGCGCTGGCACCGGCGCTCGTCACACGCCGCCAGCCGAGCCGTTGGTCGAACCAGCCCGGGATCACGTGGGCGTAGAAGTGCGGGTACAGCACCAGGCGGCCTCCCCCGGCCGCCGCGGGCCCGAAGTCGAGGTCCGGGTGGTAGTCGAGTACGCCTCCGTCCCAGAACGTGCCGGGAAGCGGGCGACCATCCGCGGCGGGGATGCGCACGCCCTCCATGAGCAGCGGGATGGAGCCCGACGCTTCGAGTGCGGCGCGCAGGTTCTCGGGCGTGAGCGCGTGGTGCTCGGTGGGGAGGTCGGCGAGAGCGGCGAACGGCGTCGCGTCGCCCGCCGAGTGGAAGATCGCGCGGCGGAACTGGAGGGCGAGCGAGCGGCGGGTGACGACGTTGGCGGCGGCCGCGATCCCGAAACCGGCCAGCAAGGCGCCGCGCCGCGCGGCGGCGGCGGGGCCCCGCGCGCGCGTGGTCAGCACGTGCAGGCGCGCCCACGGGTGCGAGAGGACGTCGCCGACTCCCGTCGCGCCTAACAGGCGGTCGAGCGCGGCGCCGAGCACGCCCGAGACCTCGCGCGGGGTCGGGCGGAGCGACGAATAGCGCTGCTCGTGCACGTAGTAGCGGTGCGCGCGGTCGAGCGCCGCGACGGGGTCGCGCTGCGCGAGACACGCCATCCGCCACGACCCGATGGACGAGCCGATCAGGTGCATCGGGCGAGTGCGGGGCGCCCGCAGGAACTCGCCGAACAGGTAGCGGTCGAGGCCCGCGAGCACGAGCCACTTCGCGCCGCCGGAGGCGGCCGGAATGACGTCGACGTCTTCGGCCCGCAGGCCGCGCTCGCGGACCACGGCGAGCGCCTCGGGACCGGCGCGGAGCGTGAGGGCGGATGGCACGCGATACAATCTGTGGCCGCGGCGTGGGAGACGCGCGGGTCCGGCCGGCGCACGTTGCGCGCCGTCACCCGGTCGCGCCGATCCCCGCGGATGCCTAACGCGCGTGCGGGTTCGGCATCACGCCGCGCTCGGCGCGCGGTCGACCGCGCCGGCGCCGAGCGCGATGAGGAGGGCGAACGCCGCCACGATGCCGAGCGCGAGCGGCAGGCTCCCGACGAGCTGCGACACGCCGCCGATGACCGGCGGGCCGATGACGAAGCCGGTGTACCCGAGCGTGGAAACGGCGGCGATGCCGGCGGGGCCGGCGCGGCGCCCACTCGCGCTGAAGAGGATGGGGACGAGATTCGCGTAGCCGAACCCGACGGCCGCGAATCCGAGCACGGCGAGGGCGTACGGCGAGACGAGGGCGACGGTGAGGCCGGCGGCGGCGAGGAGCCCGCTGACGCGGAGGGTGCGGGCTCGGCCCACGGCCGCGATCACGGCGTCACCGGAGAAGCGGCCGACGGTCATCGCGATCGAGAACGCCGCGTAGCCGAGCGCGGCGGCGTCGGGCGTCGCGCGCGTGGTGCGTTCGAGCAGGAGCGCGCTCCAGTCACTCATCGCGCCCTCGCCGAACAGTCCGCAGAACCCGAGGGCCCCGAGGGCGAGCAAGGTCCCGTCACGCGTGAGCGCGGCGACGAACGACTGGCGCGGCGCGTCGGGCGCGTGCTCGGGTCGCGCGGGGGCGCCCGGCGCGTCGCCCGGCGCGTCCCGAAGCAGGGCGCGGCTGGCCACGATCGAGATCAGTGCGGCGCCAACGCCCGTGACCGAGAGCGTCACGCGCGCGCCGAGTCCGAGCCGGAGCAGAAGGGCGGCGGTGGCGGCGCCGAGGAACCCGCCGAGGCTGAAGCAGCCGTGGAAGGACGACATCCGCGGGCGCCCGTCGCGCGCCTCGAGGAGCGTCGCCTGCGAGTTCATGGGCACCTCGGTCGCGCCGCGGACGAAGCCGAACAGCGCGGTACACGCGACGAGGTACGCGAGCGACGGCGCGAAGGCCGGGAGCGCGAGCGACAGGCAGCCGAGCACCGAGGCGACGCGCGTGATGGGGCGGGTGCCGATGCGTGCCGAGAGCGCGCCCGCGAGCGGCTGGGCGATGAACGCGCCGCAGACGACGCCGGCGAGCGCGGACGCGAACGCGAAGTCCGACAGACGCAGGCCGGTCTTGATGAGCGGCAGGTGGGCGACCCAGACCCCGAACGTGAGGCCGTCGAGCAGGAAGATGATCGCGATCGCGGCGCGTGCCGCGTCCCAGTCGGCGAAGACGCGTCGCGGCGCGCGCGGCCAGGCGGATGGTGTGGCGAGTTCGGTCGGAACGGTCATGGCGCCTCACTTGATCGGTCAAGAAAGGCTACGCTGGGCCGCTTGATCGGTCAAGAGCAGTGCGGTAGCGTCCGGTATGGATCATGTCACGGGCATCACGAGGACCGGCGACGTCGGGATCTCGGGGCGCGCGACGCTGCGCGATGTCGCGCGCGCGGCGGGGGTGTCGCACACGACGGTGTCCAACGCGTTCGCCCGGCCCGACCAGCTGTCGGGGCCGCTGCGGGCGCACGTGCTCGCGACCGCGCGAGCACTCGGCTACGCGGGGCCGAGCCCGGCGGCGCGGTCGCTGAGGACGGGACGGCACGGGGCGCTCGGGCTCGTGTTCAGCGAGGATCTGCCCTACGCGTTCTCCGACCCGACGGCGACGCTGTTCCTGCAGGGCGTGGCGGAGGCGTGCCGTGAGCGCGCCGCGAACCTGCTGCTGATCGCGACGCGGACGGGCGAGGACGCCGGCGACGACGATCCGACGCTCGGGGGGTCGCCGGCGCTTCGCGACGCGGCCGTCGACGGCGTCATCGTCTACTCGATCGCCAGCGACAGTCCCACGCTCGCACCGATCGCGGCGCGGCGGCTGCCACTCGTGGTGGTCGACCAGCCGCGGCTGGCGGGCGTCGCCTTCGTCGGGATCGACGACGAGGGCGCGGCGCGCGGGGCGGCGGAGCACCTGCTGGGTCTGGGGCACCACCGGTTCATGATCGTCTCGCTCAAGCTGTGCCCCGACGGTCGCGAGGGGATCGCCGCGGCGGCTCGCACGGCGGGGGCGACGTACGAGGTGGCCGCGGCGCGGCTGGCGGGATACCGGGCGGCGCTCGCGGGTGCGGGGCTCGACCCAGCGGCCGCCCCCGTGATCGAGGTGGCGCGCAACGACGAGCGTCGCGCGCGCGAGCTCGTCGCGCCCGTGCTCGCGGAGTTCCGGCCGACGGCCGTGCTCGCGATGAGCGACCGCCTCGCGCTCGGCGCGGTGGCGGCGGCGCGCGCCGCCGGGCTCGCGGTCCCCGACGACGTGTCGGTGGTCGGGTTCGACGACGTCCCGGTGGACGGAGCGGGCGACGCGCTGCCGCTGACGACCGTGCGGCAACCGCACGCGGGTAAGGGGCGCGCCGCGGTCGAACGGCTCGGCGCGGGGGTGACGGGCGGGGCCCGCGTGCTGGCGACCGAGCTCGTCGTGCGGGCGTCGTCGGGACCCGCGCCGGCCGCGCGCCGTTAGGCGGCGAACCTCCACTCGCGCGCCCGGCGCGCGTCAGGCGCGACTCACGGGGTGGGCGGACGCCGGTAGATCGTGACGGTGGTGTCGCCGAGGGCGAGGCGGTCATCGCCGGCGGGCAGCGGGTGCGTGCGCGCGTGCTCCGCGGCGAGCACGCGCGCGAAGCCGGTGGCGCGCCAGGCGTCGAGGACGCGGTCGAGCATGCGCGACTCGTAAGGCGGGTCGACGAAGGCGACGTCGTAGGCGCCGGCGTCGAGCGCCGCGGCGAACGGGAGCGCGTCGCGTTTGAAGATGCGCGCGCGGTCGCGCAACCGGAGCGCGGCCACGTTCGCGCGCAGGGCGTGGAGGCTCGCGGGGCGGAACTCGACGAAGTCGGCGCGCGCCGCGCCGCGCGACAGCGCCTCGAGGCCGAGCGCGCCGGTGCCGGCGAAGAGGTCGAGCACGCGCGCCCCGGGGAGGTCGGGGGCGAGCCGGTCGAGGAGCGCCGCGCGGACGTGCTCCGCGGTGGGCCGCACGCGGAAGTCGTTGGGCGAGGTGAGGTCGCGGCCGGCATACTTGCCGGCGACGATCCTCATGGCGGGCTCATGGCGGGGGGAGGCGGCGCGTGCATGGCCACGCACGATGCACGAGCACGGCCACCGCCTGTGGAGGTACGATTCGGCATGCCGGTGCACGTCGGGACGTCGGGGTGGAGCTACGCCCACTCGACGGGCGTGGTGTACCCGGAGCGGCTTCCGCCGCGAGCCGGCGAGGGTGGCGCCGGGTGGAGAGCATGAGTGGGCGAGCATCGATCGCATTCGTAGTTTGCGCCGATGTTGCCGTCCCGAAATCCTACGATAGCACACGCCCCAATTCGATCATGCAACGCCGCCAGTTCCTTTCGACCAGTCTCGCGGGTGCCGCGCTGACCGCCGCCGGCGCGGTACCCGCCGCGGCGTCGCCGAGCGCCGCGATCATCGCGGGCGCACCGGGCGACCGCATGGTGTACGAGCTCCGG
Source organism: uncultured Gemmatimonadales bacterium (assembly GCA_963851265.1). Taxonomy (GTDB): domain Bacteria; phylum Gemmatimonadota; class Gemmatimonadetes; order Gemmatimonadales; family Gemmatimonadaceae; genus BPUI01. The sequence continues at coordinate 486,471 of CAWKNZ010000007.1, forward strand.
AATTACGAGCTGCGCAGCGACCTCGACGTCACGCGGTCGCAGGACTTCTTCGCGCAGCACCTCGTGCCCGCGCTTCGGCGCGCCGGTGCCACGGCCGTCGGCGCCTTCGCGCCCGACTCGGGGTTGCCGCTGCCCGCGCTCGTGCTGCTGATCGCCTACCCATCGCTCGCTGCCGTCGACGCCGCGTCGCAGCGCATGGCTGCCGACTCCTCGCTGCGGGCGGCGATGGACACGTGGGAGCGGGCCGGCGCGTCGGGCTCGGCCCACCCGGTCGGCCTGCCCTATGTGCGGTACGAGGTGTCGCTCTACCGCGCATTCCCGGGCCACGCCGCGCTCGAGGTGCCGCCCACGGCTGCCGGCCGAGCGCCGCGGCTGTTCGAGCTGCGCACCTACGAGGCGCCGTCGGACGAGGGGCTGCGCGCGAAGGTCGCGATGTTCGACGAGGCGGAGATCCGCATCTTCCGCGACAGCGGCTTCGCGCCGGTGATGTTCGGCACGGCGATCGCCGGCGCGCGGATGCCGCACCTGACGTACATGGTGGGCTTCGACGACATGGCGGCGCGCGGCGCGGCGTGGGCACGCTTCGGGTCGAATCCTGACTGGCAGCGAATCCGCGTTCGGCCCGGGTGGACGGACCCCGAGACGGTGTCGGTGATCCGGTCGGCGTTCCTGCGGCCGACGGCGTTCTCGGACATCCGGTAGGCCGCCGGGCGGTCGGCGGCTCTACGTCCGACGGCGATCCGTTAGGCGCGGTGCGTCAGGCGGCGGCTGCGCGCAGGTCGCCGTCGCTCACCGCGTCGAGCGCCACCTGCCGCATGCCGACCTCGAGCCGGCCGCCGGTGAGGCCGCACGCCTCGCCGAGCCGCCGGACGTCGTCGAGCAGGCGGCGGAGGTCGGCGGGCGCGTCCGCCGCCGCGAGAACGACGACGATCTCCGGCGGGCCGATGTACCGCTGCTCCTCGGCGGTGGCCGTCGCCGACGCCACGGCGGCGAGGTTGGCGAGTCGGTTCCCGACCTCGGCGGCGAGCGCGTGGGCGTCGGCCCCGTCGGGCACGGTGAAGTGCAGCGCGAGGTCAGGCATCGGGCGTGGCCGCGGAAGGCGCCAGGCGCCCGAGCTCGACGAGGTAGTAGGGCGCCCAGTAGGCGAGATTGCGCAGCCGGGGGTCGCCGGCGCGGTGGGCGCGGAGCGCGCGCTGGAGGGCGACGTCGGGCGGGTCGCCGGCGGCGAGCGCCTCGTGGAGGTGCACCATGATGGGGCGCGCCGCCGCCGACGCGACGGGCCAGAGTGCGCCGAGCACGCACCGCACGCCCGACGCGAAGAGCACCGCCTGAATGCCGAACACGTCGTCGCCGGGCAACTCCGTGAGGCCACGGCCGGCGATGGCGCGCTGCCCGGAGTTGCAGGCGGCGAGCACGACGAGTTCCGCGCGCAGGCCGAGCGCCGCCACGCCGATCCCGTCGAGCGAGCCGTCGCGCAGGTAGACGCGCGTCGAGAGCGGGTCGTCGGCCGCGCCGGGGGCGAGCACCGACACCGCGTGTGTCGCGAGGTGGACGGTGGCCACGTCGGGGAGCGCGGCGGCGAGCGCCGCGAGCCGCGCGCGCGAGGCGTCGCCGCCGGTGAGCACCGTCACCGGGCGCCCCTGCGCGGCGTACGCGGCGCCGACGTCGCGCGCCTCGGGCTCGGTGTCGGCGAGCGCGGGCGGAGCGTTAGGCCCGTCGAACGTGCCGCACCCGACGCTGAGCACCGCGCCGCCGGCGGGGCCCGTCCAGTCGAGGAGCAGCGCGCCGAGGTTGGGGACGTACCGGACGGCGAACGTCTCGACGAGGGGCGCGCCGTCCCAGTCGACGGCGTGGAACGGAAACAGGTGCAGCGCGCGGTGCGGCGAGACGACGAGCCGGCGCTTGCCGCGCATGCGAGCGCGGCACGCGTCGGGCATGAGGCGGCCGCCGAGCGCGTCGAAGAATCCGGAGAAATTGCGGTTGGTCCGCCCGCCCGCGAGCAGGGCGGTGAAGTCGGTCAACTGCTGCACGTCGTCGGCCGTCGGCGCGACGCGGGCGACGTCGATCCCGGCCGCGTCGATGGCGGCGACGACGAGCAGATCGGCCGTGATCCAGTAGTACGCGAGCACGACCTCGTCGGCCGCGAGTGCGCCCTGCACGGCGGCGACCGTCGGGGTGGGAGGCGCCGCCGCGGCGCGGGCGCGCGCGATGGTCTCGAGCGACCAGCGGCGTTCGCGCCGCGTCGCGTCCGACTCGGCGTCGATCTCGCGCCAGCGCTCGAGCGTGACCGCGTCCGGCGGCGGCGCGCGACGCAGCACGCCGCGCGCCTTGGCCGCGTCCATGAGGGCGAGCATCGTGTCCCAGTCGCCGAGCCGGCGGGCGATGCCCACGCCGTAATCGTACGCCCAGGTGGTCGCGGCGAAGAACGCGCTCTGCTGGTACGGATCGCCGACGTGTGCGCGCAGCGCCTCGACCAGCGACACGGCCGCCACACAGGCGGCGAGCGCGCCCGCCGGGTCTTCGCCACCCGCAGCCTTCATGCGCGTCCACTGCGCGTCGAGGTAGATCTGGCGCTCGTACGCGCCGGCGAACGACTCGGGGACCGGCGGGCGTCCCTCCAGCACGAGCGTGGCCGCGTCGTCGAGCGCGGCCCGGCATGCGTCCGCGTCGCCCTGCTGAAGCTTCACGTTGGCCGTGAGGAGCGCTCCGCGCGCCCGCTGCGCGGAGGGCATGCCGGCACCCGCGGTGGCCAGCGCGGCAGCCTCCGCGGCCAGGTCGTCGCACGGCGCGTCGGGTGCGAGCGCCCAGCACGCGTCGAGGGCGGCCTGGACGCGGCCGTCGTACGCCGCGACGGCCTGCTGCCACTTCCACCCCTCGCTGGCGGCGCCGGCGTCCGGCGCCGCGCCGGCGAGGCCGTAGGGCGTGAGCTCCGCGTCGAGCGCCGCCGCGCTCGCGCGGGCCCGCCCAGTCATTTCCTCACCGATCGCGTGCACGGCGGCGAGCATCTCCTCAGCGCGGGCCGCGTCCGCGGCGTCGCCTCGGCGCGCGGCGATGCGCGCCTGCGCGATCCCGGACCACGTCGCGACGCCGGTCGTGCAGCGTTGGAGGAACGCGTTGCCGCCCTCGCGTGCGGCGGCCGCGATCAGCGCCGCGACCGCGGCGTCGGCCCCGGCGACCTCCGGGTCGGCGACGCCCGCGTCGGATAGCGCGGCCGTCGCGTCGGCGGCGGCGCGCGCGGCCTCGAAATAGTCGCCGGCCGCACAGTTCTGGCGCGCCAGCGCGGCGAGGTCGGCGGCGCGGTCGAGCGGGTCGGCGGCGGAGGCGAGGACCGCGCCCAACGCCTGCGCGGCGTCGGCGTCGAGGTCGGCCGCGACGCGCGCGCGGAGCGCGGCGGCGCGCGCGCGGGCGTCCGCGGCGTGGTCGGGCTCCGCGGCGGCGGCGAACGCTTCGGCGGCGCGGCCGTACCACGCGAGCGCGGCGGTGGCGCGGCCGAGGAGCGCCGCGCCGCCGCCGAGCGCGAGGGCGATGTGTCCCCGCGAGTGGTCGAGGTTCGGGCGAAACTCGTCCCCCGGCGGGATGCGCGCGGCGAGCGCGTCGAACTCGCCGAGCACGGCGTCGAGCGCGGCGAGCCGGTCGGGGGTGACCGCGCCGAGGCCGCAGGCCTCCACGGCGGGCGCGGCGCGCGCGCCGAGTGCGATCAGTGCGTCGTGCGCCTCCTGCGCGGCCGGCGACGGCGTGTCGATCACGACGTCGGGGTGCGCCGCGACCAGGACGGCGGTCACGGCCGCGGCGAAGGTCGCCCGGCGCACGCGCTCGCAATCGACGCGTTCGGGAGCAGCCGCCGTTTGCTGCTCGCACGCGGCGAGTCGCTCGGCGAGCGTCGCCACGCTCGCCGGGCTGAGGTCGAGACCGAGCTCGTGCATCAGACGCCAGCGGACGAGCAGGAGCGCGCGGTAGGTGGCGCGGGCCGCGTCGGGCGTGGCGACGGCCGACTCGTAGTCGGCGAGCGACGCCGGGTCGGGCCGGGCGAGCCACGCTTCCGCGCGCCGAATGCTCGCGAGCAGATCGGCGCGGCGGTCGCTGCGGCGGAGGGCGGCGTCGAACAGTGTCCAGTCGATCACGGCACGATCATACCGCGGCAGTCGCGGTTGGTAAGAGGGACCGCGGCGACGTGCGGCGTGCGTGCGCGCGGCGGGCTATGCTTGGGAGCGCCCGGCCGTCCGGCGGTGGGGCGTTCCCGGCCACCCGAAGCTCCCGTGATGCCCGACGTGTTGCCGCGCGCCGACCACCCCGGCGAGTTCGCCCCGGCCGCCAAGCAGGCGGTCTACGACGCGATCGCGGCGCGACGCGACATCCGGAACTTCCGCCCCGACGCGCTGCCCGACGACGTCGTGCGGCGCTTGCTGGAGGCCGCGCACCAGGCCGGCTCGGTGGGGCTGATGCAGCCGTGGGACTTCATCCTCCTGCGGTCACCGGAGCGGAAGGCCGAGGTCTACGCGCTGTTCCGGCGCGCGACCGAGCGGGCCGCGCTGCGCTACGACGGTGACCGGCGCGAGGCGTACGCCTCGCTCAAGCTGCAGGGCATTCTCGATGCGCCGCTCTGCATCTGCGTCACCTGCGACACCACGCGCGGTGGCCCGCACGTGCTGGGGCGCGACACCATCCCCGAGATGGACCGGTACAGCACGTGCCTCGCGGTCCAGAACCTCTGGCTCGCGGCGCGTGCCGAGGGCGTCGGCGTGGGGTGGGTGAGCATCGTCGACAACGACGAACTCGCGGCGGCACTCGGACTGCCGGCGGGGGTGGTGCCCATCGCGTTCCTGTGCGTGGGCTACCCGGTGGAGTTTCCTGGCGCGCCCATGCTGGCCACGAGCGGGTGGCGCGCGCGGCTCCCGTTGGACGCGCTCGTGCACGAGGAGCGGTGGTCCGGCGGGCCCGCGGACCGGGGTGCGGCCGCGCCAGCGACCACGGACCGTCTCGCGGCCGTCGCACACCCAGTCGACGGCGATGCCGACGCCGTGGGCGCGCTGGCCGGTGCGGTAGCCCCCGCCGACCACGGCGGCGTGCGCGAGGCGCGCGTGCGTCGGCGCTTCGACGCGCTCGCGGTCCCCCGCGGCAGTCTGGGGCGACTCGAGGAGCTCGCGGTGTGGGTGGCGTGCGCGCAGGGCCGCGACGCGCCGAGCGCCGGGCGCACGCGGATGCTGGTGTTCGCCGGCGACCACGGCGTGACGGCGGAGGGCGTGAGCGCGTACCGGCCGGAGGTCACGCGCCGCCTGTGCTACAACATGCTCGCGGGCGGTGCGGCCATCAACGCGCTGCTGCGGCCGACGGGGACGCCGCTCGCGGTGATCGACGTGGGCGTCGCGCACGCGTTCGACCCGTCGGCGGGGGTGGAGCACGCGAAGGTGGCGCGCGGGACGGCGAACATCGCCCGCGCCTCCGCGATGTCGCGCGCCGAGGCGTTCGCGAGCGTGGCGGCCGGCGCCGCCGCGGTGGAGCGGCACCTGCCGCTCGACGTGCTCGCGTTAGGCGAGGTGGGGATCGGGAACACGACGTCGGCGGCGGCGCTGCTCGCGGTGCTCACGGGCGCCGACGGCGACGCCGTGTCGGGCGCGGGGACGGGCGTCGGGCCGCGCGCGCGCGCGCGGAAGGCGCGGGTGATCGATGCGGTCGTCCGGCGCGCGCGGGCCGCGGCCGGGGACCTCGGCGCGCCGGACCCGATGCACGCGCTCGCGGAGGCCGGCGGCTTCGAGATCGGTGCGCTCGCGGGCGCGATCCTCGCCGCCGCCGCGCACCGCGTGCCGGTGGTGCTCGACGGCTTCATCACCGGTGTGGCCGCCATGGTCGCGGTCGCGCTCGCGCCGGACGCACGCGACTACCTCATCCCGTCCCACCGGTCGGCCGAGCGGGCACACGGCCGCGTGCTCGACGCGCTCGGCCGACCGCCGCTGTTCGACCTCGCGCTGCGGCTCGGCGAGGGGTCGGGGGCCGCGCTCGCCCTCCCGCTCGTCGAGGCCGCGTGCGCGCTGCTCCGCGACGTGCGCACCTTCGCCGAGTCGGGGATCGAGCCGCCCGTCGACGCGCGTCAGGCGGAGTGAGCGCGGGAGCGACGGACAGGCGCGACGGCGATAGGCAAAGGCGCCGCGGGCTGACATCTTCGGGGCAGCGGCGCCGGTAGCACCCTCGCCACTCCGCCACGCCACCGCGCACCTCGTCCAGCGTCCCGCCCCCGTGTTCCGACCGCCCTCCACCGGCTTCGTCCCGAGCCGCGTCCGCCTGGCGCTCCCGCTCGGCGCGCTTCTGTGCGCCGCGGTCGCGTGCGACCGACCGCGCCAGCCGCCCGCGGCGACACCGACCGCCGCCGTGGCGCCGGCGGCTCCCGCGCCGCCGCCGCGGCCCGCCCCGCCGCCTCCTCGCCCGCTGGCCGACATGCGCCTCGAGGTCGACACGCGCGCGCGGCGCGTGCTCGTGTTCCACCACGACTCGCAGACCGCCACGTACCCCGTCGCGGTCGGGTCGCCGGAGTGGCCCACGCGGCACGGCACGTGGAAGGTCGTGCAGGTGATCTGGAATCCGGAGTGGCGGCCGCCGGAGGAGTCGTGGGCCGCGGACCTCAAGCGGCGCGGGCCGGGCGATCCGGAGAACCCGCTGGGACACCTGCAGCTCGTCTACGACCCGCCGCGCACGATCCACGGCACCAACCACCCGTCGTCGGTCGGGAAGGCCGTGTCGCACGGCTCGATCCGCATGCGCGACGCCGAGATCACCGCGCTCGCCCGCGACGTGATGGAGGCCGCGGGGGTGGGGCGCGACTCGGCGTGGGTGGCGCGGGTCAAGGCGAACCGGCACGAGAAGCTGATCATCGACCTGCCGCGCGTCGTGCCGATCCGCGTGCACTGACGTACACTGCCGGCCATGCTCAACCTCGCTATGATCGTCGAGCACCACGCCCGCCTGCACCCCGAGCGCGAGGCGATCGTGTGCGGCCCGGCGCGCCTGACGTACGCCGCGCTCGACGAGGCGGCGTGCCGCGTCGCGGGCGCGCTGCGCGCGTTAGGCGTGCGCCCGGGCGACCACGTGGCGCTGTCGTGTCCCAACACGCCGCACTTCCCGGTCGCGTACTTCGGCATTCTGAAGGCCGGCGCCGCGGTCGTGCCGCTCAACGTGCTGCTCAAGCCGCGCGAGATCGCCTACCACCTGCGCGACGCCGACGCGGTGGCGTATCTCTGCTACGAGGGCACGGCCGAGCTGCCCATGGCGCGGATGGGGTACGACGGCTTCCGCGAGGCCGCCGCGGCGGCGGACGCGACGTGCACGCGATTCGTCGTGATGGCGGCCGATCCGAGCGGCGCGTCGCCGGTGGCCGGGGCGCTCACGCTCGACGCACTCGTGCGCGACCAGCCGCCGCGGTGCGAGACGACGCTCCGCGCCCCCGACGACACCGCCGTGATCCTCTACACGTCGGGCACGACGGGGCAGCCGAAGGGGGCGGAGCTGACGCACGCCAACATGCTGCTCAACGCGACGGCGGCGCGCGAGATGGCGCTCGGCGCGCTCGGGCTCGAGGCGTCGACGGCGCTGTGTGTGCTGCCACTGTTCCACTCGTTCGGACAGACGTCGGTCATGAACGCGAGCCTGTACCACGGCAGCCGCGTGGTGCTCGTGCCGCGCTTCGAGCCCGCGGCGGTGCTCGACCTGATGGTGCGCGAGCGGGTCAACGCGTTCGCCGGCGTGCCGACGATGTACTGGGCGCTGCTGCGCCACGCGGAGGAGCAGGGCACCGCCACCGCGCCGATCGCGGCGCACCTGCGCATGTGTCTGTCCGGGGGCGCGCCGATCCCGGTCGAGATCCTGCGCGCCTTCGACCAGCGCTTCGGCGTCGAGATCCTCGAGGGGTACGGGCTGTCCGAGACGTCGCCGGTGGCGACGTTCAACCAGATCGGTCGGCCGAGGAAGCCGGGGTCGATCGGACTGCCGATCTGGGGGTGCGAGGTGCGCGTGGTGGACGCCGACGACCGCGAGCTGCCGCCCGAGACGCTCGGCGAGATCGTGATCCGCGGGCACAATGTGATGAAGGGCTACTATGAACGCCCCGAGGCCACGGCCGAGGCGATGCGCGGCGGCTGGTTCCACACGGGCGACCTCGCCCGCGTGGACGCCGAGGGGTACTTCTACATCGCGGACCGCGTGAAGGACATGATCATCCGCGGCGGGCTGAACGTGTACCCGCGCGAGGTCGAGGAGGTGCTGCACGCGCACCCGGCGGTGTCGAGCGCGGCGGTGATCGGCGTGCCGCACGCGGAGCACGGGGAGGAGGTGATGGCGTACGTGATCCGGAAGCCCGGCGCGGCGCTCACCGAGGCGGCGCTGATCGCGTGGGCGCGCGACGAGATGGCGGCGTACAAGTACCCGCGCGTGGTGGAGTTCGTGGACGCGCTGCCCATGACGTCCACGGGCAAGGTGCTCAAGCGCGAGCTGCGCGCGCGAGTCGGGGCGGGCATCGCCTGACGCGGGCCGGTGCCGGTGACGGGGTTCACGTTCGAGACGACGCCGCGGGTCGTCTGCGCGGACGGCGCGGCCGCGGGGCTCGGCGCGCTCGCGCGCGAGTTGGGGATGACGCGCGCCCTCGTCGTCACCGACCGCGGGCTGCTGGGCGCCGGCGCGCTCGGGCCCGCGCTGGCGAGCTTCGAGGCGGCGGGCGTGCAGGCGGTGGTGTTCGCGGACGTGCTCCCCGACCCGCCCGAGTCGTGCGTCGAGGCGGCCGTCGGGCTGGCGCGCGAGCGGCGCGTCGACGGCGTCGTCGGACTCGGCGGCGGGAGTTCGATGGACACGGCGAAGCTCGCCGCGCTGCTGGCCGCGTCGGGCGAGGCGCTCACCGCGACGTACGGCGTCGACGTCGCGCGCGGGCCGCGGCTGCCACTGGTGCAGGTGCCGACCACGGCCGGCACGGGGTCGGAGGTGACCCCGATCGCGATCGTGACCACGCCGTCCAACGAGAAGCAGGGCGTCGTCTCGCGCCACCTGCTGCCCGACGTCGCCGTGCTCGACGCGACGCTCACGCTCGGCCTGCCGCCGCGGGCGACGGCGATGACCGGGATCGACGCGATGGTGCACGCGATCGAGGCGTACACGTCGCGGCACAAGAAGAACGTCGTCTCGGACACGCTCGGCGTGCGGGCCCTCGGGCTGCTCTCGACGCACATCCGGCGCGCGATCGCGGACGGGGCGGACCTCGACGCGCGGCGCGCGATGCTGCAGGGCGCGACCCTCGCGGGGATGGCGTTCGCCAACGCGCCGGTGGCCGCGGTGCACGCGCTCGCCTACCCGCTCGGCGGGCACTTCCACGTGCCGCACGGGCTGAGCAACGCGCTCGTGCTGCTGCCCGTGCTGGAGTTCAATCTGCCGGTCGCGGACGCGCACTACGGCGAACTGGCGCCCGCGATCGCCGGCGCGGAGGACGCGACGGGGCGCGGCTTCGTGCGGGCGGTCGAGGCGCTGGTCGCGGCGATGCCGCTCGAGCGCCGGTTGCGCGACGTCGGCGTGCGCGAGGCCGACCTGCCGACGCTCGCCGCGGACGCGATGCGCGTGCAGCGTCTGCTCGTGAACAACCCGCGCGAGGTCACGTACGACGACGCGCTCGCCATGTACCGCCGGGCGCTCTGAGACCCCGTCCTCCCATGCCGCCGGCCGAGGCACCCGAGACGCGCGACCGCTACGCCCACGTCACGACGCTCGACACGCGGTGGATGGACAACGACGCGTACGGGCACGTGAACAACGTGGTCTACTACAGCTTCTTCGACACCGCGGTGAACCGGTGGCTGATCGAGCGTGGCGTGCTGCAGGTGGCGACGAGCGCGGCGATCGGGCTGGTGGTCGAGACGCAGTGCCGGTACCTCAAGCCGATCGCGTTCCCCGACCGGGTCGCGGCCGGGCTGCGCGTGGCGCACGTCGGGCGGTCGAGCGTGCGATACGAGATCGGGCTGTTTCGGAACGACGACGACGACGCGGCCGCGTCGGGACATTTCGTGCACGTCTACGTGGACCGCGTCACGCGCCGGACGACCCCGGTGCCCGAGGACGTGCGGGCGGCGCTCGCGGCGCTGCGCTAACCCCTTCCAGGAACGATTCGTGTCGAAAGTGAAGATCGGGATCATCGGCTCGCGATTCCAGGCGGACTGCATCGCGGCGTCCGTCGCGGCGATGCCCGACGAGGCGGAGGTCGTCGCGGTCGCCTCGCCGTCGCCGGGCAACGCGGAGGCGTTCGCGCGACGGCACGGCATTCCGGCGTTCCACGCCGACTATCGCGAGATGCTGCGCGACCCGGCGGTCGAGCTGGTCGCGATCACCGCGCCCAACAACCTGCACGCGCGTATGACCGTCGACGCGGCGCGCGCGGGCAAGCACGTGGTCTGCGAGAAGCCGCTCTGCGTGACGCTCGAGGAAGCGGACGAGATGATCGACGCGTGCGCGCGCGCAGGGGTACTGCTGCTGTACGCGGAGGAGTTGTTCTTCGCGCCGAAGTACGTGAAGGCCAAGCAGATGGCCGACGAGGGCGCGTTCGGGCGCGTGCACCTCGTGAAGCAGGGGGAGAAGCACTCGGGGCCCCACGCGGACTGGTTCTGGGACGTGAACCAGTCGGGCGGGGGCACGCTGATGGACCTCGGCTGTCACGGGATCGCCTTCTGCTGGTGGTTCCTCGGCAAGCCGAAAGTGAAGAGCGTCTACGCGCAGCTGTCGACGCAGGTGCACGGTGCGCGCACGGCCGGCGACGACGAGGCGCTGTGCGTGATCGAATTCGAGGGCGGGGCGGTCGGCGTGGTCGAGAACAGCTGGACCAAGCCCGGCGGGATGGACGACACGATCGAGGTGTTCGGAGACAAGGGGCAGACGTACGCCGACCTGCTGATGGGGAACGCGCTCGCCACGTACAGCGACGTGGGCTTCGGCTACGCGGTCGAGAAAGCGTCGACGACGCGCGGGTGGACCTACCCGGTGTTCGAGGAGCACTGGAACTACGGCTTCCCGCAGGAGATGCGGCACTTCGCCCGGTGCGTGCGCGGCAAGGAGGCGCCGATCTCGGACGGCGAGACGGGGCGGGTCGTGCAGGAGGTGCTGTACGCGGCGTACGCGTCCGCGGGGCTCGGGCGGAAGGTCGCGCTGCCGTTCCGGCCGCGCGGGATCGCCCGGCCGATCGACCTGTGGAAGCGGCCGGAGCTGGCGCAGGGCGCGCCGTGAGTGCGGCCGAGGGGCCGACGGCGGGGGAATCGACGTCGGGCACGCCGGCGCCGGTGCGCGTGCTCCCGTCGCCCGAGGCGATCGGCGAGTTGCTGGCGGACCGCGTGCTCGCCGGGGTCGAGGCCGCGCGCGTCTCGGGTCGACCGTTCCTCCTGGGCTGCCCGACCGGACGCACGCCGCGGCCGATCTACGCCGCGATGGCGCGGCGGGTAGCGGGGCGGCGGCAGGATCTCCGCCAGCTCGTGCTCGTGATGATGGACGAGTACCTCGTGCCCGGCCCCGACGGCACGCTCGTCCACGCCTCGCCGGACCGGCCGTGGTCGTGTCGCCGCTTCGCCGAGTCCGAGATCGTCGAGCCGATCAACGCCGCGCTCGGGCCAGGGGACCGAATCCCGGAGGACTCGGTCTGGCTACCCGACCCGCGCGACCCCGCCGCGTACGACGTGCGGATCGCCGTGGCTGGGGGGATCGACCTCTTCCTGCTCGCGTCGGGGGCGAGCGACGGGCACGTCGCGTTCAACCCGCCTGGGAGCCCGCGCGAGAGCCGGACGCGGGTGATCCCGCTTTCGGACGAGACACGGCGCGACAACCTCGCGACGTTCCCGAGCTTCGGCACCGTAGCGGCCGTGCCGCACCACGGCGTGAGCGTGGGGATCGCGACGATCGCCGAGGCGCGCGCGGCGGTGATGGTCGCGTGGGGCGCCGGGAAGCGCGAGACGGTCGCGCGGATGCGCGCGGCCGGGAGCTACGACGCCGCGTGGCCGGCGACCATCGTCCACGAGTGCGCCGCGGCGGAGATCGTCTGCGACGCGGAGGCCGCCGGGGCGTGACGCATCGCCTGACGCGCGCCCGGGCGGCGCCGCGGCGCGTCAGAGGTTGCGGCGGTTGAGCTCGTTGACGGCGAAGTCCGCCGCGCGCGCCGTGAGCGCCATGTAGGTGAGCGACGGGTTCTGGCACGCGGTCGACGCCATGCACGAGCCGTCGGTGACGAACACGTTGGGCGCGTCCCACACCTGGTTGTGGGCGTTGAGCACCGACACCTTCGGGCTCCGCCCCATGCGCGCCGTGCCCATCTCGTGGATGCCCATCCCCGGGAAGTACTCGCCGTCGAAGGTGTGGACGTTCTTCGCGCCCGCGGCCTCGAGCATCTCGGCCATGTCGCTGATCATGTCCTTGCGCATGAGGCGCTCGTTCTCGCCGGTGGCGCAGTCGATCTTCAGCACGGGGAGGCCCCAGCGGTCCTTGCGCGTCTCGTCGAGCGTGACCGTGTTCTGGTGGTTGGGGAGCATCTCGCCGAACGCGGTCGCGCCAAAGGCCCACGCCCCCGGCTCGGCCGCCGTGTCCTTGAACTCGCCGCCGACGCCGAGCTCCGCGACCGCGCGCGACCAGCCGTCGCGGCTCGCGGCGCCCTCGTAGCCGAAGCCGCGCAGATAGTCGCGCTTCTCGCCCCGCAGGTTGCGGTAGCGCGGGATGTAGATCGCGTTCGGCCGTCGCCCGGCCTCGATCTTGTCGTCCAGCCCTTCGATCTGGCCGGAGGCGCCGCAGCGGAAGTGGTGGTCCATCAGGTTGTGCCCCAGCTCCCCCGAGCTGCTGCCCAACCCCCCGGGCCACACGTCGGTAGCGGAGCGGAGGAGGAGCCACGTCGAGTTGAGCGTCGACGCGCAGAGGAAGACGACTTTGGCCGTGTAGTCGGTCGTCTGATCGGTCACCGCGTCGAGCACGCGCACGCCGGTGGCGCGCCTGCGGTCCTTGTCGTAGAGCACCTCGGTGGCGATCGCGAACGGCCGGAGCGTGAGGCGCCCCGTGCGCACCGCGGCCGGGAGCGTCGACGATTGCGTGCTGAAGTAGGCGCCGTACGGGCAGCCGAGCCAGCAGGCGTCGCGGTACTGGCACGCGTAGCGCCCGGCAAGCGGCTGGGTCAGGTTGGCCGTCCGGCTCGGGATGACCCGCCGCCGGCCGTCGTACAGGTGCATGAGGCGGTCGGCCACCTGCCGCTCGGCGCAGTTCATCGCCATCGGCGGCTGGAACTCGCCGTCGGGCAGCTGCTCGAGTCCCTCGTGCGACCCGGCGATGCCGGCGAAGCGTTCGACGTGGCTGTACCACGGCGCGATCTCCGCATACCGGATCGGCCAGTCGGTGCCGACGCCCTGTTTCGCGTTCGCCTCGAAGTCGATGTCGCTGTGGCGGAAGCTGCAGCGTCCCCACATGAGCGAGCGGCCGCCGACGTGGTAGCCGCGGTACCAGTCGAAGCGCTTGACCTCGGTGTAGGGCGAATCCTTGTCGCTCGCCCACCAGTCGAGGTTCTTCTCGTTCAGCGGAAAATCCCGCTTGAGCACGGGGTAGGCGTCTTCCATGGCGGTCGTGGTCCCGCCGCGGTGCGGGTACGCCCAGGGTGGCTTGGTCGCGTTGACGTAGTCCTTGATGTGCTCGATGTTCTTGCCGCGCTCGAGCAGGAGCACGCGCAGCCCCTTCTCCGTGAGCTCCTTGGCGGCCCATCCGCCCGAGATGCCGGAGCCGACGACGATGGCGTCGTAGTGCGTGTCCTGCGCGGGGGCGTGCATCGCGGGTGCTCCTGTGTCGAGGCGATCGATCGCCGCGTCGGGGCGGCGGAATCGTCCGAATATGGCGTGTGACGCGCCGTCGAGCACGCAACGGGGCGGTCCGCCGCGTACGATTGTGCGCGCGCCGCACGCCCATATCGGCCACCCCGCGACCGGAGGTCACGTGAATCGCTCGACCCGTCTTCGCCTCGCCGCCACCGCCGCCGTGCTCGCGGGCGCGGGCCACCCCACGACGGCGTTCGCACAAGCGCGACCGCTGCCGCCCATCGTTGGGCGGTGGGACTTCCGCGTGACGGGCGCCGACGGGGCGTACCCGTCGTGGCTCGAGGTCACACCCTCGGGCGACCGCGCGCTCGTCGGGCGGTTCGTCGGGCGCGTCGGGAGCGCGCGGCCGATCTCGCGCGTCGCGTGGGCCGGCGACACGCTCCGGTTCGCGATTCCGCCGCAGTGGGAGTCCGGCGACGGCGACCTGCGCGTCGAGGGCACGTTCGCGGCCGACGGCGGCGGCCGGCTGTCGGGCACGCTCGTCACCCCCGACGGCGCGCGCCAGGCGTGGACGGCCGCGCGCGCGCCGGCGCTCCTCCCCGCGGGCGCGCCGCGGTGGGGCGCGCCCGTCGCGCTGTTCGACGGCCGGAGCCTCGCGGGCTGGGATGCGCGCGGCGGCGAGAACCGCTGGCGCGCCGCGAACGGCGTGCTGACCAACCCGGGCGGCGGCGCCAACCTCGCCACGACGCGAACGTTCGGCGACTTCAAACTGCACCTGGAGTTCCGCTACCCGCCCGGGAGCAACAGCGGCGTGTACCTGCGCGGCCGCTACGAGGTGCAGATCGAGGACGACGAGGAGACGCGCCGCGATCAGGAGCCCGCGCTCGTCGACATCGGCGGCGTCTACGGCTTTCTGGCGCCGACCAGCTACGCGGCGCGCCCGCCCGGCACCTGGCAGAGCTACGACCTCACCTTCGTGGGGCGTCGCGTCACGGTCGTGCTGAACGGGCGCACGGTGATTGCGGAGCAGACCATCCCCGGCATCACCGGCGGCGCGCTCGACAGCGACGAGGGCGCGCCGGGGCCGATCGTGCTGCAGGGCGACCACGGCCGCATCGAGTACCGGAACCTCGTCCTCACGCCGGCGCGTTAGGCCGTGACCCGTCGACCCCGATGGGCCGGGGCGGCGCGGCACCACACGTCATCACAGCGGAGGAGTCAGCACATGGCAGATTCGCAGCAGAGCCCGATGGATCGGGCGGACGGGCGCGACATGACGCCGATCGGCGGGACGACGGCGGGCGTGCAGCCGGGCTCGGACCCGACGCGCACCGGCGGCATCGGGACGCCCGGGGCGGAGTTGGGCGTGCCGACGCCGGGGACCGTCGATCCGCGCGGCGCGCCCGCGCCGACGCCCACGGGCGACGTCGGGATGGGCGGCGACCCCGCCGACGTCGGGACGCAGGTGGACGGCGCCTACGGCGGCGACGGTGGCGGCACCGGCGCCGCGGGCGGACTCGGCGGGCCCGACGTGGTCGGCGGCGTCGGGGGCTCGCTCGGGGGGATGAGCGGCGGCATGAGCATGTAACCGGCCGGCCGCGTCTGCCGCGCGGCGCTCAGTACCGGAGCGCCGCGAGGTAGGCGTGGTCCCGGCGCGCGCTGTCGATCGGCGCGCCGGGGTAGCTCTCCTGCTCGACGTACACGTACTTATGGTCGAGGGGCCCGGCGAGCGCGAGGATCTTCCGGAAGTCGACGATCCCCTTGCCGAGTTCGGCGTCGTGTTCGGCGCCGAGTCGGGTCGCGTCCTTCAGGTGAAAGAGCCAGTAACGGTCGGCGTGCGCCCGCATGTAGTCGAGCGGGTCGCGCCCGCCGAGCGCGGCGTTGCCGGTGTCGAGTTGCAGGCGCACCCGCGCCGGATCGGTTCGCTCGACGAGCACGTCGTATGGGATCTGCCCGTCGATGGGCGCGAAGTTCTCGGCCTCGTCGTGAAAGCCGAGCCAGAGACCCGCGCCGCGCACCGTTTCGCCCGCCGCGTTCAGCCGATCCGCCCAGCGGCGGTAGTCGTCGAGCGTGGCCCGCCCGGTCTCGAGCGGCAGCGACGCGACGACCACGTACTCGTGCCCGAGCGTGTGCGCGTCGGCGAGCAGGCGTGGGAGGTCGCCGAGCGCCTCGGTCGAGATGTGGGTGGAGGGCGCGCGCAGGTGCAGCGAATCGAGCGTCTGCCGCAGGCGAGCCGGGGGCATCCCGAAGTTCTGCATCGAGTCGAGCAGCTCGACGTCCTGGTAGCCCGCAGCGGCGATCTCGCCGAGGGTGCGCGTCAGGTCCGCGCGTGCGGCGTCGCGCAGGCTGTAGAGCTGCAGGCCGATGCGCGCGACGCGCCGCGTGGGCGCGGGCGCATCGCCGAGCGCGGCCGGAAGGGCGGCCCGGAGGGCGGAGGTGCGCAGAACCGCTGGAAGAGCGAGCGCGGCGCCGAGGGCGCGGACGACGGTACGACGGTGCATCGGCAATCTCCGGCGAGGAGGGGGCGGACGTGGCGAGGCGTGGGCTCACACTACGCGGCGGCACAGCTCGGCGCGAGTTGACACGTGTACGGCCCGCGGGCATACTGGCCTGCCCCGACCCGGCCCGCGGCGCGTGCGCGCGGAGGTGCGGGGCCGGCGACCCCGGCGCGTCGTGCCTAACGAGCACGCGGCGGGCCGCCGGAGGGGGCTACCCGCCGGCCGAGGGCCGGCGGGACCGCGCGGGCGGCCGCAGGGGCGGCCGGGCCGCGCTGCTCCGTCGGAGGGAAGACGCGCGGGTCACGGGTGGGCCCGCGTCCCACCCCACGCTTTCCACACGGAGGATCGTCCCATGGCGCAGGACTTCTTCATCGGCGAGTCGCTCGTCGGCGACGGCAACGAGGTCGCGCACATCGACCTCATCATCGGCTCCAAGTCGGGGCCGGCGGGGCAGGCGTTCGTGAACGCCCTCTCCAACCAGAAGGACGGGTTCTCGACGCTCCTCGCGGTGGTCACGCCCAACCTGCCCGCCAAGCCCGACACCATCCTGTTCAACAAGGTCACGATCAAGGGCGCGAAGCAGGCCGTGCAGATGTTCGGCCCGGCGCAGGCGGCCGTCGCGCGTGCGGTGGTCGACGCGGTCGAGTCGGGGGTGATACCGCAGGACAAGACGGACGACTACTGCATCCTCGTCGGCGTGTTCATCCACTGGCAGGCCGAGGATGATCAGAAGATCTACGATTACAACTACCAGGCGACGAAGGAGTCGATCGCGCGCGCCCTGAGCGGACAGCCGAAGGCGGCCGACGTGGTGCAGCAGGCCAAGACCGCGGCGCACCCCTTCGCGGGCGGTGCGGAGCGGAAGCGCGGCGAGTCGCAGGGCGCGGCCGGGCAGGAGCAGATGCAGGGCGCGAACATCTGACGCCGCGCACGCGGGCGGCGGGAGCGGCGGGCCGATGCTGAAGCTGCTGTTGCAACTGGACAGCTCGCCGCTGCCGAGCGTGTTCGACCAGGTGGTCGCGTACGACGCCGGCGCGGACCGCGTGCTGAGCTACGGCGGCGTGACCGAGTCGGCCGTGCGCGACCTCGTGCACGGCCTGTTGTTCACGCGCGGGCCGAAGGATCTGCACCACAGCGCGGTGTGGATCGGCGGGTCCGACGTGGGCGCGGGCGAGCGTCTGCTGGCCGCGGTTCGGGCGGCGTGCTTCGGCCCGTTTCGCGTGTCGGTGATGCTCGACTCGAACGGGTCGAACACCACCGCGGCCGCCGCGGTGACGCGCATCGCCGCGGCGGCCGGCGGCGTGCGCGGGCGGCGCGTGGTGATCACGGCGGGCACGGGCCCGGTCGGCGCGCGGGCGGCGGGATTGTTCGCGGCCGCGGGCGCCGACGTCACGATCACGTCGCGACGTGCGGACGAGAGCGATCGGGTCGCGGCGGCGGTGCGCGCGCGGTTTGCCGCTGACGGCGGCGGCAGCGTTCGCGCGGTGACGATGCGCGACCCGTCGGAAGCCGCCGCGGTGCTCGACCGGGCGGAGCTGCTGCTGAACGCCGGGCCCACGGGGGTGACGCTCGTGCCGCGCGCGGCGTGGGCGGGGCGCGCCGGACTGCGCGTGGCCGCCGACCTCAACGCGGTGCCTCCGTTCGGCATCGACGGGATCGAGCCGGGCGACGCGGGCAGCGAACGCGACGGTACCGCGACCTTCGGCGCGCTCGGCGTGGGCGGGTTCAAGATGAAGGTGCACCGCGCGTGCGTGGCGCGGCTGTTCGCGCGGAACGACCTCGTGCTCGACGCCGAATCGATCGCGGAGGTCGCGCGCGAGCTGGCGGGCGGCGCGCCGGCGGTCGGCACGCCCGCGGGCGCGTAGGGCAGTGCCGCACGTGCTGCTGGCCGGCGTCTCGACGCGCGCGGTGGCCGAGTCGGCGGCGCGGACGGGATTCCGCGTGACTGCGCTCGACGCGTTCGCCGACCTCGATCAGCACGCGGGCGTGCGTGCCAGCGCGGTGGCGGGCGAGGCCGGCGGGCGGTACACGGCGGGCGCCGCGGCGCGGGCGGGGGGCGCGATCGCCTGCGACGCGGTCGCATACGTGTCGGATTTCGAGAACCACGCCTCCGCGGTGCGCACGCTCGCGCGCGGGCGGGCGCTGTGGGGGAATCCGCCCGCGGTGCTCGCCCGCGTGCGAGCGCCCGGCGCGCTGGCCGTCGCGCTGCGCGCGCGCGGCCACGCAGCGCCGGCAACCGCCACAGCCGAGCACGCGGGCGCGGCGGCGGCGCGGTGGCTCGTCAAGCCGCACGCGTCCGGGGGCGGGCGCGGCGTTCGATCGTGGCGGCGCGACACGGGCGTGCCGCGCGGGTGCTCGTTGCAGGAGTACGTCGACGGTGTGCCCGGCTCGGTCGTCTTCGTCGCCGACGGCCGGCGCGCCGTGGTCCTGGGAATGTCGCGGCAGCTCGTCGGCGAGGGGGCATTCGGCGCGCGTGGCTTCCGGTATTGCGGCAGCGTTCTCGCCGGCGCGGGTGACGCGCAGTTCGCGGCCGATTGCGCCCTGCTGGCGGCAGCGGCCGGCCTCGCCGACGCCGCGACCGACGCGTTCGGGCTCGTGGGCGTGAACGGCGTCGATTTCATCGCCTGCGACGGCGTGCCGCACGCGATCGAGGTGAACCCGCGCTACACGGCGTCGATGGAGTTGGTCGAGCACGCGTACGGGGTCAGCGTCTTCGGCGCCCACGCGGCGGCGTGCGCGGGGGGAGCGCTCCCCGCGTTCGACGTCCGTGCGGCGCGGCGCGGGGCGCGGGCGACGGGGAAGGCGGTGCTCTTCGCGCCGCGCGCGCTCGTCGCCGGCGACACCCGCCCGTGGCTCGACGACCCGAGCGTGCGCGACGTGCCGCGCCCGGGACAGCCGATCCCGGCGGGCGGGCCGGTGTGCACCGTGTTCGCCGACGGGACGGACGCCGCGGCGTGCCGCGACGCGCTCGTGCGTCGCGCGCGGGCCGTGTACGACGCGTTAGGCGTGCCGGAGCGCGCGGCCGCGTGACCGCGCCGCGCGCTCCGCGCACCGACGCGACGGTCGCCGCGGGCGACCGGGTAGTCGCGCCCGCCGTCTGCCTGGGCTGCGGCTGCGCGTGCGACGACATCGAGGTCGTCGTCTCCCGCGATCGCGTCGTCGACGCGCGCCGCGCGTGTGCGCTCGGGGTCGCGTGGTTCGGGGACGGGCGCGTCCCGGCGCGCGCGCTCGTCGCCGGGCGCCCGGCGACGGCGGACGCCGCCATCGTGGCGGCGGCGGAGATGCTCGCCGCCGCGCGCCGTCCGCTCGTCTACCTCGCGCCCGAGTTGTCGTGCGAGGCGCAGGGCGAGGCGATCGCGCTGGCCGACCTGCTGCGCGCAGCCGTCGACGGCGTCACCGGGGACACCGCGATCGGGGCGATCGTCGCGGCGCAGGAGCGCGGGCGGGCCGGCGCGACGCTGGGCGAGGTGCGCAACCGCGCGGACGTGCTGCTCTACTGGGCCGTCGACCCCGCCGACCGGTACCCGCGCTACCCGTCGCGCTACGCGCCGGAGCCCGCGGGGCTCGCCGTCCCCGACGGCCGGCGGTCGCGCACGGTGATCGCGGTCGACGTCGGCGCGGCACGCGGTCCGGCCGACGCGGACGTGCGCGTGGACGTCGCGCCTGCCGACGAGGTCGCGGTGCTCACCGCCCTGCGCGCTCTAGCCGATGGCGGCGCGGTGAGCGCGGCCGCCGCGGACGACGGGCCCGCGTGGGCCGCGGCGCGCGCCATCGCCCCGCGGCTGCACGCGGCGCGCTACGTCGCGATCGTGCACGACGCGGAGCCGGGCGGCGGCGGCGGACCCGCGCGCGACCCGGGGCTCGCGGGCGCTCTCGTCGCACTCTCCCTCGCCCTCAACGGGCCCACGCGGTGTGCGCTCAGCACCCTGCGCGCGGGCGGCAACCGGTCCGGCGCGGACGCCGTGCTCACGTCGCAGACCGGCTATCCCGCGGCGGTCGACTTCGCGCGCGGCTACCCGCGGTACACGCCGCACGACGCCGCGGCGGCCCGGCTCGCGCGCGGCGCGGTCGACGCGGTACTCGTCGTGGGCGACGTCGGCGGCATCCCACCGGCCGTGGCCGACGCGTTAGGCGCTGGAACCGACGCGCGCTCGGGCACGGGGCCGTCGGGCGCTGCACGCTCGACCATCGCGCACGCCGTGGTCGGCCCGCACGCGACCGCGCGCGCGTCGACCGGCGCGGTCGCGGCGATCGACACGGGGGTGGCCGGCGTTCACGAAGCGGGCACCGCGTTCCGCATGGACGACGTCCCGCTCCCGCTCCGCCCGTCGATGGACGCGTGGGCGGGGCGCCCGCCCGACGCGCGCGCGACCGTTCGGGCGTTGCTCGCGTACGTGGCGCCGCTCGTCCGCGTGCGCGACGCGGCGGCGCGCCGCGCGGGGCTGGCGGCGGTCCGATGAGCGCGCTCCGCATCGCCGGCGGGACGGTCTACGACCCGGCCAACGGCGTCGACGGCGAGGTACGCGACGTGTGCGTGGCCGATGGGCGCATCGTCGCGGAGGCGCCGAGCACGGCGCGCGTGGTCGACGCGCGAGGGATGGTCGTGATGCCTGGCGGGGTCGACATCCACTGCCACGTGGCGAGCGGTTCGGTCAACTTCGCGCGCCGGCTGCTGCCGGAGGAGCACGATCGCGACCCCGCGCCAGCCCCCGACCTCGCCGGCTTCGACCTCGACGCGCTCCCCCGGTCGGGTACGGGCGGCACGGTACCGAGCACGTTCACCACCGGATACCGCTACGCGGGACTCGGCTACACGACCGTGTTCGACGCCGCGGTGGCCCCGCTCGCGGCGCGCGCGTCGCACGCGCAGCTCGACGACACGCCGGTCGTCGACGGCGGGTTCTTCGTCCTGATGGGGAACGACGAGTACCTGATGCGCCAGATCGCCACGGGGGAGCGCGAGCGCGCGCGCGAGTACGCCGCGTGGCTATTGGGCGCGGCCGGGGGCTACGCGATCAAGCTCGTCAACCCCGGCGGCGTGGAGCTGTGGAAGCGCGGCGCGCGGGAGCGCACCGACCTCGACACGCCGGTCGGCTCGACGGCCGTGACCCCGCGCGCGATCCTCGAGACGCTCGTCGACGCGTCGCAGGCGTTAGGCCTGCCGCACCCGGCGCACGTGCACTGCAACAACCTCGGCGTGCCGGGCAACGTCGACACCACGCTCGCGAGCATGCGCGCGGTGGCCGGCCGCCGCGCCCACTTCACACACCTGCAGTTCCAGAGCTACGGGCGCGCGCGCGACGGCGGCTGGCGCTCGGGCGCGCGCGAACTGATGGAGTACGTGAACGCGCACCCCGAGGTGAGCGGCGACGTGGGTCAGGTGATGTTCGGCGACGCGACTACCGTCACCGCCGACGCGCCCGTCGAATACCTGCTGTACGAGAGCAGCGGGCGGAAATGGGTCAACCACGACATCGAACTCGAGACGGGGTGCGGCATCGTGCCGTACAGCTACCGCGAGCGCGCCGCCGTCGCGGCCCTGCAGTGGGCCGTGGGGCTCGAGCTGTTCCTGCTCTCCGCCGACCCGTGGCGCGTGGTGCTCTCGACCGACCACCCCAACGGCGGGAGCTTCCTCTCGTACCCGGCGCTCATCCGGCTGCTCATGGACCGCACGTACCGCGACGAGCAGATCAAGCGCGTGAACGATCGCCTGCTCGCCGGCAGCGCGCTGGCCGACGGGCTCGCGCGCGAGTACACGCTCGGCGAGATCGCGGTCATCACGCGCGCCGGGCCCGCGCGCCTGTTAGGCTTGCGCGACAAGGGGCACCTGGGGGTCGGCGCTGACGCGGACGTGACCGTCTACACGCGCGACGCCGACATCGAGCGCATGTTCGCCACGCCGCGCACGGTGGTCAAGGCCGGTGTGGTGGTGGTCGAGGAGGGGCAGCTGCGGCGCGCGCCGTCCGGGCGGCGGCTGCACGTCCGGCCGGCGTACGACGCGACCGTCGAGCGCGACCTGAGGCGCTACTTCGAACAGTACGCGACCGTGTCGTTCGAGAACTACCCCGTGCGTGGGCTCCGCGACGCGCCGAGGGCCGTGGGCCACACCTCGGCGCGTAGGGGCTGAGGTGGAATTCCACGGCGTCCGGATCGAGGACACCTTCGCCGAGGCGTTCGGCATGCGCGCCGCGCGCATCGTGATCACGGCGAAGAGCCTGCGCTGGGCGCGCGAGGCCGCGTCGAAGCTGACGGGGTTCGCGACGTCGGTGATCGCCTGCAAGTGCGAGGCGGCGGTCGAGCGCGAACTCGGCCCGGCCGAGACGCCGGACGCGCGCCCCGGCGTGAGCGTGCTGCTCTTCACGATGGACGCTGACAGCCTCGGCAAGCGCCTGGTCGAGCGGCTGGGGCAGACGGTGCTCACCTGCCCGACGACCAGTTGCTTCGACGGCCTGCCCGGCGCGGCGGCGCGCGTGCCTTCGGCGCGAGCGCTCCGCGTGTTCGGCGACCGCTTCCAGATCAGCAAGGTGTTGGGCGGGGAGCGGTACTGGCGCATCCCGGTGATGGAAGGCGAGTTCCTCGTGCAGGAGAACTTCGGCGTGCAGAAGGGCGTCGGCGGGGGCAACTTCCTCATCCTCGCGGAGGACGCGGACCACGCGCTGGAGGCGGCCGAGGCGGCGGTCGACGCGATCGCGGGCACGCCCGGGGTGATCCTGCCGTTCCCGGGCGGCGTGGTGCGCAGCGGGAGCAAGGTGGGCGCGCGAGGCTACAGCGGGATGATCGCCTCGACCAACGACGCGTACTGTCCGACCATCCGGCCGATCACGCGGTCGGCGCTGCCCGACGGCGTGAACGCGGTGCTCGAACTCGTGCTGGACGGGCTCGACTACGCGTCGATCTGCCGCGCGATGCGGACCGGGATCGAGGCCGCATGCCGCCCCGGCGTGGTCGCGATCACCGCCGGCAATTACGGTGGCAAGCTCGGGCCGCACCACTTTCACCTGCACCGCATCCTGGCAGGCGACGACACGCCGGTGCCGCGCGCGCCGGCCCCGCCGACGCCCAGCGGCCCGGCCGCCGAGGCGCGATGAGCGACGTCGTCGTGCTCACGCTGCGCTCGGCGCCTGACGGCCCGCTCGACCTCGACGGTGCCGTCGCGCCGGACCGCTTCGCGGCGTTGGGCGCGGGCGAGATCGCCGGGCTGCCCGTGTGGGCCGGCGCGCGCACCGCCCGCCTCGGCGACTTCTTCGACGTCGACGGTGGGTACGCGGCCCGCGTGCGCGTGGCCGGCGCGAGCGCGCTGCTCGACGGGCTCGGCGCCGGGATGACCGGAGGGGAACTCGTCGTGGACGGCGACGCAGGGCGGCGCGCGGGGGCCGGGATGGCGGGCGGCACCCTGCGCGTGCTCGGCAACGTGGGCGACGACGCGGGAACGGCGATGGCCGGGGGGGCGCTCCGCGTCGACGGTCGCGCGGGCCACCGTCTCGGCGCCGCGGCGCCGGGCGCGGCGAAGGGGATGACCGGAGGCGAGATCGTCGTGGCGGGACACGCGGGCGACGAGGCCGGCGCGCGCGCGCGGCGCGGGCTGATCGCGGTCGGCGGCGACGTCGGTGCGCGCGGCGCGCGGGCGATGATCGCGGGCTCGCTCGTCGTGCTCGGCCGCGCGGGCGAGTCGACCGGCGTCGGGAGCAAGCGCGGGTCGGTGATCGCCGTCGGCGGCGCGGACGTCCCGGCGACGTACCGGTACGCGTGCACGTACGAGCCGCCGCACGTCCGCCTCACGTTGACCTACCTCCGCCGGCGATACGGCCTCACCGTCGACGACGGTGCGGTCGCGGGCCGCTACCGGCGCTACTGCGGCGACGCGGGCGAGCCGGGCCGGGGCGAGATCTTGACGCTGGTGACCGAATGACCGACCCGACGGCCGCCGCCGACTTCGGCCTCAACGCCCGCGCGTGGGCCCTCGCCGACGACATGGTCGCGCGCGCCGCCGAGCTGCGCGTCGCGGCGCGTACGTTGGGCAACGGCGCGCGCGTGATCGACGCCGGCGTGAACGCGCCGGGCGGGCTCGCGGCGGGACTGCGATTGGCCGAGCTGTGCATGGGCGGGCTCGGCCACGTCGACTTCGCGCCGCTCGCGTTCGGCGGCGAGACGTGGCCCGGGGTGCACGTCTGGACCGACCACCCGGCCGTGAGCTGCATGGCCGCGCAGTACGCGGGGTGGGCGGTCGAGCAGAGCGGGTACTTCGCGATGGGCTCGGGGCCGCTGCGGGCGCATGCGCGCGTCGAGCGCGCGCTCTATGCCAAGCTCGGGTACGCCGAGCGGGCGGAGCGCGGGGTCCTCGTCCTCGAGACGCGCACGCTGCCGACCGAGGCTGTCGCCGAGTTGGTCGCGGCCAAGGCCGGGCTGCCGGCGTCGGCGTTGACGTTCGCGGTGGCGGCCACGGCCAGCGTGGCGGGGGGCGTGCAGGTGGTCGCGCGCGTGCTCGAGACCGGGCTGCACAAGATGGACGCGTTAGGCTTCGACGTGAGGCGCGTCGCGGGCGCGAGCGGTACGGCGCCGGTCCCGCCGCCGGCGAAGAACGACCTGCGCGCGATCGGGCGCACCAACGACTGCGTGCTCTATGGCGGCCAGGCGCGCTACCTGGTGCGCGCGGAAGACGACGAGCTGGCCGCGCTCGCGGAGCGGCTGCCCGCGTCGGCGTCGGGCGACTACGGGACGCCGTTCTACGAAACGTTCGAACGGGCGGGGCGTGATTTCTACAAGATCGACCCGCTGCTCTTCAGCCCCGCCGAGGTGTGGCTGACGAGTGCGACGAGCGGGCGGACGTTCCACGCCGGGCGGCTCGACGCGGGCGTGCTGCGCGCGTCGCTCTACGGCGCGCCCGGCGCGGGCTGAGCGCGGTGCACGTCCCGATCCTCTCGGCGCGCACCGGGTGGCACACCGACGAGCTGCTGCGCGCGTTGCGCGAGCGCGGCCACGGCGGGCGCGTGGTGCCGTACGAGGCGCTCACCGCGCGGCTCGGGACGGCGCGCGGAGTGGCCGACGGCCTCGCGGCGGGCGGGGCGGCGCTCGACCGGGCCGACGCGGTGCTCGCGCGCATCATCCCCAACGGGTCGCTCGAGCAGATCATCTACCGCGTCGACGCTCTTCACTGGCTCGAGGCGCGCGGCGTGCGCGTCGTGAACTCGCCGCGCTGCATCGAGCGGTGCGTCGACAAGTTCTACACGTCGGCCCTGCTGCAGGAGGCGGGGCTGCCCACGCCCGAGACGGTGGTGTGCGAGCAGATGGACGCGGCGATGGAGGCGGTGCGCGCGATGGGCGACGTCGTGATCAAGCCGATCTTCGGCTCGATGGGGCACGGCATGGTGCGCGTGAGCGACCCCGACACGGCGTTCCGCGTGCTGCGCGCGCTGGACGCGGTGCGGGCGGTGTTTTACGTCCAGCGTGTGGTGGAGCACGGCGGCCGCGACGTGCGCGCGTTCGTCGTCGGCGGCCGCGTGCTCGGCGCGATCGAGCGAGAGGCGCCCGCGGGCGAGTGGCGGACCAACGTGTCGCGCGGCGGTGCAGCGCGGGCGATCGCGCTGCCGGCGGCGTGGGAGGCGCTCGCGTTGGGCGCGGCGCGGGCGGTCGGGGCGGACTACGCCGGGGTGGACCTGATCGCCGCGCCCGGCGGCACCACGTACGTCCTCGAGGTGAACGGCATCCCGGGCTGGGAGGGACTGCAGGGCGCGACGGGGCTCGACGTGGCGGGAGCGATCGTGGACCACGTGCTGACGGCGGCGCCGGCGTCGACCCTGGCGGCCGTGCCGGGCGCGTGACCGCGCCCGCCGAGGTCGCGACGGCGGCGCAGCTCGCCTGCCTGCTCGAGGCGAGCGCGCCGAAGCCGGGGAACGTGTCGCCCGGGCGTCACTTCCGCGACGCGCGTTACGAGGACTTCCTCGCGAGCGCCGCGGCGGTCGGCCCCGCGCTCGCGCTGGCCGGCGCGCGCCCGCTCGGCGAGACGGTGCGCGACGCGATCGAGGCGACCGCGCGGTGGACCCGCTCCAACACCAATCTGGGCATCGTCCTTCTCCTCGCGCCGCTCGCGCGCGCGGCCGCGTTAGGCGAGCGCGGCGACCTCCGTGCGCGCGTCGCCGGCGTGCTCGCCGCGCTCACGGTGCGGGACGCGGCCGATGTCTACGCGGCCATCCGGCTCGCCGCGCCCGGCGGTCTCGGCCGCGCGGGCGAGCAGGACGTGGCCGACGCGCCGACAGTGACACTGCTCGACGCGATGCGCCTCGCGGCCGACCGCGACGGCGTCGCGCGCGAGTACGCGACCGAGTTCTCGACTACCTTCGAGCGCGGCGCGCCGGCGCTCGCCCGGGCGCGCGCCGATGGCCTCGGATGGGACGACGCGGTCGTCGAGACGTACCTGACGCTCCTCGCGGCCGCGCCCGACACGCACATCGCGCGACGGGCGGGGGACGCGCGGGCGCGCGCGGTGAGCGCCGAGGCCGGTACGGTACTGGCCGCGGGGGGCGTCCGCGCCTCGGCGGGGCGCGACGCGGTCGCGCGTTTCGACGCCGCGCTCCGCGACGCGCGCAACGTCGCGAATCCCGGGACCACGGCCGACCTCACCGCGGCCGCGATCTTCGTCGTCCTGCTCGGCGGCGGGTGGCACATGACCTACGGAGACACGGATGCAACAGCGCGGTGAGTTCCGCGTGCGGGTGACGAAGGACTACCTCGTGTTCGCGTCGGCGCACTTCATCACGTTCGCGGGGCACCGGTGCGAATCGCTGCACGGCCACAACTACCGCGTCGGCGTCGTCGTCGAGGGCGCGCTCGACCCCGAGAGCTGGTACGTGCTGGACTTCGGCGTGCTGAAGGGGATCATGCGCCAACTCTGCGACGCCATCGACCACAAGGTGCTGCTGCCGACCACCAACCCGAAGATCGGCGTAGCCGAACAGGGGGAGTTCGTGCACGTGACCTACGAGGGGCGGCCGCGCTACGTGTTTCCGACGGCGGACTGCGCGCTGCTCCCTGTGCCGAACACGACCGTCGAGATGCTGGCGGAGATGTTGGCCGGAGAACTACGCGACGCGCTGGCCGACGTCGGCGCGGCCGGGCTGGCCGCGGTCGAGGTCGAGGTGGAGGAGAACTTCGGCCAGTCGGCGACGTGCCGTATGCGGGTCGCGTGAGTCGGCCGCGGCGGAAAGGGGCCGGGCGGCTCGGCGCTTGACACCCGCCCCGTGCGGGCCTATTCGTCCCTCCCATGTCGCTCCGCGCGCTCCCCACTCGCCCGGCCTTCGGGCCGCGACCGCGACCGTCGTCGACGGACCCACGACGCCGGACGACCGTCGCGCACGCCCGCAGCTTCACCGGGTAGCGCCCGAGCGCGCCAGAGCCGCCTAACGCGCGGCCGACTGTCGCCCCGTCCGTGCCAACGCGCCGGACGGGGCGATTTCGCGTTCCGTCCGGCGCCCGCCCCCAAACGCCCGAGGACCGGATCCGATGTCACACGCCACCCTCCTCGCCGACCGCGCGCCCGCCGCGCCCGCGCTCGGCTCCACCCACGCGGCCGATGACGCCGGCGTCGCCGTGCTGGCCGGCCGCCGCATCGCGCTGATCGGCGCGGGTACGATGGGCAACGCGATCGCGCTCGGCCTCGCGCGCGCGGGCGCGTTCCCGGCGGCCGAGCTGCGCGTCGTGAACCGGCACGCCCCCGCGGCGGACGCCCTCGCGGCACAGATCCCGGGCGCGCGCACCGCGGACGCGGCGTCGGCGTGCGCCGATGCCGACATCGTGCTGTTGTGCGTCAAACCCCGCGACGTGGCGGGGGTGCTCTCCACGCTGGACACGGCCGGCGTGCTCGCACGCGACGCGCGCGAGGCGCCGCTGTTCATCTCGATCGCGGCGGGCGTGTCGACGGCGGCCATCGAGGCGGGAACGGGCGGGCTGGTGCCGGTCGTGCGCGCGATGCCGAACACGGCGAGCGCGATCGGCAAGGGGTGCACGGTGGTGGCGGCGGGGGCGCAGGCCACCGCGGAGCACGTCGCCGCGGCGACGGCGATCTTCGCGTGCGTCGGCCGCTGCATGACGCTCGACGAGCGCCACCTCGACGCGGTGACGGCAGTATCGGCGAGCGGCCCGGCGTTCATCTACGTGGTGCTCGAGGCGCTCACCGACGGCGCGGTGTCGTGCGGGCTGCCGCGCGCGGCGGCGACCGAGCTCGTCGCGCGGATGACGCTCGGCGCGGCGGAGATGGTGCTCGCGACGGGGCGCCACCCGGCCGCGCTCAAGGACGACGTGACGACGCCCGGCGGGTGCACGATCGCCGGGCTGCTGGTGTTGGAGGACGGACGCGCGCGGTCGGTGCTGGCGCGTACGATCGAGACCACGACGCGGGTGGCCGCGGCGCTGAGCCGCTGAGCCGTCGGCCGACGGCCGACGGCGGCGCGGCGCGACGCGACGCTACCGCGGCCGCTGGGCCGCGGCCACGTCGCGGGGGCCCACACGCCCGTCATGCAGCGCGGAGGCGACGAGCGCGGCGTCACACCCTGCGTCGGCGAGCCGCGCGATGTCGTCGGGCCCGCGCACGCCGCCGCCGGCCAGCAAGCGCACGTCGGCCGCGGCACGCCGCACGTTCCGGACGAGCGCGAGGTCGACGCCCTCGCCGCTTCCGACGCGGGCCAGGTCGATGACGATCACCGCGCCCACGCCCGACTCCGCCGCCCAGGCCGCGAGCGCGGCCGGCGTGGCCGCCGCGGGCGCGAGCCGCGCGGCGAACGCGGGCGCGAGCATCGGCACCCCCGCGCGCAGGTCGAGGCTGAACGCGACGCGCTCCGCGCCGACGGCGGCGCAGATGGCCGACAGCGCGCCCGGCCCGCGCAGCGTCTCCAGCCCCACCACCACGTGCGCCGCGCCGGTCGCCCGCGCCGCTTGGGCGGCGGCCGCGTCGGCCACCCCGGCGTCGAGCCAGAGTGGAAGGCCGAGCGCGGCCAACTCGCCCCAGAGCGCATGCTGCGCCTCGCCACCCTCGATCGCGTCGAGATCGGCCGCGTACAGTTCGCGCACGCCGAGCACGTCGCGGTATGTTCGGGCGAGGGCGAGGGCGTCGCCGTCGATGCGCGAGCCCGCGGCCGCGGCGACCGGCGCGTACGCCGCACGCACGCCGCGCCGCGCGTGCACCGCGCGGCCGCCGCGCAGGTCGAGCACGCCGATCACACGCATGAAAGGAGGACGGGTGGCACGTGTGGGACGGTGGCTGGTGACGAGTGACGCCGCCTAACGCAGGCAATGCATCGCCCGCGCCACCGCGCGGGGTGGTAGGGTGGGACGTGGGCGGGGTGAACACGAAAGTCGCGCGCGTGGCGGGCGGGCGCGTGCTCGCCGCCCACGTCCGCCCTTACGAACTGCAGCGGGCCCCCGCGGCCCTCGGCGACGTGTTGCGCGCACTCGCCGCGGCCGCGGGCGCCCGCGACGACGACCGGCACGCGGTGACGATGACGGCCGAGCTGTCCCAGATGTTTCGGCGAAAGCGGGACGGCGTCGAGTTCGTGCTCGACGCGGTCACGGCCGCGCTCCCCGCCGCGGCCATCCGCGTCTACACCGTGGACGGCCGCTTCGTGTCGCCGGACGCGGCGCGCGCCGAGCCGCTCGCCGTGGCCGCCTCGAACTGGGCCGCGACGGCGCGCCTCGTCGCCCAACGCCACCCCGACGCGCTCCTGCTCGACACGGGCACGACCACGACCGACGTGGTCCCGATCGTCGGCGGCGCGCTCGCCGCGGTCGGTCGCACCGACCCCGAGCGGCTCGCGAGTGGGGAGCTGGTCTACACCGGCGCCGTCCGCACCCCCACCGAAGCGATCGCCACCCACGTCCCGCTCGGCGACGACGTCGCCGGGGTCTCGGCAGAGGGGTTCGCGCTCGCGGGCGACGTGCACGTCTGGCGCGGCGACCTCGCGCCCGAGGACTACAGCGTGCCCCCGCCCGACGGGCGCCCGACCTCGCGCGAGTTCGCCGGCGAACGGCTGGCCCGGGTCGTGTGCGCGGACCGCGAGATGCTCGACGACGCGGCCGTGTGGGCGATCGCGGAAGCCCTCGCCGCGGCGCAGGCGGCGCAGATCGTAGGCGCGATCCGTCGCGTGCGCGCGCGCCACCCATCGCTGCGTCGCGCCGTGGTCACGGGTCTGGGCGCGTTCGTCGCCGCGCGCGCCGCGCGCGAAGCGGGGCTCGACGTGGTACCGCTCGCCGACTCGCTCGGCGCCGACGCGGCGCGTTGCGCACCGGCGGCCGCGGTGGCGCTGCTGCTCGCCGGCGCGTGACCGGCGGTGTGACGGGCCGTCCGACGGGGGCGGAGGCGCCGCGCGTGGGCGTAGTGCTCAAGCTCGGCGGCGCCATGCTGCGGCGCCCCAGGGCGCTGGCCGTGACGCTCGCGGCCGTCGGCGACGCGTTAGGCGCGGAGGACGCGTCGCACGTGGCGGTCGTCCCGGGCGGCGGCCCGTTCGCCGACGCGGTTCGCCGGGCGGACCGTGCGTTCGGCCTCTCCGACGGCGCGGCACACTGGATGGCCGTGCTCGCGATGGATCAGCACGCGCACCTGATCGCCGAACGCCTGACGCGCGGGCGAGTCGTGGACGGGCCCGCCGGGATCGACGCGGCGCTCGCGGCGGGCGCGGTCCCGGTGCTCGCGCCGTACCGCTGGCTGCGCGAGGACGACCCGCTTCCGCACTCCTGGGACGTGACGAGCGACAGCATCGCGGCGTGGGTCGCCGGCGCGCTCGGCGCGCGACGCCTCGTGCTCGTCAAGCCGCGGGGCGCGGCCGGGCGACCCGACGCCGTCGACCCGTACTTCGCGCGCGCGCTGCCCACCACGACGTCCGTCACGCTCGTCGCCGCGGGCGACGCCGCCGCGCTGCGGTCGGCGCTCCGCCAGTCCGGCGGCGCCGACTGACGCCCACGTTCGGCGGCCGGTCCTCGGCACCCCCCCCGTCCGCTGCGTAGGGCCCGGGTGCCGGGGCCCGGTGGCCGCGCGGCACTACAGCATCCAGGCGGCGCGCGCGCGCCGCCGGACGTGCAGCACGATCGCGGCGTGGATCAGCAGCGCGACGCCGAGCCCGACGACGTGGCCCGCGATGCCGAGGCCGTTGGCCGCGCCGACCACGCGCCACGCCCATGCCCCGAGCGGGAGGAAGAGCCCGAGGGCGCTCCACAGACCGGGATTGTAGCGCCGCGAGGCGGCCGCGCCCGCGACGTGAATGACCGCGTTGACGAGCGTCGTGTACACCGCGACGAGCCCGAACCCGGCGTCGGCGAGCGCTGCCAACACCAACGTGGCGACGTACATGACCCAGACCGCCCCGACGTTGATCCACATCGTCGCGCGCGGCGAGAGGGCGTCCGCCCCTCCTGCGACGGTCGCGTTGACGAAGCGGCGGAACCGGTCGCCGTAGTGCTCCTCGGCCTGGTGGACGAGATAGGCGAGCAGCAGGACGTAGACGGCGACGCGCGCGGGCGGCCACGTCCCGAGCACGAGGGGCAGCAACGCGAGCAGGAACGCGGCGACGACGGTACCGGCGAACGGCCAGTTCCGGTCGAGCCAGGCGAGGGGCTGGGGAACGGTCGTGGGGATCGCGTCCGCGTCCGTCACGGTCGGGAGGGGATCGCGCACGCGGGGGTTCGCCGGTGCTCTACGCGAACGTCGCGTGCGCGACCTCGGCCGCATCCGTCGGCGTCGTGGCCAGACGGAGCGCGCGCACGCGCGCCGCCGACACGGTCCCGGAGCGTCCGCCGTCGCACACCGCGCCGCGCACGCCGACCACGTCGGGCCGCAGAGCTCGCACGACGCCCACGTCCTCCGCCGTCAGCCGGCCGGCGAGCGCGACGAGCAACCCGGCCGCGCGTGCCGCAGCCACCCACTCGGCGAGCGCCGCCGGCGTCATGCATCCCAGCAGCCCCGGCCCGCCCTTGTCTGCGGTGTCGAGCAGGACGCCGCGCGCGCCGGCGTCGGCCGCCACCGCGACGAGCACGCCAGGCTCGAGGCTGCCGACGCGCGCCGCGTCGGCGTAGGCGACGAGGACCACCCCGGCGCCGCCTGATGCGGCACCACGCACGGCGGCGGCGCCGAGTTCCGCGGCGCGCGCCGCGTCGGTCACGCCGGCGAACCCGACCTTCACGAGCGCCGCTCCGGCCTCGGCAACGGCGAACGCGCGCGCCCCGACGTCGCCCGTGTCGGCGGCGTCGCCGAGGGCGGCCGTGAGCGGGCGGGCGCCGTCGACCGCCGCGCGGATCTCGCACAGCGTGGCGAGCGACACGGCGCCGAGCGCGCCGGCGGCGGGGTCCTTCGCGTCGATCACGTCGGCGCCGCCGGCGAGGGCGGCCGCGGCGTCGGCCGCCGTGGCCACGCTGACGAGCAGGTGCATCGATGCTGGCGGAGGTGGGGGCACGCTCGAGCCGCGCGCAGACGCACGCACGCCGCGCGGCAAGATTACCGCGTTCTCCTGCCCGGCGCTTCCTCCTCACGCGGCCCGGCACGGTCGCGCCGCGTGGCGCGACCGGTGCGAGAGACCGCCGCATCCGCGCCGCCACCCCCGTCGCCCCCGCCCGTTGACCACCGCGCCTAACGCAGATCCCGTGGCCGCGCCGCTCGCCGGGCGCACCGTGCTCGTCACCGGCGCGTCGAGCGGGATCGGACGCGCGATCGCGCTCGCCGCGGCCCGCGCGGGGGCAGACGTCGCGCTCACCTACCGCGTCAACGAGGAGGGCGCGCGCGACGCCGCGGCCTCGGTCGAGGCACTCGGCCGCCGCGCGACCGTGTTCGCGCTGGACCTCGCCGACCCCGCGTCGGTCGACGCCTTCGCCGGGCGCGTGCGCGACACGCTCGGCCGCGTGGACGCGTGGATCAACAACGCAGGAGCCGACATCCTCACCGGGCCCGCGGCCGCGCGCTCCGATCGCGAGAAGCTCGACCTGTTGCTCGCCGTCGACCTGCGCGGGACGATGCTCGCGTCGTGGCACGCGGCCGAACTGATGGGCGCGCAGCCCGACGGCGGCGTGATCGTGAACATGAGCTGGGATCACGCCCTGACCGGGATGGCCGGGCGCACGCAGGAGCTGTTCTCGGCGGTCAAGGGCGGCGTGCTGAGCTTCAGCAAGTCGCTCGCGCGGAGCGTCGCGCCGCGCGTGCGCGTGCATGTGCTCGCGCCCGGGTGGATCGAGACCGCGTTCGGCGCCGGGGCCGACGAGTCGTGGCGGCGTGCGGTCGCCGAGTCCACGCCGCTCAAACGCTGGGGCACGCCCGAGGACGTGGCGGGTGCGGCCGTGTTCCTCGCCTCCCCCGCGGCCGCGTTCCTCACCGGGCAGACGATGCTGATCGGGGGGGGCGTGGTGATGTGAGCGGGACGACCGCGTCGCACTGGACGCGGTCACGCCACTCCGACTTGGTTGAACGCCATGACTCCGGTGCTCGCGCCCGCTGCAGATCGCGACCTCGCCGCCGTCGCCACGCTCGTGAACTCCGCGTACCGCGGCGAAAGCTCGCGACAGGGGTGGACGACCGAGGCCGACTTCCTCGATGACCTGCGCACCACGGAGGACGCGCTCCGCGCGGACCTCGCGGCCAACCCGGACGCGCGGTTGCTGCTGCTGCGCGACACGCCGGACGGGCCGCCGCTCGGCTGCGTCTGGCTCACGCCAGGCGAGCCTGCGTGGTCCCTCGGCCTGCTCACCGTGCGCCCCGACCTGCAGGACCGCCAGCTCGGCCGCGCTCTGCTGGCCGGCGCCGAATCGCTGGCCCGGGAGCACGGCGCGGGGCGGATGCGCATGCGCGTGATCGCCGTGCGCGATACGCTGCTCGCGTGGTACCGTCGTCGTGGGTACGAACCAACGGGGGAGGTCGAGCCGTTCGCCCACGGCGACGAGCCGCGGCCCGATCTCCGATTCGTCGTGCTCGAGAAGGCGTTGTAGGACGTTGCAGGCGCGCGCAGGACGACGCTCTCACCCCGGTGCTCCGATGCCCAGGAACGACTCCACGCACGACGACGCGGCGATCGCCGAACGGCTCGCGACGATGCCCGGCTGGTATTACGAGGACGGCTGGATCCGCCGGCAGTACAAGACCGACGGGTGGCCGACGACGCTGATGCTCGTCAACGCCATCGGCTACGCGGCCGAGGCGGCCAACCACCACCCGGACCTGACCGTGAGTTGGGCGCGCGTGGGCGTGAAGCTCTCGACGCACAGCGCCGGCGGCATCACCGACAAGGACTTCGAGCTCGCGCGCCGGATCGAGGAGGTCGCGCTCTGGCGCCCCGAGCCCGGCGCCGCGCTCGACGGCACGCCCGCCAAGTTCGTCCGCGGCGGCGACCCGCGCTGATGGGGATGGGCGGCGGCCGAGCGACGGGCAGCGAGCCGACGGACGGCGCGCCGGCCGCGCCGCGCCGCGTCCTGTTCGTCACGGGCCGCCTCGCGGAGCCGGCGCTGCGTCGCGTGCTGGACGACATGGCCGGCGGGACGGCGGGCGGGACGGCAGGGCCGTTCGCCTACGACGTGGCCGTTCTCGGCATCACGGTGGCAGCGCTGATGACGACGCCGTGGATCGCGCGCCACCTCGTGGTGCCCGAGGGCACCGAGCTCGTGCTGATTCCCGGGCTGTGCGAGGGCGACCCCGCGGTCATCGCGGCCGCCCACGGCGGCGTGCGCGTGGAGAAGGGGCCGAAGGACCTCCGCGAGATCCCGCGACATTTCGGGCGGGCCGCCGCCGCGGACGCGTACGGCGCGTGGGACATCGAGATCGTCGCCGAGATCAACAACGCGCCGCGCCTCACGCGCGCCGCGCTGCGCGCGGCGGCCGAGTACTACCGCGCCTCGGGCGCGGACGTGATCGACGTCGGCTGCACGCCGGGGCTGCCGTTCCCCGCGCTCGGCGACGTGGTGCGCGAGCTCGTGGCGGCCGGGATGCGCGTGAGCGTGGACACGTTCGACGCGGGTGAGATCCGCACCGCCGTCGAGGCGGGAGCCGAACTCGTGTTGAGCGTGAACGGCTCCAACCTCGACGCGGCGCGCGCGCTGGTCGGCACGCGCGCGCGTGCCGTGGTCGTTCCCGACCTCGGTCAGTCGTTGGACACGATCGCGCCGACCGTGGAGCGCCTCGCGTCATGGGGCGTGCCCTACCTGATCGACCCGATCCTGGAGCCGATCGGCTTCGGGTTCATGGCGTCGCTCGAGCGATACGCCGAGGCGCGGCGGCGGTGGCCCGATGCCGAGCTGCTCATGGGCGTCGGCAACCTGACCGAGCTGACGGCGGCCGACTCGACCGGGGTGAATGCGGTCCTGATCGCGGTGTGCCAGGAACTCGGCGTACGGGCGGTGCTCACGACCGAGGTGGCCGCGTGGGCGCGCGGCGCCGTGCGCGAGGTGGACGT
Organism: uncultured Gemmatimonadales bacterium; assembly: GCA_963851265.1. Classification (GTDB taxonomy): domain Bacteria; phylum Gemmatimonadota; class Gemmatimonadetes; order Gemmatimonadales; family Gemmatimonadaceae; genus BPUI01. The sequence continues at coordinate 522,159 of CAWKNZ010000007.1, forward strand.
CGCGCGCCGCCTGATGCACCACGCGGTCACGCGCCGTACCGTGCCCAAGAAGATCGACGACCGGCTGCTGACGGTGAAGGATCCGGCCGTGCTCACATACACCGAGGACGAACTGCGCGCGCTGCAACGCGAGATCCGCGACCCCAACTTCCGCATCTTCGCCGACCGCGACGCGGTGACGGTGCTCAACGCCGAGCGGTTCGTGCGCGGGACGGACATCCAGGACATATTCGCGCGGCTCGACGTGGACGATCCGGCGCACGCGTTCTATCTCGGGAAGGAGCTGGCGAAAGCGCGGCTTGCGGTCACGCTCGGCAAGACGTACCGGCAGGAGGGCGCGCTGTCGTGGGGGTACCTCACGCCGCCCGACGACGCCCGGCGCGAACACCTGCGGCCCACGCAGCGCTCGGCCCGCGCGCGGCGCCGCGCCGCGGCGGCGGCCGGAACGGCGGAGGTGCGGCCGCACCCCGACCCGGACGCGAGCGGGGGAGGCGCGGGGGACGATGCCTAACGCGTCCGCGCCGTGATCGTCGAGACGATCGTCACGACGGTGTCTCCGGAAGGCGTGGTGAACGTCGCGCCGATGGGCGTCGAGTGGAGCGACGACGCGCTCGTCCTGAAGCCGTTCCTCGAGACGACCACCTTCCGCAACGTGCGCGACACCCGCGTGGCCGTGGTCAATCTCACCGACGACGCGGGGCTGTTCGCCCGCGCGGCGATCGCCAACCCCGAGGCACCGGTCGTTCCGGCGGAGGTCGTGCGCGGCGTCGTGCTCGCCGACGCGTGCTCCTGGCGCGAGGCCGAGGTGCGTGCGTTGGACGGAGCGGGGCCGCGGTCGCGCATCGAGATGGCCGTCGTGTACCGCGGCGCGCGGCGCGAGTTCGTCGGCTTCAACCGCGCGCGGCATGCGGTGCTCGAGGCGGCGATCCACGCCACGCGCGTGCACCTCCTCGCGCGCGAATTCGTCGAGACCGAGTTCGCGCGCCTGCAAGTGATCGTCGACAAGACGGCCGGCCCGCGCGAGTTGGAGGCGATGGCGTTGCTCACCGAGCACGTGCGCGCGGCGTACGCGCGCCAAGCGGGCGCGCCGTGACCGCGCGCGGCGTGCCCCCGGGAGGGACGGTGTTCGTCGAGGCGCCCGCGCGCCTGCACTTCGGCGTGCTGGACCTGCGGGGTGCACTCGGCCGTAGCTTCGGCGGGATCGGCGCCGCGGCGCCCGCGCCGTCGCTGCTGCTCTCCGCGTCGCCCGGTGCCGCCGTGGTCGCGGAAGGCCCCGAGTCGGTGCGCGCGGCCGAATACGCGCGGCGGTTCCTCGCGCACCACGGCGTGCACGGCGGGGCGCACGTCCGCGTTCGGCGCGCCCTTCCCGCGCACGCCGGGCTCGGGTCGGGCACGCAGCTCGCGCTCGCGACGGCTCGCGCGCTCGCCGAGTTGTACGCCCTCCCCCGCGACGCGCCGTCGCTGGCCCGCGCGGTCGGGCGCGCGCGCCGCTCCGCGATCGGCACGTGGATCTTCGACGGGGGCGGGCTCGTGCTCGAAGGCGGGCGCCGGCCGGGAAGCGACGACGTCGCGCCACTGCTCGCGCGCCTCCCCTTTCCGCCCGCGTGGCGCTGCGTGGTGGCGGTCCCCGACGCGGCGCCGGGCGTGAGCGGTCCGGCCGAGGCGGCGGCGTTCGCCCGCCTGCCCCCGCCCGCCGAGCGCGAAGTCGAACGCGTCGCGCACCTCGTGCTCATGGCCCTCCTGCCGGCCGTCGCCGAGGCCGACCTCGCGACGTTCGGGGCCGCGCTGTCGGAGGTGCAGACCGTCACCGGCGGGTGGTTCGCGGCCGCGCAGGGGGGGACGTACGCCTGCGGCGCGAGCACCACGCTGGTGCGGCGGCTGGCCGAATGGGGCGCGGTCGGCGTCGGGCAGAGCTCGTGGGGACCGGCCGTGTACGGCGTCGTCGCCGACGACGACGCGGCCGCGGCCCTCGCGTCGCGCGTGCGCGGCGTCGTGGGCACGGGCGGGGCCGTCTACGCTGGGGCCTTTCACACGCAGGGCGCACGCGTGTGGCGCGACGAACGGGCCGACGGCGACGACGGCGCGCCCGGCCACGCCGGGCACTCGCCGTGCGTAGATCGCGCCTCACGTAACCACTGATGCGGGAGCTGGCCGGGATGACCACGGGTGCGCAGCACGAACACGACCTGGTCGCCGACCGCGCCGCTCACGCGCGCACCGGCGACGTCGCGCTTTTCGCCGGCCCCGGCGAGGTCCGCGCGCTCGCGCGGACGCTCGACTGGGGCGCGACCTCGCTCGGCTGGCCCGACGGGTGGTCGCCCGCGCTCCGCATCGCGACCCGGGCGATGCTCGACACGCCGTTCCCGGTGTGTCTCTGGGCGGGGCCGGAGTACGCACTCGTCTACAACGACGCCTACCGCCGGATCCTCTCCGCCAAGCACCCCGCCGCGCTCGGTCAGCCGGGAGCGGTGGTCTGGTCGGAGATCTGGACGGAGCTCGAACGGCAGTTCGCGGAGGTGCGCGCAGGCGGTCCACCGGTGTACGCCGAGAACGCGCGATTCGTGATGGCGCGCCTCGCAGGCGGGCACACGCAGGACGCGTGGTTCAGCTACTCGCTCTCGCCGCTCCGGGACGAGGACGGCCGCGTCGCCGCGGTGCTCAACATCTCTCCCGAAACCACCGCGCAGGTGCACGCGGAGCGCGCGCTCGACGTGGAGCGGGGGCGGCTCGCCGAGGTCTTTCGCCAGTCGCCGTCGTTCCTGGCGGTGCTGCGCGGGCCCGACAACGTGTTCGAGTTCGTGAACGCGGCGTACGAGCAGATCATCGGGCGTGGACGCAACGTGGTCGGCCGTCCACTGTTCGAGGCGCTCCCCGAAAGTCGGGGGCAGGGTTTCGACGAGTACCTTGCCCACGTCCGGGCCACGGGCGAGCCGCTGGTGTTCCGCGAGCTCCCCGTGCGACTCGAGCGGCGCCCCGGATCGCCGCTCGAAGAGCGGTTCATCGACATCACGTACCTGCCGCTGGTCGAAGCCGACGCCACCCACGAGGCGGTGATCGCGCACGGCGCCGACGTCACCGACCAGGTGCGCGCGCGGCGCGAGATCGAACGCTTGCTCGCGGAGAGCGAGGCCGCGCGCGCCGACGCGGAGCGGGCCAATCACGCGAAGAGCGAGTTCCTCGCGACGATGAGTCACGAGCTGCGCACGCCGCTCAACGCGATCGGCGGCTATACGCAACTGCTGCATCTCGGCGTGGCCGGCCCCACGACGCCCGAACAGCGCGACTATCTGACGCGCGTGGCCGCGAGTGGCGAGCACCTGCTCGGGCTCGTGAACGACGTCCTCGACCTCGCGAAGGTCGACGCCGGCGAGATGACCGTCACACGCGACGCCACGACCACCGACGCCGCCGTGAGAGCCGCACTCGACCTCGTGCGCCCGCAAGGCGCCGCGCGCGGCATCCGGCTCGGCGACGGCGACTCCGACCTGACGACGCCCTATGTGGGCGACGCGCACCGCGTGCGACAGATCGTCGTCAACCTGCTGTCCAACGCGGTGAAGTTCACCGAGCCGGGCGGCACGGTCACCGTCACGTGCGCCGTCGTGGACGAGCCGCTGCCCGGCGCGCGGCTGTCGGGGCCCGGACCGTGGACGACGATCCGCGTCGAGGACACAGGGATCGGGATCCCGCCGGACGAGCAGGCGGCCGTCTTCGACCCCTTCCATCAGGTGGAGCGGGGGCACACGCGTACCAAAGGCGGTACCGGGCTGGGGCTGGCGATCAGTCGACGCCTCGCCCGCCTCATGGGCGGCGACCTCACGCTCGCGAGCGTGCCGGGCGCGGGGTCGACGTTCACGCTCTGGCTGCCGACACACCGCGCGGAGGCCGACCCGGCGTCCGACGCGGCGCTCGGACGGGAGAACGGGGTCACGGCGCTCTCCGGCCGAGGCGCGCGCGCCGACGGTCCGCGCGCGGCGCGCGCGTTCGGGGCGTTGGGCGCGCTGCTTCAGGCGCGTATCGCGCCCGTGGTCGCCGCCTACGGCGAGCGGCTACGGGCCGACCCGCGCGCACCGAGCGCCCGCGCGATGCGGATGCCGGCGCTGGAGAACCACATTCCCACGCTGCTCGCCGAGTTCGCGCGGTCGCTCGCGCTCGCGGGGGACGCGGACGAGGTCGACGGGGCGCTGCTCGCCGACGGGGCCGCGATCCGCCACGCGATCGCCGACCGGCACGGCGCGCGCCGGTTCGCGCAGGGGTGGAGCGTCGCCGCGCTGCGGGCCGACTACGACGTCCTGGGCGACGTGCTCGCCGAGGCGGCCCGGACCGGGTCGCGCACGGCCGACGCCGACGCGGCGTTCGCCGTGCTGCTCGAACTGGCCGCCGAGTGCGAGACGCGGAGCGTGGCGGCGTGGCAGGCCGCACGCGCGTCGGACGGCGATCCGCGGCCGAGGTGATCCCGACCGCGGCGGAGAAGGGCTACCCGTTAGGCAGCTTCACGCGCGGGGCGAGGGCGGCCGTGGTGTCGTCGACCTTGCCGGCTTTCGCACGGGCCCCGGCGGTCGGCGCGGTCGCCCGCCGCGGGCGCGGAGTGCGGCGCGCCCGGCCGTAGCGTTAGGCGTTCCACGACGCCCGCGCCGCCCGCGTGGCGTGGTTGGTGCACGGTCCGGTGCGCACGAGGCGCCCCACGCCGGGCCGCCCCGCGGCCGTCGTCCGGCCGCGCACGCGCGCATCGCCCAGCCCCAACCCCATGACGACGCTCCACGCGCCCCCCGACGGGTCGAGCACCGCAGGCGCACCGCCGCCGCACGGTGGTGCGACCCGCACGGCCCCACTCGACCGCGGGGTGGCGCGCGCGGCGCTCGTCGTGCTCGCCACGCTCGCCGTGGTCTACGCGATCTACCTCGGGCACGCGTTCCTCGTCCCCGTGTGCCTCGGCGTCGTGCTCACGGCACTGCTCGTGCCGCTCGTGGCGTGGCTCGCGCGCCACCGCGTGCCCGCGCCCGCGGGCGCCGCGCTCACCGTGCTCGCTTCGCTGGCGCTGATGATCGGCGCGGTCACCGCGCTCGAACCGCCGCTGCGCAATCTCGCGGGGGAGATCCCGCGCAGCATCACGGCCGCACGCGTGCGGCTCGCGCGCTTCGAGGCCCCACTCGCGCGGCTCGGCATCCGGCTGCAATCACAGCCGGCACGCGACGGCGCGCACACGCTGCCCTCGCCGGGCACGGCGGCCGCCACGGGCGCGGACACCACCGCGCAGCGCCCCGACAGCGCGCGCGCGGGAACGCGTCCGGCGTCGGCCGCCGCCCCCGCGGGCGGCGCCTCGGGCGGCGCCTCGGCCGGGGCGACGGGCGGCGAATCCGGTGGGGGGCCGGCCGGCGCGCCGGCGGGCGTGCTGTCGGCCCTCGGACGCACCTTCGGCGTGACGTCGGAGTTGCTGAGCGAGTTGATCGAAGTGCTCCTCCTCGCGTTCTTCCTGCTCGCGAGTGAGCCGTCGTGGGCGGGGAAGCTCGCGCGCGCGGTGCCCGACGAGGAGCGGCGGCGGACGACGACGCAGGCCGCCGTCGAGATCCGCGGCGTGGTGTCGCGCTACGTGTTCGTGACCGCGTGCATCAACGTCGGCCAGGGTACCGTGGTCGCCCTCGCGATGTGGGCGCTCGGCCTTCCGTCGCCGCTGCTCTGGGGCATTCTGACCTTCGTGCTCGAATTCATCCCGTACCTCGGCGGGTTCGTGATGGTCGCGCTGCTGCTCGTGGCGGGGCTCGCGAGCGGTGGGACGCTGCTGCACGCGCTCCTCGCGCCCATCTCGTACCTCGCCATCTCGTCGTTGCAGAACAACCTCGTGAGCCCGGCCGCGTACGGCCGCGGCCTGCGCCTCAACCCGTGGGCGATCCTGCTCGCGGTGATGTTCTGGTACGCGATGTGGGGCGTGGCCGGCGCGTTCCTGGCGGTGCCGATCCTCGCAGCCGCGCGCGTGCTCACCGGCTACCTGCCGGCGCTCGCGCCGGTGGGCGTGTTGCTGGAGGAATAGTCGTATGAAGACACCAACCTCACGCGCCCGCGCCCGCGTGGTCCTCGGCGCGGTCGCGTGCTGGATGGGCGCCGCCTGCGCGCCCTCCCAAACCACCGTCGCCCGCGCCGGGATGCGCGCGGGCACGCACGCGCCGTCGGACACGAGCGCCGTCACGCTCCGTGCCGCGACCGTGCTCGATGGGCGCGGCGGGCTCGCGCACGACGCGGTCGTGACCGTTCGCGGCGGACGCATCGTGGGCATCGACACTACGGCGGCCGCCCGGCGCGCCCCCGTCACCTACGACCTTGGCGCCCGCACGCTGCTGCCCGGACTGGTCGACGTGCACGTCCACCTCGGCTGGTACTTCAACCGCCGCGGCGCCCTCCACACGCCCGACGACGGCGACACGCCCGAGCAGTCGTTCCGCGCCGTCGCCGCGAACGCACGCGCCATGCTCCTCGCCGGCGTGACCACGGTGCAGAGCGTCGGCGGGCCCGAGGACGCGCCCGTGCGCGACGCCATCGCGCGCGGCGAGATCCCCGGCCCGCGGGTGCTCACCTCGCTCACCCCGATCACCGACTCGTCGCTCTCCCCCGATTCGCTGCGCGCGATCGTGCGGCAGCGCCGCGCGCAGGGTGCGGACGTGATCAAGCTGTTCGCTTCCACCGGCTACAACGCGGGCGGCGGCCAGACGATGCGCGACGCGCAACTCGACGCGGTATGCGGCGAGGCGCGCGCGGTGGGCCTGCGCACCGTGGTGCACGCGATCGGGGCGGCGAGCGTGGCCGCCGCGACGCGCGCGGGCTGCACCGAGATCGAGCACGGCCAGCTCGCCACCGACGCCGAGCTGCGCGGGATGGCCGCGCGCGGCACGGCGTTCGGACCGCAGGCGTGCCTCGTCTTCCAGAACTACCTCGACCACGAGCGGGAGTACACGCTCTCGGGATTCTCGACGCGTGCGTTCGAGTCGTTGCGCGGGGCGCTCCCGATCTCGCGCGAGGCGTTCCGCCGCGCGATCGCGACGCCGGGCCTGACGATCCTGTTCTCGACCGACGCCGTGGCCGGGGCGCACGGACGCAACGCGGACGAGCTGGTGTGCCGCGTGCGCGACGCCGGGCAGGCGCCGATGGACGCGATCGTGTCGGCGACGTCGGTCGCGGCTCGCGCGCTCGGACTCGGCGACCGGGTCGGGGCGGTCGCGCCCGGGCTCGACGCGGACCTCATCGCGGTGGACGGGAATCCGTTGGACGACATCGGCGCGATGCGGCGCGTGGCGTTCGTGATGCGCGGCGGGATCGTGTACCGGTCCGCGGCGCGCTGACGTCGGCGCGGGCGGCGTGCCGTTCGCACGTGAGAGGGGGCCCTCCGCTGATTGCGCGAAGGGCCCCCTCTCACGTGCGAACGGTGTCGGTGCTGGGCGGTCGATCCGCCGGGCGGTCGATCCGCTGGGCGGTCAGCCCGCGATCCGCACCCGCTCCAACCGCCGCTGCTTGGCCGGCGCGTTGAACACGTGGAGCGTGACCACGTCGCCCGCGTGGTACCGGCCGAGCGCCGCGCGCAGCTCCGCCGGCGAGTGCACGGCCGCGTCCTCGACCCCCACGATCACGTCGGGGCCGCCGGCGCCCGGCTCGGTGAGCCGGCCCGAGGCGGGGCTTCCGTCGAGCACGCCCGCGACGATGACGCCGCGTGCGTCGGACGGCAGCTGCAGCTGGTCGGCCGTCGCCGCGTCGAGCGGCGCGACCTGGATCCCGAGCCCGCGCACCGGAGCGCGCGACTCGTCGCCGGCCGACGGCGCGTCGGCGCGCGCCGTCGCGGCGGTACGGTCCGTCACGCCCTGCAGCGGCACGCGCACCGTGGCGCGCGCCCCGCCCTTGCGGGCCACCTCGAGCGTGACCGTCTCGCCCGCCGCCCGGAACGCGACCCGCTCCTGCAGCTGACTGACGTAGTCCACGGGCTGCCCGTCGACGGCGACGATCACGTCGCCCGCCTGCAGCCCGGCCCGGCGCGCCGGCGACTGGTCGTCCGCGAAGTCCTGCACCAGCACGCCGCGCGCGCTCGGGAGCCCGACGTACGTCGCGTCGTCCGCACCCGCGTCGCGCACCGCGACGCCGAGGGCGGCGCGCGTCACGCGCCCGTGCGCGATGAGCTGGTCCATCACCTTGTGCGCGAGCGACATCGGGACGGCGAAGCCGTAGCCGGTGTAGCTCCCCGTGGTGCTGGCGATCGCCGAATTGATGCCGATCACCTCACCGCGGACGTTGACGAGCGGCCCGCCCGAGTTGCCAGGGTTGATGGCCGCGTCGGTCTGGATGAAATCCTGGATGCTGCGCGCGGAGCTGTTGGGCAGGTCGAGCGCGCGGCCCTTGGCGCTGATGATCCCCTGCGTCACGGTGAACGAGAGGCGCTCGCCCATCGGGTTGCCGACCGCGAGCACCCACTCGCCGACGCGCGCGGCGTCGCTGTCGCCGAGCGGGGCAGGCGTGAGCCCGGTCGCGTCGATCTTGAGCACGGCCACGTCGGTGCTCGGGTCGGTGCCGACCACGCGTGCGGTGAACTCGCGCCGGTCGAGCAGCCGCACCGTCACGCGCTCGGCGTCGGCGACGACGTGGTTGTTGGTGAGGATGTAGCCGTCGTTCGAGACGATGAAGCCCGAGCCGGCCCCGATCGCGCCGTGCGGGGTGGCACCACGCGGCATCCGCCCACCGGGTGCCTGCATCCCTTCGGGCCCGCCGAACTGGCGGAAGAAGGGCGCGAACTCGGGCGGAATGCCGGGCATCGCCTGTCCGTCGCCCACCTGGGCGACGGCGCGCGGCCGCTCCATGGCGGTGATGTAGACGACGCTCGGCTTCACGCGCGCCGCCACCGAGGCGAACGCGTCGTTCAGCTCTTCGAGACGCGCGACGGCGGCCGGTGACACGGCCGCGGGGGGCGTGGCGCCCGGCAGCGTGGCCGCGCGCGGCGGGACGGCGGCGCCGAGGAGCGCCCCGGCGCCGAGCAGGGCGGCGGTCGCCACACCGGCACCGGCGACCTTGTAGCGAGAATTCAGAGTGCGGGGCATCGGATGATCGAAATGGCGTTGGGATGCGAGACACGCCGACGGGGAGCAACAACGGGGTGTGTCGGCGGGCCTCGCGTTACGGAGCGAAGGCTAGTTCGCCCTCCCTCGCACGTCGGTGAACGCCAGATAAACGGGAGATGAACGCGGGGCCCGATCGGCCCGCGCGGCGGGCGCGCACGGGACCGGAGCGTGCATCGGGGGTCCGCATGCGCATCCTGGTCGTCGAGGACGACACGAAGCTCCTGGACGTGCTCGCGCGCAGCCTGCGCGAGGAGGGATACGCCGTGGACACGGCGGCCGACGGCGAGCGCGCGCTCGTGCAGGCCACGGTCAACGCGTACGACGCGATCGTGCTCGACGTGGGGCTGCCCCGACGCGACGGGCTCGAGGTGAGCCGCGCCCTGCGCGCGCGCGGCGCGCGCGTCCCCATCCTGATGCTGACGGCGCGCGACGCCGTCGACGACCGCGTCGCGGGGCTCGACGCGGGGGCCGACGACTACCTCGTCAAGCCGTTCTCGGTGCGCGAGTTGCTCGCGCGGGTGCGCGCCCTGCTCCGCCGGCTCCCCGAGCTGCTCCCCGCGACGATGACCGTCGGCGACCTCGTGCTCGACACCCGCACCCACACGGCGGCGCGCGGCGGGCGCGCGATCCCGCTCACGGCCAAGGAGTACGCGATGCTCGAGTACCTCGCGCGCCACACGGGGCGGGTCGTGGGGCGTGCGGAGCTGACGGAACACGTCTGGGACGAGAACCACGACCCGTTCTCGAACGCGATCGAGGTGTACGTGAACCGCCTGCGGAAGAAGGTCGACGAGGGCCAGGCGGAGCCGCTCATCCACACGCGGCGCGGGGCCGGCTACATGCTCGCGGCCCCCGCGGCAGAGCGTTAGGCGGGGGCGCGCGTGTTCCGGTCCATCCGCGTCCGGCTCACCGCCTGGTACGCGGGCGCGTTCGCGCTGTTCGAGCTGGTGTTCGCCGTGGCCGGCTACGGCTTCGTCGCGCGAGCGACCGGCGCCCGGGTGGACGAGGACCTCGTGCGGATGGCGGGCGCGGTGGCCGACGCGCTCGACGCGCAGCAGGCGTTCGGCGCCTTTCCCGGCGCGGGCGTCGCGGCCGCGATGCGCGAGTTCCGACTCGGCGACGTGGCCGTCGCGGTGCTCGACCGCGGGAGCGGAGACGTGGTCGTCGCGTTCGAGAATCCCTCGCGCGACCGCCCCGAGCCCGGTCGATTCGACTGGCGGCGCCGGTTCGCCCCGCCGGCGCCCGCCGACTTCCGCGCCGTGCTCTTTGCCGCACCGCCCGCGCCCGCGCTCGTCACCCTGCGCACCGACGGCCCGCCGGTCCGGCTCTACACCATGCCGTACCTGTTCGGCGGACGGCCGCTGATGGTCGGCGTCTCGCAATCGCTGGCGCCGCAGCAGCGCACGCTCGCCGACGCGCGTACCGCGCTCGCCGTCGGCGTTCCCCTGATGCTCGCGGCGGCGGTCGTGGGCGGGTACGCCCTCGCGCGCCGCAGCCTGCGGCCGGTGGCGACCATGACGCGCGAGGCCGCGCACATCAGCGCGGGCACGCTGCACGAGCGCCTCCCGGTCGCCGACCCGCGCGACGAGCTGGGGCACCTCGCGGCGGTGTTCAACGACCTGTTAGGCCGGCTCGAGGCCGCGTTCGAGCGCCAGCGCCGCTTCGTCGCCGACGCGTCACACGAGCTGCGCACCCCGGTGGCGATCATCGCCGGCGAGGCCGAACTCGCGCTCGGCCGCGAGGGGCGCGACGCCGGCGGCGCTGCGCGCCGCGCTGGTGACCATCGGCGACGAGACGCGGCGCCTGCAGCAGATCGTGGGCGACCTGTTCCTCCTCGCGCGCGCCGACGCGGGCGAGCGACCGCGCGCCGTCGAGGAGCTGTACCTCGCGGACCTCGTCGCCGCGGTGGCGCACGCGGTGCGCACGCTCGCCGCCCGCAAGCAGATCACGGTCACCGAGCACGTCGACGGCGACCTGCCGTTCCGCGGCGACGAGGGGCTGCTCCGGCGGCTGCTGCTCAACCTCGTCGACAACGCGATCAAGTTCACGCCGGAGGGCGGGCGCGTGGACGTCACCGCAGCCCAGCGCGGCGCCGAGTACGTGATCGAGGTGGCCGACACCGGACCCGGCGTCCGCCCCGAGGACCGGGCGCGCGTGTTCGAGCGGTTCTTTCGCGCGCCGCCGGCGGAGGCGGCCGTCGCGACGGGGAGCGGGGCCGGACTCGGGCTCGCGATCGCCCGCTGGATCGCGGAGGCGCACGGCGGGGGGCTCTCGCTCGCGCGGTCGGGGGACGGGGGGAGCTCGTTCGCGGTCACGTTGCCGGTGCCTAACGCCGGGCCCGCGCCCGCCGGCGGATAACGCCGCGGCGGGCGCGGGCCCTGGTCGCCGCGCCGAGCGCCCCGTAGGTTGGCTCGCCCTCGCCCATCCCCACGGACCCCGGAGCCGCCGTTGCCCCCGCCAGCCCTTCGTCGCGCGCTCGCCGCGCTCGCGCTCCTCTCGCCCGCAGCGCTCGCCGCACAGGGCGCACGTCCCGCCGCGCTCACGCCCTACGATGCCCTCGGCCGCGACCTGCTGCGCGAGCTGGTCGAGACGAACACCACGTACTCGGCCGGGAGCACGACCAGGGCGGCGACGGCCATGGCGGCGCGCTTCCGGGCGGCGGGATTTCCGGCCGCCGACGTCGTGATCGTCGGCCCCGACACGGGCGTCGACGCGAAGGACCGCAACCTCGTCGTGCGCTACCGGGGTGCCGGCAAGCGCCCGCCGATCGTGCTCATCGGGCACCTCGACGTCGTCGAGGCGCGGCGCGCCGATTGGGTGCTCGACCCGTTCGCGCTGACCGAGCGGGACGGGCACTTCTACGGCCGCGGCACGCTCGACATGAAGAACGGCGACGCGGCGTGGGTGGCGGCGTTGCTTCGGATGAAGCAGGAAGGGGTCGTCCCGGCCGGCGACTTCGTGCTCGCGCTCACGGCGGGCGAGGAGGGCGGGGGCGGGTACAACGGGATCGCGTGGCTCCTGGCGCACCGCCCCGACCTGCTCGACGGCACGTTCGCGCTCAACGCCGACGGCGGCGGCGGCGAGCTACATGCGGGCCGGCCGGTCGCCCTCGACGTCGACGCGGCGGAGAAGGTATTCCACTCGGTTCACCTCACGGTGCGCAATCCGGGCGGGCACAGCTCGCTGCCGTCGAAGGACAACGCCATCTACCGCCTCGCCGCCGCGCTGGGCCGTCTGGCCGCGTACGACTTCCCGCTCCAGACCAATGCGATCACGCGCGCGTACTTCGCGCGCAGTGCCGCGTTGAGCGAGGGGCCGCTCGCGGCCGAGATGCGGGCCGTGAGCACCGGCGACGAGCCCGACCCGGCGGCGGCGGCGCGGCTCACCGCGCGCTCGTCGTTCTACAACGCGCTCCTCCGGACGACGTGCGTCGCCACGCTCATCGAAGGCGGGCACGCGCCCAACGCCCTCCCGCAGCGCGCGCGCGCGACGGTCAATTGCCGGATCCTGCCCGGCGTCGACCCCGCCGCGGTCGAGGCGACGATCCGCACCGTGGTGGCCGATACCGCGGTCGTCGTGACCGCGGCCGACACCGCCCACCGGATCGCGCCGTCGCCGCTCCCGCCGGCACTCGAGCGCACGCTGCGGGCGACCGTCGGCTCGATCTGGGGGCCGCTGCCGATCGTGCCCGATATGGCGACCGGCGCGTCGGACGCGGTGTATCTGTCGGCGCGCATGCCCGTGTACGGCGTGAGCGGCCTCTTCGCCGACCCCAATAACCCCGACGACACGCGTGCCCACGGCCTCGACGAGCGCATCGGCGTGCAGGCGTTCTACGACCAGCTGGAATTCACGTATCGGCTGCTGAAGGCGCTCTGACGCGCGCACGCGCCGCGGCGCGCCGACCTGCGCCGACCCTGGCGCACCGGGGCGTGACGCTGCAACTCGGGCCGATTCGTGTGGGGCATGTGCCTTGCCGTTGTCGACGTTGTATTACCGACCTTCATCCAGAGACTCCCATCATGCGCATCTCGCATTTCGTTCGCGCGGCGACCGCCGCCGCCGTCGTTCCGGTTTTCGCCGCCGCGGCTCAGCAGACCACGCAGCCGGTGCAGACCACGCAGCCGGTGCAGACCACGCAGCCCGTGCAGCCCAAGCACCACAGCGTGCTCGCGGGCGCTGCCGCGGGTGCGGCCGCCGGGTCGGCCATCCCGGGTCACCGGCATCCGATCCTCGGCGCGGTCGTCGGGGCGGAGGTGCAGCACCACCGGAACAAGGCTGCGAAGCGCGCCGCGCGCGCGCAGGCCGCGCAGGCCGCCGCCGGCACCACGACGCCCTGACCGCGACACCTCGCCGGGAGCGCCTTTTCGAAGGGAAGGCGCTCCGTTGACTCCGCTGCGCGCCGTCGTGCTCGGCGCCGGCGGTGTCGGCGGCTACTTCGGCGGGGTGCTAGCCCGCGCGGGCCACGCGGTCACCCTGCTCGCTCGCGGCGACCACCTCGCGGGGATCCGAGCGCGCGGGCTGGAGCTCCGGGTGCCCGCCGACGAGTCGGTCGCGTTCGACCGCGACGGCTGCGTGCGGCTCGACGCGACCGATGATCCGGACGCGCTCCCCGACGCGGATCTCGTGATCGTCGCCGTGAAGAGCTACTCGCTCGACGAGGTCGCGCCGGCCGCGGCGCGCCTCGCCGCCGGCGGGGCGACCGTGCTCCCACTGCTCAACGGCGTCGACGCGGCCGACCGTCTCGTCGCGGCCGGCGTGCCCGTGCGCGCGCTCCTCGCCGGCGTGACCGTGATCAGCGCGGCCCGCGTGGCGGCGGGGGTGATCGAGCGCCGCTCCGCGTTCCAGCGCGTCATCGTGGGCCGGCTCGGCGCGCACACCCTCGACGACGCCCGCGACGAGGCGGCCGGCCGGATCGTCTCCGCGTTCCGCGATGCGGGCGTCGACGCGCGCGAGTCGCCGCGCATCGAGGTCGACCTCTGGAACAAGCTCGTTTTCCTCGCCTCGATGGCGGCGGCATGCGGCCTCGCGCGCGCCGACGTGGGCACCGTGCGCCGCGCACCGCTCGGCCACCTGCTCGTCGAGCGTGCGGTGGCAGAGATCGTCGCGGTCGCGCGGGCACACGGCATTGCGCTCGCGCCGGACATCGGCGAGCAGACGGTCGCCGCTATCGACGCCCTCCCCGCCGCGATGCGCCCGAGCTTCCTGCTCGACGTCGAACGCGGCGGGCCCACGGAACTCGACGTGCTGAGTGGCGCGGTGAGCCGGTTCGGCCGTCGCTATAGCGTCCCCACACCGGTGCACGACACCGCGGTCGCGGCACTCTCCGCGTTCCGTTAAAGCAGTCAGCGCCTGCGTGTAGTGGCCATGGCTTCCCACCGGTGCGCCACCCAGCCGCGATCTGCTCTCACGCGTACGCGCTCCGGCGCCGGAGACGCGACTTCGCTCAAGGCCGCACGTCAGGCATGAGCTGCCGCGCGAAGTACGTGTACTCGAGCGCCGACGTGCGCGCCTGCTCGCGCAGGTTCGCGCCCGCGCCGTGGCCGCCCTCGGTCACCTCGTAGAACAGGTACGGGTCGCCCATCGCCGCCATGCGCGCCGCGAACTTGCGCGCGTGCTGGGGGCCGACGCGGTCGTCCTTCGTCGTCGTCCAGACGAACGGCGTCGGGTAGTGCACGCCCGGCTTGAGGTTCTGGTACGGCGAGATCGACGCGAGGAAGGCGCGCTCGTCGGGGTTCGACACGCTGCCGTACTCGCCCACCCACGAGCTGCCCGCGTCGATGTGTTCGAAGCGGAGCATGTCGAGCAACGGCACCTGGATGTCGACGGCCCCCCACAGCTCGGGGTGTTGGGTGAACTCGACGCCCATCAACAGTCCGCCGTTCGAGCCGCCCATGATCCCGAGCCGGCGCGGACTCGTCACCCGCCGTGCGATCAGGTCGCGCGCGACGGCCGCGAAGTCGTCGTAGATGATCTGCCGGTGCGTCTTGAGCCCGGCCTCGTGCCATGCCGGCCCGAACTCGCCGCCGCCCCGGATGTTGGCGAGCACGAACACGCCGCCGCGCTCCAGCCAGAGCTTGCCGACCATCGCCTCGTAGTCGGGCGTGATCGACACTTCGAAGCCGCCGTACGCCGTGAGCACCGTCGGGTGACTGCCGTCGAGCGCCATCCCCTTCGGGTGCACGACGAAATAAGGGATCTGCGTGCCGTCGGACGACGCGGCCTCGCGCTGCTCCACGGTGTCGCGCGACGCGTCGAACTGCGGCGGGAGCGTTCGCGCGACCGCGGCCGCCCCGCGGCGCGCGTCGACGGTCCACACGCTGCTCGGCGTGAGGAACCCGGCGACGTTCACGAACGCATCGTCCCCGTGCAGATCGCCGTCGGTGACGTCGGTGGCGCGGTTGTCGGGGAAGGGGACCGACTCGCGCGTCCACGTGCCGTCGGCGGCACGCGCGAGGCGAACGACGCGCCCGCGCACGTTCTCGTAGACGCTCGCGACGAGGCGGTCGCGCGTCGCCGCCACCGCGCCCACCGACTCGCGCGGCCCGGGCTCCAGCAGCGCGACGGGTGCAAGATGCTCGGGGTCGGCCGCCGCGCGCATCGCGTCGAACGACGCCAGCGAACCCGTGCGGATGCTCGCGCCACCGTCCGTCCATGCGTCCGACAGCTTCATGATCACCTGGCCGTCCACGAGTGCGACCGGATCCGCCTTGAGCGGAATCGCGAGCTTCGCCACCCCGGCCGGGCGCACGAGGTACTTCTCGAACTCGAACGTGCTGAGCGGACGCACGATCATCGAGACCCGGTGCCCCGCGCCGTCCTCCAGCGTCACCGGCGAGACGCCGTAGCCGCCGTCACGTGCCGACCCGCGGAAGACCTCCACCGCCGCCGACACCGGCTGGCCGCGCACGAGGCGCTTCACGATGTACGGATAGCCCGACGCGGTCAGCTCGCCCGGCTGCCACTCGCGCGACACGAGCACCGTGTCGGCGCCGACCCACGCGACGCGTTGCTTGCCGCGCGGCAGCACGAACCCGCCCCGCGCGAAGGCGCGCGTGCCCACGTCGAACTCGCGCACCGTGACCGCGTCCTCGCCCCCTTCGGAGAGCTCGACGAGACACCGGCGTTCGGCGGGCTCCGCGCACTGCGCGCCCTTCCACACCCAATTGGCGTGCTCTGCACGCGCGAGTGCGTCGAGGTCGAGCACCGTCGTCCACCGCGGTGACGCCGAGCGGTAGCTCGCGAGCGAGGTGCGCCGCCAGATGCCGCGCACGTGGGCGCTGTCCTGCCAGAAGTTGTAGAGCTGCCCGTCGAGGAACCGCGCGTACGGGATGCGGTCCCGCGCCTGCGCCACCGCGAGTGCGTCGCGATAGAGCGAGGCGAACCGCGGATCCTTCTCCAGCACCGCGGTGGTCTTCGCGTTCTCGGCCTTCACCCAGGCCATGACCCGCGGGCCGTTCTGGTCTTCGAGCCAGAGGTACGGGTCCCCCGACGAGTCGGACGCGGGCGGCGTGGCGGGGGGCGCCTGCGCGCCCGCGGCGCGGGCCAGCGCGAGCGCGAGGACGGCGAGTCGAGCGCGATGATTCGGCATGGAACGGAGCGAAAGAGCGGGGTGGCGCGGCGTCCCACGATCTTACCGCCCGGGCGCGCCATCCGTGGGCCGTGGGCATCGTCCCCGCTCCGCGCGATCCGGCCGACCGCGCGGATTGCGCGCTCGGCCGCGCGGGCGTACATACGCGTACCCTCACCCCGCGAGCCACCGTCATGCGCCGCACCCTCGCCCTAGCCGCCCTGCTGCTTCCCGCGGCCGTCCGCGCCCAGGAACCCACCACCGCCGCCGCACTCGCCGCCCTGCACACGGCGATCGCGGCAGGCACCGAGCGCGTCACGCCCCGCGTCGTCGCGTGGCGCGAGGACGTGCACCAGCATCCCGAACTGGGCACGCAGGAGGTGCGCACGGCGAAGCTCGTCGCCGACCACCTCCGCGCGTTAGGCATCGAGGTCCGCACCGGCGTCGGCGGCCACGGCGTGGTGGGCGTGCTGCGCGGCGGCCGGCCCGGCAAGGTGGTCGCCCTCCGCGCCGACATGGACGCGCTGCCCGTGACCGAGATGGTCGACGTGCCCTTCCGCTCCACCGCGAGGGCGACGTACAACGGGCGCGAGGTCGGCGTGATGCACGCATGCGGACACGACAACCACGTCGCGATCCTGATGGGTGTGGCCGAAGTGCTGGCCGGGGTCCGGACGCGGCTGCCGGGGTCGGTCGTGTTCCTCTTCCAGCCGGCCGAGGAAGGGCCGGGCGGCGCGAAGCCGATGATCGAGCAGGGGGCGATGGACGACCCCAGGGTGGACGCGGTGTTCGGGCTCCACGTGGTGCCCGACAGCCTCGGTCACGTCGGCTACCGCGCGGGTCCGATGATGGCGTCGTCGGACGAGTTCACCATCGTCGTGCACGGCAAGCAGACGCACGGCGCGCACCCGTCGGGCGGCATCGACCCGATCGTCGTCGGCTCGGAGATCGTCCTCGCGGCCCAGACCATCGTCAGTCGGCAGATCGATCTCGCACAGTCGATGGCCGTGCTCAGCTTCGGAATCTTCAACGGCGGGCTGCGCAACAACATCATTCCCGACAGCGTCTACCTGAACGGCACCATCCGCACCCTCGACCCCGGCGTCAGGCAGCAGGTGATTCGGCGCCTCGTGACCACCGCGACGCACGTGGCGGAGGCGTCGGGCGCGACGGCCACGGTGCGCATCGATTCGGGCTACCCGGTCAACGTGAGCGACCCCGCGCTCACGGCGCGCATGCTGCCGACGCTGCGCTGGGCCGCGGGCGCCGCCGGCGTACACGAGATGACCGCGGGGCTCGCCTCCGAGGACTTCTCGTACTTCGCGCAGCGCGCGCCCGGCATGTTCGTCAACCTGGGCGTCGTCCCCGCAGGTCAGGACCCGGCCAAGGCGGCCTCCAACCACTCGCCGCTCTTTTTCGCCGACGAGCACGCCCTGCCGGTCGGCGTGCGCACGATGGCGGGGCTCGCCGTCGACTACCTCGCCGGCACCGGCGGACGCTGATCGCGGCGCTATATAGCGCAGCAGCTTCGCACGCCCGTCACGCCACCCCGCTCCCGCCCGCCATGCACACTTTCACCCCCGTCCGCTACCTGCTCGCCGGCGCGCTCGTCGCGCTCTCGCGCGGTTCGCTCGCCGCCCAATCCGGCGCGGCGCGCGGTCAACTGCCCGCCGCGTACGCCGCCGTCCGCGAGGCCGACCTTCGGCGCGACGTCGGCGAGATGGCAGCGCCCGGGATGCGCGGCCGCGAGGGGGGGACGCTCGACGAGTTGCGCGCGTCGATGTGGGTCGCGGACCAGTACCGCCGCATCGGGCTGCAGCCGATGGGCCAGGACGGCACGTACTTCCAGTGGTTCGAGATGACGCGTACGCGCGTCTCGACCACCGCCAGCCGCATGAGCATCGGCGGGCAGCCGGCGACGCTGTTCGGCGACGTCATCCCGCTGCTCGTCGTCCCGGCCGAGGCGTCCGGGCAGGTACTCTGGGTCCCCGACGCGTCGGACACCACGGTCGACGTGCGCGGTCGCATCGTCGCGACGCCGCTGCTCGCGCCGCCGGCGGCGGCGATCCGGGCCAACAGCTACACGTTCGCCTCGCGCTACGCGGACGCTGCGGTCGTCGCCACCACCTCGCGTTTCGCGCGGCGAGGCGCCGCGGCGCTCCTCCTGGTCGCGAGCCCGGCCGTCGACAGCGCGTTCCGCGTGGTGGCCGACGCGCGCGTTCGCGGCGCGTACGACGTGGACCGCGCCGTTCCGCGCGCGGCCACCGGTTCGGACCGCGTCGCGCCCCCGCCCGCGTTAGGCGCCGGCCCCACGCCCGCGTTCCTCGTGCGCGCGGCGATGCGCGGCGCGCTGGCGGCGCAACCGCGGGCCGAGCTCTCCGTACGGCTGGAGCGATTCACCGCGCCCTCGGTCAACGTGATCGGCGTGGTGCGCGGCACGGACCCCCGGCTGCGCGACGAGTACGTCGTCTACAGCTCGCACCAGGACGCCAACGGCGTGCGCTACACGCTGGAGGGCGACTCGGTGCACGCGGGCGCCGACGACAACGCCTCGGTCACGGCCGCCGGCCTCGCGGCGGCGCGGGCGTTCATGCGCCAGCCCGCGAAACGCTCGGTGCTCTTCATCAACCACGGGTCGGAAGAGCGCGGCCTGCTCGGCTCGCGCTACCACGCCGCGCACCCGGTCGTGCCGATCGAGCGCCTGGTCGCCGTCATCAACGGCGACATGATCGGGCGCAACAGCCCCGACTCGGCGTCGCTGCTAGGCTCCCAGCCGCCGCACCGGAACTCCGACGACCTCGTCTCCATGGCGCTGCGCGCGAACGCCCTCACGGGACGGTTCATCCTCGACACGCTCTGGGACCGGCCGACGCACCCGGAGGGGTGGTACTTCCGGAGCGACCACGTGCCCTACGCGCGCCGCGGGGTGCCCGCGCTGATGTACACCACCGACCTGCACGACGACTACCACACGCCCCGCGACCGGCCCGAGCGCATCGACTACCCGAAGCTGACGCGCATGGCGCAGTGGATGTACCTCACCGGATGGTTCGCCGCCAACGCGCCCGAGCGGCCGAAGATCGACCCGGGGGCGAAGCTGGAGCGGTAGGCGACCGGCGCGCGCAACGGCCGGCGTTCGCGCGTGGCAGGGACGGCCCACGCTTGCGCGGGCGTCGACCCATGCCTAGCGCGATCGCCAGCCCCCGCCGCTCACCAGATCCGCACCCGGGCCGTCGGCGCGAGGTAGAGCGCCTCGCCGGGCTGCACGGCGAACGGCGCGTACCACGCGTCGAGGTTCCGCACCGTGAGCGCGCGCCACGGGGCGGGCGCGTGCGCGTTGGTCAGCAGCTGCCGCCGGAGCGCGGGCTCGCGGAACTTGCCGCGCCAGATCTGCGCCCAGCTCAGGAAGAACTGCTGGTCGCCTGTGAGCCCGCCCACCGTCGGCGCCGGCGCGCCGCCGAGCGAGGCGCGGAACGCGTCGTACGCGGCGCTCACCCCGGCCAGGTCCGCGATGTCCTCGCTCAACGTCTGCTGGCCGTTGATCGCGAGGTCGGGCAGGGGGTGGTACGCGTCGTACTGCCGCGCCAGCGCCTGCGTCGAGGCCTGGAAGTGTGCCAGGTCCGCGGGCGTCCACCAGTTCCGCAGCCGTCCGTGCGCGTCGAAGTTCGCGCCGAGGTTGTCGAAGCTGTGGCTGATCTCGTGGCCGATCACCGCGCCGATGCCGCCGTAGTTCATCGCGTCCGCGCGCGACGCGTCGAAGAACGGCGGCTGCAGGATCGCGGCGGGGAAGTTGAGCACGTTCATCGCCGGCATGTTCACCGCATTGACCATCTGCGGCGTCATCACCCACTCGCCGCGGTCGACCGGTCGCCGGAGTCGGGCGAGGCTCCGCTCGTAGGCGAGGCGCTCCACCCGGTCGACGTTGCCGTACGCGTCGTCCGCCGCGACGCGCAGCCCCGCGTCGCTCGGCCAGCGGTCGGGGTAGCCCACGCTCACCTGCAACGTCCGGAGCTTCGCCTTCGCCTCCGCCTTCGTGGAGGGCGCCATCCAGTCGAGCGCGTCGATGCGGCGCTCGAACGCGCGGACGATGCCGGCCACCATCGTCTGCGCGCGCGCCTTCGCGCTGGCCGGGAAGTAGCGGTCGACGTACTGGTGACCGACGGCGAAGCCTAACAGTTCGCTCGTCGCGGCCACGGCGCGCCGGTCGCGGCCCATCTGGTCGGGCGCACCGCCCAACGTATTCCCGAAGAACGCGAACGCCTCGCGGTCGACGGCGGGCGGGAGGACGGCCGCGTGGTCCTCGACCGCGTGGTAGGCCAGCAGGGCCTTCCACGCGTCGAGCGGCTGACTCCCGGCGAGCGCGGCAATCCCCGTGATCGCGCTCGGCTGCCAGGCGACGACCGAATCCTGGTCGGCGATGCGCGCGGCCACGAAGAACGTCGCCCAGTCGAGCCCCGGCGCCTTGCGCGCGAAGTCCGCCCGCGCCCAGTGATTGTTGCCCTTGGCCGGATCCTCGCTGTCCTCGACCTTCCAGTGCACCTGCGCGATCCGCGTCTCGAGCGCGAGCACGGCGTCCGCGCGGGTGGCCGCCTCGTCGACGCCGGCGAGGGTGAGCATCCGCGCCACGTGGGCCCGGTACGCGTCGCGCGCGGCGGCCATCTTCGGCGCGGCGTCGAGGTAGTAGCTGCGGTCGGGGAGTTCGAGGCCGCCCTGCATCAGCGCGGCCGAGTTGCGCGTCGGGCGGTTGAAGTCCTGCGCGACCCAGAGCCCGAACGGGTTGCTCGTGTGGAGCGTGCCGAGGTTGATCGGGTCGACGTCGGCGCGGAGGTGTGCGCCCATGAAGCGGGCGAGCGCGCGGCGGTCGCCGATCGCGGCGATGCTGTCGAGCAACGGCCGGATGGGCGCCGACCCGCGCGCGGCGATCGCGGAAGTGTCGACGAAGCTCGTGTAGAAATCACCGATCCTGCGCAGGTCGGAGCCCGCCGGCGCGTGCGCCGCCGCCGCCTGGTGTACGATGGCGGTCAGCTGCGTATCCGCGCGCTCGCCGGCGATGTTGAACCCGCCGTAGCTGCTCCGGTCGGGCGGGATCGTCGTCCGGCGCTCCCACCCGCCGTTGGCATAGCGGTAGAAGTCATCGCCCGGACGCACCATCGTGTCCATGCCCGCGGCGTCGAGACCGGGCACCGCGCGCTGGGCGGTGAGTGTGGTGCAGGGGACGAGCGCGGCGACGCATGCCAGCGCGAGGCCGGCGAGGGGACGGATCACGCGACGGCTGGGTACGTGGGAGGTACTGGGAACGGGACCGGTGCGACCGGCAAGCTAGTCGTGGGAATCCGAGGTCGCGGCCGGCGATCGCGCGCGGCGCCCCCGTCCGGCGGAGCAGGACGCGGACCCAGGACGCGGGACGCAGGATGTCTCGAAACGCGCGGCGGCGTCCGTGCCGCTTGACCGCCGGGGCCACGGGGCGCTACACCCTGCCATGCCGCGCGTGGCAACGATGCCATGCCTCCGCGGCGTTCGTCGCCTCTCCAGACGTCGTGCCCGACGTTGCCCTTTCTGCGCGTGATCACTTTCGACCAGACGTCCACGCCCGCGCGGCGCGCGGTTCGCCCGATCGGTGGCCCGCGCCGCGGACTCGCCGTAGTCGTGAGTGCGGCCACGTTGAGCGCGTGCCCAACAGCGGTGCGTGCACAGTCGGAGCGCGCCCTCGCCGCGTGGAACGGGCTCATGCTGACCCCGATCGGGGCCCTACCGCCACTCCCGCTCGACGAGCCGGTCCGCGCTGACGGCGCGCCGCCTCTGGCGTTCGCGCTCCAGTACGGCCACTGGCGGTACAACGCCGACGACTCGGGTCACGAGAACGCCGGGCTGACCGTCGCGCGCCGCATCGGGCGCACGCGCAGTCAGGTCCTGCTCACGGGCCTCTACATCGCGCCTCCGTGCGGCGCGTGCTCGGCGTGGGGCTCGGCCGGGCTGGAGCTCCGCTCGACGCTCTGGCGCGGCGAGAGTCGCCGCACGGGCGACGTCGACCCGGACGGGCGCCTCGCGGCGGCCCTCGGGTTCCGCGTGACGGCCGCGGCCGCACGCTACCTGGGGCCGACGTACGCCGCAGCCCGAAGCGCTGCCGCGGCCGTCACGCTCGGCAGCAGCGTGCGGCTCACGCGCGGCATCCGGCTCACGGCGGCCGCCCTGCCGGGGGTCGGCGTCGGCTCGGTCACGAGTGAGGACGAGACCGGCCGCGGCGCCCGGACGATGCTCGGCGGTATGGTCGGAGGCGAGTTCGGCCGGCACGTCGTGGTCGACGCCGCGGCGCAACGGATCACGCTGCCGGGCGGCCCGACCCAGCTCGGGGTCACCGTCGCGTGGCAGCCCCGGTGAGGCACACGACCGTGCGAGGTCTCGCCATCGCGGCCGCCGCGGGCGCGGCGGCCCTGCTCGCCGGCGCGGGGTGCGGAGGGGACGCGGGGGTCGGACCCGAGGGGGATTGGCGTCCCGGGACCGCCGGGTACTCGGTCGTGGTGGGTGACCTCACGCGCACGTTCCTCGTGCACGTCCCCGCCCACCGTCCGACGAGCACGTCGGGCGCGCTGCGCGCGTACCCGCTCGTGCTCATGCTGCACGGAAGCAACGCGGAGGGCGCGAACGTCGAGTACGCGTCGCGGATGGACTCCCTGAGCGAGGCGTACGGGTACGTGATCGCGTATCCGAACGCCGTGCGCGGCGGGGGTGGTCTGTATCCCGCCGATTGGAATGCCGGCACGTGCTGCGGCGCGGCGCAGCGCGAACAGATCGACGACGTCGGCTTTCTGGCCGCGGTGGTAGCCGCGGCCGCCAAACAGCTTCCCATCGACTCGCGCCGCGTGTACGTCGCCGGGTTCTCGTCGGGCGCGCTGATGGCCTACCACGCGGCGTGCCGCCTGGCGCCGACGATCGCGGCGGTCGGCGTGATCGAGGGCAGCCTGAACGACGACCGGTGCACGCCGGCCAAGCCGGTCCCGGTCTTCGCGGTGCAGGGCACGAGCGACGAGTCGGTCCGCTACGACGACCCATCGCTCACCCCGCCGCCGCGGCCCGTCCCGCCCGCGGCAGCGGCACTGCCGCCGAGCGTTCAGTTCTGGGTTGCGGCGGACGGCTGCCAGACGGCCCGTGCGACCCAGACCGCCCCGCACGTGCTGCGGACGAGTTTCACGGGGTGCACGGGCGCGGACGTCACGCTGTTCACGATCGATGGAGGCCAGCACGGGTGGCCGGGAGAGCCCGACGGGCTTGGCGCCCAGGAGCCGATGTCCGAACTGAACGCCAGCGCGGCGATGCTGACGTTCTTCGCGCAGCATCGGCAACGCTGACGGCGTGCGCTTCTGGAGGCGTCGAGGGTCGCGCCTGGCATCGGCCACCGCACCCTCGAGATCGAACCGCCGGCGGGCCATGCGGTGCGGTGCGCGCGTGCGCAGCGCGTCGTCGAGTGACGCGCGCAAGTTGCCGACGCCGGACCGGGCTGCGTCGGCCGGGTTCGCGTCGGGGAACACGTCGAACGGCGGGCGCTCGAGCGTGCCTCGCGCGTCGTGTGCGCCACCCGCGGGTCGAGCGCGCGCCCGCCCGCACCCGCCGTCGCGGGCAAGTCCCGAACAGGCCGGCGGGTGATGTTCGGCATCAGGTGGCGGGAAACGCGGGGAGACAACAGGATGCACGGTGTCCTCGGCGGGCGCATCCGTGCCCATCGGCTGCCACGATCACCGCTTCCTCCCGCGATGTCCACGCTCTCCCGTCCGTCTCCCATTCGGTCGGATGCGTTGCGCCTGGGCGCGCTGGCGGCGGACCGCGCGCTGCACGCGGCGTGGCAGGTGCGCCGTGGACGGCCGATCGCCGTCGGCCTGCTTCACGTCGTCGGGATCGCGTGCGCGGCGCTCGGCGCGATCCCGTACGTCGGGGCGGGGCGGAGCCCGCACGCACTCGGCTACGTGCTCGCCAGCACGCTCATCCTCGCGGGCGCCGGATGGCGACGTTCGTAGCGCCCCCGCCCCGCATCGCCGACTCCTGACTTCCCATGCCACCACCCGACCTCGCCATCCCCACGCTGCCGAGCCGCTCGATTCCGGCCACCCTCGCCTTCTACGCACGGTTGGGGTTCTCCGGCCGGGTGCTCGGGGCCGACGCTGCATACGCCGCCGTCACGCGGGGGAGCGTCGAGCTGCACTTCTTCGCGCACCCCGCGCTGCGCCCCGCCGAGTCGCACGCGGGATGCTACGTCCGCGTGACGAACGTCGACGCGCTGTACGCCGCACTCGCGGCGGCAGCGCTGCCCCCGGCCGGCATCCCCCGCATGGAGGCCGTGGCCGACAAGCCCTGGGGCATGCGGGAGTTCGCCGTCGTGGACCCCGACGGCAACCTGCTGCGCATCGGACAGGTGCGCTGAGACAGTCGCGCCGCGGGGGTGAGGCCGCACGGCCGCGCGGGCCGCCTAACGTGTCCGCCGATCGGTCGCGGCGGTCGACGTCGGGCGATGGACCGACGCGGCGCAGAGTCCGCGCCCCGCCACGCACGCTGGTGTCGTATCGCCCGCCGGTCGGCGCCGCCGTCCACCGCGCGCCCGGCCTTCGCTACTGTCCTCGTCGCCATGACCGACTCACCTCTCCGCCCATCGCACGCATCCGCTGCGGACACCGAGCTCCGCCTGGCGGTCGAGCGGGCGCTCGGCGGCTCGTACGCCCTCGGGGCGGAGTTGGACGGCGGCGGCATGGCGCGCGTATTCGTCGCGCACGACGAGGCGCTGGGCCGCGACGTGGTCGTCAAGGTGCTCGCGCCCGGCCGCGCGGGCGACGGCGCAGCCGAGCGCTTCGCGCGCGAGGCGCGCACGGCCGCCCGGTTGCAGGAGCCCCACATCGTCCCGGTACTCGGGGTCGGCGCGACCGCGGGCGGGCGGCCGTACGGCGGGCTTCCCTACTACACGATGCCGTTCGTGCGGGGCGAGTCGCTACGCGCGCGCCTGGCCCGGGGCGGCGCGCTCGCGCCGCGCGAGGGCGTCGCGGTGCTTCGAGACGTCGCGACGGCCCTCGCCTACGCGCACGCGCGCGGCGTGGTGCACCGCGACCTCAAGCCGGGCAACGTGTTGCTCGCCGCCGGCGGCGCCGGACCCACCGCGCTCGTGATCGACTTCGGGATCGCGAAGGCGCTGCGCGCGGCCGCCGGCGCCGACGCAGTGCTCACCGGTACGGCGCTCACCGGCGCCGGGCTCACGGCGTCGGGCGTGGTCGTGGGGACCCCGGCGTACATGGCGCCGGAGCAGGCGGCGGCCGATCCGGCCCTCGACGCGCGCGCCGACCTCTACGCCTGGGGGGTGGTCGCTTACGAGGCGCTCGCGGGACGGCACCCATTCGCGCACCGCCCGACGCCGGCCGCCCTCCTCGTCGCCCATCTCACCGAACGCCCCGCGCCGTTCGGCGACGCCGCGCCCGGGGTGCCGGCCGGGGTGGCCGAGGTCGTGATGCGATGTCTCGAGAAGGACCCGGCGGACCGGCCCGGCGACGCCGGCGCGGTGCTCGACGCGCTCGATGCCGCGCTCGCGGCGCCGCCCGGGGCCGCTGACGTCTGGCCCGCGCCGCTCCCGCGTCGCCGCATCGCGGCGCACCGCTTCCTGCTCACAGAAGCCGTCGTGCGGCGGCTCGAGCGCCCGGGGCGCGACCCACGCCTCCTCGACCGCGCGCTCCACTACCTGGAGAACGACACGGCCAGCGACGTGCTGCTCTTCTGCGTGCACGGACTGGGGGGCGACGCCGACGAGTTCGTGCCGTTGCTCGAGCGCACGCCACATCGCGCCGTCGCCCCCACCCTGGTCGGCTTCGAACCGAGCGGCGACGCGCCGCGGGTCCCCCTCGCGCTCGCCGCGCACCTCGGCCTGCTGCGCGCCGTCCTCGCCGACGCGGCCGCGCGCCTCCGGCCGTCGCGCGTCGTACTGGTCGGCATGTCGTCCGGGGCGGACCTGATCCTGCGGCTGCTGGCGAGCGCGTCGGACCCGGGCGGGTCGAATGCTGGCGGGGTCGCCGACGCGCCACCGCTGCGCGCCGACGCGTGCCTCGCCCTCGGCCCCAACCTGTCGCGCGCCACCACGTTCGCGAGCCGGGTCTTTGCGGGCCTGGCGGATCGGCGCGCGCTCGACCAAGCCGCCCCGGAGGCGCCCGGCGCCACCACGCGCGCGCTGCTGGACGACCTACGGCGCCTGGGCGCGGACGCCGTCGACCTGGACGAGTGGCTGAACCTGATGACGTACCAACTCCGGACCCTGCGCAAGTTCCGCGGCGACCTCGCGCCACTACGCCGCCTCGCCACCGACATCGTGCGCCCGTTCCAGCACCCGTTCGCGGGCCCGGTCTCGGCAGGTACGGAGGGGTCCGACGCTGGACCGGAGGAGGCGGAGGTGTTCGCGGGATGGTTCCGCGCGGCGAGCGCGCGCGTCGGGGCGATCCGTTGCGTCTTCGAGGCGAGCACGACGTGCACGGCGCTCGTGCAGGCGCTCAGACTGCGAAACCTCGACGACGGGGTTCTCGGGCCTCGCTACCGCGAGGACGCCCTCTTCCTCGAACCGACGCCTGACCACTTCGCGCTCCTCGAGCCCGCGCGCATGACGCGCCACATCGACGCGCTGCTCGCGCAGCTCGCGTGACGGGCCGCGGACTTCCGTCACGACGCGCTTCGGCGGACGGCACTGCTTCTCACAACGTGCCGTCCGTCTCTCCTGCAGCTTCCCGGCCGCGCAGGACGTGCACGTGAAGGTCCGCCCATCGGGCGCGAGTGTCATCCGGTAATCGCGCTCCTCCTTACCCGGCACCGGGATCACCGTCGCAGCCCCGGGCGCGTCGCCGCATTCTGCGCCGGGCGTATCCTGGCCCGGCTTGTAACGCAGCCCGGCTGCGGTACCGCCGATCCGGGCGAGCGCCCAAGCCGCGTGCTCGCGCACGAGCGGGTCGGCCTCGTCGAGCGCGCGCGCGAGCACGTCCGCGTCGTCCGCCGTCCGGACGTTGCCGAGCACCACGGCCGCGTTACGCCGGAGCCCGCGCAACTTGGCCCGTTTCATCGGCGAGCCGCGGAACGCCACCGAAAACTCGTGCTGCGTCATGCCTAACAAGTCCCGCGCGAGCGTCCGCGCGTCCTTGCCGCCTAACGCGTCGCGAGCGGCATACGGCGAATCGCTAGGCAGTTCGCGCGCGAACCGCACGTTCCACGGGCACACGTCCTGGGACGAGTGGCGGTATACCCAATTCGCGATCCCGCTGTCCCGCGGCGCGAGAACTCTCCGTACGACAAGCACTTAGCTCGGCAAACCGCGGCCGGCGCCGCCGGATTTGCCCTTCCCCCCGCCCGGAGGACCCGCCCGCGTTCCGGAGCCGACGCGGACCTGATAGAGGTAGGCCCGCCTCGTCGGACTCCGGCGGGCGCCCGCCCGGCGTGCCACGCTGCGCCACGCGGTCCCTCAGCCGGTGGTCGCGGTACGCTCGGTGCCTCAGCGCACTGGGTTCCAGCGTCGCAGCTCGCGACGCAGCTTGCCGCAGCCGAGGGCGAGCCTGGGTGACCGTGACGGAGGAGCGGCAGACGATGGCACATACGGACGGAGGTGCGCCGGGCCCGCTGACGGCCGGGGGTGTGGAGGAGGAGGCTGCCCGCCTCTTCGCCGGCCCCGGCGCGATGCGGGCCCTTTGCCGCATGCACGATTGGGCGGGAACGCCGCTCGGCCCCGTCGCGGCATGGTCGCCGACGCTTCGCCTGGCTGTCCGGCTCTGCCTCGACGCGGGCTTCCCGACCTGCCTCTACGCGGGCGACGATCTGGTGCTCGTCTACAACGACGGCTTCATCGCGTCGCTCGGCCGGAAGCACCCGGATGCGCTGGGGCGCCCCGCGCGGGCGGTGTGGGCCGAGCTCTGGGCGCAGTCCGCCCCCGACTTCGCGCAGGTCCGGGCGACCGGCGCCCCCGTGTTCCACTACGACCAGCGGTTCGTCTTCGACCGCGGCGCCGACGTACCCCAGGAAGCGTTCTTCACCTTCGCTTTCTCGCCCGTCCACGACGAGGACGGCGCGCTCGTCGGCGTGCTCAGCACCATCAGCGAGACCACCGCCCGCGTGCGTGCCGAGGCGGCCCTCGCGGCCGAGCGCGAGACGCTTCGCGCACTGATCCTCTCGATGCCCGCGCCGCTCGCGCTGCTGGATGGCCCCGACCACCGCTATGTGCTCGTGAACGACGCGTTCCGGCGAATCATCACCGCCGGGCGTGACGTCACCGGCCTGACCCCCCAGGAGGCCTTCCCCGAGCTCGCCGGGACGGGGATGTTCGAGCACAACGCCCGCGTGTACGCGACGGGCGAGCCGTGGATCGGCCCGGAGACGCCGGTGCGCTACGACCGGGACGGCACCGGGCTCCAGGACACCTGGTTCGACCTGCGCTTCGAGCCGGTCCGCGATGCCGAAGGGCGGGTCACGGCGATCCTCCACTTCGCCGTCGAGGTGACCGAGCAGGTGCACGCCCGGCGCTCGGTCGAGGAGCTGCTCGCGGCGGAGCGGGCGGCGCGCCGCCGCATCGAGCGCCTGCTGGCGGCCTCGTTCGCGCTGACGGCTGCGGCGACGCCGGCCACCGTCGCGGCCGTGATCGCACGCGACGGCGCCGCGCTCGTGGAGGCGGACGCCGGCGCGGTGTATCTCCGGATGTCCGCCCACGGCGAGACCGGCGGGGGCGAGGCTTCCCCAGGCGCTGACGGCCTTCGCCTGCTCTCGGAGACCGGGTTCGAGGCACCGGCGACTGATGAGTTCGGTTGGGTGCCGCTCGAGGCCGCCGTCCCCGTCGCCGAAGCGGCGCGGACCGGGGAGCTGGTCTTGCTCGAGCACCGCGCGGCGCTCGCCGCGCGGTACCCAGCGCTCGCTGCGTCCATCGCGCGTGCCGGACGCGCGGCGCTGCTGGCCGCCCCACTCCGGGTGGGCGACCGGGTCATCGGCGCGCTCGCCTTCGCCTACGACGCGCCGCGGGCGTTCAAGGCCGAGGAGCGTGGATTTGCCGCGGTGCTCGCGCAACAGTGCGCACAGGCGCTGGAGCGCGCGGGCCTATTGGCGGCCGAGCGCGCGGCCCGGGCCACGGCCGAGACGGAGCGTGCGGCCGCCGAAGCCGCGCGCCGCGCCGCCGAGGCCGCGAACCGCGCCAAAGGCGAGTTCTTGGCCGTGATGAGCCACGAGCTCCGCACGCCGCTCAACGCCATCGGCGGCTACGCGGAGCTGATCGAGCTGGGGATCCACGGGTCCGTGACGGAGGCGCAGCGCACGGCCCTCGGGCGCATTCAAGCCAGTCAGCGACATCTCCTCGGGCTCATCGCCGCCGTGCTCGATTATTCCCGCATCGAGGCCGGGGCGGTGACGTACCGGCTGAGCGACGTGCCCGTCGTCGAGGCGGTCGCGGAGGCAGAGGCGCTCGTCGCGCCTCAGCTCCGAAGCAAGGGGCTGGGCTACGCGTGGTCGGGCGTACCCGCTGGCCTGTCCGTCCGGGCCGACCGCGAGAAGCTGCAGCAGGTCCTGCTCAACCTGCTCGGCAACGCCGTCAAGTTCACCGACGCGCGCGACGGGGCGCCGGGGCGGATCGAGGTGACGTGCGCCGACGAGGGCGGGGCAGACGACATGCTCGGCCGCGTGCTCCTACGCGTGCACGACACGGGTGTGGGAATCGCAGCGGAGAAGCTCGCGAGCGTGTTCGAGCCGTTCGTGCAGGCCGACCAGCGGCTCACGCGCCCGCAGGAGGGGGTCGGGCTCGGGCTGGCGATCAGCCGCGACCTGGCGCGCGGCATGGGCGGCGACCTGACGGCCGAGAGCACGCTGGGTGTGGGGAGCACGTTCACGCTGACGCTCCCGCGCGCCTAACTGGATTCGCCCGCCGGTCCTGACGCGTCGGTGCCGGCATCGCCGCGAGCGGGGATTCGTTCGAGCGCCCACGCCGCGTGCTCGCGCACGAGCGGCTCGGGGTCGGCGAGGGCTTGCCGGAGCACCCCCACGTCCTCCACCGTGCCGACGTTGCCGAGCACCACCGCGGCATTGCGCTTGAGCCCGCGCAGCTTGGCGCGCTTCATCGGCGAGCCGCGGAACGCGGAGGAGAAATCCTCCTGCGTCATGCCCAACAGCTCGCGCGCGAGCGTACGCGCGTCCTTGCCCGCCAGCGCCTCGCGCGATGCGAAAGGCGACGCCGCGGGAAGTGAACCCGCGAATCGCTGGTTCCACGGGCACACGTCCTGACACACGTCGCACCCGTAGAGCCGGTCCCCCACGCCCTCGCGCAACGCCGCCGGGATCTCCCCCCGCTGCTCGATCGTGAGGTACGAGATACACCGCGTCGCGTCCAGCACCCGGGGCGCGACGAACGCGTCCGTGGGGCACGCGTCCAGACAGCGCGTGCACGACCCACACCGGTCGGCCTCGAACGGCGCGCTCGGCGGCAACTCGGCCGCGAGCACCAGCACGCCGAGGAAGAAGAACGACCCCCGCCGCGGGTGGAGCAGGTTGGTGTTCTTGCCGAACCACCCGAGTCCGGCGCGCCGCGCGAGGTCCCGCTCGAGGATCGGCCCCGTGTCGGCGTACGCCTTGCCCGCCACCGCAACGCCTAACGTCGCGTCCAGCCACGCGTGCAGCGCGCGCAGCTTCGCGACCAGGACGTCGTGGTAGTCGTCGCCGCGCGCGTAGCGGGCGACCGGCCCCGCCGGCTCGCGCCCGCCGTAGTCGAGCGCGACGACCACGGCGCTCAGCGCGCCGGGGTAGGGCAGGCGCGTGTCGCGCCGCTTGTCCGCGCCCCGCGCGAGGTACGCCATCTCGCCCGCATACCCCGCCGTCAGCCAGTCCTCGAACGCGCCCGCCGTCTCCGCTGGCCCCAGGCGCACGAAACCGACGAGGTCGAAGCCGAGCGCGTAGCCCTCCGCCTCGAGCCGTCGCGCGATCGACTCGTCGACCACCGGCGCCACGGTCGCGTCCGGCGTGCTCGCGTCGAGCGCTTTCGCCTCGAGCGCGCTCACCGCTGGCGACCGATCCAGCGCGCGTAGCGCACGACCTCCTCCGGCGCCGGCAGCGCGTCCTCGTCGCCGTACGCGGTCAGCATGCGCCAGCG
This sequence comes from uncultured Gemmatimonadales bacterium, assembly GCA_963851265.1. Classification (GTDB taxonomy): domain Bacteria; phylum Gemmatimonadota; class Gemmatimonadetes; order Gemmatimonadales; family Gemmatimonadaceae; genus BPUI01. The sequence goes on from CAWKNZ010000007.1 coordinate 553,933, forward strand.
CACGTACGGCATCGACGGCACCGGCAGGAAAGGCGCGCGCCGCCACCACGCGCGTCGCCGAAACCGCCAGCCCACGCGGAGCAGGTCGATCGCGAGTGGCGGCCACACGACGGCGCGCAACGTGAGAGGGGCGAGAAGTCGGATCCAACGCACGCCACAATCTCGCCCGCACGGTCATGCTCTACCAACTCGCATCGCTCGCCGGGGCGGCGATGATCCTCGCCGCGTACGTCGCGTACCAGCGCGGCTGGCTGGGCCGCGAACATCGCAGCTACAACCTGCTCAACTTCGTCGGCTCGGCGATCCTCGCCTGGATCGCCGTCGCCGACCGCCGCTGGGGCTTCATCGTGCTCGAAGCGTCGTGGGCGCTCCTCTCCCTGCCTCCGCTGCTCCGCCGCACGCGGGTCGACCGCGAGCCGCGGAGCTGAACCCGCGCCTCGCGGCCGCGGCGACGCCCGCGCCTACTGGCCGACCGCGCTCCGGATCATCGCCGTCAACTCGGCCGGGACTCGCAGGGCGCGCGAGGTGCCCGACGCGTCACCCTTCGGACGCCCGCCGAGTCCGCCGATGAACGCGACCGCGCCGAACAACACCACGAACGCCACCGCGATTGCCCACGGCAACCACCCCGGATACCGCCTCTCGACATTCGCCATTCCCCCACCTCCCATGCGTCAGATCCCAACAGCGTCGAGCGCACCACGCGGGGCATCGGGCAGGCCAGAGACGCCGGATCCGGACGATTGCGGGAGGGAACGCGCGAAAGGCCCGTGGCGTCACGCCACGGGCCTTCGGGAACGACGTCGAGTCAGGTCAGACGCGCGTCGGCTTGCGCTTCCGGCGGCGCGCCGCAGCGGACTTGAGCTGGCGGGCCTCGCTCGGCTTCACGTAGTGACGCTTCCGGCGCAGCTCCTGAAGGATGCCGGCCTGCGTGACCTTCTTCTTGAACCGCTTGAGTGCCCAGTCGAGCCGGTCGCTCTCTTCGAGCCGCACTTCGATCATCGAGTTTCTACTCCTGACGTGAGGCGCGCCCGCAATCGGCCGGGGTGGCCGGGGTCGGGACAACGCGTGGGCCGTTTCCGGCCGCACGGGTGCCGGACCAGCTCCGATCGGGCGGACGCCCGCGAACCACGCAAGCTACGGACAGCCGGAGGGGAGCGCAACCGTATGTCACCCGGCCGCGCGCTGCGGTCGCCGGGGAACGTAGCTCTCCAGATCAAACCCGAGCAACAACGTCGACGCCACCACCACGGCCGCGATCACGAACGGCACCCCGACCCCGAGCCGATCGAACGCGAACCCGGCGATCAGCGGGAACAGCGCGCGCGACGCGCCGCCGAACGTCTGCTGCACGCCCATGTACAACCCCCGCTCGTTTCCGGCAACCACGCGCGAGAGCATCGCCGTCACGCACGGGAAGGTGAACGCGGCGCCGAGCGGCATGAGCGCGACCGAGAGCGCCAGCTGCCAGAGCGCGTGCGTCAGCGGCAGCGTCCCGAGTCCGATCCCCAGCAGCACGATGCCGATGCGCGACAGCCGCGCCTCACCGAACCGGTCGATGAGCCAGCTCAGCAGGAACGCGCGCGTGATCACCGACAGCACGCCGACGTAGGCGAAGAAGTACCCGATCGTGTCGGCCGTCACGTGATACCGCGTCGCCAGGAACAGGGCGAGGATGGAATTCACGCCCTGGAAGGCGCCGATCGCGACGGCGTAGATCAGGATCAACCGCGACGCCGACTCGGCCGGATGCGCGACCACCCGGAACACGGCCTCGCCAGAGCGCCGCGGCGGCGCGACCGCCTTGTGCTGGCCCGTGGCGCCGGTCGCCCCCGGCTCGCGCGCCTCCTTCAGGTACGTCCACGCGAACACGATGTTCACCGTGCAAAGCGCCGCCGCGATGAGCCCTGGCGCCTTGTGGCTCAGGTGCGTCGACCACGACCCGATCACCGGGCCTAACGCGACGCCGGCGTTGGTCGCGGCCGAGAGCCATCCGAGCGACTTCGCGCGGTCCTCGGGGCGCGTCGCGTCGGCGACGTAGGCCTGGATCACGCCCGTCGTCCCGCCCCCAGCTCCCTGGACGAGCCGCGACAGGAACAGCAGGACGAGCGACGTCGCGAAGCCGAAGATCACGTACGCGATCGCGGACGCGCCTAGCGCGATCACCAGGGCGGGGCGGCGGCCGTAGCGGTCCGAGAAACGCCCCCAGAGCGGCGCCGAGATGAGCTGCGCCACGGTGAACGCGCTCACCAACAACGCCGTGATCTGCCCGACGCCGAGGTGGTAGCCCGCGACGTCGAAACCGTGGCCGCCGAGCGCCTTCACGTAGAACGGCAGGAGCGGGATGACCATCAGCACGCCGATCATGTCGACGAACGCCGTGATCATCAGGATGACGAGCTTCCCGAGCTCCGAGCGCGTGGTCGATCCGCCCGGGTCGCGCGCCGGTGCGGCGTCGGGGGCTGATTCGGACGTCGAGGTGCGCGCCGCGGGGGGCGCGCTCACGCGCGCGTGCCCAGTGCGGCCGGGGGCGTCGCGCGGCCGACCACCCCGGCCAGCGCGACGATCGTGAGGACGTAGGGGATCATCTGGACGAATTGCGAGGGGATCAGCTGCGTGCCTTGCAACTGGATCTGGAACGCCTCCGCCGCCGCAAACAGCACGCAGGCGACTGCGACGCGGCGCGGGTCCCAGCGCCCGAAGATCACGGCCGCGAGCGCGATGAAGCCGCGCCCGGCGGTCATGCCGTCCGTGAACTGGTGCTGATCGAGCGCGAGGTACGCGCCGGCGAGCCCCGCGAGCACCCCGGACAGCGCGACCGCCGCCCACCGCACGCGGGCGACGCGCACCCCGAGCGTGGCGGCCGCCTCGGGCTTCTCGCCCACGGCGCGCAGTCGCAGCCCGAACGGTGTGCGGTACAGTAACCACCCCACGGCCGGCAACGTCGCGAGCCCGATCCAGACCACCGGGTTCACGTACTCCGACGCGAACCCCGGCACCCGCGGCGAGTTACTGGAGCTGCCGAACGCGAAGCGCAGAAAGAACCGCGTGGTTCCCACCGCGAGCAGGTTGAGCGCGACGCCGACGACCACCTGGTCGGCGCCGAAGCGGACCGCCGCGAGCGCGAGCAGTAGCGCGAGCAGCACGCCGCCCACCACGCCGCACGCGACCCCCGCCCACGGCGAACCGAACGCATAGCTCCCCGTCGCCGCGCCGAAGGCGCCAGCGAGCATGAACCCCTCGAGTGACAGCGCGATGATGCCCGCCCGCTCGCTCACGACGCCGCCCGCTGCGGCGAGGAGGTACGGCACGACGATGCGCAGCGTCTGCGCGAGGAACGCGAGCACCGTCACGCGCCGGTCGCCCGCGGACGGAGCGCCGCCGCCGACGCGCTCCGCAGCACGCGCCGCACCTCGGGCACCGCGGTCACCACGGCGAGGATCACCACGGCCTGCAGCACGTCGACCATCTGCTTGGGCACGAGTGCGTTCACCGCGAGCCCGCCCTGCGACAACGTCGCGAAGAGCAGCGCCGCCAGCACCACGCCGGCCGGGTGGTTACCTCCGACGAGGGCGACGGCGATCCCGAGAAAGCCGGACCCGGTCGCGAACCCCTCCTCGTAATAGTGCTTGTAGCCGAGCACGAAGTTGAGCCCGCCGAGACCGGCGAGCGCGCCCGAGAGCGTCATCGCGCGCACCCACACGCGGCCGACGCGCACGCCGCCGTACTCCGCCGCGTCGGGCTGCAGCCCGACCGCGCGGAACTCGTAGCCGACGCGCGTGCGGAACAGCAGCCACCACAGGGCTGCCGCCGCGAGCAGGGCGACGACGAACGACGCGTTCGCCGCCGAGCCGTGGAACGCCGTCCACACGTCGCTCAGGCGGGCGACGGTGCCGGCGTGCAGCTCGGGGGTGTGCAGCGTCTCGGGCACGTGCAGGTGCGCCGCGATCACGTAGTTGAGCGCGGCGAGCACGACGAAGTTGAGCATGATCGTCACGATCACCTCGCTGGCGCCGAACCGCGCGCGCAGCCACCCGGGCAGCGCACCGACGGCCCCGCCGCCGACCATGGCCGCGATCACGCAGCAGGGCACGGCCAGCAGTCCGGGCGTCCCGACGGGGAACGCGAGCCCGACGAGCGCCGCCGCGAACCCGCCGACCGCGAGCTGACTCTCTGCCCCGACGTTGAACAGCCCCGCGCGCGCCGCGGCCGCGAACGCGAGCCCCGTGCAGGCGAGCGTCGTCGCCTTGTACAGCACCTGGCCGAAGCCGTACGCGTTCGCCCACGTGCCCTCGATGAGCAGCCGGTACACGCTTCCCGGCGCCTGCCCGTACAGCAGGATCAGCAGGTCGCCGACGAGGAGCGCTACGAGCAGCGCCACGACGGGCGGCAGCACGCCCTCGACCCACCGCCGCTCGACCCACCGCCGCTCCAGCCGCGCCGGCGCGGTGCGCCGCGGCACGGTCGCCTCGCGCACGGCGTCGCTCACGCGGCCGCCCCGGTCATCAGCGGCCCGAGGCGTTCGACCGTGACTTCCGCGCGCGGCAGCACGGCGGCAAACCGCCCGCGGTACATCACGGCCACCCGGTCGGCGAGCGCGAGCACCTCGGCGAGGTCGGCCGAGACGAGCAGCACGGCCTTGCCGGCCGCGCGCGCCCGGCGCAGCTGGTCGTGGATGAACTCGATCGCACCCACGTCCACGCCGCGCGTGGGCTGTGCCGCGAGCAGCACGTGATAGTCGCGGCCGGTCATCTCGCGCGCGACGACGATCTTCTGCTGGTTACCCCCCGAAAGCGCCCGGGCCGGGAGCCCCGGGTCGGCCGGCCGGATGTCGAATTCGGCCACCAGCCGGCGCGCCGTGTCGGCCACGCGCCCGCGGTCGAGCGTGGCGCCGACGAGGCGCGCGAGCGCACCCCGCCGCACGTAACGGTGCTGCAGCCCGAGCACGAGGTTGTCGGCCACGGAATAGTCGAGGAGGAGGCCGCGTCGGTGGCGGTCTTCGGGGATGTGCGAGAGTCCGGCGTCCGCGCGCGCGCGCACGTCGAGCGCGGTCACGTCGCGCCCGGCGAGCGTCACGGTCCCGCCCGCGATCGGCGTCAGCCCGGCGATGGCCTCGATGAGCTCCGTCTGCCCGTTCCCCTCGACGCCCGCGACGCCGAGAATCTCGCCCGCGGCGATCTCGAACGACAGCGCGTCGACCTCGCGCGCGCGGCGCGGCGAGGCGACCGTGAGGTCGCGCACCGTGAGGGCGGGGGTGCCCGGCGCGACGGCGGGCGCGACCGCGGGCGCGACCGCGACGCGTCCGGCCGCCCCGGCGACCGCCGCACCCAGCCCGGTCGCGCCCACCACCGCCTCTGGCGCCGCATCGAGCGCGAGCGCCACGTCGCGCCCGACCATCGCCCGCGCGATCTCGCGCGGGGTGGTGTCGGCGGTGCGCATGCGCGCCACGGTCGCGCCGGCGCGCATGACCGTGATGGCGTCCGACACCTCGACCACCTCGTCGAGCTTGTGCGTGATGAGCACCACCGTCCCGCCGGCCGCGACGAGCCCGCGCAACACGCCCCATAGTTCGCGCACCTCGAGGGGCGAGAGCACCGCCGTGGGCTCGTCGAGGATGAGCAGTCGCGCGCCGCGGTAGAGCACCTTGAGGATCTCGACCCGCTGCGCCTCGCCGACGCTCAGCTCCGCCACGGGCCGTCCGGCAGGCACCACGAGCCCGGTCTGCTCGGCGAGCGCACTCACCTCGCGCTCGGCACGCGCGCGGTCGAGCGCGAGCCCGCGCGTCAGCTCGCGGCCCAGCACCACGTTCTCCGCCACGGTGAGCGGCGGGACGAGCATGAAGTGCTGGTGCACCATGCCCACACCCGCCGCGATCGCCTGGGCCGTCGTCCAGCCCGTGACGTCACGCAGCGCACCGGCGGCGTCGCCCACCTGCACCGTGCCCGCGTCGGGCGCGTACATCCCGGCGAGGATGCGCATGAGCGTGCTCTTGCCCGCGCCGTTCTCGCCTACGACCGCGTGGATCTCGCCGCGCGCCACCTCGAGTGACGCGTCGCGGTTGGCGACGACGGGGCCGAACGCCTTCGCCACCCCGCGCACCACCACCTCCATCGCGCTCACCGCTCGGTCGGGACGACGATCTGCCCGGCGATGATCGAATCGCGGAGTCCGGCGAGGCGCGCGCGCGCCGCAGGCGTGATGAGGCGCGCGTTGTTCGCGTCGTCGACGATCCGCACGCCGCCCTCCCGCAGGCCGAACTGCCGGACGCCGCCGCGAAAGTCGCCGTCGTGCACGCTCTGGATGGCGTCGAACACCGCGGCGTCGACGCCCTTGAGCATCGACGTGAGCACGTACCCCGGCGCCTCCTTGTACTGATCCGCGTCGACGCCGATCGCGAGCTTCCCCGTCTGACGCGCGGCCTCGAAGACGCCCAACCCGGTCGAGCCGGACGCATGGAAGATCACGTTCACGCCGGCCCCGTACTGCGAGAGCGCGAGCTCCTTGCCGCGCCCCGGGTCGCGGAACGCCTCGGGCGTCACGCCGGCATACTGCGCGATCACCTGGCACGTGGGACACACGTGCAGCACCCCCGCGCGGTACCCGGCTTCGAACTTGTGGATGAGCGGGATGTCCATGCCGCCCACGAACCCGACCTTCTGCGATCCACCCACGAGTGCGGCCAGGGCACCGGCGAGAAACGCCCCCTGCTCCTCGCGGAACTTGAGCGCCTCGAGGTTGGGCGGGGGCGGGATGGGATTGCCGGCCTTGTCGGTCGCGATCGCGTAGTCGACGCCGGCGAAGTGCGTGCGCGGGTACTCCTTCGCGAGCTGCGTCAGGTCGTCGCTGAAGATGAAGCCGACGCCCACGACGAGGTCCATCCCCTCGGCGGCCAGCAACCGCAGCCCGGCCTCCCGGTCGGAGCCCTCGCCGGGCTCCACGTAGCGCACGCGCGCGCCGAACGCGCGCGCGGCCCGGGTCGCGCCGAGGTACGCGCCGTCGTTGAACGACTTGTCGCCGCGGCCGCCGACGTCGAACACCACGCCCACGTTGAGCGCCCGGCCGGCCGGCGGCTCGGCCGCCCCCGAGGGGCGGACGAGCAGGAACGCGAGGTGCGCGACGAGCAGCGCGCCGACGAGGAGGAGCAGCTTGCGCATCCCTCCTCCCCGTCCGTGGTCAGCCGACCAGCTTGTAGCGGAACGCCACGATCCCGCCCTTCGCCGACTCGACGCGCGCCGCCTTGCTGTCCCCGACGGCGAGCGGGCCGACGCTCACGTTCTGCGTGTCGATCACCGCGCCCGCCTTGTCGAGGAACTCGACCGCGAGCGTGTACGTCTTCGGTGAGGCCGACGGCGCCGCCGCGGCGGGGCGCGGACGTGCACCGGGGCGGCCGCCCACCGTCGTCGTGGACGTCGCCGACTGCAGCTTGAGCGCCTCGACGTTCATCCCGATGACCGCGCGCGTCTGCCCGCGCGTGAACTCGGTGAAGGTGACCTTGACCGGCATCTGCTCGCTCATCGTGTTGTACTTCACGAGCGAGTCGACGTAGGCCTTCTTCTGTGCCGGGGCGGTCGCCGCCTTCGAAAGCCCCTGGTACGCGTACGCCAGGAACAGGTAGTTAGCGGGGTTGGCCGGATCGACCGCGACGAGGCGCTGCGCGACGGGGATGATCTGCGACCATTGCTGCTGCTGATAGTAGGTCGCGGTCAGGTTGTTGAGCGCGTCGCGCTGGTACGGGTTCTTTTCGAGCGCGGCGGCGAAGAGCTTGGCCGCGTCGGCGGCGTTGGACGCCTGCGAGGCGATCACGCCGGCGTTCGTGAGCGCGACGTCGTCGTACTTGTCGGGGTTGGCGAGCTGGTCGGCGTACACCGACCCGAGCGCGGCCTTGTCGCCCGTCAGCTGCACCATCTGCGCGAGCGTGGCCTGCAGCCGCGGCGCGTCGGGGCTGTTGGGGTACGCCGCGAGGAAGGTGCGGATGGCGTCGGCCGCCTCCTTGGCACGCGCCGGCTTGTCGGCCGCCGGGGCCGCTTGCGCGGCGCTCACGGAGTTGACGGCGATGTTCTGCAGCGCGGCCGAACGCAGGTCGCGCCCCTGCGCCGACGTGTCGTTCGCGGCGAGCGTCGCCACCTGCGGCCAGTAGCGCGATGCGGCGGCCGCATCGCCCTTGCTCTGCGCGACGTTGGCGAGCACGTAATACGGCAGCGGGCTGCCCTTGTAGACGATCAGCGCGCGCTCGGCCAGCCGCGCCGCCGAGTCGGGCTTCTGCGCGTTGAGCGCGCCCAGCGAGGCGTTCACCGTGCCGACCCACGCGTTCTGGCGGATCTGGCTGACCGTCGCCGCGCAGTTCGGCTTCGCCTGCTCGATGACGGTCGCGAGCGAGTCGATCGTCTTGAGGAGGTCCGCCGGCTGGTTCGGATCGTTGGCGTAGCCGAGGTCGGCGCGCGTCGCGTTGGTCGCGACGCGAAGATCCTGCGCCTCGAGCATGTAGGCCTGCGCGAGCGTGAGCGCTGTGCCGGTCGGGTTGGACTTCGCGGCGCTCGCGTCACCGGTCACGCGTTGGGCGGCGGCGCGGAGCGCCTTGAGCTTGGCGGCGGAGTCGCTCTGCGCCTGCGCGCCCTGGATGCTGAGGAACGCGAGCCCGAGCGAGCCCGGGTTGCTCTGATTGATGTCGCAGGTAGGCCCCGACGCCGGGGCGCTCTTGGCACCCTGCGCGGCGGCCGGGCGCGCGGCGGCGCCGGCGGCAAGAGCGGCGGCGCCGAGCGCCAGACGGGGGATCGAACGCGTCATACCGAGGGGCTCTCCTCTACGGTGGGGGTAGAACGGCCAATATACCACGCGCATGGCCGCCCTCCCGTACCAAGCGGGCGGGAACGGGTTCCGCCCGACGTAGCTTTTGCACCATGACCGACCACATCCGAACGCGCTTCCTCGTCATCGGCACCGGCGTCGCCGGGCTCCACACCGCGTGGCGCGCCGCGCAGGGCGTCTCGGGGGACGGCGACGTCCTGCTCCTCACGAAGCGCTCGCTCTTCGATTCGTCCACGGCCTACGCGCAGGGTGGGATCGCGGCCGCGCTCGGCGCCGGCGACTCGCCCGCGCTGCACCGCGCCGACACGCTCGCCGCCGGGGCCGCGCTCTGCGACGCCGACGCCGTACAGGTCCTCGTCGAGGAGGGTCCGTCGCGCGTACGCGAGCTGCAGACGGCCGGTGCCGCGTTCGACCTGACGCCCACGGGCGAGATCAAGCTCGGGCGCGAAGCGGCGCACTCGCGCGACCGGATCGTGCACGCGCGTGGCGACCAGACGGGGGCGGAAGTCGCACGCACGCTCGTGGCCCGCGTGCGCGCGGAGCGCCGCATCCAGGTGCTGGAACACGCGCGCGTGCTCGACCTCGTCGTCGACGACGGCCCGCGCGGCCGCCGCTGCGTGGGCGCACGGGCGAGCGTGTCGGGACGGCCGGTCGAGATCACGGCCGACGCGACGGTGCTCGCCACGGGCGGGTGTGGACAGGTCTACCGCTACACCACCAACCCGCTCGTCGCGACCGGGGACGGCTACGCGATCGCGCACCGCGCCGGGGCGACGCTCGCCGACATGGAATTCGTCCAGTTCCATCCGACCGCGCTCGACACCGCCGAGAACCCGCTCGCGCTCGTGTCGGAGGCGGTGCGCGGCGAGGGCGCGCTCCTGCTTAACGCGCAGCTCGAACGCTTCATGCCGGCTCGACACCCGCAGGCGGAGCTCGCGCCACGCGACGTGGTCGCGCGCGAGATCTTCCGCGAACAGCAGCGCACGGGCAAGGTGTGGCTCGACGCGCGCCGACTCGGCGGCACGCCGGGGAGCCCGGCCGGCGGCGGAACGTCGGGCGGCGGGCGCGTGCGGTTCTCGGAGCGGTTCCCGGGGATCTACGCGCTGTGCACGGCTCGCGGCATCGACCCGGAGCGGGCGCTCATTCCGGTCACGCCGGCCGCACACTACATGATGGGCGGGGTGGTCACCGACCTCGCGGGCAGGGCGTCGCTCGACGGCCTGTGGGCAGTGGGAGAGGTGGCCCGGACGGGGGTGCACGGCGCGAACCGGTTGGCGAGCAACTCGCTGCTCGAGGGGCTGGTGTTCGCGGAGCGTGCCGCACGCGACCTGTTAGCTGCGCCGCGGCCGGCGCGGGCGCCGCGACGGCGGGAAGGGTGGGAGGTGCCGCCGCTCTCGGACCGCGGTGCCGCGCAGGTCGCGGCGGGGGCGGTGCGGACGGCAATGTGGGAGAGTGCGGCCATCGCCCGCACCGGCAAGGGGCTGGAACGGTGCCTCGCGCAGCTGCGGACGATCGAGGCGCGGCTCGCGCCAGGAATGACCGAGGAGCGCAACCTGGTCGACACGGCGAGGATGATCGCCGAGGCGGCGCTCAGGCGGCGGGAGAGCAGGGGAGGGCACTACCGGAGCGATTTCCCCGCGGTCGGCGCCGTCGCGGTCTCGCGTTAGCCGTCCGGCGTTCGACGACGCCGGCGTCGACAGCTTATCGTTCTCCCCCTATGCCGTCGCCCTCGTCAACCGCCTCGGACTCGGCGCTGCACGCCGAGATCCGCTCCCTCGCCCGGTCGCGCGACGCCGTCATCCTCGCGCACAACTACGAACGCCCCGAGGTCCAGGACGTCGCGGACTACGTCGGCGACTCGCTCGGTCTCTCGCGCGAGGCGGCCAAGACGGACGCGGACGTGATCGTCTTCTGCGGCGTGCACTTCATGGCCGAGACGGCGAAGATTCTCTCGCCCGAGAAGACCGTCCTCCTCCCGGATCTCGCCGCCGGCTGCTCGCTCGCGAGCACGATCGACGCCGACCAGCTGCGCGCGTGGAAGGCCGAGCACCCGGGCGCGGTGGTCGTCGCGTACGTGAACACGACGGCCGACGTGAAGGCCGAGAGCGACTACTGCTGCACGAGCGGCAACGCCGTCGAGGTGGTGAACGCGATCCCGGCCGATCAGGAGGTGCTGTTCCTCCCCGACATGTTCCTCGGCGCGCACGTGCGGCGCGTGACCGGACGCGAGAACATCCACGTGTGGATGGGCGAGTGCCACGTGCACGCGGGCATCGACCCGGAGCACATCACGCTGCAGCGCGCCGCGCACCCACGCGCCGAGTTCCTCATCCACCCCGAGTGCGGCTGCGCCACCCCGGTGGTCGAGGCGATGTCGGCGGGGGCGATCGACGCCGAGGACGTGCACATCCTCTCGACCGAAGGGATGATCAAGCGGCCGGGGGAGAGTCCGCGGGACGAGTTCATCGTGGCCACCGAGGTCGGCATCCTGCACCGGCTGCGGCGGGCCTACCCGGGCAAGACGTTCTACGCGGCGAGCGATCGCGCGCAGTGCGCGTACATGAAGGTGACCACCCTGCCCAAGGTGCTGCGCTCGCTCGAGACGCTCACGCACGAGATCCGCGTGCCGCAGGCGACGGCCGCGCGGGCGCGGCGCGCGATCGAACGCATGGTCGCGATCGGCGGGTCGGGCGGCGGGCCCGGGCTGTCCGGCCCACCGCAGTCGCCGTTCCGCACCTCGGACGAGGACCCCGGCGAATGAGTCTCCCCCCGGACGACCTGCCCGACGCCGCGCCGGAGGACGGCCCGGAGTTCGGCGGCCGCGTGGGCGACCAGCTGCGGGCGCAGCGCGACGCCGGTGCGCCGTCCGAGGACGCCCCGCCCGCGGACGCGCCGACCGGCGACGCCCCGATCGGCGACGTGCCGACGGCGGACGCGCCGCCCGGCGAGCGCCGTCGCAATCCCCACGGCACCCGCCGCATCGCCGACCTCGGTGCCGGTGATCGCCTCGGCGTCGATCGCTTCGGCGTCGAGCGGCGCGGCGGGCGCGCGCGCCGCGAGAGCGACGACGCGGACGCGGCGGCCGACTCGACGCTCGCGCGCATGCTCCGCATCGGCCGCACCCCTGCCGCCGACGTGCCGCTCCCTCCCTCGGTCGCCGGCACCCCGCTCGGCGCCGCGCCGCCCGCCGATCCGGAGGACGCGACGGTGCCGGACATCACTCCGGTGGCCACGCCCTTGGACCCCCTCTACTTCCCGCTCACCCCGGCGCAGGCGTCCCTGATCGTCCGCGAGGCGCTGTACGAGGACGAGGCATTCAACGACGTGACCACGCTCGCCACCGTACTGCCGGGCCGGCACGCGCGCGGACAGCTGGTCGCGCGTCAGGCGGGGGTGATCGCCGGGATCGCGCTCGCGGTCGAGGCGTTCCGGCAGGTCGACCCGCGCGTCACCGTGCGCGTCGACGTGCCCGACGGCGTCGAGGTCGCGGCGGGCACGCCGATCGTGTTCCTGTCGGGGCACGCGCGCGGCATCCTGAGTGCGGAGCGCGTCGCCCTCAACTTCGTGCAGCGCCTCTCGGGGGTCGCGACCCTCACCGCGCGGTACGTGCACGCCGTCGCTGGCACGGGTGCGCGCATCCTCGACACGCGCAAGACGACGCCCGGGTGGCGGCGGCTCGAGAAGTACGCCGTGCGCGCGGGCGGCGGCGCCAACCACCGCCTCGACCTCGCGTCGGCGGTCCTGATCAAGGACAACCACCTCGCGGCCGTCGACGGCGACGTCGGGTTCGCGGTGCGGCGCGCGCGCGAGCTGGCGCCGCCAGGTGCGAGCGTCGAGGTCGAGTGCGACCGGCGCGTGCAGGTGGAGGCCGCGCTCGCCGCCGGCGCCGACATCGTCCTGCTCGACAACATGCCGCTCGACGAGATGCGGAGTTGCGCGATGCTCTGCCGCGGCAGCGCCCTCACCGAGGCGTCGGGCGGCGTGCGGCTCGACACCGTACGGGCGATCGCGGAAACAGGAGTCGATTTCGTGTCGGTCGGCGCGCTCACGCACTCCGCCCCGGCCATGGACGTGGCCCTCGACTTCGAGTAGCGCCGCACGGTCTCGGTGACGCCGGCGTCATCCGCGGGAACGGAATTCGCAAGCCCAGCGCTCGCGACCGGGCGACTTCCGTCGGAAGTCGTGCCGATCGGCGTGGAACCTGACACTCGACACGGGGCGCGACATGGGACGGATGGGGTTGGATAGGGCCGCGGCGACACTGCGCGCGGGCGTGCTGGCGAGCGCGGTGGTCTTCGCAACGACGGCTGTGGGTGCGCGGTCCGCCGCGGCACAAGTGACGCAATCGACGCAGTCGTGGGGCGGCGTGCTGAGCGGGGCGCAGCAGGCGCCGGGCAACGCGAGCACGGGAAGCGGTTCCACGCTTCTCACGCTCAGCGGCAACCTGCTGACCGTCAACCTGTCATGGACGGGGCTCGTCGGCGGACCGGTGACCGGCGCGCACATCCATTGCTGCATCGCGCCTGGCAACAACACCGACGTGGCGGTGCCGTTCACGGGGATCGCGTTCACCACGGCGGGGACGTACACCAACATCTTCGACCTGACGAACGCGTCGATCTACACGAGCGCGTACCTCGCCGCGAGCGGCGGGACGGCGGCCGGGGCGGAGGCGCGGCTGATCGGTGGCCTGAACGCCGGGCAGGCGTACGTGAACGTGCACAACACGACGTACCCGGGCGGCGAGATCCGCGCGAACGTCAGCGTGGTCGCGACGCCCGAACCGGCCACGTTCGCGCTCGCGGCCGTCGGACTCGGCGGGGCGGGGCTGGCCGCGCGGCGCCGGCGCCGGGCGTAACGGTGTGGCGCGTTAGGCGCGACGCCTCACGCGTCGCGCCTAACGCGTGAAGGCGGGGCCGTCGGCCGCGGGCGCGGGGAGGTCGGACAGGTGTTCCTGTACGATCACCCACCGTCCGCCCCGGCGGGCGAACACCGCCGTCCACGCGCCCGCGAGCGTGTGCGGGCGCCCTTCGGGCGTCAGGTGCGGGATCGCGTAGGTGAGCGTGAGCGCGGCAGCCTCGGGGCCGAGCGCGGTCGCGTAGCGCTCGCGGACGACGAAGCGCGGGTCGCGCATGTTCTGGCCGACGCGGCTCCAGAAGCCGGCGATCTGCTGGGCGAGCGCGGCGCGCGTCGTGGTGACGCGCCCTGCCGCCGCCGAGACGACGAACGCGCCCGGCGCGTAGAGGGCGAGCAGGCGCTGTTCGACGCCCGGGCGCGAGAAGTCGTAGGCGTCGGTGATCAGCCCGACGAGCGTGTCGGCGAGCGCCGCATCGCGCGAACTGGCCGATGCTCCGACGGTCCCGCCCGCGGCCGCGGGGGGCGCGTCGCGATTCGCGGACCCGCGGCACGCGGCCGCGATGGCGATCGCGACGGCCGCCGCGGCGCGAGTGGGCGCAGCGTGCGCCGCCGGGCGTCGAGCGAACGTGCGGCGTGAGGCCGGCAAGCGAGGCGGGGGTTGGTCGGTGCGGGGCGGGGCGGGGCGCGCACCTTCCCTCGCACTCGGCGCGCCACGCGCTATCTCTCATGCAGCATCTCTCAGGCAGCGCGCGTCCGCGTCAGGACGCGTCGCCTCACCCGCCGGCCGGCCCGCCGACGACGGGGTTGCGCGTCGCGGCGGGGCGAAGGTGAGGCGTATGACGGCACTCGGACGAGGAGCATCTCCCGGCGCGTCGCGCGCCGTCGCGATCGGCGCTGGCATCGTCACGGTGGGGGCGATCGGTTTGGCCCTGCACCTCGCCGGCGGCGTCCCGGCCGCGCGCACGCCGAACGCGGACGCGCTGCGCCGCGACCTCGACGCGGCAGCCGCCGCGGCCGCGTTCGCGCCCACCGCCCGAGCGGGCGCGCCGGTGCGTTTCGTCTCCCCACTCGAACTCGGCGAGAGCACGGCGCCCGCGCGTTCGGCACCGGCGGGCTCGGCGCGAGCGGTGCGTCCCGTTCCCGCGGCCGCGCGGCACGCCGCGCACGCGGTGCGGAGCACGCCGACGGCGGTCGCCGTCGAACACGCGCCGGTGCGCGACGTCGCGGACCGCACGAGCGCCGCGACGACGGCGCCGGCCGCGGTGGCGGCGCCGGCCGGGCCCGTCGGCGACGCGGCCCCACCGCCGGGCGCGCACGAGACCGGGCCGGCCGTCGCGGCGGCCGGTGCACCGGCGTCGGCCGGGGGCGGCACGTACACGCCCCCCACGGCACCCGGACCGTCGGTCGCGTCGGCGCCACCGTCACCGGCGCCCGAAGGCGGTGGCGTGGTGATTCGCGGCGGTGGCATCGGAGACACCGATCACTGCGAGCGCGACCACGGGCGGGGACGGATGCCGTGGCCGGGCGGCATCTTTGGCGGTGGGTCGATCGGCCGGAGGTTCCCCGGCCGATTCTGATCCGCCGGTGCTGCGACCGGTCCGGGTCAGCTCCCTAGCACCGCCGCGAACTGGTCGAGCGCCCAGTCGCACTCGTCGGCCGTGAGGACGAGCGGCGGCGCGACGCGGATGGTGTGTTCGTGCGTCTCCTTGCACAGCAGCCCGCGCGCCCGCAGCCGCTCGCAGAACGGCCGCGCGCCCCCCTCGCCCGCGTGCAGTTCGACGCCGATGAGCAGCCCCCGGCCGCGCACCTCCTTCACCCGCCCGCCGCCTAACGCGCGGAGCCCGGCCCGCAGGCGCGCCCCGATCCGGTCGGCGTTCTCGATCATGCCTTCCTCCACGAGCACGCGGATCGCCGCGCGCGCGACCGCGCAGGCGAGCGGGTTGCCGCCGAACGTGCTTCCGTGCTCGCCCGGCCGCAGCACGTCCATCGCCTCCGCGTTCGAGAGCACCGCGCTCACCGGGTAGAAGCCGCCCGAGAGCGCCTTGCCGACGAGCGTCAGGTCGGCCTCCACCCCCTCGTGCTCCTCGGCGAGCAGGCGGCCCGTGCGACCGAGCCCGGTCTGAATCTCGTCGAGGACGAGGAGCGCGCGGTGCCGCGTGCAGAGTTCGCGCGCCGCGCGCAGGTAGCCCGCGGGCGGCACGATCACGCCCGCCTCGCCCTGGATGGGCTCGAGGAGCACGGCGACCGTGTCGGGCGTGATCGCCGCTTCGAGCGCCGCCGCGTCGCCGTAGGGAACGACGGTGAACCCGGGCGCGAACGGCCCGAAGTTGCGTCGCGAGCCCTCGTCGGTGCTGAAGCCCACGATCGCCACGGTGCGCCCGTGGAAGTTGCCATCCGCGACGATCACCTGCGCGCGGTCCGGGGCGACGCCCTTCACCTCGTACCCCCACTTCCGCGCGACCTTGATCGCGCTCTCGACGGCCTCCGCGCCCGAGTTCATCGGCAGCGCGCGGTGCGAGCCGGTGAGCGCGCACAGCTCCTCGTAGAACGGGCCGAGCTGGTCGTTGCGGAACGCGCGCGACGTGAGCGTGAGGCGCGACGCCTGCGCGACCATCGCCTCGAGGATGCGCGGGTGGCAGTGCCCCTGGTTGACGGCGGAATACGCCGAGAGGCAGTCGAGGTAGCGTCGGCCGTCGACGTCCCACACCCACACGCCCGACCCGCGCGTGAGCACGACGTCGAGCGGCTTGTAGTTGCGCGCGCCGTACGCGGCCTCGAGCGCAACGAAGTCGGACGGGCCGTGCGGGACGGTGGGGACGGCGGACGCGGGGCGGGCGGCGGTGGCGGACACGGGGCGCTCCTGCGGACGGGGAAGGACCTTAGGCATCACGCGGATCCCGGCGCAGGTCGAGGCGCAGGGTCATGCAGAACGCGGCACCGCCGGAGAGCAGGAAGGGCGCGAGATCGACCCCCGCGACGCCGTAGCCGCGCTCGGCGAGCACGGCGCGCAGGCGGGCCGGCGGCTCGGCCATGACGATCGTGCGTCCGAGGTTGACAGCGTTCACGCAGAAAGCGGCCGCGTCTTCGGCCGTGGCCTCGATCAGCTGGTCCGCGGGCACGGCGTCGCGCAGCCGCGCGAGCGCGCCGGCCGAGAAGGCCCGCGGGTAGTACAGCACCTCGCCGCCGCTCAGCGGACAGAGGCAGACGTCCAAATGATAATAACGGTCCGATACCAACTCGAGTGGGGTCACCGTCGCGCCGAAGAAGTCGGCCACGCGGTCCGCGGCCTCGCGCGTGGAGCGAGGGCCCACGCCGGCCCAGAAGCGCCCGCGCGCCGCGTCCCAGACGCAGTCGCCCGCCCCCTCCTGGTAGCAGCCCTCGGGGAGCGTGGCGACCTCGTCGACGAGGCCCCGCTCGCGGAGGCGGTCGACGATGGCGGCGAAGCACGGCTCCTCGCCGCGGCGCTCGGGGTGGCGGAAGCGCGCCAGCAGCGCCCGACGGTCGAGTACGACGGCGGCGTTGGCCGGGAACACCATGTCGGGCAGCCCGGGCGCGCCCGGCGCCTCGACGACCGTCGCGCCCTCGGCCACGACGGCGTCGTGCAGCGCGCGCCACGCGCACCGCGCGGCCGCGCGGTGCGCGGCGGCGTCGCGTGCCCACGCGGCCGGCGCCATCCAGGGATTGATGGCGTACGACACGTCGTAGTGCGCGGGGTCGATCATCAACAGCGTCGGTGTGGACGCGTCGGGCGTCGTCGGCTGGAGCGCGGGCGGCATCGGACGGGCGGGTACGGGAAGGCGAGCGGGGCAGCAGGGCACCTCACGCCAGAATGCCGCGCGGGCGAGCCAGCGAACAGCTGGCAAAGCGAGCGGAACTGCACATCTTCCGAGCAGATCGCCAGCTTCGACCGGCGAAACGTCAACCCATCGCGCGTGACCGTGGACGAGATCGACCGCCGCCTGCTGGCCCTGCTCCGCGACGACGCGCGGCGCAGCGCCGCGATGCTCGCGCGCACGCTCGGCGTTTCGCGCGCGACGGTGCAGAACCGCATCGCGCGCCTGCAGCGCGACGGGGCGATCCTCGGGTTCACCCTCCGCGTGCGCCCGGACGTCGACCCTCGCCGCGTACGCGCGGTGATGATGGTCGCCGTCGAAGGAAAGAGCTCCGCGCCGATCGCGCGGGCGCTCCGCGCGTTCCCCGAAGTCGTCGCGATCCACACGACCAACGGCCGCTGGGACCTGGTCGTCGAGCTGAGCACCGACGGGCTGGAAGCGTTCGATCACGCGCTCGGCCGCATCCGCCTGATCGAGGGGATCGCGTCGACCGAGACGAGCCTGCTGCTCTCGTCGCAGGTGCTGTGATCACGCGACCGCCGCGGACGGGCGCCCCCCGCTTGCGCATGGGTGACGGGCACGGGGTAGCTTCTCCGCCCGCACCGGCACCCGCCCGGCCCGCGCGTCCCCAGCGTTGATCATGCCACTCCCCCATCCGAGCGCTCCCCGCGCGCCCGGTGCGCTTCGCGCGCTGCTGAGCGGGGTGATCGACTACGCCGGCCTGTTTCCGCCGGCGGGACTCTCGATGAGCGCCGCGGTGCGCCGGTACGCCGCCGACCGCCGGGGCGCGGACCGCTGGATGCTCGGGCGCTTCGTCGTGCCGATCGCGCGCCTCGAGGAGTTCGAGGCGGCGGCGCTCGACCTCCTCCCGGCCGGCGAGGACGACGCGCCGTGGCAGCTGAGCGCGCTCGCCGGTGCAGGCGACGCGTCGGTGCTCGCCGCCGACCTCGCGCGCGCGGCAGCGTTCAACGCCCGCCACGCGCCCGAGACGGGCGCCGGGCGCGCCATCGTCGATGCCGTCGAGTGGCGCGCGCCCGACGTCGACGCCTTCGGCGCGGCCGCGGCCGCTCGGGCGCGTCACCTGCCGGGCGCGCCGCTCTACGCGGAGCTGCCGCCCGGGACCGACCCCGAAGCGGCCGCGCGCGCGGCTGCCGCCCACGGGCTGCGTCTCAAGCTGCGCGCGGGCGGCGTGACCACGGACGCCTTCCCGGCGCCGGCCGTGGTGGTGGGCGTGCTCGCGGCCGGCGTGCGCCACGCGGTCCCGGTCAAGCTCACGGCCGGACTGCACCACCCGCTCCGCGGCGAGCACGCGCTGACCTACGCGCGCGACAGCGCGCGCGGTACGATGTTCGGCTTCGTGAACGTGCTTCTCGCAGGCGCGCTGCTACACGCGGGGCACGCGCCCGAGGCCGTGTCACCGCTGCTGGAGGAGCGCGACGCCACAACGTTCACCTTCACCGACGACGCGGGCGCGTGGCGCGGGCTCGCGGTCGACACCCCGGCGCTGGCCGACGCGCGCGATCGAGCCGTCGTCGGCTTCGGCTCGTGCGCGTTCGACGAGCCCGTGCGCGATCTCCGCGCGCTCGGCTGGCTGCACGCCTGACGCGCCACGCGCTCCCCACCCTCCGTTCCGCCGCTGCCGATGCCCGATACGCGCGACCCCGCCCTCGTCTCGTGGGTGGAGAGCGCCCACGACCCCGAGACCGACTTCCCGATCCAGAACCTGCCATTCGGCGTCTTCCGCCGTGCGGGCAGCGACGAGGCGCCGCGCGTGGGCGTGGCGATCGGGGACGCGGTGCTCGACCTCGCGGCGTGCCTGGACGACGGCATGCTCTCGGCGATCGCGGGGAGCGCGCTCGAGACCGCGTGCCGCGCGCCGGCGCTCAACCCGCTCATGGCGATGGGGCGCCGCGCCGCGTCGACGCTCCGTCGCGAGGTGAGCCTCGCGCTGCGCGCCGGCGGCACGCCGTCGCGCTACGACCGCGAACGCGCCGCGCGCGTGCTCGTGCCGCAGAGCGCGGCGGAGCTGTTCGTGCCCGCGGCGGTGGGCGACTACACGGATTTCTACGCGTCGGTGCACCACGCGACCAACGTCGGGCGCCTGTTTCGCCCGGACGAGCCGCTGCTGCCCAACTACAAGTGGGTGCCCATCGGCTACCACGGTCGCGCATCGAGCCTCGTTCCGTCCGGAACGCCGGTGCAGCGCCCGGTCGGGCAGCGCAAGGCGCCCGCGGACGCCGCACCCTCCGTGGGTCCCACACGCATGCTCGACTACGAGGTCGAGGTCGGCGCGTTCGTCGGCCCGGGGAACGCGTTGGGCAGTCCCGTCGCGCTCGCCGACGCGCCGTCGCGTCTGTTCGGCCTCTGCCTCGTCAACGACTGGTCGGCGCGCGACGTTCAGGCGTGGGAGTACCAGCCGCTCGGCCCGTTCCTCGGCAAGAGCTTCGCGACCACCGTGTCGCCGTGGGTGGTCACCCTCGACGCGCTCGAGCCGTTCCGCGTGCCCGCGGCGGCGCGCCCACACGGCGATCCCGCGCCGCTGCCCTACCTCGACGGCGAGGAGGACCGCGCGCGCGGCGGGTTCGACATCACGGTCGAGGCGTGGCTCCTGACCGCGCGGATGCGCGAGAGTGCGGCGCCGCCGGTGCGGCTCTCGCGAGGCTCGTTCGGCGGCATGTACTGGACGTTCGCCCAGATGATCGCGCACCACACGATGAACGGCTGCAACTTGCGCCCCGGCGACCTGCTCGCGAGCGGCACCGTGTCGACCGCCGACGAGGGCGGGCGCGGGTGCCTGCTCGAGATCACACAGCGCGGCACACACCCACTCGCGCTCGCCGGCGGCGAGACGCGGGCGTTCCTGGAGGACGGTGACGAGGTGGTCCTGCGCGCGTACTGCGAGCGCGACGGCGCGGCGCGCATCGGGTTCGGCGAGTGCCGGGGGGTGGTTCTTCCGCCAGGCTGATTCGGGCCCGGTGAGCAGGCGGGGATGGTAGCTGGCGCTGCGGATGGCACCGCGTCTGCGCTAGGCCGGCCCGCACCCTTTCGACCGCTTCAGGAGACGCCATGGCGACGCCCAACGACAACACCAGCGGCAGCGACCGCGACAAGTACCGCGACAACGACGATGCACGGGGCGTAACCGGCCCCGACTCGCGCGATTCGACCAAGAGCGACTCGAAGTTCGAGGCGCGCGGCGACGCGCGGGACAACGTCGGCAACCACGCGCGCGGCACGGACGCCAACATGGAGGCCATCCGCGACAACGCGCAGCACGACGTCCAGCGCGGGAACGAGCGCACGCACGACACGACGGACGTCGTCGACGAGTACGATCTGGACCTCAAGCGCGACAACCAGCGCGGCAAGGAGCCGCACGGGATGGAAGAACTCGCCCGGGAGACGCGATCGGGGATGTTCGGCGCGCCGGGGGCGCACGGCGACACGGGGCACGCCGGCGTGCAGCACGCGCGGAAGGGCCAGGCCGAGAGTCCGGCCGAGCGGACGCACAACGAGCAGCCGAAGCACAAGGAAGGACACCACTAGCCGCGCGCGGCTGAGCGTTCGGCGGGTTCGGCCGACGCAACTACTTTCCTTGTCCATGCACCCCGACCGGCTCACCGACATTCCCATCCACCGCGCGCTCAGTCAACTGCCCGGATGGAGCCGGAAGGGCGATGTGCTCGTGAAGAGCTACGCGTTCCCGAGCTTCGCGGCTGGCGTGGCGTTCGTGAACCGGGTGGCGCGGGTGGCGGAGGCGGCAAACCACCACCCGGACCTCGACGTGCGCGCCGCCAGGGTCGTCTGCCATCTCACGACGCACAGCGCGGGCGGGATCACACAGAAAGACCTCGACTTGGCCGGCGCGATCGAGCGGGTCGCGTCCGGGTGACGCGAGCGCAGGATGGTGGCGCAAGAACGACGAAGGGCGGCCCGTGATGGGCCGCCCTTCGTCGTTCGCTCACGTCGTCAGTTCCGGCGTCCGCCGCCGAGGAGGCGGAGGATGAAGAGGAACAGGTTCAGCAGGTCGAGATAGATCTGGACTGCGGCAAGAACGTAGTCGTTCGGACCGTAGACGTTGCGCAGGCGCCAGGTGTCGAAGACGAGCAGGCCGCTGAAGAGCAGCGTGCCGACGCCCGCGATCCACAGGCCGGCGGTCTGGTTGTGGAAGAACATGTTGAGCAGCGACGTCCCGATCAGCACCCACAGGCCGGTGACGAGGAAGCTGCCCCAGGCGCTGAAATCGCGCCGCGTCACGAACGCGTAGGCGGTGAGCACCGCGAACGTGCTGCCGGTGAGGAGCGCGGTCTGGCCGACGATGCCAGGCTGCCGGCTCTCCATGAACAGCAGATACGGCGCGAGGAACACGCCCTCGGCGAACGTGAAGGCGAGGGTGAGGCCGATGTTCGCCGGGAACCGGTCGCGCATCGCCTGCGCGCCCATCAGCGGGACGAACGTCGCGATGGCGCTGATGAACGGGTGTTGTGCGACGAACCCGAGCAGCGCCGGCTGGGTCGCCGCGAAGGCGACGCCGAGCATCGTGACGAGGACGCCGACGAACACGAGGGAGTACGTACGACGGACCAGCGTCGCGCGCTCCGCGCCCGTGCGGACGGAAGTCGTGGGCGCGTAGAGCCGAGAGACACCCATACTGCGAAACTCCGGGGAAAGAGGACGGAGGATGATACCCGGAGGTGCCCGCAGCGTGCCAACGCCGAACCGTCGTCGGGGTGCGCCGCGGCGGCGTCAGGACGCGCGGCGCAGGTCGACGCTCCCGTTGACGGTGCGCAGGCGCACGTGGCGCGAGCCGTCGCCGATGGTCGCGCGGAGCCGGCGCGGGTCGATGCGCCCGCTCAACGTCACCGGGAACTCGGTTCCGACGCGCCCGTTGACGGTCGACAGCTCGACCTCGGCCCCGAGGGACGACGGCATCTCGACGGTCACCGAGCCGTTAGTCGTCGCGAAATCGAGGTCGTGCGCGCTCCCGGCGTCCGACATCCGCGCCCACACCGAACCGTTCACGGTACGCGCGCTCACCGGACCGCCGTCGGTCTCCGCGCGCACGCTGCCGTTCACGGTGTTCGCGACCACCTCGGCGGTCGCGCCGCGCACGTCGAGGCCGCCGTTCACGGTCGCGACGTCGAGCTTGACGCCCGTGGGCACGCGCACGGTGAACGCCGCGCTGACCCAGCCCTGCCGGTTGCCCTCCCACCCGTTCGAGTTCCGTTCGTTGTGGTAGCCGCGCTCGTCGCAGGTGGACTGCGCGTTCCAGAGCGCGCAGAGCACCATCCCCTGGCCGTCGTCGGCCTTCTGCACGACGAACCGCACCTGCCGCGGGTCGGCGTCGCCGTGCGTGACCCGGTCGGCGGTGACGAGCACCTGGTCGCCCGACGTCGACTCGACGCGGATGGGGCCGTTGAGGTTCCT
The DNA here is from genome assembly GCA_963851265.1 of uncultured Gemmatimonadales bacterium. GTDB lineage: Bacteria > Gemmatimonadota > Gemmatimonadetes > Gemmatimonadales > Gemmatimonadaceae > BPUI01. Next base: position 576,855 of record CAWKNZ010000007.1, read on the forward strand.
GACGTAGAGCCAGCGTCCGGCGGGCACGCGACCCTGCCACGAGAACGCGTTGTGTTCGACGCGGTCGGCGCCGTCGTACTGCGCGGAAGCGAGCGCGGGGAGCGACACCGCGGCGAGGGCGAAAACGAGGCGCACGAGAGGGGCTCAGTTCCGGGGGGTGGTCGCGCGGGCGATGACGATCGTGCCGCTGAAGCTCTGCGCGGTGATCCGCGCGCCGCCGCCGCCGATGGTGAACTCCATCCGGCGCGCGCTGCGCAGAGGGGAGCCGTCGCCGCCGCGCGCGCTCGGTTGCATGGTGAGCGGGATGCTGGTGTCGATGGACCCGCTGAACGTCTGCAGGCTGAGTGCGGCCCCGGCGTCGGGCGGCAGCACGAGCCGCACCTCGCCCGACTGTGTGCCGAGGTCGTAGCGCCCGTCGCGAGCGAAGGTCCCGTCGTACGCGATGTCGCCGCTGGTGGTCTGGGCGCGGAGGCGGCCGAGCTGCCCGGCGCGCACCTCCACGTTCCCACTCACGCTTCCGACGTCGGCCTCGCCGCGCACGTTCGCGATGCGCACGTCGCCCGACACGCTGCGCGCCCGGACCTCGCCATCGAGGCTCTGGCCGTGCACGGAGCCGCTCACGCTGGTCACCGAGACGCGCCGCGTCGCGTCCTGGACGTCGACGTCACCGCTCACCGTCTCGGCGTCGAGCTCGCCGTGGACGCCGCGCACGCGCACGTCGCCGGACACCGAGTTCGCGATCACGCGCGTGCCGACGGGCACGACGACGTCGAGCTGCTGGTCGCCGCTCGAGCGGTTGCGTCCGCGGACGGTGTAGACGCGCACGCTGCCGCCGTTGGGCCCGTCGCTCCGCTCGAACCGGAAGGGCAGTCGATCGCTCCGACCCCGCACGCGCACCTCGGCCCGGTCCCACGCGGTGACCGTGACGGGCCCGCTGACGAGCGAGAGATCGACCGCGCCGCCGCGGGTGAAGCTGACGGTGGTGTCGAGCCGCGTCGGGCCGTGCAGGTCGCGTGGGTCGGGCTCGTAGTCACGCCCGAAGTCGAGGTTGCGGAGCTCGACCGCCGCGCGCCGCATGCCTTCCGCGGCTCCGCGGACGCCCGCGGCCGCGGCCTCACCGACCGCGCGGCCGAGGTCGTGGAACGCCGAAGAGTCGGGGTCGGGTGCGTCGGTGTCGCACCCGCCACCGCATGCGGCTCTCAGCCGCGCGATCTGCGACCGTAGCGAGTCGCGCCGCGACTGCGCACGGCGCCGCGCCTGCGCGCGGGTCGAGTCGTCGGACGGGGTGGTGTCGAGCACGGCAGCTGCGACGGGACCCGCTACGCGCGACGGGCCGGGCGCGGGCGGGCGGGCGACGGTCGTGATCGCGACGACGAGAAGGGGGAGGGACATGGGTCAGGTGTGCGACAGGAGTGCGGCGGTTCGAAGCAGCTCGACCTTCTGCCCCAGCGCGCGCGTGAGCTGCTCGCCGAGGAACGGGCTGCGTGGGTCGTGGGCGAGGGCGGCCCGACTCGCCGCGATGGCCGCGTCGATGATGCGGAGGTTGCGCGTGAGGACGTCGACGGTCGCGGAATCCAGCTCGCCGCGCCGGTCGCTGACGACGACGCGGAGGTCGGCGATCTCGCGGTCGTAGTCGACGGCGCCGGGGACGCCGCGATCGACGGGGCCGGCGGACCAACGAGCAGCCGAGCGTGCCTCGGTGCGCGCCTCGCCGCGGTCGGCGGCTCGCTCGCGCGGCTCGGGGCGGGACGGGACGGCCTCGGTCGATCCCGGCTCGTCGGGTGCGCGCTGCGTGTCGCGTCGGGCGGCCGCGACGGTCACCGACGGCACGGCGAACGCCGACCCCGCGACGGCGTTCGGCTCGGCTGCCGGTCGCCGGAGGGCGAGGTAGGTCGCGCCGGAACTCACGGCCATGAGCGTGACAGCGGCGGCGGCGAGCCACGGCGCGCGCTCGGAGCGGGCGACGCGCGGGACACGGAACGGCAGCACGCGCGCGCCGGCCAGCTCGGGGCCGGCGGGCGCGCGCGGAACCGGGTCGAGGTGCGCGGCGCGTGCGGACGCCGGGGCGGCGTCGAGCCGCGCGGCGATTTCGGGCCAGAGGTCGCGCGAAGGGCGCAACGTGGGGAGGGACCCCGCACGCGCGACGAGGGTGCGGAGCGTCTCGTCTTGCGGGTCGTCGGGCGAGCCGTCGTCCGGGACGTGGTCGTGGTGTGTCGGGTGCGTCATGCTTGCAGGACCTCGCGGAGGAGGACGCGCGCGCGGTGCAGTTGAGCCTTGCTGCCGCCGGCGGTGATGCCGAGGAGCGTGCCGATCTCCTCGTGCTTGTAGCCTTCGACGTCGTGGAGGACGAACACGCGCCGGGCGCCCGGTGGCAGCTGCGCGATCGCGTACTCGAGGTCCATGCGGTCGCCGGGCGCGACGGCGCGCGCCGGGATGCGGGCTCCGACGTCGTCGTCCTCGTCGCTGGCGAGGTGCCGGCGGCGCCGGCCGTCGGCCTCGCGCCGGTTGAGGACGACGTTGACGGTGAGGCGGTGGAGCCACGTGCTGAAACTGCTCTCGCCGCGAAAGAGCGAGAGCTTCTCCCACGCGCGAACGAACACGTCCTGCGTCAGCTCTTCGGCGAGCGCACGGTCGGCGGTCATGCGCGCACACAGCGTGAACACGCGGTCGACGTGGTCGCGGTACAGGCGCTCGAACGCCCGCCGGTCGCCGGCCGCCGCGCGCGCGGGGTCGCCGGGACCGTCGAGTGCGGTGCGGGCCGAAAGTGCGTCCAGTGCAGTCACCGAGGGGAACGTGGCGGGAGTTCGCGCACAGGGTAAGACCGACTGATCGCGCGTATGGTTTGGACGTCGGGCCGCGCCGTCATGGCGTGAGCAGGACGAGCGCGCGGAGCGTGGCTCGCGCGGCCGTCCGATCTCCCTCGTTGCCGGACCCAGCCGCCGCGGCGAGTCGGACAGCGGCCGCCAGCCATTCGGCGTCGCTGGTCGCGCTGCGTCCGGCATCGTCTCGGGCGTCGCGCGCCACGTTCCGGAGGGCGGCCTCACGCTCGGCGCTCAGCGGTCGGGCGAGAGCGGCACGTAGGGCGCCCGCGGCGGTGGACGTGAGCGCGCGCTGGTCGGGCGCCGCGGTCTGGAGCGCACGGGTGGCGCGGGCGAGGATCGCGGCGCGCGGGTCGCGCCCGGCGTCGCGGGTACGATCGGCACTACGGACCGCGGCGCGCGACGGCGCGATCGCGCCATGCACGAGTTGGTGCCGCGCCCAGCGAGCGAGTGCGCGGCGGGCCGCTGCCACGTGGTGCGGCGACGGCGTGACCGACGCGTCCGCGCGCGCGAGGGCCGCGAGGGCGCGGCGCACCGTGTGAGGCGCGCTCGTCGGGCCGCGAGTACGCAGGGCAGCGACGAGAGTGGGCACGTGAAGCGCGCCCAGTCGTGTCGGAAGGGCGACGACGGCGAGGTAGCCCGACGCACCGCAACGGACTGCCGCAATCACGCGCGCGTTCGACGTCGGTCGCCCTTCGCACCGCGTCGCGCTCGGCGGCTCCTGCCACGCGCTCCAGCGTTCGAGCAGGCGGTCGCGGGCGAGTTCGGCGACGGCGGCGGTGGTGACCGACGTGAGCGTGGCGCCATGACTGGCGCGGCGACTGTACGGCGCGACGCCGCGCTCGAGCGCGCTCGCCCCGACGGTCTGGTCGGCGGCGCGGCACTTGCCGCGGGCGTGGGCGGCCAGGCGGAGTTCGCGCGCGAGGGCGGGCGGGGGGCGGAACGCGTGCACGTAGACCGTGGCGGCGGGCGCGCCTGGGCGGACGGCGCGACCGGTGCGCTGGGCGAGGCGGGCGGGGGTCCACGGGAGGTCGAGGTGGACGACGACCGACGCGTCGCGGAGGTCGAGCCCTTCGGAGAGCACGTCGGTGGTGAGCAGCAGGTCGATGCGCTCGATGTCGGCCGGCGGCGCGCAAGCCTGGCCTAACGGGGCGAAGCGCGCGAGCACGTCGGCCCGTGACAGTCGGCCCGAGGCGATACGGCCGCCGCCGGCGGTGAGCATCGCGACCCGGCCGTCGGGGGCGAGGGCCGCGTACAGCGCGCGGACGGTGTTGGCCGAGTGGCTGAATGCGACGATGCGCGTGCCCGGGTGGCGGGCGCGGATCGCGCGCAGGTGGGCGACTCGCTGCGCGTCTCCGGCGGCGCGCGCGAGCAGGGCCACGACGCGGCGCAGGGCGGCGACATGCGCGCCGATCTGCGCGCGGGCGACCTCCGGTGCTGGGCCGTCCAGCGCGGCGGGGACGAGTGAGAGTTGGACGGTGGATGCGTCGGTGTCGAGGGTGCGGGTGAGCGCGTGCAGATCGGCACGCGTCGGGTGGTGGCCCGCGTCGAGTGCGTCGCTGACGGCGAGGGCGCGCGCGAGTCGGCGGCGCACGGCCCTGCGGAGCGCGGCGTCGCTCGACGCCCAGAGCCGGACGAGCGTGTAGCGGTCGAGGTCGGGTGTCGGCGAACCGTCGGCGGGTACGACGGCAGGTGGGAGGGTGCGGAGCGCGTCGAGCACGTCTGGCGCCTCGTCGAGGTCGATCCACGACGTTGGCGCGACGATCGGGCGGTCGGCGGGCGGTTCGCCGCCCGTGCCGTCGCGTACGTCGGCGGCCGAGCGACGGACGACGAGGCGGGCGAGGGTGGAAGCGTCGAGGGTGCGGCCGCGCGCACCGAGTGTGAGGGCGAACAGCGCGGCGAGGTCCTCGGCACGGTTGTGGACCGGCGTCGCGGTGAGGAGCAGCAATCGACCGTTGGCGACGAGTGCGGCGAGCGCCTGCCAGCGCCGGGTTCGCGGGTTGCGGAAGTGGTGCGCCTCGTCGACGATGACGAGCGGTGGCGTAGCGGGGCCGCGCGGCGGGTCGCGGCCGAGTGCTTCCGTGGAGACGAGATCGCGGGCGAGTCCGGCGGCGTGGAGCGCGGCCGCCCAGTGGGCCCGGAGCGCGGCGGGCGCAACGATCACCGCGTCGGCCGCGTCGCGGGCGAGGGCGAGCGCGACCGCGGTCTTCCCGAGTCCGACGTCATCGGCGAGGAGGGCCACGCCGTAGTGGCCGAGGGCGTAGCGGAGGCGTGCGGCGGCGTGGCGTTGGTGCGGTCGGAGCGTGAGCGGTCCTACCTGCACGTCTGCCGCGCGTGGGGCGAGGCCGAGTGCTGCGCGGGCGAGGCGGGCGCGGATGGCTGCGGGCGGGGGTGGAGCATCGCCGGCGTGCGTCATGCGGCCGGCGAGTGGGCGTCGGTTGCGGGGCGAGTGTCGCGGCGCGGATGCGGCCGGCGCGCCCACGCCGGGGCGGCGGGTTCGGCGATGGCGGCGCGCAGTGGCCGTGGGGCGAGCGCGGGGGTGGGGATCGGCGTTGGCGCCGCGAGCCCGGCCCAGGCGACGAGCGGCGCGAGTGCGTCGGATGAAAGTCCGTACGCTGCGGCGACCACGCGCGACAGTTCGTCGGCTGGCGCGGAGGGCGGGACGGCGGCGAGGACGGCGCGCGCGGAGGGCCAGTCTGCCGGGAGTGGGAGCGTGGCGACCGTCCACGCGAGGAAGCGTCGGTATCGACCGCGAGCCGGTTCCGCGAGGGCGGCCAGCCACGCCGCGATCGGCGGGGAGCGGAGCAGGGTCGCGAAGGCGCGTGCGTCGTCGAGCGCGTGCACGGGGTCGCCAAAACGTGCCGAGTAGCACGTATTCAACGGGACGTGTGGGTCGCCTATGGGGAGGAGCCGGGGGTGGGGGAAGCGGGCGAGGTCCGGCCAGACCACGCGCGGCGCGTGGGGATCGGCTGCTTCGGTGCGAAAGAGGGCCCACCACGGCGTGCTGCCGCGGGCGTCGCTGCGGGCCGCGAGTGCTGTGCGCGCTGGTGCGAGCCAGCGTGCCGCGCATGGCGGGAGCGAGCGCAGCAGGCGTCCACGCGCGTCGTAGGGCCAGATGATGTGCGTTCGGGAGGCTGCGTCTACGTGGGCGAGGTATTCGCCACGGAGAACCGGGCGGAGCAGATCGCGTTCGATCGTGCCGTGTCGGCCGTTCGCTTGGACAAACGCGTCGGGGCCGTCGACGTGGTCGATCTCGACGAGGAAGGCGGCGTTGTGGCCGGACTTGACGCCGAGTGTCGGGCGGGTGAGCGAGGTCGTGGCCAGCGCGGGTCCGGCGGTGCGGAGGAGGTCGAAGGCGCGTCGGGCGGCGGCGGGGAGCAAGAGCCAGGGACTGGCCGAGTCGTCCGGGTCGAAGGGAGCGGGTAGCGAGGCGGGCATGACGGGGCGCGCGTGGGGCGCGGAGGAGTTTGCCACGGGTGTCGCGGTGCGGCGCGCGACCAAGAGCGACGGGTAGGTGACCGCGTCGAAGGCGGCTGGGGCGTCGGACCAGTCGTCGAGCGACGTGACGTCGGCGGTGCGAGCGACGAGCGCGCGAAGGCCGCCGCCGGCGAGGGTGCGCCAGAGTTTGGTGGGGAGGAGCAGTGCGACGACCCCGTCCGTGCGGGTGAGGGCGAGTGCGCGTTCGGTGAACGGAGCGGCGAGGTCGGTCTGGGCGGCGAAGCCCTGGCCGGCGCGGGCGAACGCCGCGCCGGCTCGCCACGCCGCATCGCGCGCCGAGGCGTAGTGCGTGCGCAGGGCATCGCGTGCATCGGGGGCGAGGGCGTGGGGGCGGACCCACGGTGGATTCCCGAGGACCACGTCGAAGCCACCCGCCGCGGCGGCGTCGGGAAAGTGCCACGCGAAGCCGAACGGGAGTGCGCCGCCCGCGGCGAGTGTGGCGCGCCGGCGCGCGAGCGTGCGAACGTCGGCGCGGAGCGTCTCGAGGCGGGCCGCGGTCGCGCGGTCCGGTGGCTGGCGGGCGCCGAACAGGTCGCGGGTTCGCACTGCGGCGAGCAGATCGTGTCGCGCGTGTCGCAGGTGGGCGAGGGTGCGGTCGAACGTGGCGATCGCGTGGGCGCGTTCGAGCGCGTCGAGCCGGCGTGCCGCGGCGAGTTTGCGCGGTCCGGCAAGGGCGGCGTAGCGGGCGCGGAGGGCGGAGAACGGTGCGGAGGCCGAATCGACGTCCGCGCCTCGGGTGATCGCGATGCCTGGCGTGGAGCGCGTGCCCCAGGGTGCGCCGCCCCACGTGTGGCGGGTGAGCGACGCGAGTGCTGGCGGCACGGCGAGCGCGTCGCCGACGCGGATATTGTGGTCGAGGTTAGGGAGTGGCGGCACGCGGTACGGGTCCGACTCCTCGTGTTCGATCACCACGGACAGCCAGAGGCGCAGTTCGCACAGCCACACGGCGGTCGGGTTGATGTCGACGCCGAAGATCGAGGTGGCGCAGACCGCGCGCCGAAGCTCGGACGTCGGGCGAGGGTCGCCGGCAAGGGTGTGGAGCGTGGCGAGTCGCTCGAGGGTGTGGACGAGGAACGCGCCGGAGCCGCAGGCCGGATCGAGGACGCGGAGGCTCGTCAGGCGCGGGCGGAGGCGCGCGGCATCGGAGGGATCGATCGGCCGGCCGGCGAGGGCCTCATCGATCGCGCGGTCGATGGCATCCCGGTCGACGGCGTCGCCGGGGCGGGCGAGGGCGGCGCGGAGCGCGGCGGTTGTGGCGTGGTGGACGAGCGCGTGCGGCGTGTAGAAGGCGCCGGACGCGCGACGGTCGTCGGGGCGCATCAGACATTCGAACGCTCGACCGAGCATCTCGGGGTCGACCGCGGCCTCGGACCACGCGGTCGAGTCTTCGCGGGCGGTGAAGCGGTGGCGGCCGAGCAAGGTGACGACGAGCGCGCCGAGTGCGGCGTCGCCGAAGCGGGCGGAGCGGTGGCGTCGTTCGAGGGCGGTGGGGGCGAAGAGGCCGCCGTTGAGGAAGGGGATCCGGCCGAAGGCGCGGGCCGCGGGGGCGCGGTGGCGGCGCGGGGTGTTCAGCGTTCCGAAGAAGAGGGGGCGGAGGACGCGGTCGTGGTATCGACCGCCGGCCGTCATGCACGCGTCGAAGCGTCTGGTGAGGAAGGCCGGATCGCCATCGAGCCAGTGTTTCGCCTGGAGAAAGGCGAGAAACAGGAGTCGCGTCGTGTAGAGCAGGGCGAGCTCTCGCGCGGGCGCCGGGTCGGTGAGGGTCGTCGAGTCGGCGAGCGCGTCGACCGTGCGTTCGAGGGCCTGGTAGAAGCGGGTGCCGAGCGCGTCGCGGCCCAACGCGTCGAGCCAGCCGGCGTGCGTACGGAGGTCGGCGCCGCCGGCTGCAGGCGGCGCGGCCGGATCGGCGGCGGCCGCGAGCGCGCGCAGCGTGTCGGCATCGCTGTCGAGGACGCGGCCCGGGTTGGTGGTCAGGGCGACTACGCGCGGGCCGCGCGCCGCGCGCGACCAGGCCGCGATCGCGACGGTGCCGTCGCGCGCGTCGCGGAGGATCAGGAGCCAGAGGAGTTCCGGCGACTGCCGCGCGAGGGTGGTGGCGAGCGCGCGCGCGGCGTCGCGGAGCGGGCGGTCGCCGACGTCGGCGAGGAGGGCGCGGAGCGCACCGGGGCCCGACGCGACGCGGGCGCGGGTGACGCCCGCGTCGCTGAGCCCTGCGCCGGCGCGCGTGGCGCGGGCGAGGGCGACCGGCGTGCCGTCGACACCGGCGGCGGCGGCGAGGGGGGCGAGCGCGGCGAGCGACTGCGCGCTGGCGAGGAGGCGGGCGGCGTGGGTGAGCTGCACGCCGCGACGGTAGGGCGCGCGCCGCGGAGCGAGGAGGGCGGAACGTTGCGCCGTGGGCCAGAATTTCGCGCGGACGTGCGGGCGGGCCCGCGGCGGTCCCGTTAGGCGCTACCGGCGGGCGTCAGCCCGCCGCCCTCACGCCGCGCCGACCGCGGAATGGTACTCGCGCCCGCGCCACTCCACCCGCTGGCCGCGCGCGACGGCCTGCAGCGCGATCACGAGGTAGAGCACGGCTCCCGCGGGGAAGGCGAGTGCCCAGAGCGGGGACAGCTTCACGCGCACGTACGCCGCGGCCCAGAAGGCGAGCGTCGCCGCGAGCGCGATCGCCATCCCGAAGGCCTCGCCGGTGCCGACGCGTTCGGGCGCGACGGCGTACTCGGCGAGCCGGAAGATCGGGTAGAGCTGCGCCACCGCGGGGAAGACGAGCAGGAACGGGAAGATGAGCTGCCCGAGGCGGCCGAACGGCATCGCCTCCCGACCGCCGGCGAACACGTTCTTGCGCCACCCCGCGACGAGTTCGTGGAGCGAGGTGTACATGCGCGTGCTGAGCTGCGCCTCGCCGCGGACGAGGTGCACCGGGAGGCCGATGGCGCACGTGCGCTGGGCGAGCTTGAGGTCCTCGACGACGACGTCGCGCACGGCCGCGTGCGTGCCGACGCGCGCGTACGCGTCGCGCGTCATCATCAGGCACTGCCCGTTGGCGATCTTGTCGACCGCGTGCCGGGCGCGTGAGACGCGGTCGGCACCGCCGTACCGGCCCGCGATCACGGCGAACACCTGCGGCTGCACGAGCTTCTCCCACGCGGTCCCCATCTCCTGCGTGCCCGCGACCGAAAGGAGCGCGGCGCCGCGCGCCGTGAGCGCGCTCACCATGCGTGGCACGAGGTCGGGCGCGTGTGTGGTGTCGGCGTCGGCGAAGAGGATGATGTCGCCGGTGGCGCCGTCGTCGTCCGACGTGCGCACGGCCGCACCCTGCGCGCACGCCCACTGTTTGCCCATCCAGCCGGCCGGAAGCGGCGGGGGAACTATGATCCGACACCGCGGATCGTCGGCGGCGGCCGCGGCCGCGCGTGCGCCGGTGTCGTCGTCGCTGTGATCGTCGACGACGACGAGTTCGAGCCGCGGGTACGACGTCGCGAGCACCGACCCGACGCAGCGCGCGATGTTGCGCGCCTCGTTGCGCGCGGGCACGACGACACGCACGCTGGGCGCGTCGCGCCGCAGCGCGGGCGCGTAGTCGTCGAGCGTGAGGCGGTCGCGCGAACGCCACCACACGTACACGGGCGCGAACAGCCACGGCAACGCGTGGCGGAGCGCGACGATCCACACGGGCATTGCCGACACGGGCATCGCGACCGCGGCCCTACCAGCCCGCTCGGCTCGTCACGCCTCCGCCCGCGACGTCGCGGCTCATCACGCCGCTCACGACGCCTCGGGCCGCTTCGTGTCGCGGTACGTGTCGCTCGCCTGCTGCTCGCGCGCCGAGAGGCCGCCCGCGTCGGCGCTCTCGTCCTCGTCGTCGCGCGGGGCCACGCTGCCCGTCGCGAAACCCGTATCGTTGCCGTACCCGCCCTCGCCGCGACGCTCGTCCTCACCCTCGCGCGCGACGCCGCTCGCGGGTGCCTGGTTGTCGGGCATCGGGGCCCCCGTACTCTGGGTGCCAGCCTGCGACGTGCCAGCCTGCGACGGATGTTGCTCTTGGGCCATCGGAATCCCTCTCGCTCGGGGTGAACATCGGGGTGACGGATCACCGCGGGGGCAACGCGCGTGCCCGCCGCCCATGCGGCTCTAGTTTCCAGGCGATGCCCGACGTCGCCACGCCCGCGCTCGCCGCGCCACCGCTTGCCCCGCCACCGCTCGCACCCGGCGCCCGCGTCGCGCTCGTCGCGCCGTCGGGGCCGCTCACCGGCGCCGACCTGGCCCGCGCCGTCGCGACTGTGGAGTCGTTCGGCTGGACGCCGTCGGTCGGCGCGCACGCGCTCGATCGCGACGCCTACTTCGCCGGAGAGGACGCCGAGCGGCTGGCCGACCTCAACGACGCGCTTCGCGATCCGCGGGTCGACGCGCTCTGGTGCCTCCGCGGCGGCTACGGCGCGATGCGCCTGCTCGACGGCATCGACTTCTCCACGCTCGCCGAGCGCCCGCGCGCACTGATCGGCTACTCCGACATCACCGCGCTGCACTGCGCGGCCGCAGCGCGCGTGCCGGGGCTGGTGACGTTCCACGGGCCCACCGCGCGCGCGACGCTCCCGTCCTTCTCGCGCACGTCGCTGCTGCGCGCGGTCGGCCCCGAACGCGGCGACCCGTGCGGCACGGCCCCGCACGCGCGCGTCCTGCGCGCGGGGCGCGCGCGCGGCCGGCTCGCGGGCGGCAACCTCGCCCTGCTCGCCGCGCTCGCGGGCACGCCATACGCGCCGCGGTTCGACGGCGCGGTGGTCGTGCTCGAAGACGTGAACGAGGCCGTCTACCGCGTCGACCGCATGCTGCGGCAACTCTGGCTCGCCGGCGCGTTCGCGGGATGCCGTGCGATCCTCTTCGGGCACTGCACCAACTGCCCCGAACCGTGCGACGACGACGGGCGCCGCACGCTCGCCGACGTGGTCGGCGAGGTCGCCGATGCGTTCGGCGTGCCCGCGGCTCTCGGCATCCCGGTCGGACACGTCGACGAGCAGTGGACCCTCCCGCTCGGCGCGCCCGCCGACGTCGTCGTGGACGCGGGCGCGTGCGCGGTGCAGGTCGAGTGGCCCGCGCCGGGCCCGCGCCGCGCCAGCTAGCACCCACCCACCACCTATTCGAGACATGAAGACCGCCGCCGACCTCATCACCGAAGCCAGGTCCCGAATCCGCGAAGTGTCGCCAGCCGACGTGCAGGCGATGCGCGACCGGGGCGAGCCCGTCACGCTGCTCGACGTGCGCGAGCCTAACGAATGGGCGATGGGGCGCGTGCCCGGCGCGCTCACCATCGCGCGCGGCCTGCTCGAGTTCTCGGTCGAGGCGCGCGTGCCGCGCGACGCGCGCGTGGTGGTCTTCTGCGCCAGCGGCGGCCGCTCGGCCCTCGCCGCCGAAACGCTCGCGCAGATGGGTTACACGGACGTGGCCTCGATGCGCGACGGGATCCGCGGGTGGGCCGACACGGGGGGCGAGATCGCGACGTGAGCGCGCCGGGCAGCGGGCCCGCGAGCGCTCGCGCGAGCGCGCTCGACGCCGCGCTCGCGCACCCGACCGTCCGCACGCTCGCGGCCGCCCTCGCCGAGCACCCGGGGGCGGTGGCCACCGTGGCGCCCGGTGATCCAGCGCCGCGCCGGGCGGCGGTGGCCGCAGTGCTGCGGCTCGCCGCCGGCGACCCCGGGCCGTCGCTGCTGTTCGTCACGCGCGCCGAGTACCCGGGCGATCCCTGGAGCGGGCACGTCGCCTTCCCCGGCGGACGCGCCGAGCCCGACGACGCGACCCTGTGGGATACCGCCGCCCGCGAGACGTGGGAGGAGACCGCGCTCGACCTGCGCCGCGACGCGCGCCTGCTCGGCAGTCTGGACGAGATCTACCCGCGCACGCCATCACTCCCGCCGATCATCGTCCGGCCGTACGTGGTCGTGACCGGCGCGGCCGGTCCACTCCGCCTCAGCGCCGAGTTGGCCGCGGCCCACTGGGTCCCGCTCGCGGCGCTGCAGGCCCCTGCGGCCGACCGCACGTCGACCGTGGTCGTGCGCGGGCGTTCGCTCGACGTGCCCAGCCTCGTCCACGGCGAGCTGACCGTCTGGGGGATGACGGAGCGCGTGGTCCGGCAGCTGGTCGGGTTGCTCGACTGAACGCACGTTCCCGAGCGGCACGTCACGGTGCGCGGCCGATCCGCCGGTTCCGTCGCGCGGCGGGCGACGCGTGACGCGCGTCGCACGAATTGCGCGGATCCGATGTGGTCCGTGCGCGACATTATAGGGGTCGGACTCCGGTCGTTCCGCACCCCGCCGAGCCCGCGCCCGCCTCCCGGAGTATCCCATGCCGTTCCGCTCGGACCTGCTCCACCGCGCGCGCGCCTTGCGCGCGCGGCTCCTTCGCGCGCGCCCTGCCGGCGCACACGTCCGGCGCGCCGCCACGATCGCCGCCGGCGCGGCCCTGCTCGCGGCCGCGTGCTCCGACCACACGACGGGGCTCGCGCCCGCCACGCCGACCGGCGCGGGCACGGGCGCCCCCGACGCGACCGCGGGCGGCACGAGCGTCGTCGCCGTGCAGGTGCCGGCCTCGATGCGGTCGGCGCCGTTCGACGTGGCTCGCACGCTCGCGGTGCCCAACGGGTACACCGTCGCGGTCTACGCACGCGTGGGCGGCGCGCGCTTCATGGCGACGGCGCCTAACGGTGACCTGCTCGTCTCGAATCCCGGCGCGGGCAACGTCTACCGCGTGCGGCCCGGCGTGAACGGCGCCGACCCGACCGTCGCCGCGTGGGCGTCGGGACTCAACCAGCCGCACGACATCGTCTTCCACGGGATCGGCGGGACGATGTACGTCTACGTCGCCGAGACCGACAGGATCGCCCGGTACACGTGGGACGCGGCGAGCGCGACCGCGCAGAACCGCCAGGTGCTGATCACCGGCCTGCCGAGCGTGAGCGACACGGCACTGCACGGCGCCTACGCGCACCAGCTCAAGAACATCGCGCTCGGCCCCGACGACAAGCTGTACGTGTCCATCGCGTCGTCGTGCAACGCGTGCGTCGAGGACACGCGAAGCAATCCCGTGCGCGGCGCGATCTACGTGTACAACGCCGACGGGACCAACGGGCAGATCTTCGCGCGCGGCATCCGCAACGCCGAGGGCCTCGCCTTCGTGCCGGGCACGAACACGCTGTGGGCCGTGGTGAACAACCGCGACAACACCGCCTACCCGTTCCACCAGGACTTCGACGGCGACGGCCGCGACGACTACGGCAAGGTGATGCCCGCGTACGTCGACAACCACCCGCCCGACGAGTTCCTCCACGTCACGAACGGGGCCAACTTCGGCTGGCCCTTCTGCAATCCCGACCCCGACGCGGGAGTCGACAACATGCCGTTCGACCGCGACGTGCAGCTCAACGCCGACGGCAGTCAGCTCGACTGCGCCAACGTCGCCACGCGCGTTAACAAGGGGATCCAGGCCCACTCGGCGGCGCTCGGTCTCACCTTCTTCTCGGGCACCCGAGCGCCGGCCGCGCTGCAGGGCGGGGCGGCGGTGGCACTGCACGGTTCGTGGAACCGGTCCACGCCGACCGGCTACAAGGTGGTGTGGTTCCCGACCGACCCGGGCACGGGAACGCCCGGCGTGCAGGAGGATCTCGTGAGCGGGTGGCTCGTGGGCGGGTCGGCGTGGGGGCGCCCCGTCGACGTCGCGGTCGATGCCACGGGCGGCGTGCTCATCTCCGACGACCAGAGCGGGACCATCTACAGACTCGCGCCGCAGGCCGCGGCCGCGAAGGCGCTCGCCGGCCGCCAGTCGGGGCTGTGCCTCGACGTGAGCGGCGCGTCGCAGACCAACGGCTCGCGGACGATTCTCTGGACGTGCTACCCGGGCTCCAGTCAGCAGTGGGTGTTCCCGGCGGTCGGGACCACGGGCACCATCCGCGTGTACGGCGCCAAGTGCCTCGACGCGCTGTGGGGCGGCACGCACGACGGCGAACCCGTCGGCATCTGGGACTGCTGGGGGGGAGTCAACCAGCAGTGGACGGTCAGCGCGGCGGGAGACGTGATCAACGCCGCGACCGGGCGCTGCCTCGACGCCACGGACTTCGGGACGCGCGCGGGGACGGTGCTGCAGCTGTGGACGTGCTACGGCTCGCTCAACCAGCGGTGGGACGAGGAGTGAGGCTGGCGGTGGGGCGACGGGTGCGCTGAGGGACCGGGTCGGCACCCGGCCGGCCGGCGCCGCCGTGCGTCGGCACATCCGGCGCACGAGAACGCGTACCTTACGCGGGCGATGCCTACGCCCGTCCACGACGTACCCCCGTCCGAGTCCGGCGCGCCGGGCGTCGACGCGACTGACTCGCCCGACGCCCGGGCGCTCGACCCCGACGCGCCCGACCCCGACGCGCCCGACCCCGACGCGGCGACCGAGTCGGGGTGGCGGCGCGCGCGCCTCACGCCGTCGCTCGAGGAGGCGTACCGCACCGTACCGGTCGTCGGCACGACGTGGTTCCGCAAGCTGCTCGCCTTCGCGGGCCCCGGCTACCTGGTCGCCGTCGGCTACATGGACCCGGGCAACTGGGCGACCGACCTCGCGGGCGGCTCGCGCTTCGGCTACACGCTGCTCTCGGTCGTGCTGCTGTCGAATCTGATGGCGGTGCTGCTCCAGGGGCTCGCCTCCAAGCTCGGCATCGTCACCGGGCGCGACCTCGCGCAGGCGTGCCGCGACCACTACTCGCGGCCGACGTCGATCACGCTCTGGGTGCTGGCCGAGATCGCCATCGCCGCGTGCGACCTGGCGGAGGTGATCGGGTCGGCGATCGCGCTCAACCTGCTGTTCCACCTCCCGATCACGTTAGGCATCCTCGTCACGGCGGGCGACGTGCTGCTCGTGCTCGGGCTGCAGCACCGCGGGTTCCGCTGGCTCGAGGCGGTGGTGGTCGCGCTCGTCGCGACGGTGGGGGTGTGCTTCGTCTACGTGCTCGTGGCCAGCCGCCCCGACTACGCGGGCGTGCTGCGCGGGTTCGTGCCGTCGCCCGCGATCCTGCGCAACCCCGAGATGCTCTACATCGCGGTGGGCATCCTCGGCGCGACGGTGATGCCCCACAACCTGTACCTGCACTCGAGCATCGTGCAGACGCGCAAGTACGCGCAGACGGCCGCGGGGCGGCACGAGGCGGTGCGGTACGCCTTCCTCGACTCGACCATCGCGCTCTCCGCGGCGCTGTTCATCAACGCGGCCATCCTGATCGTCGCCGCGGCGACGTTCCACCGCGCGGGCTACACGCAGGTGGCCGAGATCCAGGACGCGCACCGGCTGCTCACCCCGCTGCTCGGCGCGTCGGGGGCGAGCGTCGCGTTCGCGCTCGCGCTCCTCGCCAGCGGGCAGAACTCGACCCTCACCGGGACCCTGGCCGGGCAGATCGTGATGGAAGGGTTCCTCGACGTGCGACTACGCCCGTGGGTGCGGCGCCTCATCACGCGGGGACTCGCGATCGTGCCCGCGGTCGCGGTGAGCATCGTCGCGGGCGAACGCGGCACCGCCCAGCTCCTCGTGCTGAGCCAGGTCGTGCTCTCGCTGCAGCTGTCGTTCGCCGTGGTGCCGCTCGTGCGGTTCACGAGCGACCGCGCCAAGATGGGCCGGTTCGTCAACGCGCCGTGGCTCACGGCGACGGCGTGGGTCACGGCGTTCGTGATCGCGGCGCTCAACGCGTGGCTGCTGCTGCAGACGGCGCGCGGGTGGTTCGCGTGATGCGGGCGTTGCCGCGCCCGGTTCCGGGCCCCTTCTGACCGCGGGGGCACCGTGTACGAGCGCATCCTGATCCCGCTCGAACATTCGTACGCCGACGAGGCGATCCTCCGGCACGTGCGGCCCCTGGCGCGCCTGTGCGGGGCCTCGCTCATCCTCATGCACGTGGCGGACGGCTGGGCGGCGCGGCACCTGAAGACGCTCGCGCTCGCCGAGAGCGAAGAGCTGCGCGCCGACCGCGAGTACCTCGAATCGCTGTGCACCGCGCTCGCCCGCGAGGGGTTCGACGCGGAGGCCCTCCTCGGCGCGGGCGATCCCGCGGGCGAGATCGTCGCGGCCGCCGAGCGCGAGCACTGTGACCTGATCGCGATGGCGACGCACGGACACCGGTTCCTCGCCGACGTGGTGTACGGCAGCGTGGCCGACGAGGTGCGCCACCAGAGCCGCGTGCCGGTCCTCCTCGTGCGCGGCGAACGGCGGGCGGAGCCGCGGGCCTGAGAGGCCGGCGGGCGAGCCCCGCCGCTACACTCGGAACGGTCTTTGCCCTCCGACGGTTTGTCACCCGCGCCTGCCCCGTTCGGAACCGCCGAGGATTTTGTGGCCACCCGCTCTTCCGTAGTGATTGACCCTGACGCCGGGATTCCCGACCTCATCCGCCGCCTGGTCGACGACTCCAAGCGGCTTGCCCAGGACGAGGTCCAGCTCGCGCGCCTCGAGATCCGCGAGCGCGCGCGCGACGCGACGCGCGGCGGCATCTGGCTCGGGATCGCGTTCGGCGCCGGTGTGGTCGCGCTCATCGCGTTCACGGTGTTCGTCGCGGCGCTGATCGGGCGCGCGCTCAATCATCACTACTGGGCCGGCACGCTGATCACCGCCGTGCTCGAGCTGGGTGTCGGGGCGTTCCTCCTGATGCGCGGCTTCGGCATCCTGAAGAAGCAGCCGTTCACGCTCCCCGAGACCCGGAAGGAAGCGTCTGCCACGGCCAAGTGGGCGAAGACCACCGGCGCGGCAGTCGCGGCCGACGTGCGCGACCCGGAGCGCGTGCTCGCGGGCGAGCCGGGCGGCGCGGTCGCGGCCGCGGTGGGCGCCGGCGGGAGCGGAACGGGGCGGCTGCCGGCAGCGGGCCCGCAGGCGGGTCCGACGCGCGCGCGCGCCGAGATCCCGGTCGCGCGGCGCGACTGATCCGGCCGCACCGCCGCGCCGCCCGGCCGACCGTCGCGCGCCTAACGGCAGCGGCGGTCGTGCCCCTGGCCGCCCTCGCTGCCGCGGCGGCTCCGGCGCGGGCGCAGATCGACACCGCGGCACCGCCCCAGCCGGTCCGCACGATCGCGGCCGACGAACGGCTGCGCACCGACGCGGGACTGCGAGTGGGCGACACCGTCCTCCTCACAGCGCGCGCGGGGGACACGGCCCGCGCGACGCGCGCGGTCGTCTCCGCGTTCGTCGAGCGAGGCGCCGACCCCAGCGAGATCGCCCGCAGCGAGTACCGCGTACGTCTCCACCTCGACGTGCTGCAACAGGTGGGCGCCTACGCGGACCGGGTGGACCGCTTCGCGGTCGGGACGCGCCCGGGTCGAACGGACGCCGCCGTCGCCGCGATCAACGAGCCCGCGTTCGGGTTCCGCGCCTACCGCTCGGCCGACGTCGCGGTGGGCACGTCGCGCACCTTCGAGGTCGTGCGCCGCTTCCACCGCGCCATCGGCGTGATCACGGTCGTGGCGAGCGCGATGTTCCTGCTGTGCATCCTCGTGCTCAAGGTCGAGGAGCGTCGGCGCGACGTGGCCGCGCTCCGGCTGATGGGCCTGTCGCGGCGCACGGTCGTCGGCGCGCTCGTGCTCGAGGCCGCACTCGTCGCGCTGCTGGGCTCCGCCGCGGGGCTGGTCGTCGGGTCGATCGCGGCGCGCTTGGTCAACTGGCACTACCAGGCCGCGTTCCGCACGCCGCTGGTGTTCGTGCTCGTCACACCCGGCGTCGCGCTCTTCGCCACGAGCCTCTCCGTCGCGCTCGGCGTCGGCGCCGGCTTCCTCGCCGCGCGGCGCCTCGCCAACGCGGCCCCGCTCGCCCTGCTCGGGCGTTAGGCAGGCGGCGGGCGACCGTGCGACTCCTCCTCGCCTGGGCCACGCTCGTGCGCAGCCGCACGCGCACCGCGCTCGCCGTGGCCGGCGTGGCGGTCGCGGCCGCGCTCCTGCTCGACATGGTCATGCTCGCCGGCGGCATGCAGGACAGCTTCCGCGACCTGCTCCTCGTGCGCGGCTACCAGCTGCGTCTCGCGCCCAAGGGCACGCTGCCCTTCGACAGCGAGGCGACGGTGGACAGCGCGTCGAGCGTGATCGCGGCCCTGCGCGCCGACCCGCGCGTCGTCGAGGTCAGTCCCGTGCTCGGCGGGCAGCTCACCGTGATCGGCGGGCGCGGCACCGGCGACGCCACCCCGGCCGCATCGCACCCCACGGCGATCGCGCTCGGCCTGCTGCCGAGCGTGCAGGGCGACTACGAGCGGCGGACCGGGGCCGACCCCGCGCGCCCCGACCAGTTCCTCGCCAACGACGCGTTCCTCCGCACGACCGGCGCCCACGTCGGCGACACGCTCGAGGTCGCGGCGGGCTACGACCCGCAGCTCCGCCAGTACGCGGCCCGCCGCCGACTCGCGCTCGTCGGCACGGGACGCTTCTTCTACACCGTCGCCGACCGCGCCGTGGTCGCGCTCCCCCTCGGCACGCTGCAGGCCATGCGCGGCGCCGAGGGCGCGGACCGCGTGAGCGCGTTCATGGCGCGCGTCGCCGACGGGGCAGACGTCGAGGCCGTGCGGGCGAGCATCGAACGGCGCGTGCCGCGCGTGAGCGCGATCTCGACGGCCACCGCGCTCGTCCAGGTCGAGCAGCGCCTCTCCTACTTCCGCCAGCTCGCCCTCATCCTGGGCTCGATCGCGCTCGTCGTGGGGTTCCTCCTCGTCAGCACGCTCGTCACGGTCAGCGTGAACGAGCGCGTCGGCGAGATCGCCGTGCTTCGCGCGGTCGGCGTGAGTCGCCTTCACGTCGTCGAGCAGGTCGTGCTCGAGGGACTCGCGCTCACCGTCGCGGGCACGCTCCTCGGCCTCGCCCTCGGCCTCGTCACCGCACGCTACTTGAACGCCATCCTGTCGGACTTTCCAGGGCTGCCCGCGTCGTTCTCGTTCTTCGTCTTCCGGGCGCGCGACGCGTGGCGCGCGCTCGGCCTGCTCGTCGCGTCGGGCGTGCTCGCCGGCGTGTTCCCCTCGTGGCGCGCCGCGTCGCTGCCGGTGGCGACGACGCTCCGCGAGGAGGCGATCGGGTGACGGACCTCGTGCTCGACGTGCGGGACGCCCGCCGCGACTACACCGTCGGCTCGGAGCCGGTGCACGCGCTGCGCGGCGTGACGTTCGGCGTGGCGCGCGGCGAGTGGGTGGCGGTGGTCGGCCCGTCGGGGTGCGGCAAGTCGACGCTGCTGCACCTCATGGGCGCGGTCGACCGCGCCACCGGCGGCCGCGTGGTGATCGACGGGCGCGACGTCGGCGCGTTAGGCGACCGCGACGCGACGGCGTTCCGCCTGGGGCACGTCGGCTTCGTCTTCCAGCGGTTCTACCTGCTGCCGATGCTCACCGCGCGCGAGAACGTCGAGCTGCCGATGGCCGAGGCGGGGGTGAAGGCGGCGGAGCGGCGGGCGCGGGCGCGCGACCTGCTCGGCTACGTCGGGCTCGCCGGCCGCGAGGGGCACCGCCCGTCGCAGCTGTCGGGCGGCGAGCAGCAGCGGGTCGCGATCGCGCGCGCCCTCGCCAACCGCCCCGCACTCCTCCTCGCCGACGAGCCCACCGGAGAGCTCGACGCGCGCACGGGGCGCGAGATCATCGACCTGTTAGGCCGGCTGAACGCGGACGGCACCACGATCGTGGTCGTCACGCACGACGACACGCTGGCGCGCGCGGCGCGGCGGCGGATCCACATGCGCGACGGGGTCGTGGAGCAGGACGAGGCGGCGCCGTCGTGATCGCGCTCCTCGCCTTCCGCAACCTCCTGCACCGGCCCTGGCGCTCGGCGCTACTCTTCGTGGGCTACGGCCTCGGCGTGGGCGTGATGGTCGTCCTGCTCGCCATCGGCGAGGCCCTCATCGCGCAGGCCTCGCGCGAGCAGCTGGTCGGCGGCGGGCAGATCACCGTCCTGCCCGAGGGCGTCGACGTGGAGGTGCTCAAGACCGGCGGCCTCGGCGGCATGTACTTCTCGATCCCCAACGCGCGCTTCGTCCAGCTGCAGCTGCTCGGCGCGCCGCGCCTCGCGCCCGATGTGGCTGCGGTCGCGCCGCAGATCGACGGCAAGCTGCTCTACCTCGAGACGCCGGCGCGTGCGGGGCGGCCCGGCCGCGAGGTGCCCGTGCGCGCCGCGGGCGAGATCCCGTCGGCCACGCGCGCGGTCGGCGGGCTGCCCGTCATCGACGGCGCGTGGCAGGACGACGACGGCGACCGGCGCTGGGCGGCGCCCTCGCCCTTCGAGCTGCGCAACGCGATCGACCACTTCCACCTGCCGCCCGCGGGGCTCGCCGCCCGCGCGAGTTGGGCCGAGTGGCACTACTTCAACGTGCTCTCGGACGACGGCGCGCGCTGGGCGTTCGTGACGCTCATGGTCGCGGGCGACGTGGGCGCCCCCGACAGCGCCGGGCGGCCGCGGTGGGGCGGCCAGGTGCTCGTCACCGTCCATTCGGCGGGCGGCGCGGCACGCCGCTTCTCCGCGCGATTGCCGCCCGGCGTGGTGCGATTTTCCACGCACGACGCCGACCTCAGGATCGGCGACGCAGGGGTTCGCGTGCTGCCGGACGGCCGCTACGCCGTGCGGGCACGCGCCGTCGCTGAGGACGGCTCGGGCCGGGCGGCGACCGTGGACCTCGTCGTCGCGCCGGCTCCCCGCGCGTACTTCCCGGGCGCGACGCTCGAGAGCGGCGATTTCAGCTCCGGCTACGCCGTCGCGGGGCTGCGTGCCGACGCCTCGGGCGCGATCTGCGCGGCGGGATGGGGACGCGCCTCCGGCGGTTGCGAGACGTACGCGGGCGCGCAGAGCTACCACGACCACAACTGGGGCGTGTGGCGCGGCGTCACGTGGGAGTGGGGGGCCGGCCGCGGCGGCGCGTACACGCTCCTCTACGGCCGCGTGCAGCCGCCGGACTCGTTGGGCACCACCGCGCCACTCTTTCTCTACCTCGTCGACTCACTCGGCTTTCGCGCGCTGTTCCGGCCGCGCACCATCGCGTACGAGGACGGGCGTACGGTGACCGTCGATGGGCGCACCGTGCGCGTGCCGTCCCGCGGCGTCCTGGAGGACGCACGCGGCGCGGACACGCTGCGCGTCGAGCTCACCGTCGAGGACGCGACCGCGACGGACACGCGACGCGGCCTGGTCGACCGCGGCGAGGCGGAGTATGCACGCCGCCTCGCGCATCCGTACTTCGTGCAGATGAAAGGACGCCTCCGCATCACCGGCCGCGCGGGCGGGCGGCCGGTGGCGGGGGAAGGGCGGGGATTCTTCGAGACGTACCGATAACGCCGCGGGGGCAGCCGGCTGGTGCCGGCTGCCCCCGCGGTCGAGCCCGTGGCTCCGATCAGATCCGGTCGCGGCCGGTGACGTCGTCCTTCAGGTTGCGCGCCGCGTCCTTGGTCTTGTCGAGCAGCGACTCGTGCGAGCGCGCGTTACCGAGCGTGTCGCTCGTGTTCATCGTGCCGCCGGAGCCGGCCGCGTAGCCCGCCTGCTGGTCGAGCCCTTCGGTGACGAGGCGCTCCTTACGCAGATCCGCCTCGACCGTCTGGTTGTCGGAGACCTCACGCGTGCGCACGAGAACCTCCTCGGTCGGCACCACGCGCTTGTCGATGACCGCCTCCTCGCGCGTGAGCGGCACGCGAATGGTCTCCTCGCCGATCCTCAGGTCGCCCGTCGCATCGGCCGCGGAGAGCGGGCGGCGCTCGATGGTGACCTCGTCGCGCATGAGGCCGACCTGCTGCTGCACGTGCTCGGTCTCGACGGTCTTGCGCAGGTTGACCTCGCCCGCCTGCACCTGACGCTTGCCTACGGCGAGCTGCTCCTCGCTCAGCGTGAGGCGGCGCTCCTGGCCCCGGCCGTACGCGTCACGGGCGTAGTCGCGCACGTCGTCCCACTTGTGGCCCGTGTTGCCCTGGGATTCCCATCCGCTGCGCAGGTGCGGCTCGACGTCGTCGAAGTGCCGGCCGGCGTAGTCCGGGTTCATTCCGGCCACGTGGCCGAGCTGGTACGCCGGGCGGGCCTGGTCGTAGTTGCTGGACGACGCGGACGACGCGGACGACGTGCCGCCCAGGCCGCGGCCCGAGCGCGACGAGTACTGGTCGCGGTAGTACGTGTCGTCGTTGTCGAACGAGCTCGCCGCCTCGGATACGGCGCGCCCCGTCCACCAGCCGCCCGCCGCGCCGGCGATGCCGCCGATGATCGTGCCGAGCGGGCCGCCTAACGAGCCGAGCGCGGCGCCCGTCGCGGCGCCGGCGAGACCGCCCGTCGACTCGCCGACGACGTCGCCGGTCGTCGAGGGGCCGTCGTGCGGGCCGAGGGCCCGGTCGGCCGCGTTCGCCGTCTTGTTGCGGAGCGAGTTGTCGTTGTAGTTGTCAGCCATGGTCGTGATCCTCTCTGGTTGAACGGTGAGTTAACGATCCCTGGTCGAGCGGGTGGTACCTGTGGCAGCAGTCGTACCAGCGTCGCGCACGAGCCCGGCGGCGCGGGCGCTCGCGTCGTCGATCTCCACCCGTTCGCGCCGCACGTCGCCCGCGACGGTCTGCTGCTCCGTCACGGCGTGCTTGCGGATGATGATCTGCTCGACCGGGACGAGGCGCTTCTCGACGACGAGCCGCTCCTCCATCACGGGGATGCGGATCTCGCCCTCGCGGGCCGGCTCGGCGTCGAGCTGCGCCGCGTCGGTGATCGGGCGCCGCTCGACCGTGACCTCGTCGCGGGTCGTCGCGACCTGCCCCTCGACGTGGCGCGTCTCGACGCTCTTGTGCAGCGCGACCTCGCCGGCCGGGACGACGCGCTTGCCGACGGTCAGCTCTTCCTCGGCCAGCGTGATCCGCTGCGCGCCGCGGTCGGCCGGCGCACCGCCCTGCGCGCGACCCTGCGCGCGCCGCGGCGCGTAGAGACGCTGGTCGTCGTAGTCCGCGTGCTCGTAGTGATCGGCGTGATCGTGTTCGGCGTGATCGGCGGCGGCCGCGCCAGCCGCCGAGGTGGCCGCCGAGGTGGCGGCTAGGCCGCCCGCCGCGGCGCCCGTCGCCGCCGCGCCACGCAGGCCGCGGTCGCGATGGCGGTCGCGGAGCGTGCGCTCGTACTCTCGCGAGATCGACTGACCGCCGTAGCGCGGCAGCCCGGCGATCTGCTCCAGCGTGTAGCCGTCGACGAGCACGCGGTCGTCCTTCTCGTCGAGCTGGACGTTGCCGATCGGCAACAACGTATGCCGGTCGTTGTCGACCGTCGTGCCGGCGCCGTGGCCGCGGCGGGCCGCCCCGGCGACGGCGCGGTCGACTTCGACGTCGAGGTAGCGCACGCGCAGCGCCGTCGTGTCGACGATCAGATCGCCGACCGTGCCGACGGACTGCCCGTCGGTCGTGCGGACGTCCCAGCCGCGGATGTCCGGGTAGCCGTCGGCCACCTTGAACTCATCCAGGTCGTTGAGCCGGCCCAGATGCGACGCGTCGCCGGTCGCGCCGGTCGTGCCCCTCATGTGCGATGAAGCCATGCGGATCGTCCTCCGTGGGGAATCAGCGTTACTGCCCGGATCCGGTCCTCGCGCGGGCCGCGTGCGCGGCGCGCACTTGCATCACCAGCGGCGCGGTACCCGCGGCCGTGAAGCACTCCTGCACGGTCCCACGCTGCGGGATGTGCGACCGCGACGACTCGCGGCGGTTGCAGATCGCCCGCGTCGGCGCCACGTGCGCGCTGTCGAACGGACCGCGCGACGGCGCTCGAACCGCCACCCGCGGCGGTGTCGGCGATCGCCGCGCCAGGCCCCGTCACGGGCGGCCCGTCGCGGCCGGCGCTGTCACCGTCGAATCGGCCGTCCCCGCCGCGCTCGCCAACGGTCGCGGGCGCAGGACGAGGTAGGCAAGTACGCCCGCCGCCAACAACACGAGCAGCAGGAGTAGCGCCCAATTCCGACGTTGCTTGCGTTCGATCCGGATCTCGGCCATCGGGCCCTCGCGCGCGTTGGGGGTGGGAGGCTCGCCGGCTTGCAAGGACTCTGCCGGGAAGAGGCCGCGGTGCGCTCGGATTGGTAACGATCCGAGATCTTCGCGACGGCGTGGGCCGCTGTGGCACACGGGCTACGTTAGGCGGCCCGCTTGGAACGCCTAACGTAGCTCACGCGCTACGGCCTGGTGCGGCCGCCCGCGCGCCCGAACGAATTGCCGGCTACGCGGCGCTGCCGCCGCCGCTCCCGCCGAGTGCGCGACCCGTGAGGTCCTCCGCGCCGCCCACCGCCCGACCGCCCATCGTGCGGCTGCGGTCGTACGCGCTCCGCGCGTAGTCCCGGATCTCGTCCCACTCGCCGTGGCGCGAGCTCACGTCGGACGTCCAGCCGCGCCGCAGGTCGGGCTCGATCTCGTCGAAGCTCCGCCCCGAGTAGTCCGGGTTGCGGCCCGCGAGGTGGCCGATCTGGTACGCCGGGCGCACGTCGTCGTAGTTCCGCGTCGTGCCACTCATTCCGCTCGACGCGCCGGTTGCCTGCCCGGCACCCGGGCCGGCCGCGCTCAGATCACCCGGCATGCTCAGGTCGCCCGAGGCCCCGGCACCGGCATGCACCCCCATCACGCCCGACGCACCGGCGGCCGCGTCACGCGTACGCGACGACGCCGCGCCGGTGTAGTGGGAGCGGTAGTACGCCTCGTCCTCGTCGGTGGCGTGGCTGGCGGCGTCCGAGATCGCCCGGCCCGCCCACCAACCGCTCACCGCGCCCGCGATCCCGCCGATGATGGTTCCCACCGGCCCGCCGAGCGAACCGAGCGCCGCGCCGGTGAGCACGCCCGAGATGCCGCCCACAGCCTCCCCGACCTCGTCGCCGGGGTTGCCCGCGCCCACGTCGCGGTCAGTGCCGAGATCCGTCCCGGCGGTCGTGCGCGGCGTCGCGGCGGTGTCCCGCCCGCTGAGCCGG
The DNA here is from genome assembly GCA_963851265.1 of uncultured Gemmatimonadales bacterium. Classification (GTDB taxonomy): domain Bacteria; phylum Gemmatimonadota; class Gemmatimonadetes; order Gemmatimonadales; family Gemmatimonadaceae; genus BPUI01. The sequence continues at coordinate 602,069 of CAWKNZ010000007.1, forward strand.
TCGTTGAGGCGGTCGTCCATGCGATCGTTTGCGTCCATTGGTGTCTCCTCGAGAGGATGTCAGCTGCGAAATGAGACGGGTCCCCGCACGCGAACGGTTCGCGCGGCGTGGGCCCGCGTACTACGCGCGCTCGACGCGGTCGGCGACGGCCGTCCGCACGCCCGCGTGTGCTGCGTCGGCGCCCGACGCGCCCGCACTCGGCCCGTCGGCGCTCGGCGCGTCGTCCGGAACGCTCGCGAGGCCGTGGCGCGCGCGGTCGAGCTCCACGGGGTCGACCGCGCTCCCGCCACTCCCCACCACCGAGTAGTCGCGGCGCTCGCCCGCGCCCTCGGCACGGGCGTGCCCGTAGGCGTCGTGCACGTATTGGCGCACCTGGTCCCACGAGCCCATCCCGGAGTCCACGTCGCGCCACCCCTCGCGCAGCGCGGGCTCGGCTTCCGCGAACGATTGCCCGGCCAGCCCCGGCTCCGACGCCGCGACGTGGCCGAACACGTACGCCGCGCGCACCTCGGCGTAGGAGCGCCCAGACGTGGGCGCGGCCTCGTACAGCGCGCGGTAATGCTCGTCGACCTCGGTGGTGAACCGTCCCCGCTGCGCGTCCTCGCCGAGCGCGGCACCGGCCGCCGCCCCCAGCGCGGCGCCGGCGACGGCGCCGACGCCCAACGTGACGGCGCCCGCGAGCGCGCCGGCCTGCAGTCCTGCCATCGTGCCGGCCGCCGCACCCGCGACGGCGGTGCCGGCCTTACCGCCGGTGGCACGCACGCCGCCGTCCGACGGGGCGCCGGCCGCGCTCGCGGTGCTAGCCTCCGCAGCACCCGTGCTCCCTGCGGCGGCCGCGCGGGCCGCGTCGTGCGCGCCCGCCGTCTGCGACGCGGAGGCGCCGGGTTCTGTGGGGCCGAATCGTGGATCAGAGCTGGCAACCATGAAGCCTCCTCAGAAGCGCGTGGGGACCGACGCGCGTGCGGGCGAACGAGGCCGCCCCGTCGAGAACGCCTGTCGGGGCGCGCGACGGGGCGCAATTTCAGGGCCCATCGACGCAGCGGGTCGGGATTACCACGCATTCGCTTCGACTTGACAGCGTGTGCGTCGCCGCCCCATTTGGTCGCGTATGCACCCAACTCCGCCGCCGTCGCCGGCGAGCACCTCCGCGTCGTCGCCGCCGACCGCGCCCGCCCTCGCGCGCGTGCGACTCGGCACGCAGGGCTGGAACTACGACGCGTGGACCGGTGTGTTCTACCCGACGGGTACGCGCGCCGCCGACTACCTCGGGGTTTACGCGCGCGCCTTCGATGCCGTCGAAGTCGACTCGACGTTCTACGCCGTCCCGTCCGAGAAGACGGTGCTGGGCTGGGCCGCGCGCACGCCGCCCAGCTTCCGCTTCGCACTCAAGCTGCCGCAGGAACTCACGCACGAACGTCGTCTCCGCGGAGGCGACGACGTGCTCGAGACCTTCCTCGCGCGCGCGCGACTCCTCGGACCCAAGCTCGGGCCGGTGCTCGTCCAACTCGGCCCCGACTTCGGGCCCGCCGAGCTGCCCGCGCTCGCGCGCTTCCTCCCCAAGCTGCCCGCCGACGTCCGATTCGCCGTCGAGTTCCGCGACCGCGCGTGGCTCGCCGACGGCGCGCTCGCGACGAGCGTGCTCGCGCTGCTCGTCGATCACGGCGTCACGCCCGCGCTCTCCGACGGGCGGTGGATCCCGCGGCGCTGGGTGCTCCGCCTCGCCGAACGCATCGTCGAGCGCGGGGCGGGTGCGGCCGGCGTCGCGTACGTCCGGTGGATGGGGGCCAACCGCGACCTCGTCGACTATTCGCGCATCCAGATCGACCGCACGCGTGAGCTGGACGCGTGGGCCGACGTCCTGCGCGCGCTCGCGCCGGCGACGGAGGGGGTGTACGGGTTCGTGAACAACCACTTCGCCGGCCACAGTCCGCAGAGCGTGCGCGACCTGCAGCGTCGGCTCGGGCTGCGCAGCGTGCGGCCGGAGGAGCTGGGCGAGCAGCTCACCCTGCTCTGAACGCGAACGGGGCGGGGGAGGGGACGGCGTAGATTGCCGCGCGACCCTCGCCCCGCGCCCGTGTCCCGCCGCCTGCTCGTCTTCGTCCTCATCTCGATCGCGGCCGCCGCCGTCTGCGTGCGGCTCGGCATCTGGCAGCTCTCACGCCTCGCCGAGCGCCGCGCGCACAACGCCGCGCTCGCGGCGCACCTCACGATGGCGCCGGTGGGTTACGCCGCGCTCCCGCGCGACTCGGCCGGGCGCCACTACCGCCGCGTCACGGTCGCCGGGCGCCCGGATTACGCGCGCGAGTTCGTCCTCGCCAACCGCACGCGCGACGGCGCCCCGGGCGTGCACGTGATCACCCCGGTGCGCGTCGGCGTCGGAGGGCCCGCGGGCGACACGCTCGTCCTCGTGGATCGCGGCTGGTTCTACTCGCCTAACGGCACCGACGCCGACCTCGCGCGCACGCGAGAGGGCGACTCGCTCGCCGTCACGGGCTACGTCGAGCTGCCGTCGCGGCGCCCGGGACCCGCCGGCCTGACCGGCGCGGGCGGCGCGGCGCGCGCCTACCGGGCGTACCGCTACCTCGACCCCGCCGCCGTCGCGCGCGACATCGGCGAGCCGGTGACCCGCGACTACGTCGTGGCCGAACCACTCGCCGACCAGACCCGCCCGCCGTACGACCGGCTCAAGCGGCTCCCCACGCCCGAGGTCACCGACGAGGGGCCGCATTTCAGCTACGCGGTCCAGTGGTTCTCGTTCGCGACCGTGTCGCTCGTCGGCGCGGCGGCGTTCGTCCGGGCCGAGCGGCGTAAGGGCCGGGGCTGACGCCGCCGCGCGGCCCCAACTCAGACGGCGGCTTTCGTCACCGGCTCGCGCCCGGTGATCATCCCCGACAGTAGCAGGCCGAGGCCGAGGAACAGGTGCAGCCCGACGTCGTTGCCGCCCAGCGGGACGAGCCCGAGTCCGTCGGGCAGGACGACGCCGAGCGCCGCCAGCACGAGGTAGACGAGCCCCGCGCCTAACAGGAAGGTGCGCGACCCGCCCATCCCGCGCGCCGCCAGCAGCCCCCACGCGCCGAAGACGAGGTGCACGCAGTTGTGCACCACGTTCACCGGAAAGAGGCCGAAGAGGTGCGGCGCGGTAATGTAGCTCGGGTCCATGCTGCCCCCCGTCGCGGCGAACCCGGACAGGCCGACGAGGACGAACGCCCATCCGAACAACTGCGAGATCCGCTGTGCTGCGCGCATCCGGGATACCTGTGTGACGCTGCGTGAATCGTGGCGAGGGAACGCGAGCTGTCTGGTGCAAACGGCTTGCCCGCCCGGCCCATCGCGGCGCCGGTCAGGCCGTCGGTCCCCGTGAACGCACGGCGAGCAAGCCCACGGCGAGCGCGATCAGCACCCCACCCGCGAACGTTCCCGCGCCCACCGGCTGGCCGAGGGCCACGGCGCCGAGCATGGCCGTGAAGAACGGCTCGACCGTCGACACGATGGCCGACCGCACTGGCCCCAAGCGGGCGAGCCCGGTCAGGAACGCGATGAACGCGAGCACGGTGCACAGGAGCGCGAGCACGCCGATCGCGAGCCACGCCGCAATCGGCAGCGCGACCAGCGGCGCCCCGCCCGCCGCGGCAGGCCCCGCGAACAGCAGCGCCGCCCCGGCGCAGACGAGCGCCGACGCCCCGATCGGGGTCAGCCGCGCCTGCAGCGCGCCCAGGTATGGGATGTAGAGCGCGTAGACGACGGCCCCGGCCAGCGCGAGCAGGATCCCGGGAAGCACGCCGCCGACCGCGCCAGTGCCGGAGCCGGCTCCCGCGGCTGTACCGGGCAGCCCGATGGTGCACGCGATCCCGACAAGGGCGAGTGCGAGGGCGGCCAGCTTGCGCCCGTCGAGCCGCTCGGTCCCCCGCACCGCGGCAACGAGCGCGACCCACGCCGGATACGTGTAGAAGACGAAGCCGAGCGTGCCGACGGTGATCCAGTGCAGCGCCGACAGCGAGAGAAACGCGACGCCCGCCTGCCCGAGTCCGCCCACGGCCACCGCCGCGAACTTCGCCCTGGCGGTCGCGGCGCGCGGAGCGCCCGCGGCGCGCGCACTCAGCGCGCCGAGGCCCACGGCGGCGATGGCGTAGCGCCAGAACAGCACGCCGGCGAGGGACGCGCCCGGGTGCCCCGGCGTGCCGCGCGTCGCGACGACGATGAGCGTGCTGATCGACCCGAAACAGCAGGCCGCCGCCGCGACGCGCACGGCGCCGCCGGCGAGCCCCGCCCGCGCCGTGCCGGCCGGCTCCGGGGCCGCCGCGGCGCTCACGCGCGCGTCACAGCAGCGTGCCGTGCAGGATCAGGTAGGCGACCGAGAAGTAGATGCTGAGCCCCGTCACGTCGACGAGCGTCGCGACGAACGGCGCGGACGCGCTCGCCGGGTCGAAGCCGAGGCGCCGCAGCAGGAAGGGCAGCATGCTCCCGGCGAGCGAGCCGAACGTGACGATGCCGACGAGGGCGCACCCGACCGTCGCCGCGACGAGCGCCCAGTGCGGCCCGTAGCTGAACAGCCCGAGGTGCTGCCAGATCGTGATGCGCAGGACGCCGATCACGCCCAGGATCGCGCCTAACGTGAGCCCCGCGGGCAGCTCGCGTATCGCGACCCGCCACCAGTCGCGCAGCGCGACCTCCTTGAGCGCCATCGCGCGCGTGATGAGCGACGTCGCCTGCGACCCCGAGTTGCCGCCGCTCGACATCACGAGCGGGATGAACAGCGTGAGCACGACGGCCTTCTCGAGCTCCCCCTCGAAGCGCTGCATCGCGCTCGCCGTGAGCATCTCGGACAGGAACAGGGCGGACAGCCACCCCGCGCGCTTCTTGATCATCGCGCCGAGCCCGATCTGCATGTACGGCTCGTCGAGCGCCTCCATGCCGCCGAGCTTCTGCACGTCCTCGGTCTGCTCCTCCTGGATCACGTCGATCACGTCGTCGACCGTGACCACGCCCAACACGCGGCCGTCGGCGTCGACCACGGGCAGCGCGACGAGGTCGTAGTCCGAGATCAGCCGCGCCACCTCCTCCTGCGTCGCTTCGGCGCGCACGCTGCGCACGTCGGTCCACGCGACGTCGGCGAGCTTCGCGCCCTCCGGCGCGGCGAGCAGCTCGCGCAGCGACAGCACCCCCGCGAGCCGGCCCGCCGGGTCGGTGGTGTAGATGGCGTACATCGCCTCCTTCCGCCCCGTGCGCGCCACGCTCCGCACCCCGCGCAGCGCGTCCTCCACCGGCAGCGTCTCGGGCGCGTACACGAACTCCGTCGTCATCAGCCCGCCCGCCGTCGACGGGTCGTAGGCGAGCAGCCGCTCCGTCTCCTCGCGCTCCGCCGTCGGGATCTCCGCGAGGATCTCGTCGGCTCGCTCCTCGTTCTCCTGCGACAGCTCCTCCAGCAGGTCCGCGCGGTCGTCGGGCGACATCTCGGTGACGAGCGCGGCGGCCTGCCGCGTCGTCATCGCTTCGAGCGCGAGCGCGCGGCGGTCCTCGTCCAGGTACTCGAGCACGTCGGCCGCCCGCGACGGCGACAGCGCGGTCAGGAACGCCACGACCCGCTCCTCCGGGATCGCCTCGGCCACGTCGGCGAGGTCGGCCGGGTGCAACTCCTCGGTCTCGAGCGCGACGCTCGCCGGGTCCTCGTCGAGGAGCGCGAGGATGTCGGGGGCGAGCAGCGCCCCGACGGGGCGATCGTCCGGCGTCCGGGTGCTGTCCGAAGCGTGGGGTGGCGTCATGCGGGCCGTCCGGGCCGAAAGGGCGAGGGAGCGTCGGGCGGGAATGTAAGAGCGCCCGTCGTCGGTACCCACGTCCGGCTACAACGTGCGCAGCCGCCGCTCCTCGCGCGCGCCGACCACCGCGCAGCCAGCCACCGACACCGCGGCCTCGAGCATCGCGCGCGTCACGGTCCCATCATGGTCGACCGCCGCCCCGCCCATCCACACCTCCGCGCCCGCCACCCCGGGCACGCCGGCGAACGCAGTCTCGACCGCGCGCACCGCGTGCACGGCGGGCATGTCGGCAATGGTCAGGATCCAGCGTCTCACGCCGCTAAACTACCCCGGCGCCAAGCCGTCTCACCATCTCAGCCTCCGCATGAACGTCGCATTCCTCGGCCTCGGCGACATCGGCGCGCCGATGGCTCGCCACCTCGCCACGCCGCCCTTCTCGCTCGCCGTCTGGAACCGCACGCGCGAGCGCGCCGACCGGTTCGCCGCGGCGCTCCCCGCGGGCGCGTCCGCGCGCGTCGCCGCCACGCCGGCCGACGCGGCGCGCGGCGCGAGCATCGTGATCACCTGCCTTCCCACCTCGCGCGAGGTCGAGGCGCTGCTCGACGGCCCCGACGGGCTGCTTGCCGGGCTCGCGCCCGGCGCGGTGCTCGCCGACTGCACGTCGGGCGACCCGGACGGCTCGCGCCGGATCGCCGCCCGGCTCGCCGACCGCGGCGTCGCCTTCGTCGACGCGCCGGTGAGCGGGGGAACGATCGGCGCCGAGAAGGGCACGCTCACGATCATGGTCGGCGGTGAGGCCGCCGCGCTCGAACAGGCGCGCCCCGCGCTCGCCGCGTTCGGGCAGAAGATCGTGCACGCGGGTCCCGTGGGGGCGGGCGACGCGCTCAAGGCGGTCAACAACGCGCTGCTCGCCGTCAACGTGTGGAGCACCGGCGAGGGGCTCGCCGCGCTCGAGAAGGCGGGGGTGCGCGCGGAGGTCGCCCTCGACGTGATCAACGCGTCGAGCGGGCGCTCCAACGCGTCGATGAATCTCTTCCCCGAGCGCGTCCTGACGCGCGCCTTCCCGCGCAACTTCCGCCTCGCGCTACTCGCGAAGGACGCGGGGATCGCGGCCGACTTCATCCGCGCGCAGGGCGTCGACGCCCCGCTCATCTCGCGCGCCGCCGAGCTGTTTCGCGGCGCGCGCGAAACGTTAGGCGAGTCGGCCGACCACGTCGAGGCCGTGCGCGTGATCGAAGCGCAGGCCGGCGTCGAGATCGGCGGCCCGGCCACCAGTGCGGGGGGCCACGAGGAGACGCCGGAGGAGCGGGCGACCGACGTGCTCGAGCAGCCCCTGTGAGTGCGGGGCTGGCGCGCGACGCCTTCCCGGCGCTCGCGCGCGTGCACAACGGCCACCCGGTCGCGTACTTCGACGGGCCCGGGGGCACGCAGGTGCCCCGCGCGGTGGCCGACGCCGTCGCCGACTACCTGCTGCACCACAACGCCACCGCGCGCTGGGCCACGCCGACCAGTCGCGAGACGGACGACGTGATCGCCGCGGCGCGCGCGGCCGCGGCCGACCTGTTGGGCGCGCGCCCCGACGAGGTCGCGTTCGGCCACAACATGACGACGCTCGCCTTCCACCTCTCGCGCGCGCTCGGCCGCGTGCTGCCCGCGGGCCCGGGCGAGGGCGCGCCGGTGCAGCCCGGCGACGAGATCGTCGTCACCGAGCTCGACCACCACGCCAACGTCGCCCCGTGGCAGGCGCTCGCCGACGAGCGGGGCGCGGTGATCCGCACGGCGCGCCTCGACGCCGCCACGGGCACGCTCGACTGGGCGCACTTCGCCTCGCTCCTCGGCCCGCGCACGCGCCTCGTCGCGGTGAACGCCGCGTGCAATGCGTTGGGCACGCTGACGGACGTCGCGCGGGCCGCCGGGCTCGCGCGCCACGTCGACGCGCTCGTCTTCGTCGACGCCGTGCACTGGGCGCCGCACGCGTCCATCGACGTCGCGGCACTCGCGAGGGCCGGCGTCGACTTCCTCGCGTGCTCGCCGTACAAGTTCTACGGCCCGCACGCCGGCATCCTCTGGGGCCGGGCCGAGCTGCTGGCCGCGCTCGACGTGCCGCGCGTCGCGCCGTCGCCGGACACCGTGCCCGAGCGGATCGAGACGGGCACGCGCAACCACGAGGCGCTCGCCGGCACCGCGGCCGCGGTCGACTTCCTCGCGTCGTTAGGCGACGCGCCGGAGGGCGGCGGGGCGCCGGGGCCCGCGGGACCGCGCCGCCCGCGCCTCGCCCGCGCCTACACGCGCATCCGCGCCGCCGAGCAGGCGCTCGTCGAGCGGATGTGGGAGGGGCTTACCGGCCTCGACGGCGTCACGGTGTACGGCCCGCCCCCCGACCTGCCGCGCACGCCGACGGTGAGCTTCACCGTGCGCGGCGTGCACCCGCGCGACGTCACGGCCGCGGCGTCGGAGGAGGGCGTCTTCCTCTCACACGGCAACTTCTACGCGGCCACGGTCGCCGAGCGCTACGGCGTGGAAGGGCGGGGCGGGTTCGTGCGCGCGGGGGCCGCATGCTACACGACCGCGGACGAGGTGGACCGGCTCGTGGCGGCCGTGCGCGACGCGGCGCGCGGCGCCCCGCGGCCCTCGCCCGGCGCCGCCGCCATCACGGGGCCGGCATGACCTGCACGAGCGCGACGCCGTCGTAAGCGGTCGCACCAGGGCTGTCGGGCGTCATCCGGCTCGCCGTGCGGCGGGGGCGGTCGGCGGCGCACCCAGCGGACCCGGGCCGGTGACGCCCGGCACCATCGCCCCCGGCGCGGTCGCCACCTGCGCCGCGGCGGCCGCGTCCACGTCGGTGCGCACGACCTCCGCGGCCGGCCGGCGCGCGACGACCAGCTCGCGCACGAGCACCATCACGGCCGCGAGCAGCGGGACCGCGACGAGCAGGCCTAACGGCCCGAAGAGCAGGGTCATCACCCCCTGCGCGAGCAGCGTGAGCGCCGGCGGCAGGTCGATCCGCTGCATCAGCACCGGCACCAGCAGGTGGTTCTCGAGAAACTGGAGCAGCACGAACGCGACCGCGACGAGCACCGCGGTGTGCGGGCTCGTGAGGAACGCCATCGCGACCGCGGGTACGCCGCTGAGGAACGCCCCGACGGTGGGGATGAACTTCGTCAGCGCCGTGAGGACCCCGAGCGCGAGCGCCGCGCGCACGTGCAGGCCGAGCAGGATCGCCGTCGTCGCGACGCCGAGCACCGCCATCGTCAGCAGCTGGGCGACGAGCCAGCGCCGGAGCGCGATCGCGACCTCCGAGAGTACGGTCGCGCCGCGCTCGCGGCGCAGCGCCGGCAGCAGGGCGAGCACGCCGCGCGCGTACTGCGAGGGGTCGACGGCGAAGTAGAGGGCGAGGAAGATCGCGAGCAGCAGCCCCGTCGCCGCGGCGACGGTCGCGCGCACCACGCGCAGAGGGTCGCTGTGGCCGGCGCCCGCCGTGCGAATCCGCTCGACGAGCCGCGCGCGGAGCGCCGCACCGACCACGGACGGCGCCCGGCCGCCGGCGCGTCCGTCGGGCGCGCCGGCAGCCGCGGCGGCCCCCGCGGGGGCTGGCGCCGCTGCGGCGGTCGTCGCGGGCGAGCCGAGCGAGTCGACCCGCTCACCCGATCCAGCGGGCGCCGCAGACGCCGCGGACGCTGCAGGTGCGCCGAGCACGAACCGGAGCGGCCCGGTGTCGTGCGACGCGAGCCACGAGTCCAGCTCGGACAGCGCGTCGGGCACGCGCGTCTCGATCTCGGCCGACTGCCGGCGCAGCGTCGGCGCGAGCCAGGCCCCCACGCCGCCGAGGACCGCGCAGGCGCCCACCACGATGAGCGCCGCGCCGACCGCGCGCGGCACCCCGAAGCGCGCGAGCCGCTCCGCACCCGCGGCGGCCGGCAGGCCGAACAGCACGCCGAGGAACGCGATGAAGAGCAGGTCGCGCACCGCCCACAGGCCGAGCCCGAGGGCGACCACGCCGAGCGCGGCGGCCGTCGCGGCCGCGGCGAGCTTGGCGATGCGGAGTGTGCTCGTCGGCGCGTCGGGGGGCGTGAGGTCGCCCGCGCTCACAGGATGTTGACGGCGCGCGCGGCGAGCACCGCGACGGTGGCGAACGAGATCAGCGATTGGATCATCATCAGCAGCTTCGCCCACCGCGAGAGGACGGGGGCGTCGGTTGGCGAGAACGCGGTGCTCGTGTTGAAGGCGAGGAACAGATAGTCGACGAACTCGGGTCGCCAGTGCAGCGCGTGCGCGCCGCCCCCGTCGTCGGAGTCGACCGTCTGTTGCGGGAAGAGGAACGCGCCCGTCCACGCCGCGTCGCGCGGGTGTGTACGCGAGCGCGCGTGCGGCCCGCCCGCGTCCACGCGCCAGTACCACGACGCGAACACGAGAATGTTCGTGAGCCACAGCGCCGCGGCCGAGCGCAGCAGTGTCTGGGGCGCCTCCGCCTTGGACGGTAACGCCGCGACGAGGCGGATCAGCCCGGCGACGAGCGCGGCCGTCATCACGCCGAGCAGCGCGACCCCGAACGCGTGGTTCAGCGTGTCGCGCCCGAGGCGGTGCGCCATGATGGTCGGCACGAGGAGCACCGACACCACCACGAGCAGCAGCCACGGCGGCCCGATCGTGAGCGAGCCGGGGAGCGCGAGCGAGAGCAGCCCGACGCCGAGCACGGCGAGAATCGCCGGCCACCGTGGCTCGTGCACGGTGACCGGCGGCTCCGGGTGTGTGATGCGCGATGCGGCGTGCATCGGCGAGTGCGGCGCCGCGTGTGGCGGGCGCGAGGACGCGGACATGGTGTTGGTCGCTGCGCAAGGATGACACCGTCGGGGCGCTCCCCGAGACGCCTATATTCACGCCCCTATGTTCGCGTCTCGCCGCCGCCCGGCCCGTCGCGCCCGTGCGGGCGCCGCGGGCGCCGCCGTTCTCGGTGCGGTCGCCGCGCTGGCGTCGGCGTCCTGCGCGCGCGACCGGCCGGGGCGGGGGGGGCGGGGCGAGCCGTCGACCGAGTTCCTCGCGGTCGCGGGCGACTCGACGTACTGGGTGACGAGCGGGCCGGCCGGTGTCCACGTCCGGAGCGCGCCCCTGTTTCTCACGCGGTGGGACGGCCGCCTCGCCGACGTCTACGTGGTCGACGACGGCGTGCGGTTCGACGGGGCGGAGTTCTCGACCGTACGGGTGTACCGGCGCGACCTGCTGACCGGCGACAGCACGCTCGTCGCCGCCGACGACGAGGTGCCGCACCTCGCGGCGCGCTACGCGGCCGCGCACCCCGACGCGCGTCCACTGGACGACGGGGACGACTCCGAAGCCGACCCGTCGTTCGTCGCCGAACACGGGGTCGGACTGGTGGCCGTCCACGGGCCGTACCTCACGCTCGACCTGCGCACCTTCGTCGACGGCTCCTATGCGGAGCACCTCGCGGCGCGGCGCGAGACGCTGCGGCGCCGCGTCGTCGACCTGCGTACGGGCCGCGCCGCGTCGCTCGCCGTGCTCTTCGGTCCGACCGCGCCGGCCGCGCTCGCGGACGCCGGGCGGCGCGCCTTCGCGCGTGCGCGCGCGACGCTCGACACCCTTGCCGTGCCCGCCGCGGACGACAGCACGCGCGAGCGGGCCCGCGCCGCGCTCGCCACGCTCCGCTTCGATCCCGACAACTTCGGGCTCGCGATCGCTGCAGACGGCGGGCCCGCCGTGCAGTTCGTCGCCCTCGGTGGCGATGAGGACGGGGCCGTCACGCTCGCCCTGCCGCCGGTCGCGCTCTCGGAGGCTGGCGTGCAGGCGAGCCCCGAGCCCGCGTGGTGGACCGCCGAGGTGCGCCCGCTCTCGCCCGCGACCGCGCCCGACGCCGCGCGGCTGCTCGCCAATGTGCCGGGCCCGGCCGAGCAACTCGTCCGCCTCGACCGCCCGCCCGCCGACGCGGCACTCCGCCGGGCGCTTCGCCGCGCCTTCGACCAGAGCGCGCTCGACGACGCCGTCACGACGAGCGTCGCCTTCCGACACCGCCCGTAGCCCGCGCCGCGCTCGGCCCCGTACCCCGCCCGTCATGTCCCTGTACGCCGCGCGCACGCCGCGCGAAAGTCAGCACGAGACCTCCGAGCTCATGATGCCCCAGCACGCCAACAACCTGGGGCACGTGTTTGGGGGGGTCATCCTGTCGATGATGGACAAGGCCGCCGCCGTCGCGGCCTTCCGGCACGCGCGCGCGGCGTGCGTGACCGTCAGCATCGACCGCGTCGACTTCCGCGAGCCGATCCACGTCGGCGACCTCGTCGTGATGAAGGCGAGCGTGAACCACGTCGGCCGCACCTCGGTCGAGGTGGGCGTGCGCGTGGAGGCCGAGGAGCTGACGAGCGGCCGCCGGCGTCACACGAACTCGTGCTATCTCACGTTCGTCGCCGTCGACCGCAACGGCCGGCCGATCGACGTGCCCCCGCTCGCGCCCGAGACGCCCGACGAACGGCGTCGCGCCGAAGCCGCGGCCGCGCGCCGCCGCCGCCGGCTCGAAGAGCGCGACGCCGAAGCCCGCCGCCAGGGTGGCGACGCGGCGTCCGACGCGGAAGACGGGCATGCCGCCGGCGCGACGGACGCACCCGCCGGGCTCGACGCGCGGCCCACGCCCGCCTAACGTTCCCGGACGCCCATGCCCCCGACCTACACGCCCGCGTCGGCCAACGCCGCGCTCCCGTACGTCCGGCGGATCGTCGCCGACCTCGTCCGCGATCACGCCGACTGGCGCGCGAGTGTGGCCGCGCTCGCCACCCTCGACGCGCCCGGCGCCACCCCGAGCAGTGCCGAACCGGCGTCCGGGCCGCACCCCGACACGCCCGCGCTCCGCCGCCGCGCCGCCGCGCTCGCCGACGACGTGCGCGCCGCGCTCGCCGACCTCGCCACGCTCGGCGTCGAGTGCAAGGGCATCGACGTGGGGCTCGTCGACTTCCCGGCCGTGGTCGATGGCGTGCCCGCGTGCCTCTGCTGGAAACTCGGCGAGCCCACGGTGGCGTGGTGGCACCGGCGCGACGCCGGCTTCGCCGGGCGGCGGCTCATCGGCGGCGCGTCGGCCTCCGCATTGGCCGCTCCCGAGGTCCCGGCGTGATCCGCGGGGCGAAGCGGGTGCGATCTCGCGCGTTCCGGGCGACCGACGGGGTATCGTGGACCGTGACCGCGCGGGCTCCGGGCGCGAGCAACGTGATGATCGTCTTTCTCCACCCCGACCGGTCGACGACCGCGCGTGACCGCTACGCGTGGTGGGTGAGCTCCGGTCCCGAGGCCCGCGACGTGACCGCCCGACTCGGCGCCGCGGAGGTCCTGGCCGCGCTCGGGGACGCCGACATCGGCGACCTCTTCCGGCGCTCGATGCCGATCGACAGCAACGTTCCGCGGTTCGAATCGGGCTGACGGGACGCGGGTACGTCCAGCGCCTCAGGCGCGTCTCAGGCAGCTTCGCCGTCGATCTCGTCGGCGAATCGCACGTCGATCTCCGTGCCGTCGCGTGCCGCGGTCGTGGCCGGGAATACCGAGCGCGCCTCGCCTTCCAGCTCGCGCGCGTCGCGCGAGTAGCGGGCCGAGATGTGGGTGAGCACGAGCTGCCGGACGCCGGCCACGCGGGCGACCGTGGCCGCCTCGCGCGCAGTCGAGTGGCCGGTTTCGATCGCGCGTGGCCCTTCGTCGTCGGCGAAGGTCGCTTCGTGCACGAGTACGTCTGCGCCCTGGGCCGCGTCGACCGTCGCGGCCGACGGGCGCGTGTCGCCCGTGATCACCACGGTGCGTCCTGGACGCGTCGGTCCGACGAGCGTGGCCGGGTCGATTGTCCGGCCATCGTCGAGCGTCACCGTCTCGCCGCGGTGGAGGCGCCCCCACGCCGGTCCTTCGGGGACGCCGAGTTCGCGCGCCAGGTCGGGATTGAAGCGGCCGCGGCGGATCTCCTCGACGATGGCGTAGCCGACGGCCGACGCGCCCGCATGCTCGGCCGCGAACGGGACGATCGCGTAACCCTTACGCGCGACCGCCGTGCCGGGCTCGACCTCGAAGAACTCGATTGGAAAGCCCAGCCGGTCGACGCTGCCTCCGCCGAGCGCGACCACCTGGCGAAGCGTGCGGGCGGAGCCGCGGGGACCCCAGAGGCGGAGCGGCTCCGTGCGCCCGCCGAGTTGGAGCGTGCGGGTCAGGCCGATCACGCCGAGCAGGTGATCGGCGTGGGTGTGCGTGAAGAAGATGTCGCCGAGGCCGAAGGACGTGCCGTAGCGCATCATCTGGCGTTGTGTGCCCTCGCCGCAGTCGACGAGGAACGTCTCGCCCTCTCGCGTGACCGCGACCGAGGCGACGTTCCGCTCGACCGTTGGTCGACTCGCGGCGGTGCCGAGGAAACGGAGGGTGAGCGACATGGGCGGGCAATGTAGGCGCGCCGGCCCGGGCCCTGCACCGCGGACGGCCGACCTTCTCACCTACAAACATCCGGTTATGGACGCTTCGTCTCATTCGCCGACTGACCCGCAGGCACACGTCGATCAATATCCGACCAGGATGCCCGCGCAGCACATGGCCGAGCCCGGGCAGGAGCGCGACTTGGCGCTCAAGCCGCAGTTCGAGGCGCCGACGTACAAGGCGGCGGGCAAGCTGGCCGACAAGGCCGCGCTCATCACCGGCGGCGACAGTGGGATCGGGCGGGCGGTCGCGGTGCTGTTCGCCCGCGAGGGGGCCGACGTCGCGATCGTCTACAAGCCCGAAGAGCAGGGCGACGCGGACGAGACCCGGCGGCACGTGGAGGGGGCGGGGCGGCGCTGCGTGCAGATCCCGGGCGACGTGACCGACGTGACGTTCGTGGACGCGGCCGTGGAGCGGACCGTGCGCGAGTTGGGCAAGCTGGACATCCTCGTGAACAACGCGGCGCACCAGAAGGACAAGAAGTCGCTGGAGGAGATCACGGACGAGGAGTGGGACAAGACGTTCCACACCAACATCTATGCGTACTTCCGCTTCGCGCGCGCCGCGCTCCGGCACATGCGGGAGGGTGCGGCGATCGTGAACACGGGGTCCGAAACGGGGCTGATGGGGAGCAAGGAGTTGCTCGACTATTCGGCAACCAAGGGCGCGATTCACGCGTTCACGAAGGCGCTCGCGCAGAACCTCGTGGAGCGGAAGATCCGGGTGAACTGCGTCGCGCCGGGCCCGGTGTGGACGCCGCTCAACCCCCAGAGCAGCGATGCGGAGAAGGTGGCCCAGTTCGGCCAGAAGACGCCGATGCAGCGTCCCGCGCAGCCCGAGGAGATGGCGCCGGCGTACGTGTATTTCGCGTCGACGGCCGACTCGAGCTACGTCACCGGCGAGGTGCTTGCGCTGATGGGAGGCCAGACGACCGCGGGCTGAGGGCGGTGTTGGCGGATGTCAGTGGCCCGTGTGCCGGTCGAGACCGGCAACGGCCCATAGTTTGCTACGCAATCAATTGCGGCGGGCTTGCTACATCCGTCGAGTCGGAGGTCGGTGGGGCGCTGACGGCCGGCTGTGCATCTCTCTCTTGGGCCCAGAGGATCACGACGATGAGCGAATTGATGACGGTAGACGGGAGCGCGGAGCGGGGCGAGGCGAGCGGCGCCGGGAAGAGCCGGCGAGGGTTTGCCTCGATGGATCGGGCGCGTCAGCGCGAGATCGCGAGCAAGGGGGGCCGGGCAGCGCACGCCAAGGGCACCGCGCACGAGTGGAGCTCGGACGAGGCGCGTACGGCGGGGCAGAAGGGCGGCATCGTCGTGAGCCGCGACCGGACGCACATGGCGACCATCGGTCGCGAGGGCGGCGAGTCGCGGAGCCGGGCGAGCCGGGCGGCGCGCAACGGCGATCATCACGCCGGGAATGGAAGCGAGCGCGAGATGACGCGCGTGGTCGCGCGCGAGCAGGCGTGACGTCGGCCTCGGCCCGTTGGCGCTGAGGCCGAGGGCCGGCGATCGGCGGCCCTCGGTGCTTGACGCGCGGGCCGAACGTGCTAAGTTCATCCAGGTCACGACGGCTGCTCCGGCGCCAATCGGCCGGAGCAGCCGTCGTGCTCGCGGGGCTGTAGCTCAGCTGGGAGAGCGCTGCAATCGCACTGCAGAGGTCAGGGGTTCGATCCCCCTCAGCTCCATCCGCGCGTCTGGTTCGTCTGTGACGAACGCGGTCGATGATCGTTCTTGTTCGTTGCCCGCCGCCGTTCGGTAGGACGGAGAGTTCCAATGACGGCGCGCGCGGCACGAACGCACGCGGAAACGACGGCCCGCGCTCTTTCGAGAGCGCGGGCCGTCGCGCGTTGTGGGGGCGTGCTCAGCGCGTGTATGCGGCTTCGACGTCGGCCCGCAGGGCGCGGAAGATGTCGGCGAACGCCCGGTCCTCCTCGGTCTCGACCCGACTGTCGAGGTCGGACATCGCCCGCGCGCCGATGCCGCCGAACCAGCGGACGAGGGCGCTCTCCTGGACCGACACGTCGAACTGCCGCACGAGCAGCGTGCGCGCGCCCGCGTTTCCGCCCGTCGCGCCTCCCGACGGGTCGCGTAGCACGATCTCCGTGCGCATCCCGGCGCCAGTGAACGGCCGGTCGAGCGCGCCGGTAATGAGATGCCGCATGCCGAGCGGGATGTGCCAGTGCGGTGGCTGGCGCCAGCGGATCGACCAGCCACGCTCGGACGGCACCCGCACGAACGTGAGATTCCCGACGAGTTGCTCGGCCCCCACGTCGAACATGAGGACGTGCGTGTACGTGTCCGTGCGCAAGAGCACGTTGTCGGGCAGCGGGCGCGCGACGCCTTCGAGCGTCTGCAGCTGCCCGTCGCGGAGCCGCAGCTGGAGCTGCATTTTGCCCCCGGCCGAGCGAAGGTCGGCCCAGCGCGCGCCGCGCCCGTCGTCGAGCGCCATGCTCCACCGGGTGCCACCGACATACTTGTCGACGTAGCCGGCGAACGCGGCGAGCCCGGCGGCGCGGAGTCGGTCGGGCCGCACGGTCATCCGCAAGTCCACACGCGTGGTGCCGTCGCCCGCGGGCGCGGTCTGTACCTCGTCGAGCGAAACGAGCCGGCCGAGCGCGGCGCCGGTGCGCGGAAAGGTGCTCTGAAGCTCGGCGCGGACCGCGGGGGCGGGTTGCTCTAGTCTGGCGAGCGCGGCGGTCGTCAGTTCGGGCCCGGCTGCGGCGCGAAAGCGGCCGATATCCTGCTCGACGCTCGTGGCCCACTCGTAGGAGCCGTCGGCCGCGCGCGCGAGCCGGACGATGTGGCGGCCGTCGCCGAGGCGCTCGGGTGCCGGCGGGGCGGAGCGGGGGGTGAAGCGGTACGTGCCGTTCGGCGCCGCCGACGCGTCGACTTCGAGGGCGCGGGTACCGTCAGGAGCGATCGAGGTCCAGACGGAGGCGTCGTCGAAGATGCCGGACGGAGAGAGGGCGTACCGGCTAAGCTTCTTGCGTGCGGCGTCGAACTTGGGCGCGCGGTCGACGTTGGTGAAGCGGGCGGCGAAGGCGGAGAAGAGGTCGGTGGTCGCGGCGCGCGCCGCGGGCGGGGTGGGGAGGCTCGGCGGGAGGGCTCCCGCGCACGCGGCCGCGGTGAGCGTGGCGGCGAAAAGGGCGAGGCGGCGCGCGGGCGACGGCAGGGGCACGACCGAGGGGTTGCGAGGGCGGTGGGGCGCCGGTAGAATAATCGGCCGCGGCGGTTAGGCGTGCCGTGGTGATGCCCCTTGGTGTAACTGGCAACACGTCTGACTCTGGATCAGAAGAGTCCTGGTTCGAGCCCAGGAGGGGCAATGCGAAGGGCCGCAAGCACTTACGGTGCTGCGGCCCTTCGCCGTTTCACTACGATCCGTCCGGTTCTTGATTCGCTTCGGGCCGCAACCGCATGGGTCGAGGCGCGCTGAAGTTCCCGCACGGGCGCCCGCGTCCCCTCGTCCCTGTCCTCGCTCGCCACCGTCGCCGCCGACGTGGCCCGACCTCGATCGTAGCCGGTGGTGGCGTCAGCGCCGACAACTCCGATGCTCGTGCCGCACGTCGACCGTCGGCCCGACCTCGCGGACAACAATCGCGCGCAGGACGTAGACCGCGGAACACAGCACGGCGTATGTGGTCGCCGCCCCAGCATCGATTCCGCCGATCAAGGTGCGTCGCCGAGCGCGTCAACTGGCACCGACTGCGGATGCATACGCGGCAGCGACGCCGAGCGACGCGCGTTCCACCACGCCATCAGCTTGGTCCGCACACTGAGCAACGGCTGTTCGACGCCGTAGTACGACGCCACCGCGAGCGCGAGCGCGAGCAGGTAGCATCCCGGCAAGGTTGCGAGAACGCGCGGGACGAAAGGGATGAACACGTCGGGTGCGTGCGCCGGCACCAAGCGCAAGGCGATCTGCTGCCAGAGGTAGAGCGAATAGCTCACGCGTCCGACGAAGCGAACCGGGGCAACGTTGAGCACTCGTCCCGCGGCCGTCTCGGGCCGGCGGATGGTCCAATCGACGAGAAGCGCGAGGGCGACGTTCGCGATCGGGATCCCGAGGAGCGCGTGTGGTTTCGCGTGCCACGTCCAGTTCCCCCAGAGAGCGAGATACGGCACGGGTACGAGGAGCCACGGTGCGGGCGACGCGAGCCAGCGCCGATACCACGCCTGCTCCGCGAGCCAGTCGCTCGTGTACGCGAGGAGCACGCCGGTCGCGAGCGCGTCCGCGACGTTCTCGAAGTGCGAGTCCAGGGGCCACGCATTGGCCCACCCGTAGTGATGGAGTTCCGCAACGCGGATCAGCGGGACGAGTGCGAGCGCCACCAACGGCGCGCCCCACGCGCCCCGGCGGGCACGCGTCGCGAGCGCGAGGATGCCGGGCCAGAGCAAGTAGAACTGCTCTTCGACGGCGAGCGACCAGAGATGCCACGTATACCAGGACCCGTCCGCGTAGTCGCGGAGATACAGCGCGGACGTCAACAAATCGCGCCCCGACACCGGCACCCACCCCGCCCACGTCATCGCTCCCAGGACGGCCAGGAACACGAAGAGCGCGGGCGCGATGCGGAAGGTCCGCCGAAAGTAGAACGCACCGAGCGCGATGCGACCGGTCTTCGCGCGCTCAGCGAGCAGGAGTTTCGTGATCAGGAATCCCGACAGGACGAAGAAGACGCGCACGCCGAGCACGCCCACCCCGACCGGGTCGAACACCCACCCGCCCCAACCGTGCCCCGCGTCCCAGAGGTGGCCCGTTTCGCATTGACTTGCATGTGCGACGAGGACGAGGCCGACCGCGAGGGCGCGCCAGCCGTCCAGCGACGGGATCTCACGGCGAATCACGCGTCCTCAGCGCCGTAAGTCAGATTGGCCCAGAATGCGCGTTCGGGGGAAACATCGGACGGCATGAGGTCAGGGAGAGGAGATCATGGAGGCCGTGCGGGACCGGCCGTATTCGCAATGCCTAACGGAGATGCTCTCGCAGCCGTGTGCGGCGTGACCGGCACGCGCGATCGCGCCGCGCCTGCGCAGGTGCGCGATGAGCGCGGCGAGATGGCAGCACGGGGTGAACGGATCGGCGCACTCCGCGAGACCTCGAATGCGCCTGAGTGCCGGGACGCACGAGGGTGCGACCGAGCACGTGACGAGCAAAGGGACCCCGCAGGCACAATCGCCGAGTCCCGGCTGCGCGGTGCGCGGGGGCAGGCGCCGCCCATGGGCCGGGACTCCGGCCCTGGCAACCGCGACCGCGCATTCCTACGCGCTGACAGCGCGCCTGAGCATTCACCGGCCTCGCCAAGGGATGAGAGTGGCGAAACGCTGCCGTCCCTGACGTCCCTCGATCGGCACCGTGGCCACCACCGGTCGCGTCGCACGGCCAGTGCGGGACACGCCGGCCCGCAGTGTTCGAATGCACTCGCGACGGCTATACGCTCCGCGCTGGCGCCGCCGGGCCCCACACGCCCCACACGGACAACGGGCTGCGCCGCCGGGCGTCATACACCCGCATCGACGCCGCCGGACGGCTCGGCGTCACATCGCGCGGTGGCGAGACGCAGATCGCGGTCGTCGAGCGCCCCGGGCTCACGCTGGTATTCGTCAGGCTCGACAAAACGGGGAAGGTCGAGGTGCGTCGGTAAGAGGACGCGTTCCTCGCGCCCGATCGCGTCCGTCGCAGAGCCAGAACCGCACGACACGCGCGCGCGACGTCCAGCAGAGCATCGCGCACAGCGCCAACTCGCGGCCGGCCGCGCCCCGGTTCATCTACGCGATCGCCATGCGTACGGGCTGGCCGGAGCCGCCGACGTACTGCGTGACGCTCGCATTCGAGCGGTGGGAGCGCGACGCGCGATCATCGGATGCCGGCGGCTCGCGGTACCGGTACCCGCGGCGCGATGGCCGCCGTCGCGGATTCCCAGCCGTGCGCCGCACTATGATCGTCGCGTGTCGTCAGCTGACGCGCTCGCCCGACCACCCGTGAGCACGTACCGCGCGCGGAACGCCGTGATCACGGCGCCGAGTTCGTGCGGAACCCGGGCGAACACCTCGGCCACGACCGCGTCCGGCACACCCCATCGCGCCTCGGCGAGCGCACCGGCGATACAGGCCTGCGTGTCGGCGTCGCCGCCTAACGAAACGGCGAGGCGCGCCGCGTCTTCCCAGCCCTGTGCTTCGAGGAAACAGAGAATCGCCTCGGGCACGGAGCCCTGGCACGTCACGTCGAAGTGGTAGGCGGGCCGGATGTCGTCGACCGTGCGCGCGAGATCGTACCCGAATCGGCGCGAGAGCTCGCCCCGGATCGTGGCGTTGTCGGCGCCCGTGCGCGCGAGCAGCACGCCGAGCGCGACGGATTGGGCGCCCTTGATGCCCTCGGGGTGATCGTGCGAGACGGCGGCGGAGCGTTCCGCCTCCCGCAGCACGTCGTCCACACGATCCCACGCCCACCCGATCGGGCTCGCGCGCATCGCGGAGCCGTTGCCGAAGCTGCCGTAAGGCCGCGGATCATCGCCGCGGAACCAGCGACCGAAGTTGCCGCCGTACCCCGCATGCGGCCAGCGACGCGCGAAGGTGAGGATCGCCGCCCCGTAGTCGGGGCGTTCACCGTCCGCCGTCGCCTGCAGTATCGCGGCGGCCACCGCGCAGGTCAGCACGCTGTCGTCCGTCACCCGCGACCCGGGCGAGAACAGCGGAAAGTCGACGGCCTTCGTCGGGTGGTGCTCGAACGGGGAGCCGATCAGGTCGCCCGCGATGGCGCCGAGCATGGAGTCGTTGGGACGAGGTACGGCAGCGGCAGATGAGGTTCCCACTCGGAGCCGGCGGCTCAGAACACGGCGTGCTCGCCGAGGTCCGCCGTCGCCGTGCCCTGCAACAGCGCGCGGTAGTGGTCCGCGAGCGTCTCGCGTCCGACCGACGGCGTAGCGTCCGCGTCGTAGCGCCCGGCGCGCTCGTCCCACACCAGCATCGACTCGGTCGCATAGTAGCGTCCAATGCGCGCCATCTCCGCCTTCGCCGCCAACGGTCGCGCCACCCGCCCCAACGCGCCGAACGTTCCTACGATCCCGTCGAGCAACCGTACCGGCACGTGCGTGAACCGCGGCGGCCGGCCGAGGAGCGCGAACAGCAGCTCCCCCTGCTGCCGGGGCGTGATCGCGTCCCCCGGCCCGCCGATCGGCAGCACCCGCTGCCACCGGTCCGCATGACCGAGACAGCCGACGAGATACTCGGCGACGTCGTTCGCGGAGATCGGTTTGCAAGCCGTCCCCGTACCGTCGCCGAACACGAGGAACGGTTTGCCCTGCCGCACACGCGCGACCTGCCCCGAGAGCGACTTGAAGAAGGCCGTCGGCCGGACGATCGAGTAGCGGAGGCCCGAGGCAACGAGCTGCCGCTCGAAGGCGAGCTTCGCGTGCTGGAAGGCGAGCCGGGGCTTCTGCACGCAGATTGCCGAGAGGAGCACGAACTGCCCAACGCCGGCCCGCTCGGCCGCCTCCAGCAGGTGGACGTGCGCGCGGTGGTCGACGGCCCACGCGTCCGCCGGCGCGCCGGTGCGTGAGGCGAGGCACGAGATCACCGCGTCGAACCGCTCGCCCCGAAAACCGTCCCGCGCGAGCGACCCGGGGTCGCCGAGGTCGCCCGCGCGCACGCTGACTCCGTCAGGAAAGCCGCTGAGGAGGAGCGACGCGTCCGCGCTCCGTTGACCGCCGGGCGAAGCACACGACCTCGTGGCCGTGGCGCGCGAGCGCGCGCACCGTCGCACCACCGATCGTGCCGGTCGCCCCGGTCACGAACACGCGGCGACGCGCCGACGGGGTGAGCATGAGGGTCGGGGCGGTCGGCAGCATGCTCGTCATACGAGGTGGTTGTACGGGACCCGTGCGCGCCAGCGACGCGCGTGCCGGAAGCGACGAGCGGACGCGCCGCCCGCAGGCACGGTACGCCGGCCCTCGCACCGACTCGTCACCGGCGCAGCTGATCCGGGCGCATGTCCGCCCGAACGGGAGCGCCCGTCACATGACGGAGTCCACATGAAGCTACCGCGCGCGCGCGGCCGAAGCCCGAAGCGGTACCACGGGCGCACCGGCCGACCGTGTGGTCACCTCTCGCGACGGGCTACGTCGCCGTCCCGCCGGACGACGGGGAGGTGGCTGCCGAGTGGCCGGATCAGACCGGCATGGCCGGCTTCGTAGTATTGAGCAATCCCGCGATCGGCCTTCGCGTCGACCTACTCGCGTGAGGCCGCGTCGCGCACGTACAGGACCGACGCGCGCACCCCAACGTCACCCCCGCGCATCATCCCAGCCTATGCCGCGTTTCAACATGTTCCGCCGCCGCGCCGCCGCGCCACACGCCGCCCTCACCGTGTGGGCCGACGGCGCGATCGGCAAGGTCCACCGGCACGACCTGCGAAAGAGCCACGTCGGCGTCCCGGGCGCGCAGCCATTCGCCAACGTCGTGTGGAACGACGCTACCGGTCGCGTAACGACCCACGGCGCACGCAACGAATACGGCGCGCTATTCAGTCTGCACATCGAGAACGCGACGACCACGGACGTCGCAGGCGTGAGCGTGACGATGACGCCACTCGTCGGGCCGAACGGGGCGGCGTTGCGCGGTACACCGGCGACGATGTCGGGGTTAGGCACCGACCCCGCGTCACAGCGCGAGCGCGGGCGTCGGCTCATGTTCTATACCGACCGCGACGTCGAACTCTTCGTGGTGCGCTACCTGCCCGTGCGCGGGCTCTCGATGTTCGGAACGGGCGACGTCGGCAAGCCGCCCGAGATCGTCGGGAGCCGATTCCGCCGGCGTCCGCCCGGCAACGACTGGTTCTCGCGCCCCGACCACGACACGTGGTACCCGGAGCCGTGCATCCCGCACGAACTCGTCCCGACGTTCACGGTCGCCGCCGGCACGCAGCAGGAGGTCCTCGTCGCGGCCTACGTGGGCGCGGACCAACCGGCCGGCGTGTACAGCGGCGCGGCCGAGGTTCGCGTCAACGGTGCCGTCGTGCGCACGATCCCCGTGTCGCACACCGTCCACGCGCTCACGCTTCCCGACACGCCGCACCTCGGCACGATGCTCTCGGTGTCGAGCGCGCAGATCTCGGGCCGCATCGGCGGCGCGTTCTACGCGGGCGATCCGGGGGTCATCAGCGACACGCTTTTCCGCGCTGGCACGCTGCTCCACCGGCACAAACTCACCGCGACGCTCGACACCGGCGGCTACAACGACACGCCCACCGGCGTCAATGGCGACGCGCAGTGGGGCCCGGCGCAGGCGCTACTCCTGTCCGGGAACGGCTGGCGGACCGGTGATCCCGTCCACGGCTACCGGGGGCCCGGCGCGGGGTTAGGCACCGGTCTGTTCGTCGACGGACACTGGCACCAGTCCGCGGGCGTGTCGCAGACCGGCCCGTACTCGGCGGCCGACCAGGCCAAGCTCCAGGCGTACGCGACGCGCACCGTGCACGCGGTCGAGCTGCACGCCGGGCGTACGCCGACCACGTGCGTGGCCTACATGTACGATGAACCGCCGGACTCGGCGATCGCGGGCATCCAGGCCGCGAGCGCGGCGTTCCACGCCGTCACCGGGCCGGGACGGCGGTTCAAGACGTTCTGTACCACGTGGGTGTGGCGCGTCGGCGCGTTGCCCGACCTCGACGTGTTCGCGACGAGCGGCTTCTTCAACTGGTCGATGGACGGTAAGAACCCCTACACGAACCACGTCGCGTGGATGCGCGGGAACGGACACCAGGTCTGGACCTACGACGGCCCGCGCCCCGAAGGTGGCGACTGGCACCTCGAAAGCCCCGGCGTCGATCCGTTGGTCATGATGTTGAACTGCGGGCGGATCGGCGTCGAGCGGCACTTCTTCTACGAGGCGACGTACTATTTCGACTTCCAGAACTACGGGTCGGGCCCGTACGCGGTGGGACGACCGCACCTCGCCATCACCCAGCTCTGGGACGACGCGCAAAACTTCCAGGGCGGCAACGTCAGGTTCAACAGGTCGGTCGGGATGTCGGCCAACGCCGCGAACCCGGGGTTCGCGAACACGTCGAATCTGGACGGAATCCTGATCTGGCCGGGGATCGACGTGCACGCGCACGACCAGGCGCGCGACAACTACCAGGCCGCCACGGTGTTCCCGGGCAAGCGCCTGTTCGCGATCAGTCGGGGCGTGCAGCTCGTCGATTACTGGCAGGCCGCGCGCGCGGTCGACGCCCCTGCGGCCGATGCCGTGCTCGACACCGTCGCGCCGGGCGGCTGGTACCAGCACTGGGAGCACTTCCACCGGTGGGGCGCGCAGGCGTCCAACAACGACCCGTTCGCGTTCCCGGGCGCGTACGGCTTCGACCCCGTGACACACCAGAGCCCGTTCGCCGCCCGCTGGAGCGAGGACCCGGACGTCGCCGAAGCCGCGCGCCGCCGTTGGGCCGCGATTGCGACGCGACGGTAGGCACCGCGCCCCGGTCGCCCGCCGCCTCGTCGCGTCCGCATGGTAGCTTCACTGCTCCCCTGGCATCCCCCGCCCTCACCCGACCGGCACCCGCATGCGGCCCGCCCAGCTCGCGCGCCACTTCACCGCCTCGCTCGCGCTGTACGCGGGCGCTGCCGGCGCGCAGCGCCGCGACCACACCCAACACGAAGCCGTGGTGGCCGCGCAGGCGATTACCGGCGACGCCATGCTGCGCGACATCCGCGCGCTCGCCTCGGATGCGTTCGAAGGGCGCGCGCCCGGAACCCGCGGCGAGGATTCCGCGGTCGCCTACATCGCCGCGCGGTTCCGGGCGATCGGCCTCGAGCCCGGCGCCGCCGACGGCACCTTCTTCCAGGCCGTCCCGCTCGTCGGGACGACGTCGACCGTGCGCGCGTCGGCGAAGGTCGCCGGCCAGACGACGGTGCTCCGCCCGCTCGACGACGTCGTCGCCTGGTCCATGCGCCCAGACACGCTCGTCACCGTGCCCGCCTCGGATCTGGTCTTCGTCGGGTACGGCGTCGTCGCGCCCGAGTACAACTGGGACGACTTCAAGGGCGTCGACGTGCGCGGGAAGACGGTCGTGATGCTCGTCGGCGACCCGCCCGTGCCCGATCCGCGCGACAGCACGCGACTCGACCCGCGCGTCTTCCGCGGCGCGGCGATGACGTACTACGGGCGCTGGACCTACAAGTACGAGACCGCCGCCGCGCGCGGGGCTGCGGCCGTGCTGCTCGTTCACCAGACCGGACCGGCCGGCTACGGCTGGGGCGTCGTGCAGAGCAACGCACACGAGAAGTTCGAGGTCGAGGGGGGCCCGGCGCACGCCGCGGTCGAGGGGTGGTTGCAACTCGACGTCGCCCGCCGCCTGTTCGCTGCCGGCAGCCACGACTTTCGCGCCCTCGAGCGCCTCGCGCGCACCCGCGAGTTCCGCCCCGTCCCCCTCGGTGGCACCGCCGAGTTCCGCGTGCAGAACGCGGTGCGGCGCGTGCGGTCGCGCAACGTCGTCGCGCGGCTCGACGGGGGCGACCCGGCGGTACGCGACCAGTACGTGCTGTACTCCGCGCACTGGGACGGCTACGGCGTCGGGCGCCCCGTCCGCGGCGACTCGATCTACAACGGCGCGCTCGACGACGCGTCGGGCGTCGCGTGGGCGCTCGCCACGGCGCGCGCCTTCCGCGCGCTCCCCCGCCCGCCGCGGCGCACGGTCGTCTTCGCGGCGTTCACCGCCGAAGAGCAGGGGTTGTTAGGCGCACGCTACTACGCGCAGCACCCGCCGTACCCGCTCGCGCGCACGCTCGCCGACGTGAACATGGACATCATGAACCCGTGGGGGCGCACGCACGCGCTCGTCAGCATCGGGTACGGCCTGAGCACGCTCGAAGACCTGCTCGCGCGCGAGGCCCGCGACGACGACCGTACGGTGCGCCCCGACCCCGAGCCCGAGAAGGGCTACTTCTACCGCGGCGACCACTTCGAGCTCGCCCGCCACGGCGTGCCGGCGCTCGCGTTCCTCTTTCCGGGGGCCGAGTACGTCGGGAAGACCACGGCGTACGGGCCGCGCGTGCGCGCCGCCTACGTCGCCAACGACTACCACAAGCCGTCGGACGAGGTGAAGCCCGACTGGGACACCTCGGGCTTGGTCGACGACACGCGGCTCCTCTTCCGCGTCGGGCTGGACGTGGCCGACGGAGAGGTATGGCCGAACTGGAAGCCCGGAACCGAATTTCGTGCGACGCGCGATGCGATGCTGCGCCGCCGACCATAGGCACGTGGTCACACGCCGCGGCCGACGCGCTCGCGACCGTTCCGGCCGCGTGTGGCGCGTGTGGCGCGCGCGCCACGGAGTGGCAATCCTGCTCGCCGTCCGCTCGGCGGCCGGTGACGCCCAGACCGGCCGAGGCGTCTGCTGCCGGACGCCGGGCACTCGCGCGACGCACGTCGGGCCGACACGAACGACGTCGCCGACGTCGCGTAAACATATGATGCGGCCGGCGCGGAACGTCGCGGCAACCGTCCGCTCGGTGGCCTCCCGCACCCGGGCGCGGGAGCGCGCGGAGTGCCGGACGGGGCACGCGGCGCGGTCTCGCGGCGAGCATCGGGCCCCTCGTTTGGCAGACAAAATGCGCACGTTGCCGTATAATCGTCCTCGGGCCTCACGCGAGCCGGACGGCTCCCCGGACGCGCGGCGCCTCGGCGCAGGTGGCGACGCCTGCGCTGGCATCTTCCTTGACTGAGTTAGCTGACATGAAGCAGGTGCTAACGTGGCTTGCTGGGGTCGGCGTGTTGGTCGGTGCGGCGCCCGCACCCGCGCAGCCGGGCGCGCGCCCGGTCGCGCGCCCGGTCGGCACGCCCGCGCCGCAAGCCGTCGCGCAAACGACGCCGCAGGCGTGCGACTCGCTCGGCGCCGCGCGCGTCCTGGCGCACCCGTTCACCGCGGCGCGCCACCAGGTGCTCGCGCCTCGAGACTCCTCGCTGGGCCGTCCGCGCCTCACGACGCGTCGCGTGCGCCTCGCCGACGGCAGCATCCACGTCAGCAAGTACACGACGTCTGGCGTGCACGTCACGAAGGGCGGCCCGCCGGTCGCGACCACGCAGCCGGTCGCCTGTCCCGCGATTGCCGAGACGCCCGCCCCCGCGTCCGGCACATCGGTCGGCGACGTCACCCCCGCGCCGGTCACGGCACCCGGCGAAGTCGTGCCACCGCTCGTCCCGACCGTCGGCAGCCGCATCGGCCTGCCACTCCTCGGCGGGCTCCTCCTTGGTGGGACCGCCTTCGCCGTCGGCTCGCACCACCCAGGGACGCCCGCGGCCGTAGCGACCGCTGACTCCCTCCCCACCACACCCGGCAGTGGCGGCGGCACCGGTGGGGGTGGCACCGGTGGGGGTGGCACCGGTGGGGGTGGCACCGGCGGTGGGGGCACCAGCGGTGGGGGCACCGGCGGTGGGGGCACCGGCGGTGGGGGCACCGGCGGTGGAGGCGGCGGCGGTGGAGGCGGCGGGACAGGAGGTGGCCCGACCGGGGCCCCGGGCACGGTGGTGCCGGAACCGACGACCATCGCGCTCACCGCGGTCGGCGTGTTGATGCTGACCGGGTACACGCGCCGGCGTCGGCGCTGACCGCGGAAGGCATAGCGAGGGGGGCGGCATCGGTGCCGATGCCGCCCCCCTCGCTCACGCCGCACACCGGCGGGCGACGCCGACCAGGCGCTCGCCTACCCGCTGAGAGCTGATCAGGGACCCACGGTCACGAATCCGGGTCGGGCGACGGTCCGTAGAACACCGGGACGGCGCGACGCGCCTCCCCGTCTCCTCACACGGCATCTCTCCGCCCGATGACGAACCCTTCGATCGAATCCCGTGCCGACGAGCCGGCCGCGATGTGGCTTGCGCTCGCCGACGCCGGCGACGGCACCGGCAGTTGGGCCGCTGCCGGCACGGTGTTCCGCACGGCCATTACCGCCGAAGACTGGACCGCCCAACTGCGGGCCGCCCGCTCTCCACTCGGCCCACTCACGTCTCGCGTCCTCGCGGTCGCGCAGGCCTTCGACGGGCTCCCGAGCGCCCCGCCGGGTGAGTACGTCGTTCGGCAGTACCACAGCGTCTACGACGCGCGGAAGGCCGTGGTCGAGACCCTGACACTGCGGCGCGAGGACGGCGAGTGGCGCGTCGTCGGGTACTTCATTCGCTGACGACGGACCGCCGCCCGCCGCGCTCGGCGTCAGAGCGCGTGCGCCCGGAACAGCGCCACGCGCAGCGCGCCGCGGTCGGCCGCGCGCGCCGCGTCCCAGTCGCCGGCGATCGCCGCCCCGTGGCGCGCCGCGTCCGCCGCGAGCGCGTGCCAGCCGAGCCGGCCGCGGCGCCGCGCGTCGCTGAGCTGCCAGAAGGGGACGAGATCGGCGAGTGCGACGAGGTCGGCGAGCCGGGCCGGCGCGTCGGGCGCGGGGGAGGGAAGGGGCGCGCCTTCGCCCGCGTGCCCGGCGAGCAGGTGTGCGAGCGCGACGCGCGTCGTGAGGCGCCGCTGGTCTTCGGTCGCGCCGCCCGCGCGCAACAGCCGGTGGCGACCGACGAGCGGCGGCGTGAGCATCATGCGCGTGCCCGCCGGCACACCGGGCACCGCATGGACCGCGACGCCGTGGCGGCGCAGAAGGTCGTCGGCGCCCGCGTCGTCGAGCGGGGCGAACAGGCCGTCGTAGCGGGGCGCGGCCGTCTGCAGCTCGCGCACGAGCTCGGCGGCGTGCGCGACCAGCGCCGCGTCGTCCGTGGCGTGCGCCGGGACGTCGGACGGCACGTCGGGGGCGCCCACGGCAATCGGCCTGTCGAACTCGCCGCGGGCGGCGCGCGCACGGAGATCGTGCGCGCCCGGGGGGAGCACGCGCCCGCCCTCGCGCGCGGCGGCGGCCGCGACGTCGAGCACCGCGCGGCGGAGCGCCGCGGCCGTGGCGTCATCGCCCGCGACGGCGCGCATCGTCGCTTCGAGCAGGGCGACGACGGTCGGCGCGGGGTCGGCGGCCGACTCGGTGCGCGCTGGCGAGGGCCCGCCTGCGGCCCCGGCCGCCGACGTGCGTCGGAGCGCCCGCACCGTTCCCGCGTCGAGCCCGAGCGCGGCCGCGAGCACGGGCACGTGCTCCGCGGCGAGCAGGGCGGGGCGCGCGAGCGCGGCCCGGAGGCCGGCGACCGTTAGGCCGAGCGCGTCGGCGAGCTGGCGCGCGTCGAGGTCGCCGAGCTCGGCCGCGGCGTCCAGCCGTTCGACGAGCGACGGGGCGGCGGGGAAGGAGCGGCTGGCGGCTGAAGGCGCGGACACGGCGGCTGCAGAATGTAGCGCGCGCGGCCGGGCTTTGTTCGGGAGCGGCGGGGCCGGGGCCGCGCGGAACCGCGCGTCCGAACGAACACGCGGCCCGCCGCTCGCCCGCCCGTCAGGCGCGCGTCCGCTCCGCGACGGCCGCGCCCATCCGCGGCACCACCGCACCCGCCCCGGCGCCGTCGGCGTCCTCGACCCCGCGCTGGCCTAACGCACGGATCGCCTCGCGGTACCCGCCCAGCGTGCCCACGTCGACGTACGTCTCACCGGCGCGCACCCCGACCGCGCTCCCGCCGCGCGCGAGCCAGGCGTTGACGAGAGTCCCGAAGTACTCGTCCGCCTGCTCGCGCGCGAGCCACAGGTCGTGCAGCTCGCGCAGGATCGCGCCCGTGAGCTTGAACGCCCCCCACACCCACGGCGTGCTCGCCCCGGGCTGCTTGACCTGGATTTCGACCACGGCGCCACCCGCGTCGGTGACCACGGCGTCGAACACCTCGGGGCGTTCGACGGGGAAGAGCAGGAATGAGAGCCGGTCGTCGGGGAGCGCGCGGAAGCCGTCGACCGGGAACCACACCGTGTCGGGGAGCCCCACGAGCACCTGGTCCTCGGGCGGGATCATCGGCAGCGCGCGGAAGAGCGCGTCGCAGAGCCCGGCCGGCTGCGGCTGCACGGTGAACGACACGTGCGCCTGGCACGCAGACCCGCCGTAATACGCGAGGATGTCGGCCTTGCCCGGCGAGACGACGAAGCAGATGCGCGTGGCCCCGCCGCGCACCATCCGTTCGACGAGGTACTCGCTCACCGCGCGCGGCCGCTCGACGCCGTGGTCGACGCGGCTGCCCACGGGGAGCAGTTCCTTGGAAAAGGCGAGCGGCTGGATGCGCGTCCCCGCACCGGCCGCGGGAATGATGCCCCACACGGGGTCAGCCCCCCCCGGCGACCGCCGCGGCGAGCGCGCCCGCGGGCGGGTCGCCTAACGGAACGCCGCCGGCCGCGGACTCGATCGCCGCCACGAGCTCTCGCGCGCGCCGGTCGGCGGTGTGCTCGTCGAGGGTGCGCTCGCGGGCGCGCCGCGCGATCTCGCGCAATTCGGCGTCGGGCCGGGCGAGCGCGGCCATCGCGTCGTCGGCCGTGCGGGCGAGGAGGATTTCGTCACCGGGGGTGAAGAAGGCGTCGAGCCCGTCCCACGTGTCGGTGAGGATCGGCACGCCGCACGCCGCCGCCTCGAACAGCCGCCCCGACGGGCACCAGCCCATCGCCGCCATCGCGCCGCGCGTGGTGTTGAGCGTGAGGCGGCTGGAGGCGTAGAACGCGGGGTGGTCGGCGGGCGGCAGGTGCGCCAGGTACCACGTGTTGGGCGTCCACGCGAAGTCGGCCGGGTACTGCGAGCCCGCGAGCATGAACCGCGTGTCGGGGCGCCGGCGCGCGGGCTCCAGAAAGAGCGCGTCGACCGCGGCCTGGCGGTCGGCCGCGTAGGTACCGATGTACGACAGGTCGCACCGCCACGCGTCGCGCGGCGCGGCGGGACGGTGCACCGCCGGATCGACCGACCCGTACAGCGGGGCCACGCGCCGCGCGCCGAGTCGCGTGCGGAGTGCGTCGAGCGCGCGGCCACCGGTGTAGCTGAGCACGAGGTCGAACGCGCCCAGTCCGTCGGTCGGCAGATAGGGCACGCGCTCGCCCGCGTCGAGCCGCGCGAAGGTGACCGGCGTGTCGAGGTCGTAGAAGGTGGCCAGCGGAGCGCCGCGGTTCGCCTCGCGCGCGTGAAGCATGAGCGCCGCGGCCTCGGTCGCGTCGGGGCAGTACGACGTGGTCATCGCCACGTCCGCGTCGTCGAGCGCGCGGCGCGCGCGATCGCGCACCGCCTCCCACGACGGATACAGCACGAGTTCGCCGCGCGGAAGTTCGGTGACGTCGCGGTGGGCCGCGTAGTACGACACGTCGCGTTCGAAGAACGTGACCGAATGTCCCTGACGGGCGAGCGCGTGGATCAGCGCGCGCCAGAGCGTGGCGTGCCCGTTGCCCCACGACGAACTGACCGTGAGTCCAAAGACTACGAGTCGCATGGCGGGGGAAAGTGCAAGGTTTGTACGCGCCACGCACCCCCCGCGCGCGCTCCCACATGGCGAAAGTGCCTCGATTAGGCTACTTACCAAAGCATCTACAAAGCTGTAAGTAGGGAACGGTCTCGCGTCGCCGCGGCGCGTCGGGATCCGGGCGGCTCCTTCTCACCCTCAACACCCACGTTCATGGGGCAATCGATCCTGATCACGGGGGGGGCGGGCTTCATCGGCTCGCACCTCGCCGACGAGTTGTTGCGTGCGGGGCATCACGTCCGCGCCCTCGACAACCTCGCGCCCCAGGTGCACGGTGCGGCCGCGGCCGCGGAAGGACGCCGCCCCGACTACCTCGACGCCGACGTCGAACTCGTCGTCGGCGACGTGCGTGACGCCGGCGCTGTGCGCCGCGCGCTCGACGGGATCGACGCGGTCTACCACCTCGCGGCCGCCGTCGGGGTGGGGCAGAGCATGTACGAGATCGCCCACTACACGGGCGTCAACAACATGGGCACCGCCGTGCTGCTCGAAGGCATGGTCGCGCGGCAGTCGGCGCGCCCGTTCACGCGCCTCGTCGTCGCGTCCAGCATGTCGCTCTACGGCGAGGGGCTGTACGCGGGCCCCGACGGGCGGCACGCCGAGCCGGTGGAGCGCACGCGCGAGCAGATGGCCGCCGGCGACTTCGCCACGCGCGACGCGGACGGCCACGTGCTCACGCCGCTGCCCACCCCCGAGACCAAGGCGCCGTCGCTCGCCTCGGTGTACGCGCTCTCCAAGTACGACCAGGAGCGCCTCTGCCTCATCACGGGGCGCGCCTACGGCATCCCGACCGCCGCGATGCGCTTCTTCAACGTGTACGGCACGCGCCAGGCGCTCTCCAACCCGTACACGGGCGTGCTCGCGATCTTCGCCTCGCGCCTGCTCAACGACCGCGCGCCGATGATCTTCGAGGACGGCCGGCAGCAGCGCGATTTCGTCTCGGTCTACGACGTCGCGCGCGCGTGCCGCCTCGCGCTCGAGGCGCCGGTCGACGGCGAGACGATCAACGTCGGGTCGGGCCACCGCTACACGGTGCGCGAGATCGCCGAGCGCCTGGCCGAGGTGATGGGCAAGGCCTACCTCGCCCCGGAAGTGACGGGCAAGTACCGCGTCGGCGACATCCGCCACTGCGTCGCCGACGTCACGCGCGCCCGCGACCTGCTCGGCTACGCGCCGCAGGTCGACTTCGACGACGGGCTGCGCGAGCTCGCACAGTGGCTCGACGGCCAGACCGCGGAGGACAAGGTCGCGGAGGCGAGCGCGGAACTCGCGGCGCGGGGGCTCACGGTATGAGCGCGCGCAGCGCGGACCGCCCAACGCTCATCACCGGCGGCGCCGGCTTCGTCGGCTGCAACCTCGCCGACCGACTGCTGCGCGACGGACGGCGGGTGGTGGTCTTCGACAACCTCTCGCGCGCCGGCGTCGAGCGGAACCTCGCCTGGCTGCGCGCCACGCACGGCGAGCGCGTGGGCTTCATCGACGGGGACGTGCGCGACCGCGCGGCCGTCGCGCGCGCGGTGCGCGCACCGCACGGCGGCGCGCCCGCGGCCGACGTCTTCCACTTCGCCGCGCAGGTGGCCGTGACCACGTCGCTGGTCGACCCGGTCGCCGACTTCGAGGTAAACGCCCGCGGCACGCTCAACCTGCTCGAGGCCGTGCGCGCCGCGGGCGACGCGGCCGGCGCGCCGATCCCGGTGCTGTTCACCAGCACCAACAAGGTCTACGGCGAGCTGGCCGACGTCGCCGCGGCGACGGGCGCGGACGGCGCGCCGCGATATGCGCCGGCCGACGCCGGGCTGGCCGCGCATGGCATCGGCGAGGGGCGCCCGCTCGACTTCCACTCGCCCTACGGCTGCTCCAAGGGCACGGCCGACCAGTACGTGTGCGACTATTCGCGCTCGTTCGGGATTCCGGCCGTGGTCTTCCGCATGAGCTGCATCTACGGCCCGCGGCAGTTCGGCACCGAGGATCAGGGGTGGGTCGCGCACTTCCTCATCCGCGCGCTCCGCGGCGAGCCGATCACGCTCTACGGCGACGGCCTGCAGGTGCGCGACGTCCTGTTCGTCGGCGACCTCGTGGAGGCGTTCCTGCTGGCACGCGCCAACGTCGAGCGGCTCGCGGGGCGCGCGTTCAACATCGGCGGAGGCCCCACGAACACGACGTCGCTGCTCGAACTCGTCGAGCGGTTGGGCACGCTCGCCGGCCGCAAGCCCGCGGTGTCGTTCGAGGGGTGGCGCACGGGCGACCAGAAGTGGTACGTGAGCGACGTGCGCGCGTTCGGCGCGGCCACGGGGTGGGCCCCGCGCACCTCGCTCGACGCGGGGCTCGCGCGGCTGCACGCGTGGCTCGGCAGCGCCGAGTCGGGCGTCGCGGAGCCCGAGGCCGAACTCGCGGGAGTGCAGGCGTGACGGCAGGCGGGCGCGCGGCGGCCGCGACCGAGGCCGCCGTCCTCGCCGCGCCCGGCGTGGTGCGCGTCGAGGCGCAGGCGCTCCGCGAGCCCGGGCCGGGCGAGGTGCGCCTGCGCCTCGAAGGGAGCGGCGTGTGCGCGTCCAACCTGCCGATGTGGGAAGGGCGCGAGTGGTTCACCTACCCCGCGCCTCCGGGGAACCCCGGACACGAGGGGTGGGGCACGGTCGACGCGTTAGGCGATGGCGTCGCGGGCGTGGCGCCGGGGCAGCGCGTCGCGGCGCTCTCGTACGCGGCGTACGCCACGCACGACGTCGCGAAGGCCGACGCGGTCGTGCCGCTCCCCGCCGCCCTCGACGGACACGCCTTCCCCGGCGAGCCGCTCGGCTGCGCGCTCAACATCTTCGCGCGGGCCGACGTGCGCCCCGGGCAGGACGTCGCCGTGGTCGGCGTCGGCTTCCTCGGCGCCCTCCTCTGCCGCCTCGCGGCCAACGCGGGCGCGCGCGTGATCGCGGTGTCGCGGCGCGCGTTCTCGCTCGACGTGGCCCGCCAGTTCGGCGCGCACGACGTGGTGCCGATGGACGACCACGGCCGCATCGTCGGGCGCGTCAAGCAGCTGACGGGCGGGAAGTTCTGCGAGCGCGCGTTCGAGTGCGTCGGCCTGCAGTGGCCGCTCGACCTCGCCGGCGAGCTCACGGCGGAGCGCGGGCGGCTCGTCGTCGCGGGCTTCCACCAGGACGGGCCGCGGCAGGTGAACATGTTCCTCTGGAACTGGCGCGGGCTCGACGTGATCAACGCGCACGAGCGCGACCCGGCGGTCTACGTCGCGGGCATCCGCGCCGCGGTCGAGGCGGTGGCGTCGGGCGCGCTCGACCCCGCGCCGCTCTACACGCACCGGTTCCCGCTCGACCGGTTAGGCGAGGCGCTGGAGGCGACGCGCACGCGGCCCGACGGGTTCCTCAAGGCGCTGGTGACGACGGGGTGAGGCTGCGCGCGGCGCTGTGCGCTGCGGCGTGCGCCGCGGTGGGGGCGACGGCGAGCGCGCCGGCGCGGGCACAGGCGCCGGCCGCCAGCACGGCGGTCACGGTCGCCCGCGTGCGCGCCTGGCGCGCCGGGCACGACCACGAGGTGCTGCGCGAGTTCGCCGACCTGCTCGCGATCCCCGACCTCGCCAGCGACTCGGTCGGGATCCGCCGCAACGCGGCCGCGATCGTCGCCGCGCTCGGGCGGCGCGGTGTCGCGGCCCGCCTGCTCGAGAGTCCGACCGGCGGCCCGCCCGCGATCCTCGGCGAGCTCCGCACGCCCGGCGCGCGCCGCACGGTGGTGCTCTACGCGCACTACGACGGACAGCCCGTCACCCCGGCCGACTGGGCCACCCCGCCGTGGACGCCGACGCTGCGCGACGGCCCGCTCGACCAGGGCGGGCGCGTCGTGCCGCTCCCCGACCGCGCGGGCGCGACGGGCCCCGAGTGGCGCCTGTACGCGCGCGGCGCGGGCGACGACAAGGCGCCGATCGTGGCCGCGCTCGCGGCGCTCGACGCGCTGCGCGCGTCGGGCGTGCGCCCGTCCGTCAACCTCAAGTTCTACTTCGACGGCGAGGAGGAGGCGGGTTCGCCGCACCTCGCGCCGCTGCTCGCCCGGTACCACGACGCGCTCGCGGCCGACGCGTGGCTGTTCGCCGACGGGCCCGTACACCAGTCGCGTCGCCAGCAGGTGCTGTTCGGCGCGCGCGGCGTGACAGGGTTCGAGCTGACCACCTACGGGCCGCTCCGCGCGCTGCACTCGGGGCATTACGGCAACTGGGCGCCCAACCCGATCGCCGAGCTGGTGGCGCTGCTGGCCGGCATGCGCGACGCCGACGGACGCATCCTCATCGCGGGGTTCGCCGAGGCGACGCGGCCCGCGACGGCCGCCGAACGCGCCGCGCTGGCCGCGGCGCCGAGCCCGGACTCGGCCCTGCGCGACCAACTCGCGCTCGGGCGCACCGAAGGCGGCGAGACGTTAGGCGAGTCGCTCCTCCGGCCGGCGTTCAACCTCCGCGGCATCCGCGGCGGGGCGGTGGGCGCGGCGGCCGCCAACGTGGTGCCGACCGAGGCGACCGCGAGCGTGGACCTGCGGCTGGTCCCCGACCTCACCCCCGCGCGCGCGGAGAGCCTCGTCGTCGCGCACCTGCGGACGAAGGGGTACCGGGTGGTGCGCGAGGCGCCCGACGCCGCGACGCGCCGCCGCGAGCCGCATCTCGTGCGCCTCGCCTGGGAGCGGAGCGGCTACGCGGCCTACCGCACGGCGATGGACGCGCCGGCGGGGCGCGCCGTGCTCCGCGTGCTCGCCGACGCGCAGGGGCGCCCCCCGATCGCCGTGCCCTCGTTAGGCGGGAGCCTCCCGCTCGCGGTCTTCGGCGACGCGTTCGGGGCGCCGGTGGTGGTGCTGCCGATCGCGAACCACGACGACAACCAGCACGCGGCCAACGAGAACCTGCGCCTGCAGAACCTCTGGGACGGGATCGACGCGCTCGCCGCCCTGTTCGCGGGGCTCGGGACGGCGTGGCCGTCGACGGTCGAGCCGTCCGCGGTCCGGCCATGAGCCGCACCCCCGGCGATCTCACGACCGGCGCCGCGAACGGGTCGCGGCCGCGCCTCGGCTTCCTCGGCACGGGGTGGATCGGGCGCAACCGGCTGGAGGCGATCGCGGGCGACGGCGCGGCAGTGATCGCCGCGGTGAGCGACCCATCGGCCGAGGCCGCCGCGCAGGCCGCCGCCGTCGCGCCGGGCGCGGTGGTGGTGGATTCGCTCGACGCGCTGCTCGACGCGGGGATCGACGGGCTCGTGATCGCGACGCCGAGCGCGCTGCACGCGCAGCAGGCCGTGGCCGCGCTCGAGCGCGGCGTGGCGGTGTTCTGCCAGAAGCCGCTCGCCCGCACCGCGGCCGAAACGCGGCGCGTCGTGCGCGCGGCGCGGGCGGCGGACCGGCTGCTCGGCGTCGACCTCTCGTACCGCGAGACGGCCGCGATGCGGGCGGTGCGCGGGGTGATCGACGGCGGCGAGATCGGGCGGGTCTACGCGGTCGACCTCACCTTCCACAACGCGTACGGGCCCGACAAGGGGTGGTTCTACGACCCGCGGCTCTCGGGCGGCGGGTGCGTGATCGACCTCGGCATCCACCTCGTCGACCTCGCGCTGTGGACGTTGGGCTGGCCGGCCGTGCGCGGCGCGTCGGCGCGGCTCTTCAGCAAGGGGGCGCCGCTCGCGGACGCTTCGCGGGCAGTCGAAGACTACGCGGTGGCGACGCTCGACCTCGCGGGGCCGGACGGTGCGCCCGTCGCGGTTCGGCTCGCCTGCTCGTGGCACCTGAGCGCGGGGCGGGACGCGGTGATCGAGGCCGCGTTCTACGGCGAGCGCGGCGGCGCGGCGATGCGGAACGTGGGCGGGAGCTTCTACGATTTCATCGCCGAGCGTTACGAAGGCACGCGCCGCGACGTGCTCGCGGAGCCGCCGGACGCGTGGGGCGGGCGGGCGGCGGTGCTGTGGGCGCGGCGGCTCGCGGAAGGCGCGCGCTTCGACCCGGAGGCCGAGCGCCTCGTGGAGGTCGCGGCGGCGTTGGACGCGGTGTACGGGCGGGCCCCCGAGGCGGAGGGCGGCGCTGAAGTTGGCGCGGCGGTGGGGATTCACTGATGGGCGCCGCGGGTCAGCGCGTCGCAGCATGCCGGGCGCCCGCGAAGCGGTCGCGCGCGGCCGCACCACGCCGGATCGCGTAACCCCGTGCGCCTCCTCCTCACCGCCGACGCCGTGGGCGGCGTGTGGCCCTACGCGCTCGAACTCGCCCGCGCGCTCGCCCCGCGCGGGGTCGAGGCGCACGTGGCCGTGATGGGGCCGCCGCCTAACGCCGAGCGGCGGGCGGACGCCGCGCAAGCTGGCGTCGCGCTGCACGCGGGCGAGTTCGCGCTGGAGTGGATGGACGCGCCGTGGGACGACGTGGGGCGCGCGGGCGAGTGGCTGCTCGGTCTGGAGCGCGCGCTCGCTCCGGACGTGGTGCAGGTGAACGGCTACGCGCACGGCGCCGTGCCGTGGCGCGCACCGTCCGTGGTGGTGGCGCACTCGGACGTGTGCTCGTGGTGGGCGGCGGTGCGGGGGGAGGCCGCGCCCGCGTCGTGGGACCGGTACCGCGCGGCCGTCACGGCGGGGCTGGCCGGGGCGGGGGCGGTGGTCGCGCCGACGCGCGCCGTCGCCCGGGACCTCGCGCGGCATTACGGCTTCGCGGTGGATCGGGTGCGGGTGGTCCCCAACGCGCGCCGCGCGGACGCGTACCCGCCGGTGGCCGCGAAGGAGCCGTTCGTGCTCGCCGCGGGGCGGCTGTGGGACGAGGCGAAGAACGTGGCCGCCCTCGCCCGCGTCGCCGCCGGGCTGCCCTGGCCGGTCTACCTGGCCGGCGACGCGGCGAGCCCGGACGGGCGCGCGGCGGGCTGGGACGCCGCGGCCGTGCGGCCGTTAGGCACGCTCGCGCCGGGCGCGCTGGCGGCGTGGATGGGTCGTGCGGCCGTCTACGCGCTGCCGGCGCGCTACGAGCCGTTCGGGCTCTCGGCGCTCGAGGCCGGGCTGGCGGGGTGCGCCCTCGTGTTGGGCGACGTTCCGAGCCTGCGCGAGGTGTGGGGCGACGCGGCGACCTACGTCGCGCCGGACGACGACGCGGGGCTCGTCGCCGCGCTGCGCACGCTCGCTGCGGACGACGCGGGCCGCGCCGCGCGCGGGGCGCGCGCGCGACGCCGCGCCCTCACCTTCCCCCCGGAACGCATGGCCGACGGGTACCTCGCCGCGTACGCCGCGGCCGCCCGCGCGGGGACGGCCGTCGAGGCGGCGTGATGCGGATCGTCATCTTCTGCCACTCGCTCGCCTCCGACTGGAACCACGGGAACGCGCACTTCCTGCGCGGCACCGCGCGCGAGCTGCAGGCGCGCGGCCACGACGTGCGCGTGTGGGAGCCGGCCGGCGCGTGGAGCGCGAGCAACCTCGCCGCCGAGTACGGCGCGGCCGCGCTCGAGGGGTGGCTCGCCGCGTACCCGGCGCTCGCGCGCGTGCGGCACGTGTACGACCCTGCGCGCCTCGACGCGGCGCTCGACGAGGCGCTCGACGGCGCGGACCTCGTGCTGGTGCACGAGTGGAGCGAGCACGCGCTCGTCGCCGCGGTCGGCGCGCGGCGCGCGGCGGGCAGCGGGCGATTCCGCCTTCTCTTCCACGACACGCACCACCGCTCGGTGACCGAGCCGGAGTCGATGCGCGCGTACGACCTGCGCGCGTACGACGGCGTGCTCGCCTTCGGCGAGGCGGTGCGGCAGGTCTACCTGACCAACGGCTGGGCCGCGCGCGCGTGGACGTGGCACGAGGCGGCGGACGTCGAGGTGTTCCGCCCGCGCCCGGGCGAGCGGCGCGCCGGCGACCTCGTGTGGGTCGGCAACTGGGGGGACGAGGAGCGCACCGAGGAGTTGCGCGAGTTCCTGTTAGGCCCGGTGCACGACCTGGGGCTCAGGGCGCGCGTGCACGGCGTGCGATACCCCGAGTACGCGCGGCGGGAGCTCGCAGCCGCGGGAATCGACTACGAGGGCTGGCTCCCCAACTACGAGGCGCCGCGCGTCTTCGCGCGCTACGGCGTGACGGTGCACGTGCCGCGGCGCCCGTACGTGCGCGCGCTCCCGGGCGTCCCGACCATCCGCGTGTTCGAGGCGCTCGCGTGCGGCATTCCGCTCGTGAGCGCGCCGTGGGACGACACCGAGGGGCTGTTCACGCCCGGCGAGGACTTCCTCGTTGCGCGCGACGGCGCCGAGATGCGCGGGCGGCTCCGCGACGTGCTCGGCGACCCGGCGCTCGCGCGGGCGCTGGCCGAGCGCGGCCGGGCGACGATCCTCGCGCGCCACACCTGCGGCCACCGCGCGGAGGAGTTGCTCGCCGTCGCCCGCGCGTTAGGAATCTCGCCATGAACATCGCCTTCTTCGGCTCGTCGATCGTCTCCGCGTACTGGAACGGCGCGGCCACCTACTACCGCGGCATCGTGCGCGCGCTGCACGACCGCGGACACCGGGTCACGTTCTACGAGCCCGACGCGTACCAGCGGCAGCAGCACCGCGACATCGCCGACCCCGACTACGCGACCGTGGTCGTCTACCCGGGCGAGGGCGAGGACGGCGTGCACGGAGTGCTCGAACGCGCGCGGTCGGCCGACCTCGTGGTCAAGGCGAGCGGCGTGGGCGTGTTCGACGCGCTGCTGGAGCGCGAGGTGGCGCGGCTCCGTGCGCCCGGACGGCTCGTCGCCTTCTGGGACGTCGACGCGCCCGCGACGCTGCAGCGCGTGCACGAGGCGGGCGCCGGCCCCGGCGCGGACCCGTTCCGCGCGCTCGTGCCAGACTACGACCTCGTGCTGACGTACGGCGGCGGCGACCCGGTCGTCGCCGCGTACGCGGCGTTGGGCGCGCGGCGCTGCGTCCCGATCTACAACGCGCTCGACCCCGAAACGCACCACCCCGTGCCGCCCGAGGAGCGGTTCCGCTCCGACTGCGTGCTGCTCGCCAACCGGCTGCCCGACCGCGAGGCGCGCATCGACGAGTTCTTCTTCCGCGCGGCGGAATCCGCGCGGGGGCGCCGCTTCCTGCTCGGCGGCAACGGCTGGCACGACCGCGCGCTGCCGCCCAACGTCGCGGCACTCGGCCACGTCTACACCGGCGACCACAACGCGGTCAACTGCTCCACGCTCGCCGTGCTCAACGTGCACCGCGACAGCATGGTCGCCAACGGCTGGTCGCCGGCGACGCGGCTGTTCGAGGCGGCGGGGGCGGGGGCCTGCCAGATCACCGACGCGTGGCGCGGGATCGAGGAGTTCCTCGAGCCCGGGCGCGAGGTGCTCGTGGCGGACGACGGCGCGGCGGTGGCGGCGCACGTCGACGCGCTCACCCCCGATCGGGCGCGCACGATCGGCGAGGCGGCGCTCCGCCGCGTGCTGGCGCACCACACGTACGCGCACCGCGCCGCGCAGGTCGAGGCCGTACTCTGCGGATGAGTGGTCGCACATGAACGTGGTCTTCCTCGGCCTGTCGATCACGTCGTCGTGGGGCAACGGCCACGCGACGACGTACCGCGGCCTCGTGCGCGAGCTGGCCGCGCGCGGGCACCGCGTCACGTTCCTCGAGCGGGACGTGCTGTGGTACCGCGACAACCGCGACATGCCCAACCCGGCCGGGTGCACCACGCTGCTTTACGCCTCGCTCGACGAGCTGCGCGCGGAGCACGCCGAGCGCGTGCGCGACGCGGACGTGGTGGTCGTCGGCTCGTACGTACCCGAGGGGGTCGCGGTGGGCGAGTGGGCGGTGGCCACCGCGCGCGGGCTCGTCGGGTTCTACGACATCGACACGCCGGTCACGCTCGCCAAGCTCGCGCGCGGCGACCACGAGTACCTCACGCCCGCGCTCGTCGCACGCTACGGGCTCTACCTGTCGTTCACCGGCGGGCCCACGCTGCGGCGGATCGAGCGCGAGTTCGGCTCGCCGATGGCGCGCGCACTCTACTGCTCGGTCGACCCTGCGCTCTACTTCCCCGACCCGGGCGCCGAGCTGCGCTACGACCTCGGCTATATGGGTACCTACAGCGACGACCGGCAGCCAACGCTCGACCGGCTGCTCGTGGAGCCCGCGCGCGCGTGGGGCGGCGGGCGATTCGTCGTCGCGGGACCGCAGTACCCCGCGTCGATCGCGTGGCCGCCCAACGTCGAGCGGACGACGCACCTCGCCCCGCGCGAGCACCGCGCGTTCTACTGCGCGCAGCGGTTCACGCTCAACGTGACGCGCGCGGACATGATCGCCGCGGGGTGGAGCCCCAGCGTGCGCCTGTTCGAGGCCGCCGCGTGCGCGACGCCGATCGTGAGCGACGCGTGGGCGGGGCTCGACGAGGTGCTCGCGCCGGGGCGGGAGATCGTCGTCGCCGACGGGACCGACGACGTGCTCCGCGTGCTGCGCGGGATGGGCGACGCCGAGCGGCGAGCGCTGGGCGAGGCGGCCCGGGCGCGCGTGCTCGCGT
Source organism: uncultured Gemmatimonadales bacterium (assembly GCA_963851265.1). Taxonomy (GTDB): domain Bacteria; phylum Gemmatimonadota; class Gemmatimonadetes; order Gemmatimonadales; family Gemmatimonadaceae; genus BPUI01. Next base: position 644,105 of record CAWKNZ010000007.1, read on the forward strand.
CGCACACGGCGGCGCACCGAGCGGCGGAGTTCGAAGGGTACGCGCGCGAGGCGATGGCCGTGCTAGGTTCGTAGCGATGACCCGCCTTCTCCAGCAGCACGCGTCCGCCGGTTCTGCGGAGCGCGAGGCCGAGATCCTCGCGCTCGGGCCGTGGTTCCACAACCTGCACCTGCCCGACGGCGCGCAGACCGCGCCCGGCCACGCGTTAGGCGACTTCCCGCGCTTCAAGTGGCTGGAGCTCGCGCCGCACCTGCCCGACGACCTGACGGGCTGGACCGCGCTCGACATCGGCTGCAACGCGGGCTTCTACGCCTTCGAGCTGGCCAAGCGCGGCGCGCGCGTCACCGGGATCGACGTCGAGCCGCTCTTCCTCCGCCAGGCCGAATGGGCGGCGCGCGAGTACGGGCTCACCGACCGCGTCGAGTTCCGGCGGCAGGCCGTCTACGACCTCGCGCAGACCGACGGGCAGTTCGACCTCGTCCTGTTCATGGGGGTGCTCTACCATCTGCGCTACCCGATGCTCGGCCTGGACCTCGTGACCGAGAAGGTGCGGCGCCTGATGGTGTTCCAGACGCTCACCGCGCCGGGAATGGAGGTGCACCCCGACACGGCGCGCGACCGCGACGTGCTGGAGCGCGACGACTTCTCCGCGGCGGGGTGGCCCAAGCTGTCGTTCATCGAGCACCCCTTCGCGGGCGACGAGACCAACTGGTGGGCGCCGAACCACGCGGGCGTGGAGGCCATGCTGCGCGCGAGCGGCATGCGCGTGACCGCGCGCCCCGGGCACGAGATTTACTTCTGCGAGCCGGACGCCCGGGCCGACGCGTGGCCGCGCGGCCGCGGGCGCGCGGAGCTACTCTCAGCGACGGGGCGCGCGTGGCAGGCGGAGGCCGACCGGCGCGACGCCGGGACCGACAGCTGACCGCGGCCACGCCGCGTTCGACAGGCATGCAGGGGAGGGGATGACGATGATCGTGTACCGTTCCGCAACGCGTCGCGAGGCGCCGGAAGAGATGACCGAAGCGCTCGTCGACGCGGCCGCCGCCGTCGCGCGAGCGGCCGACGCGCCGGGCCCGGAGGCGCCGGGCCGGGAGGCGCCGGAGCCGGACGCGACGGGCCCGACCGCGACCGGCCCGACCGCGACGGCCCGGCGCGATCCGGTGGACTGGTGGACCGAGCGCCTCATCGAGGCCGGCGAGTTGGAGGCCGCGGTGCTCGACGCGCTGCATGCGGACGAGGACGCCGCGACGCCCGCCGCCGCGCCGCTCCGGCGGCTGACCCGCGCCGCCGCGCGCGGGCTGGCCGTCGCGCACGCCGCCGAGCGCGCCCCGGCGCGCGGCGTCGACGCGGGCCCGTCGCTCGCCCGCGCGCACGCCGCCCTCGCGGCCGCGGCGCACGTGGCGGCCGTCGCGGTGCGCGACGCGGCCGCGGCGCTGCCGGGCGACGTGAGCGTCGGCGTGCCCGAGGGCTACGCCTACTACGGTCTCTACCCCGAGACGTACGCGGCCGCGGCGCGGGAGTTCGCCACGCGCGTGGGGCCGCCGCGCGCGCTCGTCGTCGGGATCCGCGGCATCGGCACCGGGCTCGCCGCCGTCGTCGCCGACACGCTCGGCCGGCGCGGCGTCGACGTGCAGAGCGTGTCGGTCCGCCCGCGCGGCCACCCGTTCGACCGCACGCTCGCCCTCGACGCCGCGCTCGACGCGCTCCTGCGCGAGTACGCGACGCGCCCCGGCGCGTGGGTCGCGGTCGTCGACGAGGGGCCGGGCCTCAGCGGGTCGTCGCTCGCCGGCACCGCCGCGGCGCTCGCGGCGCGCGGGTTCGACGACGCGCGCATCGTGCTCTTCCCGAGCTGGGACACCGACGGCACCGGTCTGGTCAGCGACGCGGCGCGCGCGCGGTGGCCCCGCCACCGCCGGTTCGTCGCGAGCTTCGACGACGTGGTGATGGGGCGCGGCGGCCCGCGCTGGCCAGAGCACGGCGACGGTCCGCTCGAGAACGTGGGCGGCGGGGCGTGGCGCGACCGGCACTGGGCGGCCGACCACCCCGACCGCCCCGCGATCCACCCGCATCACGAGTCGCGCAAGTACCGGCATGCGGCGCCCGACGGCGAGGACGCGCCGGTGTGGCACACGTTCGCCGGCCTCGGGCGGTACGGCCGCGCGCGAATGGCGATGGCCGAGCGGCTGGCCGCGGCCGGCTTCGGACCGCGCGTGCTCGGGTTGCGGCGCGGCTTCCTCGCCACCGCCGAGCACGCGGGGCGGCCGCTCGGGAGGCAGGACGCGTCGCCCGAGGTGCTCGACGCAATGGCGCGCTACCTCGCCTGGCGCCGGCGCGAGCTGCCGGGCACGCGCACGGTCTCGCTCGACGCGCTGCGCGAGATGGTCGGCCACAACGTGCGCCTCGCGCTCGGCGACGCGCTGGCCGACCGCGCGCTCGGCGTCGCGCGCGTCACGCCGGCGATCGAAGCGGCGCCGGTGGTGGCGATCGACGGCCGCATGCAGCCGCACGAGTGGGTGCGCGGGCCTGCGGGACTCGTCAAGACCGACGGTCACGCGCACGGCGACGACCACTTCCTCCCCGGCGCGCAGGACGTGGCGTGGGACGTGGCCGGCGCGTGCGTCGAGTGGGAGCTCGCGCCCGAGGCGCGCGCGCGCTTCGTCGACGCGTACGCGGGGGCGGCGGACGACGCGGGCATCCGCGACCGGCTGCCGTTCCACGAGGTGGCCTACCTCGCCTTCCGGCTCGGCTACGCGACGCTCGGCGCGCAGGGACTCGGCGACCACGCCGACGCGGCGGGGCTGCGCGCGGCGGGCGGCCGCTACGCGGAGCGCCTGCGCGCGCTCCTGGCCGACCCCGCCTAACACGCCGCCGTGCGCGGACGGGGGCGCCCGGTCGACTGGCGCGCGTGGCGGCTCGTGGTCTTCGACGCCGACGACACGCTGCGCACGACGCTCGTCGCCGGACAGCCGTGCCCGCGCGCGCCGGGCGAGTGGGCGCTGCTGCCGGGCGTGCGGGAGGCCCTCGGCGGCGTCCCGTGGGGAGCGTCCGGCGCGCCCGCGCTCGCGGTCGCGTCCAACCAGGACCAGGTCGCGTACGGGCACCTCACCGAGGGCGCGTCGCGGCGCCTGCTGGGCGACGCGGCCGAGGCGGCGAGCGGGTACCGGCCGCCCGACGCGCTCCTGCTGCTCTGTCCGCACGCCCTCGGCGTGCGGTGCGACTGCCGCAAGCCCGCCCCCGGGATGCTGCACGCGGCGATGCGGTACGCCGGCGCGGCCCCGCACGAAACGCTGTTCGTCGGCAACGCCGAGAGCGACGCCGCGGCCGCGCGTGCCGCCGGGACGGCGTTCGCGTGGGCGTGGGACGCGTTCGGGTGGGGCGATCCCATCACCGCCGGGCTCTCGACCGACAGGCCCCTCGCTCCGCTCGGGACGACATCGTCGCCAGCTCCCGCCCACCACCCCGCTCCGCCACGATGATCGAAGCCGTCAAGCTCTGGAACGAGCCCAACAATCAGTCCCACTGGGACTTCCACATCGACCCGCGCTGGGAGCGCTTCTCCGAGATGGCCGGCGGTGCGGCGCGGCGCATCAAGGCGCTCGCCCCGGAGCTGCCGATCGTGTTGGGCGGCATGTCGCCCATCGACGCGAGCTGGCTGCGCCTCGTGGGGAGCCACGGTCTGCTCGACCTCGTCGACGTCGTCGCCGTTCACGGCTTCCCGCTCGACTGGAACCACTGGAACATCAATCAGTGGCCCGACAAGATCGCCGAGATCGAGCGCGAGACGTCGAAGCCGGTGTGGGTGACCGAGGTGGGGGTGTCGACGTTCGGCGCCGACGAGGTGCAGGAGTTCGGGCTTCGGCGCACCACCGAGCTGCTGGCCGACCGCGTGCCGCGCGCGTTCTGGTACTCGCTGCTCGACCTGCCGCCGACGTGGGAGGCCACCACGCGCCACCGCGAGAGCGAGGGGAGCGCGTACTACCGGCACTTCTACATGGGGCTCATCCGCGACGACCGAACCTTCAAGCCGTCGGCGGCGCACTTCGACCCGCGGTTAGGCATCTGCCAGTGGTTCCACTACGAGGACCACCGGCTCGACTTCGCCGTCGGCGCGCTCAAGCAGCTCGGCGTGAAGAAGCTGCGCACCGGCCTGTCCTGGGCCGACTGGCACCGCCCCAACGCCCTCGCCTGGTTCGACCGGCAGATGGAGGCACTCGCCGACTTCGACGTCACGGTCACGCTCTGCTTCACGCCGCCGTCGCGCGGCATCAAGGAGCACCACACGAGCCCCCCGCGCGAGCCCGCCGAGTTCGGCGACTTCGCCGAGGCCATGGTGCGGCGCTACGTGCTCGGCCAGCGCGACGCCGGGGCGGTCGGCGCGCCCGTCGTGGCGGACGCGGAGGGCCCGGCGGGGGCGGAGACGCTGCTCGTGAGTCGCGACGTGGTGGAGGCGGCGCCGTGAGCGGGGGAGCATGATCATGGCGCCGCGGAGCGGCGTGTTCGCCGTGTCGGCGCTCGCGCTCTGGGCACGGGCGCTCGCCGGGCAGGCGGCACGTCCCACCGCGGCCTCCGTTGCGGCGACCGTCGATTCGCTCGTCGCCGACTTTCAGCGCGCCACCGGGGTGCCGGGCGTCTCGGTCGCGGTCATCCGCGCGGGACGCGACACCCTGGCGTACAAGGGGTACGGCCTCGCCGACGTCGAGAACGACGTGCCGGCCACGCCTCGCACGGTGTACCGCATCGGCTCGATCACGAAGCAGTTCACGTCGGCCGCGGTGCTGCAACTCGCCGAGCAGGGACGGCTCTCGCTCGACGCCGCCCTGGGCACGGTATTGCCGCAGGTGCCGGCGGCGTGGCGCGGCGTGACCATCCGCCAGCTACTCAGCCACACGTCGGGCATCCGGAGCTACACCGACATCGGACCGCGCTGGCAGCGCCGGTGGGGCGAGGACATGGTCCCCGACACGATCCTTTCACTCGTCCGTGACGACACGCTCGACTTCGCCCCGGGCACCCGGTGGCATTACGACAACACAGGCTACGTGGTGCTCGGAATGGTCGTCGAGAAGGTCGCGGGCCAGCCATACGCCGAGTACCTGCGGGAGCACCTCTGGCAACCGCTCGGTCTGACGAGCACGTACTACTGCGACGCCGCGCCGATCGTTCCGCACCGCGCGCGGGGCTACGACGCGGCACGCGGCGCGCTCGTGAACGCGGCTTATCTCCGCGTGACGCAGCCGTTCGCGGCGGGCGCGCTCTGCTCCACCGTGGGCGACCTCGCGGCGTGGAACCGCGCGCTCGCGACGGGCCGTGTCGTCCGGGCGGCCTCGTGGACGCGCATGACCACGCCCGAGGGGGCCGCCGCGCACACGCGTTCGGTGCGGCGTTCGACGCGGCGTTCCGTGTCACGTTCACGGTGGAGGGCGACGCCGCGACCGCGATCGACGTGCGCCAGGGCGGCGGCCGCTTCGGCGGCCGGCGCGTGCCGTGAGCGTCGGTTGACCAACGTCGGTCGCGCCGCGCGGTAGCCGCCGGCCGTGCGTCTGTTCCTCGTCCGCCACGCGCTGGTCGACCCGGTCGGGGTCTCGCTCCCGGGCCGCACGCCGGGCGTCTCGCTCAACGCGGCCGGGCGCGCGCAGCTCGCGCCGTTAGGCGCGCGCGTCGCCCGCCGGCTCGCCGGCGCGCCGCTCGACGCGGTGCTCGCCAGCCCTCTCGCGCGCGCGCAGGAGACGGCGGCCGCGATCGCCGGGCGGTACGGGCTGCCGGTCACCGTCGAACCCGCGCTCCACGAACTCGACCTCGGCCGCTGGACGGGGCGCGCCCTCGCGGGCCTGGGCGACGACCCGGATTGGGTGCCGTTCAACACGTACCGGAGCGGCACGCCGGCCGGTGGCGGCGAGCTCGCGGCGGTGGCGCAGGCGCGCGCCGTAGCGGCACTGCTCGCGCGCGCGCGTGCGACGCCCGACGCCGCCGTCGCGGCGGTGAGTCACGGCGACGTCGTGCGGGCCGTGCTCGCGTACGTGCTGGGCGTCCCCATCGACCTGCAGCTGCGGATCGAGGTCGCGCCGGCCTCGGTGAGCGAGATCGAACTGCGACCCTGGGGACCGCGCGTCCTGGCTCTGAACGACGTATCCTAGAGGCGTAGCGTCCCCGACCATCCCCCGTGCCTAGACCCCCGTGTCCGCCGTCCCCCACTCCGGCTCGTTGAACGTCCTCGTCACCGGCGCCGCCGGCTTCGTGCCGTCGCACATCTGTGACCTCCTGCTCGCCCAGGGCCACCGCGTCGTCGGCGTCGACAGCTTCCTGACGGGCAACGCGCGCAACGTGGCGCACCTGGAGGGCGACGCGCGTTTCGCGCTCGTCGAGGGCGACGTGTCGGCCCCCGGCGCGCTCGACGCCGCGCCCGTGCGCGCGGCCGTACGCACCGTGCTCGGCGACCGGATCGACGCGGTGATGCACCTCGCGAGTCCCGCGAGCCCGGTGGACTACTACGAGCACCCGCTCGCCACGCTCGACGTCGGGTCGTTGGGCACGCGGAACGCGGTGTCGCTCGCCGCGGCTCGCGACGCGCGATTCCTGCTCGCCTCCACGTCCGAGGTGTACGGCGATCCGCACGTGCACCCGCAGCCCGAGTCGTACTGGGGGCACGTCAACCCCATCGGCCCGCGCTCGTGCTACGACGAGGCGAAGCGGTTCGCCGAGGCGATGACGATGACGTTCCAGCGCACGTACGGCGTGGACACGCGCATCGTGCGCATCTTCAACACCTACGGCCCGCGCATGCGCCCCGACGACGGGCGCGTGGTGTCCAACTTCTGCGTGCAGGCCCTGCGCGGCGCGCCGATCACGGTCTACGGCGACGGCGCGCAGACGCGCAGCTTCACTTACGTGAGCGACCTCGTCGACGGCATCGTGCGACTGCTGCTCCGCGAGCGCTCGGCCGACAGCCACCTGCCGACCAACATCGGCAACCCGGGCGAGTTCACGATCGCCGAGCTGGCGGCGCTCGTGCTGGAGCTGACGGGCTCGGCCTCCGAGCTCGACCGCCGCCCGCTGCCGGCGGACGACCCGAAGCAGCGCAAGCCGGACATCGCGCGCGCGCGTGAGACGTTAGGCTGGGAGCCGCGCGTGCCGCTGCGCGAGGGCCTGACGCAGACGCTCGAGTACTTCCGCGGCGCGATCGAGGAGCCGGGCGTGCTCGGCGGGCGCGTGCTGCCCGGGGAGCGGGCGGCGGCGGGGGTGTAGTCGGCGGCGACGTCGTCAGCGCGCGAGGGAAAAGGAGAACGGCAACTGCACGAGCTGTTTCACCTTGCACCCGGCAATCTCGGCCGGGTAAAACCGCGCGCGCCGGATGCCGTCGACTGAGGCCTCGAGGAAGGCGTCGTAGTGCCGCCGCAGCTCGCCGGTCAGGCGGGGCCGATCGGCCGGCCACACGTCGTGCACCGTGGTCACGTCCGCGCGCCCGCTCGTGTCGACCACGAACTGCAGGGCAAGGAGTCCCTCCGCGTGGCCCATTCGTGCACCCTCCGGGTACGTCGCGCGCAACGTCCCCGGCACCGCAGCCGCCTGCTTCTCGACGGCGGTGCGGAGCGTGAACGCGACGAGCGTCGCGGGCCCCGCAGGGCGCGCGACGACGCGGCCGCGGACCACGTCGGACTTGCGGACGTAGCCGAGCGTGAACGGCATCGAGTCCGCCGTGAAGCTCTCCGGCATGATGAACGTCTCGTCGTGCTGCTGCGCCTCGGCCAGCGCGCGCCCGAGGACCGCCGCGGCCGGCGACTCCGGCGAATGGACCGGCGTCCAGTGCAGCGTTCCGTCCCGCCTGGCGACCACGCGCACCCCCGCACTGTCGATCCCGCCAACCCACAGCGCGGCCGTCGCGCCGTCGCGCCGTGGTCTAACGACGAGCGAGTCGCCGCGCGGCAGGACGTCCGGCGAGCCGGCCAGCGCCGTGCGGATCCGGGCCGCCACGGCCTCCCCGATCAGGAGCAGGCTCGTCGCGGCGGCCGTATCGGCACGGTTCACGACCGTGACGCGGACGTAGACCGGAACGGGGGTAAAGAGGCTGTCGGCGCCGCACGCGCGTGGGGCAGCGCCCGACACCGCGCCCGTATCAGCGAGCGCGGCAGTAAGGGCAAGCAGGAACATGCGTCAGCTTGCTACGAGGTTCGGCCACGGTCAAGCTTCGCCCATGCCTACGCGCACGCGCCTCGACCCGCGACTCGGTCTCCTGCTGGCCGCCGTCCTCTTCTCGACCGGCGGTGCGGCCATCAAGTCGGCCGCGCTCACCAGCTGGCAGATCGCGAGCTTCCGCTCGGGGATCGCGGCCGTGGTCGTGTGGCTACTCGTTCCCCGCGCGCGCGCCCGCTGGACCCCGCGCATCCTGCTGGTCGCCGCCGTGTACGCGGCCACGATGGTGCTCTTCGTGGCCGCCAACAAGCTCACCACGTCGGCCAACACCATCTTCCTGCAGTCGACGGCGCCGCTCTACGTGCTGCTCGCCGGCCCGCTGTTGCTGCACGAACGCGTGACGCGCGCCGACCTCGCACTCGTCGCGGCCGTGGCGCTCGGCATGGCGCTCTTCTTCGTCGCCCCCGGACCGCCGCAGGCCACCGCCCCCGACCCGGCGCGCGGGAACCTGCTCGCGGCGGTGAGCGGCGTCGCCTGGGGTGGCACGGTGCTCGGCCTGCGCTGGATCGGACGGGCCGACCCGACCGCGGCCGCAGCGACCGGCGACGCGGCTGCAGGCGGCGCGCCCGCGCTCGTCACCGTCGTCGCGGGAAACGCGCTCGCCTGCCTCGCGTGCCTCCCCGCCGCGCTGCCCGTGGTGCACCCGTCGGCCGCGAGCGTCGGCGTCGTGCTGTACCTCGGGATCGTCCAGATCGGGATCGCCTACCTCTCGCTTGCCGCGGCGATGCCGCACGTACCCGCGCTCGAAGCGAGCACGCTCCTCCTGGTCGAGCCCGCCCTCAACCCCGCGTGGGCCTATCTCGTTCACGGCGAACGGCCGTCGGTCCTCGCGTGGCTCGGCGGCGGGGTGATCCTGCTCTCCGCGCTCGCCAAGACGTGGTGGGACGTCCGCCATCCGTCGCGCGTCTACTCCACGAGTTGATTCAGCCGCCACGACGCCCACCCATGACGCCCCGCATGCTGCTCGCGCTCGCGAGCCTCGTCAACGCGCTCGTCGCGTTCTACCTGCACCTCTGGAAGCTCGGCCTCGTCGGCTCGCTCGCCTGCACGTCGAGCGGCGGGTGCGAGTACGTCCAGGGCAGTCGCTACGGCTGGTTCCTCGGCACCGACGTCGCGCTCATCGGCGCGGTGGGGTGGGCGATCGTCTTCGTCATCGCGTTCGTCGGTACCCTGCCGCGTTGGACCGACGACGCCCGCGTCACCCGCGCGCTCACGGCGCTCGTCGGGTTCGCGCTGCTGTTCACGCTCCGCCTCAAATACGGCGAGTTCGTGGTCCTGCGCTCGTTCTGCCCATGGTGCGCCGTGAACGCGATCGTCGTCGTGCTGTCGAGCATCCTCGTCTGGCGCGACTGGGTACGTCTGCGTACCGAGCGGCGGGACGCGGACGACTACGCGTTCAACCAGGACGCCCGAAGCACGACGGCATGAAGTACCAGAGCGCCGCCATCTGCAGCGTGGCCATGATGACGCCGAACACGAGCGGATGGCAGCCGCGGGGCAGGGGACGCTCGGCCGCCGACGGCGTGTGAAACGGGGCTAACGGCGGCAGAGCCTCGGGCGGGGCGCCCGAGGCAGCGTCGGGGAGCGGATCGGGCGCGTCGTTCGACGCGTGGGGCGGCTCGTCGGGCGGCATGCGCGCAATCTGTGTGGGCGTACGTCACGGACGCACCGCGCCCGAATCCCGTACTCGGTGACGCTCGCACCACTCGCAGGGTGCCTCATATGACCCGGCGCGTGTAACATGACAGGGTAAGGTTGTTCGCCGCCGGTCGCTGTCGCCTTGGGCGCACGTTGCCCGCATGGCGTAGGACCCGGCTCCGCGGCCCCGCGCGCCGGAATGTCCGTCTGCGCGGGGCCGTTCCGTTTCTACCCCACTGCATGTCGTTTTCGACTTTCGAGCTCACCCCCGACCTGCTTCGCGGCGTCGAGGCGATGGGCTTCACGGCCCCGACGCCCATCCAGGCCCAGGCCATTCCGCCGGCGGTCGCCGGCCGCGACCTCCTCGCGTGCGCGATGACCGGGAGCGGGAAGACCGCGGCGTTCGTGCTGCCGCTGCTCAACCGGCTGCTCGCCACGCGCGCCACGGCCGACGCGGGTCGCCGCGGTCCACGCGCCCTCGTCCTCACGCCCACGCGTGAGCTGGCCGCGCAGGTGCTCGAGCACCTCTCGGCCCTCGCGCGGTTCACCCCGCTCACCTCCGCCGCGGTGTTCGGCGGCGTCGCGATGGGGCCGCAGGAGCAGGCGTTCCGCCGCAACGTCGACGTGATCGTCGCCACGCCGGGCCGGCTGCTCGACCACCTGAAGCAGCCCTACGCGAAGCTGGAGCGGGTCGAGGTGCTCGTGCTCGACGAGGCCGACCGGATGCTCGACATGGGCTTCCTCCCCGACATCCGCCGCGTGCTCTCGCACCTGCCGCGCCAGCGGCAGACGCTGTTCTTCTCGGCGACGATGCCCGGCCCCATCGCGGAGCTCTCGCGCGAGCTGCTGCAGAACCCCGTGTTCCTCAACCAGGAGCGCACGGCCAAGCCCGCCGTCGGGGTCACGCAGGCGCTGTACCCGGTGCGCGAGGAGCTCAAGGCCGCGCTCTTTCTCGAGCTGCTCAAGCGCGGCACGCTCAAGGACGTGATCGTCTTCACGCGCACCAAGCACCGTTCCAACCGCCTCGCCGAGTACCTGACGAAGCAGGGCGTCGCGTGCGAGCGCATCCACGGCAACCGGTCGCAGGCGCAGCGCACGCAGGCGCTCGCGGGCTTCAAGGACGGCCGGGTGCAGGTGCTGGTCGCGACCGACATCGTCGCGCGCGGCATCGACGTCGAGGAGCTGAGCCACGTGGTCAACTTCGACGTGCCGCACCTCCCGGAGGATTACATCCACCGCGTGGGCCGCACGGCGCGCGCGGAGGCCACCGGCGACGCGTTCACGTTCGTCGCGCCGGAGGAGGAGACCGACCTGCGCGCCATCGAGAAGGCGATCGGCCGCAAGCTGCCGCGCCTCACGGTCGAGAACTTCGACTACGCGTCGAGGCCGGCCGAGCGCTTCGAGGTGCCCATCGCCGAGCGCATCGCGGAGATCCGCAAGCGCAAGGCGGAGGAGCGCGCGCGCGCCAAGGAGAAGGCGGACCGCCGAGCGCAGCACTCGGCCGCCGAGGAGGCGCGCCGCGGCACGCGTCCCGCGGCCGCGGGCCGGCCCAACGGCGGCGGGTATTCGCCTAACGCCTCGTCGGGCGCCGGCGGCACCGCGCTGGCCGAGGCGCCCGCGCGCCGCCGGAGCGGCGGGCGTGGGGGCCGCGGCCGCGGCGGGAACGGCGGCGGCCGACACGGCTGACGCGGTCGCGCCGCGGCCGCGGGTGACACAGACGAGGGGGCGCCGGACCAGATGGTCCGGCGCCCCCTCGTCTGTGTCACCCGGCCTGACGTTAGGCCAGGTTCCCCGTCGCGATGAGTTTCGTGACGTCCTGGACGACGAACGGCTGCACGATCGCCGCGACCTGGCCGGCCGCGAGCGGCTCGTCGAAGGCGAGCGTGACGTCCGTGCCCGTCGCGAGCCCGGCCAGCCCGGACGCGTCGATCACCACGTCGGACGTACCGTTGTTGACGGTGTGCTTCGTGTTGCCCTCGCCCGCGTAGATGAGGGCGAACGCCGACACGACCGCGGCCGGCAGCGTCACGCCGCTCGGTGCGCCCGCGGCCGCGGCGCCGTCACCCTTCACGGTGCCGCTGTACCGGACCTGCGTATTGGCGCTGTCGAGCGTGCGGCGGAGGCGGCGGATGCGCGAGGCGTGGCGCGCCTCGAGGGCGTGGATCTGCAGCGCGGGCTTGAGCGCGGCCGTTCCGAGCAGCTTGCCGGCCTGGCCCTTGTACGCGCGGACGCCGGTGTCCTCGAAGCCCTGCGTCGCGGCGAGCAGGAACACCGGGTCGGTCGTCGCCGGGGCGAACGGGCCGTTGCCGGCGCCGCGACCGCCGGTGAAGTCGAACGTCGCGGCCGGGTCGTACACCCCAGCCGTCCCGCCGAGCGCCTTGATCGTCGTCTGCAGGAAGGCGACGTGCGCCGTCTCGTGCTGGCTGAGGAGCTGCAGCGTCGGGACGATCGTGGCGTTCGTCGCGGGCAGCTTGCCGCGGACGGTGGCGAACGCCGTGTTGAACGCGGCGACCGTGCTGGTGCCGAGTACCGCCTTGTAGAACTCGCTCTCGAGGTTCTCGAGGAGGAGGGCGTAGTTGAGCACGTCGAGCACGGTCTGCGAAGTGGTCTGCGCGACGGCGGTCGAGGCGAGCGCGCCCAACATGATCGGCACGGAGCCGAGGGCGATGGCGGCCTTGACGAGGTCGTTCGGCTTGTCGCCATCGGCGATCGCTTCGGCGCGCTCGACGATCGCGTCCATCACCTTCGGCTCGATCGCGTCGAGAATTGACTGGTTTTCCATGGGTTGGGTTCTCGGACGGTCAGGCCGTGAGGGTGATCGTGTTCTTGATGAACGGCTGCGCGTTGCCGGCCACCGTCGACTCGGACGCCACCGCGGCGTCGAGCGCGTTCGTCGGGTCGGCGCCGAGCCCGTTGAGGACGCCCGCGGTGAGGTCGGCGTAGGCCTTGCCGGTGGCGTCGAGCGAGTCGGCGATGGCGGCGGTGTGGCGCGCCTCGATCGACACGATCTTGCCGGCGACGAGCAGGTTGTTGGCGTTCTTGATCGCCGGGCCCGCGCCGTTGTAGGCGGCGATGCCGTTGGTCTCGAGCGTGAGTGCCGTCGTGAGCAGCGGCCCGCGGCTCGGGTTGGTCAGCACCGACGAGAAGTCGAACGTCAGGTTCGGGTACGCCGAGCCGAGCGCGGCCTTGAAGAAGGCGCGGTGCGTGACCTCGTCGTTCCGGATGTCGGTCAGCATCTCCTGCTCGGGCGCGCTGAACAGCGTCGAGAACGACGGGAGCGCGACGACCTGCTCGTAGAAGCTCGACTCGAGCCCTTCGAGCGCCGCCGCGAAGGTGAAGATCCCGATGTCGCTCCCGAGGCTGATCGTAACGCCGCTGGTCAGCGCCGGGTCGGTCGTGATGATGCGGCCCGTGTCGTCCGTGCAGGCCGCGAACAGCGCCGGCATGAGGACGAGCGAGCCGCCTAGGCCGAGCGCCTTCAGAAAGTTGCGACGTGTCGGCAGCGCGAGAAGCTCCGCCGTATTGTGGACGACGACCGTCCGTTCGTCTTGCATGATTCCGCCCCTCACCACGTGAATGTCCAGAACGGCGCAGACATCCGTCGACACCGCTGTCGGTACTGCCCGCCACCGTGCCCCGGGCAACCGGCATCCCCTAAGCTAAACGCGTGCCGTGAGAACTGCTTGGTGTCGTATGAGGCAGTTCATGACGAGTCATGACGGGAACTGCCGAGCGCCCGTGATGGTTAGGCAAAACTGCTACGCCGCGTTTCGGCAGCTGATGCGTTGCGCGAGCCCGGCGGACGCGCGAGCCGGCAGGCGCCGGGCGCCGCGACGGCGGCCCCAGGTACGACTCCGGCGCGGCGCGTGGATGGCGGCCGCGCGGACACGGCGCGGATTGACGCGGTCCGCGACGACGCCCTGTTCTGTGGCGCTTTCCGCGATCCAGTGGTGGTGTGAATGGGTTCGCGGCAGTAAACCTTTGTCGCCGGACGCGCAACCCTCTTGGCCGTTCGTGCACCACGTCACACTGTAGCGCCATGGAACTCGCCCCCCGCCGACGCCGCCTCGAACTCGCCGATGCACTGCGTAGGCGCGTCGTCGGCGCGCTGGCGTCGGGCTCCATCCGGCGCGGTGAGCGACTGCCCAGCGCGCGAGAGGTGGCCGCGGAGGTCGACGCGGATCCGCGGCTCGTGCTGGCCGCGTACCGCATCCTCGCCAAGGAGGGTGTGGTCGAGATTCGGCGCCGGTCGGGGATCTACGTCGCGCGCTCGCCCGAGGTCTCGGGCGGCCCCGCGGTCGTCGCCGACGGTTGGGTGGTCGACGTGCTCGCCGAGGGGATCGAGCACGGCATCGCCGCCCCGCGGCTCGGCGAATGGCTCAAGCGCTGCGCCGCCACGCGCCGTGTGCGCGCCGCCGTGGTCGCCGACACGATCGACCAACTCGAGGCGTTCTGCGCCGAGCTGCGCGAGGACTACGGCGTCGACGCCGTCCCGTTCGCGCCCGAGGCGGTCCGCGGCTCCGCGCTGCCGCCCGAGATGTATTCGGCCGACTTCATCCTCACGGCCGACGGCTACGCCGAGCGGCTGCGCGGGATGGTGGGCACGACGGGCCGCCCGGTGATCGCCGTCCAGGTGCGCCCGGTCCTCCCTACCGCGTGGCGGCGCATCCTGACGCGCACGTCGATCCACGCCGTCGTGGCGGACGCGCGCTCGATGCAGGGGCTCGACGGCGCGCTCGGCGAACTCGCGCCGCGCCTCAAGGTGTACGTCGTGGGCCGCGACGACGTTCGCCAGATCCCGCCGGCGAGCCACGTGTACGTCTCCCGCAGCGCGCGGCGGCGGCTGGGCTCGACCGCGATCGCCGGGCGGCTGCTGCCGACGGAGCGCGCGTTCTCGGGCGAGACCGTCCGCGAGGTGTTGGGCGTCGTGGTCGAGTTGAACCTGCGGGCGATGGTGAGCTGAGGCGTCAGGCGCGCGACCGCCGCGCGCCTAACGCCTCCCGGTCAGCAGCCCCGCTTCGCCTGGTACGTCAACTCGTCGTCGACGTCGCCCAGCACCACCCGGTTCACCCACTCGACCCCCTGCGCGACCGAGTGGTCCATGTTCCCCACCTCGTAGCGCCACGCCCCGAACCGCCCGCGCGAGTAGACCCCCCGCTCGTGCAGCCACGGGTGCACCGTGCGCAGCACCCCGTCGCGCTCGAGCGACGGCGTCGGGTACGTGTAGTCGCGCTCGATCACGAACGTGTCCGCGATGCGCGACTCGACGTCCTCCTCGGTGAGCAGGCGCGTGCTCACCATCCCGTCGAGCGTCTGCTGCACGATCGTGTTCCGGTCCTCGGGCTTGAACTCCGAGTGCGAGATCTCGGCGAGCAGCGAGTGCTGGCGCGTGTGGTCGGGTACGACCTCGGGCGAGTAGTTGGACAGGTACGTGACGCGGTAGAACGGCGCGTCCTCCTCGGGGAAGTACATCCAGCACTTGCTCGTCTCGGCCGGTCGGTCGACGCCGACCCCGACGATGAACGAGCCCGAGTGGCGGAGCCGCTTCGTCTCGGCGCGGATGTGGTCCGGCGCGTCGGTGGTGAGGGCGACGAACTTGTCCATCGGGAGCGTCGACATGAGCACGTCGTACGACTCCTCACGCCCGTCGGCGAAGCGCACCGTCTTGCGCCCGGTGTCGACCGCGACCGCCGCCGCCTCCAGTGCGAGGTGCTCCTTGATGTAGGGCACGATGCGCTCGAACAGCCCGCCGGTGCCGCCGAAGCGCGGGTACTTGAACGTGTTGTTGGGCCCCCAGCCGGCGTCGTCGCGGTTGAGGATCACGTTGCCCAGCACCCGCTCGAGTGACGGCAGCGCGACGCGCTCGCCGATCCACTCCTTGTTCATCATGCGCGGCGGGTGCGCCCACACCTTGAAGTTGTACGGCATCATGAAGTACTTGGCCAACCCCGCGCCGAACTGCTTCATGATTAGTTGCTCGAAATTCTCGATCTTGTCCAACTCCAGCGGCGTCCGCTGCGCCTCGACGAGCCCGAGCACGCACTCCAGCACGACCTCCTTCGGGAGGTTGCGGATGTTGTTCTGCAGCGGGTACGGCAGGAAGCGCCCGCACATCCACACCCAGGCCTCGCGCACGAGCTCCTGGTACTCGTCGCCCATCAGCTTGTCGAAGAGCGCGTCGAAATACTTGTAGTGCGAGAAGAGGACGTGCCCGCCGATGTCGTACGTGAAGCCGTTGGGACTCCGCTCGCTCGAGGCGAGGCCGCCCACCTTGTCGCGCGCCTCGTACACCCGAAAGTTGCGGTAGCCGAGTTCCTGCAGTCGGTACGCGGCGGCGAGACCGGTGGGGCCGGCGCCGAGGATGACGATCTTCTGCTCGGACTGCGGAACGGACGTCGAATCGGACACGAATAGGGCTCAGTCAGAGATTTAAACAAGCGAGCCCTACGGTCTTTCTGCGGGCTGCGCGGCGACGTATTCGCAAATTGCGTTCTCAATCGGGCCGAGGAGCAGCCCGCGCGAGGTGCCGAGGACCGCGCGCCGCGGGCGCGCCGCGGCGAGGCCGAAGTGGTCGAGCGGCACGCTCTCGACCAGCGCGCCGTCCAGGCCCGCGGCCTCGGCGACTCGGCGCGCGAACTCCGCCCAGGTGAACGCGCCCTGGTTCGCCAGGTGCCACACGCCCGACGCCCCGTCCACGACGAGGTCGAGCACGGCGTGGGCGAGCGCGGGCACGTACGTCGGACTCACGACGACGTCCGCGAGCGCCCGGAACGGGCGCCCCGCGGCCAGCTCGCGCCGCGCGACGGTGGCGAAATTCCACGCGTCCCACGGCCCGAAGAACGCGCTCGTGCGCACGACGAGCGCCGACGGCAACGCGTCCAACACCCGCGCCTCGGCCTCGGCCTTCGTCGCGCCATACACGTTCAGCGGCACCGGCGCGTCGTCCTCGATGTAGTCCCGGTCGAGCGAGCCGTCGAAGACGAGGTCGCTCGAGAAGGTGGAGAGCTGCACGCCGCGACGCGCGCACGCGGCGGCGAGGACCGACGGGCCGCACACGTTCTCCCGATAGCAGGCGTCCCGCTCCCGCTCGGCGTCGTCGACGCGCACGTAGCCGGCGGCGTTCACGACGGCCCACGGGCGCCACGCGACCATCGCGTCGTCCACCGCACGCGCGTCGGCGACGTCGAGCTCGGCACGCGTCGTCAAGCGGTACGCGAGCCCGCGCTCCTCGCACAGCCGCGCGACCGCGCGGGCGAGCGTGCCTGCACCGCCCGTGATGAGCAGCGGCCGCGCGTTGCGGTAGCGCGCGTCACGCCGTCGCGCGGCGACCCCCGCGGGACGCAGCGCACGCCGCAGCGCGGGGGCGAGCGGCGAGCGCGGCTCCCACCCCCGCGCCTGCCGGTGCGCGAAACGCCGCGGCTCCTGCCACCAACCGGGGCCGTCGAGCGCGGGATGGTCGTGCGTTCCGTGCTCGGCGAGGGCGCGCACCATCGCGGCGAGCGCGGTGGGGCGGGGCGCGGGGCCGCGCGTATCGAACAACCCCGTCTCGTACACGCCGTCCTCGCGCGTCAGCAGACTCGCCCAGTCGTGCGCGCCGAACGCGGACCACGCGGTGACGGCGCGAACGTCCACCCCCGCGTCGCGCACACGGCAGGCCGCGTCCCAGACGTCCGCGAGCCAGCGCAGCTGCTGCTCGCGCGTGCAGCCGAGGTGCGCCTCGGTGATGGCGAGCGGGCGCCCGAAGCGCGTCCACGCCTCGGCGAGCAGGGTCGCGGGGCCGTCGCAGCCACGCGCGCGCACGCGGACCGCCTCGACGTCCGCGTAGCGCGCCCACGTGGTGCCACCGTGCGTGTGCGGCGGATAACGCCCCAGACGCCGGTCGAGGAACCGCTCGCTCGTGACGTAGTAGTTGAGGCCGATCACGTCGGGCGGGCACGGATCGTCGCGCAGGTCGTGTAGCACTCGCTCGTCGATGCCGGCCGCCGACAGGAACGTCCACATCGGGTCGCCCGGGGCGAGCTGGCCGGTGAGCAGGTCGTACGTCACCCACCGCCGCTCGTTGTCGAACCAGACCTGCTGCGCGAGCGTGGCCGTGCCGTGCGTCTTGCCGAGGTCTTCGGTCTGCACGAGCTGAGCGGCCGGGTTCACCGCGCGGATGGCGCGCATCGCCGCGCGCACGCCGAGCACCTGGGCGACGAGGGCGGTCGCGAACGTCGCGTCGTCGCGCCCGTGCGGGTACCAGTGGCCGTACAGCCCGGCGAAGCGCGCCGTGGTGAGTGGCTCGTTCACCGGCGTCCACCGGTCGATCCACGGGAACCGCTCGGCGACCGCGCCCGCGTAGCGTCCGAGGCGTTCGGGAAAGCGCGGGTCGACGAGGCTCGTGCCCATCGGCCCGCTGCCGTGGTGTAAGAGTCCGACGATCGGGTGCACGCCGAGTTCGCGCAGGCGGGCCAGGCGCCGGTCGGCCCAACGCCAGTCCGTGTGCCGGACGTCCACGTCGGCCGTGCGCTCCCAGAGGATGGGGTAGCGCAGTGCCGAGATGCCGAGGGCGGCCAGCCGGTCGAGGTCATCCTCGCGCGCGGCGTGTCCGCCGCGTTCGAGCTGGTCGGAGAAGGTGTCGCCGACGCGGTTGACCGTACACTCGACGCCGGCCCACACCTCGGGGCGCGCGTTGGGGGTGGGGGCGGTACGCATCATCGAGCTCCGGGGTGTCGAGAGGACCATGCCGGCGCAACGCGACAGCGTCGATCGTTTGGTCACAAGACACGCGCCGCGTGATCGACGAGGATCACGCGGCGCGTGTGGCGCACCGGGCAGGTGCGGCGGCCCTGGTGGGGCCGGTCAGGCGGTGAGTTCTTCGCCGACGCTGCGGTTGCTGCGCCCGCCGGCCACCGCGAGGCGACTCGTCCCGGTAGAGGCGACCGTCGGACTGACGGTGGGCGTATTGCTCTCGACGGCCTCGCCGACGAGGCGGCGCATCTTGGTGACGATCGATTCCCACGAGGCGTCGGCGGCCATGCCAATGCCGCGCGCGACGAGCGCGGGGTCGGGCGTGTTGACCGCGGCGCGTACCGCCGCCGCGAACCCGTCATAGCTCCGCGCGACCTTGACCACGGGGGTGAAGTTGCGGACGACGTCGGCCACGGCGGTCGAGACGATCGGCTTGCCGGCGGCCATGTACTCGAGGGTCTTCGTCGGGTTGATGTACTCCGTCGCCTCGTTGAGCGCGAACGGCATCAGGCAGACGTCGAACGCCTTGGCGTACATCGGCAGCTCGGCGTACTGCTTCTGGCCGAGCCAGACGATGTTGGGCGCCTTGGGCAGGTCCTTCGGATCGACCTTGACCACAGGGCCGGCCATCGCGACGGTCGCGCGGGGGAACGCCGCGGCGAGGTGCGCGATGAGCGCGTAGTCGAGCCGCTCGTCGATCACGCCGTAGAAGCCGAAGATCGGCGCGTCCTGCTCGGGGAGGTCGGCGGGGCGGGGCGTGCTGTCGAGGCGGGCCTTCGCGAAGTGGGCCGAGTCGACGCCGCAGCCGAAGAAGTGCACGTTGGGGTGCAGCTTCGACTTGCTCTGCCAGAGCTTGTAGCCGCCGGTGAACACGAGGTCGGCGCGCGACATGAGCAGCTGCTCGCGCGCGACGAGCTCGGGCGGGGCGAACTTGAACTGCGCGAGCTCGTCCATGCAGTCGTAGACGACCGCGCGCTCGCCGAAGGCGCCGAGCATCGCCGGGGCCGGCATCGGCGTGTAGAACCACTGCACCGGCGCGGCGAACTGGCCGTTGCCGAGCGCCCCGCCACGGGCGAGCGCCTGCTGCAACGTCTTGCGCACGACCGCCAGCGCACCGTCGGCGTCATGGAACAGCGTGCTCGGCAGGCGCGGGATCACCCGGGTCACGCCGCGCACCGGCTGCGTGATGTCGAGCGAGGGAGTCGTGAGGTCGTCGACGAACACGGCCTCTTCGACGAAGAGGACGGGCGCGTGCTGGGCGAAGCGCGACAGAAGTTGCTGCGGACGTTGCCAGACGAAGTCCCAGCGCAGGTGGCTGTGGACGAGGAGTGGCGCGTCCGAGAGGACGGCGAGCGGAGCGGCGCGGTCGTGACGGATCATGGGCACGGCGTCGTGGGCGCGCAGACCGACACCAGACAGGCCACGGCAGCGCGGGGGCGGAAACAGGCGGGCACAAGGCCCGACGCGCGTCGAGCCGGATGCACGACGTCAGACGGAGGGAATTCCCTCCGGACGTCGCGCATCCGGCTCGACGAGGACGTCTTCGTGCCAACCCTTAACGCAAGCCTTGTTCCCGAATAGCGCTGTCGAGGCCGCTGTTGATTGGATTACAAACTAATCTCAGCCGCCCGCCGTGCCCGAATCACCGGCCGAATCACCCGCCGCAGCGAGCAGTCGGCGGGCACCCAGCCACCGCCGGAAGAGCGAACGGTTGCGGTCGATCGTCGTCTCGATGACCTGGCCGTGGCTCACGCTGGCGTGGATGAAGCGCCCCTCGCCGAGGTAAATGCCGACGTGCGACACGTGGCTCCGGCTGCCGAACGTGAGCAGGTCGCCCGGGCGCAGCATGTTGGGGTCGCGCGGGATCGCGCGCCCGATCTGCGCCTGCTGGTTGGCGGTTCGCGGCAGGCGGATGCCGAGGGCCTCCATCGTGTAGCGCGCGAAGCTGCTGCAATCGAGGCCCGCACCCGGCTGGGAGCCGCCAAACACGTAGCGCGTGCCGACCTGGCTGCGCGCGCGGCTCACGAGGGCGTCCAGGAGCGACGCCGCGGAGTGCGTGATCGCGGCGAGCGTGCGCGCGGCGGCCGCCGGGGGCACCATCGCCGTCTCGGGCGGCCCGCCGAAGCCGGCGAGCGAGCGGCCGGCCGGGTAGCTCGTGGCCGCCAAGGCGAGGTCGGGCAGCGCAAACTGTGGAATCGCGAGGGCTGGGGGCGCCTGCTGGGCGACCTCGGCGGCCTCCTCGTGCCGCACGCCGCCGTGGTGACGGGTCTTGTGCGCGTGGGCTCGCTCGTGCTCGGCGTGCCGACCGCCGGCGTGCTTCGCACGTGACGTCTTCCGACTGGCTACGCCCCCGTGTGTGACGTGGGCCGCGTGGGCCCCCTTGTGCCGCGGGTGGGACGCCGCCGCGGGCGCCGCATCGATCGCGAGCGCTACCCCGGCCATCGTCACCGCGAGCAGTGCCGAGCGGGCCACCGAGCGCGCCGCCGACCGCGACGACACGCGCTTCGCGGAGGCGTGCCTCGCAGATGGGCGCGACGGGAACGCGCGCAGAAGGGGGAGGAAGACCACGAGGAGGATGGGACGGAGGGAGGACTGCGTGGCGGGCCGTGTGACGGCGGGGAACCGTCGCCCCACCAGAGGACACGATCGAACCTAGACCACGTATCAGATCCGTCGTGCCTGCGTAGCAGTCGAACTACTCGAGATCCTGGCCACCCGGTCAGGCGTTAGCGAATTCCGGTGACCTTGTGGGTCTGGACGGAGAGGCGCCACCGCGGATTTGCCAGGCAATAGTCCACGGCCGCGGCGGTGTTCGCCGCGACCACCGCACGGTCGGCGCCGTCCATCGGCTGGAGCCAGAAGTGCCGGAATCGCAACCCCTCGAAGCGCGCCGGCTGCGCCGCGGCCTCGCTCTGCGGGTAGACGAGCTTCAACTCGTCGCCCGACTCGAGCCGGAGCGGCGCGCCGGCCTTCGGACTCACGCAGACCCAGTCGAGGCCGGGGGGTGCCGGCTGCGTGCCGTTCGTCTCGACGGCAACCTCGAAGCCGGCCGCGTGCAGGGCGTCGACGCACGCCGCGTCCAGTTGGAGGAGCGGCTCGCCGCCGGTACACACCACGAGCGGCACCACGCCGTCCGCGCGGGCGTCCGAGGGGACGCGACCCGTGCCGCCCTCCCAGCGGTCCGCGACGGCCGCGGCGAGCGCAGGTGCGTCGGCGAAGCGTCCGCCGTCAGGGCCGACGCCGACGAAATCCGTGTCGCAGAATCGGCAGACCGCGCGGTCTCGGTCGGCCTCGCGCCCCGTCCACAGATTGCACCCGGAGAAGCGGCAGAACACGGCCGCGCGCCCGGCGTTGGCGCCCTCGCCCTGCAGCGTGTAGAAGATCTCCTTGACGGTATACATCGCCGGCTGCTACCCCGCCGCGGCCGCCGCGTAGCGCGTCGGGTCGGGAATGCCGGCCTCCTCGAATCCCTTGCGGCGCAGGATGCACGCGTCGCAGTGGCCGCACGCGCCGCCCGTCGCGTCGGGGTCGTAGCAGCTCGTGGTCGCGCCGTAGTCGACGCCGAGCGAGGCGCCGAGCCGGATCGTCGCGGCCTTCGAGAGGTGAAGGAGGGGGGTGCGGACGCGGAGCGCGACCTCTCCGCGGGCGGCCGCCTCGACGCCGGCGCGCGTGGCGAGGTTCGCCATGCGTTCGAACGCCTCGACGTACTCGGGGCGGCAATCCGGGTACCCGGAGTAGTCGACGGCCGACACGCCGAGGAAGATGTCGCCCGCGCCGCTCGTCTCGGCGAGGGCGAGGGCGTACGACAGGAAGATCGTGTTCCGCGCCGGCACGTAGGTGATCGGCACCTCGTGCTCGGCCATCGCCTCCGGGGCGCGGTCCTTGGGCACGGGAAGATCGCCGGTGAGCGCGGAGCCGCCGAACGTGCGAAGGTCGATGTCGACGACGACGTGGCGCGCGACGCCTGCCGCGGCGGCGATTCGGCGCGCGGCCTCCACCTCGTGCGCGTGCCGCTGGCCGTAGCGGAAGCTGAGCGCCTGCACCGCGAACCCCTCGCGCCGGGCCAGGGCCAGGCAGGTGGTCGAATCGAGCCCGCCCGAGAGCAGGACGACGGCGGGCGCGGGGGCGGCCGGCGTAGGAGCTGACGGTGCGGCGGGTGGGGCGGCGGGTGGCGCGGCAGACATGCGCGGAAGGTACGCCGTTCCGGTGGCCCTGTCGTTGCCACGAGGACCGGGCATGAACGCGCTCACCGACCCGTCGGTCTGGCTCGGGCTCCTGACGCTCACGGCGCTGGAGATCGTGCTCGGCATCGACAACGTGATCTTCCTGTCGATCCTCGCCGGCAAGTTACCGCCCGAGGAGCAGGCGACCGGCCGGCGTCTGGGTCTCGCGATGGCGTTCGTCACGCGCGTCCTGCTCCTGCTGAGCATCAGCTGGCTCGCGCGGCTCACGGCTCCACTCTTCACGGTGAGCGCCCTGTCGTTCCTCGAACTCGAGGCGCGCGAGATCACGGGGCGCGACCTGATCCTGATCGTCGGCGGACTCTTCCTGATCGGGAAGTCGACCTACGAGATCCACCACAAGCTCGACGCGCGCGACGAGGCGACGGCCGCCGGGTCGGCGCGGCGTACGGCGTCGCTCGCCGCGGTGGTCGCGCAGATCGCGGTGGTCGACATCGTCTTCTCGCTCGACTCGGTGATCACCGCGGTCGGGATGGTCAACAACATCCCGGTGATGATCGCGGCCAACGTCCTCGCGCTCGTGTTCATGCTCGGCGCCTCGGGCCCGATCGCGGCGTTCGTCGATCGCCACCCGACCGTGAAGATGCTGGCGCTCAGCTTTTTGGTCCTCATCGGAACGAATCTCGTGGCCGAGGGCTTCGGGCAGCACATCCCCAAGGGGTACACATACTTCGCGATGTTCTTCTCGGTCGCGGTCGAGCTGCTGAACCTGCGGCTGCGCGGGCGGGACGCGGCGGCCGAGCGGCCGCTGCGAGCCGGCGGCACGGTGGAGCAGGCGCTCGTGGGGGAGGAGTAGCGGTGCGCGTACTCGTCACGGGCGGCACCGGCGTGGTGGGCCACGCCGCGGTACACGCGCTGCTCGCGCGCGGGCACCGCGTGCGGCTGCTGGCGCGGCACGCGCGCGACGACGCGCGCGCGTGGCCGGCGCCGGGGGACGCGGACGCGCCGGGCGGCCCGCGCTCGGGCGCGGGCGTCGAGGCGCACGACGGCGACGTCACCGACCCGGCGTCGCTCGGCGGCGCGGCCCGCGGGTGCGACGTGGTCCTGCACCTCGTCGGCACCGTGGCCGAACGGCCGCCGGAGGTGACGTACGAGCGGGTGAACGTGGAGGGGACGCGGCACGTGGTGGACGAGGCGGCGCGGGCGGGGGTGCCGCGCCTCGTCTACGTGTCGTCGTTAGGCGCGGACCGCGGGTCGTCGCCGTACCATCGCAGCAAGTTCGCCGGAGAGCAGGAGGCGGCGCGGTTCCCGGGCGCGTGGACGGTGGTGCGCCTCGCCAACGTGTACGGGCCGGGCGACGCGGTGGTCTCGCTGCTGCTGCGCATGGTCCGCGCGCTGCCGGTGATGCCGATGCTCGGCGGGGGTGACATTCCGTTCCAGCCGCTCTGGGCCGACGACTGCGGCGAGGTGCTCGCGCGCGCGTGCGAGCGCGACGACCTCGCGGGCGCGGCGTTCGACGTGGCCGGCGACGAGCGCACGTCCATGCGAGACCTGCTCGACCGCTTCGCCGGACTCACCGGGCGCGAGCCGCTGCGGGCGCCGATGCCGCTCCCGCTGGCCCGGGTCGGCGTGGCGCTCGCCGACGCGGCCGGGCTGGACCTCGGCATCAACGACAGTCAGCTGACGATGCTGGCCGAGGGCAACGTGATCGACCCGCCGCGGGAGAACGCGCTGACGGCGGTGTTCGGGGTGGCCGCGACGCCGCTCGACGAGGGGCTACGCCGGCTGGTCGACGAACTCCCGGAACAGCTGCCCGACGCGGGGCTCGGCGCGCTGCACCACAAGCGGTACTGGGCCGACGTGGCCGCGCCGCGCGAGGCGGCGCCCGAGCTGTTCCGACGGTTCTGCGCGCGCTTTCACGCCCTGACGCCCGCGGCGATGGACCTCACGGCGGAGCCGGACACGCCCACCGCGGTACTCACGCTTCACCAGACGGTCACGATGGCGCTGCCGCTCCGGGGGAACGTGCAGGTGAGGGTCGCGGAGCTCGGGCCGCTGTCGCTCACGCTCCAGACGGTGGAGGGGCACCCACTCGCGGGCGCGGTGCGGTTCACCTTCACCGAGCGGGGCGGCGACGCGGTCGCGCCGTTCGGCTTCGAGGTGGAGGTGTTCGAGCGTGCGGCGGACCCGTTCGACTGGGCGGCGATGGCGCTGTTAGGCAGCGTGCTGCAGCGGGCGAACTGGAAGGAGATGGTGAGGACGGTGGTCGAGGAGAGCGGGGGGGAGGGGACGCTGGAGAGCGAGGAGGGGACGTTGGAGGGGGACGACGTTCGGCGCGTGGAAGCGTGGCTTCGCGAGCTGGCCCTGCAGAGGGCGCGCAGGGAGGAGGGGGAACGTCTGGCGGAGCCGACCGGGGACCCGCCGCCGCGCGCTGCCTAACGGCGCCCCTCGGGTGCAGGGGGTCGGGCTACTCCGGGTGGTACGCGCAGTGCTCGCCGCACCCGAGACGGTAGCGGTTGCGCGCGAACCACCGGTAGAACCGATCCGCACCCGCTCGCACACCCGGCAGCGTGAACATCCACCCCAGCAGCCCCCCGCGCGGTAGCACGTCGATCAGACGCTCGACCGCGGCCGCGCGCTCCCAGGTCTGCCCGCCCGGCCCGATCACCTGCAACGACTCGAGGTAGTGGCTCGGCGGGATCCACGGAAAGCGCTCGGCCAACCCCGGCATCTGGGACGGCACGATCTCCAGCATGCGCGACCGCCGGTCCCACCAGCGGAGCACTCCGACCATCCGCCCGCACACCTTGCAGTGCCCGTCGTACACCACCGTGTACCGCCGACCCTCGCCGACGCCCGAGTAGCCGGCAGTCGAGTAGAAACCTCCGCCCTCGACCCCGTCCGTCGGAGAGCGCGGCACCCCCTGCACGGTGAAGCGCACCACCGGGTAGCTCGGGGCGGCACTCACGCGGCCACCGCGGTCGACGGCGGGGTCGCTGGCGCTCTGCTGCCGGCCGGGCCAGCCGTGCCCGCGATCGTCATCGCCGGCGGACGTTCGAGCGTCACGTGTACGGGGCACATCGCGGCCACCCGCTTCGCCGCTTCGAGGCGCTCGGCTGGCAGGCTCGGCCATGCGAACGTCAGGTCGAAGCGTCCGACCCGATGCGGCTTCTCCTCGAACGTCCACTCCACCTCGAGCGTGAGATCGTCCGCGCGCAGGTCGACGTGCTCGCCCCAGGAGGCCAGGATCGAGTACGTGCACGCCGCGAGTCCGCTCGCGACCATCTGGAAGGGCGTGAACGGCCGATCCGCCGCCGGCGCGTCCACGGTCAGCGGGCCCGCGCTGGGCTCGTAGCGAATGCGGGTCTCGTCGAGCAGGGAGATCTTCACGGGCGCTTCAGTGGCGCTTCACGGGCGCTTCGGGGAAGAGGGCGGCGCGGCGCGCGAGGCCGACGGCCGACCGTGCAAGAGGAGGGCCCCGCACATAGGGTTCTGCGCATGCATCCTCCTCTGCAGGAAATCGCGGACCGGCTCGCCCGCTCGCGGGCCGCGGTGCTCGCCACGTGGGAGTCGATTCCCGGCGACCGCAGGGAACGGCGGCCGGCGCCCGGACGATGGACGCCGGCCGAGGTGCTCGAGCACCTGCGCCTCGTCGAGACGGGCTCGGCCGCGCTGCTGGCCAAGCGGCTGCAGCGCGCGCGTGAGGCCGGGCTCGGGCCCGAGACCGACCACCGGTCCCGGCTCGACAGCTTCGACGTGCCCGCGCTCGTGAACCTGCAGCCGTTCGACGCGCCCGAAGCGATGCTGCCCACGCCGGACGTCCGCGCCGCCGACGCGGAGACGGGGCTCCGCGCCTCGCGCGAAGCGCTCGACCGCGTCATGGCCGACGCGTCGGGGCTGGCGCTCGGCGAGGTCAGGGCGCGGCACCTGCGATTCGGCGAGATCGACTTCTACCAGTGGCTGCTCTTCATCGCCGGGCACGAGGAGCGGCACCTTCGCCAACTCACCGCGTTGCGCGACGACCTCGCCGCACCCGCGACCCCGACCACCCCCGCATGACGCCCCCAACTCCGTTCGCCACGCTGCCGCCGCGTCCCGATGGGGCCGCGCCCGAGCGCGTGCACGTCGTCGTCGAAACGCCCAAGGGCAGCCGCAACAAGTTCGACTACGAGCCGCGCCTCGGAGTGTTCGCGCTCAAGAAGGAGATGCCTGCCGGCCACGTGTTCCCGTTCGACTTCGGCTTCATTCCTGGCACGCTGGGCGGCGACGGCGACCCGCTCGACGTGCTCGTGCTGATGGACGACGCGACGTATCCGGGGGTGCTCGTCGACGCGCGCCTGATCGGCGTATTCGAGGCCGACCAGACGGAGCGCGACGGCGCGCGCACGGAGAACGACCGGCTCGTGGCGGTGGCGGCGTGCTCGCGCCGGCACGCGGAGGTCCGGACCCTCGACGACGTGGGGCGTGCGGCGCTCGACGAGATCGAGCATTTCTTCCGATCGTACAACGAGGAGACGGGCAAGCGGTTCGCGGTCCGCGCGCGCACCGGGCCCGAGCGGGCCGCCGCGATCCTGGACGAGGGGATCGCGCGGGCGAAGCCCGCGACCTGACACGCGGCGCGTTCCGCCGGACTGCTACGCCGCCGCGTCGAACAGCTCGAGCTGTGACGGCGCACGCGGGGCGGCGCGGGGCGCCGCGAGGGTGCGCGCGCCGGCGCGACCTGGGACGTGCTCCGGCGTGACCACGAACGGCAGCACGCGCGCGACCGACACGCGTAGTTTCGCGAGCAGCTCCAGCCGCACGGCGTGCCACGGCCGGAGCGCGAGGATTCGCTCCACCGTGCGGTGGCCGAGTCCGGGCACGCGCAGGAGGAGCTCGCGAGGCGCCGTGTTGAGGTCGACCGGGAACCACTCCGGATGGCGGAGAGCCCAGGCGAGCTTCGGGTCGACGTCGGGTGCGAGGTTCGGCGCGTCGGGCGGCGCGAGCTCGTCGACGCGGAACCCGTACAGCCGCACGAGCCAGTCCGCCTCGTACAGCCGGCGCTCACGCACGGCGGGCGACGGAGCGTCGACGAGCAGGCCGCTCGCGCCGTCGACCGGCTGGTAGCTGCCGAAGTAGACGCGCCGCAGCCCCTGCCGCTGGTAGAGCGACGCGGCCGTGTGCAGCACGTCGGCGTCGGTGGCCCGCGCGATCCCGGCGGCGTCCGCGCCGACGACGAGCTGCGTGACCTGCCCTGCGGGCGCGAAGCGCGGCACGTGGTCCCACCGCGCGCGCCGCGCGGTCGTCAGCGGCCCGCCCCATCGCGCGCCGCGGGCGCGCTCGGTCTCGTACGCGTCGGCAATGCCGTCGCGCAGTTGAGTCATCGCGGCGCGCATCGTCGCGTGCGTGCGACCGGGCGCGAGCGCGTCGAGATCGGCCTGCCGCGCGAGCTCGACGTTCACGCTCACCCGATCGGCCCACCGACCGGCCTCGTCGATCAGCTCCGGGCTCGCCTCGGGGATGACCTTGAGGTGAACGTACCCCGCGAACTGGTGCGCGCGGCGCAGCGTGCGTGCGACGGCGACCAGCCGCTCCATCGTCGCATCGGCGCTGCCGTCGACGGCCGCGCTCAGAAACAGGCCGTCGACCAACCCCCGCCGATGATAGTCGAGCGTGAGGCGGACGACCTCGTGCACCTCGAGACGCGCACGCTCGGTGTCCGCCGACCGGCGGAGCGGGCAGTATGCGCAGTCGTGGATGCAGTGGTTGCTGAGGAGGAGCTTGAGAAGCGGGATGCGGCGCCCGTCGGCCGCGACGGCGTGGTAGATCGCCGCTGGCTCCACGTCGGACGCCACCAGGGACGGCAGCGGCCGCCGGGAGCCGGAGGCCGCCGCACCGGTCCGCGCGGCGCACGGAGCGTCGAAGCGCGCCGCGTCGGCAAGGACGGTGAGGCGCCGACGGACGGGGAGCGGGGCGGAGCTGCGCACCCCGAATATACCCCGAACGTGAAGCCCGGTTCTCGCCCGAAGAGGGCCGTCGGCGCCCTACGGACCGCGTTCGACGTCGGGAGCGCTCCGACGGGAGCGCCCCCGTGCGCGGTTCAGCCGCCGCTCACCCGGTACACGACCTCGAGCAGCATCACGCCGAGAATTCCCATCCCGACCGCACGCCAACTCACTCCGCCTACGCGCCCGAGCAGCGGGAGCGCCGCGTCGGCCGAGGGCGACCGCGGCACGACGACCTTGATGGCCGCCTGCGCACGCCGGAACAGGAGGTAGTTGGCCGTCCCGCCCGCGAGGATGGCGAGCGAGAGGAGGATGCCCATGATGAGCAGCGTCGGCTCGGGCGCGAGCACGGTCACCGGCCGCCCACCGACGATCGGGTTCGGCACCGTCTGGGTCGGCACCTCGGCGCTTCCCCACAGCAGCCCGAACACCACGCTCGGCGCGAACAGGAAGAACGCGAAGGGGACGTACAGCTTGCGGTAGAGGAACCACACCGGCACGAGCGGAAACACGAGCGCTGCGGCCCAGTTCCACGTGGGCACGAACTGCGGGTCGTCGAAGAAGGGCGTGAACTTGCGGCGGTAGGTGGCCCAGCGCGGACCGACGAAGGCCGCGAGCTGCTGGTCGCTGGGCGAGCCGGGTGGCGGGCCGCCACGCGTCGGGCGGGTGGCCCACGAAGGGAGCGGAGGAACGGTCACAGTGGGAAACTACCGAGTCCGGGACGCAGACTGGGCCGCGGGCTGCTGCTGCGTGAGGCAGTGCAGGGTGCCGAGGCCCCAGACGAGGTCGACGGCGTGGATGCCGACCACCTGGCGGTCTGGCATCAGCTCGGCCAGGATGTTGAGCGCGCGCCGGTCGTTGGGGTCGTTGAAGGTGGGCACGAGCACCACCCCGTTGGCCACGTAGAAATTGGCGTAGCTGGCCGGCAGCCGCTCGCCGCGCATCACCACGGGACGCGGGAAGGGGAGCGTGACGACGCGCAGCGCGCCGCGGTCGCCGCCCGCACGCTGCAGCCGGCGCAGGTTGTCGAGCGAGCGGCGGTGGTTCTCGTCGGCGGGATCCTCTTCGTGCGCGAGCACGACCACCCCGGGCGCGACGAAGCGCGCGACGTCGTCGATGTGGCCGTGCGTGTCGTCGCCCACGCACCCCTCGCCGAGCCAGAGCGTCTGACGCACGCCGAGCCAGTCGCGGAAGACGCGCTCGTAGTCGTCGCGGCCGAGGCCCGGATTGCGGACCTGCACGTCGCTCAGCAGCCATTCCTCGGTGACGAGCATCAGTCCCTGCCCGTCGACCTCGATCCCGCCGCCCTCGAGTACGAGGCGGGCGTCGGGCGCGTCGGGGCGCGCGGGGGCGAGACGGGGCACGCCGCTGATCTCGGCGAAGGTCTCGGCCACGCGCGCGTCGAGCTGGTAGTTGTCGTACTTCGCCCAGGCGTTGAATTCCCAGTCGAGCCAGAGCGGGGTGCCGTCGGCGCGGAGCACGCCGGTGGGGCCCGAGTCGCGCACCCACACGCGGTCGTTGCGCGTCACGTGCAGCCGGTAGCCGTCGGGCGACACCGCGTGCGCGTCTAGCGCGTCGCGCGCGGCCGCGCGCACCGCCTCGTCGTGGCAGAGGATCTCGACGCGCTCGTGCGCGTGCAGGGCGCGCACGATCTCGGCGTACACCCACGGGATCGGCCCCAACTTGCCGGGCCAGTCGGGCTCGTGGTGCGGCCAGGCGAGCCAGGTCGCCGCATGCGGCTCCCACTCGGCCGGCATGCGCAGCGGCTCGACCGGGGAGGGGGCGAGGAGCGCCTCGGGGACCGGGGGGAAGTCGCGCGCGCTCGCGGGGGTGCGGGCGCGCGTGGGGCCCAGCTCGCCGTCGCCGAGGTCGCCGCGCAGGGGGCCGGTCATCGCCTAACGCGGCGCTCCCGCGCCGAGCCACCGGTTAAGGATCGGCTTGTACGCGTCCACGCGCCGGTCGCGCAGGAACGGCCAGTTGCGCCGCACCTCCTCCTGCAGCCGCGGGTCGCACGTGTGCACCAGGACGGCCTCCTCGGTGCCCGCCTCCGCGACCACGCGCCCGAACGGGTCGGCGATGAACGAGTGGCCGAAGAACTCGAGTCCGTTGGTCCCCGGCTCGTCCTCGTGCCCGACGCGGTTGGGCGACGCCGTCCACACGCCGTTGGCGATCGCGTGCGCGCGCTGCGCCGTGCGCCACGCCTCGACCTGCGCCTGCCCCCACTCGTCCTTCTCGGCCGGGTGCCAGCCGATGGCCGTCGGGTAGAAGAGCACGTCCGCGCCTAACAGCGCGGTGATGCGCGCCGCCTCCGGGTACCACTGGTCCCAGCAGACGAGGACGCCGACGGTCGCGTAGCGCGTCTTCCAGACCATGAAGCCGTTGGCGCGGCCCGGCTGCTCGCCGTGGTAGTCGAGGTGCGCGTCGCCCGGCGTGAAGTAGTACTTCTCCTCGAACATCGGGTCGTGCGGGATGTGCATCTTGTCGTACACGCCGAGCAGCGAGCCGTCGGCGTCGATCACGACCGCCGAGTTCATGTAGAGGCCCGCGGCGCGCCGCACGAACAGCGGCACGATGATCACCACGGCCAGCTCCCGCGCGAGCGCCTGGAAGCGGTCGGTCGTCGGCCCCGGCACCGGCTCGGCCAGGTCGAAGTGCTCGACCTTCGTCGACTTGGCGAAGTAGGGCGTGTTGAAGAGTTCCTTGAGGCAGATGATCTGCGCGCCGCGGCGCGCCGCCTCGCGGACGAGGGCCTCAGCACGCGCGACGTTCGCCGGGGCGTCGTCGCTCGCGTGGTCCTGGATGATGCCGATGGTGAACGGGTCGCGGCGCATGGCGGGCAATGTAGCCCCCATCGGTAACGCGGGACCGCGCGGCCCCGCGTCCGGACGCCCGGCCGCGCGGACACCCGGGCAACGCTTAACGCCCGCGCCGCCAGGGCGTCGAACGCGCGGTACACACCTTCCGGACTCCGCGCATGCCCCGTCGCCTCTCCTCCCGCTTCGCGCCTCGCCAACTCGCGTTCGGCGCCGTCTCGCTCGCCGTTCTCGCGGGCTGCGCGCAACGGCCGGAGGCCCCACCCGCAAGCGCCGACACCGCGCTGAACAACGACCTCGCACTCGCCGGGCAG
The DNA here is from genome assembly GCA_963851265.1 of uncultured Gemmatimonadales bacterium. GTDB lineage: Bacteria > Gemmatimonadota > Gemmatimonadetes > Gemmatimonadales > Gemmatimonadaceae > BPUI01. Next base: position 675,952 of record CAWKNZ010000007.1, read on the forward strand.
CAGCAGCGCGCGACGCAGGTGGTCTCACCCCAGGAGCTGACCGCCGCGCCGGCACGCGCACCGGAGCCGGCGCGGCGGCCGGAACGCACGCGCGTGATCGAACACGTGATCTACCGGACCGCGCCCGCCGCACCCGCCGCGTATGCCTCGCCGAGCTATGCGGCCGCCGCCCCGGCGCCCGTGGAGCGGCCCACGTACACGCCGTACCCGCCGCCGCGGCGCGAAGAGACCTACGGCGGCGGCTACGGGGGCAACGGTGGCTACGGCGGTGGCTACGGGAACGGCAACTACGGCCGCGGAGGGTACGGCAACGGCGGGACTTACGGCGCGGCCCCACGCCCGGTCTACCGCCCGCCGCAGGGTCACGCACAGCGCGACGGCGCGATCGGCGCCGTGGCCGGCGCGATGGTCGGCGTCGCGGCCAGCCACCGCAAGGATCGGCTCCGCGGCGGCCTGATCGGCGCCGTCGCCGGTGGGGCGCTCGGCGCGATCTACGGCCACTCGGTCGACCGCACGCCGTAACGCGTTCGCGGCGACCGGGCGCCGCAGTAGGTCGGGCACACGGGGGAACGTTTTGGCGTCATCTGTTTATCAAGTGACGAATCATTAACGGTCGACCCGTCCGCCCACCTTCGGAGGAGTCCCGATGCGCCGTGCCATGCGCGCCCTATGCCCCGCGCTCTCCGTCGCGGCGCTCTCGTTTGCCGGAGCCTGCGCGCGACGTCCGATCGCGGCCGACACGGGGCTCAATAAGGACTTCGCGCTCGCCGATCAGATGCAGCGGCAGAATGCGCCCGCGCTCGTCGCGGCGCCCGAGCTGGCGCCCGTGCCCGATTCGGCGCCCGTCCGACCGGCGCAGATGCGACGTCCGATGGTGGTCACGCGCGTCGTCACGCGCACGATCACCGTCGTGCGCCCGCCCGCTCGCTCCGACGCCGGGACGGCGTACAACGTGGAGGGTGCGGTTCCGGCGTCGCACGACGTTCGGACGTCCGGCGGGGCGATGGGCGGCGACGTGGTCGCGAGCGGAGCGGAGCGTCGGGGCGCGCGCCGAGATGCGGAAGCGACGGGCTCGTACGGCGTCGACGTGCCCGCGTCGGATGCGGGCACGTATGCCGGCGCGACGTCGGCGGGCGCGAACGCGGGTACCGTCGTGTCTCCGACGAGCGCGCCGGACGGCGAGTACGGTTCGAACGTGCCGGTTTCGCGGCAGCCGCAGGCGCACGCGGCACGCGACGGCGTGTTCGGGTCGCTCGCCGGCGCGATCCTCGGAGCCGCCGCGAGTGGGCGTGGCAATCGCGTGCGCGGCGGTCTCATCGGCGCGGTGGCCGGCGGGGCGCTCGGCGCGATCTACGGCGGGGCGGTCGACCGCACGACCTCGGGATACGGTTACGGATCGGCGTATCGGAGCCCTCGAGCGTACCGGACGTACTGAGGCCGACCGCCTGGCGCCGTCGCCCTAGTGGTCCGAATCCGAAGTTCGCCGCCAGTTCTTCCGCACCCGTGCCGCTGTGTCGCGGCCGACTACACGGGCGGAGCACGTCGGACACACGCGCGCCGCACGACGCCGCCCCGTGACGTGGGCGAGCGCCGCGGTGCCCTGCCGAGCGCCCGCCCCGCGCTTACGCCCGGGACCCGGCCCGCAGCAGTCCTGCTGCTTGCGTGCCGGAGCTGACGGTGGTACCGTGGCGCACCCCGCTTCCCGGGCAAGCCACGGCTTCGGGCGCAGGCGCCGTCCCTTGATGGTGTACCCAGTCCCCCCGCCCGTGCCCGCCGTCCGTCTGTCCCGCGCGCGCGCCCACGTCGCGCTCGCCCCCCTCGCGGCCGTCGCGCTCGCGGCCGCCCCGCTCGCCTCGCACGCCCAAGGCTACACGTACACCTCGTTCAACGCGCCTGGGGCGCGGGAATTCACCGCTGGCAGCGGCATCAACGACGCCGGGCAGATTGTCGGGAACTACGACGGCGGCACGGGCAGCTTCCTCTACAGCGCGGGGACATTCAGCCCCGTCACCGCGCCCGGGGCGAGCTACACCTTCGCTACCGGCATCAACGCGGCCGGGCAGATCGTCGGGTACTATGACGACGCGTCGTACCACACTCACGGCTTCCTCGACAACGCCGGGACGTTCAGCACCTTCGACGTGCCCGGGGCGAGCTACACCTTCGCCACCGGCATCAATGCGGCCGGGCAGATCGTCGGGTCCTACACCGACGCCACGGGCAACGATCACGGCTTCCTCGACAACGCCGGGACGTTCAGCACCTTCGACGTGCCCGGCGCGACGCGCGGCACCTACGCCTCTGCCATGAACGCGGCCGGGGAGATCGTCGGGTACTACCACGACGCCTCGGGCTACCACGCCTTCCTCGACAACGCCGGGACGTTCACCACCCTCGGCGCGCCCGGGGCGACCAACACCTACGCCTACGGCATCAACGCGGCCGGGCAGATCGTCGGGTCCTACACCGACGCCACGGGCACCCACGGCTTCCTCGACAACGCCGGGACGTTCACCACCCTCGACGCGCTCGGGGCATCCTCGACGCAAGCCTACGGAATCAACACAGCCGGGCAGATCGTCGGAACCTACTACTTGCCCTCGTCGTACCCCGGCCACGGTTTCGAGGCCACCCCGAACGTGCCCGCGACGACGACGCCCGAGCCTGCCATACTCGCGCTCGTCGGCGCGGGGCTGCTCGCCGTCGGCGGCCTGGCCCGGCGCTCGCGCATCGGCTGAGCGCCGGCAGAACGTCGAAGGACCGAGTGGACGAGGGCGCATCGGCGTCCCCGTTCGGGGTCACGGGCGCCACTGCCCGTCTGCGAGGGCACACGGCGGTCGGCGGTGTGGCAATGGCGTGCGCGGGGGCTGCTTCCGACGTTCGTGGCCCGTGCGGCGGGGCGAGGCGCGACGGCGGCCGAACGCACGAACTGGCCGCGATCTTCGGATTCAGACCACTAGCTCGTCCTGATCGCGACGACCACGTCCGCGACGTTCGTTCCGGTCGGAGCCGCGGGCAGCAGCGCGCCGGCCGCCCCGAGCGCGTCGGAGCTGCGGTGCGCGGCGAGGTCGGCGTCCGGGTCGCGGCCCGCCGCGCGCACACGCGCCCAGGTCGCGCCGTCGACCACCGCACCGGCCGCGTCGGTCGGGCCGTCGCGCCCGTCCGTGCCGGCGGCGAGCAGCGTCACCTCGCTCGCGTGCGGCGCGGCCGCATGGAGCGTGGCGGCGGCCGCGAGCGCGAATTCCTGCATTCGACCGCCGCGAGCGTCCGGGGCTCCGCCGAGCGTGACGACCGGCTCGCCGCCCCAGACGTGCACCGTGTCGGGGGGACTCTCGAGCAGCACACCGGCGAGCGATCTGCCGAGCACGGCCGCCTCGCCCGCGAGCCAGTCGGCGTGGTCGATGACGGCATAGCCTAACGCGCGCGCCGCATCGGCCGCCGCGGCCCGGGCGTCGGCGTTGGCGCGCACGATCTGCAGCCGGACGCCCGCGAACGCCGGGTCGCCCGGCTTGGGCGTTTCGGCGCGCCACCTCTCGTCGGTCGCGTCGGCGACCGCCGCGACGGGCGGCGTGAGGTACCGCCGCACCGCGGGCGGGAGTGCCGGCCACACCGGGCCCGGCGCGAGCGTGTCGTGCAGCAGCGCCGCGGTCCACGGGTCGGGCGCGCACGGCCCCGAGCCGATCACGGCGGGCTCGTCGCCCGGAACGTCGCTCAGCATGAGGCAGAGGACGCGCGCGGGGGCGAGGGCCCGGGCGAGGCGCCCCGCGCCCCATCGACTCACGCGCTTGCGGACCGCGTTCACGACGTCGATCGGCACGCCGGCGCCGAGCAGGGTGCTGGACGTCGCGGCGACGTCGGCGGGCGTGAGCAGGGGGTCGACCGGCGCGCCGATCAGGCTCGACGTGCCGCCCGAGACGAGCACGAGGGCGAGGTCGAGCGGCCCGACGCGGGCAGCCGCGTCGCCGAGTGCGGCCGCGGCCGCGACCGAGCGGTCGCCGGGAATCGGATGGTCACCGACCACCACGCGCACGGCGGAGTTCGGCGGCGGGGCGTCACGGTGCGCGACCACGACGCCTCCGGCAACGTCCACGCCGCGCTCGGCGAGTGCGTCGACGGCGGCGCGGGCCATCTCGTGCGCGGCCTTGCCGACGGCCAGCAGGTGCACGGCGTCGTCGCCCGTGAGGGCGTACGACGCGAGCGCGGCCGCGACCGCCGGGCCCGGTTGGGCGCCTGCGATCGCGGCCGCGTGGCAGGTCGAGAGGGCCGACCGTGCGCGCGACTCCGGAGAGATCGGCCGCGGGTCGGTCACCGCGTCGACGACCGGTCGCGTCAGCGCGACGCCATCATCATCTGGTCGTGGATCTGCTTGATCCGGGCGAGATGGCGGACGACGGCCGGGCGCACCTGGTTCTGCAACATCGCCTTCTGGTCGGGGTCCGTCGCGAGCGGAATCAGGGAGGTGTCGAGCGTGTTGAGCGTGACGTCGTGCGACTCGATCTGCTGGAGCACGTACGCCTTGTCGAACTCCACGCCCTGCTTGCTCTGCAGCGAGTCGAGCGTCGGCTTCGCGTTCCGCTTGAGCTGGAGCGAGAGCGCGTTGTCCTCCTCGACCATCTTCTTCTTGTCGAGCATCGACCGGAGCTGCTGCTCGAGCATCGTGTGCTCGCTGACCATGTCGCGGGCGTACGCCTGGATCGCCGGATTCCGCGAATTCGTGAGCGCGAGGCGGCTGGGGTCGATCTCGTTGATGTTCGAGATCGTCGCGACGGCCGCGATCTTGGCGGGGGTGAACATCTTCTCCGGCGAGTCGCCCGGGGCGAGCGTCAGCGGCGGAAGGCGATCGACGCCCCTGGAAGCCGCGGCGCCCTGCATGGCGGGCGTGGTGCCGCCGTTCTGTGCGAGCGCCGACCCTGCGGCGAGCCCGAGCGCGGAGAGAAGCGTGACGGAGGTGTTGACGAAACGCATGATGTAGTCCCGGAAGAAACGTTGGTTCAGTGCCTATCGAGCGATTTGCGCACGGGCTAAGGCAAAATCGGTGCACATGTTGCGCGAACGCTGCGGTTTTCTCGCATCGGCTACGGGATCTGCTCGGGGCGTCGAGCGGGACCGTGGTGGGCGTCCTGTGGTGGGCGTCGTGGTGGGCGTCCTGTGGTGGGCGTCCTGTGGTGGGGTCACGGCACGACGCACCGGGGTGACGGTCCCGACACGACGGAGCGGCGTCACGGCGCCGTGCAGAGGCAGGCACGGACGGGTGCGCGCGCCCGCGACGCGTGGCCCGCGCTATGCCACTAGCGGTGTCAGCAACCGAACCCGACGCTCCCGAGGATCCCCGACCATGCAGCTCTCGTCCACCATTCGTTCGACGTCGCGTGTGCGCACCGCGTTCGCGCTGACCGCTCTCACCCTGGCTGCCGCGTGCGGCGGTCAGAGTTCCGATTCCGACCGCGCGCTGCGCAACGACCTGTCGCTCGCCGGCAAGCCGGGCGCGGCGCAGCAGGTGGTTTCGCCGCAGGAGATGACGCCAGCCGCTCCCGCCGCGGCCGCGCCGGTTCCCGCCGCGGGCGCCACCGGGGTGCCTGCCACGGCGTTGGCCGCGCCGGCGCCGGCCCCGGCACCTGCGCCCATCATCGATACGGTGTACCGCGACCGGCCGACGCACACGGCCTCGCACACGCGCGGGCACCACTCCTCGAATGCGGATTCGCGCAGCGGGCATTACAGCAACGGCGACGCGGTGGCGGCCGCGCCGGCGCCCGTGCCGACGGTACGGAAGAGTCACACGCAGCAGGGCGCGCTGATCGGCGGTGCCGCGGGCGCCGTGCTCGGTGCGGTGACGGGTGGCGGCATCAAGGGCGGGATCGTCGGAGGCCTCCTGGGCGCCGGCGCGGGCGCGGTGATCGGCAACAACACCGGCGTCAAGCACGTGCCGCAGCAGTAACCGCGGCGAACGTGGGCCGGCGCGCGCGGGGACAGCCCCGCGCGCGCCGCTCTATTTTTGTCGCCCATGCCGTCCGCCTCTCGCGTCGCGCACGGGTCCGAGGGCCTCGCGGACGCCCGCCCCGACGACGCCAGCACCGCCGAACGCCGCGGCAGCCCGCGCCAGCCGTCGGCCGCGCCGCTCATGAGCTTCAGCCGCGCCCAGTGGGCGAAGCTGCGCGCCAACACGCCGCTCCCCCTGAGCGAAGCCGAGTTGCTCGGACTGCGGGGGCTGAACGAACCGATGTCGGTCGACGAGGTCGGGGAGGTGCTGCTCCCGCTCACGCGCCTCATCAACCTGTACGTCGTCGCCGCGCGCGAGTTGCTGCAGGTCAGCGACACGTTCCTCGGCCGCCCCTCGCTCGTGCCGCCGTTCGTGATCGGCGTCGCCGGGAGCGTCGCGGCGGGCAAGAGCACCGTCGCGCGCGTGCTCCGCGCCGTGCTCGCCCGGTGGCCCGCCCACCCGCGCGTGGATCTCGTCACCACCGACGGATTTCTCTATCCCAACGCCGTGCTCGAGGCGCGTGGACTGATGCGCCGCAAGGGGTTTCCGGAGAGCTACGACGTCGGCCGGCTCCTCCGTTTCCTCAGCGAAGTGAAGGCGGGGGCGCCGGCGGTCGAGGCGCCCGTCTACTCCCACCTCGTCTACGACGTCGTCGCGGGCGAGCGCGCGGTGGTGCACCGCCCCGACATTCTGATCGTCGAGGGGATCAACGTGCTCCAGGCGCCCTCGCGCGCGCCCAACGACGGCGAGGCGCGCCCGCGGCAGGTCGTGAGCGACTTCTTCGACTTCTCGATCTATGTCGACGCCGCGGAGCCCGACCTGCGGCGGTGGTACGTGAATCGATTCCTCGCCCTGCGGGATACGGCGTTCCGCGATCCGCAGTCGTACTTCCACCGCTACGCGACGATGAGCACCGACGAGGCGACGGCGACGGCGGAGCGGATCTGGGAGGAGATCAACCTCGTCAACCTCGTCGAGAACATCGAGGGGACGCGCGAGCGGGCGAGCGTCGTGCTGCGCAAGGGCCCGACGCACGCGGTGCAGGAGGTGCGGCTGAAGCGCACGGCGTTGGAGCCGGGCCCGGGGCGGCGGGAGCAGTAGCACCGACCAGTAGCACCGACCGGTAGCGCCGGCCTCCTACGACGCGATCGGGGCGGCGGGCCACCCGGCCCGCCGCCCCGACGTATGTGCCCGCGGCCCCGCGGCCGGTCAGGCCGCCGTTCGCCCGACGAGCGACCGCAGCACGTAGGGAAGGATCCCACCGTGCTTGTAGTAGCGCAGCTCCTCGGGGGTGTCGATGCGCGCGCGCACCTGGAAGCGCGTCTCCTTGCCCCCGTCGCCGGTCGCGACGACGGTGAGGGTCTGGCGCGGCCGGAGGGTCTCGCCGAGCCCCTCGATGGTGAAGGTCTCGAAGCCCGTCAGGCCTAACGTCTGGCGCGTGTCGTCGCCGGTGAACTCGCAAGGCAGCACGCCCATCCCGACCAGGTTGGATCGGTGGATGCGCTCGAACGATTCGGCGATCACCGCGCGCACGCCCAACAGCACCGTGCCCTTCGCCGCCCAGTCGCGGCTCGAGCCCGTGCCGTACTCCTTGCCCGCGACGATCACGAGCGGCGTGCCCTGCTGCTGGTACTGCATGGACGCGTCGAAGATCGTGACCGGCGCGCCGCCGGGCTCGGTGGTCGTGAACCCGCCCTCGGTGCCGGGGACCAGCTCGTTGCGCAGGCGGATGTTCGCGAACGTGCCGCGCATCATCACCTCGTGGTGGCCGCGCCGCGCGCCGTACGAGTTGAACTCGCGCGTCTTGACGCCGTGGGCGATGAGCCATTTGCCCGCGGGGCTCGCCGCCGCGATGTTGCCGGCCGGCGAGATGTGGTCGGTGGTGATCGAGTCGCCGAGCATCGCGAGGGCGCGCGCGCCCTCGACGGGCTGCACGCCCGGCGGCTCCATCGTCATCCCCTCGAAGTACGGCGGGTTGGCGACGTAGGTCGACTCCGGGTCCCAGGCGTACGTCGCCCCCTGCGGCACTTCGAGCGAGCGCCACTGCTCGGTGCCTTCGAAGACGTTCGCGTACTGCTTCGCGAACAGCTCGCCGTCCACGTTCCGGTGCACCACTTCCTCGATCTCGGTCGAACTCGGCCAGATGTCGCGGAGGAACACCGGGCCCTCGGGGCCCACGCCGATCGGCTCGCGCTCGAAGTCGACGTCCATGCGGCCGGCGATCGCGTAGGCGACCACCAACATCGGGCTCGCGAGGTAGTTGAAGCGCGTGTGCGGGTTCACGCGCCCCTCGAAGTTGCGGTTGCCCGAGAGGACGGCCGCGACGACGAGCTTGCCCTTCTCGACGGCGTCCGAGATCGGCTCGGGCAGCGGGCCCGAGTTGCCGATGCACGTCATGCAGCCGTAGCCCGCGAGGTAGAAGCCGAGCTTGTCGAGGTCGTCGGTGAGGCCCGCGCGGTCGTAGTAGTCGGTCACCACCCGGGAGCCCGGCGAGAGCGTGGTCTTCACCCACGGCTTGGTCGCGAGCCCCTTACGCACCGCGTTCCGCGCCAGGAGCCCCGCGCCCAACATCACGCTCGGGTTGGAGGTGTTGGTGCAGCTCGTGATCGCGGCGAGCACCACGGCGCCGTGGCGCAGGGTGAACTTCTGGTCGAGGTACTCCACCTCGACGCCCTCGAGCTCCTGCTCCTCGGGCACCGTCGCGACCACCGCGGGCGAGAGCTGCGGCTCGGCCGAGACCTTGGTCGCGGCGGCGAGCTCGCCTTTCGCGCTCACCGTCCCGGCCTTCGCCAGCACCTCGTTCAGGTGCAGCTGAAATGTCTCCTTCGCCTCGCGCAGCGGGATGCGGTCCTGCGGCCGCCGCGGCCCGGCGATGCTCGGCACGACCGTCGAGAGGTCGAGCCCGAGCGTGTCGGTGTAGACCGGGTCGGGGGTCTCGTCGGTGCGGAAGAGGCCCTGCGCCCGGGTGTACGCCTCGACCGCGGCGACCTGCTCCTCGCTGCGCCCGGTGAGCCGCAGGTAGTTGAGCGTCTCGGCGTCGACGGGGAAGAAGCCCATCGTCGCGCCGTACTCGGGCGCCATGTTGCCGATCGTCGCGCGGTCCGCGAGCGAGATGCTCGACAGGCCGGCGCCGTAGAACTCGACGAACTTGCCGACCACCTTCTTCTTGCGGAGCATCTCGGTGACCGTGAGGCACAGGTCCGTCGCGGTCGCGCCTAACGGCAGGGCCCCGGTGAGCTTGAAGCCGATCACGTCGGGGACGAGCATCGAGAGCGGCTGGCCGAGCATCGCCGCCTCGGCCTCGATCCCGCCCACGCCCCAGCCGAACACGCCGAGGCCGTTGACCATCGTGGTGTGCGAGTCGGTGCCGACGAGCGAGTCGGGGTAGAGCAGGGGCTGCTCGGCGTTCCCGCCCTCGCGGTTCACGAAGACCACCTGGGCCAGGTACTCGATGTTCACCTGGTGGATGATCCCGGTGCCGGGGGGGACGACCGCGAAGTTGTTGAACGCCGTCTGCCCCCAGCGCAGGAAGCGGTACCGCTCCTGGTTGCGCTCGTACTCGAGCGAGACGTTGTCCCTGAAGGCCTGCGGGGTGCCGTACTCGTCGGCCTGCACCGAGTGGTCGATGACGAGGTCGACGGGCTGCAGCGGGTTGATGCGCTGCGGGTCGCCGCCTAACGCGGTGATCGCGTCGCGCATCGCGGCGAGGTCGACCACGCAGGGCACGCCGGTGAAGTCCTGCAGGATGACGCGCGCGGGGCGGTAGGCGACCTCCTTCTCGGAGGGCGCGGCGACGTCCCAGCGCGCCAGCGCCTCGACGTCGGCCCGCTTGACGAAGGCGTCGTCCTCGCCGCGCAGCAGGTTCTCGAGGAGGACCTTGAGCGAGAAGGGCAGGCGGTCGAGGTTGCCGCCCGAGAGCTCGCGCAGCGCGTCGAGCCGGAAGTAGCCGTACGTCCGGCCGCCCGCGGTGAGCGTGGCGCGGGCGCCGAAGGAATTGGGGTGGGTCATGCGTAGCCCGGTGTCCGCGGCCGGCGGGTCCCTGCCCGCGTCGGGGCCGCGATGTTCTGGACGGAGCCGCTGCGCGCACGTCGGAGGGCGCGCAGGCTACGTCAATGTATACGCCGTCTCCGGAGCGCCCGGGGTCGCCCGCGCCGACCTACGGGTCGCGCGCGTCGGCGCTGTCAGGAGTCGCGCGCGGAAAAAAGAGGTGGAACGCCGTTCCCTCGCCCGCCAGGCTCTCGACCTCCACCCGCCCCCCCACGCCCGTGACCACCCCGTACACGGTCGCGAGCCCCAGTCCGTATCCGTCGACCTTCGTCGTGAAGAACGGCTCGAAGAGGTGCGGGCGCACGTCGGGCGGAATGCCCACGCCCGTGTCGCGCACGCTGAGCCGCACCTCGCCGTCGAGCGGGGCGGTCTCGACCGTGACCGTGCCGCCGTGCGGCAGCGCGTCGCGCGCGTTGGTCACGAGGTTGAGCAGCACCTGCTCCATCTGCGCCGGGTCCGCGGCCACCACGCCGGCGTCGGCGGCCAGCGCGGCTATCAAGGTCACGCGGGGCCCGGCGATCCGCCGCAGCAGGTCGGTCATGTTCTGCACGACCTCGTTCACCGCAACGGCGGTCCGGCGCGACTCCTGGTGCCGCGCGAACGTGAGCAGCTGCCGCGTGAGCGCGCGGCCCCGTCGCGCGGCGTCGGCCGCGTCGGCGAGATCCTCGTGCAGCGGGCTGTCGGGCGGGGTCGCCGCCGCGGCGGACTCGACCGCCATGAGCATGACGCCGAGCAGGTTGTTGAAGTCGTGCGCCACGCCCGCCGCGAGGCGGCCGAGCGACTCCATCCGTTGCGCGCGGAGTCGCTCGGCGTCCGCCTGGCGGCGCTGGGTGACGTCGCGCCCGAAGCAGTGCACCGCGGGGCGTCCGTTGAGGCGCACGGCGGTCGACACGCCTTCGACGTCCACCCGCCGCCCGTCGGGCCAGCGGAAGCGGACGTCGTACGCGCGCACCGCGCCCTCGGGGCCCGCCTCGAGCTCCTCGAACATGCCGGCGTACGCCGCCTGGTCCTCCGGGTCGACGAACTCGGTCAGCGCGTGCCCTTCCACGTCGGCGGGCGTGAAGCCCGGTCCACGCATCGCCGCGCCCGCCGGGTTGATGAACTCGTACCGTCCGCCCACGCACACGGCGACGCACTCCGGCAACCGTTCGACGAGCACGTGGTAGATCGTCTCGCCCTCGCGCAGTTTCTGCTCGGCCGCGCGGGCGTCCGTGACGTCCTGCGAGGTGGCGAAGACGCCGGCGACGACGCCGTCAACGACCACGGGCATCATGATCTCGCGCAGGTGCACCAGGCGGCCGTCGCGGTGTCGCATCACGCACTCGCAGACGGACGCGCGACCGGCCATCGCCTCGCCGAACGAGTGCAGCGCCAGGCCGCGCGACTCGGGCGCCTCGAACTCCGTGATCGAACGGCCGCGCACCTCCTCCAGGGTGTAGCCCAGCACGTCCGTCAGCCGCGCGTTCGCGCGCCGCACGGTGCCGTCGACGTCGAACTCCCACACGAGCTCGGGATTCCCGACGAACAGCGCGGCGTCGAGCGCGGCGAGGTACGCGGCGTCCGCCGCCGCCGCAGCCGCCCCGTGCTCCCCGGGACTCGCCTGGAGAACCGCCCCGTCCGCGTCCGGCCCGGCGTCCATCTCCCGCATGGTTCCTCCCGACGTGAGGCGGCACGACTCTCGCCCGTGCCGGCCGACTGCGCGCTGAAATGTCTGCTTCTCGTACAAAAATCGTGATGCCCGACCAACGACCCGACGTGACACCCAACCATCATACGCCCGCCCGATCCCGGCCGCTGGCCCGGCGCGGGGCGCAGCGCGTCGCCAGCGCCCGCGTGCCGACCGCCGCCGCGGGTGTGCTCCATGCCTAATGCCGCACACGGCGCGCCACACGCGCCCGAGTTAGACGTCGTGGACGTCGCTTTGCGTCTATTACGCGCCGAATCGACGAGCGGCGCGGAGGCGCCGGCGGTGGACGCGACCGAGGCGATGCTGCGCGAACGCGGGTGGCGCGTCACGCGCATTCCCGTGAGCGAAGGCCGTGACGATATCTTCACGGAAGCGGACGACTTGCCGGCGGAGGTCGTGCTCTCGACACACCTCGACACGGTGCCGCCGTACATCCCGCCGCGCCTCGACGGCGGGCGGCTCTGGGGCCGCGGGGCGTGCGACGCGAAGGGCATCGCCGCGGCGATGATCTGCGCGGCCGAGCGGCTGCGCGCTGCCGGCGTTCCGGTCGGGCTGTTGTTCGTCGTCGGCGAGGAAACCGCACACGACGGCGCGCACGCGGCCGACTCGGCGCGCGCCGTCGTGGCGCCCCGCGCGCGCGCGCTCGTCAACGGCGAACCCACCGAGAGCACGCTCGCGACCGGGACCAAGGGCGCGCTGCGCTTCCGCCTGCGTACGATCGGGCGCGCGGCGCACTCGGCCTACCCGCACCTCGGCGACTCCGCCACGCAGCGGCTCGCGCACCTGCTCGTCGAGCTCGAGGGCCTTCGCCTCCCGCACGACGCCGTGCTCGGCGCCACGACGGTGAACGTCGGCGGACTCGCGGGCGGCGTGGCAGACAACGTCATCGCGCCGTGGGCCGAGGCGCGCTGCATGGCGCGCCTGGTCACCGACGCCGACGAGGTGCGTGCCGCGCTGGACGCGTGGGTCGCGCCGCACGTCGAGGCGGGCCGCGTCGAGCTCGGCTACGGCAGCATGGTGCCGCCGGTGCGCCTCGCCACGGTACCGGGATTTCGCACCGGCGTCGTCGCCTTCGCGACGGACATCCCGGCGATGCCGAGCTGGGGCACCCCGTACCTGTTCGGGCCGGGGTCGATCCACGTCGCGCACACCGACGGCGAGTACGTCGACGTGGACGAACTGCGCGCGGCGGTGGACGCGTACGTGCGGATCGCCGAAGCGGCGCTCGCCGCGTCGGCGGCTACCGGATGAACTGGTAGAGCCCGACGAGCCCGACCACCGCGCCGCCGATGGCGAGCGCGGTGCCGCCGGAGCCGCCGATCACGGCGCCGAGTACGAGCGCGACGCCGCCGACGACCATGAGGGCGACCGGGCGGCCGGCGCGCGGGCCGTTCACCGGGACAGCGGTGGCCGAGACGTCGGCAGCCGACGTCGTGCGCGTCGCGCCGACGCGCGCGCCGTCGAGCGTTGGACCGGCTGGCGCCGTCGTCGTGGACGCGGGCAGAGCGGGCGCGGCGGTGCCGGCCGCGGCAGTACCGGACGCGGCGGCGGTGGAGATCGAGGCGGCGGGGCTCGACACGGAATCGGCGGCCGTCTGGCCGAGCGCGAGGCGCGGCGCGAGAAGGGCAGTGGCGAAGGCGAGCGCGGCGGCCGCGACCTGGGCGGCGCGGCGCTGGGCTGTGCGACGTGGCATCGAATCAGGGTGAGGGTGCGGGGTGGGGTGGGCGGAAACGCGTCGGAAAGAACCGGGCCAGGGGGGATCCCGGAACCCCGCGGCCGGAACGGCACCGCGTACCGCGGTATTACTTACCCACGCCACGACACACGCCGAGCCGCCGGCCGGGGCTGCCCCTGGACGGAGGGGGCGACCCGCGCACGACGGCGCAGACGGCGTCGTTGCACTCCCGCTTGCCCCGCTGCCGCACGTTCCACTCTTCCACGTTCGAGGGCCGCATGTCTGCCACGATCGATCCGACCACCACCGGGACCGCGGGCGCCGACGACGCCGTCCGCCACGCGACGCTTCCCGACGGCGCGCGCAAGTACGCGATCAGCATCCCGATCAAGGCGCGCTACGACAACTGGATCGGTGGGACGTACGTGCCGCCGGCGAAGGGGCAGTACTTCGGCAACCCCTCGCCGATCACGGGCCAGCACCTGTGCGACGTGGCCCGCTCGACGGCGGAGGACGTGGAGCGCGCGCTCGACGCGGCGCACGCGGCCGCGCCCGCGTGGGGCCGGACGTCGCCGGCGGAGCGCGCGAACATGCTGAACAAGATCGCCGACCGGGTGGAGCAGAACCTCGAGGCGCTCGCCGTGATCGAGACGATCGACAACGGGAAGCCGGTGCGCGAGACGGTGAACGCCGACCTCGCGCTCGTCGTGGACCACTTCCGCTACTTCGCCGGGTGCATCCGCGCGCAGGAGGGCGGGCTGTCGCAGCTGGACGACGACACGGTGGCCTACCACTTCCGCGAGCCGTTAGGCGTGGTCGCGCAGATCATCCCGTGGAACTTCCCGCTGCTGATGGCGACGTGGAAGCTCGCGCCCGCGCTCGCCGCGGGGAACGCGGTGGTGATCAAGCCGGCCGAGCAGACGCCGGTGAGCATCATGGCGTTCGTCGAACTGATGGCCGACCTGATTCCGGCGGGCGTGGTGAACGTGGTGCAGGGCTTCGGGGTCGAGGCCGGCAAGCCGCTCGCGTCGAGCAACCGGGTGGCCAAGGTGGCGTTCACGGGCGAGACGACGACGGGGCGCCTCATCATGCAGTACGCCTCGGAGAACCTGATCCCGGTCACGCTGGAGCTGGGCGGCAAGTCGCCCAACATCTTCTTCAGCGACGTGATGCGCGAGGACGACGACTACTTCGACAAGGCGCTCGAGGGGTTCGCCATGTTCGCGCTGAACCAGGGCGAGGTGTGCACCTGCCCGAGCCGCGCGCTCGTGCAGGAGGACATCTACGACCGGTTCATGGAGCGCGCGCTCGCGCGCGTGGGCAAGATGGTGCAGGGGCACCCGCTCGACCCGACGACGATGGTCGGCGCGCAGGCGAGCAACGACCAGCTCGAGAAGATCCTCAGCTACTTCGACATCGGCCGCAAGGAAGGGGCGAAGGTCCTGATCGGCGGCGACCGCGCGACGCTCGGCGGCGAGCTGGCCGAGGGCTACTACGTGCAGCCGACCGTCTTCGAGGGACACAACAAGATGCGGGTGTTCCAGGAGGAGATCTTCGGGCCGGTGGTGTCGGTGACCACGTTCAAGACCGCCGACGAGGCGCTCGAGCTCGCGAACGACACGCTGTACGGGTTGGGCGCGGGCGTGTGGTCGCGCGACGGCAACACGGCGTACCGCATGGGACGCGGCATCAAGGCGGGGCGCGTGTGGACCAACTGCTACCACCTGTACCCGGCGCACGCGGCGTTCGGCGGCTACAAGCAGAGCGGTGTGGGGCGCGAGAACCACGCGATGATGCTCGACCACTACCAGCAGACGAAGAACCTGCTCGTCAGCTACAGCCCGAAGGCGCTCGGGTTCTTCTGAGGATGACGGCCCCGACCCGCGTCGACGTCACGCCGGCCGCGGCCGCGCTGGTGGAAAAGCTCGCGGCCCAACACGGGCCGCTGCTCTTCCACCAGAGCGGCGGGTGCTGCGACGGCAGCGCGCCGATGTGCTTCCCGCGCGGCGAGTTCCGCGTGGGCCAGCGCGACGTGTACCTCGGCACGATCGCCGGGGCGCCGTTCTACATCGGCGACCAGCAGTACGAGTACTGGAAGCACACGCACCTCACGATCGACGTCGTGCCCGGACGCGGGAGCGGGTTCTCGGTCGAGGCGCCCGAGGGGATGCGGTTCCTCACGCGGTCGCGCCTGTTCGAGGACGCGGAGTGGGCGGCACTCGAGGCCGCGGGGCCGGTCGCCCGCGGTCCCCAGTCCGCGGGTCCCGACGCCGCGGAGTGAGCACGCGCGTCGGCGTACCGCGTCTCGTGGCGCCGCTGGTTGGGCTGTTGGGTGCGGCGGCCGGCGCGCAGGTCCCGGGCGCGCCCGCGCCACACGCCGCGGCGCGCGACACCGCGACACGTGACTCTGCCACACGTCACGCCGCGGTCCGTGACACGAGCGCGCGGCACGCGCCGGCGCGGCTCTCGCCCGTGGTCGTCGTCGCCGGGCGCCTGACGCGACCGGCCGGCGGGGCCGGGGCGGCCGCGCGCGTTGACGAGGCCGGGCCCGACGCGCGCACGGCCGCGCGGCCGCCGGTGGGCGGGCCTGCGCCCGCGGCCGCCCTGCTGGCGCGCCTGCCCGGCGTGAGCAGCTTCGACGACCAGGGCACGCGCGCGCAGCCCACCCTCGACGTGCGCGGGTTCACGCTGTCGCCGGTGGTGGGCGTTGGGCAGGGGGTGAGCGTGTTCCTCGACGGCGTGCGCGTGAACGAGGCGGACGCGCAGGAGGTGAACTTCGACCTGCTGCCGGCCGAGGCGGTGCGCGGGGCCGAACTCGTGCGCGGGCCGTCGGCGCTGTACGGCAAGAACACGTTAGGCGGTGCGCTCGTGCTCACGACGCGCCGCGGCGGCGACGGCGGCCCCGCGCTCGACGCCGGTGCGGACGCCGGCGCGTTCGGGCAGCGGGGGGTGCGGTTCGCGGCGTCGGGCGCGCGCCCGTTGGGCGCGCCGGCCGTGGGCGGCGCGGCCGTCGACGGCTACGTGCTCGCGCGGTCGTCGCGGGAGGACGGGTGGCGCGACGCGACCGCGGCGCGGCGGCAGCTGCTGTTCGCGACGGGGGGGCGGCGCGACGCCTCGGGCGACGTCGCGCTCTCGGTGCTCGCGGCCCGCGACTCGCTGGGCCAGGCCGGCTCGCTGCCCGAGAGCTGGCTCGCCGCGGGGGGCGACGCGGCACGGCGCGCCAACTACACGCCCGGCGACTGGTACGCGCCGACCACCCTCGAAGTCGCCCTGCGCGGCCGGCGGCGGGTGGGCGCCCCCGACGCGTCCGCGTCCGAGGTGCGCGGCACGCTGTTCGTGCGTGACACCCGGAGCGGGCAGTTCAACGTGAACGCGGACGCGCCGAGTACGCTGGCGCGGGTGGTCGCGGCCAGCGCGGGCGGGACGGTCGAGGGGGAGCGGCGGACCCGCCTGTTGGGCACCCCACTCGTCGCGATCGTGGGGGGCGAGGTCTCGCGCGACGCCGTGCGCTACCGCGTGTTCGAGCGCGCGTCGGGGCCGTCGCGGTCGGCGCAGCCCGACGACGCGTGCGCGCCGGCCGCGTCGTCGGGCGGCGACGCGCTCTGCGAGGACGCGACGGCGAACGCGCTCAACGGGGCGGCGTTCGCGCAGGGAGTGCTGGCGCCGGGCGGGCGCGTCTCGCTCGTCGCGAGTTTGCGCGCCGACTGGGTGCGGGTGCCGTTCGTCGACCGCCAGACCCCGGCGAACTCGGGCACGAGCGCGTTCCGGCAGCTCTCGCCGCGCGTGGGCGTGACCGTGACGCCGGCGCCCGCCTGGCGCGCGTACGCGACCGTCGGGACGGGATTCCGCGCGCCGGCGGCGGTCGAGCTCGCCTGCGCCGACCCGTCGAGCCCCTGCCCGCTCCCGTTCTCGTTAGGCGACGACCCGCCGCTGCGGCCCGTCCGCGTGCGCAACGCGGAGGCGGGCGCGGACTGGACGCCCGCGCCGCTCGTCGCGTTCACGGCGAGCGCGTTCCGCGCCGACGTGCGCGACGAGATCCTGCTCGTCGCGAGCGAACGCACCGCGGGGTACTTCACGAACTTCCCGCGCACGCGCCGCGCGGGGCTGGAGCTGACGGCGCGCGCCGGGCCGGCGCCCGGGGGACGCGCCGGCGGCGTGTCGGCGTTCGCGTCGTGGGCCCTCGTGCGCGCGACCTACGAGGCCGACGGGCTGCTAGCGTCGGCGCGCGCGACGCCGGACTCGGTGCACCCCGGCGACCGGCTGCCTCTCACGCCCGAGACGCGTGCGACGGCCGGGGTGCGCGCGGAAGGGCGCGCCGGGGGGGTTGCGTTAGGCGCGGAACTGTCGGCGTCGGCCGTCGGGCCGCAGCGCATGCGCGGCGACGAGGGCGGGGCCGGGGCGCCGCTGCCGGGCTACGCGCTCACCGCGCTCGGCCTCAGCGCGGCGCGCGGCCGGGTGCGGGCCGACGTGTCGGTGTGCAACCTGTTCGACCGGCGGTACGTGACGTTCGGGACGTGGGCACCGAACGCGCTCGCCCCGGACCGGCAGCGGCTCGTGGGTGGGGAACGGGTGGAGCGCTTTCTCACACCCGGGTACCCGCGCGCCGTGGCGATCGGCGTGAGCGTGGCCCGGTAGGGCGGGGGTTCCAGTACGGGGGCGGCTGCCGGGACGGCGCCGCGCGTGCTTTACCTTGTACGCGTCGCACCGAATGCCCGGTGCCCGCCGCTTCTGCCTCTCGCCTCACGCATGCGCCTCCCGTCCGCCCTCCTCGCGCTCGTGCCCGCGCTGCTCGCGGGCGCCGCACCTTCAGTCCACGCGCAGCGCGCGGCGCGGGCCGCGCCGGCCGCGATCTCCCCCGCCGAGATCGACGGCGACCTCAAGTTCCTCTCGTCCGACCTGCTGGAGGGCCGCGCCCCCGCCACGCGCGGCGGCCGTCTCGCCGCCGACTACATCGCGAGCCAGTTGCGCGTGGCCGGCGTCTCGCCCGGCGTTGGTGACTCGTCCTACCTGCAGCGGGTGCCGATCGACGTCGTGAAGGCCGACCCAGCGACGATCCGCGTCGGCGCGTCGGGCAGGGCGACCGCGACGCTCCGCTTCACCGACGACGTGGTGGTCTGGGCGGGCTCCGCGACCGACTCGAGCGCGGCGCGCGGCGAGGTGGTCTTCGTCGGCTACGGCGCCGCGGCCCCGGAGTACAGGTGGGACGACTTCAAGGGCGTGGACGTGAAGGGCAAGTGGCTCATGGTCCTCGTCAACGACCCGCCGGCACCACCCGACGAGCCGACGCTCTTCGGCGGCAAGGCGATGACGTACTACGGGCGGTGGACCTACAAGTACGAGGAGGCCGAGCGGCGCGGCGCGGCCGGAATGCTGATCGTGCACACCACCGAGCGCGCGGGCTACCCGTGGCAGGTGGTCGTCGGCTCCAACTCGGTCGAGCACCGGCTGCTGCCGCGCGACCCCGCCGGCCCCGCCCCGATCGGCGTGCGCGGGTGGATCAAGGACACCGTCGCGGCCTCGTTGCTCAAGCAGGCGGGGCTGGACTTCGATTCGCTGCGGGCGCGGGCCGCGCGCCGCGACTTCCGCCCGGTGAGCACCGGCATCGTGCTCGACGCGTCGTTCCGCAACCGCGTGTCGCACCTCGCCTCGGAGAACGTGGTCGGCGTCGTGCGCGGCGCGGCGCGGCCGGGCGAGTACGTCGCGCTGTCGGCCCACTGGGACCACCTCGGCATCGGCCCGGCGGTGAACGGCGACTCGATCTACAACGGCGCGCTCGACAACGCGTCGGGCGTGGCCGACCTGCTCGCCGTCGCGCGCGCGTCGGCCGCGGCGCCCCGGCCCGCGCGCTCGCTGCTCTTCGTGTTCGTCACCGCCGAGGAGTCGGGACTGCTCGGCAGCGCGTGGTTCGCCGAGCACCCGACGGTGCCGGCCGCCGGGCTGGTCGCCAACCTCAACCTCGATGGCGGCAACCTGCTCGGGCGCGTGCGCGACCTCAACGTCCTGGGCGAGACGAAGAGCGCGTTAGGCCCGATGCTGGCCGCGTTCGCGCGCCCGCGCGGGCTGCGGCTCGACCCGGAGGAGCACCCCGAGCAGGGGCACTTCTACCGCTCCGACCACTTCTCGTTCGCCAAGGCCGGCGTACCCGCCGTGAGCATCGGCCCGGGCACCGACTACGTCGGGCGGCCGGCGGGGTGGGGGAAGGCGCAGGACGAGGCGTACACGGCGAAGCACTACCACCAGCCGAGCGACGAGTACCGGCCCAACTTCGACCTCTCGGGCGCGGTGCAGCTGTCGCAGCTCGTGTTCGATTTCGCGCACTCGCTCGCCAACTCGACCGCGTGGCCGACGTGGAACGCGGACGCGGAGTTCAAGCGGCCGGCGGCGGCGCGGACTGCGGCGCGGTGAGTCGCTCGCGACCGACGGGTGCACCCCCGCTTCGGCGGGGATGACGTGACGTCAGGGCAACCCACTCCCACCGTCGCCCCCGCGCAGGCGGGGGCCCACCCGACCCGGCCGACGGAGCCGGCCCACCCCGCGGGCCCTCGGCTCGTCCGCGCGCTCGGCCCGCTCGGGCTCGGCGCGGCGATCGTCAACGTGATCGTCGGCGGCGGGATCTTTCGTCTCCCGTCGGGGGCCGCCGCGGCGTTGGGCACGGCCGCGCCGATCGCCTACGTCGCGTGCGCGGCCGCGATGGCGCTGATCGTCCTCTGCGTCGCCGAGGCGGGGAGCCGCGTGGGGCGCACGGGCGGGCTCTACGCGTACGTCGAGGTCGCGTTCGGCCCGTTCGTCGGATTCGTCGCGGGGGTGATGCTCTACGCCTGCATGGCGGCGGCGCTCGGCGCCGTGTCGTCGTTCCTCGCCGACCTGCTCGGCGCGATCATGCCCGCGCTCGCGGCCGGGGTGCCGCGCGCGGCCGCGCTGCTCGCGATCCTGGCGGCGTTCGCCGCGCTCAACGTGCGCGGCGTGCGCGCCGCGAACCGGACCAACGCGGTGCTCACGGCCGCCAAGCTCGTGCCCCTCGCGCTGTTCGTCGTGCTCGGCGCGTTCGCGGTGCGCGCGCCCAACCTCGCGATCCGCGCGCTCCCGTCGGGCGGCGACGTCGCGCGCACGGCGACGTTCCTCATCTTCGCCTTCCTCGGCGTCGAGAGCGCGCTGGCGCCGAGCGGCGAGGTGCGCGACCCGGCGCGGACCGTGCCGCGCGCGCTCTTCGGCGCGATGGCCGCGGTGACCGTGATCTACCTCGCCGTGCACCTCGTCGCCGAGGGCGTGCTGGGCGCCGCGCTCGCGACGAGCAAGACGCCCGTGGCCGACGCGGCAGGCGTGGCGTTAGGCGGCTGGGGGCGCGCGCTCGTCCTCGCCGGGTCGCTCGTGTCGATGCTCGGCTACGTGGGCGGGATGACGTTCGCGGCCCCGCGCATGCTGTTCGCCCTCGGCCGCGACGGCTTCCTCCCGCGCGGGCTCGCCGCGGTGCACCCGCGCTTCCGGACGCCGTACGTGGCCGTGCTCGCGCAGACGGCCGTCACCGCCGTGCTCGCCCTCGGCGGCGCCTTCGAGCGGTTGGCCCTCGTCGCGAACGGGGCCGCCCTGCTCGTGTACGCCGCGTGCTGCGCGGCCGCGTGGGAGCTGCGGCGGCGCGACGTGCGCGAGGGCGGGGGAGAGCCGCTCCGGACGCGCGTGGGTGCCGTGGCGCCGTGGGCGGCGATCCTGGTCATCGCCTGGCTGCTGAGCGGCCTCAAGCGCGACGAGTTGATGTGGGTCGGCGGGACCGCGCTCGCGGCCGTCGCGGTGTACGCCGTGGTGGGCGTGCGGCGCGCTACCGGCGGCGTGGCGCGAGCGGTCATCGCGGGGGCGAGCGCGGGCACGCCGGGCGGCGGTCGTTCGTCGCCGCCCGGCTCGGGGTGACAGATTGCACCCCGTGATGCATCCCGACCCCCTCCTGCGCTTCCGCCCCGAGTTCCCGACACTCGCGAACTCGACGTACCTCGTCTCCAACTCGCTCGGCGCGATGCCGCGCGCGACGCGCGACCGCCTCAACGCGTACGCCGACGCGTGGACGGCGCGCGGCGTGCGCGCGTGGGCCGACGCGTGGTGGGAGCTGCCCGTCTCGGTCGGTGACGTCGTCGCCCCGCTCATCGGCGCGCCCGCCGGCACCGTCGCGATGACGCCCACCGTGACGCTCGCGCACGCGGCCGTGGTCACGGCCCTCGACTTCGGCGGCGCGGCGGGCGGCGCGGCCGGCGGCACGCCGCGCGACACGATCGTGATGACCGCGCTCGACTTCCCCAGCGTGCGCTACGCCGTCGAGGCGATGGCGGCCCGGCTCGGCGCGCGCGTCGTCGTCGTCGAGAGCGAGGACGGGATCACCGTCGACGCCGACGCCGTGTGCGCGGCCGTGGACGAGCGCACGCGGCTCGTCGCGGTGTCGCACGTGCTCTTCCGGTCCGCGTTCGTCATGGACGCCGAGCGGATCGTGCGGCACGCGCACGCGGCGGGCGCGCTGGTGATGCTCGACGCGTACCACTCGGCGGGGGTGATGCCGGTGGACGTGGTCGCGTTAGGCGTGGATTTCCTGGCGGGTGGCGTGCTCAAGTGGCTCTGCGGTGGGCCGGGCGGGAGCTTCCTGTACGTGTCGCCCGAGGTCGAGGCGCGGGCCGGGGCGCCCGTGCGCCCCGCGCTCACCGGGTGGCAGGCGCACGCGCGGCCGTTCGCGTTCGACACCGCGATGGAGCGCGCCAACGGCGCGTGGGGGTGGCTGGGCGGGACGCCGGTCGTGCCCGCCCTGTACGCCGCCATCGAGGGCCCGCGGATCCTCGCCGCGGCCGGCATGGACGCGGTGCGCGCGAAGAGCACGCGGCAGACCGGGCGGCTGATCGCGCTCGCCGACGCGCGCGGCTACCCGGTCCGTGCGCCGCGCGATCCGGAGCGCCGCGGCGGTACGGTCGCCTTCGACGTGCCGCACGGCTACGAGGTCGCGCAGGCGCTGCTCGCGCGCGACGTGGTGATCGACTACCGGCCGGGGGCGGGGATCCGCGTCGCCCCGCATTTCTACACGAGCGACGAGGAGCTCGAGGGCGCGGTCGGAGCGATCGACGAGATCCTGGAGCAGGGAGCCTGGCGCGCGTTCGAGGGGCGGCGCGCGGTCGTGACCTGACGGGCGGCGGGGTGACGCGGCGGCCGTGCTCGCGCTCGCGTTCCCTTGACGCATCTTTCCCGCGCACGCTCTATTCGACCCGCGCCTGCCCGTCCCGTCCCCCACCGCCCGCGACCCATGGCCACCGCCCCGAAGCGCGTCCGCAAGCAGTACGTGAACCACGACTACCCGCTCGTCCTCCTGCGCTTCGAGGACGGCCACGAGATCAAGGTCTACAAGGGCACCGGCAAGGAGTTCGACGCCTACCCGGGCGAGACCGTGCGGGTGCTCGCCCTGTACGACCCGACGTCGACCGAGCGCGAGCTCGTCGCTTCGCGCAAGACCGAAGACTTCGAGGACGCCGCGGAGTGATCGCGCGGCGCGCGGCCGCCGCGGCGCTGGTGCTGAGCGCGGCGGCCGCGCCCGGGCGCGCACAGGCACCCGGGCGCCGCGCCGCGGTCGACGCCGCGCGCGCCGACACCGGCGTGCTGCGACGCGCGCTCGACTCGCTCGTCGCGCCGTACGAGGGGGCCCGCCGCGGCGTCGTGGGCTACGCCGTCCGCAACCTCGACACCGGCGAGCGCCTCGACCATCGCGCCGACGAGACCTTCCCGACCGCGTCGCTCATCAAGGTCGGCATCCTCGTCACGGTGTTCGACCTCGTCGAGCAGAAGCAGCTCGCGCTCGACGACCCGCTCACCGTGCTCAAGATCGACCAGGTGCCCGGGAGCGGTCAGCTGCAATGGATGCACCCGGGGCTCGCGGTCACCGTGCGCGACGCGGCGTGGCTGATGAGCACGACGAGCGACAACACGGCCACCAACCTGCTGCTCGACCGGATCGTGATCCGGCGCGTGTGGCAGAAGATGGAGGCGCTCGGGCTGCCGCACACGAAGGTGCACTCCAAGGTGTACCTCCGTCTCGCGAGCGTCGCCCCCGACAGCTCGGCCAAGTACGGGCTCGGGGTCTCGACGCCCGGCGAGATGGCCTCCCTGTTCGCGATGCTCGCCGGCGGCCGCGCCGTGAGCCCCGCCGCCGACTCCGCGATGCTCGACATCCTCGCGCACAACGAGGACGAGCAGCTGCTGCAGCGCTACGTCGACGGCATCCGCGCGCCGCACAAGACCGGCGCGGTCGACGCGGCGCGCACCGAGTGCACGCTCTGGTACCTGCAGTCGCGCGTGGTCGCGTGCGTGTTCACGAAGGAGAACCAGGACCAGCGCTGGGTGATCGACACCGAACCGCAACTGCTCATGGCGCGCATGGGCCAGCGCATCGCCGCGGCCTGGCCCGCCCCCGCCGTCCGCCAGCCGCCCCCGCCGTGACGCATCTCCGTATGACCGACCCTCCGTGCCGCGCGCCCGTCCGGGCCGCGGCGGCGCTCGCCGGCGCGCTCGCCCTGGCGGCCCTCGTGCCCTGCGCCCGCGCGAACGCGCAGATCGCCGGCGTGCTCACGCCCCCGCGCGCCGTGCGCCCGGCCCCCGACTCGGTCGCGGGCGCCGACAGCACGGTCCGCGTCGGGCGCGCCCAGGCGAAGGTGCCCGTGGACGAGCGCCAGCGCCTCGACATCCAGGCCTGGGTCGACTCCGCGGCGGGCGCGCTCGCACAGTCGCCGCCGGCGCCGATCCCCGCGCCGGGTACCGGGTCGATCTTCACCGCGCCCGCGGTGCCCGACAGTCTGCGTCCGCCGCCGGCGCCCGCACCGCGAGCCCGCGCCCGCGCGAACGCGCGCGCCCGGACGCGTCCGGGTGCGCGTCCCCGCGCCGCGCGTGCGCCCGCGCGCGCGGGATGAACCGCCGGGCATGAGCTCGGGATGAACGGCGCCCTCCTCCGCGAATCAACCGCCGTCCGCACCGCGCGAGCGTCGGGGCGGCCGGTGGTCCTCCTCGAGAGTTCGGTGCTCGCGCAGGGGCTGCCCATTCCCGCCAACCGCGAGGCCGCGGACCGCATGGTCGCGGCCGTGCGCGGCGCCGGCGCCGAGCCCGCGATCAGCGCCGTCGTGCGCGGCAGGCCCGCGCTCGGGCTCGAGGACGACGAGCTCGAACGGTTCCTCGCCCGCGACGGCGTGCGCAAGGTGAGCGCGCGCGACCTCGCCGCCGCCATGCTCGACCGGGCCGACGGGGCGACCACGGTCGCGGCCTCGCTCGCCCTCGGCCGGCTCGCGGGCGTGCCGGTGTTCGCCACGGGCGGAATCGGCGGCGTGCACCGCGATCTGCCCGGGACGCCCGGCGCGGGCGCGCCGACGGCCGGCGGGGTGCGCGACGAGTCCGCCGACCTGCTCGAGCTGGCGCGCGCGCCGATGGTCGTCGTCTGCGCCGGGGCGAAGTCGATCCTCGACCTGCCCGCGACGCTCGAGCGGCTCGAGACGCTCGGCGTGCCCGTGGTCGGGTACCGCACGCGCCGGCTGCCGGGCTTCTTCACGGCCGACGCGGGGCTCCCGGTGCCGCACACGGTCGAGCGCGCGGGCGACGTCGCGGCGCTCTGGCGCCACCAGCAAGCGTTAGGCAGGTCGGAGGCCGTGCTCGTCGTGCAGCCGCCGCCCGCGGACGCGGCGCTGCCGGCCGCCGTGGTCGACGGCGCGGTGGCCGAAGCGCTCGCCGCGGCGGGGCGCGACGGGGTGAGCGGGGCGGCGGTGACGCCCTACCTCCTCGGCGCGGTGGAGCGCGCCACGGGCGGTCGTTCGCTCGCCGCCAACCTCGCCCTGCTCGAAGCCAACGCGCGGCTGGCCGCCGAGATCGCGCGCGAGATCGCGCGCGATCTGGCGGCGGCCCCGCCCGACGCCTAACGCATCGCCGCGGTTCGGGCGCGCCGGGCGGCGCGCGAACCGGTTCGGCCGTTCGGCGCCGCGTTCGAGGGAGCGCTCGCCGCGGGGCCCGGCGGCGGCGGCGACCATTTGTTTACATCTCGCACACAAAGAATCGTGTGCGCGGTGACGCCGCCGGGGGCGGTCGGGTCCGCTCTTCCGTTGCGCCCGCGTCCGGTCGCCGTCGCCGTTGACGCGCGGGCACCGCCCCCCCCGCGCAGGAGAAAGCGTGAGAGACTTCCGGAGGCCAGTCCCCGCGGCCGCCGTCGCCGTCGCCGTCTCGCTCACCGCCGTGTCCCTCGCCGCGGCGCGGGCGCAGGCCCAGCGCCGGGTGACGGGGAGCGTCACCGGCGAGGGCGGGGTGCCACTCGCCGGCGCGACCGTACAGGTGGTCGGCACGCAGGCCGGGACGTACACGACCGAGGCCGGGCGTTTCACGATCCCGGTCGGCGCGGGCGCGCAGACGCTGCGCGTGCGACGCATCGGCTACCAGGCGCGCACGGTCACGGTCGCGGCCGGCCAGACCGACGCCGGCGCCCTCGCGCTCGCGCGCGACGTGCTCCAACTCGAGGCGCAGGTGGTCACCGGCGTGGGCACGACCATCGCGCGGCGCAACGCGGCCAACGACGTCGCCGTCGTGTCGGGCGCGGAGCTCAACGCGGTGCCGCAGCCCACGGTCGACAACGCGCTGCAGGGCAAGATCGCCGGCGCCGTGGTGTCGCAGAACTCGGGGGCGCCGGGCGGCGGCGCGCAGTTCCGCATCCGCGGCGCCAACTCCATCCTCGGCAACACCGACCCGCTGCTCATCGTCGACGGCGTCATCGTCTCCAACGACGTCATCCAGCCGGGGACCAACGCCGTGCTGCAGGCGTCGACGGCGACGCGCAACGCGTCGAGCCAGGACAACGGCGTCAACCGCATCGCGGACCTCAACCCCAACGACATCGAGAACATCGAGGTGCTCAAGGGCGCCTCGGCGTCGCAGATCTACGGCTCGCGCGCGTCCAACGGCGTCATCATCATCACCACGCGCAAGGGCCAGGCGGGGCGGCCGCAGTTCAACCTCTCGCAGCGCGTGGGCGGCGCCAGCATCCTGCGCACGCTCGACGAGCGGCACTACTCGCTCGCCGAGGCGTTCGCGAGCGGGATCGGCGCCGGCCTCGACTCGGCGGCGGTGCGGGCGAACTACGCACAGTGCAACGGCTTCTGCGACCACCAGACGGAGCTGTTCGACCACGCCGGCGCGTCGTACGAGACCGACCTCTCGGTGCGCGGCGGCGGCAACACGGCGCAGTACTACGTGTCCGGACTCGCCAAGCGCGACGGCGGGCTCGCCATCCGCACCGGCTACGACAAGCAGTCGCTGCGCGCCAACCTCACCACCGCGCTCAGCTCGCGGTTCAACGCGCAGGTGAGTGCCAACTTCGTGCACTCGCTCGCGGAGCGCGGGTTCTCGAACAACGACAACGTCAACGTCACGCCGTACTTCGTGTTCCCGGCCACGCCCACGTGGTTCGACCTGCGGCCCGTGAACGGCGTGTTCCCCGTCAACCCGTTCACCTCGTCCAACCCGCTGCAGACCTTCTCGCTGTCGCGCACGCCCGAGGAGGTGTGGCGCGAGATCGGCGCCGTCACCGCCGACTACGCGCTGCTGGCGCAGGAGCGGCAGACGCTCACCCTGCGCTTCAACGGCGGGATCGACTTCTACAACCAGCAGGACAACCTCAGCGCCCCGGCCTTCCTGCAGTTCGAGGCCGCGCAGCCCAACCCCGGCATCCTCACGCTGCAGTCCGGGAACAACATCTACGGCAACTCCGCCGTCACGCTCGCGCACACGTACCGGCCCGGCGCGGGCACGTCGCTCACGACGTCGGCCGGCGCGCAGTACGAGTACCGGTCGCAGCGCGTGGGCAACATCGTCGGGCAGAACGTCCTCGCCGGGCAGCAGAACCTGCAGAACGCGTCGACCATCAACGCGTACGACTTCCGGCTGCGCCAGATCGACCTCGCGTACTTCGCGCAGGAGGAGTTCCTCACGCTCGGCGAGCGGCTGCTGCTCACGGCCGCCCTGCGCGCGCAGCGCTCGACGGTCAACGGCAACCAGGACAAGTACTACGTCTTCCCCAAGGCCTCGGCGTCGTACCGCATCCCCGGCCTGCCGAGCGCGATCAACGAGGCGAAGCTGCGGCTGGCGTACGGCGTGGCCGGGAACCCCCCGCTCATCACGTCGCAGTTCACCCCCGTGACGACCACCGTGTACGGCGGGCAGAACGCGGTGATCCCCGGGCTGCGGCTCGGCGCCCCGAGCATCCACCCCGAACTCCAGCGCGAGATCGAGGGCGGCGTCGACCTCACCCTCTTCAACAGCCGCGCCAGCGTCGGCATCACCGGCTACAACCGGTCGATCAGCGACCTCCTGCTCGAGCCCACCGTGGCCTCGTCGCGCGGGTTCACGACCCTCGACATCAACGGCGGCCGCATGTACAACCGCGGCATCGAGCTCAACGCGTCGGGCACGCTGGTGCAGACGCGCGACGTGACGTGGGTGCCGCGGCTCGTTTTCTCGCGGAACGTCAACAAGGTCACCGCGCTGCCCGACGTCGTCGGGCACATCCAGTGCCTGACGGCGGCGGGCGACGGGTTGCAGACCGACCCGCTGCAATGCCCCCGCGGGTTCACCGTGGGCACGTTCGGGTTCGACCTCGGGCAGGGGCGCGTGCAGGAGGGCGCGTCGCTCACCCAGGTGGTCGGCACCGACACGGTGCCCAACACCGGCTGTGCGGCCGGGGCCGCGACGTGCGTGAAGTACGCGCGCAAGTACGGCGACACCGAACCCCGGTTCACCGTCGGCTTCTCGAACGAGGTCACCGTGCACGGCGTGCGGCTGTACGCCCTGCTCGACTGGCGCTACCGCTTCGCGATCGTGAACACCACGCAGAACACGTTCGACTCGTTCGGCGCGCTGGCCGACACCGCGGCCAGCGCGCGGCGGCTCGCCTCGTACCAGGTGACCGCGCCGTACATCCAGGACGGCACGTTCCTCATGCTGCGCGAGGTCACGGCCAGCTACACGCTGCCGGCCGCCGTCTCGCAGCGCGTGCTGCGCGGGCGGGCGAGCAGCCTGTCGGTCGAGCTGAGCGGGCGCAACCTCGCGCTCCACACGCGCTACGCGGGGCTCACGCCCGAGGTGAGCAACTTCGGCAACTCCAACGTGGTCCGAAACCAGGACCTCGCGCCGTTCCCGCAGTCGCGCACGTACTTCGTTTCCTTCAACGTGGGGTTCTGAGGCGCGCCGATGACTCGATTCCCCCACACGCGCCGTGCGCGGCGTGCGCGACCCGCCGGCGTCACGGCGGTCGGCGTCGCCGCCTTCGGCGTCCTCGCGGCCGGCTGCAACACGGACAAGGTGTCGGCGCTCAACGGGCCGGTGCTCAGCGCCTTCCAGCCCATCACGAGCCGCGACCAGGTGCAGCAGCTCGCGAGCGGCGTGGCCGACGGCGACCGGGCCAACTACGGCACGCAGCTCGTGTTCTTCAGCATCGTCGGCCGCGACCTGTACCGCATCGACGCCTCGGAGCCGCGCTGGACGACGGTACTCCTCGACCAGGTCACGCCGGACAACAGCACGGGGTTCGGCGGCGGACTCTGGACGACCTCCTACCAGACGATCAACGCCGGCAACTTCCTGATCCGCGGCGCGACCGGCACGGGCGTCCTCAACGCGCAGGAGAAGTCGGCCACGGTCGGCTTCGCGCAGACGATGAAGGCGCTCGAGTACCTGTCGCTGATCCGCTCGCGTGACACGGTCGGCATCGCGATCCAGGCGGTGCAGGACTCGACCGTCCCGATCCGCTGCAAGCCCGCCGCGCTCGCCTACGTCAGCGCCCTGCTCGACAGCGGATCCACGGCGCTCGTCGCCGCGGGCACGACGGCCTTTCCGTTCGCGCTCCCGCCGGGGTTCGCCGGCTTCACCACGCCCGCCGCGTCGGAGGGGACGAGCTTCCGCCAGTTCAACCGCGCGCTCAAGGCGATCATCGAGATGTACCGCGGGCTCATCCCGCTCGAGACGGCCAACAACCCGCTTGCCGCGCCCGACGCCGCGCGCATGACGGCCGCGCTCGCCAACTTCGACTCGTCCTTCTACAACCCCGCCCCGTCCGCGACGTCGCTCGCCACCGGCGTGTACTACACGTTCAGCACGGCCTCGGGCGAGACGCCCAACCCGCTCACCAACCCGTCGGTCTTCCGCGCCAACCCCAAGATCGTCGCGAACGCCGAGCCGGGCGACCCGCGCGTGGCGGCCAAGGTCGACACGAGCGCGGCGTCGACCGCGATCAGCATTCCGGCGCAGAAGGACACGGTCACCTCGCGCTACGGGCTGCGCTACCCGAAGAGCGCGACCGACCCGCTCGCCCTGCTCAAGAACGCCGAACTCGTGCTGAGCCGCGCCCAGGTCCTGTGGACGCTCGGCCGCGACCCCGAAGCGCTGGCGCTCGTCAACGCGGTGCGCCAGGCCAACGGACTGCCGGCCAGGACCGCCGCGAGCTTCACCAACCGCGTGGACTTCCTCGTCAACGGCATACTCCACGAAAAGCGCTACGAGCTGCTCTTCGAGAGCCCGACCAGCTGGGTCGACTTCCGCGACATGGGCATCCTCGGCCGCATCGGAGGCGAACTGCCGATCTCGGCGGGGAACCCGGCGGGCAAACAACCGTTTCCCTTCTTCCCGATCCCGAACGCGGAAATCACGGCGCGCAACGGCACGGCGGCGTGCCAGCCGTAACAGTCCGGCTGCGGCGTCGACGCGCCCCCAGCGCCTCCCGAGCGCGCCGTTGAACGCTCGGTGCTCCGCGCGGTACAATACCGTCGACCCGCGCGCGGAGAGAACGCCCGAATGCCCGACCCCTTCCTCAGCTCTGAAGAGTACGACGAGCGTGCCCACACGCTCTACAACGAAGGGGAGTACGACGAGGCCATCGCCGTCCTGAAAGAAGGGCTCGGCCTCTACCCGCACGCCGTCGAACTCCACGTCGGGCTCGGCTACGCCCGCCTTGCCCGCGAGGAGTTCGCCTGGGCGCGCCGCGCGTTCGACGACGCGCTCGCCCTCGACGCGGAACACGAGGACGCCCTCGCCGGCCTCGCCGAAGTGCTGATGAAGTTCGGCCAGCACGAGGCGGCGATGCGCACGTTCCAGCACACGCTCGAGCTCGGCTACCACGACGACGTCGAATTGATGCTCCAGATCGGGCGCGCGCTCTTCCGCGAGGGGCTGATCGAGGAAGCCAAGAGCTTCTTCGAGATCGCCGCCCGCGAGGCGCCCGACAACGCCGAAGTGGTGGCCTGCGTGGGCTACGCGCTGCACCGGCTGGGCGACGACGACGGCGCGGCCACCGCGCTCCGCCGCGCGCTCGAGCTCGACGACGACCACGTCGAGGCGCGCATCTACCTCGGCAACCTGCTCTACGACGCGGGCGACTACGAGGGCGCACTCTCGCACCTCGAGCGCTCGGCGCCGGAAGACCACTGGGACGAGCTGGGGCTGTGGCGCACGGTCGAGCTGTTGAAGACCGTGCGCGAAGTGCCCGAAGGCGACGAACGCCTGCACCCCTGGGAGGCGCGCGCCACCGAGCTCGCCGGCGAGCCCGACGCGATCGACGAACTGCTGGCCGAGCTGGAGGACCAGGCCGAACGCGACGACCAGCTCGAGCTGTTCGCCGAGGTCGGGGAGGGCGCCGGCGACGCGGCACCCGCGCCCCCGGCGTCGCTGCCGCCCGCCACGCGCCACCGCGTCGTGACCGTGGACGGGCGCGAGATCGACGGCACGTGGGACGAGATCGTCGCGCGGCTCCGCGAGGTGAGCGGCGACGAGGTGCGTGGCGCGTCGGTGAGCGAGTACATGGCCGCGGTCGCGCGCCGGCAGTACCGGTCGACGGGCGTGCGAATCTCCGCGCGCGACGCGGAGTCGTTCATCCGCGGCAGTGCCGACGCGGGCCTGCTCCGGATCGTCCGATGAGCCCCGCCGACCTTCGCTCCGCGCGCGCCGCGCTGGACGTGGCGCGCCCCGCCGTCGTCCGTCTCGACGTCGACAACGCCCCCGAGCACGCCGCGGCCGACCTGCTCGACGCGTGGGCCGCGACCGAGACGGCCCTGCGCGCCACGATCGGCGGTTCGGGGCTCTCGGGCCCCGCGCTCGTCCGCGAGGCACGCGGGCGGGGAGTGATCGAGTACCCGCACGCGCACGCGCTGCTCTCGTTCCAGTCGGCGGCCGACCGCGCGACCTTCCCCGATTACGGGGTCACGGTCGACGACGTCGCGTCGGCGCGCTCGGGATTCCAGGCGCTCGAGGCGGTGCTCGGCCTCGGGATCGCGGCCGACACGGACGTGCACAGCGCGCTCGGACGGACCGCGGCCGCGCCGGCAGCATCGCCGTTCGCGCCGCCCACCGGGCCGTACGACGCGCCCCCCGGCTACACGCCCGCGCCGTACCCGCCGCCGGCCTACACGCCGCGGGCGTCGCGCGCCGTCACGCCGACGCCTGCCCCGGGCGTGCCGACGCTCGACGCGGCGCCGACGAGCGCCGACGGGACCGGCGACGGAGTGCCGCGACGCCGTCGCAGCCTCACGGCCGGGATCATCGGCGCGGTGATCGCGCTCGCCGTGGTCGCCGCGGGGCTGTACTGGCTCGTCGCGGGCAACCGCACGCGCGCGCTCGACCAGGCGGTGGCCGAGTACAAGGCGGGGCAGCGCGAGGCGGCGCGGCGCGACTTCCAGAAGGCCGCCGACGCCAACTCCGCGTCCGCGCTGCCGCACGTCTACCTCGCGCGCATGGCCCGCGAGGACGGCGACCTGCCGCGCGCGTCGACCGAGCTCGAGACCGCCACACGCGTCGAGCCGGGCAGCTCGCTCGCGCAGCGTGAGGTCGGGCTGCTGCTCCTCCAGACCAACCACCCTGACCGCGCGATCGAGTACCTGCGCACCGCCGTCCAGACCGATCCGACCGACCGCGTCGCGATGGGATGGCTCGGCTGCGCGCTGGTCCGCGTCGGGAACACCACGGTCGCGCAGAGTTTCTTCACGCGCGCCGGGCAGGGCGACTGGAGCAAGTGCCGCCCCGACCCGGCGGCCGGGGCGGCCGCGGGTGGTCCCGCGGCGGGGGTCGCTGCGCCATCGTACTCCGCGCCGGCGACGCGCCCCTGATCGAGTTCGACGCGGTCTCCAAGCGCTACGACGGTATCGGCCGGCGCGCGGTCGACGCGATGACCGCGGCCACCCTCACGGTGCGCCGCGGCGAGGTGTCGGGCGCCGCCGGGCCTAACGGAGCGGGGAAAGGCACGCTCATCGGCCCGTTGCTCGGGCACCTGCAGCCGAGCGCGGGCGCGGTCCGCGCGTACGTACTGACCGCCGGCGTCGCCGTCCTGCGCCGGCGCCCGATCTCCACCTGAGTCAACCCGTCGTGCACGCTGCCCCGCTGTTCGACCCCGCGACCGTCACCCGCCGGCGCCTCGCCAACGGCCTCACCGCCGTCGTGCGGCGAGACACGTCCGCCCCCGTCGTCGCGATCAACACCTTCGTCGCGGCCGGCTACTTCGACGAGCCCGACCCCGTCACCGGCGTGGCGCACGTGCTGGAGCACATGTTCTTCAAGGGCACGCCGCGGCGCGGCGTGGGCGAGATCGCGAAGCAGACCAAGGCCGAGGGCGGCTACCTCAACGCGCACACCATCTACGACCACACGAGCTACTACGCCGTGCTGCCGTCGTCGGGGTTCCGCGAAGGGCTCGACATCCAGGCGGACGCCTACGCCAACTCGCTCGTCGACGCGGGCGAGCTGGCGAAGGAGTTGGAGGTCATCATCCAGGAGGCGAAGCGCAAGCTCGACAACCCGTCGGCGGTGACGGTCGAGTCGCTCTACGCGCTGCTGCACGACCGCCACCGCGTGCGCCGCTGGCGCATCGGCACCGAAGACGGACTGCGCCGCCTCACGCGTGACGACGTCGACGGCTTCTACCGGACGTACTACCGCCCGTCCAACACGGTGCTCGCCGTCGTCGGCGACGTCGACCCCGACGAGGCGTTCGGCGAGATCGAGCGGCGTTACGGGGCGTTGCCGAACGGCAACGTGCCGCGCGACCGCGGACCCGCGGAGGACGGTCCGGTCGCGTCCGGCCCGCGTTACCTGGAGCTCGACGGCGACGTGCGGCAGGCGCAGCTCGCGCTCGGCTGGCGCACGCCGGGCACGTTCGATCCCGACACGCCGCGACTCGATCTCGCCGCCGCGGTGCTCGGCACGGGGCGCGCGTCGCGCCTGTACCGCGCGGTGCGCGAGCGCTCGCTCGCGTCGTCCATCGGCGCGTACGACAGCACGCCGGTCGAACTCGGGATCTTCGTCGTACACGCCGAGGGCGACGCGGCGCGGCTGGTCGGTGCGGCGCGCGCCGCGTGGGCCGAGGTCGCCGGTCTGCGCGCCGACGGCGTGGGCGCGGACGAGCTGGACCGCGTGCGGCGCATCCTCGAGGCGCGCTCCCTCCGCCGGCTCGAGACGATGGAGGGGCAGGCGAGCTGGCTGGCCGAGTGGGAGGCGTTAGGCGGCTGGGAGCGCGGCGAGCGCTACCACGCGGCGCTGCTCGCGGCCACGCCCGACGAGGTCACCGAGGCCGCGCGCCGCTGGCTCGCGCCCGAAGCGGCGGGGGCGGTAGTCTACCGGCCGCGCGGGACCGCGCCCGTGGCTGCCGACGCGGCCGCGTTCTTCGGCCTCATCGGCGGCGCCGCCGCGGCCGGCGTGCCGCCCGCGGCACCCGCTCCGGCGCCGGCCCGGTTGGCCGCAGCCCCCGTGCTCGAGCGCGTCGAGGCCGGCGTGCACGTCTTCCGCACCGACGCGGGCGTGCCGGTGCTCGTCGTGCCCCGGGCGGGGCTGCGCATCGTCCACCTCGCCGCGTCGGCGTTCGGCGGGGCGGTGGCCGAGCCCGACGGCGAGGAGGGGCTCAGCGCCCTCGTCGCGGCCGCGAGCGTCAAGGGCACGGGCAGTCGCGACGCGGCGGCGATCGCCGAGGAGGCCGAACGCCTCGGCGGGAGCGTGGGGGCGAGCGCGGGGGCGGAGAGCACGGGGTGGGGGATCTCGGTGCCGACCGCGCACTACGCGGCCGCGGCCGAGCTCCTCGCCGACGTGGTGCAGCGCGCGACGTTCCCCGACGCGGCCGTCGAGACCGAGCGCGGCGTCCTCGCGCAGGAGGCGCGCACGCTGCGGGACGACATGTACCGCTGGCCGATGCGGCTGGCGACCGAGGCCGCGTTCGGCGGACACCCGTACGGGCGCCCGGTCGGCGGCACGGAGGCGTCGCTCGCGGGGCTCACGGCCGACCGCGTGCGCGCGTGGCACGCGGCGATCGTCGCCGGCAGCGCGTGGGCCGTCGCGGTGGTGGGCGACGTCGAGCCGGCCGAGGCGGCGGCGGTCGTGGCCGGCGCGTTCGGCGCGCTGCGCATGGCCGAGCGACCGGCGGTCGCCGCGCCAGCCTGGCCGCGCGAGGTCGTGGTGCTGGCCGAGGCGCGCGACAAGCGGCAGACCGCGCTCGCGTTGCTCTTTCCGGGCGCCTCGCGGCGCGACCCGGCGCGGATCACGGCCGGGCTGCTCGCCGGCATCGCGAGCGGGCTCGGCGGCCGCTTCTTCGACGAACTGCGCGACCGGCGGTCGCTCGCCTACACGGTGCACGCGTTCGGCGCACCGCGCGCGCTCGCGGGGACGTTCGGCGCCTACATCGCGACCTCGCCCGGGCAGGAGGCCGACGCGCGCGCGGGACTGCTGGCGGAGTTCGCGAAGCTGGCCGCCGACGGCGTCACGCCCGACGAGCTGGCGCGCGCGCAGACGTACGCGTTAGGCACCTACGCCATCGCGCGGCAGGGCGGGGGCGCGGTGCTCGGCGACGTGCTCGACGCGTGGCAGGCCGGCGACGGACTGCACGAGCTGGACGAGTACGAGGCGCGGGTGCGGGCCGTCACCACGGACGACGTGCGCGCGTTCGCGGCCGCGCACTTCGATCCGGCGCGCCACGTCGAGGGCGTGGTGCGCGGAGCGGACGCGACCTGACGCGGCCGCGGGCGCGCGCCGCGACGGCAGCCCCGCCGCGCGGCTACCGCGGCTGGTAGAGCGTCGGCGTGGCGCGCTCGCCACCCTCGGCTGACGTCCGGTCCGCGAGCAGCGCGGCGGTGAACCGCTGCCCTTCGGCCACGCGCTCGACCTCGATCGCGATCGCGTCGACGGCCTGCTCGATGCGCGCGAGCCGCGCGTCCATCGCGCGCAGCTCGGGCCCCCCGGCGCCGCGGCCGCGGCCGGCCATCGTCCTCACCACGCTGACGATGGTGCCGGAAATGATGGCGACGACGGAAACGAAGGCGAGCGCGTGCGACACGAGGACTCCGGGATGATCGGCGGGTGAGGCGCCCCGGCGTGCGGGGCCGCGCGCCGGCCATGACCGTGCCGGCTCGGGCCCTACGGCCGCGACCGCCCGGCGGTGTCAACGCCTCCGGCCGGCTCCGGGAGGCACGCGGCGCCCGCCGTCACCCCGCGAACCGCACGCACACCGGCGCCGGCACCTCCACGTGCAGCCCGCTCGGCGTGAGGCGCCCGCTCGACCGGTCGACGCGGAATCCCGTGATCGTGTTGGACCGCTGGTTGGCCGCGTACAGGAACGCCCCCGAAGGGTCGAGCGCGAAGTTGCGCGGCCAGTCGCCGCCCGTCGGCACGCGCTGCACGAGCGTGAGCGTGCCCGTCCGCTGGTCGATCCCGAACACGACGAGCACGTTGTCGCCGCGCACCGACGCGTAGAGGAACCGCCCCGAGGGCGCGACGTGCAGGTCGGCGGCCGTGCGCTCGGTCGCGCCCGACGCCTCCACCGCGGGCACGGTCTGCAGCGGCGTCAGCGCCCCGGTGGCCGGGTCGAAGCGGTACGCGCCGACCGTGAGGTCCAGCTCGTTGGTGACGTAGACGAAGCGCCCGCCCGGGTGGAAGGCGATGTGGCGCGGCCCCGCGCCGGGCCGCGTCGCGATGGTCGGCACTGCGGCGGGGGTGAGCGCGCCACCCGAACCGCCGAGCGCGTAGACGTAGATCTGATCGGTGCCGAGGTCTGCGGAGAGCGCGAAGCGACCCGACGGATCGGGGACGATGCTGTGCGCGTGCGGGCTCTGCTGCCGGTCGGTACGCGGCCCCGAGCCGGTGTGCGGCAGTAGCTGCGTGAGCGCGCCGAGGCTGCCGTCCGCCGCGATCGGTAACGCGGCGACGCTCCCGCCCGTGTAGTTCGCGACCAGCGCGGTGCGTCCCGCGGGGTCGACCGAGATGTAGGCCGGCGCCGCGCCACCCGACGCGTGCGGCTGACCGAGCGGGGTGAGCTCGCCGGAGCCCGCGGCAATCGCGAAGGCACTCACCGCGCCCGACGCCGCACCCTCGTACTTCTCGACCTCGTTGACCGCGTACAGCACCGTACCGCGCGGGTGGAGGGCGAGGAACGACGGGTTGGGCCCCACGACGCTCGCGCCGAGCGGGCGCCACTCGCCGGTCGTCGGGTTCACGCGGTAGCGGTACACGCCCTCCGTGCGCCCGCCCTCGGTGTAGGTGCCCACGTAGACGAGGCGCCCGTCCTCGACGGATGCGCCGGACGGCGCCCGGCCGTCGCGACCGGTGGACGCGCGGGCCGCGAGCCAGACGGCCCCGGCGGAGGAAGCGAGGAAGTCGCGACGATTCACGGCGATGTCAGGGGAAGACGACCCGCAGGAGGAGCGCGGCCGCGAGCCCGGTGAGCGCGATGATCGCCTCCATCACGCTCCACGTGGCGAACGTCTGCCGCACGGTGAGGTTGAAGTACTGCTTGAACATCCAGAAGCCGGTGTCGTTGACGTGCGAGAACATGAGGCTCCCCGCACCCGTCGCGATCACCAGCAGTTCGGGCCGCGCGACGCCGGCGTGCGCGATCGGCGCGATGATGCCCGCCGTGGTCAGCGCCGCGACCGTCGCCGACCCGACGGCGAACCGTAACGCCGCGGCGACCGCGAAGGCGAGGAGGATGGGGTTCCAGCGCAGCAGGATCGCGCGCCGCGCGACGTAGTCGGCCACGCCGCCGTCGCGTAGAACCTGCGCGAACGCGCCGCCCGCGGCGATGACGAGCACGAGCATCGCCACGCCCCCGACGGCCCCCGCGAGCGCGGGCATCAGGTCGTCCATCCGTCGCCCGCGCCGCACGCCGAGCGTGTAGAGCGCGACGAGAACCCCGGCGAGCAGGGCGACGTTCGCGTTGCCGACGAACTTGCCGGCGACCACGACCGCCCGCAGCGTCGGGTCGGGCACCGCCGCCGCGAGGCGGGTCGTGAAGCCCGCGACGTTGCCGATGGGGTCGAGGGCCGCCGTCCCCGCCACCGCGTCGACCAGCGCGCCCGAGAGCATGCAGAGCACGGGAACGAGCGCCGTCCCGGCCGCGACGCCGATCCTGGGGAGCGCGGCCGGGTCGACCTCACGCCGCGTGAACAGCGCCGGCGGGGGCACCGCGGCGGCCACCGCTCCCGTGCGCAGCGTGCGGCCGAAGAGGATCCCGCCGAGCAGGACGGCGGGCACGGCCGCGACCAGACCGACCGCGAGCGTCCGCCCCACCCCGGCGCCGTACGCGTAGGCGAGGAACGTCGGCGCGGGGTGCGGCGGCAGGAACCCGTGCGTGGCCGACAGCGCCGAGGCGAGCGGCACGCCGAGGTAGGCGAGCGGCAGCCCGGTAGCGACGCTGAGCGCGTAGACGAGCGGGATGAGCACGAGGAAGCCCGCGTTGTACAGCATGGGCAGTCCGACGAGCAGCCCGGCCGCCGCCATCGCGAACGGCACCCGGCGCGGCCCGAACGCCGCGGCGAGCCGGCCGACGATCACGTGCGCCGCGCCGCTCTCGTCGAGCAGCCGGCCGAGCATCGCGCCGAACACCAACACCAGCACCACGCTCCCCATCGTCGACCCGATGCCGCGCAGCATCGCGTCGAGCACGGCGAGCGGGCCCATGCCGTTGAGCAGGCCGACCGCGACGGCCGTCAGCAACAGCGCGAAGAACGCGTCGAGCCGCACCACGAGGACGAGGACGAGCAGTAGCGCGATCCCGGCCGTGACCCAGAGCAGTGGCATAGGTCGTACATGCTAACCCGGCGTATGCCGCCCTCGCGCATGGTGATCATCGTCATGGGGCCTGCGGGCTCGGGGAAGTCCTTCGTCGGGGAACGCCTCGCCGCCGCACTCGGCTGGCGCTTCTACGAGGGCGACGCATTCCACCCCGCGGCCAACGTCGCGCGCATGCGCGCGGGGCTGCCGTTGGGTGACGCGGAGCGCGCGCCGTGGCTCGACGCGCTGGCGCACGTGGTCGCGGACTGCCTCGCGGGCGGAACGCCGGCGGTGCTCACGTGCTCCGCATTACGGCGTGCGTACCGGAGCGCACTCGTGCCGGCCGGCGCCGCGCCGGGGACGGTGCGCTTCGTGTACCTGCGCGCCACACCGGCGCTCCTCGCCGCGCGTCTCGCCGCGCGCGCGGGGCACTTCTTCGCGCCCGACCTCCTCGCGAGTCAGCTCGCCGCACTCGAGCCGCCCGACGACGCGGAACCGGCGCCCGTGCTCGTCCTCGACGCCGCCGCGTCGCCAGACGCGCTGATTGATGACGTATGCCGCACATTCGCACTCGACCAACGACCGAAATCGCACTGACGCGCCACAAATCCGCGTCCCCGCGCGTGTACGGCGCGGCCCGTGCGAGACTGCGACCCGTGCCCTCCTCCGACGCCTCGGCCGGCAATCCCGCCGGCAACGCCCCGCTGCGCGGCGAGGCGCGCTCCGCGCAGCCGCGGCCGTTGCGGCGCGTGCTCGTCCACATGGGCGTCGAATGGACCGTGACCGAGTGTGACGGCTCGCAGGTCCCCGGCTCGCGCGGTGCGCGGTGCCTCGTGTTCGCGTCGTCTGAGGCGATCCGCCGCGTCTGGGACGTGCCGCCCGACTGGTACACCCTCCCCGACGCGACACTCTTCGCGCTCAGCTGGCGGCGCTGAACGGGGCGAGGCGGCGGGCGACGCGTCGCACGTGGCCGCGCCCGGGACGACGCGCGGACCGGCGGCACCGAATGTGAACCGGGCGCCTGCGTCCCTCATCCCTCCCGTCCGCATGGCTGACCAGTCCGACCGCTCCGAATCGCGCCAACAGGCGCTCAACCCGCACCGCGACGAGGACCGCCAGCGCGCGGCCGACGTCGCCTACTCGCAGCTCCGCCAGCGCGGCGTCGACGTCACCGGTGACGAGGACCCCGACGCGCTCGCCGACATCCTCGAGTCCGTCGAGCGCTTCGAGAACGCCGTCTCGATGCTCGGCGCCGACCGCATGACCAACGCGCCCGACAGCGCGCAGCCCGACGACCGCCGCCTCGTGCTCCCCCCGCGGCTCGACGGCGAGGCGCCCGCGACCTACGCGCGCCGCATCCGCTCGGCGGCCGACGGCATCCAGAGCCGCGCGCCGGCCGACGCGCCGGCCCAGGGCGCGGGCGACGCCGCGTTAGGCGGTCTGGCCGCCGACGCGCAGGGCTGAGCGCGGCGGGGCGGCGCGCCGCCATGCCGGCACCGGTCGCGCCGTAGCCGGTCGCGCGCGACCGGCTACGGCGCGACGCCCTCGCGCAACCCGCGCAGTGCGCGGCGTACGGCGTTCATCGCCGGGCGCACCGCCCCACTCGCGCCGCGCAGGCCGGTCATCTCGGTGTAGTCCCCGGGCTCGCCGACGAGCACGCCGCCGATTTCGGGCCGCCCGCTCGCCCAGGCGATCGTGTGCCACACGACCCCTTCCTGGCTCGCGACGCCGTGCACCACGGGGAACCCGCGCACGTCGAACACCCACTCCTCCTTCGGCCGCGGCGGCGCGTCCGGGGCGGACTCGGCCGCGCGCACCCAACGTTCGGCCGCGCGGAGCCGCGCGTCGACCCCGCCGGCGCCGCTGAACGACGGGCGCACCGTGAATCCCACCACGTCGAGCGGCGCCGCGCGCGACGCGGCCCACGCCCAGAGCGTGCTGTCCGCCGCGCTGTAATCGCCCGCCGCGACGCCGACGCGGATCCGGCGGTTGACCGCGTGGGCGCGCGTGGCCGCGGCCGCGAGATAGCGCTCCCACTCCGCGGGGGCCAGACGGCCCACGTCGTCCGTCGCGTCGCCGTAGGGCGCGCCGGCCGGAAGGATCAGGTCGGGGCGGAGCGCGCGTGCCGCGCGCTCGACGAGCGCCAGCCGCCGCGCGTCGAACCCCTCCGGGTCGGCACGCCGCCGGGCCGCGTCGCCCGGCTCGTAGTCGAGCGTGACGACGAGGAGCGTGCTGTCGCGCTGCGTGGGTTCGAGCACCCCGGACAGCGAGTCGAGCGCGGTGAGCGCGAGCCCGCCGGGGCGGAGCCGCACGTGCACCGCGTCGAGGTCGACCGAGTCGACGAGCGGCGCGTCGTTGCGGACCGTGAGCGCGGGCGGCGGCCCGGCGAGGTGCGTCAGCATCGCGAGCCCGACCGCGAGATCGCCGTTCGGCCGCTCGCTCAGGCGTTCCGTGCGGTAGGGCGCGTAGCTCGCGATCGCCGCCGTCGCTCGCGGCAGCTCGAGGACCGTCACGCCCGCGACGAACGCCGCCGACACCGAAATCAGCGCGCGCGTCGCACGCGTGAGCCGCCAGCGTGCCGGATAGGCGGGCACGAGCAGGGGCACGAGCACCGCGAGCGGTGAGACGAGTGCCGCGTTGCCGAGCACCGTGCCGAGCACCGTCGCCTGGGCGGCCGAGAGCGAGAGGAGAAACGCGGGCGGTTCGACCCCGCGTTCGACGAGGTAGCGGGTGACGGTGACCAGCGTGACGACGAGGTCGTACACGACGAGCGGGATCCCGACGAGTGGCGTGACGAGCCTCCGCCCGGTGGCGTAGGCCGCCTGCGCGAGCACCAGCAGCGCCGTGAGCGGCCAGAGCCACGCCACCGTGTTCACCGCACGGCCGCCGTACAGCGTGCTTCCCGCGATGTGCGTGAGGTAGGCCGGCGCGATGAGCAGCCCACACACGCCGCTCAGCAGGGCGAGCGCGCCTGGCGCGCGGCGCAGCTGCGCGATGCGCCCCGCGTAGGCCACGTTCCACGCGACGGCGAGCAGCGTCGCCGCTGCGTACCCCGCCACCGACGGCTCGACCGTCGGAACGACGGCGAGCGCCAGTACCGCGAGTCCTGCCATCAGCCGCGCGCGTGCGCTTCGGCGTGCACCGAGCGCGCGCTCAGGCGCCGGGCAAACACGTCGGCCGCCTTGCGCGGATCGCCCGCGAGCGGCGCCAGCACGTCGAGCAGCAGCACGCCTTCGTCCGGGCGCGTGTGCACGATGATGTGGCAGCTGCCCAGGAGGAGCGCCGCCGCGATCCCACCGCTGGGCAGCGTGCGGATCACCGGCGTGCCGTCGCCCGCGATCGCGCTCAGCCCCGCCGCCCCCGCCGCGGCGACGAGCAACCCCCCGACGAGGGCGCGGTCGGTGAGCTGCGCGGCGGGCACTCCGGCGAAGTCGGCGAGCAAGTGCGTGAACGCGGGGGGCAAGCGAGGGCCAGCGACGAGCGGCGGCGAGGGCGGGCGATCGATCCGGGCACGTTACGGGCCCACGCCCGCGCGCGGCAGTGGGCGCCGCGCAGGCCTGTCGTGCGTCCGACGCGACGCGTCCGGCGTACGCGTCCGGCGTACGCGTCGGTCGCAGCCGCCCGTAGCGCCGGCGCTCGGGGGCGCGCGCGAGCGTACGGGCGGTATAGCTTCTCGCCCATGCCGTTCACCCCCGCCGCCAGGCCGGCCACTTCGGGGCCGACGACGCTGTGGACGCTGCCCAACGTCGTGTCGCTCTCGCGCGTCGCGCTCGCCGTCGGCTTCGTCGCCTCCACGGGGCCGGGCCAGCAGCTCGCCTACGTCGGCGTTGCCTCGCTCACCGACTTTCTGGACGGCTGGCTCGCGCGGCGCCGCAACGCGGTCACGCGCTGGGGCGCGCTGCTCGATCCGATCGCGGACCGCATCTTCGTGCTCGCCGCGGTCGCGACGTTCGTCGCGCACGGCGCGCTCGCGCCGTGGCAGGCGGTCGCGCTCCTCCTGCGCGACGTGATGACGGTGATCGGCTTCTTCGTCGCGCGCTCGATCGCGTGGCTCCGCCCGGTGCGCTTCCGCGCCCGCCCGCTCGGCAAGGTCGTCACCGGATTTCAGCTCGCCACGCTGTTCGCGCTGATCCTCGTGCCGCGCCTCGCGTCGTGGCTCGTCGTCACCGTACTCCTGCTCGCGATCGCGGCCACGGTGGACTACACCCTCCTGCTGTGGCGCGAGCGCGAACGCTGACACGGGCACGGACGCAGTCCCGCACGGCCCGCGTCGCCCTGGCGGCGCTGCTCGCCCTCGTAGTCGGCGCCCGCCGCGGCGCCGCCCAGCCCGCCGCCGACGCGCCACTCCGGCCGAGCCTGGCGGCGACCGCGGTGTTCGACGCGCACCCGCTC
This sequence comes from uncultured Gemmatimonadales bacterium, assembly GCA_963851265.1. Classification (GTDB taxonomy): domain Bacteria; phylum Gemmatimonadota; class Gemmatimonadetes; order Gemmatimonadales; family Gemmatimonadaceae; genus BPUI01. The sequence continues at coordinate 718,780 of CAWKNZ010000007.1, forward strand.
GGCCTCGTCAGCGCGGGCGTGGAGGGCGACGCGGGACTCTACACGCGCCTCGGTCTCAGCGCCGCGATCGGCACCTCGACCGCGAGCGGCGCGCACACCGTGGGCGAGGTGGCCGCCACCGGGCGCTTTCTGCTCGACCCGCTTCGCCAGCAGGCCCACGGGGTGTACGCGACCGGGGGGCTCGCGCTCCGCCTACAGCGGGCCACGCGACCGCGCCCCCTGGTGCTCGCCGGGTTGGGCGTCGAAGGGCGCCCGCTCGGGCCGGTGATGCCGGCGCTGGAAGCCGGGCTGGGCGGCGGGGCGCGGCTCGGCGTGGTGCTGCGCCCGGCGCGTCCGCGGCGCCGCTGAGCGCCCGCCGGGCGCGGCGTTAGGCGCGGGCGCGCCGGCCGGAAATGCGAACGCCCCCGAGTGCGGGGGCGCTGCGGACGTGCGGGCTCGGCGGGCGATCGGTGCCGGGCGGTGCTGACGTCAGGCCGCGGTCGTCGCGACCTGCTGCCGCTTCGGCGGCTGCGCGAAGCGCTCGCCGAGGGTGCGGAGCTCGCGGAGCTGCGCCGGGGCGAGCTCGGAGAAGCGGTCGGTCATGTACGCCATGGTGGCGTCGAACCACTCCTTCTGGTGCTCCGGCTCGGCGCCGATGACGCCGCACGACATCACGTGCTGGAACAGCTCGTCGCGCGCCTCCTCGAACGGGGTCGGGGCGGCCGTCTCGCGACGGGGTCGGACGGCGGGGCCGCCCGCTTGCTGTCTCACTCTGCTCATGTAATCGGGTTATGGACGAAAGGTTAGATATTGCTGCTGTAAAGTAATGGGACTGCGTGCCAGTTCCTAGCCAAAATGCCTGACGTGGTGCCGGGATCCGCGCCCCGTCGCGCGACCGTGACAGGGCGCCGCGTGCGGTCGGCACTACTCCTCCGACTGCCGCCGGTCGGCCCCGCCGCGGTCCGCCTGCCGGCGGTCGCCGGAGTCTGCGGCGGCCACCGGAACTGCCGGCGCCGTGCGCGCCTCCGCGAGGTCGTCGGGCGTCGGCGCGGGGGCGTCGATCTCGGTCCGCGCGGCGTGCGCCGCGATCGTCGCCGCGAGCGCGTAGGGGGCCTCCTCCGGGACGAGCCGCCCGACTTTGGGAAACCGTTCGAGGCGGCTGCCCGGAATGGCCCGGAGCAGCTGCGCCGGCGTTCCCCGGTCGAGCCAGGGGTCGTCCTCACCCCACACCACGAGTGTCGGGGCGGTGATCGAGGCGAGGTCGATCTCTTCGACTTCTTCTACCCGTAAGGAGCGCGCAAGATCGAGCAGGTGCGGCACGCCTTCCGACCCCACGAACGGCGCGAGGTAGCGCGCGACGAGTTTCTCGGGCATGTGCTCGGGGTTGGCCACCGAGCCGCGCAGGAGCGGCGCGAGCAGCGGCGCCGCGCCGAACACCCCGCGCCCCAGCCGGAACACGAACCGCGCGGTGTTGCGCTGCAGCGTGCGCACGTCCTCGCCCGGCACGTCGTCGAAGGCGACGGCGTTGACCACCACCAGTCCGGCCACCCGGTCGGGGCGCGTCGCGGCGAGCCGCAGGGCGACCGCGCCGCCGATGTCGACGCCGACGACCAGCGCCCGCGCGACGCGCAGCACGGTGAGCGCCCGGTCGAGATACTCCGACTGTGCCGCGACCCCGAAGTCGGCCTCGAGCGGGCGGTCGCTCTCGCCGTGGCCGAGCAGGTCGATCGCGAACACCGTGTGCCGCGCGGCCGCGAGCGCCGGCGCCACGGCGCGCCACAGGAACGTCGAGGTGCCAAACCCGTGCAGCAGCACGATCGGCAGCCCACCCTGGCCGTAGCGTTCGACGTGGACCGAGCCCGGCCCAACGGGGATACGAAGATGGTCGGCGCGCACGGCGCAAAGGTATGCGCATCGCATGCCGCTACGGCCACGTCTAGCTTACGACCGGCGTCCCGCCGTCCATCACCGCCTCTCGATGTCCGATTCCGACCAGACCTACGACGCCGGGCGCGCCCGCAACCTCGAAGCGCTCCTCGTCACCCTCGCCGACCGCATCCGGGCGCTCCACGGCGAGGGTGTCCTTCTGCGGCACGCGGGCGAACTCATGCGCCTCCTCGGCGACGTGCGCAGCGAGCTGTTTCACTACGAAGTGCGCGCGACCTACGACACGCCCGAGGTGGCCGAGAGCCGCCGGGTCGTGCGCGACGCCATCGACGCCCAGTCGGGTCCCACCTGGCAACCCTCCGAGTGGGCACCCGACGCACCCGAGGACCGCGAGTGACCGCCCCACGCCCCGCCGGCAAGACCGGCCCCAACGTCGTGCGCCAGACCCGTGGCGGCTCCAGCCGCAAGGGCTTTTACGTGGTGCTCCTGCTGATCGCCGTCGTCGGCATCGCGGCAATCGCCACGGTGCTACAGCGGAGCAATGCGAGCGAGACCGCCCCGATCACCGTGCCGCCCCCCACGGCCGCGCTCGGCGCGCGGCCGGTCGGCTACACCCTCGGCAACGCCAACGCGCCGGTCGAGATCATCGAGTTCGCCGACTTCGAATGCCCGATCTGCGGCCAGTTCGCGACGGTGAGCGAGCCCGACGTGCGCAAGCAGCTCATCGCCACCGGACTCGCGCGCTATCGCCTGTACGACCTGCAGGTGAACACGGGGCACCACAACAGCCCGGCCGCCTCGCTCGCGGCCGCGTGCGCCGACGAGCAGGGCAAGTTCTGGCCGATGCACGACCGGCTGTTCGAGGGGCAGAACGACTGGAACACCGAGGCCACGAGCGAGCCGCGCCCGGTCTTCGCCGGCTACGCGCAGCAGCTCGGCCTCGACATGACGCGCTGGAATCAGTGCTTCGACCAGCGCCGCCACCTCGAGCGCCTCGCCGCCAACCGGGCTGAGGCCGAGCGGGTCCATTTCCAGGGCACGCCCAACTTCGTGATCGGTGACCGGCTCTACTCCAACCCGCTGACCTTCGACCAGATCAAGGCCGCGGTCGACTCGGCGCGCACGCGCGTCACCGCTACGCCGCCCGTCGCGGCGCAGTAAGCCGGCGGGTCGTCCCGCGCACGGCGCGGGACGACCCGCTCCGGGACGCGCGCCCGGCTACGCCCGCCGCCGCGCGTCCGCCGCGTCGTCCAACCGCAGTCGCGGTTTGGCGGACACCGATTCCACGCCGGCGTCCGCGGCCGTCCCGTTCTCCGCGCGCCCCTCGGCCCGCTGGCGCCGGCGGTAGGGCACGAGGTCCTGCCCAAGTACGACGAGTGCGCGAGTCGCGACCGTGCTCGCCAGCGGCTCCGGAATTCCCATCACGCGGATGTACGTGTCGATCGCCCGGTCGAACGTCATGTCCTCGGCCAGCGTGTCCATGAACATCAGCGCGTTGTCGACGTGCACGCGCACGATGGACTCCTCCGCCCGCGCCTGCGCCAACCGGAGCCGCCGCTCGGCAGCCTCGGGAAGCTTGCGGGCGAAGATGGATTCGGGGAACAGATTGCCGAGCATGGCCACGAGCGAGGTCCTCGGGGGACGGGCGGGGACGGGCGGAGCGGGCGCGCGAAGCCCCCGCTCGCCAGGCGGACGAGACCGCAGCCGGCGAACGGGGGCAGGGAGCGTACCACAGAGACCCGCGGGCGGGTCGAGGGGTCACGAAAACGGCAGGGGCCGCCTCAGCTCTCCTGGCTTTCGTACTGCTCCTTGAGCGACGCGACCACGCCCGGGTCGGCGAGCGTCGTCGTGTCACCTAACGCACGCCCTTCGGCGATGTCGCGCAGCAGTCGACGCATGATCTTCCCCGATCGCGTCTTCGGCAGGTCGGCCGAGAAGAGGATGTCGTCGGGCTTGGCGATGGCGCCGATCTTCTCGCCCACGTGGTCGCGCAGCTCGTCGCGGAGCGCGCCGCTCTGCGTGAAGCCCGCTCGCAGCGTCACGAACGCCGCGATCGCCTGGCCCTTGAGCGCGTGCGCCTTGCCCACCGCGGCCGCCTCTGCGACGGCCGGGTGGTCGACGAGCGCGCTCTCGACCTCCATCGTCCCGATGCGGTGGCCGGCCACGTTGAGCACGTCGTCCACCCGCCCGAGGATCCAGTAGTAGCCGTCGTCGTCGCGCTTGGCGCCGTCGCCGGCGAAGTAGACGTCCGGGCGGTTGGGCCACTTCGTGAAGTAGGTGTCGACGTAGCGCTGGTCGTCGCCCCAGATGGTGCGCAGCATCGACGGCCACGGCTTCGTGATCGCGAGCAGGCCGCCCCCCTTCTCGATCTCCCTTCCCTCGGCGTCGAGGAGCGCGGCCGAGATTCCGGGGAAGGGCACCGTCGCGGAGCCCGGCTTCGTGGGCGTCACGCCCGGCAGCGGGGTGATCATGATCGCGCCCGTCTCGGTCTGCCACCACGTGTCGACGATCGGGCAGCGGCCGCGGCCGATGTGCTCCCGGTACCACATCCACGCTTCGGGGTTGATCGGCTCGCCGACGCTGCCCAACAGCCGGAGCGTCGAGAGGTCGCGCCGCGCGGGGTACTCGGCCCCCCACTTCATGAACGCGCGGATCGCCGTCGGCGCGGTGTAGAAGATCGTCACCCCGTAACGCTCGATCACGTCCCAGAAGCGGTCCTTGTCCGGCCAGTCGGGCGCGCCCTCGTAGAGCACGCACGTCGCCCCGTTGGCGAGCGGGCCGTAGACGATGTAGGAGTGGCCGGTGACCCAGCCCACGTCGGCGGTGCACCAGTAGACGTCCTCCTCCTTGAGGTCGAACACGTACTTGGTCGTGGCCGCCGCGCCGGTGAGGTAGCCGCCCGTCGTGTGCACGATCCCCTTCGGCTTGCCGGTCGTGCCCGAGGTGTAGAGGATGAACAGCAGGTCCTCCGCATCCATCGGCGTGGGCGCGCGGTAGAAGCCGCCGTCGGGCGCCTTCGCATCGTGCATGAGGCGGTGCCACCAGTGGTCGCGCCCTTCCTGGATCTCGGGGAACGCGAGGTCGCCCTGCGCTCCCGGGCGCCGCTGCACGACCACGACGTTCTCGATCGAGGGGCACTCCTCGAGCGCCTTGTCGGCGTTGCGCTTGAGAGGCACCACCTGTCCGCGCCGGTACCCGCGGTCGGCGGTGATGAGGAGCTTGCACTGCGAGTCGTTGATGCGGTCGCGCAGGCTCTCGGGGCTGAAGCCGCCGAAGACCACCGAGTGCACGGCGCCCACCCGCGCGCAGGCGAGCATCGCGACCACCGCCTCGACGATCATCGGCAGGTAGATGGCGACGCGGTCGCCCTTCTGCACGCCGAACCGGTCGAGCACGAGCGCGAACTTGTTGACCTCGCGGTAGAGGTCCCAGTAGGTGAGCGTGCGGCGGTCGCCGGGCTCGCCCTCGAAGATCAGCGCGGCCTTGTTGCGCCGCGGCCCCTGCACGTGCCGGTCGAGGCAGTTGGCGCTCGCGTTGAGCTGCCCGCCGACGAACCACTTCGCGTGCGGCGGCTGCCAGTCGAGCACCTGATCCCACGGCCGCATCCACTCCAGCTGGCCGGCCATCCGCGCCCAGAACGCCTCGGGGTCGCGCGCGCCCTCGGCGTGCAGCGCGTCGTCGGGGGCGAGTGCCGTCTGGCGGAACGCGGCGGGCGGCGGGAAGGAGCGAGTCTCCTGCAGCAGAACGTCGAGGTCGGACATGGCGAGGGAGGAGAGCGGGTCGGGGGTGTCGACGTGAATCGCCCGGCGGACAGGGAGCGGTCGCGCCGGTGAACGTTACACCGGCGCGCGCGGACGATTCTGGCGCCCCGTCGGTACGTCACATACCGTGCGCGTGCCGCATCACGTGCGCCCCCCACGCGTCCCCGCCCACCTCCCCCTCGCCGGCCATGGCCACCTACGCCCCCACCGCGCCGCTCGCGGCGCCCACGCGCGACGTCGCGATCAAGGACGTGCGCGGCGTCATCTTCGCCGCCTCGCTCGGCACCGTGTTCGAGTGGTACGACTTCTACCTGTACGGCTCGCTCGCGGCGATCATCTCGAAGCAGTTCTTCTCGGGCGTCAACCCGACGGCCGGCTTCGTGTTCGCGCTGCTCGCCTTCGCCGCCGGCTTCGCCGTCCGCCCGTTCGGCGCGGTCGTCTTCGGCCGGCTCGGCGACCTCGTCGGGCGCAAGTACACGTTCCTGGTCACGATCCTCATCATGGGCTTCTCGACCTTCCTGGTCGGGGTGCTCCCGTCGTACGCGTCGATCGGCGTGATCGCGCCCATCGCGCTCGTCACCCTGCGGCTGCTGCAGGGCCTCGCGTTAGGCGGCGAGTACGGCGGCGCGGCGACGTACGTGGCCGAGCACGCGCCCAACGGGAAGCGCGGCAGCTACACGGCGTGGATCCAGACGACCGCGACGCTCGGCCTCTTCCTCTCGCTCCTCGTGATCCTCGGCTGCCGCGTCGTGCTCGGCACCGAGCAGTTCGAGGCCTGGGGCTGGCGCATCCCGTTCGCCGTCTCGCTCGTGCTGCTCGCGGTCTCGACGTGGATCCGGCTCCGCCTGGACGAGAGCCCGATGTTCCGGCAGATGAAGGCCGAGGGGAAGGGGTCGAAGTCGCCGCTCAAGGACTCGTTCGGCAACTGGGGCAACCTCAAGCTCGTGCTGCTCGCGCTGTTCGGGCTCGCGATGGGGCAGGCGGTGGTGTGGTATACCGGGCAGTTCTACGCGCTGTTCTTCCTGACCCAGATGCTGAAGGTGGACGCGCAGAGCGCGAACCTGATGGTCGCCGCGGCGCTCCTGCTCGCCACGCCGTTCTTCATCGTGATGGGCGCGCTGTCGGACCGGATCGGGCGCAAGCCGGTCATCCTCGGCGGGTGCCTCGTCGCCGCGCTCACGTACTTCCCGCTGTTCAAGGCGCTCACCCACTACGCCAACCCCGCGCTCGAGCAGGCGCAGACGACCGCGCCGGTGACGGTCGTCGCCGACCCCAACGCGTGCTCGTTCCAGTTCGACCCGGTGGGTAAGGCCAAGTTCACGTCGAGCTGCGACGTGGCGAAGGCGGCGCTCGTCAAGGCGGGCGTGCCGTACGTGAACCAGGCCGCGGCGGCCGGCAGCGTCGCGCAGGTGACGGTGGGCAGCACCGCGCTGCCGTCGTACGACGGCAAGGCGCCCGACGCCAAGGCCCGCGGGGCCGCGTTCGACAAGGCGTTAGGCGGTGCGCTCAAGTCGGCGGGCTACCCGGCCAAGGCCGACCCCACGCGCGTCAACACGCCGATGGTCATCGCCGTGCTGTTCGTGCTCGTGCTCTACGTGACGATGGTCTACGGGCCGATCGCCGCGATGCTCGTCGAGATGTTCCCCACGCGCATCCGCTACACCTCGATGTCGCTCCCCTACCACATCGGGAACGGCTGGTTCGGCGGCTTCCTGCCGACGACGGCGTTCGCGATCGTCGCCGCGACGGGCAACCTGTACTCGGGGCTCTGGTACCCGATCATCATCGCGGCCATCACGGTCGTCATCGGCGCGCTGTTCGTGCGCGAGACGCGGACGGTCGACATCCGCGGCTGAGCGCCTTGGAGGGACGGGGGCGCCGTGCGGCGCCCCCGTCCCCAGCACGCCGGGCCGCCGCCGGCGGCCTTGTCGGCGCGTGCGGGGCGCCGCATGTTCGCGCGACCCTCACCGGACCGCCCTTTATGCGATACTCGCCTCCCTGGCCCGGCGCGGCAGTCCGCGCGGTGGCAACACTCGCGGCCGTCGGCCTGACGGCGATCGCGCCGCCTGCGCCGCTCGCCGCACAGCCGGTACGGCTCGGCGAGGTGAGCTTCCCCGTGTCCGCGACCGGCGCCGCCGCGCGCGAGTTCCGCACGGGCGTGCTCTACCTGCATAGCTTCGAGTACGATTCCGCCGCGGCCGCGTTCCGCCGCGCGCAGCAGCGCGCGCCGCACTTCGCGATGGCGTACTGGGGCGAGGCGATGACGTACACGCACCCGGTGTGGAACCAGCAGGACACGGCCGCCGCCCGCGCCGCGCTCGGCCGCCTCGCCCCGACCCGTGAGGCGCGGCGCGCGGCGGCGGACACCCCGCGCGAGCGCGACTACCTCGACGCGGTCGAGGTGCTGTACGGTCCGGGCCCGAAGGCCGCGCGCGATACGGCGTACGCGGCGGCGATGGCGCGCGTGGCCGCCGCACACCCCGAAGACGCCGAGGCCCAGACGTTCTTCGCGCTCGCGCTGCTGGGGCTCAACCAGGGCGAGCGCGACGTGCCCACGTACATGCGCGCGGCCGCCATCGCCGGTCCGGTCTTCGCGGCCCATCCGACGCACCCGGGCGCGGCGCACTACCTCATCCACGCGTTCGACGACCCCGCCCACGCGCCGCTCGGGCTTCCCGCGGCGCGCGCCTACTCGGGCATCGCCCCCGACGCGCCGCACGCGCAGCACATGACGTCGCACATCTTCCTCGCGCTCGGCATGTGGGACGCGACGGTGCACGCCAACGAGGTCGCGAGCACCTACCACGACTCGGCCGGGCGCTCCCTGCACCTCACCTGCGGACACTACGGCGAGTGGCTGCAGTACGCCTACCTGCAGCAGGGACGTCCGAAGGCGGCCGCGAACGTCATGGCCGAATGCGGCGCCCAGATCCGCAACGCGCGGAACTCCCGCCCGCAGATGGGCCGGTCGTCGTTGGCGCACATGCGCGCGGTTCAGATCGTCGACGGGATGGTCGACACCGCGCCCGCGGCCGGCGACTCGGCCGGACTGTCCGCGTACGGTCGCGCCTTCGTCGCGCTCGGCGACGCGCACGCCGCGGCGCATCGCGGCGACACGGCCACGCTGCGGACCGCCCGCGCCACGCTCGCCGGGCTGCCCGACGCACTGCCGTCCGGCTACGGCGAGATCGCGACGCGCCAGACCGACGGACTGCTCGCGCGCGCCACAGGGGATAGCGCCGCCGCGCTGGCCGCACTGCGCCGGGCCGCGGCCGTCGAAGACAGCCTGCCGGTGGAGTTCGGTCCGCCGCTCGTCGTCAAGCCCTCCCACGAGCTGCTCGGCGAGACGCTGCTCGCGCTCGGCCGCCCGGCGGACGCGCGCGTCGAGTTCGATCGCCAGCTCACCCGCACCCCGCGGCGCGCCGCGACGCTGCTCGACCTCGCGCGGGCGGCCCGCGCCGCCGGCGACCCGGCCCGCGCCGCGACGGCGCTCGCCGAGCTCGCCGACGTGTCGCGGCACGCGGAGCCCGACGCGCCCGTGCGGGCCGCGCTCGCGGCGGGGGCGGGGCGTACGGCCGAGCGTTAGGCGCGCGATGGTGCCCGAACCCGCGTCGCCCACGCCGCCGCCCGCCGGCGCCGACCTCCGCACCCTCCTGGCCGGGGAGGCGCCGATCCCGGCCCCCGCGTGGCTCGCCGAGCGCGCCCCGGTGGACTACGACGCCGAGCGCGCGCGCGCGGCGGCCGACCCGGACGCGTTCTGGGCGGAGCAGGCCGGTGCCGTCGAGTGGGCCGCGCCGTGGCACACGGTGCGCCGCTTCGAGCCCCCCGAGCACGCGTGGTTCGAGGGCGGGCGCCTCAACGTGACCGTCAGCTGCCTCGACCGGCACGCCAGGGGCGAGCGGCGGACCAAGGCCGCGCTCATCTGGCTCTCCGAGGACGGCGACGAACGCACCTACACCTACGGCCGCCTGTACCGGGAGGTCAACCGCTTCGCCAACGCGCTCGCGTCGTTAGGCGTGGGCGCGGGCGACCGCGTCGTCCTCTACATGCCCAACACGCCCGAGGGCGTGGTCGCGATGCTCGCCTGCGCGCGGCTGGGGGCGATCCACTCGGTCGTCTACGCGGGGATCGGCGCGGGCGCGCTGCGCGCGCGCATCGAGGACGCGGGCGCGAAGGCGGTGGTCTGCTCCGACTACACCTACCGGCGCGGCAAGCCGGTCCCGCTCAAGCCGATCGTCGACGAGGCCGTGCGCGGGCTGGCCTTCGTGGAGCACGTCGTCGTCCACCGCCGCGGCTCGCGCCCGGGCGACGCGCCCGCGGGGTTCGCCCCGGCCGCGTTCAGCTCGGAGCGCGAGGTCGACTTCTACGACGTGCAGGCGCCGCACGCGATCCGCCGCGAGCCCGCGATGGTCGACGCCGAACACCCGCTGTTCATCCTCTACACGTCGGGCACGACGGGGCGGCCCAAGGGCGTGGTGCACACCACGGGCGGATACCTCGTCGGCGTGACCTACCTCGCGCGCGCCTTCCTCCAGCTGGGCGAGCGCGACGTCTACTACTGCACGTCCGACCTCGGCTGGGCCGTGGGGCACTCGTACATCGTGTACGGCCCGCTGTCGATCGGCGCGACGGTGGTCTTCCGCGAGGGCGCGCCCGACTGGCCCACCGCCGACGTGACGTGGGAGCTGGTCGAGCGCTTCGGCGTCGACGTGATGTTCACGGCGCCGACGGCGGTGCGCATGTGGATGAGCCACGGCGCGGAGGCGCCCGCCAAGTTCGACCTGTCGCGCCTGCGGCTGCTCGCCTGCGCCGGAGAGCCGCTCAACCCGGAGGCGCACCGCTGGGCGCAGCGGAACCTCGTGGGGCAGGGCGACGGCTTCGTCGTCGACAACTGGTGGCAGACCGAGATCGCCGCGCCGGTGCTCGCGACCTTCCCGGCGTTCGAGGCGCGGCCCGGGCGGGTGGGCAAGCCCGTGCCCGGGGCGGAGGTCGCGGTGGTCGACGCGGCGGGCCGGCCGCTGCCGCCCAACACGGGCGGACTGCTGGTACTCACGGCGCCGCTCCCGTGGATGCTGCGCACCATCTGGAACGACCACGCGCGCTACGCCGCGTACTGGCAGCAGATCCCGGGCGTCTACACGGCGGGCGACGTCGCGGTGATCGACGAGGACGGCTACGTCGCGGTGTTGGGCCGCGCGGACGACGTGCTCAACGTCGCGGGGCACCGCATCGGGACGGCCGACGTGGAGGGCTCGCTCCTGCGGCACCCCGCGGTGGCCGAGAGCGCCGTGGTCGGGCTGCCCGACCCGATCCGGGGGGAGCGGATCAAGGCGTTCGTGGTCGTGCGCGCGGGACACCCGGCCGGGCCGGCGCTGATCGCCTCGCTGAAGGACCACGTTAGGCAGGACCTCGGCCCGATCGCGCAGCCGAGCGAGGTCGAGGTGCGCGCGTCGCTGCCGAAGACCCGCTCGGGGAAGATCGTGCGGCGGATGCTGAAGGCGGAGGCGATGGGGGTGGACCCGGGGGACCTGAGCACGCTCGCGGATTGAGCGGGCGCGCCCGCGCAGCCCCGGTTAGCGTTCCCCCGTGCCCGCGCCCGCCGCCCCGCCCCCCGCCCTCGAAGCGCTCGCCCTGGCCCGCCGCTACGGCCCGCGCCGCGCCGTGGACGGCGTGAGCTTCGCGCTCGCCCCGGGCGACTGCCTCGCCCTGTTCGGGCCCAACGGGGCGGGGAAGAGCACCCTGCTCAAGATGCTCGGCGGCCTGCTCCGCCCCTCGAGCGGCGAGGCGCGCGTCGCCGGACGCGCGGTCGGCGGCGACGACGGCGCGGCGCGGGGGTCGGTCGGCCTCATCTCGCACCAGAGCCAGCTCTACGCCGCGCTCACCGCCCGCGAGAACGTCGCCTTCGCGGCGCGCCTCTACGGCGTGCCCGATCCCGACGCGGCCGCGCTGCGCGCCCTCGAGCAGCTCCGGGTCGCCGACCGCGCCGACACGCCCGTGCGGCGCCTCTCGCGCGGGCTGCAGCAGCGCGTCTCGATCGCGCGCGCGGTCGTCCACGCGCCCGCCGTCCTCCTCTGCGACGAGCCCTACACCGGCCTCGACACGGTCGGCGCGGACGCGCTCACCGCGACGCTCACGGCGTTGCGGGCGGGCGGCGCCGCCCTGGTGCTCGTCACGCACCAGTTAGGCGAGGGACTCGCGCTCGCCACGCAGGTCGCCGTGCTCGTGGCCGGGCGCCTCGCGCACCACGCGCCGCGCGCGGCCGTCGACGACGCCGCGTTCGTCGACGCGTACCGCGCGCTCGCCGCGGCCTGACCGCGCGCAAGCCCGCCCGCGTGACGCCGCCGTCCGTCCTCGCGACCGCCCTGCTCGTCGCCCGCAAGGACCTGCTGATCGAGTTCCGCACGCGCAGCGCGTTCCTCGCCGCGGTGGTCTTCGCGCTCGTCGCGGTCGTGATCTTCCGCTTCTCGTCCGACCCCACCGCGGTCAACCCGCTCGACCTCGCGCCCGGCGTGCTCTGGACGATCTTCGTCTTCAGCGGCATCCTCGGCCTGCACCGCTCGTTCGGCGTGGAGCAGGCCGACCGCGCGATCGACGCGCTGCTCGCCTCGCCCGTTCCGCGCGAGGCGGTGTTCATCGGCAAGCTGCTCGCGAACTTCGCGTTCGTCGCGTGTGTTCAGCTCGTGGCGATCCCCGCGGTCGCGCTCTTCTACGACCTGCCGATCGGCGGCGGCATTCTCGCCGGGATCTTTGCGATCGCGGCGCTCGCGGCGGTCGGACTGGTCGCCGTCGGCACCCTGTTCTCCGCGATGACCGTCAACACGCGACTCGCCGAGCTGCTGCTGCCGATGCTCGCGCTGCCCTTCTTCGTGCCCGTCGTGACGCCCGCCGCGCTCGCCACGGCCCGGCTGCTCGCCGGGCGGCCGCTGGCGGAAGTGGGGGGAATGCTCAAGCTTTTGGGGAGCTTCGACCTGGTGTTCCTCGTCGCGTGCACGCTCGCCTTTCCGTACACGCTCGAAGACTGATCCGTTCGGGATGACTCTCGAGATGACCCTGCCGGTATGACCAACCCGTCGTTCACGCTCTCGCCACCCCTCGCGCCGACGCCGGCGGCCGCCGCGCCGGCCGCGCCCGCGCGTCCGGCCCGCGGCGTCGACCTGCTGCTCATCGCCGGCCTGCTCGCCGTCGCGGGCGCGATGGCGCGCGCGGTCTGGTTCACGCCGATCGAGGCGATGCAGGGCGCGGCGCAGAAGATCTTCTACGTGCACGTGCCGTCGGCCGTCGTCTCCCTCTACCTCGGCCTGCCGCTCGTCGCGATCGCGAGCGGCGTCTACCTGTGGCTCAAGGACGACCGCCTCGACCGGCTCGCGGAGAGCGCGGCCGAGGTGAGCCTCGTGTTCATGACCGCGGTGCTCGTCACCGGGCCGGTGTGGGGCAAGCCGATCTGGGGCACGTGGTGGACGTGGGACGCGCGCCTCACGCTCACGCTCTTCCTCTGGTTCGTCGTCGTCGGCTACCTCGTGCTGCGTGGTGCGATCGAGGACCGCGCCCAACGCGCGCGCTACTCCGCGGTGCTCGGCCTCTTGGCGGTGCTGCTCGTGCCGTTCATCCACCTCAGCGTGTACCTGTTCCGCACGCTGCACCCGATGCCCGTGGTGCTCAAGCCGAGCGCGCCGTCGCTGCCGCCCGAGATGACGCACACGCTGCTCCTGAGCTTCGGCGCGTTCGCGCTGCTGTTCGTCGCACTGCTGCGCGCGCGCCTGCGCTACGCCAACGAGCGCGAGCTCGTCGCGCTGGCCGAGGAGGCCGGACAGTGAGCGGCGGCCCTCCCGACAATGCCGCGTACTTTCACGCCGCGTACGTGCTCGTCGTACTCGTGTACGGCGGCTATGCGGCGGTGCTGCTACGCCGCCGGGCGCGCGTACGCCAGATCCTCGACCGACTGGGTGCGCCGGACCGCTGAACTGGCCCGGGCGTATAGCTTTCGCGTATGCTGAATCCCTGGCACGACCTCCCGCCCGGCCCGCATCCGCCCGACCAGGTCACGGCGATCATCGAGATCCCGGCCGGTAGCCGCAACAAGTACGAGCTCTGCAAGGACTCGGGCATGCTGCGCCTCGACCGCGTGCTGTACTCGGCCGTGCACTACCCGGGCGACTACGGCTTCGTCCCGCAGACGCTGCACGAGGACAACGACCCGATCGACATCCTCGTGCGCATCCAGGAGCCCACGTTCCCGGGATGCCAGATCGACGCCCGCCCGATCGGCGTGCTGCGCATGCTCGACAAGGGTGAGCCGGACGACAAGATCCTCGCCGTGCCGATGCACGACCCGCTGCACCAGGAGTACTTCGACATCGCCGACCTGCCCGCGCACTATCTGAAGGAGGTCGAGCACTTCTTCCGCATCTACAAGGACCTCGAGGGCAAGCGCGTCGAGATCCTCGGGTGGGAGAAGAGCGAGAGCGCGATGCGCCTGATCGAAGAGAGTATCGTGCGCTACCAGGCGAAGTACGGCGTGCGCGCGCCGGCACCGGAGTCGAGCGCGCCGGTGATCGCCTCCGCGGCGCTGCGCTGACGGCATCACTCGCGCCGCGTCGCTCGCGGCGCGGTCAGTAGTTCACGGTCTGACCCGCGAGCGCTTCGGCCGGCCGCGGGAGCGGACGGACGCCCGCGCGCGTCGCGCGCACGGCGCCGTCCTTCATCTCGTGCGCGATGCGGTCGGCGTACGTCCAGAAATCGACCTGGATCGTGTGGCGCGGCGAGGACCGGTACCGCCGCGCCACGGCGGCGGCATCCTCGCCGATCGCGCGGCGCATCACCTCCGCGTCGGGTAGCGCCCAGTCGCCCGCGACAAGGCCCGCCACCCACCGGCCCTGCAGCTCGGCCAGCGGCACGATCGAGCCGATCGGCTGGAGCAGTCCGATGAAATACAGGCCCGGCGACGTAGGGGGCACCACGCCCCGAAAGAGCGCGACGTGGTTGTCGCGCACCGGAAGCACCTCGGGCGGCAGGAACGGGAACGTGATGTTGTAGCCGGTCGCGTAGATGATCGCGTCGAACGGCGCGCGGGTGCCGTCCTCGAACACGATCTCGGTTCCCGCGAGTTCGGCGACGTTCGGCTTGATCTTGAGCCGCCCGTGCCCGACGTAGCTCAGGAACTCCTGATTGATCGTCGGGTGCGCGGCGAGCATTCCGTATGGCGGCGTCGGCATCCCGTAGCGGAGCTGGTCGCCGGCCGTGAGGTAGACGAGGGCGCGGTACAACCGCTCGCGCATCCAGAGCGGCAACCGCTCGGAGCCGCGGGTCACCCACTGGTCGGCCGGGCGGCCGAGGATGTACTTCGGGACGATCCACGCCCCCGACCGCGTCGAGAGCGCCACGACGTCCGCGATGCGCGACAGGTCGACCGCGATGTCGACCGCCGAATTGCCGATCCCGACGACGAGCACGCGCTTGCCGCTGTACGCCTCGGGCCGGCGGTAGTCGTGCGCGTGGATCGCGTCGCCGTCGAAGCGCCCCGGGAACTCCGGCAGCCGCGCGTCCCAGTGGTGTCCGTTGCACACCGCGACCGCGCCGTAGCGTCTCGTGCTCTCACGCCCGTCGCGGTCGCGGACCGTGACGACCCATTCCCCGCCGTCCGGCTCCACGCGCCGCACCTCGGTGCGGAACTGGATCAGCGGCGTCACCCCGAAATGATCGGCGTACGCCTCGAAATAGCGCAGCACGTCGGAATGATGGCCGAAGTCCGGGAAGCCCGCGGGCAACGGGAAGTCCGCGAACTCCATGTTCGACTTGCTCGAGTTGATGTGCAGCGAGTGGTACGCCGCGCTCTGCCCGTTGTCGTTGCCGTACCGCCAGTTCCCGCCCAACGCCGAGCCCTTCTCGTAGCAGTCGAACGGCACGCCGCGCTCGGCGAGCGCCTTGGCCGTCGTCAGGCCGGCACAGCCCGCCCCGATGACGCAGACGCGCTGGCCGGCGGCGATGGCGCTAGGAACGGTCGCGGACGTCATGACGAATTTCGTGGGGATCAAATCACCGCGCGGAGTGCCCGTTTATAGGTCGACGTCCGCCGTCGCGCAATATCGCTATTCGGCATCGAGCTCCGCGCCTTCGAGGTCCGCGGCGTCGCCCTGCAGCACGCGCACCTCGGCCATCACCGACGAGCCCCGGATGTGCACCCGCGGCGCATGTCGGGCGTCGAGGTCGGCATGCATGGTTTCGTCGTGCGCCGCGCCGATGAACGGGAGCACGTCGACCGTCGCCTGCACCCCCCGGGGTAGCAGGACGCGCACATTCGCCATCACCGCACCGATGTCGATCTCGCACCCCCCCACGGGCAGCACGGCGTCGCGCAGGTCGAGCACCGCCTCACTCATGATCGCCCACACACGAAGTCGCGGCGACACGAGCCACGGACCGACGCGCCGGGTCGAGCTCATCACCGCCAGCATCCGGTTCTCGTCGCGGCTCACGTCGCGCACCGGCACGAGCGTTCCGCGCTGCCAGCCGTAGGCACCAGGCGGGAGTCCGACCGTCTCCGGTTGCGGCCGCGGGCCCGTGGCGGCATGCGGCGCGGCGGGCCAGGCCGCGGTCGTCAACGCGTCGCCCATCTGCTCGAGCGCGCGGGCGTCGGTCAGCGCATGCAGTCGGTCGAGTTCGGCCTCGAACTGCTCGACCGTGAGCGAATCGTCCGCGTACCGATCGGTCAGCAGGCGGACGACGCGCTCGCGCGCGACCTCACGGCGCGCGATCTCACGCTGCGCGGCCTCGTCGGCCCGGTCGGGGAAGGCGTTCGGCGTCGGAGGCATGCCCGCCATACGCGCGCGGACGACGGAAGGTGTCGCAGGGGCGGTCGGCGTACCGCATCACGTGATGCCGCCCCGCCCGCGACCGACGATCGCGCCGCGCGATCGCCCTCGCGGTGATCGCTCTCGCGGTGATCGCCCTAGCGGTGCCGCCGGAACACCAGCGCGGCGTTGATTCCGCCGAACCCGAAGCTGTTCGACATCGCCACGTCGACCTCTTCGTCGCGACCCTCGCCCGTGATCATCGCGAGGTCGCAAGCAGGGTCCGGCACTTCGAGGTTGATCGTGGGGGGCAGCCACCCGCGGTGCAGGGCGAGCACGGTGATGGCCGCCTCGACCGCGCCCGACGCGCCGAGTGCGTGGCCGTAATAGCCCTTCGTGCCGCTCACGGGGAGCGCGTCCGCGTGCGCGCCGAACACCTGCCTCGCGGCGAGCGTCTCGGTGGGGTCGTTGAGCGGCGTCGACGACCCGTGCGCGTTCACGTAGCCCACCTCGTGCGGGGCCACGTGCGCGTCGCCGAGGGCGAGGCACATCGCGCGGGCCGCCTGGCGTCCGTCGGGACGCGGCGCGGTCATGTGGTGCGCGTCGTTGGTCGTGCCGTAGCCGACGACCTCGGCGTAGATGCGCGCGCCGCGCGCGAGGGCCCGCTCGCGCTCCTCCAGCACCAGCACCGTCGCGGCCTCGCCCATCACGAACCCGTCGCGGTCCTTGTCGAAGGGGCGCGACGCGGTGGCCGGGTCGTCGTTGCGCGTGCTCATCGCGCGGATGAGCGCGAACGCGCCGAAGCAGAGCGGCATCAGCGGCGCCTCCGCGCCGCCGGCGAACATCACGTCGGCGTAGCCGTCCCGGATCGCGCGGAACCCGTCGCCGATCGCCATCGCGCCCGACGCGCAGCTCATCGCGTTGGTCGAGTTCGGCCCGCTCACGCCGAGCTCGATCGCGATGTTGCAGCTCGACGCGCCGCCGAACACGTTGAGCGCGATCGTCGCGTCGAGCACGCGCGCGCCGTGGAGCGTGTACTTCGCGAGCTGCTCCTCCGCGAACCCGACTCCGCCTAACGCCGTGCCCATCACCGCGCCCACGCGGTCGCGGTCCTCGGCGCCGAGGTCCAGCCCCGAGTCCTCGAGCGCGAGTAGCGCGCCGGCTACCGAGAACTGCCCGAACCGGTCGAGCCGCTTGGCCCGCTTCCCCTCCATGTGGTCGTCGGGCACGAAGTCGCGCACCTCGGCCGCGTTCCGGCTGCGCCAGAGGTCGGGGTCGAAGCGCGTGAGCGTCGCGACGGCCGATCGGCGCGCGCGGAGCCCGGCCCAGAGCCCGTCGGCCGTGGTGCCGATGGGGGTGATGGGCCCGAGCCCGGTGACGACGACGCGGCGGCGCGGCATGAGGCGGTACGACGGGGGTTGCGTTACGAGAACATCGTGGGGACGCCCCTCGTGGGCGCCCCCCGGGCGGAGTACGATCGTGGACCGGCGATCGGATGCGTCACGCGGGCGTCAGGCGGATGCGCCGCCCGCCGCGTCGCGTTCGGCCACGCGCGCCAGCCCGGCGAGCGTGCGCGACGCGATGCCGTGCACGAACACCGGCCCAATAACCCCGACCGCCGCGAGCGTTCCGATCGCCGGCCAGCGCGGCCCGTCCCACACATGCACGATCCGCACGCGCGTCTGCGGGCGGCCGTCTGCGGCAGGCGCGAGCGCCTGGAAGCTCCACTCGACGTCCATGCCCGCGGTCACGCCCTGCACGTGGCGGTAGCGTACGAGCTGCGCGCCCTCGTCGACGCGCATCTCCGAGAGCCACCACGTGGGCCAGTCGGCGACGCCGAACGGCCGGTTGGCCGACATCTCGACCAGCCCGCCGCCGTCACGCGTGCGCGCCCGGAAGCGCACGAAGCGGTAGTGCGCGAGGTGCGTCGGCCACGCCTCGACGAAGCGCGCCAGGTCGAACAGCGGCGGGACGGGCGCGGCCACCACCTGCTCGTCCACCGTGATCATCGCGCGCCCCATCGGCATCGGGCCGAGGTCGTACGGGCGCTTGAGCGCGCGGTCGGGCGGGGGCGGAGGAGCGGTCGGGTTGGCGGGCGCCGTCATGCGGTGTAAGCTCGCCCCGAACGCGACGGCGTGACAGTGCCGCTGCGGGCCGCGGCGTCAGCTCCCGTTCCGCCGCGCGGCCCGCGCCGCGGCTCCCACGTCGACACCACGCGCCAGCCGAGCCCGCGCCGCACGTGCGCCGCGGCGCCCGTCGCTCGGGTGACGAGCGCCGCGAGCTCGTGGGGCGTGAAGCCGCGGAACACCGAGACCACGCCGTCGTGCCGGGTGACCGGGTGGAAGCGGAGCGCGCGCGAGGCGAGCCAGAACCCGGCCGCCGCGACATAGCTCCGCCGCAGGTCCGCCACGATCACCAGACGTCGCGCCACGCGGTCGAGCTCGCCGAGCAGGTCGAGCAGCTCGGGCTCGGCGAAGTGGTGGGCTACCTGCGAGCACGTCACGACGTCGACGCTCTGGTCCGCGAAGGGGAGGGCGAACGCGTCGGCGCAAATGCTGCCCCCCACGCGCGCGCGACTCGCGGCCGCGAGTGCGGGGCTCAGCTCGACGCCGTACGTCTCGAGCGCGACGCCGCGCCGGGCGGCGAGGCGCCGCGCGTGCCATGGGATGTCGCCCACGCCGGTGCCGACGTCGAGCAGCGTGTGCGCCACGCGCGTCCGGTCGCGGAGTACCGCGTCGAGCGCCCGCAGCACGGCCCGCCGCCCGCCGAACAGCACATTCGAGCGCGCCACGTCCTCGAGCGACCGCACCGTCGTCGCCGCGTCGAGCGCGGGGTCGTCGATGAGTTCGACGCCGCGCCGGCGCGCCGGGGTCAGCAGGCCCACGCCGCCCCCCGGACGCGCCGCCGCCGCACGCGCCGCCCCCGCACGCGCCGGGCGCGCACGTGCCTAACGCTCGAGCGACGCGTAGCCGCCCCGGTAGTAGAGCAGGGGCCCGCCGTCGCGCCCCGAGGCCTCGCGCACCCCCGTCTCGGCGACCGCGCCCACGACGATCGTGTGGTCGCCGCCCGCGTGCCGCGCGGACACGCGGCACTCGAGCCACGCGAGCGTGCCGTCGAGCAGCGGCGCGCCGAGCGCGCCCCGCGCGTACCCCACGCCGGCGAACCGGTCCGACGGCTCGCGCGAGGCGAAGCGCCGCGACAGCGCCTCCTGCCCCGCCGCGAGCAGGTTCACGCCGAACACCACGCCCTCCTCCAGCACGTCGTGCAGCGTCGCCGCGCGATCGATGCAGACGAGGATCATCGGCGGCTCGAGCGAGAGCGAGCAGAACGCGCTCAGCGTCATGCCGAGGTCGCGGCCGTCGACCGTGGTGGTGACCACGGTGACGCCCGACGCGAAGCGGCCGAGCGTGGCGCGGAAATCGTCGCGCGAAGGGGAGGACATGGAAGCGAATCGTGCTCGTGGGTGAACGCGCCCGTCACCCCGCCGCGACGAACAGCTCCCAAAGATACCGCGCATTCAGCACCTGCCGCGGCGGCACGAAATCCCCGGCCACCCCGACGAGCAGGTCCGCCATGTCGCGCCGCCGCGAGAGCACCCGCGCCGCGCGGTTGATGAACGCCGGCCGCGCCACCGAGAGCGCGATGATGCGCTCCACGCGCCACTTGCCGCGGAACGCCCGACGGCGCGCGCCGTCGTAGGCCGCGAGCGCGCGGTCGGCCGCCTCCGCGTCCGCGCCGCGCCCGGTGCCTAACAGACGCGCCGCCTCGACCGCGTAGGGGCCCAACAGCTCGCCGCCGCGCAGCGCGGAGTAGACCCCCTCGCCGGTGAACGGGTCGAAGAACTCCGCCGCGTCGCCGACGAGCGCCGCGCCCGGCGCCCACGCCCGCCGCGCGTACGACGCGAACGGCCCCGTGCACCGCACCGGCCCCGCGCGCTCCGCCCGCGCGAAGCGCGGCCCGAGCTGCGGCGCGCGCGCGAGCCAGGCGTCGAAGTACGCCGCCGGCGATCCGTAGCGCGCCAGCCCGCGCCGCGCGACGTCCGCGGGCGCGACCATCGACACGTTGGTCAGCCCGTGCCCCACGTCCGCGATCCCCACGTAGCTGCCGTCCGCCTCGACGTGCATCTCGCCCATCGCCCGCCCCGGGCCCGCGCCGTCGGCCGGCGGCAGCCCGCGCACGTGGCACATGAAGGCGACGCGCCTCGGCCACGGCCAGCGCCGCGTGAGCGCGAGGCGCCGGCCCACCACCGACCGCAGCCCGTCGGCCCCGATCACGAGCGGCGCCCGGAGCGTGCGCGCCGCGCCGGCCGCGTCGTGCACCACGATCCCGGCCGCGCGCCCGCGCCCGTCGCGCAGCACGTCGACCGTCTTCGCCCGCTCCTCGACGCGCGCGCCGGCCCCGCGCGCCGCGTCGAGCAGCAGCAGGTCGAGCACGCGCCGCCGCAGGGCGAGTCCGCGGTCGCGAAACCCCCGGAACCCGTGCCCCGCGGCGAAGTGCCCGCTGATCACGTCTCCACTCGGGGCCCGCACGAGCATCCCGTCGAGCTGCGCCGCGCCGGCCGCCTCCGCCTTGGCCAACACGCCCATCAACTCCAGCAGTCGCGACGCCTCGGGGCTCAGGTACTCCGCGCACGTCTTGTCGCGCGGAAATCGCGCCCGGTCGACCACGAGCACGTCGACCCCTTCACTGGCCAGTTGCCACGCGGTCGACGCACCCGCGGGGCCACCACCTACCACGAGCACTTCGGCGTCGAATCGGGTCATCAACAGGGGACGGGAGACACGGCACTAACGCACGAGCGCGGTTGCAGGTTGCGTGCGACGCGGGCGTGGAGCGCCCGAGCAGCGCGGCCGGCGCGCGCCGCGCGCAAGCTAGGCGGTGGGTCGCGGCGGAGCGGCCGACGCGCCGGCCGCTGCCCCGACCGCGGCACCGACCAGCGTGCAGAGCACGTTCACCCAGTCGTTGTCCAGCGCGCGCGTCCCGCCGACGACGCGCGTCGGCCGCCCGCACCGCGCGTGTACGGGCTGCTCGGTGGCCTCGCCACACGCGTCGCACCAGCGCCGCTCCTGCACCGTCGCGCCGAACACCGTATCGGCCGCCGCGCCGGCCACCCCGCCCGCGAGCGCGCCGGCGGCCGCCGCCCGCCCGAGCCCCGCGGCGAGCGCGAGCCCCGCGATCGCCGCCGCGCCCGCGACGAGCCCGAGCGTCCCCTCGGCCGTGACCGCGCCGGACGTCCCCGTCGGGACGGCGCGCCACCCGCGCACCAGCCGCGGCGTTCCCCCCACGGCCGTCCCGACCTCGGTGGCCCACGTGTCGGCCGCGGCCGCGCCTAACGCGCCGGCGGCGGCGCCGGCGAACGCCGCCGCGCCGCGCGCGCCCGCGAGCGCCCCCGCCACCGCCGCCGCCGCGAACACGCCCCCGTTCGCGAACACCTGCGCCGCGTCGCGCGCGCCACCCTTGTCCACCACCGCGCCCGTGCGCCGCGCCTTCTCCGCGCGCCGCCAGCGCGAGAGCGCCGTTGACGACCCGAAGAACCCGATCAGCAGGACGCCCCACCCCGAGCCGGCACCGATCGCGGCCGTGCCCACCGCGACCGCCGCCCGCGCCCCGCCGGGCGCGAGCGACCCGCTCCGCCGCGCCGCGGCCGCGATTCCGGACGCGACGGCGAACCCCGCCACCGTCCGCGCGACGCTCGGGGGCGGGAAGGGGGGCGCTACAGACCGGGACACGCGGCGGGGAGGCACGCGCGTAAGCACGGGCGCCGCGGGCCGCCGCGCAAGCGTACCGCTCGCTTGCCGCCGCGGGTTCGGTGGCGTACGCTTCACGCCCCGCGCTTCGGTCTTCGTTCGCGGGACCTGCTGCACCCGGGCGCGAGTCGCCCCGGGCCCCCTCTGCCCGCCCGCGATCCCGCGATGGCCGCCACGGTCGACGCCCTCCTTCCCCTCTCGTTCCTCGAAGCCGTCCGCGCCGCCGACCGGCCGGACGGCGACCTCGACGCCGAGTTCGTGGCCGAGCTGCGCAACAAGCGCCTCGGCCTGAGCGACACGGTCCAGGCGCAGATTCGCCGCTACGGGGAGGCGCGCCGACGACACCAGCGCGCCGGCGCCGACGAGGTCGGCGCGCTCGCCCGCCTCATCGGCCGCCGTCCGGACGCGGAGGTCGTGTTTCGCTCGGCGGGCCGCTGGTGGGCCGAGGGCGCGTACGCGGCGCTGCCGCGCACGACGCGCCGCGCGGTACGCGCGCTGCCGGGGCTCGTCGCGCGACCCGTCGCCCTGCGGCAGGTGCGGCAGCTCGCGCGGCGCTACTTCGGCGGCACCGTCCGCCGCGTCGGCGGGTCGCTCGTGCTCGAGGTGCCCGCGCCGCTCACGCAGGGCGTCGCCGCGACGCAGGCCGGCTGCGCCTACTACGAGACCGGGTTCCGCGAACTGCTCCGGCTCCTCGTGGCCGCGGGCGGGCGCGTGGAGCACGTGCGCTGCGCGGCGCGCGGCGAGGGCGGCTGCCAGTGGCGCGCCGACTGGCGCGCCTAACGGAACCCGCCCCGATGCTCACGCCCGAGTCCCTGCCGCGTTTCCAGACGGCGATCGCCGAGGCCGGCCTCGACGGCTGGCTCCTGTACGACTTCCGCGGCACCAACCCGATCGCCGCGGGGCTCGTCGGCCTCGACGGGATGGTCACCCGCCGCATCTTCGCGTGGATCCCGCGCGAGGGCACGCCGGTGGCGGTGACGCACGCCATCGAGCAGCGCCCGTGGGCGCACTGGCCGGCCGCGTGGCGCCGCGAGGTCTACAGCTCGTGGCGCGAGCTCGAGGGCACGCTCGGCGCGCTCGTGTCCGGGCGCCGCGTCGCGATGGAGTACTCGCCGGGCGACGCGGTGCCCTACGTGGACCGCGTGCCTGCGGGCGTGCTCGAGATGGTCCGCGCGTTGGGCGCGACCGTCGCCACCTCGGCCGATCTCGTGACGCGGCTCTACGCCGTCTGGACGGCCCCGCAGCTCGCCGCACACCGGCGCGCGGCCGAGCACGTCGCGGCCGTCGCGCATCAGGCCATCGCCGACGCCGGCGCGCGCCTGCGCGCGGGCGCGGCCGTGTACGAGCACGAGGTCGCCGCCGCGATCCGCGACGGCTTCGCGCGCGCGGGCCTCGAGACCGACGACGACCACGGCCCCATCGTCGCGCTCGGCGCCAATGCCGCCGACCCGCATTACGAGCCGTCGCCCGCGCGCCCCGTCGCGCTCGCGGCGGGGTCGCTCCTCCTCGTCGACCTGTGGGCGCGCGAGCCGGGCGTGGCCGGCGGGGCGCCCTACGCCGACCAGACGTGGATGGGCGCGCTCGGCGCGCCGACCGCCCGCGCCGTCGAGGTGTGGGAGGCGGTGCGCGACGCGCGCGACGCCGCGGTGGCCCTGCTGGCCGATCGCGTGCGCGGCGGAACCTCCGTGCGCGGCGCGGAGGCCGACGACGCGGCGCGCGCGGTGATCACGGCGCGCGGCTTCGGCCCCTACTTCACCCACCGCACCGGCCACTCGATCGACGCGCGGGAGCTGCACGGTGCGGGGCCGCACCTCGACAACCTCGAGACGCGCGAGGAGCGCGCGCTCGTGCCCGGGGTGGGCTTCTCGGTCGAGCCCGGGGTCTACGTGCCGGGCGAGATCGGCGTCCGCTCCGAGGTCAACGCCTACGTCGGGGCCGGGGAACTGGTCGTCACGCCGTCGGCGCCGCAGCGCGAGCTGATCGTCGTCTGACGCCGGCCGGACGCCCCTGGTCCGGCCGGCGTGCCGTTAGGCGCGCACGCGCGCACCGCGGCTCACCGCCCGCGGTACCTCAGCGCGCGTAGTACGCCCGGATGCACTCGGTGATCAGCCGTTCGCGGAAGTGCGTCGCCTCGAGCCGCCGCTCGGGCACGTTCAGCTCCGGGAGCGACGCGAGCAGATCCTTGAATGCGACGATCACCTGCTCCGCGCGCAGCGCGCGGTCGCGCGCTTCGGCCACCGCCTCGTCGAGCGCGCGCGTCAGCGCGGCGCTCACCGGGGGCGCCTGCGGCCCGTCCGCCGGCCGGCGCCACAGCGCCGGGTCGTTCCACACCTGCAGCACGGCGTCGGCGAGCAGCGCGCGCGTCGGCTCGGAGATCGTGCGCGGCTCCGGTGTCGAGCGCGAATCGAAGCCCATCATGACGGCGCGGCGCGGCGGGAAAGACATGGGGGGGGTCGAGCAGGGCGGGCCGATCACGATACGCCCGCGGCGGGCGGACGCCGAGGTAGCAGATCTGCTCCTCGCGTCGAGGGCGCGCACGGGTGCGCGCCGCGAATGAAACACCCGCGACGCGCGATGCGGCTCCACACCTCAGAGCCGGGTGAACATACACGCGTGAATTTCACGCGTCAAAGCCCGCGACGCCGAGAAGTTTGAGTCAGACACGATCGCGACGTGACCGGCATCGCCACGATTCGCGGGTCTGCGGATTGCAGCGGGGCGCCCGCTACGTCCGCACCCCACCACGCACCGTCGTTGCCGGGCACCGCCGTGCGCCGGGCTTCCTGACCGTCACGCGCGCTGCCACGCACCCCGACGTATGCCGCAACCCGCGAGGTCCTCACCGAAAACACAGGTCCTGATCCTGGCGCGCGAGAGCGTGATCGCGGCACTCATCGGGCTCCTCCTCGAGTTGGACGAGTACGACCCCGTGTTCGCCGAACCCGACGAGCGCTACGACGACGCGATCCGCCGCGTGCGCGCGCCGTTCGTCGTCATTCTCGACGGCGAGAGCCAGGAGGCCCGCTCCGACCTCTTCCACGCGCGGACCGCCCAGACGGGCGCGCGCGTCGTCCTGTTCAGCGAACCCGTCGCCGCCACAGAGGTACGCCTCGCCGCGCGGGAACGCCGACTGCCGTTCTTCGCGATGCCCGTCGACCGCGCCACGCTCGGCTCCGTCCTCCGCGAGGCGGTCGGGTGACCCGACACCCGCAGCCGCTCGGGCCACACGACGTGCCACTCCGTTCGTCTGCAGCGCGCGTCGCGCCCGTCGTCGTCCTGCTGTTGACGGCCTGCACGCGCGGCGAGTCGCGGCCGGCCCACGCCGACACCACGGCCGCGGCACGCGACGCCACGCACGCCGGTGCCGTGCCGCGCGACGTCACCCTCCCCGGGCTCACCGCCACGCAACCGGCGTACGCCGTCCGCCCGGCGGCCGACGCCGGCACCGTGACGGGCACCGTCCAACTCGACGGCCCCGCGCCGCCCGACACGACCGTCGCGCCCGGCCCGGACGACGTGCGCACCTGCGGACGGTCACTCTCCATTCCCGCGATCGACGCACGCGGCGGCGGCGTGGCGGGCGTCGTCGTGTGGCTCGTCGGCGTCGGCGCGGGCAAGCCGCTCCCCGACGTGCGTCGCGCAGAGCTCGCCCTCGACGGCTGTCGGCTGCAGCCGCACATCGTCGCCGCGGTCGCCGGCGGCGCGCTCAACGTGCACGGCGTCGACGAGCTCGACGCGCGCCTCCGGTTCACGCGCGTCGAGGGCGGCACCGCGGGCGACCGCCCCGGCACCGTGCTGCTGGAGGTGACCACCACCGACGCCGGGCAGGTGGTGCCGAGCGAACGCGTGGTCGCCGCGCCCGGTACCGTCGAGGCGCGCGGCGAGCTGCAGCCGTGGCTGCGCGCGTGGGTGCTCGCCTTCGACCACCCGTACTTCGCGACCACCGACGCGCGCGGCGCCTTCACCCTCGACGGTGTGCCGCCCGGCACCTACCAGCTCGTCGCGTGGCACGACCGGCTCGGCCGGGCGGTGCAGAGCGTGACCATCGTCCCGGGCGCGACCCAGACCGTCAGCGTCCGGATGGCGGCGAAGTAGCGCCTCCGCGCGCGGGCGCGGTCACGCCGCGGCGGCGACCTCCTCCTCCCGGAACTGCCCCCGGTACAGCCGGGCGTACAGCCCGCCGCGCGCGAGCAGCTCCGCGTGCGTCCCCTCTTCCACCACGCGACCGGCGTCGAGCACCACCACCCGGTCCGCCCGGCGCACCGTCGACAGCCGGTGGGCGATGATGAGCGTGGTCCGCCCGTCGAGCAACTCCGCGAGCGCTTCCTCGACCAGCCGCTCGCTCTCCGTGTCGAGCGACGACGTCGCCTCGTCGAGCACCACCACCGCCGGGTCCTTGAGGAACACGCGCGCGATCGCGATCCGCTGCCGCTGGCCGCCCGACAGCTTCACGCCGCGCTCGCCCACCGGCGTGTCGTAGCCCTGCGGCAGCTGCCGCACGAACTCGTCCGCGTGCGCCGCGCGCGCCGCCGCGATCACCTCGTCCATCGACGCGCCCGGCCGCGCGAGCGCGATGTTCTCGCGCACCGTGCCGCTGAACAGCGCCGGCTCCTGCGGGACGACGCCCACCGCGCCGCGCAGCTCGCCTAACGCGACGTCGCGCACGTCCACCCCGTCTAACACCACGCGCCCGCCGGTCACGTCCCAGAAGCGCGGCAGGAGCGACCCGATGGTCGTCTTGCCCGCGCCCGAGCGCCCCACCAGCGCGACGACCTCGCCCGGCGCGGCGCGCAGGGTCACGCCGTGCAGCACGTCGGGCAGGTCGGGCGCGTAGCGGAAATGCACGCCCTCGAAGGCCACCGCCCCGCGCCGCCCGCGCTGCGCCGTCGGCAGCGGCACGGGCCGCTCCGGCTCCGCCACGGTCGGCCGCTCGTTCAGCAGCTCGAACACGCGCTGCGCCGCGCCGATGGCTTCCTGATAGCTGCCGAACAGCGACGCCAGCGACCCCACGGCCGCGGCGATGAAGAACGCGTAGAAGAGGAACGAGACGAGCGCGCCCGCGGTGAGCGACCCGTCGAGCACGCGCCGACCGCCCTCCCAGAGCACCGCGGCCACGCCGGCGAAGGCGACGAACCCGACGATCCCGAAGAACGCCGCGCGCACCTGCACCCGCGCCAGCGCCGCGCGCACGACGCCGCTCAGGAGCGCGTCGTACCGCCGCACCTCTTCCGCCTCGCGCACGAAGCTCTGCACCGTGCGGATCTGCGAGAACGCCTCGTCCGCGAGCGCGCCCGCGTCGGCCAGGCGGTCCTGCACCCCCGCGCTCGCCTTGCGCAGCGCGCGGCCGCACACGACCGCGACGGCGACCACGACGGGCGCCACGGCGAGCGTCGTCAGCGTCAGGTGCGGGTCGGTCTGCGTCAGCAGCACCGCCCCGCCCACCAGGAAGAGCACCTGCCGCGCGAACTCCGACACCCACGTGTTCATGAGCGATTGCAGCGACGTGAGGTCGGCGGAGAGCCGGCTCGTCAGCTCGCCGGTGCGCCGCTCGGTGTAGAAGGCCGGCGACAGCCGCACGAGGTGCGCGAACAGCGCCCCGCGCAGCTCCGCGAGCACCCGCTCGGCCGTGCCGCTCAGCAGCAGCACCTGCACGTAGTTGCACACGCCCTGGACGGCGAACACCACCACGAGGCCCAACGCCATCCGGTCGAGCAGGGACCGGTCGCGCGCGACGAACGCCGCGTCCAGCAGCCAGCGCACCACGGCCGGGAAGGCGAGCCCCGCCCCAGCAGCGACGACCAGGCAGACGAGCGCGACGACCAGGCGCCCGGTGTACGGGCGCAGGAGGGGCAGGAGCCGCGCGAGCGGGCGTGGCGAGACCGCGCGGCGCTTGGGAGCGGGAGCCGGAGGGAGGGCGGGGATGGCAGTGTCGGTCATGGCGCGCGACGGCCTAACGGAAGGTGAGTGGTCGGGGGCGGGGCGGGGCGGCGCGCCGCCGGGACGCCGGGCGCGCGCTCACACCCCCAGCCACCGCCGCACCGCGTACAGCTCCACCCCCACGCGCCGCCGCGCGCGCGCCACGCGCTCGATGCGCGCGAGCACCTCGGCGGGCGGCACGTCGTACGCCGTCGACGGCCCGAACGCGGGGTACTCGTCGACCCGGACGAGCCCCCCGCGCGGTCGCGAGAGCTGGAGCACCGTCTCGGGTTCGTTCCCCGCGCCTTCCAGCTGCACGGCGAGCGATTCGGAGGCGTCGAGGGGGGTCGGGTCGTAGGGCATGGGGCGGAGCGGTCGGGGAGGCGGCGTCGGACGTCTCGTGTGGTGTCGAGCGCGCGGCCTCATACACCGCGGGGCGGCGGCCGGAGCAGGCCACCGCCCCGCCGCCGCGCGGCCGCCGCGCGCGCCCTCAGACCGCCCGATCGACCGCCATCGCGACGAACAGCAACGCGAGATACAGCAGCGAGTACTTGTACGTCCACCACGCCCGCGGGCCCCACGGCTCGCCGCGCCGCGCGAGAGCACGCACCTGCAGCACCCCCCACAGCAGCAGCCCGCCGAGCACGAGGGCGCTCGCGAGGTAGACCATCCCGAACGCGCCGAAGCACACCGGCAGCACGGTGAGCGCGATCAGCACCACCGTGTACCACAGCATCTGCGCCATCGTCTCGCGCTCGCCCCACACGAGCGGCGCCATCGGCACGCCCGCGCGGCCGTAGTCGTGCTGCTTCATGAGCGCGAGCGCCCAGAAGTGCGGCGGCGTCCAGTAGAACACGATGAGGAACAGGTACACGGCCGCGAGGTCCACACGCCCCGTCGCCGCCGCCCACCCGACGAGCGGCGGGAACGCGCCCGCCGCCCCGCCGATCACGATGTTGTGCGGGCTCGTCCGCTTGAGCCAGCGCGTGTAGATGAAGACGTAGAAGTAGAACCCCGCGAGCGCGAGCCCGGCGGTGAGCACGTTCACGACGTGCGCGAGCAGCCACGTCGCCGCGGTCGCGCACATCACGCCGAAGGCGAGCACCGCCTGCGGCGTCATGCGCCCGCTCGGGATCGGGCGCAGCCGCGTGCGCGCCATCACGTCGTCGATGTCGCGGTCGAGGTACATGTTGACCGCGTTCGCGCCTCCGGCCATCAGGTAGCCGCCGAGCGTGACCGCGAGCAGCGTCGCCCACGACGGCCGCCCGGCCACGTACATCGGCGCGATCGTCGTGACGAGCAGCAGCGAGATGATCCGCGGCTTGGTGAGCGCGACGAGGTCCTTCGCGAGCGGGACCTCGCGCGCCCGCGTGACGGCGATCCCGGTCATGCCGCGACCGCCGCGACGCTCCCGGCGCGCGCCCGGCGCACCATCGCCGCGTCGTCGTCCGCCCACGCCGGCACCGTGCGCCCGGCGGCCATCCGCGCCAGGTAGACCATCGCGAACGCGGTAAGCCAGAGCGCCACACCGTTCGCCTGGTGCAGCGAGCGCACCGCGACCACGTAGTGCCCGGTCACCATCGCCGCGCCCAACACGACCTGCAGCGCGACGAGACCGAGCGCCACGCGCGACGCCGTCACGACGGGGCCCGCCTCGCGGCGCCGCGCGAACACGAACGGCAGCGCAACCAGGTGCGCGGCGAGCAGGTACGCCGTGATGCGGTGCGCGAGTTGGATGTGCGCCGTCCCTCCAGCGTACGCGGCCGTGCAGAACGGGAAGCCCTGGCACGACGACACCGCCCCGGCGACCTTCGCCGTGAGTGACCCGAGGAGCACCGCCGTGAGGGCGAGCGCCGCGGCGACCGCCGCGCCGCGCACGGCCTTCGGCGTACCGCGCCCCGCGGCGCGCGCGGCCACCGCGCGCGGCGCGCCGAACGCGCCCGCGCGCATCGCCGTCGCCGCGAGCGTCGCCAGCAGCGAGACCGCGATGACCTTGTGCGCCGCGGTCGCCCACGGCGTGTTGGCCTCCTTCACCGTCACCGCGCCGAACGCCGCGGCGACGAACGAGATCGCGAGCGCGGCGCCCGCCGCGCGCAGCACCCCGCCGCGCCCCCCCACGCCCGGCGTCGCGCGCCGCGCGAACGCCGTGATCACGAGCGCCGCGACGGTCGAGATGAGCACGGCCGCGAACAGCCGGTGCAGCCACTCGATCACGAGCGTCGGCTGGTCGAACGACGGGAACCACGACACCACGCCCGTCGCCGGATCGGCACAGCGCGGCCAGCTCGTCAGGCAGCCCATCCCCGATCCGGTGATCCGGACGATGGCGCCGAACACGATGTGAAAGAACGCGATGGCCGTTGCGGCGAGACTCAGCCGGCGCACGGCGGACAGGGCAGGGGAGATCACGACGGCGGTTCCTATACCGGCAGCGCCCGCCACGTGAACACGAGCACGGCCGCGAGCGCGAGAGCCGGCGCGAGTGCCCACGCGAGTTCCGCCGGGCGGCGCGCCGCCGGCGCCGCGGCGCCGCGGCTCCCGATCAGCACCGAGCGCACGATCGCGCCCTGCGCGACGGCACATGCCACCGCGGCCACCCAAAACGTTGCGTGAGAAACAGAAGACGACATCAGACAAAGGTGGCCGCGCCCGAAGGGGTATTCAACTAGCGTTGTGCGCTATGTCCGATCGTCTGCCGGCGCGCGCCCCACGCCATCTCGAACGCCAACTCGGCCTCTGGAGTGCCGTCGCCGTGCTCGTGGGCTCCACGATCGGCTCAGGCATTTTTCGCTCCCCTGCCGGGATCGCGGCCAAACTTCCCGGCCCGCTCCCGATGCTCGCGGTCTGGACGGTGGGCGGCATCTTCGCCCTGTGCGGCGCGCTCACGCTGGCCGAGATCGCGGGCGCGCGCCCCGAGACGGGCGGACTCTACATCTATATCCGGGACGGCTGGGGGCGGCTGCCGGCCTTCCTCTTCGGCTGGTCGGAGCTGGTCCTCATCCGCGCGGCCTCGATGGGGGCGGTGTCGCTCACCTTCGCGGAGTACTTCCTGCGCGTCGTCGGCGCCAACGCCCCCGGCTCCGCGCTCGCCGACCCCGCCGCCCAGGCGCGCGCGTCGCACTGGGTGGCCGCGGTCGCGATCGTCATCACCTCCGCGTTCAACTACCGCGGCGTGCGGCTCGGTGCGGCGGTGCAGAACCTCACCACGGTCGCCAAATACGGCGGGCTCGTCTTCATCATCCTGCTCGCCCTGGTCCTCGGCCTGCCGCGCACGGGCGGCCACTTCACGCCCGCCGCCCCGCCGGGCAGCTTCACCGGCGGCGCGTTCGGGCTCGCCCTCGTCTCGGCGCTCTGGGCCTTCGATGGCTGGGCCGACCTGTCGTTCGTCGCCGGAGAGGTGCGCGACCCGCGCCGCGTCCTGCCGCGGGCGCTCGTCCTCGGCACGGTCGCGGTGATCGTCGTCTACCTGCTCGCCAACGTCGCCTACCTCGCGGTGATGCCCGTCGAGGAGATCCGCACCTCGCGGCTCGTCGCGGCCGACGTCGCCGAGCGCCTCGTCGGCCCCGGGGGCGTGGCGTTCGTCGCCGCGACCGTGATGCTCTCCACGTTCGGCACGCTCAACGGCACGCTGCTCACCGCGCCGCGCATCTTCTTCGCGCTCGCCGACGACGGGCTGTTCTTCCGCCCCGTGGCCCGCGTGCACCCGCGCTACGGCTCGCCGTACGTCGCGATCCTCCTTACCGCCGCGCTCGGCGTCGTCTTCGTGCTGCTGCGCAGCTTCGAAGCGCTCGCCGACGCCTTCGTGACGGCGATCCTGCCCTTCTACGCGCTCGGCGTCGCCAGCGTGTTTCGCCTGCGACGGGCGGCCGCGCGGGGCGAGGTGGATTACGACCCGCCGTTCCGCGTTCCCGGCTATCCGGTGGTACCGCTGCTCTTCGTCGCCGCGACCCTGTACCTGCTGATCAACGCGCTCATCGACCCGGCCGGTCGGGCGGCGACGGCGGTCACGCTCGGCGTCGTGTTGCTCGGGATTCCGGTGTACTGGTCGACGGTGGGGCGGCGCGCCCCGCGCCGGTCTCGTACGGCGCTACCCGAGCCGCCAGTCGCCCGACCGTGAGGGCCGCGACGCTCGTCACCCAACTGCGTCAGCGACCTGCGTCCGTGACGAACGCGTGACGGCGCCGCGGCGCGCCGGCGAGCGCACGCCGGTGACGCGTGAGGAGCCGGGCCGGGTCTCTAGGGGAACGTGACGCCGCTGGACGGCGGCGACTCCGCGCATCGACGGACGAGGGCGCCGTGACCGTTCGGTTACGTGCGCCCGAACCGCGTGCGTTGTACGGCCGAGTTTGGGCGAGGTACCTTGCCGCGCCCCTCCTCACCCCCTTTCCAACGTCATGTCTACCAAGCGTTTGGCGTTTGCCACGCTCGTCGCGACAGCCCTCCTGCCGGGTGCCGTTCCCTCCCGGCGTCTCGAAGCACAGGTCACCACCGGGTCGGTCGCCGGTGTGGTCACCAACGAAGCGAGCCAGCCGGTCGCCGGCGCGCAGGTGCAGGTCCTCAACCGCGCGACCGGGGTGTCGCGCGGCGTGGTCACCCGCGAGGACGGCCGCTACTTCGTCGCCGGGCTCGAAGTCGGCGCCGGCTACGAGATCACCGCGCGCCGCATCGGCTTCACGCCGGTGACGCGCTCCGGCGTCCGCGTGTCGCTCGGACAGTCCGCGCGCGTCGACGTCGCGCTCCAGTCGCAGGCGGCGCAGCTGTCGGCGGTGACCGTCACCGCGGCCGCGACCGCGAACAACGCGGTGATCGCGCCCGACCGGCGCGACGTGCGCACGACGATCAGCGACACCGCGATCCTCCGCCTCCCGACCATCTCGCGCAACTTCACCGACTTCGTCGGCCTGACGCCGCAGGTGTCGACCGCCGGACCGGGCTTCTCGGGCGGCACCAACAACCGCTTCAACACCGTCCGCATCGACGGCGCGAACAGCACCGACCTGTTCGGACTCGGCTCGACCGGACAACCCGGCGGACAGGCGAACGGGCGCTCGGTCCCGCTCGAGGCGATCAAGGAGTACCAGGTGCTCCTCACGCCGTTCGACGTCCGCCAGGGGCAGTTCTCGGGCGCGGTCATCAACGCGGTCACCAAGAGCGGCACCAACACGTTCCAGGGCTCGCTGATCGGGACGACGCGCAACCAGAACTTCTCGCAGAACGTCCCGCTCATCCGCCAGCAGCCGTTCACGCAGACCAACTACGGCGCGACGGTCGGCGGCCCGCTCGTGCGCGACAAGGCGTTCTTCTTCGTCTCGACCGAGTTCCAGAAGCAGAACCAGGTCGCGCTCGGGCCCTACGTCGGCCAGCCCGCCGGCGCGCCGTCGCCGGTGCCCGTGGGCGGGGCCGACATCGCCCGCTTCCAGAGCATCCTGCAGGGCTACGGCATCACGGACATCGGCTCGCCCGGGCAGGTCGCGAACCACAACCCGCTCGCCAACGTCTTCGCGCGCACCGACCTCAACCTGAGCGGGAGCACGCGGCTGGTCCTCCGCTACAACTACGCGAGCGCGCAGCTCGACAACTTCTCGCGCAGCACGACCGCGCTGCGCTTCTCCAACAGCGGCTACAACTTCCAGAACAGCACCAACGCGCCGCTGATCCAGCTCTACTCGAACTTCGCGAACGGCAACTATAACGAACTGTTCGCGGGCCTCACGTCGACGCGCGACAAGCGCGCGATCCCGATCACCTCGCCGTTCATCACCGTACAGGTCAACAACCCGGCCGGCGGCACCGCCACGATGGTCGCCGGGAGCGAGAACTCCTCGCAGGGCAACTCGCTCGACCAGGACGTCTACGAGCTGACCGACAACTTCAGCTTCTCGGCCGCGAGTCACCGGATCACCGTCGGCACGCAGAACCAGTTCTACAAGGTCCGCAACCTGTTCTCGCAGAACTCGTACGGGAACTACTTCTTCGGGTCGCTCGACTCGCTCGCCGCGGGCACGCCGCGCACGTACACGGTCGGCGTCCGCCTGGGCGGCCCGCCGGACGCGCGCTTCCGCACCGCCAACTACAGCGGCTACCTGCAGGACGAGTGGACGCTGAGCAAGCGCTTCAACGTGCAGTACGGCGTGCGTCTCGACCTGCCGGCGTTCTACGACAGGCCGGGCTTCAACCCGGTGATCGACAGCGTCAAGGCCTACGGCCGCGAGACGAACCAGAAGCCGGCGAGCCGCCTCGAGTTCTCGCCGCGCCTGGGCTTCAACTCCGACGTGCTCGGCAACCAGACGCTGCAGCTGCGCGGCGGCGTGGGCCTGTTCGCCGGGCTGCCGCCCTACGTGTTCCTGAGCAACGTGTTCGGCAACTCCGGCGTCGACACGTACGGCAACTTCTCCTGCTCCAACCCGCAGGCGGCGCCCGCGTTCAACCCCAACGCGTCACAGCAGCCGACCTCCTGCCGCACGACGGCGACGCAGAGCCCGTTCACCATCAACACCCTCGACCCGAGTCTCAAGCTCCCGCAGTACTTCAAGGCGTCCGCGGGCCTCGACCGCGCGCTGGGCGGCGGCTTCGTCTTCACGCTCGAGGGCCTCTACACGCGCGCCGTGAACGGCCTGTTCTACCAGAACCTCGCGACGCAGACCGTCACGGGCGTCGACCGGAACGGCCGCACGCTCTACGGCAACTACTCCCAGACGAACGGGAACGCCATCCCCTACACGGCCGAGTTCAACGCGAACGCGACCGGCGCGTTCTCGGCCGACGGCCGCCGCAACCTGATCGGGCGCCAGTACGTCATCGACGCGACGAACCAGTCGAAGGACAACGCCTACAGCATCACCGGCGGCGTCCGCAAGCGCTACAGCGACCGCTTCGAGGGGAGCCTCTTCTACACGTACGGCCGCACCTACGACGTGCAGTCGCTGACGTCGTCGGTCGCGCTCTCCAACTGGAACTTCGGCCGCGCCATCTCGGGCAGCCAGTTCGACAAGACGCCGGGGGTCAGCAACTTCGACCAGCCGCACCGGATCGTCGCGTCGGGCACCTTCACCCTCCCGACGAAGACCGACATCTCGCTCGTCTACTTCGGGCAGAGCGGGTCGCCCTACTCGTTCACGTACAGCAACTTCGACGCGAACTTCGACGGGTCGACGAGCGACGACCTGATCTACGTGCCGCGCAACGTCTACGACCCGACGGAGATCCGCTTCGCCGCGCCCTCCGGCACGCCGACCGCGCAGCAGGCGGCGAGCATCACGGCGCAGCAGGCCGGGTTCGACCGGCTCATCAACTCGACGAGCTGCCTGTCCAACGCGCGCGGTAAGATCATCGGGCGCAACACGTGCCGCACGCCGTTCACGAACCTCGTGAACGTCAACATCACGCAGGGGCTGCCGACGCTCCACGGGCAGAACTTCGAGGTCCGGCTCGACATCCTCAACCTGGGCAACCTGCTGAACCACAACTGGGGCCAGCAGCCGTTCCTCACCTCGTCGTCTCCGCTCGTCCGCGCCAACACGGTCGGCAGCTCGGGCAGCTACGCGTCGGCCATCGGTCCCAACGGCGGACAGACGGCGTTCACGTTCAACCCCAACTACCAGCTGTACACGCCCTCCAGCCCGACGACCTCGGGCTCGACGCCGGGCGCGTACTACCAGCTGCAGCTCGGCCTGGGTTACCGGTTCTAACTCGCCGGGCCGCGACGGCCCACGACGGGTCCGGACGCACGACGCCCCCGGGAGCAGCCGCTCCCGGGGGCGTCGTGCGTCCGGACCTGCGCGCGGACCTGTTGGCGCGGCGCCGTGTCGGCGCGGCGCCGCTCCGGGTCAGAAGATCCGCACGATGCCGCGCGTGTACCGCGACGGGTTCTTCTGGAAGTCGGCCGTGAGCGAGTCGAGCCGCCCGACGAGCCGCTGCACGTTGGCGTAGAGCAGCGTGTCGCTCAGCAGCTTGCCCGCCGAGCCGTTCCCGCTCTGCAGCTGCGCGAGCGTGCTGTTGATGCGCGAGGTCGTGACGCGCAGCGAGTCGGTGAGCGCGCTCGCGTTCGCGCTCGCCGCGCGCACGTTGCTCAGCGTCGAGTCGATCTTGGCCGAGTCGACGCCGGCCAGCGCGTGGCGCGCCTGCACCTGCGTCGCCGTCAGCTGCCGCGACTGCTGCGCGGCGATCGTCGCGAGCTCCGCGACGAGCGCGTTCGTGCGGGTGAGCGTCGACCGGATGTCGCGCAGACCGCCGCTGTCGACCAGCTCCGACTGGATGCGGCGCGTGAGCGCGACCGCCACGGTCGCCACCGAGTCACCCTTGGCCGTGAGCTGGTCGATGCCGGCCGGCGGCGTGCCGGCGGGCACCGTGTCGCCCGCCGCGTACGAGCGGGTATCGGGCCTGCCCAGCAGCGAGACCTCGGCGTCGCCGAAGAGGCCCACCGGGGTGACCACCGCGTTCGCGTTGCGCGGGACCTTGCGCCCGTTCTCGATGTCCATCTGGAGCACGAGCGTGCCGTCGTTGCGCAGAGCCACGTCCTTCACGTAGCCCACCTGCACGCCCGCGAGGCGCACCGCCTGCCCGACCTTCAGGTTGGCACCCCAGCGGAACACGCTGTAGAGCGAGTAGCCCGAGCGGAGCCCGCCGCGCACGAGCCACACCGTGCCGAGCACGCCAATGGTGAGCGCGGCGGTGATGAGCATGCCGACGAGGATTTCGTTCCGTCGTTTCATCGCTATTCGATGCTATTCGATTGAAATCGGCGCGTCAGCCGCGCACGTAGCTCGCGAGCGCCGACGCGATGACCGCGTCGAGCACGAGGATGGACACCGACGCGAACACCACCGCGCGCGCCGTCGAACGCCCCACGCCCTCCGCGCCCGACTCGGTCACGTACCCCTCGTACGAGCACACGAACGCGATCGCGCCGCCGAAGAACACGGCCTTGATGAGGCCGTATAACACCTGGAACGGCGTGAACGACAGCCGCAGCCCTTCGATGTAGTCCTGCGATGTCACCGGGGTGGCCGCCAGCAGCGTGCCCCACGCCGCGACGATCGCCGTCGCGTTCGCGATCACCACGAGTACGGGCACCATCACGAGCGCGGCGAAGAAGCGCGGCACGGCGAGGAACGCCACCGGGTCGTACGCCAGCGTCTCGAGCGCGTCGATCTGCTCAGTCACCCGCATCGTCCCGATCTCCGCCGTCATCCGCGCGCCCACGCGCCCCGCCAGCACCAGCGCGGTCAGCAGCGGCCCGAGCTCCAGCACGATGCTGCCACGCACGAGCAGGCCGAGCACCGACAGCTGCACGCCGGCGAACAGCTGGTAGTAGGACTGGAAAGCCGTGACCGCGCCGAGGAAGCCGGCCACGATGAGCACGAGCGGGAGCGACTCGACGCCGATCCCCTGCATCTGCCGGATCGTTTCGCTTCCCCACGTCCCCGGCTCCGCGAACGCGCGGACCATGTCGCGGAAGTAGTACCCACGCTTGCCGATCCCCGCGAACGCCGCGCGCGTCGCGCGCGTGGTGCGCGAGAAGATGGCCCACGGGGGCAGCGACTGGCGCCGCTCGTACCGGACGGTCTGGCGGCGCTCGGGCCGTGCATCGGTGGTCACGCGGGGAATGTAACCCGGCCGCCCTGCGGCCCCGAACGCCCCCGCGCGGCGCGATCCTACCTCACGTCCTCGTGCGACTGAGCAGCACCGCCCCCGTGACCCCGAACAGCAGGCTGGGCACCCAGGCCGCCACCTCGGGCGGGATCAGCCCCTTGCCGCCCACCGCCTTCGTCAACTGGATGAGGACGAGGAAGAGGATCGTCGTGCCGAGCGAGAGCCCCACCCCGTACGCCGTCCCGCCGCGCTGCGTGCTCGTCGCGAGCGGCGCACCGAAGAGCAGGATGATCACGCACGTGACCGGGATCGCGATCTTCAGCATGCGCGTCACGCGGAGCGTGTTCACGTCCGCCCC
This sequence comes from uncultured Gemmatimonadales bacterium, assembly GCA_963851265.1. Classification (GTDB taxonomy): domain Bacteria; phylum Gemmatimonadota; class Gemmatimonadetes; order Gemmatimonadales; family Gemmatimonadaceae; genus BPUI01. The sequence goes on from CAWKNZ010000007.1 coordinate 756,806, forward strand.
CGAGCGCTGCATCGCGCGGATGAACCGCCCCAACTCGCGGTAGTCCATGTCGTCGGGCGCCTTGGGCGTGACCATGAGGTCGCGCGGCCGCTCGGTCATCTGGCGGTCGACGATCGAGTCGTACGCGAACGCGATGTCGATGGGTAGCCGCGCGGTCCGTACGCCCGACGCGGACACGGCGCTGTCCGCGTCGGCGTGCGCGGAATCGCCGGGGAGCACGTGCATCGTGCCCTTGCGCAGCGTCCACCCGCGCCCTGCGTTCCACTTCGCCCCTTCCGACGCGAGCAAGAGCCCCGGGTATTCGACGCCGTTCCCCTTCCGGTCGATCTCGACTCCGGTCATGGTGCCCGCGTCCACGCTCAGACTCTGCACCTTGTAGACGCGCCCCGCGTCGGCCGCGTACGCGAAGTTGGTGCGCGCGGAGCCGTTCTCGTCGTGGGTCTCCTTGAGCACCGCGAGGCGACGCGCGTTGGCCGGCGCGGCCAGCTCGCCGAGCGTGAGGCCGAGTCCCGTGGCGAGCGTCGCGCCCGCGACGATGGGGAGGATGAAGCGGTAGAAGCTGATCCCCGACGCCTTCGCCGCCGTAATCTCGGAATAGCGCGTGACCGCCCCGACGGTGAACACGGTCGCGAACAGCACGGCCGCGGGCAGGACGTTGAACATCGTCTCGGGCAGCCAGTAGACGTAACTGAGCGCGAGCTGTGCCGTCGTGATGTGCCGCTCGAGGTACTTGGGCAGGCTGTCGACCAGGTCGATGACGAACACGAGGATCGGGAACCCGAACGCCGTCACGACGAAGATCTTCATGAACTCCGTGAAGACGTAGCGATCGAGCGCGGAGCCGAACCGCACGCGTCGCCGCCCGCTGAACTCCGCCGTCCGCTCGGCCTGTGGCGCGCCCGCCGGCGGAGCGCCTGCAGGGGGCGCGACCGCCGGCATGGGGATCGGGAGGGTCGCCGTGCTGCCGAGCGTCTCCACGCTGCCGGAGCTCACGCCGCCCCTCGGGCCACCGCGACACCGCCCGAGGCCGTGCGGCCCGCGGCGTTGGCGGCGCGCGCGTCGCGGCGCGCCTGGCGCCGCCAGCGCCACTGTTCGAACCATTCCTTGATGCCGCCGCCGCGCGACGACCCGCTCTCGCGCCCCATGCGCATCGCCATGACGAGGCCCACCGCGGTGAAGAGGATGTCCGCGCCCCACATGGCCAGCCACGGCGGCACGGTCCCGCGCTGCGCGAGCTCCTGCCCCGCGATGAGGAACGCGTAGTAGGTCGCGAACACGCCGAGGCTCACGCCGAGCACCATGCCCACGCCCCCGCGCGGGAAGCGCACGGCGAGCGGCGCGCCGAGCAGCACGAAGCTGATGCACGCGACGGCGAGCGCGAACTTCTTGTGGATCTCGACGTCGTAGCTGTTCATCGCCGTCTCGGCCTCGCCCACCCGCAGGCGGGCCACGGCCACCGAGCCGGCGCGCATCGCGCGGCTGTAGGCCGCCGTGTCGATCGCGTTGTTCACCGCGCTTTTGAGTCCCTGCGCGTGCGCCGCGCGAGGCAGCGCCACGCGGGCGATCGCCGCCGCCAGGCGCGACTTGGCCGCGCAGTACATCCGCCCGATCGAGCGCGCGTGCGTGGTGTCCATGGGCCCGAGATGTGGCCGGAGGCGGAGCGAGTCCTGGAGCGCGGTCGTCAGCTCGCGGCGCGCGCCGAGCACCTTGAATCGCTCGCTCTGGAACGAGGCGTCGAGCTCGCAGATGGTCATCTCGCGGTCGCTCTTGAACGTCTGCGCCTTCGGGTCGGAGATCTCGGGCCCCTTGGCGACGTCGCGCACGCGGGCGAGCTGCACCTTGTAGAAGGTGCGCGTGAGCTCGGCCGACTTCCCCGCGCCGAGCTGCTCGATTTCGCCGTCGTAGAGCGTGAGTGTCAGGTCCTTGCGGTTGGGGGCGAGGGCCAGCGTGCCGCTGTCGGCGCGGATGGTCTTCGGCGTGGCGCCGGTGAGGTCGTAGATCGTGACCTCTCGCATCCGGTTGGTGGCCTGGTCCACGTGCCCGGCGCGCAGGAAGAACTGCCGTTCGCCGACCTGGTTGATGGTCTGCTCGCGGAGTGCAAACGTGGGGCGGGCGCGCGCGATGTCGTTCTGGAGCACTGCCAGCCGGTGGTTCGCGGCGGGCAGCACGATGTCGTTGAAGCCCACCATGACCGCGGCGAGCCCGGCCGCCGCCCAGAGCACGGGTACGAGGAGCCGGCGCATGGCCACGCCGCTCGCCTTGAACGCGGTGATCTCGTTCTCCGCCGCGAGCCGGCTGAACGCGTAGAGCGTCGAGACGAGCACGGCCATGGGCAGCGTCATCGCGACGGTGAACGGCACCGAGAGCACGAAGAACTCGGCGATCACCTGCCACGGCAGCCCCTTACCGACGAGGTCGGCAAACTTGCGGGCAATGTAGTTGAGCAGCAGGAGCGACGTCAGCGCGCCGAGCGAGAAGCTCAGCGGGCCGAGGTGCTCCTTGAGGATGTATCGGGACGCGATGCGCACGGAAGCTGAAGCGGGTGCGAAGTCGGGCAGCGCGCGGAACGCGAGGGCTGTGCTGCGAGAGTGGGGCCGGCGGCAAGTCTAACCGGACTCGGGTCGTACCCCGGACGGCGGCGAGGGTGCGGGCAGCGTCGCAGGGACCGGCGGCCCCGGCGGCCGCGGGGTAACGGCCAGTGCGCTATCACCGCCGCAGAAATCGGGGTTCGCCCATCCGCGCGTAGATTTGGCCCACCCCGCAACACCCTGATGCACCGCGCCGCGGCCGCGCGGCGTACCGTGGCGCCATGACTTCCGCCGAACGCAGGGCCGTCGGGTTCTTCGCCGCCCTCGCCGCCGCCGGCGCCGGGGCGCGCGTCTTCGGGATCGGCGACCCACCCGGGGCTCGGCCGCCCACGCCGGCCGACCGGCTCGCGCTGCAGCGGCAGCTCGAGGCCGTCGATTCGGCGCACGCGCGGAAGGCGCGCGGTCGGACCGGCGAGCGGAGTGGCGGGCGGGGGGCCCGACGCCGCCGGTCCGCCGACAGCGCAGCGAGCGTACCCGCCGAGCCACGGGCGGCGGGCCCGGTCGGACGCGCCGCGGGACACCGCGTAGCCGAGGTTGCGGGGCCGGTGAACGTGAACGAGGCCGATTCGGCGGCCCTGGAGGCGCTTCCCGGCGTCGGTCCCGCGCTGGCGCGGCGGATCGTCGCCGACCGCGCCGCGCACGGGGCGTACCGGTCGATGACCGAGCTGAGTCGGGTGCCCGGAATAGGGGCCGGGTTGGAGCGTCGGCTCGCCGGGGCGGTGCGCTTCGGCGTGGCCGGCGGCGGGGTGACGTTCACCGGGGGCGGGCGTCCCCTTTCGGGGTCGGTTCCACGCGCTGCCGCCGGGTGGCCGCCCCCGTGACGACCGCCTGCCGCTTCGCCGCCTCGTGGCCCTTCCCGCTGCCGCTCCCGCCATCAGTCCGTCGCTCGCCGACCGCGAGCGCCTGGGCGAGTTCCTCGTCCGCGAGGGGCTCGTCACGCGCGAGCAGGTGGCGCGCGCGGTGGCCGAGCATCAGACGACCGGCATGCGGCTCGGCTACTGCCTCGTGAAGCTCGGGTTCGTGCAGGAGGTCGAGTTGACGAAGGCCCTCGCGCGGCAGTTCCGGATGCCGGCGGTCGACCTGTCGCGCTTTGAGCCCGACGCGCGGGTGGTCAAGCTCGTGCCGGCGGAGCTGGCGCTCCGGCATCTCGTGTTGCCGCTCAAGCGCGAGGGGCGCACGCTCACCGTGGCGTTGGCCGACCCCGCGAACCCCAACGTTCTCGAGGACCTCAAGTTCATCACCCGCTACGACGTGTTTCCCGTCGTCGCGGGCGAGTACACGTTACGCGCGCTCGTCGAGAAGCACTATGACGTCGGCGAGCAGCAGCAGCAGGTGCAGTCGCAGCTGCAGACCCTCGTCGCGGAGTTCGCGAGCGACGACGCGGCCGGCGACGTCGAGGTGCTCGAGAACACCGAGGACGACGGTTCGGCGACCTCCGTCCTGGGCTCCGGCGTCGACGAGGCGCCGGTGGTCCGGCTGGTGAACGCGATCCTGGCCGAGGCGGTCAAGCGCGGGGCGAGTGACGTTCACATCGAGTGCTTCGAGCACGAGTTGCGGGTGCGCTTCCGCGTGGACGGCGCGCTCGCGGACATCATGACGCCGCCCATCAAGCTCAAGGCGGCGCTCATCTCGCGGCTCAAGATCCTCGCCTCGCTCAACATCGCCGAGCGGCGGGTGCCGCAGGACGGGCGCATCAAGCTGAAGATGGGGAAGAAGGTCGTCGACTTCCGCGTGTCGACGCTGCCCACGCTGTTCGGCGAGAAGGTCGTGCTGCGCATCCTCGACAAGGGCAACCTCGCGCTCGACCTCGAAACGTTCGGGCTGGAGCCGCGCGCCGAGCGGGAGTTAGGCGAGGCGATCGCGAACCCGTACGGGATGGTGCTCGTCACCGGGCCCACGGGATCGGGCAAGACGACCACGCTCTACTCCGCGCTCGCGAAGATCAACACCGGCGACGTGAACATCATGACCGCCGAGGACCCCGTCGAGTACAACCTGTTCGGGATCAACCAGGTGCAGGTGCGCACCGAGGTGGGGATGACGTTCGCGGCGGCGCTGAAGGCGTTCCTGCGGCAGGACCCGAACGTGATCATGGTCGGCGAGATCCGCGATCTGGAGACCGGCGGCATCGCCGTCAAGGCCGCGCTCACCGGCCACCTCGTGCTGTCGACGCTGCACACGAACTCCGCGCCCGAGACCGTGACGCGGTTGCTGGACATGGGGCTCGAGCCGTTCAACGTGTCGAGCGCGCTGAACCTCGTGCTGGCGCAGCGGCTCGTGCGGCGGGTGTGCGTGAAGTGCAAGCAGCGGCACGCGATGACCGCGGTGGACTTCGCCGCGGCGAAGGTGCGTCCGGAGACGACGCTGCGCGAGCTGCGGTTCACGGCCGTGGCGATCGAGGACGCGAAGGCGCGTGCGACGCCGGAGGCCGCGCCGCTGCTGGCCGGCGTCTCCGTGGACACGCCGGTGGGGGAGCTGCCGTACTTCCGCGGCGCGGGCTGCGAGACGTGCAACGGCACCGGGCTGAAGGGGCGGCAGGGGCTGTACGAGGTGATGGTGATGACGCCCAAGATCCGGCGTCAGGTGCTCACCGGCGCCGACGCCGCGATGATCCGCGAGGTGGCGGTAGAGGAGGGGATGCTGACGCTGCGGATGGACGGGTGGCTCAAGGTGTTGAAGGGGATCACGACGATCGAACAGGTGGTGCGGGAGACCAGCGTATGAGAATGCCTAACGATGTGCCCGGGGCCGGCGCCGTGGCGGGCAACGGCGCGGGGGCCGCGGCGGTCCCGCCCGCGCCGCCAAACCTCCGCACGCTGCTGGAGGAGATGGTCGCGCGCGGCGCGAGCGACCTGCACGTGACCGCGGGCGAGCGGCCGAAGTTGCGCGTGGACGGCGAGCTGGTGAACGCGGCGGGCGCGGTGCTCACGCCGCGCGACACGATGGCGCTCGCGTACTCGGTGCTCACCGACGCGCAGAAGAAGCGGTTCGAGATGGAGGACGAGCTCGACTTCTCGTTCGGGATCCCGCAGCTCGCGCGCTTCCGCGGCAACGCGTTCAAGCAGCGCGGGTGCGTGTCCGTGGCGGTGCGGCAGGTGCCGTTCGCGATCAAGCCGTTAGGCGAGCTGGGTCTGCCGCCGGCCGTGTCGCGGATGGCGGAGAAGCCTCGCGGGCTCGTGCTCGTGACGGGCCCGACCGGGTCGGGGAAGAGCACCACGCTGGCCGCGATGCTCGACAAGATCAACAAGGAGCGGCGCGGGCACATCATCACGGTCGAGGACCCGATCGAGTTCGTGCACCGGCATCAGGGGTGCATCGTGAACCAGCGCGAGGTGGGCACCGACACGAAGAGCTTCTCGAGCGCGCTCAAGTACGCGCTGCGCGAGGACCCCGACGTGCTGCTGGTCGGCGAGATGCGCGACCTGGAGACGATCCAGGCGGCGCTGACGATCGCGGAGACGGGCCACCTCGCCTTCGCGACGCTGCACACCAACTCGGCGGCCGAGGCGATCACGCGCATCGTGGACGTCTTCCCGGCGACGCAGCAGGCGCAGGTGCGGGCGCAGCTCGCGTTCGTGCTGGAGGGGGTCGTGACGCAGACGCTGGTGCCGCGCGCGGCGGGGCGGGGCCGGGTGCTCGCGGCGGAGGTGCTGGTCGTCACGCCGGCGATCCGCGCGCTCGTGCGCGACGACAAGGTGCACCAGATCTACTCGCTCATGCAGGGCGGGAAGAAGTACGGGATGCAGACGCTGAACGACGCGTTGTACCAGCTGTACGTCGCGCGGCAGGTGACGGCGGAGGAGTGCCTGCGGGTGAGCGGCGCGCCGAACGAGTTCCTGCGGATGACGGGGCAGCCGGTGCCCGAGGACCCCACGGCGCCGCGCGGCGCCCCCACGAAGTAAGCCCGACACCACATGCCTACCTTCGCCTACACCGCCCGCACGATGGGCGGCGACCTCCGTTCGGCCACGATCGACGCCCCGTCGCGCGAGGACGCGGTGTTGCAGCTGCGCAAGCTGCGGCTCGCCGTCGTCAAGGTCGACGAGATGGTGCGCAAGCCCAGGGCGCCGGGCAAGGTGCCGATGAAGGACGTGGTGATCTTCACGCGGCAGTTCTCGACGATGATCAACGCGGGGCTGCCGCTGGTGCAGGCGCTCGACATCCTCTCGAAGCAGAGCGACAACAAGGCGCTGCAGCAGGTGACGCGCGCGGTGGTGTTCGACGTCGAGAGCGGGGCGACGGTGAGCGACGCGTTGGGCAAGCATCCGAAGGTGTTCACGGACCTCTACGTGAACATGGTCGCCGCGGGCGAGGCGGGCGGTATCCTCGACACGATCCTGATGCGCCTGGCGACGTTCCTGGAGAAGGCGGACGCACTGATGCGGAAGGTGAAGGGCGCGATGATCTACCCGGCGGTGATCTCGGGCGTCGCGGTGATCTGCGTGACGGTGCTGCTGTGGAAGGTGATCCCGGTATTCGAGGGGATGTTCGCGAGCGTCAACCTCGAGCTGCCGCTGCCGACGCGCGTGGTGGTGGGTCTGTCGCGGTTCGTGAACGGGTACTGGTGGGCGCTGCTCGCGGGCGGGGCCGGGGCGGGATTCCTGGTGCGGCAGTACTACGCGACGGCCAACGGCAAGCTGGTGATCGACCGCCTGCTGCTGAAGGTGCCCGTGCTGGGCGACGTGCTGCGGAAGGCGGCGGTCTCGCGGTTCACGCGGACGTTGGGCACGCTGATCGCGTCGGGCGTGAGCATCCTCGACGGGCTGGAGATCACGGCGCGGACGGCGGGGAACCGGGTGGTGCAGGACGCGATCCTGGCGTCGCGGACGAGCATCGCGGGCGGCGACACGATCGCCGCGCCGCTGGCGAAGAGTCAAGTGTTCCCGCCGATGGTGATCTCGATGATCGCGGTGGGGGAGCAGACGGGCGGGCTGGACGAGATGCTGACGAAGATCGCGGACTTCTACGACAACGAGGTGGACGCGGCGGTGAGCGCGCTGCTGTCGCTGTTGGAGCCGCTGATGATCGTGGTGTTAGGCGTGGTAGTGGGGGGGATGGTGGTGGCGATGTATCTGCCGATTTTCGATATGATCAACGCGGTGCAGTGAGGAAGGTTGCCTCGCGTTGATCGACAGTTTGTCAAACCATTGACGCACACCTTGCCGAACGGTTGAGCGGCGATTTTCCGCTACGCGCGGCGGCTTGCCGCGAACGGTCACCGCGCACCGCACGTACCGCTGCTCGAATGCTCCGATCGAACCCGCGGCAGTCAGAGCGAAAAGCTTGCCCCGCCGTAGCTCTCGTAGATGTGCTCGAACACCGCCGAGCACTTCCGCTGATACAGCTCGGGCGTGTACGCGCGCGGTAACCCGACGTCTAGCGTGTCCTCTATTGCGAGGCGCACGCGCGCCCGCGCCTGGATCTGCCGTCGCCAGTCAAGCGCGAGCAGGTCGTTCAGCCGATCGAGCAGCTGGCGCGCGACCTTCTTCACCTCCTCGCGCTCGGCCGGCGCGAGCTCCGGGCCCGGGCGCGTCAGGATGTCGAACACCGTTAGCTCGGATTCTGTGAGATGCTCGCGGAGGTGGCGTTCCTCCTCCTGCGAGAGTGAGCCCGCGAACGACACGAGCTCGTCGAGGATCTGCTCGATGCTCCGGCTGCCGCTGTTGTAGCTCTCGATGAGCTGCTCGAACTTTTCCAGGTAGTCGGCGCGACTCCGGTTGATCTGAATCATCCGGTCAAGCTGCGCCCGGATCGCCGCCTTGAGCGCCTCGAGGTCGGACCGCTTGTGCTTCGACTCGGCATACCGCTCCCGAAGCGCCTCGAAGTCGATCTTCGAGAGGTCGACGAGCTTCGCGGGCCCAGACGGGATCGACACGCCGGCGATCGACGCGTCAAGTACCTGCGCCACGCCTGTGAGCACCGCGGAGATGCTCGCCGGGTCAGGGCTCAGCTTCGCGCGGATCGCGTCGGCGACGGCGGTGAGGCACGCAGCGCGCGGCGTGAACTCGACGACCGACGGGTCGGGCTTCACGGCATCGTACAGCGCGCCGACCAGACGCGCGTGCGCGAGGAACACTTTCCGCTCAGGATCGGGCGCAATGAGCGCATCCACCGCGTCGGCGAGGCACTGAAGGCGCGCCATCGAGCCGCTCGGCTGCGACTCGACGTCGGGGAGCGAGACGCCGCGCGCGGCGCAGTACGCTGTCGCGTCGGCTACCGCCGTGTGCAGTTCTTCGACCAGCTGGTGCTTGTCGCGAACGGGCGTCGCCCCACTGCCACCCTTGCCGTAGATGGCGAGCGCCTTTTCCAGCGACACGAACACGTTCGCGTAGTCGACGATCAGGCCGCTGTGCTTTCCGCGGATACACCCGGTTCGCTCGCGCGATGGTCTGCATCAGCGTGTGATTCCGCATCGGCTTGTCGAGATACACCGTCGAGCAGCTCGGCGCGTCGAAGCCGGTCAGCCACATCGCGCAGACGAACACCAGGCGCAGCGGGTCGTCCGGGTCTTTGAATCGCTCGTCGAGATCCTCGATCGTTCATCCGCTTGCGGTGCGGCACGATGTCGAGCCCGAGTGCGCGCATCTGCTCGATCTCGTTCTGCCCCGGCGAGACGATGAGCGCCATGTCGGTCGTGTCGAGCACGATCGAGTCGGCGTCGCAGGTCGACGCGCTCGTCATCGGTGATGCGGACGCCCGCCAGTCGCCGCCAGCACGCGCGTGCGCTCGCGGTCCCAGTGCGTCGCGCACCTTGTCGTGCATCCGGAGCGCGGTCGCCTTGTCGATCGAGACCACCATCGCCTTGCCGACGAAGCCGCGGCCGAGGAAGTGCCGGACGATGTCGCGCGCGATGGTGTCCAGCCGGTCGTCGCGGGTGAGCAGGTGGTACTGGCGCCCGAGCTCGCGCTCGAGCCGGGCCTCCTGCGTCCTCGTCCAGCCCCGCGCGCTTCGATGAGGTCGTAGATGTCCTCGTTGAGGTGCGGGTTCACCAGCTGCAGCTCGGGCGTGCGGTTCTCGTAAAAGAGCGGGACCGTCGCGCCGTCCTCGACCGACTGCTGGAAGTCGTAGATCGAGACGTAATCGCCGAACACGTCCTGCGTCCGCTCCTCGCCGGCGATCAGCGGGGTGCCGGTGAAGGCGAGAAAGAGCGCGTTCGGCAGCGCGGCGCGCATGTTCAGCGCGAGCGTGTCGTACTGGCTGCGGTGCGCCTCGTCGGTGAGCACGATCACGTCGCGCCGGTCGCTCAGAGCAACTCCGGCGTCTGGAACTTGTGGACGAGGGTGAAGACGTAGCGATGGTTGCCGCGCAGCAGCTCCCGCAGCTGCGCGCCGCTCGTCGCGTGGCATCGACCTTCGGCGTCAGCTCACGGCGCCGCACGCGGCTTGAAGGTCTTGGCGATCTGGTCATCCAGCTCCACGCGGTCGGTGACGACGACGAACGTCCAGTTGCCGGCGACCTTGCGCAGCACCTTCTGCGCGAAGAAGACCATCGAGAAGCTCTTGCCGCTGCCCTGCGTCTGCCAGAAGACGCCGGCGCGGCCGTGGCCGCGCGCGCGGGCGTCGAGCATCGCGGCGATGGCGTTGTTGACGCCGAGGAACTGGTGGTTCTGGCCGAGGATCTTGACGAGCGCCGGCCTTGTGCTCGGAGAAGAGCGTGAAGTTCTCGATCAGGTCGAGCAGGCGGGCAGGCTCGCACGTACCGCGCAGGATCGACTTCCAGCGACACGCGGCGCGGCTCGTCCTCGCGCTCGATGCGCTTCCACTCGAAGAAACGCTCCCAGTCCGCGGTGAGGGTGCCGACGCGGCTGTCGGTGCCGTTGGACGCAATGAGAAGGGCGTTGTACCGGAAGAGCCCGGGCGCGCATTCAGCGGGTGCTTGTAGCTGCGTCAGGTTCGTCGTCGAACGCCTGGCGCGCGGGGACGCCCGGCTTCTTGAGTTCGACGACGACCAGCGGCAAGCCGTTGACGAATCCGACGAGGTCGGGGCGGCAGGTGTAGAGCGCGCCCGGTGACGGTCAGCTGGCAGACGAGCAGGAAGTCGTTCGCCGCAGGGGTGTCCCAGTCGATCACGCGCACGCGCTCGTCGCGCTCACCGCCGTGCTCGCGGTCGGGGACCTGCACGGGAACGCCGTCGCGGAGCAGAGCCCAGATCTCGCGATTGGCAGCGACGGGGGTCATCGCGCCGCGGTCGCGGGTCAGCTCGGCGACTGCTGCGTCGAGCGCGTCGGCGAGTAGGGCTGGGTTGAGACGCGCGAGGGCGACGCGCACGCGGCCGTCCAGGATGACGTCGCCGGTGGTCTCGCGGCCGAGCGTCCCGGTGGGGCCTAACGTCTCGTCCATCGCCGACACGGTGGACCAGCCCAGCTCCGCGAAGAGCTGAATCGCGGGCTGCTCGACGAGCTGGTCCTCGGTGTAGGCGTGGGGCACGGGTCAGCCCCTCACTTGAAATGCTGCTGGATGTACTCGTGCATGTGACTCGGCGGTAGCGCCGGGGAGGATGCTCCCGCGCGGATGTAGAACTCCTCCGTCGAACCGTTCTTCAGAAAGACAGGCCGGTCGCTACGGTCGACCTCGATCACGAGGACACGCTGTCCGGCGACGTCGGCGAAGCTGGGCCTCAGGCACGAGTGCACGCTGTTGCCGAGGTGGCTCTTCACCAAGTTGTCCAGGTGAAGCGCCATCTTGTCATCGTTCTCGAACCCGTCATTGCCCAGTCCGATCGGATTGCCTGCGTCGTCCACGCCGACGAACAGCGTACCGCCCTTCGAGTTCAGGAACGCGGCGAGGGTCTTGATCACGGCGTGCTCCATCTTCGAATCCTTCTGACCCGTGTGAAGATTCGCGCGGAGGGTCGACTTGAACTCAGTGAGTGGCCCCTCGCCCCGGCTGATCCGCGCCTCGAAGGTGTCCATGTCTGCCGGGACGGTCTCACCATCGGTGAGGCGCCGGTAGCCGTCGGCAATGACCTTGGCGATCCCGCGTCGCCGAGACTCCAAGAACTTCGTGTACTCCATCTGCTCCCAACCGGTCGGCAGCGCGTGCCAGTACGCCTGGTCCGCCCGCTCCTTTGCCGTGAGTCGGCTCCAATACTTCGGGAGGTACTCCGACGGCGGAGTGTCCGAGATCGCGATGTTGTCGTTCCACTCGACCAACGCGTAGTTGGCGATCTGGTTGGTTTGGGGCGCCAACGTGAACCCGAGGCTAGACAGATAGCTCTTCGGGAAGAGGTGGTGCCGTTCCGCTCCTGATTTCGGCGACTTGATCGAGGGGTCGAGAACGTCGCGAGTGCGCTTCTTCGAGAAGAGGACACGCGCGTCGAGCACGTTCAACGACGCGAGGTAAGCGTAGAGCAGCGGGCTTGTCGCGGACGACGTGTCGAGGCGATTCGGTAGTGTGACCGCCCAGAAGTCTTCGGTCAGATCCGCCGCCATCGCACGCTCGGCCCACGCGAGGAAATCACCGGCCACCGTCGCGCTCCGCAGTGCGGCGAGATCACGCTCCATCAAGGTCTCCGGCGAGCCACCGGTGTACCGCGACGTGACCGATGCCATGAAGAACCAGCGACCGATGACCTGCCCGAGCGTGTTCGGGTTGACCTTGAGGTCGATGCGCCCGATCAAGAACAGGATGTACGTGTAGAAGAGCGTCGTCTTGGAGCTGACGAGATTCGCCCCAGTGAAACCGGATTGCTTCAGAATGCCGAGGTAGTCATGCCAGTGCGTCAGGTTGAGCGCGTGCGTCTGCGCTTGCTGAAGCCGGGCGAACTGCAGCTCGCGCTGCGCCTGGCTGAAGACCTCCGTGTCCATGTCCTTGCCGCGGAGGACTGAGTACGCGGATTTGAGCCGGGCGCGGCGGAACCCCATGCCAACTGCCACGCGGAGGAGCTGGTCAGGCGATGGCTCGACGAAGTGGTTGTACGCGCTCGGTCCCGATTTGCTCGGCTGGCGCGCGGCACGACAGAAGCTCTCGAGCTCCTTTCGTCCGTCCTCCCAGAACACCGACATCAGTGTGAGGATGAAGTCAGCCTGGTTCAGCTTCTTCCCCTCGCTGTTGATCCGGACGAAAACCTCGGCGACCTGCTCTTCGTCAATACTTGCAGCGAGTTGGAGGACGGTGAACGGGTAGCTGGTCAGCGAGAAGAGCCGCTGGAGCGCATTCTCGCACGCCTTCCGCTGCTCCATGGTCAGCTCGACTCCGTTCCGCTTCCGGTGCGACGCCAGCCGATCGAGATACTCGCCGACGATCCGGTACTGGCTCGCGTTTGGGGCGAACAGCTCGGAAACGTTCGGCAGGTACTCTGGGTCCTTGCGGATCGCCGCATCGCAGACCTGGAAGGTCCCGTCGGTCGGCCGGAATGCGATTTCGATCCGCTCGGTTTGGTAGTCCTCGCGCACGACGGGGATGCCCTTCAGCACCGCGTAGAGCGACGTTAGGCGCTGCTGTCCATCGACAATCAACAGCTGCGGGACCTTCTGGTGGCTGTTGGTGCCAATCTGCTTCGTCTTCTCACCAACCTGGTTTTCCCAGAAGAGGAAGTACCCGACCGGGTAGCCACGATACATCGAGTCGAACAGGTCACGCACCTTCGCATTCTTCCACACGAATGGGCGCTGAATGTCGGGCAGCCCGATCTCGCCCATCTGGACGTCGTCGATCAGCGTCGCGAGCGAGTAGCCGACTTCCTTGAAGAGCGTCGTAGTCATGTGGATGGTTGGCCGCGGCAGGAACGTCAGGACAAGCTGGCTTCCGCCGCGGCGAGGTCGAGCTGGCCGGAGAGGAGGCGGGGGAGGAGGACGTCGCGGGTCGCACGAAGGTTGTCGACCTGCGAATGAAGTCGCTGGATCTGCGCGAACATTGGTGTGACGAGCTTCGAGAAGTGATCGAGGAGCATCCGCGGCGGCTGCGCGATCGGGAAGTCGTTAAGGCAACGCTCCTGCACGCGCTGTCGCCCACTTGCACCCGACATGCTCTTGATCGCAGTCGACCGAAATCGCTCGCTACGGGCGAGCAGGTAAACGAAGTGCGGCGTCAGACTCTTGGAGCGCAGCACGATGAACTCGGTTGATCCGAAGGCGACAGCACGCTCGCCGGGTAGAAACTGGACGAAGCCGGTCTTCCCGTTCTCTAGACAGGGTGTGATCCGCGCGACGAGCGTGTCACCATTCTGAAACTTCGATCCGCTGTTACCGCCACGCGCTTCGATGTTGGTGATCAACATCGAATCATTCGCGAGACACTGCATCGGAACGAATGGCTTTTCGCCGTCCTTGGGAACCGAAACCCGAGGGTTCACGAGCACGCATTCGGGGAGCGGCGTCAGCTGCCAACCACGGGGAACGTCGCCGAGTGATGTGGTGATCCGAGGTTGCTCTGCGTGCCCCGGAAACCGGAACTCGACGAACCACTCGCGGTAGAGCGCGCGCGCCATCGTCTCCAGGATCTGGATGCGGCGCTGGCAGTTCTCTATCAGCTGGTCGTATGCCGCGAGAACGCCAGCAATTCGGAGCTGAACGTCGAGTGGCGGAAGTGGAAGCTGAATCCTCCGCAGATTCGCTTGGGAGAGCTTAGGCTGAGCTGCTCCTGTCACAAACGCCTTGATGTCGGCCGCGTTCAGGCACGCCAGGAGGAACGTATCGTCGATGATGCCCGGCTTTCCCCTGAGCACGTGGGCGTGATTGTTCACCCAAAAGCGCCCGTCTGCGAATAGCGCGAGCGGCAGCTTTTTGCTGTTCAGATTCTCGCCATCCTCCGCGGCAAGTATAAAGCGCCCCTCAAAGATGAAATCATCGACGTAATCGATGATGCCCTGCGCACCGTAGTACGGGTACGCGCCTTTGCGTTGCTGCCGTTCGGAGCTGCTTAGCGGGATTCGCCGCGAGTCGAACAGATCAGCAACTTCGCCGAGCAGGGCGGTCCGCCAATCTGAACGCGGCGTGCTACTCGCTGTCATGCTTCGAGGAGCGCGGACACGTTGGCGGCAATGGTCAATTCGAGCCCACGCGCCTCAGTGTTGAGTACTTCGAGTTCCTCGTGCAACCTGCCAAGCCGGGATTTGAAGTCCTCGTCGCTCACCTCTTCGCCAGGGGCAACGCCGACGTAGCGCCCCGGATTCAGCGACCATCCCTGCGCCTCGATCTCCGCAACCGTCGCCGCGCGGCACAGGCCCGGCACGTCGGCGTACTTCGGCTTCTTCCCGAACACCTCCGCGATCTTCGCCCGCGCCTCGTCGCCGCCTAACGCGAAGTCCAGCGCCTCGCCGCGCCACAGCCTGACAAGGTTGCCGAGGAAGTCGATCTGCGCCGCCGTCCAGTCGCGGTGCGCGCGGTCGATCTGCCGGTAGATGTGCCGCGCGTCGACGAACAGCACCTCGTCCCGGCGCGCCGAATGTGCCTTGCCGCGGTCGAGGAACCAGAGCGTGCAGGGCAGCGTGACCGTGTAGAACATGTTGGGCCCGACGGCGACCATCACGTCCACCGCGCGCGCCTCGATCGAGCTGGCGGCGGATTTCCTGCTCCGAGGCGCGGGCGTCGGACGCGGAGTTCGCCATCACGAACCCCGCGCGCCCCTTGGCGTTCAGCGCCGAGTAGAAGAGCTGGATCCAGAGGTAGTTCGCGTTGTCGGTGCGCGGCAGGCCGAAGGGAAAGCGGCGGCCCGGGCCGACGGCGTCCTTCAGTCGCTCCTTGTCGACCGCGTTCACGTTGAACGGCGGATTGGCGAGCACGAAGTCGAAGTGTCCCGTCGCCTCGTGCGGGTCGTCGTAGTAGCTGTTGATCTGGCCGCCGTGGCGGATGTCGCCGTCCAGCCCGTGCACGGCGAGGTTCATGCGGCAGAGGCGGCCCGTCTCGTCGGTCTTCTCGACGCCGTGGATGCGAGAGCTCGTCGTCGGGGTTCTTCGATGCGCCTGCGACGAACGCGCGCCGACTGCACGAACATGCCGCCCGAGCCGCACGCGGGGTCGAGGATGCGGCCGTGGTAGGGCTCGAGGATCTCGACGATGCAGCTTGCACGATGCTGGCCGGCGTGTAGAACTCGCCGCCCTTCTGGCCCTCGGTGCGCGCGAACTCGCCGAGGAAGTACTCGTAGATGCGACCGAAGGCGTCGTACTCGACGTTGGACGGGATCTCGGAGACCTTCTTCAGCAGCTCCTTGAGCAGCGTGCTGCTGAAGAGCTGGTACGGTCTTGCGGCAGCACGCCGGCGAGCTGCGGGTTGTGCTCGCTCGATCTCGGCGCATGGCCTCGTTGAGGGCCTTGCCGACGTTCGTCGCGCCTCGGGAAGTTGGAGCAGGGAGCCGAAGCGGGCTGTCTCGGGCAGGTAGAGGACGCTCTCGGCGTGGTAGGCCGTGGGGTCGTCGACGCGCGACGCCGCGGCGGCCGAGGCGCCGGCGGTTTCCAGCTCGGCGCGCCGCTTCGCAAAGCGGACCTCGGCGAAGCGCAGGAAGATCAGGCCGAGGACCGGGGCGGAGTACTGCTGGGCGGTGAGGCCGCTGTTCGCGCGGAGCTGGTCGGCGGCGGCCCAGAGGCGCTTTTCGAGCGTACCGGCGTCGGGGTCAGTTCCGGACGGAGCGATCCACTGCATGTGCGGCTGGGGAAACGAGGAGCAACGAGAGGGGAAGCGACGGGACCGGCAATCTGGTACCGAGTCACGTTCTCCGGAACGTGTCCTCGCCAGTCATCGGGCGCGGCCGAAGTGTGGGGCGCATAGCCGGCGCCGAGCTGTCGATTGGAGCGTTACCCCCGCGGGCTCCGACCCAGACCAGCGCCGGAGCGGACGCTTGATCGGCTTGGCCAGACTCGGTCGCGCCGGACACGGCGGTTATTTCGGCTCGAGAGCGCGGATTTCCTCGGCTTCGGCCATCCGGGGCGCGGTGCAATGTGGCCCGACCCGCAGGTTATTTGTCTGCCGGCGCGCTCCGCTTCGCACGTTGGCGCGGCCCGACGCGAGTACTTCTCCGAAGCCGAGACAGCGGTGCGGACCGTCGACGTGAAGGGCAGCGACCCAGACATCGTCAATGGACGAACCGGCGATATCCTCGCGCGCGGGCGCGGGCGGCATCCACGGGACCATCACGCTCCGGGCCGGGGTGACGAGAACGTTTGCCTGGCGCGGGCGCCGCGTGCCGCTGCACTCCGGGCGGCAGGATATCGCGCTGTGTCCGTGGGGGAGGTGGCGCAGCCGCACATCGCAGGCACGCTCGTCGAAGCGGTCGCCAGTTGGACGGCCCTGCGAACGCGCCGCGTGTCGGGCGTCGTCGCCGACGGACTCCACGCCGGGCACCCCGCCGGCGCCTCACGGTGTTGGCGTCGACAAGCAGGGCCTGCCGGTTAGGCGTGAGCCGGCCGGGCCGGCAATCAGATCGCCCATTGGATTTGACCCGCGGCAGCGGACACCCGATTAGCCCCGCTATGGTGCGGGGCGGAGGTGTTCGATGGCGGAAGGCAGGCAGCGGCGGGCGTTCACCGCCGAGTTCAAGGTCGAGGCGGTGCGGCGCATGGCCGAGCGGCGCGCGGCCGGGGTGGCGCTGAAGCAGATCGCGCGCGAGCTCGACGTGCGCGACGACCTGCTGCGGAAGTGGGCGCGGCAGGTCGGGGAGCACGCCGCGGGCGGCAGAGCCGCCCCCGCGCCGGGCGAGCTGTTCCCCGGCAATGGGCGCCTGCCGAGCGAGGCGGACGAGGTGCGGCGGCTCGAGCGCGAGGTCGCGCGGCTCAAGCAGGAGCTCGCCTTCGTAAAAAGTGCCGCGGTGTACTTCGCGAGGGAGTCGCGGTGAGCGACAAGTACGCCGCCATCGCCGCGCACCGCGGGCAGTACCCGGTGCGGCTCATGTGCGACGCGCTCGGCGTCAGCCCGAGCGGCTTCTACGCGGCCCAGGGGCGCGCGCCGGGCGCGCGGGCCGCGGCCGACGAGCGGCTCCGGGTCGAGGTCCGGGCGGCGCACCGGAAGAGCCGCGGGCGCTACGGCGCGCCGCGCGTCCACCGCGCGCTGCGGGCGGCGGGCACTCGGGTCGGCAAGAAGCGCGTCGCGCGGGTGATGCGCGAGGACGGCCTGGTGGCGCGTCGGGCGCGGCGCCGGATACGGACGACGGACTCGGCGCACGCGCAGCCGGTGGCGCCGAACCTGGTGGCGCGCGGCTTCGCCGTCGCTACCCAGCCGGGGCTCGACCGCACGTGGGTGAGCGACTTCACGTACATCCCCACGCGCGAGGGCTGGCTCTTCCTCGCCGTGGTGCTCGACCTGGCGAGCCGCCGCGGGTAAAAACGGTCGGGCTGGGCGGTGCGCGAGACGATGGAGACGGAACTCGTGCTCGCGGCGCTCCGGATGGCGCTCGCCGCCCGGCACCCCGCGCCCGGGGTCGTGCAACACTCGGATCGTGGGGCGCAATACGCGAGCGGGGCCTACCAGGCGCTGCTCGCCGCGTACGGCGCGGTGCCGAGCATGAGTCGCAAGGGAGATTGCCACGATAACGCGGTCGCCGAGGCGTTCTTCGCCACGCTCGAACACGAGCTGCTGGCCGACACCACCTTCCTCTCGCGCGCCGCGGCGCGCGCCGGCATCTTCGAGTTCCTCACGTGGTACAACGCCGAGCGGCTCCACTCGAGCCTCGGCTACGTCAGTCCCGTGCAGTTCGAGCGGCACCTGCGCGCGCAGCCGGCGCGCGCGGCCTAACTCCGTGTCCGCTGCCGCGGGTCAAATCCAGAACGT
>CAWKNZ010000008.1:0-313006 GCA_963851265.1 uncultured Gemmatimonadales bacterium
GGTAGCGCGGTGCTGCGGGGCCAGTGCGCGCGACCATGGGGCTGCGGATCCGGGTTCCAGGGCTGCGGTGCGGGGGAGTGCGACGGACCGGCGTCAGTCCCTCGGCCCGATCCGTCTACTATAGTGTTTTACCTGGTAAATGCCAACCGCGCCGATCGCTACGGCTGATAATCGGCCTTATCGGCCGGACAGCGTGCGTGGCGCGAGTTGCTGCCCGGGTCGAGTTCTCAACTGCCCACGCGCGGCCAATCAGGAACGCCACGCTAACCCCGGGCGGCAGGCCGTCCGGACGGCCGCGAGCGTGAACCGCCATAACTGTACCGGCGGTTCCTCCCGCTGAGAGCAGCTGAGTTTGCGCGGCGACGGCGGCGGGCGCCCCGCTGTCCTCCTGGCGCTCCGCCGCCTGGAGCCGCACTATGGATCCGCCCGGCGCACGCGGTGCCCCTGGCACTCCCAAGGCAGCGTTCATGTCACTGTCACCGCGCTACCCCGCACTCGTCGGCCTCGCGTTCGCCGCGGGCCTCGCCCGGACCGTGACGGCGCAACGCGCCGCCGCGGACCCCGTGATCGCCCAGGCGCAGGGAGGAGTCGAGGGTTCAATCGCGCGCTTGATGATGCGACGCGGCGCATGGACAACGCCGCCGTCAGCGCGCTCTGGGAACACGACGGCGTGAGCCTCCTACCTGGGACCACGCCCCTCGTGGGCAAGCCCGCGATCCGCGCATTCCTCGAGGCCGTCACCGCGGGGTACCCTGGCGCACGCATGCAGACGTTCACTTTCACGTGCTCCGGTCTCGATGTCGCCGGCGCGGGGGCGTCGGAGTGGTGCACGGAGCACCAAGTGGTACGGCTGGCCGGCGGGAAGCAGTTCGACGGCCGCGGCCACATGCTGCTGGTTCTGCACCGCGGGGCGGACGGGCGGTGGCGCCTCCGTCGCGAGATGTGGAACCAAGCGCCCGCGCCGGACGCCACCGCGCGTTGACGCCGCGGCGCGACGGCCGGCGAGGTTACGCGCGGGGTGACGACGGGCCAGCTGCGAACACGCGGTGATCACGGTGTTCCCCGAGGTGCCCGCGCGCGCACCGGAGCGCGTCAGCGGCAGTCACCGATACATCGCGACACGACGTCGTGACGGCGGTGCAGGAGGCCGCCACGGTCGCGATCCCCGTCATCGTGGCCGACGGTCAGCGCGCCGAGACGACGAGCGCGCGCGGGAGGGGGGCGACTGCGGGCTGACGCGTGCGGTCGGGTGCGGCATCCTGTTAGGCGTCAGGCCGGCGTTCGGCAAAGGGCGACGTCTGCGACGGTTGCCGCGGACGTCGGCGTTTCGATGTCCCTATCGACGTCTCGGTCGAGCAGCGGCACAAGCGGCCGGTGGGCCGCCGGTCGCGGCGGACTCGGTCGGCCCCTATTCGCGCGACGCGGTGGCCTGGTGGATCCCCCGGCTGCGCCGCACGGTGCCATACCCGAGCGTTGGGGGGACAGCTCGATGCTCGCGGGGCAGGCGTCACGGCGGGCGCACCGCCCGCCCTACGCGAGAAAACCGGCCAACAACCGCGCGCGCCGCGAAGCGAAGGCGCCCCGGGCCTTCTCCTTGACGTGCCACACCCGCTCGCGCGTCACGCCCAAGAGCACGCCGATGTCCTCGAGTGTGATCGGCTCGCCACCGTGCCCCTGCTGCAGCGCGTTGGCCCGGCGCGCGATCCGGTGCAGCGCGCCGGCGCGGTTGAGGGGGAGGCGCACGATGCGGCCCTGGTCGGCGAGGGCCTGCCGGATCGCCTGCCGGATCCACTACACGGCGTAGTCGCGACTGGATCGGTGGTGGAGGCCGGCTGATCCGGATCGCGGTCGAGTATCGGGACGACGCCCGCCCGGGCAACGCTGTGTGGATTGAGGAACTCGCCCGCAAGTACCGCAACACCCCCGTGGGGCAGGTGATTGTGGCGGTGCGGGCGGGCTTCACGCCGGCGGCTCGCCTGCCCGCTGCATCGTCCGCGGTGCGCACGCTGACGTGGGCACAGGCGATTCGGAACGATTGACTGCGAGCCGTCCATCGCGCGGCAGGCACGATCGGCGCCGTGCCCACGGCGCGCCCGCATGCCGGGCCTGACCCGTGACACCGCGTGGCTTCGGGCCGGGCCGCGTCGCACGTCGACGCTCGGCTGGGTGCGCGAAGCCAACCTCGGGCTCGACGACGCTGTCGCGCGGCGCAAGGCGCCCGGTATGTCGGTGGGGAGTGCGGTCGCGCGTGGCCGAACACCAGTCGCCTAACGTCGGTCGCCGCCGGGAGGCAGCGCCGCAAGCGCGAACCGGTTTGGCGACTCCGTGCGCGACGTCACACCCCTCGCTATTGACCGTACCCCGCCGCGGTGGCGACGATTTCGGCGTCTCTGCCGACATTGGGGGTGACCGTAGATCGTTGCGGCTCGCCGCCACGTAGCGCCGCTGCGGTGCGGGTGCGGTCGGCGGGGCGCGGGGGCGCCGCCAGCACGCGGCCCGCGCTCGCCCGCCCGATTCCGACTCGGCGTGCGACGACGGCGGAGCCGAGCCGCTCCTCGTCACACAGCCGGCGGACGGGGAATAGTCGTCGCCGTCGCTCCGTCTCCTCGTGGGCGCGCACCGGTCGATGCTGAGCCGGCGCCGGACGTCATCGTGCGGCTGATGCGACGCCCAGGGGCCTGGCGCCGCCCCCGCACCGTCCGGCTCGTGCGCGTGCACAACGCCCGAGGTGCCCATGCGCAGATCCCGTGCAGCTCGCGTCATTCGCGTCGCGCTCGTTCCCGCCCTTCTCGCGGCCGCGTGCGCCGACCGCGGCTCGGCGCCCGCGCCGACCGCGCCCCAATTCGACCGGGGCGGTAGCGACCGCGGGAGCGACGACGCCGCACCCGCCGCGCTCGTGGGCCCGAGCCCGATGGGCGCGCCGGAGCCGGTCGGCGTCAAGGTCATCGCGTCCGGGCTGACCTCGCCGCTGCACTTGGTGCAGCCCGAGGGCGTCGAGCGCTACCGCTTCATCGTCGACCAGATCGGCCTCGTCCGCGTGCTCGACGCGCGGAACGGCTTACAGCCCGAGGCCTTCCTCGACCTCCGCAACAAGCTCCCGGTGCTCAACACCCGTTACGACGAGCGCGGCCTGCTCGGGCTGGCCTTCCACTCCGACTTCGTGCACAACGGCCGGTTCTTCGTCTTCTACAACGCGCCGCCACGCGCCGGCGCTCCGGCCGGCTACAACAACACGGTCACCGTGAGCGAGTTCCGCGTCGCGGGTGACCCGCGCCGGCTCGGCGCGGACGGGCCGGTGCTCGCGGATGCGAACTCCGAGCGCGTGGTCCTGCAGGTCGACCACCCGCAAGCCAACCACAACGGCGGCGGGCTCGCGTTCGGCCCGGATGGTGACCTCTACATCGCCATCGGCGACGGCGGCAACGCCAACGACGTCGGACTCGGCCACGTGGACGACTGGTATGCAACGAACGCGGGCGGGAACGGGCAGGACATCACGCAGAACCTGCTCGGCAACATCCTGCGGCTCGACGTTGATCACGGCGCGCCCTACACGATTCCGCGCGACAACCCGTTCGTCGGCAAGCCCGGGCTCGACGAGATCTACGCGTACGGGTTCCGGAACCCGTATACCATGTCATTCGACATGCGAGGCAGCCATGCGCTCCTCGCGATGGACGCCGGGCAGAACCTCTGGGAGGAGGTGAACCAGGTCGTGCGAGGGGGCAACTACGGCTGGAACGTCAAGGAAGGCACGCACTG
Organism: uncultured Gemmatimonadales bacterium; assembly: GCA_963851265.1. GTDB lineage: Bacteria > Gemmatimonadota > Gemmatimonadetes > Gemmatimonadales > Gemmatimonadaceae > BPUI01. Next base: position 3,763 of record CAWKNZ010000008.1, read on the forward strand.
CTTCTCGACGGCCAATCCGAACGTCTCGCTCGCGAGCTGCCCCACCGTCGACCCGACCACCGGCGCACCGTTGCGCGACCCCGTGATCGAGTTCGCGAACAGCGCAAACCCGATCGGGGGTCTGGCCATCACCGTCATCGGCGGGCATCTCTATCGCGGTCGCGACGTGCACGGACTTGAGGGACGCTACGTCTTCGGTGGGTTCTCGTCCTCGTTCACGAGCACCGATGGGCGGCTCTTCGTGGCGACGCCGCAGCACGCCGGCCTGTGGCCGATGCACGAGTTGCTCATCGACGGCACACGGCGGCTCGGCTACGCGATCAAGGGCTTCGGGCAGGACCGCAGCGGCGAGGTCTACGTACTCGGCACGCTCGCGATCGGACCCACGGGAACGACGGGCACGGTCTTCCGACTCGTCGCCGCGCCTGGGGGGCCGAACGATGCCGCCGGCGCGGACGATGGAACGGACCATGGCGGCGACCGATGATGGCGTGCGAGGCGTGATTCGACGATAGTCGGCGTTCACAGCGGGTCCAGCCAGCGCCGGACCCGCTGCGAACGGTCGATCTGCGGGCGCGAACGGAACGAGCACGCGCTCCCCGTGCCGCTGCCGCAGGCCCGTGCGCCTGATCCGATCCGACTTCGTGTCGCGCGACCCGCAGTTCGTGCCAGCTCGCCACAGCTCGTGCCACGTGAGGGTCCGCCGGGCACGCGACGATCCTATCCTCAGATCGTGAGCTCGATGGGTCGCCTGGATCAGGGTCGTCCCGCACTCGTCCACGACGGGGTCCGACTTGTCGTAACGCACGCGGACCGGGTCAGGGTGACTGCGGCAGCGGCGACCCGCGGTGGCAGGTCACGCACGCGACCGCCACGGTCGGGCGGTGCCGCCGCGGAAGCGACGCGAGCACGACGTGGTTGAGGCTGCCGGCCGTCCGGATCATGAACCGCGCGGTCGCCTTCGTCGGCTTGTCGTCGAGCGCGGGGCGCAGCCGCTCGCGCGGCGCGCCGCCGGGCCCACCACCGGGAGCCCCCAGCGCCCCACCGGGCGCGGGCTCCGCGACGTGACAGTACTGGCAGTTGACCCCGAGCGCGACCGTGAAGCCGCGCATCGCCGTGAGCAGCGAGTCGCGCGACACGTTCTTCGGGAAGACCTTCAGATTCTCGAACCGCGGCGGCGCGCTCGGCTGGGCGCCCGTGGGGGGACCTCCCGCCGGGGGACCGCCGGCCGGCGGTTGCGCGCGCGCAGCGGACACGGCGAGGCCAGCCGCCGCGACGAGCGCGGGCGCGACGGCGGACGGGCGGAACCGGGCAGCGGACATGCACGCATTCCCGCGCTGAAGGCCGACCCAGTCGAGCTTTCGGCCACCAAGGTGCGGAACGGGCCGAGATTCGGCAACCGTGCGCCAGCGCAGTGCACGAGCGACTCCTGCACGCGACTCGGCCGGCCCGCCGGTCCTAGCGGACTACTCCGCGCCCCGGTTCGGCCGCGGGAGCGCGGTCGGCGGTACGAGGCTGTTGAGCCGCATGTAATTCGCGATCTGGCTGTAATGGTCGGCCATGTCGAGCGCGTGGCCGAGGACCATGCTCGCGCGGCTCACGCTGCGTGTCTGGCCGCCGAACGTCAGCGACACCTGATCGGCGAGGTGGGCGTCGTCGAGCTGGGCGAACGCCGTCTCGCAGAACGCGAAGGACGCCTTGAGCTTGGTGACGAGGCTGTCCTTGGGCCACCGCGCCTTGACCGAGTCCGGGGTCGCCGTGTCCTGGCCGGGGACCTTCGCCTTCGCGTCGCCGAACGCGTTGCAGAACAGGTAGTTGTCGCTCGCGAGGTGTTGCGCGATGTAGCCGACCGTGAGCTGCGCGGGCGTCGGGCGGTAGCCGAACCTGGCCTCGGGGATCGATATGCTCGGAGATGCTCGGAGTGCGTGGGCATGCTGACCGGCGCACGATCGTCCACGCTGAACTTCGACGATTTCACGATCCGCTCCTTGGTGAATGGCGGACCCGAAACCTACCGGCTCTCTACTTCTGACCTGGCCGCGTTTCCCGGGGAGACGTCACTCGCTCACGAACTCAGTTACGCGGTAAAAGCGCTCGGTCGATCGGCCGCGGCGGATAATTGCGTATCAGCCTTTTCGGCCGATCCGCTGCGCTGCGACACAGCGCGCGTCGGCCCGAAGCATCTCGCCCGGTCGCGCGCGCGCCGCGTCATCCCGCACAGGCCCGTGCCGCATCGGGGGCGAGATCTCGCGCACGCCGTCGTACGTCGCTCCCAAACCCTGCTATCCGTGGCCGACGCGCACGCCGACGTCGACGCGACGTCGGCGCAGCTGCCCGGCGCCGATCGACCGCGCCACCGGCCGGTCGGCGCGGGCCTGGCACGGCACGAGACCCTAGACCTCGAGGTGATCCCCGTCGCGGGCCACCAACTGATAGAGCACCGGCATCAGGAACACGCTGAGGAGCAACCGCGAGAACAGCCCACCGACGATCACCAACGCGAACGGGCGCTGCGTGTCCGATCCGACACCGTGCGACAGCGCCGCGGGGAGCAGCCCGAACGCGGCGACGAGCGCGGTCATCATGATCGGCCGCAGCCGCAGCAACGCCGCCTCGCGCGTCGCCTCGGCGATGCCGAACCCGTCGAGCCGGAGCTCGTTCGCGTACGAGATGTAGACCACCGCCGTCTGTACGGAGACGCCGAAGAGCGCGAGAAACCCGATCATCGACGACACCGACAGCGCCGTGCCCGTAAGCGCCAGCGCGACGAGGCCGCCCAACGGGGCGGAGAGGATGACGCCGGCGACCGTGATCAGTGGGAACTTGAAGTTGTGGTAGAGCGCGAACAGGATCGCGAGGATGAGTACCACCGTGGTCGGCACCACCACGCCCATCTGCGCGCGCGACTCCGTGTACTGCTCGAACTCCCCACCCCAGCGCGTCGTGTACCCCGCGGGGAGTGGCACCTGGCGCGCCACCGCCGCCCGCGCGTCTGCGACAGTGCTCGCGAGGTCGCGCCCCTCGACCGAGTACTGCACCCCGATGTAGCGCGAGTTGTCCTGCCGGTAGATGAACGCCGCTCCGCTCGCGACCGCGATGTTCGCGACCTCGTGCAGCGGGATCTGCTGCCCGCCGGGCGTGGCGAGCAGGATGTTGCCGATTTGCTCGGGGTCGGCGCGATACTGCGGCAACAGGCGCACGACGAGGTCGAAGGTCCGCTCCCCTTGCACGACCTGCGTCGCCGCCGAACCGCCGACCGCGGCCTCGACGAGGCCGTTGACGGCGGCGACCGTCAGGCCGTACCGCGCCATCTTTGCACGGTCCGCGGTGATCGTGAGGCTCGGCTGCCCCAGCTCCTGCACGAGGGTCACGTGGCTGATCCCGGGCACCTTTTCGATGACGGCCTTGATCGCGCGCCCGCGGCTCTCGAGCAGGCTCAGGTCGGTCCCGAACACCTTGACGTCGAGCGACGCCTTGAGCCCGGTCAGCGCCTCGTCCACCGCGTCCTCGGCCGGCTGCGTGTAGTTGAAGGTGATCCCCGGGTAGCTCGACAGCTTCTGCTGGATCGCGGCGATCAGCGCGTCCTTCGACCGATACGCGCCATGCCACGTGTCGTAGGGCTTGAGGCCGACGTAGAACTCCGCGTTGAAGAACCCCGTCGGGTCCGTGCCCGCGTCGTCGCGGCCGTGCTCGGAGGCGACGACCGTCACCTCGGGGAAGCTCTGCAGCACGCGGCGGATCTCGGGGACGACCCGCGACGACTCCTCGAACGAGATCGTGTACGGCATCGTCGCCCGCACCCACAGCGCGCCCTCGTCGAGCTTGGGCATGAACTCACCCCCGAGCGTGGCGGCGAGGGCGAGCGAGAGGGCGAAGAGGGCGACCGAGCCGATGACGGTCGCGCGGGCGTGCGCGAGACACCACGCGAGGCCCCCCGCGTACCGATCGCGGAGCCACTCGAACGCATGATTGCGGCGCTCCTTCACGCCGCGCCGGAGCCCCCACACGCAGAGCACGGGCACCGCCGTCAGCGTCAACGCCAGCGCGCCCAACAACGCGTAGATCGTCGTGTCCGCCATCGGCCGGAACAGCTTGCCCGACGGTCCCGCGAGCGCGTAGATCGGCAGGAACGCGGCGACGATCACCGCGACCGCGTAGACGATCGGACGGCTCACGTCCGCCGCGGCGGCGACCACGACGTCCCGCACGCGGTATTCCGTGCCGCGCCGTGCAGCGAGCTGTCGGTAGACGTTCTCGACCATCACGACCGCGCCGTCGACGAGAATGCCGAAGTCGATCGCGCCGATCGACAGCAGGTTCGCCGGGATGTTGCGCAGGTCGAGGCAGATGAACGCGATGAGCAGCGAGAGTGGGATCGTCGCGGCGACGATGAGCCCCGAGCGCACGTCGTAGAGGAAGAAGATCAGCACGACGACGACGAGCACGATCCCGCGCGCGAGATTGTCGCCCACCGTGCGCGTCGTCAGCTGCACGAGGTCGCTGCGGTCGTAGAACGGCACGACCTTCACGTCCTGGGGCAGCACGTGGTCGTTGAGCCGCTTCGTCTCGGCCTCGACCCGTTTGAGGACGACCTGCGCCTGCTCGCCGGTGCGCATGAGGATCACGCCTTCGACCGCGTCGTTCCGGCCGTTGTAGCCGAACTGTCCGAGCCGCGGCGCGTGCCCGATCACGACGTTCCCGACGTCCTTGACGAGCACCGGGGTGCCGTCGCGCACGGCGAGCACGATGTTGCCGATGTCCTCGGGCGTCGAGACCAGCCCGAGGCCGCGCACGTAGTAGAACTGCCCGCCCTGCGCGTAGAAGCCGCCGCCCGAGTTGGTGTTGTTGGCGCCGAGCGCGGTGGTCACGTCGCTGACGCCGAGGCCGGCCGCGGCGAGTCTGGTCGGGTCGACGAGCACCTGGTACTGCATCGTCTCGCCGCCGAGCGAGGCGACGTCGGCGACGCCGGGCACGGCGCGATACGCCTTGTCCAGCACCCAGTCCTGCAGCACGTGCAGCTCCATTGCCGACCGGTCGGGGCTCTGCACGACATACCGGTAGACGAGGCCCGACGGCGACGTGGGTGGCGTGATGCTCGCGCTCACGCCGTCCGGCAGCGTGGCGTCGCGCAGGCGCTCGATCACCTGCTGGCGCGCGAAATACAGGTCGGTCGCATCCGCGAACGTGACGCGCACGTTCGAGAGCCCGTAGAGCGAGATCGACCGCATCACGACGAGCTGCGGCAGCCCGTTGAGCTGCGTCTCGAGCGGGACCGTGATGAGGCGCTCGACCTCCTCGGCGGCGTGCCCGGGCCACTGCGTCGTGAGCTCGACCATCGGCGACGACACGTCCGGGTACGCGTCGACCGGAAGTCGCGACAGCGACAGCAGTCCGATGCCGACGATCGCGAACATCAGCAGGGCGACCAGGAGCGGCTGCGCGATGGCGGCGCCGACGAGGCGCTGGATCGGACCGCGGCGGCGGTCGCCGCCCGTCACCGGCGCGCGCGCCGCTGCGGGCCCCGGCGGCGGTGGTGGCGGTGCCGCGGACTCCGTCGGGGGCGGAAGCGTCGTGCTCATTGCGTCTCCGCGAACTGGAGGAAGAGCGCGCCCTCGGCGACGACCTGGTCGCCGGCCGCGAGCCCCGCTCGCAGCGCGTACTGGTCGCCGACCTGCTGGCCTAACGTGACCTGCCGTCGGCCGAACGAGCCGTCCGGCGCCGCCACGAACACGAACGGTAGGTTCTGCTCGTCGCGCAGCACGGCGGACACGGGGACGAGGATGTCGGTCCGCTCCCGCGCGGCGTGGATGCCGACGCGCACGAACATCCCGCGCCGCAGCACGAGCCCGCGGTTCGGCACCAGTAGACGGACGCTGACGGCGTTGCTCGCCGAGTCCACGAGCGACGCGATGTACGACACGCGCCCCGTGAGTGGGGTCGGCGCGGCGTCCGTGATCACGTCGGCCGCCTCGCCCACCGTCACGTCGCGCAGCGCGTCGGGGAACACGCTGGCCAGCACCCACACGCTCGAGAGGTCGGCGACGGTGAACGCCTGCGTGGTCCCGGCCGTGAGCAGTTGCCCCGGGCTGATGAGACGCTCGACCACGGTACCAGCGATCGGCGCGCGGATGGTCGCGACGAGCGGCGGCGTGCCGCGGTTGTTCTCGATCGCCGAGATCTCCGCCGAACTCACGCCGAGCGCGCGCATCTGTTGGATGGCCGCGTCGCGGTCCGCGGCGGCGCCCGCGGCGTCCGTCTGCGCCTGCTCCAGGTCACGCCGGGCGAGCGCGTCGTTCTTGAAAAGCTGCGCGTCGAGCGTCGCGATGCGCGAGAGGTTGCCGTACGCGCTCTGCGCTTTGCGGAACTGGGCGACGGCGGTCGCGAAATCCGGCGACGACACCGTCGCGAGCGGGTCGCCGCGGTTCACCATCGCGCCGGGATCGACGAAGATGCGGAGCGCCGGGCCCGAGACGTCCGACAGCACGGGAGTCGAGCGGTCGCCGTTGAAGGCGACCGTTCCGGTGGTCTGCACGACGGGCTGGTAGCGCGTCGGCTGCACGGAGACGATGTGCAGGCGCGCGCGCTGCGCAGGCGTGACGGCGAAGCCCGCAGCCCGGGAGCGGGCCGGGGACGACGCGGGCGGTGACGCGGACGTGGCACTGCGGTCGGTGCCGCCGCACGCGACGGCGCTGCACGCGACGACGCCGAGCAGCGAACCTGCGGCCGCGCGCGCCGCGCGCTGATTACAACGGGTCATCACGGGGCCGTGGGAAGCGAGGTGAGTGGCACGCCGAGCGCGCGCTGCAGGTCGGCGCGCGCGGAGTTCGCGGCGCCCAACGCGACCGCGAGCTGGGTCTCGGCGTCCTGCAGCGAGCGGCGCGCGTCGAGCACGTCGAGCGCGGAGAGGCCGCCGAGTCCGTAGCTCACCGACGCGACGCGGAAGGCCTCGCGCGCCGAGGGCACGAGCTGGTCGCGTAGGAAGACCACCTGCCGCAGCGCCGTATTCGCGTTCGCGAACGCGGAGCGCACGTCCTGCGTGACCTGCGCGCGCAGATCCCGCGCGCTCGCGGCAAGCTCCCGCTCGCGATACTGCGACTCGGCGATCTCACCGCGCGTGTGCTGGCGAAAGAGGATCGGCAGCGGGAGCGCGACTCCTGCGGAGACGAGCGGCGCGTCGGGGAGCGTGAAGTCGTGCGTGATCCCGAACGTGAGGTCGGGTAGCCAGAACTGCTTGAGGAGCGTCGTGTTGGCCTGCGCCCCGCGCTGCTGGCTCTCGAGCACGGCGACCTCCGGACGCGAGGCGAGGGCGATGCGTTCGATGGTCGTCGAGTCGGGGAGCGCTGGCGGGGGCGCGAGCGAGTCGACTGGCGCGATCGGCAGCCCGATGACGCGGCCGAGCAGGCGGTTGAGCGAAGCCTGGGCGTTGGCGACGTCGCGCTCGTTGGCGATCAGGGCGTTATCGGACTGGGCGACGTCGACCTGTGCGCGGATAACGTCGAGCCGCGCGACCGTGCCCGCCGTGTAGCGCGCCTGGGTGCGCGTGAGGAACTCCATCGAGAGCTGGCGCGCCTCCTGGAGGATGGCGCGGAGCCGGCGTGCCACGAGCAGCGAGTCGTAGGTCGCTGACGTCGACGAGGCGATCGTCTGCTGCTGGAGCCGAATGTTCGACTCCGACGCGCGCACGTCGGCCGTGGCGACGCGGTTGCGCAGTCCGAACTTGGTCGGGAACGGCACGTCGAGCGCGACGCCGACCGCGCGCGACGCCGCGAGTCCGGGATTGAGGGTGGCCGAGTTTTGGGCGATGGAGCCGACCAGCGCCGGATCGGGTATGGCGACTGCCTCGACGCGGCGCGCGCGGGCCTGCGCACTCTGTTCGCGGGCGACATCAATCTGGGGATTTCGCGTGAGCGCATCGGCGATCGCGTCGCGCCTGGTCAGGCGCAAGGAATCGACGGCCAACGGCTGCGCCCGCGCGGAACGGGCCAGTGCGAGACACGCACTCAGCCCAACGACGACGCGCATGGGAGACCTCGAAGGTGAATGAGTCGGGCGACGTCCGGACGACGTTGCCGACGGAACTCAGTTCACGGTCGGGGGAGCGCGCGAGCGATGGGACGACGTCGCGGACGAGAGGGGGATGTCGGCCGGTGCGAATGGGCCGATCGCCGCGCTGCGCCACGTCGGATCGAGGTCGACGGCCACCCGAAGCGTGGGCGCCGGATGTGCCGTGAGCGCGCCCACATGGCACGCCGTGCACATGTCCTCGGCGTGTGCATAGTGCGGCGCGCGACCCGCCGCTTCGATGTGCGGACCCGCACCGACGCCGTGCCACCCGTCGACCAGTGGCAGCAGCGTGCAGGCGAGCTGCGCGACCATGGCGAGAACGACGGCCAGGGCACGGAGCCAGTGCGGCCGCTGTTGTGGCCGAGCAAGGGGGCGGATCATGGCCTCCGGTGACCGACCGACACTGCGGTGGATACTGGTGAGCGGAGGCAGCGTCTGTCGCGGGACCGGCGGGCGCCGTGTCCGACGTTCAGATTAATGGCGTGTCGGACTTCCTGCACGACGTATGCGCCGTCGCTCACGCACGGCATACGAGGTACGCGGGTGCGGTCGCGTGCGTTGCGCTGTACGTCGGCGGATGTACGACGCTTCCGGGCACGCGCGCGGGGGCCACGCGAGTCGAGCCATCCGCAGCCGCAATGCATCCGACGATCGGCGACCGATGTGAGCGCCTGCTGCCGCGCGCCGCGCGCAGCGCGCCGGCAGCTCGCGCTGACGAGGCGACCGTTGCCGCCCTGGCACGGACGCTTGTCGCCGAGAGCCTCGCGCGTTCGGGGGGTACGGTGGTGCGTTGGCCGGCCGAGCAGATGCCGATTCACGTGTGGATCGATGCGTGGAACGGAATGCGGCGTCACGACGACGCATCCGGCGCCGAGTTCGTCTTCGCGGTCGTGCGCGCGGTGCGCGATTGGGATCGTGCGACGACGGGCGTCCGGCTCGACTTCGTTCAAGACTCGGCGTTCGCCAAGGTCCGGGTTCGGTGGGCACGCCGCGTTCAAGCCGGGTCGTCCGGTACCGGGCGCGACGCGGCGGGCCAGAGTGCCGTTTTTCACGACGCGCGAACGGGCGCGATTACGGACGCGGCCATCACGCTGAGCGAAGTTGACGACCGTGGCGCGACGCGCACGCCGAACGACGTGCACGCCGTCGCGGTGCACGAGATCGGACACGTGCTGGGGCTCGCACATGCGACGCCGGCGCGTCGGGGCGAGGGACACGCGTCGTCCGTGATGGCGGCGTGGATCGCGACTGATGCAGTGAGCGCCGTCGACCGCCTCGCGCTGCAGGTCTGGTACGCGCTGCCCGTAGGCGCGTCGTGCGCCGGGACGGGCGAGGTGCGCGTCGAGGTCGTCGCACACCCCTGACGGCCGGCCGTCGCGCCACCTCGTCGCGCGCGGCGAGGTCGGGCCGTGTACGGCTATTTCGCGCCGGGCACTGGGAACGCGGACGGCGGCTTCGCAACGACCCGCCGCTTTCGGTTACGCCGAACCGACCCCGGCCGTGCCGGCGGCAGACGCGCTGAGCATGTCAGGACGCGTCCCGCACGAGGCCACGCCGTCGGATTCGCTGCACGTACGCGCGCCAGCGACAAGGAATTCGACGTCACGCGCCTCTCGGCGGACCGCGGAGCCGATGATGCGCAGCGTCCGCGCGAGCCGCTCCGTGCGGCCGCAGCGCGGATCGCGGCGCGGAGGTTCACGACGCGGGCGGGACAACGCATGGTGGGGTCGAGCATCCCTCAACCCGAGTACAATGACGTGTCCGTGGGTCGCGACGAGTACGCGCGTGCAGCGCCGCCGGCCCAGCACCGCGACCCGTAGCGCCGCGAAGGCCCGGGCCGCGGATCCTGCCGCGGACGCGTGCCGCTCCAAGTCGCGCCACGCGCGGCGAGCGATAACCGGGCGACGCTGCCCCTTATCTGCCAGAGATGCGGCGTGTGTCGGCCATCCGATTTGCGGAAGGGCAGCCGCACGACCGATGGTGGCGCGGCGCGTACCGGCGCGTACAGTCACCGGTGCACGCGACGCGGTGCGCCTGCCTGCCGATCATCGACCGAGGGAACAGGCCAGAACGCGGCCGACCGTAAAGCGGATCGAGAGATGCGCGGTGGTTGGCCGGAACCGGAGGTGGGTGCTACACTCGCGCCGGAGAATGACCGGCGGTCCGGTACCCAGGACGTGTGCGGCTCGGCCGGTCCATCGCATCCATTTTCGGCAGAAGCGCCCATTCCACGTACAGCGCAACTGGACAATGGCCGACTCGGCAGACTGTGCCCCGACGCGGGACTCGGTCGCGCCCACGTCGGCGGTACCCGCGTGGCGAGAGCGCACCGACCACGTGGGATCGGCACGGTCCGGGAGCGTGCGAGGCGGTAGTTCGGACCTTGGCCGCCCGGTCGATCGCCTAGGACCTCCACCACATGCCGGAATCGTGTCCCCGGATCGTGCCATCGCTCGAGCGCCCGGACCTGCGGGGTACCTCGACGATGTGGCGCGCGCCGGCCAACCGCGTCGTCGATCACCACGTGCCCTTCGCAGTGCAGTGGTCACGCGCAGGTCTCGCGACGCGATGGGAGCCGCGGTTCGATGCGAGCCATGCGCGCGCCCTGGTATCGGCCCTGATGACCGGCGCCGTGCAACCCCGCGATGCCTTCGTCGACTCGCTCCCGGGTGGGCCGCGTATACCCCCCTCAATGGCGTGAACGGGCCGTCGATCGCTTCGCACTGCGACCGGCGACGCACGAACGCCGCGAGCAGGACCCGGATGCCGGCAGTTGGCTGTTGGGGTCCGCATCTGGCTCAACCGGGATTGGCGCCATGCTGACGATCGCCGTGGTCATCCCGGCCTACAATGCCGCCTCCTATCTCGCTGACGCGCTCGCGTCCGTCGCAGCGCAGACGCGACGCCCGGCTGAAGTGATCGTCGTGGACGACCACTCGACCGACGGTACGGCCGCCATCGCGCGCCAGTGGGGCGCGCGCGTCCTAACGACTCACGTCAACTCCGGTCCGAGTGCCGCGCGCAATCTCGGTATCGGTGCAGCCACGACCGACCTCATTGCGTTCCTCGACGCCGATGATTTCTGGGAACCCGGGCACCTAGCCATCGTCGCGGGGCTTCTCGACCTCCACCCCACGGCAGTCCTCGCGAACGCGCGATGCCGCATTTTCGGTGCGTGGAGCAGCGTGACCGCCGCGCACGGGGACGCCGAGACGCCGCAGCACGTTTTGATGCCGTTGTTGGCTAAGAATCTCGTAACCCAGACCACGGTCGTCGTACGCCGCGATGCCGTTCTCGCTGTCGGCGGCTACGACGTCGGACTCCGATACGCAGAGGACTACGCGCTCTGGATGACGTTGGCCCGCTCGCACGCGTTCGTCTTCAGTCACGCGATCACCGGCCACTACCGCGTCCACGTCGGGCAAGCGACGCAGGATCGGCCGGCGATCGCCGCCGGACAGTGGGCCGCGCGCGAGCGGCAATACGCCTGGCTCGTTGCGCAGGATGACGCGGCCCTGCTCGCGGCAGCAAAGGGCGTGCTGCAGCGCGCCATCGATATGGACGCACGCACGGCATGGATCCGCCCCGACCGCGTCATCCTTGAGCGCGTGCTCACGGCGGCGGCCTGGGTGCCCGGTGCGGCGCGAATCGTGCGCGCGTGGCGGTGGCGCATCGCCGCGCTATGGCCGATCTGGTCCGGGATCAAACGGGCCCGACACGCCGCCCGTCGTACTGGCTGGGATTCATTGCAGCGAACCTGCAGATCAGGACGCCTAACCTGACCCATCAACGCGCCGCAGGGCGAGGAGGGTGCGGCCGAGCGAAGTACGCCTGGTGAACGTCGCCGCGGCGTCCGTCCCGCAACGCCACCCGGCGCATCTGTTTCAAGCGCGCGAACCTCCGTTCCACGACCCGACGGTCACACCCAGGCGGCGCCGCACACCGGGGTAACTTGTACCCGCGGTCGCCGACTCACTGGGCCGGACGGCTGCGCGGCCGCCCGCGGCCCGCTCGCCATCCGTGCCCCCGCGCGAGCAGCGCGCGGACGTACCGCGACTCGTGCCGCTCGCCGCCGGCAATGACTAACGTTAGCGGCTTCCCGGCCCCTTCAGCGCGGAGATGGACCGCGGCGTCGCTCAGTTCAACCCGTCTGCACCGGACCAGATACTCCCGTTCTGCGCACGCGCCCCAGCCTGTTCTACCCGCCGCAACGAGGGCGCCCGTGTCGTGCTGACTCGTGGTGCCGAACGGTGAAGAGACAACTGAATGCCGCCCGTCCCGACCTGTCCGACGGACCGACCCTCGCGGGACCAGATCCTACGCCGCGCGGACTGGCGGTGGCTCCTGCCGCAGCCGTATTTCGCCCGCGCCCTGTGTCTCGGTAGCGGTGATCTACGTGCGTCGCTTCACGCCGTTGCGGGTGACGTCGTCGGGCGCGTCGACGACCCGACTCGGGCACTGCGGGAGCGGGAGTATGATCTCGTACTCGTGACCGGTGCCGACCGGCGGACGCTCGACCGCGCGCACCGCGCGCTACGCCCGGGCGGCGTCTTGTACGCCGAATGCGATCCGATGAGCGACGGCACAGTGCGGCGCCTCCGGTCGCGCGTGCTCTCCGCCGGATTCGTCGACACGCGGCTGGTGACGCGGTGGGGTACACCGAATGCGGATGATGCGTGGGTGCCGCTCGACTCGCGCGCCGCTCGGGACTACGTCCTGCTTCGGCATCCGGTTCCGGCGCGACACCCGCTCCGGCGGCTGTGGCTCAAGACACGGCGCCGTTCCGCACGCGTGCTGCACGCCGTCGGTCGCGCACGAACCGTCGCCTTGGTCGCGCGCGCCGGACTCGCCACCGTCGACCCGGAAGCACGGGCGATACCTGGCGCCATCGCGCCGTGGTGGGTCGTGCGCGCGCGGGAGGTAGCGCCTGGTGGTGCCGAGGCCGACTGGCTGCTGCTCACGCCGGGGCGCGTTGCCGACGCGAAGGTCGTGGGCCTGATGTTCGCCTCGAACGCGCGGTGGCCGTCGGTCGCGGTGAAGCTGGGGCGTACCGCGGCGGCCGTCGAGCGCTGCAGTCGCGGGTTTCGAGTGCTCGAGCGGCTGCGCGACGCGCACATCACCGCCCTCGGGTACGCGCCGGAGCCCTATGCCGAACTCACGGACGAAACAGGTCGGTCGGTGGCGACGGTCGAGCGCGCCGTCAACGGGTGCTGGCTCGACACGGCGGTGCGCGCGAACACGCTCGTGCGCCACGTCGAGCAGACGACGGCCTGCCTCATCACGCTCGCCCTGGCCACGCGTGGGCCGCCGCGCGAGGACACGTGGGAGCGCCTGCTACGGCCGACGGTGTCCCGTTTTTCGGAGTGCGCGGCCGGACTCGTGGACGGCGCGCTACTGGACGACGCGACCGCCCTGATCGGAGGCGTTCGCGCGCTCCCCACGGTGCTGGAGCACCACGATTTCCGCCCGTGGAACATTTACGTCACGCCGGAGCCACGCCTCGTCGCGTTCGACTGGGACAACGCCGATCGTGCCGGCGTGCCAGCGCTCGACCTCCTGCAATGCCACGCGTACCTCGCGTTCACCGTCGACCGGGCGCTCGCGACCGGACGCTACGTGTCGTCGCACGTCCGCCGCGACTCCGGCGCGCTCGGTCGCGCGCGACGGGCGTGCCTCGCGCGCTACGCCGATGCGGTAGGACTTGACGACGGCGCGATCCGGGTGATTCGCGCGTTCACGTGGATGGGGCTGGCTGCCGACGAGGTCGGCGCGCGCCACGCTGCGGGATCGCCGATCACGCCTGCCGACGTTAGGCGTTCACTCCTCGCCCTGTGGGAAGTCGAGGCTCGCGCCGCGCTCGGGTGACGGCGGACCGGGCACGTCAACGGTACTTGGCGAACGACGGGGCGTGCTTCTCGATGCGGGTGTCGAGCTCGCAGTGACAGTTCGGGCAGTTGAGTTGGAAGGCGTCACGCGCGGCGCGCCGGTGCGTGTGGGTGAAGAGCATCTCGGAGAACCGTTGCTCGTGGAGGTTGCCGAGGCGGAAGGTCACGTAACAGAGCTGGACCGTGCCGTCCGCACCCACCCAGACGAGCTGGTACGCGTCACAGGGCACCTTCATCGCGGGCCCCAGCATCAGCCAGTCACCCATCGACCGGATCGCCGCGACACTCTGCGTGAAGCGTTCAGGTCGCGCGAGCCGGCGCTGGACGAGTGCGTCGACGACGGTGCGCACCGCGGGCTCGTCCTCCGGGCCGAACTGTAGACACCGATCGGGCCCTTCCTGGAAATACGGGAGCGAGTAGTGGATTAGGTCGACGCGCGTGAGGAGGTCGTACTTGTCCGCAAACGCGAGCATTTCGTCGAGCGCCTCGACCGAGCAGGTGGGCCGCATGAGCAGCCAATTGATGCGGAGGCGCACCTCGCTCCCATACCGTTCGCGGACTCGAGCGATGCTCGCTTCCACGCGCGCAAAACGACCCGCACGCTGCACGTATCGGTCGTACGCCTCGCCCACGCCGTAGAAGCCGATCGTGATGTTGCGCAGTCCGGCCGCGTACAGCTCGTCGATGTGCCTGTCCAGGCGCACCGCGTTGGTCGTCACGTAGCAGTCCATCCCCAGCTTCACCGTGTGCTCGACCATCTTGGGGAGGTCGGGGTGTAGCAGCGGCTCGCCGCCATAGAGTCGGACGTCCCACATCCCGACCTTCCGCGCGTCGTCGAGCAGGTCTCGCACGATCGGCCACGGCAGTTGACTGCCCGGCATGAAGTCCCGCCCGTAGCGGCATCCGATGCACCGCTGATTGCAGTGCGCCGTGACGGCGATGTACAACTTGCGCGGTTCCGGCCGGATGAGCACAGGGAGGGCGCGGGCGATCGTATGGCGCGTCCGCTCGAGTCCCGAATCGATGCCGCGCACTGCGTCCCATATCCCCGGATGCTGCTTCAGCGTCGGCGCGAGCGCGGAGCGCAGGTGCGAGCGGATCGACATACGGCACCCAATGAGTAGAAGTAGCAGGCGCGCTACGCGGCGTGCCCGGCTTCGGCTCACTCGTCGCGGAGAATGTCGGCATCCCGGGCGGAACGCGTGCGACTAACGCGCGAACCGCGTCGACACGTGAGTGGCCCCGAACGCCGGCGCACAACATGGGGAGCGCGTGTGGAGGGCGCAAGAGCGTGTACCGCGGCCCGGCTCACGGCGGGTGTCGGCGGCTCTGGGTATCGGCGGCTCTCAATTGCGACCGTCCTCTTGCGAGCCCCACGCCGTCCAGTATCGTTGCGCGACCGTGATCGACTCGCGAGACCTCCGATCGCCTTCGGCGACGACGTGCGTGCCCCCGAACCCGGTACGGCACGGCCCAGTGCGTACGCGACTCCGCACGGTGCTGCTGATCGACACGCTGGCGGTGGGCGGCCCGGCCCGTGTCGCCATCACGCTGAGTGCGGGGTTGAGAGCGCGAGGCGTCGACGCGTGGGTGGCCCATTTGGGTGCGCGCGGCGAATCGGGCTCGCTCGTGGCCGAACTGCGCGACGCGGGCGTGCCGGTGCTGGATCTCGCACTGCGCAGCCTCTTCGACCCGCGGCCCACGATGCGCCTCGTGTCGTTCCTCCGCCGCGCGCGCGTGCACCTCTTGCATACGCACAACCGCTACGGACACCTCATTGGCCGACCCGCGGCCGCGATCGCGGGCTGCCCGATCGTTTCGACCGATCACTGGATTCACGACACCGAGACGGGGTGGCGGAGTGCGGTGCGCGGTCAGCTCGACATGCTCGGTGCGCGCGCGTTCCGCGGGCACACGGTGATGGTCTCGCACGCACAACGGCGGGTTCACGAACGGCTGGGCCGATTGCCGACTACGTGCGTCGAAACGATCCCGAATGGGGTGGATACGCGTGCTTTTCGTCCCGACCCCGCCGCCGGCGCCCGCCTCCGGGCCGCACTTGGACTGTCGCATGCGGCGCCGGTGTTCGTGAACGTCGCGATGCTGCGCCCCGGGAAGGGGCACGCGGACTTGCTCGCAGCGCTCGCGGTGGTGCTGCAACGCGCCCCCGCGGCGCGCCTGCTCGTCGTCGGCGACGGAGTCGAGCGCGCGCCACTCGAGGCGCGCGCGAATGCGTTAGGCGTGGGCGGCGCAGTTCGATTCCTCGGCGTCCGGTCGGACGTGACCGCCGTTCTCGCGGCCGCCGACGTGTACGTCCATCCGTCGCTCTTCGAGGCGCTTCCGACGAGCATCCTCGAGGCGATGGCGGTAGGACTGCCGGTGGTCGCGACGAACGTCGGCGGCGTCCCGGAGCTCGTGGCGGACGGGCGTACCGGGCTGCTCGTTCCGCCGGCGAGCGCGCACGCGCTCGCCGGCGCGATGCTGACGCTCCTCGATCCCGCGCTGCGCACCGCGTTCGGCGCGGCTGGCCGCCGATGGGCGGAGTCGGAGGGATCGGCGCAGGTCTGGCTCGATCGGATCGAAGCGCTCTATCGGCGCGTCGTCAGACCCGGGTAGGTAGCTGCGCTCCGGCTGGACGCGACGCGTCCGGTCCGGCCGTGCGCGCGAACTTCGCGGGCCGGCTCCGCCGGTCCGACCGCGCGGGTCTCGGCCCGGAGGCCCACGAGGCGGTCGGGAAGCGGCATGATGGCGGGTCGCGCGCGCGCCACCACCCTGGCGAACTTCCAAACCGCCGTCCGTCGCGCACCCGTCTCCGCCGCCATCGCCCCGCCGCCACCCATGAGCTCCGACCTGTCCCGCCGCACCTTCCTGCGTTACGCCGGCGCCGCCGTCGCCACTTCCGGCGTGGGACTCGGGTCGTGGGTACCGGCGGCCGGGGGCCAGCCGACGCGTGCCGCGGCCACGCCCGACCGCGCCGCGTTCCTCCGCGGCATGCGCTGGCGCATGCTCGGCCCGTTCCGCGGGGGACGCACGGCTGCAGCAACCGGCGTACCCGGGCGACCCAACGAGTTCTACTTCGGCGCGGTCAACGGCGGCGTGTGGAAGTCGATCGACGCCGGCCGCGTCTGGACGCCGGTGTTCGACGCGCAGCCCGTCGCTTCGATCGGCGCGATCGCGGTCGCGCCGTCGGCGCCGGACACGGTCTACGTGGGGAGCGGCGAGTCGACGCTCCGGGACTCCGCCGGCTACGGCAAGGGCGTGTACAAGTCGGTCGACGCCGGCCGCACCTGGACGCATCTCGGACTCGACGACACGCAGCACATCGGCAAGATCGCGGTCCACCCGACCGACCCCGACGTGGTCTTCGTCGCGGCCATCGGGCATCTCTACGCGGCCAACGAACAGCGCGGCCTGTACCGGTCGACCGACGGCGGGCGCCGGTGGACCAAGGTGCTGGACCGCGGGCCCGACGTGGGTGCCGTCGAGGTCGTGATCGACCCGCGCGACCCGCGCGTCGTCTACGCCGGGCTCTGGAACACGCGCCGCCCGCCGTGGTTCACGTACGCGCCGACCAACGGCCCGGGCGGCGGGATCTTCAAGTCGACCGACGGCGGCACCACCTGGCGCCAGCTCACGACGGGGCTCCCGCCCGCCGGCATCGGACGGACCGGGATCGCCGTCGCGCCCACCGACTCGCGGCGCGTCTACGCCGTCGTCGACTGCCTCGTCCCCGACCCCACCGCGCCCCTGCCCGGCGCCGACCACCCGGGCGGCCCGCGCCCGGGCGCGCCGCGGCCGGGGCAGGGCGGCTTCTTCCGCTCCGACAACGGCGGCGAGAGCTGGACGCGGCTCTCGGCCGACCCGGCGCTGTGGGGGCGCGGGTGGTACTTCGAGAAGCTCGCCGTCGACCCCCGCAACGCCGACGCGGTGTACGTGTCCAACGTGTCGGTGTCGCGCTCGCTGGACGGCGGTCACACCTGGGTGCCGCTCCGCGGATCGCCCGGGGGCGACGACTACCACCAGCCGTGGATCTCGCCCGACGACTCCAACACGATGATCGTCGCGAGCGACCAGGGCGCGATCGTCACGCGCAACGCGCTCGCCCCGGACCCCCGCGAGGTGACGTGGAGTTCGTGGCTCAACCAGCCCACGGCGCAGCTCTACCACATCTCGGCCGACTACCGCACGCCCTACTGGGTGACCGGGGCGCAGCAGGACAGCGGGGCCGTCGCCGTGCGCTCGCGCGGCAAGTTCGCCGAGCTGTCGGTGCGCGATTGGGAGCCGATCGGCGCCGGCGGCGAGAGCGGGTACACGGCCGGCGACCGACTGCACCCGGGCGTGATCTTCGGCGGCACCGGCACGCGCTACGACCTCGTGACCAACACCCCCGTGCCGGGCACCACCGCGCCGCACTCGGCGGCGCCGGCGCGGGCCGACTGGACGCAGCCGCTCGTCTTCTCCAAGGCCGACCCGACGGCGCTCTACTACGCGAGCCAGTTCCTCTTCCGGACGACCGACGGCGCCCGCACATGGACGCAGATCAGCGGGGACCTCACGCGCCCCGACCCGGGCGTACCGGCCACGCTCGACGCGAGCGCGGCGGCGGCCGTCGACCGCAACGGAAAGCGCGGGGTGATCTACACCATCGCGCCGTCGCCGCGCGCGGCCCGGGTCGTGTGGGTCGGCACGGACGACGGCCTGATCCAGCTCACGACGGACGGCGGGGCCGCGTGGCGCGACGTCACGCCGCCCGCGCTCACGCCCTGGAGCCGGGTGACGATGGTGGAGGCATCGCCCTTCGACGACGCGGCGGCGTACGCGAGCGTCGACCGGCACCAGCTGCAGGACTTCGGCCCGCACCTCTACCGCACGCGAGACCGCGGCCGCACGTGGCAGCCGATCACGCGGGGGCTCCCGGCGGACGGGTACGTCCACGTGGTGCGCGCCGACCCGGTGCGGCGCGGGCTGCTGTTCGCGGGGACGGAGCGCGGCGCGCACGTCTCGTTCGACGACGGCGATTCGTGGGAGCCGCTGCAACTCAACCTGCCGGTGACGTCGGTGCGCGACTTCGAGATCGTGGGCGACGACCTCGTGGTCGGCACGCACGGACGCGGGATCTGGGTGGTCGACGGCATCGGTCCGCTCCGGCAGGTCACCGACGCGCTCCTCGCGTCGGACGCCGCGCTCCTCCGCCCGGCCGACCTGGTTTACATCGCCCCGGGCGGGGACAACGGCACGCCGCTCCAGCAGGACGAGCCGCACACCGCGAACCCGCCCGACGGCGTCGCGCTCGAGTACTGGCTCCGCGTCGCGCCGCGCGGCCCGGTCACGCTCGAGGTGCTCGACGCGCGGGGCGCCGTCGCCCACGTGTTCGGGGGCGGGGCGGCGAGCGGCGCGGCATCCGGCCCCGACGGGTTAGGCGCCGGCGGCCGCCCGTCGGCGATTCCCAACACGACGGCGCTCTGGCGCCCGGCGCCGGAACCGTTCGCGACCGCGCCGGGACTGCACCGTGTCGTCTGGACCCCGGTCGCCGACCCGGCGCCCGGGGCGCCGGCCACCGCGCGCCCGGCGCTGCTCGCGGGCACGTTCACGGCGCGGCTCACGGTCGACGGTCGCCGGTACACGCAGACGTTCACGGTGCGGCCGGACCCGCGCGGCGACCTGCGCGCGGTCGAGGATTCGTGACCTGAGTCGCGACGACGCGTCACGCCGGCGCGTCGTCACGACGGCCGACGTGACGCCGAGGGCCCTGTTAGACCCTGTCACGCCAGCACACGTCACTGAGGCGCTCGCGAATCGTCTAACTGCACGGCGTCCCGGGACGCGCAGCGCGCGTGCATCGAATGTTGGGCGCACACGGTTCGTGGCCGGGCCGTCATGCCCAGCGTGCTGCAACTCGGGGCCCGTGCGAGTACGCGAAACGGTAGCGCGGTCGCCGCATTTTGGGGCTTGCGTAAATCCGCGCGCAAAGAGGTCTGTGACCAACACGCGTAACTCTTGACAACCGTTGCGCCGAGTGCGTTATAGGCTCATTCAACTTCGCTTCGCGCGCGCCCGAACCGGTTCACGTCACGTGAATCGGGTCGGTCGGGCGTGCGAGCACCCGGGATTGGTCGGTGGTCCCGGCGGCCACGCGTAGCACCCGCCTGGTTAGGCGGGTGCAGGGGTCGCGTGCGCTCGCGTGGGTGAGGCGTGGGTGGGAGCGGCGCAGTTCAAATCACTCGGAGGAACGCAATGGAGACAACGTTGTCCGACAGGCCGGCACGTCCGCGGAGTCAGCCCCAACTCCTACGCACGGTGGTGACCTGCTGGTCGATCGTGCCGATGATGCTCGTCGCGACGGGCACGGCATGGGCGCAGGTTCAGCGGATCCGGGTGACCGGGACCGTGGCCGATTCTGGAGGCACACCGCTCACGGGGGCCGTGGTGCGCGTGCTCGGGGATTCCGGCGCCGCGACCACGACCGGGTCCGGGCGATTCAGCATCTCGGCAACCCCGACCGGGACCCTCACGGTGCGACTGGTCGGCTATCAGCCGTACCAGACTCCGATCAACGGGCAGACATCGATCAGCGTGATCCTGCGGCGGCGCCTCGCGGTGCTGTCCGAGGTCGTCGTGCAGACGAGCGGCTACGGCGGCGACGCGCAGAAGCGCTCGCAGATCACCGGCGCGGTCGGCACCGTGAACGTCGCGGCCACGCAGAATCGCAGCCAGGCGAGCGTGGTGCAGAGCCTCGACGCCACGGTGACCGGCGTGACGGTCCAGGACAACGGGTCGCCCGGCTCGCGCAGCACCGTGCGCATCCGCGGCATCAGCTCGTTCCAGAACAACGACCCGCTCTACGTCGTCGACGGCACGCCGGTCCAGGACACGTACGTCAACTTCATCAGCCCGGAAGACATCGCGTCCATCCAAGTCCTCAAGGATGCGTCGGCGGCGTCGATCTACGGCTCGCGCGCGAGCAACGGCGTCATCCTCATCGAGACCCGCAAGGGCGGCCAGAACGGACCGCCCCGCACGACGCTCTCGGTGCGCACGGGCACCCAGTCGCCGTTCCGCGGATACAACGACTTCGTGTCGTACGACCCGATGTACAGCTTCCGGATCCAGAAGCAGGGGCTGCTCAACGAGGGGCTGAGCCAGGCGGATATCCAGGCCGCGCTCGGACCGATCTACGGCGACATCAACAATCCGTCGATCCCGACGTACCTCTACGCGGCGCCGAGTGCGATCACCGGGACGGACGCGTACGGACGGCCGACCTCGGTGAACGCGAGCGCGTACTCGTATGCGGCGGGCCCGAAGGGGCTGATCGAGCCCGGCAGCGCCGGAACCGACTGGTGGAAGGCGGTCTTCGGCTCGGCCCCGGTGAGCGAGGTCAATCTCGGCATTTCGGGGGCCGGCACGGGTACCCAGTACGCCGTCTCGGGCAACTACTTCGACCAGACCGGCACGGCGGCGTACAACCGGTACCGCCGCGGGAGCCTGCGCGCGAACACCCAGTTCACGCGCAACCGGTGGACGGTCGGCGAGAACCTCGCCGTGATCGGTGAGAACAACTTCGGCGGGCTCGCGAGCGACGCGTTCGGCGAGGGCGGCTTCCTCGGCAAGAACATCCTGAGCCAGGGCGTCATCCCGCTCTACGACATCGCCGGGAACTACGGCGGCCCGAGCGCCGCGCCTCGGGGCGGCAACAACAGCAACCCGCTGCAGCAGGCCTACCAGGCGCGCAACAACACGTTCACCACCGACCGGTTCTTCGGGAACCTGTTCGCGAGCTTCGACATCACCCCGCGCATCGTGCTGCGCAGCCAGCTCGGCGGGAACGTCGGCGCGACGGCCGGGCGGGTGTACAACGGGTCGACGCCGCAGAACGCCGAGGCGACCTACGGCGACAACTACTCGGACCAGAACACGAACTTCACGGACTGGACCTGGAGCAACACGGCGCGCTACAGCAACCAGTCCGGCCCGCACAACCTGACGGTGCTCCTCGGGCAGGAGATCAACCGGGGGAACAGCCGGTACCTGCAGGGCACCGTCCAGAACCTGATCAGCAACAACCCCAGTTCGCTGTTCGTCAACGCCGGCATCGGCGCGCTCGGCAATCCGTTCAGCAGCGGCGGCCAGTACGCGCTCGTCTCGTTCTTCGGCAAGACTGATTACAGCTACAACGACCGCTACACCGCGAGCCTCACGGTGCGGCGCGACGGCTCGTCGAACCTCGGACCCAACAACCGGTACGGGACGTTCCCGGCCGGCGGCCTGGCCTGGCACGCGTCGCGGGAGTCGTTCCTCGCGAACAATCCGATCATCTCGGACCTCCAGTTCCGCGTCGGCTACGGCGTCACCGGCAACCAGAGCATCCCGACGGGGCGCACGGTCAACCAGTACGGCGCCGACCCGGGCGGCACGGGCTACAACATCTCGGGCGGCGGCACGCTGCAGACGGGCTACAAGCTGACGGCGCTCGGCAACCCCAACCTGAAGTGGGAGCAGAACCAGTCGGTCAACGCCGGATTCGACCTCGGGCTGTACAACAACAACCTGAACGTCATCTTCGACTACTTCAGCCGTCTGACCAACAACCTGCTCTTCGCCCCGGTCACCCCGGCTTCCGCAGGGACGGCCGCCCCGCCGTTCCTCAACGTCGGCGCGGTGAAGAACGCCGGGTTCGAATTCTCGCTCGGACACCAGAGCCGGAACTGGAGCCTCAACTTCAACGGCAGCCACTACAGCAACCGGATCACCCGCATCGACGGCGCGACGAACTTCTTCTTCGGCTACGGCGTGCGTCAGGGGAACGTGACGATCAACCAGGTCGGCTCGCCGATCGGCGCGTTCTACGGGTTGGTCGCCGACGGCTTCTTCAAAGACTCGGCTGACGTCGCGAAAAGCCCGCACCAGGACGGCGCCGCGCCGGGCCGCATCAAGTTCAAGGACGTCAACGGCGACGGGCAGGTCACCGCTGCCGACCGGACGGTCATCGGGAGCCCGGACCCGAAGTTCACCGCCGGGCTGGACGGGACGTACCGCGTCGGGCGCTTCGACGTGCGGGGCACCGTGTTCGGGACGTTCGGCAACAAGGTCTTCGACGCGCAGAAGCAGTGGTACGTGTTCCAGGTGTTCCCCTCGGCCGTGCGGAACGACCTGCTCCAGAACTCCTGGACGCCGACCAACCAGAACGCCAAGTACCCGCGGATCGACCCGAGCGACACGTACAGCACCGCGGTCAGCAGCTACTACCTCGAGAACGGGTCGTATGTCCGGCTGCGGAACGTGCAACTCGGGTACACGCTGCCGCAGGGCTTCCGCTTCCTCCCGTCCGGGACGCGCATCTACCTGCAGGGCGAGAACCTCTTTACGATCACCGGCTACGACGGCCTCGATCCGGCGCTCCCGCCGGCCAACATCACCGGGTCGTCGGGCGACGTCCGCGACCAGTTCCGCGGCGTCGACCAGGGCGTGTACCCGACCAGCCGGATCTTCAGCCTCGGCATCACGACCCGCTTCTGATGCCCGCCACCAACCAATTCGAAGAGCCGATGAGAAACGCATCACAGCGCGGCGCGACGCGGCGCCCCCTGCTGCTCGGGGCGGCCCTGCCGCTCGTGGCGGCGCTCGGGCTCGGCGCGTGCAAGGACACCCTGGCCACCGCGGCGCAGCCGCTCGGCACGCTCAACGCCACGTCGCTCGCGAACAAAGCGGGCGTGGAGGCCAACCTCGTCTCCGCCTACCGCGCCCTCGACTGGAACAATGCCGTTGGCGGCGGCTGGGGGAACGCGGCGAGCGACTGGGAGTGGGCGAGCGTCAGCAGCGACGACGCGCACAAAGGATCGAACAGCGGTGACCAGCCCGGGGTCCAGGATGCCTCGCTGTACAACTGGGGGTCGGGCAACACCGACAGCGACCTCAACGACAAGTGGCGCGGCGCCTACGAGGGGGTCTCCCGGACGAACGCGGTGCTGAGCCTGCTCCAGTCGGTCCAGAAGAGCTCGCCGGGCGCGATCTCGGCCTCCGACGCGACGGGCATCGCCGGCGAGGCGATATTCCTCCGTGCGCACTACCACTTCTCCGCGTACCGCCTCTGGGGCAACATCCCGTACTACCGGGAGGGCGATACCGACCTCCGCAAGCCGAACGAGTCGGCCACGGCGGTCATCGCGGACATCGAGAAGGACCTCGATTCCGCCATCACCCTCCTGCCGTCGAGCCCGCGGAACGGCGACAAGGGGCGGGTGATGAAGATGACGGCGATGGCGTACAAGGGGCGCGTCCAGGCCTACGCCGGCCAGTGGGCGAGCGCGCTCACCACGCTGCGCGCGGTGCAGGCGAGCGGGGTATACAGCCTCGAGACCAGCTTCGACCACGTCTGGACGGGCCGCCCCGCGTACTGGAACGGCCCGGAGACGATCCTCGCCTACCAGGCGTCGGTGAACGACGGGGAGCCGAACGGCAACAACGCGAACTACGGCGAGCGTCTGAACTTCCCGTACTCGGGCAGCCCCTTCGGGTGCTGCGGATTCCACCAGCCGTCGCAGGACCTCGTCAACTTCTACGCGGTCGACGCGAACGGCCTTCCGGTCGCCCTGTCCAACCCGAACTGGGACGCCAACAACACCACCCTCGTGGGTGGGACCATGACGCCGGTCGACCCGCGGGTGGACTGGACCGTGGGCCGCTTCCGCACGCCGTACAAGGACTGGGGTCTTCCGAACCCGTCCTGGATCCGCGACCAGACCTACAGCGGGCCGTACAGCCCGAAGAAGAACGCCCACGAGCAGGCGACCGTCGGAACGTCGCAGAGCACCGTGGGGTGGACGCCGACGCAGCTCAACGCGGTGAAGATCCACATCTTCCGCTACGCCGACGCGCTGCTGCTGCTGGCGGAGGCGGAGGTCGAGGCGGGGTCGCTCGATAACGCCCGGGTGATCGTCAACCAGATCCGGGCCCGGGCGGCGGCGGGCGCGCAGGGGTGCGGGAGTGCCGATTCCACCACGCTCGCGGCCTACCCGACGTGTAGGGGCGACACACGCCTCTCCGTCCCGATCAACGACCCGAGCATCAAGTGGGCGAAGTACCAGATCGGCCAGTACCCGGCCGGGTCGTTCTCCAACCAGGCCTACGCGCGCCAGGCCGTCCACGCCGAGCGCCGGCTGGAGCTGGCGATGGAAGGGCAGCGCTTCTTCGACCTGAAGCGCTGGGGCGAGTATCAGCAGCGGCTCACGGATTACCGCGCGGCGGAGGGGGCCCGGTTCCCGTCGTACTTCGCGGGCGCCGGACCAATCAGCTCGCGGCTGCTGTACTATCCCATCCCCTCGGCCCAGATCCAGCTGAGCACCGTCGGGAGCACGCCGACGCTGAAGCAGAACCCGGGGTGGTGAGCTGAGCGGGGCGGCCACCGTTAGGCAGCCGCGGCGCACAGTCACACGAGTTCCCGCGAAGCGGGCGACCGGTCAGCCGGTCGCCCGCTTCGTGCGTACGCCCTCGACTCGGTCGGCCGCCGGGGTAGCTTAGGTGCGTCCCCTCTCACCCCGCCCCGTCGACGATGCCCCGTACTGTCACCCTGCTCGCCCGGCCACTCGCCCTCGCCGCCGCGCTCGCCGCCTGCGGCGCACGCACGAACGCGCGCGAGGCCGGGCAGACCCGCTACCACGGGCGGACGCTCGAGGAGTGGTGGCAGCTGCGGCGCTCGCCGGACGACGAGACGGCGGCAGAGGCCAGCGATGCGATGCGGGCGTTGGGCGCGGCAGCGGTCCCGTTCCTCGCGGAGAAGGCGGCCAGCCACGACCTCGGTGACGTGATCGGAAGCAGCGTGGCGCTCGAGGCGATGTGCCCGAACGTGATCCCCGCGATGGAGGCCGCGCGTGCGAGTCAGCCGTCGGCGGCGCTGGACGGCGCGATCCGGCGCGTCAGGGCGGACACCGCCGTCCGGGCCCATTCCGCAGCCTGTCGCGACAACGGCGACTCCGCAGGCACGGCTGCACGCGCCAAGTAGGACGGCGCGTGCAGCCGCCGCTCACCGCGGGGCCGCCGCGTACACCTGATCGAGGAAGAGGTACCGCGCGCGCGGCTCCGGCTCGGCGCGCGAGTGGACGTCGATGCGCATGCGGGTCACGCGCCCGCTCGCGTCGGGCGTGCCGACCGGCCACTGGGGGAGGCCCACGCCGTTGGGGTTCCCGGTCTTGATGAAGTTCGCGAAGTAGCCCTGCATCGTCGCCGAGACCGCGTAGTCGTCGGGCGTCCACGCGAACACCGTGTTGAGCGGCAGGTTGCCTAACGCGTACTCGATCTCGGCGGAGTGGACCGCGCCGCGCGCGGGGGGCTGCGGCGGCGCGGCCGCACCGCGGGTGACGCCGCCGGCGAGGTTCGCGGTCACGCCCGCCTCGACGGGCGCGGGCCGCGGGCGCGCGTACAGGTACCGGTACACCGGCTGCCCGCCCGTGCGGCCCTGCATGTCGAGCCACTTCCACGTCGAGTACCCGATGAACTGGTCGCTCGCGAGATCCGTGACCGACTGCATCGCCTCGTCGGGGGTGGCGGCAGGGAAGACCCTGGCCGCGTCGCCCGCGCGGTCCTTGAACACGCGGGCGAGGAGCGCCGCGGTGGTCTCCTGATTCGGCGTGTCCTGCAGCACGGCGCGGGCGGACATCTCTTCGGAGTTCCAGCCGGCCAGCAGCGGGACGTGCGCCTGCCGCCCCGCGGCGTAGATCGCCGAGGGCACTTCGGGGAAGAAGTCGCCGTCCACGTTAGGCCCGAAGCGCACGGCGCCGGGGCGGCCCGCCGCCTCGAGCAGTTCGGTGGCCGACAGCGTGCGGAGCGCGGCCAGCGACGGTGCGCCGACGCTCTGCGCGAAGCGGACGCCGTTCTGCTCCGTCGCGCCGCGCGTGGGGGTCGCGATCGTGGTCGAGAAGAACGCGCCGCTCTCGCCGATGGCGCGCGCGAACAGGCCCTGGGCCAGCGGCGACGCCATCTGCGCGCTCACCGAGAACGAGCCGGCCGACTCGCCGGCGATCGTGACCTGCGCCGGGTCGCCGCCGAAGGCGGCGACGTTGGCGCGCACCCAGCGGAGCGCCGCCGTCTGGTCCATGAGGGCGTAGTTGCCCGAGGCGTGCCGCGGCGACTCGGCCGTCAGCTCCGGATGTGAGAAGAAGCCGAAGATGCCGAGCCGGTAGCTGAGCGTGACGACGACGATGCCGCGCTTCGCCATGCTCTCGCCGTCGTAGCGCGGCTCGGAGCCGTCGCCGGCGACGAAACCGCCGCCGTAGAAGTAGACGAGTACTGGTCGCTTGGCCGTGGCGGTGGCGGCGGGCGGCGTCCACACGTTCAGGTACAGGCAATCCTCGCTCACGCCCGCGTTGCGGAACATCATGTCGCCGAAGACGCGCGCCTGCATGCACTGGTCGGCGAACCGGTCGGCCATGCGCACGCCCGTCCACGCGCGCGCCGGCTGCGGCGCGCGCCAGCGCAGGTCGCGCACCGGCGGCGCGGCGAACGGGATCCCACGGAAGAGCCGAACGCCGCTCGACGCGACGGTGCCCTGCACCACGCCGTGGTCCGTCCGGACCTGCGGCGCGGAGCCCGCGTCGGTCGGGGCCTGCGCGCACAGGATGGCGGCCGGAATGAGCGCGGCGATGGTGCCGGGGGCGAGCGTTCGCATCACGGTGAGTTGGAGTTCGATGTCAGCAGGAGTGCGCCGGTCTTTCGGGCCGGCGCCCTGCCACCGTGTACGAGGAGCGGCGCCTGCGCGTTCGCGGCGCGCGCGCGGCGGAAGAGCAGCGGCCGGGCGTTGTTGCGCGCGACCACGTACTCGTCACCGGCGCGCGTGCGGACGCGGGCGATGTCGCGCACCTGGCCGGGAACGAAGAACCCGCTCTCGGCCGCGCGCACGGGCGTGAACGGCGCGCAGAGGCTGTCGGCGCGACCGGCGTCGCCGGCCGGGCAGCGCGACGGGTCGCCGCGGAGGACGAGGCCGTAGCTCGCGGCCGCGCGTCCGATCTCGGGCTTGAAGCCGTCGAAGTTGCCGCCTAACAGGAGCTCGGTGCGTCCGTCGTGGCCGACGTCGGCCGCGAGCATGCCGTACACCGGCGCGAGCTGCGCCTCGGCCGGCAGCGGGATCACGGTGAAGCGCGGCCTGCCGTCGCGCCCGCGCCCGTCGTTGCGGACGAGCGAGGTCGCGAAGGTGAACGCGGTGTCGGCGACCGCGCCCGCCAGCTCCGACGCCGGAAACATGTCGGGCGTGGTCGCCTTCGCGTACGTGTCGTAGGCGAGGAAGCGCGACTTGAGGCGCGGGATGGCGCGGATCATGTCGTCGCGCAGCGGGAGTGGCCAGCTCTGGCTGCCGTCGTAGGTCGAGAGGATCTGCTGAACGAACCCGCCGCCGACGAAGTCCTTCACGTACATCGTGGCCGGCTCGGTCGCGCTCGCGCGCAGGCGCGTGTTGAGGCCGAGGTTGCCGACGACGAAGTCGACGCGCCCGTGGCCCGTGAAGTCGCCCGCGACGATCCGGTTCCACCACCCGTGGCTCTTCGCCAGTCCGGGCACGACCCACTTCCGCAGCCGCCCGCCCCCCTCGTTGTGGAAGATCGTGATCGGCATCCACTCGCCCACCACCACCAGGTCCGGGCGCCCGTCGCCGTCCACGTCCCGCCACACGGCGTCGGTGACCATGCCGACGTGCGCCAACTCCGGCGCGAGCCGTGCGGTGACGTCGGTGAAGTGGCCGCGGCCGTCGTTCTGCAGCAGCATGCTGCGCGGCGCCACGCCGTACTTGCCCGGCACCACGCGCCCGCCGACGAACAGGTCCTGCGTGCCGTTCCCGTCGTAGTCGGCCGCGACGGCGCGCGAGCCCGCGATACGTTCGTTCGGCAGACTGCCCGCCGGCGCTTTGCGGAAGTGGCCGCGCCCGTCGTTCAGGTACAGGCGATCCTGCAGCTCGGGAGCCGAATCGGCGAACGCGCTCCCCCCGCTGACGACGTACAGGTCGGGGTGGCCGTCTCCGTTGGCGTCGAAGAAGGTCGCGCCGATGTCCTCGCACCCGACGTCGGACGCGAACGCGCGTTCGTCGCCCGGTACGAAGCGGCCGTCGGGCTGTTGCAGCATGAGACGCCCGCCCTGCCCCCTGCCGCCGCCGATGTAGAGGTCGTCCAACCCGTCGCCGTTCACGTCGGCGACGGCGAGCGAGGGTCCTTCGGTCGAGAGGAGCTTGGGGGCGAGCCGTTCGTGGTCGAAGTCGACGTAGTCGTTGGCGCGGTGGACGAAGTCGAACGCGGAGCTGTCGGCCGCCAGGGTGAGGAGGCCCGCGTCGTGCGGCGCGAGCGGCGGGCGCGCGCCCGCGGGTCGCCCGGCGGCGGGCGCCTGCGCCTGGTGCACCGTCACGCGCCGGTCGGCGGCGACGCCCGTCAGCACGCTCGTCCGTCCGTCGGGCCACTCGACCCGGAGCGTGTCGACCGTCGCGTGCGCGCCGAGTCCGAACGTGAGCACCGGGTCGACGCTCGATTCGAAGCCGCGCGTCGGCGATTCCTCCTGCATCAGGATCTGGCTCTGGGCGGCGCTACCGCCAGTCGCGTCGCCGGCGACGCGGAGCGTCACGCGCGCACCCACCGCGAAGCGATTCATCCCCGCCCCGTCGAGCGCGACCTGCAGGGAATGGCGCGCCGGGTACACCGTACGCGCGTTGTTGCGGTAGATGAACGGCTCGCCGTTCACGTTGTTGACGACGAGGTCGGGCGCGCCGTCGCCGTCGAGGTCCGCGTACGCGGCGCCGCTCGAAAAGCTCGGCGCGTCGAGCCCCCACGCGTGCGCCTCGTTGGCGAAGTGCAGCCCCCCGAGGTTGTGGAACGCGTAGTTGGGGATCCGGGTCGACGGCATCGCCTTCGTCAGCTTCAGATAGTTCGGCTCGCCGCCGACCGGGCCGTCGCCGGGCCGGTCGCCGCCGTCCGCCGCCTCCGCCGGGTCGCGGCGCGAGGCCTCGCGGTCGGCGGCCTGGTGATCGTTGGCCGAGTAGGCGATGTAGTCCTGCGAGGTGACGTCGCGGGCGACGCCGTTGGTCACGAAGATGTCCTTCTGCCCGTCCAGGTCGAGGTCGACGATCAGGGCGCCCCAGCTCCAGTCGGTGCGCGCCACGCCGCCCATCCACGCGACGTCGCTGAACGTGCCGTCGCCGTTGTTGTGCTGGAGCATGTTGCGCATGAGCTGGTGGCCGTACCCGTTGCGCACCTTCGACTGGTAGATGTCCCACCCCTCGAATGCGGCCATCGTGCGCAGCCGGTGCTCGTTCTCGGGGAGCATGTCGGTGGTGTAGACGTCGGGCCAGCCGTCGTTGTCCAGGTCCGCGACGTCGAGGCCCATCGAGAACTCGCTCATCACCGGCATCGCCCGGTCGCCCACCTCGGCGAAGGTGCCGTCGCCGTTGTTCACGTACAGGTAGTCGCGCTCGAAGAAGTCGTTCGAGACGTAGATGTCGGGCCAGCCGTCGCGGTTCACGTCGCCCACGGCCACGCCGAGCCCGAACGCGTTCTGCGGGCTGAAGATGCCGGCCTTTTCGGTGACCTCGGTGAAGTGTGGGTGGTCGGCGCTGCCGTCGTTGTGGTACAGCTTCGCCCCGCTGTACCGGTCGGGCATGTGGCGCGAGTAGAGGACGGCGAAGCCGGTGACCGGCTTCGGCGAGTTGTTGATCACGAGCAGGTCGAGGCGGCCGTCGCGGTCGTAGTCGAAGAACACGGCCTGCGTCGACCAGCCCTCGTCGGCGACGCCGTACTCCTTCGCCATCTCCTTGAAGTGCGGCACGCCGTCGCGGTCGACCCCCTGGTTGATCCAGAGCTCGTTGGCGCGGCTCCCCGGGTCGCCGGGGCCGGCCTTGCACACGTAGATGTCGAGCTTTCCGTCGCCGTTCACGTCGGCGAAGGTGACGCCCGTGGTCCACGCGTTGGGCCGCGTCGTGATCCCCGACGCCTCGGTCACGTCGCGGAAGTGGAAGCGCCCCTCGTTGAGGTAGAGCCGCGGGCCGCCCTGATTGGAGGTGAGCACCATCTCGGGCAGGCTGTCGCCCGTGAGGTCGCCGAGTGCCACGCCGCCGCCGTTGTAGAAATTGCGGTAGGTGAACACGTTCATCGCCCGCGTCTCGGTGACCCGATTCGCGAAGGTGACGCCGGTGTACGCCGCGGGCAGCTGTGTGAACAGGCGGCCGTCGGCGGGGGGCGCGGCCGGGCGGGGATGGGGGGCGCCGCCGCAGGCGATCCCGAACCCCGCGGCGAGGGCGAGCGACGCGGCGGTCGCGAACCGGGCGCGGGTGCGCGCGAGGTGACGCCGGAACGTCGGTGCTGAAGGCATGTCCTGCGGCGGGAAGGGCGGGCGGCGACTCGGGCGGGAGAGCGCCGCGGGCGTCGCCGGGTGGGATATCGAATAATGGTCGCGGGGCAGGGGGGCGCAAGCAGGCGGCGGGGCGGGGCGCGCCTTCCCGCGCGGCCGTCCGGTGGGCAGTTTGCCCGCGGTCCGCACGCACGACCACTTCCCACGCGCCCGACCGCATGATCCAGTTCCGCCCGTCGACGGCCCACATCGTCGCTGCCCTGATCCTCGCGGCCGGCGCGGCGCGCCGGCCCGCGCCGGCGACGGCACAAACGCCCGCGCCGGTCCAGCCGGCGCCCGCCCAGCCGCCCGCCTCGCCGTCCCCTGGCACCCTTCAGGCGCACCGCGTGGTGCCGGCGCCCACGGAGGTCACGCCCGACTCGGGGGCGCCGTTCGCGCTCACCGCGTCGACGGTGGTCGTCGTACCGTCGCGCGGCGGGCCGGCAGGCGTGGCGGCCGCGCGCGTGGGGAGCGCGCTCGCCGCGCTGCTCCGGCCGGCGACGGGCTTTCGCATGCCGGTGTCCGCCGAGGGCGGCGCGGTCCCGCACGGCGCGATCGTGCTCCGCCTGGGCGGCCCCGCGTCGCTCGGGCCGGAGGGCTACGCGATGACCGTCACGGCCGACTCGTTGCAGGTGACGGCGGTCGAGCCGGCCGGGCTGTTTCACGGCGTGCAGACTCTGCGTCAGCTGCTGCCCGCAGGGATCGAGGCCGAGCAGAGCGTCACGCGCCTGGCGGACGCGTGGACCGTACCGGCGGGGCGCATCGTCGACCGGCCGCGGTTCGCGTGGCGTGGCGGCATGCTCGACGTCGCGCGCCACTTCTTCACGGTGCGCGAGGTGAAGCAGTACGTCGACCTGCTCGCGCTCTACAAGCTCAACACGCTGCATCTGCACCTGGCCGACGACCAGGGGTGGCGCATCGCGATCGACGCGTGGCCGAAGCTGGCGACGGTCGGCGGGAGCACGCAGGTGGGGGGCGGGCCGGGCGGGTACTACACGAAGGCCGACTACGCGGAGATCGTGCGCTACGCGGCCGACCGCTTCGTCACCGTGGTGCCCGAGGTCGACATGCCGGCGCACACGCAGGCGGCCAGCGCGTCGTACCCGCGGCTCGGCTGCGGCAAGCCCGCGCCCGACGCGTCGGCCAACGACGTGCCGGCGCCTGGGCTCTACACGGGGATCCGCGTCGGCTTCAGCACGCTCTGCCACGACCGGGCGCTCACCTACAAGTTCGTCGACGACGTGGTGCGCGAGCTGGCGGCGATGACGCCGGGCCCGTACCTCCACCTCGGCGGCGACGAGGTCGCGGCGCTCACGGTGCCGCAGTACGCGACGTTCGTCGAGCGCGTGCAGGACATCGTCGCGCGGCACGGCAAGACGATGGTCGGGTGGGACGAGATCGGGCGCGCGAAGCTGCGCCCCGGGACGATCGCGCAGCTGTGGCGCGCGGACACGGCGATGCTCGCCGCGCGCCAGGGCGCGAAGCTCGTGATGTCGCCGGCGAGTAAGGCGTATCTCGACATGAAATACACGCCGAACACCGAGCTCGGCCTGCGGTGGGCCGGGCTGGTGGAGCTGCGCACGGCGTACGACTGGGACCCGGTCACGTTCTTCGCGGGCGTGACCGAGCGCGACGTGCTCGGCGTGGAGGCGCCGCTGTGGACCGAGACGGTGCGCAACATCACCGCGGCCGAGTACCTGATCGTGCCGCGGCTTCCGGCCCTCGCCGAGGTGGCGTGGACTCAGGCGGGCGCGCGCGACTGGGAGGGCTTCCGCACCCGGATCGCCGCGCACGCGCCGCGCTGGCGCCTGCTCGGGATCAACTACTACCCGTCGCCGCAGGTGGAGTGGGCGCCGTGACCGGGCCGGCACCGGCGCCGGGGCCGGCGGCGTCGGCGACGACGTAGGCTTCCATCGCGAAGTACTCGGCGAGCCCCAGGCGGTCGAGCGTCGTGGCCGTGTCCTTGTTGCGCTGCTCGACCCGCTGCCAGAACTCGCGCTCGTCCTGCCCGGGGAAGGGCGCCGAGTCCTTTTGCGACTGGTGCTTGAAGATCGCCTGGATCTTCACGCGCAGCTCCTCCTGGGACATCGGGACGAGGTAGGTGGCCTCGGTGACGGGCCACTCCTGCCACGCGCCGCGGTAGAGCCAGACTTCGGGCATCGGACGGCCGTCCCGCGCGCGTTCGGCGAGCGCGCGGTCGATGGCCTCCTTGCACATCCGGTGCGTGCCGTGCGGGTCCGAGAGGTCGCCGGCCACGAAGATGATCTCGGGGTCGAGCTCGTCGAGCAGGGCGCGCACGATGGCCACGTCGGCCGGGCCGATGGGGTTCTTCACCACCTGGCCGGTCTGGTAGAACGGCAGGTTGAGGAAGCGGGCGTTGTCCGTCGACAGGCCCATCACTTCGAGACCGCTCACCGCCTCGCTCTCGCGGATGAGGCGCTTGACGTCCTGGACCTCGGGGATGTCGACGTCGCCGGCGTGCTTGCGCGCGAAGAATTCGGCGGCACGCGCGCAGAGCGCCTCGACCGGCGCGCGGTCGACGAGGCCCTCGCGCGCGAGGCGCGCGAGCAGGTCGAGGTAGCGGCGTACGTCGTGGTCGAAGACGGCGATGTTGCCGCTCGTCATGTAGGCGACGGTCATCGCGTTCTCGTTCTCGACGAACTTGTGCAGGATGCCGCCCATCGAGATGACGTCGTCGTCGGGGTGCGGCGAGAAGCAGACGACGCGGCGCCCCCGCGGCAGCTTGCTCTTGCCGCGGATTTTTGCGCCGAGTGTGTTGAACACCGCGCCGTTGACCGCCCCGGGCGAGCCGTAGCGCGCGACGAGCGACGAGAGGCGGTGGTCGGCGTAGTCGCGCTGCGTGAGCTTGAGCACGCCCCGGCCGACGCGCGCCGAGAGCCACACCACGGCGCGCACGGCGAGGTCGGGGGTCCAGCGGACCTCGTCGAGCAGCCAGGGCGTCGCGACGCGGGTGAGGTCGGCCGCCGCGGCGGCGTCGACGTAGAACGTGGTGTTGGGGTGGCGCTGGAGGAACGTCGCGGCGACTTCGAGGTCGAGGTCGCCCTCGACCGCGCGTCGCACGATGCTCGCCTTGTGCTCGCCGGTCGCGAGGATCGCGATCTCGCGCGCCTCGAGGATGGTGGCGACGCCCATCGTGACCGCCTCGCGCGGCACGAACTCCTCGCCGAAGAAGTCGGCCGCGGCGTCGAGCCGGGTCACGCGGTCGAGGTGCACGAGGCGCGTGCGGCTTTCGGCGCCCGAGCCGGGTTCGTTGAAGCCAATGTGGCCGGTCTTGCCGATGCCGAGAATCTGGAAGTCGATGCCGCCCGCGCGCTCGATCTCGAGCTCGTAGCGCATGCACGCCTCGGCGACCGCGTCGGGCGCGACGTTGCCGGGCGGGATGTGGACGTTCGCGGGGTCGACGTCGATGTGCGCGAACAGGTTCTCCCACATGTACCGGTGGTACGCGTGGATGCTGTCGGGCGCCATCGGGTAGTACTCGTCGAGGTTGAAGGTGACCACGTGCGCGAACGAGAGCCCCTCCTCGCGGTGCATGCGGATCAGCTCGCGGTAGACGCCGATGGGCGTGGAGCCGGTGGCGAGGCCGAGCACCGCGCGCTGGCCGCTGGCGCGACGTTCGCGGACGAGCGTGGCGATGCGCCCGGCGACGAGGCGGGCGATGGCGTCGTGCTCCTCGACGACGACGGTGCGGATCTTCTCGCGCGCGGTGAGGGCGCCGGCGGCGGGTGCGGCGACGGCCGCGTGCGGGGTGAGCGGGACGGCGGCGGGACGTTGGGCGGTGGTCACGGCCTGGCTCGGGACGGGGTGACGTCGGGCGGGCGAACGCGAGTGCGGCCGCGTCGCACGTCGCGCCGGCGGGCGGGTGCCCCGGGCGAGCGCGCCGCCCGGTATGTGCAGGGCGTGCGCGTGTCCTGTCAAGCCGGGCCGCGTAGCGGAATCGCGCCGGTTCTTGACATTCCTGTCCACGATCGTTACACATTCGTGTATGGGGCGCCCGAAGCAGTTCGACCGTGACGACGCGTTGCGCGCGGGGATGCGCGTGTTCTGGCGGCAGGGCTTCGCGGCGACGACCACCGAGGAGCTCGCGACCGCGATGGGGATCGGGCGCCAGAGCTTCTACGACACGTTCGGCGACAAGCGGCGTTGCTACCTCGAGGCGCTGCGCGGGTACACGCGCGACGACGTCGGCGCGCAGATCGACGCGATCCGCCGCGCGGCGTCGCCGCTCGCGGCGCTCCGCGAGCTGCTGCGGTCGGCCGCCGCGGGGACCGCGGAGCGCCGCTCGATGGGATGCATGGCGATCAACTCGCTCGCGGAGTTCGGCGCGAGCGACGCCGAGGTTGCCGCGACGGTCGCGCCGACGGCGCTGCTCGTCGAGCAGACCATCGTGCAGCTGTTGCGCGAGGCGAAGGCCAAGGGCGAGGTCGCGCCGTCGCTCGACGAGCAGCGCGCGGCGCGCGCGCTCATCTGCACGCGCATGGGCATGATGCTCGGCGCCCGCGCCGGGCAGTCGGTGGACGGCCTGCGCGCGGTCGCGGATTTCGTCGTCGATCAGCTCACGGCGGCCCCCGTCGCGGGCGGCGAGCCGGCGGCGCGGTAGGGCCGGGCGGGCCGACACGCGGAACTCGGGTGCACGCGGATCCTGTTATGGACACACATGTCAAGCAGAGGGGTGGCGTGATGCCGGTGCGCCGGGCGCGTGTCGCCCTCGTCCTCGGGGCAGGGCTCGCCGCGATGAGCGTGGCGTGCGTTCCGGCGTCCCGGTACCACGAGCCGCGCCTCGCGTTCGCCGACGCCGCCGCGCCGGGCGCCGACGCTACCGCCGCGTCGCTCGCGGGGGATTGGGCGGGGCAGTACGACGCGCCGTTCTACGCGCGGCGCGGCGCACTGCAGCTGTCGTTGCGGCGCGTCGCGCGCGTGTCGGGCGGCGTCGTGACCAACACGATCGTCGGCACCGCGACCATTGGCGGCGGGTCGGCGCCGGCCCGGGTCGCGATCGACTCGGCGCGCGTCGGGCGAGGCCGTGTCGCGCTGTTCCTTGCGCCCTTCGCCGACGCGGAGAGCGGCGCCACGCTGCAGGTGCGCATGGACGGCGCCGTCGTGGCCGACACGCTCGGCGGCCGACTGCGCGCCGACGGCGCCGTGACCGTCGCGCCGGAACACCGCGGCGGCTGGCGGCTCGTGCGCGTCACGCGCGGCGACGGCGGGCGCGGCGGCCCGTGAACTCCCCGCCCACGACGGGCGGAACCGCCGTGGGCGTTCATCACCGGTTCATCGAGCGGGGCTAGGCTTCGTCCACCCGCACGACCGATCAGGGACCGTTCGCGGTCTGACTCCGGCTCATGTCCACGTTGCCAGACCTCACGGCCGCCGACGCGGCGCCGGTGCCGACGTCGTCGGGGCCGCCGGACGAGCACCGGTTCGTGCTGCAGGTGGTGCAGCCGGGGCTGCTGGGGCTCATGGACGGCTCGGTGAGCACGCTCGCGCCGATCTTCGCCACGGCCCGCCTGACCAACAGCGCGCACGACGCGTTCTTCGTCGGCCTCGCGGCCTCGGTGGGCGCGGCCATCAGCATGGGGCTCGCCGAGGCCCTCTCCGACGACGGCAAGGTCTCGGGGCGCGGCAGCCCGCTCACGCGCGGCGCGGTCACCGGGCTCGGCACCCTGCTCGGCGGCATGGGGCACACGTTCCCCTTCCTCATCGGCACCCTGCACACGGCCCTCTGGGTGGCCTACGGGGTCGTGGTGGTCGAGCTGCTCGTGATCGCCTACATCCGCTACCACTTCATGGAGAGCCCGCTCGGCCGCACGGTCGCGCAGGTGATCGTGGGCGGCGGGATCGTCTTCGCCGTCGGCATCTGGCTCGGCCAGCTCGGCGCGACGGCGTGACCGCGCCGATCGCCTAACGCGAGAACGCCGCACCGAGCGCGGCGACCGCGGCCAGCAGCGCCACCGCGGCGAGCCCCGCCGCGCCTAACGCGAGCGCGCGCCACCGCGCCTCGGCCGCCTGGACGAGCTGGGCGACCTGCCCGCCGAGCGACGAGGCGTCGGCCGTGAGCGCGGCCGGGTCGCCGGGCGCTCCCCCTGGCGCGTTCGGTGCGGGCACGTTCGACGCGGGCAACTCGGGCACCTCGGGATCGAGCACCGACTGGCGCATCACGCGCTTGGCCGAGATCACCTCCTCCATCGCGCGCTCGAAGTGCACCTGGCGGATGGCCTTGGCGTCGTCGGGCCCGGGCTCGGCGGCGGCCGCGACGGCGGCCTTCAGGACGGCGTTCTTGATGTCGCCCCCGCTCCCCGCGAAGCGCTCGGCGAGCGCGCGGAAGTCGACGTCGGGGGCGAGCGGGGTCTTGAGCGGGTGCACCTGGACGCGCCAGATCTGCTCGCGCTCGTCGGGGCCGGGCATCTCGAACAGCACGTGCGTCCGCACGCGGCGCGCGAACGCGGGGTCGAAGTTGGCGGCCAGGTTGGTCGCGAAGATCACCACGCCGTTGAACGCCTCGAGCTCCTTGAGCAGCACGTTGACGGTGGTGTTGGACTCGCGCTGGAAGGCGAGCGCCGCGCCCGCGCCGGTGCGCCGTGCGGCGATCGCGTCCGCCTCATCGAAAAACAGCACCGCGTTCTGCTCCCCCGCCGCCCGGAACACGGCCGCGACGTTCTTGGGCGTCTCGCCGGCCCACATGCTCTCGACCTCGGCGTAGTTGACGAGGAACAGCTGGCGGCCTAACGCGTGAGCGATCGCCTCGGCGCACACGGTCTTCCCCGTCCCCGGCGGCCCCGCGAAGTTGAAGGCGAGCCCGAGCCCGGTCGCGTGGCGCTCGCCGAGGCCCCAGCGGTCGAAGATGAGCGCCTGGCTCCGCACCTGCGCGAGCGCCTGGTCGAGCGTGGCGCGAGTCGCCGGCGGCAGGATCACGTCGGCGAAGGTCCGGCG
Organism: uncultured Gemmatimonadales bacterium; assembly: GCA_963851265.1. Lineage (GTDB taxonomy): Bacteria > Gemmatimonadota > Gemmatimonadetes > Gemmatimonadales > Gemmatimonadaceae > BPUI01. The sequence goes on from CAWKNZ010000008.1 coordinate 42,012, forward strand.
CGGCGTGAACGTCTCGACGGCGCGGCGACCGCCGAGGCGGTTCTGGATGAGCGAGAGCAGCGGGGATGGCATGCCAGATTGTACCCCCGGGACGGCGGAGGGTCACGCGCCCATCAACCCCGGTCAGCCCGGCGCGGCCGGAAGGGCGGCCGGAAGGGCGGCCGGGAGCGCGTCGGGCAGCGCGGCCCGCAGCGCCGCGCGCTGCAGCTTGCCCGACGCGGTGCGCGGGAGCGGGTCGCGCACGATGCGCACCTCCGCGGGCACCTTGTAGCGCGCGAGCTGCGCGCGGCAGTGCTCGCGCAGCGCCTCGCCGAGGGCCGCGTCGATGACATCGCCCGGCGCCGCGTCGCCCGCGGGGGGGCTGTTAGGCGCACGACGCCCACCACCCGCTGCCCCCACGCGGGGTCGGGCGCGCCCACCACGCCCGCCTCGGCCACCCGCGGGTGGGCGAGCAACGCCGCCTCCACCTCGGCCGGGTAGACGTTCTCGCCGCCGGTGATGATCAGGTCGTCGCGGCGGTCGAGCACGTACAGGTAGCCCTCGGCGTCGAGCCGCCCCACGTCGCCGGTGTGCAGCCAGCCGTCGACGACGGCGCGCGCGGTGGCCTCGGGTCGCCCCGCGTAGCCCGCCATCACCACCGGGCCGCGCACGAGGATCTCCCCCGTCTCGTCGGGGGCGGCGTCGCGCCCGTCGACGGCCACGCGCAGCGCGTTGGGGTAGAGCGCCCGCCCCGCCGACCCGAGCTTGCGGAGAGCGTCGGCGGGGGCGAGGGTGGCCACCTGCGAGGCGGTCTCGGTGAGGCCGTAGGTCTGCACGACGGGCACGCCTAACGCCGCGCACCGTTCGAGCAGCGGCGCGGGCGCGGGGCCGCCGCCGAGCAGCACGCAGCGGAGCGACGCCGGATACGCGCGCCCGCCGCCCGCCGCGCGCGCGTCGAGCATGCGCTGCAACATCACCGCGACGACGGAGACGATCGTGACCCCCTCGGCGTCGATCGCGCCGTTCACCGCGTCGGCGTCGAACGCGTCGTGGACGACGGCGGCGGAGCCGTAGATCGCCGAGCGCAGCACGATCGACAGCCCGCCGACGTGAAACAGGGGGAGGCAGGCGAGCCAGCGGTCGTCGGGGCCGGCGCCCAAGTTGAGCGCGGACCCGACGGCACTCCACCAGAAGTTGCCGACCGTGAGCATCGCGCCCTTGGGCCGCCCGGTGGTGCCCGACGTGTACAGCGTCGCGAGCACGCGCTCGGGGTCGTGTGCGAGTTGCAGCGGCACCTCGGCCTCGGCGGCCGCGCCGAGCACCGACGGGCCGCCCGCCTCGGACGCGAGTGTCATGGCGGGGGCCGTCGCGGCGGGGAGCGCGTCGCACGCCGCGCGCGCGAGCGCGGCGGTGCGCGCGTCGGCGACGAGCGCGCGCGGCGCGGCGTCGCCGAGCTGCCAGGCGAGTTCGGCGGGGGTGAGCCGGACGTTGAGTGGGACCAGCGTGGCTCCGAGGCGGAGCGCGGCGTGCGCGAGCACGGCCGGCGCCGCGCCGTTAGGCAGGAGCGTCGCCACGCGGTCGCCCGCGCGCGCGCCGAGCGCGGCGAGCTGCCGGGCCGCGCGCGACGCCTCCGCGTCGAGCTCGGCGAAGTTCCACGTCCGCCCGCGCGCGACGAGCGCGGCGCGCGCGGGCGCCGCGGCCGCGCGGTGCGCGAGCCAGTCGGGGAGCGCGGCCGGCGCGCCCGTCACGCCGGGGTCACGGGAAACGCGGGAACTTCGAGAAGTCGGGTTTCCGCTTCTCGAGGAACGCGTTCTTCCCCTCCTTCGCTTCCTCCGTCAGGTAGTAGAGCAGCGTCGCGTCGCCCGCGAGCTGCTGCAGCCCGGCCTGCCCGTCGGTGTCGGCGTTGAACGACGCCTTGAGAAAGCGCAGCGCGATGGGGCTCTTCTCGACGATCTCGCGCGCCCACTGCATCGCCTCGTCGTGCAGTCGCTCGAGCGGCACGACGGTGTTCACGAGTCCCATGTCGAGCGCCTGCTGCGCGTCGTACTGGCGGCAGAGGTACCAGATCTCGCGCGCCTTCTTGTGCCCGACGACTCGCGCGAGATAGCTGGCGCCGTACCCCGCGTCGAAGCTGCCGACCCTCGGGCCGGTCTGGCCGAAGCGCGCGTTCTCGGCCGCGATCGTGAGGTCGCAGACGAGGTGCAGCACGTGCCCGCCGCCGATCGCGTAGCCCGCGACCACGGCCACCACCGGCTTGGGCAGGTAGCGGATCTGCTTCTGAACGTCGAGGATGTTGAGCCGCGGCACCTGATCGCCGCCCACGTAGCCGCCCTCGCCGCGGACGCGCTGGTCGCCGCCCGAGCAGAACGCGAGATCGCCCTCGCCGGTGAGCAGCACCACGCCGGTGGTGAGGTCGTCGCGCGCGTGGTCGAAGGCGTCGATCAACTCGGCGACGGTCTCGGGACGGAAGGCGTTGCGCACTTCCGGGCGGTTGATCGTGATCTTCGCGATCGCCTCACCGGCGGCGCGTTCGTAGCGGATGTCGGTGTAGGCCTTGATGGGCTGCCAGTCGATGCTCATGCCGGGCGTGGAAGCGGGAGAACGCCGCCCGCCGGAGCGTGGCGCGGCGGCGCTCCGCAAAGCTAGGCCGCGAGGGGCGGCGCGGCCCGGCTCGCCGACCCGTATCTTGTGCGCGAGACCGCTGCTCCCGCCATCCTCCTCCTCAGGTGCCTCATGCGCGCTCGACTCGCGTTGTCCCTCGTCGCCGCCCTTGGCTTCGTCCCGCTCGCCGCGCGCGCCCAGACGCCGGCCGCGGCACCTGCTCCTGCCGGTGCGCCGGCCGCGACGCCGGCGACGCGCCCGAGCGCCACGCGCCCGACGGCGGCGCTGCCCGCCGCGCGGCCCCCGCAGGCCGTGCTGCCCCCGGGACCAGCGCGCGCCGCGACCCCGGGCGGGGCCAAGGTCGCGAGCGTCACGTGCAAGGATGGCACGACCGGGAAGGTCGGCCGCGGCGCGTGCGCACGGCACGGCGGCGTGACCACTGTCGCCGCGCCCGCGCCCGCTGCGGCGCGGTCCGCCGCGGTGGCGTCGGCCAACCCGGGTGGGGTCGCGCCGGCCCCGACACCCCAGGCCACCGCGGTGGTGCCGAACGGGCCCACGCGCCGGGCCTCGGCCGTGGCGCCGGGCGGTGCACCGACGCCGGCCACCCAGGCGACGGGTGCGGCGGCTGGCGGCGCTGAGAACGCCAACCCGGCGGGCGCGGTGGCGCAGTGCAAGGATGGCTCGTACTCGCACGCGAAGGGGCATCGCGGCGCGTGCTCGCGCCACGGCGGCGTGGCGAAGTTCCTGTCCTGAGCTGACGCGTTACAGCTGACGAGTCCCGGACGGGCTCACGCCCTGGTGGCGTGGGGGCCGTCCGGCGACGGACGTGGACCGAGGCTCTCGTCCAGGAACGTCCGGACGAGCGCGGCGAAGGCGTCGGGACGCTCCAGGTGCACGGCGTGCCCCGCGCCCGCGACGACGGTGATGCGCGCCCCGGGAATCGCGCGCCGCATCGCGCGGCCTAACGCGACGTACTTCGCGTCGAGCGCGCCGGCGACGAGCAGCGTCGGCGCGCGGATCGCCGCGAGCCGGTCGAGCGCCGGCGGGTCCGCGCCCGCGCCGGCGCCGCGCAGGCTGTTGGCGAGCCCGCGCGCGTCGTTCGCCAACCGCCCCGCGCGCAGCGCCGCCCGCGCGTCGTCGCCGAGCGCGGCCTGGGACGCCCAGAGCGGAAGCCGCTCCCAGCAGTCGACGAACGCCGCGACGCCGTCGCGCTCGATGGCGTCGGCGAGCGCGGCGTCGGCCGCGACCCGCGCCGCGCGCTCGGCGGGGTCGGCGATGCCGGGCGACGCGCTCTCGAGCACGAGCGCGGCGACGCGCTCCGGCCGTGCGAGCGCGAACCGCAGCGCGGCGCGCCCGCCTAACGAATAGCCGAGCACCGCGGCGCGCGCGACGCCGGCGGCGTCGAGCACGCGGGCGAGGTCGTCCGCGAGGCGGTCGAGCGCGAAGCGCGCCGGGTCGGCGGGCGCGCCGGAGCGGCCGTGGCCGGGGAGGTCGACCGCGAGCGTGGCGTACGACCCGCCGAGCGCGGCGCGGAGCGGCGCCCACGTGCCGCCGGCGCCGGTGAAGCCGTGCAGCAGGAGCAGCGGGGGCCCGACGCCCGCACGGGCGAGGTGCAGCGAGAGCCCGCCGCCCACGTCGACGTCGCAGGCGTCGGACACGGCGTGTCAGCCCGCGGCCGTGGGCGCGACGGATCTCGCCGCGTCTAACGCGGCCGCCACCGCCGCCCACGCGCCGCGGTGCAGCACCACGTTCCGCGCGCGGTCGGTGCGCATCTCGACGAGGTGCAGCCCGCGCCCGCCGACCCCCGCGGCCACCGCGGCGCGGAGCGCCGCGGGCGTCTCGACGCGGCGGTAGCACGCGCCGTAGAGGGCCGCCGCGGGCGCGAACTCCAACCCGTGCGGGGTGCCGAACAGCTGCTCGAAGTGCGCGGGGTGCGCCGCCTGTGGCAGGAACGAGAAGATCCCCCCGCCGTCGTTGTTCAGCACGACGATCGTGGCGTCGAGCGCGTGCAGCCGCGCCGCGAGCAGCCCGTTCATGTCGTGGTAGAAGGCGAGGTCGCCGATGACCAGCACGAGCGGCCCCGCGCCCCCGTCGTTCGCCGCGCCGTTCGACGCGTCATCCGACGCGCCGCCGCGCGCGGCCGCGGCGGCGCCTAACGCCGTCGAGACGACGCCGTCGATTCCGTTCGCGCCGCGGTTGGCCAGCACCCGGAGCGCGCGCGCGTCGCCCGCGGCGAAGGCGTCGAGGTCACGGACGGGCATGCTGCTGCTCACGAACAGCGTTCCGCCCGCCGGCACGGCGTCGGCGACCACGGCCAGCGCGCGCCCCTCGAACGGCTCGTCGAGTCCCGCGGCGTAGGCGGCGAGCGCCGCACCCGTGGTCGCGTCCACGCGGCGCCAGTCCGCGAGCCAGTCGTCCTCCTGAGGGCCGCCTGCTCCAATGATCGCGAGCAGTCGCTCGGCGAGCACGCGCGGGTCCGCATGCACCACCTCGGCGGCCAGCAGCGAGGGGTCGGGCCAGCGCGCCGGGTCGACGACGACCAGCCGGGCCGCGGCATGTCGATCGAGGTACTGGAGCAGCGGTTTGGACGTCGGAAGCCCGCCGACTCGCAGCACGAAGTCGGGGACGAGAGACGTCGCGGTGGCCTCGTCGCGGAGCGCGGCGTCGTAGCGGTCGATGACCGTGGAGTCGCCCGCGGACGCGTCGCGGTGCACGCCCCACCGCAGCTGGGACAGCGGATCGGCGAGCAGCGGCGCCCGGAGCGCGAGGGCGAGGGCCGTGAGCGGCGCGGCGAACGCGCGGTCGGGCTGGGGGCCGCAAACGATCAGCGGGCGCCGCGCGGCGCGCAGGTCGGCGGCGAGCCGGGCCACGGTCGCGTCGTCGGGGCCGGGCGGCGCGTCGTCGACGACGACCCACGGCGCGCCGTCGGGACGGCCCTGCCACGCCAGCGCGTCGGCGGCCGAGAGCCCGGCCGGCATCCCGACCGGGACCGGAACGAGCGGCTCGCGCAGGGGGAAGTTCAGGTGGATCGGTCCAGCCGGCGCGGCGCTCGCGAGCGCGACGGCGCGCCCGGCCAGCGTGCGCACGTAGCGCAGGAGGGCGGGCGTCGCCTCGGGCAGGGCGACCTCCGCCGACCACTTGGCGTGCGCGCCGTACAGGCGGTGCTGGTCGATGGTCTGCGCCGCGCCCACTTCGCGCAGCTCGGGCGGGCGGTCGGCGGTGAGGACGAGCAGGGGTACTCCCGCGGCGCGCGCCTCGACCACGGCCGGGAAGAAGTTGGCCGCCGCCGTGCCCGACGTGCAGAGCAGCGCCACCGGCTCGCCGAGTGCGCGCGCCATCCCGAGCGCGAAGAAGGCGGCCGAACGCTCGTCCAGGTGCACCCACGCGCGAAGGCCGGGGTGCGCGACGATCGTCAGGGCGAGCGGTGTCGAGCGCGACCCGGGGGCGATGCATGCGTGGCGTACCCCGGCGCGCACCAGCTCGTCGACGAACGCCCCGATGTACGCGTGCGCGGCCTGCGCCGTCTCGTCGGGTGCGGCCGTCATCCCGTAGCGGCCGCCGTCGTCGCCTCGCCACGCTGGACGCCGCCGTTCGCCTCGCGCTCGCCGTCGTCGCCCTCGGCGAGCGCGGCCGCGAGCGCCTGGGTCATCGACCGCAGCTTGAGGCGCGATTCGGCGTACTCGGCGTCCGGATCGGACGCCGCGACGATCCCGCAGCCCGCGAACATCCAGGCCTCGCGCGCGGCGACGACGGCTGAGCGCAGCGCGACCGCGAACTCGCCGCCGTCGCGCCCCACCCAGCCGACGGGCGCGGCGTACCAGCCACGGTCGAGCCGCTCGCGCGTGCGCAGGAACGCCAGCGCGGCTGCACGCGGGGAGCCGCCGACGGCGGGCGTGGGGTGGAGGCGCGCGACCAGGTCGAGGAGCGACCGCCCCGGACGGAGGCGCGCGCGCACCGGCGTATAGAGGTGGTACACGTGGCGGAGCGCGAGCAGCTCCGGCTCCGCCGGTGCGGTCACGTCGTCACACAGCGCGCCGAGCTCGGCGACGAGCGTATCGCGCACGAGCGCGTGCTCCGATCGGTCCTTCCGGCTCGCCAGCAGCTCCGCCGCGGACCGGGCGTCGTCGTCCGGTGTGGTGCCCCGCCGCGCCGATCCCGCAAGACTGCTCACGCGCACCTGCCCATCGTCGAGCCGGACGAGCCGCTCCGGACTGGCGCCCACGAACGCGCGATCACCGCGCCAGTAACCGAACACGTAGCAATCGGGGTGGGATACCTGCAGGTGCCGAAGTACCGCCGTGAGTTGGACCTCGTGCGGCATGGCGGCGTGCACGGCGCGCGCGAGCACCACCTTGTCGAGCGTGCCGCCCTCGATCTCCGCGACCGCGTCGCGCACCAGCGCCCGCCATTCGGCGCCAGGCCGGACGTCGTCGAGCGAGAGCGTCGCTTCATCGAGCGGAAGCGTTTCGTCCTGGTCTCGAGCGGTGATCGCGCCAGCATCGGCGCATGTTCCCAGCACTGCATCGCGGAGGTGCGCAAGCGACTCGGCACTGATATCTGGGCGCCCGTCGGCCGAGACCAACACCGTCGTCGTGAGCCAGCCGGTGCCGTCGGATACGGCGAGCTGCACGCGAGGCAGCGTCATGCGCGCGCTCGGGAAGCCCCGCCAGTGGTCGGCCCGCGGGCCGTCGGGATCGAACGCGAAGCCGCCCATGAGTACCGGCCCCGCCCCCGTCGCCGATGCGCCGTCGATCACCGCGTCGGACAGGAGCGCGGTCCACGCCTGGTCGACCGCGGTGAAGCGCGCCGCGCCATGTGGCGCGAACGTGGCTGCAGCACCGACTCCCAGCAGGGCGAAGCCATCGGCGGGCCGCGTCCAGAGTGCGCGACCCGCCGCGAGTTGCCGGGCCAGCAGCGGGTCGTGGGCTGCTGCGCGCGTGAGGGCCTCCAACACGTCGATCGTGTCCACCGCCGCGATCGGCTCCACCGCGCTCAGGAGCACCGGCCGTTGCGCGCTGCGGGCCCGGTCGCGCGCGTCGTCGAGACGCGCGAAGAGTGGGGGTTGGTCGAACGACGTCGTCATCACCTGCACAGGGGAACGCGCGCCACGCCCGGCGGGTGCCCGGGCGTGCTCGGGGGATCGGCGGAATGTATGAAGCCGGCCCCGGGGATGTCGGCGTACGCCCGGCTCGACACGCGTGCGTGGCGGTCGGACCCCACTGTTGCGGTCGCGACGATGCCGGACGACAGAGCGGGGCGGACGCCGTGTGGCGCCGCCCCGCTCTGTCGTCCGCAGTGTCGGACGGCCTACGACACGATCACGCGCGCGCGTTGCGGCGGCGGGCGACGAGGCCCAGGGCGCCGAGCCCGGTCGCCAGGAGCGCGTACGTGGCCGGCTCCGGCGTGGTGACCGTCGCGGGGACGAGGAACTCCGCCGAGACCGACACGGCCGAGACCACGCCGCCCGAGTTGATCGTGTTGAAGACCTGCGCCGGCGTCAGGCCGGCGAACTGCGCCGTGAACACGCCGCTGAACGTCTGCGTGCCCGTGAACGTCGGGCCCGTCGCGATGCCGTTCACCGAGAACGTCGCCGTCGAGCCCTGGGTGCCGGCCGGGTTGAGCGCGATCGGCCCGAAGGTGACCGTGCCCGGGCTGTTCTGCGTGCCCTGGAGCGTGAAGGTGTAGCCGCCGATCGTGAGGAACGGGCTCACCGGCAGCCCGACCACGCCCGCGGGCGAGACCGTGAGGTCGGAGATGATGCCCTGGGTGCCCGGCGTGATACCCGGCAAGAAGATGCCGTTGATCGTCGGGACCGCGATCACGTTCCCCGTGGGCGTGCCGCCGATGTTCTGGTTGGGGCCCGCGAGGAAGTCGAGCAGCAGGTTCGCCGGGTTGGTCGGCGAATTCTGGAGATTGACCGAGCCGCTGAAGTTGAGCCGACTCTGGGTTTGCGCCGACGCGACCGACGCGACGGACAACGCGGCGATCGCGGTCGCCGTGATACTGAACGTACGGAGCATGGCACCCTCGCTTCGGGGATGGACGTGCCGACACCTATCGGCGCGCCCAACGTACGGCCGGCTGGTCCGCTGCACCAGGGCGCATCGGTCGTTCGCCAGGGATCGGGCGATCCGCCGTGCGCCGAACGGGTCATCGACGGTGTCTGTGGCCTGTCGACCGCCGCAGAGCGGCATCGCGTACGCCCGGGCTCGCCTCACCGCGCGTGTTAGGCGCGCAACTCACGCCGGAGCCAGGCGCGCGCCACGGCCCACTCGCGCTTGACGGTCGCCGGCGAGACGCCGAGCGCGGCCGCCGTCTCTTCGAGGGTGAGGCCGCCGAAGTAGCGCAGCTCGACGAGCCGCGCCTGTGACGGGTCGAACGCCGCGAGCCGGTCCAGCGCCTCGTGCAGGGCGAGCACGTCGGCCGTGGCGTCGGGCGCGGCCACGTTCGCGCGGTCGTCGAGCGTGACGCAGACCGCCCCGCCGCCGCGCTTGGCGGCCTGCCGCGCGCGCGCGTGGTCGACGAGAATCTGCCGCATGAGGTGCGCGGCGGCGGCGAGGAACTGCGTGCGACTCTGCCCCGCGCCGCCCGCCTGCGCGGCGAGGCGCAGGTAGGCCTCATGTACGAGCGCGGTCGCGCCGAGCGTGTGTCCGGCCGCCTCGCGCCGCATCGCGAGCGCGGCCTGGCGGTGCAGTTCGGCGTAGATGGCGGGCAGGAGCGCGTCGAGCGCCGCCCGGTCCCCCGCATCGGCCGCGACGATGAGCGCCGTCACGTCGGTCGGAGGGGCGCCGGGGCCCCTGGCATCGGCGGTCGCCGCGCCGGGCGGCGTCGCGCCGAAGGCGGGCGAGTGGCCGATCCGCGAGCCGAGCGCGGGGGCGCAGGTCGGCGCGGCGGGGAAGGAGGGCAGGGAGGTGGCGTCCATCGCATCGTCCATCGGGCAGCCCGCGGTCGGCCGCGCGAGGCGCACGGGTCGCAGGCGTGCGACACGGCCCCCGGCGGGCGCGGGAGAAGACCGCGCGATGCCGGCTGACACCGCGCGACGATACGGGCCGCCGGGGGCGGCGTCAACACCCCGCGCGCCGCGCCGAGCCGTTTTGGTCGCGCATTCCGCATAACACGATGGGAGCAGCAAACCCGGGCCACTCTCGGCGGCGTCGTGGCGCCTCCCGGACGAGCGCGCGCCCCGCTCCCGCCCCACACCCTCACGCACCGCGCTGCGGCGCGCGACCGCGTCCCACCACCGTCGAGCGCCACCTCAGGCGCCGCATCAGGAGACCCGCATCATGTCCTCGCCCCTGCACACCCGCCGGACGCGCGCCCAACTGGCCGCGGCCGTCGTGCTCGCCCTCGCCGCCGCCTGCGGCTCGTACGCCGAGCCCACCGCCCCGCCGGTGCCGGCCGGGTCTCTCGCGGCGGACAGCACGCAGGACCCGACGATCGTCACGCGCGACGGCCGGAGGGCCGGCTGCACCATCAGCGCCGCCGCGGCCGGTGCACTGGTCGCGCCATGCGCCGACGGAACCCCGTCGGCGCCGTAGCCGCGGCCCGGGCCGCGGGCCAAGCCGCGGCCTAACATGCCCGCCGCGTGCCCGGAACCCGGGCCCGAGTCCGCGGATCCGGGTCCCGGGCACACACGCTGGAGACTCGACCGTGTATCCCATCCCCACTCGCATTCCCGCGTCGGCGCAGGCTGGCCGACCCACCCGCGCCGCGAGCGTCAGGACGGTGCGGGCCGCGGTGATCACCGCGGCGATCGCGACGACCCTCGCCGTCGCGTGCGTGTCCCCGCTCGAACCGGGCGTGCCCGCGGGCCCGCACGCGCGCGCGCCGGACGAACCCGTGCCGGTTCTCCCGTTGGTCGCGAACGGGGGCGGCGCGCCGGCCTTCAGCACTCCGTGACCGGGCCGTGATCGCGTCGTGACACGACGCGATCACGTTATTGCCGCCGCGGGCCCTCCCGCCGCGCGGCACGCTCCCCCGACCGCCTCGTCATGCGCCGCCCGCCCGCGTCCGCGCTCGTCGTCTCGCTCCTCGCGACCACCGGCGTCGTGCTCGCCTGCACCGACACGACGTCGCCCGCCGTCGACCCCGCCGCCCCGCGATTCACCTTCGCCGTGATCGGCTGCAATCGCGTCGACGCGGCCGACACGCTCGGCAACACGAGCACGGCCAACCTCGAGCAGCTCACGCGCACGTTCCAGGAGGTCGCCGCGCTCCCCACGCGCCCGCGCTTCCTCTTCTTCACCGGCGACCTCGTGTTCGGCTACACGCCCGACACGCTGCAGCTCGACCGCGAGCTGCGCGCGTGGCGTGCCGTCTACGAGGCGTCGCCGCTCCCCGCGCTCGGCGTCGAGCTCGTCGCCATGCCGGGCAACCACGAGGTGCAGAACCTCGCCAAGGTCGCCACCGCCGCGGCGGAGCGCACGTGGCTGCGCGACATGCAGCCGTACATCACGCGCGGCGGCAACGGGCCCACCGCGGGCGGCGCCGACAACCTGGCCACCGACCAGAGCAAGCTCACGTACTCGTTCGATTACTCGGGCTCGCACTTCGTCACGATCAACACCGACCCGACCGGCGCGGACTGGCACGCGCCCACCGCGTGGCTCGGCGCCGACCTCGCCGCGGCCAACGGGCTCGGCGCGCAGCACATTTTCGTATTCGGTCACAAACCCGCGTACTCGTACCCGACGGTCGCGACCGACGGCCTGTCGAAGTTCCCGGCCTCGCGCGACCAGTACTGGAGCGTGCTCACCGCGAACCACGTCGACGCGATGTTTTCGGCCCACAACCACGTGTACTGGCGTGCGCAGCCGGCCGCCGGTTCGGCCACGTGGCAGATCATCGCGGGCAACGGCGGCAGCAAGCTCGAGACGACCATCGACCCGACGATCCCGTCGACGGGCGGCTACTACGGTTTCGTCGTGACCACGGTGCGCAACGACGGGCGCGTGTTCGTGCAGAGCTACGGCCGCGACGTGCCGGCGGCCGGCTACACGGCGCCGTCGTCGCCGAGCACCGTGCGCGACTCGTTCGACGTGGTCGCGCGGTGAAGCGGCCGCGCGCCGCGCTCGCCCGCGGCGCGCTCGACCGCGGCCTGCTCGGCAGCGGCGTGCTCGCGGGCGTGCTCGCGGTGATCGCGATCGCGCGTGCGCCGACGGTTCGTGCCCTGACGGTCCGCACCCTGACGGTCCGCACCCTCACGGCTCGCGCGGGCGGTCAGGGTGCGCCGACGCGGCCGGTGCCCGTGCAGGTCGACGGCCGCGCGCCCGGCGCGAACGGCGGGCCGCTCGGGGCGCGGCTGCGCGACGACGTCGTGGCGCTCGACTCCGCCCTCGCGGGCCTGCCGCGGTGCGCGGGGCGGGGGACCGGCGGTGCGGCGTGCGCCGCGCGCGCTTTCGCCGACGCGCGCGCGGCGTACAAGCGTCAGGAGGCGCTGGTCGAACTACTCGCCCCGGCGGCGGCGACCGCGCTCAACGGCCGCCGGCAGGAGGTGGACGACGACGATGCCGCGCCGCCCGGTGCGACCGCGTCGGCCTTCGCGGCGGTCGAGCGCGCGTTGGCTGCTCCCGCGCCCGACTGGCGCGCGGCCGCGGAGGGCGTGCGGGGGGGACGCGAGGCGGTGCACACGCTCCTCGCGCAGCTCGGCGACTTCCGCATCTCGCCCCCGCTCGTCTTCGAGGCGGCGCAGCTGGAGGTGGCGCGCGTCGCCACCCTCGGCGTGACCGGGTTCGACACGCCCGACACGCGAGCCGGCGTCGGCGAGTCGGCGGTCGCGCTGCGCGGGGCCGCGGCCCTCGTCGCGGCGACCGTGCCGGCTCCCGCCGCGGCACGCGCCGTTGCGTCGCTCGAACGTGCCGCGCGCTACGCGGCGACACGGCCCGACTTCGCGCGCTTCGACCGCCTCACGTTCATCGCCGACTACACCGAGCCCGCGCTGCGCGAGCTGGAGCGGGCGCGGCGTTCGGCCGGCGTCCCCCGCGTCGAACGCCCGCGCGCGTGGACGGGCACGACCCTGTTCGAGCGCGGCGCGTTCGACGTGCGCGCCTACGCGCCCGAGGCCGCCCCTCGCGCGACGCCGGCCCTCGTGGCCCTCGGCGCGCGCCTGTTCGCCGACCCCGCACTCTCGGGCGACGGGTCGCGCGCGTGTGCGAGCTGTCACGTGCCGGCCCGCGCGTTCGCCGACGGCCGCCGTGCGCCCGCGGTCGTGCGGGGCGTCGCCGGACACGTCGCCGCCGGGGGCGTCGCGCTGCGCAACACGCCGTCCCTGCTCGCCGTCGCGTACGAGCCCGCGCTCTTCGCCGACGCGCGCGCGGTCACGCTCGAGGACCAGGCGGCCGCCGTGCTCGCCAGCGCGCCCGAGATGGGGAGCAGCGCGGAGCGCGCGGCGGCGCGCGTCGCGCGCGAGCCGACCTACGCGGCCGCGTTCCGCGGCGCGTTGGGCGCCGCCCCCACCCCGCTCGGCGTTCGGCAGGCGCTCGCGGCGTACGTGCGCTCGCTCGGGCGTACCGAGTCGCGCGTGGACCGCGCGTTCCGCGGCGACCGCGGCGCGCTCACGGCCGAAGAGCGCCGCGGCGCATCGCTCTTCCTCGGGCGCGCGGGGTGCGGCACGTGTCACTACGCGCCCCTCTTCAGCGGCGCGACGCCGCCGCTGTTCCGGTCGGTCGACGCGGAAGTGCTCGGCGTCCCCGCCGTGGGCGCCCGGCGCGTCGACCCCGACCCCGGTCGCGGCGCGGTCGACGGCCGGCCCGAACACCTCCACGCGTTCAAGACGCCCACCCTGCGCAACGTCGCGCGGACCGCGCCGTACATGCACAACGGGGCGTTCGCGACGCTCGACGCGGTGGTGCGGTTCTACGACGACGGCGGCGGGCGGGGGCGCGGCCTGCGCGTGCCCAACCAGACGCTGCCCGCGCGGCGGTTGCAGCTGACGGTAGACGAACGCCGCGCGCTCGTCGCGTTCCTGCGCGCGCTGAACGACGAGCCGGGCTCTGCTGTCGGTCCGTCCCCCCCGACGGTCGCGCGCCGCGACACGTCCGTTACCCGTTCGTCGGTCGATCGCGACAGAACGCGGAGACGTTAGACCGGAGCGGTGGGGCGCGCACGGTCGCGCCCCGCCGCGCCCCGCCCGCGCCCGCGTCCGAAGGACGGACCCGGCCCGCGCGCCCCGCCCCCGCTCATGCCCCGTGCGACCCGGCATGCGCGCGCGGCCGGTTCCGTCCTCCTCGGCGCCGCCATCGGCGCCGGCGGTTGGACGGCCGCCCGCCCGCGCGCGATGCCGCCCCACCACTCGCCCGTCGCGTCCGCCCCGCGCGCCACGCCGCTCTGGCACGTCGACGCCGCGCTGTCGGCCCGGCTGCGCGGCCGCGTCGCGGGCGGGCTCGACACGCTCGACGGCGCGCTCGTCCGGCTCGCGGGCGCGCAGGCGGCGGACGCACGCCGCGATGCCTACCGCACCGCACGAGCCGCGTACAAGCGACTCGAGGGCGTGCTCGCCTACTTCGCGCCCCGCGAAGCGCTCGCCCTCGACGGCACGGAGGCCGAGGAGGGGGACGACAACCCCGACGCGGGGCGCGTCGTCACGCACGGGTTTCCGCGCATCGAGCGGCGCGTGTTCGTCGCGCCCGCCGCCCGCGGCGCGGCCGTGTTAGGCGCGCGCGACTCGGTGCGGGCGGAGGTGGCGCGCGCGCGCGGTGCGCTCGCCCGCGTGCGGGGCGCGCTCCCCTACCTCGCCGCCGCGGACGCGCAGCTGCTCGACGTGGCGCGCCTGGAGCTGGCGCGCGTGTGCACGCTCGGCATCGCGGGCACCGACGACGGCCCGGCCGGCGCCGCGATGCTCGACGCCGCAGCCGCCGTCGACGGCGTGCGCGCGCTCGTCGCCGACGCGGCGGACGCGGCCGGGGCGCCCCCGGCCGACGCGCGCGCGGCCGACGCGCGCCTCCGGGACGCGGCGGCCTACCTCCGCGCGCACCCGCGGTTCGCGACGTTCGACCGCTTCGCGTTCGTGACCACGCGCGCGAACCCCGCGTTCGCCGCGCTCGCGGCCGTGGCCGCGCGCGTGCCGGCGCCCGCCGTGGCACTGCGCCAGGCGTGGCCCCGCGGCGTGGCGAGCGTGTACGACGCCCGCGCCTTCGACGCGATGGCGTTCGCCGCCGCGGACGCGCCCCGGCCGACCGCGGCGTGGGTCGCGCTCGGCCGCGCCCTCTTCGCCGACCCGGCGCTCTCGGGCGACGGCCGCCGCGCGTGCGCGTCGTGCCACCTGCCGGCGCGCGCGTTCACCGACGGCCGCGCGCGCGCGGCGGCGCTGGCACCCGCGCGCGGCGCGGCCGTCGGCGAACGCGCGCTGCGCCACACGCCGCGCCTGGCGTACGCGGCGTGGCAGCCCGCGCAGTTCGCCGACGCGCGCGCGGCCACGCTCGAAGCGCAGGTCGACAGCGTGCTCGCGAGTCCGTCGGAGATGGGCAGCTCGACCGACGCCGCGGCCGCGCGCCTCGCGCACCGCGTCGCGTACCGGCAGGCGTTCGCCGCGGCAACGGGCGCGCCGCCCGCGGCCGCCGTGACGCCGCACGCCGTGCGCGAGGCGCTCGCGGCGTACCTGCGCTCGCTCGGGCGGTTCGACTCGCGCTTCGACCGCGCCGTGCGCGGCGACGCCGGCGCCGCGCTGACGGGCGACGAGCGCCGCGGGTTCAACCTGTTCATGGGGCGCGCGCGCTGCGGCACGTGCCACTTCGCGCCGTTCTTCAACGGGACGGCACCGCCCGACTTCGCGACGTCGGCGGTCGAGGTACTCGGCGTGCCCGGGCGCTACCCCGTTCCGCCTAACGCCGTCCGCCCCCCGCCGGTCGACGCCGATTCCGGGCGCGCCGCGCTCGACCGCCTCGACGGACACCTGCACGCGTTCAAGACCCCATCCGTGCGCGGCGCCGCGCACGGCGGCCCGTTCATGCACAACGGCGCCCTCCGCACGCTCGACGACGTGCTCGACTTCTACGACCGCGGCGGCGGCGCCGGGCTCGGCGCGGCCGTGCCCAACCAGACGCTCCCGCGCGAGCCGCTCCACCTCACCGCGCGCGACCGCCGCGCGCTCGTCGCGTTCCTCCGCGCGCTCGACGAACCCGTCGGCGCGTACCCCGCCGCCCCCGGCGAACCGCCCCACCCACCAGCTCCGACCTCTACCCGATGACCAGTCGTTTCACGCTTCGCGCCGCCGCCGGCATCGGCGCCGCGTGCGCCGCGGCCGCCTTCGCCGCCTCGTGCGATAGCAGCACCGCGCCCGTCTCCGCCGCCGCCTCCGACGTTTCGAAGGTCAACCACGTCGTCGTCATCTACCTCGAGAACCGCTCGTTCGACAACACCTACGGCGAGTTCGCCGGCGCCGAGGGGCTGAGCGCGGGCGCGGCGCGCGCGACCCAGGTGAACCTCGCCGGGCAGGCGTACACCACGCTGCCGCAGGTGACCGGCTCGCCCGTCCCGGCCACGCTGCCCAACGCGTCGTTCGACATCGCCCAGTTCGTGCCGCCGTCGACGCCCACGCGCGACCTCGTGCACCGCTACTACCAGGAGCAGCAGCAGATCGACGGCGGCAAGATGGACAAGTACGTCGCGGTGAGCGACGCGCAGGGGCTGTCGATGGGCTACTACCACACCGCGGTGCTGCCGCTTGCCGCCGAGGCCGCCAAGTACACGCTCGCCGACCACTTCTTCCACTCGGCGTTCGGCGGCTCGTTCCTGAACCACATGTACCTCATCGCCGCGGCCGCGCCCGTGTTCCCCAACGCGCCCGCGAGCATCGTCGCCAAGCTCGACGGCAGCGGCGCCCTGCTCACGGACGGCGCGGTGACCCCCGACGGATTCGTCGTGAACACGTCGTACACGGTCAACTCGCCGCACCCCGCCAGCGCCGCCGCCGCGAACCTCGTCCCCGTGCAGACCCTACCGACGATCGGCGACCGGCTGTCGGACAAGAACGTGAGCTGGGCCTGGTACTCGGGCGGCTGGAACAACGCCATCGCGGGCACGCCGGACGCGACGTTCCAGTTCCACCACCAGCCGTTCGCGTACTTCGCCAACTACGCCGACGGCACCCCGGGGCGCGCCGCGCACCTCAAGGACGAGACCGACTTCGTCGCCGCCGCGCAGGCCGGCACGCTCCCGGCGGTGTCGTTCGTCAAGCCGTTAGGCGTCAACAACGAGCACCCGGGCTACGCCGACATCCTCACCGGCGAGAACCACGTGGTGCAGCTCATCAACGCGGTGCGCAACGGCCCCAACTGGAAGGACGCCGCGATCATCATCACCTACGACGAGAACGGCGGCTTCTGGGACCACGTCGCCCCGCCCACGGTCGACAAGTGGGGCCCGGGCACGCGCGTGCCCGCGCTCGTCATCTCGCCGTTCGCGAAGAAGGGCTACGTCGACCACACCACGTACGAGACGACGTCGATCCTCGCGTTCCTCGAGAAGCGCTACGGGCTCGCCCCGCTCGCCACGCACGACGCGCAGGCGGCCAACATGCTCTCGGCGTTCGACTTCTCGCAGACCCCCTGATCCACGCCGCGCGACGCCGGCGCGTGCCGGGCCGCCGCCAGCGGCCGGGCGCGCGGGCGTAGCGCGGAGCCAGCGGGGCGGCGTCGGCGGGGCGGTTGCGCGACGGCGGAGCGGGTGAGACGTTCGGGGATGACAACCCCGCCGCCCGTGTCCGCCGAGCCCCCGTTCGTCTTCCGCGACCCCGGCGAGCTGCGCGACGGCGAGCTGACGCTCGTGCTCGACTACCGCTCGCCGGCCGACCCCGCGCGCGGCTGGATCCCGACCTACCACTTCTCGCTCCACGTCGACGGTCGGCGCGTGGGCGGGATCGAGTTGCGCGTCGACCTGGCCGGCGCGCTCGACCACACGACGGGGCACTTCGGCTACTTCGTCGAGCCGGCGTCGCGCGGGCGCGCGCTCGCGGCGCGCGCGGCGCGCCTCGTGCTGCCGCTCGCCCGGGCGCACGGGCTCGATCCGCTGTGGATCCTGTGCGAGCCCGACAACCTCGCGTCGCGCCGCACCTGCGAGCGGCTCGGCGCGGTGCTGGCTCCCGCGGAGGCGGGCGCAGCGGCGGGGGCGCGCTGCCGGTATCGCCTGGACGCGGCCGCCCCGCCCGAGCGTTAGGCGCGCGCGGGCGTCAGGCGTGCGGCCCGCACGCGTCGGCGAGGCGCGCGGCCAGGTCCACCCCGCCGTCGCGCTGTCGCAGCCCGTTGAGGTGGGCGAACTCGTGGCGCGCGGTCTGGAGGATGGCCGGCAGGCCGCGGTCGGGGTTCAGCCGGTCGTACCCGCGCGCGATGTGGACCGTGCCGTATTCCGCCGCGACCCCGGCCGGGTGCGCGTCGCCGGTGACCGGCATGACCTGGCCGTCCTCGTCCGTTTCGCGCCACATGTAGTCGATCATCCGTACGTCGCCCGCGTGCTCGCGCATCGTCGCGCCGAGCGCGTGGCACTGCCGCCCGAGCGCCGTGGTGTCGGCGGCGTATCCGGTGAGGAGGCGGTCGGCTTCGGCGACGATCGCGGCGTGCTCCGCCTCGGTCGGCCGGGTGAGCGCGCACCACGCCGGATTGCAGCGCCCGTGACGGGCCGGAGCAGGTGACGGCGCACGCCCGGTGACACCCGGCCGGAGCGCGGCGAGCCCGGCCGCCGCGCGGGCCGAGGGCACGCCGAGGAGGGAAGCGAGGAGGGCGCCCGCGTAGAGCGGGCGCCGGAGTGAGGCGCGCGCGAGGATCACGGATCGGTCGGGCTTCCGGGGACGGGCGGCGTCGACATCACGATGACATACAACGCGGACCGGGAAAGGTTCGTTCTGCCGCGGTGTCGGGCGACACGCGCGCCCGGCGACGGCGAGGGCGGGCACATCTGTCGCCGCCCAGCCGCGGCAGCGCGCGGGGCGGGTGGGCGAACCGGGCGCGCGCCGCGCGGCCGACGGGCCCGCGGCGTGTAGCAGGCTTGCGCCGCACCGGGATGCCTCACATTTTGGCGCGCGTTGATACTCAATGGCGGACGGCGGCGCGGCTCGGCGGCGCGCCGCCCCCGCCGCAGCGGGGCCGGCGGGGAACGCCCGCGCCCAATGCCTAACGCGCGGCGCGTCCGACCACCGGCCGCCCCCGCCGCCCGCGCGGCCGCCGAGGAGCGCGCCCAACGGCGCGCCGAACGGCGCGCCGAACGCACGACCGCGCACCACCCCACCCACACGGAGATTCGCATGGCGAAGCACGCGGCAGCAAACCGGACGTCCGCCGGCCAGGGCGCCACCTACACCCGCGAGAGCGACGCGCGGCTGGCGGCTGCCGGCGGCGCGGCCCGCCTGCAGCCGCGGCGGACGCGGGGGTTCGGCTGGGTTCCGGACCTCCCCGACCACCGGGACTTCCTGTACGCGGCCCCCACACCGGTCCTACACACCATCCCGGCGAAGGTCGACCTCCGCCCGGGGTGCCCGCCCGTCTACGACCAGGGCGACCTCGGCAGTTGCACGGCCAACGCGATCGCCGGCGCGATCGAGTTCGACCAGAAAAAGGAATCCCAGACGTACCCGACGCCGTTCGCGCCGTCGCGGCTGTTCATCTACTACAACGAGCGCACCATCGAAGGCACCGTCGCGCAGGACAGCGGCGCCCAGATCCGCGACGGCATCAAGAGCGTCGCCACGCTCGGCGCGTGCCCCGAAGACAAGGACTGGCCATACGACATCACGAAGTTCGCCGACGCGCCGCCGGCCGGCGCGTTCGCCGACGCCGCCTCTTACAAGATCAAGACGTACCAGCGCCTCATCCAGGACCTGAACACGATGAAGGGCTGCCTGGCGTCGGGCTATCCGTTCGTGTTCGGCTTCACCGCGTACAACAGCCTGCAGACGCCCGCGGTCCAGCAAACGGGGCAGATCCCGATGCCCACCACGCAGGACCAGGTCATCGGCGGACACGCGATCGTCGCCGTCGGCTACGACGACGCGACCCGCACGTTCACCATCCGCAACTCGTGGGGCGCGGGCTGGGGCGACGCCGGCTACGGCTACATGCCCTACTCGTACCTGCTCGAGCGCAACCTCGCCTCGGACTTCTGGACGATCCGCAGCGTCTGACGCGCGCCTGACTCGCGCCTGACGCGCCGGCCGTCAGCGGAGGAACCGCCGCGCGACCTGCTCCAGCCGCTCGTCGCGCGCGGCCTCGGCCTCGGCCAGGATCTCCTCCACGTACGGCCGGAGCAGCGGCTCGCCCCAGTAGTACCCGGTCGCGCGCTCGGCCAGTTGCGTCTCGCTCACGCGCGCCGCCTCGAGCAGCGCGCGCGCGGCCAGGCGCGGGTACTCGGGGTCGTCCCGCTCGGGGAGGCCGTAGTTGCGCCGGGGCATCTCGCCCTCGGCGTCGTCTCTCAGGAATGCCCGCGACATCTGGCGGAAGTTAGCACCCCGCCAGATACCGCAGCGCGGTCACGCTCGGCAGAAAACAGTACGCCGCGCCGCGCGTGCGCACGAACCGCGAGAAGCCCGTCAGCACGACCGGCGCGGCACCCTCGACCGGGATCACGAACCGGCTCGTGGCCGCCGCGTTGTCGCCGAGCACGGGGTCGCGCGTGGCGCCGAGCCCGGGCGCGAACGCGCCGTCGTTCACCCAGTCGGCCATCACGAATTCGAACTGGTCTTTGAGGCTGACGCCGATGAAGACGCCGAGCAGGCCGCGCTCGACCCCGTCGTGCGGGCGCGCGGGGTCGTAGGGCGGGCCGTAGGGGAGCCCGCGGCGCATGATCCGGCGCTTGAGCCCGGCGGACCCCGCGACGGCCGAGCTGCGCGGGTTGGTGCGCCGCATGTGCGAGCCGATCGGGCAGCGGTAGCCCTTGCGGTCGTCGTAGACGTCGGGGCGGGCGGGCGTGGGCGCGTAGTCGAACGCATTCATCCGCTCGAGCGGGATCGGCGGGTCGGGCGCGTCGGTGTCAGGCGAGAGGGCGAGCGGCACGCCGTTGCGCCAGCGCCCGCAGACCTTCGCCGCGACGAGCTCGGGGTCGACGCCGTGCCGCGCGCCCGCGTCCCGCAGAAACTGCTCGAACGCGTCGCAGTCCTGCTCGAGGATGCGCACCGCGGCGAAGCTGCCGTTGCACCCGAGCGCGGCCGGCGCGGGCACGGGGTACGTGAGGCCGGCGTACTGACTCGGGTAACCGAGCACGAACTCGCCGACCGGGGCCGGCGGCAGCAGGTCGGGGATGAGCGGCGGCAGCCCGCCGTCGACCGTGGGCTGCGAGAAGCCGTCGCGGTAGCCGAAGTGGGCGAGGTCGCCCGGGAGCGCGCCCGCGTCCACCGCGCCGACCTCGACGAGCGCGCCGGCGGCGAAGCCGCCGGGGGCGAACCCGGCGCGGAGCGCGTCGCACACGGCGTCGCGTACGGCCGCGCTCTGCGCGAACACGAAGAGGAAGACGTGCGCGTCGGCCGGGGCCACCGCGTCCACCCACCCGGCGGGCGCGCTGTCCCCGACGTCTCCGACCCGCTCGGCCCGCGCCGCGGCGCCCTCGACGAACTCCGTCGGGAACGTCGCGAGCGTGGCCGCCGACACGCCGAGCGCCGTGAGTCCCGCGCTGGTGAGACCGACGTTGACGCAGGACGGCGGCTTCTCGCTCCAGGGCGCGCCCGTGGCGACGCGCGGCCCCGCGCCGTCCTCGCGCACCAACCCGCCCAGAAACTGCCGTGCCCCAGCCGCATCGGTCACGCGCAGCACCAGTAGGCGGAGCGCCGGCATCGTGTAGCTCCGCAGCACGAAGCCCTGCACGTCGCCGAGGTCGAGCGCCGCAGTCACCGGCGCCGGAGGAGGGCTCGCCGCGGCGGGCCCCGTCGCGTCGCCGCCCACGCGCCGCGCCTTACGCGGCCAGCGCCGCCTGGATGTCGAGCACCGTCCCGGTCGGGTACGCGCTGTAGAACGGCTCGAGGCCGCGCAGGTCGTTGGCCTGCACGTAGGCGAGGAACTCCTCGCGGTGCTGCTGCACGGGCAGCGGCGGCGCGCCGTCGACGTGCGCGAGGAGGGCGTTGAACACGTCGCCGATCTGGTCGACGAAGTCGTTGATGTACGCCTCGAACGACCCGTCGTACGTCGTGATCACCGCGAGCCGCGTGTCGCGCTCCATGAACACGAAGCGGGCGAAGTGCACCGTGCGCAGCGCGTCGAGGGCGCGGGCGATGGGGTTCATGCCCGGCGGCGCCGACTGGATCTGCTGCAGCAGCGCGTGGAGCGCGGCGGCGTCGGCGGGCGACCGGATCGGCATGACGAGCGTCAGCGGACTCTGGACGGCCGCGCGCACGGGGGGCGGCGCGGGGGACGGCGGGGCGGAGATCGCGGACTCGGACATGGGTGCTCGGGCGCGGCGGGTGTCACGCGGGCGCGGTCGCGGCCCGCAGGCGCCCCGCGACTTCGCCACACTATGTCACGAATGCAGGTCGTCAAGCATCGGCGCGCCCGGGGGAGGCCGCCGCGACCGCGCCGCGCGCCGCGGTCGGCGCCGCCCGGGCAACTGCGGCGCCCGCGGGTCGTCAGACGCCGGCGCCGCCGCCCGCTCACTTCACCAGCACGAGCCGCTGCGAGAGAGACAACGAATCGCCCAGCACGACGTCGGGGGTGATGTCGACGAACACCGGACCGTCCAGCAGCACGACCATCGTACCCGCCGGGTAGCCCGACGTCACCGCGGGCCCGCCCGGCGTCGCGGACGGCATCTGCCACGTCTGCATGTGACCCGCGCCGTCGGTGACCAGTGCCGGCGCGCAGACGTCGCTGACGCTCTGGAAGTAGCACATGACGCGCATCTGGGTCACCATCCGGACGCGCTGCGAGAACACCCCGCTCGGGTTCGGGATCGAGTCCGAGAGCGCCATGCGGGTCACCACCCCCACCGAGCCGTCGGCGTTGCGGCAGGTCGCGTCGGGCGCGTTGCCGGTGCGGTTGCAGAGCTGCACGAACCCGGGCCTCGCGTACGCGAGGAGGTTGGTCGTGTCGCTCATCTGCCAGACGAACGGGTGCAGGTAGTCCCCCACGCTGGTCGAGGCTCCCGCGCAGGTCGTGCTCCCCACGGCGGCTCCGATGTACGACGCGTACGCGGAGTAGCCGGCGTTCCCGAAGTTGACGGTGTGCCACGAACCGGTGTTGGGCTGGCCGGCCGAGTCCCAGTGCGCCTCACGCTGCCACGGCGGCACGAGCACGAACGTGCGGTACGACGTCGGAATCCCGCGCGCCGGCGAGAGCGAGGCGATGAGCGCCTGCGTCACGCCCGGCGCATACTGGTTGTGCGAACTGTACGGCCGACTGGTCAGCCCGTTCGCGTCCTCGTAAATCCGCGTGTAAGGCGGGGCGAGGGGCCGCACGCAGGCCGCGCCGTTCACGTTCGCGATCCACGCCACCGAGGACCGCGTGACCTGGGGCGGCACCAGTCCGAGGCCGCCCGCGATCACGTACCGCGCGGTCGCCCGCGCCGTCGTTTTCACGGCGTTCACGGTGCCCGAGTACGTCGTCGCCGTGGTGGTGTTCGCCGACGGGTCGTAGAAGCTCGGGACGACGTCGGCGCTCACGACGCTGCCCGCCTGACCCGCGGCGCGGTTGGGCGTTGCGAGTTGCTGCGCCCGCGCCGGCCCGGACGTCGCCGCGCCCGACGGATTGAGCTGCGAGACCGACGCCGCGGCGAGCGCGGCCGCGTCCGCCGCGGCCTGCGTCTCCGACGCCGTGACGTACACGCGCCCCATGTCGACGGCGAGCGCGAGCCCGCCGAGCAGCGCGGTCAGCATGATGCAGATGAAGGGCAGCACGGCGCCGCGTCGGGCGCCGGGTGGCCGGATGAGCGTGGGCACGGGAACGATTCGTGGGTCAGCAACCGTCGATGGACGCGGGGCGGCGTCGGGCATGGCCGGCGGCAACCCCCGATGACGAGGAGGCCGACGGTCCGGGCACAAGTTCGGTGGCAAACGGATCGCATATCGGAGACGGCCGCGGCCCGTGTAGCTTGTCGTCTCCGCACCCCGGTCCTCCGCTCGATGCGCACCGCACACCGCCGTCTACCGCCCCACGCCCTCCTCGCCGCCGCGTTAGGCGTCGCCGCGCCCGCGGCCCGCGCGCAGCCGCCCGCCCCGCCGACGGCCGTTCGTTTCGGGCGGCTGGTCGACGGCACGGGGGCCGTGATCCGCGACGCCGTCGTGGTCGTCGAGGGCGATCAGGTGCGGCGCGTCGGCACGGGCGATGCCGCGGTGCCCGCCGGGGCCCGCGTCGTCGACCTGCGCCGCTTCACCGGCATCCCGGGCCTGATCGACGCGCACACGCACATGACGTTCTACTGGGACCGCAGCCCCGGCACGCGGCCCTGGGCGCAACTCGGCACGCTCGGCGCTGCGGTCACCGTGTTCCTCGCCCAAGAGAACGCGCGCAAGACGCTCGCGACCGGCGTGACGACGGTGCGCGACCTCGGCTCGTGGGAGTACACGGATCTGGCGATGCGCGACCTCATCGCGCGCGGCGCGATGGTCGGGCCTCGCATGTTCGTCGCGGGCTACGGCCTGCAGATCACGAGCACGCCCTACCGGCCCGGCGGCGCGCCGCCCGCGCCCGGCCAGGCCGACGGCGTCGCGGAGGTCGAGCGCGTGGCGCGCCAGCAACTCGCCGCCGGCGCCGACTGGGTGAAGATGTACGCGTCGACCGGGAGCGACCAGGACGTCACCGGGTTCCAGACGTTCGGCTACGACGAGATCAAGGCCGCGGCCGACGTCGCGCACCGCGCGGGCAAGCGCATCGCGGT
Source organism: uncultured Gemmatimonadales bacterium (assembly GCA_963851265.1). Classification (GTDB taxonomy): domain Bacteria; phylum Gemmatimonadota; class Gemmatimonadetes; order Gemmatimonadales; family Gemmatimonadaceae; genus BPUI01. The sequence continues at coordinate 66,372 of CAWKNZ010000008.1, forward strand.
GCACTCCTACGGCCCCGACGGCGCGCGCGACGCGGTGCGCGCCGGCGTGGAGTCGGTCGAGCACGCCACCGACATGGACGACGAGACCCTGCGCGAGATGGCGCGGCGCGGCACGGTCTACGTGCCCACCGTCGAGCACAACCGCTACTACATCGCGCACCGCGCCGAGTACGGCTACGACCAGGCCGCGGCCGACCGGCTGGAGGGATACGTGCAGCGCAACTTCGCCACGCTCCGGCGCGCCGTGCAGGCGCGCGTACCGATCGCGATGGGCTCCGACGCCGTGTTCACCGGCTTCGGCGAGAACACGCGCGAGCTCGCGTGGTTCGTGAAGGCGGGCATGACGCCGGCGCAGGCGCTCGCGGCCGCGACCACCACCGGCGCCGCGCTGCTCGGCATGCGCGGTCGATTGGGCGTGGTCGCCCCGGGCGCGTACGCGGACCTCGTCGCCGTCGACGGCGACCCGCTCGCGAACGTCGATGCCGTGATCCGCGGCGTGCGCTGGGTGATGAAGGGCGGGGAGGTGGTGGTCGATTCGACGCGTGCCGATGCGCCGCGCGGAACGGGGCGCTGACGGTGCGCCGCCGCGATTTCACCCGCCACCTCGCCTGGGCCGGCGGCGCGCTCGCGGCCGGGCGCGGACGCTTGCCTGACGTCGCGCCCGTCGCCGCCCCGGGCGCGCCCGCGCTCCGCGTCGACGCCGCGCGACTCGGCGGCTGGCTCACCGCACTCGGCGCGTTCGGGCGCAACCCGCAGGGCGGGGTAACGCGCACGGCCTACAGTGACGCCGACCGCGACGGGCGCCAGTACGTGCGCGGGCTGATGACCGCCGCGGGCCTCGACGTCCGCGTCGACGCGGCGGGCAACATCATCGGCCGGCGCGCGGGGCGCGAGCAGGCGCGCCCGCCCATCCTCTTCGGCTCGCACGTCGACTCGGTGCCCGCGGGCGGCAACTACGACGGCCCGCTCGGCTCGCTCGGGGCGATCGAGGTCGCGCAGACGTTGCGCGACCACGGGGTCGTGACGCGGCACCCGCTCGAGGTCGTCGTCTGGCAGAACGAGGAGGGCGGTCTCGTGGGGAGCCGCATCGCGAGCGGCGAGTTCCCCGCGCGCGAGCTCGACCGCGTGGCCGTCAGCGGCAAGACGCTGCGCGACGGCATCACCTTTCTCGGCGGCACCCCCGACGCGCTCGACGGCGCGCGCCGCCGTCCCGGCGACGTCGCGGCGTACCTGGAGCTGCACATCGAGCAGGGCGACACGCTGGAGCGCGAGCACGTGGACATCGGCGTGGTCGAGGGGATCGTCGGGATCTGGCAGTGGACCGTCACCGTGGACGGCTTCGCCAACCACGCGGGCACGACGCCGATGGACCGCCGGCACGACGCGCTGCTGAGCGCGGCGCGCTTCATCGAGATGGTCAACCGGGTGGTGCGGAGCGAGCCGGGGCGGCAGGTCGGCACGGTGGGGCAGATTCGCGCCGAGCCGGGCGCGCCCAACGTGATCCCCGGGCGCGCGGTGATGAGCCTGGAGCTACGCGACCTCGACGCGCCCAAGGTGGCCCGGCTGTACGCGCGCATCGCGGCCGAGGCGGAGGCGATCGGGCGCGCGGACGGCACCACGATCGGGTTCGCGCCGATCACCGAGCACGCACCCGCGCCGACCGACCCGCGCGTGCGCGCGGTCATCGCCGGCGCGGCGCGCGGACTCGGCCTGACGAGCCGCGTGCTCCCGAGCGGGGCGGGACACGACGCGCAGGAGATGGCGCGGCTGGCCCCGACGGGGATGATCTTCGTGCCGAGCGTGGGCGGGATCAGCCACTCGCCGCGCGAGTTCACGCGCCCGCAAGATTGCGCGAACGGCGCGAACGTGCTGCTGCAGTCGGTGCTCGCGGTCGACGCGTGGTGAGCGTCGTGCGCGAGACGCGGGCGATGCTCGCGGCGATGTGCCCGGCGCTCCGCGCCGGGGAGTACGTGTTCTGCTCGGTGCCGGCCGACGGCGCCGACGCCTGTCGCGGCCTCGAACCGCTGGGCTGGTTTCGCGAGGCCGAGGGCGTGTCGCTCATCCTCGAGCGCGCGGCCGCGGAGCGGGCGGGCGTCGGCGCCGGCGTGCCGCTGCGGTGCATCACGCTCGCCGTCCACTCCGCGCTGGACGGCGTGGGCCTAACGGCGGCCGTGGCCACCGCGCTCGCCGGGCGCGGGATCGCCGCGAACGTGGTGGCCGCGTTCCATCACGACCACGTGTTCGTGCCGGCGCACGCGGCCGACGACGCCCTGGCGGTGCTGCGCGGAGTGCAGGCCGCCGCGGAGGCCGCCCCCGGCCCCTAGAATACGCACGGCCCCGCGTCCGGCGTGGGGCTCCCTCACCCTCCGCGTGCCGTGAACCTCCGCCTGTCCCCTACGCTCCGGCGCGCCGCGCGCGCGCTGGCCGCCGTTCTCGCCGCCGGCGCGACCGCGCCTGCCCGGGCGCCCGCGCAACCCGCGCCCGCGCGGTCCGCCCCCGCGTCGGTCGTGCCGATCCCGCTCAAGGTCGTCGATGTCAGCTTCATCGACCGCAACGCGCGGGCGTGCACGGACTTCTTCCAGTACGCCAACGGCGCGTGGCTCGCCCGGGACACGATCCCGGCGGCGTACTCGTTCTCGGGCGTGGCGCGCGACATGACCGACCGGAACGAGCTCGTCGTGCGCGCCGTGCTCGACGACGTCGCGGTGCAGCGCGCGACGCTCCCCGCGGGGAGCACGCAGCGCAAGCTTGCCACGTACTACGGCACGTGCATGGACTCGAGCGCGGCGGAGGCGGCCGGGCTCGCGCCCGTGCGGCCGATGCTGCAAACGATCGACGCGCTGACGTCGCGCGCCGCGCTCGCGCGCACGGTGGCCGACCTGCAGGGTCAGGGCGTCGACGTCGCGTTCCGCTACGGCCCCGAAGGGGGGCGGCACGATCCCGCGCACTACGTCGCGACGCTCGTGCAGGGCGGGCTCGGGCTGCCGGACCGCGACTACTACTTCGAGCCCGGGCCGGCCGGCGACTCGACGCGCCGCGCCTTCGTGGACCACGCGGCGCGGCTGTTCGTGCTCGCGGGCGCGCGGGACGCGGACGCGCGGGCGGCGGCCGCCCGCGTGCTCGCCTTCGAGACGTCGCTGGCCGCGGCGTCGCTCACGCGCGTGGCGCAGCGCGATCCGTCCGCGACCGACCACTTGATGCGGCTCGCCGAGCTGCGCGCGGTGGCGCCGCACGTCGACTGGCCCGGCTACCTGCAGGCGCGCGGCACCACCGTGCCCGTCGCCCAGGTGAACGTCGAAATGCCGGCGTTCGTCGCGCGCGTGGACAGCCTGCTGGCGGCCGCGCCGCTCGACGACTGGCGCGCGTACCTGCGCTACCACGTGCTCGCGGAGGCGGCGCCCTGGCTCAGCACGCCGTTCGTGCAGGAGCGCTTCGCGTTCACGTCGCGCTTCACCGGCGCCACCGCCATGCTGCCGCGCTGGAAGCGGTGCCTCCGTGCGGCCGACGAGCAGTTGGGCGAGGCGCTCGGCGCGGCCTACGTCGCGCGCACGTTCTCGCCGGAGGCCCGGGCGCGCGCGAAGGCGGTGATCGACGACATCCGCGCCGCCTTCGGCGAACGCCTGCGGCACCTGGCGTGGATGTCGGACGCGACGCGCGCGCAGGCGCTCGCGAAGCTCGCGCGCATGCGCGAGAAGGTGGGCTACCCGGAGCGGTGGCGCGACTACACGGCGCTCGACGTGCGCGACGACGCGTTCGTGCTCAACGTGCTGCGCGCGAGCGCGTTCGACTGGCGGCGCGTGGCCAACCGCCCCGGCGCCGCGGTCGACACGGCCGAGTGGGGGATGACGGTGCCGACCGTGAACGCCTACTACAACCCGTCGCTCAACGAGATGGTGTTTCCCGCGGGCGCGCTCGCGCCGCAGACGTTCGACCCCGCGGCCGACGACGGCGCCAACTACGGCGCGCTCGGCGGCAGTTGGGCGGGGCACGAGCTGACGCACGGCTTCGACGACGAGGGCCGGCACTTCGACGCGACCGGCGCGCAGCGCGATTGGTGGACGCCCGCCGACTCGGTCCACTTCACCGAGCAGGCCGACCGCGTGGCGCGGCAGTTCTCGTCGTACGTGCAGGTCGACACGTTCCACGTGAACGGGCGCCTCACGCTGGGCGAGAACATCGCCGACTACGGCGGGGTGCTCACCGCGTACGACGCGCTGCAGCGGGCCCTCGCGCGGGACGGCCGGCCGGGCCCGATCGACGGTTACACGCCCGAACAGCGCTTCTTCCTCGCGTATGCGCAGTCGTGGCGCGGGCACACGCGCGCCGCCGCGCTCCGGACGCGCGTGACCACCGACCCGCACGCGCCCGACCGGTGGCGCACCAACGGTCCGCTCTCCAACAGTGCGGCGTTCGCGCGGGCGTTCGGCTGCGAGCCGGGCGACCCGATGGTGCGGCCGGCCGCCGACGTTCCGCACATCTGGTGACAGTTCGAGGTGGCACCTGACCACGCACGAGCTCGTGACGGCGGCGGCACATGTCATAGGCGGTAATACTGCACCAGAAAGCGTTGCTCGGATCGCTTCGGACGCACATCGTGGCGCACCGGACGATACCGGCCGACCTTCACCCAGCCGGGGTGGGCGGCGGTGTCGGCGGGGAACTCCGAGGACGATGGCGATGCCCGATCGTGCCGCGGCAGTACCGGTCTTCGATCATCTGGAACGCTGGCCGACCTCGGCGCCCAGCGGTGAATCGGTCGACAGCCGACGGGTGAGCGATCACCCGGTCACCCGTCGGCCGGTGTCCGACCGACCCGCGCCGCCTCGCGTGATCCGTGAGCACGGCGCCGCCTCGCGCGTCGCGCCCGACGCCGGAATCGCGACGGGGGCGCACGCGTGGGCGACGGGAGTCGACGTCGCGGAGGCGCAGTGCCTCGCCACACGGCTCGCGCCGGAGGTCCACCGGCTCGAGCAGGCGGTGCGCGCGGCGTGCCCTGCGCTCGGGGCCGAGGCCGTACGCGACCACGCACTCAGGCTCGCGCTCGGCGAGATCGGCGTCGAGCTGTCGCGCGACACGTTCACGGTCCTGCGGTTCAACGTCGACCGCGCGCGGCCCGTGGTCTGACGCGGGCCTCGGGCCGCGGCGGCGTGGCCCGTCGGGAACGTGGTCTGCAACGAGCGCCGGCGGCGGCCGCGTTGGGCGGACCGCGCGCTCCCGAGCCGTTCCCCGCGGCGTGGTCGGGCGAACTCTGCGGGGTGGCGACACGAGCATGGAGCTGCGCGGCAACGTGGTGCTGGTCACGGGCGGCGGGTCGGGGATCGGACTCGCGCTCGCGCGGCGATTCCTCGACGCGGGGAGTGAGGTGATCGTCTGCGGTCGCCGGGACGCGCAGCTCCGGGCCGCGGCGGCGGCACATCCAGGGCTTGAGACTCGCGTGTGCGACGTCGCGCGCGCCGACGAGCGCGCGGCGCTCGCGGCGTGGCTGGTCGAGGCGCACCCCGGATTCAACGTGCTCGTGAACAACGCGGGCATCCAGCGCCGCGTGCGGCTGCTCGAACCCGAGGACTGGGACGCGACGCGGTCCGAGATCGCGATCAACCTCGAGGCGCCCATCGACCTCACGCTGCGGCTGCTCCCGCATCTCCGGACGCGCGACAACGCGGCCGTCGTGAACGTGACGTCGGGCCTCGCGTTCTCGCCGCTCGCGACGGTGCCGGTCTACTGCGCGACGAAGGCGGCGCTGCGCTCGTTTACGCTCTCGCTCCGCCACCAGCTCGCCGATACCGCGGTGCGGGTGGTCGAGGTGATTCCGCCCGCCGTCGATACGGACCTCGGCGGGCCGGGGCTGCACACGTTCGGCGCGCCGCTCGACCCGTTCGCCGACGCGGTGATGGCCCGGATGGGAGCGGGGGAGCTGGAAGTCGCCTACGGCACGGCCGACGATCGCGCCCGGGCCGCACGGGCCGCGTTCGGGGAGACGTTCGTGCGCACGAACGGCGGCACGCCCTAGCGTTGGGCGCGGCCGTCCGCCGCGGCGGACGGTGTGTGCGTCAGGCGCCGCGGAAGCGCACCGCCTGCAGCCAGGCCGTGCTGCGCGGGATGGTCGCGAACGGCGCGGCGGTCTCGTCCTCGATGTAGTACCGCTCGACGCCGGCCGCGCGCGCGGCGGCGAGCACGCCGCGGTAGTCGATCTGCCCCGTGCCGACCGGTACTTCGGCCGAGTCGGGGTTGGCGCCGCCGGTCTGCACGTTGCGCACGACGCCCTGGCGCATGTCCTTGAGGTGCATGAGCGCCCACCGGCCCGGGTAGCGGCGCAGGAGCGCGACCGGGTCCTGTCCGGGCAGCGCGGTCCAGAACACGTCCATCTCGAATTTCACGGCCGCGGGGTCGGTCTCGCGCATCAGCACGTCGAACGGCACGGCTGCGTCTGCACCGGGCTGGAATTCGTAGCCGTGCGTGTGATAAAAGAACTGCACGCCGGCGGCGCGCATCGCGCGCCCCCAGCGGTTGAAGTCGTCCGCGGTCTGGCGCGCCATCGCCACCGTGAACGGCCCCGCGGGGTGCGGGATCCACGCCACGCCGACGTTGCGCACGCCGAGCGTGGCCGCCTCGGCCAGCACGGCGGGGAGGCTGTCGCGCAGGCGATCGTAGCCGACGTGCATCGAGGTCGCGCGCAGCCCCGCGCTGTCGAGCATGCGGCGGAAGTCGCCAGCGGTCAGGCCGTAGGTGCCGGCCAGCTCCACCTCGCGAAATCCGAGCGCGCGCACGCGCGCGAGGGTGCCGGGAACGTCGGTCCGGATGGGGCCGCGCACGCTGTAGAGCTGCACGCCGAGGGGCCCGCGGAAGTCGCCCGTGAAGCGGAAGTCCGTGCCCGCCGCCGGCGCGGCGTTCGATGCCGCGGGTGCGGGCGACGCGTCGGGCGCGCGCCCCGCGCCGCCCTGCGTGCCGGTGGAGCAGGCGGCGCCGAGTGCGGCCGCGAGGGGGAGGAGGTATCGGCGTGAGAACACGGGCGGGGCGCGGGTGGGGGTGGGACGGCCCGGAATCGTCGCCCCCGTCCCCGCCCGCGTCAAGCCGCCGTCGAAGGCCGCCGCGTCAGACCGCCGCGTCAGACCGCCGCGTCAGGCGGCGGCGAGGGTCGGTCCCGGCGGCGCGTCCTGGATCGTGAGCCAGTCCGTGCGCACGCGGTCCCACTCCTGAATCATCAGCCCGTGCCGCTCGAAGAGGCGGCGGACCGCGACGGCGTCGTAGCCCGCGACCTCCTCGAGCACGGGGACGAGCACCGAGAGCGCGTCGTCGCTGATCACGGTGCGGCGCGCGATCTCGGTGACGTGGCGCGCCTCCGAGACGGCGATGGTGAGCCCGTCGCCGCGGTTCACGTGGAGCATGACGTGGAGATCGGAGCTGCCGTCGCCCACGTAGACGACGCGGTCGCGCGGTACGCCCAACTCGGCGCGCAGCGCGTCGACTGCGGCGACCTTGCCGTAGCCGGCGGCGACGCGCTCGACCGCGGCGACCTCGCCGGACTGCGGGTCGAACTGGAGTCGCGTGCCGACGATGTGGTCGGGTGCGACGATGCCGTCGAGCGCGGCGTGCACGATCTCTTCGGGCGCGGCCGACACGACGTAGAAGTCGAACCGGTGGCCCTCGACGCCGTGCTCCAGCAGCGCGGGGAGGCGCGCGATGTTGCGCTTGAGCCGGATGTGCCGGCCGACCTCGACGAGGTCGGCGCGGCGCACGCGGCGGTACTCGGGGTCGTGTCGCAGCAGGTAGGTGAGTTCGGCGCCTTCCTGCACAAGGTTGAGCTTCGACAGGCCGGCGACGCGCGCGTCGAACTCGGGGATGCCGAGCCGCTCGCTGAGCAGGCGCCCGGAGTCGTTGAAGCTGAGGGTCTGGTCGAAATCGCTGACGAGCAGGTAGTGGCGGCTCATGGCGACTCCTTGCGTTGGCGCCGCGCTGGTGGGCGCAACGGGCGGGTGCGGTGCGTTCCGGGGCGTGACATCGGGACCTCCTCGTCCGGGCGTGGACCGCGCGGGGCCACGTCGCCGGAGCGGCGGCGGGCCGCGGGCGGCGGAGCCCAGGCACGTGTCTGGATCGAGAGTTAGACGGCGCGGGACGGGACGTCCAATACATCCTGCGTGTGCCGCGATACCCGGCGGGTCTCGCGTGGAATCGCTGGAGGCGGTTGCAGGATCGGGCTTGCCGTCGGCGCGCCTGGCGAGGTTCTGCGAAGCCTACAACCAACAGAAGGAGCCCAGAACTGTAAGTCTGCGTTCCTCTCTGTCGTCGAAGGTCAAGCTGTCCGCTCACCGGAGCCGACCGTTGCGGCGCACAGGTCGGTCCCGCTCTGCACGAGATATGACATCGAATGCTCCGGACGCCCGCGCGGCGCCCGGAGCATTCGCGCAACGGACCGTGCGCTATCGCACGCCCCTTATCGATCAGAACTCGCGGAGGGTCGCGCTATCCTCGGTGTCGTCGAACGGGATCAACTCGGCGGCGAGCGCGGTGACCCGGCGATCGTGCGGGACGGCCCCGGCGGCGCGTGTGCTCGTGGGACGCGTCTCCGTCGCACGCGTCGCATTGGTGGCGTGCCCCGTGGCGGCTGTCGGCGCACCGCGGCCGTTGCTGCGCGGCCGCGGGGATGCCGTCGGACGGGCGGGCGCGTCACCGCGGCGCGGGGTCGGCGCGGACCGGCGCGGCGCTCCCGCGTCCTCCAGCGTGAACGTCGCAACCGTCGTCTGGAGGTGACGCGCTTCCTCGTTGAGGTCCGCCGATCCCGCCGCGCTCTCCTCGGCGTTGGCCGCGCTCTCCTGCGTCACGCGGTTCATCGCGGCGAGGGCACCATTGATCTGGTGCACCCCGTCGGCCTGTTGCTCCGCCGCCGCCGCGATCTCGGCGACGAGTTCCGTCGTGCGCCCCACCTGACGGGTGATCTCGTCGAACTGCCGCGCGGCCTCGGCGCCGACCTGCACACCGGCGTCGACCTGCTGGATGGTGTCGCCGATGACGGTCGCGGTCTCGCGCGCCGCCTGGCTCGAGCGCAGCGCCAGCGCCCGCACCTCCTCGGCGACGACCGCGAAACCGCGCCCGGCGTCCCCGGCGCGCGCGGCTTCGACCGCCGCGTTCAGCGCCAGCAGGTTGGTTTGGAAGGCGATCTCCTCGATGGTGCGGATGATCGCCGCGGTCTGGCCGGCGCTCCCCTTGATGCCGGCGAGCGCCGTGCTCAGCGTGCGCATCTGCCCGACGCCCTGCTCGGTCGAGCCGCGCGTCTGGGCCGACAGCGCGCGCGCCTCGTTGGCGTTGGTGGCAGACTGCGCCGCCATGCTCGCCAGCTCGGTCACGCTCGCCGACACCTCCTCGAGGTTCGCCGCCTGCTCGTTCGCGCCCTGGGCGAGCGAGCGGCTCGCCGCCGTGATCTCCGCACTCGCGTCGCGGACCCGCTCCGCCGCGCCGTTCACCTGTGTAAGGGTCGCGCGGAGCGCCGCCACCGACGCGTTGAAGCTGTCGCGCAAGGCGCGCGTTTTCGGCGCGAACTCGGCGCGGATCTCGTGCGTCAAGTCGCCGGCCGCGAGCGCGCTCAGGCCTTCGGCGAGGGCGCGGAACGCCGCCTCGTCCTCCTCGGCCGCCCGGATCTCGCGCGACTTCTGCTCGTGGATGTCGGTGAGCGAGCCGCACGCACGGATCGTGAGGCCGTCGGCGGAATGGCGGCAGCCACCGGTCGCCCGGAACCAGCGGTACGAGCCGTCGGCCACCTTGAGACGGTACGTCACGTCGTAGCGCGCCTTTCCACTCTTATCGGTCAGGTGCCCGGCGAACGCGGCAAACGTCGGCCCCGCGTCGTCGGGGTGCAAGCGGTCGGACCACGACTGGCACACGTTCGGAAAGTCGCGCTCGCTGTCGTACCCGATCAGGCGCCGGAACTCGGGCGACCACGTCCACAGACTCTTGGGATGCAGCGCATCGGCATCGTGCAGGACCGCCTGCCAGAGCCCGACGCCGCAGGCTTCGTCCAGCACCTCGGCGCGCTCGCGCACGTCGGCGAACTCGGCCCTGAGCTTCTCGATCTGCGACGCCTCGTGGCGGCCGAACAACGATTGGAGCATACGTGTCTACGGGAGAGGTCTACGGGAGAGGAAACGGCCGGGGCGCCGGCCATGGGGCGGAGGACAAGCGAAGACGGTCGGCAACGGACCTTCGGTGACCGACGCTCGGGACCCGGCGGTCGGCACCGCGATGCGCGAGCGTCAGAGCGAATAGGACGCGGGTGACGTGCGCTGGCCGGGGCGCGCCGTCGACGCACGGTCGGCATGGCGCGGGAAGCCCGGCGGAGGCCGGCGCTCGTCGACAGACGCAGGCGAGGGTGGCGACCGAAGAGGCGGTGCCAGGTGGGGACCGGTCGGGACCGACAGCAAGGGGGTGCGGAAAGGGCTCCAGTGGGGGTACGCCGCGCGGGCGCGAACGGCGACCCCGGCGATCTCACCCTGCGCTGCGCACGGCACCCCGCCGCGTCCACCTCCACCCGCCGGGCGGCCGGGGCGAACCCGGGACGCACAGGTGCGAGGCGCCGGGCACCGCGGCCCGGACCTCACGTCGGTTTGACGGATCAACCCGCCGCGCGTCACACCGCGTTCGATCGCTCCCGTCCACGGCACGCCCTCGACGACGGCATGGTGATGGCCGACGACGGGCGCCGCGCGATGGACGCCGGCCGAAGCTCTAGCGGGTCACCTGCCCCACGCACCCCATCCCACCCAGCCAGCCACGTTGCAGCACCGGTGCGCCACCCGGGAAGGTGAACTCGACCGCGACCGGTCCTCCCTTGCTGCCGGTCCACTCGGCGCGCCAGGTGCTGCCCGCGCCTTCCCACTTCGCGGCCCGAGCGAGGAGGTGGAAAAGCGCCCAGTCGCCGGCGGCCTGCGCTATCGTCCGCGTGCCCTTGAAGATCAGCAGGGTGGTGTGCCCAAGGTCGAGTCGCGCCTCGCGGCCCGTGGTCGACGGCCAGACGAATTGCGCCGGCGGCGCGTCCTTGCCGAAGTGCGCGACCTGGCTCCCCTGCGTGAGCGTCAGCTCCCGGTCGCCCGCCCCGCGCGCCGTGAGCAGGACGTGGGGGGCCGGCGCACCCCCGTAGAGCGCGTCGGACGCCTGCGTCGCGCGGTTGAGGAAGGCGAGAAACGGCGCCGAGAGCGCCACGGGAGCGCCGGGCTTCTGCACGTAATGATCGCCCTGGCGCTCGACGAGTCCCTCCAGCCGCTCCTGCTCGAGCGCCCAGAGTGCGCCGGTGCCGGGGGCGAACAGTGCGTTCACCTCGGCGAGCGACGCATCGACCGGCGCGTCGGGGGTGAACGGGAACTTCGCCAACACCGGCGTCATCGCCGCGCACAGCGCCCGCCCGCGCTCGTTGAGGGTAGCGACGTCCACGCGAGCCACGGGCGGGCCGGCGTGGGCGCCCGCGCCGCCTCCGCCCCCGCCCCCGCCGCCGGCCGCCACGCGCGGCGCGGGCGGCGGCCGCGTCGCTGCAATGGGGCGCAGCACGCCCTCGGCCGCCTCGATCGGTGCGACGAGCAGGGCGGCGACGGCGGGGCCCACCGGCAACGCCGCCGTGTCTGCCGCGAACTTCTGCGCGAGCTGCCGGGCGGCCACCTTGGCCTGCGTCGCCTGCGCGAGCGCCTGCTCGCCGGCATGCATTGTCTGGAGCGCACCCGCGGTGTCGGTTGCCGGGGGCAGGTTGCCGACCTGCTCCAGCGCGCTCGCGAGGGCGAGCATTCCGGTGGCGTACGCCTGGTTCGCGTCGGACACGAGCCGGTCCGGCGTCGAGGGCGGCGTCACCGCGTGCACCGGTTGGAAGGCGGCCTTCACCCCGGAGTCGACCGCGGTGTTGCGGGCCGCGAGCGAGAGCGCGCCGAGGAGTGGCGACTGCGCACCGCCGAACGCGACGAGGCGCTGCGCAGCGTCTCGCGCGCTCCCCCCGCGCGCCACCGCCAGCCCGCGCACGTAGGCGCGCCAGTGCGCCACGTAGTCGGCGCGGTAGCGCGCGCGGAGGTCGGACAGCACCCGGTCGCGGTCCCCGGCCTGCGTGGCCGAGGCATCGCCGACGACCCAACGCTCTCCCGCGAAGAAGCGGTCGGCGTGGCGGAAGGCGTCCTGCATGTAGGTCCATCCGCGGGCGGTGTACGCGCCGGGGACTTCGCCCGCCGCGCTCACGACCCCCGCGCCCTGCGGCGCGAAGTCCGTGAGGCGCGCCGGCGGCGTCGCCTTCGACGCCTCGGCGAGCATGTACTGGTACATGCGCTCCGGGCCGGCGAAGCGGGCGAGGAACTCGCGCGTACGGCCGACGAGCGCGGCGTCGGTCGCCGTCGGCCACGGGTTCGCCGTGGGGAGCGCGCGGGCGTAGAACTCGAACTGCTTGCGGGCGAGCGCGGCCGCGTCGGCGTCGACCGGCTGACCGCGCTCCCAGTGCGTGAGGAGCACCGGGACCAGGAACTCCGGCGTGCTCCGTTCCGGCGCCGAGGTCGTCACGAGGTACGCCCGCAGGTCGGCGTAGACGCGTCCGTAGTCGTCGTCGGGGCGCGGGATGTCGGGAAGGGCGCGCAGCGAGTCGACGAGGGCGCCCCAGGCGGTCGCGTGCAGCTGCCGGCGGTAGCCGTCCCACCACACCCGGCTCGCGGCGTCGGCGAGAGCGCCGCCCTGCCACAGCCCCCAGCGCAGCCGCCCGGGGACGCCGGCGTCCTCGTAGCCCTGAACCGTGTCGAGCACCGCCCGCAGCGCGTCGAGCCGGCGGAGCGCGTCGACCGACGGGAAAGCGAGCGTTCCGGCCGGACTCCCCGGGGGCGCCATGACGGTCGGAAGTGCTGCGACGCCGCGCGCGGCCGCGCCGGTGCTCGCGGCGAGTTCGCGGTTCCCCGCCCACGAGCGAAGGACGCCCGCTGCGACGAACACAGCGGCGACGACGCCCGCGCCGAGCAGGCCGCGGCGGAGCCGGGCGACGCGAATGCCGCCACGCGCGGCCACCGCACTCCCCCGGTCTGCGAGGACCACGTCGGGGAAGAGTCGGTCCAGGAAGGTCCACTCGGGGACGCGGCGTGGGGCCGGGGGCGCGTAGCTCCCGACCGCGGGTGCCGCCGTGGACGCGGCGCCGCGACCGAACACCCCGGTCGCGCCAGCGGCGAACGCGGCCGCCGCGGGGGCCGAGGCCGCCGCCGCGGGGAGGGCGTCGGCCATGACGACGGGGCGCGCACCGACGAAGTAGAAGCCGCGGAGCCGCGGGCTCACGCCGAGCTGGAGGGGACGGCACACCTCGAGGAGGAACCGGCGAACGGCTGGTGCGAGCTTGCCGAGCTCGCGCGGGAACTCGTACGCTCCAAGGCGCCGACGCGGGACGCTCTCGCGCCCGAGCAGCTCCAGGCGCCGCCGAGCGAGGGCGGCGACGATTCCGTCGTAGGCGGCGGCGAGCCGCGGCCCGAGCCGCTCCGCGTACCCGCCGACGTACCCGCGGCCGCCGGGGCCCGCGGGGCCCACGTCGAACGGGAGCGCGGCGCCGAGCGGGGCGCGCACTTCGTCGCGCGTGAACGGCGCGGCCCACGCCTCGAAGTGCGCGATTCGGTCGGCGCGGGTGAACGCCACGTACACGGGCAGGGCGACGCCCCACAGGGCCGCCGCTTCCGCCAGGCGCTCGCGTGCGAGGTGCGCGAGTTCGTCGAGCGGCGCGTCCGCGCCGGCACCGCCGGGCGCGTACAGGAGGTCGCAACTGACGCAGAGCACGACCGCGCGCGGCGCGGCCTCGCCGCGGCCGACTGCAGCCGCGAGTCGTGGCGGGCGGAGCGCGCGCACGAACGTGCGCCACCGCTCGGCGTCGGCGAACACGGCGCCCCCCGGTTCGACCAGCACCGCATCGTCGGCCAGCCACACGTTGACCGCGCCGGTCGGGGGCGGCGCCTCCCCCGGCCCGAGCGCGGGCGCGTCCCCGGCGAGCAGTACCGGGTCGAGATCGGCGCGCGTGACGAGCGACGTCTTGCAGCTGCCGCCCGCGCCGACCACGAGCACCACGGGCCGGGCGTCGAACGCGCCGTGTGGAAGCCGGGCGCGCGCCGCGGCCACGAGGCGGACCGCTTCGTCGTCACCGTCCTCCGAAATGTCAGGCTCGGGTGGAGCGGCCGGCCGCAGGTACCACAGGATTGCCCCTGCGGCCGCCAGGCCGAGGACGGCGAGGCAGACGCGGAGGACGAGGCGCTCCGTGTCGCGGAGGGTGAGCACGGCCCCGAAGCCCCAGGCCGCGAGCAGGAACAGGGCGAACGCGACGCCGGCGGCGACGAAGCGCGTCTGCGGGGAGCGGGGCATGGCGGGGAAGTGGGCCGAAGGCGGCGGGCGCGCCCGTCAGCGTGCCTGGAGCGCGGCGGCGGACGCGACCGCGCGGACGTCGGCGGCGGCCCGGCCGAGCGAGAGCGCGGCGCCGCCCCACGCCGCCGCCGCGACGACGACCGCGGCGGCGAGCGCGACGGTGAGTCGCGGCACCCACGGATCGCGGGCGGCCACGGCGTCGTCGGGCGGCCGCCACCCAGGAGTGAGGTCGCCGGCCGGACCGCGGAGCCGTGCGACGCGCTCACCCACGCGGGCCGCGACCGCGTGCACGGCCTCGGGGCCGTGCACGCCGTACCGCCCCCGGAATCCCAGCAGGAGGCAGAGTTGGTGCACTTCGAGGACGTCGGCCAGCGCCGCCGAGTCGGGGCGCGAGAGGAGCTGGTCGACGTGCTGGTAAAACCACTCGCCCGCCATGTGGTTGCCGAAGAGCTCCTCCTGCAGCGGGCACCGCGCCCAGTCCGCGAGCGCCGGCTGCCGCGCGTTGAGCACCGATTCGTCGAGGAGTGCGACGACCGCGAACCCGGCGAGGCGGACGTCGGCGGGGTCGTAGCCCGCGCTCCGCGCGTCCTGGTCCGCGCGGGCGAAGAGCTGCAGCATCTGCTCGCGGAACGCGGCCGCGTCCTCCACGGGCTGGCGGTTGGCGCGCAGCCGGGCGACGGCGGTGAGCGGTTCCTGGAAGGCGAGGGCGAGGGCGGACATGGGCGGCGCGCGGGGGTTGCCGGTGCATACAGCAGCGCGGGCGCGCAGCTGTCATCACGATGGGAGCAACACCGCGAGTTCGAGTGCTGCCCCCGGCAGCGCGTCGGCCGGGACGTAGACGCCGATCTCGCGCGTGTCCTGGAGCCCCTTCGCGCACGGCCCCGCCAGCGCGAGCTCGAAGTACGCGAGCCCGGGTCGCGGCGCGAGCCCGGCCGGCGCGGCGGGCACGTGGTCGACCGCCATCCCGGGGTACGCGCGCCGCACGAGTTCGAGCACGTACTTGCTCGCGCACGCCTTGATCAGCTGCGGCACCCGCGCGCTCAGTTCGGCGGCCGGCAGCGCGGCGCTCACGCCCAAGAACCAGCGTGCGCCCGCGGCGAAGCAGCGCGGGTCGGGCACCACCGCCGCATGCAGGATGTCGGACACGGCGCGGAGCGGGATGATCACGGCCGACGCGGCGACCACCACGTCGAGGTGCGCGCGAAGGTGACGCTCGAGCGCCCCGAAGCAGCCGGTGAGGTCGTCGTGCGCGTACGCCGGCAGCTCCCCCGCGGACGCGGTGAGCGAAAACGTGCAGAGCGCGCCGGCGAGCCGCACGAGCTCGAGCCAGAGGCGCTCGGGGTGGACGTGCCGGACGGCGGCGAGGTGCCGAAGGGGGGCCTCCGCCGACCGCACCGCGTGAAGCAGCCACCGCGTCGCGAGTTCATTCCCCGCGTACGCCGACGGCTCGCCGCCGGTCGCGGGTGAGGACGCCGTGGGCAGCGTCGCGGCGAGCGCGGCGCCCTTGGCCTCCAGCATCCCAATCACCGTGCGGAGTAGCCCGACGAGCCGCGCGCTCGCGCTGTACGTGAGGCACGGCGGCACGTACTCGACGTCGACGACGAAGCGGCCCGCGCCGTCGCGTGCGACCCGGCCGACCGGGACCGACACCGCGCCCTCCGGCACCTCGCCGTCGAGCGCGAGGCGCAGCCGCTTGACGGCGAAGCGGACCGGCGCCGCGTCGCGCCCGGACGCCTCGTCCGCCACGTCGCGCGTCACCGCCTGGTACCGCGGGTCGGAAGCCCCGCCGTCGGGCGAGGTTCCGTTCGGCCCACTTCCGTGGAGCGCGCCCGACGCAGCCTCCACGTCGGCCACGTTCGCCGCGCCGGAGCGCCACGCGGGCAGGACCAGGTGCACGACGTGCGCGTCCCGCACGGGGGAGAACCGCTCGGCCAGGGCCACGGGTGCGGGCGCGGGGTCGGCCTCGGGGACGTCGAACGGCGTGCCGTCGGGCAGGAGCCCGCGCGCGTGCGCGAGGGCGAGCGTTCCGTTCGCGAGCGCGCCCGGGTCCAGCGCCGCCGCGGTCACCCCCCACGCGAACGGGAAGACCGCCTCGAGCGTGCGCGCGACCGTCGCCTCGTGCTGGCGCCGCTGCGCCTGGAAGTGATGCGGGGCCAGGTACATGCCTTCGTACCAGGCCACGCGCGCGGGCGCGGTCACGGCCTCGGCCCCCCTGACGCGGCGCGTGACCGCGCCCGCGCGGACAACCGGTATTTCCGAGTGCAGCGCACGGCCTCCGCGGCCTCCCCGCCCTTTCTCGCCCCGCCCCGATGTCCGACCACGCCTCGTCGTCCGACCACGACCTTGCCCGCCGCTACCGCCTGCTCGACATCGCCGCCGAGGGCGGCGGCGTGCGCAGCCGCCATGCGGAGGAGTTCACGACGGGGCGGACGGTGATGGTGCACGAGGTCGACGGGGTGAGGCCGGCGGTGGTCGAGCGGTTGGGAGAGCAGATCGGGCGACTGCTCCCGGCGGACAGGAGGCTGGTGCTCGAGACCGCGGCATTCCCCGCGGGCTTCGCCATAGTTACCGAATTTCTCCCCGACCTCGCGTCATTCCCTGCGTGGCTCGACGCGCGGGTGCGGGGCGCGGACCGCGCGCGCTCGGCGGAGCCCGACGGTTCCCCCGTCGCGATGGAGTTCTACGTCGGCGCGCCGGCACCGGGCGGCGCGGCCGCGGCCCCCGCAGCCGCGGGGGCCGGCGAGTTCACCCGCCTCTTCGTGCTCGGCGGCAAGGTCTCGTTCGAGCCGGCCGCGGCCGGAGCGGCGGGGCCTGAGCGGGCGCGTCCCGCGTCCGACCCAGCACGGTCCGATTCGATCGACGCGGCCGTGGTGCCGGCACAGCCCCCTGCCCCGGCGCCGCCCGTCGCGTCGGTGCCGGCGCCGGTGGTACCAGTCACACCACCACTCGCCGCGGGCGAGTTCACCCGGCTGTTCAACGCGTCCACGCCGGCGCCGGCGGGCGTCGGGGCCGCGTCGCCGCTCGTGCCGGCGGGCCCGCCGTCACCCGCACCGCGGCCGCCCCGCGCCGACGTCGCCGATGGGCTGCCGGGTGCGCGACACGCCCCCGCGGCGGGACCGGACGCCCCGTTCGCGCCGCCGCCGTTGCAGCCGACGCCCGCGTCGCCGATGGTGCCGGCCCAGGCGCCGCGCCCGACGACCCCGCATGCCGCGGCAGCACCGCCGTACGCGGGCGGCGGGGCGACCGGAGCGCTCGCGGCGCGTGCCGTTCCGCCGGAGGCGCTGGCCGACCCGCTCGCCGCGTTCGCCGCGTTCGTGGCCCCGCCGGCAGGGATCGCTCCGCCCGCCGCGGCGTGGCGCCCCGCGGAGGCGGTGGCGTCCGCGGAGGGACTCCCTCCGGCCGCGGTGGGGGGCGTCGCGCGCGGACCCGCGCCGTTCGCGCCCGCCGTCGCGCCGCCGTCGGCGAGCGCGGGCCCGAGCGATTACACCCGCCTGATCCGGAACGCCGTCGCGCCACCCCCGCCCGCGCGCGCGCGGCCCGCGTCGCCCGACGCCGCCGTGTCGCCCGTGCGGTTCCCGCTCCGCCTGGTGGTCGCGGTCAACGTCGCCCTGCTGCTCGCGGCGGCGATCGTCCTCTACTTCGCGACCCGCCCGCCGCAGCCGGCGGGGAGCGGCGCCCCGGGTGCAGCGCCTAACGGGGTGCCGAACGCCCCGCCGACCGTGGCCGCGCCCCGCCGGTAGCGCCGGCCGGCGAGCGGCGCGCCGATCACCGCAGCGCGATCACGAGCTCCAGGCGCGCGTCCACCAGCTCGGCGGGCACGTACACCGCGAGCGTGCGCGCGCGTGCGACCGCGTCCCACGCCGGCCCGGCGCGCCGCAGCGCGAAGTACAGATAGTCGAGCTTGACCGGCACCGCCGGCGGCGGCTGCGGGACGTGCGCCAGCTCCATCCCGGGCAGCGCCTGGCGGATGAGCGTGTCGACCACGTCGGCCGAGCCCACCTTGCAGCCGGTCAGCACGCGCGGGACGAGCTCGGCCTGACGCAGCGGCGAGCGGACGGCGAGGTACCACTGCGGCGCCGCGAGCCACGCCTCCTGCTCGATCGCGACCGCCTGCACGGCGGGACGCACCGGGCGCAGCGGGAGCGAGACCGCGGTTTCGGGCACTGCCGCGTCGAGCAGTTCGAGCAGTCGCGCCTCGAGCTGGCCGAAGCACTCCCCGAGTCGGACGTGCTCGTAGGCCGGCAGCGCGGGGGGTTCGGGCGCGAAGGTCGAGAGCGCGCCCGCGAGCGCGACCATCGCCTCCCAGAGCTCGGCCGGGTGCCCGCCGCGCACGTCGGCGAGGTGGCGCAGGCCGGGCAGGTGCGTGTTGAGCGTGTAGAGCAGCCAGAAGCTCGCCACGTCGGTGACGGAGAAGTCGGCGAGCCCCTGGTTGCGCTGCCGCCGCGCCCCGGCGAGCGACGCGCCCTTGGCCGCGACGCGCGCGGCGAGGCGCTGCGCGAGGGCGCCGAGGGCGTCGCTCGCCGTGAGCGTGAGGACCGGCGGGACGAACGCACGGTCGAGCGCGTACTCGCCGGCCTCGGAGCGGACGAGGCGCGCGACCGGGAGCGTGGTGTAGCCCTCGGCCGGCTCGCCCTCGAGCAGGAGGCGCAGGTTGGCGCGCGCGACCTGGATGGGGCGCTCGCCGAGCCCGGTGTTCTCGTCGCGGACGAGTTGCTCGTCGGCGCGCCAGCGGGCGGCGCTGGACGTGCCGTTGGCGCCGCCGGTGGCGTGCGGGCCGGCACCGGCGCCGTCACCGGAGGGAGCGACCGGCGCGCCCGCCACGTTGCGCGTCGCCGGGCGGTACTCCGGGACCGCGAGGTGGACGAGCAGGGCGCGCTGGTCCTGGCCCCACGCGGACGCGAGCGGTCGAGGGGGTGGTAGCGGGTCGGCGCCGGGCGCGTCGAAGAGCAGCCCGTCGGGGAGCCGGCCGGCGACCGCGGTGACGACGAGCGTGCCGCCCGCGAGCGCGGCGCGGTCGACGGCGACTCGCGAGAAACCCCACGGGCAGAAGGTGAGGGCCGCGAGCTGGAAGCGCAGCACCTCGTCCAGGTAGCGGTCCTGGGCCTGGAGGTGCTGCGGGGTGAGGAGCGTGCCTTTGGTCCAGAGGACCGGGGCGAGCGCGGGCGTGGGCATATGACCAGATATTACCGGAGGCCCGTGGCGAGCAGATCGAGTCGACCGTAATTCATCTCGGGCACGCCCCCGTGATCCATCCGCCACCGTGGATCGGTATCCACGGGTGAGCGCCACCGCCCGGCCTGCCGGGCCAACCGAGCGGAGCCGAACGTGCGCAACAGAGCCAATCCGGTGCTCGTCGTGTTGGGACTTCTGGCGCTCGCCTGGGCGCTCACGATGTTGAAGCCGATGCCGCAAGGCGCCGTGCTCGTGGCCGTCGCTGCCGCGCTCGCCGTCGAACGCTGGGCGCCCCGACGGGCCCGGCCGGCCACCTTCGTGTCCGTCGCGTCGCTCGCGGCGCTCCTGGGGTACGTGATCGCCGGGTCGGAGCTGCTCGCGCACGCTCAACGCTGGCTGTTCCCGGCGCCCCGCCGCGTGATGCCGCTCTTCGCCCTCGTCGTCGGGGCGAGCATCGGCGCCGGGTTGTTCGTGTGGACGTTCATCTCGGTCATCCGGCCGCTGGCCCGGCTCGACGTCACGCGGCGCACCGGCCTGGTGGCGATCGGCGCCACCGGCGTCCTGGCCTGCGGGTTGGACGCGCTAGCCTGACGCGCTCACAACTCACCAGGACCAACAATGGCGTTCCCTCAGCCGCAGACTCCCGTCGCTCCGAGGGTCCCCGTCGCCCCGAGGACTGCGCAAGACTGGCTCGACGAGCTGGCGAACGGCCGGGAGCAAGCGTACCCCAATATCAGCCGTTCCGAGGTGGTGAGCGGGCTGCGCGACCGACTTGCGACACCGACGCTCATCGACCAGAAAAACACCAGCCTTTGTGGACCAGCCGCCCTGATGTACTGTCTCGCGTCGTCGAAGTCGGCGCTTTACGCACAGTACGTCGCGGAACTCTACGCGACCGGCCACAGCACGATCGGCCGGTTGACGGTCGCGCCGGGCGCCGGTTGCAAGGCGTACAGGGCCACCGCGGCGAGCGGGATTCACCCCGTCGACTGGGTGACCCTCGCGAGCCTGCGCGACTCGGAGAACGATGCGTTCGACTACGACGCCCCGAGCTGCGAGGTCGGCGGCATCACGATGCCGGACGACCTCGTCGACTGGTTCAAGGACGTCGGCTTCAGCAAGGACGCCAACGTCACCAATCTCGTCTTCACAAAGGACGAGGCCACGCTCACGGCCGCGGGCGTCCGGCGCAGCCATAGCCACCACGTCTGCCTGTTCATCAGCGCGAACATGCTGCAGAGCCCGCACGAGTCGTCGTGGACGCCCGACCACTGGGTGGTCCTCGCGTCGCCGGTGACGGTCGGAAGTGGGCGCGCGAAGTTCAGCGTCTTCACCTGGGGCGGCGTGCAGTCGGTCGACCAGCCGGTCGGCGATTTGTGCGAGAACTTCTACGGTTACGTCTCGAGTTCCGCAGCGTAGCGGGATCCACCGCCGCGCGCGTCAGCGTCGCGTGATGGGTCGGGGCGCGACCCGCTGTATACCGCCGTAGCGGGTGCGCGACTCTCGGGGCCGGACCCCACCCCGCCACAGCCACGCAGCAGGCAGGTAGAGCGGGGACCAACGGGATGGGCGTGCGGACATTACGCGCCGGAAGCAGCGGCGGAGACGTGCGCGCCGTGCAGGCCGCGCTCAACCGGAACACCACGCTCGACACCGACGGCGTGTTCGGCCACGCCACCCGGGAAGCCGTGATCGCGTTCCAGACCGACCACGACCTGCAGGTGGACGGCGAGGTAGGGCCGGAAACGCGGCGGGCGCTCTTCCCGCTCGTCGGCCTGACGATCGAGGTCTTCGGGACGCGGATGGGACGCCGCGCGACCGGGGGGGCGGGGCCGACATTCGAGTTGCCCCCACTCATGCGCCCGTTGACGCTCCCCTCCCTCGTTCCGCCGCTCACGCTGCCCGCCGTGCCCGCGCCGTTCGCGCCGGGTCCGCCCGCCGGGCTCGGGCCGGTATCGCCGTTACCGCCGCTCTTGCCGCCGCTGCTGCCACCGCTGTCGCTGACCCCGCCTGCGGGGCGGCTCGTCAGTATTCCAGGACTCGCCGAGCCGATCATGCTTCCGCCGATCGCCACCACGCGGCCCTCGTCGAGCGGGCCGGACTGGCAGCAGGTCGCGCAGACGCAGCGGCAGTTCAAGAGCCTGTTCAAGGGGCCATTCATGGACAGCTTCGCCGTCGGCGTGCAGAGCGTCTTCCTGCACAAGGACACCGACAACCACGTCGAACTCACGACGGGGTGCCTGCTCCAGTCCCCGATCGGGTTCACCGACCACCAGGGTAACGATTTCACCCTCGCGTGCTTCGCGCAGGCCACGTGGGTCGACCCGATCTTCCACTACGGGATGTTTCACCTCGCGAACCCGTACGCGCAGCTGCAGGCGCAAGGGAATGCGACAGGGCCAGCCCACCCCACGACACAGGTCGCCGGGTTCCCGGTCAACATCAACGTGGACCTGAACGACGACGGGCTACAACTCAACGCCAGCGCCGGCGCGGTCTGGTCGCTGGCGTTCGAGCACGACGGCGTGCACAGCACCTGGGGGACGGCGCTCGGGGTGGGGCTGGTCGGCAAGTTCCGCCTGCTCGACGGAGGGCGTTAGACGGCCGACCGCCCACGGCGCCGGGCGCACGTGATCGGCGGGCACGCAGTCGGCGCATGACGCGCGCGCGGCCGGGATACGGTATAAACGCGTGCCCGTCCGACACCCGCGACCAGCCCTTACCACGGACAAGTCTCATGAGCCACTTCACCAAGCTCGGCGGGGCCGACGCGACCGGGTACGACGCCGGGCGCAGTTTACAAATACTGCCGGCCGGGCGGCGGACGACCTTCTATCTCGTCGCGGGCGCCAACCTCGAGGTCACAGTCGACGACGACTCGATCGCCGCCCTCAGCGTCGGGAATGACGACGACAAGTCAGCGCACGGGAGTGGCGCGTTGACCGGGTGGGAGCGATCGCAGGTTCTCCGCAAGGTGGTCCTCACCGCGAAGGCACCCGGCGGCGACACCACGCTGCGTGCGCTCCTCGGCGCCTCCGATTTCGCCAGGCCGGTCACGATCCGCGTGACAGCCGACCAGAATTGGAGGCAGTGCGGGAACGTGGCGGCCGAAGTCACGCCCGGGTTGCGGGGGGAATTGCGGCAGATGCCGCTGCGCGACGCCGTCCTTCGGATTGCGGAAGACCAGATGCACAGCACCATCGCGAGCGGATCCGGCTTCGGTATCTACCACGCGAACAGCGAGTACAACTGGTGCGGGGCGTTCGTGCACTGGTGTTGGAGTCAGGCCGCCGCGATCAAGGGAGAGGCGAACCCGTTCGGCCCGAGTAGCGACGTGCTCCTCTCGCCGCAGAAGGCCATTCATTGGGCCATGCGGCCCGAGACGCCCGGCGTGTTGCTCCGTTACCAGGGCCCCGACCCGATCACCGGGAAAGGCAGGCAGGAATATCGCGAGATCGGAGACGACGGATGCAGCCTGGAGCGGGGCGACGTCGTCCTGCTCCGCGACGGCAGCGCTACGGGATGGAAGCACGTGTGCATGGTCAACCGCGTGGACGGAACGGCGGTCCAAACGATGGACGGCAACCAGGGCACCGGCCAGTGCATCAAGCTCGTGGACCGTAGCCTGGCCGACCTGCTGCCGGATAAGTCGCCGAAGCTGGCCTTCGTGCACGTGCCGTGACGCGACCCGACGCCCATGCGATCCGAACGCCTCTACCACGGGACTAACGGCGACAACGTCCTAGGCATCATTGCGGCGGGCCGGATGCGGCCGGACGCGGACGGCTGCATGTTTTTCGCCCGCCACGAGTGGAGCCACGTGCTGCAGCACGGTGGGGATCGCAAGCGGAAGGCCGCGTTCGCGCTCGCGCTCGACGTCGACATTCCGGCGTCTGCGCTCGTCGAATCGCGGGCGACGCCGGGCATCCCGGACACGTTCGTCGTCCGGACGCGCGCGCCGTTGGAGGTCAGGGCAGTGTGCCTGTTCGTCCGGAACCCCGGCGCGACCAGGGCGGAACAGATCAGCGGCGCCGACGCCATCACCCGGTACCTGACCGCGCGGCATGGGCCCGTCACGCGGGACGCGGACGAGTAGCGTGCGGTGTGTCGGCGGTCGTGTAACCGCGGCCGTTCGGCGACGCCGGCAAGCCGTCGGTCATCGCCGCCCCATGACTTCGGAGGAGCCCGCCCATGATCGCCGAAGTCCGCGCCGACGCCAGGGACGTGCTGAAAGTCGTCCGTCCGCTCGACCAGGAGATCGCCTGCAACGGGGCGACCGCGGAGCTCTTCACCAAGCTCACCCGCATCAGGGGGGCGATCGCGGGGTGACTCGACATTAGGCGGTGACGCGCGGGTCCGCCGCGGCGTCGCCGGGGCCGGGTGAGCAGCTCAGACATTACCGCGCACTCGCGAGTGCGCTCTGGAGGGCGCGCGATGGCAAATTTCACGGCCGTACCGCAAAGCGTATTGCAGCACATTCCGGGCAGTTTCACGAGCGACTGGCAGGCGATTCTCCAACGCCCGGGCACGTACTCCCTGTTCGACGAGCGCCAATGGCGCCTGGTAGTGCCTAACAACGAGGGCGACGCGGAAAAGGGTCCGCAGGCGCGCCTGATCGGCATGTGGGGTGGCCAGGACGGGGGCCAGCGGCTGGACGTTCGGCCGACGCATCCGATTCCCGGCCTGACGATCCAGCTGGTCTCCGAAACGCCGATCGCGCCCCACCTCTGGCTCTGGTGCGTCACCGCGAACTTGCCGCAGTGCCTCGTGCGGCCGGTCCAGGCCGCGATCCTCGGGGTCACCACGGTGGCCGACGCGAACCGGCCGGCTGGCACCCCATTCGCGGGCGAGCTGCCCTTGGTGATCACACCGGAGGGCCCTTCAGGAGCCGGGGGGTACGGCAGCAATCTTCCCAACTGGGCGGGCGGGACGCGCGACGAGACGCGCGATGCCATCCTTCGCGAGTGCGAGCGGCAGGGGGTCCGACTCGATACCCAGGTCTCCTACCTGCTCGCCACCTGCGAGCACGAGTGCGGCTTTCGGCCGATCCGTGAAGGCCAGTTCGGCGGGCGCGCCGCGCAAGGAAGTGAGAACTTCCGCCGCACACTGCGCTACTACCCGTACTTCGGTCGCGGCTACGTCCAGCTCACCCACTCGGGGAATTACAAGGCCTACGAGGACCGGCTCCGATTGGAGTTGGTCGGCGATCCCGACCTGGCGCTCCAGCCCGCGGTGGCCCTGTTCGTTCTGGTATTCGGTGTCACGAACGGGAGCTTCGGTACGGCCATGACCCATTTCGTCAACGCACAACGGACCGATTTCGTCAACGCGCGCCGGTCGGTCAATGCCCTGGACCGGGCCGAACACATCGCGACGATCGCCGAGCGCTGGCTGGTGTGGATCCGGAGCAACCACCCGGATCGATTCGCGCGCGGGTTTCAGGCGGCGCGTGCGGGCGTACCGGGCGCGCTCGCGCCGGGCGGGCACGCGCCGCAGCAGATCCGGCAATGAGGCGCCGGCACGCGCGCGCACTGGGGCTCGCGCTGATATTGGTCGCCACGGCGGCCAAGGCGCGGACTGGCGCGCCGGGCGAGATCTGGTCCGGGACGAGCGCCGGGTTCGACCTACGCTGGGCCGAGAACGACATCACCGTTCGACGCAGCGGTCGCCGTGTGTTCTCGGCTCGCGACTGGGCGGGCGCCGAACTCGCCCACTTCGTCGCGGCGAATGCCACCGACGAGAAGGGGCGACCGCCCGACTGCACCTACCGGCAGGCCGTTCGCATCGTCTCGCTGGTCGGGGCGATGATGAGCCTCGAAGACAGCGTCACGATCACCTGCCGAAGGGAGGCGCATCCTGCGGGTCTGACGCGCCTGATCACCGTCGACCTGTCCGCCGCGGGACCGCTCGCTGACGCGGGGCGCGACGCGATCGGGCGCGTCGACCCGCGCCGGCCGGGGCGTGCGATGCTCCTTACCGGCATATTCCCCGCGGCGGACGTTATGTCCGCCCTGGCCGGTACTACGCCACTCCGCGACGTGCTGCGCCGTAAGGGGATTCGGCCGCGGACGCTTCCGGAGTTCGTGGG
Organism: uncultured Gemmatimonadales bacterium; assembly: GCA_963851265.1. Classification (GTDB taxonomy): domain Bacteria; phylum Gemmatimonadota; class Gemmatimonadetes; order Gemmatimonadales; family Gemmatimonadaceae; genus BPUI01. The sequence goes on from CAWKNZ010000008.1 coordinate 91,966, forward strand.
TACCGTCACCGACGCGAGCGGTGAGGGGGACGCGTGTTTCGTAGTACCGCCCGACCTGCTCGCCTCGTTCGCGTTCGACAGAATCGAGGGTGACCGCGTAGTGGTCCGCCTCGGTTTGCCCGGTGACGGGCCGTGCCGGAGCAACCTGACGACGGCGGATCTGACCTTTGCTCTACCTGCGTCGTTGGCGCCAGCGGTGCGCAGAGCAGGCACCGGGGAGGCCGGGTTTCTCGCGGACCGGGGGCGTCGCATCGCGGCCGGACGGGTCACCACGATCGACCTGCGTTCGGGTCGGGGCGGCGGGCCCTAGCCCGTCGCCCTCGGTCGAACACTCACCTTCGTTTCGTCCGGGGCCACGTGTCTGAAGCCGGCTTCACACCGCCAAGGCGCCCGCGATCACGAGTCCCGTGCACTGCACGAGGCAGTACCCCGGCGGCGCACACACCCCGCGCTCCACCGCCGGACCGAACGCCGTGCCTAAAGATCCAGCCACCGGCCACGTCGCCGCCGGTACGTTCGACACGTCCACCGCCCCCTGCCGCGACCGCTCCACCTCCGCCGCGCCCACGTACCCCACCCGCCGCCCGGGCTCCAGGAAGCGCGCCCACGTCTCGGGATACCAGTAGCGATCCGCCCGCCCCATCCGCCCCGTCAGCTCCGCCCACCGCGCGCGCGTCTCGGCGCTCATCCCGCGCACCGCCACGTCGTCGGGCAGGAGCGTCGGCCCGACAAACCAGCGCTCGCGCGGCGCGACGAGCGGCCACGCGCCGCCTGCCCGAGCGCCGCCGAACGCTGCGGCTGCCGTCGCGTCGATCGCCACCGCCGACGGCACGCCCCCGTCCGCACCCGCGAGCACCGTTAGGCAGTACGGCACCTCCGCCGCGAACCGCGGACGCCCGTACGACCCGCCCTCGCGCGCCCCGCCCGTCCCGCCTCCCCCGGCCGCCGAGACCCGCAGCGGACCCTCGTACAGCGCGACCGCGACGCGCCCCGCCCGCCCGACGGGGAACGTCCCCGCCGCGTCGTGCGCGGCGAGCCACCCGTGCGCGAGCGTCGCCTCGTACGCCGCGCGCCCGTCCGCCGGCCACGCCGCCGTCGCGCCCCGCGGCGCGGCCGGCCACGGCGCCGCCGGCAGTCCCACGAACGCCGCGCGCACGAGCCCGCGCACGAGCGCCACGTCCTCGCGCGCGAGCGTGGCCGCGGGCGCGTGGGTCGCCACGGTCAGCCGGCCCGTGAGCGCGCTCACGAGCCGCACGAGCGCGGCCGGCGCCGGGAGCTCGGGCGAGAGCGCGTGCCGGGCGTACGACTCCGCGACGAACGCCGGCAGCCGGTACGTGCGCCGCGCGAAGCGCGTCGCCTGCGCGAGGGCCCTCCGGTGGTCCCCGGCGTCGCCGGCGAGCCACTCGGTGTGCGCGACGCGCCGCCACGCGGGCGCGAGCGGGCCGGGGGCGGGCGAAACAGCGGGGTCGGCCATGATACGCCGGAGTGGTGCCAGAACCGCGCCCCGCCGCGCCGCGGTGATCGGATCGGGCGCGGCTTTCGGTACCCACCCGTGCACTCCCACGCACGCCACCGCAGGCCGCGCCGCGGCCGCCCACCCGCCGGAGTCGTCGCATGCCCCCCAGTACGCAGCAACAGCTCGGACGCGTCCGCCCGCCCCGCGTCCAGATCACCTACGAAGTCGAGACCGGCGGCGCGATCGAGATGAAGGAGCTTCCCTTCCTCATGGGAGTGCTCGGCGACTTCACCGGGCACGCCACCGAGCCGCTCCCGCGGCTCAAGGAGCGCAAGTTCGTCGAGGTCACGCCCGACAACTTCGACGACGTGCTGGCGAGCATGAAGCCGCACCTCGCCCTCACGGTCGAGAACAAGTTGAGCGAGAACTCGGACGCGCCGAGGCTGGCCGTCGACCTCACGTTCCGCTCGATGGACGACTTCGCGCCGGACGCGGTGGCGCGGCAGGTCAAGCCGCTCCGCGAACTGCTCGAGCTGCGCACGCAGCTCGCCGACCTGCGCGGCACGCTCCAGACCAACGAGAAGCTCGACGAGGTGCTCCAGAGCACGCTCGGCGACCAGGACAAGATGGCGCGGCTCCGCGGCGAGCTCGGCCTGGGCGACGCGCCGGCCGGCGGCGCGCCTAACGGTGGGGGGCCGGCCGATGGCTGAGACGCAGACCTCCCCCGCGGCCGGCGCCGCCTACACCGCCGAGCCGACCGGCTCGCTCCTCGACCAGATCGTCGACCAGGGGCGCGTCGGGCGCGACGCCGAGGCCAAGGCGCGCGGCCGCGACCTCGTGAAGCAGTTCGTCGCGCAGGTGCTCGAGGGGTCGATGACCGTCGCCCGCGACACCGAGGCGATGATCAACGCCAGGATCGCGCAGATCGACCACCTGCTCTCGCTGCAGCTGACCGAGATCCTGCACCACCCCGAGTACCAGCGGCTCGAGGCGAGCTGGCGCGGGCTCCGGTACCTCATGGCGCAGAGCGAGACGGGCAGCTCGCTCAAGGTCAAGGTGCTCAACGTCTCGAAGAAGGACCTGCTCCGGGACCTGCAGCGCGCGCCCGAGTTCGACCAGAGCGCGCTGTTCAAGAAGGTCTACGAGGAGGAGTACGGCGTCTTCGGCGGCACGCCCTTCGGCGCGCTCGTCGGGGACTACTACTTCGACAAGAGCGGGCAGGACCTGGAGCTTCTCGAGAAGGTCTCGAACGTGGCGGCGGCGGCGCACGCGCCGTTCTTCAGCGGCGTCGACGCATCGATGTTCAACCTCGAGAGCTTCACCGAGCTCGACCAGCCGCGCGACCTCGCGAAGATCTTCGACAACACCGAGTACGCGAAGTGGAAGACCTTCCGCGGCACCGAGGACGCGCGCTACGTCGCGCTCGGCGCGCCCCGGATCCTCCTGCGCGAGCCTTACGGCTCCCAGACCGTGCCCGTCGAGGCGTTCAACTACGAGGAGCGCGTCGACGGCACCGACCACTCGGCCTACCTGTGGGGCAACTCGGCGTGGGCACTGGCCGCCAACGTCAACAAGGCGTTCGCGCTGTACGGCTGGTGCGCGGCGATCCGCGGCGTCGAGAGCGGCGGGATGGTCGAGGGGCTGCCCGTGCACACCTTCCGCACCGAGGCGGGCGAGCTGGCGATGAAGTGCCCCACCGAGGTGCAGATCACCGACCGGCGCGAGAAGGAGCTGGCCGACCTCGGGTTCGCCGCGCTCGTGCACCAGAAGGGGACGGCCAACGCGGCGTACTTCTCGGTGCAGAGTGCACAAAAGCCCAAGGCGTACGACACCCCGAGCGCGACGGCGAGCGCGCGCATGTCAGCGCAGCTCCCATACATCATGGCGACGTCGCGCTTCGCGCACTACCTGAAGGCGATGATGCGCGACAAGATCGGCGGCTTCATGACGCGCGGCGAGGCCGACGCGTTCCTCAACCGCTGGATCCAGAGCTACGTCGCGCCGCTCAACGCGTCGGCGTCGACCAAGGCGAGCAAGCCGCTCGCGGAGGCGCGGGTCGACGTGGTCGAGGTGCCCGGCAAGCCGGGGGCCTACCGCGCCGTCGCCTTCCTGCGCCCGCACTTCCAGCTCGAAGAGCTGAGCGTCGCGATGCGGCTCGTCGCCGACCTCCCGGCGCCAGCCACCTAACGGCCACCCTGGCCGCCTCACTCCAGCAGCACCCCACCAACACCACCGGAGCACACTACCATGGCGTTCGACGCATATCTGTTCCTGGACAAGATCGACGGCGAGTCGCTCTCGACGCTCGACACGAAGCCCGCCGGCCTGAGCAAGAAACCCACGGACATCTACAGCTTCAGCTTCGGGGCGTCGAACCCGACGACCGTCGGCTCGGCGAGCGGCGGCTCGGGCGCGGGCAAGGTGTCGGTCAGCTCCTTCCACATCATGAAGAAGACCGACAACGCCAGCCCGATGCTCTTCCAGGCCTGCTGCACCGGCGACCACTACGAGAAGGCGGCGGTCGCACTCCGTAAGGCGGGCGGCAAGGACAACAAGCAGCAGATCTTCCTGCTCTACGAGTTCGAGCAGGTGTTCGTCGACAACATCCAGTGGTCGGGCTCGTCGGGCGGCGACGACACGCCCACGGAGTCGGTGTCCTTCTCGTTCGGCAAGGTCAAGGTCACCAATTACGCGCAGGACAAGGCCGGCAAGGTGGGCAACGGCGTCGAGGGCAAGTGGGACCTGCGCACGCTCACGGCGACCTGAGCCCGAGCGTGTCCGCCGCCCCCGCCTCGGCCGCGCGTCCGATGTCCGCGCGTGCACTCTACGACGCCGGCCAGCTCGAGGCGGCGGCGGCCCTGCTCGGCGCCGAGCTCCGGCACCACCCGCTCGACGCCGGGCGCCGCACCTTCCTCTTCGAGCTGCTCGCCTTCGCCGGCGAGTACGACCGCGCCGGCAGGCAGCTCGACGTCCTCGCCTCCGCCGGCGGTCCGGCGGAGGCGGGGACGCTGGTCTACCGCGCCGCGCTCGAGGCCGAGCGCGTGCGTGAGCACATGTTCGCGACCGGCGACTTTCCCGCGGGCGAGGCGCCCGGGCCGGTGGCCGGCACGCTCAACGGCCGGGCGTTCGCCGAGATCGCCGACGCCGACCCGCGGGTCGGCGCCCGGCTCGAGGTGTTCGCGGGCGGGCGCTACCTGTGGCTTCCGTTCGCCCACCTCGCGTCCCTCCGCGTGGACGCGCCCGCGCGCCTGCGCGACCTGCGCTGGGCGCCCGCGCGCCTGGCCACCGGGCCCAGCGTGCGCGACCTCGAGCTCGGCGAGGTGCTGCTCCCCGCGCTCACGCCCGCGGCGTGGCGCCACGCCGACGCCGAAGTGCGGCTGGGGCGCGCGACCGACTGGGACGAGCTCCCGGGCGGCGAATGGGCGCCCGCGGGGCAGAAGCTCCTGCGCGTCGACGGCGAGCTGGTGCCGCTCGTCGACGTGCGCGAGCTGACGGTCGCGACCGCCTAACGTCCGCCGAACGGCTCCACCCACGTGGCCGACGCCGAGCTGCTCGCCGCGGTCCTCGCGCCCGTCCCCGGCCCCGCGCCGGCCGGGCGCGACCTGCGCTACGACCCGCGCTACGACGCCCTGCGCGAGGCGAGGCGCGAGGACGCCGACCTGCCCCAGGGCGGGCTCGCCGTCGAGCGCAAGCTCGCCGACTGGCCGCGCGTCGCGAAGGACGCCGCGACGCTCCTCGCGACCGCGTCCAAGGACCTCCAGATCGCCGCGTGGCTCACCGAGGCGCTGCTGCGGCGCGACGGGCTGCGCGGGCTCGAGACGGGCCTTATCGCGTTAGGCGGGCTACTCGACGCGTTCTGGGACGGGCTGTACCCCGAGCTGGACGACGGCGACGCGGAGCTGCGGCTCGGGCCGCTCGACTGGGTCGGGGCGCGGCTCGACCTCGCCGTGCGGCAGAGCGCGGTGGCGCGCGACGGCCTCTCGCTGCTCGCCCACGAGGTGTCGCGCAGCGTGCCCACCGAGGAGGCCGCGCGGGACGACAAGGAGAAGGCCACCGCGCGCGAGGCGGCGCTCGCCGAAGGAAAGCCCTCCCCCGAGGCGGCGGACGCCTCGGTCGCGGCGACGCCCAAGGCGTTCTACAAGGAGCTGGTCGCGGCGGGTGGGGGCGTCACGGCCGCGCTCGACACACTGGAGCGCGCGGGCGAGGCCCGATTCGGCGGCGACCCGCCGAGCTACCGCGGGCTGCGTCTGGCGCTGGCGGACCTGCAGCGCTTTGCGGCGGCGACGCTCGCGCGCAAGCTCGAGCAGGACCCCGATCCGGTCGAGCCGCTCGCGCCGGTGGACGTCGGTACCTACGCGCCCCCCTCCGCAGCCGACGCGAGCGGGACGCTGGCCGCCGAGCCCGCGAGCGCCGCGGACGCGGCGGCGCGCGTGGCGGGGGCGGCCCGCTTCCTCCGCCAGCAGGACCCGACCGCGCCCGCCTCGTACCTGCTGCTGCGCGGGCTGCGCTGGGGCGAGCTGCGCGGCAACGACGGCGCCGGCGCGAACGGCGCCGGCGCGAACGGCGCCGGCGCCCCCGACCCGCGGCTTCTCGAGGCGCCGCCGACGGCGGTGCGGACGCGGCTCAAGGGACTGCTGCTCGACGCGCGGTGGCCCGAGCTGCTGGAGCAGGGCGAACTCGTGATGGCCACCCCGGCCGGGCGCGGCTGGCTCGACCTGCAACGCTACGCGCTCACCGCCTGCGCCCGGCTCGGCGCGCCGTACGACGCGGTGGCCACGGCCGTGAGCAGCGAACTCGCCACCCTCCTCACCGCCGTGCCGGGGCTGCCGGCGATGACCCTCATGGACGACACGCCGACGGCCAACGACGAGACGCGACGCTGGCTGGACGCGCTGCTGGACGGCGGCGCGGCACAGCACGGCGCCGAACACCCGGACGCCGACGGGGGGGAGGACGCCCGCCTCCCGGACGGCAGCGACGCACTCCTTATCGCGCTCGACGCGGAGATGGACGGCGACGCGCTCGCCGCCACGGCCCGCGGTGGCGCGGCGCGGCGCTCGACGGGGGGCCACGCCGCCCACCACGTCGGCGCGCAGGGCGACGCGCGCGTCGCGGCCGACGCGTTCGCGCTCGCGCGCCTCGAACTCGCCCGCGGGCGCCCCAACCGCGCCGTCGAACTCCTCGTGGCGGAGCTCGACCGCGAGCGCTCGGCGCGGGGGCGCTTCGTGCGGCAGACGCAGGTCGCGCAGGTGATGGTCGAGGCGGGATTCGAGGCGGTCGCGCGCCCGATCCTCCAGCGCCTCGTGCAGACGATCGACGAGCGCACACTCGAGGACTGGGAGTCCGGGCCGCTCGTCGCGCAGCCGATGGTGCTCATGTGCCGCGTGATCGACCGGCTCGAGCTCGACGCGGACGAGCGCGAACAGCTCTACCTGCGGGTGTGCCGGCTCGACCCGCTGCAGGCGCTCGCGCTGCGGCGCGACGCCTAACGCCTGACCTCCCGCGCCCCGTGCCCCGCACCGAGCTCGAGCGCGCCGTCCGGCAGTCGCTCCTGGACCGGCTGACCGACGACGAGCCGCGCACGCCGGCCGACCCGCCGGAGACGCGCGAGGGGTCGGCCGCGCGCTACCGCGCGTCGGTGCTGCGCGACGTCGAGTGGCTGCTGAACACGCGCCGGACGCCGGTGCCGGTGGCGCCCGCGCTGGCCGAACTCGGGCGTTCGGTGTTCGCCTACGGGCTGCCCGACACCACCGGCGCCGCGCTCGGGACCCCGCAGGGGCGCGAGCGGCTGGTCCGCTGGGTGGAGGAGACGGTCACCACGTTCGAGCCACGGCTCTCGGGCGCGCGCGTGACCCTCGCGGCGGCGGACCAGCTCCGGTCGCCGCAGGTGCACTTCGTCCTGACCGCGACGCTGCGCATGGATCCGAGCCCCGAGCGGGTCGTCTTCGACACGGTGCTGGACCTGGCGAGCGGCGGGTACGCGGTGCGCGACGCGGTGACCCGCGACGCAGCGGAGGCGTCGCCGTGAGCACGGACGCGGCGGGCGGCGGCGGGGCGCAGGGCGACCTGCTGCTCTACTACGAGCGCGAGCTGACCTACCTGCGCCGGCTCGGCGCGGAATTCGGGGCGAAGTACCCCAAGATCGCGGCGCGCCTCCAGCTCGAGCCCGGCAAGTGCGACGACCCGCACGTCGAGCGGCTCCTCGAAGGCGTCGCGTTCCTCAACGCGCGGTTGCACCACCGGCTCGACGACGACCTGCCCGAGCTCTCGGGCGCGCTGCTCGACGCGCTGTACCCGCTCCACGTGCGGCCCGTGCCGTCGCTGTCGGTGGTCGAGTTGGCGCTCGACCCGGAGCTCGGCGCCCTGCCCGGCGGGCACCGCGTGCCGCGCGGTGCGGAGCTACGCTCGCGCCCCGCGCACGCGGTACCGTGCCGCTTTCGCACGTGCTACGACACCGTACTCTGGCCGGCCGCCGTCGCCGCGGCCGAGTGGACGGGCCCCGAGCGCGCCGGCCCCGGGGTGCCGCTCGCCGACGCGGTCGGCGCGCTCCGCATCGAGTTGCGCGCCTTCGCGGGGCTGCGGCTGGCGCAGGTGGAGCTCGACAGCCTGCGACTGCACCTGGCCGGCGACCCGGCGGTGGCCGACACGCTCTACGAGCTGCTGTCGAGCAACGTGGCGCGCGTCGCGGTGCGCGACCCCGACCAGCCGGCACGCACGCCGACGTTGTTAGGCCCCGACGCGGTGCGCCCCGTGGGGTTCGCCGACGACGAGGCCCTGCTGCCGCTGCCGCGGCGCACGCTCGCCGCGCACCGGCTCCTGCAGGAGCTGTTCGTACTGCCACAGAAGTTCCACTTCATCGATCTCGCCGGCGTCGGCGCGGCGTTGCGCGCGCTCGGGTGCGGCCCGCGGGCGGAGCTCGTCGTGCTCGTCACGCCGTTCGAGCGGGCCGAGCGGCGCGCGGCGCTCGAGCTCGGGGTCGACGCGGGTGCGGTCCGCCTCGGCTGCACGCCGGTGGTCAACCTGTTCGCCCAGACGGCCGAGCCGATCTTGCTGACCGAGCGGCAGCTCGAGTACCCGGTGGTCCCCGACGCGCGGCGCCGGCTCGAGATCGAGGCGTGGTCGATCGACGAGGTGGTCTCGCTGACGCCCGGCGAGGGCGACGCGCGGCCCGTGGCGCCGCTCTACGGCGTACACCGCGGCGGCGCGGCCGACCGGGGGATGGTCTACTGGCACGCCGCGCGGCGGCCGAGCGGGTGGCGTACTGACCGGTCGAGCGAGCTGTTCCTCTCGTTCGCCGACGCGGGCGGCGCGGCGCGCGCGCCCGACGCGGAGGTGGTCTCGTGCACGCTCACCTGCTGCAACGGCGACCTGCCGAGTCGGCTGCCGTTCGGGGCGGACGAGCGCGGCGACTTCGAGCTCGCGGCCGGCGGGCCGGTGCGCAGCGTGCGGTGCCTGGTGAAGCCGACCGCCGTGATCGAGCCACCGTTAGGCACGTCGCTACTCTGGCGCCTCACGTCCGCGCTCACGCTCAACCACCTCTCGCTCGTCGAGGGCGGGCGCGACGCGCTGCGCGAGCTGCTGCGGCTACACAACGCGGGCGACCGCCCCGCGGGCGAGCGGCAGATCCGGGGGCTGGCGGACGTGCGCAGCGCGCCGGCCTACGCGCGGGTGGCGAGCGAGTACGGCGTCGCCTTCGCGCGCGGGCGGCGGGTCGAGCTGGAGTTCGACGAGGAGCACTTCCCGGGCGGCGGGGCGTTCCTCTTCGCGAGCGTGCTCGAGCGCTTCCTCGCGCTCTCGGCGTCGATGAACAGCTTCACGCAGGTTGAGGCGCGGAGCCGGCAGCGGCGGCGTCCGGTAGGCGCGTGGGCGCCGAGGGCGGGGTGGCGGCCGCTGGTGTAGAGGCGCGCGAGGACGCGCGCGTGGGTGCGTTGGACCCTGCCCCGCCGGCGGCACCGCCGGCCGAGGCGCGCGGCGCGGCGCCGCCGCACCGCCTCTGGGCGGAGCCGACGGGCTTCGCCGCGTTCCAGGCCGTGCGGCTGTTAGGCCGCATGCAGCCCGGACGGGCCCCGGTGGGCGGCTGGGCCGACCCGGCGCGCGAGGTGGTGCGCTTCGCCGTGCCGCCCACGCTCGCCTTCCCGAGCGCGGAGGTGCTCGCGCTCGACCCGGGTGCGCCTAACTCGGACGGCGGCGACGGGCCGCCGCGGCTCGCGGTCGCGTTCTTCGGGCTGGTGGGGCCGCAAGGCGTGCTGCCGCAGGCGTACACGCAGCACGCCGGGGCGCGGGCCCGCGCACGCGACCCGGCGTTCCGCGACTTCGTCGACCTCTTCCAGCACCGGGCGCTCTCGCTCTTCTACCGCACGTGGACGCAGTCCAAGCCGGTGTTGGGGCACGAGGCGGGCGCGCGCGACTGGCTCCTCGACCACCTGCTCGACGTCGCGGGGCTGGGCACCGCGGGGTTGCGCGGCCGGCTCGCGGTCCCCGACGCGGCGCTCGGCTACTACGCGGGGCTCCTCGCGACGGCGGGCCGCCCCGCGGAAGGCCTCGCGCGGCTCGTCGGCGACTACTTCGGCGTGCCGGCCGCGGTCGAGCAGTTCGTCGGCGAGTGGCGGCCGGTAGGCGGCGACGGGCAGTGCGCGCTCGGCACGGACGACGACGGGGCTCGGCTCGGGCTCGGGGTGTTGGGCGACGAGGCATGGGACCCCGAGGCGCGCGTTCGGCTGCGACTCGGGCCGCTGTCGCGCGCCGATTTCGACGGGTTCCTGCCCGGCGGGGCGGCGCACGCGGCCCTGCGGGACCTTGCGGGCGTGTACGCGGACGCGCAGGTAGGCGTCGACGCGCAGCTGGTTCTCGACCGTGCGGCGGTGGCGCCGGTGGTGCTGGGCGACGACGCGGAGCCGCCTACGTTAGGCCGCGGAATGTGGCTGGTCAGCCGGCCGCTGAGGCGGGACCCGGATGAGACGACGTTCGCGCTGTGTTAGCGACACTCCTTTAGGACCGGCCTGGTTCTTAGCAGTCAGCGAACGAACAGTGGATTGTCCGTGAGGGTCTGGGTCAGCTGGCCGAGGTACGTGTCGAATGGGTACGCGGTCGGCGCGACGGAGGTGAGCGGGTCGTCGACGAAGAGGGTTCCGGCGTCGGTATCGATGCCCACCACGATCACGACGTGGCCGTTGAACGAGTTACCCCACGTGCCGGAGTAGACGATCGGCCCGCGCTGCGACAGCGTGCTGTACACGCCTGCGGCAGTGGGCGTCATCTCGATCGACTTGAAGCCACACCGCGCGGCCCACAGGGGCCACTCGGCCCACGATGGGTTACCGCCGCCAGTGAACCGTGTCTGCATGTCAGGGAACGTCTCGGGTCCACGCAGATCCGCTAACGACCCCCCGGCGCGGTTTTCGAAGTACCGTACTTCCATCTGCAGGCCCGTGTACCAGCATGCTCGGGGGTTGAGCTGATGTTGGTGAGTCACTCCGGAAATTCGGATGCTTGGCATGCCGTGTTCTCCTGATTTGTCCGTATTGTGTGGTCGTATCGCTACCTGCCACGGCCCTGACTCACGTAGTTGCCCGCGCCGGCGGGAAGCACGGTGGATCCATTCCTTGCCTCGTCTACGGGCTGCTCACGGATTGGAGTGGGGCCACCCACTCGCCCCGCCCTACCTCTCCCTCTTCGACGACCGCCAGGAACGCCCGCCGCAGCGGCCGCCCATGCGCCGCCCGCTCCGCGTACGCCTCGCGCAGCTCCGTTAGGCCGTCGCACTCGTAACGGTTGCACGTGTCCGACCGCAGCGCGCGCGGCAGCGCGCACCCTCCCGGGGTGTGGTACACGCACGACCCGTCCAGCGACGCCGCGGGCAGGTGCGCCGCGTACGCCGCCGCGGCCGCGCGCACCCCCGCCCCCGGGTGCTCGGCGAACCACCGCCGCAGTGTGTCCGCCGTGAGGTAGGCCCGCTCGCCGCCCATGCGGCAGCAGCGGCCGCCGCACGCCGCGCAGGCCGCGCCGACGAACGGCGCCTCGCCGGCGGCTGGGGGCGCCGGAGGCGCGCCCGGCGGGGATGCGCCCGGCGGGGGTGCGGAGGCGCGGGTGTCGAACGCGAGGCGCGCGACCCGGCGCACGTGCGCGCGGAACGCGCGCCCCCGACGCCGCGGCAGGCGCACCGGCGGCGGCGGGCGCGGCGGGATGAACATCGGAAAGCCGCACGGGTCGGCCGACGGCAGCAGCACCACCGGCGCCTCCGCACGCGCGTCGGGCCCGACGCGCGCGTCCGCGTCGCGGAGCGCCCGCGCCGCCGCGCCGAGCCGCACGGATGCCTCCGCGGCGATCGCGGCGCGCTGGCGGGCGTGCTCGCGCCCGAGTGTGGCGGCGCGGCACTCCGGCGTGCCGCAACGCCCCGCGGCGCGCGCCGATGGCGTGTCGACCGCCCGGCCGCACTCGGCGCACGTGACGAGGGCCGGGGCCGTCATGGCGCGGCGTCGGCACGCCGAGCGGCCGCAGACCGCCACCGCGCACCGCTCCCCCCGCAGGCTGGCGGGCATGGAGAGCGGCGGGGCGCCCGGGGGCACCGGCGCGGCGCAGACCGCGCAGGGGGCGCTGCGGGGCGGCGCGTGCGGGGCAGCAAACATGGGCCTCCTCGGAAAGGGCACGTCCCGCGGCACGGCCGGCCGGGGAGCACGCGCCGTCTCGCTATCTCGTCTCGCTATACCGATTCGCGACGCCGGGCGCGTCGCCCGCGATCCGCCCTTCCGGGGCCCACGGCGCCGTGATGCCGCCCGTACAGGGGCTCGGGCGCTTCCACCACTCGGTGTTCGCGCGATTCCGCTTCGCGCAGAACCTGGTGCCAGCCTCGAAGATCCTCGGCGCGCAGGTCGGCGTGCAGCTGTCGCTGGATCTCATCAAGCACCACCTGACGGGATTCCGCAAACACGCGGTGGGCGGGTGCACAACGCTGCACGACAGCGCGGGCCCGGCCGGCCAGTCCGTGTTCGGCCAGCAGGGCACGCTGGAGTTGACGTACCGGTTCGAGCTCTGGCAGCCGGGCCAGGGACGCTGAGCGCGGGCGGCACCGGCGGGGGGTGTGATCGGCGCCGCCCCGCTCTCCGGAATTAGCTCACGCCCGCCGCACGCGCCCCCGCTCCCGCCGCACCCCACGCCGCATGCCGGTCACCCTCCGCGCCCTCATCGGCAAGCTCAACGCCCCGACCCGCTCGACCATCGAAGCGGCGGCCGGACTCTGCCTCTCGCGCACGCACTACGACGTCGAGGTCGAGCACTTTCTGCTCAAGGCGCTCGACGCCACCGACGGCGACCTCGCGCAGATCCTGCGGCACTACGGGGTGAACCGCGCGCGGCTCGCCGACGACCTCGCGCGCGGGCTGGACCGGCTCAAGAGCGGGAACGCACGCACGCCGGCCCTCGGCCCGCACCTCGTCCAGATGCTCGTCGAAGCCTGGACGATCGGCTCGATCGAGTTCGGGGCGCCGCAGGCGCGCATCGGGCACTGCGTGCTCGCCCTCGTCTCGCACGACGAGCTGCGCCGCATGGCCGGCGAGATCAGCCGCGAGCTGGAGAAGATCCCCGCCGACGCGCTGCGCAAGGACTTCGTCGCGGTCACCGCGCCGTCGGCCGAGGCGGCCGCGGAGCTGCGCGGCTCGGACGGCGCAGCGTTAGGCACGGGCGCGGCGGCGGACGGCGCCCCCCGCCCGCCCGCGGCCGGTGGCCGCACGCCCAACCTCGACCAGTACACCGTCGACCTCACCGCCCGCGCCCGCGCCGGCAAGCTCGACCCGGTGTTGGGCCGCGACGCGGAGGTGCGGCAGGTGGTCGACATCCTCACCCGCCGCCGCCAGAACAACCCGATCCTCGTCGGCGAGGCGGGCGTGGGCAAGACGGCCGTCGTCGAGGGCTTCGCGTGCCGCATCGCGGAGGGGGACGTGCCCGAGCCGCTCCGGCACGTCACCCTCCGCACGCTCGACCTCGCCCTGCTGCAGGCCGGCGCGGGGGTCAAGGGCGAGTTCGAGAACCGCCTCAAGGGACTCATCGAGGAGGTCAAGAACTCGCCGACGCCGGTCATCCTCTTCGTCGACGAGGCGCACACGATGATCGGCGCCGGCGGGCAGGCGGGGCAGAACGACGCCGCCAACCTGCTCAAGCCGGCCCTCGCCCGCGGCGAGCTGCGGACGATCGCCGCGACCACGTGGGCGGAGTACAAGAAGTACTTCGAGAAGGACCCCGCGCTCTCACGCCGCTTCCAGCTGGTCAAGGTCGAGGAGCCGGGGGAGGAGCAGTGCCTCGTGATGCTGCGCGGCGTGGTCCCGGCGCTCGAGGCGCACCACCGGGTCCGCATCACCGACGACGGGCTCGACGCGGCCGTGCGCCTCTCGCACCGCTTCCTGCCCGACCGCCAGCTCCCCGACAAGGCGGTGAGCGTGCTCGACACCGCGTGCGCGCGGCTCGCGTTAGGCCAGCAGGCGACGCCGGCCTCGGTCGAGGCCGCGCGGCGCGAGCTCGACGACCTCGCCGTGCAGGCCCGTGTGCTCGGCCGCGAGGCCGCGCTCGGCGCCGACCACGGCGAGCGCCTCGGGGCGATCGCGGCGCGGCGCGCGGAGCTGGACGCGCACCTCGCCGCGCTGACCGAACGCTGGAACGCGGAGAGCGCCCTCGTCGGCAAGGTGCGCGCGCTGCGCGCCCGGATCGAGGACGGGGCGGACGACCTCCCCGCCTTACGGGCAGAGCTCGCGGCGCGGCAGACGGCGCTCGAGGCGCTCCAGGGCGAGACCCCGCTCGTGCGCGTCGCGGTCGACGCGTCGATCGTCGGCGAGGTGATCTCGGGGTGGACCGGCGTCCCCGTCGGCAAGATGCTCCGCGACCAGCTCGGCCTCATGCTGCAGCTCGAGCGCCGCCTCGGCGAGCGCATCATCGGGCAGGACCACGCGTTGGGCGCGGTCAGTCGCCGCGTGCGCACCTCGGCGGCCAAGATCGAGGACCCCAACAAGCCCAAGGGCGTCTTCATGCTCGTCGGCCCCTCGGGCGTCGGCAAGACCGAGACGGCGCTCGCGCTGAGCGACCTGCTCTACGGCGGCGAGCAGAACCTCGTCACCGTCAACATGAGCGAGTTCCAGGAGGCGCACACCGTCTCCACGCTCAAGGGCTCGCCGCCCGGCTACGTGGGCTACGGCGAGGGCGGCGTGCTCACCGAGGCCGTCCGGCGCCGCCCGTACTCGGTGGTGCTCCTCGACGAGGTCGAGAAGGCGCACCCCGACGTGCTCGAGCTGTTCTTCCAGGTGTTCGACAAGGGCGTGCTGGAGGACGGCGAGGGGCGGCAGGTCGACTTCCGCAACACGCTCATCCTGCTCACGACCAACGCGGGCACGGACACGATCATGAAGCTGACGGCGGACCCCGAGACCGCGCCCGCGCCCGACGCGCTCGCCGCCGCGCTCAAGCCCGAACTCGACCGCGCGTTCAAGCCGGCCTTCCTCGGCCGCATGGTCGTGGTGCCCTACCTCCCGGTGCGCGACGAGCACCTCCGGCGCATCGTCCGCCTCAAGCTCGGGCGGATCGCGCGCCGGCTGCGCGAGACGCACGCCGTCACGCTCGCCTACGACGACGCGCTCGTCGACGCCGTGGCCGCGCGCTGCACCGAGGTGGAGAGCGGCGCGCGCAACGTCGACCACATCCTGACCAACACCATGCTCCCCGAGCTGTCGCGCCTGCTGCTCGAGGCGGCCGGCGCGGGCACGCGGCCGGGTGCGTTGCGCGTCGGCGTGGACACGACCGGCGAGCTGACCTACGCGGCGGGCGACGGCGCACCGTCCGCCGGGGCGACGCCAGACGGGGCGACGAACGACCCCGCGTCCGAAGCGGCCGACGTCCGCGCGGCGGTGCGCGACCCCGGGTACTCGGTCGCGCCGCCCGAGGCCGCGCCGCTGGCGGCCCGGTGAACGGTCGGCGCCCGACCCGCCGGGTGCGGACCCGATGAGCACCGCGGCGGGCGCGGTCGCGCAGGCGGGGCGCCCGGCCACGGCGGCGACCCCCTTAGGCGGTGACGCGCTCGTCGTGGTGCGCGTCGCCGGCACGGAAGAGCTGAGCCGCCCGTTCCTGTTCACCGTGGACTTCGTGTCGCGCGAGGGCGGCGTCGCGCCCGCGGCCCTGCTCGGCAAGCCGATGGCCCTGTCGTTCGAGCTGCCCGAGGGGGGCGCGCGGCCGGTGCACGGCCTCGTGCGCCGGTGGACGGCGCTCGGGTCCGCGGGGCCCGCCGGGCTGTTCCGCTACCGCGCGGAGCTGGTGCCGTGGGTCTGGATGCTCTCGCTCTCGAGCGACTGCCGCACCTTCGAGCGCCAGTCGCCGCTCGACGTGATCGAGGCGGTGTTCACGCAGGCGGGCTACCACGACTTCCGCCGCCGGGTCGCGTCGCCGCCGCCGGTCGCGCCCTACGTCGTGCAGTACGACGAGACCGACCTCGCCTTCGTCTCGCGCCTGCTCGAGGACGCCGGGCTGTACTACACGTTCGAGCATTCGGCGGACAAGCACACGCTCGTGCTCACCGACGCGCGCGGCGGGGCGGTGCCGGCCGGGCAGGTCGCGTCGGTGCCGATCGTCGGCCCCGAGCCGCACGGCGGGAACGCCGGCGACGTGGCGAGCGTGCCCAACGCGATCACCGGCTTCGAGCGCGACTACGTGGTGCACGCCCGCGCCGTCGCGTTAGGCGACGCGCACCTGCTGCGCGCCGCGGACCGCGGTTCGTCGACCAGCGACCGCCCGGGTGCCGCGGGAGAACGCTTCGCCTTCCTGGGCGACCTGGACGGCACGCCCGAGGCGGGGGTCGCTGCCGCGCGGGCGCGCCGCCGGATCGAGGCCGAGGAGGCGCTCGGGGACGTGGCGCACGGCACGTCGAGCTGCCCCGGGCTCGCGGCGGGCACGCGCGTCACCGTCACCGGCGGCCCGCACGGCGCCGCGGGCGCGGACTACCAGATCGTGCGCGTCACGCACGCGCTCGAGATCGGCGACGTGGCCGCGGGCGGCGGCCTCACGTCCAAGTACGAGAACACGTTCACCGCGATGCCGGCGGCCACGCTCTACCGCCCCGCGAGCGTGACGCCGCGCCCCGCGGTGCGCGGCACGCAGACCGCGCTCGTCGTCGGCGCGGGGGGCGCCGGACAGATCGACGTCGACGCGCACGGCTGCATCCTGCTGCAGTTCCCCTGGGACCGCGGCGCGGGCAAGGACGGCCGCTCGCAGCACCGCGTGCACGTGGCGTCGGTCTGGTCGGGCACGGGCTGGGGCGCGGTCCAGCTGCCGCGCCTCGGGCAGCGCGTGCTGGTCGAGTACCTCGGCGGCGACCCCGAGCGGCCGATCGTCACGGGCCGGGTGTACACGAGCGACAACGCGCACCCGTACGGCCTGCCCGGGAGTAAGACGCAGAGCGGCATCAAGACCCGGTCGGTCGGCGGCGGGGCCGACAACTGCAACGAACTGCGCTTCGAGGACAAGCAGGGCGACGAGCACGTCTACCTGCAGGCCGAGAAGGACCTGCAGGTCCACGTCAAGCACGACGAGACGCGCGAGGTGCTCAACGACCGCACGGCCACGATCACCAACAACGAGACGCTGACCGTCAAGCAGGGCGACCGCACCGCGACCGTGGAGATGGGCAACGACGCGCTCGCGGTCAAGATGGGCAACCTCACGATCGGCGTGTCGCTCGGGAACGTCTCGATCAAGGCCGACGTCGGCAGCATCACGCTGGAGGCGTTGCAGGGGGTGACGCTCAAGTCGGGCCCGATGAGCTCGCTGCAGGTCACGCCCGCCGGGATCACGGTCAAGGGCGCGATGGTGAGCCTGGAGGGCCAGGTGACGGCGCAGATCAAGGCGCCGATGGTGCAGGCCAGCGCCGACGCCATGCTCATGGCCAAGGGCGCGATCACGATGATCGGCTGAGCCGGGGGAGCCCCTCCGCATGCCCGCCCTCACCTGGCTCCGCGAGCGCGCCGCGCTCGACGCCGCCGTCCCCGACGCCGCCGACCCGGGGCGCCTCGCCGAGGCGCTGGTCGCGGGCGGAGAGCTGGCGGCCGCGCTCCGGCTCACGGCGTGCGCGCTCCCCCCGCGCGAGGGGGTGTGGTGGGCGCTCGTGGCGGCGCGCCGCGCGCAGCGGACGGCCGCGCGCGTGGGGGCCGCGGGCGACGCCGGCGCGCTGGCGGGCGCGGCGCGGGAGGCCGCAGCGCTCAAGGCCGCCGAGCGCTGGATCGCGGAGCCCACCGACGCGCACCGGCGCCAGGCGTGGGACGCCGCGCAGGCCGCGGGGCTCGAGACGCCGGCGGGCGGGGCGGCGGCCGCCGCGTTCTTCGCGACCGGCAGCCTCGCGCCGGCGACGAGCCCGATGGCCGTGGCCCCCCCGCCCGGCGCGCACGCGACGCTGGCCGCCGGCGCGGTCCTGCTCGCCGCCGCGCGCACCAGCCCGGCACGTCTCGCCGAGGCCGTCGGCGAGTCCGTGGCCCAGGGCGCCGAGATCGCGCGCCGCCTGGGCGGCTGGGACGCCGCGGCGGCCGCCGCGCGCCGGCACTTCGAGGCGCAGGCCGAGGCGCACGCCGAGGCCGCGCGGCCGCCAGCCCCGCCCGGGGTGCCGGCCGCCGGGGGGGCCTGAGCATGGGCCTCCCCGCGGCGCGGATCACCGACATGCACGTCTGCCCGATGATCACCGTGCTCGTGCCGCACGTCGGCGGCCCGATCGCGGTCCCGGGCGCGCCGATGGTGCTCGTCGCGGGCCTGCCCGCGGCCACGGTCACGAGCATGTGCGTCTGCGTCGGCCCACCCGACCTGATCGTGATGGGCTCGACCTCCGTGCTCATGGGCGGGATGCCCGCCGCCCGGCTCACGAGCCTGACGGCGCACGGCGGCACCGTGGTGTTCGGCGCGCCCACGGTGCTCGTCGGGCCGTAACCCCCGCCCCGCCCCCTTCCCCCGGCGATCGGTTCGAGCGCGTCCGCCGGTATCTCCTGGCATGCGCAGCCTCACCCCGTCCACGTTCTGCCCGTCGTGCGGCTTCACCGCGGCCGCCGACGCGCGCTTCTGCCCCAACTGCGCGACGCCCGTCGTCGTGCCCGGCGGCGACCCGCTCTTCACCCGCGTGCGGACCGCGGTCGCGCACGAGTACGAGGTGCTGCGCGAGATCGGCCGCGGCGGGATGGCCGCGGTCTTCCTCGCGCGCGAGCTGAATCCGCGGCGCATGGTCGCCCTCAAGGTGATGCTCCCCGAGCTCGCCTACTCCGAGTCGATGCCGCAGCGCTTCCTCGCCGAGGCGCAGACCGCGGCGTCGCTCGAGCATCCCAACATCGTCACGGTCTTCAGCAGCGGCGAGGCCGGTGGCGTGCGCTACTTCGCGATGCGCTACATCGACGGCGCCTCGCTCGAGCAGCTGCTCCTGGTCGGCGGGCGGCTGCCGGTGCGGCTCGCCTGCTACGTGCTCGCGGAAGTCACGCGCGCGCTCGACTTCGCCCACGCCGAGGAGGTCGTGCACCGCGACGTGAAGCCCGGCAACGTCATGCTCGACCGGCGCTGGGGCCGCGCGATCGTGACCGACTTCGGCATCGCCAAGGTCGCCGACGGCGAGAACCTCACGCGCACCGGGCTGGCGATCGGCACGCCGGCCTACATGAGCCCCGAGCTCTGCAGCGGCCTTCAGCCGACCAGCGCGTCCGACCAGTACGCGCTCGGCGTCGTCGCCTACCAGCTGCTCACGGGAGCGCCGCCTTTCGTCGGCAACGCGCTGGAGGTGCAGAACGCGCACGTGCGCGGCGCCCCGCGGCCGCTGCGCGAGGGGTGCCCCGATTGCTCGCCCGCGCTCGAGGCGGCAATCCTGCGCATGCTCGAGAAGTCGCCCGACGCGCGCTGGCCCCGGCTCGCCGACGCGATGCCAGCCCTGCTCGCGCACGTCGGCCCCGAAGCCGAGTGCCAGGACGAGCTGCGGGCGAGGCTCGCGCGGCTCGCCCACTCGCCGGATTTCCCCGGGCAGGACCGCCGCGAGCACGAGCGGCGGTCGGGGCAGAATGGCACCGCGCCCGCCGCGACCCCGGTCGTCCTGACACCGACCGGGACACCGGCCGGGACGCCGGCCGCGTACCCCGTCCTGACACCAGCGGCGCTGCCAGCCGCGATGCCCGCCGCGATCCCAGCGGCACCCGCCGTCGTACCCCTCCCAATCGCGATCCCCGCGGCAGCGGCCCAGCCTGTGGCCATGCCGCCTGTCGTGATCCCGCCGTTCGTGATCCCGCCGGTCGCGATGCCGTCGGTCATGGCGACGTCCGTGATGGAGTCGCCGGTTATGGCCCCGCCGTCCACGGCCCCCGCGGTCATCCCGCCGCCCATCACCCCGGCGCCCATCACCCCGGCGCCCATCACCGGCGCCCATCACCCCGGCGTTCATCGAGCCAGCGCCCATTGCCCCGGCGCCTCCCGCGCCGGCCACCGCGATCACGCTGCTACCGCGCACCCTGCAGCTCGTCGCGGGCGAGACCGCGTCGCTGTGCGCAATCGCGACGACGGCCGACGGCAGTCCGGCGCGCGACGCGACGCTCACGTGGTCGGCGAGCGACGCCGGCGTGGTCACGGTCGACGCGATGGGGACGGTCTACGCGGTCGGACCGGGCTACGCCGGCGTCTGGGTGGCGGCGGGACTGGTCAGCGCGAGCGCCAGCGTGGTCGTCGTTGCTGCCGTGCCGGCGCCGGTGCCCGCCGTGGCCGGCGCGCCGCCGGCGACCGAGCCGGCCCGCGTCGCGGAGCTCGTGGAGGCCGCGCCGTTCGACGACGTCCCGGCATACGAGCACGCCGGCCGGTCGGGCGCGGGAGGTCGCCGGGTGCGCCCCGGCGTCGCACTCGCGGTGACCACCTTCACCGCGCTGCTCCTCGGCACGACGGTCTACCGGCTGCAGAGCCACGCGCCAGTCCCACCCACGCGTGTTGCGGTCGGCGGTGCCGCCGCCCACCAGCCCGAGGTGGCCCTCCCCCGGGACCCGGTGCCAACGCCCAACGTCGTGTCTCCCCCGACCGTTGCCACCGGCGATTCGGTCCCCAAGGCGGACAGCACACACGTTCGCCAGCCGAAGGTGCGGACACCGAAGGACCCGCTCGCGGCCGGGCACGTCCTCATCGAGCGGCACGTCGGCGTTCCGACGCTCCACGTGGGCGAGACCATGCCGCTCGTCGCGTGGCTGGTCGACAACACCGGCCACGTGCTCGCCGACGGGGCCGTGCGCTGGTCGTCGAGTCAGCCCTCGGCGCTCGACGTCACTGGCGGGGTCGCGCGCGCCCGGCACGCCGTCGACGAGCCGTTGATCGTGACGGCGCGCATCGGCAACAAGCGTGGGGAGTTGCGCGTGCGTGTTGTCTCGGCCTCCGCCGACGCGACCTCGGCGTCGGCTCCTCCGCCGAGCACCCCGGCGATCCCGCCGCCGGGCGCGCCGTAGCGCCGCGCCGTAGCGCCGCGCCTTAGCGGTGCACCCGGCGGCGGAGGGCCGCGGCTTCGACCGCCGCGGAGTCCGCCACGGCGAGCCGCGCGGCCGTCACCGTCCTCGGCACCCGCTCTCCTTCGTCCACGGCGGACGGGTCGCCGTGGTCGAGGTGCCAGCGAATGGTCGCCGCCCGTCCCGCCACGCGCCGCGCCGCTGCCGAATCGCCGACCTGGTCCCACGCGCTCGCGATCGTGGTGAGCAGCTCGGCCTCCGCCTCGGGGCGCCCGGCAAGCGCGGCGGCCGCGCGTTCGCCGTGGGCCAGCATGCGGACGGCGAGGGAGTCCGGCCTTCCGCCGCGGAACGCGTGCGCGTCTACCAGATCTCGCACGGCCGAGCGCAGGCGCGCGGCACTCGCGACGGCGCGCTGCGTCTGGCGCGCCGCCTCTTGCTGGCGCGCGTACGCGCCGGCGGCGGCGCCCGCCAGGCCGGCGGCGACGAGCGCGACGCCGAGCGCGAGCCGGTGCCGCTGCACGGCGCGCAGCATCCGGAACGCCAGGCGCGCCCCGCTGCCTGCCGCGCGGGCCTCGACCGCCTCGCGCGCGAGCACACGCAGCACGTCGGCCCGGAGCGCGTCCGCCGTCGCATAGCGGTCACCCGGGTCGGGCGCGAGGGCACGCCGGACCACCGCGTCGAGGTCGCCGCGGAGGGCACGGCGCAGCGCGCGGGGCCGCGTGGCGCGCACGGCGGCGCGCACGGCGGCCTCGGGGTCCGCCGTCACGACCGCGGACGGCGGCACGAAGCGGGCCGCGAGCACGGTCTGCACCGCCTCGCGCCGCGTCCGGCCCCGCACCTCGTACGCGCGCCGCCCGGTGAGCAGCTCGTAGAGCATCAGGCCGAGCGCATACACGTCGCCGGCCGTGGAAGGCGGCTCGTCGCGGACCTGCTCGGGCGCGGCATATTGGGGGGTGAGCGGCCCCGGAGCGGCCGCCTCAAGCGTCCCGCCCGCGGCACCCGTGGCCGGGTCGAGCACCGCGGCGACCCCGAAATCGAGCAGCATCGGGCGCCCGTCGTCGGTGACGAGCACGTTGGACGGCTTGAGGTCCCGGTGGACGACGCGCCGGCGGTGCACGGCCTCGACCGCGCCGCACACCTCCGCGAACACGGCGAGGCGCTCGCGGACCCCGAGCCGACGACGGTCGCAGGCCTCGTCGAGGGGGAGCCCGTCCACGTACTCCATGGCGACCCAGGGCGCACCCTGCAGTGGTCCGTCGGCGATGATCCCGGCGTCCAGCAGGCGGGCGATGTTGGGGTGGGAAAAGCGCGCCATGGCTCGCCGCTCAGCGAGGAATCGGGCGCGCGCGCGCGCGCTGTGGGCGAGCGTCGCCCGCACCACCTTGAGCGCCACCGTCGCGCCGACGTCCTCGCGCTCGGCCAGGTACACGGTCCCCATCCCGCCCTGGCCGAGCAGCCGGACGATCCGGTAGACACCGACCGCATCGCCCGGCGCGAGCCGCACGGGCGCGGGGCGCGCGCGTCGCGCGCCCGACGTCAGGATGTCGGGGTCTCGCGTGCCCGCGGTGCGGTCCGTCCCGGTGTCGGCGTCGGGGACCAGGTCGGCCAGGAAGCCCACGGGCTGGCTGAGTGGCCCATCCGGGCGGACCGCGGCCGCGTCGGCCGCGAGCAACGCGAGCACGTCGCGGACGAGTTCGGGGCGGTCGGCGCACTGCGCGCGGAGCCACGAGGCGCGGTGCCGGGGCTCGCGCGCGAGCGCACCATGAAACAGGTTCTCGGTGCGTTCGAGCGCCTCGCGCTCGGCGGCCAGGTCGGCGTCGGGCTGGCGCGGCGGAGCCGCGTGCGGCCGCGCCGCGCCGGGCGCAGCGTGGTCCGGGAGGCGCGAATGGAGGCGCATTGCATGGGCGATCGGTCCACGTCGCGACGGCGCCGCCGTCGCGTGGCCGACCGTCAGTTGCCACTACCGGGGGGCGCCGGCGTTCCGATCACGGGTGCGCCGGCCATGCTCAGGCCGCCCGCGTCGCGCACGGCCGGGGGGCACCCGCCCGTTCCGCGCCGGCGGGGTCCTCCTCGAGCGCCCGCTGCAGCCAGGCGCGCGCGAACCGCCAGTCGCGCTGCACCGTCGCCGTGCCGACGCCGAGCGCGGCGGCGGTCTCCTCGACCGAGAGGCCGGCGAAGTATCGGCACTCGACGACGCGCGCCTGGCGCGGGTTGAGCTGCCCGAGGCGGGCGAGCGCCTCGTCGAGCGCCAGCACCTGCTCGGGGCGCGCGGGCGCCGTCGCGCCGAGTTCGTCGTCGAGCGTCACCGCCCACGCCCCGCCGCCGCGTTTGGCCGCGACGCGGGCCTCGGCGGCGTTGACCAGCAGCTGCCGCATCGCGCGCGCCGCCGTGTTGAGGAAGTGCTCGCGGCTCATCCATCCGCCGCTCCCGCGCAGCTTGAGGTATGCCTCGTGGACGAGGCCCGTCGTGCTCAGGGTGCGCGGCGCGCCCTGGCGGCGCACGCCGTGCGCGCGGCGGTGGAGTTCTGCGTAACAGGCGACGAAAAGCGCGTCTGCCGACGACGGGGCCGAGTACTCGACGGCCTGGTGTTGGGCGATGGCCACGGGATTCATAGGCGCGGCGGGGAACGCAGCAGAACGGGCGGGGGGGGGACGGGGCTGCTACAGTACGACCTGTCGCGGGGGCGCGCCATACGTGGCAGGGCGCGTCATCGCGGTGTGCGACATCGCCGGCGCCCCAGCCGGCGGGCGCGCGGCCGTTGCGCACGCTCGCCGGTGCAGCCGGCTCTCCTCTACTATGCGGAATCGGGCCGCAAACCGGCTCACGAGTGGGTCCGCGACGTGCCGCCGGGTTCCTCGCGCAACGATCCGATTTGCCGTGCCGACGCCCGATAACGTGCGATGTGACAAGAACACGACGCTGCCGCGTTCCGGCGGGCGGAGCGGCGCGTCCGGCGCGCAGACTCGCCGCATTCGACCGCGGCCCGTGCGTGCCCACGACCGGCCGCGGGCGCGACGCTCCTCACGACGTCGAGGGTCTTCCCCGCCCCACGACGCGGCTGCCCGACCACGCCCGGGCGCGCGCCGGGCCCGACGCCGGGCCGGCCGGTCGAGCGCCGCCGCTAGCTTCGACCGCGCGCGATGCACACCGGACATCACGCCGCGCACGCGCCGCACGCCCCCCCGCCGCCCCCGACATGCTCCGATCGATCACCGCGGCCCGCGCGGCCGCACGCCGCGCCGCGCCGTTGCTCGCCGCGATGACGCTCGTGGCCCTCCGAACCGCAGGTGCGCAGTCGCTGCACCCGTCGACGTCGCCCGCACCGGCGGCGGCCGGCCCGGCGGGTGACTGGCCCGTGTATGGCGGCGGCGACGATCACTCGCACTACACCACGCTCGACCAGATCTCGCCGGCGAACGTGCGGCACCTGAAGGTCGCGTGGACCTACGCGACGCACGACGAGTTCTCCGGCTCGGAGATGCAGGCGAATCCCGTCGTCGTCGACGGGGTGCTGTACGCGACCACGCCCAAGCTGCAGGTGTTCGCGCTCGACGCCGCGACCGGGAAGGAGCGCTGGCGCTTCGACCCGAACAACGGCGTCCCGCCGACGTCACGCATCCGCCACCGCGGCGTCGTCGTCACCGGCGACCGCGTGCTCTTCAACTACCGCAACCGCCTGTACGCCCTCGACCGTGCGACCGGACGGCCGATCCGCACCTTCGGCGACAGCGGATGGGTGGACCTGCGCGCCGGGCTCGGGCGCCCCGTCGAGGGCCTGTCGGTCTCGGCGAGCACGCCGGGGGTCGTGTTCGAGGACCTGCTCATCATGGGGAGCACCGTCCCCGAAGTCCTGCCCAGCGCGCCCGGCGACATCCGCGCGTACGACATCCACACCGGCGCGCTGCGCTGGAGCTTCCACACCATCCCACACCCGGGCGAGTTCGGGTACGAGACGTGGCCGCCTAACGCCTGGACGATCAGCGGCGGCGTCAACGCCTGGGCGGGCGTGACGCTCGACCGCCGGCGCGGCGTGGTGTACGCCGCGACCGGCTCGGCGTCGTACGACTTCTACGGCGCGAACCGCGTCGGCGACGACCTGTTCGCCAACACGGTTCTCGCGCTCGACGCGCGTACCGGCAAGCGCATCTGGCACTACCAGGTGCTGCGGCACGACCTGTGGGACCGCGACCTGCCGGCCGCGCCGGTGCTCGTGACCGTGCGGCGCGACGGCCGGCCGGTCGACGCCGTCGCGCAGATCACCAAGACGGGGCACGTCTACGTGCTGGACCGCGACACGGGCGCGCCGCTCTTCCCCGTCGAGGAGCGCCCGATGCCGCCGGCCGTCCTCCCGGGCGAGCGCACGGCCGCGACGCAGCACTTCCCCCTGCGGCCGCCGCCGTTCACGCGCCAGCGGCTGACGCGCGCCGACCTCACCACGCGCACGCCGGCGGCGCACGCGGCCGCGCTCAAGCTGTTCGACGCGTACGGCACGCGGCACCCCTACGACCCGCCCAACCTGCACGGCACGATCATCTTCCCGGGCGTCGACGGCGGCGGCGAGTGGGGCGGGCCGGCGTTCGACCCGACGACGGGACTGCTCTACGTGAACGCGAACGAGATGGCGTGGCTGCTCAAGCTCGTGCCGCGGAGCGACCGGTCGCTCTACGCGGCGAACTGCGCCAACTGCCACGGCGCCGACCGGCAGGGGACGGCGATGGCGCCGTCGCTCGTCGCCGTCGGCGGCCGACGGACGCCGGCGCAGATCACGCAGATCATCCGCGAGGGCACGGGGCGCATGCCGGCGTTCGGCAGCGCGCTCGAGGGGCGCGCCGTGGCCGACATCGTGAACTACCTGCGCACCGGCCACGACGCGTCGGTGGCGGCGGGCCCCGACCCGTTCGGCGTGCCGTACCGCACGGCGTACTTCGACATCTTCTCCGACCCGGACGGCTACCCGGCGATCAAGCCGCCGTGGGGCACCCTCTCGGCGATCGACCTGAACGGCGGGACCATCCGCTGGTCGGTCCCGTTCGGCGAGTACCCCGCGCTCGCCGCGCGCGGCCTGCGCAACACCGGCAGCGACAACTACGGGGGCGCGATCGTCACCGAGAACGGCCTGCTCCTCATCGGCGCGACGACGCACGACAACACCTTCCGCGCGTTCGACAAACGCACGGGACGCCTGCTCTGGTCCGCCCCGCTCCCCGCCGCCGGCAACGCCACGCCGGCCACCTACATGGCCGGCGGCCGGCAGTACGTCGTGATCGCCTGCGGCGGCGGCAAGAACGGCGCGCCGAGCGGCGGGACCTACGTCGCGTTCGCGCTGCCCGACGGCGCGCGTTAGGCGCCGGGCGCCGGCCGGGCGTCGACGGCCGGCACGTCGAGTTCCCGGAGGAGCCGGTTGAACGCGGCGACGTCGCCGGCCTCGAGCGCGCGCAGGCGGCCGAGCTGCGCGTCGACCTTCCCGGCCAGCTCCGCGTAGACCTGCAGCGACTGCGCGGTCGGCCCGCGGTCGAAGCTGTGGACGTTGCGGTTGGCGGTGAGCAATTGGTTGTACAGCGCGACCGGGTAGTGCAGGGTGATCTGGTCGGCGTGCGAGTTCACGTCGGCGAGCGCGCTCCGCACCGCCTCGAGTTGCGCCCGCAGCGGCTGCGCGGCCGCGGCGACCCGCGCCGCGTACGGCCGCGCGTGCGTCTGCTCGACGCGCGCCCCGAGTTGCGCCTGCATGGCCTCGATGCGGCGCACCGCGTCGGCGAGCTCGTTCACCTTGTCGACGGTGCGCCGCGTGAGGTCGAACGTCGCCGCGTGCTCGGCGGCGGAGGCGCCCACGCGCGGGTCGTCGACGACGCGCAGCGGCTGCGTCTGCGGCCGGCCGTCGACCGTCAGGCGCACGGCGTACGCCCCGGGTACCGCCGTCGCGCCGGCGTACGTTCCCTCGTCGTTCACCACGTCCTTGAGCGCCCGCACGCCGGCGTAGCGCAGGTCCCACACGAAGCGGTTGAGCCCCGCCCGCGCGGGCACGACCGAGTCCGCCGGGGCGTAGCTCGCGCTGTCCGACTCGACGCGGCGCCGCTGCGACGACTGCCCCGTGGTATCGTAGGCGGTAAGGCGCGCGAGCGAGTCGGCCGCCGTGTACGCCCTGGCCGACGTGCCCGACGAGTCGCGGCCGCCCCCGCGCGTCGTCGCGGCCCGGCCGGCCGAGTCGTGGCTCGTGTAGGTCCGAATCACCGCGCCCGCGGCGTCGAGGAACTCGAGCCGGATGGGGGTCTTCGGCCGTTCGCGCAGCCAGTAGTCGACGTACGCGCCGGCGGGCGGGTTCTCCCCCGCGTCGCCCTCGGCGCGCCGCGACCGGCCGGCCGCGAAGCGCACCGCCGTGGCCGGGGCGAACAGGTGCGCCGGCTCGGCACGCACGGCGTCGGTCATCTGGCGCAGCGGCGCGATGTCGTCCATCACCCAGAAGGCGCGCCCGTGCGTCGCCGCGATGAGGTCGTTGTCCTTGACCGCCAGGTCGCGCACGCTCACGCGCGGCAGGTTGAGCTGCAGCGGCCGCCAGCGCGCGCCGTCGTCGAACGACACGAAGACGCCGGTCTCGGTGCCCGCGAAGAGCAGCCCGCGCCGCCGCGGGTCCTCGCGCACGGCGCGCGCATAGCTGCCGGCCGGGATGCCGGCGTCGATGCGCGTCCAGCTGCGGCCGTAGTCGGTCGTGCGCAGCAGGTACGGGCGGAAGTCGTCCTGCTGGTAGCGGTTGGCCGCGATGTACGCGGTGCCCGGGTCGAAGTGGCTCGGCTCGACGACGCTCATCTTCGTGAACGGGCCCAGGCCGGGCGGGGTGACGTCCTGCCAGGTCACGCCGCCGTCGCGCGTGAGGTGCACGAGCCCGTCGTCGCTCCCCGCCCAGATCAGCCCCTTCGTCAGCGGCGACTCGGCCACGGCGAACGCCATCGCGTACCACTCCGTGCCGGTCATGTCGCCGTGAATCGGGCCGCCCGAGCGCCCGAGCGTGCGCGGGTCGGCGCGCGCGAGGTCGGGCGAGATCCGCTCCCACGAGTTGCCCCCGTTGGTCGAGCGGAAGAGGTACTGGGCCGCGGCGTAGAGCGTCTTGGGGTCGTGCGGCGAGAAGAAGAGCGGGAAGGTCCACGCGAACCGGTAGGGCACGTCCTTCGCCGCCCACCCGTCGTAGTTGTCGAGCCAGACCGCGACGTTGCGCGACTGGTTGGTGCGGCGGTCGTGGCGCCAGATCTCGCCCATGTAGCCGCCGCCGTAGGTGACGTTCGGGTCGGTCGGGTCGACGGCGATGTACGCGCTCTCGCCGCCGGCCACGGGCCACCAGTCCTGCCGCGTGATCGCGCCGTTGTCCGACCGGCTGGCGATCGACACGGTGGTGTTGTCCTGCTGCGCGCCGTAGATGCGGTAGGGGAACTGGTCGTCGGTGGTGACGTGGTAGAACTGCGACGTCGGCTGATTGTAGATGCTCGACCAACTCGCGCCGCCGTCGTAGCTGACCGTCGCGCCGCCGTCGTTGCCGTGGACGAGGCGCCGCGGGTCGCTCGGGTCGACCCAGAGCACGTGCGTGTCGCCGTGCGGCACGGCGACGCGCGCCCACGTGCGCCCGCCGTCGACCGAATGCCAGGTGCCTAACGTGTTGACGTACACGCCGTTCTCGTCGCGCGGGTCGGCCGTGACGCCCGAGTAGTACCACGCGCGCACCTGCCAGCGCTGGTCGCCGTTGACGCGCTGCCAGGTCGCGCCGGCGTCGTCGGAGCGGAAGATGCCGCCGCGCGGCTGCCCGGCGGAGTCGGGCGCCTCGACCGCGGCGTACACGCGGCGCGGGTTGGCCGGCGAGACCGCGACGCCGATGCGGCCGAGCGCCGTGTTGGGCAGGCCCGGGTTGGCGCTGACGTCGGCCCACGTGTCGCCGCCGTCGGTCGACTTCCAGAGGCCGCTCCGCCCGCCGCCGGCGCGCATCCCCCACGGCAGGCGCTGGACCCGCCACATCGCCGCGAACAGCACGCGCGGGTTGCTCGGGTCCATCGCGAGGTCGACCGCGCCCGTCGAGTCGTCGACGAACAACACCTGCTTCCACGTCCTGCCGCCGTCGGTGGTGCGGTAGACGCCGCGCTCGCGGTTGGGCCCGAAGGCGTGCCCGATCGCGGCCACGTAGGCCACGTCGGGGTCGCGCGGGTGGACGCGCACCGCGCCGATCTGCTGCGTGCCCGCCAGCCCGAGGTGCTGCCACGTCTCGCCGCCGTCCGTCGTGCGATACACGCCGGTACCGTAGGTCACGTCCTCGCGCAGCCCCGACTCGCCCGTGCCCACCCAGATCACGTTCGGGTCGCTCGGCGCCACCGCGATCGCGCCGACCGACGCGATCTCGGGTGCGTTGCCGCGCACCCGGAAGTCGGAGACGTTCTGCCACGACTGCCCGCCGTTCGTGGTCTTCCACACGCCGCCGTCGACCGCGCCGAAGTAGAACACGCGCGGGTCGGTGTACGAGCCCGACACGGCGACGACGCGCCCGCCGCGGAACGGCCCGATGTTGCGCCAGCGCAGCGAGCGGAACTCCGACGCGCCCGGGCGCCGTGCGCTGTCGTCGGGGGCGGACGCGGACGCGCGGACGCGCTGCGCCCCCGCGTCGGCGGCTGGGACGGCGAGCAGGGCGCACAGCCCGGCGATGCCGGCGAGCGGACGGAGCATGACGGGCATCGGCGATTCGTTGGCGGGAGAGGGGCCGGAGCTTCGGTACGAACGGGACCGACGGGACGGACGCGACTAACGGACCGGGGCGGGATCGCGCCGCACCACGCGCCCGTCCTTCATCACGAACGCGACGCGCTCGGCGGCCTCGATCGTCTCCGACGGGTCGCCCGCGGTCGCGACGAGATCGGCCGCGAAGCCGGGCCGCACCTGACCGATCCGGTCCCCGAGTCCGAGCGAGCGCGCCGCGCGCGAGGTGGCGCTCACGACCGCGTCCATCGCGGGCTCGCCGCCGCGGCGCACGCGGCACACCAGCTCCTCCGCGTTGCGCCCGTGCGCGCCGGCGACGGCATCGGTGCCGAACACCAGCTGCAGCCCCGGCGTCGCGACCGCGTCGCGAATCCCGCGCTCGGCCAGCGGGAGCGCGCGCTCCATCGCCGCGAACCCGGCCGCGTTGTAGTTGCCGATCCCGTCGAACACCGGCCGGTTGTCGAGGTAGTTGCGGAAGACGAGCCCGCACTGCGGGTCGAAGTACGTCCCGCGGTCGGCCATCAGCCGCCGCGCGGCGTCGTCGGCGAACACGCCGTGCTCCACCTGCGTGCACCCCGCGCGGGCGGCCCGCGTCACGGCCTCGGCCGAGTGCGCGTGCACGAGGGCGCGCAGGCCCGACGCCCGCGCCTCGCCGCACGCGGCCGCGAGCTGCGCGTCGGACATCGTCGCGGTGCCGCCCTCGCGGATGCTCTTCGAGGCGAAGATCTTGATCAGGTCCGCGCCGTCGGCCTTGAAGCGGCGCACCGCCGCGCGCAGCGAGTCGGGGCTGCCGCCGCCGGTGCGTTCGTTGAGCGAGCCGAGCGAGGTGAGCACGCGCGGGCCCGGGATCGCGCCGCGGGCGATCGCGTCGCGCAGGGCGCGGTTCTCGGGCTCGCCGACACTCTGCACGGTCGTGAAGCCCGCGCGCAGCGTGGCCCACGCGTTCGCCGCGCCGGCGAGCGCCTGGACGTCGGCGGGGTCGCCGTCGTCGGGCGTGTGCAGGCGACCGTGCGCGTTCACGTACCACGACAGGTGCACGTGCGTGTCGATGAGCCCCGGGAGGAGCGTGAGCGGCCCGAGGTCGACGCCGCCCGCGGGGAGCGGCCCGCGCGCCGGGCGTACCGCGGCGATGTCGCCGCCGACGACCACGACGTCCACGTTCTGCTGCCGCCCGCCGGTGCCGTCGAGCACGCGCGCGGCGCGCAGCACGACCGTGTCGCCGTCCGCGGCGAGCGGCGCGGGCCGCTGCGCGTGCAGCGCGGCGGCGCCCAGCGTGAGGCCTAACGCGGCGCCTATGGCGGCGCGGACGCGGGCCCCGGCGGCGCGCGCGAACCGCGGCACGCTCAACGCTCCGCGCCGGTGACCGGCGGCAGGCCGTGCGAGACGACGGCGAGGTTGAGCGCGGCCACGTCGCCCGCGACGACCTGGTCGAGCGCGCGCAGCTCGCGGTCGAGTTCGGCGGAGAGCTCGCGGTAGACGACGTAGGCCGCGGCCGTCGGGCGCGCGTCGCCGGTCTCGACGCTGCGGCCGAGGGCGGCGAGTCGGTTGTTGAGCTTGATCGGGAAGTTGAGCGGGTCCTGGCCGCTCCGATTGCGGACCTGGTAGAGGTGCTCCTCGACCGTCGCGAGGCGCGCCGCCGCGGCGCTCGCCGCGCGGGCGACGTCGGGCGCGTTCGCGCGCGCGGCGCGGTCGGCCGCCTGGCTGCGCAGGCGCCGGATGCGGAGGACGGCGTCGTTCGCCGCGGACACGCGGTCACGGATCTGCCGCGCGAGCGCGAACTGCGCCTGCAGGTCGGCCGCGGTCACGCCGGTGAGCCGCGGGTCGGCACGCACCGCGAGCGGGCGCGTTTCGGTGGCGCCGCCCGCCGTGACGCGCACCTGGTACGCGCCGGGCACGGCGAGCGGCCCCTCCTCGGGCGAGGCGCTCCAGAGCACCATGCATTCGAACTTCGTCGCGCCCGGGTAGCGCAGGTCCCACGTGAAGCGGTTGAGCCCCGCGCGGCCGGTCGGGCGCGCCACCGCGGGGCGGCGGCGCGGCGTCTCGCACCCGCTCGGCTGCATGATCGTGTCGCGCGTGGCGGCGCTCGAGGGCTCAGCCGCGGGGCGTCGGGCGAGGCTCGCGCTGTCGCGCTCGGCGGCCGCGCGCGACTCGGCGGAATCGCTGGCGTACTGCCCGCCGCCGGTGTACGCGCGGACGACCTTCCCCGCGCGGTCGAGGATCTCGACGCGCACCGTGTCGGCGGGGCGCGCGAGCGCGTACTGGATGCTCGCCTCGGTCACGCCGCGCGTGGCGACGCCGGGCGTGAAGAGCTGGAGCGCGGCGGCCGGCGCCGACGCCGCGCGCGCCTCGCGGATCGGCGTCACGTCGTCGAGCACGTAGAGCGAGCGGCCGTGCGTCGCGACGACGAGGTCGCGCCCCTCGACCACGACGTCCGACACCTGCGTGTCGGGCAGCTTGAGCGAGAGCGACCGCCAGTTCGCCCCGTCGTCCCACGACACGTAGATCCCGTGTTCCGTGCCGGCGTAGAGCAGCCCGGCGCGCACGGGGTCCTCGCGCACCGCGTGCACATAGTCATCGGCGCGGATCCCGCCGACGATCTTGGTCCACGTTCGGCCGAAGTCGTGCGTCCGGTACAGGTACGGCGCGCGGTCGTCCAGCAAGTAGTTCTTCGCGGCGAGGTACGCCGTGCCGGGCGCGTGGGGCGACGCGTCGATCAGGCTGACGCGCGCGAACTTGGGCAGGCCCGCGGGCGTCACGTCGGTCCACGTCCGCCCGCCGTCGCGCGTGACGTGCGCGAGGCCGTCGTCCGATCCCGTCCAGATCACGTTCGCGTCGCGCGGCGACGGCGCCACGGTGAAGATGGTGCCGTAGATCTCGGGGCCGTTCATGTCCTGCGTGATCGGCCCGCCCGTCGGGCCGAGCGTCGCGGGGTCGGCGCGCGTGAGGTCGGGCGACATGCGCGTCCACGTCTGCCCCTCGTCGCGCGTGCGCCAGAGGTGCTGCGACGCGGTGTAGAGCGTGCGCGGGTCGACGGGCGAGAAGACGATCGGGTACGTCCACTGCCAGCGCTCGGGGAGCGCACTCGCCGGCTCGCCGGAGAAGAAGCGCGGGTACACCTGCACGTCGCGGATCTGCCCGTTGGACCGGTCGTAGCGCGTCAGCAGCGCGCCCTGGCTGCCGGCGTAGAAGACGTCGGGGTCGCGCGGGTCCGGCGCGATGTACCCGCTCTCGCCGCCGCCGACGTCGTACAGCCAGTCGCCGAGCGTGCGCGAGCGCGCGCCGCGCAGGTTGGCCCAGTCGTTGGAGGGCAGACAGAGCGTCGTGTTGTCCTGCTGGGCGCCGCACACGTGGTAGGGGAAGTGGCGCGTGGTCGCCACGTGGTAGAGCTGCGCGGTCGGGAAGGTCTGGTCCGTCCACGTCGCGCCGGCGTTCACGCTCACCGTGCCGCCGCCGTCGTTCGCCTCGATCATGCGCCGGTTGTCGTTAGGCGCGATCCAGAGGTCGTGGTTGTCGCCGTGCGGCACCGCGAGCGTGCTGTCGAAGTGCAGGCCGCCGTCGTCGGAGCGGAAGAAGTTCACGTTGAGCACGTACACGCGGTCCTTCACCTGCGGGTCCGCGGTGACGTGCGTGTAGTAGAAGGCGCGCTGCCGCAGCTTGCGCTCCTCGCTCGTGCGCCGCCACGACGCGCCCGCGTCGTCGGAGCGGTACACGCCGCCGTCGGCCGCTTCGACCACCGCGTACACGCGCCGGCCGTCGACCGGGGACACCGACACGCCGATGCGGCCGACCACCCCCGTCGGCATTCCCGGCGCGCGCGTGAGCTCCGTCCAGTGCTCGCCGCCGTCGGTGCTCTTGAACAGCCCGCTCCCGGGCCCCCCGCTCTCCATCTTGTAGCTGATGCGGTACGCCTGCCAGAGGGCGGCGTAGAGCACGTTCGGGTCGCGCGCGTCCATCGAGAGGTCGATCGCGCCCGTCCGGTCGTCGCGGTAGAGCACCCTGCGCCAGTGCTGCCCGCCGTCGGTGCTCTTGAACACGCCGCGCTCGGCGTTGCGGCCGGCGGGGTGGCCGAAGGCGGCCACGTACACCACGTCCGGGTTGCGCGGGTCGACGCGGATCTTCGAAATGGCCTGCGTCTCGGCGAGGCCGACGTGCGTCCAGGTCTTGCCGCCGTCGGCGGAGCGGTACACGCCGTCGCCCTGCATGATGTTGCCGCGGATGCACGTCTCGCCCATCCCGATGTAGACCACGTCGGGGTTGGATTCCGACACCGCGACCGCGCCCACCGAACTCGATCGCAATTGGCCGTCGGTGACCGGCTTCCACGTCTGGCCGCCGTCGGTGGTCTTCCACAGCCCGCCGCCGACCGCGCCGAAGTAGTACTCGAGCGGGCGCTGCACGCTGCCGGCGGCCGCGATCGAGCGCCCGCCGCGGTTGGGACCGATGGAGCGCCACTGCATCCCGCGAAACTGGACGGAGTCGACCGCCGCGGGGAGCGGCGCGCGTTGGGCGAGGACCGGTCGCGCGAGGGTCGGGAGCGCGACGAGCAGGCAGGCGATCGCGGGGAGGCGCATGCGGGGCGTGGGCGGGCGGTGGGCGGTGCTGCGCATTGTAGCGCCCCGTTCGCGGCGTGCACGCGCCGGAGACTCCGCGGGGAGGCGCCCTGCACACCCGAGATGCACACGGCGCGCATGCCGCCCCGGCTCGAGGCACCACCGGGATGCGCGCAGCGCGGGCAACGCCTGGCGACCGTGGATCCCGTCTCGAGAAACCTCTCAACGCATCGTTCGGCGGCACGTCCGCGTCAGATCGCCCTGGACGCCTGAAGCAGCATCCATGACGTGCCGAAGCGATCCCGCAGCATCGCGAAGCGATTCGCGAACGGCGTCCGCTCGAGCTTCATGAATACTTCGCCACCGTCCGCGAGCACGGCGTACGTGCGATCCGCGTCCGCCTCGCTGTCGACGGACAGGGCGAGGTAGGCACTTCGCATCGGCTCGGCCGCCGGGATGTCCGCCCCCATCAGCACCGTCGTGCCGATTTCGAGCCGCGCGTGAAGGATCTTCTCGCCCCACTCGGCCGGGATCGCGGGGTTCGGCGTCTCCCCATGACGGACGAGACCGGTGATCCTGCCGCCAAGGTGTTGCTCGTAGAAGCGGAACGCCTCCTCACAGCAACCCCGATAGTTCACGTAGACGTCCAATCGCATTTCGGCAGTTCGTGCGTGCGCGCGGTTCGAGGCCGTCGCGCCGTGCGTCCGATCGAGCGACAGCGGGCGGGGGTGCCGCCGACCCTCCAACCTCAGTTGCGAGCTTTCGGTGCGCAACCCCGGTTGCTCGTGATGCCGCCAAGGGCCGCGCTGCGGCGTCCCCGCATAAGCGACAGCTGCAGCGACTCGTGCGACGTCGAGCGCCTCATCGCCGGCCGGCGACGGCCAGCCGCACGCCGAGCCCCACGAACAGCGCGCCCGTCGCGCGCTCCATCAGCCGCGCCGCTCGGCCGCTCCGCCGCAATCGGGCTGACGCGCGGCTGGCGCCGAGGGCGACGACCAGGTTGACGAGCGTGCCCGACGTGTCGAAGAGGAGCCCGAGCGCGAGAACCTGCAGAGCGGGGCTGCCACGGGCTGGGTCGACGAACTGCGGCAAAAAGGCCAGGAAGAACAGCGCGACCTTGGGGTTGAGTACGTTGGTCACCACCCCCTGCCGGAACACCGCCCAGCGCGACGCGGGCGCGAGCGCGCGCTCGGCGAGCCCCGACGGCCGTAGGAGTGCGCGCCCCCCGAGGTACACGAGGTAAGCCGCGCCGGCGAGCCGCACTGCGGCGTAGGCGACCGGCACCGCGGCGAGCAGCGCGACCAGGCCGCCCGCGACGAGCGCGATGTGCACGAGGGTGCCCATCGCGATCCCAAGCGCCGAGGCGACGCCGGCCGGCCGGCCCTCCGACGCGCTCCGGGCGGCGACGTAGAGCATGTCGGGCCCGGGTGTCACGTTGAGCGCCAGCCCGGCCGCGAGAAACGGGAGTAGCGAGTGGAGTGGTAACATTGGGACCGCGACTTGTGGTGACGCCGAACGCCCGAGGTCGGTTTCCGGCTGTGGGCGGGCGACGAAGGCAGCGTGCGTCACCGCCGAGGGCGGGGCCGGAGCGTCCCTGCATACCCGGACAGCTTCAGCGCCTCGTTGGGCGGCGGCGCGCCGATCCCGGGTTACGCCCCCGTGCAGTCCTCCGCCAACGCCGGACGAACTTCCAGCACCTCGCGAACGTCCAGCGCCCAAGCGCCTGGATGCGGGCCGAGTTGGATGTCGCCGTCCTGCGCGCGCGCCGCGCGCCAACGGACGTACAGGGGAGCACCCGGCGCAACCCCGTGCGCCGCCCGCGCGCTGTCGAGTTGCGGCCCGGCCCGACCCTCGAGCGTCACCCACCACCGCGCGTCGGCGCGCGCCGCGCCGCAAGGTCGGAACCAAATGTCGCCGGACCCACTCGTGTAGTGCCCGCGATACTCGCGCGCGGGCAGCGCGGCCACGGACGGGCGACCATGTGTGCATCCGGCGAGAGCGAGAACCGCGGCAAGTGCGAACAGCGGGTGAGCGTCCCTCATGGGCGTGTGGGCGAGGAGATTGGGGGCGAACCGGCCGCGGCGCCGACCGGCCTGCTACGGGGCCGCAGCGCGCCGAGTGTTGACCGGGCCAAGAGCGACTGTGCACACCGGTCAGCTTCAACGATTCGTTCGGTGACACGCGCGGCGGCGGTCGCCCGCGCGTTCAGGGCCTGCGACGCCACGCATCGAGCTTCTCCTCGCCGTCCGGATCGCGCGGAGCCGTCCCCTGCGTCTTGGCCGCACGGCTGAGTTCCGCGCAAAACCCCACGCGTCGCCCGAACCCCACGTCGCCAGCGCCCGCGCTGACACCGGCCGGCCACCCGCCGGCAGGTGCCACTACGGAGACAAATTCTACCCCCTCGTACGCGCGAGCGAACCGGTCCACGACCGTGTCGACCGGGAGCGGAGAGCGGTACACCGTCTACCACCAGTAGTCCTCGCTCGCGACGATCGCCGCGGGGCCGGGTGTCGGCACCGTCCGCGCGGGGGCACGGCAAGCCGCGGCCATGCCGGATACTGCGGCCAGCGCAGCACGCCCAACGAATCGGCACGGCATGAGGATCGGGTTCGGACCGCGATTGGGTGTCACCGAAGGCCCCAGCTCAGCTGCGGCGTCGTCCGAGCGCGACGCGGGTTGCGGGTGAGAGTGGCTGCGGAGGCGTCGGAGGGTCCCGGCGCACGCCGACCGCTGCAGCGCAACGTTAGGCGTCGGCTCGCCGGGCCTACGCCGCCACGTCCACGTACGCCGCCGCCGCGCTCGGGCGCGGGACGGGTTGTCCGTCCTCCCGCAGCCCGTCCAGGTGGAACGCGATCGCCTCGCGCATCTCGCGCTCGACGTCCGCGCGCGAGCGACCCGTCGCCACGCACCCGGCCACGTCGGGCGAGTACGCCGAGAAGCCGGTCGCGGTCGGCTCGACGATGATCAGGTACCGGCTCATGGGTCCTCCGGGCCGGGCTCCTTCAGGCCGGCCTGCTTCAGGATGCTGTTGAGGGTGCCGGGCGCGAGGTCGTCGCCACCCGCCCCGGCCACCGTGACGAGCCCCGCCTTGCTCGGGTGCTTCTACTGGGCGTGGCTGCCCCGGGTCCGGGCGAGGTACCAGCCGTCGTCGGCCAGCAAGCGGAGCACGTCGCGCACCTCCACCGCCGAACGATGCCCCGGCGCCGGGCCGCGCGCAACAGCCCCGCCCGCCACTCCCCACAGCGCGCCGAGCGCGGGGAACGCAGGCTGCCGACGCGGTGACGATCGGAGACGCCTAACGCCGACCAAACAGGTCCGCGTACCAGCGCCAGCCCGGCGCGGCAGTCTGCCTATCGTGCGCCGGCGCGAGTGTAACACCCGCCCTCCCGGGCAACCAGCACCCGGCGAAACCATTGCAGCATCCTCCCATCGCCGGCCACCGTCAGTGCCCACCGGGCGGGGCCGGACTGGAAAGCGCAGCCCCGCACATCGCGCGCCCGCCACGGCCGGCCACACCGCCGAGCCGACCGGCCCGAGTGGGCACTTCCGAGTGGGCCGGCAGATCGCTCGGGCTGATCACGCCGCGCCCTCCCGGTTCAGCAGGTGCGTGTAGCTCATCGTCGTCCGCACGACCCGGTGCCAGAGCAGCGCCCGCACGGTCCGGATCTCGTTACCAACCTTCATCGCGTGCGTGAGGAACGAGTGCCGGAGCGCGTGGCGAGTGCGGCGCATCGAGCGCGACTTGGGAGCGGAACAGGAGACCGGCCCGTTGGGGGCACGCCTAACAGATCCGCGTGACGCGGGCGCGGCGGCCCCGGCGGGCCGCGGGGCGCCGGCCCTGGCACTCTCGGCGCGATGCTCTACCCTTCCTGAAGTACGGCCACCTCCCCCGTTTTCCCCCGCCGCATGACCGCCGTCGGTGTCCGAGAGCGCCTCGAAGCGTCGTTGAGCGGCGCGTATACCGTCGAACGCGAACTCGGCGGCGGGGGCATGAGCCGCGTCTTCGTCGCCGCCGACCGGCGACTCGGGCGCCAGATCGTGGTGAAGGTGCTCGCCCCCGACGTGCTCGAAGGCGTGTCGGTCGACCGGTTCGAGCAGGAGATCCGCCTCGCGGCGCGCCTGCAGCACCCCAACGTGGTGCCGGTGCTCGCGGCGGGCGACGCCGACGGCGTGCCGTACTACACGATGCCGTTCGTCGCGGGCGAGTCGCTCCGCGCGCGGCTCGACCGCGGGGCGCCCGCGGGCGGCTCGCCGGTGCCGCTCCCCGAAGCCGTGCGCATCCTGACGGACGTGATGCGCGCGCTCGCGTACGCGCACGCCGAGGGCGTGGTGCACCGCGACATCAAACCCGACAACGTCCTGCTCTCGGGGGGCGTGGCGGTGGTGCTGGATTTCGGGATCGCGAAGGCGCTGCAGACGGCGCGGGCCGGCGGCGAGGCGGCCGCGCCGGCGGCCGCGACCGGCGCCCTCACGCGCGTGGGCACCGCGCTCGGCACGCCGGCGTACATGGCGCCCGAGCAGGCGGTGGGCGAGGCGGTGGACGGGCGCGCGGACCTGTACGCGTGGGGGATGGTCGCCTACGAAACCTTGGTCGGCGCGTACCCCTTCGCGGGGCGAACGACCACGCAGCAGTTGCTCGTGGCGCAGCTCACGGAGCGCCCGGCCCCGCTCGCGTCGCGCGCGCCGCACGTACCGCCGGCGCTCATCGCACTCGTCGAGCAGTGCCTGGAGAAGGAGCCGGACGCGCGCCCGGGAACGGCGGCCGAGGCGCTGACGCGACTCGAACAGGTGCAGCTCTCGGGCGCGGCACCGGCCGTCGCGCGCCCGGAAGCGGCGCCGGCCGGAGGCACCGCGCGCCGCACGCGGCTGCTCGCCGCGTTGGGCATCGGGGCGCTCGCGCTCGGCGGCGCGGGGGCGGCGGCGTGGCGCGCGCGGTCGGCCGCACCGCCGCTCGTGGCGGTGCTGCCGTTTCAGACGCAGGGCGTGCCCGACGACTCGCTGTTCGCCGGCGGGCTGAACGACGCCGTCAACCAGAAGCTGGCCGGGCTGAGCGGGCTTCGGGTCATCGACCCGACGAGCGTGACGAGCGCGGCGGGTGCGAACGCGGCCGGCGCGGCGCAGCGCACACCGCAGGACGTGGGGCGCGCACTCGGTGCCGACTACGTGCTACGCGCGGTGGTGCGCTGGGCCGGTCAGGGCGCCGCGGCGCGCCGGGTGCAGATCGCGCCGTCGCTCGTGCGCGTGGCGGACGGTACGACGCGCTGGGCGGGCGAGCCGATGGTGGTGGCCGGGGGGGGCGACCTCTTCCGCGCGCAGGCGGAGCTCGCCACGCAGGTGGCCGAGGCGTTGGGCGTGGCGCTCGGCGCGGGCGACCGGGCGCGGCTCGACCGGGCGCCGACGACCGACAGCGTCGCGTACGCGGCGTACCAGCGCGGGCAGGAGATCGGCGAGCGCGGCATTCTCGAACACTCGGTGCCGGTGATCGATGCCGCCCTCGCGGAGTACGCGCAGGCGACGGCCCGTGACCCGAA
The DNA here is from genome assembly GCA_963851265.1 of uncultured Gemmatimonadales bacterium. Lineage (GTDB taxonomy): Bacteria > Gemmatimonadota > Gemmatimonadetes > Gemmatimonadales > Gemmatimonadaceae > BPUI01. Next base: position 131,684 of record CAWKNZ010000008.1, read on the forward strand.
GTTCGCCGACGCGTATGCGCGCGCGAGCACGCTGCTCGGCAACATCTACAACACGGGCGGGCGCGGGAATCCCGGCGTGCTCCTCGACTCGAGCGAGCACCTCGCACGTCGCGCGCTCGCGATCGACCCCGCCAACGCGGTCGCGAACAGCGAGCTCGCGTTCGTGCTCAACGAGCGCGGCGACCTCGCGGGCGCGCGGCAGGTCATGGCGCGTGCCGTGGCCGCGAACCCGTCGAACGTCGATCTCCTGCGGGTGTACGCGTGGAACCTCCGCACGATCGGCGACACCGCCGGCTACGCGCGGGTCGCGGATCAGCTGCTCCGGCTCGCGCCGCGCTCGGCGCGCATGCTCGAAACCGCGGCCGCGATGCGCGCGGCCCTGCACCGTCCGGATGCCGAGGTCGACTCGCTCTACGCGCGCATCCTCGCCCTCGACCCCGGCCGGACGCGGACGTACCTCGCCCTCGCCCGACGTGCCGCCGCACGGGGCGACACCGCCGGCGTCGACCGCTGGATCGGCGAGTACCGTGCGCGGGGCGGTCGTGTCGGCGCATCCACGCTCGACCTGCTGCGGAGCGGCGGCGCCGCATTGCGCCGCGAACTCGCGACCGTGTCGCCCGACGCGGTCGGCGCGGCCACGCCGAGCGACCGGGACGACGTGTTCGAAGCGCGACTCCGGCTCCTGGCATCGACGGGCGCCGACGTGCGGGCGCTGGCCGATTCGTCTCTCGCGCTCATCACCGCGCAGTTGCACGCGCCCGGGCTACCGCCGACGGCCCGATACCTCCTGCTGCGCTACGTCGGCACGTTGTCGGCCGTGCGCGGGGACACCGCGGCCGCGGTCCGCGCGCTCGACGAGGCGGCGACGGATCCGTTGGTCCGGGCGTACCCACTCGGATCCGCGGCGGCGCAGCAGGACTGCGCCGCCGCGCAGGCGTACGGCTGGTCGAACGACGTGCCGCGCATGGTCCCGGCCCTGCGGCTGTGCCTCACACTCGGGGACGGCCTAACAGCAGCACTCGCCCGCGGGATGCCGGGGATCGCCCGTCATGCGGCCGTTCCCGAGGTGCGGGCGCTGCTCGGCGCGGGCGGGCGATCGTAAGCGCGGGAACGGCGGGGCAGACCTTCACAGGCCGGTCCCGCCCCCCCGGCCGGGCGGCGATCCCGGAACGCTCAGCGCACGAGCACCGCTACCACTTCGCGGCGGGGTTGTCGTCGACCCACTGCGAGTCGCCCTGCCCCGGGATCCACCCCGCGCCGCCCGCGACCGTCTCGAGCGCGGCGTCGTCCAGCTCGCCGTCCGTGCTCGCCGCCGGGCGCGCCGCCATCGGCAGCACGATCAGCGCGTCGGTATCGGCCCCGCGCTCGACGAACTTGATGCGGAAGCTGGTCGGGATCTCGACCCCGAACGTGTCGCGGATGGCCGCGTGCGGCGCGGCGAGAAGCCACTGGCGGAACTGCGCGTCGGTGGTGGCCCGGTCGAGCACCTGCTGCAGGCGCGGGTCGCGGGCGGGCTGGGCGTCGAAGGACTGGCTCATGGTCGAACCTCTCGGGGACGAGGGGTGGTGGACGCGGCGGCGGTCGCCGCCGCGGGGAACACGGAGCCCGGTGCGGCTCCCGTGGTAGGCACGGACGGTCAGGTCGTTAGGCGGTCAGCCCGGGTGCAGCCCGGCGCGAGCCAGCTCGCGCCGGGCCGCGGCGTGCGCGGCGAGCAGGCGCCGCGGCGCGTCGACGGTGGTGAGCAGTTCGACGGGCGTGCGCGCGAGCGCGACGAGCACGTCGAGGCCGTCGCGCATCGGGTCGGCGGCGCGCGGGCGGGCGCGGTCGTACGCCTCGATCGCGCCCGCCGCGCGCGCGGCGGCGCGCGCCAGCACGGCGAACGCCGCGTCGGAGAGCGGCGGGGCACCGCGGTACGTGTGCAGCCGGCCGTCGGGGCGCACCGCGTCGCCTTCGAGCCCGAAGAAGCGGAGCGCCCACCCGGCGCGGTACGGCGCGCGCGCGCGCCCGTCGCCGGCGGTCATGCCGAGGTAGTCGGCGATGAGCTCGTCGTGGAGCGCGTTGCGCATCGTGCCGAACAGGCGCTTCGTCGCGTAGTGCGCACATTCGTGCTCCAACCGGATGCGCAGCGACCGGGACCGCCAGGCCGCGTCGTCGAGCCCGAACGCCGCCGCCGCGACGCCGCTGTACGGGCCGTCGCTCAGCAGGACGAAGCGGTCCTGGTACCGCTCGCGCTCGGCCACGAGCGCGGCGAACGCCGCGCGCCACCCCGCCTCGTCGTCGGCGCCGCGGGCCGCGGCCCAACGGCGTCGCTCCTCGCGCACGCGGCCCCAGTTGTTGTAGCCGGCGACCATGCACGCGCCCATCGCGGGCGCGATGACGTCGGGCTCGTTGCGGCGCGTGAGCGACCGGACGAGCCGTTCGAAGTCGGCGCGGGCGCCGGCGACCACGACGGGGAGCGGGCCGACCACGGTCTGGTGCACGAACAGGTGCACGCGCGCGGAGTCCGCGAACGCGGGCGCACGGTCGGGCGCGGGCGCGGCGCTTTCGTCACCGCGCCGCGTGGCCGCCAGGTACGCGGCACCCTCGCTCGCCCCCGCGGCGACCGGGAACCGCAGCTGCACCAGGTGGCGCGTGAGGCACGCGGCCGCGCCAGTCGCGTCTGCCTCGGCCGCGTACCCGGCCCACACCGCGGCCGAGGGTTCCGCGGCCAGCGGTAGCGCGGGCAGCGGCGCCGTGCCGAGCGGGCTGTTGTTGTAGGCGAGCAGCTCGGCGACGGTCGCGTCGTCGGCGCCGAGCGCCGCGAGGGCCGCGGCGCGCGCCGGCGTGTCGTCCGGCGCGGGCCTCCGCGCGGACGGGGTCGCGGTGGCCCCGGTGACGATCGGCACGTCAGTGCGCCACGGCCACGGTGGTCACGCCCCGGCCGGGGCGCGACGCCGACAGGTACTCGAACTGCCCGTTGCGCACCTGCAGCCGCACGATCGGCTTCTCGACCGGGTCCCCGCTCGCGTCGAAGTGGAACGACCCGGTCACGCCGGCGTAGTGCGTCGAATCGCGGAGCGCGCGGGCGACGTCGTTAGGCGCGGCAGAATGGGCGCGTCCCATCGCCGCGGCGAGCACGTGCACCGCGTCGTAGCCGCTCGCGCTGAACATGTCGGGCTCCTGGCCGTAGCGCGCGCGGAACGCCGCGCTGAAGCGCTGGACTTCGGGGCGCGGGTCGTGCGGGTGGAACATCGACGCGACCACCGTCCCCTCGGCGGCGCGGCCGGCGACGCGCACGAGCGCGTCCGCGTGCATCGCGTCGCCGCCGAGGATGGGCGCGGTGATCCCCTGGCGGCGCGCCTCGGCGACGAGCGCCCCGGCCGCGGGCACCTCGCCCGCGACGAACAGCGCGTCGAGGTCGCGCGCCTTCCACTCCGAGAGCGTGCGCTCGAAAGCGCGCCCCGAGACCTCGTCGGTCGGGTCGTACGCCTCGCGCACCTCGACCCCCACGCCCAACGCCTGTGCGCGGTCCTCGAAGGCGTTGGCGAGGCCGCGCCCGTACGAGTTGCGGACGTAGTACACGCCGATGCGACGGTAGCCCCTCTCGGCCGCGTACTCGGCCATCTGCTTGCCCACCGCGTCCTGCGTGAACGTGCCGCGGAAGACGTGGTCGAGACCCTGCGACGTCAGCGCGGGGTCGGTGCTCACGGGCGCGAAGAGCAGGAGCCCGTTCTGGTCGTAGATCGGCGCGGCGGGGACGGTCACGTACGACTCGAGGTGGCCGATCACGGCGACCACGTTCGCGCTGTCGGCAAGGCGCTGTGCGACGAGGCGGCCCTCGTCGACGCTCTCGTGGTCGTCGACGCGGATCACGCGGAGCCGGCGGCCGCCGACGCCGCCGGCGCGGTTGACCTCGTCGACGGCGAGGTCGACGCCCGGGCCGTAGCGGAAGTCGGGGCGCTCGGCCCACGGCCAGACCGCCGCGACGACCACGTCCCCCCGGCCGCTGGACGCTCCCGCGATGCGACGCTCGGCCGGCGACTGGCGCTGGCACGCCGCGCCGGCGGCGAGCGCGGCGGCGGTGAAGAGTGCGGTCAGGGCGCGCAGGCGCGGGGCGGCGGCGCGGGCGGGCGTGGCGGGGTGGCGCATGGGGACGGGCCTCGGGTGGGCGGCTTGGGTGGTCGAAGCGGTCGGGCGTTAGGCGATCTGACGTCGGGCGAGCTCGGCGAAGAGGCCGGGCTGCGCCATGAGCTCGTCGTAGCGCCCCTGCTGGACGACGCGCCCGCGTTCGACGACCACGATCCGGTCGGCGTGTACGATGGTGCTCAGGCGGTGCGCGACGACGATGCGCGTCGCCTTGAGTCGGTCGAGGCTCTCGGTGACGACCGCCTGGGTCCGGTTGTCGAGCGCGCTCGTCGCCTCGTCGAAGAACATCAGACGCGGGCGGTGGACGACGGCGCGGGCGATCATCAGGCGCTGGCGCTGGCCGCCGCTGAGGGTGCCGCCGCCCTCGCTCACCACGGTGTGCATGCCCATCGGCATCGCCTTCACGTCGGCGTCGAAGCCGGCCATGCGGGCCGCCTCCCACGCGTCGTCGAGCGAGGCGGGGGACGAGCCGGCGATGTTGGTGAAGATGTCGCCCGACATGAGCTGGCCGTTCTGGAGCACGACACCGATCTGGCGCCGCACCTCCTGCACGTCGAGCTGTTCCAGCTCCTGGCCGTCGTAGAGTACCGTGCCGGTCTCCGCGCGCTCGAAGCCGAGTAGAAGTCGCAGGATGGTACTTTTCCCCGACCCCGACGGGCCGACGAAGGCGACGAACTCGCCGGGCTCGATGCGCAGCGACACGTCGCGCAGCACCGGCGCGCCCTCCGGGTTGTAGCGGAAGTACAGGTTGCGCAGCTCGATCGCGCCGGCGAGCGGCCCGGGGTCGCTCTTGGCCTCGTCCACCTCCGGCGCGGTGGCGAGGATGGGGCGCGCCTGCTCGTACAGCGGGACCGTGGCGAGCGTTTGGAGCAGTGCGGTGCACATGCTCAGCAGCGCGCCCTGGCAGGCGGCGTACGCCGACAGGAAGGCGAGGAAGTCGCCGGTGGTGAGGCGCGGGCTCGAGGCGTCGCCGGCCTCGTTGGCACTGCCGAGCAGGCCTAACGCCGCCCAGAAGATCACCATGTTGGCGACCACCGGGAACGCGGACTGGATCGCCGACACGCCGCCCCCGACGCGCTCGGCGCGGAACTGCAGGCGGCGCTGCTCGCCGAAGCGGGTCGCCCAGCGCGTGAAGGCGCGCGCCTCAGCGCCCGCCACGCGCAGCTTGGTCACGCCCGTCAGCAGCTGCAGCACGAGCCCCGACACGCGCGCCTGGACTTCGGCCACGCGGCGGTTCTGGCGCAGCTGCAGCCAGCTGCCGACGCTCGCGATGCCGACCGCGACGGCGATCAGCAGCGTGGCCCACCACGCCATGCGCGGGCTGTACGAGAACATCAGCGCGAAGTTGACGAGCGAGAACAGCCCGCCGAGGAGCGCCGTGACGGTCACGCCCGAGACCACCTGGCGGATGCCGTCGATGCCCATCGCGCGCACGGCGAGGTCGCCGGCCGAGTAGGGGCGGAAGAAGGGCATCGGGAGCGCGAGCAGCCGGTCCCACACCGCCGCCTGGACGGCGGCGCCCATCCGCCCCTCGACGCGCAGCAGGGCGACCGCGCGGGTGACGTTGAAGAGCGCGGTGGCGAGCGCGCAGACGAGCAGCACGACGGCCAGTTGGACGAGCTGCGGGCGCTGGGCGCCCGGGATCACGGTGCTGAACAGCGCCCCCGTGGCCATCGGTGGGACCAGGCCGAGCAGGGCGCCCGCCGCGCCCACCGCGGTCACGAGCGCAAGGTCGCGCCCGCAGCCGCGCAGCCCGAAGCGCGCCACGTCGGTGATCGAGAGGGCCCGCGCCGGAAACGGTCGGTAGAACGTGTGCGCGAACGGCTCGAGCAGCGCGCCCTCGGCTAGACCGACCGGGTAACCGCGCCCGGTGAACGGGTCGTGCAGGGTGTAGCCCCGACCCCGTGCGGCCGGGATGAGCGCCACCGGGCGCGGGGTGGGCGCGTCGAGCAGCGGGTGGCGCGCGGGCGCGCTGCCGCCGGCGTCGCCGGCGCCCTCGGGCGCGGCCGCGGGGGCCGCAACGCGGGCGAGCAGCGGCCCGTGGTCGTGCGCCCACCACGCGTCGCGCAGCACCACCTGCCGGGTGCGCAGGCGCGAGGCGCGGGCGATCGCGGCGAGCGGGTCGCGGGGCGGCGCGATGCCATCGCCGCGCACGTACGGCCGCACGGTGACGCCGGCTGCCTCGCCCACGCGCTGGCACACCGCGAGCAGCGCGTCCTCGTAGCCCGCGACAGCGTGTTCGCCGGCGGCCGCGCGCAACGTGACCGCGAGCGTGGTCGCGTCGGCGCTGCCCACGCGGGGGTCGAGCGTGTCGGCGAGGCGGGCGCAGGCGCCCTGGAGCGCGCGCCGGTCGGCCGCTGCGCGGCGCGCGAGCCGCTCGTGGGCCGCGGCCGCGCCGCGCCCGACCGCCACCGCCGTGCCGCGCAGCACGAGCGCGTGCAGCCGCGCCACGCCCGCCCAGAGGGCGTCGGGGTCGTTGATCGCGAGCCCCTCGACGAGGAGGACCTCGCCGGGCTCGCGCGCCTCGAGCCACGCGCGGTGCGACACCGGCGTAAAGCCGACGCCGTTGACGGCCAGCTCGTCGACGCCTAACAGGTGCGAGTGCCCCGCGAGGTGCCGCACCCAGGCCACCCCCGCGGTCGGCCGCGCGCTGGTGCCCGCGTCGAAGCGCGCCGGCGCGCCGTCCGGGGTGCAGCCGATCGCGCGGCAGTCGCGCGGCGCCGCGTGCCGCCCGTGGGCGCCGCCGCTCGCGCGGGCGAGCGCCTCGCCCAGGCCGGCGTAGAGCGCCTCGGCCCACCCCTCGACCGCGGCGACCACGTCGCGCGCGCCGTCGACGGTCTCGCCGTGTGCGCGTAGGGCGCCGAGCGGCACGCGCCGGAGCAGCGTACCCGACGCGCCGACGGCCAGCAGGCCGCGCTCGGCGAGGTCGCGCTCGGCGAGGTCGCGCTCGGCGAGGTCGCGCTCGGCGGCGGCGGATGTGTTCGGCGCGTCGGCGTGCGGGTGCGCGTGCGGATGCGCGTGCGCGTCGTCCACGGCGAAGAGCACGGCGCCGGGTCCGGCGCGGAGGAGGTGCGCGCGGGCGCCGACGGGCTCGTGCGCCCGCAGCTCGACGGCGAACACGTCGACGGTGCCCTCGACCACCTGCCAGGCCTGGCCACCGGCGAGGAGGAACGGGGTGCCCGCGCCGACCGGCTGCGGCTCCCCGAGCCGGGCGAAGACGTCGAGCGCCGGCGCCAGCGTGTCGGGGATCGTCTCCATCGTGTCCATGGTCACTCCGCGGCGATGAGGGTGCGGTACGGCCCGGGTACGGCGGCCATGGCCTCGTGCGTGCCGCGCTGGATGACGCGCCCGTGTTCGAGCACGAGGATCTCGTCGCAGTCGCGGATGGTGCTCAGCCGGTGCGCGACGATGAGGCACGTGCAGCCGCGGCGGCGCAGATGGTCGTCGATGCGCTGCTCGGTCGCGGGGTCGAGCGCGCTGGTCGCCTCGTCGAGCACGAGCATCGTGGGGTTACCGGCGAGGGCGCGCGCGATCTCGAGGCGCTGGCGCTGGCCACCGCTGAAGTTGCGGCCCCCCTCTTCGAGCACGGCCGCGTATCCGCCCGGGCGCGCCGCGACGTCGTCGTGGATGCACGCATCGCGCGCCGCCTGCACCAGCTCGGTCTCCGACACCGTATCGTCCCAGAGGGCGATGTTCTCGGCGACGGTGCCTTCGAAGATGCTCACGTCCTGGTCGACCACCGCGACCGACGCGGTGATCGTGGCACGCGGGTAGTCGCCGCGCGGCCGGCCGTCGAACAGCACTTCGCCGCCCCACGGCGCGTAGAGTCCCGAAACGACCTTGGCGATCGTGCTCTTGCCACACCCCGAACCGCCGACGAGGGCGACGCGGCTACCCGGGCGCAGCACGAGGTTGAGGTCCTGCACGAGCGGCGGGTCGAGCGGGCTGTAGCCGAAGCTCACGTTCCGGAGCTCGAGGTGCCCGGAGAGTTTGGCCGGCGCGGCGTGGACGCCGTCGCGGGCGGGCTCGCCCGGCCGGTCGTCCCCGAGCTGCGGGTCGCGTCGCGCGCGCAGGACGTCGTCGAGCCGCGCGAGGTCGCCTTTCACGTCCTGCGCCGAGCCGGCGAGCTGGACGAGCCCGTTGACCGGCGCCATGAAGGCGAACATCAGCGCCTGGAACGCGATGAGCGAACCCATGCTCAGCCGCCCGTCCATCACGCGCACGCCGCCCACGCCGAGCACGAGCGCGCTCGTGGCCGCCACGAGCAGCGGGGGCACGGCCGAGAGCAGCGCGCCGCCGAATTGCTGCTGTTGGTATCCGTTCGACACTTTGGCGTGGTAGCCCGCCCAGCGCGCGAAGAAGTCCGACTCCGAGCCCGTCGCCTTGAGCGTCTCGATCACCTGGAGCCCGTTCATCGCCGCGCCCATCATCTTGCCGCGGTCCTGCAGCAGCCGCCGGCTCGAGTCCTCGCGGCGGCGCGCGACGAGGCGCGTAACCGTCACGTTGGCCGCGGCGGCCGCGACGCCGATGAGCGTGAGCACCACGTCGTACTGGAGGAGCAGCGCGGCGTAGAACACGACTACAACCGCGTTGAGGGCGGCCGTCGCGAGGTCGCCGGCGACGAGGCGCGCCACGCGGTCGTTGACGGCCACGCGCGCGCCCACGTCTCCGGCGAAGCGCTGGGCGAAGAACTGCGCGGGCAGCCGCAGGACGTGCCAGAGGAACTTCCCCGACGTCTCGACGGCGAGCTTGGTCTGCAGCCGCAGCAGGTAATGCTGCTGCAGCCAGACGAGCGCACCCTGGACGAGGGCGCCGACGCCCATGAACCAGAGCAGCGGCCGGACCCACTCCGTGAGGCCGCCGACGAGCACGTTGTCGACGAACACCTTCTGGAAGGCCGGCGCCACCACGCCCGGCACGACCAGCGCGAGCCCGGCGAGCAGCACGTACGCGATGGCGACCTGCGAGCCGGGGAGCCGTTGACGCACCGAGCGCACGAGGCTCGGCGCCTGGCCGCCCGCGGCGAACTCGGGCCCGCGCTCGAAGGTGAGCGCCACGCCGGTGAACGCCTGATCGAACTCGGCCTCGCTCAGCGCGGTGGGGCCGCTGCCCGGGTCGTTGATGTACGCCTTCCCCTTGCGGAACCCTTCGAAGACCACGAAGTGGTTGAAGTTCCAGTGCAGGATCATCGGCCCGGGCATCGCGCGCAGATCGGCCGGCTCGCGCTTGAAGCCCTTGGCGACGAGCCCGTACTGGCGCGCGGCCTTGAGCACGTTGCTCGCCTTGGAGCCGTCGCGCGAGACGCCGCACGACACGCGCAGCTCCTCCAGCGGCACGCGGCGCCCGAAGTGGGCGAGCACCATCGCGAGCGAGGCGGCGCCGCACTCCACGGCCTCCATCTGGAGGATGGTGGGCGTGCGCACGCGCGGCGCGGGGCGCGCGGGCGCCGCGGGCGCCCCCGACGCGGCGTTAGGCGTCGGGGCCGGCGCGGGGGGGCGCGCCGCCGGCCGCGCGGCCGCACGCACGCGGTCCCACGCGCGGCGGACCCGCGCGGGGCGGGCGCCCGCGTCCGGGGGCGGGCTCGCGACGCCGGCGCTCACAGCCCGACCGCCTGCTTGATCATCGGGACCACCATCTCGATGGGCCGGCGCGTGGCCACGGCGACGTTGGCCGAAGCGAGCGTCCCGCTCGCGACCTTGACCGGCGGACCGCCCGAGGACGTCCAGCGGTACTGGCTCACCGTGCGCGGGTCGACCACGAGGTCGGCGCGCACCTCGTAAGGCGCGTCCTGGCCGGAGAGCGACTGCACGAGGCGGTCGTTCTTCAGCACGCGCATCATGCCGCGCGCCGTGGCCGGGAACTCCGAGACGTAGGTGACCCGCGCGAGCATGAAGCCGTACTCCTCCTGCTTCACGGTCGTCGGCGCGATCTGGATGGTCATGCCGGGCTTGATGCGCTTGCCGTGCATCGAAGGCACGTAGACCACGGCCTCCAGTCCCTTGACCGCGCGCCCTTCGAGGTCGACGGTCAGCACCGGCTCGCCGGCGCCGACCATCGCGCCGCGGTCGGCGAGCACCTCGAGCACACGCCCGCTCGCGGGCGCGACGACGCGCGACGCCTCGCCGAGCTGGCGTTCGAGTTCCGCGACGTGCGCCGCCTGCTCGTCGACGTGCGCCTGGCTCGCGCGCGCGTCGCCGGCCGCGCCGAAGCGCGTGTCGGCCCCGCGGGCGTCGATCGAGGCGAGCTGGCTCTTCGCGTCGGCGATCTTTTCGCGGGTCGCGTCGAACGACTGGCGCGTCCCGAGGAGGCTGGAGCGCGTGAGCAGCCCCTTCGCGACCAGCTGCTGCTCGGCCTCGAGCTTCTCGCCTAACGACGCGAGCGCGTGTTCGTCGGCCTCGATCCCCTGGGTGAGGGCCAGGCGCTGGCGGTCCTGGAACTCGCCCTGCAGCCGGACGTTCTCGACGCCGCGGCGCAGCTGCTGCGCGTGCTGGTCACGCAGGGTGGCGAGCGTGGCCTTGGCCTGGTGCAGCTGGTTGGCGAGGTCGGGCTGCTCGATCCGCGCGACGACCTGCCCCTCGTGCACCTCGTCTCCGACGGCCACGGCGACGTCGGCCACGCGCCCCGGCGTCGCGGGCACCACCTGCGCCACGCCGCCGCTCTTGACGAGCATGCCGAGCCCGGCGACGGTCTCGGGGATGCTACCGAGGCAGCCCCACGCGATCCCGGTGACGAGCAGCGCGCCTAACGCGGCGAGGGCCACCCACCCGCGGCCGTCCGTGACGGTCATGAGCTGGTCGAGCTGCTCGGGCGACGCGAGGCGGTCGAGCGAGACTTTGCGGAACACGGACGACTGGCTCACGGGGCTCTCCGGGGGGCGGCGCGGGTGGACGGGGCAACCGCGGGTGGCGCTGGCGGCGGCGCTGCTGCTGGCGCTGCGGGCGGCGCAGCCGGTGCGGCATCGGGGTACGGGTCGCGGGCGAGTACGGCGGCGAGGCTGACCGCGGCCGTCGCGGCGGCGCTCTCGGGCCCGCCCTGTGCGCCGGGGTCGACGGCCATGCTCGCTGCGCCGAGGTCGCCGGCGACGTAGCGCAGCGTGCCGACCGCGCCCGCGTAGGTGCGGCGTGCGCCGATCTCGGCGAGTTGCGCGTTCACCAGCCCGTCCTCGGCGTAGATGACGTCGATCTGCGTGCTGACGCCGAGGCGGAACTTCTGCTTCTCGTTCTCGACGACCTCGCGCGCGAGGCGGACGGCGTCGCCGGCCTCGGCGAGGGCGCGGCGGCCGCGCTCGACGCCCGCGGCGGCCACGCCCATCGCGCTCTCGACCTGGCGCGCGAGGTCGCGTTCGCCGATGCGCGCCTGCTCGAGCGCGGCCTCGGCCTCCTCGGCGCGCCCGCGCGCGGCGAGGCGACGCGCGGGCAGCTCGTACTGCAGCTGCACGACGGTGTTGGTGCCGGGCAGCGTGCGGCCGAGCGGCGAGACGAAGCCGTTGAGCCCGAAGCCCTGCGTGAGGCCCGCGTAGCTGGCGCCCACGGTGAGGTCGACGCGCGGGCGCAGGTCGTGGTTGGCCGCGGCGAGGGCCTGGGACGCGGCCTCGCGCCGCGCGGCGGCGGCGAGGATGTCGGGGCGGCGGCCGAGCGCCGCCGCCGACACGGTGCGGGCCCAGGCCGCCGCGCGGCGCTCGTCGGCGGCGGCGGCGCGGTCACCCGGCGCGTCCGGCGCCACGTCGGACTTCGCGTTAGGCACGACGTTAGGCGAGGCGTTGGGCGCCGCGTCGAGCCGTGCGGGCGGGAGCGACGCGATCTGCTCGGCGGGCAGCCCGAGTACGACGCCGAGGCGCTGCCGGGATTCGGCGACGGCCTGCTCGGCGGTGATGCGCTGCGCGCGCTTCCCGGCGAGGCTGCCGCGGAACTGCCGCAGGTCGGCCGCCGGGCGCGCGTCGGCGCGCACCAGCTCGGCCGTCTCGTCGACGAGCACGCGGGCGCGCTGCTCGGACGAGCGATAGGCGGCGAGGCGCTCGCCCGCGGCGGCGTAGTCCCAGTAGGCCACGGCCGCGTCGTAGCTCGCCTGGACCGCGGCCTGGCGCAGGTCGGCGCGCGCGGCGTCGAAGCCGGCGACCGCGGAGCGGCGCGCGGCAGCGAGCGCCGCGCCCATGCGGTTGCGGGCGAGCGGCACCGTGAGGTTGAGGCCGGCGGTGGCGCGGTTGGCCGGCGCGCTCGGCAGGCCGGCGACGGTCGCCTGCTGCACGTCGAGGGTGGGCGCGATCGAGAGGCCGTTGCTGAACTGCCGCCCGACGCTCACCTGGTAGTCGAGCACGCGCTGGCGCGTGTTGATCACGGGGTTGGCGGCGAGCGCATCCGCCGGGGCGATCGCGCCGAACTCCAAGTCGCTCTGGGTGGTGTTCGCGACCGTGGTGCGGACGACGGGGTCGAGCGGCGACTCGGCGACGGCGACCGCGCCGCGGCCGGCGCGTACCTGCTGGCGCGCGGCGCGCAGCGCGGGGCTGAGGTCGAGCGCGGCGCGCAGGGCGTCGGCGAGGGAAAAGAGGGGGGCGGGCGCGGCGGCCGCGGTGTCGGCCGAGGGGGCCGGGCGCACGGCGGGCGCGCCGGCAGGCGGGGCGCCCACGGCGGCGCGGGGCGCCGCGGCGTGCGGCTGCGCGCCGGCCGCGACGGCGACGGCCGTGCTGGCGAGCAGCGCGCCGGTACCGAACACGCCGGCGCGGGCGAGGGCGAGCAGTCGGGGGGACGGGGGCACGGCGGGCTCCTGCGGCGCGGGCGGTGAGGACGCGTTAGGCCTGGTGGTGGTGGCCGGCGCGGAGCGCCTCGGTCCAGGTGCGGGCGAGGCCGCCGACGACGGCTTCGAGGTCGTCTTCCGAGAGCTCGTCGTCGGCGGATGCCGCGCGCGGGGTTGCCGGCGCGTGGGCGATCGGGGTGAAGGCGATCGGAGGGAGGGCGGCGGCGGGGCGCGCGGGGGTGGGCAGCAAAGACATGGGTCGGGGCCGGGAAGGGCGTGACACCGGGTCCGGTCGCGTGGGGCGCCGGGTGGGGGCGGTCTGACGCGCTGTCGAAGGGCAACCGCCGTTCCGACCTTGTCACGAACGTAAGCGACGGCGTCGCAACGACTTGCGTTCGAAGCCGGGGCCGCGTTCCGGTCCGAATGCGCCACCCGCCACTATCTCGTAGAGCGCGGGGTCTACGGGCGGCGGCGGACGTCGTGAGCGCCCGAGCAGCCGCGCGGTTGCCTAACGATCCGGACCCGTCTGAGGCGGCGTCGGGCGGCGCGAACGCACCGCGGGCCCCCGCCGTGGTGGCGGGGGCCCGCGCGCATCCACCCGCACAGGCGTCGAGCCGTCAGGCGGTCGTGTCGCCGAGGACCGTGCCGATCGTGGGCAGCACGGGATCAAGGATGATGATCGGAGCGATGATCGGGCCGCCGATCGGGCCGAAGTGGCCGACGGACGCGCCGCCGGCGACCGACTCAAGGGCCTCGTCGCTCAGGGTTTGCTCGTCCGACGGCTTGACGTTCTGCTCGCTGTTGCTGGACATCAGAATACCTCTCACGGTTGGGATTCGGCCCGGGGTGGGCGACCGCCCGAGGGGCAAGCGCGGGACCGGCCGGCGGGGTCGGCGCAAGTCGCACACGTGCAACACGTTAGGCTCGCGCGCGCGGCCGCGCCGCAGGCCCGGCCTGGCGCCCTGCCGCGACCGGCTAGAGCTGTGGCTCCACAGGCGGCGGCCCTCTACCGGGGGGCGCCTCGTGCGGCACGTCGCCGGTATCGAGGAGGAGCTCGACGCGCGAACGGTTCGCAGCAGCGCCGGTGCGCCGAACGGCGCGGTACGCGCGGTCGAAGCCGCGCGCGACCGCCGCACCCGGTTCGGGGACGACCTGCCCGAAAGATTCCGTTAGACGCTCGCGGCTACCCGCGATCCCGCCGTCGACCGACCCGCGCTCAGTCGCGTCGGCATACGCGCTCGGGAACAGACTTGTGCTGAGCAGCGTCGCGTCGTAGATCGCGCGGCGCGCTCACGCCCGCTGCGCCGTCGGGGTGAGCGCCGCCTCGAGGTCGAGGAGCAGCGGGTGCTCGCCGGACGGGACGACGCTCTCGGATTGCGCTCTCCATCGCCGCCGTCGAGCGTCGACCGTCGAACATCCGAGAGACCGCGCGGAACGCCGAGAGCCTCCGGGCGGCAGCCGGGGTGGGAACGCTGCCCACTGGCGCGACACGCCGGCGGCCGACCACGGTCGGCCGCCGGTCGTCCAGCACCCGCGATGCCTAACACACGCGAGGGCGTCCGGCTGCTATCCGCCGGACGCCGCCCAACGTGCCACGCATCACTACAGTTGTGGAAGCGTCGGGACGATCCACGGCGGCAGGCCTCCCGGGCCGCTGGTACCCATTTCGCAGCCGCCGGCGACGTTTTCCAGGGCCTCGTCGCTCAACTCCTCAACGGGCGGTTCGGTCGTGTCAATCTGGGACGCGCGCTGCGTGTTGTCCTGGGCGACCTTCTGCTGCTTGGTGTCGTCCTGCATGTGAGCAATCTCCGTGAGGGGTGGTCGGTGCGTGTCACCGCGGCGGTACCGACGAGGGCAAGTACACGGCCGCCCACCCCTGGCCCGTAACTCGTTGAGCCGCTTGTGATTGCGGCTCGGATGTCACGGCACAGATAGACCTGGGGCTCTACGCGGTAGTACCGGGTCGCCTAACTACAGCACGCACGAGCGGGCAGGTCGGCTTGCAGCGGCGACGGGACGGCGCTCGGGTCGGATACGCGGAGGAGCGTGTACGCAACACCGGCGACGCCCCGCAGCAGCCCGGGCGAGAGCGATTCCGCGAGTGCCGGGTACGCGTAGCTCCGGCGGCGCCTCGCGCCCGCGACGACGCGCCCCGCGAGCACGCGGGCGTTGTGGACGAACTCGGGCCGTCCAAGCGCCGCGGCCGCGGCGAGGTTGACCTCGACTCGCGCGAAGGCACCGCAGCAGAGCGTCCACGGTGCCCGGCCGTCCATCGCGGCGTCCGACGCCGCGCCAGCCAACGCGGAGCGCCACAGCGCCTGCTCGTCGCCCGTGCCGGCCTCCGCGGCGAGCGCCGCCGCGCACGCAAGGCCCAATCCGGGCGTGCCGCGACACCAACCACGGATCGTCGACGGACCACGCCCGCACTCGCGGCCGTCCGCCGCAGCGGTCAACGCTGCGCGCACCTCCGGCGACGCGAACCGTTCGTCACCGGCGCGCGTGCCGAGCCGGAGGAGTGCGGCCACCACGCCGGGGGGCCCGTGACCGAACCCGGGCTCGCCAACCCTCCACTCGCACCGCACTAGGAGCCACTCGCCCCAGGCCAGGGCGAGATCAAGGGCGTCGGCGTCACCCGTAACGCCGTGTACGGCGAGGGCCCCGAGTACGCCGCCCGCCGCGCCGGCGAAAACGTCCGCCAGCACGCGGGGACGCGGCGGGCCCATTCGCACGAGCGCCGCGCGTGCCGCTTCGAGTAAACCGGCGTCGCCGAGGAAAGCCGCCGCACTCGAGAGCGCATACGCGATGCCGCCCCACCCCACCGCCAGCCCGGGTCCGGACGACACGGTACGGCGCGCCGGCTGCCGCGCGGAGTCGCACACCGGGCGCAGCGCGCGGTACGCCCACTCAGTCGCCTCGTCCGCATCGATTCCGTGTCCGCGCAGCACGTACGCGTGTGCGGCGAAAAACAACCCGATCCCTGCCCGTCCCGCCTCCAACCCGTCGCCGGCGGCAGCGATCCACCGCTGACCCCCGCCGACATCCTGCGCGTACCAGCGCGCGCCGCCCCCGGGCGACGTCGCAGCGACCGACCGGAGCAACGCGGCGAGTTGCCCCGCCTCGGCGAGCGCCTGGTCCGGCGTCAGCGGAGCGCCGTCGACCGGCGCTGCGGCGTCATGATCGCTGTCCCTCCTGCGTCGATGCCGGTCGGCGGCTAACGCGATCTTGATGTGATGAAGTTGACGGCGAAGCCGCGCGTCGCTCATCTGCGCGACCCCGCGCCGGACGCTCGCGTACCCCGACATGCTGGCGTACCCCGCGACGAGTACTTCGCCCCCGGGCCCACACAAGTCCGTGCCGTCGGCAGGGACGGTGAAGATGGGCACGTCCGACCGCTGCATGGCATCGCGCTCCGCGTCCAACGTGGGCCACAGCCCCGGCCGTTCAGCGGCGCGGAGGTACGGGCCGCGGAGGACGTCGAGCTCCGCCAGACGCTTGGCCTCCCCGCCGAGGAAGTCGGGGTGCGTCGTGCGGCGCAGCAGCACCAGATACACCGACGTCGCCCGCAATAACACGCGTGACGCTCCGCCCGCGAACGCGGCGAGCGGGCCGGTGCCGGAGAGGAGTTCGGCCCGGCGCGCGCCCAGAACCTGATACGTCCGCCGAAACCCGCGCTGCACGGCCGCCGCAGCCGCCGTCGCGTCATACCCCCGGACCGCGGTTCGCGGCTCACGGGCTTGCGCTTCCGATTGCGGGTCCGTTGGAAGGCGCGTACGCGAGCCCCAGTGCATGGCGTCCGTGTTGACCTGCGTCCACCACGGCCCGTCCTGCCCGGGCGCGGCGGCGCGGGCACTCGTGTCGAAGTTAGGCAATAGGATTCCGCCTTCTAGGTAGCCGACGCCGTTGCCGGCCACCCTCGCTTCGGGCAGCAACCCGGTGTCGAGCACGCTCGGCTCGAGCCCGTCGTGGGCGTGTGCTCCCTCCGACGGAACCGGCCGGCAAAGCACCTCCAAGTCGATCATCACGGGATGTTCACCGGCCGCCACCACGTTCTCGGAGTGCAAATCGCTGCCGCGCAGCACGTGCGCGAGGCAGAGGACCGCGCCCATGCGCTCGAAGTAGCGCGCGGACGCTGCCTCGTCGGCACACGGCGACGCAGCCGCGTGCTCGGCCCACCCGTGCGTGCCGCGGTCCAAGACTCGCAGCGCACGTGGACGCGGGGTGCCAGGCGGTAAAGCCTTGTCTAGCCAGGCTACGAGTTCGGCGTACGCGACGTCGAACACCAGCGAACGCGGCTTGTAAACGACCGGGCCCCCATGCGGGGGGTGGAGGATGGCGACTTGTCGCGCGTGGGCGTGTGGGTCGGAAAGACCCGCCTCGACGCGCAGGATGCGCCCGACCTTCCCGCGCCCCAGCGCCGCCGCAACAGCACACGCGTCCGCGGCGAACCGGACGAGCAGCTCCGCCGTCGCGTCGACCCAGTCGGCGACTAACGTCGCGACGAGGCGCGCGAGCACGGGGTGGGCAGCGAACAGGTCGCCGAGCCCACCCGCGAGCTGCGCACGAACGAACGCGGCGTACGCGCCAGGGGGCCGGTCCGGGTACCCGGAGTTGTAAACCCGGTAGAGCGCGCGCGTCGACAGCTCGGAGACGCGGGCCAGCAGTACCCGCTCAACCCCGGCGTGCGCGGCGCCGGTGAAGCACGCGTACGCCCGCCGTCCGGATGCACGGCGCACGCGCCGCCGCGCCACAACGAGCAGGGGCGCCCAGACGTGCTCGAAGGGGACCGGCGCCCCCGGCGTGAACGCGCGGTCGCGCGGCAGCACTGTGGCGCCGGGCGCAGCACGCGTCGCAATCCGGTATGACGCGTGCCGCAGCTCCGTTAGGAGGGCCGCTCCGAGCCCGTCTTCCCTTGCGCCGTTCCCGCACCGCACGGACTCATTTCTGCGCGTCGTACCAGTCATTCATCTTCTGTATCACCCAATCGATCACGTCACCGCCGGCAACGGACTCGAGTTCGTCGTCGTTGAGCACCCCATCGGCGTCCTCACGTGCCGGGGCGGTCGCGGTATCAGGGGTAGGGGGGGTGCTCGGGGTCTGCTCGGAATCCGCCATGGTGGTGTCCTCCGGTGTGCGAAGCAGTGTGCGATTCGCCGCGTACGGCCGCCTTCGACCGTGATTCGAGGGCAGACGGCGTGCACGGCCCGCGGCTTTGCGCAAATCGTTGGTGCCTTGGACTTGCACGTTTCGATCGGCACCGTCGCCGCACGCATGTTGCGCCCCCGTGCCGGCCCGTAGAGCCAGGGCGCTATCGCCGCCCTGGTGGCGCGTCCTGAACATCGGCGCCGAACACCGCACAGCGATGTCCGCGGGGAAGGCCGGCAGCAATGTCACCACTCACCGCGGTGAAGCCGTGCAGCGCCCAACGACGCCGAGGGCGCGGACGCACACCGCCATCAAGGGCCGGTGCCCGTCGACGTGCCGGCCGAGTGGATCACAGCCACGCGGCGTATCGCCTAATACGGCTACGGCGCTGGGGCGACTGGAGCGTCGTCGGCAGAATGTCGGCCACGGCGTCAGCGTTGCCCGTTCGAACTCCGTCACTCGTACGCGTACACCACCTTCCCGAAGCGCTCGCGGTCGTTGAATGTGCGATTGAGGAACGGCGCGACGTCGTCACCGGTGAATACGGAATCTGTCACCACGAGCAGCGCGCCCGCGGCATAGTCGCTCAATGCCCGCTCAAGTCCGTCGCTGAGGCCGATGCAGTTGCCGACGATCGACAAGTTCTTCATGATCGCGGTCTGGAGGAGACTGGTCAGCCCGAACGGATTCCACACCGGCAGTGCGCGCCGCGTGAGGACTCTGGCCCGCGAAGCCGCACGTGATGTACGTCCCGAACGGCTGCCAGCAGCTCCAACGCGTCTTCCGCGACATGCAGGTCGAAGAACGGATCCAGCACAGCTTGGAAGCTGGAGGCCCGCCGCGGCCACGGCCGCCGCAAGCGCGCCGGCAGTCCCGGGCTCACGGGGTGCCCCAGCAGCCGCACGCGGCACGACGAGGACCTCGGACACTCCGAGCGCCCGAATCTCGTCGGCGCGATCTTCCGACGTCGTCGACGCGTAAATCTCCGCGCTGCTGGACGCGGAGTGCCCCGATGAGCGCGAGCGACGTGTTGGAACTTCCCGCCGTCACCAGCACCCGCGTCCCCGGGCCGATGCCGGCGCGCCGAACCATGCTGTATGCGGTCTGTGCGTTCAGCGCGAACCCGGCGGCGACTGCGTCCGGCATGCACGCCGGGATCGCGGCGAGCTTCTGTTCCGGGATCACCTGCCACTCGCGCGACGCACGGTTACTGACGACCCCTTCCCGCACGCCGCCAGGCGGCGTGGCCGCACCCGTGTAGTGCTGGTCGGGGACCACGCGGTCGCCCGGGCGGAGCCCCGTCACCTCCCGCCCGACCGCGGCGACGACGCCGGTGAATTCTGAGCATATCGGAACGAAGCGGCGCGGCGGCACCGACGCCATCAGGCGGACGAAGGCGCGGTCACGGTAGTTGCACGATGTGGCCGTGACTCGTACGAGCACCCGGCGCGCATCGTCCGCCCCCTGCGGGTCGAACCGCGGCGGCGACGTGTGAACGACGCCGCACCCGACGGTCGCGCCGTCTACGGTGACGGCCCGAGGGGCGCCGAGCCCAGCGGTGCTCAGCCGGCGCGCGCGGCCCCCAAATACGACGACGTTTCGCATCAGCGTGAGGGGCAGGGTAGGTGGGGACCCCAGCGTGTTAGGCCCACAGGAGCACATTCGGGACGACGTCCGGCGCCGCCAGCCGCAGCAACTGGTAGCCGATCCCGGCGCTCCCCTGTGCAAGTCCTACCGCGATCGCCCCCCATCCGGTGTTGTACGCGCCGTCGACGCTGGCGCGCGCCATCACGTGGTCGGCGGCACCGCGGGCCTCGGCGACGAGTTCGGGGCGGCGGAGGTGCCGCCCCGCACTCAGCAGAAGCTCGGTACGCCCCATGACGCCGCAGCACAGCGTGTCCGGGCCGGCGAGGAGCCGGTCCCGCGTGCGGCGCACGGCGGCATGCACCTCGGGTGAGACGTCCGGCCACGCGTCGGCTGCATCGGTCGCGGGACGGGTCACGGCCAGCCGGGCCAGACCGATGCCGCCCGCGCCGCGAGCCCACGCGGCCCGCGCGTCGTCGTCCCCCGAGAGCCCGCAGAGTTCTGGGCCCAGCACGGTGCGCTCGTACGCGAAGGCGTCCGCCGACGCCGACGCGAAGCGGGCCTCGCCGGTCGCTGTGGCCAGGCGGTGCAGCGCGTACGCGATCCCCGCATGCCCGTGCGCCATGCCAGTCTCGGGCTGGCCGCGCGGGCCGGGCCAGTACCCCGCCGCCGTCGCGCCGGCGCCTTCCCGCCGCCGCAGCAGGTGGTCGCCCAGCGCCACGGCGCGCTCCAGCGCCGCGCCGCCCGGCGCGTCGGCGAGCGCGAGCAGGCCGAGGATCGCGCCAGCCGACCCGGCCATCAGGTCACCACTGTCCCGTTCCTCGACGCACGCGACGTCGATCAGCGCGGCAACATCGGCGGCGGCGTGCATTGTCGCGGTGTCGTTAACGAGGGTACCCAGGCGGGCGAGGGCGTACGCCGTGGAGCCGAGGCCGGTGCCGGCGCCTACGTCCGTCCAGCGCCGCACGCGCACGGAGCGTCGCAGGTCGGGGAGGTGGGCGTGGAGCGGACGCAGTGACGCGAGCGCCTGGTCCGCGAACCGCCCGTCGCCTGTGACCCTGGCCAGCACCGCCAGGAAGAGGGCGAAGCCCACGTATCCGTCGAGCAGGTTCGCTGGCGCCGCGCCGAGCACGTAGCGTCGCGACGCCGCGTGGTACATGGGCGCGACCCACGCCCCCACCGCACACCGCCGCGCGCGCGACCGGGCGATCACGCGCTCCGCGATGGCGACGCCTGCGGCGAGCGCGCGGTCCGTGAAACCGTCGCCGGCCGCGGCGGCCGTGTCCGAGGGAATCGGCACCCCGGCGACCTTCGCGCGGCGGGCCCGCCGCTCCGCCGGCGGAGCGGCGGGCCCGCGCACGTCGTCCACGTCGACGGCCGCGAACGAGGCGCGGATGAGCTCGACCTGCGCCTCCTCGTCCTCGGGGCTGAGCGCGCGCATGCGCCGTACGGCCATGTCGAATGCCGAGGTCCGGAAGCACCCCTCGATCACGTCTCCGGTCGGAAGCACCAAGGCGGTGCTGTCCGCGTCGGCCGTGAACAGGGGAATGTCGAGCCGCTCGAGTGCTTCTTGCTCGGCGCGCAGGACGGGCCAGATCGTCGGCCGATCGGCGCGCGTCAGGAACGTGCGGCACAGCACGTCCAGCTCCACGCCGCGGCGCACGCCGTCGCGCAACAGGTTGGGGTGGTTGCAGCGCTCGAGCAGCGCCGCGTACAGGCTGGTGTTGCGCAGGATGAAGCGGACGCGCTGCCGCCGCATGCACGCGATCGGGCCACCCGGCGCCAACACCTCGTCGCGGCCGGCGAGGAGGGCGGCGTAGGTCCGCCGGAACCCCACGACGAGCGCCTCCACGTGCTCACGCGCGGTAACCGCGCGGCCGTTCACCATCGGGAGGTTCGCGGGGTGCCGTTGGGCCGGCGCGCGCACTCGAACGGGCCGCATGGCCGCCGTATTCGCGGCAACCCACGTGCTGACCACCGAGTCGTCGGTGGGCTGCGCGCCCGCGCGAAACGCGCCCACCTCAACCGCCCCCCCCGAGTCGTCGACCTTGAGTTGTGGCAGCATGTGCAAGGCGAGCACGGAATCGAACAGGAAACGGCGGGCGGTTCCGTCGGCCATCGCCTGGTCGGGCGGCTCGTCGGTCGGCGCGAAGTCAGGGCTGAGCAGCGTCTCCAGATCGATGAGCACCGGCTGGTCGCCGGCAGCGATCAAGTTTTCGAAGTGGAAGTCCGATCCGTTGAGCGCGTACGCGATGCACAACAGCGCCCCGCACCGCTCGTAGAACCGGGCGACGTCGCCCTCGCGCGCGCACGGGGCGTGGGCGGCGAACTCCAGCCACCCGTGTGTCGGGCGCGCCACCACGCGCAACGGCGCCAGCGACAGCGCGGGCGCGCGGGCGTTGAGCCACCGCGCGAGGTCGCCGAAGCACTCCTCCAGCCCGACCGGGCGCGGCTTGTAGACCACCCGGTGGCCGCCGGCAAAGTGTAGGATCATCACGCCGCGGCCGCCCTCGTGCGGATCGGAGAGCGAGCACGAGAGGTCGACGACGGGGCCGAGCGGCTTCCCACCCGCCAGCACGTCGCGGATGCGCTCCGCGTCGTCGGCGAGGCGCGCGATCAGCTCCGCTGCGGCTTCAACCCACAGGTCGACGATCGTCGCACACAGCCGAGCGGCCACGGGATACTCGACGAAGAACGCCCGCATGCCGCCGGCGCGCATGCCCGCGACGAAATCCGCGTACGCGTCGCCCGCCGTCGGCCCCATGCCCAGTGCCGCGTGCCGGCAGACCCGGTCGACCGAGAACGACACGAACAGCGCGCGCGCGCACGTCTGGCTGAGCCGCTGGAGGGCGGCTCCTTCCAGCGCGGCGTGCGCCTGCGGGGTCAGGAGGTCGTGCGCCGGCCCGACTCGCGCCCGTACGCGCTCGCGAGCGACCCGCATGAGCGGCGCGAATACGTCGCCGAACGCCACGGCAGCCGCGCCGCCGGCGGACGGCACCTCGACCGCTTCGGCGGCGGGCGCCGCTTGTAGCCGCGGCCCGTACGCGGCTGTGAGTGTGGCCGACCACCCGAGGTCGGCCGGCGTCGGGTCGGTGTCCCCCAGCATCCGCGCGACCACCGCGGGATCGAGCCCGTCCCACGTGAGGCGCCGATGAAGGCTGGGCCAGTCACCGCGGCTGAGGGTGGCGCACCACCCCTGCAGCTCGGGCGGTTGGACGCCCGCGTCGTGGCCCGCGTCGTGGCCCGCGCTACGCCGCCGCACACCATCGAGCCGAGACTGAAGTGTGGCGGCGCGCGTGAGCGAGAGCAGGACGGCGCCGTCGCGGGCGGTGTGAGCAAGCGTCATGGTGCGGCGTCGGGCGTGGCGAGGGCGGTGACCGAGGACGTGGTGAACTCCTGCCGGCAGGCCGGCCCGAGGCGCGGGCAGCGGTGGTCGGCTGCCGCGCGCCCCGAACGTCGGCGTGGCGCCGGCGGGAGTGGGTCAGTGCGTGGCCAGGTAGACGTCGGCGCCGGCGAGCGCGCCGGCAAGCGCCCAGAGGGCGATGGCAGCTAGCGGCGGCGACCCGCCGGCGACGGCTTCCAACTCCTCGGCCGACAGCTCGACGTTCGGGTCGACGAAGTCCGGCAGCACGAGCGTCGCGTCGCCCTGGTTCTCGACGAACTTCACGTTCCACGTGGCGTGCAGCTCCTCGGCTGGGCGGCCGACGAACTCGGCGAGCGCGGCGCGCGGGTCGGCGATGAGCTTGGTGCGGAAGCCGCGGTCCGTGGCCGACCGGGAGAGCATCGACCGGATGGCATCTTCGGCCTGTTTGGCGAAGGCAGGATTCGTGGCGAACAGTTCGGCAGTCTGGCGCGTGTCCATGACGGGGCCCTCTGGGGTGAAGGTGTTGGGTGGGAGCGCTACTTGGTGGCGGCCTGCGCCGCCCATGCGCCGACGGCCATGCTACCGACGAAGATCATGAGCCCGATGGCGATCGGATCCGAGCCGCCGGAGACCGCCTCGAGCTCCGACTCCTGCAGCTCGGCGTCGGGGTCGACGAACGGGGGAAGCACGAGGGTGGCGTCGGCCGTGTTCTCGACGAAGCGCACGTCCAGGCGCTCGGGGAACGCGGCGCCGAGCGCCTCGTGGAGGGCCGCACGGGGCTCGTCGAGGAGCTTGCGGCGGAAGTCGGCGTCGGTGGCGGAGCGCGTCAGCACGGAGCGGATTTGGGCGATCCCCTGCTCCGCGAGCTCGGGGTGCTGCTGGGCGATGGCGACGGTCGTGTTCATGAGAGTGGGTGGCGGTGGGTCAGGGTGGTGGGACGCGCGGGCTGGCGTCGGCGGACGTTAGGCGTTCGGGGGCGCCCCGCGGCGGGGGCACCGGCCGCCGCTACTTCATGTCCGAGATCATCTTGATCGCGGAGATGACCCCGAGGATGCTCGCGACGATCGAGCCGATGCACGGGTCCGTTCCGCCGGCGATGGCCTCGAGCTCCGACTCTTGGAGCTCGGCCTCGGGATCGATGTAGTCCGGGAGCACGATCGTGGCGTCCGCCGTGTTCTCGACGAAGCGCAGGTCGAGGTCGCCGATGTCGCCGCCGGTCGCCTCCTGGAGCGTCTCGCGGGGCTGCGCGATCAGGCGCTGGCGGAACGCGTGGTCGGTGGCCGACCGGCTGAGCACGGTCCGGATCCTGTCGTGGTACTCGCGGACCTCCTCGGGCGGTCGGCGGCGATGCGCTCGATCGTTTCGACGTTCATGGTGCGGCTCCTGTTGGGAGAAGGGTGATGGTAACGACATGCAACAAAATCGGGGTGCTGTCCGATCGGTCCTCTCGGAGGGCAACGCGCGTACCTCGCGCGGCGGTCACGTAAGCCGTTGGTGTACAACGACTCGCACGTACGCGCCGTCGCCGCGACCGGCGCCGCGGCGCGCCCGCGCTCTACGGCGTAGGGCCACGGCTCCACCGCCGGGCGGCGGGTGGGTCGGGCGGCGAGCGCACCCGACGGAGGGCGCGGCAGGCGGGCGCGGGCGCACGGGTCTTGCACGCGCCGACGGCGTGCGCGGGGGCGCCCCGCGAGTCCGCGCCGCCACCATCTTCACATAAAAGCGTCATGACAACAAACCAGCAGTACGGCGTCACGTACTTTGCCGTCGGCACGGCGATGATCGCCTTCTACGGATTCACCTGGTACCGCCGACAGCCCCTCACGTTGATGCTCGTCATGGGGATCCTCTGCTTGGGGATGGGCGTGCTGCGCTACTTCGCCCGCGCACGCCCGTAATGCGGAGCCGTTAGACGCGCGCCCGTTCGGGGAGGAACGGGCGTGGCGCCGCGACGACGGCCGCCCGCGCGAGCAGGCCAGGGTGTGACCGGGAAGCACGGTAAGGCGCGCGCGACGTCCGCGGGCGTCCGCGGCGGCGGTGTACGAGCGCTTCCGGCGCTGGTCGCGGGCGGGCGTGTGCCGGGTCGTACGCTGGGGGGAGGCCGCCCGGCCGCATGCCGGCGCGCGACCGCGCCTCGTACCGCCGGTGCAACGTCGTCGGGCGCCTCGCGGCGCGGCGCACCGAGCGCCGCCCGCTGGTAGGCGCTGCGCGAAGCTCGTGCGACGCGACCTCGCCGTCGGGAAGCCCGCGAGGCTCGCGTGGCACCTCGCGCTCATCCGACCCGACATACCGCGCCCCGCTGCGCCAGCGTGGGGCGCCGCGGGGGTGAGTCAGTTACTTGCTGAACTGCGCGATCGCGGCCCGCGCGTCCTGCACGAACAGCTGGCGGAAATCAACCGCACGCCGATTTCCGCTTCGGTAGTACTCACGCGATTCGCGGTGAGGTGCCCCGTACTGGGCACACGTCACCGCTCGGTCGACGGCGCGCCCACCCGCGCACTGGCCGCGCCCGGTTTGAGGTCGTGGTGCCGCAGAAAGTCCATAAACTTCAAATAGTCCCCTTCCGCGATCGCAAACAGCCCGAGCACCCGCTTGTAACTCCCCCGCGTCGCCACGAGCCCCCGCTCCACCACCAGCCGCACCTCGGCGCGACTCAGCTCGCGCTCCATGTACGGCCCGTGCACCAGCTCCCAGAACGTCCCCTCCCCCGCCAGCATCCGCGCGTACGGGTCCGCCCCCGCGGCACCGACGGCCCGCGTGCCGCCCGGCGGCGTCATCACCGGCACCCCCCGCAGCTCCTCGCTGCACGCCGCCCCCTCCAGCGCCTCGCCGAAGTCCCGGGCCTCGATGGTCGCCCCCTCGCACACGTAGTAACCCGTGTCGACGAGGCTCCGGAGCTCGCGCACGTTCCCGGGCCACGCGTACCGGCCTAACACCACGAGCGCGTGCGCCGAGAACCGCTTGCGCGACCCCTCCGCCTTCACCACCCGCTCCAGGTAGTGCTCCAGCACCAGCCGCCAGTCGTCGCCGCGCTCCCGGAGCGACGGCACGCGCACGTGCAGGTGCCGCAGCCGGTAGTAGAGGTCCGCGCGGAACCTCCCGCTCTCGACCATCGGCCGCAGGTCGCGGCTCGTCGCGGCGACCACCCGCACGTTGATCCGCTTGCTCTGCGTCGTCCCCACCGACAGGATCTCGCCCTCGCCCAACACGCGCAGCAGCATCGCCTGCGCCGTGACCGAGAGCTCGCCGACCTCGTCGAGGAACACCACCCCACCGTCGGCCTCCTCGAACACGCCGCGGTGGTCACCGACGGCGCCCGTGAACGAGCCCTTGCGGTGCCCGAACAGCTCGCTCGCCAGCAGCTGGCCGTCGTGGTACTGCGCGCAGTTCACGGCGAGGAACGGCTTGCGGCTGCGGCGACTCAGCAGGTAGACCGCCCGGGCGAACAGCTCCTTGCCCGTGCCCGTCTCGCCCGTCACCAGCACCGGCCCGTCCGCCTCCGCGAAGCGCGCCGCGCGCTCCAGCGCCTGCGTGAGCGTCTCGTGCGACCCCACCACCGACACCTCGCGCGCCTCACCCCACCGTTCGCGCGACAGCTCGGCGATGCGCCGGCTGACGAACGACGCGGCGGGGGCGTCGGCCGCGCCGCGATCCGCCAACGTGTGCCCCAGTGCTCCACCGGCCGCCGGACTGTACGCGGCTCCTCCGGCCGTCCCGCCGAGCCCGCGCCGCGTGACGACCGACTGCTCCACCGCACTCATCATGTGTCGCTCCGGATGCCCGCCCGTACGCCAGTGGTGCCGGCGAGCGGGGCCGCGCCGGCGCGTGAGCGGCGGGAGGCCCGCCCTCACGCCCCGACGGTATGGTCGGACGCGCGGCCCGCGGACCTCTCCGGGACGAGCGGAGCGAACCGCGTGACGGACGGGGTCTGGCGCGTGACCAACGGGCGCGCGGCCCGCGGCGGGCGGTGTGCCGCCGCCCGAGCCCGGCTGCCGTCCGCTCGTCCGGCCCGGCCTCCGCTCGTCACGCCGCGGGGCGGGTTGGCACATGTGGGACGCGACACCGGCGCCGGGCGCACCTATCGTCTCGCCCGCCGGACGTCAGGCTACCGGCGCCGGAGCGGTCCCACGTCGCACGGCACCCCCCGAGACTCGCCCCCGCTCGACCCCCCTCCGACGACCGCCCCGGCGGCAGGTGTCACATGGAAACGATCCTCCACTGGCTCGGCATCCTGCACGGCGTCATCTCGCCCACACCGGTCCACGCCGACCCGCCGCCCTCCGCCTAACCGACGACCCCGGCCGGCGTCCGCGCCGGCCCGCCCGCCGGCCCGAACGACGGCTACGTCGTGGCCGTCACCTCGTCGTCGTCACGTCGTGAAGTAGAGCCGCTGCTCCAGGCGCTCGCGGTATCGCCGGCTGCACGCCACGCGCGTGCCGTCGTGCAACACCAGATCCACGTCGCCGTGGTCGCCCGGGTCCACGACCGCGACGCGCGACAGGTTGACGATCGTCGACCGGTGCACGCGCACGAACCGCGACGGGTCGAGCACCTCGCGCTCCAGCGTGGCGAGCGACTTCGAGACGAGCCGCGGCCGCTTCTGCACGTACACGCGCGAATAGTTGCCGTCCGCCTCGATCCAGTCGACGTCGGCCACGCGCACCACCGCGTACTGCGCGCCCGCCCGGATCGCGAGCGCGTCGGGGTAGCGGGGCCGGCCGGGGTTCGCGACGAGCTCGAGCAGCAGCTGCATCCGGGGGTCGGCCGCGAGCGCGTCCCCGCGCGGCAGTTCCGGCGCGGGCGCCGCGGCGCCTGCCGAGGTCCGGTCGCCGGCCCGGTCCCGGCGCACGGCGAGCTCGCGGCGCACGCGCTCGAGCGCCTGCAGCAGCCGCCCCGCGTCGAACGGCTTCAGCACGTAGTCGATGGCGCACGCCTCGAACGCGCGCACCGCGAACTCGGAGTACGCCGACGTGAAGATCACCGGCGGCATGGCCTCCGCCCCGACGCGGCCCACCACCCCGAAACCGTCGAGCCCGGGCATTTGTACGTCGAGCAGCACTAAATCCGGGCGCGCGGCGCCGATCAGGGCGACCGCGGACTCGCCGTCGCCGCACTCGCCGACGATCTGCACGTCGGGACTCGCGTCGAGCACCTCGCGCGCGCGGCGTCGCGCGCCGGCGTCGTCGTCGACGATGAGGACGCGGAGGGTCACGTCGGGTCCTGCCGCGGGAAGGGGAGCGGACACGGGGGTGGGCGGAGGCGACGCGGGTGGCGGACGCGGGATCAGCCGCCGGCCGCGGCCAGCAACGGCGTGGACGCGCCGGGCGGGGCGATGCGGTGATACGGAAGAGTTACGCGCGCGATCGTCCCGCCGCTCGGGTTGGGCTCGAGCACGCACCCCGCCCGCGCCCCGTACAACAGCGCGAGCCGCTGCCGTACGCCGCGCAGCCCCGCCCCGCTCCCCACGCCGCCGGTGCCTGGCTGCGCCGCCGGCTGCGCCGCCGGCTGGGCCGCGCCCCTCGGACCACCCGACCGCGACGCGGCCGGCGTCGCGGCGCAGACTCCCACGCCGTCGTCCGCCACGAGGAGTTCGAGTGCGGGGCCGGCGCGGCGCGCGCGGATCGCGAGCCGGCCGCCGCCTCCACGCGGCGCGATCCCGTGGCGCACCGCGTTCTCGACGAGCGGCTGCAACACGAGGTGCGGCACGGCGGCGTCCGCGACGTCGGGCGCGACGTCCCACACCACGGCGAGCGTGCCCCCCGACGCGCCGAGACGGGCCCGCTCGAGCGCGAGGAACGGCTCGAGGCCCGCGACCTCCTCGTGCAGGCTCACCTCCTGCACGTCGACCCACGCGGCCGCCTCGCCGGCCAGCGCGGCCAACGCCGCGAGCAGTCGGCCCGCCGCCTCGGGAGCGCTCCCGACCAGCGCCGCAGCGGTATGCAGCGCGTTCCCGACGAAGTGCGGGTTCATCTCCGCCTTGAGTGCGCGCAACTCGCTGCGTCGGCGCCGGTCGGCGTGCGAGCGGTGCGCCGCTCGCGCTTCGGCCACGATCTGCGCCGTCCGCCTGTGCTCGCCGCTCAGTGTCACCACGCGTGCGATCGTCACGAAAATCGCGTAGAGCACGAACGCCGCCAGCACCCGCGAGATGAAGTCACCCGCCGTGATCGGCGCGATTCCGGGCATCAGGGACGCCCGCACCGCTGCCCGGAGCGCGGTCGCCAGGGCCGAAATCCCGAGCCCGATTCCGACGGTGGTTGGGAGCGCGTGGGCGACCCGATCGGCCGCGCCGAGCGGCCACCGGCGTGCCACCGTGACGGCCGCCGCGCAGATGAGCCCCTGCGTGATCGCGACGTTGCCGATGACGAGGAGCACGACGCCCGAGGTCCATGCCATGCCGTAGTGCGACGCCGTGTAGGCCCACTGCAGCACGACGTACAGCGCGCACAACCCGGCCACGATCCCCGCATCCCACGCGTCGCCCGACGCGGGAGGGGCGTGACCCGTGGTGGCCAGCACCCACTCCTCGAACACACGCTCGCGCGGGTCCGCCGGCGCCCCGCCGGGCGCGACCGGCTGTTCGTCGAGCAGAAGCGGGAGGCGAAGGCGGACGTGCGGATCACCTGCTGAACTCGCCGTGGTGGCGAACTGCCACCGCCCGGCGTCGCCGTAGAAATGGTCGAGCAACCGACCGAGCGCCACCGCGGACCGGGGCGCGACCCCCGAGACGTCGAGTTCGAGCCACCGTTCGCCGTCGAGCGACACGGCCGTGCCGCGCAAACTCACCTCCCCCGCGCCGCGCACGCTGGCGAGCAGCGCGGGAACGACGAGATGCGGCACGAGCACCTCTCGGACGTCGTCGTCCACGACGTAGCGCACCGCGCCCGGGTTCATGGGTTCTGGCGCGCTCGGGCCGCCCCGCTCCTCGGCCCCGCGCTCGCGCGCCGCGTCGACCTCCTCACCCAGCGTGACGGCGTCGGCGGCCGCGCCGGCGACGGCTTCGCGCATCAGGAGTCCGAGCTCGACGACGACGCGTTCCGCGGAGGCCGGATCGGTGTGGACGAGCGCCTCCGCCGTCGTCAGCGCGTTCGCGATGAGCACCGGGTGGAGCTCGGTCTTCACCGCCCGCAGCTGCGCGGTCACCTGGTCGCGTCCGGCCCGCTCGACCGCGCGGAGCACGTGCAGGTGGACGGCACGCGCGCGGCGCACGCGCGTCGCGAAGACGCGCGCGTGCGCGACGACAGCCCACAACGCGTACCAGATCAGCCCCTCCGCCAGAAGGGTCGTCGCCTGCCGTGCACTCGGCCGCGCGACGAACGCCTCCGACGCGCCTTCGGCCGTCGCCGCCAGCAACGCCGCGACGGCGCCGACTCCCACGTGCGCCCGCAGCCGCTCCTTCCAGCGCCGCCCCATGACGGGCCGGCGGTACGACGTGGTGAACGCCGCGAACACCGGCACGCCAAGGCTGACGCCCAGGAGCAGCGCGCGGAGTGCCTCGACCCATCCGAATGCGTGCCGCCCGGGCGGCATGCGGTCCCAGATCTCGGCGACGCCCACGAGCCCGGTCGCGCCGAACAGCGCCGGCGCCCACGGCCCAGGGCGGCGGCGCGCTGCTGGTGCATTCGAGTGGGCCACGGCCGTAGGAGGTGGGGGTGACGGCGCGCAGTGGTCTGCGTGTAGCACAACGGCGGTCGTAGGGTAATCGGTGCCCGGGCGATCGCGCGCGGGCAGTTGCCGCGCGAGCGCCAGCGCCGCCCGTCAGGACGCGTCGGAACTGCTACCGTGAACCCGCACCTCCGCCCGCGCCGCGCACGCCTCCGGCGGTCTGGAGCGCGGGTGCGATCCCAAGACGCTTGCGCGATCCGGGCGTCGGCCCCACCGTCGCGCACGCCCGGGCCACGCCCGATGCGCAGAGCCGTGGCGCGACCCGAGATGTCCCCTTCACCCAGCGGAGTGTCCGATGGCGGATTCAGAGCACGGCGGCCAAGGCGGCGACGCCGGGGGCCCGAAGAGCGTGGAAGCGCGGCTGACCGAGCTGGAAAACGCCGTGCGACAGATGACCGGTGGTGGCGCGGGTGGCGCTGCGGGCGCGGCGGCACCGGCCGCGCAGGGCGTGACCTGCAACACCTGTCACGTGTGCGCGATCGCGTGTCACGTGTGCGTCGTGTGCAGCGTGTGCCACGTGTGCCAGGTCTGCCAGGTGTGTCAGGTCTGTAGCGTGTGTCGGGTCTGCCACGTGTGCCAGGTATGCGCCGAATGCACCTGCGGACCGGCCAGCCCGCCGGGCGGGGCGTAGTGGCGCCGTCGCTGCCGCGGGGGGCGCGCGGCGCGCCCCGCGGCACGCCCCTTCCCTCCGCCTAACGCCATGGCGCGGGTCCGCATCAGTCGCGCGGTGGGCGTGACGTTCACGCCCGACGCGGCACTCCTGCGTTCCGACCTCGGCACCGTCGCCCTCGACGGCAGCGACGTCGTCCCGTTCCTCGCGCGCCTCGTCCCGCTGCTCGACGGGACGCGCGACCTCGACGGGATCGCGGACGCGCTCGCGCGCGAGTACACGCGCGCGAGCGTCGTCGGACTCGTCGGGATGCTCGCGCGGCGGGGCCTCGTCGAGGACGTGCCCGACGCGGGCGACGCCGCCGCCGGTGGGGGCGAGGCGCGCTTCGCCGGGCAGCTCGACTATTTCGCACAGTGGACCGACGACCCGGCGGCCCCCCTCCGCCGGCTGCGCGACGCGCACGTCGCCGTGGTCGGGCTCGAACCGTGGGGGGTCGGCGCGGCGGTCGAACTCGCGGCGTCCGGCGTGGGCGCGCTGCACCTGATGGACGACGCGCCGGTCACCGACGACGACCTGCTCGCGGCCCGCGCGCTCACGCCCGCGCACGTCGGCCGCCCGCGCGCCGCCGCGCTCGCCGCGGTGCTCGCCGAGGCCGCGCCGTGGACGCGCGTCACGCACGGCCCCATGGCGCTGAACGACGCGCACGAACTGGCGCTCCCCGCCGAGCCGTGGGCCCTGGTGCTCGCCGCCGCGGCGGTCGACGACCTGGCCTTGCTCGACGCGGTCGCGCGTGCGACCCACGCGCGCGGCATTCCGTCGGTGTACGCGCACCTCGACCTGCTCGAGGCGGTGGTCGGGCCACTCGTGATTCCGGGCGAGACGGCCTGCTGGAACTGCACGCGGCTGCGGCACCTCGCGACGAGCGACACGGGCGCGCGCGCCCACCAGCTGCAGCACGCCCTGCTCCGGGCGCCGCTGCGCGCTCCGCCCGACGACCCGGCGCGGCCGCGGCGGCGCACCTACCTGGCGCCGATGGCGGGGCAGCTCGCCCACCTCGTCGCGCTCGAAGCGGTCAAGTTCCTGTCGGGCTACGTCGTGAGCACGCTCGTGGGGCGCGTACTCACGCAGGACCTGGTCCGCCTAACGACGAGCTGGCACACGGTCGTGCGCATGCCGTGGTGCCCGGTGTGCGGCGGCGCGGACGGCGCGGACGGCGCGGGAGCCGGGGGCGCCGCGCGTCCGCTCGACGACGCGGGCTCGCCCGAGGCGCTCCGCGAGCGCCTCGCCGGCTGGGTGGACGCGCGCGTGGGCGTCGTCCGGTCCCTGCACGTGAACGTGGCCGAGATCGACGAGCCCGAGCTGCCGATCACGACCACGGCCCTGCTCGCCGACTACACCGAGGGGGACTTCCGCGCGCGCGACCCCGAGCTGGGCTCGGGCAAGGGCCTCACCGCGGTGGAGGCGATGATCGGCGCCGTGGGCGAGGCCGTCGAACGCTACTCGGCGGCGCGCGTCCCCCCCGGCCGCCTGCGCCGCGCGCGTGCCGCCGCGCTCGCCGGCGAGGCCGACGTGCTCGACCCCGCGCGCCTCGCGCACTACAGCGACGCGCAGTACGCGCACCCGGGGTTCCCGTTCGTGCGCCCCGACCCGGAGGGGCCGATCGACTGGACGCTCGGCCGCTGGCTGGGCGGCGACGCGCCGGTGTGGGTGCCGGCGTTCCCGACCTACTACAACCTGCACGTGCCGCGCGCGGAGCGCTTCTGTCAGGTCAGCTCCAACGGCCTCGCGGCGGGGGCGAGCCGAGCGGACGCCGCGATGCGCGCCACGATGGAGCTGGTGGAGCGCGACGCGTTCACGCTCACCTGGCTCGCGCAGCTGCCGGGCCGCCGCCTGCTGCCCGACGACGCACTCGACGTCGGCGCGCGCGAGGTGCTGCGGCAACTCGAGCTCTGCGGCGCGCGCGTCGAACTCTACCTGCTCGACGCCACGCTCGGCGTGCCGGCGGTGCTCTGCCTCGCGCTCGGCGACGGCGTGCGGTGGCCCGGCGCGACGGTGGCGCTGTCCGCGCACCCCAACCCGCGCCACGCGGCGCGGAAGGCGTTGCTGGAGCAGGGCCACGTGGGGCCGTTCGTGCGGCGCCTGATGCGCGGCGGTACGCAGCGCGTGCCCGAGACGCCCGACGACGTCCGCTCGCTGATCGACCACGCGATGTACTACGTGCCGCGCGAGCGCCAGGCGGCGTTCGACTTCCTGCGCCGGGGCGGCGGCGATCCCGTGCCGGTCGGCGACCTCGCCGTGCGCGACGCCCTCACCGAGGGCGAGTGCGCGGCGCTGTTCGCGCGCGAGGGCGTGCGGGTGGCGATCGCCGACGTGACGTCGCCCGACGTGGCGGCGGGGCCGTTCCGGGTCGCCCGCGCGTTAGGCGAGGACGTGCAGCCGATCCACTTCGGCCACGCGCTCGGGCAGGTCGCCAACCCGCGCCTCGCGCGCCGCCTGGCGCGCGGGCTGCACCCGCACCCGCACCCCCTGGCGTGAGGCGCGGCGCCATGACGCACGACGACGACCCGGACGTCGCCCGCATCTTCCACCTGCACTCGTCCAACGTGCGGCAGCGCGTGGTGGAGCTCGCGCTCGACCACGACCGGCACCCGTTCCGGTTCCGCACGTACCCGGGCGCGCCGCGCGTCGCGCTCCCGGGGCGGGATTTCGACGGCCTCGACGTTCCGCTCGCCGAGCTGCTCCGCCGGCGCACGTCGTCGCGCGCGTTCTCGACCGCGGCCACGCTGCCCGTCGCGTCGCTCGGCCGCCTGCTGTACGCGAGCTACGGCCTCAACGGGCAGCGCGAGATCGACGGCCAGCGCCTCCACGCGCGCCCCGCGCCGTCGGCGGGCAGCCTCTACCCCATCGAGCTCTACGTCGCGGTGCAGCGCGTGGACGGTGTGGACGACGGCCTGTACCACTACGACGCGCGGGCGCACGAGCTGGAGCTGCGCCGCCCGGGGCGCGTGCACGCGCAGCTCGCCGACATGACCATCGGCCAGACGATGCTCGCCGACGCGAACGTGGTCGTGTTGATGACGGCCGTGTTCGCGCGGACGATGTGGAAGTACAAGCAGCGCGGCTACCGCTACGTGTGGCTCGACGCGGGCCACGTCGGCCAGAACCTCTACCTCGTGGCCGACGCCCTGGGGCTCGGGGCCGTGGCGGTGGGGGGGTTCTACGACCGCGAGCTTCACCGCCTGCTCGCGCTGCCGGACGCGGAGGAGGCGGTGGTGTATCTGGTGTGCGCGGGCGTGCGTGCCTAACGCTGCGTCAGGCCACGGGCCGAGAGTTCGTGCCGGGGCGCGGCATGGAGCCTGGAGCCGCGCCCCTGCACGTGACCGTCGCGGCGCCTACCGCCCGGCGCGCGCCGCGGCCGCCGAGCCGCGGTAGCGCGCGTACGGGGCGGCGTAGGCGCGCGCCGCCGCCGCGTCGGGCGCCTCGGCGGCGCCGCGCGTGAGCGTGGCGCGCGTCGCGGTCGCGAGGTCCGGGTAGGCCCCCGCGCCCACGGCCGCGAGCAGCGCCGCCCCGTACGCCGGGCCCTCCTCGCGGTTCACCGTCCGCACCGGCACGCCGTACACGTCGCGCTGCAGGCCGCGCAGGAACGGACTCCGCGCGCCACCACCGGTCAGCAGCACCTCCGCCGGCGCGAGTCCCAACTCGCGCAGAATCTCGACGCTGTCGCGCAGCGCGAAGCACACGCCCTCGAGCACGGCCCGCGTCAGGTGCGCCCGCGTGTGCGCGAGACTCAGGCCGAGAAACGCGCCGCGCAGGGCGGCGTCGCGGTGCGGCGTGCGCTCGCCCTGCAGGTACGGCAGGAACGTGACGCCGTCGGCGCCCGGGGCGACCCCGGCGGCCTCCGCGTCCAGGCGCGCGTCCGCGTCGGGCGCGCCGGCGAGGTCGCGCGCGAGCTGCGCACGGTACCACGCGAACGCGCCGCCCGCGGAGAGCACCACGCCCATCACGTACCACACGCCGGGCGCGACGTGGCAGAACGTGTGCGCGCGCAGCGCCGGGTCCACGCGCGGCTCGGCCGTGGGCGCGAGCACCGTCCCCGAGGTCCCCCAGCTCGCCACGGCCTCGCCGGGCGCGACCACGCCTACTCCGGCCGCGCCGCACGCGTTGTCCGCGCCGCCGCCGACCACCGGCGTCCCCGCCCGCAGCCCCGTCGCCCGCGCCGCCTCGGCGGTCACGGCGCCCAGCACCTCGGCCGACCCGCCGACGTCGGGGAGCAGCGTGCGCGGCACGCCCACCGCGGCGAGGAGCTCGTCGCTCCAGCCGAGCCGCGCGGGGTCGAACATCAACGTCCCCGACGCGTCGGACGGCTCGGTGGCGAGCGCGCCCGTGAGGCGGAAGCGCACGAAGTCCTTGGCGAGCAGCACCGTCGCGAGTCGCGCGTACGCCGCGGGCTCGTGCGCGCGGAGCCAGAGCACCTTGGGCAGCGTGAAGCCTTCGAGCGCGGGGTTCCGCACCCAGTCGCGCAGCCGCGCCTCGCCGCCCGCGGCGCGCGTGATCTCCGCGCACTCGGCCGTCGTCCGCCCGTCGCACCAGAGCAGCGCCGGGCGGATCACCTGCCCCGCCCGGTCGAGGAACACCGACGAGTGCATCTGCCCCGAGACGCCCACCGCCGCGACCCGCGCCGCCGCGTTGGGCACCTCCGCGAGCACCGCGCGCGTGGCCGCGGCCACGGCGTCCCACCACGCGTCCGGGTCCTGCTCGGCCCACCCCGGCTCGGGCGTCGCGAGCGCGAGCGGGACGGTGGCCGCCGCGCGCACGTCGCCGCCGCCCGCCCCGCTCCCGACCCCCACGAGGATCGCCTTCACGCCGCTCGTGCCGACGTCGAGGCCGAGCACGAGCGCGTCGGCCGTCCCGCCGCCCAACGCGTCCGCCACCTAGCGCACCCCGAGCAGCACCTCGACCGTCAGCTGGTCGAGCCGCTCGTACGCGTAGCCGCTGGCGCGGATGGCCGGCAGGTCGAGCGCGCGCGCCTTGAGCGCGTCGGCCGCCTCGGGGCTGAAGCGCAGCGGCCCGGCGTCCGCGCCGCCGCGCGCGCGCAGCTCGCCCAGCAGGCCCTGGATCTCGGGGTCCGCGTTCCACCGCGCCGCCTTGTCCTTCAGGATGAGGTACGTGCGCATGCACCCGCGCGCGAAGTCCCACACGCCGTCGGCGTCCTCGGTGCGGTAGGCGTGGGCGTCGAAGTGGCGCATGCCGTCGTACCCGGCGTCCTCGAGCAGCTTGACGAGGAAGAACGCCCCCTTGATGTCCTCCGCGCCGAACCGGTGATCCTGGTCGTAGCGCCCCGGCTTCTGCCCGTTGAGGTCGATGTGGAACAGCTTGCCGGCGTCGAGCGCCTGCGCCACGCCGTGCGCGAAGTTGAGGCCGGCGATCGTGTCGTGCGCCACCTCGGGGTTCACCCCCACCATGTCGGGGTGGGCGAGCGTCTGGATGAACGCCAGCGCGTGCCCGATGGTCGGCAGGTAGATGTCGCCGCGCGGCTCGTTGGGCTTGGGCTCGAGCGCGAAGCGGTAGCCGTAGCCCTGCGCCACGTTGTACTCGCACAGGAAGTCGAGCGCGTCGCGGAACCAGCCGAGCGCGTCGCGCGGGTCCTTGGCCCCGTCGGTCTCCGTGCCCTCGCGCCCGCCCCAGAACACGTACGTCTCGGCGCCGAACTCCTTGCCGAGGTCCATCGAGCGCATCGTCTTCTGCAGCGCGTAGCGGCGCACGCGGCCGTCGTTGCTCGTGAACGCGCCGTCGCGGAACGCCGGGTCGGTGAACAGGTTGGTCGTCGCCATCGGGACCTTGAGGCCCGTCTCGTCGAGTGCCGCCCGGAACTCGCGGACGATGCGGTCGCGCTCGGCGGGCGTCGCGTCGCGCGGCACGAGGTCCTCGTCGTGGAAGTTCACGCCGTAGGCGCCGAGCGGGGCGAGTGCGCGGACGATCGTGGGCGCGTCGAGGGGCGCACGCACGGGCTCGCCGAACGGGTCGCGGCCGACGTTGCCCACGGTCCAGAGGCCGAAGGTGAAGTGGTGCTCCGGGCGCGGGGCGTAGGCGTCGGTCGGGGTCGTGTTAGGCATGGTGGCGTTGGAGGTGGGGTGGCGTGCCGCGTTCGGCAGCAAGCGGCGCACCGGGACGGTCGTCACGCGCCGTGCGGTGGCGGTGCGCCGCTCAGGGCACCGCGTCGCAGCGCGGCTTCCGCGGGTCGGGCGGACAGCGCAGGCGTTCGTAGTAGTCCAGCGGGTGCGCCGCCGGTTCGAGCCCCGCCGGGAACGGGCGGCGGGAGAACTGCTGGAAATACTGCGTCGCCGCGTCGCGCCACCAGCGCGCCTCGCGCTCCTGGATCGCGAGGAACTGCTGGACGTCACGGAAGCGCTCGGCGTCGACCCGGCCCTCGAGCGCGTTCCACGCCCGCTGCATGCCGCGGACCGTGTCGACCCCGGCCTGGTAGCGCAGGGCGAGCTCGTCCCAGAGCGTGCGCCCGCTCGCGAGCCGCGCGCCCCACGGCACGTGGTGGAACCACAACAGCAGCGAGTCGGGCGTCGTCGCCGGGTCCGCGAAGCGCCGCCGGAGCGGCTCCGCGTACTGGGCGACGGCGTCGCTCCCCGTCGCGGTCCGGTCGAACCCGAGCCCGAGCGTGTCGGCGCGGTGGTAGTAGCGCGGCGTCCAGTCGGGCCGGCCGGCGTCGGCCCACGGGCCCGGGCCGTAGTGGTGCCCGGTGGCCATGATGTGGGCGAGGCCTAACGGCGTCATGTAGTTCACCACGGCCTCGCGCGAGGCCATCATCATGCGCACGATCGGCGCGGCCACCGCGGTGTCGGGCGACCAGGTCATCCGCGCCCAGTCGTCGGCGATCGCGCGCGCGTCGGCCGCGGGGTCCCACGCCAGCCGTCCGAAGGCGTACCAGTTGGCCTGGTTGAACTGCGAGCCCGTCCAGTCGCGGTCGGTGCCGACGTTGGCGACGCCGGCGATCCCGGTGAGGCGGTGGCCGTCGAGCGACCCGTCGACGACGCGCGCGACGGTCGCCCCCGGGCCGCCGCGGTACGTGTCGGCGCGCAGCACCTCCGAGAAGTACGGGCCGAGGTAGACCGAGGTGGGTGTCCTGGCCGAGGTACTCCTTGGTGATCTGGAACTCGATCAT
The DNA here is from genome assembly GCA_963851265.1 of uncultured Gemmatimonadales bacterium. Taxonomy (GTDB): domain Bacteria; phylum Gemmatimonadota; class Gemmatimonadetes; order Gemmatimonadales; family Gemmatimonadaceae; genus BPUI01. The sequence continues at coordinate 170,075 of CAWKNZ010000008.1, forward strand.
CAGGGGCGTGTGCGGCATCGCCCCGAACAGCGGGTGGAACGGCTCGCGCGGCTGGAAGTCGAGCGGCCCGCTCTTCACCTGCACGATCACGTTGCGGCGGAAGCGGCCGTCGAGCGGGACGAACTCGTCGTACGCCTGGCGCACGCGGTCGCGCGGCACCTCGTGGCTGTAGACGAAGGCGCGCCACATCACGATGCCGCCGTGCGGCGCGACCGCGTCGGCGAGGGCGTTGGCGCCGTCGGCGTGCGTGCGGCCGTAGTCCTGGGGGCCGGGCTGCCCCTCGGAGTTGGCCTTGACGAGGAAGCCGCCGAAGTCGGGGACCGCCGCGTAGACGGCGTCGGCCGTGGCCTTCCACCACGCGCGCACGCGCGGGTCGAGCGGGTCGGCCGTGGGCAGGCCGCCGACCTCGCGCGGCGCGCTGAAGCGCGCGGTCAGGTAGACGCGCACGCCGTAGGGCCGCAGCACGCCGGCCACCGCGGCCACCTTGGCGAGGTACGGCGGGGTGAGCGCGCGCGCGTCGGCGTTCACGTTGGTGAGCACGGCGCCGTTGATGCCTAACGATGCCGCGGCGCGCGCGTAGTCGCGGTAGCGCGGCGAGAGCGCGGGCAGGCTGTCCCACGCCCAGATCGACCGCCCCGCGTAGCCGCGCTCGACGGTGCGGTCGAGGTTGTCCCAGTGGTCCAGCATCCGGCGCTGCACGCGCGGCGCGTCCGCGACGGCCAGCCCCGCGAGCGGGCGCCCGGTCTGGACGAGGCGCAGCAGTCGGAACGCGCCGTAGAGCACGCCGACGTCGCGGTTGGCCGCGACGACGATCGCCGGGTGGCCGCCGAGGGTCGTCGAGCGGATGACGTAGCCCTCGTCGCCCGCCGCGCGCAGCGCCGTGCCGAGCCCGAGCGAGGCGACGAGCGGCGAACTCGCCGGCGTGCCGGCGACGAGCAGCGCCGCGTGTCCCGCGCCCGCCGCGCTCGCCACGGGAACGGGGCTCCCCAACAGTCCGCCGAGGGCGGTGACGAGCTCGTCGCGCGCGGCCTGCAGCGTGGGCGAGGTGCCCTGCACGACGATCGTGCCCACCGCCTCGCGGTCGCGGCGCCGGAGCGCCGTGTCGGGCAGGGGGCGGTACCGCAGCCAGAGGTCGTAGCCGTCGTCGGCGCGCGCGGCGCGCGCCGGGTATGCGCTCGCCGCGACCGTGAGGGCGAGCGCCAACGGCCGCAGCGCGCAGGTCAGGCGGCCGTTGACGTCGCGGACGGGGGGAAGCGCGCGGCGGGGCACGAGAGGGGCGGGATGCAGTCTGAGCGCGGACGGGACGGGCTCGCACGGGACGGGCCCGCACGGGACGGGCCCGCACGGGACGGGCCCGCACGGGACGGGCCCGCACGGGACGCGCCCGCACGGGACGCGCCCGCGCGCGGCGGGTCCGCACGGATGGCGGAGGTCACGACGCGGCTGGCGGACCGCTGCGTCATCAATTCATCTTATCACTCTGCACGTCAAGTGGGACCCGTCCGGCCGACCGCTCGCCCACCGCCCGATGTCTCTTCGTTCACTGCGGCGCACGGCCCTCGCCGCGCGCCGTGCGCTCGCCGCGTCCGCGCGGACAGTCGTGCTCGCCGCGCTCGCGCTCGCCGCCCCGGCCGCGCGCCTCGCGGCGCAGGAGCCGACGCAGGAACCCTACGTCGCGGCCGCACCCGGCGCGGGGCGGTTTCCGCTCGCCGCGGCGGGGGGGGTGGCCCCGATCGTCGTCGGGGCCGACGACGAGCCGGGCGTCGCGCGCGCCGCCCGCGACCTCGCCGCGGACCTCGGCCGCGTGACCGGCACGCCCGCGGCGGTGACGACCGGCGCGCGCCCCGCCGGCGCCCGCACCCTCGTGATCGTCGGCACGTTAGGCCACAGCGCCCTCCTCGACTCGCTCGTGCGCGCGCGGGCGCTCGACGCGGCCGGGCTCGCCGGCAAGCGCGAGACGTTCGTCGTGCAGCCGGTGGAGCGCCCGCTGCCGGGCGTCGACCGGGCGCTCGTCGTCGCGGGGAGCGACCGACGCGGGACGATCTACGGGCTGTACGACGTGTCCGCGCAGGTCGGCGTGTCGCCGTGGGCGTGGTGGGCCGACGTTCCCGTTAGGCACCGGCCGGCCCTCTACGTGCTCCCGGGCCGTCACACGGCGGGCGAGCCCGCGGTGCGGTACCGCGGCTTCTTCATCAACGACGAGGCACCCGCGTTCTCGGGGTGGGCGCGCGAGAAGTTCGGCGGCGTCGACCACCGCGTCTACGCCCGCGTCTTCGAGCTCCTGCTCCGCCTCAAGGGCAACTACCTCTGGCCGGCGATGTGGGGCAACGCGTTCGCGGACGACGACTCGCTCACCGCGCCGCTCGCCGCCGAGTACGGGGTGGTGATGGGCACGTCGCACCACGAGCCGATGACGCGCGCGCAGCAGGAGTGGCGCCGCTACGGCCGCGGCCCGTGGAACTACGAGCAGAACGACTCGACGCTCCGCGCCTTCTGGCGCGCCGGCATCGCGCGCATGCGCGGCCGCGAGAACGTCGTGACCATCGGCATGCGCGGCGACGGCGACATGCCGATGACCGAGGGAAGCAACGTCGCCCTGCTCGAGCGCGTCGTCGCCGACCAGCGCCGGATCATCGCCGACGTGACCGGCCGGCCGGCCGCGGACACGCCGCAGCTCTGGGCGCTCTACAAGGAGGTGCAGGACTACTACGACCGCGGCATGCGCGTGCCCGACGACGTCACGCTGCTCTTCTCGGACGACAACTGGGGCAACCTGCGGCGCCTCCCCGGGGCCGGCGACCGCGCGCGCGCGGGCGGCTCCGGCGTCTACTACCACTTCGACTACGTCGGCGGGCCGCGCAATTACAAGTGGATCAACACCAATCCGATCGCGCGCGTCTGGGAGCAGATGCGGCTCGCGTACGAGGCGGGCGCGGACCGCATCTGGATGGTCAACGTCGGCGACATCAAGCCGATGGAGTTCCCGCTGCAGTTCTTCCTCGACTACGCGTGGAACCCGCGCGCGTGGCCGGCGTCCCGCCTCCCCGAGTACGCGCGCCGTTGGGCCGCGCAGCAGTTCGGCCCCGAGCACGCGGCCGAGATCGCCGACGTGGTCACCACCACGCTCCGGTACGACGCGCGCCGCAAGCCCGAACTGCTCGACACGGCCACGTACTCGCTCGTCAACTACCACGAGGCCGAGCGCGTCGTCGCGGACTGGCGCGCGCTCGAGGCGCGCGCCCGCGCGCTGTCGGCCGCGCTCCCCGCCGACGCGCGCGACGCGTACTACGAGCTGGTGCTGCACCCGGTCGAGGCGGCCGCCAACCTGCAGGACCTCTACGTCACGGTCGCGCGCAACCGCCTGTACGCGCGCGAGGGGCGTGCCGCGACCAACGCCCTCGCGGACCGGGCGCGCGCGCTGTTCGCGCGGGACGCCGCCATCTCGCGGTACTACAACGACTCGGTCGCGGGCGGGAAGTGGCGGCACATGATGGACCAGACGCACATCGGCTACACCTACTGGCAGGAGCCGCCGCGCAACGTGATGCCGCGCGTCGACGTCATCCAGGTGCCCGACGCGGCCGCGTTGGGCGTGGCGTGGGAGGGGCAGGCGCCGCCCGGGCCGCGAACCGCCGCGGGACCGCTCGGCGCGCCGCGCGCGCCCGAGCTGCCCGAGATGGACGGCTTCCGTCGCAACACGCGCACGATCGACGTCTACGACCGCGGCGCCGCGCCGCTCGCCTACCGCGTGGAGAGCGGCGCGCCGTGGCTGCACGTGACGCCGGCGGCGGGCACCGTCGCCGACGAACGGCGCCTCACGGTGAGCGTCGACTGGGACCGCGCGCCGGTCGGCCGCACGCGCGTGCCCGTGACGATCGTGGGGCCCGGCGGGGTGTCCGGTGGCGCGCCGGGCGGCGGCCGCGTGGCGGTGCAGGCGGTCGTGCGCAACCCGGCGCCGGCCGAGCGCGCCGCGGCCGTGGGGTTCGTCGAGGGCGACGGGTACGTCGCGATCGAGGCCGAGCACTACGCGCGCGCGGTCGCCCCGCCCGGAGGCGCGTGGGAGCGCATTCCGGACCTCGGCCGCACGCTCTCGGGGATCACGGCCACGCCGGTGACGGGCCCGAGCCGCACGCCGGGGGGCGACGGACCGCGGCTGGAGTACCGGATGACGCTCGCCGACAGCGGCGAGGTCGCGGTCCAGGCGTACGTCTCGCCGACGCTGAACTTCGCCGGGCGGCGCGAGGGGCTGCGCTACGCCGTCTCGTTCGACGGCGAGGCCCCGCGGGTGGTGAACGTGCTCGCCGACAGCTCCAACGGGGCGTGGGAGCGCGGGGTGGCCGACAACGTCCGGGTGTCGAGCACCACGCACACGATCGCGCACCCGGGCGTACACACGCTGACGTTCTGGCTCGTGGACCCGGGGGTGGTGCTGCAGCGGATCGTCGTGGACGCGGGCGGCGTTAGGCCGAGCTACCTCGGGCCGCCGGAGAGCTGGCGCGCGGGGGCGGGGGCGACCGCGGCGCGGTGAACGGCCCTACCCGACCGGGTGCTCCTCCGGGTCCCACCGCGCGACCGCGTCGTACACCTCCTGCAGGTGCGCCCGCATCCGCTCCACCGCCAACCCCGGATCGCGCCGCTCCAGCGCGTCCAGGATCTCGAGATGTTCCTGGTGGTCCCGCTCGCGCGACCCGAAGATGCCGAGGATGAGGCGCTGCTCCTCGACGAACAGCTCGCTCACGACCCCGAGCAGCTGCGCGAGGACGCTGTTCGCCGAGGCGATCCCGATCACGCGGTGGAAGTTCGTGTTGGTCGTGCTCAGGAGTTCGTCGTTGGCGAAGCTCTCGCCGGCCGTCGTCAGCAGACGCCGCATCTCGGCGAGCTGTTCGTCGGTCGCGTGGCGCGCGGCTTCGGCCACCGACTGTGCCTCGAGCGCCATGCGCGTCGACACGAGATCGAGCAGCAACTTCTTCGTGACGGTCCCCGCATAGTCCCGGCTCGCCAGCACGAGCACGTCCTCGCTGCGGCCCACGTAGACTCCGGACCCGTGCCGGATCTCGACCACGCCCACGGCCTCCAACTTCTTGAGCGCCTCGCGGATGGTCGGGTGGCCGACGCCGAAGCGCCTGGCCATTTCCATGATCGTCGGAAGCCGGCTCCCGGCCTGGTAGTCGCCACGCTGGATCATGCGGCGGATCTGCCGCGCGAGCCGGTCCGACAGACTTTCCTTGGTGACCGGGGTAAACGTGTCCTCCGAGGGCGCCGGTGTGGACGTCATGCCGGGACGTTATCTCCCCATCGTCCGGCGCGCGACCGCCCGCACCGGCTGGTCTGCGGTGTGCGGGAGAATGCAGCGACCCTCACCACCATCGGCGCGCCGTGGCGCGGCCCGCGCCGGCCGCACGCTCGCGCACGGATGGGACCCTCACCGGGAGGTCACGCGATGACCACCTCCTGTCTCCGTGGTTCCCGTACGCGCTCGCGTACGCGGTCGACGACGTTGCTGCTGGTCTCGGCGCTCGCGCCGGCGATGGGCACATCGCTGCCGGCGTGCGCCAGCGGCGGCCGGGCCGCCGCCGCAAACGCGACGACGCCCGTCGCGCGCCCGTCGCGCGACCTCACGCGCACGCAGATGGTCGACGCGGGCTACACGAGCCTCTACGCCGCGATCGAGGCGCTGCGCCACCACTGGCTCCTCACGCACGGCGTCGACAGCTTCGCCAACCCGGGGCAGGTGGTCGTGTACGTGGACGAGATGCGGGCCGGCGGGGTCGACGTGCTGCGCGCGATCCCGCCGGCCGCGGTCGCCTACGTGCGCCGCTACTCGGCCGTGGAGTCACAGTCGCGCTGGGGAGTCGGGCACACCCAGGGCGTGATCTTCGTCGCGCTGCTGAGCGACGAGGAGGTCGCGGGCACCCGCACGGGACGCGCGGCGCGCATGCCGCGCGCCGGCGCGGATTCCAACCGCTCGACTCCCTTCTCGGAGCAGGGCGCACCATGACGCGGTTCCCATGACGCGGTTCCCATGACGCGCCTCACATGACGCGGCCCACGACGCGGCGCACGCGGCGGTGCGTGCTCCCGCTCGCCCTGCTCGTCGCGGCGCGGGCCGCGGCCCAGGCACCCGCGGCGGCGCCGGCCGGGTGGACCGCCGAGCAGGACCACCAGCAGATGATGGACCAACTCGGCGTCCGGCGGCTGCGCCCGGGGCCGAGTGGTGACGAATCGGCGCCGAACCACGCCAACTACGACGAGGCCCGCGCCAACCCGCACCCCGCCCTCCCCGACGTGCTCACGCTGCGCGACGGGCGGCGCGTGACCACGCCCGCCGTGTGGTGGGCGCGGCGGCGCCCCGAGATCGTCGAGGACCTCGAGCGCGAGGTCTACGGGCGCGTGCCGCCTAACGTTCCGCGCGTGACGTGGACGGCGACGGTCTCGGAGCGCGAGTTCGTCGGCTTCACCCCGGTGATCGCGCGGCGGCTCGTCGGGCACGTCGACAACAGCGCCTACCCGGCCGTCGCCGTCGACCTCGCGATGACCGTCGTCGTGCCCGCGAACGCGCGCGGCCCGGTGCCGCTGCTGATCATGTTCGGCCGAAGCGCGCTCCCGGCCCCGGTGCAGCCCACGCCCGAGGCGCTCGAGAAGATCAACGCGGCGCTCAAGCAGCTGCTGGTCGCGCGCGACTCGTCGCTCCGCGCCATCTTCGAGCAGTACCCGGCGTACGAGCCCGTCGGGCGCATGGCCGCCGCGCTCCCGCCGTTCGGCGCACCGGCGGCGACCGCGGGCGGCGATCCGCCGCCCGCGCAGCAGCTGATCGCCGCGGGATGGGGGTACGCGCTCCTCGACCCGACGAGCGTGCAGGCCGACGACGGCGCGGGGCTCCGGCGCGGCATCATCGGCCTCGTCAACCGGGGGCAGCCGCGCAAGCCCGACGACTGGGGCGCGCTCCGCGCGTGGGCGTGGGGCGCCGGGCGCGCGCTCGACTACCTCGAAACCGACCCGGCCGTCGACGCCCGGCGCGTCGGGATCGAGGGGGTCTCGCGCTACGGGAAGGCGGCGCTCGTCACGCTCGCGTTCGACCGGCGTTTCGCGGTCGGGCTCATCGGGTCGTCCGGCAAGGGCGGCACGACGCTGCACCGGCGCGTGTGGGGCGAGGCGGTCGAGAGCCTCGCCTCCACGGGCGAGTACCACTGGATGGCCGGCAACTACCTCAAGTACGCCGCGGCCGAGGGGGCGTTCGGCAGCCGCGACGCCGGGGCGCTTCCGGTCGACTCGCACGAGCTGATCGCGCTCTGCGCGCCGCGCCCGGTCTTCATCAGCTACGGCGTCCCCGAGCACGGCGACGCGAAGTGGCTCGACCAGAAGGGCAGCTTCGTGGCCGCGGTCGCCGCGGGCCCGGCGTTCCGGCTCCTCGGCGCGCGCGACCTCGGCGTGCCCGACGACTACCGCACCGCGCAGCCGCCGCCGGTGAACGCCGGCCTGCTCGACGGGTCGCTCGCGTGGCGGCAGCACGACGGCGGGCACACCGACGCGCCCAACTTCCGGTACTTCATCCCCTGGGCGGACCGGGCGTTGCACGCCGCGCCGCCCCCGCGAGGCACGGCGGATCGTTAGGCGCGCGGCGCGGCGCCCTCGCGCCTAACGCGTGCCCGTCTCGCCGCGGCCCGCGACCGCGACCACCGCGTCGAACGCCGGCTTGGGCCGGCCCCGGCGGTCGAACAGCAGCGGGTAGCTCGTCCGCCCCCGCACCGGCCAGTCGTTGAGCCACGACTCGCGGTCGGTCACGTTCCAGAACGTCACCCGGTCGATCACGTCCCGGTGCTTCAGGAAGACCCCGAACAGCTCCGCGTAGCGGCGCGCGAGCGCCTGCTGCACCGAGTCGGGGAGCCCCGCGGCGTACGGGTCCAGCTCCGAGCGCCGCTCCGCCCGGAGCGTGACCTCGGCGCCCTGACTCCGCGTCGCGGCGGGCAGCACGTCGACGTCGAGTTCCGTCACGTTCACGCGCACCCCGGTCGCCGCGAGCGCGGTGATCGTCGAGTCGACGGCCGCGACGGTCGGCCACACCATCTTGTCGTGCTCCTGCGTGCCGATCGCGTGGATCGGCACCCCGGCGGCCTTGAGGCGTTGGACGAGCGCGACCGCGCCCGCGCGCTTGGGCGCGTTCTCGAGCGCGTAGTCGTTGTAGTAGAGCTGCGCGCTGGGGTCGGCCTCGTGCGCGAAGCGGAACGCGTACACGAGGAAGTCGTCGCCGATGATGCGCCGCCACGGGCTCTCGCGCAGCGTCCCGTCCTCGGCCAGCGCCTCGTTCACCACGTCCCACCCCTTGATCCGCCCGCGGTAGCGGCCGACCACGGTGCGGATGTGCTCGCGCATCCGCGCGAGCAGCGTGTCGCGCGACACGGGGCCGCCGGCCGCGTCCCGGAACACCCACGGCGGCGTCTGGTTGTGCCAGACGAGGTTGTGCCCGATCACGAACATCCCGTTCCGCTCGCCGAACGCGACGTAGCGGTCGCCCGCGGCGAAGTCGTACACGCCCGGGCGCGGGTGCACGACCTCCCACTTGAGCACGTTCTCGGGCGAGACGCTGTTGAACTGCGCGCGGACGATCCGCACCGCGGCCGTGTCGCGCCCCGCAGCCTGCGCGTCGTTGACCGCCACGCCGACGAGGAACGCGCCGCGGAAGACGTCCTTGAGCGCGGGCGCCGGCGCGGCGCGGCGGGGCACGTGAGGCGCGGCCGCGGTCGCACCCGCAACGGCGACGACGGCGCCGAGGACGGCGAGCGGGCGGAATGCGCGGCGGGCGGCGGAGCGCGCCGGGGCGGAACGCGGCTGGAGCTGCCTCACGGTGTGACCGGGACGGGGGTGTGCGTGAACTGCTCGCGCCGCGCGGCGAGCTCGCCGCTCATGCGGAACTCGGTCGCGCGGTCGATCCTGTAGAACAGCAGGCAGAGCCCGCTCACGAGGAAGCCGAGCGCGGGGAAGAGGCTCACCGACAGGCGGATGCCGTCGAGCGCGTGGGCGCTCTGCGCGACGTTGGGCACGTAGCCGTAAGCCGACAGCACGTAGCCGCCGATCGCGCCGCCGACGCCGAGGCCCGCCTTGAGCGCGAAGACGATCGCGGAGAACACCACGCCCGTCGCGCGGCGGTGGTTCTTCCACTCCGAGTAGTCGGCCACGTCGCCCATCATCGCCCAGAGCAGCGGGATGGTGAAGCCGTACGCGAACTGCCGCACCATCTCGGCCGCCATGATCGCGGGCACCGCCGTCGCCGGCAGCAGCGCGAACACCGCCGTGCACGCCGCCGTCGCGTACAGCCCGTACATGAACAGGTTGCGCTTGCCGAGGCGCACGGCGAGCGAGCGCGAGAGCAGCACGCCGACGATCGTCGACCCGGTGCCGAGCCCGTTGAAGAGGCTGAACAGGTCCTCGCGCCCGACGAGGTACTTGAAGTAGTAGAGCATCACGCCGCCGCGCAGCGCGAGCGTCACGAAGAGCACGAGCGTGAGCGCGAACATCGCGAGCCAGGGCCGGTTGCGCGTGAGGTCGCCGAAGTCCTGGCCGATCGTCGAGTGCTGGCCGGGCGCGGGACGGACGCGCTCCTTCGTCGTCGCGAAGGTGACGACGAAGAACACGACGGCGAGCGCGCCGAACGTCGCCATCGTCAGCTGGTAACCCCGCGCGTTGTTGCCGCCGCCGAACGCGTGCACCATCGGCAGCGCGGCCGTCTGGATGACGAACTGCGACAGCATCGCGAGCACGAAGCGGTACTGCGACAGGCTGGTGCGCTCGGCCATGTCCCCCGTCATCACGCCGCTCAGCGCGGAGTACGGCAGGTTGTTGGCGGAGTAGACCATCATCAGGCCGATGTAGGTCACGTACGCGTACGCCAGCTTGCCCGACGCGCCGAAGCTCGGCGTGGTGAAGGTGAGCACGGCCATAATCCCGTACGGGACCGCCGTCCACAGCACCCACGGGCGGAACTTGCCCCACCGCGTCTCGGTGCGGTCGGCCACCACGCCCATCATCGGGTCGAACACCGCGTCGAACACGCGGACGACGAGGAAGAGCGTGCCCGCCGCGACCGCGGTGATGCCGAACGTGTCGGTGTAGAAGGCGAGCTGGAAGATCACCATCGTCTGGAAGACGAAGCCCGCGGCCGCGTCGCCCAGCCCGTAGCCGACCTTCTCCACCACGCTCAGTCGCTCGACCGGCGCGGTCGACCGCGACGCGACGGCCGCCGCCGGATCGCCCGTCGCGCCCGCCGCGGGGTTCAACGTCGCGCCGGCTCCGGCGCGTACGCTCGCGCCGCTCACGGCGTCACCGTGAGCGTCAGGGTGGCCAGGTCCTCGTCGCGCGACGACGTGCCGACCATGATCGAGAACTCGCCCGGCTCGACGACGTACCGCATGTCGAGGTCGTGGAAGGCGAGCGCGTCGCGGCCGACGTCGAGCGCGACGGTCGTCGACTCGCCGGGCGCGAGCCACACCTTGCGGAACGCCTTCAGCTCCTTGACCGGCCGCGTCACGGAGCTGACCCGGTCGCGCACGTAGAGCTGCACGACCTCGGTACCAGCGCGCTTGCCGGTGTTGGTCACGGTCGCGAGCACGCGCGTCGCGCCGTCGCGGCCGATGGACGCCTGCTCGAGCCGCACGTCGCGCACCGCGAACGTCGTGTAGCTCAGCCCGTAGCCGAACGCGTAGAGCGGCGAGGCGTCGGCCCACAGATACCCGCGCCTCGCCGACGGCTTGTGGTTGTAGTACGCGGGGATGTGACCCACGGACCGCGGCACCGAGATCGGCAGCTTCCCCCCGGGCGTGTGGTCGCCGAACAGCACCTCGGCCACCGCGCGCCCGCACTCCTGGCCGAGGTACCAGCACTCCAGGATCGCGGGGACCTCCGCGTCGAGGTCCGTCACCGAGAGCGGCCGGCCGTTGAACAGCAGCGCGACGACGGGCCTCCCCGTGCCCAACATCGCGCGCACGAGTTCGTCCTGCCGGCCGACGAGGTCGAGCGTCGTGAGGTCGCCCATGTGCGCGCGCGACCACGCCTCGCGCGACGTCTGCTCGTTGCCGCCGATGGCGAGCACGATCACGTCGGCGTCCTTCGCGACCTCGACGGCCTCGGCGATCTGCCGGCGGTCCTCGTCGGCGTCGGGCTGTTCGACCGGGTCCTCGTACCACGTGCCGCCGCGCGTGATCTTGCACCCCTCGGCCGTGACCACGCGCACCCCGTCGCCGAGGCGCGCGCGGATCCCTTCCAGCACCGTGACGTTGTACTTCGGCACGCCGCTGTAGCCGCCCAACAGCGCGCGGTCCGCGTTGGGCCCGATCACGGCGACCGTCTTCAGCCCCGACGGGTCGAGCGGCAGCAGCCCGCCCTCGTTCTTGAGCAGCGTGATCGTCTCGCGCGCCGCCCGCAGGGCCAGCTCGCGGTTCGCGTCCGACGCCACGGTGCGCTCCGCCACCTCCGGGTCGACGTACGGGTCGTCGAACAGGCCTAACTGGAACTTGGCCGCGAGCATCGGCGCGACGAGCGCGTCGAGGTCGGACTCGGCGAGCGTGCCGTCGCGCACGAGGTCGAGCAGGTGCGCGTAGCAGTCCGGCTCGGGCAGCTCGATGTTGACGCCCGCGCGCACGGCGAGCGCGCACGCCTCGCGCTTGTCGGCGGCCACGTGGTGCCCGTGCGTGTCGGGGCGGTCGTGCAGCTCCCAGATCGCGTAGTAGTCCGAGACGACGAAGCCGCGGAAGCCCCAGTCGCGGCGCAGCACGTCGCGCAGCAGCCAGCGGTTGGCGTGCGAGGGCACGCCGTCGACCTCGTTGTACGAGGCCATCACGCTCGCCGCGCCCGCCTCCTGCACGGCGGCCTTGAACGGCGGCAGGAACACCTCGTACAGCTCGCGCATCGACACGTTCACCGGCGCGCAGTTCTGCCCGCCCTCCGGCTGCCCGTGCGCGACGAAGTGCTTGAGCGTCGCGAGCACGCGCTTCTTGTCGGCGTACGTGTTGTCGCCCTGGAAGCCGCGCACGGCCGCGACGCCCAGCCGCGAGACGAGGTAGGGGTCCTCGCCGAAGGTCTCCTCGACGCGCCCCCAGCGCGGGTCGCGCGCCACGTCCACCACCGGCGTCAGCGCCTGGTGCGTGCCGCGCGACCGCGCCTCCTCGGCGACCATCGCGTACAGCGCCTCGACGAGGGCGGGGTCGAAGGTCGCCGCGAGCGCGATCGGCTGCCCGAAACTCGTGGCGTCGATCGCGGCCTGCCCGTGCAGGCACTCCTCGTGGAAGATCACCGGGATGCCTAACCGGCTCTCCTCGAGGAAGAAGCGCTGGATCGCGTTGGTCAGCTCCGCCTGCTCGCGCGCGTTGCGCCCCTTGTGGACCTGGATCCCGCCGCCCCCCGACCCGCTCCCGCCCGCGTCGCTCGGCCGCCCGACCTGGCCCAGCCCGTGCCCGTCCTTGAACGCGGCGCGGGCCTTCTCGAGGTCGAACTGCCCGTCGTCGCCGACGAGCATCTGCGTCTTCAGCTGCCACACGCCGACCATCTGCGCCGCCTTCTCCTCCAGCGTCATCCGCGCGAGGAGGTCGGCGACGCGTGCGTCGACGGAGCGCGAGGGGTCACGGTACGGCGGCGCGGCGGTCACCCCGCCGCCCGCGCGCGGGCCCGATTCGGACAGGATGGTCATCGCGTGCTACGGAGCCTGAGGGGTGAACAGCGCGAGGTCGATCGCGTCGGCCATGACGCGGTAGCCGGCCTCGTTGGGGTGCAGGTGGTCGCCGCCGTCGACCTCCGGCCGGAGCCGCTCCGGCCGCGCCGGGTCGCGCATGGCGGCGTCGAAGTCTATGACGGCGTCGAACGCGCGGCCGGTCCGGATCCAGGCGTTCACGGTCTGGCGCGCGCGCTCGTGGTCCGGCGTGTCGTACGCCGCGCCGCCGAACGGGAGCACGGTCGCGCCGTAGACGCGGAACCCGCGGTCGTGTGCTCGCGCGATCATCCGCCGGTACGCGGCGACGAGCGCGGCGGCCACCGAGTCCGACGCGCCGGCCGTGCGCGCGCCGCCGATGTCGTTGACCCCCTCGCTCACGACCAGCCAGCGGGCCCCGGCCTGCGCGAGCACGTCACGGTCGAAGCGGTCGACCGCCGCGGGCCCGAGGCAGGCCCGCAGCACGCAGTTGCCGCCGATGCCCTGGTTGAGCACGGCGACCGGCGCCGTGCGCGAGTCGCCCTGCAGGCGGCGCGCGAGGTCGTCGGGCCAGCGGTTCTGCCGGTCCGTCCCCGAGCCACGGCCGTCGGCGATCGAGTTGCCGAGCACGACGACCGCCGCCCCGCCCGGGCGCGCGACGTCCACGCCCGAGACCAGGTACCAGTGCTCGACACGCGCGGCGGCGGGGAGGGAGTCGGCGGCGACCACGTCCCCGGCCTGCAGGTACGACGTCGTGCGCGAGCCCGGGTGCCCCGTCACCGCGGCCGGCGCGTCCGCGACGTGCACCGACAGCGCGAGGTCCGTCACGGGCGCGACGTCGTACGCGACGGCGTCCGACACGGCCGCGCCGCCGGCCGGGATGGTGATCCCCGGCCGGCCGGCGAAGGTGAGCGCCCGGTCGCTCCCGGTCGCGATCGCGCCGCCCCCGCGCGAGCGCGCGACGTGGGCCGCCGTGATCGTGAGCGGCCCGTCGCCGAACGCGTTGGACAGCCGCAGGCGGAGGCGCGAGCCGCCGAGCGAGACGTGGACGATCTGCCGCAGGGTGCTGCCGGCGAGGCCGGGCGCGGGTGGCAGGTTGCGCGGTTCGGTGAGCTGCGGCGCGGCGGCCCAGGTGCCGACCCAGGTGAGAGCGCCCGCCGGCGGCGCGGCGGGCGCCGGCCGCGCCCGGCCCGCGCACGCCGCGACGCCGCCTAACGAAGCCGCGCCGAGCGCGCGCACGCCCACCGCGCGCGCGCGGGCGCGCCGCGGAACGCCGCCCGTCACGCGCTCAGTAGCCCGGGTTCTGCGGGAACGCGCCAGCGCCCCCGGTGGTGCGGTCGATCTGCTCCTGCGGGATCGGGCGCAGCGCGTGGTACGCCTTGACGTTCGGCGCGGCCGTCGGGTTGTACGCCTGGATCCGACTGAGGAAGTAGTTCTTGCCGCCCGCGTTGGTGAGGCGGGCCAGGGTGTACCAGCGCATCTCCTCCCCGGCCAGCTCGCGCTCGCGCTCGTCGAGCAGGAAGTCGATCGGCGAGCTGCCGAGCGACGCGAGCTCGGCGGTCGAGAGGTCGTTGACCTGCCCGGCTCTGGCCGCGCGTCGGCGCAGCACGTTGAAGTCCGGGATCGCCGCGCTCACGTTGCCGTTGCGGATGTTCGCCTCGGCGCGCATCAGGTACGCGTCGGCCAGGCGCCACACGAAGCGGTCGCGCCCGCCGACGATGCTCTGCACGCCGTTGCGCGTCTGGTCGAGCCACTTGCGCAGCGTCGGGAACCGGTCGGCGGTGTAGTCGTTCTCCCCGAACGCCTTGTACCGCTTGCCCGTGAGGTATTGCGGGGGGACGGTGGCCGTGCCGGGGAGGAAGATCGCGGTGTCGCGCACCCCCGACGACGACGCCCACATCGTCTGGAAGCTCGCGTCGTAGCGCGAGTCGGTGGTGCGGTTCCACAGGTCGAGCAGGTGCCGCGTGGGCCGCAGCCGGCGGTACGGGCGGCCGTACTCCAGGGTGCGCGCGAGGCTGGGCCCGCCCTGGATGTCGTATCCCATCGTGTAGAACAGGTGCAGCTGGTCGCCGTACTGGTCCGTGACCCCGTCGCCGTTGAACTGCACCGCCCAGACGAACTCCTTGTTCGTCTCGTTGGCGGGGTTGAAGTCGCAGGCCGAGATCACCACGCCGCTCACCCCGTCGGTGCGGTCGGGACCGCAGAACAGCGAGCGGAAGTCGGCGTTGAGGGTGAACGCCCCCGAGCCGATCACGGCGGTGGTGAGCGCGACCGCCTGGTCGAGGTCGCCGGGGGCGCCGCGCGTCAGGTACACCTCCGCCAGCAGCATCTGGGCGGCGTACTTGGTGGCGCGCCCGACCTGCGACGCGGTGGTCGGCAGGTTGGCGACCGCGTACTGCAGGTCGGGGAGGACGAGGTTGGCGTAGACGTCCGCGGCCGGCGTGCGCGAGGCCGTGGTCGTCGGCGCCGTGGTCGGCGCGGTGTCGACCGCGACCGCGCCGTAGGTGCGCACGAGGTCGTGGTAGTACAGCGCGCGGAGGAAGCGCGCCTCGGCCGTGCGCGCCGCCCTGTCGGTGCTCGACAGCGGCGCCTGGGCGACGGCGGCGATGGCCGTGTTCGCGGTGTTCACGCCCGCGTACCAGGCCGCCCAGGTGTCGCGGTTCGTCGTGACGCTCATGTTCGCCGAGAGCACCGCGGAGTAGTCGCCGAACCCGGTGTTGTCGGTGGTGCCGTTGCCGCGGTCCCAGCTGTCGGTCCCGAGCTGCCCGAGCGAGATCTCGGGCTCGCGCCCGTAGAAGTTGCGCAGGTTGGAGTACGCGGCGGTCACGGCGGAGTTGGCGCCGTCGACGGTCTGGTAGTACTGGCCCGTCACGCCGGTGACCGGAACCTCCTTCAGGTCGGAGCAGCCGGCGCCGAGCAGGGCGCCGCCGAGGGCGAGGCCCGAGGTGGCGAGGGCGCGGACCGCGGTCGTGGTCGTCATCGGAAGTCTGTACCTCACGGGTGCGGTCCGGGTCAAAAGCCGAGGTCGAGGCCGAACAGGAACGTGCGGAACGCCGGGCCGCCGACGTCGAGCTGCGACGCCTGGCTGTTGCCGTTGTAGCCGGCGCCGCTCGGACCGCCGTTGAAGCCGGATTCGGGGTCCCAGCCGCGGAACTTCGTGAAGATGAACGGGTCCTGGACCCGCCCGTAGAGGCGCGCCCGCGTGACGCCCGCTCGGCCGAACACGGCGGCCGGCATGGTGTAGCCGAGCGTGATGTCGCGGACGCGCCAGTTGGAGGCGTCCTGCAGCGCCATCGCCGAGGCGTAGTTGCCGATGCCGTTGACGTTAGGCCGCGGGAAGTCGTTGCTCGGGTTCTCGGGCGTCCAGTAGTTGACGTTCAGGTTGTTGAACCGGCCCGCGAGGTTGTTGTACGCCGAGAGGAACGGGCTGTACACCGTGTAGCCGGCGCGCGCCGTGACCAGCACCGAGGCGTCGAGGCGGCGGAAGCGGAAGCGGTTGTTGAGGCTCCCCTGGAACTTCGGGAAGTTGAACGCGTTGCCGACGAACGTGCGGTCGTTGCCGTCGATCTTGCCGTCGCCGTTGATGTCGGCCACGCGGATGTCGCCGGGCTTGAAGCCGTACGACCGCGCGAGCGCCGAGTCGGCGGTCTGCCAGATCCCGACGAACTTGTAGTTGTAGTTGACGTTGATCGGCTGGCCGACGAACCGCGCGTTGGCGACGTCGGAGAGCGCGCCGCCGGCGAGGGCGACGATGCGGTTGCTGTTGTGCGAGACGTTGACGTCGGTCGTCCACCCGAGCCCGCGCCGTCCGCCCTGGTCGCCGCGCAGGTTGACCGTCGAGACCGACAGCTCGACGCCGGCGTTGCGCGTGGCGCCGACGTTCTGCAGGAAGCTGCCGTAGCCGGTGGTGTACGGCAGCGCCCGCGTGAGGAGCAGGTTGTTGGTGTTCTCGTGGTAGACGTCGACCGCGCCGCTGATGCGCTGGTCGAACACGCCGAAGTCGAGGCCGAGGTCGAATTTGTCGGTGGTCTCCCACTTCAGGTCCGGGTTGGGGATCGACCCGGGCCCGTAGCCGAGCACCGCCGGCGCCGAGCTGCCGTAGGTGTACCAGGCGGTGGCGAGCTGGCCTAACGTCTGGTACGGGCCGACGGCGGCGTTGCCGACGCGGCCGTAGCTCGCGCGCAGCTTCAGCTCGCTCAGCGCGGTGATGCCCTTGAAGAACGGCTCGTCGCCCAGCTGCCAGCCGAACGCGGCGGCCGGGAAGAACTCGTACTTCTTGCCCGGCGACAGCACGCTCGAGCCGTCCACGCGCCCGACGAGGTTGAGCGTGTAGCGGTCGTGGAACGTGTAGACCGCGCGCGCCATGTACGACTGGAGCGTGTACTGCGAGAGCCGGCTGTTCAGGTTGTAGTTCTGCCCCGAGCCGAGGTTGTACCAGAGCTGCGACGGGTAGGGCAGGTTGGTCGCGTAGGTGCTGTCGAACGACGTGCGGAACTGGGCCAGCTCGTAGAGCAGCGTGCCCTGGAGGTGGTTCCCGGCGCCGAGCTGGCGGTCGTACGAGAGGTAGTTGCTGAACGTGTAGTTCGAGTTGCGCGCGTTGTCCTGCCCGGCCTCGGGCTGCACCGCGCCGCGGTTGAAGGCCGTGTTGGTGCCGACGAAGTAGCCGTCCTCGCTCAGCGTGAACTGCGGGCCGAACACCGAGTTGAAGCGCAGGCCCGGCGCGAGCGCCACCGCCGCGTTCAGCGTGCCGAGCACGTTGGTGCGGCGGATGGTGTGGACGTTGTTCAGCGCGTTGAGCACCGGGTTGACGCGCAGCGCGTCGGCGGTGGGGAGCAGCTGCAGCTGACCGGTCGTGTCGTAGGGCGCGCCGAGCGGGCTGTTGTAGAGCGCCTCGTTCCAGATGTTCATGCCGGCGCCGCCGTCGCGCAGGCTCTGGTTGACGAGGGCGCTGGCCTGGATGTTCACGCGGCCCAGGTCGTGGGTCACGCTGAGCGTCCCCGACTTCTGGCCGTACCCCTGCGTGATCGCGACGCCGTTCTGCCCCACGTAGTTGAAGCTGGCGCGGAAGCGCGTGTTCTCGCCCCCGCCCGCGGCCGCGAACTCGTAGTTCTGCAGGTTGCCCGTGCGCGAGACCATCTTCTGCCAGTCGGTGTTGACGCCGCCGGCGAGTCCGGCCCGCATCTGCGGGTCGAGCGCGACGAGGTCGCAGGCCGCCGTGACCGAGGCGCTCGCCGTCGGGCTCCAGGTCGCACACGCGCCCGCCGCCGTGCCCCCGGCCGCGCGGTACGACTCGCGCCGGAAGTTGGCGAACTGCGTGCCGTTCATCATGTCGACCTCGCGCGACAGGGCCGACGCGCCGGCGGTCGTGTTGACCGTGTACTCCGTGCGCCCGGCGCGGCCGCGCTTGGTCGTGATGAGCAGCACGCCGTTGGCGCCGCGGCTGCCGTAGACCGCGGTGGCCGCCGCATCCTTGAGCACGTCGATGCGCTCGATGCTGTTCTGGTCGACGTCGCGCAGGTCCCCGGTGATCGGCACGCCGTCCACCACGAACAGCGGGTTGTTGTTCGCCGTGATCGAGCGCGCGCCGCGGATCTGGATGGTCGTCGCGGCGCCGGGCTCGAAGCTCGACGACGTCACGTCGACGCCGGGCAGGCGCCCCTTGAGCGCGTCGGCCGGGTTGGTCGTGGTGATCTGCGTGATGTCGGCGGCCCGGATGCTCGACACGGCGCCGGTGACCTCGCGCCGGGTCTGCGTGCCGTAGCCCACGGCCACCACCCCCGAGAGCTGCACCGCCTGCGCGGTGAGCTGGACGTTGAGCGACACCGCCTGCCCCGCGACCACGGTCACGGCCAGCGTGGTCGGCGCGAAGCCGATGCGCTGGGCCCGCACCTGCTGCGGGCCGGCAGGCACGTTGTTGAGCGTGAACCGGCCGTCGGGTCCGGTCGCGGCCCGCACCGCCGTGCCGACCACGCTCAGGTTGACACCGGCCACCGGCTGCGAGCCGGGGCTCACGGTCACGATGCCCGTGACACGTCCCGTTTGCGCCCGCGCCGTGCCGGCCGCAGCGACGAGAAGTGCAGGGACGATCACCGCGCGTTGCATTCAGCCAACCCTCGGGTGCGGGCGTGAAGGAGCGGCCGGGTCGACGATGCGCGGGGGACCGCGGTCGCACGAGGCCGCATGGACGTGACGCGGACACGGGAGCGTGGTGTCCGGCCGGCGGGCACCGACCCTCGCGCCGGCGCGAGCAGTCAAGTGACCTTATGACTTGGCTGCCCGATGCTAATGCCGGGACCGGCCGTGTCAAGAGGCGTCACGAACCGGTACGACGCGGTTCGAGTCCCCGCGATCCGTTCGGCTCAGCGGTACGGGTACAGCGTGACGCGCTGCACGCCGAACGATTCGGCGCCCAATCGGATGTGCCGCCCCTGGTGCGTCTGATCGCCGTTGAGCCAGCGTCCGCCCACCCACCGACCGCCGGCGTAGTGCCCTTCCTGCGCACGCAGAATCCCGGCGCTCGGCGCGCCCGGCACGTTGGAGGCGAACGTCACCGTCAGCCCGCTCCCGGCGATCAGGAACTCGTTGGGCGCGAGTGCGACGACGATCCCGCCACCGGTGCGCGCCTGGATCCCCGCGCCCGCCCCGGGCGCTCCACCGGTCCCAACACCGGCCGGTGCGCCGGTCGCGTTGAAGAAGATTGGCACCCCACCCGGCATCGACGCGCCGGGCGGTGCGCCGGGCGACGCCCCGGGCGGCGCGCCCGCCGGCGCCGGGGTGGCGCCCCGCGACGGCGTCTGGAACGTCACCGTGAACGTGTAGTCGCCCAGCCGAAGCACCTGGGCCGAGTCGTTCACCACGCCGTCGAAGGCGACGGGCGGCAGGACGCCCGTCATCGTGCCACGCCCCTGGTGCGCGAGAATCACCGGCGCGAGCTGCGCGAGGAGCGCGTAGCTCTCTGCCAACGGCACCGCCGTCGGGTCCGCCGCCTCGATCGCGAACGGGCTGAAGCCGATCGCGTCGTGCCGCCCGAACGCGTAGAGCGCGTTCACGGCGGCCTGCGGGTTCAGAATCGCTTCCGGCACGAACAGCGGGTTGCCGGACCGCACGTACCGGCCCGTCCACTCGGCGAAGTTCGGGAAGTAGATGTCCGGCGCGATCAGGTCGAGCGACGGCGCCGCCGCGCGCCACACGTCGATCAGGTGCGGGAGCGGGCCGGCGCTCACGTACCGCCCCGGTTCGTAGCCGGGCCGGATCAGCGCCGCGTTCGCGTACATCGGCAGTGGGTACTCCGCCTTGCCGGCCGCGGTCACGGCCTCGGTGAACCGGGCGAAGTGCCACGCCATGAACAGCTCCTCCGTCGCGGGACCCGGCCCGAACACCTCCTCCCAACTGCCGGCCGTCCGCCCGCCCCGCGCGCGCCACCGCGCGCGCAGTTCGGGCGCCAGGTGCTCGCGGTGGGCCTCGAGGTACGCCGTCAACGCGGCCGGCACCGGGCCGGCATACAGCGAGTCGGCGAGCGCGCTGTGGTCGCGCGCGGTGGGGATCATGCCGACCTCGTTCTCCACCTGCACCATCAGCACCGTGTGCCGGGTTCCGTCCACCAGGCGCAGATGCCGCATGAGCGCGCGGAACGCCCGGGCGTCGACCTCGCGCGTCGCCGCCGCGTACGGCGCGAGGATCTCCTGTCCGGTACCACGGGTCGACTCGGTGCGCGGGTACCGCGCCTGGTTCGTCTTCACGTACGCCGGCGGGTAGGTCGACATGCTGTTCTTCCAGGTGCCGAACCAGAGCAGCACCAGGCGCATTCCGTTGGCGCGCGCGTCCCCGATCAGACTGTCGACGCTCGCGAACTCGAAGCGCCCCTCGGCCGGTTCGACCAGCTCCCAGTAGACGGGGGCGATCACCGTGTTGAGGTGCAGCGCGCGCAGCTTCGGCCAGATCGGCCGCATCTCCGCCGCGCTCGACGCGGTGGAGTTCCCGAGCTCCCCACCGAGGACGAGGAACGGCGCGCCGTCGACGACGAGCTGCGTGGCGGTGCCCTGCCGGCGCAGGTGCGGGATGCCCGCGTCGGGCACCTGCGCGCGCGCGACCGCGGCCAGGGCGGCCAGGGCCACCCCCGCGCCGCCGGCGCGCGCGGCGGTCAACGACGCGCGTCCGCCGACGACCACCCCGGCGCGCGTCCGTTAGGCACGGGCGCGAGGCGCTCCACCGCCTGCATCGCCGCGCGCATGTACCCCAGGGCGTACGCCATCCCCGCGTGCCACGGCGCGCCGCACGTCATCTCGGGCGTGTGGTCGGGGATCAGCACCCCGTCGTACCCCACGTCATCGAGTGCGCGCACCACGCGGATCATGTCGAGGTCGCCCTCGTCCACGAACACCTCCTCGTAGCGCGGCACCTTGCCGCGCACGTTGCGGAAGTGCACGTAGCCGATCTTGCCCTGCCGCCCGTAATCGGCGATCGCGTCGTACACGGTCTCGTCCCCGGGCATCTCCTGCAGCGTGCCGAGGCAGAACTCGAGTGCGCTCGCGGGGCTCGGCACGAGGTCGAGCATGCGCTGGTATTTGTGCGCCCGGTTCACGAGCCGGGCCGTCCCGCGCAGCCGCTCGGTCGGCGGGTCGTCGGGGTGCAGGGCCATGCGCACGCCGTTCTCCTCGGCCACGGGCAGGATCTCGCCGAGGAACCAGCGGAGGCGCTCCCACAGCTCGGCGTCCGAGACCGGCGGCACGATGCCCGGCGCGGCGTCCGGGTCGTACACCATGTTCCAGACCATGCCGTTAGGCATCGGCAGCTGCGGGTCGATGGCCGCCTCGTCGTAGACGAGCGCCTTCGCCCCGCCGCGCCCCCAGGGTCCCTTGGTCCACCCCCAAACCCCGGCGATCGAGAAGTTGTAGCCCATGATCGGGATCCCGGCGCGCCCCACGGCCTCGATCGTCCGTTTGAGCCCCTCCATCTGCCGCCGCTTGGCGGGGCCGTCCAGGAGCACGTCCGACCAGTGCGACGGGTCGAAGTTCTCGATCGCCTCCCACGTCAGCCCGTTGGCCTCGATGTCGCGCTTGATCGCGGCCAGTTCCTCGTACGTCCAGGGCCGGTCCTGGTTGCGCGTCACCCCCCAGCCGAGCGTGGGCGGCCCGCTCGTGAGCGAGGGCTCCGCGCCGGCGAAGTAGTCGACGAGGTGCACGACGAGGTGGGTGACGCCTGCCTGCTTCGCGAACTGGTAGTTGTCGCGCGTGAGGAGCCCGCGATAGAGACCGAGACCGAGCTTCATGGACGGGAGTGGGCGGGCGTCAGACGCCACTGAACGCGCTGAAACCGCCGTCGACGGGAAGGACGACGCCGGTCACGAACGACGCGGCGTCGCTGGCGAGAAAAACGAGGGCGCCGACGAGCTCCGACGGCTCGCCGAAGCGCCCCATCGGGGTGCGGGCGATCACGGTCCGCGCGCGCTCGGTGTACGAGCCGTCGGCGTGCACGAGCACGGCGCGGTTCTGGTCGGCGAGAAAGAATCCGGGCGCGATCGCGTTCACGCGCAGGCCGGGGCCGCAGCGGCGGGCGAGGTCCACGGCGAGCCAGCGGGTCGCGTTGTCGACCGCGGCCTTCGCGGCCGAGTAGCCGAGGACGCCGCTGACGGCCTGCGCCGCGGCCATCGACGAGATGTTGATGATGGCGCCGCGGCCGACCGCGGCCATCGTCTCGCCGAAGACGAGCGAGGGGGCGATGGTGCCGTGCAGGTTGAGGCGCACCACCTCGTCGAACGCGTCCATCGGCATCGCGAAGGGCGGCACGCCGTCGGTGCGCGCGCGCGCGACGTTGCCGCCTGCCGCGTTTACCAGAATGTCCACGCGCCCCCACGCGCCGACGAGCTCGTCGCGCGCCGCGCGGAGCGCGCCCTCGTCGAGCACGTCGGCGACGAGCGCGCGCGCGTCGGCGCCGGCCGCGCGCAGCTCCGCGGCCCGCGACTCGGCGGCCTCACGCCGCCGCCCGAGGATCGCGACGCGCGCGCCGGCCGCGGCCAGTCCCGCCGCCATCGCCCCGCCGAGTACGCCGGAGCCGCCGGTCACGACGGCCACGCGACCGGTCAGGTCGTAGCATCCCGGTGGCAGCGGATCCGACTCCATGGCTCATTCATTCCGGTGTGCCCACCACGCGCCCGCTTCACTGGGGACGGCGTGAGAGCAAGTCATATTATGAATCGCGCGCCGGCAGACTAGGAACGGCGCTCCCCGCCGTCAAGAGCGGCAGCAACGGCTCCACCCAACGCCGAGCGTGTTCGTGACGTCGATGACGCGCGCCTGTCGCGCCGCCCTGCTCTACCTCGCCGCCGGCACCGCCGCCGGTACGGCTGCGGGCGCCACCGCGCACGCGCAGGCGCCCACCCCCGCATCGACCCCGGCGCCCGCCCGCACGCCGCCCTACCAGGACCCGGCGCTTCCGTTCGAGACGCGCGTCCGGGACCTCGTCGCGCGCATGACGCTCGAGGAGAAGGTTTCCCAGATGCAGGACGTGGCCGTGGCGATCCCGCGGCTCGGCGTGCCGGGCTACAACTGGTGGAACGAGGCGCTGCACGGCGTCGCGCGCGCGGGGCTCGCGACCGTCTTCCCGCAAGCCATCGGCATGGCCGCGACGTGGGACACGGCGCTCGTCCGGCGCGAGGCGACGGTGATCTCGGACGAGGGGCGCGCCAAGTACCACGAGGCGCTGCGCCACGACAGCCGCGAGCGCTACCAGGGGCTGACCTTCTGGTCGCCCAACATCAACCTGTTCCGCGACCCGCGCTGGGGACGCGGCCAGGAGACCTACGGCGAGGACCCGTTCCTCACCGGCACGCTCGCCGTCCCGTTCATCCGCGGGCTGCAGGGGGACGACCCGCGCTACCTCAAGACCGTCGCCACCGTCAAGCACTTCGCCGTGCACAGCGGCCCCGAGCCCGAGCGCCACGCCTTCGACGCCGTGGTGAGCGAGCGCGACCTGCGCGAGAGCTACCTCCCGCACTTCGCGCGCGGGATCGGCGCGGGCGGCGCGTACTCGCTGATGTGCGCGTACAACCGGGTCGACGGCGCGCCCGCGTGCGCCAACGACCCGCTCCTGCGCACCATCCTCCGCGGCGAGTGGCACTTTCCCGGCTACGTGGTCTCGGACTGTGGCGCGATCGACGACATCTACCTGCACCACAGGACCGCGCCCAACGCCGCGGCCGCCGCCGCGGCCGGCGTGCGCGCGGGCACGGACCTCGACTGCGGCCGCGTCTACCCCAACCTCGTCGACGCCGTCCGGCAGGGCCTCGTCGCCGAGGCGCAGGTCGACACCGCCGTCCGGCGCCTGTTCCTCGCCCGCTTCAAGCTCGGGATGTTCGACCCGCCGGACCGCGTGCGCTGGGCGAGCATCCCGTACGCGGTCGTCGACGCGCCCGCGCACCGCGCGCTCGCCCGCGAGGCCGCGCGCGAGTCGATGGTGCTCCTCAAGAACGCCGCCGGCACCCTCCCGCTGCCGAAGACGCTCGGCACGCTGGCCGTGATCGGGCCTAACGCCGACCAGCCCCGCGTGCTGCTCGGCAACTACAACGGCGAGCCCGCCGACCCGGTCACGCCGCTGCGCGGGCTGCGCGAGGCGCTGCCGAACACGCGCGTGCTCTACGCGCGCGGCGCCGACCTGGCCGAGGGCGTCCCGGTGCTCGACGCCGCGGCGCCGGGCGTGTTGACGGGACCGGACGGCGCGCCTGGACTGCTGGCCGAGTACTTCGGGGAGCGCGCGATGCAGGGCGCGCCGCGGTTCACCGCGCGCGACAGCGTGGTGCGCGCCAACTGGGGCGACGGCGCCCCGCGCCCGGACATGAACCCCGACGATTTCGGCGTCCGCTGGAGCGGCAGCTTCCGCCCGTCGCGGTCGGGCACGTACCGGCTCGGCCTGGCCGGCACGATGAAGGTGCGGCTCTGGCTCGACGACAGCCTCGTCGTACAGTCGACGTACGCGCAGCACGACGGCGAGACGCCCGACGCGCGCCTGTGGCAAAGCGCGGCGCTGCGGCTCGAGGCCGGGCGGAGCTACCGCGTGCGCCTCGACGCGCAGGAGTCGTACGGCGACGCGCAGGTCCAGCTCCTCTGGTCGACGCCGCCGGAAGCGCTCGACGACGAGGTCGACCGCGCCGCCCGCACCGCCGACGCCGTCGTCCTCGTGCTCGGCCTCACGCCCAACCTCGAGGGCGAGGAGATGCCCGTGCAGGTCCCCGGCTTTCGCGGCGGCGACCGCACGCGCCTCGACCTACCGGCGCCGCAGCAGCGCCTGATGGAGCGCGTCGTCGCGCTCGGCAAGCCGACGGTGCTCGTCCTGCTCAACGGGAGCGCGCTGGCCGTGAACTGGGCGCAGACGCACGTGCCGGCGATCGTCGAGGCGTGGTACCCGGGGCAGGCCGGCGGCGCCGCACTCGCCGACGTGCTGCTCGGCGACTACAACCCGGGCGGTCGCCTGCCGGTGACCGTCTACCGCGACGTCGCCGACCTTCCCGCGTTCGAGAACTACGCGATGGCGGGGCGCACGTACCGGTTCTTCGGCGGCACGCCGCTCTACGCGTTCGGCCACGGGCTGAGCTACACGACGTTCGCGTACGCGCGACTGCGCACCAGCGCGCCGCGCCTCACGCCGGCGGGGCGCGTCACGGTCAGCGTCGACGTGAGCAACACCGGCGCGCGCGCCGGCGACGAGGTGGTGCAGCTCTACGTGCGGCACCTCGGCTCGCGCGTCGCGCGGCCGGCGAAGGAGCTGCGCGGCTACCAGCGCGTGGCGCTCGCCCCGGGGCAGACGCGCACGGTCGCGTTCCCCGTCGACGCGGCCTCGCTCGCCTACTGGGACCCCGCGACGCACGCCTGGACCGTCGAGCGCGACACCGTCGAGTTCCAGGTCGGGGCGTCGTCGGCCGACGTCCGCGCGGCGCGGCGCGTGCCCGTCGACGGACGCCGGGGGTCAGCGCGTTAGGCGCTCGGCCGGGGCGGGCGGCGGCGGCTCCGCGCCGCGGACGAGCGCGTCGAGCCACGCGGTCGAGCGGGTCACGTACGGCTGCTGCGCGCGCGGCGACGCGAGGTTGTTGTGCGGCGAGTCGACGAGCGGCACCGCCTCCTTGGGCCCGCGGATCCCGTTGAACACCGACCAGATCCCGGCCGGCGTCGCGACGTCGTCGATGAACCCCATCGCGACGAGCGAGCGCGCCGTGATGCGCGGGGCGAAGTTGGCCGCGTCGAAGTAGCGCGCCGTCTCGCGCACGTCGGGGCGCGAGACGTCCCAGTTGGGATAGCTCTTTGCGCGGCCGTGCAGCGCCGCGGTGACGTCGGCGCCCGCGGGCACGTCGACGATGAGCGCGGTCACGCGCGGGTCGAGCCCGGCCGCCGCGAAGCTCTGCTGCCCGCCCATGCTCGTGCCCATCACGACGACCGTCTTGCCGTCCCAGTCGGGGCGCGACGCGAGATACTCGATGGCGCGGTACGCGCCGAGGTACATCCGGAGGAAGTAGCTCTCGTCGCGGCTGTGCTGGCCGATGGTCGCGTAGTTCTTGATCAGGGCCGGGAGCGCGTCGTAGAACGCCTGCGGCATGTCGGCGGGCACGTCGTGCGGCTCGATGTTGAGCGCGAGCCAGCCCGAGGCCGCACGGTCGGTCACCCACGCCTTCTGCAGCGGGTACGGCGGGCTCGCCCACTGGTAGATGAGGAGCGCCGGGAACTTGCCCGCGCGCGCCGGCTTGGCGAGCTGTCCGTACACATGCGCGCCGTCGATGTTGTTCATCCGCACCGTGGCGTACTCGACGCCGGAGCGGCCGCTCTCGCCGGGGGTGACCACGGCACCCATCGGCACGGCGGCGAGTGCCGCGAGCTTCGCGGCCCAGAAGCTGTCGAAGTCGGCCGGCTTGGGTTCCGAGGGCTGGATCGCGGTCGGCGCGACCGCGGCGCCGAGCAGGATGCGCCCCGGCCCGCCCGTGGCGCGGCTGCCGAACGTCGTGTCGCGCGTCGCCGGGTGCACGTCGACGACGACCATCGCCGGCTCGGCGAGCGAGGTCTCGATGCGCCCGCGGCCGCGTCGCAGGTCGACCACGCCCGCGCCCACGCTGTCGCCGCCGTTGCGGCGCACCGTGTATGCGTAGGGCGCCCGCGGGCGCGCGCCGGCCGGCGCGGTGACGGTCCAGCCGACGCGCTCGCCGACCGCGTAGATGCCGCTCGGGTGGTCGGGCGTGAAGGTCGGCTGCGGTGCAGCGGGCGACGTAGCGGAAGGGGGGGGCGCGGCGGGCGGCGCGGCGGGCGGCGCGGCGGGCGGCGCGGCGGGCGGCGCGGCGGGCGGCGCGGCGGGCGGCGCGGCCGCGACCTGCGCGTCGAGGCGCGCGGCCGAACCGGCGAGGGCGGCGCCGGCGAGCGTGGCGCACGCGATGGCGGCGCACGCGAGGGCCAGGGACGCGCGGCGCGTGTGGCGGAGCACGGGGCGAATCATGAGCACGGGTGAGGAGATTCGGGCCGAATTTATTGCGCGAGACACGCGCGTCCGCCGCTCTGGACATCGGTGCCGGGCGGGGCGTACGTTGGCGCACCCAGCCGGCCGCGCTTCGCGAGCCGCCCCCCGAGAGGTGCGACATGGTCCACGCCCGCCCCCGCCCCCGCGCGTTCACCCTCGCCGCCGGGCTCCTCGCCGCGCTCGCCGGGGCCCACGTCGCCGGCGCGCAGCCCACGGCGCGCAGCCCAGCGGCGCGCAGCCGCATACCGTCCCGACCTTCGCGCAGTGGATCGGCCTGCGCTCGGTCGGCGCCCCGGCCATCTCGCCCGACGGGCGGAGCGTGGCGTGGACCGTGGCGTCCGCGGATTGGGAGGGCAACCGTTTCGCGCAGGAGCTCTGGCTCGCGCGTCCGGGCGAGGCGCCCATCCGCCTCACGAGCGGCGGGCGCGGCACGCTCGCGCCGCGCTGGTCGCCCGACGGGCGCTGGCTCGCCTTCGCCGACGACCGCGGCGACGGGCGGCAGCTCTATCTCCTGCGCGCGGCGGGCGGCGAGGCGCGGCGCCTCACGCGCGTCAAGGACGGGGTGGGCGACTTCGACTGGTCGCCGCGCGGCGGGCGCCTCGCCTTCACCGCCCCCGAGCCCGAGGACACGGCGATGGCGGTGCGCCGCCACGCGTACGGCGAGTTCACCGTCGAGGCGCAGGACTTCCGCCGCGACGCGCTCTGGGTCGTGCCCGTCGACACCGCCGACGACCCGCGCCCCGACTCGACCGCCGAGGCAGCCGCCGGCCGTGCACCCGGCGCGCGCGTGCTCGCGTCGCGCACGCCCACCCCGCGCGCGCTCACCGCGGGACGCGGCCTGCACGTGCACGACTTCGCCTGGTCGCCCGACGGCACGCGCCTGGCCTTCACGCACACGCCCGACCCGCTGCTCTCGTCGGGCGACCGGGCCGACATCTCGGTGGTCGACGCGCCCGGCGGCGCGGCGCCGGCGGCCGTGCGCCCGCTCGTGACCACGCCCGGGCCCGACGGCAGTCCGGTGTGGTCGCCCGACGGCGCGTGGGTGCTGTTCAGCACCGGCGCGGGCGACACCGCCACGTTCTTCTACCGCAACAGCCGCCTCGCCAAGGTGCCCGCGGCGGGCGGGCCGGTCACCGTGCTCACCCGCGCGTTCGACGAGATCCCGTCGAGCGTCACGTGGACGCGCGCCGGCGTGCGCTTCCTCGCCCAGGAGGGGACGGCGCAGCACCTGTACGCGCTCGACCCGGCGACGGGCGCGACGCGCGTCGTGCTCAACACGCCCGCCGTCGTGCGCGCGGTGAGCGTCTCGGAGGACGGCCGCGCGGCCGCCTACGTGGGCGAGGACGCGGCCGCGCTCCCCGAGGTCTACCGCGTCGCGTTAGGCACCGGCGCCGCCGCGGCGGCGCGCCCCGAGCGCCTCACGCGCATGACCGCGCAGACGGCCGGGTGGACGCTCGGCACGCGCGAGGTGGTGTCGTGGACGAGCACCGACGGCGCGCGCGTGGAGGGCGTGTTGTTCAAGCCGAGCGACTACGACCCCGCGCGCCGCTACCCGCTGCTCGTCGTCATCCACGGCGGGCCGACGGGCGTGTCGCGCCCGGTGTTGGGCGGCGGGTACGTGTACCCGGTCGTGCAGTTCCTGGCGAAGGGCGCGGTGGTGCTCATGCCCAACTACCGCGGCTCGGCCGGCTACGGCGAGAGGTTCCGCGCCCTCAACGTGCGCAACCTCGGCGTCGGCGACGCGTGGGACGTGCTCTCGGGCGTCGACGCGATGGTCGCCCGCGGTATCGCCGACTCGACCCGGCTCGGCGCGATGGGGTGGAGCCAGGGCGGCTACATCTCCGCCTTCCTCACCACGACCACCACGCGGTTCAAGGCCATCTCGGTCGGCGCGGGGATCTCGGACTGGATGACGTACTACGTGGCGACCGACATCCACCCGTTCACGCGCCAGTACCTGCAGGCCACGCCGTGGGCCGACCCGGCGATCTACGCCAGGACGTCGCCGATCACGTACGTGAAGCAGGCGCGGACCCCCACGCTCATCCAGCACGGTGAACTCGACCGCCGGGTGCCGATCGCCAACGCGTACGAGCTCTTTCAGGCGCTGCAGGACGTGGGCGTCCCGACCAAGCTCGTCGTGTACAAGGGGTTCGGGCACGGCATCACCAAGCCGCGCGAGCAGCTGGCGGCGACCTGGCACAACTGGCAGTGGTTCTCGCAGTACCTGTGGGGCGAACGCGTCGCGATGCCGGCCGACGGCGCCGTGGCGGTCGGGAGCGCGACGACGTCGCGGTAGGGCGCCACAAACGCCTGTTCGTCTTGTGCGCTCTGAGCGCCGCCCCTATGGTAGCGCGACGGCTACGGCCCAGCGCCGACCAGGGGGAGGACCCTGCGCATGCACCCGCGCACCGCACCGGCGGACCCACCGGACGACACCCCGGCCATGCCGGGCGCCGACGGACGCTCCGTCGAATTCGCGGCCGTCCTGCGCCACGAACTGACCGCGCTCGGACGGCTGCGCGAGACGGGCGAGCCTGTGAACGGCGCGAGCGCGAACGGGGTGAGCCCGAGCGGCGCGCACGCGATCGTCCCGCCGCCGACCGGCATCAGCTTCAATCGCAACGCGCCGGGCGAGACCGCCGCGGGTGACCCCGCCGAGCTGCGCGCGCTCTTTCACGCCGTCGGCCGCCTCGACGACGCGCACGCGCTCTCCGCGCTGTGCCTGTCGGGCGGCGGCATTCGCAGCGCCACCTTCAACCTCGGCGTCGCCCAGGCCCTCGCGCGCGCCGGGCTCCTCGGGCGATTCGACTACGTGTCGAGCGTGTCGGGCGGCGGCTACATCGCGGGATGGCTCAAGGCGTGGATGCGCCGCGAGGGCACCGCCTCGGTGATCGCGCGCCTCGCGCACGCGCCGGGCAGCGCCTCGCCCGACCCCCTCGCGCCCGAGCCCGCGCCGGTCGACGGGCTTCGCGAGTACAGCAACTATCTCACGCCGCGCCTCGGCCTGTTCTCGCCCGACACGTGGGCCGCGGGCACCATCATCATTCGCAACCTGTTGCTGAACTGGCTCGTGATTGTGCCGATACTGGCGGCCGTGGTCGCGGTGCCCCAGTTCGCGCTCATCATCGCGGCCACGCGCGAGCACCGGACCGTCGGCGCGCTGTCGGCCGCGCTGGCCACCGCCGCCGAATTCTTTGCGAGCTGGACCGTCCACCAGTACCGCAAGCGCAGCCTGGACGGCGCCGGACGCGCCACCGAGGGGCGCGTGGCGCGGTGGAGCGTGCTGCCGCTCTATCTCGCCGCGGTGCTGCTCGCACAAGCCGGCCTGTGGTGGCTGCCCTGGACGGCGCCGACGTGGTGGCCGTTCTCGCCCCTGCTCGGCGCGTGGGCCTTCGCGCTCGGCTGGTGCGTCGTGGTGCCGACCGCGACCTGGCTCTTCCACATCCCGCGCGGCCGAGCCCTCGTCGAACTCGGCGCGCTGCTCGGCTCGGGGGTCGTCGGGGCCGCGCTGCTCGTGTGGCTCATGCTCGTCGCCGGGCCCGCGCTCTTGCTGCGCCCGACGCTGTACGTCGTCGCCTCGCTCCCCATACTCCTCGCCGTGTACCTCGTGTCGCGCATGCTCTTCGTCGCGATCGCGAGTCGCGCGGACGCGACCGCCCGCGCGGCGCGCGGTGCGAGGCGGCGGGCGGCCAACACGCCGGTCGAGGCGTCCGACGCGCTCGACCGCTCGGACCACGACCGCGAGTGGTGGGCGCGCTTCACCGGCTGGGTGCTCGCGCTCGCGATCGTCTGGCTCGTGGTCAGTGCGGTGTGCGTGCTCGGCGGCTACGCCCTCGACGAGGTGCGCGACCGCTACGCCAGCACCGTCGTCGCGGCGCTCGGGGGCGTGAGCGGGGTGACCGCGGCGCTGCTCGGGCGGAGCGCGAGCACCGACTCGGGGCGCGTGGCGACCAGTACGCCGCCCCTGTCCTTCCTCCGCCGCGCCGCCCTCGCCGCGGCCGTTCCGCTCTTCTGCATCCTGCTCGTCGTGCTCGTCGCGCGCGGCAACACGCTCGCCGGCCGTCTCGCGACGGGCGACCCCACGCTCCTCTGCGTACCCGGCAATCTCGCGCGCGTGGCCCCGTGTGCGGCGACCGGCGCGCACGCCGGCCCCGCGGCCGCGGCGGCCCGCGCGTCGCGCGCGGCGCGCGACCAGGACGTCGGCGGGATCCCCGGCGTGCTCGCCCGCGCGGGGGTCGCCGACCCCGACTGGCGCCGCGCGCTCGCCTTCCTCGTCGTGCCCGCCCTGCTCGTCGCCGTCGGGGCGACCGCGGGCATCTTCGTCAACCCGAACCGCTTCTCGCTCCACGGCTTCTACCGCAACCGGCTCGTGCGCGCCTATCTCGGCGCGTCGCACGTGCGGCGGCGCCCAGACCCGTTCACGGGGTTCGCGGCGAACGACAACCTGCGGCTGTACGACCTGTGGCACCCATCCGGCGCCGGCGCGAACGCCGCCGTCGACTGCACGCGGCCGCTTCCGATCGTCAACGCCACGCTCAACCTCGTCTCGGGCGAGCGGCTGGCGTGGCAGCAGCGGCGGGCGGAGTCGTTCTCGATGACGCCGTTCTACTGCGGCAACTACCGCGAGGGCTTCCGCGTGAGCCGGCGGTACGGCGACGAGGGTGGCATCACCCTCGGCACGGCGATGACGATCTCGGGCGCGGCCGCTAACCCGAACATGGGCTACAACTCGTCGCCGCTCGTCACGTTCCTCATGACGCTGTTCAACGCACGCCTCGGCGCGTGGTTGGGCAACCCCAACGCGCACGGCGATGCGACCTACGCCCAGGCCGGGCCGCGCTGGGCCGTCGGCCCGATCTTCAACGAGTTGCTCGGCCGAACCACCGACCGCAACCCGTACGTGAACCTCTCCGACGGCGGCCACTTCGACAACCTCGGCCTCTACGAGGTGGTGCTCCGCCGGTGCCGCCACGTCGTGGTCTGCGACGCGGGGCGCGACCCGGCGTGCGGCTTCGGCGACCTCGGCAACGCGATCCGGAAGATCCGCATCGACTTCGGGATCAACATCACGTTCCGCGACCAGATCGCCATCCACTCGCGCGACGCGGGCACGCCGGGCCTGTACTGCGCGATCGGTGCGATCGACTACGCGGCCGTCGACGGCGCCGACGTGGCGCCGGGATGGCTGCTGTACGTCAAGCCCGCGCTCGACGGCGAGCTCGCGCCGGTGCCGTACGACGTGTACAGCTACGCGCAGGAGTCGAAGACCTTCCCGCACGAGACGACCACCGACCAGTGGTTCGACGAATCGCAGTTCGAGAGCTACCGCGCGCTCGGGGAGCACATCATGTCGCGCATCGCGCGGGGCGACCGCGAGGCGTGCGTGCGTCTGGATTCGCTCGCCGCGCTGCGCGACGCCGCGGGCGCGTACCTGCGGAGCGTGCGCGACGCCACCGCGCGCACGACGCCCGCGCCCGGCGCTCCGACGCCGGGCGGGCCGACATCCGGCGGTCCGGCGCCGGGCGGCGCGGCGCCGGGCGGCGCGGTGCCGGTCGCGGCGCCCGCGATCGCCGCACGCCCGACGGCGAACGCCTAACGCGGCGGGCGCGGACGGCGGCGGGCGCGCGGGCGCACCCGGAAGGCGGGGCCGCGGCTTGACATCTGGACTGAAACGTCCATAATACGGGCGATGGTGGACGACACCGTCCACTTACACCCGTTCCGCCGGAGGTGACCGCATGTACCCCGCCACCCACCCCGCGCTGCCCGCCGCGGGGTCCACCCGGGCGACCGCGCCGGTCCCGGTCCCCGCGCGCCGCGACGCCGTCGCCCGCCGCGCCCTCGCCCGCCGCGCCACCGAACTCGCGCTCGCCCTCGTCTTCGTCGGCGCGGGTGCGGCCAAGCTGGCCGCCGCGCCAGCGATGCTCGCGCTCTTCGGCACGCTCGGCAACGTGACGGGCGTCGGCTCGTGGTTCCGCCCCGCGGTCGGCCTCGCCGAAGTGCTCGGCGCCGTGCTCCTCTGCGTGCCGGCGCTCGCCGGCGTCGGCGCGGTCGCGCTCGCGACGATCATGGCGGGCGCGATCGTCGTCCACCTGGGACTGCTGCACACCACACCGGTCGCGCCCGCGGTGCTGCTCGCCGCCCTCGCCGCGGTCGCGTACGCCAACCGCGCGGGGCTCGCCGCCGCCGCCGCCGGCCTGGAGCGCAATCTGTGAGGCGCGTCCGGTAGCGCGCGTGCGGGTAGCGCGCGTGCGGGAAGCGCGCGTGCGGGACGACGGCCCACCGCGCCGCGCCGTGCCCGCCGTCCCACACCGCCCGCCTCCCGCGCGGGGAACCCCGCGCGACCGCCCGCCGTCTACCCGGCGGCCGCCCTACGCCGTTCGCCTTTTCGGACCATCGAGGTCCCCATGCACCGCCAGCTTACCCCCCGCGCGCGCGGTCTCGCGCGCGCGGGGCGCAGCGCCGCCGTCGGAACCGCGGCCGCCCTCGTGCTCGCCGCCTGCCAGCAGGCCAAGCCGGCGCCCCCCGCCCCGCCGCCGCCCGAGGTCGCGGTACTCACCGTCGCGCCACAATCCAGCGAGGAGCCGCTCGAGTTCGAGGGACAGGTGCGCGCCTTCCGCACCGTGCAGGTGCGCGCCCAGGTGAATGGCGTCATCACCGCGCGCCCGTTCACCGAAGGCGCGCCGGTGCACGCGGGTGAGGTGCTCTACCGCATCGACCCCACCACCTACGACGCCGACTACCGCGGCGCCCTCGCCCGCGCCGCGCAGGCCCAGGCGCAGCTCGCCAACGCGCAGACGAGCGTCGGCCGGCTGCGCCCCCTGCTCGCCGACAACGCGGTCGCGCGCCAGGACGTCGACAACGCGGACGCCACCGTCAAGCAGTACGCCGCCGCCCTCGCCGACGCGCGCGCCACCGTCGACCGCACGCGCAAGCTCCTGAGCGAGACCACCGTGTACGCCGAGATCTCGGGGCGCGTCGGTCGCGCCCTGCTCGACCTCGGCACGCGCGTCACGGGGCCCGCCGACGTGCTCACCACGATCGACGTCGTCGACCCCGTGTACGTCAGCTTCCGTCCGGCCGCGCGCCAGCTGCTCGCCTGGAAGCGCGACCCGTCGCTCGCGCACGCGATCCGCCCCGGCGGCGACGCGCGCGTGCAGGCCGTGCTCGCCGACGGCCAGCCGTTCCCCGGCGACGGCCGCATCGGGTACGTCGACCCGGTCGTCGATTCGGCGACGGGCACACAGGAGTACCGCGCGACGTTCCCGCACCCCGGCCAGCTCCTGCTACCCGGGCAGTTCGTCCGCGTGCGGCTGCGCGGCCTCACGCGGCACGACGTCATCCTCGTGCCGCAGCGCGCCGTGGTCGAGCAGATGGGACGGCAGACGGTGTTCGTCGTCGACTCGGCGAACAAGGTCGTCTCGCGCAACGTCACCGCGACCGGGTGGTCGGGCGCCAACTGGCTCATCGAGGACGGCCTCCGGAGCGGCGAGCGCGTCGTCGTCGACGGCCAGCAGAAGATCGGGCCCGGCGCCACCGTGCGCCCCGTCCCGCTCGCCCCCGACACCGCCGCCGCCGCCCCGCGCGTCGCCGCCGTCACCCCCGCCGCGTCGGGGGGCCGATGACCACACCGGCCGCCAACGGAACGCACGTCGACAGCACGCACGTCGACGGCTCGCACACCAACGGTACGCGCGCCAACGGCGCGAACGGCGCCACGCCGGCCGTGCCCGACGCGCCGGCGGAAGGAGGGCGCGAGTACTTCTTCGTCCGCCGCTCCGTCCTGGCCATCGTCATCTCGGTCGTCGTCACGCTGCTCGGCGCGATCGCGATGGTCGCGCTGCCCATTAACCGCTACCCCCAGATCACGCCGCCGTCGATCCAGGTCGTCGCCGTCTACCCCGGCGCGAGCGCGCAGGACGTCGCCACCTCCGTCGCCGGCCCGATCGAGCAGCAGCTCAACGGCCTCAACGGGCTGCTCTACTACAAGTCGTCGAACTCCAGCGACGGCGTGATGAACCTGTCGGTCACCTTCGACATCGCGCGCGACCAGGACCTCGCCGCCGTCGACGTGCAGAACGCGATCTCGGTCGCGAGCCCGCAGCTTCCCGCGGCGGTGCGGCAGAACGGCATCACGGTGACCAAGGCCAACGCCGACATCCTCATGGTCGGCGCGCTCACCTCGAGCAACGCGCGCGACGACGCGGCCTACCTCACCAACTACGGCAAGCTGTACATCGAGAACGAGATGAAGCGCCTGCCCGGCGTGGGCGACGCGAGCTTCTTCTCGCCGCTCGACTTCTCGATGCTCATCAGCCTCGACCCCGAGAAGATGGCGCAGCTCGGGATCGCCGTCGACGACGTGCAGGCCGCCGTCCAGCAGCAGAACGCGACCCAGCCCGGCGGCCGACTCGGCCGCGAGCCGTCGCCCTCCGGCACGCAGCTGACCATCCCGGTGGCGACCAGCGGGCAGCTGACCACGCCGGACCAATTCGGCGCGATCATCGTGCGCGCGCTGCCCAACGGCTCGGTCGTGCGCGTGCGCGACATCGCGACCGTCCACCTCGGCTCCCGCCAGTACGACATCTCGGGGCGCCTCAACGGCAAGGAGACCGCGCTGTTCGGCGTGTACGCGCGCCCGGGCGCCAACAACCTCGCCGTCAAGGCCGCGGTGGTCGCGCGCATGAACGAGCTGGCGAAGGCCTTCCCGGCCGGCGTGCGCTGGACGATCCCGTTCGACACCACCCCGTTCATCAACGAGAGCATCCGCGAGGTCATCATCACGCTCGCCGAAGCGATGGCGCTGGTGACGCTCGTCGTGTTCGTCTTCCTGCAGAGCTGGCGCGCGACGCTCATCCCGGTGCTCGCCGTCCCGGTCAGCATCATCGGCACCTTCCTCGGCATCTACGCGCTCGGCTTCACGATCAACACGCTCACGCTCTTCGGCATGGTGCTCGCCATCGGCATCGTCGTCGACGACGCGATCGTCGTGATCGAGAACGTCGAGCGCATCATGTCGACCGAGCACGTCTCGGCGCGCGTCGCGACCAACCGCGCGATGGGGCAGATCTCGGGCGCGCTGATCGCGATCGTGCTCGTGCTGTGCGCGGTGTTCATCCCCGTCGCCTTCGTGCCCGGCATCACCGGGGCGATGTACAAGCAGTTCGCCGTGACGCTCGTCTTCGCGGTGCTGCTCTCGGGCATGGTCGCGCTCACGCTCACGCCGGCCCTCTGCTCGCTCCTGCTCAAGGAGACGCCCGCGGGCGCGACGCGCGGCCGCTTCTTCGCCTGGTTCAACCGGCGGTTCGCGGCGCTCACCAACCGCTACGTGCACGCCGCGGGCGGCGTGGTGCGGCGCCCGCGCGTGTGGTATCCGGTGTTCGCGGTGGCCGTGGTGCTCATCGGCCTGCTCTTCCGCCGCGTGCCGAGCGGGTTCGTGCCGAGCGAGGACAAGGGGTACTTCGCGGTGAGCGTGCAGCTGCCCGACGCGGCGTCGCTGCAGCGCACGATCGCCACCGTGCAGCAGGTGGAGCAGATCGCGCGCGCGGAACCCGGAGTCAGGGACGTGGTCGCGATCGCCGGGCTCGACCTGCTCACCAGCTCCAACCAGACCAACCGGGCGACGATGTTCATCGGGCTCAAACCGTGGAGCGAGCGCGGGCCGGGGAACGACGTCGAGAGCGTACTCGGGCGCGTCAACGGCAAACTGTTCGCGATGCGGCAGGCGATCGGCTTCGGCTTCAACCTGCCCGAAATCCCGGGTCTCGGCACCACCGCCGGACTCGAGATGAACCTGCAGCAGCGCTCGGGCACCGACATCGGGGCGTTCGGGGCCGCGGTGCACGCGTTCGTCGAGGATGCCAACAAGGTCGCCACGCAGGGCGCCAACGGCGGCGTGCGCACCGACGTGCCGCAGCTCTTCGTGCACGTCGACGAGGACGCGGCGCGCGCGCGCGGCGTCGGCACGGCGCCGATCTTCGCCACGCTGCAGACGATGCTCTCCACCCTCTACATCAACGACTTCACCCTGTACGGGCGCCCGTACCGCGTCCAGGCGGAGGCGCAACAGCGGTTCCGGCAGAAGCCCGAGGACGTCGGCCGCTTCTACGTGCGGAACGCGGCCGGCGCGATGATCCCGGTCTCCGCGCTGGTCACCACCGAGATGCGCAGCGCGCCGAGCCTGCTCACGCGCTTCAACGGCTTCCCGTCGGCCACCATCACCGGCACGCCGCGGCCCGGGGAGAGCTCGGGGCAGATGCTGACCGCGGTCGAGAAGCTGCTCAACGACAAGTACGCGTCGCAGGGCATCGGCTTCGCGTACAGCGGCGAGAGCTACCAGGAGCAGACGTCGGGCGGCACGAGCAGCAAGGTGCTCGCGCTCGCGCTCGTGCTCGTGTTCCTCGTCCTCGCCGCGCAGTACGAGAGCTGGGCGGTGCCGTTCGCCGTGCTCCTCGGCGTGCCGTTCGGGTTGCTGGGCGCCGTGCTCGCGGTCTGGGTGCGCGGGATGCCCAACGACGTGTATTTCCAGGTGGGGCTGTTCGCGGTGATCGGGCTCGCGGCCAAGAACGCGATCCTCATCGTCGAGTTCGCGACCGAGCAGGTCGCGGCGGGCGCGTCGGTGCGCGACGCCGCGCTCGAGGCGGCGCGCGAGCGCTTCCGCCCGATCCTCATGACCTCGCTCGCCTTCATCCTCGGCGTGTCGCCGCTCATCATCGCGAGCGGCGCGGGCGCCGGCAGCCGGCATTCGTTGGGCACGAGCGTGTTCTTCGGGATGCTCGGCGCCACGGCGCTCGGCATCTTCTTCGTCCCGCTGTTCTTCAGCACGATCCGCGGCTTCGTGGCGCGGCGCGCCGAACGCGGCGGCGCGCGCCCGCCCGACCCCGCGCCGGCGGCCGTGCCGGGTGCCGTGCCGGATGCCGCGCCGGCGCCCGCCTACGCCGCCGCCCGGGGGACCGCGTGACGCCCCGCCGCCCCCGCCGCTCGGCGTCCACCGCCGTCGCCCGCGCCGGCACCCTCGCCGCCGCGTGGACCGTCGCCGCCTGCGCCGTCGGCCCGTCCACCCGCGTCAACACCGCCGTCGCGCCCGTCGTCTCGTACGACGACGCGACGCCGGCCGGCACGCGCGCGGTGCTCGACTCGCTCGCCGTCGTGCGCACCGACGAGCACACCGGCGCCGGCCCGCGGGCGTCCGACCCGTCGCGCCAGGTCTGGACGCCCGCGCGGCTCGTCGTCGACAGCGCCCGCGACCTCCGCTGGCTCGACGTGCTGCGCGACCCGCAGCTCGTCGCGCTCGTCGGCGACGCGCTCGGCAACAACCGCGACCTGCGCGTCGCCCAGGCGCGCGTCCGCGAGTACCGCGCCGACCTCGCCGCGGCGCGCGGCGCCTACTTCCCGCAGGCCACCGCCGACCTCACGCGCAGCAGCAACCGGACCGTCTTCGGTCCGTTAGGCTTCAAGTACAACGCCACGCAGATCGTCGGCAACGCCTCGTGGGAGCTCGACCTCTGGGGCCGCGTGCGGCGCGGGGCCGAGGCGGCGCGCTACGATCTCGGCGCGCAGCAGGAGGACGTGCGCGCGACCACGCTCAACCTCGTCGGCGACGTCGCGACCGCGTACCTGCAGATCCGCGAAGTCGACGCCGACCTCGCGCTCTCCGACTCGACGCTCGCCTCGCGCCGCACCACGCTCGACATCGCGCGGCGGCGCTTCCAGCAGGGGGTGACGTCCGAACTGGACGTGCGCACGTTCGAGTCGGAGCTGGCCGACCCGGCCGCGCGCGGGGCCGCGCTGGCGCTCCAGCGCGTGCAGCTCGCCAACCAGCTCGCGCAGCTCGTCGGGCGCGCGCCGGTGGCGATCCCGCGCGGCGGGCCGCTCACCGACGCCGTACGCGCCGTGACGGTTCCCGACTCGATTCCGGGTGCGCTCGTCGCCGAGCGGCCGGACGTGCGGGCCGCGGCGCGCACGCTGCAAGCGTCGGTCGCGCGCGTCGGCGTGGCCGTCGGCAACCGCCTGCCCACGCTCTCACTGAGCGGCGAGTACGGCACGCTGCAGCCCGGCTACAGCCACTTCTTCAACAAGGCGGGCGAGCTGTACGTCGCGCAGGCCGGCATCTCGGTGCCGCTGTTCACCGGCGGCCGGCTCGCGGCAGAGGAGCGCGCGGCGCGGGCGCGGGTCGACGAGGCGCGCGGGCAGTACGAGCAGACCGTGCTCACCGCGGAGCGCGAGGCGAGCAACGCGCTCGCCGGCGTACGGCTCGGCCGCGACCAGCTCGTCGCGCAGGCGACGCAGGTCGCGGCGCTGCAGCGCGCCTTCGGCATCGCGCAGGCGCGCTACCGGAGCGGCATCTCGAGCTACCTCGAAGTGCTCGATGCGCAGCGGCAGCTGTTCGCCGCACAGCTCGCGCTCGTGCAGGACCAGCGGCAGTATCTGGTCTCGACCGTGGACCTGTACCGCGCGCTCGGCGGCGGGTGGAACGTGGGCGGGCGCTGACGCCGCCGGGGCCGCTGCCTAACGTGCGCGTCAGGACGCGGCCGCGGCGCCCCGGCCGCGCGTGCAGCGCGCCTCCGCCCGCAACAGGTAGCCCGCGACCACGTCGTTCAGGCCGCGGATGAGCGTCGCGCGCTGCGCGGCCGGCATGCCGCCCGCAACGCTCATGATGCCGAGGACGGCGGCGAACAGCGTGAGCGCGCGCGCGCGGCACTCGGCCGGCCGCACGCCCGGCAGGCGCGCCGCGATGATCCGCTCGGCCTGCTGCAGGTGCAGCGCCTCCAGCCCCGAGCACCGCGCGGCGTCATGCCCCCACGTGGAGTCCGCGGCGAGGATCAGCAGCAGGTCGGGGTGCTCGTCGAGGTACGTGCGGAACGGGTCGAGGTACCGGTCCACCGTCTGCTCGAGCGTGAGGCGCGACCAGTCGACCGGCTCGTTCAGGCGCAGCAGGTCGCGCTCGAGGATGTTGGAGATGTGCCGCTCCGCGAGCGCGCGGACCACGTGCGCGCAGTCGGGGAAGAAGTGGTACATCGAACTCTTGGACGTCCCCGACCGCCGCGCGATCGCGTCGACCGTGAGCCCGGCGGTGCCCTCCTCGACGAGAATCGCGCTCGCCGCGTCGAGGATCGCGTCGACGCGCCGCCGCCCGCGCTCCTGCTGAGGGGCGCGCGCCTCGCGCGACGCGTCCGCACCCGCCCGCGGCCGCGTCGCCGCGTCCGCGTCCTGGTTCAGCGTCAGCGCCTTCATGTGCGTGGATGTAGTCACAGTTTGGGCCCAATCGCAAACATACACGCCCACACCGCGCCCCGTGTTGCGCGCGCGGTCGCCGCGACGTCTCTGTGGACCCGTCGCGACAGCCGACCTCGACTGTTGTAGCAGCGTCGCCACGCGCTGACGCGGTCGCCGCCCGCACCGGTGCGGTGCCTGGCGCGTAAGTCCAAGCGGCACAGGCTGTTAGCGGCAGAGCCGCAGACGCGCGGGGGCGGCAGACGGGTTGCATTCGGGCCTCACACCCGCGCAGGTCCCGCCACGCGACACCGCCCACCGACATGCCCGCACTCTCCGCCCCACCACGGCCCGCGACGTCGGCCGACCGCGCGACCAACGCCGGCCCGCTCCGACAGTACGAGCTCGATTGGCTGCGCCTCGCCTCCGTGCTCGCCGTCGTCGTGATGCACGTGGCGCAGACGTACGCGCGGCCGACCGACCCCGCCGCCCGGTGGAGCGCGCAGTCGGAGACGTTAGGCAGCTTCCTGGCCCTCACCGGCTACTGGCGCATGCCGCTGCTGTTCTGCATCGCGGGCATGGTCGCGACGCACACGCGCGGTCGGCGCGGGCTGGGCGAGTACGTGCGCGCGCGGGCCGAACGCCTGCTGCTCCCGCTCGCGGCGGGCCTCGCGCTCCTGGGACCGGCACAGTACGCCCTCGAAGCCGTGCTCGTCGGCGCGCCCGGCCTGCACTTCGCCTGGGGCTACTTCTGGTTCCTCGGCGCGCTCGCCGGAGTCACGGTGCTCACCCTTCCTCTCGGCGCGTGGCTCGCGCGCCCGGGGGTGCGTCGGACCCTCGCCCCGCTCGCCGAGCACGGCGGCACGCTCGTCGTCCTCGGCGCGTTGCCGATCGCCGCGACGCTGCTGCCGTACCGCCTGCTCGGCACCGCGCCCGTGCTGGGACACGTCGACCTCAAGACGCTGATCGGCTACGGCGGTGACTTCGTCGCCGGCATGGTGCTCGGCAGCGCTCCGGCGTTCCGCGCGACCGTGATCGGGCGGCGGCGCGCGGCGCTGCTCGCGTGGGCGGGCGCGGCGGCGCTGCAGGTGGTCGGCACGCGGGCGGGGTGGGACGCGCACGTCGCCGTGGTGGCCGAGGGCGTGGCGAGCTGGGCGTGGGTACTCGCGTGCTACGGGTTCGCCGCACACCACCTCGCGACGCCGTCCCCCGTCCTGATGCGGTGGGCGTCCCGGGCGCTGGCCATCTACATCCTGCACGGGGTCCCGCTCGCGGTCGCGCGCAACATCGTGCTCCCGCCCGAACTGCCGCTTCCGCTCCAGGTGGTGCTACTCGTCGCGATCACGGCGGTCATGGGACTCGCACTCGTACGGCTGGCGGAGGGGTTCGCGGGCACGGCTCGGCTGCTCGGCATGCGGCACGCGCCGATCTCGCCGGAGCCGGTGAGCGTGCACCTCGCCCACGCGGTCCGGCAGTTGGCCGTCGTCATACGGCCGAGCGCGGCGCCACACGTCGAACTCGGCGGCATCTCCTGATCGCGCGCCGCGCGGCCGCTACTGCACCCCGGCCAGTTTGACGCGGAATACCAGCACCGCGTTCTGCGGGATCCCCGGCGGCGAGCCGGCGCCGTAGCCGAGCGCGGGCGGGACGACGAGCGTGCGCGTTCCGCCGACGCGCATGCCCTCCATCCCCTCGTCCCAGCCTTTGATGACCTCGCCGCGACCCACGACGAAGGCGAGCGG
The DNA here is from genome assembly GCA_963851265.1 of uncultured Gemmatimonadales bacterium. Lineage (GTDB taxonomy): Bacteria > Gemmatimonadota > Gemmatimonadetes > Gemmatimonadales > Gemmatimonadaceae > BPUI01. Next base: position 212,192 of record CAWKNZ010000008.1, read on the forward strand.
CCGGCCGCTCGCCTTCGTCGAGTCGAACGTGGTCCCGTCGGTCAGGAACCCGGTGTAGCGCACCAGCACCCCGCGACCCGTCGTCGCGACCGCCCCCCGGCCGACCACGTCGTCGCGGACGTACAGCCCGCTCGGCCGCCGCGTGAATTTCGCGAGCGCGATGCCGAGCGCCGGCGCGTAGGTGACGGTCGCGGGGTCGGCGATCGGCGGGGACGCGGCGGCGGCCGGGGCGGCCGCCGCGGCGGAGTCACGCGCGGGCTCGGCACCGGGGCGGCACGCGAGGGCGAGTAGGGCGGCCGCGAGCAGGGCGGCGGGATGGCGGCGGCGCATGGGCGCGACGGATCGACGGGGGCGGGAGAGCGCGGAGTGGCGAGCTTACCCGCGCGCCGCAGCGCCGGCAACCGAGCGCCTCACACCAACTCACGCGCGGCCGACGCGCGCAACACCCCGCGCGCGACCTCGTGAAATGCCGCGTCGACCTGCACCGGCGTGGCGGCGGCCGGGTGGTCCTGCCACCACCGAATCGCCTCCATGAGGGCGCCCGCCAGCATCCGCGCGACCAGCGCGCGCGGCATGTCCGGCGCGCTGCCGCCCGCGTGTCCGAGCCGGCGCGCGATCATGCGCGCCGCGTGGTCCGCGCACAGCGCCCACATCTCGTCCAGCAGGCCGTCGCGCCGCAACGCGTCCACGAGCGCCGGCTCCTCGCCGACGTGCGCGAGGAACTCGGCGACCGGAAAGAGGCGCGGTCCGGCGGGCGACGGCCGCTCGACGAGCGGCGCAAGCCAGGCGAACACCCCCTCGTAGCTCGAGAGGAGCACGTCCTGCTTGTTGCGGTAATGCGCGTAGAAGGTCGCGCGGCCGACCCCCGCCCGGTCGAGGATGTCCTGCACCGTGATCGCGTCGAACTCGCGCTCCTTGATGAGCCCGATGAGGGCGCGGGCGAGCGCGCGAGTGGTGCGGGCGACCCGCGGGTCGACCTCGTCGTCGGCCCGGACGGCGGGTTTCCGAACACGTGCGGGAGAGTCGTTCGGCATCGGGGGCGGGGACGGCGGGAAGACGCGATGTTCGGCGCGTACGCCGGACCACGATCACTCCCCGCGCCGCCGATGTCCACCGCCCCACGCACGGCAGTCAGCAGCCTACCTGCCGACCGTCCCCAAGTCGACCGCCCCGCGGCCGACCACGTCGCCGCCGCGCTGCTGGCGGTGCCCGCGCTCCTGACCCTCGTCCTCCTCCTGCATCACCCAGCTCTGCACGGGCGACACGGCGTGGCCGACGTCGCGGCCGGCGTTCAGGCGATCGCCCCCATGACCCGGTTCGTCCACGGCAGCATCGTCGCGATGTTCGCCCTGCAGACGCTCGGGTTCCTGCGCTTCTCCGCCTCGCTCGGCTGGAGGCGCCCCGCGGTCGGCGCGGCGTTCCTCGCGTACGGCGCGGGCGTCGTGCTCTCGGTCATCCCCGCCATGCTCGACGGCTTCGTGGCGCCGGACCTCGCCGCGGCCTGCCTCGGCACGTCGGCGGGATGCGGGCCGGCGGACGGCGGCGCGTTCCGTCTGGTCGCGGTGATGATCCAGGCGTTCACCAAGGTCGCACTCGTCGCGATGTCGGCCGGGACGTTCGGCTGGGCGTGCGCGCTGCTCGCCGACGCGGGCGCGGGCCGGCGGCTCGCGGGCGCGGGCGGACTCGTCTGCGCGGTGGTCCCCGTCGCCATCCTCCTCCGCTCGGACGTGTACCTCAGACCCGGCAACCTGGCTGGCATGTTCGCGGCCCAGGTGGTCTGGACGCTGCTCGCGGCGGCGGTGGTGGCCGGCAGGCCGCGCGCCGCCTCACGCCATGCCCGACGTATCGCCTGACGCGGTGTCCTCCCCCACGTCGACGTGGCGAAGACGCCATTCAAGGCGCGCACGTGGAGTTGGGCACCGCGTCCGGCGGGTCGAGCTCGACCGCGCCGCCGGCCCCGCGCGCGAGCGTACCGGAGTACGGGCCGACCAGCTCGCGCGCCCACCAGCGCCCGGTGGCCCGCCGCTCGGCGCGCGTGGTGAAGCGGTAGCGCCAGAGCACCGTCCGCACCGCGGCCGGCGGCACGCCCACAAACGGGTCGCCGCGGAAGAGCGCCAGCACGGGCGGGCTCCCCTCCAGCAGGCGGAGTTGCGCGCGCACCACCCACGGCGACGCGCGCCAGGGCCCGAGCGAGGCGAACCACAGGTTCCAGTCGAAGCGCGGCTGGTACGGCGCGTAGATCCCCGGCGCCTCGCGCGGGTCCTGCGGCTTGTAGCGGAACGGGTAGGCCGCCCACGTCCGCCCGTCGCGCGTGCCCTGGAACTCGATCTCGCACTCCGCGGGCGTCATCGTGGCGAACAGCCCGTACGTGTTGGCGACGCGGAACGGCGCGAGCAGCCGCTCGGGCTCGGTGAGCGGCGCGGGCAGCACGGGTTCGAGCGTGGCGACGAACGTGAAGGCGAGCACGGCCGCGCTCGCCCATCCGCGCCAGGTGACCGGGCGCCACGGCGGGGCCGGGGTGTCTAACGACACGTCGCCTAACGGATCGTCCGCCGCCGCGCGCCGGCGCGCCAGGCGCCGCGCCCACGCCGCGACCGGCGCGAGCGCGCGGTCGTCGAGCAGAAACACGCCGAGCAGGAGGACGAGGTGGTTGAGGAAGGCGTAGTTGGCGGTCGCGATGATGCCGAGCTGGAACAGCGTGACCAGGACGCAGCAGGCGATGCGCGCGCGTCGCCCGAGGAAGAGCGCCCAGACGAGCACCAGTTCGAACACGAGCGTGACCACCACCGTGCCGGCGTGGTACCAGTGCGGGAGCTGCTGCACGTACCAGCCCGGCCACGACGGGAGCGGGCTCGTCTCGTAGTAGCGGTCCATCGCCGTGAGGTCGCGCCAGTGCGGGTCGCCGCTGGCGAGCTTGACCACGCCGCTCTCGAAGTAGATGCGGAACCACTCCCACTGGAGCAGGAAGACGCTCGCGCGCGCCGGGGGGCTCCCCGCCCCGAGCCCCGGCCGGCGCCCGGGCGGCGCGAGGAAGCAGGCCAGGAAGCCGGCTTCGAGCAGCATGCCGTCGCTCTGGTAGCCCGAGAAGTCCTGCAGGACGCTCACGAGCGAGAGGAAGCACACGACGCAGGCGACCACGGCGAGCCGCGGCACACGGTTGAGGGCGAGCAGCCCCGACGCGACGAGCCCGGCGGCGGCGACGGCGAGCAGCGCGCCGTCGTTAGGCCCCGCCCAGAGGACCGTGGGCGCGAGCCAGAAGTGTTCGAGCCCGGGCGCGGCGCGCGCGACGTCCGGCAGGTACTCGGCCGCGGGCAGGACCCCGCGCGCGCCGACGAGGCCGCGGACCTGGCCGGCGAGCGCGTAGAACGCGGAGCCGAAGACGAGCCCGAGCGCGCGCAGGAAGATCCACCGCGGCCACAAGTAGCCCGGCGGCCGCGCGGGCTCCCGGGCGGGCTCCCGGGCGGGCGCCCGGGCGGGCACCCGGGCGGGCTCCCGGGCGGCCTCGGCGGCTGGCCGGTCGCTCACCGGCGGGCGGGGTCGAGCAGCCGCGGCTCGAACACGTAGGGGATCGTCTCGACGATGGTACAACGCGCCGCGTCCGGGTGCGCGGGGTTGAGCAGGACGTTCTCGGCCAGCGGCACCACCGCCGACGGCACCCGCAGCACGGCCGCCGCGCCGCCCGCGAGCCACGCCGCGCCCGCCGCGAGGCACCCGGGCGACGCCGCACGACGCCAGTCCGGGTCGGCGCGTTCGAGTTCGGCGCGCGTCACCGCGGCCACCGCGACGTCGTCCGGCACGGCGACGCGCAGGAAGACGAGCGCGTCGGGCAGGTCTTCGGGGTCGCGAACGTGTACGAGGTACTCGGCCACGGCGAGTGCCGGGTGGTCGCCGGCGTAGACCACGGCCGCCCCGCGCGGGTTCCAGCGCCCGCCCGCGCGGCGCGCCCCCTCGCCCGAGAGGTCCGCGTACCTCGGCGTCGTGAGCCGCCAGGCGACGAGCGCCACCGCGCGCGCTCCGTTAGGCGTGCGCGGCGCGCCCTACGCCAGGTCGCCGCTCGCGATGCGCGTGAGCTCGTCCTCGACGAGCCGCGCGCCGTCGGAGGTGACGACGAGCGCGAGCGGAACCTCGCCGCGCAGCACGCGGCTCGGGCGGCGCAGCCATCGCCCGGCCTTCGCCGCGCTCCCGAAGCTCTCCCCCGCGACGGCCAGCACGCGGGCCACGCGCGCCAGCCGGTCGGACTCGTCGACCGTGAGCCGCTCGCCGCGCGCACGCCGGTGCGACAGGGTGCGGCGCGGCAACACGAGGCGGTCGACCTCGTCGGCCGTGAGCAGCCCGCGCGCGAGCAGGTCGTCGACCGCGGCCGTCGGCAACCCCGCCTGTACGGCGTCGACGAGGTCGTAGTCCGTCGCGATCGGGCCGACGACGTCGTCGCCGCCGAGGTAGGCGCCGACCTGCGGGGCGAGTGCGGTAGCCATGGTGGTGAGGCGAAGCAGCCTGAGCGGCAAGATGCCGCGCTATTCTGGCAATATTGCCACGGCCCTCGTTCCCGTCAACGCGCGGCGACGTGTGCCACGGCGCCGCGCCTCCGCGGCGAGCAGCTCGAGGAACGCCCGCGCCGCCGCGCTCGGCCGGCGGCGAGCCATCGACAGCCGGTTGAACGGGCGCGTGATCCGGAGCGTGCGGACCGGGACGACCGTCAGCCGCCCGAGCGCGAGCTGCTCGACCACGGTCGCCCGCGACACGACCGCGATCCCGACGCCTTCCGCGACGAGCCGTTTGATCACCTCCGTGCCGTCCACCGCCATCGTGCGCGCGGGCGCCACGCCGCCGGCGGTGAGGCCGTGCAGGACGAGGTCGCGCGTCCCCGACTCGGGCTCGCGCAGGATCAGCAGTTCCTCGTCGAGCGCGGCGGGCGGCACGGGCCCGTGCGCCGCCGCCCGTCGGGCGAGCGGGTGCGAGGGCGCGGCCACCACGACCATCTCGTCGGTGATCCAGCGCGTGACCGTGATCCGTGGGTCGGTGACCGGCGCCTCCGCGAGCGCGACGTCGATCTCGTAATTGCGCACGAGGGGCACGAGCACCCGCGTGTGCACGGACGACAGCCGCAGGTCGATCTCGGGGTGCGCCCGCGCGAACGCCCCGATCAACGGCGGTAGCTCGTACGTGGCGATCGTCGTGCTCGCGCCGATGTGCAGTGTGCCCCGCATCAGGCCGCGCGCCGCCGCCATCGCCTCCTCGGCCGCGCGCTCGGCCGCGGCCACCGCCTGCGCGTGCTCGAACAGCTCGAGGCCGGCCGCCGTGGGGTGCACGCCGCGCGCGCTGCGTTCGAGCAGCTCGACGCCGAGGTCGCGCTCCAGTTCGGCGATCGCGCGCGACACCGCGGGCTGGCTGACGAGGAGCGCGCGTGCGGCCGCGCCGACGCCGTCGTGGCGCACCGCCGCCGCGAACATGCGGAGTTGGTGAAGGTTGAGGGCCATAACGAAAGCTGATGGCTAAGACGCGCTGTATCCAGCTGTGAGCGCCGGCCCGGCCACCTAGTATCCGCAGCGTCCGCATCCCGCGCGGCCCCACGTCCGCCCCTGCCCCGCCCGCCGTATGTGGCTCGTCCGACTCGCGCTCCGCCAGCCGTACACGGTCGCCGTCTTCGCCGCCGTGCTCGTGCTCATGGGCGTGCTCGCCATGAAGAGCATGCTCGTCGACCTGTTCCCCAACATCGACATCCCGGTCGTCGCCGTCGTCTGGAACTACAACGGACTCTCGGCCGAGGACATGGAGCGGCGCGTCGTGCTGCTCTCCGAGCGCGGCCTGTCGAGCACGGTGAACGGGATCCAGCGCATCGAGTCGCAGTCGATCCCCGGCATCGGGCTGGAGAAGATCTACTTCCAGCCCGGCATCGACGTCGGCAACGCGATCGCCCAGATCGCCGCGTCGTCGAGCACGTCGCTGCGCGCGATGCCGCCGGGCATGACGCCCCCGTACATCATCCAGAGCAACGCGTCGAGCGTGCCCGTGGCGCAGATGACGCTGTCGAGCAAGTCGATCGACGAGGCGAAGATCTCCGACTACGGGCAGAACTTCCTCCGCCTCCGGCTGTTCACGATCCCCGGCCTCTCGACGCCGGCGCCCTACGGCGGGAAGACGCGCGAGATCACCGTCGACGTCGACCCCGCCAAGCTCGCCAACGCGGGCCTCTCGCCGAGCGACGTCGTGCAGGCGATTCAGAGCTCGAACGTCATCATCCCCGCCGGCACGGCGCGCCTCGGCGACCGCGAGTACAACGTCGCGCTCAACTCGAGCCCGTCGGCGGTCGCCGACTTCGCCCACATCCCGATCAAGGTCGTGCGCGGCGCGCCGATCACCGTCGGCGACGTCGCCACCGTGAACGACGGCTACGCCGACCAGACCAACATCGTCCGCGTCAACGGCCGGCGCGCGGCGTACCTCTCCATCCTCAAGAAGGCCGACGCGTCGACGCTCACGGTCGTCGAGAGCACGAAGGAGCTGCTCCCCACGCTGCGGAAGATCGCGCCTAACGGAATGGAGCTGAACCTCGACTTCGACCAGTCGACGTTCGTGAAGGCGGCCGTCGCCGGCGTCGTGCGCGAGGCGTTCATCTCCGCGCTACTCGTCTCGCTCATGATCCTGTTCTTCCTCGGATCGTGGCGCTCGGTGGTCGTCGCGATCGCGTCGATCCCGCTCGCGCTCGCCTGCTCGATCATGGCGCTCAAGGCGACCGGGAACTCGTTCAACATCATGACGCTCGGCGGGATCTCGCTGTCGATCGGGCTCCTCGTCGACACCGCGACGATCACCGTCGAGAACATCCACCGCAACCGCGGGATGGGGAAGCCGCTCACCGTCTCGATCCTCGACGGCGCGCAGCAGATCGCGCAGCCGGTGATCATGGCGACGCTCGCCATCTGCATCGTGTTCTTCCCGGTGGTGCTGCTCGTCGGCCCGGCGCGCTTCCTCTTCGTGCCGATGGCCCTCGCGGTGGTCACGGCGATGCTCGCGGCGTGGCTACTCTCGCGCACGCTCGTCAAGACGCTCGCGCGCATGCTGCTCGCCGGCGAGCGCGCGCACGGCCAGGGGCACGACGCCGAGGTGGACCTGCCGCACGCGAGCGGCTTCTCGCGCCTTTCGCACGCCTTCAACGTGGCGCGCGACCGCTGGTTCGGCCGCTTCCAGGACCGCTACACGGCGGCCCTGCGCACGCTCGTCGCCCACCGGGCGGTCACGCTGCTCGCGTTCACGGGGCTCGCGGTCGTCAGCTTCTGCCTGCTCCCCCTCGTGGGCCAGGACTTCTTCCCGAGCACCGACGCCGGGATGATGAAGCTGCACTTCCGCGCCCCGCCGGGGACGCGCATCGAGAAGACCGACTCGCTCGTCGCCGACGTCGAGCGGCACATCCGCGCCCTCGTTCCCGCGGGGCAGCTGGAGACGATCAACTCGATGATCGGGCTGCCGTCGCCGCTCTCGCTCGCCTTCGTCCCCACCGACAACACGAGCGCGATGGACGCCGAGATCCTCGTCGCGCTGAAGCCCGGGCACGCGCCCACCGCGGAGTACGTCGCGAGGATCCGCGACGACCTCGCGAGGAGCTTCCCGGGGAGCACGGCGTACTTCCAGACGGCCGACATCGTCAGCCAGGTGCTCAACTTCGGACTCTCGGCCCCGATCGACGTGCAGGTGCAGGACAACGACCTGCAGCAGGGCTACGCCATCGCCAGCCGGCTGGCGACGGCCATGCGGACCGTGCCCGGCGCGGCCGACGTGCACGTCAAGCAGTCGCTCGACTACCCGACGCTCCGCGTCGAGGTGGACCGCGAGCGCGCCGGCGTGCTGGGGCTCTCGCAGCGCGACGTCGCCAACAGCATGCTCACCTCGCTCTCGTCGAGCGCGGTGGTCGCGCCGAGCTACTTCATCAACCCGGCCAACAACGTCAACTACCTGGTCGCGGTGAAGACGCCGCTCGCCAACTTCCAGAGGACGTCGGACCTCCTCTCGACCCCCGTCACGCCGCAGGGCGGCGGCCTCGGGCAGGGCGCGACGGCGGGGGGCACGCTCGACCGCGCGCCGCAGCCGCTCGACCTGCCGTCCGCGCCCACGCAGACGCTCGGCAACGTCGCGACGGTGAGCACCCGCGCGGTGCCCAACGAGATCGACCACTCGACCGTGCAGCGCGTCGTCGACGTCGACGCCAACGTCGAGGGGCGCGACCTCGGCTCCGTGGTCGCCGGCATCCAGGACCGGATCGCCGGGCTCGGCGCGCTCCCGGCGGGTGTCTCGATCGTGGTCCGCGGGCAGGGCGAGGTCATGCACCAGGCCTTCTCGTCGCTCGCGCTCGGGCTCGTGGTCTCGATCATCCTGGTCTATCTGCTGATGGTGATCATGTTCCAGAGCTGGCTCGACCCGATCATCATCATGATCGCCGTGCCGGGGGCGCTCGTCGGGATCCTCTGGGCGCTCGCGATCACGGGGACGACGATCAACGTCGTCTCGCTCATGGGCTCGATCATGGCCGTCGGGATCGCGGTCTCGAACTCGATCCTGCTCGTCAGCTTCGCCAACGACCAGCGCGTCGAGCTGGGGATGGACGCCGTCTCGGCCGCGATCGAAGCCGGACGGACGCGCCTCCGCCCGGTGCTGATGACCGCGCTGGCGATGGTCCTCGGCATGCTGCCGATGGCGATCGGCACGGGCGAGGGCGGCGAGCAGAACGCCCCGTTAGGCCGCGCGGTGATCGGCGGACTCGTCGTCGCGACGATGGTCACGCTGCTCGTCGTCCCGGCGGCGTACGCCGCGCTGCGCAAGGCGATCCCCGGCAAGCACCTCCTCGAGGCGCGGTTCCGCGCCGAGGCCGACGGGCGCGAGGGCGACGGCGCCGACGCCGCCCACGGCGCGTCCGGGCCGCCGCGCGAGCCGCACGGCGGGCTCGTGCCGGCCGCCGCCTGACCGCGCCCCCGCCGTCCAACACCCGCCCGCCATGATCGAGCCCGTCTCCATCCAGCCCCGGCGCGCGCCCACCCCGCGCGGCCTCGTCTTCGGCAGCGTCGCGCTCGTCGGGGTCGCCGCCGGGACCGTCGTCCTCATCGCCGCGCGCCGGAACGCGAGCGTGCACCGCGAGGCCACCGCGCGCACCGCGGACGTCGCCCGCGGCGTCGTGGTGCGCGCGGCCGCGGTGACCACCTCGCCCGCCGTGCGCCACCTCGCGCTCATCGGCGAGGCGCGGCCGTACGCGGAAGTCACGCTTTACGCCAAGGTGAGCGGGTACCTGCAGAGCATCCGCGTGGACCGCGGCGACCGGGTGCGCGCGGGCCAGGTGCTCGCCACGGTGCAGAGCCCCGAGACCGACCGGGCGCTGGCCGGGGCGCGGGCGGAGTTCGAGCAGAAGAACGTGACCTCGCAGCGCATGGGCCAGCTGCTCGCGCAGCAGTTCGTGTCCAACCAGGAAGCCGACCAGGCGCGGGCCGACGCCGAGGTCGCGCGCCAGCGGATGAACGCGCTGGCCGAGGAGCGCGGGTACGAGACGCTGCGGGCCCCGTTCGACGGCACGGTGACGGCGCGCTTCGCGGACCCGGGCGCGCTCATGCAGAACGCGGCGTCCTCGCAGACGGCCGCGCTCCCCGTGGTCACCGTGAGTCAGCTCGACCGCTTACGGATCTTCGTCTACCTCGACCAGGCCGACGCGGCCGCGCTGCGCACCGGCGCGCTCGCGACGATCACCGAGAACGACCGCCCCGGCGTGCAGGTTGCGGCGCGCGTCACGCGCGTGAGCGGCACGCTCGACCCGCGGACGCGCAAGATGCTCGCCGAACTCGACCTCGACGACCGCAACGGGCAGATCGTGCCGGGCGCGTTCGTGCAGGTCACGCTCGACCTGCCCACCGTTCCGCACCCCGAAGCGCCGGTGGACGCGCTGATCACGCGCGGCACGGCGAGCTACGTCGCGCTCGTCGACAGCACGGCCGGCGCGAGTGGCGCGGGCGGCCCGGCCGCGGACGGCACGGCCAGCGCGCGGCTGCACCTGGTGCCGGTGACCGTGGCCGGCAACGACGGGAAGCTGGTCACGTTCTCGAGCGGCGTGGCGGCGGGGCAGCGGGTCGCGCTCAACGCCGCGTCGCTCGCCGACGGCGCGCGCGTGCAGCTCGCGCGCGACAGCACCGCGGTCGCGGCGCGCGGGACGACGCCGTGAGGGCGCGCCGCATGTTGGGCGCGGCGCGCGGCGCGGCACTGCTCGCGCTCGGCGTGCAGGCGTCGCGTGCGGTCGCGCAGGCCGCGCCGCGGCCCGCCGCGCAGGGTGCCGTCTCGCCGGCCGCGGCGCGGGTCGTCGGCGCGCCCGGCGACACGCTGCGCGTCACGCTGGAGCAGAGCGTCTCGACGGCGCTCACGCGCGCGACGCCCGTCCTGACGGCGCAGGAGGACGAGCGCGCCGCGGCGGCGACCGTGCTGCGCGCCTACGGGCAGTTCCTGCCCACGCTCTCGGGGATCGGCAGCACGTATTCCGAGACGGGCAACCCGCTGCTCTCGTCGACCGCGCTCCTGCCCACCAACACCACGCTGTACGGGCTCAACGTCGGCCTGTCCACGACCTACACGCTGTTCAACGGCACGCGCGACCGCGCCGCGCTGCGCGCCGCCGTCGCCCAGCGCGAGGCCGCCGGCCTCACGCTGGGCCGCGCGCGCCAGGAGATCGCCTACGACGTCACGAACGCGTACTACCAGGTGGTACTCGACGACCGGCTCGCGACCGTGGCGCGGACGACGCTCGACCTCTCGCGCAGCCGCGAGGCGCAGCTGACGGCGCAGGTGCGCGCCGGCATGCGGGCCCCGCCCGACCTCTACCGCCAGCAGGCGCAGACGCGCGCCGACGAGGCGGCGGTGATCGCCGCCGACAACCGCGGCGACGCGGACCGCATCGCGCTGCTGCGGCGGTTGCGGTTCGACCCCGCGCGGCCGGTGGCCGTCTCGCTCCCGCCGGTCGCCGCGGACGGCACGCCCGCGCCGTTCGCGGCGAACGCGGCGCCCGGCGCCCGGCCCGACGCGGTGCCTGACGGGTCCCCGGCCGGCGCGACGACGCCCCCCGTGGCGACCGCGGCCGACGTCGCCGCGCTCGAACGCGAGGCGCTCGCCGCGCGCCCCGACCTCAGTGCCGCCGCGGCGCGGCACCGCGCGGCGGACCAGCAGCTCCGCTTCGCGCACGGCGAACGCCTGCCGTCGATCGGCATCGAGTTCGACCTCGTCGACCAGGCACGCCTGTTCGGACGCGCGGTGCAGAACGGCCAGAACCTGCTCGCGCCGGGACAGCGGAGCCCGTTCTCGCAGCTCGGCTCGCAGGTGGCCGGGCTGCTCTCGCTCGGCGTGAACCTGCCGATCTTCGACCGCCACCAGGCGCGCGCCGACGAGGAGCGCGCCCGGGCCCTCGAGGAGCGGAGCGAGGTGGCCGAGGCGGACGTGCGGGACCGCATCGTGGGCGAGGTCGCGCAGGCGGCGGCCGACATCCGCGCGGCCGACCTCACGGCGCAGGCCGCGGCCGCGCAGGTGGCCGCGGCGGACAAGGCGTTCGCCGCCGTGAGCGGTCGCTACGAGGTCGGGATGGCGAACTTCATCGACGTCGCGAGCGCGCAGACGGCGCTCGCGCAGGCCCGCGTCCAGCGCGAGCAGGCGACGGTCAACCAGTCGCTCGCCCGCGCCCGCCTCGGCCTCGCCACCGGGCGCGGGGTGGCGGGCGCCGGGCGGGCGGCGCCGTGACGGCGCGCGTGACGGCGCGCGTGACGGCGCGCGCGCCCGCGATGCGCTGCTTCACCGTGCGCGCCCGCGTCGTCGCCGCCCTCGGCAACGGCCAGATCGACGCGCTCCGGGCGTCGCTCGAGGCGCTCGCCGCCGCGCGCGACCTGCGGCTCGACGGGACGTGGGCGCCCGAGCCGTCGTTCGTGCTGCACCGCGGCGGGCATGCGGTGCACGACGCCGACCGGCGCGCCACGGCCGCGTGGGCGGCGACGCGGCGCGAGTTCGTCGACTACACCGTCGGGCCGCTCGCGCGCGGCGACGGGCGGGTCGCGGTGGGCGCGGACGGGGGGGACGCCTAACGCCCCGGGTCAGGGGATGAGGTGCATCAGCGCGCCCGCCGCGGTCGCGATCGCCGTGGCCGCGCCCGCGGCGCTGGTGATTCCGGTCAGGAGTCCACGCAGCGTCGGGCCGTCCGGCTTCTCGGCGGCGGCCTCGCGCGTCACCGCGGCGGCGCGCTCGCGCACCGCCGCCTCGTCGGCGGACGCCGGGCCGTAGCGCGCCACCGCGTCCTCGAGGTCGCGCACCCGCCGCGCCAGCTCGCCCGGATCGGCCGCCGGGCCCCCGCTCGACAGGCGCACGCCCGAGACGCGCTCGGCGATGACCTGGTTGGTCGCGGACACGGTGCTGCCCGAGATGTGGACGCCGCCGGACGAGGACATGGAAGCTCCGATGTGTTAGGCGGACGCCTTATGCGGCCGCGGTGGTGACCGACTGCGCCGCCGTCTTGACGGACTGCGCGGCGGTCTTGACGCTGTTCATCGTGGCCGTCGCGCGGCCCCCCAGGACGACGTTGTCGCCCTCGATCTTGCTCTGCGAGACGATGACGCCCGTGTTGAGGATCGTGTCGCGGCGCCCGATCAGCTCCGCCGTGTCGATGTCCTTCGCGTCGAGGAAGTCGGTGACGGCCTCGAGGATCTGACGCTCGAGCAGCTTCGCGTGCATCTCCTGGTCGACGCGCTGGAAGTAGCGCCGGTAGTCCGCCGACGCCGCGGTTTCGCGCACCGACTTTCCGGCCCCGTAGTCGTACTCCAGGTTGTCGTCGATGCGCCGCCGGCGCTCGCGCTCCGCCGTGCGGCGGCCTAGCCGCTCCTGCAGCGCCGCGGTGGCGCGGAGGTACGCCGCGGCGGCCGAGAACGGCGCGAGCACGACCGCGACGATGCCGAGTCCGAACATCTCGCCGACGCGAGCGTCCTTCCGCAGCGCGTCGACCTTGTGGTACGACTCGTGGATGGGCGGCAGCAGGTACTTGTTAACCTCGACGAACAGATTCGAGCCCTGGCGCACGCAGCGCAGGAACATCGTCACGACCAGCTCGCCGTCCCAGCTCGTGCTCTGCACGCACCGGTACGCGCGGATGCGCGGGTCGGCCCGCTCGGTGAGCGCGTGCACCTGCTCGGCGGGGATGCTCACCGAGGGCGCGGCGTACGGCGACGGCAGCAGCTGACGGTCGTCTCGGACGTCGCGCCCGTTGACGTACGCGACGGGGTCGAACGTGACGTGCGGCAGCCCCAGCCCCACGAGCGACTGCTCGACGCAGTCGTAGAGTTCGTGCACCGCGAACGGGCGGGGCGAGCAGCAGCCGTCGAGCATGCGCTTGCCCTTGGTGACGTTGAGGGCGAACGACCAGCGCTCGACGAGGACCCCCGCGCCGACGAACGGCGTGAAGCCGCTGTAGACCACGAGATTCTGGCGCGCCTGCTCGCCGCACCGGGCGATGAGGGGCGCGTACTGCGCGGACGCCGGGGGGAGTGGCGCGCCGGCGAACGCGCGGCGCGACAGCCCCGACGCGATCGCGCCGAAGCGCGGGCTGTAGTCGCGGGCGAAGACGATCGCCGCCAGCACGGCCCACGCGGTGACGAGGGCGGGCACCACGTTCTGCGCCCCGATGAGCACTTCCGTCGCGAGCACCACCGCCGCGCCGCCGATGGACGCGAGGATGAGCCAGAGCGCGAACGACCGGTCCCGCCGGTCGGCCGCCGCGCAATGCGCCGCGACGGTTTGCAGGTCCACGCCGTACTCGGGCGCGGTGGCCGCGTGCTCGCGCCGGCGCACACGGTCGAGCACGTCGCGGCGGAACGCCGCGTTGGTGTACGCCGCGATCGCGAGCAGTCGCGTCGCCTCGCTCCCCGCACGCGGCGCGGCCGGAGCGGGCGGCGCGGCGGTCCCGGGTGCGGGCGCACCGCTCGCGCGCGGCGTGTAGGTGAACACGTCGTCGGACTGCGTGGGCATCGGCATACGGAACTCCACCTCGCGGCACGTGGATGCGCCGACGGTTGCCCGGCACTGGTCGCGTGCCGGGTTCCGGGGGCGGGGCGGGCACGGCCAGACTCGCGACCGGCGCCGCCCCGCAGGCGCAGCGCCACTGTTGCAACCGATCGGAAATCGCGCCAGACCTCGGGGCCCGTGCGCGCAAGTCGCAAACGGCGATTTATGTCCGCGCCACGACGCTGCTACGTGATATTGCGCACAGTCGCGTGGCGCGAGCCGCCGTGCGGAGCCGGGCCCGGCGGCACGCGCGCGGCGAGCCCCGCCGTGCCTTACGCGGGCTCGGCGCGCACCGCGGCGGCGATCGCCGGCACCGCGGGGCGGGCGGGCCTCGCCTCCGTACCGCCGCCCGTCTCGGGCGCGGCGCCCGCGCCCGGCCGCTGCCCCGCCCCGCCCCGGTCGTGCCGCCGCTCCGCCCACCCGATCACGGCGCGGTACAGCACCGGCAGCAGGAACAGCGTCAGCGCCGTGCTCGTCAGCAGCCCGCCGATCACGACCGTCGCGAGCGGCCGCTGCACCTCGCTCCCGGGCGTCGACGAGATCGCCATCGGCACGAAGCCGAGGCTCGCCACGAGCGCCGTCATCAGCACCGGTCGCACGCGATCGCTCGCGCCCATCCGCACCGCCTCGTCGACGTCGTGCCCCGGCTCGCCGTCCAGCCCCTGCCGCAGTGCGTTCACGTGCGACACGAGGACGACGCCGTTGAGCACCGCGATCCCGAACAGCGCGATGAATCCGACGCTCGCCGAGAGCGACAGGTTGAGGTGGCGCAACCACAGCGCCGCGACGCCGCCGACGAGCGCGAACGGAACGTTGGTCAGCACGAGCGCCGTCTGCAGCACCGAGCGGAACGAGGCGTAGAGCAGCAGCACGATCAGCCCGAGCGCGAGCGGCACCACGACCCGCAGCCGCTGCATCGCGCGCTGCTGGTTCTCGTACTGCCCGCCCCACTCCAGGAAGGTGCCCGACGGGATCGGCACCTCGCGCGCCACGCGCGCGCGCACCTCCGTGACGAAGCTGCCCAGGTCGCGCCCGCGCACGTTCGCCATCGCCAGCGTGCGGCGCTGCGCGTCCTCGTGGCTGATCTGCTCGGGGCCGGTCTGCGGCACGACGTCCGCCACCGCCGAGAGCGGCACCACCGCGCCCGTGGTCGGGCTGCGGAGCAGGAGGTTGGCGAGCGCGCCCGGGTCCTGCTGCTGCGCCGCCGGGTACCGGACGGCCACGCCGATCCGCCGCGGCCCGTCGACCATCTCGGTCGCGACGTCGCCGCCTAACGCCATGTTCACCGCGTCGCGCACGTCGGCCACCGACAGGCCGTAGCGCGCGAGGTCGGCGCGCCGCACCGAGACCTGGAGCTGCCCCGTCCCCTCGCTCACCTCGACCGACACGTCGGCCGAGCCGGGCACGGTGCCGAGCACCCCCCGGATGCGGTTGGCGATCTGCTCGTTCCGCTCCAGACTGGGGCCCACCACCTTCACCCCGAGGTCCGTGCGGATCCCGCTCTCCGCCTCGTCGAGCCGCATCGCGAGCGGCTGCGTGAAGCTCACCCACAGCCCCGGCACGCTCTTCAGCGCCGAGTCGAACGCGGCGATCATCCCCTCGGGGTCCTTCGCCGTCTTCCACTCGCCGCGGTCCCGGAGCGTCACGTACTGGTCGCCCTCGTAGAGTCCCATCGCCTCGGTCGCGAGGTCCGGACGCCCTTCCTTCGTGACGACCGAGAGCACCTCCGGAAAGCGCCGCACGATCCGCTCCGACTCGAGCGAGAGCTTGGTCGCGTCGGCGAGCGACACGCTCGGCAGACGCCGGGTGTTGATGAGGATCGCCCCCTCGTCGAGCTTCGGCATGAACTCGGTGCCGATCCGCGTCAGCGACCACGCGGCGCTCACCGCGAGCAGGACCGCGACCGCGGTGATCACCTTCCCGTGCCGGATGCTCCACTCCAGCGCGCCCGCGTAGCGGTCGCGCAGGCGCGATTCGAGGCCGGAGGCGCCGCTCTTCCCCACGGCGCCGTCCTTTTCGCGCGCGCCGGAATCGCCCGCCTTCTCCTTCGGCGCCTTCAGCAGCGCCGCCGAGATGGTCGGCACGTACGTGAGGGCGAGCAGCAGCGAGCCGAGCACGGCACAGACGACCGTGAAGGCCATCGGTTTGAACATCCGCCCTTCCATCCCCTCGAGCGTGAAGATGGGGATGTACACGGCGACGATGATCGCGATGCCGAAGAGCACCGGCCGCCCGACCTCGACGGCCGCGTCGCGGAAGAACGCCGCGCGCGCGTCCGCGTCGTTCGCGTCCGGCGGGGCCTTCTCCATCCGGTGCACGAAGTTCTCGACCATCACGATCGCGCCGTCGACGATCAGCCCGAAGTCGAGCGCGCCGAGCGACATCAGGTTGGCCGAGTAGCCGAACAGGTACATCCCGCCGAACGCGATGAGCATCGAGAGCGGGATCACGCTCGCCACGATGAGCGACGCGCGCACGTTGCGCAGGAACAGGAAGAGCACCGCGATGACGAGAATCCCGCCCTCGAGCAGATTCTTCGTGATCGTGTGCGTGGTGCGCCCCACCAGCTCGGTCTGGTCGTAGAACGGTACGATGTGCACGTGCTTCGGCAGCGCCGAGCGGATCTCGTCCATGCGCGCCTTCACCGCGTCGATCACCCGGCGGCTGTCGGCGCCCTGGAGCTTGAGCACCATGCCCGTCACGACCTCGCCCTTGCCGTTCTGCGTGACCGCGCCGTAGCGCGGCATCCCGCCGTCCTGCACCGTCGCCACGTCGGCCACGGTCACGGGGGTACCCCCCGGATTCGCGATCACCACCTGCCCGATCTGGGCCGCCGACGTCAGCCGCCCCACGCCCCGTACGGTGTAGCGGGTTCCGGCGCGCTCCAGGTACGGCCCGCCGAACGACAGGTTGTTGTCCGCGAGCGCCTTACTCACGTCTCCCATCGTCAACCCGCGCGCGACGAGCCGCGCGGGGTCGACCTCGACGTGCATCTGTTCGATCAGCCCGCCCCACGAGTTCACGTCGCTCACGCCCGGCACCGTGCGCAGCCGGGGGCGGATCGTGTAGTCGTGGAGCGCCTTGAGTTGGATGAGCGACATCGAGTCGCTCGTCACCGTGTACTGGAACAGCTCGCCCATCGGCGTCGACAGCGGCCCCATCGTGGCCTCGACCCCCGCGGGCAGCGCGTTCTTCGCCTGCGCCAACCGCTGTTCCACCAGCGTGCGCGCGAAGTACACGTCCGTCCCGTCGGGGAACGGCACGGTGATGATCGTCAACCCCGTCTTGGACGTCGACCGGACCCCGGTCACGCCGGGGAGTCCCATCAGCGCCGACTCGAGCGGGTACGTCACGAGCTGCTCGACCTCCTCGGGGGCGAGCCCGGGCGCGGTGGCCGACACGTCGACGCGCACCCCCGTGAGGTCGGGGTACGCGTCGAACGGGATGCGCAGGAGCGCGAACAGGCCGAAGGCGACGACCGCGAGCAGCCCGCCGACCGTCACGATCCGATTCTTCAGGACGAACCCGATCAGCTTGCGCATCAGCCGCCTCCCTCCCCGCCGCCCCCGCCGCTGCGCTGGTCGCGCCGGCGCTGGATTTCGGCCTTCGCGATTCCCGCCCCTTCCGTCACGACTGCGGCGCCCGGCGCGAGCCCGGCGACGATCTCGGCCAACCCCTGCGCACGCCGTCCCGCGCGCACGGGGAGGGCCTGCAACACCACCCCGCCGGCGTTGCCCGGCCCCGGCCGCTGGGTGACGACCACCGTATCGCCCTGGAATTCCTGCACCGCCGCGTCCGAGACGGCGAGCACCGATGCCCCGGCCGTCCCGAGCAACTCCGCCGCCGCGGTCATCTCCGCCTTCAACTCGCCGCGCGCGTTCGGCACGGTCGCCAGCACCTCCGCCGTGCGCGACGCCGAGTCGAGCGCCGGCGCCACGCGCACCACGCGCGCCGTGAAGGCGCGGTTCGGGTAGGCCGGCACGGTGAACCGCACCGTCGCGCCCACCCGCGCCGCGCCGAGCGCCTGCTCGGGGAGCCGCATCATGAGCCCGAGCGTGCCGAGCCGCCCGACCGTGACGAGCGGCGCGCCGACCGCCACGACGCTGCCCGGCTGCGCGTCGCGGGTCGTCACCACGCCGTCGTACGGCGCGCGCACGAGCACCTCGTGCTCGTCGACGCCAGCCGGGATGGGCCCGCGGCCGACCAGGTGCGCCACGTACTCATTCGCGTACGACAGCTCTGCGTCCGCGCGCGCCGACGACGCGCGCGCGTCGGACTGCGCGTTGCGCGCGCGCTCGAGATCGGCGAGCGCACCCGCTTTCGCCGCGTACAACCGCTCGGCGCGCGCCGTGGCCGATTGCGCGTAGCGCAGGTCGCTCGCCGCCTGCGCCTTGGTGGCCTGCGCCTGTGCCAGCCGGTTCCGCGCGTCGAGCATCTCGTCGCTGTGCAGGATGACGAGCACCTGGTCGCGCCGCACGCGGTCGCCCGGCTGCGCGAGCACGCGCACGACGCGCCCCTCCACGATGCTGCCCAACGGCTGCGTGGTGGTCGGGTCGAGCACGAGGCGCGCGGGAGCCGCCCACACGGCGCGCCACGGCACGAGGCGGGCGGTGTCGGTCTTGAACCCGGCCACGCGCGCGGCCTCGGCGGTGAGGAGCGCGGTGTCGGGCACGTTCGCGGCGGACGCGGGCGCCCCGGCGCCCTTCCCCGTGCCCTTCGCGTCGCCCTTCGCGTCGCCCTTCGCCGCGCCCTTCGCATCGCCGCCCTTGTCGGCCCCCTTGTCCGCGGCGTTCGTGCCGCCGGCGGACTTGGCCTCGCCCTTTCCGCACGCGGCGGCACACGCGAACGCCAGGACGGCGCCGCGCCGCGCGTGCAGCGCGGCCGCGCGGAGGAATCGTGTCAGCATCATTTCGTCAGCGTCGTAGCGGGGGCGGCCGGGGCGCCGGTCGCGCGCTCCAAATCCAGGCGGGCGAGGCGCAAGTCCGCGGCCCACCGCAGCGCAGCGGCGCGCACGTCGCCGCGCGACCGCACGGCGTCGAGCAGTTCGAGCAGCGTGGCGGCCCCCTCGCGGTACGCCACCTCGGTCACCGCGGCCACGTCGCGCCCGCGCGCGTCGAGCGACGCCGCGTTCAGCGCGCCCCCACCGGACGTCGCCGCGCCCCCGCTCTCAGCCAGAAGCGTCGCGTACGCGCGCACCCCGGCCTCGACCTCGGCGGTCACCTGGGCCTCCGCGGCGCGCAGGTCGTTCTCGGCGGCCACGAGATCGCCCGCGGCGCGCGCCCGCCCACCCTGGTTGCGGTCGAACAACGGCACCGAGACGTACACGCCGACGAGGCCGGTGTTCGCAGCGGCGGTGCGCTTGTACCCCGCAACCCCGCCCACGCCGGGGCGCCCGCCGAGCCGCTCGACGCCCGCGCGACGCTGCGCTTCGACGAGGCGCGCGCGGGCCGCGACGACCTCGGGGCGTTGGCGGAGCGCGGCCTCGACGAGCGCGCGCGCGTCCGGCTCGGGCTGGTACTCGGCGGCAGCACCGGCACCGCCGCCGACGGCGGTGCCCGCGTAGGCGACCGTGCGCACCGCGGGCGCGCCGCCCGGCACGTCCACCGGGTCGGTGGGCCACGGTACCCGGTCGAGCGGGAGGGCGAGCGCGCGCGCGAGGTCGCCACGCGCGCGCTCTGCGTCGGCGCGCGCCGTGGCCGCGACGAGCCGCAGACGCGCGGCTTCGAGCTGCGTGCGCATCGCCGCGCCTTCCGCGATCGCGCCCTCGCGCGCGCGCCGCACCTGCACGGTACTGAGGCTGTCGAAGGCCTGTCGCTGCGCGTCGGCCACGCCGCGGAGGGCGACCGCGAGGGCCGCGCGCCAGTACGCGCGCGCCACGTCGTACTCGACCGTGCGCGCCGTCGTGGTCGAGTCGGCCGCGGCGCGCGCGGCGACCGCGCCGACGAGCCCGCGCAGCGCGTACCGGCGCCCGTACGCATCCACGCCGAGAGCCGCGGTGACGAACTCGTCGGGTGCGATGGGACCGCCGATGTTCTCGCGGCGGTACTCGAGCGTGGGGTTGAGGAAGGCCGCGTCCTGGCGCGCCTGGCCCACGGCCGACTGCCGGCGACCGCCCGCGGCCCGAAGCGCCGGATGCTCGCCGCGCGCCATGGCGAGCGCGTCGGCGAGCGAGAACCCGTCCTGCGCGACGGCGGGCCGGAGCGCGGCGGCGAGCAGCACGACGAGCAGGGCGGCACACGCGGCCGCCGACCGGCGAGGGGCGCGCGGTCGGAACGGGCGCAGACGAGGACTCCACATCACTGGGCCAACGATAGCCGGCCCGCATGAACCGACGATGAACCGCGCACTCACGCGGCGGGCGGAAAGGTCACCCGCGCCAACGTCCCCCCCCAACGCCCCGGTTCCAGCCGCAGCACCGCTCCGTGCGCGTCGGCGATCACCCGCGCGATCGCGAGGCCGAGCCCGCTGCCGTCCGGCCGCCGCTGGCGCGCCGCGGCGCCCCGGAAGAAGCGCTCGGTGAGGCGGCCGCGCTCGGCCCCGTCGAGGCCGATCCCCGTATCCTCGACCTCGAGCACCGCCGCGCCCGCGTCGCGCCGCACGCGCACGTCCACCACGCCGCCCGCGGGCGTGTAGCGCACCGCGTTGTCCACGAGCACACCGAAGAGCCGCTCGACGAGCACCGCGTCGCCGTCGGCCGGCGCTTCCTCGACGACGCTCTGCGTGAGGCGCAGCCCCGCCGCCTGCGCCGGCGCGCGCCACCCCGGGAGCGCGTCGCCGACGACGTCGTCGAGGAACACGCGCGCGCGCTGCAGCTGACCGCCCGGGCCGCCGCCGGGGCCGCCCGCCGCGTCGGCGCGGGCCAACTGCAGGAGGGCGTCGACCAGCCGCCCCGTGCGCCGCAGGTCGTCGTGCGCGCGGGCGAGCGCCGCGACGTGCTCCGCGTTCGGGGTCTCGTCGAGCAGGGCGAGCTCGACGCCGCTCAGCATGCGCGCCACCGGGGTGCGCAGCTCGTGCGCGGCGTCGGCGAGAAACTGCCGCTGCTGCGCGAGCGCGCCGTCCAGCCGGTCGAGCAGCGCGTTGAAGCGCGTGCCGAGGCGCCCGAGCTCGTCGGCGGGGTTGCGCACCGGGAGCCGCGCGGGGGACCCCGGACTCACGTGCTCGGTCGCGGCGGCCATCGCGGCCACCGGCCGGAGCGCCCCGCCCGCCAGCCACCAGCCGAGCGCGCCCGCGAGCGCGACGCCTAACGGTATGCCGAGCAGGAGCAGCGCGTCCGCCCGCGCGACCGCCTCCGCGAGCGGGGCCGTGCTCGCCTCGACGCGCACGCGCCAGCCCGGCGCGTGGCGCGCGTCGAGCGGCTCGTCGTGGCGGCGGATCGGCCCCCGCAGCGCGCGCGACACGCGCGGCGCCGACGCGACCGCGCGCCCGTCGGGGCGCAGGTACTCCAGGCTGCGGTCGGCGAAGGCGACCTCCGCGACGATCTGCTCCACGGTGCGCTCGGTCGTCCCGTACTCGGACGCTTCGAGCTGGTAGAAGCTCCGCGCCAGTTCGGCGGTCGCCGCGAGCGAGCGGTCGAGTTCGCGCGAGAGCGCGTGCACGAACAGGGCCCGGAAGACGAACGCGGCGACGACGAGACTCGTCCCGACCGACCCCGCGTACCAGAGCGCGACGCGCCCGCGGATGGGCAGCGCGCGCCACGCCGCGCGCACCGGCGCGCCCGTGCGCGCGCTCACGCCGGCCCCCGCGGGTCGCCCCGCGCGAGCTCGAGCCGGTAGCCCACGCCGCGGACGGTGGCGAGGACCGCGGACTCGCCCGGCGCTTCGAGCTTGCGGCGCAGCCGCGCGACGTAGACGTCGACGACGTTGCTGAGCGGGTCGTGGTTGTCGTCCCAGGCGTGCGTGCTGATCTGCTCGCGCGTGACCACGCGCCCCGCCTGGCGCATCAGGTATTCGAGCACCGCGTACTCCTTCCCGGTGAGCACGATCTCGCGCGCCTCCCCGTGCGGCCCCCGCCGCGCGCGCCGCGTGCCGGTGTCGAGGGCGAGGTCGCCCACCGCGAGCACCGCGGGCACCGCGTCGGCCGGCCGGCGGAGCAGCGCCCGCACGCGCGCGACGAGCTCGGCGAGCGCGTAGGGCTTCACGAGGTAGTCGTCGGCGCCCAGTTCGAGTCCGGTCACGCGGTCCTCGACCGCGTCGCGCGCGGTGGCCATGAGGATGCGCGTGTGGTCCCCGCGGGCGCGCAGGCGGCGGCACACCTCGGTGCCGTCGAGGTCGGGAAGGCGCAGATCGAGCACCACCGCGTCGTAGGGCGTGAGCGTGGCCGCGCGCAGCGCCCCGTGCCCGTCGCCGACGACGTCGACCGAGAAATCCGCGCGCCGCAGGTACGCGGCCGCCGCCGCGGCGAGTTCGGGGTCGTCTTCGACGAGCAGGAGGCGCATGGCGAATAAATGGGAGACTGGCGGCGTCGGCGTGCGTGTCGGTGTGCACGGACCGGGCGCAGGCCGCTCCGCATTCATGATGCGTTCATCCGGGCCCGCTAGGGTCCCCCCCGGTCCAGCGTGTACCGCCCGATTGCTCCGCGACGCGGCATGGGCGTAAGGGTCCGCCCCGGATCCGGTGTTCCGTCCACGTCCCTCCGACCCGCTCATGCTGCTTCCCCTCATCGTCCTCGGCGTTCACGCTGCAGCGCCCGCCGCCGACACCGCCGCGCCGCCGGCGCCCGACGTCGTCACCGTCGCGCCCGCCACGACCGCGACGCCCGACACCGCACGCCGCCCGCGCGCGATCGAGTACAGCGACGCCTACGCGACGCGCCTCGCGATCCACCGCATCGCGAGCTACACGATGCTGCCCCTCTTCGCGGGCGAGTACTGGCTCGGCGAGCGCCTCCTCAGCCCCAACCCGCAGCCCGGATGGGTCAGGAACGCGCACGTGGGCACGGCGTTCGGGCTCGCGGGGCTGTTCACGATCAACACCGTGACGGGCGTATGGAACCTGTACGACTCGCGCCACGACACGAGCGACCGCACGCGCAAGTACCTGCACACCGCGCTCCTCCTCGCGTCCGACGCGGGCTTCGCCTACACGGGCTCGATCGCCGGCCAGGCCCACAACTCGGCGGTCGGCCGCACGCGCCACCGCAACGCGGCGCTCGTCTCGATGGGGCTCAGCACGGCCGGCACCGCGCTCATGTGGTTCTGGAAGAAGTGAGCCGCGCGTGCCGCCCCTGACCCCGATGCTCGCCGCCGTGCTGCTCAAGCCCGACGCCCCGGCCCCCGCCGTCGTCGAAACGCTCGCCCGCCTCTGCGCGCCCTGGCAGTCACTCTACAGCGACTCGAAGGTGCTCTCGACCGCCGTGGTCACCGTGCACATCGTCGCGCTGCTGTTCGGCGGCGGGCTGGCCATCGCGGCCGACCGCGCGACGCTGCGCCTGGCGCGCGGCCGCAGCGCGCCCGACGCGGCCGCCGAGGAGCGGCGACTGCTCGCCGACCTCGGCGCGGTGCACCGGCCGGTGCTGGTCGCGCTCGCGTTGCTGTTCGTGAGCGGCATCCTGCTCGCCACGGCCGACGTGAAGACGTACGCGCTCTCGTGGGTGTTCTGGCTCAAGATCGGGCTCGTCGCCCTGCTGCTCGTGAACGGCGTCGTGCTCGAGCGCGCCGAGCGCGTGCTGCACCGCGGCGGCGCCGAGTCCGCGACCGGCCCCTACTGGGGCCGCCTGCGCGCCGCCTCATGGGCGAGCCTCGCGCTCTGGACGGCGACCACCGTGGTTGGCGTCGCCCTCACCAACGCTGCCTAACACTCGCATCGCCATGTCACACTCCACCGACCGCCCCGCCGCCGCGTGCGGCGCCTGCGAGGGCGACGCGCCCGTCGACGGCCGCCGCCGCTTCCTCCACGACGCGCTCTGGGGCGCGGCCGCGCTCGTCGCGCTCGGCGCCGCGCGCGAGACCGCCGCGGCGCTCCCCGCGCGCCTCGCCCGCGCCGCCGCCGTCGCCGGCGACGTGCGCCGCTACCCCGTGCCCGCCGCCGACGGCGTGACCATCGACCGCGACGCGGAGGTGATCCTCGTCCGCTGGCAGAACGCGGTCTACGCCTTCGCGCTCAGCTGCCCGCACCAGAACACGGCCCTCCGCTGGCTCGACGCGGACCACCGCTTCCAGTGTCCCAAGCACAAGTCGAAGTACCAGCCCGACGGGGCGTACATCGAGGGGCGCGCGACGCGCAACATGGACCGCTTCAGCATCACGCGCGAGGGCGAGCAGGTGGCCGTCGACCTCTCCGCCCTGCACAAGAACGACGCCGACGCGGCCGGGTGGGCCGCCGCGGTCGTGCGCCTCGCCTGACCCCACGGCCCCGGATTCTCCCCCATGTCGCACGACACTGCATTCCCCGGTCACGACTGCGCGGCGCGCTGCCCGCTCGCACAGACCGGCCGCCTTGAGGGCGGCCTCGCCCACGTGCCCGGCGTCGACCGGCGCACGTTCCTGTCGCAGGCGGTGCTCGCCTCCGCCTACGCCGCGGCGGCCGCCGCGCTCGCCGCGTGCGGCGGCGGGGGCGGTGACGTCACGGGGCCGACCCCGACGCCGATCAGCTCCAACGCGGTCACGCTCGCCAACTACCCCGCGCTCGCGAGCGTGGGCGGGGTGCAGACCGTCACGCTCAACGGCACCCCGCTCGCGATCGTCCGCACCGGCACGGCGAGTTACCTCGTGCTCTCGCTGGTGTGCCCGCACCAGCAGACGACCCTGAACGTGACGAGCACCGGCTTCCACTGCCCCAACCACGGCGCGACGTTCGACAGCACGGGCAACTGGGTCGGCGGCCAGAACACGACCCACATGGCGACGCGCACGAGCACGTACGACGCAGCCACGGGCACGCTGACGATCGGCTAGAGCAGATCGCGTCCGGGTGTCGCACAGGGGGACCGCCGCCGGACACAGACGCATCTCGCCCTAGCGATCGACGGACGTCACATCGGCCGGAGACCTGCACGCGCCCCCGGGCGAGCGCCACGATGGTGGCGCTCGCCCGGGGGCGCGTGCCTTCAGCGACTCAGGCGATCGGGTCGCGACGGCGCCGCGCGGCCGCCCCGACGGCCGCCAGCCCAGCGCCTAACATCACCCACGTCGACGGCTCGGGAACCGTCGCGAGGCTGCCGAACAGCCCGTGCTGCTCGTCGTCGATCCCGGCCGCGAAGTAGAGGACGTTGGGGTCGCCGCCCTGACCGCCGTTGCCGAACGTGAGGCCCCACAGCCCGCTGTTCGTGATCGGCACCCCGGCCGCGTCGACCAGCGCACCGAGCGACGCGCCGGTGGCGAAGTCGAACGCGTTGATCCTGCCGTCGCCGAAGTTGCCGACGAGCAGATCGCCGCCGTAGCCGCCGAACGTCGCCGGCGCGAGCGCGACGCCCCACGGCGAGTCGAGCGCGCCCCCGTTCGACAGTCGGCGCTGCAGCACGCCGCCCGTGCTGTACACGTCCACCACGCCGTTGCCGGCGCCGGCGACGTCCTGCCCCGTCACCGGATCCTTGACCGCGTACGTCACGACGATCGCACTGCCCACGTGCTGCACGTTGAACGGCGCGTAGCCCGCGGGCAGCCCCGGATCGACGAAGCCCGCGCCCCCGACGTTCGCGAAGTTGCCGTCGAAAACGTCGACGCGGCCGGTGCCGAAGTTCGCCGCGTACAGGCGCGCGTCCGAGCCGGTCCCCGCGATCGCGAGCCCCGTGTACGACGCGCCACCGGCGAACCCGTTCACGCGCGTCACGGCGTTGGTCCCGCTCGCCCCGTTCCACGCCGAGATGGTGCCCGTCGCGCTCGCGAAGATGAACGAGGCGTTGCCGCCCGCGGCGAGCGCGAAGCTCCCCGTGTTGTTGAACACCTGGCCGGTGGGCACGGCGGGTACGGGACCGCCCGGACCGGGGATCGCGACCACGAGTCCCAACTTGGTGCCGACCGAGTTGTAGAGGGTCGAGGTGCCCGTGCCGGCGTTGGACACCCAGAACGGGCCGGTGGGCGACGCGGAGATCCCCCACGGATTCACGAGCTGCGGGTCGAGCGTGCGGGCGAGCCCCGGGACGTCCGACACGAGGTTGGTCTGCTGGATGGCGCGCTGCGCGGCGGCGGGGCGCCCGGCCACGACCAGCGTGAGGGCGAGCGCGGTCGCGGCCGCGGGACGGTGGCGGCGGCTCGAAGCGGGGCGACGTGGCATGCGTGGGGTGCCGGAAAGTCCGAGAGGAAGTGCGCAGGCCGGATCGGCATCCGGCCCCGCGACGGCGCGCGATGCGGCCCGTCTTTCCGGGTAGACGGCGCGAGCGCGCCGAGCATTCCCGTCCCGGCTATCCGAGGCGCGCGAAGAGCGCGTACGCCGCGTGCGCCGACGCCGGGCGGGCGGCCGGATCGGCGGCCGCGAGTCGCGCGATGGCCGCCGCCACCGTGTTGGCCGCGACGGCCGGCGCGGGCGCGCGCGCCACCGAGGCTGGCGCCGTGGCCGTCCCCCCGCCCGTCCCCCCGCCCGGCCCGTCGAGCTTGCGCGCGAAGAACGCGACCGGCGTATCGTCGTCGAACGGCGTCTCGCCGGTGAGGCACGCCTGCAGGACGACCCCCGCCGAGTACAGGTCGCTCGCCACCCCCGCGGGCGCGCCGAGAAGGAGTTCCGGCGCCATGAACGCCGGCGTCCCGATCTGCGCCCCGGCGATGTCGGGCGCGGTCGACCCCGACGCGGACGCCCCGGGCGTGGACGCGCCGGGCGTGGACGCCCCGGGCGCGAACGGCGCACGCACGAGCCGCGCGACGCCGAAGTCGGCCACCTTGAGCACGCCGCCCGCGCCCAACAGCAGGTTGGCCGGCTTCAGGTCGCCGTGCACCACGCCGTGCGCGTGTGCCACCTCGAGCGCCCGGGTGAGCTGCTTGGCCACGCCGAGCACCGCGTCGGGCGGGAGCGCGCCGTGCGCGGCGAGGAGCGCGGCGAGCGACGCACCCTCCACGTACTCCATCGTCAGGAACGCGGTGTCGCCGTCGCGTCCGAGGTCGTGCAGGCGCACGACGTTGCGATGGGTCAGCCGGCGCGCGAGTCGCAGCTCGTGCCGGAACCGATCGAGCACGTCCGCGCCCGCGGCCGCGACCTCGGGGCGCAGCACCTTCACCGCGACGGTCTCGGCGAGCTCGCCGTCGCGCGCGCGCCAGACGACGCCGGTGCCGCCGGTGCCGAGAATCGCGTCGAGCGTGTAGCGCCCGGCGAGCACGGTCCCGGCGCCGACCACGCCGCCGCTCCCACCCGCGCCCGCGCCCGCGCGCGGCAGGGCGAACGTGCGGACGGTGCGCGCGCCGTCGCGCGGACGCTCGCCGGCGACTCGCCCCGCGCCCACCCCGGGCGCCGCCAGCACGCGCACCACCTCGAGCGCGGCCCGGTCGAGCGGCGCCCGGTCGCGCAGGTCGGCGAGCAACGCGCCGAACGCGGCGCCTAACGCGCCGATCTCGTCGCCCGCTCCGCCGCCCGCGTCGCCCCCGCCCACCGCGGCGCCGGTCCGGTAGTCGCCCTCGGTGGCGCGGCGCGCGGCGTCGGCGAGCGCGCGCACCGGGCGCGCGACGCGGCGCGCGGCGAGCCACGCCGCCGCGAGCGCCAGCACGAGGCCCACGCCCCCGGCGACGAGCAGCGACCGCTGCACCCCCGCGAGCTCGGCGCGCTCGACGTCGAGCCGCCGGAGCACGACGAAGCCGCCCACCGGCTCGCCGCCGGCCGTGGTGGTCGCCCCGCCCTGCGCGAGGTAGTCGACGCCGTCGACCGCCACCGGCGCGCGCCGGCGCGGCGCGGGCACGGCGTGCACCGCGAGCCCCGGCGCGGCGACCACGGCGGCGAGCGCGTGACGCGCCGTGCCGCGCCCGGCGAAGCTGGTCGCCGCCACGTGCGCGACGTCGCGCGCGTCGCGCGTGTAGAACACCACCTCCGCCGCCGTCGCCGCGCGCACGTCGCGCGCGAGCCGGTCGTCGACGAGCTTGGTCGCGACGAGCGCGCCCACGGGCGCCTCGCCTGGCACGGCGACGGGCACCGCCACCGCCTGGAACAGCAGCGAGTCGCGCGAGACGCCGAACCCGCTCGCCACCTGCCCGCGCAGGGCGCTCGCCACGAGCGGCCGGCCGCCTAACGTGTCGCCGCTGGCGCTCGGCTCGTCGCTCTTGGCGAGCAGGCGGCCCGCGCCGTCGGTGATGAACACCCAGTCGGCGCCCAACTGCTCCGCGCCCTCGAACGTCTGGTCGAGCACGTCGTCCCGATGCTGGGCGGCCACGAGCGCCCGGAAGTACGGCCCCTGGGCGAACACGCGCGCCCCGCCCGCGAGCGCGCGCTCGCGCCCGGCGAGGAACTGGGCGACGAGGTCGGCCGCCTGCTCGAGTTCGCGCTGGGCCGCCGCGTCGCCGGCGCGGCGGACCGACGTCGACGCCGCGAGCAGCGCGGCCGCGAGCACCGCGACGACCACGCCGGCGGTGCCGGCGAACACGCGCCCGGCGAGCCCCAGGGGGCGCACGCTCAATACCGGTCCGCCCGCGTGGCCGCGTAGGGCAGGCCGAACTTGTTGGGGTGCGCGGTGGCGACGTAGCCGCGCGCGTCGAGCGCGAGCCGCACGTCGTCCGCGCCCCCCCCGCCCACGGTGAGCGGGCGCGCCGTATCGCCCGCGCGCTCGTGCCAGGCGTGGAGCACGTACGCGCCGGCGGGCACGTCCGCGATGGTGAAGCGCCCGTCGCGCGCGGCCATCGTCGCGTAGGGCGAGGCCACCGCCACGACGAAGCTCACCATCCGGTGGTGGATGTTGCAGTAGATCGGGTACACGCCCGGGCGCGCGAAGCGCGCGCTCCGGCTCGCGTGCGAGCGGTAGAGGCCGAGGTCGAACGCGTTGGTCTCGGTGTTGCTGAACACGTTGTGACTGAACGGGTCGTCGTTCGGGAACGCGACCTCCCCGCCGGCGGCGACGATCCGCACGTGCGGCACGAACTCCCGCCCGCGCATGCTGATCTCGGTCGCGAGCGGCACCGGGTCTGGCGCTGCGTTAGGCGTCGCGTTAGGCGCCGCGCTCGCGGCGAGCGCGGCGGTGACCGCGACCGGTTCGAGGTAGAGCACCGTCTCGGCGAGGTTCGCCGGCGTCGCGCCGTCGCGTTCGGTGACGGTGACCTGGCCGCGGACGTCGTGCCCCGCGCGCGCGGCACCCCGCACCGGACTCGCCAGCGCGCTCGCCACGACCGCGCTCGCCACAACCGCGCTCGCGACGGCCGCGCCCGCGACGAGTCGCGCGGTCAGTTGCATGCCCCCGTCCCCGCGCTCACAGCTCGAACCCGAGCGCCAGGTTGACGTGGTCGGCCGCGAAGGTGCGCCCGCCCGCGTAGCGCGTGCCGAGCCGCCGGTATTCGAGCCCGAGTACGAGGGGCTGCGCCGGACGCCAGCGCAGGTGCGCCGCACAGGTGGCGTTCCGCTCCCGGTCGGGGCGGTCCTCGGCGCGCGGGTGGTCCACGCCGCAGCCGACACCGCCGGCGAGCGCGCGCGTCGCCTGCACGTTCAGCTGTGCCCAGCCGGCCACGGTGCGCACCGCCGGCCCGAACGAGCCGGCCGGCGCGCCCGGCACCGGCGACCCGAAGTTCTGCCCGATGCCGCCGCCCCCGAGCCCCGCGAGTAGCTGCCCGCCGTACGCCTCGCCGCGCAACTCGAACCGGCCGCCGAACGCGATGCGCGCGTCGACCGTCACCGCGTTCGCGGTGAGCAGCCCCGCGTTGCCCACGCGCAGCCACCCGCGGTGCACGCCCACGCCGACCTCGCTCGGCCCGTCGCCGATGCCGAAGTCCCGGATGTCGGACTGCGGCGGCGCGTCGGGGTCCTCGGCCCCCCACCGCGCGCGCAGCCGCGCTTCGAGCGACGGTCGCCCCGACCGTTCGGCCGCGTCGCCCCCGGTGCCCGGCGCCGGCGCGTACGGGTCCGCCCCCGTCGCCGGCGCGAGCGTCGAGTCCGGTGGCGCGTACGAAGTGCCGGCGTACGGCATGAGCACCGCCCCCTGCACCGCGAGCCGCACCGCGCGGGGGCCGCGGCCCGCGCGCGCCACCTCGCGCGACGCGCGGATTTGCGGCAGCCAGTTCCACAGGTTGCCCGCGGCCCCGAACACGGGCACGCCGATGGCGGCGAGGCTTCGCGGGTCGAGGTCCGAGACGAGCGGCGTCTCCGCGCCGACCAGCACGAACCCGCTCGGCCACGCCAGCCGCGCGCCCGCGGTGCGCAGGCGCGGCTCGGGAAAGAGCGGGAGGTCGCCGTTCGCGTTGCGCGAGCCGCCGTAGAAGTCCACGTCGGCGTCGGCGTCGAGCGTGCCGCCTAACACGTCGCGCACGACGAGCCCCGCGCCGACGCGCGTCTGCCGGACCGAGAGCCCGACGACGCCGGCGGCGCGCGTACGCACCTCGGGCACCGCGAAGCTCGGGACACCGCGGTCGTCGGTGGGCCGCGACGTCCACGCGGCGTTGGTCAGCACGCGCGCCGAGACCTCGAACGCGACGCGGGAGCGCGAGCGGACCGCGCTCTCGCTCTCGCTGCCGAGCTGCTGGCGGAGCAGGGCGATGGCCGCTTCGGCGCGCGCGAGGCGCGCGGCGAGCGAGTCGGGATTCACGCGCGCGGTGTCGCGCCGCACGGTGTCGCGCCGTGCGGTGTCACGCGGCGCGACACCGCTGGGCGCTACGCGCCCCGGCACCTGCGCCGCGAGCGGCGCGCCGGTCGCGCACGTGGCGACGACGAGCACGCCCCATCCGCCGCAGGACGCACGACGGGCGCGGTGGCGGGCGGCGGGCGAGACGACCCGGCGCGGCGGTCGGAAGAGCGGCACGTACGCGAGAGAGCGCGAGATCGGCGCGCGGCGCCGCGCGATGTGCGTGACGCTTACGGCGCCGCCCCGGGCGCCGGCCGCACGCCCGGTGCCCCCAATCCTAACGCCGGTACCGAAGCCAGCAATCGCGCCGGCGTATCGTCGCTCACGAGGATCACCCCGTACGCCGCGTCGGGCCACGCGACGACGGCCTGCGCGCCGTCGGCGGCGGCCAGTACGCGGTGCGCGGCCGCGGCGCTCCGCAGCGCCGCGTACCGAAAGAAGAGCGCCTCGGGCACGCGGTACTCCAGGACGAGGCGGTCGTTGCGGCGGTACGCGAGCACCGCGCTCGCCTCGCCGTCGAGCACCGTCGTCCACGCGGCCAGCAGCCGCAGCCCGGGCGCGCGCAGCGGCTCGACCGGAAAGCCGACCGCCGCGCGCAACGCGTCGAGATCGCGCGCCCGCCCCGGCAGGTCCCCGGCCGTCGACCGGCGGTAGTCCGCGAGCACCGCGGCGAGCAGCGGCATCTCCGCGACCGGCATCGACAACGGCGCCACGCGCCCGCGCACCGCCAGGTCGGGCGACGGGGCGCGCCAGAGCGCCGCGCCTCCTCCGACGGCGAGCGCCGCCGCGACGACGGCGGCGATCACCTGCCCCCGGCGGCGCATCCACCACGCGGGCGCTCCACCAGGCGCGCGCTCGGACGCCGCACGCGGCGCGGTGTCGGCAGGGGTGGCCGTCGCGTGCAGCCCGGGCGGCGGCGCGAGGGCGGCCGTCGCCGCCAGAATCCGGTCGCGGAGCGCGGCGGGCGCGGGCAGCACGGCGTCGGCGGCCAGGCGGTCGCGCAATGCCGTCTGCGCCGCGAGGTCCCGCCGGCAGCGGACGCACCCGACGAGGTGTGCTTCCACCCGCGCGGCCGACTCGGCGGGCAGCTCGCCGTCGGCGTAGGCGCCGAGCAGGTCGGCGAGCGTCGCGTGCTGCGCCTCGCGGACGCGGGCACGCTCGGCGGCCTCGCCCGCCTCGTTCCGGCGCGCCGATCCCCCCCAGCGGTTCGTCACAGCCGGGGCCCTCCACGGCGCGCATCGGGCGCGCGGCGCAGGGGGAGCACGCCGCCCATGCCCACCCCGCGCGTCCCGGTTCCGCGCGCGGCCGCGGGCGGCGCGTCCACGGCGCCGGCGCCGCGCGCGCTTCCGTCGTCGAACCACGCGCGGCGGCCCGTCATCACCGCGCCCGCCAGCAGGCGCCGCCCGCGCGAGATCCGGCTCATCACCGTGCCAATCGGGATTCCGAGCACGTCGGCGATCTCCTGATACTTGAATCCGTCGATGTCGTGCAGCTCGACCGGGGTGGCGAAGTCGTCGGGCAAAGTCGCGAGCGCGGCGCGCACCACGACCGCGTCGAGCCGCGCGGCCACCTCGGCGAACACCGGATCGGCCTCGCCGTCGGGGTCGGCGAGGAACGCCTCGTGGGCGTCCTCGAGACGCGTGATCGAGACGAGGCGCTCGCGGCGCTCGTCGCGCTCGCGGCCGTCGGCGAGCACCGTGCGGAGAATGCGGTAGAGCCACGCCCGCGCGCTCGTCGCGTCGCGCAGTTCGCCGAACCCGACCCACGCGCGCATGTACGCCTCCTGCACCGCGTCCTCGGCGGCCGCCGCGTCCGACGTGCGGCGACGGGCGAAGCCGAGCAGGCGGTCGAGGTGCGGCAGCACGAGCGCGTGGAATCGCGCGTGTGCGTCGGCGGTCGGATCGGCGGGCGGTGAGGACACGAGAGGACACGAACGAGAGACCCATGGGTCGGGCGCGTCCTCGAGTAGACGGCGCGTGCGGAGAACTTATTCCGGCACGGCCGGGTACGCCGCACATGCGCGCCCGTCCCGCCCGCCCCACGCCCGTCCACGCGGCCGCCGCTGGTGCGGCCGTCCTGCTCGCCGGCGCCGCCGGGTGTGGCGCGAGCCACTACGCGACGGCACCGGTCACCGCGCCACGCAACCGCGTCGCGGCGACCCCGAGCCTGTACTTCGCGCCCGCCGACCTCACCATCGCGGTCGGCGACTCGGTCACGTGGGCGTTTGCCGGCGTGACGCACACGGTGATCTTCCAGCGCGGCACCACCACCGGCCCCGCGGGCACGCCCGTCGCTGCCTCGCCCGGTGCGCCGGCGGACGTCGGGCCGACGGCGGACGCGTCGGTGACGCGGGTCTTCCCCACGCGCGGCACGTTCGGCTACGGGTGCCGGCTGCACCCGGGCATGGGCGGGGTGATCCGGGTGCGCTGAGCGCGCGGGCGTCGGAGCCCGCCGCCGCGCCCTAGCGCGCGGCGACCGTCACCGTGCCGACCATCGACGGGTGGATGTGGCAGGTGTACCGGTACGTGCCGGGCGTGGCGAACACGCGCGGGATGTTGATGCTCACGTTGCTCCCCGTGATGTTGGCGGGCGCGCCGGGTACGGAGTCGAAGAACACGTTGTGCTGGAGCGCGCTGAACGCGAACGTGACGGTGTCGCCGGCCGTGACCGACACCGCCGGCGGCGCGAAGGTGAACGACGTCGTGGCGTCGACGACCTTGTTGGCCGCCGTGGCGACCGGCGCGGGGGTGGGCGCGGTGGAGTCGGTGCCGCTCCCACAGCCGAGTAGTGCAGCCATGGGCAGGGCCACGGCGCAAGCGGTCACGGCGGGGCGAATCGTTAGGCGCATGGAACGTCTCCGGTAGGCGGGAAGAGCCGGCGTCGCTCGAACGCCGCCTCCCCCCCGCAGACGGAACGACGGTCCGCGCTATTCCGTCGCGCGACTCCGTGCGGCTACTCCAACAACAGCCGCGCGGGGTCGTACGCCCGGTCTGCTCGCGGTGCGTCACCCCGGGCGGCAGCCGGCGCCGGCCGTCGGGTCAGCAGCGCCACTGCGCCGACGATCACCCCCGCCGCGACCACCACGCGTGCACCGAGCGGCTCGCCCGCCACCGCCCACCCGAGCGCCACCGCCACCACCGGGTTCACGAACGCGTAGGTGGCCACGCGCGACGGCGGCTCCACGCTCAACAGCCACACGTAGGCGCTGAACGCGACGATCGACCCGAACACCGCGAGGTAGCCGAGCGCGACGAGCGACGTGGCCGACACGGCCGACGCGCGGAACGTGGCGGGCTCGCCCGCGAGCGCGCTCGCGCCGAGCAGGAGGGCGCCCCCGGCGAGCATCTGCATTCCCGTCGTGAGCGCGGCGGACTCCGGCAGGCGCGCACGCCCGGCCGGGCTGCTCGCCCAGAGCGAGCCCGCGGCCCACGTCAGCGCGCCCGCCATCACGACCGCCGCGCCCGCGAGGTCGACGTGCCCGCCGCCCGTCGCACCCGGCCCGATCAGGACGACCACCCCCGCGAGACCGAGCGCGAGCCCCAGCGCCGTCGTCGCCGTCGGCCGCGTGCCGCCGGGCCGCCACCATCCGAGCAGCACGATCCAGAGCGGTTCGGTGGCGATCAGCAGCGCGGCCACCCCCGACGGCACGCGCTGCTCGGCCCACGTCACGCCGCCGTTGCCGACGAGCAGGAGGAGCGCGCCAACGACCGCCGCCGCCCCCCACTGCCCGAGCGTGGGCCGTGCGGCACCACGCGCCCGCGCCCACCCGTACAGCAGCGCGCCGGCCAGCAGGAATCGCACGGCGGCCATCCCGAACGGGGGCAGCGTCGTGAGCCCGAAGCGGATGCCGAGGTAGGTCGATCCCCAGATCAGGTACAGCGCGGCGTACGCGGCGAGCACCGCGGCCTGCCGCGGCCGCGCCGCGTGGCGCGCCGCGTGGCGCGCCGCGTGGAGCGCGCCGCGCGGCGCCTCAGCCGCGGCGGACATCCGACGCCTCGCGGTATGGCGACGCCGGTGCCACCGCGTCGTCGGGCATCGGCAGCACGGTCGTGGTCTTCAGCGTCTTGAGCACGATCGTCGTACGCGTCGAGAGTACCGACGGCACGCCGTTGAACGTCTCGCGCAACCGCTCGTAGAGGTCCTCCGGATCGGCCGCGCGCACCTTCACGAGATAGCAGTCCTCCCCCGCGACGTCGTGGACTTCGAGGACACCGGGCACGTTCGCCAGCCGCTCGGCCGTGTCGGGCGACCCGCGGTCGGTGGTGCGGACGAACACGAACGCGAGCAGGCCGAGGTCGAGCGCGCGCGGGTCGAGGTCGAGCGCGTACCCGCGAATCACGCCGCGCTCCTCGAGCTTGCGCACGCGCTCGACCACGGCCGACGGCGCCATCCCGACCCGGCGCGCCAACTCGGCGTGCGAGGTCCGGGCGTTCTCCTGGAGCGCCGCAATGAGCTGGCGATCGATCGCGTCGAGCATGATCGTTTCGGTATGCGTGTTCGGTTGGCGTTGATTCAACGACGATATGCATGATTATACGCACCTTCCACGCCGTGTAACCGCTTCGACAGAAATATCGACGTCTGCTTCTAGGCGGGATTTCGTGACCCGCGTCCGGATCCGGCGCCGCGAACGTCCGTCACCCCCCGCAGGTCGGCGTCGCGCGGCTTGCCGTGCCGGGCCCGGTGCGTAGCGTGTGCCCCGCGGTCGAGCGCGCCGTCGGGCCATCCGGGTCGGCGGCCCCACCGTCCCACCTCGGTCACAGCGTTCATGATCTCGCGCCTCGTCCCGCCCGCGCTTCTCGCGTGCCTGCTCGCGCCGGCGTTCTCCGCCGCCGCGCAGCCTGCCGACACGCTGCACGCGCCGGGACTGCACGGCCCGGTCGCGATCGTCCGCGACTCCAACGGGATCGCGCACATCCGCGCGCGCGACGAACACGACCTGTTCTTCGCGCAGGGGTGGAACGTCGCGCGCGACCGCCTGTTTCAGCTCGAGCTCTGGCGACGGCAGGCCACCGGCACCATGGCCGAAGCGCTGGGACCGCGCTGGGCGCCCCGCGACCGCGCGGCACGGCTGTTCGCGTACCGCGGCGACCCGGACGCCGAGCTCGCGCACTACCACCCGCACGGCGCGGCCATCGTCCGGGCGTTCGCCGACGGCGTCAACGCCCGCATCGCGCAGGTGGACGCCGACCCCGCGCTGCTGCCGCCCGAGCTGCGGGCGTTAGGCATGCGCCCCGGCCGCTGGACGCCCGCGGTGGTCGTCTCGCGCCACAACGCGCTCGCCGCGAACGCGGAGCAGGAGGTCGACCTCGCGCGCGCGGTGCGGGCGATGGGCGTCGACGCGGTGCGCGCCGTCGGCCGCTTCGAGCCAGCGCCCGTGGTGCTCGCCCCCGACTCGGCCGTCGACGTCGCCGCGCTCGACGACTCGGTCCTCGCCGCGTACCGCGCCTGGCGCGCGCCGGTCACCTTCACGGCGGGCGAACTGGTCGCGTCGGCACCCCCGGTCCCGCTCGTCCCGGCCGGGGACGAGCAGCGCGACGGCTCGAACAACTGGGTGATCGCCGGTACGCACACCGCGAGCGGCAAGCCGCTGCTCGCCAACGACCCGCACCGCACCATCCAGCTGCCGTCGCTCCGGTACTGGGTGCACCTCACCGCGCCCGGGTGGGACGTGGTCGGCGCGGGCGAGCCGGCGCTGCCGGGCGTGTCGGTCGGGCACAACGCCCACGGCGCGTGGGGCCTCACCATCTTCGGCCTCGACGTCGAGGACGTGTACGTGTATCGCACCGACCCGGCCGATCCCACACGCTACCGGTACCGCGGCGGGTGGGAGCGGATGCGCGAGGCGCGCGACACCGTGCGCGTGCGCGGCGCGCCACCGCAGCCGGCCGTGCTCCGCTTCACGCGCCACGGCCCCGTGCTCTGGGAGGATCGCGCGCGGCACCTCGCCTACGCGCTGCGCGCGGCGTGGCTGGAGCCGGGCACCGCGCCCTACCTGGCGAGCCTCCGCCTCGACCAGGCGCGCACCTGGGCCGAGTTCCGCGACGGGGCCGTGCGCCACCTGATGCCCGCGGAGAACCTGATCTGGGCCGACACCGGCGGCACCATCGGCTGGCAGGCCTCCGGCATCGCCCCGGTGCGACACGGGTGGACGGGGCTCGTCCCCGTGCCGGGCGACGGCCGGTACGAGTGGGCGGGATTCCTCCCCATCAACGAGCTCCCCCACGTGGTGAACCCGCCGGGCGGCGTGATTGCCACGGCCAACGAGAACAACGTGCCCGCCGGCTACGCGCACACCGACGCCGTGGGCCGCGGCGGCTGGGCCGACCCGTGGCGCGTCCGGCGCGTGCGCGAGGTGCTCGACACGACGCGCGGCGCGACCGCCGCCCGCATGGCCGCGCTGCAGCAGGACGTGGTCTCGCTGCCCGCGCGCGCGCTCACGCCGCTGCTGCGCGCCGTCACGCCGGCGGACACCGCGGCACGTTGGGCGCGCGACACGCTGCTCGCCTGGGACCACACCCTCGCGCCCACCAGCGTCCCCGCGGCGGTGTACGTCGCGTGGGAGCGCGCCCTGCTGCAGCGCGCGGCCGCGCGCGTCGTCCCGCCCGCGGCCCGCGCCTACCTGCACGGCGTGAGCGTGGCGCGCCTCGTCGAGTGGCTCACGGCGCCCGCCACGGCCCCGCGCACCCTCTTCGGCGGCGCCGGCGCGGCCGCGCGCGACTCACTCCTTGCCGCCGCACTCGACGACGCGGTCGGCGACCTCCGACGCCGGCTCGGCGCCGACCACGGCACGTGGCGCTACGGTCAGCTCGCCTTCCACCACGTGCTGATCCACCACCCGCTCGACGCCGCGCTCGACTCGTCGGGGCGGGCCGCGTACGACGCGGGCCCGCTGCCGCGCGGCGGGTACGCCAACACGGTGAACGCCACGGGCAACACCGACAACCAGACCCACGGCGCGAGCTTCCGGCTCGTCGCCGACCTCGCCGACTGGGACGCATCGCTCGGCACCAACACGCCCGGCCAGAGCGGGGACCCGCGCGACCCGCACTACCGCGACCTGTTTGCGCCGTGGGCCGCCGGGCGCACGTTCCGCGTGCCGTACACGCGCGCGGCGGTGGACCGGGCGGGCGAGTCGCGGCAGGTGCTGGTGCCGTAAGTCGGCCGACGGCGCCAGCTCAGGGAAGAGCCGGGTCAGCCGCCGCCCCCACCCGAAGCGCCCCCGCCCCGGCGGAGGCGCGCGCCGGCGAGCCGGGTGGTCCGCCACGTCACGGCCGCCGAGGTGAGCGCGAGCACGGCGGCCGCCGAGTCGAGCACCGGGGCGATGCCGTGCACGGACGTCCCGTCGACCAGGACGGCGTAGAGCAGAAACGCCACGGCGAGCATGGCAGGCAGCAGGGCGACGGCGAGCCAGACGCCCGCCTGCCACTCGACGCGGCGCGCGGCCCCGGGCTCCGCGCGCGCCAACGCGACGCCGTCAGGCGCTAGCCCCGCGCCACCGTCGCCACCCGCGAACACCCCGACGTGGCGCTCCCGCAGCCACTCGTGGATCACGCTCCGCTGGGCGCGCGTCAGCGCGCTCTGGTGCTCGGCGTCGTAGTACGCGACGACCTCCACGGCCCCGGCGTACACCAGCCGCACCGGGCGTAGCGCGTAGTCGTGCGCCGCGAAGTCCCGCAGGTGCGACGCCGCCTCCACGTCGTCACCGAGATCCAGCACGCTGGCCCCGTGCGCCCACAGGTGACGGCGGACACGCCGCGGGCCGGCGCTGCGGCGGAGCCGGCGCGCAGCAGTCGTCATCGCCCGGCTTGCGCGCCGCGCGCCACGGCCCCGCGCAGCGTGCGCAGCACCGCAGCCGCCGGCCGGCCCGCCGCTAACCGGCCGCTGACCAGCACGAAGTGCCCGCTCGCCGTCGCCCCCCACCGGCCCGCGCTCCGCAGGCGCCACGTGCCCACGACCGAGTCGGCGCGCCACGCGCCGCGCAACACCACCTGCGCCCGCTCGCTCGCGGGTCCGAGTACGACCTCCACCGAATCGCCACCCGTGGCGGACGCGGATCCGAGCGGCTGGCGCGTCGTCGCGACCAGGTCGGGCACCCGGTCCGCGTCGCGCGGATCGAAGCCGAACGGCGAGAAGTCGACGTCGTACGTGCCGTACACGGCGGGCCGGGCCTGCGACACGTCGCCCGTCGCGGCCGACGCCGTGAGCCAGTGGTTGGCGACGAGGGCGAGCGTCCCCCGCACACGTCCGCCGCTGGACTCGTGCAGCGCCGCGCTGTCGAAGCCGAGCGGGGGGCTGTCGAGCGCGAACGTCACATCCCACACACCCACCAGTCGCGAGGTGGGCGCCGCCAGGGACTCGCGCTCGTGTGCCGAACGGCACGCGCCGAGGAGGGCAGCCAGCACAGCAGCCAGCACGGTCGCCGATGCGGCTCTCGATGCGGCGCGCATCAGTAGTCCCTCCCACCGTCGCCCCATGTCCCGGCGCGCATCGCCGTCGCGACGTCCGGCCACTCCGCGCGCCAGTCCCGCTCTCTCGACGCGGCCGCTGCCCGGACGCGCGTGCGGCGCGCCCCCGTGCCGTCGCCCGTCGACTGCCGGAGCAGGCGCGCGGCACACACCGTCGCCGCGATCACCACGACGAGGCCAGTCTGGCGATTCGACCACTGCACCACGTGCTGCGACATGCCCATGCGGCTACCCGCGCTCGGTGGGCGCACCGGCGCGTCGCCCGGTCGGGCCGGTCACGCGCGGTGCGCGGTCCCATGAGGCTACCGCGGCGAGCGCGCAGGCCGCACAAACATCCTCGGGACGCGCGTGAAGATCGCGTAAACGGCGTGCCCGCTACCTTCGCGGGTGCCGGTGTGCACCCGCGAACATCTCCGTCCCCTTCCACCTCCCCGCCCGCATGGCTCCAGCTCGTCGCACCCGCCGCGCCCTCGCGGTGCTCGCCACGCTGGCCGCACCATCCGCCGCGCCGCGCCGCGCCGCCGCCCAGCAGGCGCCGCCGACCGCCCAACCGCCACTCGGCACCCGCGGCGGCCCGACGATCGAACAGGGCGGGCTCCGCTTCCGCGACCTCAACCGGAACGGCACCCTCGAGCCGTACGAGGACTGGCGCCTCACGCCCGAAGCGCGCGCGCGCGACCTCGTCGCCCGCATGACCGTCGACGAGAAGGCCGGCGCGATGATGCACGGCACCGCGCGCACGGTCGGGGCGATGGGCACCGCCGGCGTGGGCGCACACTACGACACCGCGGCCGACCGCGTCCTGATCGACAGCGCCAAGGTCACCAGCATGATCACGCGCCTCGGCGGCGACCCGGCGACGCTCGCGGCCGAGAACGATGCGCTGCAGGAGATCGCCGAGCACACCCGGCTCGGCATTCCGATCACCGTCAGCACCGACCCGCGGCACCACTTCCAGTACGTGATCGGCGCGAGCGTCGCGCCCGGCCGGTTCTCGCAGTGGCCCGAACCGCTCGGCCTCGCGGCGATTGGCGACCCCGCGCTCGTGCGTCAGTTCGGCGACGTCGCGCGGCAGGAGTACCGCGCCGTGGGCATCCACCTCGCCCTCTCGCCCCAGGCCGACCTCGGGACCGAGCCGCGCTGGCCCCGGATCACCGGCACCTTCGGCGACGACGCGGCGCGCGCCGCCGCGCTCGTGCGCGCCTACGTCGAGGGGTTCCAGCACGGCGGCGCCGGAGTCGACCGCGAGGGCGTCGCCACCGTCGTCAAACACTGGGTGGGCTACGGCGCGGCCAAGAACGGCTTCGACAGTCACAACTATTACGGACGGTTCGCGAATTTCTCCGCCGGCCCCGCCGGGGCGCGCCACCTCGCCGAGCACGTGCGGCCCTTCCTCGGCGCCTTCGCGGCCCACGTGGCGGGGGTGATGCCCACCTACTCCATCCTCGAAGGCGCCTCGTGGGCGGGCCGCCCCCTCGAACCGGTCGGGGCGGGGTTCAACCATCAGCTGCTCACCGACGTGCTCCGGGGACAGTACGGCTACCGCGGCATCGTGCTCACCGACTGGGCGATCACGAACGACTGCACACCGCGCTGCCGCGAGGGCGCGCCGGCGGGTGTGCGCCCCTCGTTCGCGGACGTCGGCATGCCCTGGGGCGTCGAGGATCTGCCCATGCGCGAGCGCTTCGTGAAGGCCGTGCGCGCGGGCGTCGACCAGTTCGGCGGAACGGAGCGCGCCGACGTCCTCGCGGCGGCAGTGCGCGCCGGCGAACTCCCCGAGGCGCGGCTCGACACGTCGGTCGTGCGCGTCCTCACGCAGAAGTTCGCGCTCGGCCTGTTCGAGAACCCGTACGTCGACCCAGCCGACGCCGCACGGCGCGTCGGCACCGACGCCTTCCGCGCCGCGGCCGACGCCGCGCAGCGCCGCGCGCTCGTGCTGCTCGAAAATCGGGGCGGCATCCTGCCGCTCCGCGGCACGCGCCGCGTCTACCTCCACGGCATCGCACCCGAGGCCGTCGCGCGCGAGGGGTGGACCGTCGTCACCGACCCGGCGCAGGCCGACGTCGCCCTCATGCGCCTCGCGGCCCCGTTCGAGACGCTACACCCCGGCTACGTCTTCGGCGCGATGCAGCACGAAGGCAGCC
This sequence comes from uncultured Gemmatimonadales bacterium, assembly GCA_963851265.1. Lineage (GTDB taxonomy): Bacteria > Gemmatimonadota > Gemmatimonadetes > Gemmatimonadales > Gemmatimonadaceae > BPUI01. Next base: position 253,530 of record CAWKNZ010000008.1, read on the forward strand.
TCGCCTTCCGCGACGGCGACCCGGAGTACGAGACCTTCAAGCGCGTGAGCGCCGTCGTCCCGACGATCGTCACCGTCTACCTCGACCGCCCCGCGATCCTCACGCCGCTCAAGGCGCGCGCCCGCGCCGTGGTCGCCAACTTCGGCGTGAGCGACGCGGCGCTCCTCGACGTGCTCACCGGGCGGGCACGGCCGGGCGGCACGCTGCCCTTCGAGCTACCCGCGTCGATGGCGGCCGTCGAGGCGCAGCACTCGGACGTGCCGCACGACAGTCCGCACCCGCTCTATCCCACGGGGTTCGGCCTGCATTACTGACACGCACCGCGGCGGCACGGGGCGCGCCCGACTCGAGCACTCTCTAGTCGAGCACCTTCACCCACGCCTCCCCGTCCACCACCGTCTCGCCGCGCTGGTTGGTGCACACGGTCGAGAGCCGCACGCGGCGCTTCGCCTCGTGCAGCTCCAGCACCTCCAGCCGCACCGTGACCACGTCGCCGGGGCGCACCGGCAGCTTGAAGGCGAGCGTCTGCGACTTGTACGCGCTCCCCGGCCCGGGCAGCACGTTCGCGATCGCCGCGGAGATGAGGCCCGCGCTCAGCATGCCGTGCGCGACGCGCCCGCCGAAACGCGTGCGTGCCGCGTGCACCTCGTCGAAGTGCAGCGGGTTGAAGTCGCCGGTGGCCGCGGCGAAGTGCGCGATGTCGGCGTCGGTGATCGTGCGCGTGACCTCGGCCGTCCGGCCCACTTCGGGCAGGGGTGCCACCGGCTCCGGCGTCACGGGATCAGCCGCCAATCGCGCACCACGCCCCGGGGCGACACCCAGCGGCGGCCCGCCCGCAACCTGCGCGCCGCGCTACGTCGGCCCAATCGGCCCGAGCTGCAGGTACGGCCCCACGCGACACGACCACCGCCCGGCGGCGTCGCATTCGACGACGAGCGGCGTCCCCGCGGGCGCATAGATCGGCGTCCCGGCGAAGCTCCCGATGAGCGCCGGTGCGGCCCCACTCGCCCCCACGACGGGCCCCGAGATCGGTGCAGCCCCCGGCGCGTCCGGCGCTGCTGCGGCCTGAGCCCGCACCGCGCCTCGGGGTGCCGCCGATCCCGCGGCGCCGGCCCCCGGCACCGGCGCCGGTGAGAGCCCCGTCGTCGCGCCCGATTGCACCGCTGGCGCGTCGTCCGGGGCGCCGAAGGCCGCAGCGCGGAGCACGAACCGGCCCGTGTGGCCGGCGCGCGTGTCGACGTCCAGCAGGCGCGCCCGCACGAGCGCGGCGACCGCGTCGCTCACCGTGCTGCGCCCGAACCCGGTCAACCCCTCGAGGTCGCGCACCGACAGTCGTACCGGTGCCCCTGGGCCATCCGCCGTCCGCGTGCCGTCGCCCGCCGCGTCGGCCTGCTCCGCCAGGGCGCGGAGCACGGCGCAGGGCGCGGCGATCGCGGCCCCGACTGCGCCGAGGCGCTCGCGCACGGCGGCCCATCCAATCGACGCCACGGCGGGCGCTGGGACGATGGCGTCGGGCGCGAGGGCGAGCGGTCCGCGCGCGCCGTTGGGCTGCGCGACGACGCCGGCGCCGTACAACACGTCCAGCGCGCGCTCCACGTCCCGCAGCCCCGCACCGGCGAGATCGCCCAGCCGCCGGAGATCGTACGGGACCGGCCGCATCAGCGCGAATCGCGACGCATCCTCGGCCCGACCGCCTTCGAGCCGCGCCTGCAGAGACACCGCGTCCGGACTGTCCGGCATGCCCGCTGCCAGCTCGGCGATCGCGCAGGCGACGCCCACCGCGGTGCGAATCGTTTCCGCGCTGGGGCGCTCCGGACCGGGGCGTACGCGCCCGGCCCGCGACGTGGCAGCCCACGCGCCGATTGCCTCGCGCACCGCGTCCGGCGACACCCACCAGGTCAGGCCGTCGTGCGCGGCCTCCGGAACGGCGCGCACCGACACCGCCGACGCTCCGGTGCGATTGCCCGCTCCGACTGCACGCCGCCGCGGCGCGATGCTCATCCCGCGCCCTGCCCGACGGCCAGGTCGAGCCCCGGCGACCGTCCATGTCCCGCCACACCATCGGCCACCCAAGCAGCCGCGTCCGATCTGTCTATCCCCCGCCACACCGCACGTCGTCGGACACCAGCCGCGAACGCGCTGGACTGTCCGGCGGTACCCAGGGGTGAGGAAGGGGGCATAGGTGCGGTAGACACTACGGGTGCGTTCGCGATCCGTCCAGGGGTGTCCGGTGGACGGACACCGGTCACCTCGTCGGCCGTGCGGCGGACACCGGACAGACGCACGCCAGCGCCGGGCCGCAAACGTCTACGCTGCGCCACACGACCCGCACTCCGTTCCTGCGGTACGACCGCGCCGTCCGCGCACGACGCCCGTCGGTTCGGTCGGCGGGGTGGTTCCCGGCTCTCTGGACAGTGTGGAGCACCATAGACAATCCCACACCAGGCGAACGATGCGGCGACGAGGTGGCCGCGTCCGTGGAGCGGCATAGACGATCCCGGCGGCGGGGGACGGTCGGTGATTCACCGACCATGTGTTCCTCAAGGCGTTGTACCAGAACACCTTACGTTTTCGGCGTCGCGGTGCGCGCACTCCCGTCGCGGGTCGTTGGTCAGTTGGTTGTTTCTCGATAGAGAAAACCACAACACGACCACACCGCGCGCCGCCGGGCTACGCCGCGTCGCTGCCTGGCGCGAACAGGTCGGGCTGCGCCGCTTCGCCTTCGCGCAACCGTGCGCCGTGCGTGACACTCGCGTCCGCCCGGATCACGAGCCCGACGGGCCGGCCCGCGACGGCCGACAGCAGCGAGGTGAGCGGATCGCGGTACTTCTGCGCGATCCAGTCGGCCGCAAACGCGTCCTCTGCCAACACGGTCACCTGCTCGTCCGTCACGCTTCCCAGCGTGGTCCGCGCGAGCCAGGCGTCGTACGCACGGCCGTGTGCCGGGTCGGCGGCGACGAACTGTTCGAGCGTGCGCCCCCACAGGTCGTCGGCGAATCGCCATTCGCGCACCTGCGGCGCATGCGCGCCGTCACCGGACGCGGCGGCGTCACTCGCATCTGCGCCCGCCACATCCGCACCCGTGACCGCTCGGCCGGGCGGCCCTGGATCGGCGGTGCGCGGCGCGCCGTCCCGCACCGGGGCACGATCCGGCGCCGGCGTCGAGAGCAGGCGTCCGCGCCCGCTCGCGGCTGCATCGCGTCCGCCGAGCGCGACCGGCGACGGTGGCGGGTTGGGCGCCTCCCACTCGCCCCGCTGCCCGGCCGCGAGCTGACGGTCGAGCCAGCGCTGCCACTCCGGATCGCTGAACGCGTACTCACCTTCCACGGCGGCGCGCGTCCACGCCCCCCAGTCCTCGACGGGCCGCCCGTGCGACAGCCCGCCCATGTGGGCCTGGAGGTAGTACACCCGCCGGAGCACGGTCCGGACCTGGTCGGGCCGTGCGCGGACGAGCTCGCGCGCCTGTCCGGCTGCGATGCCGAGCGCGCGCAGGTGCCACAGCAGCATGCGGTCGCTGAGGCTGTCCGTGCCGCCGGTGCCGCGCTGGTACCCGGCCGCCAGCAACCGCTCCCCCGCGACGAGCCGCACCTCGTACGTGCCGCGTCCGACGCGCGCGATGGTGCCCTCGCCGAGCACCCCGTGTTCGACGAGCGATCGCACCGCGGCCTCCACTCCCGTCCGGGTCTGCGTCTTGGGCCGCAGCGCGGGCGGCACGTCGAGCAGGTTGTAGAGCTCCGGGAGGTCCAACACCCAGGGGTCGAGCACGCGCCAGCCGCGCGCCGCACGCACCGTGAAGATCTGCAACAGCCGCTTGGCGTAGGCCGAGCGCAGCGTGTTGTGCAGGGGTACGTCCATCCACGCCGCGATGCCGGCGGCCGCCTGGTCGAGCCAGATCGGGTTGATGCGCAGCCGCTCGATGGAGTTGTACGACTTCTGGCTCCGGTACTCGGCTTCGACGTCGTACTCGAGCACCCAGTGCTTCCCCTCGCGCTCGCGCACCGGCGCCGCGCCGTCGGGCACGAGCGGGTGACGCGTTCCGGCGCGGACGAGCGCCGACCGGCTGCTGTAGTCGACGTCGAGTCGCGTGTAGAGGATGAGTCCTCCGAACCGTGCGAAGGCCCGCTTCACGGCCTCGATCTGGTCGCCCCCGATCGTGCCCTCGTTGCGCCCCGCGGCCCGCAGCACCGCGCGATACCCGGGGTCGCGGAAGTAGCCCTGTGCGTCGACGCCGCCCTCGTCCGCGATGCGGCAGAGGGCCAGGAAGTAGTCATAATCGAACGTCGTGGGCAGGCCGCGCACCTGATCGCCGTGCACCTCGACGCGCACTTGCAGCCCGCCCGGGTAGCGCACCGTGCGGCGGCGGATGCGGTCGGCCTCGTTCGCCACGATCCCGCTTTCGGTCCGCTCGTAGTCGCTCTTGACCGACCCGGGCACGAGTTCCAGCAGATACAGCGGCAGCGGCACCGTCCCGACGAGCAGGCGCTCGGGAACGAACAGCGCGAGCGGGTCCTCGATGCGCACGCCGGCCGGCGACGCGCGCGTGACCTCGATCGACGCAACGTCCCCTCCGCTGGTCGGTGGTGACGTCGACGACAGGGCCGCAGGTGCCGCCGTGCGCCCGCGCGTGCCGCTCACGACCGCCGGTCGCCCACGACCCCGCCGCCCGCGCCGGTACTCGCCGCGCCGGCACCCGCCGCCGTGCCCCCGGCTGCTGTGCCCGGGGCCGCGATGCCGCTGGCCGCGATGCGCGCGTCCACGCGGGCCGCGTCCTGCGCCGCGCTCGCGACGAGGCGCGCGATGTCGGGCGGAACCACGCCGCCCTGGGTCGCTGCCTGCCCCTGCAGCACCGCGGCCCGGTGCAGCAAGAGTTGGTACTCCTCGAGGAACCGCGCCCGAAACTCTTCGGCGATGCGGTCCGCGTCGCGCCGGAGGTCGTCGTCCGTCCACCGCACGCGGAACGCGCGTCCGTTCCGGATCACGCGGGCCGAGAACACGCTCTCGTCCACGAGGCGCGGCCGGACCGGCCGGGTCGCCTCCGCATCGCGCTGCGCAGCAGTAGACGCGTCGGTTGGCACAGTGGGCGGCGCGCCGGGCGGCACGCTGGGCGACGCGGAGCGATCGTCGGCAGCGGCGTCGTTCGGCGGCACGTCCCGCGACCCCGCCGCCGTGCCGCTCGCAGACGCGGCCGACGGCGTCGGCTCGCCCGGGTCGAGCAATGCGAGCAGCGCGTCCTGCCGTGCGTCCACGGACTTGATCACCGCGAGGTTCTGGAACGCACGCACCGTCACGCGCGGCGCGGCGTACAGGGGCGTGCGGTCGACGGCGCGCAGTCGTGCGATCGCCTCGCCCACGCGCACCATCTCGCTCACGTACCCCTTGTTCTTGTCGAAGACTTCGGCGATGCGCTTCTGCGACCAGTCGGGCTGCTGGGCCAGGAGGTAGAAGCCGAGCGCAGTGTCGACCGGGTGCGGGTCGGAGCGGATCTCGTTCTCGAGCATCTGCAGCTCGACCGCCTTCTCCTCGCTGATCACGCCGTAGTCGCGGACCGGCACCTTGTCGAGCCCGATCTGCAGCGCAGCCTTCCAGCGCCGCATGCCGTACACGAGCACGCGCCGCGGATCCGTGGGTGGTCCCGCGACGCGGCGGATACCGAGGTGCTGGCCGATGTCGCGCTCGATGGCGACGGCGGCGCACAGTCGTTGGAAGTCGGCGTCCTCGACGAACTGCCGCACGTACGGTCCTTCGAGTACGACTCGCCGGGGGTCCATCCGGTACACGTCCTCCACGCGCTCGAACGCGAGCCCGGAGCCGACGGGGTGACGGGGCGCGCTCCGGGCGTCGCCGGCCGGCGCGTCGCGCGACGGAGCAGGGCCTGCCGCCCTGGCCGTCGTCATGCCCGGTTCGTGTCGGGTGCCGCCGAGCGAGACGCCATCCATCAGACCGCCGATTCCCGCGCGGGGGCCGCCACGCGCGACCGGGCGCGACGCGTCCGCGCGAGCGCCGTCGCCGCGTGGCGCTCCGCGATGGGGCGGATCCTTCGTTTGACCGTGCTGCCCCTTCATCCCTGAGTGCCTCCGTGTATACCCGTCCGGTGCGCGCCGGTCGCGTGCGTGTCCTCGTCGTCCGCCGCGGCGCTGTCCCTATCCCCTGAGCGCGCGCCGTCGTCGCTGTCGTCGGTTTCGACCGTGCTCGTCGGCGTGCGCCCACTCGGCGCGATTCCCGTCCGCGCGACGAGCGCGGCCGCGATCTCGCGGAACCACCCGCGCGCCTCGGCCGCGCCGCGTCCGCCGTAGAACTCGAGCGGCGTCTTGAGACGTTGCGCTTCGGCGATCACGATCCGCTCGAGGATCGGCGGTTCGAGCACCGCGTCGCCGAACTGCCGTCGGTACTCGTCGACCCACGCCGCGTGCTCGCCGGTGGTCGGGCGCACGCCGTTGATGATCAGGCCGTCGATGACCACGTCGGGGTTGATCTTGTCCTGGACTGCCTCGACCGTGCGCATGAGGTCGCGGATCCCGTCGGCGGCGTACTCGTGCGGCTGCACGACGAGCACGACGCCGTCGCTCGCCGAGATGGCGACCTGGAGCCAGAGCCCGAGGGATGGGGGCGTGTCGATCACGACCACGTCGATCCCGTCGGGGATGCGTTCGCGCAGAATTCGGCGTCCCTCGCGCACGAGGGCGTCCCACTGGTCCTCGGACAGCTTCTTCTCCCAGTACGCCAGCTCGGGCGAGCCCGGCACCAGGAACAGCCGCGGGTGCTGGGGCGCACGGAGCATCACGCGCTCGATCGGTTCCCCCGCGTACAGGACGGACCACACGTCCCCGTGCCCCGCGTAGTGGCGGCCGAGCAGTGTCGTCGTCGCGTTCGTCTGCCCGTCGAAGTCGAGGAGCAGCGTGTTCAATCCGCGCCCTGCGAGCGCACCCGCGAGATTGATCGCGCAGGTCGTCTTACCGACGCCCCCTTTCTGGAGCGCGAGGGAGATGATCCGGCTCATCGGCGGCGGACAGGGCGGGCGGTTCTGCGGCAGAACTCGGGACGTCGGCGGATCACCAACTTCCCCGTTGAGAGCTGCGGACAATACCTGTCGCGGCGCGCGCGCGCCACAGCGCCGCGGGCGCGGCCGGCAGTGTCCGCGCGTCGCGCGGAGTTCTGCGGCAGAACGTGTCTCGACGCGTTGCCCACCGGAACCGCGGCACCGCGGCGCCACCACGCTTCGACATGCGGCGCGATGAACAGGTCGGGACGATGGCAGCGATGACGGCAATCGATGACGGCCGCGTCGTGGTTACAGCGTACCCGGTCCGAACGTCTTTCGGGTCGCGGCCGCACCAGCCGCCTCCCGCCTGCGCACACCACGCCCGCCGCACGCCCCACCCCGCGTCCGCCGCATACCCACGTGTCAATTCCCGGACGCCGCTTCGGCAGCCCGGTCGTGCTCGCGACCGCCCTCTACGTGGCCGCACACGCGACGTGGCTCGTGACAGGGTGGGGAGGAACGCAGCTGCGCTCCGCGATCGCGGACGGGTTCCTGCTCCCGACGTTCCTCGTGACGGCGGTCGCCGCCTACCGCGTCGCGCGAGCGCGCGGCCTCGACCCGCGCGTGCGCCGCGCCTGGAGCTGGCTCGGCGGGTCATACGTCCTACTCTGGGCGGCCAACATCGCGTGGACGTGGCGTGACTTGGTTCCGGGCGCGCCGGCCGCGGTCGCCACATGGGCGCGCGTCGCGGCGCTCGCCTCGTACGCACCCCTCCTAACCGGACTCCTCGCGCTCCCGAACGCGCCCCGCACGCGGGACCAGCGCCGCCGCTTCGCCCTCGACCTCGCGACGACCGTGCTCGGCGCCGGCCTGGTGCTCTGGTGCCTCGTCATCCGGCCGGCAGCCCTCGACCCTTCCGAAGGGGTGATACGCGGCCTTCTGGCGCACGCGCCGCCGGTGCTCGACTTCGCGGTCGTGGCCATCATCGTCGCGCTGCTGCTCGGACGCCTCGAGACCGGAAGCCGGGTGGCGCTCCGCGTGCTCGCCGCGGGGCAAACGCTGAGCGTGGGCGCCGGTGTCGTCACCGCCACCCTCGGCCATGTCACCCCGTTGCCGCCCGGGCACTGGGTCGACGGGCTCTGGATGCTCTCCGACGCGCTGCTGCTCGTCGCCGCCGACCTCCAGTACCGACACGGGCGCAGCGAGAACGCCCCCCTGCCGCGCGACGCGCGCGAGGCGAGAGATGCGCGCGACGAGGGTGAGGGTGGGTTCACCCTCCTCCCCTACGCCGGCATCGCACTCGGCTGCGCGCTCCTGCTCTTCCTCACGCGGCCGTGGTGGGGAGAGGCGGTCGGCGTCGCCGTGTTCGGGAGCGTCGCGCTCACCGCGCTGGTGCTCGTGCGCCAGATCGCCGCGCTGCGCGACAACCAGCGCCTGCTCTCGGAACGCCACGCGCAGAGCGAGTACTTCCGCGGCCTCATCGAACACGCGTCCGACGTCGTCTACGTGGTCGACCCCGACGGACACTTCCGCTACGCGAGCCCGGCCTCGGAGCGCATCTTCGGATTCTCGCGCTCCGCCGTCGGCGACCGGTCGCTGCTCGACTTCCTGCACGCGGACGACGTCGAGCGTGCACGTGCGGCGATCACCGCCGCGGCGTCCGGCACGCGCTCGACGGTCGAACTCCGCGCGCGTCATGCGAGCGGGACATGGCTCACCATCGAAGCCGTCGCCGCACAGCTGCCCGGCCGCACCGCCCAACTCGTGCTCAACGTGCGCGACGTGACCGAGCGGACCCGGGCGGAAGCCGAACGCGAGCGCCTCGTCGCCCAACGCGACGCCGAACGCGCCCTGCTCGACGCGGTACTCGAGCAGATGCCGGCCGCGGTGCTGATCGCCGACGCCGCGTCCGGACGGCTGCTCGTCGGCAACGACGTCGTCGACCGCATTTTCGACGGGGCCTGGTCCGCACAGGCGCGGGACGGCGCCGCCCTGAGCAGCCTCGCGTTCCACCCCGACGGCCGCCCGGTCACACCCGCGGAATGGCCGCTCGCACGCGCCGTGCGCGGCGAACAGGTGCTCGGCGAGGAGTTACGCGTGGCCGGCGCAGACGAGGGGACGGCATGGGTGCGGATCAGCGCCGGCCCCGTGCGCGACCGCGACGGGCGGATCGTCGCCGGCGTGGCCGTGGCCGAAGACGTCACGGAGCGCAAGCGCCTCGAAGCCCGACTCGAGCACCAGGCCTTCCACGACCCGCTCACACAACTCGCCAACCGCGCGCTGTTCCGCGACCGCGTCGCGCAGGCGCTCGCCGCGGCGCAACGCGGCGGGACGCGACCGACGGTGCTCTTCCTCGATCTCGACGACTTCAAGGCGGTGAACGACGCGCTCGGCCACGCCGAGGGCGACCGGCTGCTGACGCAGGTGGCCGGACGCCTGCTGAACGCCACGCGCGGTTGCGACACCGTGGCGCGACTCGGCGGCGACGAGTTCGCGGTGCTGCTCGCGTCGACGAGTCATGGCGACGAGGCCGTCGTCGTGGCCAAACGCATCATCGAATCCCTCGGCCGCCCGTTCGCGCTCGGCGAGCGCGAGGTGTGCGTCGGCGCGAGCGTCGGAATCGCCGCGTCCGATCCGGCCGACGGAACCGACGAGGTGCTGCGGAACGCCGACCTCGCGATGTACCGCGCGAAGTCGCGCGGCAAAGGCACGCACGAGGTGTTCGCGTCGCAACTCTACGCCGAGGTCCACGACCGCGCGGCACTCGAAGCCGACCTCCGGCACGCGCTGCCGCGGGGCGAGTTCCGGCTCGAGTACCAGCCCATCGTCGACCTCGAATCGGAGTGCGTCGTCGGCGTCGAGGCGCTCGTCCGCTGGAACCACCCCGAGCGCGGCCCCGTGTCGCCGGCGCGCTTCATCGGGCTCGCCGAGGAGTCGGGCGCCATCATCCCGCTCGGCCGCTGGGTTCTCGACGCGGCGTGCCGGCAGGCCGCCGAGTGGCGCCGCGCCGGCGCGCGCGACCTGTACGTCGCCGTCAACATCTCCGGTCGGCAGCTGCAGCACCCGCCGTTCGCCGCCGAGGTGGCGGCCGCGCTCGACGAATCGGGGCTCGCGCCCGACGCGCTCCTGCTCGAGATCACCGAAGGGGTGATGATGGAAGCGACGGACGCGAACCTCGCGCGCCTCGCGGAGCTGAAGCGGTTGGGCGTGCGCCTCGCCATCGACGACTTCGGGATCGGCTACTCGTCGCTCAGCTACCTCCAGCGGTTCCCGGTCGACGTGCTCAAGATCGACAAGAGCTTCGTCGACGGCGTGCACCTGCGCGACAGCGATCGCGCACTCGCGCGCACGATCGTCACCCTCGGCGAGGCGTTGTCGCTCCGCACGGTCGCTGAAGGCGTCGAGCACGCGGCGCAGCGCGACAGCCTCCGCGCGCTCGGGTGCGTGCTGGGGCAGGGGTACCTCTTCGCCCGGCCGCTCGCGCCGGCCACCGTGTCGGCCATGCTCGCGGCGGGCGCGCGAAACGGCTGACGCCCGCCGACACGGCTTGCGCATGCGCGAGCCGGCCCCGACATTCGCGCCGAAACGCGGTACAGAAGCGAGCCATTCTCCCCGTTCCGGACGTCATGAGTCGCGCCGCCCGCTGGACCCCCAGTCCCGAGCAGACAGCCCTCTGGCCGTCGATCTCGGGCAACACGATCAACGGCGTGGGCGAGACAGCCGTACGTCGCCCCTCGCCCATCTACTGGCACGCGCCCGACGCCACGCCCCACGGACCGCTTCAACTCTGGTTCCTGCGGCGAACGACGCCGCTCGTCCAGGTGGCGCGGCAGGAGCGAACGGCCGCGATCGAGGCCCCCGTCGGACCGCTCGCACCGGTGCCGGTGGAACAGAGCGCGGACGATTGGTCGCGCGTTGTGAAGGTCGCCGCACTCGCCGCCGGCGCCGACGTGGTGGGCATCACGCGCGTGCAGCCACAGTGGGTGTTCGAGGGCCACGCCGTGCCCCAACGCTGGGCGATCATGCTCGGCGTGGCGCATGGCTGGGCGTCATTGCGGACCGCCCCCGCGGAAGAAGCGGCGGCGGAGGTGATCCGCCAGTACGCGCGCGGCATCCGCGTCGCGAAAGAGGTGGCGTCCGCCATTCGCGCGCGGGGGCACGAGGCGGTGCCGCACGGCGGGCCGATGGCCTACCCGATGCTCCTCGTCCCGGCCGCGATCGCGGCCGGGCTCGGCGAACTCGGCAAACACGGGTCGCTCATCAACCGCACGCTCGGCTCCAACCTGCGACTCGCGTGCGTGCTCACCGACGTGCCGCTCGTCGACGATGCGGTCGACGACTTCGGGGCCGCCGACTTCTGCACGCGGTGTCAGGCGTGCAGCAATGCCTGTCCGCCGCAGGCGATCGGGTCCGAGCCACAGCTGGTACGTGGCGAGCGACGCTGGTACGTGGACTTCGACCGCTGCCTGCCGTTCTTCAACGAACACCAGGGCTGTGGCATCTGTCTGTCGGTGTGCCCGTGGAATCACCCGGGGGTCGCGCCCAACCTCGTGCGCAAGCTGGCCCTGCGTCGCGAGCGCACGACCGTCGACGCGTGATGGACCGGTAGAGCGGGCGACGGCCGACCGCGCGTGCGCCGCAGCTCACCACGCGGGGACGCCGCGTTGGCGGTCGCGCGACGCGCGCAGCCGCGGGGCGTGCGCGGCGAGCAGGTCGCCGCGGGTGAGAATCCCGACCGCGGTGTGTGGATCGTCACGCGCGACGACGAGCAGGCGTCCGACGTCGTGCTCGACCATCAGGTCGGCCGCGTCGCGCAGCGTGGCGTCGGACGCGACGGTGAGCGGGGCCCGGCCGACGAGGGTGCCGACCGCCGCGGCCGGCGTGCCGACCGGGCGTAGCAGGTCGCGCCGCGTCACGACCCCCAACAACCGCCCCGAGCCGTCGACCACGGGGTAGCCCTGGTGCGCAGCGTCGGCCCCGTCCGCATCGAGCCACCGACGCACCGCGTCGACGGGCCGCTCGGCGGGCAACGTCACGGGGTTGGGCGTCATGGCCGCGCGCACGGGCACGCCGGCCAGGTAGTCGGCGGTGTACTCCGCCCGCACCTCGGCGCCTCGGCGTGCGAGGCGCTCGGTCATGATCGACCGCGGGTTGAGCAGCAGCGAGACCAGGTAAGCGGCCGCGCATCCGGCGAGCAGCGGCACGAGCCCGAGTGGCTGGCGCGTCGTCTCGAACGCGAAGATCACGGACGCCAGCACCGCGTGCGAGGCGCCGGCGAAGATGGCCGCCATCCCGACGAGTCCCGCGACGCGCGCGTCGACGCCCAGGGACGGCGCGATCCGCGCCACGACGCTCCCGATCCACGCGCCGATCCCACCGCCGATCGTGAACAGCGGCGCGAGCGTGCCGCCCGAGGTGCCGCTGCCCAGGTACACGACCCACGAGACGAACTTGAGCGCGACCAGAACGAGCAGCGCGCGCCCCGTGATCGTCCCGGTGAGCGCGCCGGCGATGTTGTCGTAGCCGACTCCGAGCGTCCGAGGCTCGACGAGGCCGACCAAACCCACCACTACTGCGCCACCTACGGGCCACCACATCCAGTGGATGCCGAATCGGTGGCCGAGCTTCTCGAACCCGTCCTCGACTGCGTAACAGGCGCTGGTGATGCCGGCCGCGAGCGCGCCGATCCCTGCGCCGAGTGCGACGTAGCAGGCCACGGCCGCGAGTGACGGGGCGGCCACGGCGGGCATCGCGAATACGGGTGCCACTCCGTCGAAGGCGATCCGTACCGCGCCGGCGGCTGCGGCCGCGAGGGCCACCGGCACGAGCGAACGGGCGCGGTACTCGAAGAGCAGGAGTTCGACGGCCAGGAGCACCGCGCTCACGGGCGAACCGAAGGTCGCGGCCATGCCGGCGGCGGCGCCGGCCGCGAGCAGGGTCTTGCGTTCGTCGGCCGTGACGTGGGCGAGTTGCCCGACGAGCGACCCGAACGAGCCACCCGTGGCGATGATCGGGCCTTCCGCACCGAACGGCCCCCCGGTGCCGATCGCGATCGCGGCTGAAAGGGGCTTGAGGAGGAGCAGGCGTGGCGGGATGCGGCTCTCGCCGTAGAGCACCTTCTCCATCACCTCCGGGATGCCGTGTCCGCGGATCGCAGCCGAGCCGTAGCGCGCCATCACGCCGACGGCGAGCGCTCCCGCGACCGGCACGAGGGCCGCCCAAGCGCCCAGGTGGTGACCTGCTGGTGACACGAAGTGGGCATCAGCGCGCCCGTAATACGCCAGATTCGTGAACAGCCCGATGAGGCGTACGAGGAACTGGGCCAGGAGTGCGGCGATACCTCCGATCACCAGTGCGGCGGCCGCGACCGCCGCCGTGCGGGCATCGACCGGGCGCGAACGGTCGTGGTCAGCGGGCACGCGGTGCTCCGGCGTGCTCGGGGGCGGGGGTGCGGGGGCGGCGCGCAGTTGCCGTGCGTGCTTCGAAGAACATGGTCGGGGCGACCGTGTCGAGGCCGGCCGCGGCCACCCAGCGGGTCAGGCCACGCGCGAGCGCCGCGCGCTCGTCGGCGGGCAGCGTCGCGAGGGCGTCGACGAGGCGTTCGGGCACGCTCCGGCGGGCGCCGCGCACCGCAGCGCGACCCGCGGCGGTCAGATAGAGCGTGCGCTGGCGCCCGTCGGTGGCGTGGGCGCGCCGCTCGAGGAGACCGCGCGCGACGAGGCGGGCGACCACCTCGCTCGCGCTGCTCTGCTGGGTGTGCGTGCGTGCGGCGAGGGCGCCGAGGGCGAGGCCCGGCTCCGCGGCCGCGGCGCGGAGGGCGAAGAGTTGGGCCGCGCTCACGCCGTGCGCGCGCGCGGTGGCGCGCGTTGAGCCGCGGAGCGCGCGCACGAGACGGCGGAGCGCGTCCATCGCGACCTGCGCGTCGGCGTCCAACGGGTGGGCGCTCGACGGCGAGGCGTCGTCCGGCGACGTGTTGGGCGGGGAAGCGGGAATCGGCATGGCGGAAATGTACATCGGTCCCGATGCATCGGTCCCGATGCACCGGTGCCGTGCACAGCTGCCACACCAGGCGCACCGCGTGCACGGCGTGCCGGACCGTGCGGTCCGGGAATCGACGGCGGCGCGCGGGCACGGCACGACGGCTGCCCAACCCGGGCCCGTTGCTCATTCCCGTGCCCAGGAGAACTCTGTATGGAACGCCCGGACTCACAGGCGCTCTCGCGCCGCCAGGTCGTCGGCGGAATCGCCGCCGGCGTTGCCGCCGCGATCGTCGCCCCGGCCGCCGCGCCCGCTGCCGCGAACGCCGCCGCGCCCACGGGCGAGGCACCGCCGGTGTCCAACCCGATCACGCAGTATCCCCAGCCGCCGTTCCCGGCGCAGTCGCAGCCGTGGCCCGGGCTCGCGGGGCAGATGAACCCGAAGCCCGACCACGGCGAGACGAGCTACAAGGGCTCGGGGCGCCTCGCCGGTCGCCGGGCGCTCGTCACGGGTGGCGACTCGGGGATCGGCCGCGCGGCCGCGATCGCCTTCGCCCGCGAGGGGGCGGACGTCGCGATCAACTACCTGCCCGCCGAGGAGCCCGACGCGCGTGAGGTCGTGCAGCTCATCCGCGCCGCGGGGCGCAAGGCGGTCGCGATCCCGGGCGACATCCGCACCGAAGCCTTCTGCACCCAGCTCGTCGCCGACGCCGTGCGCCAGCTCGGCGGCCTCGATCTGCTGGTCAACGTCGCCGGCCGTCAGCAGCAGCGGCAGAAGATCGCCGAGCTCACCACCGACGACTTCGACGCGACGCTCAAGACCAACGCGTACGCGCTGTTCTGGATCACCAAGGCCGCGCTCCCGCACATGGGGCCGGGCTCGTCCATCATCAACACCACCTCCGAGCAGGCGTTCAACCCGTCGCCCAACCTGCTCGACTACGCGCCCACCAAGGCGTTCATCGCCACGTTCACCAAGGCGCTGGCGAAGCAGGTGGTGAAGCAGGGCGTGCGCGTGAACGCCGTGGCGCCGGGGCCGTACTGGACGCCCCTACAGGTCTCGGGGGGGCAGTCGCCCGAGAAGCTGCCGGAGTTCGGGGCCGACACGCCATACGGGCGCCCGGGGCAGCCGGCCGAAATCGCCCCCCTCTACGTGCACCTGGCCGCGGGCGAGGCGAGCTACGCGACGGGGCAGGTGATGGGCGAGTCGGCGGGCCACGGGATGCCCTGACCGGCGTGCGGGCCGGAGTTGTCGGCGCGCGCGCCGGCGCGCTGACGCGCGCGGCCGTGTGCCCATCCGACGCCTCGCGCGTCGGATGGAGTGCCCGCCGCCCGCCTCCCCTTCTGCCCGCGCGTCTGCCCGCGCGCGCGCGTCGCCGCGGGGCTGGCCGTGTTGTGGTTGGCCGGCGGATGTGCGTGGGGTCGCAGCCGCGGCGACGTCGCGGGGGGGGCGCCCACGACGACGCCACTGGCGCCGGTGTTCCGCGCCGACGGGCGCGCGGTGATGCACTGGCCGTCGCGCGTGCGTCGGCCGCTCACCGTGTGGGTGGCCGACCCGGCCTCCCACCCCGACGGGCGCGGCGACGACCGCACCGTCGTCATGGACGCGCTCGCGGCGTGGGGTGACGTTGGACTCCCGATCCGCTTCGCGCTCGTCGCCGACTCCGTACGGGCCGACGTCACGGTCGGGTGGACCGACCACCTCGCCCCGCCGCTCACCGGCAGCACCGCGTGGCGATGGGATTCCCGGGGCTGGGTGACGCACGCGCACGTCACCCTCGCCCGCCGCCACGCGGACCGCACGCGCGTGGAGGGTGCCGAGCTGCGCGCGATCGCCCTCCACGAACTCGGCCACGCCCTCGGCCTCGGTCACGCCGCCGACAGCGCCAGCGTCATGGCACCGTTCGTCGTCGCGCGCGACCTCACGGACGCCGACGCGCGCGCGGCCCGGATGCTCTACACGCTCCCGCCCGGCCGGCGCTGAGACGCCCGCGGCGTCGCGACGTCAGTCGACCGGGACGGCCGACCGGGACGGCGCGCGGCGACTGACGCGGCGAGCGCCTAACGGCCGACCCCGGCGCCCGCGAACGCGGACGCGGACGCGCCCACCAGCACGGCCTCGACCTCGTCGGGTGCGAGTGGGGCGGCGAAGTGGAAGCCCTGGCCGAGCGTGCACCCCATGTCCTCGAGCTGCGCGGCCTGTTCGGCGTTCTCGACCCCCTCGGCCACGGTGCGCAGCCCGAGGGCGGCGCCGAGCGCGACGATCGCGGCCGCGAGCGCGGCCGGCTGCCCGCCCTCCGCGACCCGCTCGACGAAGCTCTTGTCGACCTTGAGGACGTCGATCGGGAACTGCCGCAGATAGCTCAGCGCGGAGTAGCCCGTGCCGAAGTCGTCGATCGCCAGCCGGACGCCGAGTGTCTTCAGCGACTCGAGCCGGCGCCGCACGGCGTCGGGGTGGTGGATCACCGTCGTCTCGGTCAGTTCGAGGACGAGGTGCTCCGGCGCGAGACCGCTCGTCGCGAGCGCGGCCTCGACCTCGGCGACGAATTCGGTACGGGCGAGCTGCCGGCCCGAGACGTTGACCGCGACGGTGAACGGGGCGGCGGGTCGGCCCGCGGACGCGCGCGCGCGCTGCCACGCGACCGCCTGACGGCAGGCCTCGTCCAGCACCCAGCGGCCGATGGGCACGATGAGCCCGGTCTCCTCGGCCACGGGCACGAACTCCGACGGCTGCACGAGCCCCCGCACCGGGTGGGCCCACCGCACCAGGGCTTCGACGCCCGTCACGTCACCGTCCACCATCGAGACGATTGGCTGATACATCAGGGTCAACTCACCCCGGTCGAGTGCGTCGCGGAGCTCGGCTTCGACCGCGAGGCGCCCGACGAACGTCTCGTGCATCTCGGGTGCGAACATCACCGCGCGCCCCTTGCCCGCGTCCTTCGCCGCGTAGAGCGCGAGGTCCGCGTCACGGAGCAACGCGTCGACGGGTCCGTCGCTCTTGAGCGCCGCGCCGTCGAAGTCTTCACCGTTACTACCGCCGCGGGCGATGCCGATGCTCGCGCCGACGCGTGCGTGGCTGCCGTCGACCTCGATCGGGCGCTGCACCGCGGCGATCACGCGGTCCGCCACGACCAGCGCGTCGGCGTCGCCGCGCACGTTGCTGAGCAGGACGCCGAACTCGTCGCCGCCGAGGCGCGCGACCAGGTCGCATCCGCGGGTGGCGCTGAGCAGTCGACGCGCGACCTCGACGAGCAGCGCGTCGCCCGCCGCGTGGCCGGCCGTGTCGTTCACGAGCTTGAAGCCGTCGAGGTCGATGAGCATCACGGCCACGCTCGCCGGGCCGTGTGCGGCGTCCGAATCGCCCGTCCCGCTCGACACGGCCGCGGCGAGGGCGACGTCGGTGCGCTCGCGGAAGCGGGCGCGGTTGGCGAGCCGGGTCAACGGGTCGTGGTAGGCCCGGAAGTGCAGCTCGTCCTGCAGCTCGCGGTGGTGCGTGACGTCCTGCACGAGTCCGACGAGGGCGCGACTCTGCGAGCCGGCGCCCTTCCCACGCGGCCCGCCGAGGCGCGAGACGGTCATCTCGCAGCGGCGGAGCGCGCCGTCGCGGCGCCGAAAGCGTTGCTCGACGGTGACTCGCTCGCCACCGCCGATGGCCTGGGCCAGTGCGGGCAGCTCGTCCACCGCGCGCGCGTCCTGCGGCGGCGCGAAATCGCTCGTCCGCATCG
Source organism: uncultured Gemmatimonadales bacterium (assembly GCA_963851265.1). GTDB lineage: Bacteria > Gemmatimonadota > Gemmatimonadetes > Gemmatimonadales > Gemmatimonadaceae > BPUI01. The sequence goes on from CAWKNZ010000008.1 coordinate 271,214, forward strand.
CCCGCAGCTCGTCGAGCGAATAGCGGACGATCTGCTGGAACGCGGGGTTGGCATCCTCGATCCGCCCGTCGTCACCCTGCACGACGATGCCCACCGCGGCGTGCTCGAAGATCGTGCGCAGGCGCGCCTCGCTCACGGCGAGGCGGGCCCGCGCGCGGGCGAACAACAGCGTCAACGCGAGCACGACGGCCAACAGAATTCCGGTACGTCCGCCGTCACGCTGCAACTCGGTGAGCACCGCGCCCGGCAGTGCGGTGGTCACGTGTGCGCTGCTTGCCTGCGCGGTGGTCGCCTGCGCGGCTGTGGCCGCGGTGTCGGCCCCGCGGCCCCCGTCCGACACTGCCCGTTCACTCGGCGCGTGGGTGGCGGTGCGCAGTCGGCCCGATCGGGCGTGGTGCGTTCGCGCGCGCGCCGGCGGTGCGTCGGGGTCGGTGTATGTACGCTCGTCGATCACGGCCGACACTTCGGAGGGCGGGGAGTCAGGTGGGGGCTCGTCGGCGTGATGCGAGACGCACCCACGCTCGCCCGAGTCTCGGTCGCTGGCGGGCGGGGCCGCAGGTCGGATCTGACCGGGAGGTCGGGCGGCCGGAGACTCGCCGGGGCCGCGCGGCCGTGGTCCCTTGTTTGGCCGCACGTTCGGGCCTAGTGTGGGCTCGCTCCGACCGGCCGTCCCCCTGGCGGCCGCGCGGTCGTGGCACCGGCGGATCGCTGCCGCCTTCCCCTCCTCGAAAGGCACGATGCGGGCGCACGCCGTCACCATGCTCGGCACCGGGCTGATCGGCCGTTTCTACACGATGGCGCTGCACGCGCAGCGTGGCCGGGACCGCGTCGGCGTGGCCTACTCGCGCGACGCGGACCGCGCGCGCGCCTTCGCCGAGCGGTGGGACGTGCCCCGCCACACCACCGACCTCCGGGCGGCGGTCGAGGACCCGTCGACCGACGCGGTCGTGATCGGACTGCCTAACAACCTGCACGAGGAGGCGGTCGCGCTCGCCGCGCGCGCGGGCAAGGCGGTGCTCTGCACGAAGCCGCTCGGGCGGACGGCGGCGGAGGCGCGGCGGATGCTCGAGACGGTCGAGCGCGCGGGCGTCTTCCACGGCTACCTGGAGGACCTCGTTTACACGCCGAAGCTGCTCAAGGCGGTCGACGCCGTGCGGGGCGGGGCGGTGGGCGACGTGCTCTGGGTGCGCTCGCGCGAGGCGCACCCGGGGCCGCACAGCGCGTGGTTCTGGTCGCCGGAGGAGGCCGGGGGCGGGGCGCTGACCGACATCGGGTGCCACTGCGCCGAGATCATCCGCACCTTCGTCGGGAAGGGAAACCGCCCCGTCGAGGTGATGTGCTGGACCGACACGCTCGTGCACCCGATCGACGCCGAAGACCACGCGATCGCGCTCATCCGGTTCGAGAGCGGGGCGATGGGGCAGATCGAGGCGAGTTGGGCGTTCCGCGGCGGGATGGACCTGCGCGACGAGGTGGCGGGGACGGCGGGGACCATCTTCCTCAATCACTGGTTGCGCACCGGGTTCGAGATGTTCACGGCCGGCGGCGGCGGCGGGTACGTCGCCGAAAAGCTCGAGTCGGAAAGCGGGTGGCTCTTCCCGGTCGGCGACGAGGTCCACGAGCTCGGCTACATCCACATGTTCGCCGACATGTTCGGGGCGATGGACGCGGGGCGCGCCCCGGCGGAGGACTTCTACGACGGCTACGTCGTGAACGCGGTGATCGACGCGTGCTACGCCTCGGCGCGCTCCAGACGGTGGGAGCCCGTGCAACTCGATGTCTGGCGGGCGCCGGGTCCGGCGCCGCGGGTGCGGGCGGAGGCCCGGACGGTCGACGGCCAGGTGCTGATCAAGGCGGAGCGGATGCCGGACGGCACGCTGAAGCGGATCCTCCGCGACCCGTCGACGGGCGCGATCACGGAGTCGACCGCAGACGCCTGACGGTGAGCGTCTGACGGTGAGCGTCTGACCGTGAGTGCCTCGCGCGGGCCGGCCGGCGACCCGCCTTCCGTTCGCCGCATGCCCCTCGCGTCGGTTCGCGGGCTGAGCCGGGCGGCCCGCGCGCTCGCCTTCGTGTTCGCCCACGTGTGCGCCGCCTGCGCCGTCCTTCCGGCCGCGGCGGCTGCGCAACCGGGCGAGGTGCGGCGTGTGCCGGGGGGCATCGTGCTCGGCCTCGCGCGGGGCGCGCTGCGGGTGACGTTCCACGCGCCCGACGTCGTGCACGTGACGCTCGCGCCGACGGGCAGCTTCTCCGCGCGCCCGAGCCTCGTCGTGCTACCCGCGACGGCGCCCGTCACGCCCGCGGTGGACGAGGGAACGGACGTCGTGGTCGTGCGCACCGGCGTCGCGCTCGTGCGCGTGTGGCGCGCGACGGGCGCGCTCGCGATCGAGGACGGGGCCGGGCGCGTGCTCGTCCGGGCTGCGGCACCCGGATCCGACGCCTTCACCCCCGCGCGCGACACCGGCGCGACCGCGGACGGGCCGGCGTGGGCGGTCCGCCAGCGGTTCGTGCTCACGCGCGACGAAGGGCTCTACGGTCTGGGTCAGTACCAGGACGGGGTCATGAACTACCGCGGCGAGGAGGTGCTCGTCGCGCAGGCGAACACGAGCGCCGCGATCCCATTTCTGCTGTCGACCCGGGGCTACGGCGTGCTCTGGGACAACTACAGCCGGACCGTGTTCGACGACGCGCCCGCGGCCCCGCCATCGGCCGCGCCCGCCGCGGCCCCCGACACTGCCTCGCTGTCGTCGGACGTCGCCGACGGCATTGACTACTACGTGGTCGCGGCCCGGCACCCCGACGACGCGGTCGCGGGCTTCCGCCGGCTCACGGGCGCGGCGCCGATGTACCCGCGCTGGGCGTACGGGTACTGGCAGAGCAAGGAGCACTACGACAGCCAGCGGGAGCTGTTAGGCGTGGCCGCCGAGTACCGGCGGCGGCGCGTCCCGGTCGACGCCATCGTGCAGGACTGGAGTTACTGGCCGGGGCCCGACCGGTTCAGCGGCATGGTCTGGGACCCGGCGCGCTACCCGGACCCGGCCGCGATGGCGCGCCAGCTCCACGCCGAGCACTTCCACTTCATGGCCGTCATCTGGCCAGCGCTCGGCGACAGCACCGCCGTCTATCGCGACATGGCCGCGCGCGGCTTCCTCTACCCGCGCCCGCACTGGGCGCCCGCGCGCGTGTACGACGCGTACGACCCGCGGGCGCGCGACCTGTACTGGACGTACGCGAAGCGCGGCGTGTGGGACGTCGGGATCGACGCGTGGTGGATGGACGCGACCGAGCCCGAGTTCCGCTCGACCGACGACCGATACGTCACGGCGCGCTCGACGCTGGCGAACGGGCGCAACGCGTTGGGCACGTTCGCGCGCTACCTGAACCCCTACTCGCTGCTCACCACGCGCGGGATCTACGAGCACCAGCGCGCGCTCACGGAGGCGAAGCGCGTCGTCATCCTCACGCGCTCGGCGTTCGCCGGGCAGCAGCGGTACGCGACGACGCTCTGGTCGGGAGACATCTGGTCGAGTTGGGGGGTGTTCCGCAACCAGATCCCCGCGGGGCTGAACGCCGGGATGGCGGGGCTGCCGTACTGGACGACGGACGTCGGCGGCTTCATCTCGAGCCACCGATTCCCGGGCGGCGTCGCCGACCCGGCCTTCCGCGAGTTGTACGTGCGCTGGTTCCAGTTCGGAGCGTTCTGTCCCATTTTCCGCGCGCACGGCTCGAACACGCCGCGCGAGGTGTGGCAGTTCGGCGGGCCCGGCGACTGGGCCTACGACGCGCTCGTCGCGGCCGACAGCCTGCGGTACCGGCTGCTGCCGTACGTGTACTCGCTCGCGCACGGAGTGCGCGAGGGCGGGACGATGATGCGCGCCCTGCCGCTCGCGTTTCCGGACGACCGGCGCGGCTACGGCGTGGGGGGAGCGTTCATGTTCGGCCCGGCGCTCCTCGTGAGTCCTGTGACGCGGCCGATGCGGTACCCGCCCGCGCGGGCGCAGGAGTGGATCCCCGCGCGCGACCTCTACGCGCCCGACGGCCGGACGCGCGGCATGCGCCTCGACTTCGTACGCGGCGCGGGGCGCGACCCGTTCGTCCGCGACTCGCTCGTCGCGACGCGACCGGCCGAGGTGTTCAACCTGACGTGGGCGGGGGCGCTGCCCGAGTCGCTCGCCGCGAGTCCGTACAGCGCGCGCTACACCGGCGTGTTGCGGGCGGAGGAGGGCGGGGGGTACGAGTTCGTGCTCACTACCGACGGCGGCGTGCGGCTCTGGCTCGGCGACTCGCTGGTGGTGGATCGGTGGGACAACCGCGACACGCTCGAGGTGCGCCACGCGGTCCGCCTGGGTGCGGGGAGCGCGCACGCGCTGCGGCTCGAGTACCGGGAGGCGCGGCCGGGCGCGGGCCGGCTCCTGCTGGAGTGGATCACGCCCTCGACCCGCGCGAGGCTGCGCCCCGACCCGAACTGGGCGACGTACCTGCCGGCGGGGGCAGACGAGGGTGTGGCCCGGCCGGGCGGGACGAGGGGCGGCTGGTACGACTTCTGGACGGGCGAGCGGCTGGCGGCCGGGCGCGTGGCAGTGCGCCCCGCGCCGATCGCGCGCGTGCCACTGTACGTGCGTGCCGGCTCGGTGGTGCCGATGGGTCCCGCGCTCCAGTACGCCGACGAGCGCGCGGCAGACCCGATCGAGTTGCGCGTGTATCCGGGCGCGGACGGCGCGTTCACGCTCTACGAGGACGAGGGCGACTCGTACCGCTACGAGCGCGGCGTGTCGGCGACGATCCCGATCGCGTGGAACGACGCGGCCGGAACGCTCACCATCGGCCCGCGCGCCGGGCGGTTTCCGGGCATGCTCGAGCGGCGGACGGTGCGGGTGGTGTTCGTGCGCCCGGGGCACGGCGTCGGGCTGCCGGAGGCGACGGTCGCGGACCGGGTCGTGACGTTCGACGGGCGCGCGGTGGTGGTACGGCGCTGACGCGGGGCGGGGACGTGCCGTGCGTCCGACGCGTCTGGGCCGTCGTGCCGAAGCCACCGACGGACGGGGTGCTGAACCGACGACGGCGTGGTACGTTGGCCCCGCTGCTCGTGCCACCCGCCGCCGCGTGCTCGGGTCATCGATTCGCGGGCGTGTCGTGGAGGCGGACGACCGTGACGACCTCGCCGGCCCAATGTGCTGGCGTGCGGCTCCCCCCGGTTCACGTGAACGGGAGAGGTCGAATGGCAGTCGACGTCGAGTCAGCGTGCCCGGCGGACCTGCCCGTGCTCGTGGGCCTCATGCAGGCGTTTTACGCGGAGGCGGGCTTCTCGCTGGCGCCCGCCCCGGCGGCCGCCGCGTTCGCGGCGCTGCAGGCCGACCCGCGACTCCGCGGGCGGACGCGGTGCGGCGTGGCGTGCGTGCGCTGCACGTCGAGGTCGGGCCGGACAACCGGACGGCGCGTCGCCTGTACGCGCGCGCCGGCTACGCCGACAGCGGACACCTGCTGTTGTCGCTCCCCTCGCCGCCCCGGTGCACGACGCCTAACGCATGGTCGTGGCCGGCGCGGCAGCGGACCACCGCTCCGCGCTCGCCGCCCGCACGTCAGACGGGGTTCGTCGTGAGCAGGGCGACGTCGCGCACGAACACGCGAGGCGGCAGTTGCAGCACACCCATCACGAGGGCGGCGACGTCCTCCGCCTGCATCATGCGCTCGGCGGGGCCGATCTTGAGCCCGACGCCGGCGGCCAGCTCGGTGTTCACGGTGCTGGGCAGCAGGGCCGTGACGCGGACGTCGTGCTTGCGCACTTCGGCAGCGAGCGACTCGGTGAGGCGGAGCATGGCGGCTTTCGAGGCGGCGTAGGCCGCCGTCGTCGCCGCGCCTTTCTCGCCGGCCGTCGACGCGACGTTGACGATGTCGCCGCGCCGGCGCGCGATCATGCCCGGGAGCACGGCGCGGGTCGCGTGCAGCGTGCCGAGCACGTTCACCTGGTAGATGCGCTCCCAGACCTCGGGCTCCATGTCGAGCACGGTGCCGAACTCCGCGATGCCCGCGTTGTTGACGAGCACGTCGACGCCGCCGAGCTCCGCCTCGATCTGCGCGATGGCTCCCTCGACGGCCGCGCGGTCGGCGACGTCGGCCGTCACGGCGCGCACGCGCGCGTCCGGTATGAGGTCGCGCAGTTCGGCGACCACCTGCTCCAGTTGCGTCGTGGTGCGCGCCACGAGTCCGACGCTTGCGCCGGCGCGCGCCAGCGCGTGCGCCACCGCGCGCCCGATACCCTTGCCTGCGCCGGTGACCAGCGCGGTCGTCCCCTGCAGTGCCATGTCGTGCCGCTCCTCGCCAAGTCCGCTCGGTTCGCCAACTCGATCCTCGGAGCGGGAGACGCGCAACGGCGGTGCCGCCGCGTCGGTAGCTGGCCTGACGACGCGCCTACCTACGCGTAGATTGTCTGTATGGACTCGATTGATACGGTGACGGCGGTGCTCGATGCCGCCCAGGAGCTCGCGCAGACCCGGGGCTACAACGCGTTCAGCTATCGGGACCTCGCCGCGCGCGTCGGCATCACGACCGCCAGCATCCACTACCACTTTCCGACGAAGGCGGACCTCGGCGTCGCGCTCCTCGCGCGCTACTGCGCGTTCGTGCGCGACGCGGTGGACCGCCTCGATCGGGGTGGCGGCGATGCGCGCGTGCGACTTCGCGGCTACGCCGCGCTGCTCGAGTCCGTGCTCGCTCCAGCCGGCGTCACCGACGACACGCTGCGCGCCGGCGGCGGCCGGATCTGCCTCGGCGGGATGCTGGCGAGCGACTACGCCACGCTGCCGGCCGAGGTGCAGCGCGCCGTGCGCGGGTTCGTGGATGAGAACGTGCGGTGGCTCGCGCGGGTGCTCGCGGAGGGACGCGACGCGGGCACGCTCGCCGTCGTCGGCGCCCCGGACGCGGCGGCCACGGCGCTCTTCTCGGCGCTTGAGGGTGCGATGCTGGTGGCGCGCACGGCGGGCGACATCGGACCGTATCGCGCGGCCAGCGCGTGGCTGCTCGCGACGCTCAGTGCGCCCGCGGCCTCGCCGGACCTGGGCCCGGCCCGACCGGCCACGACGGTCGGCGCGTGAATCCACGTGAGCGGCCGAACGAATTTACGGATGAAACTATCTACTGGAAGATAGATACCGGACGGGCGCTGGTCCCGCGCTCACGCGCGCACACCCTGCCGCGCAGATTCCCTCACCTCCTTTCGGAGATCCCACGATGCCCCGCTTCACCGCCGTCGACCCGCAAGCCGCCGATGCGAAGGCCCGGCCCCTCCTCGCCGCCGTGCAGCAGATGCTCGGCGTCACCCCCAACATGATGCGCACCATGGCCGAGCGTCCGGCCGTGCTCGACGGCTATCTCGCGCTGTCCGGCGCGCTCGCCAAGGGCCGACTCGGACGCCGCCTCGGTGAGCAGGTCGCGCTCGCGGTGGCCGAGGACAATGGCTGCGGCTACTGCGCGGCCGCGCACACGGCGCTCGGCAAGGGCGCGGGCCTGAGCGACGCTGACGTTGCAGCCGCCCGCGACGGCACGGCGACCGACCCGCGCGCGGCGGCCGCCCTCGCGTTCGCGCGCGAGGTCGTCAGCGCCCGCGGCCACGTGGGCGACGTGGACGTGCAGGCGGCCCGCGCCGCGGGCCTCGACGACGGCGATCTCGGCGAAGTCGTGGCGCACGTCGCGCTCAACGTGTTCACCAACTACTTCAACTCGGTGGCCGGCACCGAGGTCGACTTCCCGGCCGTGCGCGCGCCGCGGGGACCCGTGCCGGCTGCGAGCGCCTGACGGTGCGCGCGCCGGTGCCACCTCCGACGACGTCGGACGCCGCGGCCGGGGAGGCCGCCCCCGGGCCGTTCCACGCCGGAGAGCTTGCCGTGCAGGCCCGGGCCGGCGTGCGATCGCAGGCGGCGCGCGTGGGCGGGATCATCGGCCCCACGATCCCGCCGGCGTTCGCCGGATTCCTCCGCGCGGCGCGCGTGGTGGCGGCCGGCGCGGCCGACGCGCGCGGGCACGTGTGGGCTACACTCCTCGTAGGCGCGCCGGGGTTCGTCGTCGCGTCTCAAGCGCGGGTGTGGGTCGGCGCGGTGCCGGCCCCGGGCGATGCGCTGCGCGCCCTCCTCACGCGAGCGGACGCGCCGAACGCCGCCGTCCCGGCCGCGATCGGCCTAACCGTGATTGATCTGGCCACGCGTCGACGCGTGCGCGTCAACGGGACGCTTGCCGACGGGACGCTTGCCGACGGGACGCTCGGCGGCGGAACGGGAGGCTTCGCCGTCTCAGTGGAGGAGGCGTACGGGAACTGCCCCAAGTACATCCAGGCGCGCACCGCGGCCGGCGGCGCTGAGGCTCACGCCTTCGCGAACGTGGCGGGAGGCGCGACCCCGGAGCGCGACGGCCTCGGTGCCGCCGAGCGGGCGTGGATCGCCGGCGCCGACACCGCGTTCATCGCGAGCGTGGGACCGGGGAGCGTCGCGGGTTCCGAGCCGGGGGTGCGCGCCGGCGAGCGCGCCGACGCGTCGCATCGCGGCGGCGCGCCCGGTTTCATGGTCGCGGTCGACGCGCGTCGGGTGCTGCTCCCCGACTACTCCGGCAACACCATGTTCAACACCCTCGGCAATCTCGCGGTCGATCCGCGCGTGGGGCTCACGGTGCCGGACTTCGCCACCGGCCGTCTGCTGCAGCTCTCGGGCACTGCGTCGATCGACTGGCGCCCCGAGGCCGCCGCCCGCTTCCCGGGCGCCGAGCGCGTGGTGGTCATAGCCGTCGACCGCGTGCGCGAGGTCGCCGGCGCGCTGCCGACGGAGTGGTCGCCACCGAGCCCGTCGCCGTTCAACCCGCGCGTACGCACCGAACCCCGCGCGATCTCCGCGCGGACCTCCGCCGTCGCGAGGCGAGCATCAACGACGTCCCGATCGCCGAGGCCGAGCGGCGGTTCCGTTGGCCCAAGGGCCCGCGTCCCGTCGACCCCCCCGGCCTGACCGAGCCCGGGCTGTAGCGGGGCGCGCTCCGCGCACGCGCCCCGGCGGGTGCGAACGGCGGCTTCGCGTACCCGCGCGTCGGCGCGGGAACTCCGCGGCACTCCGCGGCTACGTGGGCTGTCGCGAGCCGCTCCTGCACTCACCGTCGTCGCCGCACTGCGCGGACCGATCGGGGGTGTGCGCCGGCCGCCTTCTCCGAGGTCCCCGTGTCCTTCGCCCCACTCGCCGCCGCCGCCTTCCTCGGCGGGGTGCTCACGATTCTGAGCCCGTGCATCCTGCCGGTGCTGCCGTTCGTCTTCGCGTCGACCGGGCGCCCGTTCGCGCGCTGGACGGGGCCGATGCTCGCCGGGCTCGTGACCGCGTTCGTCGCGGTCGCCGCGGCCGGCACGGCCGGGGCGGCCTGGGCCGCGGAGGCGGCCGACGCCGGCCGCTGGCCCGCGCTCGCCCTCCTCGCGCTCGCCGGGCTGAGTCTGATGTCGGAGCGCGTCGCCACCGTCGTCACGCGCCCGTTCGTGCGGCTCGGGGCGGGCATCGAGCGGCGCGCGGCCGGCGCGCCGGGTACACCGGGTGCGGGTCCGGTCGCGGCGCTCGCGCTCGGCGTCGCGACCGGCCTGCTCTGGGCTCCGTGCGCCGGGCCCGTGCTCGGCCTCGTCGTCACGCTCGCCGCGTCGGGGGCGGCCCCCGGCCGTGCGGCGGCCCTCTTCGCGATCTTCGGAGCCGGCGCGGCGACCGCGCTCGCCGGCGCGCTCGTGGCCGGCGGCCGGGCGTTAGGCGCGCTGCGCCGCTTCGGCGGCGCGGAGCGCTGGGCGCGGCGCGCCGTCGGCGGCTTCGCGCTCGCGGCGGTCGCCGTGATCGCGCTCGGGTGGGACGCCGATCTCCTCTCGCGGGGCGGCCTGGTGCAGACCGCGGGCGCGGAGGAGGCGATCCTCGCCCACGTCGCGCCGGGCGCCAAGGCCGAAGCGGCGCACGCGCTGGCATCGAGCCCCCGCGCCGCGGCCCCGGCCGCGCCGACCGCCGCGGCGCTGCCGCCGGTGCCGACGCCGGACCACGGTCCGCTCCCCGATTTCGCGGGCGGCACCGAGTGGATCAACGGCGCGTCGCTCGGCCTCGGGCCGAACGCCGGCACGCTGCGCGCGTCGGCGCTCCGCGGCAAGGTGGTCGTGGTGAACGTGTGGACGTTCGAGTGCTACAACTGCCTGAACGCGCTGCCGCACGTGAAGGCGCTCGCGGCGAAGTACCGCGGGCAGGACGTGGTCGTGATCGGCGTGCACACGCCCGAGCTGGCCCGCGAGCGGGTGCCGCGGAACGTCGAGGACGCGGTGCGCCGGCTCGGCGTGACCTACCCGGTGGTGTTCGACCCCAACTACAGCATCTGGCGCGCGTTCCACAACGAGTACTGGCCGAGCGTGTACATCGCGGACCGGAACGGCCGCATCCGCTTCCAGCGCTTCGGCGAGGGCGCGTACGACGAGGAGGACCGCACGGTGGCACAGCTCCTCGCCGAGCCGGCCCAGTCGGCGTCGACCCCGGCGGGAACTCCTCGCGCGGTCGCGGCTAGGTAGCCCGACGACCCACGTCACGCGCCGCCCCGGACACGCGAGGCGGCGCGGTCTTTCCCGCCCGTTCGTCCCGCCCGCCATGGCCGACGCTCGTCCCGACATCGTCGCCCCCGCCGTCCCAGCAGCGGCCGGGGCGGCCGCGCCCGACGCCGCGTCGCCTAACGTGCCGCCGGGCCTGGTCGAGGTGCGCGTCCGCGCGATCAGCTGCGAGGCGGCGATGCGCCGCCTTTGGGACTACGTCGATGCCCGCCTCGGCGAGCCGGCGCGCGCCGAGACGGACGCGCACCTCGCGGAGTGTGCGGGGTGCCCGCCGCACGTCGCCTTCGCGGTCAAGCTGAAGCGGGCGCTCGCGGCGTCGCGCGGGGCGACGTCGTGACCGCGTTCATGTTCGCGACCGGCATCGAGTGCTCCTACCCGACGATCCGGGGCGGCACGCACCGCGTGGACGCGCTCGCGACCACCGGCCACTACGAGCGCTGGCAGGAAGACCTCGCGCTCACGGTCGAGTTGGGGATCACCGTCCTGCGGTACGGGGCCGACTACCACCGGATCAACACCGGCCCGGGGAGCTACGACTGGGCGTTCGCCGACGCCGTGTTCGCCGAGATGCGGCGGCTCGGCATCACCCCGATCGTCGACCTCTGCCACTTCGGGATGCCCGACTGGCTCGGCAACTCGTTCCAGAACCCCGAGTTCCCGCGTGCGTTCGCCGAGTTCGCGCGCGCGTTCGCCACGCGCTACCCGTGGGTGACGCTCTACACGCCGGTCAACGAGATCTTCGTCTGCGCCAAGTTCTCGGCGCTGTTCGGCTGGTGGAACGAGCAGCTCGCCTCGGAGCGCGCGTACGTGACCGCGACGCGGCACCTCGTGCAGGCCACGCTGCTCGCCCAGCGCGAGATCCTCGCGGTGCAGCCGCGCGCGCTGTTCATCCACAGCGAGTCGAGCGAGTACACGCACTCCAACTGCAACTGCCCGCCGACCAGGGCCCGCGCCGACTGGGAGAACCAGACGCGCTTTCTCGCGCTCGACCTGCTGTACTCGCACGAGGTGCGGGCCGACGTGCACGCGTGGCTGCTCGCCAACGGGATGCCGGCGGACGAATACCGCACCTACATGACGCACGGGCTCGGCGGGCGCTGCGTGATGGGCAACGACTACTACGTGACCAACGAGCGCGTGCTGCAGCACGACGGCTCGGTGTCGCACGTGGGCGAGGTGTTCGGCTGGTACCTCGTCACCAAGGACTACTACGAGCGGTACCGCAAACCCGTGATGCACACCGAGACCAACCTGCACGAGCGCGACGACTCGGTGGCCTGGCTCTGGAAGCAGTGGCAGAACGTGCTGCGCATGCGCGCGGAGGGCGTACCGGTGCTGGGGTTCACGTGGTACTCCCTCGTCGACCAGGTGGACTGGGACACCGCGCTGCGCGAGGCGAACGGCACGGTGAACCCGTTAGGCCTTTACGGCATCGACCGCCGGCTCCGGCCGGTGGGTGCGGCCTACCAGGCGCTCATCCGGGAGTACGCCGGGCTGAGCGTGGTGCCCAACGGCTCGTTCCTCTCGCTCAGCTGAGCGCGGCCGCGGGCGCGGCGCGCTCCGCCACCAGGCACCCCAGGAACGCGCGGGCCAGCGGGTCGTCGGGACCGCCCGCGTCGAGCCGCGTGAGCGCGTACACGTCGCGCGCGGATCCCGAGCCCCCGGCGAGGGTCCGGTAGACCACGCCCGGCGGCGGCGCCGCGTTCTCGATCCACGGGATGGACTGCAGCCACGCCCCGCCCGCCGCGACGGCGCTCAGCATGGTGCCGACGTGCTCGACCTCGAGGTTGAGTCGCCCGCGCCACCCCGCCGCGGCGAGCCGGCCGTACTCGTCCTCGTGCTCCCGGGGGGCGCACCAGGGCGGGAAGTCGACGCACTCCAGTTGCACGAGGTCCGCGGGGTCGACCAGCGTCGCCGCCGCGAGCGGGTGCTCCGCGGGGAGGAGGACCCCGGCGAGCGCGTCGCGGTGCACGCGCTCGGCCGCCAGTTCGGGCGCGCCCGGCGCGAGGCCCACGTGGAACCCCACGTCGAGCCGCCCCACGCGCACCGCCTCCGCGTGATAGTAGAAGGGGCGCAGGTCCAGCTCGACGCGCGCGTGCGGGTAGGTCGTGCGGAACGCGGCGAGCGCGCGGCGGACCAGCGCCTCGCCCGCGCCGATCTCGCCGAAGCCGATCACGCCGACGCGCAACGTCGCCCCGGCCCCGCCGGCGCGCCGCACGTGCTCGACCGCGCGGGCGGCGTCGGCGAGGAGCACCCGGGCGTGGCGCAGGAGTTCGCCGCCGGCGCGCGTCGGGCGAACGCCCCGCGGGTGGCGGTCCAGCAGCCGGACGCCGAGTTCGCGCTCCAGGTCCGCCAGCTGCTTGGACAGCGCCGGCTGCGAGACGTGCAGCCGTGCGGCCGCGCGCCCGACGTGTCCGGCCTCGGCGGCCGCGACGAAGTACCGCAGGTGCCGGAGTTCCATGGGCGGGCGCTCGACCCGGTGAGGCGCGACCGGACCCGGGGCAAGCGCGCGGGCGGGGTCCTGCACCGGCGCGCCCCCGAGCGCCGCGCGATAACTCGCGGCGATCGGGACCATGCCCACAATGTCTTGGACGGCGCGCGCCGGCGCCAGCTAAATGGTAGAAGCCGCCGCGGCGCGGGCCGATCGTGACAATCCCGCTGCTGCGCTCCGGGCGCTCCCGGCTCCGTCAGCTGCTCCTTCCGCATGCCCCACTTCGCCGACCCCGCCCCGCGCGAGTCGGACGCGTTCGAGCGGCTCACGACGCCGTTCCTGGCCGACGTCGCCCGGTTCGCCCGGTCGCTGACGCGCGACCCCGAACGCGCCGACGACCTCGTGCAGGAGACCTACCTGCAGGCGCTCCGGGGGTGGCACACGTTCCGGCCCGATGCGGACCCGCGGCGCTGGCTGTTCACGGTCTGCCACCACGCGTTCCTGCGCACCGCGCGGACGGACGCCCGGTACGCCGACGCGCCGGACGACGACCCGGAGCTCGACTCGCTCGCGACGGCCGTGGCGCACGCGCGAGCGCTGCAGTCGGGCGCCGCGGACGCGCTCGAGCGGATGGACCTGGGACCCGCGATCGACCTCGCGTTGGCCGCGATCCCGGCGCACTACCGGGCGGCGCTGGTCCTCGTCGACGTCGAGGGGGAGAGCTACGAGGAGGCCGCGCGCGTGCTCGGCGTTCCGGTGGGGACCGTGCGCTCGCGGCTCTTCCGCGCGCGGCGGCTCATGCAGGACGCGCTGTTCGAGTACGCGCGCGACGCGGGGTTCACGGCCGCGCGGCGGCCGTAGGCGGGTCGACGGTCGGTAGGCCGATGGTTGGCTCCGGGACCGCGGGTGCGGGCGGAGCCGGGCGGCTCGACACCGCGGGCGCGGGCTCGGTCGCGAACTGCACGAGGTCCTTTTCGAACGCCAGCGCGAGCGACCAGTCCAGCGCGGCGCGCAGCTTCTTCTCGAAGCGCGGGAGCTTGCTCAGGTAGACCGCGCGCCAGAGCACCCACGCGGGGAGCCCCGAGAACATCAGACCGCGGACGTTCGCCACGCCGACCCGTCGCCCGATCGCGGCGAGCTGGCCGATGGTCTCGAAGGCGAACGGTTTCGGCGCCTCGCCCCGCATCGCGCGGGCGATGTTCGCGCCCAGCACCGCGCCCATGCGGAGCGCGTGCTGCGCGGTGGGCGGGTGCGACGCGTCGGGGTCCGCGCCGCCCACCGGCACGTGCGCGCAATCGCCTAACGCCCACACACCCGGCCGCCCCGGGACGCGGAGGCACGCGTCGACGGCCACCCGCCCGCGCGCCTTCGCCACCGGCAGCGCCTCGAGCACCGGGTGGGCCGCGTTCCCGGCCGTCCAGACGAGCGTGCGCGCCGTGAGCCGCCGCCCGTCGCGCAGCACCACCGCGTCGGGCTCCGCGGCGCCGACGCGCGCGCCGAGGATCACCTCGACCCCGCGCTCGGCGAGCTTCGCCCCGGCGTAGCGGCCGAGCCGCTCGCCGAGTTCGGGGAGCAGGTAGGGGCCGGGGTGGACGACCGAGACGCGCAGGTGCTCGGGGCGGACGCTGGGGTAGTAGCGGAGCGCCCCCAGGAGGAAGTCGTGCACGGCGGCCACGGTCTCGACGCCGGCGAACCCCCCGCCCGCCACGACCACGCCCAGCAGCGGGTCGCGCTGCTCGGCGTTGCACTCGAAGTCGGCCTCCTCGAGGTAGCGCAGCAGCCGGGTCCGGAGCTCGACCGCGTCGCCTAACGACCGCATCGTGATCGCGCGCTCCGCCGCCCCCGGGACGCCGAGGAAGTTGGTGATCGAGCCGAGCGCGAGCACGAGGTGGTCGTAGCGGAGCACGTGCTGGTGGCCGGCCGTGCCGCGGCCCGCGCCGCCGTGCGTGACCGTGACCAGGCGCGCGTCGAGGTCGATCGCGTCGACCGTGCCGGTGAAGAGCGTCGCGCGCCGGAGGAGTTTGCGGATCGGGTTCACCACCGTCGCGGCGTCGAGGTCGCTCGCCGCGACCTCGTGCAGCATCGGGGTGAAGAGGGTGAAGTTCTCCCGGTTGACGAGGGTGATCTGCACCGGCGCGCCGGCCGGTAGCGCGCGCTCGAGCGCCTGCACGGCGGCCACGCCGCCGAAGCCGCCGCCGACGACGACGACGCGCGTGGGCTCGGCGGCCGGGGCGGGGACGGGGGCCGTCACGCGCCGCGCGCCTCCGGCGCGCGCGCCGCCGCGCGCGTGGCGGCGACGTTCTCGAGGCACTGCGCGACGAGCGCGGTCCACCCGGTCTGGTGACTCGCGCCGAGTCCGCGCCCGTCGTCGCCGTGGAAGTGTTCGTAGAAGAGCACGAGGTCGCGCCAGTGCGGGTCGCGGGCGAACGCGGCGTCGCCGCCGTGGCAGGGGCGCGCGCCCTCGGCGTCGGGCAGGAACAGCGCGGAGAGGCGCGCCGACAGCTCGCGCGCGACCTCGGCGAGCGTGAGCGTCCGCCCGGAGCGGGTCGGGTACTCCACGCGCAGCGTGTCGCCGTAGAAGTGCCCGTAGCGCTCCAGCGCCTCGATCAACAGCCAGTTGAGCGGGAGCCACACCGGCCCGCGCCAGTTCGAGTTGCCGCCGAACAGCCCCGTCGTGCTCTCCCCCGGCTCGTAGGCCACCGAGTACTCCTGCCCGCCGGCGTGCAGCACGTACGGGCGGTCGGCGTGCACGCGCGAGAGCGACCGCACGCCGTACGGCGAGAGGAATTCCTCCTCGTCGAGCACCGTCTGCAGCACGCGCTCCAGCCGCTCGCGCGAGGCGAGGGCCAGCAGGCGGTGCCGGTGCGGGGTGCCGTCCGCGCCGGCGCTCGGCGTCGCCATGTAGGTCGCGTAGCGCGTGAGGTCCGGCCGGTGGTCGAGCAGCCACTGCAGGCGCTTGGAGAAGCCGGGCAGGCGTTCGAGCACGTCCTGCTCCAGCACCTCGCACGCGAAGAGCGGCACCACGCCGACCAGCGAGCGCACGCGGATCGGGGTCGACGCGCCCGCCGTCTCGAGCTGGTCGTAGTAGAAGCCGTCGGCGTCGTCCCAGAGGCCGGTGCCGCCTAACGTGTTGACGGCGTCCGAGATCGCGACGAAGTGCTCGAAGAACTTGCTCGCCACGTCCTCGTACGCCGGGTCGCCCGCGGCCAGTTCGAGCGCCATCGCGAGCATCGTCGTGCAGTAGAACGCCATCCACGCCGTGCCGTCGGCCTGCTCGAGGCGTCCGCCGGTTGGGAGCGGTTTGGAGCGGTCGAACACGCCGATGTTGTCGAGGCCGAGGAAGCCGCCGGCGAAGAGGTTGCGGCCGTCGGGGTCCTTGCGGTTCACCCACCAGGTGAAGTTCAGCAGCAGCTTCTGGAACACCCGCGCCAGGAAGACGCGGTCCCGCTGCCCGCGCTCGCCGGTCATCTTGTAGACGCGCCACGCGGCCCACGCGTGCACCGGCGGGTTCACGTCGCCGAAGTTCCACTCGTAGGCCGGGATCTGGCCGTTGGGGTGCATGTACCACTCGCGCAGCAGCAGCACGAGCTGCGACTTGGCGAACGCGGGGTCGACGCGCGCCATCGGGAGCATGTGGAAGGCGAGGTCCCACGCCGCGTACCACGGGTACTCCCAGGCGTCGGGCATGGAGAGCACGTCGCTGTTGTAGAGGTGCGTCCAGTCGGCGTTGCGGCCCCACCTGCGCGAGGGGGGCGCCGGCGGGCCCACGTGGTCGCCCTCGAGCCACTCGTGCACGGCGTAGTGGTAACACTGCTTGCTCCACAGCAGGCCGGCGTAGGCCTGCCGCGCCACGCGCCGCTCCTCCCCCGCGAGTCCCGCCGGCAGCACGCCGTCGTAGAACGCGTCCGCCTCGGCCGCGCGGCGCGCGAACACGCCGTCGAAGGCCGCGCCGAGCGCGTCGGCGCCTAACGGGTCGCCGTCGTCCCCGTCGGCCGCGGCCGCGAGCCGGAGTCGCAGGACGACCTCCCCGCCCGCGGGCACCCGCAGGTGGTAGCGCGCGGCGGCCTTGGTCCCGACCGCGTCGGGGTTGCACGCGCGCGCCTCGCCGCGCACGACGTACGCGTCGAACGCGTCCTTCGTGAAGCGCTCGGCGTTGGGCGCGCCGAACAGCCGCTCGGCGTTCGTCGCGTTCTCGGTGAAGAGCAGCTCGGGCGCGCCGCCGTTCGGCGCGCCGCCGTCGGGCGCGGGGCCGGCGACGAGGACGAAGCGGCCGAGGGTCGGGTGCTGGGCCGCGATGCGGTCCGCGGTCAGGCGCGCGAGGCGCGGGCGCGGCGCGTCCGGCGTGCCCGTGTACGGCGCCCCGCCGCGCCCCCACGCCCACGTGTTGCGGAACCAGAGCGAGGGCAGCACGTCGAGCGCGGCCGCGTCCGGACCGCGGTTGGCGACCGTGAGGCGGATCAGGAGGTCGTCGGGCCCCGCCTTCGCGTACTCCGCGGTCACGTCCCAGTACCGGTTCTCGGCGAACGCGGCGGTGTCGGCGAGCTCGTACTCGCGCTCCGTGCGCGACCGGCGCGCGTTCTCGTCGACGAGCGCGGCGTAGGGAAAGGCGCGCTGCGGGTACTTGTAGAGCGCCCGCAGGTACGACGACGTCGGCGTCGCGTCGAGGTAGAAGTACGCCTCCTTGACGTCCTCGCCGTGGTTGCCCTCGGGGCCCGACAGTCCGAACAGGCGCTCCTTGAGGATCGGGTCCTCGCCGTTCCAGAGCGCGAGCCCGAAGCACAGGCGGCCCTCGCGGTCGCACACGCCGAGCAGGCCGTCCTCGCCCCAGCGGTAGGCGCGGCTCCGGGCGTGGTCGTGCGGGAGGTACGCCCACGCGTCGCCGTCGGCGGAATAGTCCTCGCGGACCGTCCCCCACTGGCGGTCGGCGAGGTACGGTCCCCAGCGCTTCCAGTTCCGGTCGCGGCTCGCGTCCTCCGCGAGGCGCGTCGCCTCGGCGCCGCGCGCTGTTCCGCCCTGGTCGGCGGCGCCGTGGTCGATGGCGTCGGGGTGCGGCACGTCCTGCTCGCCCGCGTCGGTCACGATCGGTGTGGTCCGGGGTTGGAGTCCGCGCGGCGCAGTACGGGACGTAGCGCGCCCGGTCGTGCGGAGTTCCCGCGCGGCGGTCGGGAACTCGCGGGCGGATGCCGGACTACGTCCGGCATCCTGGCGTCCGCGCCCGGTCGTCGGCACGTTAGCGCACGCGCCTGCACGCGTGCGCCCCTCGACGCCCCTCCCGTCCCGTTCCGCCCCGAGCAGCCCCCGCCACATGTCGACTGCACTCCGAGGTCCGTTCGCCGATGCCCCCGCGGCGGCCCGGCCCCACGTCCTGCCGCCGCGCGCGCGGGGCCACGCGCGCAACCACCCCGTCGTGCGCGTGACGCACTGGATCGCCGCCGTGGCGATCGTCGTCATGGTCGGCTCGGGGCTGCAGATCTTCAACGCCTACCCGAGTTTCCACCGCAAGGGCGAGCCGGCCTTCCCGCTCTGGCCGTTCGAGGGGCACCCGGCGCCGCACTGGGCGACGTTCGGTGGCTGGCTCGCGGGCGGGCGCTGGTGGCACTTCGCGATGATGTGGGTGCTCCTCGTGAACGGCTTCGTCTACATCGGCTTCGTCTACCTGCACGGCGAGTGGCGCGACCTGGTCCCGATGCGCGGCGACCTGCGCGACAGCTGGGAGATGGTCAAGTTCTACACGTTCACCCGCAAGGACCACCCGCTGCAGGGCAAGCACAACGCGCTGCAGAAGTCCGCGTACTTCGCGCTGCCCATCCTCACCGCGCTGATCGTGGCGACGGGGTTCGCGATCTGGAAGCCGGTATCGTTAGGCTGGCTCAGCGCGCTCTTCGGCGGCTACGTCTGGGCGCGCTGGTGGCACTTCTTCTTCATGCTGCTCGTCGTGGCGCTCGCGGCGATGCACGTGTTCATGGTGTTCGCGGTCGACCCGTACGCGATCCGCTCAATGACCACGGGCGGCTACGACGAGTCGCTCTCCCCGGAGGAGCGCAACGCGCGGCCGTTCTACCACCTCCTGCCGCGCTACCGCGACTGGCGCGAACGGCACGCGCGCGAACTCGGCGTCGCGCCCGCGGCGGCGAGCGACGGAGACCTCCGGTGAGCGGCCCCTTCTTCGCGCGCCCCACGCGGCTCGTGCTGCTCGACCTCGTCGACCGCGCCGTCGCGCGGGGTGCCGCGCGCGTCGCCGCCCCGGGCGCGTCGGACGTCGACCGCCGCGCGTTCCTCGCGACCCTCGCCCGCACCAGCGGCTCCGCGCTCGCCGCGGCGTACGGCGCGTCGCTGCTCGCCGCGTGCGGCTCGCACGGGCCCGACGCCGCACAGTCGCTGATCCGCTCGCAGGCCCGCCGCAACGAGACGGTCGAGCGCTGGCTGTTCCGCCACACGGCGATGGACCACGCGCGCGCGGCGGCGCGGAACGCCGGGGCGGGCTTCCCGACCTACCACGTAGCGCCGGCCGTGCCGATGTGGGACGCCGGCGAGCTCGGGGCGTGGGCGCTCCAGGTCACGGGGCGCGTCGCGCACCCGCTGCGCCTCTCGCTCGCGCAGCTCGTGGCGCTGCCGAGCGTGACGCAGCGCGTCGACCACTACTGCGTCGAGGGGTGGAACGCGGTGGCGACCTGGCGCGGGGTGCGCGTGGCCGACCTCGCGCGCCTGGCCGGCGCCGATCCCGGCGGCACGGTACGTCGACTTCCTCTCGTTCGACGTCGAGGAGAGCGACGCGCCGGCCGACGACGCGAAGCGCGACCCGGCCACGCAGACGGCCACCACCGGCGCGGTGTCGAAACAGGCCGGCGTCACGGGCGACACGAGCGCGGACCGCAACGCCGGCGTGAACGCGAAGGGGCCGAACGCGAACATCGCGGGCGTCCCCGGCGCGACCGCCGACTCCGCCGACGACGCCGAAGGCGACCCCCTGCCGCCCGGCGTCCCGACGGCCGACGACCTGCGCGCGGGGCGCGGCTACCACGAGTGCTGGGACGCGGAGAGCGCGATGCACCCCCAAACCCTCGTCGCGTACGCGATCGACGGCCACCTGCTCGACCCCGCGCACGGCGCCCCCGCCCGCGTGCACTCGCCGGTCAAGCTCGGCTACAAGAACACCAAGTACCTGACGCAGGTGGTCTTTCGGAACGATCGCACGGGCGGCTACTGGACGGACCAGGGCTACGAGTGGTACGGGGGAACCTGACCCGCGGTCGTTAGGCACCGGGTCGCGGCCGGCGTGCTGGCGCCGCCGGTTCGCGCATCCGGTCCGGCGGCACTATACCGTTCCCCACGCGACGCACCGCGCTCAAGCAGGACCGGGCGCGGACGCGTTCGTCGACGGCGAGGCCGTGCGGTGGCGCGTGACGGAGCGGGACGCGCACTCGGATCCCGGCGCGCGCGCGACGCGCTGTCTCATCTTCGCGTCCGACGACGCGGTGCGGCGCGTGTGGGTCTACCCGGTGGCGTGGCGCGAACTGCCGCCGGCCGCCCTGCTCGCGCTCAGCTGGCAGCGGTCGCCGCTCGACCCGGCCACCCCCGTCGACGGCAGGTCCGCCGTCGGACGCGGGGACGTCGCGTGCACGCGCCGCGGCCACCGGTCGCCCGTCGCGGCTACGTCCGCGCGGCGCCGAGCCCCGGCGCCGCGAGCCAGCGCCCCAGCAAGCGCCCGACGAGCGGCATTACCACGTACGTGAGCAGCGCGACGAGTAGGGCGACGTTCGCGAGCGCGGCGAGCCAGGTGGGGAGCGTCGCGAGGGCCGGACCGAGGAGGGGTGGGATGGTCTGCGTCAGCGCGAAGAGCACGACCGTGAGGACGACGACCTGCTTCCACCGCGGCGCGCCCGCGCCCGCCGCGTCGCTCCGCGGCGAGAACCACGCGACCCGCCCGACCGTCGGCGCGTCCGTGGCCGCCGTGCTGAACGCGTCGACCTCCCGCACGCGCGCCGCGCGGCTCGGGTCGTCGTGCCAGCGGGCGCGGGCGGTGCGGTCCGCGAACCGGAGCACGACGACGTTCTCGGGCTGCGACGGCGCCGGCCGGAGGACGACCGCGCCGAGGTACCCCGGGGACGCGCTGGATTCGGCGTCGACCGCCGCGACCCACGCCTCGAAGCGCGCCTGCTGTCCGGCGGACACGCGCCGGCGGATGATCTCGGTCACCTCGCCGGGCGGTGTCGCGTCCGGCGCGGGCGACGGCGTGGTCGGACCGGTGGTCGTGGAGGTCAGGTCTCGTCGCGTCATCAGATCTTGTAGCTCACGCCGAGGTTGAAGAACGTGACGTGCTTGGCGGGCCCGGTCTCGCGGAGGAAGGCGCCCGGCAGCACGTACGCCGTGTTGAACGCCAGCTGCAGGTGCGCGTCGACCGTGTACTGCACGGCCGCGTTGGCCTGCTGGGCGATGAAGCGCGCTTGGGCGGGCGTGCCGGGTCGCACGAGCACGCTGCCCGGGGCGTAGAACCCGTCGGTCAGCTGCTGGCGCCAGAACCACACCCAGTCGACCTGCGCGTTCATCCGCCGGGACAGGTCGGCCTGCAGGATCGGGTGCAGGTCGTAGAAGTTGATCGGCGTGCCCAACACCGCCTTCGGCGCGAAATAGGCGCTCTTCGGAAATAACGGGTTGAAGCTGCCGAGCGGGCCGCGGGCGTCGCCGCGGTCCCCGCTCGAGCCGTCCACCCGGAGCGCGATGCGGGGCCCCGTCGGCCACGCCCAACGGTAGCCCGTCTCGGTGTCGAACGACCACGCGCGGATCGGGCGCGTTCCGAACGTGCCGCGTTGCAGGTTCGCCTCCCAGTCCGCGCCCCACCCGAGCGCCCAGGGCGTGTTGTCGACGTGGTTGGCGACCCGGAGGCCGACCGTGTGCCGCCGCTCGTGCGCCGCGCCCGCCTGGTAGCGCGCCCGGTCGTTGCGGTACCCGATGTAGTAGCTCGCGAGCGCGAACGGCCCGAGCGCGGCCACGCCGTCGCCGTGCAGCCCCCACACGGCGCGCGTCCGATCCGGGGTGTCGTCGATCGCGCCGGGCGTGAGCGACACCGGGTAGGCGACGAAGGCTTCGAATCGGCGCCTTCCGTCCACCGCGATCACGCGCGCCGCGTCGAAGCTCGACCGGACGTTGAGCCCTTCCTGGTCGGCGAAGAGCAGCCCGCTGTCGTACGTGATCTCCTGCCGGCCGGCGCGCAGCGTGAGTTGCCGCGCGTCGAACAGGCCCGTGCTCACGTCGACGAAGCCCTCGTGCAGGTCGAGCCGGTCCTCGTCGATCCCCGGCCGTGGGCCGCCGACACGCCCGATCGCCGTCGCGGACGCGCCCATCACGAACGCGCGAACGTGGGGCGTGACGTGCAGGTCGGCGTCGAGCATCAGCCGCGGCAGGACGTACCCGCGCGGTGAGTCGCGAGCCGCACCGAACGCGGTGTGCCCGTAGCGCTCGACCTCGACCCGGCTGTCGAGGCCGACGGTGAGGAACGACGCCCCGTCGTCGGCGAACGGGAGGTACTTGAGCCCGTCGAACGCGTCGGTGCGCTGCGCCGGGTCGCGCAGGAAGCGCCAGTCCGCCTCGGAAGGATGCGGCGTGAGTGGGGGCCGCGCCCCCGCGAGCCCCTCGGCGCGCGGGAACGGCAGCTGCGCACCCGCGCTCGACGCACGGGTGGCCGCGACGAGCGCGACCACGAGCAGGACGACGCCACGGGTGCGCGCGCCGCGCACGCGATCAGCGCGTGGCATCTCCAGGCTCCTCGCCGCGTGCGCCGACGAACGCCACTCGATACGTGACCGGGTGCACGTGCTCGGCGAGCGCGGTCACCTCGGCCATGTGCGCCTGCGCCGCGGGCGTGGCCAGCATCGCCGCCAGCGCTGCGGCATCGTCCCACTGGACGTAATTGACGACCGAGGTGCCGTCGTGGCTGGCGTGGACCGACGCCGCGACGAACCCGGGCAGCGCGTGCGCGTGCTGCTCGGTGAACGCGCGCAGCGACGCGACCACCGCGGCCTGGCGTTCGGGGCGGACCGAGAAGGTGTTGATCAGGGTGTGCACGGCGGCCTGATCGTCGATGATCGCGCGCATGCGAAACGGGTTCCGTTTCGGTCAGGCGTTGAGCTTCGAGATGATCTCGTCGCCCATGATCTTCTGCGCCTTCTGCCCTTCGGGCGTGCCGAAGTCGTTGGCCAGCTCGGTGACCATCTGGTTCACCACGGTCACGGTCGCGCCCAGGTCGCGGAGCCGGTCGTAGGTGAGCTGGTCGCCGAGCGCCGACATGGTGCCGCACGCGTCGGCGACGACGGTCACGTCGTAGCCCAGCTGGAGCGCCGCGCTGGCGGCCCAGAACAGGCAGATGTCGGTCGTGAGGCCGGCGAGGATGATGTTCTTCCGTCCGGTGTCACGGACCATCGCGGCGAGGCCGGGCTCGTCGAAGCAGGAGAGCGCGCCGCCGCGCTTGCTGCGCTTCGCGAAGGCGTCGGGCGCGACTTCCACGAGTTCCGGCATCGTCGGGCCGACGTACTCCTCCATCGTGGTCGTGAGGATGAGCGGCATCGTGTAGTCGACCGCCATGCGCGCGAGGACGCGGGTGCTGGCGATCACGGTGTTCTTGGGCAGGCTCTTGACCCAGTCGACGGTGCCCGTCTGGTGGTCGACGAGGAGGACGAGGCTGTTCTCGGTGGTGTAGCGCTGCGTGCGGGCGGTGGCGGGCATGCGGGTCCTGGCTCGGGGTGATGCGGAGACCGTTCGATACCGAACGATCTACGCTCGGGGCTTGGCCGTATTGCGTCGTTTCCGAAACGGTGATGCAGATAGTAGTACAAGCTTTGACTAAATGCGAGAGTTCCGCGCGCGTACCGTCTGCGTCACGGAGCCGCCCGGATCGCGCGCGGCCGCCGCCGCATTGACACGGTTCCCCGGCGTCCTAGCATTCCGTGATGCCGTCCCGCCGCCCGGCCCGTCCCGCCCCCGACGCGCCCGCTCGCGACGGTGCGGGCGTCTCGCAGCGCCGCCGCATGCTCGTCCTCACGGCGTGGATCCGGACGGTGCGCGCCTACCTGGTCGTGTCCAAGACGATGGAGCGGACCTTCCGCGCCCACGGGCTCACGCCGCCGCAGTTCGACATCCTCGCCACGCTGCACCGGCTGCCGGGGATCTCGCAGCAGGATCTCGCCAACCGCATGCTCGTCACGAAGGCGAACGTCAGCTTCATCCTCCGCGGGATGGAGGCGGCCGGGTGGGTGGAGCGGCGCGCCGACGCGCACGACGCGCGGCTGAACCTGCTCCACGTGACCGCGACGGCGCGCGACACCTTCGCCGGGGTGCTCGCCGACCACGACCGCGTGCTCGCAGAGGCCCTCGCCGGCTTCAGCGACGACGAGTTGCAAACCGTCGCCGCACTCATGTCCCGCCTCGGTCCCCCGGCACCCCCATAACGCTGGAGGCGAGATCGTGCGGATGGGTCCGGGGAGCTGTCCCGGGGCTGGTGCTGGCGCTCGCGGGGAGTATGCTCGCACCATGCTGACATTCCGCTGGCTCGGCGGCGTCGGGCTCGCGGGTGCCGCCGAGATCGAAGTCGATGCGTCACGCCGTCCGACTTCCGGGTCGCGGTGCCGGCCCGGGAGGTGCCAGGCCCCCGCCGAGCGCACGGCCGACGTATTGGCGTGGCCGACGCGATGCGGCGGGCGATGACGGCCGAGCGGTGGCAGGAGGTCAAGCGCGTCCTCGAGGCGGCGCTCGACCGGGCGCCGCCGGAGCAGCCGGCGTTCCTCGACCGGGCGTGCGCGGGCGACCCGGCGCTGCGCGCCGAGGTCGCGTCGCTGCTCGCGGCGGCCACGCCGCCGCCGGGCGCGCCGACGGAGCCGGACTTCTTCGAGCGGCCCGCGGCCGGCGCATTCCGCATCGCGCTGGGCAATGCGTCGGGCGATCGGTTCGCAGTCGGCGCGCCGCCCGGCGCCGACCTCGCCGCGGCGCTCGCCGCCGCGCTCGACGGGCGATACGCGCTGGAGCACGAGCTCGGTCGCGGCGGGATGGCCGTCGTGTACGGCGCGCGCGACCTCAAGCACGACCGCCCGGTCGCGCTGAAGGTGCTGCGCCCCGACGTCAGTGCCGGGCTCAGCGCCGCGCGCTTCCGGCGCGAGGTCCGGCTCGCCGCCGTGCTGCAGCACCCGCACATCGTGCCGCTGCTCGATTCGGGCGAGGCGGCAGGGCACCTCTGGTTCACGATGCCCTTCGTCGCGGGCGAGAGCCTGCGCGCCCGACTCGCGCGCGAGGGGCGACTCCCGGTGGCCGACGCCGTGCGGATCGCGCGCGAGGCGGCGAGCGCGCTCGACTACGCGCACCGGCACGGCGTCGTGCACCGCGACGTCAAGCCCGAGAACATCCTGCTCAGTGACGGGCAGGCCCTGGTCGTGGATTTCGGCATCGCCAAGGCACTCGACGCCCACGCCGGCGCGTCCGGGAACTCCGCCCCGGAAGAGCCGTTGACGAGCACCGGTACGGGCGTCGTGTTAGGCACCCCCGCGTACATGGCGCCGGAGCAGCTGATCGGGGCCGGCGCGGTGGACGCGCGCGCCGACGTGTACGCGCTCGGGCTCGTGCTTTACGAGATGCTCGCCGGGCGACACCCGTTCGCGGGTAGGGCGGGGCACGAGGTGATCGCGGCCCACTGTCGCGAGGCGCCGCCGCCACTGATCCAGCTCGCCCCGACGGTACCGCCCGCTCTCGCCGCGCTCGTCATGCGCTGCCTCGAGAAGGACCCGGCCAGGCGTCCCGCCTCGGGCGCAGCCGTGCTCGAAGCACTCGAGACCGGACGAACGACGCCCCGCCCCGCGTGGGCACGCCGCCCGGCCCTGGGCGCGCTGGCTGGCGTGGGGGCTGCCGCGCTGCTGGCGGTGGCGGGCGCCGCGTGGTGGGCGCGTGACGTGACGCCGGTGGCCGCGGACCGTGTACCGGCGCGCGACGCCCCGGTCGCTGCGCTGGCCGACGCCGCGCGACCGAAGGGCGACGCGTCCGGGCTCTACCTCGAAGGGGAGCAGGACCTGCACCGCCGCACGCGCGCGAGCCTGCTCCAGGCGGTGGACGTGTTTCAGCGCGCGGTCACCCTCGACCCCGGGCTCGCCGTCGCGCACGCCGGTCTCGCCACCGCGTACGCGCTGCTCCCGTCCTACGCCGCGCTCGCCCCCGACCTCGCGTACGGCCGCGCGGTCGCCGCGGCTCGGCGAGCCCTCGCGTTGGACAGTACGCTCGCCGAGCCGCACGCGACGCTCGGCCTGGTGGCGATGCGGCGCTATCGGTGGGACGAGGCCGCCGCCGAGCTGCGCCGGGCCGTCGCGCGGAACCCCAACCTCGCGAGCGCGCACCAGTGGTACGGCAAGGTGCTCGCCCTCCAGGGGCGCACGGCAGACGCGGTGGCCGCCTTCGACCGCGCGCTCGCCCTCGACCCGCTCTCCGCGGTGATTCGCTACAATCACGCGCAGGCGCTGTTCTGGGCCCGGCGCCACGACGCCGCGGCGCAGCTCCTCGAGGACGCACTCCAGTTCGACACCGCGTTCGTCCAAGCGCATGTGACGCTCGGCTTCGTGCGCGTGGCGCAGGGGCGTCCGGACGCCGGCGTGGCCGAGTTCCGGTGGGCCGCGGCGCGCGAGCCGGACCTCGATCATCAGGCGCTGCTCGCCTACGGGCTGGCCGCGGCAGGGCGGCCCGACAGCGCGCGGCGCGTCCTCGCCGCCGTGCGCGCGCGCGCCGCGGGGGCGCACGTGTCGCCGGCCGACCTCGCGCTCGCCGCCTTCGCCGTCGGCGACCAGGCGGAGGGCTTTGGCGCGCTGCGCCGGGCGCTCGACGAGCACGACTCCGACCTTCAGGCCTTCGTCCGCGCGCCGATGCTCGACCCGGTGCGTCGCGACCCGCGCTTCATCGCCATCCTCCGCGCCATGAACCTGTGAGCGACGCGCTGCAATCCCCCGTCCGGCGGTTCCTCCGCTCCGCGGCGCGCCTCGCGTCGGGGCTCGCGCTCGCCGCCTGCGGCGGCGCGGCCGTGCGCTCGGGCGCCGGCCACATGCCCCCGACGTGGTACGCCGGCGGGGCGGTCTGCGACGGCCGTCCCGCGTTCCGCATCGACGAGTACCACCCCGGCTTCTTCATCCTGCGGCAGCCCGCCTGCACGAACTACGAGAAGCCGTTCCTCTACCTGCTGATGGGGCGGTCGCGCGCGCTGCTCCTCGACACGGGCGCCCCGGGCATCGCCGTTGCCGCACCGATCGACAGCGTTCTCGATGCCTGGCGCGCGACGCACGGCGGCGCCCCGCGCGAACTCGTGGTGGCGCACAGCCACGGCCACGGCGACCACACGGCCGGCGACGCCCAGTTCCGCGGTCGCGCGGGCGTGACGCTGGTGGAGCCGGACGCGGGGGCGGTCCGGGCGTTCTTCGGCTTCCGCGCCTGGCCGACGGACGTCGTGTCGTTCGACCTCGGCGGGCGCGTGCTCGACGTCCTCGCGATCCCGGGCCACCAACCGGCGAGCCTCGCCTTCTACGATCGCGCCACGGGCGTGCTGCTCACTGGCGACACCTTCTACCCCGGACGGCTGTACGTGCGCGACACGGCAGCGTTCGCGGCGAGTACGGCGCGCCTGGCGGCGTTCGCCGCGTCGCGTCCGGTGTCGGCCATCCTGGGCACGCACATCGAGCAGGCACGGACGCCGTACACCGACTACCCGGTGGAGACGCGGGACCAACCCGACGAGGACCGGCTCGAGCTGTCGCGCGCCGACCTCGTGACGCTCGACTCGGCGGTGCGCGCGATGCGGGGCCGCTTCGTGCGCACGCGACTGCCGCGGTTCACCATCTGGCCGCTATGAGGCCGTGGCGCGGTCCGGCACCGCGCCGCCGTGCGACGCGAGCGTCGTGCGCGCCCGAACGACCCGCCCGGAACGCTCGCGCCGCGGGCTCCGCCATGACGATACTGTTCAGTCCGAAGCGGCCGGAGCGGCGCCGACGACGGAGCGCCCGGCCGACACCGGCCGGCGCCGCGCGTTCGTATCGAGGAACACATGGGACGGGAGGCGGGGAGCGAATCGCGCCGGTCGGCGCACGGGCGCCGGGCGACGGTCAGCGCCGGCGCGGCCGGCGCGGCGCACGGCGGGTACGCGACGCTCGGTGCAGCGCGGCAGCGTACGCGCCGCGCGCTCGCGCTCGCGGTGCTGGGCGCGAGCAGTGCGGCGTATCTCGTGGCAGTCGTCGCCGGCGGATCGACGTGGCGAGGCGGCGTGCCCGCGGCCGCGATGGTGGCCGCTCGCGAGGCGCCCGCTGCGGAGGCGGCCGGCGCGACACCGACGCTCGATCCGGCCGACCGGGTGCTGCTGCGCGCCGTCTTCGGCATCGACGATCCGGATCGCCTCTTCATCGACGGATCCAGCGCGGACTCGGTGCTGCGCTACCACGCCCGGCCGGTGGCGTGTGCCCGTGCGCGCGCCGCGGCGTGCCGCGCCGTGACCGTGCGCGTGGGGCTCACCTCGCCGCGACGCGCGGGCGAGACGTGGGACGCGTTCGTCGGGCGCGTCGTCCGCGGCGGCACGGGAGCATGGGCGGCCGCGCGGAACGCGTACTACACCGGGCTCGTGTCTCTCGACCCCGAAGCGGCGCGCGCCTTTACGCGTCTCGTGGCGGACGCGCGGCACGCGGGATTCTCCGTACGGGTCGGCGAGACGTATCGCAGCCCGGAGCGCCAGGCACTGCTCCTCGCACGCGGTGACGGCCGCACGCAGACGGCGACCTCTGTCCACGCCTACGGGCGCGCCGCGGACCTCGTGGTCGGCGACGGGCGCATCGACCGGCCGGAGACGGCGCGGCAGTGGATCGCGTTCCGGCGCTGGGTCGTGCGGTACCGGGCTGGCATCTTCCGCATCGTCGGCGCGCCGGATCGCACGTGGGACTGGCCGCATGTGGAGCTCGCGAGCTCGCCGCTCGGGTTCCGCAGCGTCGCCGCGCTCCTCGCCGCCGCGCGCGCCTGCCGTGCGGTGACACCGCAAGACCTCGTCGCGGCCGCCGCGCGGTGTACGGTCACGCCGACGCTGCCCGCTCACCTCGCCGCGTCGGCCCGGCCGGCGCCGGCCGCCAGCGCCCACGATCGGTCACGATCACCGCAGCCGGCCGGCGTTCCCAGGCGACCCTCGTCACGCAAGACGGGCGGGCGAGCGACGGCTCGCGACGCTCGGGAACGCGCTCGACGCCATCCGGCAGCCGTGACCCGAGGCCACGGCCGGCACCCACTCCTCACGAAACCGCCGCGTCGCCATTCCCCGCGGCATGCGGCCCGAGCGGATCGCGACCGACCAGCTCATCGGCACGCTGGGGAGTGAGGCCGCGGCCCGCGTCCCGGCCTTCAGCCGGCCTTCAGCCGGCCTTCAGCCGGCCTTCAGCGGGCTTCAGCCCGCGGCCGCCGCGGGCGGGAGCGTCGCTGGGTCCATCCAGAACACCCCCCAGCCGTGCCCGTCGGGGTCGAGGAAGCTCCAGTCGTACATGAAGCCGTGGTCCTCCGGCTCGGCCGCGTGGGCGCTGCCACCGGCGGCGAGCGCGGCGCGCACCATCGTGTCCACCGCCTCGCGGCTGTCCACGCTCACGGTGAAGAGCGCGCCGAGGCCGGCCGCGCGGTCGGGAACCGGCTGCTTGCTGAACCCCCGGAAGCGCTCCTCGGTGAGCAGCATGACGTAGGCGTCCTCGCCCACGAGCATGCACGTGGCGGTCGCGTCGGTGAACTGCGGGTTGAAGCGGAAGCCGAGGGCCTCGAAGAAGGTGACGCTGCGCTGCAGGTCACCGACCGGGATGTTGACGAACAGCTTGTGGCGCGTCGCGGGCGCCCAGCCGGCGTTGGTGATGGTCGGGGCGGCGGGGGCGGGGGCGGGGGCATCGGTCGACATGGTGGGGTCCTCGGGTGGGGGTGGGGCGAAGCGTGCGGCGCGTGTGGGGCGGGGCGTCAGGCGCGGGGCGCGGGGCGGAGGGCCGCGCGCACCCGCTCGTCGCGGAGGTACAGCCCGCCCCAGAGGAGCGCCGCGATGTACAGCGGGAAGAGCGTGTGCGTGAGGAGCGGGTGGCCGAGGCGCACGTGGGTCGCGATCGCCCCGCCGAGCCACCCGGTCCACAGCACCGCGCCGAGCGGCGCCGTCCGCGGCACGACGTAGAGCACGAGGCAGGCGACCTGGACGATGCCGAACGGAAGGAGCAGGCCCGGGTCGAAGCCGAGTTGGCGCGTGCCCTCGACGGCCGCGGGCAACGCGAGCAGCCCGATCGCGGCGTTCATGCCCAGAAACGCGGCCGCGGCTCCGCTGAGGAGGCGACCGGCCCAGCGCCGCCGGTCGGCGGGGCCGCGGACGGCCGGGAGGGGGACGGGGATGCGGAGCGCGGAGGCGTCGGGCAGGGGGGCGGCCATGGCGGGGGCGGTGGATGGGGAAGCGGCCGGTGCATCCGAACCGGCGCACCCCTTAGACCGGCGACCGGGCGAAAACTCATCGGCGCCGTCCGACCCGCGCCCGACGCAGCCTCAGTCCCCGAGCCGCATCGGCAACCCGAAGCGCGGGAAGAGCGTCGCGACGTCGAGGTACGACGTCATGCTCGCGATGCGGCCGCCCGAGAGTTCGAGCACCACGAGCGCCCAGGGTTCGTCGCCCCCGCGCCGGTACTGCGCGAAGGCGGGCGTCCCGCCGCACGCCGCGACCGGGACGAGGCGCGAGCCCTCGCACCCCGCGCCCGGGCCGCGCAGCCAGGCCGTGATCGCCGCGTGGCCGCGCAGCCAGAGGTCGTAGGGCGGCATGGAAAGCGTGGCCTCCTCGTGCAGCAGCGCGACCAGCGTGCCGACGTCGTACTGCTCGAAGGCCGCGACGTAGCGCGCCACGAGCTCCCGCTGCTCGGCCGACAGCGCGCGCGGCGCGACGGCCGGGTTGCGCGCGGCGAGCGACGCCCGCGCACGCTGGAGCGCGCTGTTCACCGCGGGCACCGTCACACCCAACGCGTCCGCGACCTCCGCCGCCGGCCAGTCGAGCACCTGCGTCAGCAGCAACACCGCGCGCTGGCGGGGCGGCAGGTACTGCAGCGCGGCGACGAAGGCGAGCTGGATGCTCTCGCGCAGCACCGCGCGCTCCTCCGGGTCGCAGTCCGCGGCCGCGGGGAGCGCGAGCGCGTCCGGGATCGGCTCGACCCAGTGCTCGCGGGGGAGCGCGTGCAGCCGGATCTGGTCGGCGGGGAGGGCGCAGGTCGCGTCGTCGGCGTCCACCGGCCGGACGCGCCGGCGGCGCGTCACGGCGATCGTGTCGAGGCAGACGTGTGTGGCGATGCGGGTGAGCCACGTCTTGACCGACGCGCGCTCTTCGAAGCGCGTGCGCGCCTTCCACGCTCGGAGCATCGCCTCCTGCACCGCGTCCTCGGCGTCCATCACCGAGCCGAGCATCCGGTAGCAGTGGCCGGTGAGCGCGGGGCGGTGCTGCTCGAGGTCCTGCACGGCGAGCGCGGGCATGGCCGTACGCTACCCCACAACACGCCCCGGCACCACCGCTCGGCCTCCGCGTGCGCCCGCGGGAACTCCCGGTCCACCGCGGTCGCTCGCGCGGGTGGTCTGCGCGTCGAACCTGATCGCAGCCACCCAGCACTCGAAGCTCCCGGTGACGCCGACGGCGCCGGGGCCCGCCTGCCTAACGTGTCGCCACCGACCGCCCTGAATACCCGGCGTGCCAACGCTTCGGCGGGGCCGGCGCGGCCCGCGCCCGCGTCGCCACGCGCCGGTCGTCCGGTTTCGACCACGTCACGACACGTCGTCCCGCCCACGCCGCGGGCGCCCCCGGGTGCCGTCAGCGCGCCGCCTCCGGGGAAGGCGACTGCCGCGCGCGGCCGCGGAGGCGGAACGTTCGTTGACTTCCCCCGTCTCGTTAGGCATGATACCAACACCGTGGACGGGTCCTCGACGCGACACGCCGCACGTCCTGCTTCTTCGCGCTCTCCTTCGCGCTGGATTGACGAGGCTCCCCGCGTATGTCGACCGCCGTGTCACGAGGGGCCGCGCCCGCCGCCGCCCCGCCCGCCGCCGCCCCGCCGCGCCACGCGTCTGCCGCCGCCGTCGCGGCCGACCTCCACCGGTACCGCTGGATCATCCTCGTCGGGCTGATCACGGCCGCCATCATGGAGGTGCTCGACAGCACGATCATCAACGTCGCCCTGCCGCAGATGGCCGGGAATCTCGGGGCGACGACGACGGAGATCGCGTGGGTGAGTACGTCCTACATCCTCGCCAACGTCGTGGTGCTGCCGATGACGGCCTACTTCACGACCACGTTCGGCCGCAAGCGGTACCTGACCTTCTCCGTCCTCCTCTTCATCGCCGCGTCGTTCTTCTGCGGCACCTCCGGGTCGCTGACCGAGATCGTCGTCTGGCGCCTGCTGCAGGGCGCGGGAGGCGCGGCCCTGCTCTCGACGGCCCAGGCCACCATCCGGCAGATCTTCCCCCGCGAGGAGCAGGCGATCGTCCAGACGCTGTTCCTGCTCGGCATCATCGTCGCGCCGACGTTAGGCCCGACGCTCGGCGGGTGGATCACGGACAACTACACCTGGAGCTGGTGCTTCTTCATCAACGTGCCGATCGGCATCGTGAGCGCGTTCCTCGTCGTGACGTTCCTGCAGGACCCCCCGGACCAGCAGCGCCGCTCGGTGCCGGCGGACTGGCTCGGCATCGGGCTGCTGATCGCCGGCGTCGGGTCGCTGCAGTACGTGCTCGAAGAGGGCAACCAGAACGACTGGTTCCAGGACGACCTGATCCGCGCGCTCGCCCTCGTCTCGGCCGCCGCGCTCGCGGTCCTGCTCTGGTGGCAGCTGTCCCGGCGCAACACCCACCCGGTGATCCAGCTGCGCGTCCTGAAGAACCGCGACCTCGCCGCGTCGATCGGCCTGTTCGTCGTGCTCGGATTCGGCCTGTTCGGCGGGGCGTTTCTCTTCCCGCTCTTCACGCAGACGCTCCTCGGCTTCAGCCCGACCCAGACGGGGCTGTCACTGCTGCCGGGCGGGCTGGCGACGGCGGTGCTCGCGATGACGTGCGGGTTCCTCCTCTCCGGCGCACGCCCCAAAGTGGACGCGCGGCTGCTCGTGTTGAGCGGGCTGGCACTGATGCTGTGGGCGATGTGGGACCTGGGGCACCTGACGACCGCCGCCGGTGAGGGCGACGCGCGCCTCGCCCTCATCATCCGCGGGGCGGCGCTCGGCCTGCTGTTCGCGCCGATCAACAACGTCGCCTTCGGCAGCCTCGACCCCAAGGATGCCCAACAGGCGGCGGGGCTCATCAACCTGGCCCGCCAGCTCGGGGGTTCGTTCGGGATCGCGGTACTCGGCACCTACCTGATGCGCCACGCGCAGAGCCACCGCGTCGACCTCGTCCAACACTTCTACGCCGGCAACCCGGCCTTCGAGCTGCGGTTCCGCGGCCTCGTCGTCGGGGCGCAGGCGGGGGGCGCGCCGCTCGCGGCGGCGCAGCAGCGCGCGTACGCGCTCCTCGACGGCACCGTGGCGCGTCAGGCGCTGATGCTCGCCTACAACGACGCGTGGCTCCTGATCCTGCTCACCTTTCTGGCCGTCGTCCCGGCCGTGTTCGTCCTGCGCCGGCCTCGCGGCAGCGCGGGTGCGGGCGCGGCGCACTGAGCACCGCGCACCGAGGGCACGCAGGGCTCCGCCTCCTGCAGGTCCCGCCCGTGACCCTGGGCCGTTCACGGAGGCGACGGCGCCGATCGGCCTGGCGCCGCTCCGCGCGTTCGACACCGCAGGGCAGGAGGGCGCGGCCGAGCGGGCGCGGAGCGCGTCGGCCGACCTCACGGCGCGAGACGGCCCAGCGATCCGGGTCGGCGCACCGCGACGGGCGTCGGCGCGCTCGTGGTGAACCTCACCCAGTTGACGCATCCGCCCGGGAAGCCGGGACCGCGGGACGACGGCAGGCGACGGATCACCGCGTCGATGTGTTGACACTATGTGTTGCGACACGTAACGTCC
Organism: uncultured Gemmatimonadales bacterium; assembly: GCA_963851265.1. Lineage (GTDB taxonomy): Bacteria > Gemmatimonadota > Gemmatimonadetes > Gemmatimonadales > Gemmatimonadaceae > BPUI01. Next base: position 305,247 of record CAWKNZ010000008.1, read on the forward strand.
GGTTCATGACCGCTGCCCTCCGCGACGAAATCCAGCAACGACGGCCGTTCACGAGCCGCGAGCAGGAGGCGCATCTCAACATCGTGCGTACCGCGGGGGTGTTGGGCGACGGGTTCGAGCAGCTCCTCAAGCCCTCCGGCCTCACGGGGGCGCAATACAACGTCCTGCGCATTCTGCGCGGCGCGGGGCCGGACGGCCTCTGCCGCAACGAACTGCGCGACCGGCTGCTGAGTCGCATGCCCGACGTCACGCGCCTGCTGGACCGGATGGAGGCCGCGGGACTCGTCGACCGCGTCCGCGAGACCGAGGACCGGCGCATGGTCCGGACGCACCTCACCGTCGAGGGGCGCCGGCTCGTCGACGCGCTGGACGCGGCCGTGTCGGCCGAGCACGAACGCCGACTCGGACACCTGAGCGGCGCCGAACTGCGGACGCTCACCGACCTGCTGACCAAAGTGCGACACGCCCCGTGACGTCGTCCGTTAGGCTATTCGTTAGGCACGCCAGACCACGCCCGCCCGCGCGCCGCCCCCGCTCCGACGCGCGTTCCCTCCCTGCCCCGACTCCTCCCATGCGACGCCCCGACCGCTCGACTGCCGCGCTCGTTTCCGTGCTCGGATCCTTGTTCGTCGCAACGCCCGCGCTCGCGCAGCGGGCGCTCGCCGACGCGCGGGGCACCACCGGCACGGTGGTACCTGCCAAGCCGACCACGGCCAAGCCGGCCGCCGCGGCAAGCGTCACCGAGTACCAGATCGACCCGACGCACTCGGAGCTCACGTTCCGCATCCGCCACATGCTCGGCCGCGTGAACGGCGGCTTCGGCGCGTGGGGCGGCACGATCACCGTCGACTCGGCGACCCCGGCCAACTCCCGCGTCGAAGTGACGATCAAGACGGCCTCGATCGACACCAAGAACTCGACGCGCGACAACCACCTGCGCTCCGCGGAGTTCTTCGGCGCCGACAGCTTCCCGGTCATCACCTTCCGGAGCACGCGGGTGGTCACGCAGGGCAAGGCGCTCACCGTCTCCGGCGACCTCACCATGCACGGCCGGACCCGGCCGGTGGTGCTCACGGGCACGTACGCCGGCGCGTTCAAGGACCCGATGGGCAAGCCGCGCACGGCGTTCACGGCGTCGACCACGGTCAACCGCCTCGACTACGGGATCACCTGGAACAAGGCCGTCGAGACCGGGGCGATGCTGGGCGACGAGGTCACGATCGACATCGCCGTCGAGGCGGTCAAACCGTAAGGCAGGCCGTCACGCCGCGCGGCTGACCGCGCCACCACAGCGCGCGGCCCCAACTCCAGCAGCCACCCCCATGCAGATCGTTCTCTTCGGCGCGACCGGACACATCGGGCAGCGCATCGCCACCGAAGCGCTCGACCGCGGGCACGACGTGGTCGGCGTTGTGCGTGACCCGACGGCGGTTACGCCGCCCGACCCGCGCGTGCGGCTGGTGCAGGGCGACGCGACCGACGCGGCGAGCGTCGCGCACGTGGTGCGCGGGGCTGACGCCGTGGTGAGTGCGATCTCGCCCCGGCCGAACGCGCGCGGCCTGGGCGCCCCGTCGCTCGCCGCCGCGTCGCGCGCCCTGCTGGCCGGCGTGCGCGCCGCGGGCGGGCGGCGCCTGCTGGTGGTCGGCGGTGCGGGCACGCTCGAGGTCGCGCCCGGCGTGCGCCTCATGGACGCGCCCGGCTTCCCCGCGGCGTACCGCGGCGAGGCGGAGGAGGGCGCCGAGAGTCTGGCCGTGCTGCGCGCCGAGGGCGCGGGGGTCGACTGGACGTTTCTGAGCCCGGCGGCCGAGATCGGGCCCGGCGAGCGGACGGGCACCTACCGCACCACCGGCGACCAGTTCCTCGCCGACGCGGCGGGGCGGAGCGTGATCTCGTACGCCGACTACGCCGTGGCGCTCGTCGACGAGTTGGAGCGGCCGCAGCACCTCGCCCAACGCTTCGGCGTCGCGTACTGACGCCGGGCGACGACGCGTGTGGTCGAGTCAGCGTCGCGGGCGGGCGGGAACTGGGGCACCACTGTCCGCTGGGGCGCCGAGTTCCTGTAGGCGCTGTCGAATGCGCGGGTCGTTGGGCCGTTTCACGAGGGCCATTCGCAGGCGGGCGACCGCCTGGTCGCGGTCGCCCGCTTTCAGGTATGTCTCGCCCATCGCGAGGTCGATCGCGGCGGAACTCGGGTAGAATTCCTGGTCCATCTGTAACAGCTTGAGCGCCTCGCCCATCCGTCCTGCGCCGACCAGCGTTTGCGCGAGGTCGATGATCGGCCCCTCACGAAAGTCGTAGCGTCCCGCGGCCATGTCGCCGCGCAACTCCCGGTAGCGTGCGACGGCGGAGTCCACGCCGGCGCGCTCGACCGTCTCGGCAAGGGCGGCGTCGATGGTCTGCGGAAGCGGGGAGCCGCGGTGGCAGGTGATGCATGTGATCGCGACGGCCGGCCGGTGTCGCCGCGGCAACGCCGCGAGGGTGACGCGGTTGAGGCTGTCCGTCATGCGGAGCATGAACCGCGCGGTCTCCTTCGTCGGCTTGGTATCGAGCGCGGGGCGCAGGCGCTCGCGCGGCGGACCGCCGGCGGGCGCTCCCCCTGCGAGGGACGGGCCAGCCACAGGCTCGGCCACGTGACAGTACTGGCAGTTGACTCCGAGCGCGGTCGTGAACCGGCGCATCGCGGCGAGCAGCGAATCGTGCGGGATGTCCTTCGGAAAGACCTTCAGGTTCTCGAACGGGGGCGGCGCGACCGCTGGTTGCTGGGCCGCGAGGGGCTGACGCGCGGCGAGGGCGGTAGTCGTGCCGAATGCCGCGATGACGAGCGGGCGACGGGGCCGGGAAGCGAACACGGAGACACTCCGGGAAGGGAAGCACGACGGGAAGTCGCGGCCAAAGTGCGGGGCCCCCCTGCATTCGGCAAGCTGCTGAGTCGGCTATGGCGCTGGCGCGGTGCGATCGCCTGCGGTCGAGCGCGGCGTTGCGTGGTCAACCCCCGCCCCGGACGAGCGGGGGCGGCATCGTCGCCGGCCGACGCTCAGTCCGTCGCGGCTGCTCGCATCACGAGCCGTGGCGCACGAGGATGCGGTGCGCCAGCGGGAGGTCCCAAGATTTGGGGTCTTCGTCCGACGCCGGCATGAGCAACACCGCGGCGTCAGCGGCCGCGAGCGGGCGCGCGAAGTGGTACCCCTGCCCGTACCCGCACCCGGCCGCCCGCAGCGCGGCCGCTTGCGACGCGTGCTCGATTCCTTCGGCCACGCAGCGGACGTCGAGCGTGGCGGCGAGCCCGACGATTGCAACGGTCAGCTTCGCATCCGGCCCACCCTCTGCGACCCCGTCCACGAACGCCTTGTCCACTTTGAGCACGTCGACCGGGAAGCGCCGCAGGTAGGCGAGCGACGAGTAGCCGGTGCCGAAGTCGTCGATCGCGATCCGGACGCCTAACGCCTTGAGCGCGTGGAGGGTACGGAGCGCCGCGTCGGCGCGGTGCATCACCACGCTCTCGGTGATTTCCAGGAGCAGCCGTCCGGGCGCGATGCCCGCGTCTGTGAGCGCGTCGGCGACGTCGGTGACGATCCCGGCGTCTTCGAGCTGCCGGCCGGACAGGTTCACCGACACGTACGGCCCGTCCTCCGGGCCGGACGCGGGCTCCCACGTCCGGGCCTGACGACACGCCGTACGGAGCACCCAACGGCCGAGCGGGACGACGAGGCCGGTCGCCTCGGCCAGCGGGATGAACTGCGCCGGGCTGACGAGTCCGCGGGTCGGGTGGTGCCAGCGCACGAGCGCCTCGGCGCCGACCGGACGTTCGGTGTCGAGCGCGACGATGGGCTGGTAGACGACGCGCAACTCGGCGTCCGGCGTGGCGAGCGCACGCCGCAGGTCGGCTTCGAGCGCGAGCCGGTCGAGGAGCGCGGCGTGCATCGCGGGGGCGAACACCGCGTGGCCGTCGCGCCCCTGCTGCTTCGCGCGATACATCGCGACGTCGGCGTTCCGCAATAATTCGTCGGGGCCGTCGCGCTCGGTCGCGCGTGCCACGCCCACGCTCGCGACGGCGAGCAGCTCGGCGCCGTCGAGCGTGACGGGCCGGCGGAGTGCGGCCAGTACGCGCTCGACCACGTCCGTGACGTCCGAGTTGTCGGTCCCGCCCTCGACCAGAACGGCGAACTCGTCCCCGCCGAGTCGCGCGACCGTGTGCCCGTCGCAGGTCGCGCGCAACCGCCGCGCGACGTCGCAGAGCAGACGGTCGCCGGTCGCGTGGCCGAGCGCATCGTTCACGGACTTGAAGTGGTCGAGGTCGAGCACGAGCACAGTAACGCCGGTCCGCGCGAGGTCGCGGGCGAGGGCGTCGGCGGTCCGGTCGCGGAACGCGGCCCGGTTGGCGAGGCCGGTGAGCGGGTCGCGGTACGCCTGATAGGCGAGCTGCGACTGCTTGCGCGCGACGGCACGCATCAGCCGGGCGAAGGAGACGTGCAGGGACCGGATCTCGACCGCGCCGCCCGAGCGCGCGGGGTCGACGAGACCACCGGCGGTCGCGCCATCGCTCGTGCGCAGGAGCCGGACGAACGCCTCCAGCGGGCCCAGGACGGTGCGGGCGAGCAACGCCGCGCCGAGTCCCGCGAGCGCCACGGCGACGAGCCCGCAGCCCGCGAAATCGACGAGGAGCGCGCGCATCGTCTGCCGGAGCGCCGGCGTCACGCCCTCGATGAGAGTTAGGCGTACCGGGATCCCGTCCTGCGTCGCGCCAACCGCGACCGATGCGACCATGTACTCTGCACCGCCCCACCAGGCGGGGTGCGGCGCGTCGTCCTCGCCCGGATGCCGGTCGCTGGCGACGGCAGCCGACGCTCCCGGCGCGTCGCGCAGCGTCGACTGCAGGGTGCGCGCGCCTGCCGTCACCACGAGGTCGCCGCCGAACGTGCGCTGGAGCGCGGCCAGATGCGGCGCGTCGAGCCGATCGCCGAGGATCACGGTTCCGATCGTGAGGCCGTCGAGCACGATCGGCGCGACCCCGACGCGGTAGTACGTGCGCCCGACGCGAAGGACCGAGAGGTACCGACGACTGTCGCTCCCGTCCAACGCGGGGTCGAGCGCGGCGTGGACGGCAGGTAAGCCCGAGACGTCGGCGCCCGCGCGCGGCGTCTCATCGGACGTGCGAGCGTCGGCGGCCCCGGGCGCGTACGCCACGAAGATCCGCCCGACGTCGTCGGTCGTGGCGACGAGATCGCGGTCGAGGTCGGGCGCGAGCCGCTCGAGCTCGCGCCCGACGGTGCGCGCGAGTTCCGCATGTGCGACGTCGCCGGGCCCCACGCCACCCGCGCCCGGGCCGCCGATGCCTAACGTTCCCTCGACGCGCGAAGTGCCCAGCGCCGAGCGGAGGTTCGGGTTCGCGGCGGTGAGCGCGGCGGCGGCCACGAGCTGCTGATCGCCGCGCCGCTGGAGCTGCACCAGCGTGCGTTGCGCGTGCGCGACCTGTCCGGCGACGAGCGCACGGGTGGTCGCGCGCACTCGCATGCCTAACAATGCGAACGCGGACGTCACGACGCCCGCGGTCAGGACGACGCTCAGGCAGGCGAGCCGGACGCCGAGCCGGGTCCGGCGCCAGACACCCCCGCGTCGGCGGCTAATGTTCGCGCGCCGCATCGGCCGCGGGCAGCGGGATGGTGAAGTCCAACTGAACGGCCTGCCCGGGTTCGAGGTGCATCCGGTGCGGGATCGGACGGATCCGCTCGTGCCACGCGACGACCGTGTAATCGCCCGCCGGGAGGTTGGGGATCACGTAGCGCCCGGCAGCGTCCGGCGCGGCGAAGTACGGGTTGTCGAGCACGAGGACGAGCGCGCTCATGTCCGAATGAATGTGGCAGAACACCTGGACCACACCCGGGCGATCGAACACGGCGGACTTCGAGCTACCGCGCGGGTAGCGGCCGAGGTCGAACTCCTTCGTACGCGAGAGCGAGAACACGTTGTGGAACAGATCGTCGTCGTTCACGAAATCGACCGTCGTTCCGCGCATGACCGGGAGCACGTGCGGCGTGAAGCGTTCGCCGTGCTGGCGTAATACCGCGTGTTGGGCGGCACCGCTCGCGCCGTCGTCCGTGGCCGCGGGCACCGACGACGTCCCCGCACGTTCGACGTAGAGGATGACGTTCTGCAGTTCGTCGCGATCGCTCTGCCGGGATTCTGGTGGAAGCGCGCCGGGGCCGGCTTCGGCGTAGATCCGAAACCGGGGGCGATGCGAGCCGAGCGCGCGCGAAATCTCCACGTGGCCCTCGACGCTCGCGGTGCGCACCGGGCTGGGTCGGCGGTCTCCGGGTCCGAGGCGGCCTCGGGTCGGGCCGGTGCCCGCGCTCGCGCGTGGAGCTACCCCTGCGGTCGCGACTTCAACGGCGAGCAGCAGGCACAGGGAGCGGAGCGGTCGGGCGGTGCACATGAGAGCGGGGGACGGCAGGGCGCGGGACGGGAGCGTCTCCCGGGAGGACGAGGGCCGCCGGCTCGGGTCACCGCGCGCTCGCGTCGCCCGCCCACGACGGTGACCCGTCTCGGGACAGGTCGTCTGTGGAGGCGCCGGGGGCACGCTCGGTCCGCGGCCTCTCGCCTGTCGTCTGAATCGGTTCTCATGCACGCGTTCCCCAATCCGCCCCGCCCGCGCCGCGCGTGGCGGGCCGTGTCCGTAGTGTTAGGCATCGCCTTCGCCGTCGGCGCACCGGATCGCGCGGCCGCGCAGCACGCCATCCTGGTGCAGGGCGTCGCCGACGCCGAGTGGTGGAAAACGGACTCGGGTTCGGTCCTGTTGACCCGGAATCATGGGCATCCTGGCATGCTGGAGCGGGTGCAAGTGTGGGGTGCTGCAGAGGTCCGGCACGACGTGCTCGTGTACGCGGCGGCGACCGGCGAGACCGGGCGCGCGCGTACCGAGCCGGGCACCGAGTGGTACGCCGATCAGGTGGGAATGCGCTACACACGCTCCGACGCGCTCGTGCTGGACGCGGGCAAGATGCCGCACCCCGTTGGCGCGTTCGCAAGCCGGCGCTACTCGATGCGCAACCCGCTCATCGGCCGGCCGGACGGGTACCCCGTGCAGTACCCGTTGGGCGTCCAACTCACAGGCACGCGTGGGCGCATCGACTACCGGGCCGCTGTCGTGTCGCTCCCCGTCTACCACGAGGATTACACGCCGGATCCGACGCCGGCGGCGCGCCCTGCCTTCGGCGCCGGGTTCACGCCGATGACAGGCGTGCACGTCGGCGCGTCGGCCACGTGGGGGCCGTATCTCAGCCGCGAACTGCCGGCGGCGTTGTACGCCGGCCGCTCGTGGCGGTCGTACACGCAGCGCGTCGGCGCGCTCGATACGCGGGTCGACCGCGGCTACTTCGAGTTCCGGGGCGAACTGGGTGCCGTTCGGGCGCTCGTTCCCGGAAACGCCGGGGCCGGCGCCGTGGCGGTCGACGGGCTGACGTACTACGGGGAGGCGAAATACACGCTCACCCCGCGCGTGTTCGTCGCCGGTCGCGTCGAACGCAACGACTATCCATACATCCAGCCGGCCGAAACGTCGGGATGGGTCGCGACGTCGACTGACGTTTATAACGGCGAATTCGGCGTCGGCTACCGGGCGGGCGCGCGGACGCTGCTCAAGGCGTCACTCCGCACGGACCGGTGGGAGGTGCCCCCCGCGATGCGCGCCGCTCTCCCGAACGGCGCGGCGTTCGCGTTCCAGTGTTCGCGCACCTTCGACCTTCTCGACACCTCGATCGGGCGCC
>CAWKNZ010000009.1:0-205027 GCA_963851265.1 uncultured Gemmatimonadales bacterium
TCAAGCGCTCCCTGCACGTCCCCCGTTAGGCGCGCTATCCACTTGTCGTCCACCACCAGCGCCCGACCTCGTCCTCGCTGAGCGTCGGGTACTTCTCGTATGCCAGCCGGTCGAGCGCCGCTTCCTGCTCCCTCACCGCGCGCTTGAGCGTCGCCTCGCTCTCGGACAGCTCCAACCACCGCCGCAGCACGTCGGCCTCCTCGCGCGCGTCCCGGTCGCCGCGCACCTCGCGGAGCCGCGCGCTGACCTCGGCCTTCGCCACCCGGTCGAGCGCGCCGAGGTAACCCTCCTCGCCGCCGTGTTCCTCTTTCAGCTCGGCCAGGCGCGCCGTCGCCGCTTCAAGCTCGGCTTGCGTCGCGTCGAGCGCAGCCTGCTGCCTCGCAAAGTAGCGCGCGACGACGAACGGCTTCGGCACCAGATCGCAGGCCCAGCCCCTGTCACGCTTGCCCCCTTCTTGTCGTTCTCCTCGATGCGCGGCGGCGCGCCACCCAGCCGTCGGCGCGATCAGATACACGTCGTCCTGCATCGTCTCGGCCCAGTAGTCCATCAGGTGCTGGTAGACGTCGTAGGCGTCGAGCAGCGGCGCCGCCGCGGAAGGCGGCGAGCAGGCTCTCGGCGAGCGTCTCGATCAGCGCCTTGGGGTGGCCGCCCGGCGAAGCCCTTGAGCCGCGGCGTTGACGCCGCCTGCCACGCGTCGAAGAGCGCGGTCACCGCTGCGTTGAACGCGGTGAACTCGGCGTGGCCGAAGATCGCGGCCTTGACCTCGGCCGCGGGCGACCTCGAGGCGCGCGTAGCCGGGGCGGCCCGCGCGCTCGAACAGGGCGGCGCGCACGCCGGGAAGCACCTCCCAGTAGCGGCCGAGCGCGTCGAGGTCGCGGTCCGGGATGCCGCCGCGCAGGTGGGCGTCGATGTCCTGCAGGTCCTCGGGCTCGGTGCTGTCGATGTAGCGCGGCAGGTTGAGGTTGTAGTCGTTCTTCGGGTCGGCGATCTCGGCGAGCGGCACCATGCGCGAGTAGCGCGGGACGTCGACCTGCCGGGTGAAGGTGTCGACGATCCGGTGGATGTCCTGCTCGCGCAGGCGGTTCTTGTTGCCGTCCTTGATGAAGCCCTTGCGAGGCGTCGATCATGAAGATGCCCTTGCGGGCAGCGGCGTTTTCCTTGTCGAGCACGACGATGCAGGCCGGGATGCCGGTGCCGTAGAAGAGGTTGGCGGGCAGGCCGATGATGCCCTTGATGATAGCCCGTGCTGGACGAGCTGCCGGCGGATGTCCGCCTCGGCGTTGCCGCGGAACAGCACGCCGTGCGGCAGGATGCACGCGCCTTTGCCGGTGCTCTTCAGCGAGCGGAGGATGTGCAGCAGGAAGGCGTAGTCGCCGTTCTTGCGCCGGCGGCACGCCGTACGCGAAGCGCTGGTACGGGTCGCTTCGCGGGGTCGAGGCCGTTGCTCCACGCCTTGTCCGAGAACGGCGGATTGGCGACCACGAAGTCGAACGTCTTGAGCGTGCTCGCCGTCGGTGAACTTGGGCTCGGCGAGCGTGTTGCCCTGCAGATCTCGGCCGTCGGGAAGTCGTGCAGGATCATGTTCATCCGGGCGAGCGCGGCCGTGGCGTTGTCCTTCTCCTGGCCGTAGAGCGTGATCGTGCTTGCCCGGCCTCGTCGGCGACCTTGAGCAGCAGCGAGCCGGAGCCGCAGGTCGGGTCGTAGATGGTGTGCGGCTGCGGCGTTGCGCGGCGCGATGCCGATCACTCGCCATGACGCGGCAGACCTCGGCCGGCGTGTAGAACTGCCCCTTGCTCTTGCCGGACTCGGTGGCGAAGTGCCGCATCAGGTACTCGTAGGCGTCGCCGAGGAGGTCGTCGCCCTCGGCGCGGTTGCTGCGGAAGTCCAGCGCCGGGTTTCGAAGATCGCGACCAGGTTGGTGAGCCGGTCCGACCATCTCCTTGCCCTTGCCGAGCTTGTCTGGGATCGTTGAAGTCGGCGACGTCGATCGCGGCGAGGCCGTTGGCCTCGGCGAGCGGCCGATGATTCTTGTTGATCTGGTCGCCGATCTCCTCGTTGCCCTTGAGCGCGACCATGTCGGTGAAGCTCCGCCCTCGGGGAACGATCGAGCGGCGCGAAGTCGTCCTGTCCGGCGTACTTGTCGGAGACGTACTTCACGAACAGCAGAACGAGGACGTAGTCCTTGTACTGGCTGGCGTCCATGCCGCCGCGCAGCTCGTCGCAGCCTCCAGAGGGAGCTGTAGAGGTCGGATTTCTTCAGGGCCACGAATCAGCTCACAGGGGTGTCGGACATCGCGCCTGGCGGCGCCTCGACGTGGGTACGGTGTTGGCTTCGACGCAGCAGTTACGGACAGCGCGTGCCGTCGAACGTAGAGCGCGAGCCATTGGCGGTCGAGTCGGTGCCCTAACGGTTCCCGGCCTGAGCACGCATCCGCGCGGAGGACACGAATGAGTCGTGCGGGCGTCGGCCGGCATGCGCTCGACGGTTCCCCCGTGGGCAGCCCCGTCGGGTGCACCGCGACGGCCGGGTGCGCGTCCTGCTACACCGATGCGGCCACGAACGTCACGTCCCCGCGGGGCTCGCGGTCAGCATGCGGACTGCCGCGCGCCCGCTGACCCGCTGTCACCGAGCGTTAGCGCACCTTCACCATAGACATAAGCCCCTCGTTCATCATTCCTGCAAATACCGACATCTTGATGTCCTCGCTGCTGATGCTCGGAACACCAACGAGTAGCGAGCGCATCCGAGCTGTCGTCGGCACCTTCGGCCGCGCGATCGGTTCGACGCCCACGAACGATCCCGGTTTCGGCGACATGCGCGCGCCGAGCGCAGCGAGACACGCGCTGGGGTCGAGTCGGGCGAAGTTGAGGTCATGAAACTGGTTGCATGTCACGGCCGCCGAGCTAACAACGATGTCAGCTACGTTACCTGTCCGGGGATCGGTCGCGCTCGTCGTGCCGTTTACGACGACGCTTTCCAGTAACCCCCAAGCATCCGCTTCGAACAATGTGTGAATGATGCGCAGTACCAACGAGGGCAGCATTACGTCGTAGAGGTCGACGGCCGCCTCTGGGGTCTTTGGCACCGGCTTGCAGATGCGCTTCGCCTGCGCGTCTGTCCCGACGTACTCGAACCCGCCGATGGGCTGCATGGAGCCGTGCACGGGCGGAACGACTTCCAATAGAAGCTGCCGCCGGTCAGAGACGTATTCGGCCGTGACTTCGCGCCGATTCCAGTTCAGGTGCGCGATTCTCAAGTCATGGAGAACAGTCGAGAAGTACAGTGTGATCGCGTCCGCATCGCCCTGCTCCACTGCAGCCTGCCACTCGTCGACCGACGTGTTATGGCGATCTATTTCGGTCTGCTGTTGCTGGACCCGGGCTTCGGAGGAGCGTCGCTCCTCGTCTGCCTGACGGGCGACGGTATGCCACTCTTCGATGGCCAGTGCCCACTCCGCACGCGCCTGAGCGAACCGTTGGTCGTCTGCCGCCGCCGCTTCGGCGACGCGCCGGTCATGACGGGCCTGAGCACCGAAGGCGGAAATGCGCGGCGGAGCCACCTGCGTGACGAACGTGACGCGCCGGGGCTCGGGTGGTGGCCCACTGATCGCAGCAGGGGCCGAAGTCGGCAGTATGGAGTTGGTGCGTCGGGCGCGGTCGAACACTGTGAGGCCGCCCGAAACGTCCGACGAGCCCTCGGTGTGTAAGCGGCCGTAGATCTCGTCGAACCGTCTAACTCCCTTCGCTCCACCAGCCGCCTGCGCTCGTCCTAGCATGTCCAGGGTTAGCTGCCTTCCCCCGTCCATCGCTTCCAGGGCAGCCATCCGCTCCGCCACCTTCATCTCTTCATCTACGTACTGGCTAAGCAATCTGGCGGTCGGGTTTTGCTGTATCGCCTTCAGATGTATCGTGTTCAGCACTTCCAGGGGTGATTTACTCACGGCGCGACAAGTCCGACGATTCGAGTGTAAGAGATTGTGACTGACGAAAACACACCGAACGATAGGTGCGGTCGAGATGCGGATGAAGACGGGGTGGAACTTCCACGGGCCACCGTGACGCTTCTGCGGTGGCCGCTGCGCGATGAGGTTACGGCCGCCCGGCTCAATCACGGCCGCGACCACGCGCGTTACAACGGCGGTGTCCGCACCATCACGTTGCGGGGTCGGCTCGCTTCGGACGTCATTCACTGTCCGCGCTCAGCTGAATTGCGGTCGACCACTACGTGGAACAGCGGGCGATGTTCAGAGCGTTGCCGCGATCGTCGAGCACCGGAGTGGTAGCCACATCGGCCCGAAAAGCTCCGGTAGGTGGGCGGGCCGGCAGGGGCTCGGGGCGAGTTAGGCGCGGGTCATGCGCGCGAGGTCGAAGTGGTAGCGGCCGAACGGGTTGATGTGCGCCCGGCCGAGCGGGGAGAGCCGCTGCAGGTCGGCGTCGGCGATCGCGGTGCCCTCGGCACGCGCGCCCTCGACGAGCTCGGCGAGCTGCGCCGTGTTCCACGCGACGACCGCGTTGTGGAGGACGGCGAGGCAGCTGAACGTGTGGAGCTGGTCCTCGAACTCGCGGCCGCGGAGCGCGCCGCCCTTGCCGAAGCACAGAAAGCGCGACAGCTCGTGGGACGCCTCGCCCTTGTTGAGCTCCCGCCCGACGCGGCGGCGCAGGGCCTCGTCGTCGAGGTAGCGCAGGAGGAACGCCGTCTTGTAGGCGCGCCCGAGTTCCGCGAGGGCCTGGTGCACGCGGCTCTGCCGCGCGTACGACCCGAGCCGGTTCAGGACGAGCGACGGGGAGACGACCCGCGTGTGCAGGGAGGCGATCACGCGCACGACGTCGTCCCACGCGGGGCGGACGAGGTGCGGGCGGATGGTGCCGGTGAGCAGTGGCGCGAGGTGCGGGTAATGCGCGCGGCGGTCGACGCCCGGGAAGGTGTAGAGCGTCTGATCCTGGATGTCGCGGAGGCGCGGTGCGAGCTCGATGCCTAACAGCTGCGCGGTCGCCATCACCACCTCGGTGTACCCGTGCGTGTCGGTGTAGCACGTGGCGGGGTCGAGCTCCGTCTCGTGCTCGAGGAGGCCGTCGAGGACAAACGTCGCCTCGCGCAGCCGGCACGGGATGGCCTGGTGATGGAGCTGCAGGTAGTTGTCGGCGGTGTGCGCCAGGAGCGTCACGCCGCGCGCCTGGAGGAGCGGGCTGTAGTCGGCGGCCAGCACGTTGATCGGCACATGGAAGCGCATGCCGCCGGCGGAACACGTCGCCCCGCTGACCCCAGAGCTGCGTGAGCGGCAGCCGGGCGGCGTAGTTCACCAGGTCGACGCTCGCGGCCTTGAGCGCGTCCTCGCTGAAGTACCAGTCGGCGATCCGGCTGATGTCGCGCGCCGTGACGCCCGGCGAGGCGGCCGCCATACGCTGCGGCCCGAGATTACAGCCGACGGCGATCAGGGCGGCGAGGACGTTGCGGCGGTGCACGCCCGCGGGGATCCGTGCGGCCCCCCCGCCCTGGCGCCCGTGCGCGTCCCCGAAGTGGCGGAGGCAGTCGGTCGCGTTGTCGACGTCGATCAGGAGGTCGCCCAAGTCGGTGCGCGGGAGGCGGTCGTCGATCAGCTGCGTGAGCGCGACGGCGGTCTCGGACTCCGCCAACGCGGGCAGCGGGGTCAGCACGAATGTGCCCTGAGCCGCGTCGATCGTCAGCCCCGCGTTGGTCGGCACGCGCGCGTCGACCGCCGCGGTCACGGCCGCGAGGTGCGCGCCGAGGGCGGTGAGGAACACATCCGGGTCGAGCGGAAGCCCCAACGCCGCATAGTGGCGCTCGCGGTCGCGCGCCCAGGCGTCGGCGGGAATGAGGTAGTCGTCGAAGTGCGTCCAGCGCCGCGAGTGGGCGACCGTGACGTCGCCCGCCTTGATCCGCTCGTTCAGCGTGGACAGGAGCGCGAGCTCGTAATGGGGGCGCGAAATCGTCGGCGCGCCCGCGGCCGTTTCGCCGAGGACGTACGGCGTCCACCGCGGGGCGAGGAAGTCGGTCGGCGCATCCGCCGCGAGCTTGCGACCGCCGGCGCGGTTGACGCCCGCGACGTACGCGACCGCCGCGCCGAGGGCGGGGTCGCGTGCGAACTCGAACGGCGTGACGGCCAGCAGGGCGGGCGCATACTGCCGGGTGTAGCCCCACCAGGGGGCGAGAAAGCCGAGCGGCGAGCCGTCGTCGCCGGCGCGCAGGGCGCGGCACCCCGCGACCAGCTCCGTCAACTCGGCGCTCGGCCACGCGGCGAAGATGTGCCGGCGCAGGTCGGCGTCGGGAATCGCGTCGTCGATGACCAGCGTGCCGAGCCCCTCGAGCACCTCCACGGCGCGGGTACGGGCGCGCTCGGTGGCGTGCAGCAGCGCTTCGCGCCGCCGCCGCGCGTGGTGGTGCACGCGCGTGATGAGCTTGTCCTGCATCTCGATGATCGCGTCGGTCGTCTCGGCCAGGGCAGTATGGAGGAAGGCGAGCACGAGGCTGTAGCGCTTGGGCGGGGCGAAGCGCCGGAGCGACCACACGTCGTACCGGGCGCCCCCCGCCGCGAGCACGGCACGCATCGCGGGCGGGACGGCGGCGAAGGCCGGAAGCGGCACCACGCCGAGCGCGCGGAGGTCGGTCAGCCGCGTCAGCAGGGCGAGGAGGGCGGCCGGGGACTCGCGGCGCGGGAGCGTCTTGAACAGCTCCAGTCGCGAGCGTGGCGCGGCCGCGGCACGCTCCGCGCCACGCTCCGGAGCGTCCTCCGCGGGATCACGCGCCGCCGCGCGGCCGTCCGGCGCGTCCAGCGGATCTCCTAACGGAGCAGGCGACGCCGCAGCAGGCGTCGCGGCCGGGGACGGCGTGGGCGGCGCGTCCGCCGCGACGTGGAGCAGGGCGTCGAGGCAGGCGCACTGCGGCGCGCTCAACGCGTCGGTGAGCGTCGTGTACAGGTGCTGGAGCGCGGCCTCCTTCGCTGGGGCGACCAGGTCGCGCAGGGTCGTCCGGCCCGGGCGCACGATGCGCTGCTCGCGGCACCAGCGGCAGGCGAGCGTGGTGAGGGTGGTCGTCCGCGGGACGGACGCCGCCTGCGTGCACAGGTAGTCGAACAGGCGCTGCCGGGCGGGGGCGTCGCACTTGACGAAGCCGGCGTACACGCGGATGCGCTCCGCGTGCGCCCACCGCGTCTTCTCGTCGCGCGGCGGATCGGGGCTGGTGATCGCCAACAGCCCGAGCTGCGCGGCCAGCACTTCCACGACAGGTCCGGGCAGCGCGCGGGGGTCGGGATGGAAGTGTCCCTGCCAGCGCAGCCAGCAGAGCTGTACGGCGAAGCCCAGCTGGTGCGCGGCCCCCCGACACTGGCCGACCTCGACCAGGTCGGCATCGCTGAGCGTGAAGTAGGTGCGCAGCGTGTCGGCCGTGTAGGACTCGGCGTACGCGGATTCGCGCGCGGCCGCGCGCGGCAGGGCGTCTGCCCCCTCCGACGCATCATCCGACGCGTGCAGCCACACGGCGGGGCGAGCGTCCGGATCGCCGGGACGCGGCGCGGTGCCCGACGGTCGGGGCCCTCGACGCGGCGGCATGGGCGCGCTCCGGGTGCTCGCCGCGTCTCCGGGGGCGTCTACGCGAGGCCCGCGCCGGGACCGCCTAACGCACGCACGTAGTTGTCCCCCAGCGCCCGCACGCTCGTCTCGGCGTAGATCTGCGTCGTCGCGAGCTGCAGGTGCCCGAGGAACTTCTGCACCTGGTCGAGCGGCACGTGGCCGGAGTCGAGCAGGAGCGTGGCGATCGAGTGCCGCAGCAGGTGCGGGTAGACGCGCTTGCTGATCCCCGCGGCGCGGGCGCACGCGGCGACCCGCGCCTGCACGGCACGCACCGAGTAGCGCGTGTGCCGGTTGCTCTCGAACAGGTATCCGGTGCGCCGCCCGCGGAGGTGCGTGCGCAGCTCCTGGGCGAGGCTCGGGAGCATCGGCACGTAGCGATCGCTGCCGCCCTTGGCGTGCGTGACGTGTAGTTGCGGCGGGTCCGCGTCCAGCCGGAGGTCCTCGACCTGCACGTGCACGAACTCCGCGACCCGCATGCCCGTGAAGAAGAGCGTCTTGAGCATCAGGCCGTAGGTGCTCCGCGCCTGGTAGCTCGCCCGGATGAGGCGCTCGACTTCGGCCCGGTCGAGCCGCTCGACGGTGCCTCGGCGCTGGCGCGGGGGCGCCAGCGTGAGGAGGCGCCGCGCGCGCTCGACCACGGCTTTCGTCTGGTCGTAATCGAGGTGGTGCGTGCGCCAGAGCTTCGCGGTCGCGTGCGCGACGTCGGCGAGCGCGGCCTGCCCCGGTGCAACGTGCGTCTTCGACGGATGACCACGCATAACGCACCGGGCTGGGGGCGATGTCGGACCAGCGCCGGCCAGGACCAGCACGGCCGACGCAGCGAAAGTGCGCAGTATCCGTATTGTGCGCACTCCGACACTACCCCTCCGCGGCCGCCCCCGCCAGAGGACGCGCCGCACCAACCGGAGCTTTCCGGGAGGATGCGGCTACTTCCCCTGATAGCGATCGATGAAGTGCTGGAGCTGGTCGCTCCAGAGCGACTGCTGCACCGCGTGGCGCAGCGTGTCGGGCGCACCGCATACACGGCGGCCGCCGCGCCGTCACCGTGGATCGCGGCGAGACGGCTGATCGCACGCGCGTTCGCGTACATGTAGCTGTTGATCGATGGGCGGAACGCCTGGCCGCCCGTGAAGCCGTCGCGGCCACCGCTCGCGTCGATCGAGCTGATCGTGTACTCGGTCGCGTCCAGGAGTGGTTCGATCCAGTAGAGCTTCTTCGTGACGTCGTAGTGATCGTCCCAGAGGTTGTAGACGTGCTGCATGGCGTCCAGGTGCTTCACCGCGAACGCGCGGTCACCGTCGACGAGGAAGCGCGCATACGCGGCGTCTGCGATGGCCTCGCTGAAGTGACGGTCGTTGCCGCCACCCGCGTACATGAAGTCGAGGTAGTCGTTCACGTACCGCCGGTCACGCAGCCAGCGGCCCTCGTAGATGTGGAACGCGGTCGCGTCGTTGAGACTCGCGTAGGCGTGGCGCTGCCACGACACGTCATCGAGGAACTCGGTGACGATGTAGCCGCGCGCGCCGAGGTCGCGCAGGTGCGCGCGGAAGAGCTGCCAGCGGTAGTAGTAGATCTGGTCGAGGGTCGAGTCGCTGGACTCGAAGAACGGGATGTTGCCCACGTACCAGGGCGCATCGCCGCCGAAGCGGTCGCGCCCGATGCGAGGCTCGTCGAGCAACGCCGGGACCGGCGCCGCCACGCGTGGTCGCTGAGCCGGCGCGGCGGTGGCGCAGGCAGCCGGCAGCGCGAGTGCCGCGCCGGCTGCAAGCCGGCGCCAACGGGCGCCGGGCGCGCCGGTGCGACTCCGGCTCGAGTGAATCGGTGCGATCGAGGTATCCCGCGCTCAGGTTCGTGAGGCCGCCGATCGTCGCAACCACCGCGCCATCTGGAGGGCGCATCGGATCCGCGTCCCGCGTGCTGCGCGACCGGGTGGTGTGGATCCCCGCGCCTACGGATTCGTCCGCGCGCCGACTCTCCCCTGCTCCGCCACGTCCGTCGCTGCTGCCCCACCCCGTATCCGGTCCGAACCGCCGCCGCCGAGACGAGCCACCTCGCGCTCCCGACGGTGACCGCCCTGTTCTTCGCGTGGGGCTTTCTCACGTCGCTCAACGACATCCTCGTGCCGCACCTGCGCGGCGTGTTCGCGCTGAGCTACGCGCAGGCCGCGCTCGTGCAGTTCACCTCCTCCGGGGCCTTCGAGAGGTGGTTGCCTAACGTCCGACAAGCGACCGTTGTAGAACGTCCGTCGCGCGTCGGCGTGTCAGCGACCGCCGCCACACGCGCGTGACCCGAGCTCGACGGCCGCGAGCTGCCGGCTCACCGCTGCCGGGTGTGCAACACCAGGCACGTGCGCGCTGTACGACCCCGGCGGTGCTCTGCGCAACCTACGCGGCCCCGCCGTCGACCGGCGGACGTAACCGCGCGGCTCATCACCCCCGGCTCGACGAACGCCGTGGGTGACCGCTGCTGCGAGGACAGCAGGCGCCAGGAACGCTCCGCCTCGTCACCCCGTGGCGGTTGCAGCGGTCAGGATCACCAGCTTGCCATGCGCGTGGCCGGCGAGGCTGAGGTCCATGGCCGACCGCCACGCGTCGAACGGAAACGTCCGGGCGATCGGGACGGTGAAGGTTCCTGCGGCCGCGCGTGCCGCGAACTCGCCGAGGACGTCGTACCGCAACCCGACGCCCTCGTCGAAGCTGGTACGCACACCGAGGTCCTTGGCCGCGGCCATGTCCGTGACGGTGAGCACGCGCTTCGGATCACCACCGGCGATGGTGACGAGGTCGGGCAGCACGCCGCCGCCCGGCGGGGAGGTGTCGAGGACGACGTCGGGGGTGCCGCCGACGAGGTCGCGGACCCGCGCGACCATGCCCTCGCCGTAGGGCGTGACGGTGGCGCCGAATTCCCGCAACGGGCCGGCGAACGTGCGTCCCGCCGTGGCGATGACCCCGGCGCCGCGCATGCGGGCCATCTGGACGGCCGCGAAGCCCACCATCGTGCCCGCGCCGTGGACGAGGAGGGTCTGACCGCTCGTCACGCCGAGCGACTCGAGGCTGCGGAACGCCGTCTCGACCACCATGGGCAGCGAGGCCGCGACGACCGGATCGAGCCCGGCGGGCAACGGCGTCCAGTAGCCCAGGATCGCGTAATCCGCCAAGCCGGCGCTGGTGCCGTTGGCGTAGTCCGGCACGCCGATGACCCGATCACCGACTGACACGTCCGTCACGCCTTCGCCGATCGCGTCGACCGTTCCCGCGATCTCGAGCCCGATCCCGCGCGGCAGCAACCCGGCGAACAAGCCGCGGCACAGCGCCCAGTCGGCGGGGTTGAGCCCGCACGCGTGCACGGCCGCGCGGACCTGCCCGGGTCCGGGGCTGGGAATGGCGGCCTGGTCGAGTCTCAGCACGTCTGCCGGCTCGCCATAACTGTGGAAGCGCACCGTGCGCATCGTACGCGCGGTGTCGGACGTGTGGTGGGTGCTGCTCATGGCCGTCTCCTCGTGGTCTCGTGTTGGTGTGCGACGGCGCGGCCGGGCCCGAAGCCCGTTGTCACACGCCGCGCCGTGCGGTCGCGAACTGTCACTCAGTGACATAGCGGTTGTGTCACTCAGTGACAAGTGGTAGACATTGAGGATGACCCGAGGATGAAGGAATCCGGCAGCGGCTGCGACAGGCCGCGTTGGAGTTGTACCGCGACCAGGGCTTCGATCAGACCACCGCGGCGCAGATCGCCGCCCGGGCCGGCGTCACCGGCCGCACCTTCTTCCGCCACTTCGCCGACAAGCGGGAAGTCGTGTTCGAGGAGGAGGCGCTACGCGCGGCGATGCTCGCCGGGCTGGCCGCGGCGCCGCCCACCGCGGCCCCGCTCGACGCGCTGCTCGAGGCGTTCCGCGCGGCGGAGCCCTTGCTCGAGGAGAACCGGGCGTCGGCCGACCTCCGCCGGGCGATCATCGCCGCCACGCCGGCGCTCCAGGAGCGCGCGCTGGCGAAGGCGGCGGCGTTGACGACCAGCCTCGCCGCCGCGCTCCGCCACCGCGGGCTCGAGGATCAGTTGGCACACTTAGCCGCGCACATCGGGATGGCCGCCTGCAGCCAGGCGGCCGCCGCGTGGGACGCCGACCCGTCGCAGGCGTTCACCGCGCATCTCGATCGGGCCTATGCCGATCTGCAGCGCTTGACGAGCGTCGGCGCATAGTGCCGCCTCGCAGACCCCGCGGAAGGGATGGCCGCACGCGTGATCTGTTCGCCCGGACGCTGCCTGTCTCTTATCCGCCGGGTGCAGGTATCCCGACGCTGCAGGCGTCGCGCACGTCGATCGTAGCGCGCACCGCGTCCGAGACCGGGGCGGCGTCGAGCGCGCGGTCACGCTGCTCGCGTCGCCGCACGCGGGGGTGGCCGCGGTCGCCGCGGCGAGCGGGTTCGCGCACGCCGGCCACCTCGTGCGGCAGATGCGCCGGCTGACCGGCCTGTCCCCGGAGCGGTTCCGGCGCGGGGCGTTGCCGCCCGGCGACCCGATCGACGCGGGAGCGGCTCGCGGCCCGCTCGCCCCGCCTGCGTTCAGGCCGCTTCGGCGCCGACCGCCCGCACCGTGCCGGCGTCCCGTCGCGGCGGCGCGCCGAACATCCGCGCGTACTCGCGGCTGAACTGCGACGCGCTCGCGTAGCCCACCCGGTACGCGGCCGACTCGGCGCCGAACGCGTCGGCGACCATGAGGCGCCGCGCCTCGAGCAGCCGGAGCTGTTTCTGGTACTGCACCGGCGTCAGCGCGGTCACGGCCCGGAACTGCCGGTGGAAGGCGGACGGGCTGAGCCCGGCGACGCCCGCCAGCTCCGCGACGCGGACGGGCTCGGCGAACCGGTCACGGAGCACGTGCACCGCCCGGAGGACGCCGACGGCGTGCGTCGTCGCGAGCGCCATCCGGGCGACCGCGCTCCCGTGCGGGCCGGTCAGCAGCCAGTAGCAGAGCTCGCGCAGGACGAGTGGCCTGAGCGTCGCGATCGCCGCGGGCGTGTCGAGCAGGCGCACGAGCCGCAGCACGGCGTCGCCGAGCGGCGCGTCGACGCGGACGACGACGACGCCGGCCCGCGCGTCGTCGCGCACGGCCTCGGCGTTCGCGCCGGCCGCGGACGGGAGCCCTTCGAGGACCTCGCGCAGCGTGGCGAGGTCGAACTCGACGAGGACGCCCAGGTACGGCGCGCCCGGACTGGCCTCGGCCACCCACCCGGCGCCCGGCACCGCGACCGTCGCCATCAGCGCCTGCCCCGCCCGGTAGTCGAGCGGCCGGTCCCCGACGATCGCCGTCTTCGCGCCCTGGGCCACGACGCAGAGCGTGGGCGTGAACACCCGGTAGGCGGGCCGCCGCGCGTGATCCGCGCGGTGCAGGGTCAGCCCCGCGACGGCCGTGGCGAACGCGCCGGCCCCGCCCCGGGCGTCCGTGTAGCGCCGGACGGCGTCGGCCAACGCACGGACGGACATGATCGAACCTCCTGTTCCCGAGACGAACACGTGCGCCACCAGCCGCGCCGTGTGGTCGTACCCCGCGGAGGAGGAATGGGCAAGACACGGGCACGTTCCGGTATTCCGCGGCTCCGGATCGGCGGGGTACGTTCCGCACAGGTCCCAACCTCCACGGAGCACCGCATGCCTAACGAACGCCCACACACCACCCCCGCGAAGATCGCGATCGTCACCGGCGGGAGCCGGGGGCTCGGCCGTAACACCGTGCTGAGCCTCGCGCGACGCGGGGTCGACACCATCTTCACCTACCACTCCAATCGGGCAGAGGCCGATACGGTGGCCGGCCTGGTGGCGGCGGCTGGACGACGGGCAGTCGCCCTGCCGCTCGACGCCGGCGACGTCGGCGCGTTCGACGCCTTCGTGGCGCGCGTCCGCGAGGCGCTCGGCGCGCTCGGGGCCGAGCGGTTCGACTACCTCGTCAACAACGCCGGCACCTCGCACGGGAAGAGTTTCGCGCAGACCACGGAAGCGGAGCTGGACGCCCTGTACGACATCCACCTCAAGGGCGTGTTCTTTCTGACCCAGAAGCTGCTGCCGCTCATCAACGACGGCGGGCGGATCGTGAACGTGTCGACCGGGCTCACGCGCATCGTGATGCCGAACCGCGCCGCCTACGGCGCGATCAAGGGCGCGGTCGAGGTGCTGACCCGGTACCTGGCCAAGGAGTTGGGGCCGCGCGGGATCGCGGTCAACGTCGTCGCGCCGGGCGCCATCGCCACGGACTTCAGCGGCGGCGTGGTCCGCGACAACCCCGAGGTGAACCGGGCGGTGGCCGGCATGACCGCGCTGGGGCGTGCGGGCCTGCCCGACGACATCGGCCCGATGATCGCGTCGCTACTCTCGGAGGACAACCGCTGGATCAACGCGCAGCGCATCGAAGTCTCCGGCGGGATGTCGATCTAGCCACGCGACGGTGCCGCGGCGGGACGTGGACGGGCACGGCCGCGTCACCGGTCCGCGGACGCGTCGGGTCGCAGCGTCGGCATCCGCGCGTATCGCGCCGGCGGCACTCCACGACGGACGCCGACGCGGCCTAACTCTCGTTCCGCGCGTCTGGGCGACAGGTCCAACGTCACCCCTCGCTCGTCGATGCGCAGTAGGCCGCATGAGCGTGGCCCGAAGCGGCAGATGTTCAGGAGATGGCTGAGTCGCTGTATCGCTCCAAATCGACGGCCGCCCGACGCGAGAGAGGTCCGGTTCTGCGGCGGCTTGTGAGATACCGTCTCGTTCGGGCGGGAGATGACGTTAGACGGCGGGCGCCGCTGCACATCGCGGTCAGGAGCTCGCGCGTCGCCGCCGTGAGCGCGAGGAGCTTGGCCTTGCCACGCTCGACCAGCCAGTCGTAGGAGGCCTGCAGCTGCGGGTTGCGGCGCACGCCGACGCGGGCCAGCCGCGAGCGCGTCTGGTCGACGGCGCGCCGCCCGTGGTCGAATCACTCGGGGAGCAACTCGCCACCGGGCCGGCGCTCGCCCCCTACACCGCCGTGAATGGCTCGCCCGCCGGGATGAAGTCGACCGGAACCTCGGTCACGAAGGCGCGCAGCCACTCGGCCACCTCACGCATCCCGTAGTCCTCGGAGAGCAGGTGCCCGAGGACCACGAATCCCTTCGGCCGCCCCACCGCCGCGGCATCGAGCGCGTACTCGGCGTTGCCACCTGCCTCCGGCTGTTCACCGCCGATCGAGACGTCGAGATCCGCGCCGAGCGGCGGCGCGGACCAGCCGAGGCCGAGCCCGATGCGCGTGACGGGCGTGGCGGGGTCGCCGACGACGCGTATCGCGCGGCCGCCGAGCCGGCGCGCGAAGTCGCCCGCCAGCGCGCGCAACGTGGTCGGGGGCACGACGAACAGGTGCGGGTCCGTCGGCGAAGCGTAGGGCGTGAGGCCGAGCGCGCGCGCCGAGCCGACGAACAGAGGGTCCGGGCGCAGCGCGTGCGCGTGGTCGTGGAAGCGCCAGATCACGAGGCCGTGCTCCGCGACGAGTCGCTGCTTGGCCGCGTACACCGGGTCGCCGGCGAGGAACGCCGTCTCGTCGAGGTGGTTGTAGAACGTCGGCTCGTGGGTGATGACGAAGTTCCGCCCGGCCGCGGCGGCCCGCCGCAGCACGTCGAGCGTCGCCATCCCCGTCGTGGCCACGCCGCGCACCGGCGTGTCGGGGTTCCCGGCCTTGAACGTGTCGACCGTCTCCGCGCGCCACGCGATCCCCTGGTCGGCGAGCCGGCCGCGAATGCGCTCGACGATCTCGCGCGCCGTCGTCACGGCGCCCTCATGCCGCGCTCATGCCGCGCTCATGCCGCGGGACTCCAGTACGGGTCCGCGACCGCGAGCGGCCGGACCGCCACCTCGGGGAACAGCGTGCGCAGCCACTCGGCGCATGCGCGCATCCCCGGCTCCTCCGAGATCACGCGCCCGACGGCGACCATGCCCGCGAGGCGACCAGCCGTCACCGCGTCGTGCGCGTACTCGACGGCCTCCCATTCGCGCGGCTCGCCGGCGAGGATCAGGTCCACGCCTGCGAGGCGCCGTACAGTGTCGGGCCACTCGACCGTGCCGGGGCTCACGAGCACGCGACGGACCCGCGCGCGCGCGTCCCCGATCACGCGGAGGCCCCCGCGCACGCCGAGCCGCGTGCGGGCGAGCGCGACGACGTCGCCGACCGTGGTCGCGGGGACCACGTACGTCCGGTCGTCGCCGCCCCGCTCGGTCCACCCCATGGCGGCCGCCAGGGCGCGCGCAGTCGCGTCCGGCGGCCGCGCGCGCCAGTGGTCTGCGATGCGGAAGACGACGAGGCGCCGCTCGTCGACGAGCGCCCGCTTCGCCAGGTACACCGGGTCACCCGCCCGGGCACCCGGCGCGTCGTCCGCCGCGTAGAACGTCGGCTCAGGCGTGACGACGAAATTGTGCCCGTCGTCGGCGGCCCGGCGCAGGACGTCGATCGTCGCCATCGCCGCCGTCGCGATCCCGCTCACGACGCTGTCCGGGTCACCCGCCTTGAATCCGTCGACCGTGGAGCCCTGCCACGGCACGCCGACGCCGGCGCGGATCCGATCCGCGACCTCGCGCGCCGTGAGCGTCCGCCGGGGGGCCGCCCGGCGCACGGCGGCGGCCGCCACCGCCGGCGCGCCCGTCAGCAGCGCCGCCGCGCGCAGGAACGCGCGACGCGACGGGTCGTGCGCGCGGGGCGAAATATCGTCCCAGTTGTCGGCCCTCATCGGCCCGCGTCCGGCGCGAACTCGAGCGCGCGGAGACTCGTCCCCGACCGCTCGGACCGCAGGACGAGCGTGTTGCGGCCCGGGAGCAGCGTGACGGTCGCGCCGGCCCGGCCGGCGGACGCGTTCGGCACCGCGACGCCGTTCAGGACGACCGCGACGCCGGCCGGGGCACCCGCCGCGTCGCGGACGCCGAGCCGGTACGCGCCGCCGGACGAGGTGACGGTGTAGCGGAGCCACTCGCCGGCGCCTAACGACCGCACGTACGCCGCCCCGCCGGCGTCGCGCACGAGATCGACGGCATCGTTGCGGTACGCTCCGCCGGGGTTGTAGCGCACGCCCGGCCCGCCGTCGCTCACGTGGTAGTCGGCGGGCGTGCGGCTGAAGTAGGCGACGCCGTTTCGCCCCATGTCGAAATCCGCGGCGGGCACTCGGCCGCCGGCCGGGCCGATCGCGTGCTCGCCGTAGGGCGCGCCCGACGGGTCACCGGGTGCCTGCCGGAGCGCGTAGGCCACGTCCGGGTGCCGCTCGTTGTGCTCGAGCCGCACGTCGTACGTCGCCAGCCGCGTCAGCGCGGCGCGCGCGTCGTCCGCCGACGGCTTCGGTCCCTTGCCGAGCCAGTACTCGGTCACGCGCCGGACGCCCGGGTTGGGCCGGATCTGGAGCGGGCTGCTGAAGCCGAACTTCTTGAGCGTCCACCACGCCCAGCCGATCCCGTCGGCTTCGACGGTCCCGACCATCGCGGCGAACCAGTCGTTCGAGTTCTCGCCGGACTCGCCCAGCCAGACGGGAAGACCGTACCGCGTGCGCAGGGACAGCACGTCCCGGATCGCTCCCTGCCCCGGCCGGACCCAGTATCGGTGGAAGCTGAGCGCCATGTTGGCGTCCCAGTCGGGGACGACGCCCGTGTAGTTGTTGCCCCAGCAGTTGCCCTCGATGATGAGCAGGTGGTTGGGGTCCACCTGCCGGATCGCCGCGGTGGTACGCTTGTACAGCGAGACGAGCGGCGCTTGGGTTTTGACGCTGCACCCGTGCTCGTTGCCGGAACGGTCGAGGTCCCAGTTCGGCTCGTTCAGGAGGTCGTAGCCCGCGACGTTGGGCTCGTCCCGGTAGCGCCGGGCGATTTCGGCCCAGAGCGCGACCATCTTGTCCTGGTCCGCCGCGCTCTCCCACAAGCTCGGCGTCGCCGGGTCGCGGTCCGCGATCGGCAGGTCGTTCCCCTGCCCGCCCGGCGCGGCGTGGAGGTCGAGGATCAGGTACAGGTTGTTGGCCTTGCACCACGCGAGCAGCGCGTCGATACGCCGGAAGCCCGCCTCCTTCCAGCTGTTCCGCCCCGCGACCGGCTCGTCCGCCACCGACGGCGTCAGCAGCTCGTAGTGCATCGGGAGGCGCACCGAGTTGAACCCCCACGCCGCGAGCGCGTCGATGTCCGCCTTGGTGACGAAGTTGTCGAGCCAGGCCGTGTAGAACTGCTCCGTGGCCTGAGCCCCGATGAGCTCGGCCATCTTCCGGCGCATCACGTGCTGCGGCAGCCCGCCGGCGTTCAGCATGTAGCCCTCCTGCAGCATCCAGCCGCCTAGGCCCATCCCGCGCAGGATGACGGGCCGGCCGGCGCCGTCCACGATCTGCCCGTCGTGCGCGTGCAGGAACTCGCCGGGCGCGGCCGGTCCGCTTCGCGCGACCTGCGGCGGTGCACCCTGACCCGCGGCCGTCGCCGCGGCCGTCGTGGCTCCCGCGACCGCCGCCAGGAACGCGGTCTTCCACGCGCGCGCTTTCTGTCCTCGGTGCATTTCGTCGCAAAGGTTGGGGACGGCCACCCCTGAAAGTGCGACGGGGCAGGACCGGGTCAACTCCGAAGCTCCGGCGTCAGCGAGCGGCCAGTCCGCTCACGGCATCGCGCGCCATTGCTGCAGGTGCCGACCACCTGCTCCTGTGCCCCGCGGGCACGCTGGCCGCGCACCGCACACATCCGCGACGCCGAGGGCGCGGCACCAAACCCCGGACAACGCGCGGCGGGGACGCGGCGTGTGCGATGTGGGGCCCGCGCCGGCCCCACGTCGTCTCCACGTCGCCCCGGACGCCCCCCAATGTCGCGCGAACACGCTTCCCGCCCGCCCCTCACCGCGCTCACCCGCCGCGAACTCCTGGCCCTCGCCGCGCGCGGTGCGGCCGGGGTCGTCGTGTCACAGGCGCCGCTCGCCCGCGCCCTCGGGGCCATGCCCGCCGTGACTGGATCTCCGACCACGCCGGCGTGCGTGCTCACGGCCGCGCTCGAACAGGGCCCGTTCTTCGTCGACGAGCACCTCCGGCGCTCTGACATACGCTCCGACCCGGCGAGCGGCCGCGTGGTCGCGGGCGTTCCCCTCGCGCTCACCTTCCGCGTCTCGCGCGTCGACGGGCGCTCCTGCGCCCCGCTCGCGGGTGCGTACCTCGACGTCTGGCATGCCGACTCGGCCGGCGTCTACTCCGACGTCGCGGCCGGCGGCCCGCCGGGACCGCCGAACGGCTCGCGCCGCGATGACGCGCGCCGCGGCCGACCCCCCGGCCCGCCGCCGGCCGGTTTCGGCCCGCCGCCCGGCCCGCTTGGGGGCGGCCCCGAGCGCCGCGACCAGACGCGCGCCCCGGGCACCGGCCCCAAGTTCCTCCGTGGATACCAGATCACCGACGCGGCCGGGACCGCGCACTTCACCACCGTATACCCCGGGTGGTACGACGGGCGCACGGTGCACGTGCATTTCAAGCTCCGACTCTACGCGGGCGAGCGGCGGTCCTACGAGTTCACGAGCCAGTTCTTTTTCGACGACGCGCTCACCGACCGTGTGCACGCGGCAGCCCCCTACAACACCCGCGGCACGCGCGACGTCCGCAACCCCGACGACGGCATCTACACCAGCCTCGGCCCGGCCGAGCGCCCGGCGCTGACGCTTCGCCCCACCGGCGAAGCGGCGCGCGGCTACGCGGGCGTGATCGACCTCGGCGTGCGCGTCGGCTGACGCCCGCGGCCGCGCGGCCCGCCCACCTCCAGCAGCGCGCCCGCGAGGGGTGGTGATTGGCGGGGAACGGCCCGCGCCGCCGTCGAGCGCCGCCCAAGTAGGGACGCGAAGAACGCATGAGTTCGCGGGACGGCCGCGACAGTCTCACGTCAGGCCCGGACGACGTTTTCCGGACGCCGGTCGGCGAGCGTAGAAACGACTTGTACCGGCATCACCGCGGGTACGAGGCACTTCGCGCTGCTGACTCGATCCGCTCGGCACGCCGCAACGCGCCGTGTACCCCGGCGCCGACGTTCGTGGGGCGGGGTGCGTCCCTTCGGCCCGCGTCACCTGTTCGTGCGGTAGAGCGCGACCCGGGTCGCCACGGTGACGAGGCTCCGGTCGCGCTTGGCGAGCGCGGGGCGCTCCCACGGTCCACGTGCGGTCCGCGCTCGAGCATCGCGAAGCGGAGCGGTCGCACGCGGGTGGGCGTTCCACGCCCGCCGCATGTGAGTACCGCCTAACGCAGGCCGATCAGCCGCACGGCTGCGCGTCCGCGTCCTCCGACTCGCCGCGCGCGGCACGATCGCGCGCGGCGCGAATCGGCTTCACGATCACGCCGTGGCGCTCCAGATCCCCGAGGTCGGCGCGGACCCGTGATTCACGGCGACGAGCCGTTCGGTGACGCTCAGCGTCGGCGATCCCGCTATCCAGCGCGCGGCCGCTCGCCGCTCTTGCGCGAACGGAAATGCTACGAATATTGGCGAAGCCTGCGGCCGGGCTTTCGCCGAGCGCCGCGTACCGACGTGGACCGCACTCCTGCCGTGGTCACGCCCCGCTCCCGGAGGAGCCATGCCCACCACGCGCCGATCGTCGATTACGCACCCGTGTGCCGTGATCGTCCCCGCGCCCGCCGTCCTCGCCGGACTGCTCGTACTCACCGCCGTCCGCGCCGACGCCCAGACGGTCGGCACCGTCCGGGGGACGATCTCCAACGCCGCGTCGGGCGCCCCGATCTCGGACGTGCAGGTGAGCATCGTCGGCACGCGCCGCGGCGCGATCACGAACGAGACGGGCCGGTACACGATCACCGGTGCGCCCGCGGGCCCGGTCACGCTCCGCGCGCAGAAAGTCGGCTACTCGCCAATGCAGATGGCCGTCACCGTCGGCGGCAGCGGCATCGTGACGGCCGATTTCCGGCTGACGACGGTCGCGGTCGCGCTCGACCAGGTGGTCGTCACCGGCACGCCGGGCGCGACGTCGAAGCGCGTGCTGGGCAACACCGTGGCGACCGTGCAGGCGGCGCAGGTCACGGCCGTCGCGCCCGTCCCGAACGTTACCGAGCTGCTCCAGGGGCGGGCGAGCGGGGTGAACGTCCTCACGACGTCCGGCGCCGTCGGCACCTCGGCGCAGATCCGCATCCGCGGGGCGAGCTCGCTCTCCGGGAACACGCAGCCGGTGATCTACATCGACGGCATCCGGATGCAGGGCGGCGCGCAGTCGTCGTTCGACAACAGCGGCGCGACGGTCCAGGCGACGTCCGCGCTCGACGCCATCGACCCGAACGACATCGAATCGGTGGAGGTGATCAAGGGCCCCGCCGCCGCGACGCTCTACGGCGCCGACGCGGCCTCCGGTGTCATCCAGATCATCACCAAGAAGGGGCGCCTGGGCCAGCAGTCGGCCGAATGGAACGCGAAGGCCGAGGGCGGGAGCATCGACTGGGCGCTGCCGCGCCCGAAGACCTACTGGTACTGCACCGACGCGAACATCGCCAACGCGTCGCTGTACCCGGCGTGCGCGGCGCTCGGCGCCAACCCGACCACCCGCATGCTGGTGAACGATCCGTTCAACGTCTCGGGCGCGCTCCGCACCGGCAACACGCGGACGTACACGCTCGGCGCGCGGGGCGGATCGGACCGCTTCGCATACTACTTCGCCGGCGGGCACGACGGCGAGAACGGCGTGCTCTACAACAACTATTTCACGCGCAACAACGGGCGCGCGAACTTCCAGGCGAACGTGCTCGCCAACCTGACCGTCGGCGTCAACGCGAACTTCGTCCGCACCGATGCCCGCGAGCCGCTCTCCGACAACTCGTCCAACAGCGTGCTCCGCAACGGGTACCGGGACCGGCCGAGCGGGCCGTGGCCCTGGCAGCGGGAGTTCCGCGGCTTCGGGCCGGACCTCGCCAACCAGTACGACAACGAGGTCCAGACGGAGCGCTACATCCTCGGGACGACGGTCAACTACCAGCCGTGGGGCTGGTTCCAGAACCGCCTGAACGCGGGCGTCGACGTCAACAACCAGCGCGCCTCCCAGTTCTACGGGATCGACTCGACGGGGAGGGCGCCCTGGGGCGCCACCTTCGCGAACGGCTACGTCGCGTACCTCCTGCCGGTGGCCCACCAGTGGACGGTCGATTACGCGGGTACCGCGACGCGCGCGCTGCCCAAGTCGCTCACGTCGGCCACGTCGGTCGGCGTGCAGTACTCGGCGTATCGGTACGAGTCGTGGACGACGACCGGGACGGGGCTCGTGGCGAACTCGCTCAACCTCGTCGGCTCCGCCGCGTCGACGACCGCGGACCAGAGCTTCCTCGAGCAAAAATCGTTCGGCACGTACGCGCAGGAGCAGATCGGCTGGCGCAACCGGCTGTTCGTCACCGGCGCGCTGCGCGTCGACAACAACTCGGCGTTCGGGTCCAACTTCAAGTGGGTGACGTATCCGAAGGCCTCGGTCTCGTACGTCGTCTCCGACGAACCGTTCTTCCGCCTGCCGCACGTCGACGAGCTGAAGCTGCGTGGGGCATGGGGCGCGGCGGGCAACGCGCCGCAGCCGTTCAGTGCCGTGCGCGCCTACGCGGCGACGACGTCCGTCGTGGGCGACGTCGCCGTGAACTCGATCCAGCCGCAGACGTACGGCAACGCGAACCTGCGCGCGGAACGCGGCGAGGAGGTCGAGTTGGGCTTCGACCTCTCGGCGCTCCGCGGCCGGCTCGGCGCCGAGTTCACGTACTACAACAAGAAGACGAAGGACGCCCTCGTCACCGTGCCCGCGCCACCGTCGACGGGCTTCGTCGGGTTCGGCTCCGCCGCGGGCACCTACCTCGCGAACCTCGGCGAGATCGCCAACGCCGGCGTCGAGCTGACGCTCCGCGGAACCCCGTACAGCCGCCCGAACGCGACCTGGGAGTCGGTGCTCAACCTGTCGACGAACCACAACAAGCTCGTCACATTCGGCACCGGCTTCAACACGATCACCTTCGGGACGTTCGCGCAGAACCAGGAGTTCGCGGCCGGCTACCCTCTCGGCGCGTACTGGGCCACCGACGTGGCGCGTGACGCGAGCGGCGCGCCCGTGCTGACCAACGGCAAGGTCACGCTCGATCCGAAGCTACGCTACCTCGGGCCGTCGCAGCCCACGCGCGAGATCTCGTTGGCCAACACGGTTACGCTGTTCAAGAACGTCCGCCTGTACGCCTACCTGGACTACAAGGGCGGCGGCTACCTGTTCGACGGGATCAAGTACGTCAACGACCGCCTCGACCTGAACACGTACGCGGTCAACGACCCGAACGGCGACGCCGTACAGAAGCAGGTGCTGGAGTCTGGAGCGACGAAGCCGGACATCGTGCGGTCCGACTTCATCAAGCTGCGCGAGCTGTCGATCGGCTACACGCTCCCGCGCGCCCTCACGTCGCGGCTGCGCGGCACCACCGCGACGGTCAACCTCGCGGCGCGCAACCTCGCGCTCTGGAAGCTGAAGGGCTACCCGGGCATCGACCCGGAGGTGGAGTTCTACAGCGGCGTCGGCGCGACGCCCGGCACCGCGGCCACGCCGACGGCCATCTTCGACCGCACCGACTACGCGTCGATCCCGATGCTCCGCCGGCTCGTCACGTCGATCAACCTCACGTTCTGACCGGGCCGCGCGATGAAACCCCTCCACAGCATGCGGCGCGGCGGCGCGGCGGTCGTGTTCGCGCTCGGCGCCCTGGGCGCGTCGACCCTCGGCTGCCACACGCTCGACGTCACCAACCCGAAACTCATCGACGAGTCGCAGCTCAACAACCCGCAGCTGATCACGGTGCTGACCAACTCGGCGGTCGGCGCCGTGCAGGCGAACTACAGCGAGTACGCCTGGTTCTCGGCGATCCTCACCGACGAGGCGCTGAACGCGACCAACGACTACCGGAGCGGCGAGCTGAATCAGCGCATCGTCGAGCTGGCGCAGGGCAACGTCGGGCCGTACCCGCTACTCCAGTACACGCGTGCCACCGCCGACTCGGCTGCCGGTCGCCTGCGCACGCTCGTGCCGACGCCGAAGAGCGACCTGCGGCTGGCGAAGGCCCTCGCCTACGCGGGCTACAGCTACGTGCTCCTCGCCGAGTTCATCTGCGCCGCGCCGATCAACGGCGGGCCCCTCGTGACGGACGATTCGCTCGAACACGTCGCGCTCTCCCGCTTCAACGAGGCGATCGCCGACGCGACGCCCGCCGACACGGGCGCGACCAAGATCGCCGCTGACTCGGTGCTCAACCTCGCCCGCGTCGGCGCCGCCCGCGCCTCGCTCAATCTCGGTGACAAGACGGGTGCGGTCACGTTTGCGTCGGCCGTGCCGGCGGGCTTCGTCATCAACATCGACTACCTCGCCACGCCGACGGCGCTCAACAACACGCTCTGGGTGCGCGTCAACGGCCAGAACAAGCAGCTCGGCGTCCACCCGCTCATGCAGAACCTGCAGGACCCGCGGGTGCGGTACGTCTCGAAGGCGGTGCTCGGGCACAACCAGCTCACGTCCCTGAACATCCCGTACTCGCCGCGCTCCTTCTCCACCTTCACCTACACCGACTCGACGCCCATTCAGGCGAGTTCGAGCATCGAGCTCGCGTCGGGGCTCGAGGCGCGCTACCTCCTCGCGGAGGCGTCCGGGCCTAACGCGACGACGCTCGCCCTGGTGAATGAGCGGCGTACGGTCGGCAAGGAGTCGACGGTCTCGCTGTCCGGCGACGCGCTGATGGCGGAACTGCGCGAGCAGAAGCGGCGCGACTTCTTCCTCGGTGCCCGCCGCCTCGGCGACCTGCGGCGCTACAAGGCCCAGGGGGTCGGCGATTTCTTCCCCTCCGGACCACACCCGACGACGCAGTGGGGGCTCTACGGTTCGGCGACCTGCTACATCATCACGCAGGACGAGGTCAACTCGAATTCGAACGTCGCGGGATACGTCCCGCCGTCGACGCGACCGCCGGGATACTCGCCGTGACGACCCCGTGAGGGCGCCCGTGCCGCGGGCGACGGCTGCCCTCCTCGGGGCCGCCCTGGTCACCGGGCCGGGGATCGACCCCGGCATCGGGGCGCAAACGCCAGGAGCACCTGCGCCGCCAGCGGCAGAGCAGTGGGACGTGACGCGCGCCCGCGGGAAGACGCGTGACATCGACTTCACGACGAGCGCGGGAACGTGGATGTCGGTCGACGAGTCGCCCGACGGGCGCTGGATCGTGTTCGACCTGCTCGGCCAGATCTACCGGCTGCCGGCGGCGGGCGGCGCCGCCGAATGCCTCACCGAGAACAGCGGAGTCGCGCTCAACTTCGAGCCGCGCCTCTCGCCCGACGGGCGGACGATCGCCTTCGTCTCCGACCGGCGGGGCCAGAACAACCTCTGGCTCATGGACGCCGACGGCGCGAACCCGCGCCCGGTGTTCACCGACCTCAACGTGCGCGTGTTCGAGCCCGCCTGGACGCCGGACGGCCAGTTCATCGTCGTGCGCCGGGAGACGACGCGCGGGCTCTCCGACGACCCGGGAAACGAGGGAAGCACGGGCGGTTTGTGGATGTACAGCCGCGCGGGCGGCCAAGGCGTCCCGCTCGTCGCCGGCGTGGGACGCCTTGCCCCCGAGTGGCCGAGCATCTCGGCGGACGGTCGGTACCTGTACTACCACGCCTCCGTCCCAAGCGTGACCGACGGCGAGCCGCTGAGCGGCGCCCAACAGCTGCGCCGCTTCGAGTTCCGGACCGGCGAGATCGTCGACATAACCGCCGGCGAGAGCATCGGGGCGGCGGCGGGGCGGATTTCGAGCGGTGGCGGGATCGCGCCCGAGATCGCGCCCGACGGCCGGTGGCTCGCCTTCGCGCGCCAGATCCCTGATGGCACGATCTCGTTCAAGGGGCACAAGTACGGGCCGCGGACGGCGCTCTGGCTGCGCGACCTGCACACCGGCAGTGAGCGGCTGCTCATGGACCCCATCGAGCCGCAGATCGCGTCCGAGTCGAAGACGCTCGGGGTGCTGCCGCGCTATCGCTGGACGGCCGACGGCCGGTCAATCGTGGTCACGCAGGGCGGGAAGATTCGCCGCGTCGACGTCGCCACAGGCCGCGTCGCCACCGTGCCGTTCACGGCGCGCGTGCACCGGACGATCTCGGAGATGGCGCGCAAGACGTTCCGCATCGTCGACAGCGCGATGCCGGTGAGATTCATGCGGTGGACGACGGCGTCGGCGGACGGCCGGCGGGTCGCCTTCCAGGCCGCCGGGCGCGTCTACGTCGTCGACGGGCCGGGCGCACAGCCCCGACGCCTAACGCCGGCAGGCTTCGCCCCGCTCGAGTACGCGCCGGCCTGGTCGCCCGACGGGCGGTGGCTCGCGTTCACGACGCTGGACGACAGCGCGCGGGGGCGCGTCTGGAAAGCGCCGGCGGCCGGCGGCGTGCCACAGCGCCTCACGCGCGAGACGGGCGATTTCGCCGACCCGGTCTGGGCGCCGGACGGGCGGTCGCTCGTGGTCGCGCGCGGCGAGGGCGCGACCGCACGCGGGCGTACGATGACGCACAACGTGTGGTTCGACCTCGTCCGGATCCCGGCCGCGGGCGAGACGGGCCGCGACACGGGCGAGGTCGTCGGCACCATCACGCGGCCGACGGGGTCGCAGCTGAGTGGTGAGTTGCGCCGTCAGCTACCACGCGCCTCGTTCGGTCCGGAGGGGCGCATCTTCTACCCCGAGGAGTACGGCCCGACGCCCGGCGCGGCGGCCCCGGCGGGCCGCCCGCGCAGCGGGGTACGCCTCGTCTCCGTCGACGCGCACGGCCGCGACAAACGCGTCCACATGACGTTCCCCTGGGCGGACGAGATCGTCCCGTCGCCCGACGGTGCGCGGGTGGCCTTCCAGGAAGGGGACAACGTCTACGTCACGCCGATGCAGTGGCGCGGGCTCGGGGCGGAGCCCGTGCGCGTCGACAAGCGGCACGCCGCGTTCGCCGTGGTGCAACTCTCGCGCGAGGGGGGCGAGTTCCCGCGGTGGCGCGACGGCTCCACGCTGGAATACGCGAGCGGGACGCGCTACTTCGCGCACCACGTCGACACCGGGAAGACCGACACCGTCCCGCTCGCGCTCGCCCTGCCACGCGCGCTGCCTAACGGCAGCCTCGCGTTCACCAACGCGCGGGTCGTCACGCTCGACCACCAGCTCGTGATCGACACCGGGACGGTGGTCGTACGCGGGAGCCGCATCGCCTGCGTCGGCGCCGCGGCCGCGTGCCCGACCGCCGGCGTGGATCGCGTGATCGACGCGCGCGGCAAGACGATCATCCCCGGCTTCGTCGACATGCACTCGCACCACTACCGCGAGTGGCGGGGGATGCGCCCGGCGCACGACTACGAGGTCGCGATGTACCTCGCGTACGGCGTGACCACCGACATGGACGTGTCGATGTGGTCGCAGAACGTCTTCCCGACCGCCGAGGCGATCGAGGTCGGGGAGGCGATCGGGCCGCGCACGTTCAGCACCGGCGATCCGCTGTTCGCGGGCGACGGGCCGCGCCAGGACGAACTGGTGAGCTACGCGGTGACGCTGCAGAGCGTGCGCCGGCTCGCCGGCTGGGGCGCGACGGCGATGAAGCAGTACCTGCAGCCGCGGCGCGACCAGCGGCAGTGGGTGTCGGAAGCGGCGCGACAGGTCGGCGTCAACGTCACCGCGGAGGGCGGGGACCTGCTTTACGACCTGAGCATGATCATGGACGGCCAGACCGGGTGGGAGCACCCGATGGGCAACGTCCCGCTCTACGGCGACGCCGCGAAGTTCTTCGGCCTCGCGCACGCGACGTACTCGCCCACGCTGGTCGTCGCGGGCCCGGGCGCGTGGAACATCGAGTACTTCTTCCAGGCGAGCGAGGTCTGGAAGGACCCGAAGCAACGCCGCTGGTTCCCGTGGCGGATGCTGATCCCGCACACGCGCGTCCGCACGCTGCGGCCGGTCACCGACTACAGCTACCCCCTCATCGCGCAGGCGATGGCCGACGTGATCGCGGAGGGCGGCAACGGGGCGCTCGGCTCGCACGGCGAGCACCACGGGCTGAACGTGCACTGGGAGCTCTGGATGGGCGCGTCCGCCCTCGGCAACATGGGGGCGCTCGAGGTCGCCAGCATGGGCGGCGCACGCTTCCTCGGCGCCGAGCAGGACATCGGGTCGATCGAGGTCGGGAAGCTCGCCGACCTCCTCGTGCTCAACGCCAATCCGCTCGACGATATCCACCACTCGCTCGACATGCAGTATGTCATGAAGGGTGGCACGCTGTACGATGCGGAGACGCTCGACCAGGTGTGGCCGCGCCGCGTCCCGTTCGGGCCCTATTACTGGGTGAACCCCGACGCGCTGCGGTCCGACGACCGCCCGACGGACTACTGGGATCGCAGGACGACGCCCTGAACGGCGGGTGCGCTCACGCGAGGGATCGCGAACCCGGCGCATTCGTGGCGCGCAACCGTGGCGCGCCTTCGTGGGCGGTTGACGGCGCGGAGCGCGGGGTCCGCGTACGCGATCCCCTCGCGTCAACGCCGCCGCGTCGCGTCGCGTTGTTCTCCGCTCCCCTCTCCCCCGGAGGTTCTCACGTGCTGTTCCCGATTCGCCGGCCCGCATCCAGCCCGGTCCTCGCACTCGCGCTCCTCACGATCGTCGCCGCATCGGGGCTCGGCGCGCAGACGGCGGGTGTGCCGCCCGCCGGCCCGCCGCCTGATTCGGCGCGCCGCGCCATGACCTGGCTCGACGGTCAGCTCATGCGGCAGATCGGCACGCCCGCCGTGAGCCCCGACGGGAAGTCGATGCTCTACACGCTGAGCGTTCCCGACTGGAAGGACGCGCGGCGGCAGAGCGATCTGTACCTCGTGAGCACCGAACGAGGCGTGTCGAGCACCCGGCAGCTGACGTTCACCAAAGACAAGAACGAGACGGGCCCCGCGTGGTCGCGCGACGGGCGCGTGTTCGTGTTCCTCTCCGACCGCGACGCGGCGCGCGAGGCGGCGGCGACGCGCTCCGGCCTGCCCACCGGTGGCCCGGGGATGCCCTACCTCCCGCCGGCGGCCGGCGGCGGGATGGGCGGTCCCGGATACCAGCTGTACGTGATGCGCCCCGACGGCGGTGAGGCGCGGCGGATCACCGACGCGCGCGAGGGGGTGTCGACGTTCGCGTTCTCGCGCGACGGCAGATGGCTCGCCTACCGCTCCGGGCGGCCGACGGAGGAGCAGATCTACGCCGTGCCAGTGGCCACGCTCACCGGGCCCGACTCGGTGCGGCCGGTACAGCTGACCCGCCAGAGCGCCGGCGTCGGGTTGTGGCGCTGGGCGCCCGACTCCAAGCGGATCTACTTCGTCACCGCCGACACCGTCGACCCCGACGAGAAGCTCCGTCTGGAGAAGCGATTCGACGTGCGCATCCGCAACATGGACGTGCCGGTGTCGAGCCTGTGGGCGCTCGACGTCGACGAGCGCAGGGCGACGCGCCTCACGCGCGACACGTCGTACAGCGTCGGCGATTTCACCATCTCGGAGGACGGGCGCTGGATCGGCTATCACGGGATCTCGGCGAACCGCTACGCGCGCAACATCCTCGAGCAGATGGACAACGCCGACCTGTACCTGCTCGAGGTAGCCGCAGGAAAAAGCGAGCGGCTGACGAACAACACCGACATCGCCGAGAGCGCCGTCAGCTTCTCGCCCGACAGCCGGTCGGTCGCGTTCTCCGCGCCCGACGACTTCGCGTTCATGCACAACCAGCGCGTTTACCTGCGCGACGTGGGGAGCCGCGGCGCACCGTTCCGCAAGCTCGGCGGGGGGTACGACGGTGACGTGACCGTCGGCTTCTGGGCGAAGGACGGGCGCACGATCTACTTCAACGAAGGCGTGCGCGCGACCGAGGCGGTGATGGCGCTCGACGTCGCGACCAACGCCGTCACCCAGCTCACGCACGAGCAGGCCGCGGTACGAGCCGCACAGGACGAGGAGACCGGGCGCGTCGTCCTCAGCTACAGCGACCCGCGCACGCCGCCCACGCTGTTCACCGTCGCGACCGCGCGCGCAATCGGCGACCGACCGCGGTGGACGCAGCTCACCGACGCCAACCCCGGAGTGCGCCGCCTCGCGCTCGGCGACGAGGAGGAGATCACCTGGACGTCGGCCGACGGCCGCCGGGTGGGCGGAGTGCTCCTGAAGCCGGTGGGTTACCAGCCCGGCAAGCGCTACCCGCTCATCGTCTCGCTGCACGGCGGGCCGGCGGCGGCCGACGTGCTGAGTTTCAACGGCGGCTACGGCGCGCAGGCGTACGCCGGCGCTGGCTACGCCGTGCTCATGCCCAACTACCGCAATTCGACCAACTACGGCCAGCAGTTCAAGATCGAGAGCCAGGGCGACTATTTCACCAAAGGCTACCAGGACATCATGACCGGCGTCGACGCCCTGATCGCGCGGGGGGTCGTCGACAGCGCGCAGATGGGTGTCCTCGGCTGGAGTGCCGGCGGCCACTGGTCCAACTGGATCCTCACGCACACCGACCGGTTCAAGGCGATCTCGACCGGTGCCGGCGTGTTCAACTGGATCTCGATGTACGGCGAGAGCGACACGCAGCGCGTCCGCCAGTGGTACCTCGGCGACACGTTGTACTTCAACGGCGACAACGCGATGGAGCGTTGGTGGCGGCAGTCGCCGATCGCGTACATCCGGAATGCGCACACCCCGACGATGATCCACGTCGTCGACGGCGACCCGCGCGTGCCGCGCCCGCAGAGCGAGGAGCTGCACATGGCGCTCAAGCGGCTCGGGGTCCCGACGGAGTTCTTCGTCTACCCGGGCACGACGCACGGCATCCCCGACCCGCGCAACCAGCTGCTCAAGGCGACCGCGGAGATGGCGTGGATGGACTACTACGTGCGGCACTCGGGGCGGAAGTTCGCGTGGCGCGACGTCCTGCGCACGCTCGAGGACCCGACGACCGGGAAGGCACCGGCGACGACCGCCTCCGCCCCGGCCGCGCCGTGACGCGCTTCCACCTCCGCCGAGCGTTACTCGGTGCGTCAGGCACGCTCGCCCTCGCCCAGCCCGCCGCCCTCCACGCGCAACGCGGCGCCCTCCCGACGCCGGGCTCGGTGCTCGGCTTCGAGCCCGGCACGGACCGCAAGCTCCCCGAGTGGCGGCAGGTGGTCGCGTACTTCACCGCGCTCGGCCGGGCGTCGCCGCGCATCGCGGTGCGGACGTTGGGCACGACCACGCTCGGGCGGCCCTTCGTCGCCGCGTTCATCGGCGACTCGGCCACGATCGCGAGCCTTCCCCGCTATCAGGCGCTGCAGCGCCGGCTCGCCGACCCGCGGCTCCTCGCGCCCGGCGACCTGTCGCGCGTGCTGGCCGACGGCAAGGTCGTCGTGCTCGTCACGTCGAGCATCCACTCGACCGAGGTCGGCGGGATCCTCACGCCGCTCGTCCTCGCGCATCGACTCGTCGGCGGCGAGGACGCCGAGGCGGCGGCGATCCGCCGCAACGTCCTCGTCATCCTCGTGCCGTCGCTCAACCCCGACGGCGTCGACATCGTCGGGGGCTGGTACAGGAGCTCGTTAGGCACACCGTGGGAGGGCACGAGCCCGCCGGTGCTCTACCACCACTACACGGGACACGACAACAACCGCGACTGGTACGCGTTCACGCAGGCCGAGACGCGGCTGGTGGTCGACTCGCTGTACGGCGTCTGGCACCCGCAGGTGGTGAACGACATCCATCAGCAGGGCGCGAACGGCACGCGAATCTTCATCCCGCCGTACATGGACCCGATCGAGCCGAACATCGACCCGATCCTGATGGCCGGCGTGGCGCAGATGGGCAAGGCGATCACGTGGCGCCTCACGGCGCAGGGCTTCGTCGGCGTCGCCAACAACACGTCGTACGACGCGTGGACGCCGGCGCGCGCGTACCAGCACTACCACGGCGCGATCCGCATCCTCACCGAGACCGCGAGCGCCGCGCTCGCGACGCCG
The DNA here is from genome assembly GCA_963851265.1 of uncultured Gemmatimonadales bacterium. Lineage (GTDB taxonomy): Bacteria > Gemmatimonadota > Gemmatimonadetes > Gemmatimonadales > Gemmatimonadaceae > BPUI01. Next base: position 31,566 of record CAWKNZ010000009.1, read on the forward strand.
ATCACGGTAGCGTTCGACTCGCTGCGGCCGGGCTACAACGTCGACCCGAAGACGACCGGCGTCGACTTCCTCACGCGTTGGCCTGGCGGGCGGTGGGGGATCGGCGACATCGTGCGCTACCAGACGGCGGCCACGTGGTCGCTGCTCGCGCAGACCGCCGCCGACCGCGCCGAGTGGCTGGCGAGCTTCGCGCAGGTGGAGCGAAACGCCGTCGCGGGGAACCGCGCGCCCGGCCGCGGCGACTGGCCGGCGACGATCGTGATCCCCGCACAGCCCGCGCGCGACACCGCCGTGAACGCAGCACTCCGCATCCTGCAGCGCGGGCAGGTGGAGGTGCGCCGCACGACGGCCGCGTTCAGCGACGCGGGCCGGCGCTACGACGCGGGCAGTTACCTGATCGCGACCGCGCAGCCGTACGGCGCGTTCGCGAAGGCGCTGCTCGAACGGCAGCACTACCCCGACCTGCGCGAGTACCCGGGCGGTCCGCCGAAGCGCCCCTACGACGTCACGGCGCACACGCTGCCGCTGCTCTACGGTTTCGACGTCGCGTTCCTCCGCGACGCGCCGCCGGTCGTCGCCACCCCGCTCGCGCCGGTCCCCGCGACGCCCTGGGTGGCCGCAGGCCTCACCAGCGCGGGACCCACCAACACCGCGACGCGGCGGATCGCGATCTACCGCAATTACCTGCCGTCGATGGACGAGGGGTGGACGCGGTGGGTGTTCGACCAGTACCACGTGCCGTACGCGGTGATCACGGCGAAGGACGTGCGCGCCGGCGGGTTGCGCACGCGCTTCGACGCCATCGTCCTCCCGGACCAGGGCGCGCGCCAGATCGCCCGCGGGCCGACTGGCGCCTACCCGGACTCGCTCAAGGGCGGGCTCGGCGACGAAGGCGCGGCGCAGCTCCGCACGTTCGTCGACGGCGGTGGGACGCTCGTCGCCTTCAACGAGGCGAGCGAGTACGCGATCGACGCGCTCTCGCTGCCGGTGCGCAACGTGCTGTCTGGCGTTAGGCCGAGCGAGTTCTACGCGCCGGGCGCGCTGCTGCGTGTGGAACTCGACCGGGGCAGTCCGATCACGGCGGGCATGACGGCGCCGGAAGCGGCGGTCTGGTTCGAGAGCGGACCGGCGTTCGAGGTGACCGACTCCGCGCGCGTCACGACCGTCGCGCGCTACCCCGCCGCGGGTGACCCGCTGCTGTCGGGTTGGCTGCTCGGCGGGTCGAGGCTGATCGGCCGCGCGGCATTGGTCAGCGTGCAGAGTGGCCAGGGGCGCGTCGTGCTCTTCGGGTTCCGTCCGCAGTACCGCGGGCAGAGCATGGCGACATTTCCACTCGTGTGGAACGCCTTACGTGAACGGTAGAGGTTGCGTGACCGCCACGCGGCACGGACCGCGGGCAGCCGCAGCCTGTAGCGGCACCGCGCCGTCGTCGACGACTGCACGCGGCAGGGCCGCGCGAGCGAGGGCCCCGGACTGGCGGTGGACGCCTCGCTTCCGAGCGGGTGCGTGATCGCGGACCCGCAGCGGCAGCGCGGGCGTCCAAGCGGCGGACGAGGCGAGATGCGTCGAGGCGCGGAGCGTCTCTCGAACCGAGGTCCGAAGGTATGTCCGCCGCCGCGGACCAGCACGCGCCTGCGGCGCGGCCGGCCCGGCCGTGACTCCTCCGCACGTCGGAGCGTCCGTGGTATGCCAGCGATCGGTCGTTCCCTCCCGTGCCTCTCACCGCGTTCGGTTCCGTGCGCTTCGACCGCTCCCGTCTATCCTCCGGCGCCGCACCGGTCCGCCGCGGGCGGAGCCTGCGCGTCGGAATGTCCCTCATCGAGGTGCTGGTCGCTCTCTCGCTGCTCGCGATCGCCGCGATGCTGACGATGCCGAAGGCGCTCGCGTTGCGACGGAGCGCGGCGACGGCCGCGGCGCGGCGTCAGATCGCGGCCGTCGCGGAAGCCGCGCGCGCGAGCGCGCTCCAGCGTCAACGTCCCGCGACCATACGGGTGACCGCTACGCGCACGGGCGCCACGCTGACGGCGAGCGTCGACACCGGCGGGACGAGTCCCTACGTCGTATCGACACTCTCGGTCGCCGTCCCCGTCACCGAACGCCTGGCGGCGGACAGCCTCCTCACGTATGACGCGCGCGGCCTCCCGAGTCCGCGCCGGACGGCGATGATCGTGTACCTGCTCGGCGCGGCCACCGGCACGAAGGATTCCGTCTGCCTCTCGCCGTACGGCCACCTCCTGCCGCGGAACTGCGCACTGTGACCGGCACCGAGCGGTGCGCGCCGGGCGCGCGCGGGGCGCCTCGCGTGCGCGCCGGCCTGCGGCGCGGCGCGTCGTTGATCGAGGTGATGATCGCGCTGTGCGTGGTCGCCGTCGGGGTGCTCGCGCTGGCCGGCATCGGGCCGGTGTTCGCGCGCCTACAGCGCAAGGGGAGCGGCTTCACGCAGGGCGCCGTCACCGCACAGTCGCGCTTCGATTCGCTGGCGTCCGTCCCCTGTCACACGATCCCGCTCAACGCGACCGTCGTCGCCGTCACACGCGGCGTCCGGGAACGGTGGACCGTGACGGCCGGGTACCAGGTCCTGAACGTGACCGACAGCGTCAAGGTGGCCGGCCTGGCGCGGTCTATCGGCTACCTCTCGGTGATCCCGTGTCGCAACTGAGCGGTTCGCGCCGCCGGTGCGCCTCGCCACCCGCCGCGTCGCCGCGCGCGCGGCCGCGGCCGCACGGGTTCACCCTCATCGAGCTGCTCATCGCGCTCGTCCTCGCGGCGCTGTGCGGCACGATGCTGACCGTGCTGCTCGCGTCGCAGCAGCGGATGTACGCGGTGCTCGACACCCGCGTCCGCGTCCAGCGCAACCTGCGAACCGGCGTGAGCGTGCTCCCCGCCGACCTGCGATCCGCGTCCGTGTCGCAGCGCGACCTCGTGGCCCTGCAGGACACGATGGTGGAGCTGCGCGCGACGATCGGCTCCAGCATCGTGTGCGGGATCCCGAACAAGTCGCAGATCGACCTGCCACCCCTCAACGCGTCGAAGAACGTCCTCTCGACCTGGTATTCGGTTCCGGTCACCGGCGACACGGTGTGGGTCTACGACGAAAACGTGAAGCCCACGCCAGAGGACGACCGCTGGAGCCCGTACCGGATCACCGCGTTCGCCGTCGCGCCCACGTCCGGCGCCGTCGCGTGCGCCAACTCGGCGTTCCTCGATCCGACGCAGGACGCCGCCACCGCCAAACCGCGGTACCGCGTGACCCTGTCCGACACCCTGACCGACTCGGTGCGCCTCGGGGCGGGCGTGCGGTTCACCCGGAGGGTGCGCTACAGCCTGTACACGCCCGCGGGCGCGAGCGCGGCGTATCTCGGCTACGCCGAGAGTTCGGCGAGCGGCTGGTCCGCGCCTAACGTGCTTGCCGGACCGTTCCACCGGCCCGCCGCGGCGGGCCGCGGCGGCATCGCGTTCGCCTACTTCGACTCGACCGGCGCGGCGATCGCGGCACCGGTCGCGACGGCGGACCTCGTGCGCGTCTCGCGCGTCGACGTCACGCTCCGCTCGACCATGCAGCCGCCGCGCACCATCGACACGCTCCGCGCGATCCGCGACTCGGCCCGCGTCCGCGTCGCGCTGCGCAACCGCCAATGATCCCGTATCCAGCCATTCCCCCCCGCCGTCCTGCGGCGCCCACCGCGGGCGCCCGCCGCGGGAGCGTGCTGCCGCTCTCGCTCGTGGTCCTCACGCTGGTCCTCGTCCTCGCGATGGGCGGGGCGGCGGCCATGACCCAGAGCTACCGCGGCGGACGCAACGTGCTCGTCGAGCAGCGGGCGTTCACCGTGGCGGAGTACGGACTGAACCGCGAGATCAGCGCGTGGCGTCGGAGCCGGAACCTCCCCGCGCCGACCGGAATGGCGATCGGCGCGACGGACGACAGCTCCGTCTACGTGGCGGCCGGCGACACGGCGCGCGTGCGGATCACGCGCCTCACGCCGATGACGTTCTGGGTCGTCAGCGTCGGGCGGGCGTCGATCGGACGGCCGGCGATCACGGCGCAGCGCACGACCAGCGCGTACGTGCGACTCGCCTACCCGACCATCATCCCGCGCGCCGCCATCGCGGTGGACGGGGGCGTCACGGTGTCGGGCAGCGCGCTCCTGAGCGGCACGAATACCACGCCCTCGGGGTGGACGCAGTGCGACTCGCTCGGCGGACCGAACGCGCCCGCGATCCTCGCGCCGCCCGGCTCGAGCGTCAGCTACAGGTCGCAGAACATCGCGAGCTCGCCGGCGGTGGTCTACGACACGGCGGCGGCGGACTCCAACAACTACGTCCGGTTCGGCACGGAGACGTGGACGTCGCTCCAGCAGAACGCGGACATCACGCTGCCATCAGGCGTGTACGGCTCGGCGATCGGACCCACGCGCACCGCGGGCGGCGCGTGCGACGTCACGAACCAGTACAATTGGGGGGAGCCGACGCGCGGCACGGGCAGCGTCACGGTCTGTCAGACGTACTTCCCGATCATCTACGTCAACGGCGACCTCTCCATCAACGGCAACGGGTACGGCCAGGGCGTGTTGCTCGTGAACGGGAGCCTGAGCATCAACGGGAGGTTCCAGTTCGACGGCCTGGTGATCGTGCGCGACGACATCAACAAGGGGAACGGAACGGCCACGGTGTTCGGATCGATGCTCGCGCGCAACGCGACGCTCAGCGACGGCAGTTCGATGATCAACGGGAACCAGACGGTCACGTACTCGACGTGCGCCGTCGCGAGCGCGCTTCGCGCGTCGGCGATCCTCGTACGGGTTCGCGACCGGTCGTGGGCGCAGATGTACTGACGGCGCCCGATCGTCGCGCCACGTACAACGGGGCCTAACGTCCGTCCGCGGTACCGTCGCGGTCTCGCCCGGCGTCGGGGTCTCATCGGCGTTAGTCGCGCTCGGGTCTGGGATGGGCGTCCGCGCGCGGCGCGGACGACGGTGAGCGCACGTGCTCGCGTCAGGCCCGTCAAGGGTCGCGCGCCCGGCCCGCACAGCACGTCCGCGATGGCGTATCCGAGGTATCACTCGCCACCTTCGAGGCGCACGCCGGCGGCGACGACGTACCCCGACGCGCCAGGGGCGAGCGTGGCCAGGCGTCCGACGAACGCCGGCGCCAATCGGCGGCCGCGGTCGGGAGCACGTCGCCCTCATCGAGTGGTCCGGCGACTGTTGGACGGGGTATCTGCGCCACGACCAGCGTGCGCGCTCCGTACACGAGGGGCGCGAGGCGACCTTCGTCCTCGTCGAGAACACGTCGCTCCAGCGGGCGATCGACGCCGAGCTCGAGGACGTGCCCACCCTGGCATCGCCGACCGCGGGTGAGCGGCAGGGCACGAACGGGAACGCGCAGGCGCGGCGGTCTGCCTAACATACCGGCGCGCGGGTCCGTGAGCGTCCGGGAACGTGGGGCGCGTCAGGGCGCCCGAACCAAACGGTGTTCGCGAGGGGGGTACGGGCCCGGCATGTGCTTTGCTCCCAAATGAATCATCCTGCAGTCGATCGCAGGCGTGCCCAGGACCTGATCTAACGCGCGCCCCCGCCACTGATGGCCGTTTCCGTCGAGCTACCCGCACCGCCGGCCTCCACCGCCCCAGACCCGCGCGAGCTGGTGGTCACCCACGTCCGTGCCCTGCGCGGTCCCAACTACTGGCGCCTCGCGCCGGTCATCGCCTGCGACGTCCGGCTCGGCGCGCTCGAGCGGGTGACGTCCGCGGACATGGACGGCTTCGCCGACTGCCTCCTCGCGGCGATGCCGAGTCTCCACGAACACCCGTGCAGCCCCGGCCGCCCGGGCGGCTTCGTCGAGCGACTCGCCCGCGGCACGCACCTGCCGCACATTCTCGAGCACGCCGCGCTCGAGTTCCAGACGCTGGCCGGGAACGACGTGCACTTCGGGCGGGTCGTGCCGAGCGGCGATCCGGGCGTGTGCTGGGTGATCGTCGAGTACGACGAGGAGGAGGTCGGCCTCGAAAGCGTGCGCGAGGCGGCCGCGCTCGTGCGCGCCTGCATGGACGGCACGCCGTACGACATGGACGGCGTGGTGCGACGGCTCGTGCGGCTTCACGAGACCGCGCGTCTCGGACCCTCGACGTCGGCAATCGTCGAGGAGGCGCGGCGCCGGGGGATCCCGGTGCGCCGACTGAACGAGCGTTCGCTCGTGCAGTTGGGCCTCGGCCGCAACCTCCGGCGGCTTCGCGCCACCGTCACCGGGTCCACATCGCTGATCGGCGCGGAGATCGCCCAGGACAAAGAGGACACGCGGCGCGCGCTCCAGAACGTCGGGCTGCCGGTGCCGCGGGGGGGTGTGGCCGATACGCTCGACGACGCGCTCGCGCTCGCAACGCGCGTCGGCTATCCCGTCATCCTGAAGCCGGTCAACCTGAATCACGGTCGGGGCATCTCCGACCGCCTCGACACGCCGGACGATCTCGCGGCCGCGTGGGAGGCGATGCCCGAGGAAGTCCATCGCGGGTCGTCGCGCGGGCTCATCGTCGAGCGGTTCGCCACGGGACGCGATCACCGAGTGCTCGTGGTGAACGGGCGGGTGGTGGCGTGCGCCGAGCGCGTACCGGCGCACGTGGTCGGCGACGGCGTGCGCAGCGTGAGGGCGCTCATCGAGGACGCGAACCGCGACCCGCGCCGAGGGCGCGGGCATGCCAAGGTGCTCACCTTCCTTCCCTGCGACTCGACGACGGAGGAGTACCTCGTCCGCCGCGGGCTCACGCTCGACAGCGTGCCGGCCGCGGGTGAGCCGGTGTTCCTGCGCGCGACGGCGAATCTGAGCACCGGCGGCACCGCGGTCGACCGCACCGAGGAGATGCACCCCGACAACGTGACCGCGTGCGAGATGGCGGCGGGGATCGTCGGGCTGGACGTGGCCGGGATCGACGTGCTCACCCCGGACATCTCGCGGCCGTTCCGCGAGACCGGCGCGGTTATCATCGAGGTGAATGCGGGGCCGGGGATCCGCATGCACACGCATCCGGCCGTCGGCACTCCGCGGAACGTCGCCGCGCCGATCGTCGACATGCTCTACGCCCCCGGGCAGCCGACGACGATCCCGGTAATCGCCGTCACCGGGACTAACGGCAAGACCACGACGACTCGCCTCATCGCCCACCTCTTCCGCCACACGGGCGTCAACGTCGGCTTCACCACGACCGACGGCATCTACGTCAACAACCGCCTCGTGGCCGAGGGTGACATGACGGGGCCGTGGTCGGCGAACGTGATCCTCTCCAACCCGACGGTCGACGTGGCGGTGCTCGAGACCGCGCGCGGCGGGCTCCTGCGTGCGGGGCTCGGGTTCGACGAGTGCGACGTCGCGATCGTGATCAACGTCTCGGCCGACCACCTCGGGATCGGCGGAATCCATACGCTCGATCAGCTCGCGATGGTCAAGGGCGTCGTGCCCGCGGTCGCGAAGCGCGAGGGGCACGCGGTGCTCAACGCCGACGACCCGCTCGTCTTCGGGATGGCGGCGCGGACGAACGCCGACGTGGTGCTCTTCTCGACGCGCCCGGCCGGCGAGAATCCCGAGTTCGAGGCGCACCTCGCGCGCGGCGGGATCGGGGCGCGTATCGCGGACGACGCCTTCGTCGTGTGCCGCGGCAAACTGCGCATCCCGATCGCGGCCGTGCGCGACGTGCCGTTGATGTTAGGCGGCGCGGCGCGGTTCCAGGCGCAGAACGTGCTCGCCGCGGTGCTCGCCGCGTACGTGCGCGGCGTGCGGTACGACGACATCCGTGCCGGTCTGCTCACGTTCTTCCCGTCCACGGCGCTCACCCCCGGGCGCGTCAACCTCCTGCGGCTCGGGCGCAAGCGCGTCCTCGTCGACTACGGGCACAACGCCGCCGCGGTGGAAGGCATCGTCGACGTCGCGCGGCACCTCGAGGCGCGGCGCCGCGTGGGCGTGGTGACCGGCCCGGGCGACCGCCGCGACGAGGACCTCCGCACGCTGGGGCGCCTCATGGCGCCGCTCGACCATGTCATCATCAAGGAGGACGTCGACCGCCGCGGCCGCCGGCCCGGCGAAATTGCCGCGCTCATCCGCGAGGGGCTTCTCGAAGGCGGGCTCGATCCGGCGCACCTCGAGGAGGTGCTCGACGAGCGTGCGGCCGTCCAGCGCGCGGTCGACATCCTCGACGACGGCGACCTCGCCCTGGTAGCCGCGGTCGACGTCCGCACCGTGCTCGACCTGCTCGGCGCTCTCGGCGCGCACGGGTGACGCGTCCTCGTCTCACACCGTAGCCGGCGCGGTCATCGCGTCCCGGCGAGCCGCTCCTCCGCCTTCCGGGCCGAGTGGCACGCCGGCGTGCGCCGGGCGAAGTCGAAGGTGTCACCCGTGTTGAGCAGGTGTAGCCGGAGGTCGAACACCGACAGCGTGCGGTCGCGCGCCTCGTCGACGAGGTTGCTGTGCGTCACGTCCCGGCCGTCGATCACGTACACGCCCCCTTCACCGAGTACCGTGAACGCGCGGCCGTCATCGCAGACGATCGCGGTGTCCTCGTCGATGCCGACTCCGAGCATGCGCGGGTTTTGCGCGACCGCGCCGATGAGGCGCCCGACGCGCCCCCGCTCGGCGAAGTGCTGGTCGACGATCACGCCCGACAGGAATCCGAATCCCGGCGCCATCCGGAGTGCGTCGTCTACCCGCGGTGAGACCGAGCTGTTGCCGGTGACCAACATGGTCTCGCAGACCACGGACGCCCCGGCCGAGGTGCCGGCCACGCACCCACCGCCCTCGTAGATCGCGCGGACGCGCTCGTAGATCGGGGTGTCGCCGAGCTGGCTGGTGAGCTTGAGCTGATTCCCACCCGTGAAGAACACCACGGCCGCGTCGTCGAGCACACCGAGGCGTTCGGCGTCGTGCGCCTCCTCGCGCGTGTCCACGTGCAGGTGGCGGACGTCGTGCACGCCGAGGTCGCGGAACACCGGCTCGTATTCGCCCCAGAGCTCGTCGGGAAGATTGCTCGCCGCCGTGACGACGACGAGTGCGCCGCGGTCGGCGTGGGCGGCGACGGCGCGTAGGATCAGGCAGTCGCCCTTCTTGTCCTCGTGTCCACCGATGATGATGAGCGTTCCGGTGGATGCGGCGGTCGGGCTGGAACCGTCCTGGTCGGATTGATCGTGGTGAGCCATCGGTGTCGTCGTTGGGCCGGTGATGTGGTCGCCTGCGGCGACCTCGGCGTGTGTCCGTTCGGTCTGGCTGGTCAGTGCCGCTGACCGACGAGATCGATGCGCCGGCGACTCGTCGCGAGAAAGCGTTCGCGTTCGACGAGGCGCCCGTCGTCCACGACGTGCCGCCCGCGGGCGAACACGTGCACGACCTCGAGCGAGTCGGCGCGGAGCACGAGCACGTCGGCGTCGCAGCCCCGAGCGAGGCGCCCCTTGTGCGGCAGCTTGAGCACCGACGCGGTGTTGCGCGTGATCAGCGGGAGCATGCGCGCGAGCGGGATCCCGTGGCGCACGACGCAGTCGCGCCACTCCGCGGCGAGCTGGCCCGGACTGCTCGTCCCGGTGTCTGACGAGATCGTGAGGCGGTCGGGATGGCCGCCGTGGTCGAACCAGTACGTCACCCACCGCGCGAGGTCACCCTCGACGGTGTCGATGTCGGCGTGGGCGCCGCGCGCGACGAGGGCGATCGCCTCGTCCATGAGCGCCTCCGTGCGCTCGATGTGTGTGGGGTAGAGCATGTCGGGCGTCACCGGGTAGTCGCCGTCGAGCAGGTGGAACAGGCGGCGGAGCCGGTTTGCGTGCGCGCCGACGTGGAAGTGGGTGACGCCGGCCTTCCGACTCAGCATCCCGCCCACGTGCGTGTCGAGCACGAGCTTCGCGAGCTCGTCGGCCGACGGGTCGACGCCGCGGTGGTCGGCGATCGCGATCTCGCCCGCGCCGATCACCTCGTCGATGAACAGCATGTCGTTGCGGATCGATCCGGTGACCGTGGTCGGCGGCACGTTGTAGCCGCCCGACCAGCAGTACGCCGTGAGCCCCTCCTCCTTGAGCCCCTTCACGCGGGCGAGCAGGCCGGCCATCGTCTTCATCGTCGTGTCGACGCCCAGCGCACCCACCACGGTCGTGATACCGTTAGGCACGATCTCGCTCAGCACGACTTCGGGCGTCTGCGTCGCGTAGCCCTCCTCACCGCTGCCGCCGAGGAGGTGCTCGTGGGGGTCGATGAAGCCGGGGGTCGCGAAGCAGCCCGTCGCGTCGACGACGGCGAGGTCGAGCCCGGCAGCTTCGACGGCGCGCCGGTCCACGCGTCCGATCGTGCCGACCTTGTCCCCGACGAGGAGGAGGCTCGCCGTGCCGAGTGGCTCGGGGGCGAACACGTCGGCATTCTCGATCAGCGTGAGCACACGATGCGGGGCGGATTGTTGGCGGCCAAATTGCTGGGGGCAATGGTCGTTCCACTCGCGTATCCGCGTCGCGGTCTCCGCGTGGTGCGCGCACCGTCGCTCGGCGCACGAATTCCACGGTAACAGGGCCATGAAGGCGACCATCTACGACCGGCTACAAGGCGACCGGGTCGCGCACGTGGTGCCGCCTGCGTACCGCGACGTGCTCCCGTCGCCGCTCGATCCGGCGGCCTCGTACTCGGTGCTGTTGTTCGCGCACACGGCCCGGGACGTCGTCCCCTCGGCTGCGGTGCGGCGTGCGCTCCGGCGGCTCGGCGCGCCGGCCGCGGGCGGCATTCTCGCGGTCGGTACCGTGTTCACCGCCGAGGCGCTCGCACTGCTCGCCGAGCAGGGCGCGCAGGTCGTCGCGCAGCGGAAGGGCCGGTGGACCGATCAGAGCGCGCGCGAGCGACAGCCGTGAGCCGCGGAGCAGCGGACGAGGACGCGGGACGCGCGAACGTCGGCCATGCGCGAGGCGGACCCTGGCTGACCTACCGGTACCGCTTCGCCGACGCGGCCGGGGCCGAGGCGAGCGGGACGATGAAAGCTCCTTCGTTCCTGAGCGCGGCGCGGCGCATTCTCGCGCGACGGCTGACCGGTGCGCTCGGACCCGAGCCCGCATACCTCCGACTCCGCGCCGCCGGCGAGGACGAGGTGCTGCTGCGCGTCGTGCAGACCCCGGCGGACGCTCCCGACGCGCCGCGTCTCGAGGTCGTGCCGGCGGACACGTACCGCTTCGTGTCGCACGGTCCTGCTTCCCCGGGCAGTTAGACGCGTCGCGTGCGGGTCGCCTCGACCGCGTCGCCTCCAGCGCGTCGCCTCCAGCGCGTCGCCTCCAGCGCGGTGACGCGCGTGTAGCGACCGATGCGGAGCGAGGCACGTAGCTTGTCGGGTGCGTGCGCGATCCCGCGCTCGTCCGTCCGCGTCTCGAGTCCCTACCCCGATGTTCGAACACCGGCCGCGCCGTGCGTCGGCGCTCGCCGTTCGTTGGTGCGCGGCCCTTGCCCTCGCGGCGTCCGTCCTCGCGGCGTGCAGTCCCGTGTCACAGGATCAGGAGGTCCAGCTCGGCGCCCAATCCGCGCAGCAGATCAGCGCGCAGCTGCCGATCCTGACCGATCCGCTCGTCACCGCGTACGTGGACAGCCTCGGCCGCGCGATCGCACGGCACACGGCCCGGGCCGACCTCGACTGGCACTTCGCCGTGGTGAACACCGACGTCGTGAACGCGTTCGCCCTGCCCGGCGGCTACGTGTACGTCAACCGCGGCGTGCTCGCGCGGGCGACCACGATGAGCGAACTGGCCGGCGTGCTCGGGCACGAGATCGAGCACGTGGTGAGGCGACACTCGGTGCGTCAGATGCAGCAGACCCAGGAGGCCCAGACCGGCGTGGCGGTCGTGTGCATGCTCACGAAGGTCTGCACGCACGCGGCCGCGCAGGTCGGCATCAACCTCGCGGGCACGCTCGCGTTCGCGCGGTTCAGTCGGGCCGACGAATCGCAGGCCGACTCGGGCGGGTTCCAGAACGTGATCCGCGCCGGCATCGACCCGACCGGCATGCTCACCTTCTTCCAGACGCTCGCCGCGACGGAGCAGGCGGCGGGCGGCGGCCCGTCGCTCGTCTCCGCATGGTTCACCGACCACCCGGGCACGCAGCAGCGGATCGACGACATCCAGCGGATGCTCGCTACCCTGCCCCCCGGCGCGCGAGCCACCCTCGCGCGGGATGATCCGGCGTATCAGGACGTCCGCGCCCGGCTGCGCACGTTGCCGGCTCCCCCCGCGCCGGTCGACTCGACGCGCGCCGATGCGTCACGGTGACCACCCGCGTCGCGATCTGCTCCGCGGCCCGACGCGCCGCGCTGGACCATGCCCGACGCGGTGCGTTGAACCAGAGGCGCGTTACACGACGGGCGCCTTACACCACCCAGGGCTGGGGCACCCACGCGTAGCCTCCACCTTCCGCGCGGACGTGGCCCAGACCGGGGAACGGCAGGTGGTAGCCCATGACCCGCGTGCGGCCGGCCGCGGCCTCGGCGAACAGCGCCCGCCGCGTGGTGACCGCCTGCGCCGGATGCGTGTCGAACGCCATCGTCCACTCGGGGCGCGCGAACTGGATCGCGTACTGGTGCACGGCGTCGCCGACGTGGAGTAGGGTCTCGCCGCCGACGGTGATGCGCACGGCCTGATGGCCGGGCGTGTGGCCCGGGGTCGGGACGTACGTCACCCCGGGAACCAGGGTGGTCCCGGCCGCGGCGCGCTCGAGCCGGGAGCCCACGCCGCCGAGGAACTTGCGCGCGGTGGCCGTGGCCTGGGTGCGGCCTGCGGGGGGCACGCGTGATCCGGTCCAGTCCTGCCGGTCGCTCGCCCAGAACGCCGCCTCGTCGGCCGCGACCAGCACGCGCGCGCCCGGGAAGGCCGGCGCGCCGTCGGCCCCCAGCAGGCCCGCCACGTGGTCGCCGTGGGCGTGCGTGATCACGACGGCCGCGATGTCGGCAGGTGCGACGCCGACCCGCGCCAGGCCGCGCGTCAGGCGGCCCGCCGTGGGGCCGAGCGCCGTGCCTCCGCCGGCATCGATCAGGACCGGCCCGCCGGGCAGCTTGACGAGCAGGACGTTCAGGCTGAGCGCAACGTGATCGGTCGGGAGGTACGCGTCCCGGAGCAGCTGCGCGACCTCCGCCGCGGGTGCTTCGGGCGCGATGATCGACTGCACACCCGGGACGGTGAAGACGCCGTCGTGGATCACGAACGCGTCCGCGCCGCCCAACTGAAACGCGTAGACGTCCGGCTCGGCCGCCTCGGGCGGGGTGGCGGACGGATGTGGCGTGCGGGGCGCGGCGAAGGCAGGTCCCGCGGCAGCGGTTCCGGCGAGGAGGGCGGTGCCAGCGGCCGCGTGTCGAAGCAGGTCGCGTCGTGTGATCGTCATCGGTCGAGTGTCGGGGACCAGGGTGTCGGGCGCCGCTGTGTCAGGGGTCGAAGCGGTCGTAGATCGGCACTCAACGTTACACCGCGCGGATTGGTGCGCGGGTCGGGCGCGTAGCCGACGCGGCGGCGACCACGCGCGCGGCGGAGGTACGATCCGTACCCCTTGCGACCACTGGTTCGACCGGCGGGTGGGCCCGGCCGCTCGAGGATCCGCGAGCCGAGCACCCGGCGTCTCGCAGGACGGGGCGGGTGCGACCGCGTGGATACCGTTAGGCCGCTCGCGGGTCGCCGGCGAGGTACGTCCCCAACGCCTGCCGCACCGCGTCCGACGTACGCGCCCCGGCCACGCCGTCGACCTTCACGAACACGCCGGGGAGCGTGTTCAACCAGCGCTGCAGGGCCTCGGCCCGCTCGGCAACCGCGGGATCGGCGGGGCGTGCGGTCGCGTAGGGTACGAGCGGCGGCGCGCCCGCGGTCGGGGCCTGCTGGTCGGGGAACTCCATCACGGCGCGCTCGGCGAGCCGTCGCAGCAGCACCGCCGCCCCGCACTGCGTCGAGCGCGCCGTGGCCGACCACGTGCCGTCGGCCACGTACTTGCCGCTGTCGTACCAGTCGGAGAAGCTCCACAGGTACGGCGTGCGGACCTCGGGGTGGTACAGCCGGTAGCCGAACCCGTTGTATCCCTCGACGTGGTAGAGCGTGTCGGAGAGCCCCCACCCGCTTCCCGCGTTCAGCCCGCGGCACGCGAGCGCGTCGCCGGCGCTCGCCTCCCAGGTGAACGGCGGACTTCCGTTGGTCGGCCTCCCTTCCGGCACGTGCGCCGTGCGCGCCGTGAGCGGGTCGCCGTTGTGGAGGTGGCACCTGAAGCTGCGGTCCGACTCCATGTTGTGGATCACCGCGACGACGTACCACGGCACGCCGGTCGTGGCCTGCACGGCCTCGTAGCGCGCGCGGTCGGCGAGGATGCCGTCGCACACGCGGTCGACTTCCGCGGCGTGCTCCGGGCGCGGCTGACATCCGTTGAACAGCGCCTCGTACTCGTCGCCGAGGGTGGCGGTGAACGCGACGGTGGACACGGGATTGATCCTCCTTGGGGCGGGCGGGGAGGTGCGAAGCGGGCGAAGCGCGCGGAAGGCGCGGAGCTGCCGACCGCGGATGTGCCTAACGCAGCGTCGTCACCTGCCAGTGCACGAGGTCCGGGTACTTCGCCGTGGCGTCCACCGGGCGCTCGGCGACCATCTGGTCGACCGCGGCCGCGAACGACTGCTGCATGGCGTCCGTCGGCGGGGCGGGCGTGCCGAGTTCGGCCGTCGGCGAGAGCGGGAGCGCGGGAGCGGGCGGGGGCGGCGCCGGGCGCGGCGTGCTTCGCGTCAGCGCCGCCGACACGCTCGCGATCCCCTGCGCCCGCCGCGCGTCGACGCTGTCGGAGTACGGCGTGCCGGGCGCGCCGAAGCGCTCGGCGAGGAATTGCAACACCGACGTGTGGTCGAGCGGCGCGTGGCAGACGCTCGCGGCGTCGACCAGCGGGGAGAGCACCACCGCCGGCACGCGCGGCCCCGTGCTCTCGAACACCCCCCCGGGCGCGCCCGCGACCGGCTGCCGCACGGGGAGCGGCGGGACGTGGTCCCAGAAGCCGCCGTGCTCGTCGTACGACACGACCATCACCGTCGTCGCCCAGCGCGCCGGATTGCCGACGAACGCGGCGTACGTGCGCCGGAGGAACGCCTCGCCGAAGCCCACCGGGAGCGGCGCGTGGTCGTCGTTCCCGTGGCGGCCTAACATCCGCTCGATCGAGTCGTACGCCGGCTCGACGACGATCACCTGCGGGAAGGTCGCGTCCGGCTCGGTGAGCACGTCGAGCGCGAGGCGGCTCGTCGGGGCGAAGTTCGGGCCGAAGACGTGGCCGAGCTGCCCCGTGTAGAGCGTGAAGAACGAGAAGCTCTCGTGGTACACGCGCCAGCGCACGCCCCGCGCCGTGAGCCAGTCGAGCACCGTCGGCCCCGCGTCGATCACCCCGGTGCCGGTGGTCGCGATCGGGCTCGCGCCGGTGAGCGCCATCGTCTTGTTGGGCTGCGTGCTCGTCGGCAGCGGCGCGAACCAGCGGTCGCACGTGCAGTAGCTGCGCGCGAAGAAGCTCGTCACCGGGACGTGGTCGGCTCGAACGAACGCCATCGGCTCGGCCTGGCTGCTCGCCACGCGGCAGCCGTCGGCCCTCGCGTACGCCTCGACGAATCCGTTCATCTCGTAGCGCCCCGTGACGTCGGACTTCGCGAGCTGCGTCGTGACGGCACCGGCTTCGTGCGGCAGGTCGCAGGAGAGCGTGCCGTCGTCGACCATCGGCCACGGGTGGTAGAGCGCGCCGTCGAGCGGATTCGCGTACCGGTCGCTCGCGAGCGGTTGCGTGAGGCCGTCGACGCCGGGTACCAGCCCGTCGAGGCTCAGGTGCCCGAGCATGTGGTCAAACGAGCGGTTCTCCATCATCACGAGCACGACCGTCTGCACCAGCGTGCGTAGCTCCGGCATCAGTTTCCCCCGGGATTGCAGGTGGCAGTGACCACGGCAGACAGCAACGCCGGCGGCGGGTGCTGCGGGTCGCCGATGATCTCGCCCTGCGCCAGGGCGGCGCGGAGCGTCCACGATCCGGCCACTGAAAGCCCCGTGAATGCGACGGACGGCGCGCCGCCGGCGCTGACCACCGCGTCGCGCCCGCCGTGCGAGACGGTCAGCGCGCGCCCCGCCGCCGCCACGCCGGCGACGCGCAGGTAGGCGGGCGCCTGGTCGTTCGGCACGGCGAACGTCGCCACGACACTGTCGCGCCCGAGCGGGGCCGTGCGCCCGCCGACGGGGCGCGTGAGGCGACCCGACGCGACCACCACCTCGGTCGGCGCGGACGCCGCGGTCCGCCCGAACCGCTCGGCCGTGAGGCGAAGGCGCACCGTGTCGGCGCGGCCGAGCGAGTCGGACGCCGCGCCGGGGTAGACGCGCATCGCGAGCGACGTCGCGCCGCGCGCGTTCCACCGGATCGGGATGGAGTCGCCGGCGCACACCACGCGCGGCGGCGGCACCAACTCGGCCTTCACGCAGCCGAGCGCGGGGGCGGCTGCGAGGGCGGTCGACACGGCGATGGGGATACGCGACGCGCGACACGCCGTCGCCGGGACCCGGATGTAACGGCCGGTCGGCGGGGCCGCGTCGTCGCGTTCACCCGTGGCACGCGAGGCATGCGTGGCGCGCGTGGCGCGCGTGGCGCGCACGTGGTCGGCGGCGCCGTGGCTGTTTGTGTCAGGCACTCGCCTGTCCGCCCCCGGCCGGCGACGCGGCCGCGACCGGCGTGCGACGCGGCTCCGGTCGCTGCCGATCGTCCGACGCCTCCTCGGGACTCTTCTCGTGCGGCTTCACGGTCGAGCGGATGACCATGAACTTGTTCAGCAGGTCGAACCAGAACGGGGCGCCGAACGAGACGGCGCACGCGGTGAGCAGCCACCCGACGATCGCAAGCGCGACGTCGGCCGGCGTCGCGGTGATCGACGCACGTGGCGACGCGGGCCCGCCCCCGAAGTGCTGGCGGGCGCCCACGACGCCGGCCGCCCATCCGGCCTGCCAGCCGAGTGGGAGATCCAGTGTGTCGAGTTGGGCCACGACGTCCCCGAGCTTCGCCCGCAAGGCCGCCGAGTCCCGCGCGGTGCCGGTCGCGCTCGCGACGAGCGCCGCACGCGCGCCCTGGTCGTGGTAGAGGTACCGCGCGATCGTCACCGCGTTGGCGTTGACGGCGACGGCCGTCAGCAGCCCGAGTGCGAACAGGACCGCCTGGGTGCGTCGCTTGTACCACCCCGAGACCCGGTCCATACTCGCGTTGTACCAAGCCTCGACGTTCGCCCGCGCGCGGTCGAGATCGTCCTCGGCCATGTCGAGCGCGGAAAGCAGCGCACGCTGCACCGGCGGCACTCCGATCTTGGCGATTCCCGACCGCAGGTTGTCGACCGTGATCCGCGAGCTGTGCGCGTCCGCGGTGCCGCCGTCCTTCGCGTCGAGCCCGCGTGCGACGAGGTCGAACATGGCGACGGCGAAGTTCCCCGCCGGGATGTACGTCGGAAGATTGGTCGTCGCGAACGCGCCGCGGCTGGTGACCGTCGCCGGATCGTACTCGCCCTGATACAACCCGTACACCGACGGATGATTGTACAGCGCGTTGACGAGGTGCGCTCCCGTCGCGTCGTGCAGCAGCTGCCGGAGGCCCTGCTCGAGGTACACCGCGCGCGTCTTGAACCACGCCTCCGCGAGCTCGCGGATCGCCGAACAGATGAGGCTCACGACGAGAAACACGAACACGAGACCGATCGCGACGTCGAGAATCTCCGAGCCGAACATCGTGTCCCCCGGGTGTGGGCTTCCGGACGCCGGACGACCTGGCGCGCCGTCGCGCCGTCCGGATGGTCCGGTACGCGAGACGGCCACCGCCTAACCAACGGCGGCGGGTCGGGGGCGCCGAGCTGCCGGCGAGTGAAACGCCTCCATAGTGCCCGGCGCTATAGTGCTACACGCGATAAATTCGTGCAAGCCGCGGAAACGCATGAGTGCGATCGCGCCGTTGCGCGACGATGTCCGGGCGACTCGGCGGCCGCTCGCGGCGTGCGTCGGGCCGAGCCGCTGCTTCCGGCGTACCCCGAGCAACCCGAACGCGTGACAGATTCGCGACCGCCGCGCAGCCGTTCGGTGACAATGGTGGCGTACGCTGGCGCCGATGGCCTCCCGGCGGGGCGCGCCGGTCGGCCGGTTCGCCGACGTGTGCGCACGGTCCGCCCCGTTCCCCGCGTCCGCGGGCGCCGCCGTGCGGGCGGTCGCGCGCGTCGCCCCGTCCCACGCCCCGAACACCATCCCCCATGCGCCTAACGTTCTGGCCGGCCGCGGCCGGCGCCCTCGCACTCGCCGCCGCGGTCCCGTCGCGCGCGCAGATCACGACCACGGCGTCGCTCGCGGGCCGCGTGACCGTCGCGGCCGGCGCCGCGCCGCTCGGCTCCGCGCAGGTCGTCGCCGTGCACCGCCCGTCGGGCACGACGTACCGCGGGACGACGCGCGCCGACGGCCGCTTCACGATCCAGGGGATGCGCGTCGGGGGGCCGTATCAGGTCACCGTGCGGGCCCTCGGGTACGCGCCGACGGTCCGCGACAACGTCACGCTCGACCTCGGGACGGAGGTCGACCTCGCGTTCGTGCTGTCCCCCGTCGCGGCGCGCCTCACGACCGTCGAGGTGCAGGCGACGACCGCCGGCGCGCTCGACGCGGCCCGGACGGGTGCCGCCACGAACGTCGAGCGCGCGACGATCGCGACGCTGCCGACCATCAGCCGCACCATCAACGACTTCACGCGCCTGACGCCGCAGGCGTCCTCGTCGGGCAACTCGTTCGCGGGGCAGGACTCGCGGTTCAACAACACGACCGTCGACGGCGCGTTCTTCAACAACAACTTCGGCCTCGGCACCGGCCAGCCCGGCGGGCGGACCAACGTCGCGCCGATCCCGCTCGACGCGATCGACCAGATCCAGGTGAACGTGGCGCCGTACGACGTGCGGCAGGGCTACTTCACCGGGGCGGGCGTGAACGCGGTCACGCGCAGCGGGACCAACAACATCGAGGGCTCGCTCTACTACTTCGGGCGCAACCAGAGCTTCGTGGGTCGCGAGGCGGCCGGCCAGCGCTTCGACCCGGGCACGTTCAAGTTCGGGCAGGGCGGCGCGCGCCTCGGCGGACCGATCCTGCGCGACCGGCTGTTCTTCTTCGCCAACTACGAGGACGACCGCCAGACGCAGCCCGGCAACACCTACCTCCCGAGCGCCGCCGGCCAGACCGCGGGCGGCAACACCACGCGCGTGCTCTCGACCGACGTGCAGCGCGTGAGCGACTTCCTGCTGCAGAAGTTCAACTACCAGACGGGCCCCGTCACGGGCTACAGCGCCGCGACGCCGTCGCGGCGGTTCCTCGGCAAGCTCGACTTCAACGCGAACGACCAGAACAAGCTCAGCCTGCGCTACATCGCGCTCAACTCGTCGTCCGACTTCCCGGCGTCGAATTCCAACTCGTTAGGCTTCGGCAACCGGCGGAG
The DNA here is from genome assembly GCA_963851265.1 of uncultured Gemmatimonadales bacterium. Classification (GTDB taxonomy): domain Bacteria; phylum Gemmatimonadota; class Gemmatimonadetes; order Gemmatimonadales; family Gemmatimonadaceae; genus BPUI01. The sequence continues at coordinate 51,024 of CAWKNZ010000009.1, forward strand.
CAACCTCACGTCGCTGAGCTACGCCAACTCGGGCTACTCGATCGACGAGAACATCCGGTCGGTCGTCGGCGAGTGGAATTCGCAGCTCGCGGGCGGGCGGTTCGCGAACAACTTCATCGGCGGGTACACGAGCAACGACGAGAGCCGCGGCTACAAGGGTGCGATCTTCCCGACGGTCGACATCCTGCAGCAGGGGACCACGTACCTGAACTTCGGGTTCGAGCCGTTCACGCCCGACAACCAGCTGCGCTACAACACGTTCCAGCTCCAGGACAACGTGACGGCGTACGCCGGCGCGCACGAGCTCACCGTCGGCGCGCAGTTCGAGCGCTACCACTCGGAGAACGTCTTCTTCCCGGGCTCGCAGAGCGTCTACGTCTACAACTCGATCGACGACTTCTTCGCCGACGCCAACGGCTACCTGGCGAACCCCAACCGCACGACGTCGCCGGTGAGCGTGCGGCGGTTCCAGGTCCGCTACAACAACATCCCCGGGCAGGCCGAGCCGCTGCAGCCGCTTCGCGTGCAGACGTACGGCGCGTACGCGCAGGACCAGTGGCGCGCGGCCCCCGGACTGCAGCTGACGCTCGGGGTGCGCGTCGACGTGCCGAAGTTCCAGCCGACGGGCTTCATCAACCCGCAGGCCAACGCCCTCACCTTCCGCGACGACGCCGGTGCGGCGGTGCAGTACCAGACGCAGAAGCTCCCCGACGCCAACGTGCTGTTCTCGCCCCGGCTCGGCTTCAACTGGGACGTGCGCGGCGACCGCTCGACGCAGCTCCGCGGGGGCACCGGCATCTTCAGCGGGCAGCCCGCGTACGTCTGGATCTCGAACCAGATCGGGCAGAACGGCATCCAGACCGGGTTCGACCAGTTCGACAACACCACGGCGCGCCCGTTCAACCCCAACCCCGACGCGTACAAGCCCGCGACGGTGACCGGGGCGCCGGCGGCCTCGTACGAGCTCGACTTCACCGACCCGCGCTTCAAGTTCCCGCAGCAGTGGCGGAGCAGCGTCGCGGTCGACCAGCGGCTGCCCGGTGGCGTGGTCGCGACGGGCGAGTTCCTCTACGGGCGCGACGTCAACGGCGTGTACTACATCAACGCCAACCTGCCGGCGCCGCAGGGCAAGTTCACCGGCGCGGACCAACGACCGCGCTGGCTGGCGACGACGCCGGGCGTCAACCCGACGCGCATCAACCAGAACATCACCGCGGCGTACGTGCTCAAGAACGAGAACGTCGGCCGCAACTACGACGCCGCGGTCTCGCTCGAGAAGTCGTTCCGGGCGGGCGTGTACGTGAAGGCCGGTTACAACTACGCCGTCGCGAAGAACACGATCGACCCCGGCTCGATCGCCTCGGGGAGCTGGAGCGGCAACCCGGTCGCCCGCGATCCGAACAACCCGGGGCTCGGGTACTCGCAGTACTCGCCGGGGAGCCGCGCCTTCCTCGCGGTCTCGCTCCGCCGCGAATACTTCCGCTTCGGCGCCACGACGCTCTCGATCTTCGGGGACTACTCCACGCAGGGCAATGCGAGCTACGTGTTCGGCGGCGACCTGAACGGCGACGGCGCGGTCGGCAACGACCTGATCTACGTCCCGCGCGACCGCTCGGAGATGAACTTCGCGCCGATCGCCGCGACGGCCTCCGCGCCCGCCTTCACCGTGCAGCAGCAGCAGGACGCGTGGGAGCACTACATCACCCAGGACGCGTACCTGCGCGGACGCCGCGGCCAGTACGCCGAGCGGAACGCGGTGTTCCTGCCGATGGTGTTCCGCGCCGACGCGAGCCTCGCGCAGGACGTGTTCCGTCCGATCGCGGGGAAGCGCAACACGGTGCAGCTCCGCCTCGACGTGTTCAACCTCACCAACCTGCTGAGCCACAGCTGGGGCGTGGGGCAGCAGATCGTGACCACGCAGCCGCTGGTCGCCGCCGGCGCCGACGCCAACGGCGCCGCGCTCTACCGGCTCCGAGTCGTCAACAACCAGCTGCTTTCCAGCACCTACCAGCGCACGGCGGGGCTCGGCGACGTGTACCGCATGCAACTCGGGGTGCGGTACACGTTTCAGTGACGCGGGGGCGGAGCGGGTCCGGCGTTAGGCGGTGGCGCGCGTGACGCCCGCCGCCGACGGCGTCCGGCGCGGGTTCGGCGTCCTGCGCGCGCGCTCCACCACGGCGGCCTGGTACGCGTGCCCGGTCACGCGCCAGAGGTAGAGCAGGAGTGCGACCGCCTGCGGCTCGTCGTCACGCGCGCCGGCCGCGTGCGGCGCGCCCCCGCGCTGCGATTCCGCGAGGTCGCTGACGAGGGCCAGCAGGTCGTCGAATTCGAGACCGGCATCGCAGGCCGTACGGCCGAGGACCGCGGCCGCGGCTTCGAGGTCGGCGAGTGCAGGGGGTGAGAACTCGCCATGATCGGCGGCACGGGCGAGGGCGTGCGAGGTGGCCGCGGCGGGGGCGGCGAGCGGGCCGGCGACGGGCAGGTGGAAAGCCATGACACTGACGCTAGTGCGGGCGGCGCGGCGCGCCGCCCGCACGGCCGTCGCGAGTCGGCGACAAATACGTCACGGCGGCAGGCCCGACCGGCGTGGCGGACCGTCCGCGATGCGCCGTCCCGCTCGCGACGCGTCCTCCCGCACCGCGTCGCGACGGCGCGGTCCGGATGGCCGCGACGACGTTAGCTCGCGCCGACGCACGGGGCCGTCCCGGCCCGTACGACCGCGTATGTCGACGGCACAAAGAACTGTCCCGAGGGGCAATCCGTGACCGGGCGGTAGCGATGACGTGACACCACGCCGCGAGCGTGGCGTTCGGTCCTGCGGGCGAGTGCCCGTGCGGACCCCACCTGCCGTCGTGAGGTCGTCGCATGCCCCGCTCCCGCAGTCGTGTCCCGACGCTGCTCACCGCCTGCGCGAGCGCCGCGCTGGCCGCCTGCGCCGACGCGCCCTCCGCGCCGGCTGCACTCGCGCGCACCGATGGCGAGACGCCGCAGGCGACCGCCGCGGCCATCACGCACGTGCTGCTGCTCAGCATCGACGGCATGCACCAGGCCGACCTCGACCGGTACGTCCGCCTCAACCCGACGTCGGCGCTCGCGCAGCTCGCCGCATCGGGCCTGACCTACACGAGCGCGGCGACCAGCCGGCCGTCGGACTCGTTCCCCGGACTGCTGTCGATGGTCACCGGCGGATCGCCGCTGTCGACCGGCGTCTACTACGACGACTCGTACGACCGCCGGCTCGCCGCGCCGGGGTCGGACTGCTCGGTGCGCGGGACGGAGGTCGTCTACGACGAGTCGATCGACGTCAACTCCAACGCCCTCGACGCCGGCGGCGGCATCGACCCGTCCGCGCTGCCGCGCGACCCCGACCGCGGGTGCGCCCCGGTCTACCCGCACCAGTTCGTCCGCGTCAACAACATCTTCGAGGTCGCCAAGGCGGCGGGGCTCCGCACGGCGTGGTCGGACAAGCACCCGGCGTACGACATCCTCAACGGCCCGTCCGGCACGGGCGTCGACGATCTGTACAACCCCGAGATCGCCGCGGCCGGCGGCGTGTTCACCGCCGACGTGGCCGACGCGGTCCACTACGACACGCGCAAGGTCAAGGCGATCCTGAACGAGATCGACGGCCTCGACCACACCGGCGCGCGGCAGGTCGGCGTGCCGGCGCTGTTCGGGATGAACTTCCAGGCGGTGAGCGTCGGCCAGAAGACCGGCGGCTACACCGACGCGTCCGCGACGCCCACGGCCACGCTCGCCTCCGCGCTCGCGCGCACCGACGCCTCGATCGGGCAGATGCTCGCCGAGTTGACGGCGCAGGGGATCCGCTCGCAGACGTTGGTCATCGTCACGGCGAAGCACGGCCAGGCGCCGCTCAACACGGCGATCCGCACCATCGTCAGCAACCGGCTGGTCCCGGCCATCGTCAACGGCGTCTCGGCCGGCCTCGTGGCCCAATCGACCGAGGACGACGTCGCCCTCCTCTGGCTCGCCGACCAGACGAAGACGCAGGCCGCGGTCGACGCGCTCAACGCGGCCCCCGCGAACGTCGGCGTCGCGTCGGTGCTGTCGGGCGGGGCGCTCGTCGCGCAGTTCGGGAACCCGCTCACCGACAGCCGGACCCCGGACGCGATCGTCATCACGCAGCCGGGCGTGATCTACGCGGGAGCGACGGCCACGAAGACCGCCGAGCACGGCGGGTTCTCCGACGACGACGTGCACGTCCCGATCCTCGTGTCGGCCCCGGGGATCGCGGCCGCGCAGATCGGCAGCCCGGTCACCACCACGCAGATCGCGCCGAGCATCCTGCAGGCGCTCGGGCTGAACCCGCAGGCGCTCCAGGCCGTGCAGCGCGAGGGCACGTCGCTGCTGCCCGCGCTCGGCGCTGCGTTAGGCAGCCGCACGTCCGCCGCGTCCGCCGCGCGCGCGCGGTGACCGCCCCGCCGCCGTCCGTCCGTCGTCCTTCCGCCACCTCTCGTCAGGGATTTGACATGCGTCACTCTTTCGTCCGACACGTCGCCGGCCTCACCGCGACTCGTCTCGGCGCCGTGGTCGGTGCCGCCTTCGCCGGTGCCGCCGTTCTGGGCGCCGCACGTCCCGCCGCCGCGCAGGCGTCGAGCCAGTGCGCCGCCGTCGCGGGCAATCTCGTCGCGAACTGCGGCTTCGAGTCCGGCGGGTTCGACGGCTACACGCTCGCCGGCAACACCGCGAACAGTGGCGTCGACGCGTTCTCCGCGCACAGCGGCGGCTACGGCGCGTACGTGGGCAACCGCGGTGCCGCGCAGACGATCACCCAGACGCTCGCCACGACCGCGGGCGGGCGCTACACGTTCAGCTTCTTCCTGCTGAGCGAGGAGGCGCTCGGCGGCACGGCGTTCTTCCGCGCGTTCCTCGGCGGGCAGCAGGTGCTCGACCTCGAGAGCCAGGCGCCGCTCGCGTACACGCGCTATAGCTTCACTACGACGGCGACCGGCCCGGCGACCGACCTCCGGTTCGTCGTCCAGAACGACCTCTCGTTCTACGACCTCGACGACCTGAGCGTCGCGCCGGCCGCCACGACGACGCCCGAGCCCGCGGGCGTGGTGCTCGTCGGGGTCGGACTCCTCTCGCTCGCGGCGGCCGCACGCCGCCGGACGTCGCGGGCCTAACATCCTCGGCTGAGCGCCCCTCATGCGTCATCACGACCGCGCCGCCGCCGCGGCGGTCTCGCGCCGGGAGTTCCTCGCCGGCTCGGCCCTCGCGGCCGCCGCCGTTTCGTTAGGCTGCACGCGCACCCCGGAAGGGGTCCTCGCGCCCTCGGTGGGGGCGGCGGCCGCCGCCCGGGCGCGGTCCGCGGCCCTGGCGCTGCCGGCGCCCGCGCAGGCGGGCATCGACCACGTCGTCGTGGTGATGATGGAGAACCGCTCCTTCGACCACCTGCTCGGCTGGGTGCCCGGGGCGGACGGCCGCCAGGCCGGGCTCGCGTACGCCGACAAGGCAGGCGCGGTCCACGCCACGCACGCGCTCGCCCCCGACTTCCAGGGCTGCGGGCACCCCGACCCCGACCACTCGTACGACGGCGCGCGCGTCGCGTACGACGGCGGCCGCTGCGACGGGTGGCTGCGGGCCGGGTCGAACGACAACTTCTCCATCGGCTACTATCAGCAGCAGGACCTCGCGTTCCTCGGCCGCGCGGTGCCCGACTGGGCGACCTCCGACCGCTACTTCGCGGCGATCCTCGGGCCCACGTTCCCGAACCGGATGTACCAGCACGCGGCGCAGACCGACCGGACGGGCGACACGTTCGCGATCTCGAAGCTGCCGACGATCTGGGACCGGCTCGCGGCGCGCGGCCTCACGGGACGGTACTACTACACCGACCTGCCCTTCGTCGCGCTCTGGGGCTTCAAGTACCTATCCATCGCGCGCCCCGCCGGCGACTTCTTCGCGGCGTGCGCGTCGGGTAACCTGCCCCAGGTCTCGTTCCTCGACCAGAGCTTCGTCGGCGAGTTCACCGGGACCGGCAGCGACGATCATCCGCACGCCGACGTGCGCGCGGGCGAGCACTTCCTGAACACCGTCTATCAGGCGGTGACGCAGGGGCCGGCGTGGCAGCGCACGCTCCTCGTGATCAACTTCGACGAGTGGGGCGGGTTCTTCGACCACGTGCCGCCGCCCGTCGCGCCGGTGCCGGCCGCGGACCGCGCGGCCGGCTTCACGGACGGTCTTCGCGGCTTCCGCACGCCGCTCGTCGTCGTCTCGCCGTACGCGCGGCGCGGGTACGTCGGCCACGACGTGCTGGACCACACGTCGGTGCTGCGCTTCATCGAATGGCGCTGGAATCTGGACCCGCTCACGGTGCGCGACGCCGGCGCGACCAACTTGGCCACGCTACTCGACTTCGCAAACCCGAACGCGCACGCGCCGCAGTACACGGTGCCGAACGTCACCGGGAAGGTCTGCTTCGACCTGCCGTTCCTCGCGCGGACGGCCGAAGCGGGCGGGCCGCCGGCCGACGTGGGCGCATCGGTCGCCGGCGTGCGGGGGGCGGAGCAGCGGGCGGCGTTCCGCGCGCTCGCCGAGTCGCACGGGTTCGCGACCGGCGGGTGACGGCGTGAGCGGCCTCGAACACGCGTCGGCGGTGGCCGCGTGCGCGAGGCCGCTCACGCGGCCACGGCCGCCGCGGGCTCCGTCGGCCCGGTCAGGAGCGCGCGCGCGTCGGCAGCGCTGAGCGGCCGCGCGAACAGGTATCCCTGCCCGAGCGCGCAGCCCAGCGCGGTCAGCGCCGCGTGTTGGGCCGCCGTCTCGACCCCCTCGGCCACCGTGGTGAGGCCGAGGGTCTGCCCGAGCGCGACGACCGTGCGGGCCAGCGCCGCGTCCGCGCCGCCGCGCGCGACGTGGTCGACGAAGCTCTTGTCGATCTTGAGCACGTCGACCGGAAACCGCTGCAGGTAGCTCAGCGACGAGTACCCGGTCCCGAAATCGTCGATCGCCAGCCGCACGCCGAGCGCCTTGAGGGCGTGGAGCACGTCGAGCGTGCGCGCGGTGTCGCGCATGAGCGCCGTCTCGGTGACTTCGAGCGTCACCCGGCCCGGCGCGACGCCCGAGTCGGCGAGCGTCGCCTCCACGTCGGCCACGAGGTCCGGATCTTCGAGCTGCCGCCCGGAGACGTTGACGGCGAGGTGCACGGCGCTGCGCGGCACGTTCCCCGGCGCGGCCGTGACGGCGTCGTCCCAGGCGCGGAGCTGCCGGCACGCCGCGCGCAGCACCCACCGGCCGAGCGGGACGATGAGCCCGGTCTCTTCGGCCAGCGGAATGAATCGCGCGGGACTCACCACACCGCGGTGCGGGTGGTGCCACCGGAGCAGCGCCTCGAACTTGACCACGGCCCCGGTGTCGAGCGCGACGACGGGCTGGAACACGAGGTGGAAGTCGCCCGCGCGGGCGTCGCCGGCGTCCGGTGCCGCGTCCGCGACCGGTCCGTCGGCGCCGACGGCGGCGCGCAAATCCTGCTCGAGCGCGACGCGGTCGAGCATGGAGTCGCGCATCGCGGGCGCGAACGTCGCCGAACGGCCCTTCCCCGCCCCCTTGGCCGCATACATCGCGGTGTCGGCGTCGCGCAGGACCTCGTCGGCGGTCACCCCGGGCTCGGCGTGCACCAGGCCCAGGCTGGCGCGGACCACCGTGGCGCCGCCGTCGAACACGAGGGGTTCGGCCAGGGCACGCGTGATGCGCGCGACCACGACGTCGGTGTCCTCGGGCGTGCTCAGGCCTTCCAGCAGGACCGCGAACTCGTCCCCGCCGAGCCGCGCCACCGTGTCGAAGCCGCGTGTCACCCGCCGCAGCCGGTCGGCCACGGCGACCAGGAGCGCGTCGCCGGCCGCGTGCCCGCGCGTGTCGTTGATCTGCTTGAAGTCGTCGAGGTCGAGGGCGACGACCGCGACGTGTTCGGCGGCATGCCCCACCCGCCCCGAGTGGGCGCGCGCGAGGGCGTGCGTGACGCGGTCCTGGAACTTCGCCCGGTTCGCGAGACCGGTGAGCGCGTCGTGATACGCCTGGTGCGCGAGCTCGGCTTCGAGCGCGGCGCGCTCCGAGACGTCGCGCACGGTGAGCACCACGCCGCGGACGGCCGGCTCGCCGCTGAGGTCGACCGCGATCGTCTCGGCCTGGCGCCACGCGCCGTCGGCGCGCCGCACGCGGTGCCGCAGGGTGACCGCCTCGCCCGGCCGCGCGCAGAGCGCGGCGATCCCGGCCCGCACGCCGCCGACGTCGTCCGGGTGGAGCACGTCGGAGAGCGGGCGGCCGACGAGCGCCTCGGGCGCGTGCCCGTACTGCGCCAGGAGCGACGCACTCACGTCGCACACGCGGGCGTCTCCGTCGGGGTCGCGGTGCACGACGAACGTCACGTCGGAGGCGTGTTGCACCAGCGCGCGGAATCGCGCCTCGCTGTCGCGGAGCGCGTGCTCCGCCCGACGCGCGGCGGTGACGTCTCGGAAGCTGAAGACGCGCCCCACCACCGCGCCGTTCAGGAGCTGCGGCTGCGAGTGCCGTTCGACGACGCGCCCGTCCGTCAGGTGGAGCACGTCGTCGAACTCCATGTCGGGCGTGGCGGCAGCGCGGCGGATCGTGGCAGCGAACGCGTCGGGGTCGGCCAGCTGCGCGGTCACGTGCCGCATGACGGCCGGCGTGTCACCCGACGCCGCCAGCTCGGCGGAGAGCGCCCACATCTCGAGCAGCTGCGGATTGTACTGCACCGGACGGCCGGCCGGGTCGATCACCAGGATCGCGTCCGCGGTGGCATCGAGCGTGGCCTCGAGCAGGGCACGCGTCCGCTCGCGCTCGCGCTCGGCCGTGCGGTAGGCGGTCACGTCGCGCAGGACGGTGAGAATTGCCGGTAGGCGCTCGTGGATCGTGCGGACGGACACCGCTTCGACCTCGCGCCAGGTGCCGTCGAAGGCCCGGAAGCGGTAGTCGGCCCGCACGGCGTCTCCGGGCGCGGCGTCGGCCGCGTCCGCACGGGTTTCGAGGATGGCGAGCCGCGAAGCGAAGCGCGCGCGGTCGGCGGGGTCGAGCCAGGCAATGAGTGGGCGCCCGAGCACGGCGATCTGCGTCGACGCGCCGACCAGGTGGAGGTGCGCCGGATTCGCGTACAGGACGACCCCCGCCCGGTGCACCACGATCGCTTCCGGCGAGCGCTCGACGAGCTGCCGGTAGTGTGCCTCGCTCTGTCGGAGCGCCGAGTCCCGGATCTCGGCGTCGCGCCGGGCCTCGACGTGACGCAGCACGTCCGTGTGGAGCGCGGCCTGTCGCGCGAGCGCGAGTCGCGCACAGAGCCCCGCGGCCGCGGCCCCGACCGCGATCGTGATCGCGTGCGACTGCCAGAGCGTGAGGTGCGGGAGGAGCGCGGTCTTGCTCGCCTCGTAGATGAAGAGGATGAGCGCCGCGGCGACCGTGACGCGACCGGCGGCGCCGCCAGCGTCACGACCGGGGTGCGGCGGCGAGGAGGATACCGACGGACGGGGCGCGGCGGCGTCGACGGCGGGTACGGGCACGGAAGGCGAGATGCGCGGGAGGAACAGGAAGGGAGCGCGCCTCGATGACGCGCGCGGCAGGAACGGCGGCCCGGGCGTCACGACGTTGCGCACGTCAGCGACGACCGCGTGCGCGCGCGGAAACGCGAACGCGTGACCGTCGGCCCCATCGTTACGATGGCGGTCCGATCGCCGAACGCGTGACGGAACCGCGGAGGGCTGGCGTGCCGCCCGGGGTGCCTAACGTTTCCGCGGCGCGTGCCGGCCGCGAGGCCGACCGGCGGGACGGCGCTGGGGGGCCGCGCTCCCGCCGCCGTAGCGCAATCGTGACGCGGCGGCCGGCGCGCGGCGGCCGCCGCCGCGTATGGTTTGTCGGCCCGGCACATCTTCGTGCGGCACGGGGCCAGGTGGCTGCGCGATCACCCCGATCCGCGGCGCCGGTCGCACGCCATCCTCGGAACGGGAAAGACTCATGTGGTCTCGGTTCACGATGCTCGGTACGCCGCTCGCCGCCGCCCTCGGTCTGGCCGCGTCGGCGCACGCTCAGCCGCAGCTGATCGTCTCGCGCACCGTCTACCCGACCGGGGTGGCGATCCCGTCGATCACCCCCGGCCAGACCGTGTTGCCCAACGGCGCGCTCGCCACGGGTGACGGCAACTTCGCCAACGTGTTCAAGAACGAGACGCCGGACCCGTCGTTCGGCGTGGCCACCCCGATCATCATCGATCGACGCACCCTCACGGGCGCGATCGTCTCGAGCTACTCGCCCGGGGCGGGCACCTCACTGGTGACCAGCTTCTCGTCGAAGTCGGAGCTCGGCCTCAACGTGTCGCAGGACGGCCGGTACGTCAGCTTCATGGGTTATGCGGCGCCGCTCAACACGCTGGACGCGTCCAATGCCAACACGGCGTACTTCACCGACCCGAGCAACCCGGTCACCAACGTGGCCAACCGGATGCCGACCGTCGCGCGCGCGATCGGCGTGTTCGACCTCAGCACCGGCGCGATCGCGGCGACGCCGGTCAACGCGTACAGCGGCAACAACGGCCGCGCCGCCGTGCTGGCGTCCAACGGCAACTTCTACATGGCCGGGAACGCGGGGAACTCGAGCAACACGCCCGCGGCGATCGCCGGGTCGGTGTTCAGCAATCTGAGCGACAACACCGGCGTCCAGATGATCGCCCGGGGGAGCAGCGGCAACACGACCGTCGTGGGTGCGGTCAACGGCACGTTCGGCAGCGCGAACGGGTATCAACGCGGCTTCTCGATCGCGCAGCTCGGCGTCGCCGCGGACAAGACTGGGAAGGACGACAACTTCCGCGGTATGACCCTCTACAACAACACGCTGTACGTCACCAAGGGGAGTGGTGGGAACGGCGTGAACACCGTGTACCAGGTGGGCGCGGCGGGCACGCTGCCCACGGCCGCGACGGCCGGGACGACCCCGATCTCGATCCTCCCCGGCTTTCCCACGCTGACCGCCGCGGGCGCGCCGAGCACGCTCACGCACCCGTTCGGGCTGTGGTTCGGCAACGCGAGCACGCTGTTCGTCGCCGACGAGGGTGACGGCACGATGAGCGGCGGCGCGAACGCCGGACTCGGCGAGTACAAGCTGCAGGCTGGCGTGTGGAACAAGATCGCGAACTTCACCAACGGGCTGATCGGCCAGGCGAGCTACTCCCAGGGGCTGCCCTGGAACGTCTTCACCGACGGGCTGCGCAACCTCACCGGCCTGGCGAACCCGGACGGCTCGTTCCAGCTCTGGGCGACGACGGCAACGACCTCGAACGACACCGGGCACGATCTGGGCGCCGATCCGAACGAGCTGGTCACGATCACCGTGAACGCCGACGGCTCGGCCTCGCCGTTCAACATTCTTGAGACCGCGGCCGCCGGCGAGCGCATCGGCGGTGTGGCGATCGTGGACGCGGCGGTCGTTCCGGAACCGGAGACGTACGCGCTCATGCTGACCGGTCTCGCGGCGACAGGGGTGCTGGTGCGGAGGCGGCGGCAGCAGTCCTGAGCTGTCGGGAACCGCGATCGGGGGCGACCCGCGGTCACGGCGTGACCGCGGGCCGATCGGTGGACGGAGTGGCGTCTGGATCACGCCTGGCGCGGGCGTGCGCGCGCGCGCATCATGGCCCCGCTCCGCGGGCACGCTGACCGGCGGCGCGCCGCTCCCGCCACCCACGCTCGGAGGTTCCGTGCACCAGCCCCGCGTTTCGCGCCGCACCTTTCTCGGTGCCGGCGTCGCCGCCGGCGTGACGCTCGTGGGGGAGCGTGTGGGGGCGAGCCGGCCCCGGCCACGTGCGGCCGGTTTCCGGCCCGGCGTCACCGCGGGCCGGCGCGCCGAGCGACCGCGTGCGCTTCGGCGTCATCGGCGTCGGCATGCAGGGCTCCGGCCTGCTCGGCAGCGCCATCGCGCTGCCGCACGTGGAGTGCGCGGCCGCGTGCGACGTGTACGACGGTCGCCACACGCTCGCGCGCGAGATCGCCGGGCCGGGCCTGCGCGTCACCCGCCGCTACCAGGACCTCTTGGACGACAAGACCATCGACTGCGTGATCGCCGCCGTGCCCGACCACTGGCACCGGCAGATCGTGGTCGACGCGGTGCGCGCGGGGAAGGACGTGTACTGCGAGAAGCCGATGTCCCACACGCCCGACGACGGCGTGGCGATGCTCGACGCGGTACAGGGATCCGGGCGCATCGTCCAGGTGGGCTCGCAGCGCGTGAGCTCCGAGATCTGTGCGCGCGCGCGCGACCTCCTCGCGCGCGGCACCATCGGCGAGCTCACCCTCGTCGAGGGGTGGATCGGGCGCAACGACCCGACGGGCGCCTGGGAATACCCGCCGCCGCCCGACCTCTCGCCTCAGACCCTGGACTGGGACACCTGGCAGGGACGCGCCCCGCGGCGGGCCTTCGACCCGAAGGCGTTCGCGCGCTGGCGGGCGTACCGCGAGTACGGCACCGGCGTCGCGGGAGACCTGCTGGTCCACCTCGTCAGCGGCCTGATGTTCATGCTCGGCGTCTCCGACCCGCCCTCGCGCGCGATGGCGGTCGGCGGCGTCCGGCGGTGGAAGGACGGCCGCACGTGGCCCGACGTCCTCGCCGTGACCTTCGACTACGGCGGGCTTCCCGTCTACATGCGGCTCAACCTCGGCACCGCGGCCGCGGAGACCTACCGGTTCCAGGGCGCGAAGGGGGTGCTCGAGGTGACCAACGGCGACACGGTGACGGTGACGCCGCAGACGGGGGAGGATTCGGGCCCGAGCTATTACGCCGAGAACAGCTACCCGCGCGCGATGCTCCAGGCGTACGAGCGGCACTGGCACGAGGAGAACGACGCGCGCCTTGCGCGCGAGGCGGTGTCGGAGGTGACGACGATTCGCGGGCCCAACTACGACGACCGCTCGCCCCACCTGGCGACGTTCTTCAACGCCGTGAGGTCGCGGCAGCCCGTCGTCGAGGACGCGCGGTTCGGCCACCACGCGGCGCTCGCGTGCCACATGGCGAACGCGTCGTACTTCGCGCACGGCGCCGCGACGTGGGACGCGTCCGCTCGGCGCGTGCGGAGCTGACGCCGGGCGGCGCGGGCGGCGCGGGCGGCGCTGGTCGAACGCGCGCCCGCCGTTAGGCCGGTTCGGCGCGTGCCCGCGAGCGCGGGCGCGGGCGGGCGGGCGACGCCCGCCGGTGTGATGGTCGTCCCCCGACTCGGGCCGAGCTGCGTGCGTGCGCGCCCACCCTGGCGCTGTCGTGACGGCGGCGGTACTGTAGCGCGCCGGCGGCGTCTGCCGGCGGGTCCACCGCCCGGGCCCATTCCCATCCGAACACGGAGAGTCTCATGGTCGGCGCCCAGCGGCCGACGGCCGCAGGCTGCAGCTCGTGGCCTCGGTCGCGGGGTCCGCTCGCGACCCGGTGCCGGCTCGCCGCAATCGCCGCGTTCGCCGCCGTCCCGGCGGTCAGCTGCATGACAGGCGACGCGAGACCGGCCGCGCCCGAGGTGATCGACGTGGGGCGGGCGCGGTCGGTCGTGGTCACCGGCGCCGCCGCGTCGATGCCGGGCGGCGCGGTCGTATTCGTCCGGAACCCCGGTCCGGGCCCGCGCCGCGTGCGCGCGGTACTCGCGGCGGTGAGCGGCGAGGGCAAGGGCCTAACGGATTCCGCAAGAGCAGCCGCCGGGCCCGCCCGCGGGCGCGACAGCCGCACGCACAGCCGCACGCACAGCCGCACGCGCAGCCGCACGCGCAGCCGCACGCAGAGCAGGATGTACCCGCCAGCGCGGGCTCGGCTGGGCCGGACGGCCCGCGCGTTCTCGGGATCGACACGGTCGTGAGTGTGGCCGAGCGCGACAGCGTCGCGCTTCGCGTCAGGCTCGGCGGCGACCTTGCGCGGGGGAAGGTCGCGCGCGCCGCCCTCGTGCTCCGCGACACGGCGGACGCCCGGCCGCGCGCCGCAGCGGCCGCGCCCGCCGCCCGCGCGGACACGCACGCGGTGCTCGTCGTCGGAACCGGCCTGACCGCGGCCGCGAGGTGGTCGACGACCGCCGTGCGCCTGGCTCCGTTAGGCGACGCGCCGCTCTGGGTCCTGCGCGACGTCGTCCCCCTGCCGTCCGGCGTCGCGCCCGCGGCGTACCTCCCCACCTGCGCGGCCGCGCGTTCTCCCCTCCACCCCGGCGGCTCGACGCCAAAGGACGGGATCGCGTTCGCGTGCGTCGCGTCGGTCGACACCGCTGCGGGGCCCGGATTGCGGCTCGCGGTGGACGGCGTCTCGGGCGTGGGGGAGTACGAGGGCACCCTGCCGGTTTTCACCCCGACCGCGGCCGACACCCTGGCGCTCCGGGTGCGAGTCACGGACCTTCCTGTCTGGCCACTGCTGGTGCTGTCGGCGGGACTCCTGCTCGCGCTCGCGTCGCGGCGCTACACCGGTGTGCGACGCGCGCAGTGGCAGTTGCGGCGCCGCGCGCTCCTCCTGCGCCCGGCGTTCGCGTCGGCGCAGGGGGCGTTCATGGCCGGGTTGAATCGCGCGACGTCGGCCGCGGCGGGTGCGCCGGGTGCCCCCGCCCCGCACGACGACTCGAAGCACACGCCATCGATCGCCGCGGATTTCTACGCGCAGGCCGACGCACTCGTCGACCGCGTGCAGACAGCCGCGCTTCCGGTGCTCGGGTCGTGGGACGTGAGCGACCCGACGTACAAGGCGCTCTCGGACGCGGCCGGCATGCTCGAGGCGACCCTGGTCGATTGGGGGGCGTTCGGACATCAGCTCCGCAGCCTCCGCGCGGCCGCGAAGGTCGCGTCCGCGGCGGCGACGCGGCTCCCGCCGCTCGTGACCGACCCCCCGCGTCAGGCACCGCAGGGCGTCATCGACGCGCGTGCGATCGGCGCGCCCGGCAACCTCACGCTCGAGGCGTTCGCCGCGCGCAAGAAGGGCGTCGACGCCGCGACCGCGTTTCTCGCCACGCTCGCCGACGAGATCACGCGTGCGGTGCGCACACGCGACTGGATCGACCAGCTGCGCCCGGCGCCGGGCGCGGCAGCCGGGGCCGCCCCGGCGCTCGCGGCGACGGTGGACGCGCAGCTCCGGCAGGTCATACTCGACGTCTGGGAGGCGCGTGACGCGGCCGACCTCGGTGTCCGCGCGACCGCGACCACGCTGCTGCAACTCGAGCACGCCCTCGCCGCGGCCACGGTGCCGCGCGGGGACCGGCTCGCCCTCGCGGCGCCTTCGCCCGCCGCGAAGCAACTGCGCTTCCGCACCGTGGCGGCGCTCGACGCCGCGCAGCACGTCGCCGCGCGCCGGGTGCTTCGCGCCGTCCCACCGTCGCCGGCCGAGGTCGCGGCACGGAACCGCCGGACCGCGCAGTCGCTGCTCGCCGCCCTGGGCCGGACCGACTGGCGGTACGCCGCGCTCGCCTGGGTCGTCGCGGTGCTCGGCTGGCTCTCTAAGTCGTACCTCGGCCAGTCGTTCGGAACGCTCGCCGACTATATCGGCGCGTTCACGTGGGGCTTCGGCGCGTCGGTCGGGCTCGACTTTCTGCAAACCACGCTCGGAAAGCTCGGCGCATCGACGTGGGGCGCGACGGCCGCACCGCAAGCGTCGGCGTCCGCGGCGGTCGCGAATGCCGTGACCGCGGTGACGGCCGCGCGAACTCCGTAGCGCCGATCGCGCGGCACTTCCAGGCGCGTGGTCGACACGCGCGAGCCTCCACGTATCACCAACCGAGGAGCGTTGGGCATGGCAGCCATCTCGCAGACGGTGCACTTCGACCCGGCAGGCGGCCCGCTGTCCGCCCGGCTGCGGTGTGACTTCGCGAACGCCGGGAGCTTCGGGCTGCTGCTGCTCGAGCACGACCGGGTCACGATCGTCGAGGAGTTCAGGGACGACTTCTCCAGTCCGCCCCAGAACACGCATCAGCTGCCCGGCGCGGCTGCCGATCAGGACGGTCGCGTGCTGGATTTCGTCGCCACGGTCGGCATCCTCGATGCGAGCGGCGCGTTCGCCGTCGCCATGACGATCGTGCAGGACGGCCGCGAGCTCGCGACGGCAGCTACCGATCCGAAGACGTCCACCAGCCAGACGGAGAATTGCGAGCTCGCCGTCGCACTGTCTGCGACACCGGCGCTGGCGATGATGAGCCGTTCGGTGGAGCGGTTGCTCGCGGCTCGTCCGACGCAGAAGACGAAGCGGGTGCCGGGCAACGCCGGCGCGCCGCGGCCGCGAGCCGGGCGATGAGCGTCGCCCACAGCGCGGGCCGTCGCGCGCGGGTGGCGGCCGCGTGCGCCGCGCTCGCCGCCTGCGCGGGCTCGGCGCGCGCGCAGGCGAACGCGGCCGCACTCGCGACGCCTAACGACGCGACGCCTGGCACGGCGAAGCTGCTGCAGGCCGACTACGCCGTCCCGGAGGTCCCCGCGCTGAAGATGCTCGACCTGGACCAGAGCCGGCTCGTACGGCCGTACAGCGCGCGGGCGCTCGCGACGGGGTTCACCAGCGCCACGGGCGGCTCCGTGTACGTCCCCTCCGGGCTCGGCGTCGAGTTCTCGCCGCTGTTGCTCGTGTACGGCCGCCAGCTGTCCATCGCCGACTACGAGGCCGCCCCGTGGAAGTACCGGCTTCGCACGTCCTTCGCCGCCCGGCGCGACTCGACCACGTCGCGGCGCACGCTGCTCGCCGGGGCGCTCCGCATCAGCCTGCAGGACCAGTCGGACCTCCGCACCAACCGCGCGTTCCGCCGCGCGCTGACCTCGCTCACGCGGGCGCGGCGCGACAGCATACTGCTGGTGCGCGAGGCGTGGTCGCGCGCGGGGGTGCCGCTCGTCGGCGACCGAACGCCGGCGCAGGACAGCCTCGCGCGCGCGGTCGAGCGCGGGGTCGGCGCGCGGCTCGTCACCGGGTACGGCATCCAGCTCGACTCGCTCGACGAGCTGGTCAAGGCGGCCAAGGAGGAGGCGCTGTGGAACGCCGACGTGTTCGACGTCGCGCTCGGCGTGCGCAGCTCCGCACGCGACTCGCTGGCCGGCGGCATGCGCTTCGACGGGGTGGCGGGGTGGCTCACCAAGGGGTGGGCTCCGCGGTGGCTCCCGGGGCAGTTCCTGGTCGGCACGCGCGGGGCGTACGAGCGCGACTCGACCGGCCGGGATCTGCGCGGCACGGGCGACGCCATCGCACGCGTCTACGTCGGCCGGAACGCCTACCGGGTGCACGCCGACGTACAAGGGACGGGGCGGGGCTCGTCGCGTCCGAGTTGGCTCGTCGGTGGTGGCGGCGAGTTCCGGGCGGCTACCGGGTTCTGGGTGGATCTCGCGGCGAACTGGCGGGCGACGGGCGCGCTCGGGACCGGGCGCCTGCTGCACTCGGTGAAGCTGAAGTTCTCGCCGCCCGGCTGACCGCGCAACGCGCGCGGCCGGCTGGCGAACGACTCCGTGCTCGTACTCAGCCGGTCGGCACCGTGATCTGCACGCTGTCGCGGGCGGTCTTGGTCGTGCCCTCGACACTGTAGAAGTCCACACGGACGCCCCCCGGCGACACGCGCACGAGTAGGTAGCCGTACCCACCGTACGACGCGTCGAACGAATGGTCGCCCGTGACCTGCCCCGATGCCGGACCGATCGGGGCGAGGCCGTGCCCGCCCCCGCCCGCGACGAGGAAGGGGATCTGGCGCGCGACGCCGCCCACCGTGAGACGCCGCGTGTAGCGCTGGTAATTGTGCGAGTGCGCGGACAGCACGAGGTCGGGCCACACGTCGCCGGCCGAGCGGCACGCGTCGTCGATGTCGGCGAGCATCTCGGGACTCCCGGCGTGCCCTCCGCTGCTGAAGGGCGGGTGGTGCGTGACGACGATGAGCGCCTTCCGCGGTGTCGCGCCGCGGGAGGGCGGGGTGCTGGGATGGCCGGCGTGCGCGTGGCCCGCCCCGGTGCGCGCGGACCCGATCGCACGCAGGGTCGCGACGAGCCAGTCCTTCTGCACCGACCCGGCGGTCGGCCCCGAGAGAAAGCCCGGATTCTCGGCCGTGTTGGAGTAGAGCCCGATGATCTGGACGAACGGTGCGTCGAGCAGCCAGTAGACGCCCGGCAGCGTCATCGTCTGGCGAAAGACTGTGCCCGCGACCGGCGGCACCTGCGCCGTAGTCGCGCAGAAGTTGGCGAGGAACGCCCGCAGGCTGGCCGGGTCGGTCGGCGGCAGCACCTCGCCGTCGTGGTTGCCCGCGATCGCGACGATCTTGCCCGGGTAGCCGCGGTTCGGGACGTAAAACTGGTCTCGGTAGGTCGCGTCCTTGTTGGGGCCGTACACGACGTCGCCCAGGTGGAGCCAGAACGCGGGCGAGTGGGCGGGGTCACCCAACTGGTAGTCCTGCGCCATCGCGGCGGCGACGTCGCTCTGCGGCGAGTGGTCGCCGTGCCCGGTGTCGCCGACGGCGTGGAAGACCATCGCGCCCGCGGCCTCGATCTGCGCCACGCCGGCCGCGCCGATGATGCCGTCGAGCGGGACCGGCGCGTCGCTCCGCGCGCGCGGGATCGGTTCGACGCGCGACTGCACGAAGGCGAGCAGGGCGTCGTCCGCTGCGGCCGAGGCGTCGAGTTCGACGCGCGCGTCGGCGGGGCGGCCGTCGCCGCCGAGCGCCGTCGGGAGCGGGAAGGCGAAGCGCAGCGGATCGCCGGGCGCAGAGCGCGCGTCGTCGGACATGGCTCGGGGGCTCGGAGGGAACGACGTGACGTTAGGCAGCACCGCCGCCCCGCGAATACCGCGCCGCAGGCGCGCGCTGCGGCCGTCCCGGTGCCCTACCGCGGGATCACGGGCAGCGTCACGTGCGACGGGTGCGCCGCGTCGTGCACGAGCCGCTGGTGCGCGACCACGAACGTGCTGTCCCGCTCGTTATTCGCCCCCGTGTTCAGGTTGCGGTCGTACTTCGGAAAGAGCGCCGACGACACGCTCACCCGCAGCCGGTGGCCGGGCTCGAACACGCGCGACGTGAACCAGAGGTCGAGGTCGTACCGCTCGACGCGCCCCGGCGTGAGCGGCACGCTGCGGTCGAACCCCCGGCGGAAGCGCGCCCGCGCCACGCCGTCCTGCACGCGCTCGGCGTGCCCGTCGGGGAAGACGTCCAGCAGCATCACGTCCCAGTCGGTGTCGCGGGCGTCGGTCGCGGCCCAGAGCGTGGCCGACATCTGCCCCGTCACCTCGACCGGCTTCGCGAGCGGCGCCGACGTGAACACGAGCGCGTCGTGCCGCGCGGCGTTGAGCGCCGTGTAGTCCTCGTTGAGCGAGGTCTCGAGTTCGCGCGAGTCGATGAGGAAGGGCGTCGGGTCCGCGGGGTCGTAGGTGAACGCGTCGGCCGGCGCGCCGCGCGGCGGGAGCGTGTCGAGCACCCCGTCGCCGGCGCTCGTGTTGGCCCGGCCGCCGGACGACAGATACCAGTTGGTGCGCACCGCCCGCGCGAGCGGCCACGCCGCCTCGTGGCGCCAGACGTCGTCCCCGAAGACGAACACGTCGACCGGGCGCTCGCGGTCGACGCCGTTGGGCTTGCCGAGCAGGTAGTGGTCGAACCAGCGGAGCTGCAGGCGCCGGGTGTCGACGCGCGACTGCGGCCCGAACTCGCCGGCCACGTAGTCGACCCCCTTGTGCGCACCGGGCCCCATCACGAGCCGGACCAACGGGTGCCCCGGCACGCGGTTCAGCGCGTCGGTGTAGTCGATCGGCCCGCGCGAGTCGTCGTACCAGCCGGAGATCTGCAGCACCGGCGCGCGCACCTTCGCGATGTTGGTCGTCACCGCGTGCGCGCGCCAGTACGCGTCGAGCGTGGGGTGCGCGATCCACCGGTCCCACAGCGGCACGTCGCCGCAGCCGAGCCGCCGGGGCAGGTCGGTGAGCGGCAGGTGCATGAGCGCCGGACCGATGTCCAACTCGCTCACGTCCTGCAGCGTGCGGGCGCGCATCAGGCAGGCCCACGCCACGTTGATCGGCGAGAACACCATGTCCTCGTACGGCACGATGCGCCACGGATCGCCGGTCGCCGCCGACGGCGCGATGGCCGCGAGATGCGGCGGCGCGCTCACCGCGGCGTACCACGCGAGCCGGCCCTCGTCGGAGTGACCGATCATGCCGACGCGGCCGTTGGCGCCGGGCAGTCGGGCCGCCCACTCGACGGCGTCGTAGCCGTCGCGCACGTCGGTGTCGTAATCGCCGAAGTCGCGCCCCGACGAGACGTCGCGCCCGCGCACGTGCTGCGCGACGAAGATGTACCCGCGCGAGGCCCAGTACCGGCCGGCCGCGTGCAGGATGCGGGTGTAGGGCGTGCGCTGCAGCACGACGCCGAACGGCCCCGCGCCGACCGGACGGGCGACGTAGCTCGCCAGCCGCGCCCCGTCGCGCGTCGGCATGAACACCAGGGTGTCCTCCGTGACGGCGTACGCGGAGTCGGACACGGGCCCCGGCCAGAGCGCGTAGGCGCGCTCCACGACGAACGGCGTCGCGCGGCGGACGAAGCGGATCTGCCGGCCGGCCGGCCGGCCGTTCACCAGCATGACGCCCGTGAGGGTGTCGCCGCGCCACGCGGCGGCGACGGACTCATCGCCCGCGCCACTCAACGTCACCGAGTCGCCCCGCGCGGCGACGCGGGTGACGTCGAGGATCGGCTCCCCGGTGCGCCGGCGGATCGGCCCCGCGACCCCCGACTCGCGCAGGACGAAGTGGGCGAACCCCATCCGCCGCCACCCCTGGAAGCCGGGGCGCGCCGTCGAACCGCTCGCCAGGTAGACGTCCCAATCGCCCTCTAGCGCGGGGGGACCGGCCGGGCGGGCGAACGCCGTCGTGACGCCGACGGCGAGGAGCGCGGCGAACGCGCGCGCGCCGCGCGATAGTCGCGATAGTACAGTGACGTGACCAAACATGCGGCAGACCGGGTGGGACGGTGGACGGTCGGTACGGGGGGCGTTCGCTCGGCGATCGTCGTCCTCCGCGCGACCGGACGAGCGCGTAAGTTGACGGCTCACCTGTCCCCGGAGCCAGCGACGCCGTGCGCATCAGCGACATGAACTGGATGCAGGTGGAGGAATACCTGCAACGCGACGACCGCGCCGTGCTGCCGCTCGGCAGCACCGAGCAGCACAGCCATCTGCGGCTCACGGTGGACTGTATCCTCCCCGAGCGCGTGGCCGCAGAGGCGGCGGAGCCGCTCGGCGTCCCGGTGTTCCCGGTGCTGCCGTACGGGGTCACCCCCTACTTCCGCGACTTCCCGGGGTCGATCTCGCTCCGCGTCGAGACGCACCTGCGCGTGGTGCGCGACATCCTCGACGGCATGGCGCACAGCGGGTTTCGTCGCATCCTGATCGTCAACGGGCATGGGGGCAACGGCGCGGCGCAGCAGTTCGTGCAGGAGTGGGCCGCCGACCACGCCGGCTGCCGGGTGATCTTCCACAACTGGTGGAGCGCGCCGCGCACCTGGGCCAGGGTGCAGGCCACCGACGCCGTCGCGTCGCACGGGTCGTGGATGGAGAACTTCCCCTGGACGCGCCTGCCCAACGTCGAGGTGCCTGCGGAACGGCGGCCGATGGTCGACCTCGCCCGCGTGCGCGCGCTCGACCCGGCGGCGCTCCGCGAGTACCTCGGCGACGGCAACTTCGGCGGCTGGCACCAGCGCCCCGACGAGGACATGCTCGCGATCTGGCAGGTGGCGGTCGACGAGACGCGCGAGTTGCTCGCGGGCTCGTGGGGCGAAGCGGTCTGACGGCGCGGGCGACGATGCGATGTCTGGTGTGGGGCGCGGGCGCGATCGGCGGCACCATGGGCGCGCACCTCGCGCGGGCCGGGCACGACGTCACGTTCGTCGACGCGGTCGGCGAGCACGTCGACGCGATCGGCCGAGACGGGATCCGGATCACCGGCCCGCTCGCGGCCTTCACCGTGCGGGCGCCCGCCTTCACCCCCGAGCGGGTGCGCGGCGCGTGGGACACGATCATCCTGGCGACCAAGGCACAGCACACCGAATCCGCCACGCGCGCGCTGCGCCCCCACCTGAGCGCCGGCGGCTGCGTGATTTCGGCGCAGAATGGACTCAACGAGCTCGCCATCGCCGAGGTCGTCGGCCCGGACCGCACGGTCGGCGCCTTCGTCAACTTCGGCGCGGACTACCTCGAGCCCGGCGTGATTCATTACGGCGGCCGCGGCGCGGTGGTCGTGGGCGAGATCGACGGACGCCTCACGCCGCGGGCGGTCGCGGTGCGCGACGCGTGGCGCGACTTCGACGACCGCGCGGTCGCGACGCCCAACGTCTGGGGCTATCTCTGGGGCAAGGAGGCCTACGGCGCCATGCTCTTCGCCACCGCCCTGACCAACGAATCCATCGCCGACGCCCTCGCGCTGCCGGAGTACCGCGGCCTCTACATCGCGCTCGCGCGCGAGATGCTGGCCGTGGCCGCCGCGCGCGGGGTGACGCCCGAAGCGTTCGACGGGTTCGATCCGGCGGCCTATCTGCCGTCGGCCCCTCCCGGCGCCGCGGCGCGCTCGCTCGACGACCTCGTCGCCTTCAACCGCCGGTCGGCCAAGACGCACAGCGGGATCTGGCGCGACCTCGCCGTGCGTAGGCGTCCCACCGAGGTCGACGCGCAACTCGGGATCGTCGCCGCGCTCGGCCGGCAGGCGGGCGTGCCGACGCCGCTCACCGAGCGGCTCGTCGCGCTCGTCCACGACGTCGAGCGCGGCGCGCGCCCGCAGTCGCTCGACACGCTGGCGGCGCTCGCCGCCGCGCGCCCCGCGGCGCCTAACGATACGGCCGGCGGATGACCGTCCCCGCCGGTAGGACGGCCGTCGTCACGGGCGCCGCGCACGGCTTCGGACGCGCGATCGCCGTCGCGCTCGCGGCGCGCGGGGCGCGCGTGTGGGCCTGCGACGTGCTCGCGGACGAACTGCCCGAGACGCGGCGGCTGTGCGAAGCGGCGGGCGGCGCGTGCGCGGTGCGTGCGGTGGACGTGCGCGACAAGGGCGCCGTCGACGCGTTCGTCGCGGAGGCTGCCGCGGCGACGGGGCGTGTCGACATCCTCGTGAACAACGCCGGCGGCGTTCTCGGGCAGGTAGGCCGCCCGCTGGAGGAGGTGACCGCGCCCGAGTGGCAGAGCATCTTCGACGTGAACGTGGGCGGCGCGTTCTACTGCGCGCAGGCGGTCGCGCCGGGGATGAAGGCCGCGCGCTGGGGCCGCATCGTGAACATTTCGAGCGGCGCCGGCCTCGGGATCAGCCTCACCGGCATCCAGGCGTACGCGTCGGCGAAGGCCGCGCAGATCGGGCTCACGCGGCAGCTCGCGCACGAGTTGGGCCCGTGGGGGATCACGGTCAACAACGTCGCGCCAGGCTTCGTCCGCTCCAACGCGGCGACCGAGCGCCAGTGGGAGTCGTACGGCGAGGAGGGCCAGCGCGCCCTCGTCGAGCGGATCGCGCTGCGGCGCCTGGGTACGCCCGCCGACATCGCCCATGGCGTGCTCTTCTTCGCGTCCGACGAGGCCGGGTGGATCACCGGCCAGGTGCTCTCGATCGACGGCGGCCGCTGATGACCCGGAACGGGACGGCCGGCGAGTCCGGCGCCCCCCCGGCGCCGACGACGCCGCCGACGACGGCGCTCGCGCGGGCCGAGGCGCGCGTGGAGGCGCACAGCGCCGCCCTGAAGAAGGAGCTGGGCGTGGGCGACCTCGTGCTCACGCAGATCCTCTTCATCGTCGGCCTGTCGTGGATCGGCGTGGCGGGCAAGCTCGGGCCGCCGCACGTCATGTTCTGGCTGTTCGCGATCGTCCTGTTCTACCTGCCGTCGGCCGCGGTCGTGATGTACCTCAGCCGCCTGATGCCGCTCGAGGGCGGGCTGTACCAGTGGGCGAAGCTCGGCTTCAGCGAGACGGTCGGCTTCCTGCTCGCGTGGAACCTGTGGCTGTACGTGATCGTGCACACGTCCGAGATCGGGCTGGAGTGCGCCACGTATCTCTCGTACGCGCTGGGGCCCGGCGCGGCGTGGATGACGACGAGCACGTGGTTCGTCGCGCTGGCGACGGCGGTGCTGCTCGCACTCATGGTGGTCGCGTCGACGGTCGGGCTCGCGGTCGGCAAGTGGGTGCACAACGCGGGCGGCATCGTGATGCTGCTCGTCTTCGGCCTGCTGGTCGTGCTTCCCGTGCTCGGTCTCGCCACCGGCCACCTGCGCGAGTACCACCCGCTGCGGACGAGCGTCCCGCCCTTCACGCTCTACAACCTGAACATCCTCGGCAAGATGGGGTTCGGGGCGCTCGGCGGGTTCGAGTACGTCGCGATCCTCGCGGGCGAGACGCGGTCGCCCGCGCGGGCCGTCCGGCGGTCGGTGGTGATCGCGGCGCCGGTCATCGCGCTCATGTTCATCCTGGGCACGAGCACCGTGGTCGCGTACATCCCGACGCGCGACATCGACTTGGTGGGGCCGCTGCCGCAGGTGCTGCGCGCGGGGTTCGGGCCGTTCGGGATCGCCGGGCAGCTGGTGACGGTCGCGATCCTGATGTCGCTCGCGATGCGCGTCGCGCAGACCAACGTGAGCTTCACCGCGGTGGCGCGCCTGCCGATGGTGGCCGGGTGGGACCGGCTGCTGCCGGAGTGGTTCAGCCGACTGCACGCGACCTACCGGACGCCGGTCAACTCGATCGTGCTGGTCGGCGTGTGCGCGTTCGGCGTCGCGCTGCTGAGCCTCGTCGGCGTCGGACAGGCGGAGGCGTTCCAGCTGCTGTTCAACGCGAGCGGCATCTTCTACGCGCTGACGTACGTGGTGATGTTCGCGATCCCGCTGTTCGGGCTGCGCGGCGTGTCGCCGCGTCCGCCGGCGTGGCTCAAGGTGGCGTCGCTGTCGGGGCTGCTGATGACGCTGCTCAACGTCGTGCTGTCGGTGATCCCGATCATCGACGTGAAGAGCGTCGCGGCATTCGCGTTCAAGATCACGCTCGTGATCGTGGTGGCGAACCTGCTGGGGGTCGGCATCCTCGTGTCGGCGCGGCGACGGTCGGCCTGACGCCGGACGCTGCCTGATGCGTGTCGTCGCCGCCGGGACCGTGCGGCAGGTCTAGCGGGACTCGGCGCGCTCGCGCGGCCGCGGCTCCCGGTCGCGCGCCGGTGCCGACCCGCCAATCCGGAAGAGGTCGTCCAGCGCCGCCGCGATCTCCTCTTCGAGCGCGGCGCGGTCGACCAGCGCGGCCGCCCCGATCCGCCGCCCGATCCGCGCCAGCACCGCCTCCCGCGCCTCGTCGAGCAGCTCGTACACCGTCGGCACGACGAGCAGCGTGAGAAGCGTGCTCGTGAGCGTGCCGCCGATCACCGCGATGCCCAACGGCGCGCGGAACTGCGCCCCCTCGCCGGACCCCAGCGCGACCGGGATCATCCCCGCGATGAGGGCGAAGGTGGTCATGAGGATCGGCCGCAGCCGCGTCGCGCCGGCGTCGACGAGCGCCGCGCGCAGCCCGAGCTGCCGCTCCTCGCGCGCCGACTTGGCGAAGTCGATGAGCAGGATCGCGTTCTTGGCCACGATGCCGCAGAGGAGCATCACGCCGATCAGGCTCATGATGTTGATCGTGTCGCCCGTGACCGCGAGCGCGAACATCACGCCGACCAGCGACAGCGGCAGCGAGAGCATGATCGCGATCGGGTCGAGGAAGGAGCCGAACTGCAGGACGAGGATCAGGTACATCAGGAGCACCGCGGTGCCGAGCGCCGCGCCGATCTCGCCGAACACCTCGTCCTGGTCCTTCGACTCGCCGCCCATCGTGACGCGCACGCCCGGCGGGAGGGCGAGCGCGCGGACCTTGCCCTCGACCTCCGCCGAGACGTCGCCGCTCGGCCGGCCGGCGGTGTTGGCCTCGACCGTGACCACGAGGTCGCGGTCGAGGTGGTCGATCACGGCGGGGCCGACGCTGCGCGTGACGCGGGCGACCTGGCCCAACGGCACCGTGGCCGCGCCGTCCGGGCCCGCGACGGCGAGCGGCAGCTCGGCGACGTCGGCGGCGCGGGCGCGCGCGCCGGGGGTGAGGCGCACCTGGACGTCGCGCATCCGGCCGCCCGGGTCCTGCCAGTCGCCGGCCTTGATCCCCGCGAAGGCGGGGCGCAGCGCCTGCGCGACCTGCCCCGCCGTGACGCCGAGCACGCCGGCGACGCCGCGGTCGAGCACTACGTTCAGCTCGGGCTTCTGTCCCTTGGTCGAGAGGCCCACGTCGACCGCGCCGGGCACGCCGCGCACCGCGGCCGCGACCTGCTCGGCCGCCCGCGAGAGCGTGGCGAGGTCCGCGCCGCGCAGCTGGAGCTGCAACTGCTTCTGCCCGCCGTCGAGGTCGTTGGTGAACACGGAGAACGTCGCGCCCGCGAGCCGCGACGTCTCACGCCGCAGCTCGGCCGCGACCGCCTCGGCGTCCTTCGCGCGGCGCTCCTTCGGGACGAGGCGGACGTAGACGTTCCCCTCGTCGACGCTCCCGCCCGCGCCGCCGCCTAACGTGACGTACGTGTAGCGCACTTCGGGGTGCGCGCGCGCGATCCGGACGGCCTCCTCGGCCTTCTCGCGCGTGTAGGCGAGGTTGGAGCCCGGCGGCGTCTCGATGGCCATCGTGAACTCCGAGCGGTCGTCGGTCGGGAAGAAGCTGACGCCGACCGGACGCCAGGCGGGCACCAGCTGCGGCCCGACAGCGAACACCGCGACGCCGAGCGCCCCGAGGCCGAGGCGGGCGGCGACCGGCGCGCGCGCGAGGGTGAGCGCGCCGACGACCAGGCCGATCCCGGCGAGCGCGACGCCGAGCCCGGTGAGTCCCGCGGAGGGGAGGACGAAGGAGGCGAGGAAGCTGCCCACCGCCACGGTGATCATGACCGCGCGGTGGTCGAGCGCCCACGCGATCACGTCGCGGTAGCGTTCCGACTGCCGGTCGAACCACGCGTTGAAGCGGTCGAGCGCGCGCGTGAGGCGCGATTTCTCGTCCTCGCGCACGTGCGGGTCGGGCCAGTAGGCCGAGAGCATCGGGTCGAGCGAGAAGCTGACGAACAGCGAGACGAGCACCGCGCACGCGATCGTGAGCGCGAAGGGCTTGAACCACTGCCCGCCGACCCCCGGCATGAAGCCGATCGGCACGAAGACGGCGAGGATCGAGAACGTGGTCGCGGCCACGGCGAGCCCGATCTCGTCGGTGCCCTCGTGCGCGGCCGCCACGTGGTCCTTCCCCATCTCGACGTGACGCACGATGTTCTCGCGCACGACGATCGCGTCGTCGATCAGGATCCCGATGGCGAGCGAGAGCCCGAGCAGCGACATCGTTTCGAGCTTGAAGCCGAGCAGCCAGACGGCGATGAACGAGGCGAGCACGCTCACCGGCAGCGCGAGCCCGGTGATGATCGTCGAGCGCCACGAGTTGAGGAAGACGAACACGACGAGTACGGTGAGCACGGCGCCCTCGACGAGCGCCTCCTCGACGTTCCGCACGGCGGCATCGACGCGCGTGCCGGCGTCGCGCACGAGCTCGAGCCGGGTGCCCGGCGGCAGGCGGCGCTGGATCGCGGCGACGCGCTCGCGGACCCGCTCGCCCACGTCGGTCGTGCTGTAGCCCTGCCCCTTCTTGATGTCGATGCCGACGGCCTCGCGCCCGTCGTAGAGGGCGAGCGAGCGCGCCTCCTCGGTGCCGTCGCCGACGTCGGCCACGGCGCCGAGCCGGACGAGGGCGCCGTTGCGCTGCGCGACGACGAGGTCGGCGAACTCGCGCGGGTCGACGAAGCGGCCCTTGAGCCGGATGCTGCGCTCGTCGAGTGCGCCCTCGACGCGCCCCACGGGGGCGGCGAGGTTCTGCGCCTGCAGCGCCTGGACGACGTCGCTCACGCTCACCCCGTTCGCCCTGAGCGCGTCGGGCTTGAGCAGCACCGAGATCTCGCGCACGGCCTTCCCGAACACCTGCACCTCGGCCACGCCCGGGATCGCGCGCAGCTCGCGCGTGATGCCCGGGTCGACGATCGACGTGAGCGCGGCCTGCGACTGCGACGTGCTGGCGAGGGCGAGCGAGACGATCGGGCGATCGGTGTCGGAGAGCTTCTTGATCTGCGGCTCCTTCATCTCCGCCGGCAGGTCGGCGCGGATGCCCGAGATCGCGTCGCGGATCTCCTGCGACGCCTCGTTCAGGTCCTTGCCGTACTGGAACTCGACCTGGACGCTTGCGTAGCCGTCGTAGGCCTTCCCCTGCACCTCCTTCACGCCGGCGATCGTCGCGATGTGTTCCTCGATCGGGTCGACGATCTCCTTCTCGACGCCGTCGGGCGAGGCGCCGGGATAGGCGATGTTGACCGCGACGACCACGGGCGAGACGTCGGGGTACTCGTCGGTCTTGAGCTTGAGCAGCGCGACGAGCCCGACGAGGGCGAGCGAGACCATCGCCACGAGCGTGACGAGCGGGCGCCGGATGGCGAAATCGGAGATGACCATGGCCGCGTCGTGAAGGCGGGGTCGAACGGGGGAGGGACGGACTGCTGTCCCTGGACGATCGTCCGCCGATCCGGTCCCACGGCGGGGAGCGACTGACACGAGAACGTGGTCGCAGGCGCGCGGGCGCGGCCTAACAGCGCGCGCCCGCCGCGGCCCGCGCCGGGGGCGCGGGCCAGCCTTCCGGGCCGTCGCGCTGTCTCAATCCGTATCCCGTTGTAACGCGCCGCCCCGCTGTTCCGTACATTCGAGTCATGACCCACTCCGACGGCGACCCGACTGCCGACGACGGCTTCGGCGAGGCGCTCGCCGCGGCGCTCGCCCCTGCCCTCGAGCTCGAACGCGAGCTGGCCGGCGGCGCCATGGCGCGCGTGTTCGTCGCCCGCGAGGTGGCCCTCGACCGGCGCGTGGTCGCCAAGGTCCTCCCCCCGATGCTCGCCGCGGGCATCAACCGCGACCGGTTCCGCCGCGAGATCCAGCTCGCCGCGCAGCTGCAGCACCCGCACGTCGTGCCGCTCCTGGCCGCCGGCGAGGTCGGGCCCGCGACGGGCCCGGCGGCCGCCGGGGCGGTGGGCTCGCTCTACTACACGATGCCCTTCATCGAGGGCGAGTCGCTGCGGGCGGAGCTGGCCGCGCGTGCGGCGCGCGGTGCGCCATTCACCTGGCGCGAGGTGCTCCGCATCCTCCGCGACGTGGCCGAGGCGCTCGGGTACGCCCACGCGCGGGGCGTGGTCCACCGCGACGTGAAGCCGGGCAACGTGCTGCTGCTGCACGGGCACGCCCTGGTCACCGACTTCGGAGTCGCGAAGGCGCTCGCGTCGGCATTGTCCCCGTCACCGGCGGCCACGATGACCACGCTCGGCATGGCCATCGGCACGCCCGCCTACATGGCGCCCGAGCAGCTCGCGGCCGATCCGGCGGCCGACCACCGGATGGACCTCTACGCCGCCGGGCTGGTCGCCTACGAGATGCTGAGCGGGGAGTCGCCGTTCGCCGCGGCGTCGCCGCAGGCCACGCTCGCCGCGCAGCTCACGCGCGTGCCGGCAGACCTCGCCGCGCTCCGCCCCGACATCCCGCCCGCGCTCGCGGCGGCGGTGATGCAGTGTCTCGCGAAGGACCCGGCCGAGCGCCCCCCTACGGCCACCGCGCTGGTGGCCATGCTCGACGCGGTGGTGGAGGTGCCCGGCGGCGCGGCGGCCAGCGGCACCTCGCCCGCTCGCGCGGTGCGGGCGGCGCGGTGGTCCGCGCCGTCCCGCGCACGGGTGGGCGGCCTCGCTGCGGCGGTCGCGGTCGCGCTGGCGGCGGCCGGCGGTGCATGGGTCGCGCGTGGGCCCGACCGCACCGCGGGTGTCGCGACCGCCGCGTCCATCGTGCCCGCCGCGGCGGGAGCCGCCGGACCGCGTGGCGTGGCCGGCCCGGTCGGCGCGGGGGCAGGCGGGGCGGGCGTAGTCGACGCCGGCCTCCCCGGCGCTGCGAACGGCACGCCCGGCCGCGCGGCCCTGTCGCGCGCCGACTCCGCCGCCATCGCCGCCGCGGTCGAACGCGAGTTCGAGCGGGCGGCCGTCCGGCACGCGCGCCCACCGGCCGACGAGCCGGGCGCGCCGCCGCGCTCCGTCGCCGCGCCCCCCGCGGCGACGGTCGGGGACACCGCCGATCTGCGCCGCGCGGCGCGCACGATGGTCGCTGATTCGCTCGTCCGCATGGGCGATCGCTGGTCGCACCTCCCCCCCGAAATGGTGCGGGCGCTCGTCGGGCGGCTCGCGGCCGATGCGCCGCACGGGCCGC
The DNA here is from genome assembly GCA_963851265.1 of uncultured Gemmatimonadales bacterium. Lineage (GTDB taxonomy): Bacteria > Gemmatimonadota > Gemmatimonadetes > Gemmatimonadales > Gemmatimonadaceae > BPUI01. The sequence goes on from CAWKNZ010000009.1 coordinate 81,250, forward strand.
GCACCGGGCGGACCCGTGACCTCGACGGCGGGCAGGGGGGCCCGACGCCCGACGACCTCGACGCGTTCGCGCCGCCGTCGGCACGCGGGCGCGCGGGCGCGTTCGCGAGCATGGCGGCCGCGCTCCCGCCCCCGACGCCGGGCGCGCGTCGCGTGGTGCTCGTGATGCTGCACGACGGCACCGGGACCCCGGCGCTCCGCGGGGTCGCGCCGTTGGTCGATGCCGCGTTGCGCGCGCAGCTCCGCACTCTGGGCACGTTCGATCTCACGGACGTCGGCCTCGGCGCGGTCATCCGGCACGAGCACGTCCCGGACGGCGAGGTCGCGCGCGCGGCGAACGCGTCCGCGGTGCTGCACGGGACCGTGATCACGGCCGGCGATCGCGTGCGGGCCATGCTCGTCGTCTACGACGCGCGGCGCGGCGTGCCGGCGATGGTCCAGGCCGACGCGCCGATCGGGAGTGCGTCGACGCCCCCCTCGCTCGCCGACGCGCTCGCCGCGCCGCTGGCGCGCGCCGTCGCGAGCGCGCTCGATGCCACGTCCGCGGGGCGCTGAGCGGATCGCCTCGCGCGAACGCGTGACGCGATCGTGCGGGCTACGGTTCGAGCGTCGCGCCGGGTGAGGGGTCGGGCGCGCGCCGTGCGCGTACCGTCAGATAGGCCACCGTGTCCCACGCGTTGTGGATGCCGATGCAGAGCAGGACCAGCGTCATGGCCGCGACCACGAAGAGCGCGGCGTGGGGATCGCGCACCAGCCCCGCCGCGACGGCGACCCCGGCGTATGCACCCGCCGGCAGCCCCACGTGCCAGATCCAGTCTTCCAACACGGGCTGGTAGACGGTCTGGCGACGCGTACGGCGGAGAACGATGCCGACGTACCCTACCCCGATGAGCCCCGCCGCGACGAGCACGAGACGCACACCGGCGAGCGAGGGCCACGGGGCACTCAGGCCGGCCGAGAAGAGAAGCGCCGCGGCGAAATGCACCACCGTCGGCGTTCCGAACGCCGCGACGGTGTGCTCGGCGTTCCCGTCGATCGGCGTCGGCACCGACGCCTGCCCGATGAGCGTCTGCACGACGAACTGCAACCCGGTCAGCGCCGCGGCAGCCGACCCCGTGATGACGTAGTAGTTCGCCCACGGTTCGAGCAGGGCGTGCGCCAGCTCGGGCCCGGTCACCGGCGTCACGTCAGCGGTCGACCTGCGCCATCGCCCGCTCATTGTAACGCGGCCCGGCCACCTTGCCCGGCGCGAGCGCCGCGTCGAGCGCGGCCATCTCGTGCGGCGCGAGGCGGAGGTCGGCGGCCGCGACGTTCTCTTCGAGGTACCGCCGCCGCTTCGTTCCCGGGATCGGCACCACGTCGGGGCCCTTGTGCAGCAACCACGCGAGCGCCACCTGCGCGGGCGTCGCCCCGACGCTCGCGGCGAGGTCGCGCACGGCCGACGCGGCCCGCATGTTGGCGTCGAAGTTCTCTCCCTGGTATCGCGGGTCGCCGCGGCGGAAGTCGCCTTCGGGGTACTCCTCGGCGCGCCGCACGTCGCCCGCGAGGAAGCCACGGCCTAACGGTGCGAACGGCACGAGGCCGATGCCGAGCTCGCGCAGGAGCGGGATGATCTCGGGCTCCAGGTTCCGCTCCCAGAGCGAATATTCGCTCTGGAGGGCCGCGATCGGGTGCACGGCGTGCGCGCGGCGGATGGTCGCGGCGCCGGCCTCCGACAGGCCGAGGTGGCGCACCTTCCCCTCGCGCACGAGGTCGGCCATCGTGCCCACCACGTCCTCGATGGGGACGGCGGGGTCGACGCGGTGCTGGTACAGCAGGTCGATGCGGTCGGTGGCGAGGCGGCGGAGCGAGCCCTCGACCGCCTCGCGGATGTGGGCCGGCCGGCTGTCCAGGCCGGCCATGGCGCCGTTCTCGATGCGGAAGCCGAACTTGGTCGCGACGACGACGCGGTCGCGCGCGCCAGCTCCGAGCTCCGCCAGCGCGCGGGCGAGCAGCTCCTCGTTGGCGTACGGCCCGTAGACTTCGGCCGTATCGAGGAACGTGCACCCGAGCTCGACCGCCCGGTGGATGGTCGCGATCGACTCGCGCTCGTCGCGCTCGGCCGCGGTGCCGTAGGCGTGACTCATCCCCATCAGGCCGAGGCCGATGGCGGAGACGGCGAGGCCCTGCGTGCCGAGGACGCGGGTGGGCAGCATGGTCGGGGCTGGCGTGGGGAGGAGGCGGCGCGAACGGGGGCGGCGACGTGCGGGGAGAATATGCGCGCGTGGCCGCCCGCGTGCCGGCGTGCAGGAGGGGGAAGCGCGGGCGGCGCCTAACGTCCGCCCGCGCCCCGCTCCAGACGCGCGAGCTGGCCGCGTACGGCGCCGAGATCGGCGCGCAGCACCGGCTCGGCGTCGGCGCGGAGTCGGACGTAGTGGCGGTAGGCGCGCACGGCGCCGGCGGTATCGCCGTTCGCGGCCGCGAGCCGCCCCTCCCGGCGGAGGAACGGGGCCAGGTACTGGCTCGAGAACAGCCAGCGCGTCCGCCGGCGCGACGCCGCGAGCGCGTGCGGCACGTCGCCGAGGCGCGCCCAGAGGTCGGACGCGACGAGGTTCGGCACCTCCACCTGATACGGCGGCGCCGCGCGCGCGAGGGAGTCGAGCCGGGCCACGAGCGTCCGCGCGTCGGGGCGCCGGTCCTCGACCGCGAGCCACGCGTCGAGCGACGCGACGAGCAGATCCCGGACCGTCGGGCCGGCGTTGGGCGTTGCGGCGCCGGCGACCCGGGCCGGGCCGGGCGGCGCGCGCCGCCTCTCGTGCCATTCCGCGAGCACCCGGCGTGCCGTGCGCGGGTCGCCGTGGGCGATGTCGTAGAGGGCGGCGACTACGCGGGTGCGCACGACGCTGTCGGGCGGCACACCCGCGGCGAACGCCAGGCCGAGGACGTGGCGGGCCTCGACGCCCAACGCCGCGTCGCCGTCGCCGAACGTCGCGTCGAGCGCGGCGTTCTCCGCCGGGTGCGACCGCTCGTCGCCGCCGTGGACCGGCGACAGGGCCGCGTAGGCCTGCGCGGCGCGCGCGGGCTGCCCGCGGCCGAGGTAGAGTTGACGGGCGAACATGACCGCGCCCATCCGCTCGTCGGGCGTAGCCGCACTCCGGGTCATCACCCGGATCACGCTGTCGGCGTCGTCGAGCCCGACCCCGAGGTCCGTCGCGAGCGAGACGACACGGTGCACGCGGTCGGCCTCGGCGGCGGTGAAATGCCGCCGCGCGCGCGCGCGCTGGACGCTGTCGCCGAGGAGGACGCCCGCGAGCCAGGCGTGCAGCACCTGCTCCTCGGACGCCGAATCCGTCGCGAGTCCCGCCCGCACCGCGCGTCGCACGGCGGCCGAGTCGCCGCGTACCGCGTGCACCGCCGCGCGCATCGTGTTGCCCGCCATCGCGACGGAATCGAGGGCGGCCGCCCGCTCGAAGGCCGCCGCGGCGCGGGCGTCCGCGTTCGGCGCCTCCGCGGCCGCACCGAATCGGTACAGCACGGCGCCGAACCAACGCCACGCCTCGGCGTCGCCGGGCACGACGTCGACGGCACGCTCCGAGAGGCGCACGAGCTCCGCGCTCGGGTCGCCGAAGGGCGGGAACGCCGCCCCGCGGGCCTCCGCGATCGCGCGGTCGCCCACGCCGAGGCGCTCGCGGTGGCGCCACGCGAGCGCGAGCGCGTCGACGTGGAAGAGCCGATTTCGCGTCCCGATCGCGGTGGTCGCGAGCTGAAGCGCGGCTTCGGCGAAGGTCGAGTCGAGCTGGACCGCGGCGAGGAAGTGTCGGTTGGCCGAGTCCGCCATCGACCGACGCTGCAGCGCGCGGCCGATCAGGTACTCGCGAAGCGGAGCCTGTGGCTCGTCCGCGACGAGCGCCGCGCGTTCGGGTCCCTCGCCTGCGGCGAGGGCGACCAGCGCGTTGGACAGGCGGTCGGCCACGACCGGCAGACTGTCGAGAGACCCCTCGGCGCTCGCACGCTGCTCGCGTCCGCTCGGCACGTCGAGGAGCGACGCCGAGAGCACCAGATGGCGTCCGGTGCCGACGACCTCGCCGGTGACCACCTGTCGAACGCCGAGCGACCGGGCCGCCGACGCGACGCGGGCGCGCGACGCGCCGCGCGCGGTGTCGCGGGCCGCCGCCCGCCACGCGGCGAGCCCCGCCGCGGGATCCGCGACGCGCGACATCCCGCCGAGCCGCGCGGCGAGAAGGGCCACCATCCCGTCGCCGAGGAACGCGAGCGAGGGATCGTGTGCGAGCACCGTGAAGGGCACGACGGCGATGGCCGGGGCGTCTGCGACGGGCGCAGCGCGCGTCGTGTGCTCGTGCGCCCGCACCGCAGCGACGACGGCGACCGACGCGAACAGCGCGAAACCCGCGACGAGGAGCGGCCGCGTCGGCCACGGCCGTCGCCGCCCGGCCGCGCGCGCGATCGGGGCGACGTGCGTGGCCGGGACCGCAGGGGCGAGCGTCGCAGGTGGGTGCTCGGGCGCACTCGTGGCGACGCGGAAGCGGGCGAGCGTCGGCAGCAGTTCGGCGGCAGACTGCGGCCGCGCGTTACGGTCCTTCGCCAGGCACCGCGTGACGAGCGCCGCGAGTTCATCCGGAAGATCGGGACGGCGCTGCGCCAGCGGCTCCGGCGTCGCCACGATGTGAGCGGCGAGCAGCGCGCGCGCGCTCGGACCGGTGAACGGCGGCGTGCCGGCGAAGATCTCGTACGCCACGCAGCCGAGCGCGTAGAGGTCGGTCCGGTGATCGACCGGGTCGCCCGCGGCCTGCTCGGGCGACACGTATCCCGGTGAGCCGATCACCACCGCGGCGTCGGTGAGCTGGGACCGCGTCAGGTCGGCAGTGTGTTCGCTCGCGTCGGCGTGCCCCTCGGCGTCGACCGCGGCGATCGCCGTGGCGATGCCGAAGTCGATCACCAGCGCGTCGTCGCCGGCCAGCATCACGTTCCCGGGCTTCACGTCCCGGTGCACCACCCCGCGGGCGTGGGCGTACGCGAGCGCCTCCGCGACGTCGTGCAGCACGCTCGCGCCGCGCGCGAGGTCGAACGGCCCGTCGCGCGCGAGTCGGGCGCGCAGTGACTCGCCGGCGACCATCGGCATCGTGTAGTACAGCAGCCCGCCCGCGACGCCGGCGTGGAGCAACGGCACGATGTGCGGGTGCTGGAACGAGGCGGCGACGCGCACCTCGCGCCGAAAACGGCCGAGGGCGGCGCGCGTGTCGAACTCGGTGGAGAGCACCTTCAGCACGACGGGTCGCCCGAGCGCGCACTCCGTGGCGGCGAAGACCCGGGCCATCCCGCCGCCGCCGATCTCGCCGCCGAGCACGTACGTACCGTCGAGCGCGGCGGCGAGCTGCCGCACGTCGTCCGTCATGGGGCGTCCGTGATAGGGCCGGCGTGGAAGCGGAAGCGCTACACGCCTCGGCCACAACAATACGCATCGCGTGTCACACCGCGAGTGAGGATCGGGTGAGGATCGGGTGATCGCGCCGCGCGATAGTCGCGTCGCCGCGTCGGACACCCCGGTTCTGCTGCGGCTCGTCCCCGACTCCTGGTGTGTACCGATGCGATTCCTGAGTTTCCCCGGGCGTACGCCGCGCGAGGCACGTTGCACGCTCGGCGCGCTCGCCGTGGGCGCGCTCGCGCTCGGCGCCTGCGCCGATGGCCCCGGCGCGACGGCGCCGTCGCCGGCCGCGGCGATCGTCGCGCCGTGCGCGGCCAACCGCGCCAACCAGTCGCAGCTGCAGTTGGTGTGCAGCGCGGGGGTGACCGACGCCGTGCAGACCGGGCACGCACCGGGCGGCTCGATCTTCCGCACCGGCTTCGAGCCGCCCACCTACACCGCAGGCCCGCTGACCGGTCAGGACGGCTGGCTCAGCATCACCCACGACGCGGCCGCGACGGTCTCCGCGGACCGGCCGCGTGAGGGCCGCCAGTCCATGCACATCGATGGCCGGCTCGTCGTGCCGATTCCGGGGCAGGACGCGACCGGTAGCGTGAACTTCCGCAATCTGTTCTACGACACCGGTGCGGCGGGAACGCCGATCGTCGACGTGCAGGCGGACGTGCGACTCGACGGGCCCCGGACGTACAGCGACGATCCCAACGACGACGCGGTCAGCGCCCGTCTCGTGGCGATCGGCCTCGACCCGGATGGTGCGCGCCGGCGCCTGGGCTTCGCCGTGGTGTCGTCGGTCGGCGCGTTTCACGCCGAAGCCGACGGTGGCCGGATCGTCGCGGCCGCGCCGACCACGCTGGGCCACGCGCACACCGTCCGGATGCGGTGCGATTTCGCGCGTCGCACCATCGAGTTCTTCCTCGACGGCCGCTCGTTAGGCACCTGGCCGTTCTTCGACGCCGCCGCCACGTCCACCGTACTCGCGAACGTGCGGCTCGACCTGCGGGCCGAGAGCACCCCGCAGTACGACGCCGCGCCATACCAGGCCTCCTTCGACAAGCTCGCCGTGCGGGTCGCGCGGCCGGGGGCAGAGCGCCCCGACCCGGACGACGACGACGGACGGTGAGCACCGTCGGTCGACGGTGGCGTGGGGTCACGCCGGTTCCACCCGGGCCGCCCCGGCGCGGGCCGGCGTCGGGCGCGCCGGGTCCGCGTTCCCGGCCGCGCGACTCGCGCGGAGGCCCGCCCGACGTTTGCGCGGTCGCGACCGTCGTCGTATCCTGGGCGCGGGTCCGGGACGGCGTGAACACCCGTGGAGAAGAGAATGGGCACGGTCAGGGGTTCGGGCACTTTCTGTTTTGGACCGGCACGCAGCTCCGGAACGTCGAGGGGCGCACGTTCCTCGTCACCCTCGTCAGGCGCGACGACCATGGGACGTTCAACGAGTACCTGATCCGAAGGACGGTCGAGAACGACCTGGCGCGCATGGGCGCGGTGCGAGTGGCCGCCGGACGCATCCCGTCGCGCGTGCTCGCCACGATGAGCGACGTCGACGAGCAGAGCCTCGGCGCGGGGCTCGGCGACGCCTGGAACGATCCGGTCCAGACGTGGCGGGTCCGGCGCCCGACCGGCGACCTCTGGGTGCAGTACACGGACAACTCGGCCGAGGCCTCGCCGGCGGTGGTCGAGGCGCGGCCCGACTGACCGGTTCGCGGTCCGGCGCGCGTGAACCCGTCCGGCCGCACCGAGCGCGACGTCCCGAGCAGAATCAGCCATGACACACACGAACGGTCACGCGAGCGCCGACAACGCGTCGCCGGCGCGTGACGCGTGACGCCCGGCGCGTGACGCGCCGACGCTCGCCGCATCGGACCCATTCACGTCGTTCAAGGCCGCCCAGCGCGACGTGTGGGCCGGCTTCGCCGTGAACGAGGCGGCGACCACGCCTCCTGCCGCTGCCCTCGTCGGGTTCGCCGCGGTGCGCCCGGGCGAGACGGTGCTCGACGTGGGGTGCGGCACGGGTGTCGTGGCGCTCACCGCGGCCCGCGTCGGCGCGCACGCAACGGGGCTCGACCTCACGCCCGCCCTGCTCGAGCGCGCCCGCGAGCACGCCCGGATCGTACAGCTCGCCGTCACGTTCGACGAGGGTGATGCCGAGTCGCTCCCCTACCCCGACGCGGCGTTCGACGTGGTGCTCAGCCAGTTCGGCCACATGTTCGCGCCACGACCCGAGGTCGCGACCGCAGAGATGCTCCGCGTGCTGAAGCCCGGCGGGCGGATCGCCTTCTCGACCTGGCCGCCGGAACACGGGATGGGCCAGCTGTTCGCCCTGCTCGGTCGGTACCAGCAGCTGCTGCAGCCGCCCGCCCCCGGCGCGCCTCCCCCCGGCGCGCCCGCCCCCGCCGCGCCGGCGCGGTGGGGCGACCCGGCCGTCGTACGCGAGCGGCTCGGCGAGGCCGTGACCGACCTGCGGTTCGACCGGGGCGTGATGGCGACTCCGGCGCTCAGCCCCCGGCATGCGCTGGCCTTTCTCGGCGCCACGTTCGGCCCGCTCGTCCGGATCGTCGCCGGGCTGGACGCGCAACCGGAGCGCGTCGCGCAGCTGCGCGACGAGGTCCTCGCGCTGCTGGACGGGATCTTCGTCGACAACACGCTGCGGCAGCATTTCCTGATGACACGCGCCCTCAAGCGCTAACGCCCGCCCCCCGGTCGGCGCTCGTCCGACCGCGTCTGCACGTCCTGCTCGAAGGGGCGCGTCACGTCGTCGGCAGCCACAGGCGTGGCAATGCCTGGCAGACGGACTGCGGCCGGTCGATTTGACGCGACTCGTCGACCGGTCGACGCATGCGGGCGAACCTGCGGCTCCTGAAACGCCATGCCACGCGATTGGAGGACTTCGATGTCCGCACCACCACGCCCACTGTCTCCGACCCACCGCGACGGTCGGTGGGAGCTCGTCGTCCATCGGACACCGCCGGTGCCCGAGCCGTGAGGGGCGCCGCGCTCTGGAGCATGGTCGCCGCACTCGCGCCTGCGGCGCTCGTGGCGCAGGCGACTCCGCCGCGCGCCGGTGCGCTCGGCGTGCCGTCGGCATCGGACGAGGTACGGTGCGTGGATCCGGCGGCGGCTGTCCCGCGCCCGGCGTACGGCTGCTTCAACGTCGGCCACCGCGCCGGCCTGACGTTCGCCGACACGCTCGTCGTCTGGCGCCTGTATCGCTTCGCGGACCGCGCCGCCGCCGAGGCGGCCCGCAGCCCGCGCGGCGTGGTGGCGGAGGTCGCAGACACCGTGTGGCTGAGTGAACTCGCGGAGCAGGGGGCGCCGCCGGCGCGCGCGGCCGGCGGCGCCCTCGCGCTGGAGAGCGGTCCGCTGGTGCTACCCCCGGCGCCCAGCTACGAGGCGAGCCTGGCGTACGCGGTCTTCCGCCCCGGGATGCGCTCGCGCGTGCACGTGCACGCCGGGCCCGAGGCGTTCTACGTGCTCGCGGGCGCGCAGTGCGTCGAAACGCCCGCCGGCGTCGTCCGCACCGCGGCCGGCGGGACGACCGTGCTTGCAGCCGGCACCCCGATGGCGCTCGCCGCGGCAGGCGACGGAGAGCGCCGCGCGTTCGCGATCGTCGTGCACGACGCGCGGCGCCCGCAGGCGGAGGCCACGCCGTGGCGCCCCGCGGGCGCGTGTGGCGGCACGACGGGACGTTAGGCAGATGCACGCATGCTCACCGTCCCGGGCGTCCGCGCGTCGGGTCGATAACACCCGTTAGGCCGGCGCGGTCGTGAGGTCCGCCGCGTGGCGGGTGCCGTGCGGGCCGGTGACACCCGGCCCGCACGCCGAGGCGTGGACACGGCCCCGGTCGGGCGCGCCGACGCGCGCCGCCACGCGTGTTCCCGATGGCGCAGCGTCCACGCTACGCCGTCGCACGACGTCGATCGACGGAGACCGTGTCGCGTGCGCCCGGACGTCCCCGTTGCGCGTGCGATTTGTTGCGTCACAATGTAATGTGTGAGATCCGAACGGAGCACGACGGCGCCCGCACACCGGGCGCGCGCGCGCCTCCGTGCCTGGACACCGTGCATCCGACGCCGCCGCCTCGAATGTCCGTATTCGCCACCGCGCGTCCTCGACACGCCGCCGTCGGCGTGGTCCCGCGCCCTCGCACCCTGGCGCTTCTCGCCGGGCTTCTGTTGGCCGGCGCCTGCGTGCGCGAACGGGAACGCGCGCCCGCCGCCGAAGCGGCGCGGTCCCCCGCCCTCCCCAGCGGCCCGCGCGCGAGTGCGGTCCTCGACGCCGAAGACGGCCAGTGGACGCGGCCCGCCAAGAGCTACTCGTCGCTGCGCTACAGCCAGCTCGGCGAGATCACGACGGCCAACGTGCGCGGCCTGCGGCCAGCGTGGACGTTCTCGACCGCGGTGCTGCGCGGGCACGAGGAGCCGCCGCTCGTCGTGAACAACACGATGTACGTGCTCACGCCGTTCCCGAACCTGCTCTACGCGCTGGACCTGACGCAGCCGGGCGCGCCGGTGAAGTGGACGTACACGCCCAAGCCCGAGCCGGCGTCGCAGGGCGTCGCCTGCTGCGACGTCGTGAACCGCGGGCCGGTCTACGACAACGGCCGCATCTTCTACAACACGCTCGACGACCACGTCGTCGCGGTGGACGCGGCCACGGGCAGGGAGGTCTGGAAGACCAAGGTCGGCGAGATCAACCTCGGCGAGACCATGACCATGGCGCCGCTCGTCGTGAAGGGGAAGGTGCTGGTCGGCGATTCGGGCGGCGAGATGGGCGTGCGCGGGTGGATCAAGGCGCTCGACGCCGGGACCGGGAAGGTGGTCTGGACGGCGTACAACACCGGACCCGACAAGGACGTGCTGATCGGGCCGCGTTTCAAGGCGTTCTATCCCAAGGATCAGGGGAAGGACCTCGGCGTGAACTCGTGGCCCGGCACGCAGTGGCAGATCGGCGGCGGCACGGTGTGGGGGTGGCTGTCGTACGACCCCGAGCTGAACCTGGTCTACTACGGCAGCGGCAACCCCGGGCCGTGGAACCCGTCGCAGCGGCCGGGCGACAACAAGTGGACGTCGACCGTGTTCGCGCGCGACCCCGACACGGGTGAGGCGGTGTGGGCCTACCAGGTGAGTCCGCACGACATGCACGACTACGACGAGGTCAACGAGTCGTTGCTCCTCACGGTGCCGTGGAAGGGACGGCAGCGCCGCGTGCTGCTGCGCCCCGGGCGCAACGGCTACGTGTACCTCATCGACCGGACCAACGGCGAGGTGCTGTCGGCGGAGCCCTTCGTGCACATCACGACGACGAAGGGCGTCGACCTGAAGACAGGGCAGCTGCTGTACGAGCCGACGCAGGAGCCGCAGGTGGGCCGGGTGGTGCGCGACGCCTGCCCCGCAGCGCCGGGCGGCAAGGACTGGCAGCCGTCGGCGTTCTCGCCGCGCACGGGGCTCGCGTACCTGCCGCACCAGAACCTCTGCCAGGACGTCGAGGGGCTCGAGGCCAACTACATCGCCGGCACGCCGTACGTCGGGATGAACGTGCGCATGAAGGCGGGCCCGGGCGGCCACCGCGGCGAGTTCACGGCGTGGGACCCGGTCGCGGCGCGCCCGGTCTGGACGATCAAGGAGCGCTTCCCGGTGTGGAGCGGCGCGCTCGTCACGGCGGGCGACGTCGCCTTCTACGGCACGATGGACGGCTGGTTCAAGGCGGTCGACGCGCGCACGGGCCGGGAGCTGTGGAAGTTCAAGTGCGGCTCGGGGATCATCGGCCAGCCGGTGACCTACCGCGGGCCGGACGGGAAGCAGTACGTCGCGATCGCGTCCGGCGTGGGCGGGTGGTCGGGCGCGATCGTCTCGGGCGGCCTCGACCCGCGCGACTCGACGATCGCGTTAGGCTTCGGCGCCGCGATGGCCGACCTGCCGCAGGCGACCACGAAGGGGGGCACGATCTACGTGTTCGCGCTGCCGTGACGCGCGCGTCGACGCGACCGCTCGTGATCGCCGCGCTGCTCGCGCTGGTCGGCTGCGAGCGCGAGCAGCGCGAGTTCCGCGAATCGCCGCCGAGCGCGATGCCGGCCGGGATCGTGCGGGTGAGCGCGCTGCAGCCCGGGCCGACGCTCGACTCGACCCACGTGCGCAACCCCGACGAGGCGCGCGCCTACGACGTGAGCGAGGGGCAGCGGCTGTTCGCGTGGTACAACTGCAGCGGCTGCCACTCCAACGGCGGCGGCGGCATGGGGCCCGCGCTCATCGACGACACGTGGATCTACGGGAGCGCGCCGGAGAACATCTACGAGACCATCGTGCAGGGGCGGCCCAACGGCATGCCCTCCTTCGGCTCGCGCATCCCGACCCCGCAGGTGTGGCAGCTCGTCGCCTACGTGCGTTCGCTCGGCGGCCTGACGTCGGTGACCGTCAACTCGGCGCGCACCGACCACATGATGTACCAGCCCGGCTCGCAGGCTGTCCCGCAACCGCAGCCCGGTTCGGGGCCCGCTAAGGGGCAGGGGTCGAGCCGCCCGCCGGCGTCCGAGATGCCGTGAGGGAGATGCCGTGAGGGACGTCCCGTGAATCCGCATTCGGTGCTCGACCCCGTCGGCCCGCAGGCGGCGCGCGTCGCGAAACTGTGGTGGTTTTCGTTCGCGACGGCGACCGCGGTCTACGTGCTGACCATCGGCACGCTGCTGTGGGCCGCGTGGCGCGCGTGGCGCCGCACGCGCGAGGGCGCGGTGGTCGCCGCGGACGGAGAGCGGCGCATGACGCGCGCGGTCGCGACGGCGACCGGCGTCACGGTCGCCGTCCTGCTCGTCTTTCTCGTCTACGACCTCACGGTCGGGCGCGCCATGACGCCGGCGCCGGTGAAGCGGCCGCTGACGATCGAGGTGACGGGGCACCAGTGGTGGTGGGAGGTGCAGTACGCCGACACGTCGCCGCACGGGCGGTTCACGACCGCGAACGAGGTGCACGTGCCGGTGGGCGTGCCGGTCGTGTTCCTGCTCACCGCGCGCGACGTGATCCACAGCTTCTGGGTGCCCAACCTCGGCGGCAAGAAGGACCTGATCCCCGGCTACACGCAGAGCGTCTGGTTCCAGGCCGACACGCCGGGCGTGTACCGCGGGCAGTGCGCGGAGTTCTGCGGCCTGCAGCACGCGAAGATGGGGCTGCTCGTCGTGGCGGATCCGCCCGACCGCTACGCCGCGTGGGTCAGGGGGATGCAGCAGCCGGCCGCCACGCCGGTGGACTCCGCCGCGCGGCGCGGCGAGGCGGTCTTCATGAACGGCACCTGCGTGATGTGTCACGCGATCGAGGGCACGCGCGCGCGGTCGGTCGCGGGGCCCGACCTCACGCACCTCGCCAGCCGCCGCACGATCGCCGCGGCCACGCTGCCCAACAACCGCGGCAACCTCGGCGGGTGGATCGTCGACCCGCAGCGCATCAAGCCCGGCACGCACATGCCGCCCAACGGCCTGCCCGCGCAGGAGCTGGACGCGCTGCTGACCTACCTCCAGACCCTTCGCTGACCGGAGCGACGTCGTGACCGCATCCGCGATTCCCGTCCCCACGACCGCGCCGCCCGGCGCGGCCGAGCGCGACGACGCCGAGCTGGCGGCGCTGCGGCGCACGTGGCGCGCGCCGGGCGGACTCTGGGGGTGGCTCACCTCGGTCGATCACAAGGACATCGGGCGTCGCTACGCGGCGACCGCGTTCCTGTGGTTTCTGCTCGCCGGGGTCAACGCGCTGCTGATGCGCCTGCAGCTCGCGCGGCCCGAGGGCCACGTGTTGGGCCCCGACCAGTACGACCAGGCGTTCACCACGCACGGCACGGCGATGATGTTCCTCTTCGCCGTGCCCACGATGGCCGCGATCGCGCTGTACCTCGTGCCGCTCATGGTCGGCACGCGCAACGTCGCGTACCCGCGGCTCAACGCGTTCGGCTACTACGTGTTCCTGATCGGCGGGCTGTTCCTCTTCACCTCGCTGTACCTCAACACCGGGCCGGACACCGGGTGGTTCGCCTACGTCCCGCTGTCGGGCCCGGAGTACTCGCCGGGGAAGCGCGTCGACGTGTGGGCGCAGGTGGTGACGTTCACCGAGATCGCGGGACTCGTCTCGGCGGTCGAGGTGATCGCGACCGTGCTCAAGCTGCGCGCGCCGGGGATGTCGCTCAACCGCATCCCGCTCTACGTGTGGTCGGCGTTCGTGATCTCGGTGATGATCATCTTCGCGATGCCCGCGATCGCCACGGCGAGCACGCTGATGCTCGCGATGGACCGGCTCGTCGCGACGCACTTCTTCAACCCCGCCGAGGGGGGCGACGCGCTGCTCTGGCAGCACATGTTCTGGTTCTTCGGGCACCCGGAGGTCTACATCATGTTCCTCCCCGGGCTCGGCTTCGCGTCGGCGGTGATCGAGACGTTCACGGGGCGGCGCATCTTCGGATATCCGGTGATGGTACTGTCGCTCTTCCTCACCGGGTTCGTGGCGTTCGGGCTCTGGGTGCACCACATGTTCGCCACGCCGCTGCCGCAGCTCGGGCAGAGCTTCTTCACGGCGGCGAGCGTGCTGATCGCGATCCCGACCGGCGTGCAGATCTTCTGCTGGATCGCGACGATCTGGGCCGGGCGCCCGCGCTTCACGACGTCGATGCTCTTCGCCCTCGGCTTCCTCGTCGTGTTCGTGATCGGCGGGCTCACGGGGGTGATGATCGCCTCGGTCCCGTTCGACCTGCAGGTGCACGACACCTACTTCATCGTCGCGCACTTCCACTACGTGATCCTCGGCGGCGTGGTCTTCCCGATCTTCGCCGCGACGTACCTGTGGTACCCGAAGGCGGTCGGGCGCATGCTCGACGAGCGGTTGGGGCGATGGCACTTCTGGCTGTTCTTCGTCGGCGTCAACGTGACGTTCTTCCCGATGCACCTGCTCGGGTTCGCCGGCATGCCGCGCCGCGTCTACACGTACCTGCCCGAGATGGGGTGGGGCAACCTGAACCTGCTCGCGACGGTGGGGTCGTGGATCATCACCGCGAGCATCGTCGTCTTCCTCGTCAACGTCGTGCGGAGCGCGCGCAGGGGGGCGGTCGCGGGCCCGAATCCGTGGGGCGCGCCGTCGCTCGAGTGGGCGGCCGCGTCGCCGCCGGAGCCGTGGAACTTCCGGCAGCTGCCGACGGTCGAGAGCCACACGCCGCTGTGGACGGCCGCCGAGCGCGGGGAACTGCCCGTGCTCACCGGGCTGCGCACCGACCGCCGCGAGGTGCTCGTGACGAGTTCGCTCGACGCGGTCCCCGACAACCGGCACGAGCACCCGCGCGAGTCGATCTGGCCGCTGGTGATGGCGCTTGCGGTGGGCGTGACGTTCATCGGGGCGATCTTCACGCCGTGGGCGTACGTGATCGGGTTCGCGTTCGGGATCGTCGCCTTCGCGGGCTGGGCGTGGCCGCGCGCCGCGGACCGCGACGACACGCGGGTCGTCCGCCCGGGCGGCACGGACCCGCGGGCGCGGCCCGCGAACGCGCGCCAGGGTCCTCCGCCTAACGCGCACGTCGCGCCGCGCCCGGTGCTGGCGAGCGCCACCGCGCCGGAGGCCGCGTGAGCGCGCCCGTGGCCCCCGCGCCGTCCGGGATCATCGCGCCGCACGCGCCGGGGCACCCGCTCGCGGCGCCGCCGCGGCGCGTCGCGCTCGACGTCGCCGAGCTGCCGGACGTGACGTTCGGCCCGCGCGACCTGATGTGGTGGGGCACGATGGGCTTCGTCGCGATCGAGGGGTTCACCCTCGTGCTCTGCTCGGCGGTGTACCTGTACCTCTGGAAGAACTTCGACGCCTGGCCGCCGGCCGGCACCGAACTGCCGACGCTCGGCATCCCGACGGCGCACGTGGCGCTCATGCTGCTCAGTCTTCCGGTCGTGAGCTGGATGGAGCGCGCAGCGCGCCGGTTCGACCTCGCGCGCGTGCGGCAGGCGCTGACGGTCGCGACCGCGTTCGGCGCCGCGTTCGTCGCGCTGCGCGCGCTCGAGTTGCTCGTCGCGCTGCACGTGAAGTGGGATACGAACGCCTACGGGTCGGCGCAGTGGCTCGTCGTCGGCTCGCACGCCACGCTGCTGATCATCGAACTCGTCGAGATCGCCGGGTTCGCGCTGTTCTTCTGGACCGGCGTGCCCGAGGAGAAGCACTTCGCCGACGCCGCGGACGCGGGGTTCTACTGGCGGTTCATGGTGCTCGCGTGGCTGCCCCTCTACGTGCTGTGCTTCTGGGGCCCGCGGTGGACGGGGCAGTGACCGCGCCCGGGACGCGGGCGGCAGCCGAGGCGGCGCCCGCCGGGCAGGTGCCGGGCGTCGCGATGCAGTGGGTCGGGCTGCTCCTCGCGCCGGCCACGTTCTTCGCGCACCTGCAGCTCGGCTACGTGCTCGTCTACCGCGCGTGCCGCTATCACACCGACCTCTGGGTCCACCTCGCCGGCGCGACGTCCGTCGCGCTCGCGGCGTTCGGCACCTGGACGGCGTGGCGGGTGTGGACGCGCACGGGGCGGACGATGTCGATCGAGGAGGCGGGGGCCGTCGCCCGGGCGCGCTTCCTCGGGATCACCGGAGTCGGGAGCGGCGCGCTGTTCGTGCTGCTGCTGTTCTCGCAGTGGATGACCGCGTGCTTCCTCTCGCCGTGCCAGTGAGCGGGCGGGCCGCCGCACTGGGACTCGCCGCCGCCGTGCTCCTCGCGGCGGCGTGCGCGGGTCGCGCCGACGAGGAGCGTCGCGCCGAGGCGATGGCCCTGACCGGCGGCGACCCCGAGCGCGGGCGCGTGCTGCTGCGCAGCTACGGCTGCGCGAGCTGCCACACGATCCCCGGCGTGGACGGGGCGAACGGGCTCGTCGGCCCGCCGCTCGGCGGTATCGCGAGCCGGAGCTACGTCGGCGGGGTGCTGACCAACACGCCGCCCAACATGATCCGCTGGATCGAGGATCCGAAGGGCGTGAACCCGCTCACCGCGATGCCCAACGTCGGCGTGACCGACCCCGACGCGCGGCGCATCGCGGCCTACCTCTACACGCTCCGCTGATGCGCCCTCTCACCCGTGCCCTCGCCGCGTTCACGACCGCGATCGCCGTTCCGCTCGCGGCGTGCGGACGCGCACAGGCCGCGTCCGCCGGTGCGCGCGGCGTCGACAGCGCGACCGCCGCCGACGGCGTGGCCGCGGGCGTGGGGTCGGGCGGCGCGCGCTTCGTCGTCAACGTGCTCGGCTTCGAGGGCCCGGAATCGGCGCGCTACGACTCGGCCCAGGACGTCTTCTTTGTCTCGAACATGACCGGCTACGGGTCGAGGAAGGACGGCAACGGCTACGTCACCCGGATGAGCGCCGCGGACCCGAACGCGGCCACCGTGTTCGTGCAGGGCGGCCGGAACGGCGCGGTGCTGAACTCGCCGAAGGGGCTCGCGCTGCACGGCGACACGCTCTGGGTGGCCGACATCGACGCGCTGCGCGGCTTCGACCGGCACACCGGGGCGCCACTCGCCACCGTCGACCTCGCGCCGTTAGGCGCGGTGCTGCTGAACGACGTGGCGGTGGGTCCGGACGGGACGGTCCGCGTCACCGACACTGGGATCGAGATGGGCGAGGTCGGCGTGGTCCACACGGGCCCGGACCGCATCTTCGTCGTCGGCCCCAACCGCGCCGTGTCGGTGATGGCCGCGGGCCCGGCGCTCCGACAGCCGAACGGCATCACGTGGGATGCCGCCGGGCGGCGCTGGATCGTCGTCTCGTTCGACCCGTTCGTGGGCGAGATCGCCGCCTTCGCCGAGGGCGACAGCACGCGGCACGTCGTGCACCGCGCGCCGAAGGGGCGCCTGGACGGCGTCGAGGTCCTGCCGGGCGGCGCGATTCTGTACGCGAGTTGGGCGGATTCGAGCGTGCACCTCCTCGCCGGCGGGCGCGACCGGCAGGTCGTGCGCGCGGTACCCGAGCCCGCCGACATCGGCGTCGACACGCGCCGCCACCGCCTGGCGATCCCGCTCTCGACGTTAGGCCGCGTGCAGCTGTGGGACATCGCCGCGCTCTACCCGGCGGCGCCGTGACGGCGGCACCGTGACCACGCCCGCGCGCACCGCGCGCCGCGCGGCGGCGGCGGGCGGCGCGATGATCGTCGCGCTGGTCCCGGCCGTTGCGCACGCGCACCCGGGGCTCCCCCCCGAACCGCACGACCTCGCCGGCGCCTGGACGTGGGAACCGGGCGTGGTGCTGCCGCTGCTCCTCACCGCCGCGGCCTACCTGGCGGGCGTGCGCCGCGTATGGGCGCGGGCCGGATCGGGGCGCGGCGTGCGCCGCTCGGACGTGGTACGCTTCGCCGCGGGGTGGGTCGTGCTCGCCCTCGCGCTGGTCTCGCCGCTGCACGCGTTGGGCGGCGCGCTTTTCAGCGCGCACATGGCGCAGCACGAGCTCCTGCTGGCCGTGGCGGCCCCACTGCTCGTGCTCGGCCGGCCCGGCGTCGCGACGGCGTGGGCGCTGCCGCGGCGGTGGCGAGCGCCCGTGGGACGCGCCGCTTACGCCGTCGCGCGTCGCTGCCGCGCACTCGCCGCGCCGTACGGGGCCACGGCGGCGCACGCGGCGGCCATCTGGCTCTGGCACGCGCCGCCGGTCTACGGACTGGCGCTCCGGTCGGAGGTGGCGCACGCCGCGCAGCACGCGAGCTTCCTCGGCACGGCCCTGCTCTTCTGGTGGGCGGTGCTCTCACCGCGCGGCCGGCGGCACCCGGGTGCGGGCGTGCTCGCGCTGTTCCTCACCACGCTGCACACCGGCGCGCTCGGCGCGCTGCTCGCGTTAGGCACCCGCGTGCTCGTCCCGCACTACCTCACGACGACCGCGCCGTTCGGGCTCTCGCCGCTCGAGGACCAGCAGCTCGCGGGGCTGGTGATGTGGGTGCCCGGGAGCGCGGCGTACGTGGCGGCCGCGCTCTGGCTGCTCGGCACGCGGCTGCGCGACGGCGTGCCCCGCGCCGCGCCGACCCTTCCCTCCCACTCCCGCGCATGACGGCACCGCCCACGCCCCGCCGGTCCGTTCTCCCCGCGCACGTGACGCGCTGGTGCGTCGCGCTCGCCGCCGTCGCGGGGGGCGCGTGGAGTGGACGCGTGCCGGCACGCGCGCCGGCACGCGCTGCCGCGGGCATGGCGGATCGCGCGGCCTCCACGGGCGAGCTCGCGTACGTGAGCAACGAGGCCGGGCGGACGCTCTCCGTGATCGACGTCGCGACCGACCGCGTCGTCGCGACGATTCCGGTGGGCACGCGCCCGCGCGGCGTGCGCAGCGGGCCCGGCGGGGCGTTCGTGTACGTCGCGCTCTCGGGCTCGCCGCGCTGCCCGCCGACGATGGCGGACGCGGAGTGCGCGCGCATGCAGTCGGACCGCTCGCTCGACGGCATCGCCGAGGTGGACGCGGTGACGCGGCAGGTCACGCGCGTGCTGCCCGGCGGCACCGACCCGGAGCAGTTCGCGCTCAGCCCCGACGGCCGGCGGCTCTACGTGTCGAACGAGGACGCCGGAACCGCGTCCGTCGTGGACGTGCGGAGCGGACGCGTCACGACCACCGTCCCCGTCGGGCGCGAGCCCGAAGGCGTGCGCGTGACGCCGGACGGCCGCACCGCGTTGGTCACCTCCGAGGCCGGCAACGCCGTCGTCGCGCTCGACGCGAGCAGCGGCCGCGTGCGCGCCCGGGCGACGGTCGACGCGCGCCCGCGCGACATCGTCGTTACGCGCGACGGCGCGCGGTACTACGTGTCCGCGGAGGCCGGCGGGACGGTCAACATCGTCGACGCGCGGCGCGACACCGTGCTCGCGCGCATCGCGCTGCCCGCGGGTGCGAAGCCGATGGGGCTGGCACTCTCCCCCGATGCCACGACGCTCTACGTCGCGACCGGTCGGCACGGGACCGTCGAATTCGTCGACACGCGGACGCGCGCGGTGACCGGTTCGGTTCGGGTGGGCGCACGCCCGTGGGGGATCGCGCTCGCCGCGGCGGGGCGCAAGCTCTACGTCGCCAACGGGTCGTCGAACGACGTGTCCGTCATCGACGTGGCCGCGCGACGTGTGGTCGCGACGATTCCCGTCGGCGCGCTGCCGTGGGGCGTCGCGGTCGCGCCGGCTCCCTCTTCACGATCGGCGCGGAACGGCGGAACGACCGGTGCGCGTACCGGCGTCCTGCGCGTCTGCGCCGACCCCAACAACCTGCCGTTCTCCGACGCGCGCGGCCGCGGGTTCGAGAACCGGATCGCCCGCGTGCTCGCCGCCGAGCTGCACGACACGGTGCAGTACACGTGGTGGGCGCAGCGGCGCGGCTTCGTGCGGAACACGCTCAAGGCGCGCCGCTGCGACGCCGTGATCGGCGCGCCCGTCGGCGACGAGCAGCTGCGCACGACGATGCCGTACTACCGGTCGACGTACGTGTTCGTCACGCGACGCGGGACGCCGCCGGTGCGCTCGTTCGACGACCCGCGCCTGCGTCGCATGCGCGTCGGCGTCCACGTGATCGGCGCCGACAACAACAGTCTGCCGCCGGGCGTCGCGCTCACGCGCCGCGGGATCGTGCGCAACGTGCGCGGCTACAGCATCTACGGCGACTACCGGCAGGAGTCGCCACCCGCGCGGCTGGTCGAGGCGGTCGCGCGCGGCGACGTCGACGTTGCGGTCGTGTGGGGCCCGCTCGCCGGCTACTACGCGCGCCGCAGCCGCGTGCCGCTCGACGTCACGCCGGTGGCGCCGACGCCCGCCGACGGGCCGACCGCGCGCATGGACTTCGCCATCGCACTCGGCGTGCGCCGCGCCGACGATTCGCTCCACGTCGCGCTGGAACGGGCGCTGGTGCGACGGGCGGGCGCGGTGCGGCGCATCCTGCTCGAGTACCGCGTGCCGCTCGTCGGCGGCGACCTGGTCCAATCGGGCGAAGGGGCAGCCCGAGCCGCCGCGCCCGGTCCGCCGTCCCGGACCCGTTAGGCGCGCTGCCTGCGATCCGGCGCCGCGGGCGGGCGTACCCTGCCGTAGTGCAGCTCAGGATGTGGTGTTCCGCCGCGGATCGTCGTCGCCTGCCACGTCCACCACGCGCCGGAGCGTGACGGTGAACGTGGAGCCCGTGCCTTCGCGGCTCCGCACGCGCAGGTCACCGCCCATGCCGCGCGCCAGGTCGCGGCTGATGGCCAGGCCGAGGCCGATCCCCTCGCTCGTGCGTGTGAGCCCCGTGCTGACCTGAACGAACGGTTCGAACACCGCGTCCTGCTGGTCGCGCGGGATACCCACCCCGGTGTCGCGGACCCGCAGGTACGCCAGCGTCGGGTCTGCTCCAGTGGGTGCCTGCCCGGCAGGTGTCTCGCCGACGAGTACCTCGCCGGCCGAGGCTTCGGCGCGTCCGGTGAACTCCACGCGCACGACGCCCGGCGTACCGTCGGGCTGCCGGGCCGGCGTGAACTTGATCGCGTTCGCCAGGAGGTTGAGCAGCACCTGGCCGAGCTTCGCGCGGTCCGCCCACACCGGGCTCACGTCGCGCAGTGCGAAGCCCTCGTCCGGCGACGGCTCGGCGGCCGGCGCGGCGGGCGCGGCCGGCAGGCGCACCTCGAGCACGAGCCCCTTCGCGTGCGCCTGCGGCTCGACGAGGGGCAGCACGTCGCGCACTACGTCGGACACCCGCGTCGGGCGCAGGTCGAAGGTGACGCGTCCTTCCTCGAGCCGTGTGAAGTTGAGCACGTCGGTCACGAGCGCGAGCAGGCGGGTCTGCGCGCGGCGGATGCGTTCGAGCGGCTCGCGCTGCGCTTCGGCGACCGGGCCGTACAGGCCGTCGGCGAGCAGGGCCACGTAGCCCTGGATCGCGTTCAACGGCGTACGCAGCTCGTGCGACATGCTCGCCAGGAAGTCGGCCCGGGCGCTGTTGGCCCGCTCCGCCGCCTCGCGGTGCCGCTCGGCGTCGCCGCGCTGGCGCTCGGCTTCGTCGGTGCGCTCTTCGAGCGCGGTCGCCTGTGCCTGCAGCTCCTGCGTCAGCACCTCCAGCTCCGTCGCCTGATCCTGCAGCCGCATCGCCGCGTCCTCCGCCTCGGTGCGCGCGGCGCGTTCGGCCGCCGCATGACGCTCGTTCGCGCGGGCCGCGGCCGCGAGCAGCAGGCCGACGACCACCACGCACGACGCGGCCGCGAGCGTTTCGCCGAAGACGACCCACCCCGTCGTCGCGCGCAGCCGGGTCTCCTCCGCCTCGCGCGCGGCGAGCAGTCGCTGCTCCTCCGAGCCGACGGCGGCGGCCGCGGCCCGGAGCGCGTCCATGCGCGCCTTGCCCGTCGCCAGGAGCGCCGTCGCCTCGGTCCGCTCGCGTGGGCGGGCGCGCGTGAGGGCGACGGCGGAGTCGAGTTGGGCGACGACGGCACCGGCGCGCGCTTCGAGCGTGTCGAGCCGCAGCTGCTGGGACGGATTGTCCGCGGTCAGGCGCCGGAGCCGGGCGAGTTCGCGCGCGACATCGCGGTCGGCACGCACGTACGGTTCGAGGAAGCGCGCAACGCCCGTCGCCACGTAGCCCCGCACGCCGGTCTCGGCGTCCACGGCGCGTCCCCGGGTGGCTTCGAGCGTGGCGAGCACCTCGTACGTGTGCGCCACCCACACCGCCGCGTCGCGGCCGCGGAGGGTGGTCAGATACGTGAGGAGGCCGAGGAGGAGCACGGTGCCCGCCCCGGCGACGACGGCGACGGCGCGACGCGCAGGCGTGAGGCTCACGGTGTCATGCGCGGGTTACACCCGCCGCGGGCGCTGAGCAGACGAAAAATGCATGCGGCGCGCGTCGGCAGGTCCCGTACCGGGCGCGATCGGCCGCACAGCGCTTGGCCCGGTCGAACAGGGTCGCGCGTCAGCGCGACCGATCCGCCGCGCTCGCCGCAGGCGCGGAGCAGGCTTGCGCGATCGGAATCGCTCGCCTTCGCCGACGACGGTCAGGTCGCGGCGGGGAGCGTGAGCGTGAAGGTGCTCCCCACGCCCGGCTCGCTCTCGGCCGTGAGGTCGCCGCCCATCCCGCGCGCCAGGTCGCGGCTGATCGCCAGTCCCAGCCCCACGCCCTGCTGGCTCGCGTGCGTGCGCTGCCGGTCGAGCTGGACGAACGGCTCGAAGACCCGGTCGAGCTGGTCCGCCGCGATGCCCCGCCCCGTGTCGGCCACGCGCACGCGCACGACTCCCGTGGTCTCGGTGTCGCACGCGAGCGTCACGCGGCCGCCGGCGTCGGTGAACTTGGCCGCGTTCGTGAGCAGGTTGAGCAGGATCTGACGCACCTTCTCGGCGTCCGCCCACGCGACGTGTGGCCGCTCCCGCGTGTCGGGGCCGCACGCGTCGTGGTCGTACGCGAGCCCCTTGGCCGCGAACTGCGGGCCCACCAGTGCCTCCAGGTCCGCGACCACGGGGCCGAGCCGCACGGCCTCGAAGTGGTACTCGACCTGGCCCGCGTCCAGCCGTGCGAAGTTGAGGACGGACTCCACGAGCCCGGTCATGTGCTGGTTCGCCCGGCGCAGTCGCTCCAGGTCCTGCCGCTGCGCGTCGGTCACCGGCCCGCGCAGGCCGAGCGTGAGCAATTCGGCGTAGCCGCCGATCGCGTTCAGTGGCGTCCGGAGCTCATGGCTCATCGTCGAGAGGAACTCGCTCTTGGCCTGGTTCGCCGCGTGCGCCGCCGCTCGCTGCCGCTCGGCCTCGGCGCGCGCCATCTCCACCTCGCGGCGCGCGCGCACCTGGCCCGTCACGTCGTAGGTGGCGCTCGCGACGGCGTAGATGTGGCCCTCGCGGTCCCGGAGCGCCTGGTAGCCGATGTTGAGGTAGTGCTCCACGAGGGCGCCATCGCCGCCGCGAAGAAGCACCCGGCGCTCCGCGGCGGCGAACGGCTCGCCGGTGACGTAGACCCGGTCCATCGTCTCGACATAGCCGGTGCCCTCCAGCTCGGGGAACGCCTCCCGTACGGAGCGGCCGAGCAGCGTCCGGCCGCCGCCCGGCGTCTCGGCGTAGAGCGGGCTCACGATGCTGTACACGTGGTCGGGCCCGGTCAGCACGGCCACCGAGACCGGCGCCTGCTCGAACACGTCGCGCAACCGCGCCTCGGCAACCTCCGCGGCGCCGCGCGCGGCGTGCTCCGCCTCGAAGAGCCGGGCGCGCTCGAGCGCCTGCGCCGCCTGCCCGGCGAGTGTCTCGAGGAGGCCCAGTTCGTCCGCCAGCGCGCGCGGCGCCGGGAAACTCAGCCCGAGCGCGCCGAGCACGCGGCCGTCCGGCGCCGCGACGGGCAAGGCGCACATCGCCTCCGTCCCGTACGTCCGGCAGAGATCCGCGATCGTGGGCGCGTGCGCCGCGATGGCGTCGAACGTCGGAAGGACCACGGCATGACCGAGCCGGGCTGCCTCTGCCAGCGGCACTGGCGCCTCGAGCGGGAAGGTCGCCCACGCGCGCCAGGTCTCCTCGCGGAGTCGCTCGGCCGCCGCGACGGCGAGGCGGTCCCCCGCGGGCGTGACGAGCGCCAGGACGCCGAGGTGGGCGCCGAGCGCCGTGCTGATCCGCTCGATGACGACGGCGGCGACCTGCTCGCGCGTCAGCGCCTGCGAGAGCGCCGCCGTCAACTCCTGCAGCAGTGCCGCGCGGGCCGCCGCGGCCTCCGCCTCCGCGCGCGCGGCGCGCTCGGCGGCGAGCAGGCGCTCGACCTCGCCGCGCGCACGCACCTGGGCGGTCACATCCACGCCGTGCACGAACACCCCCGAGCGCGTGCCGTCGACCTCGGTGAGCGCCTGGTACACGAAGTCGACGTACCGCACGTCCTCGTTGCCGGTGTCGTCAGGCCGGCGGTACGGCACCTCGCGTCCGACGAACGGCGCGCCGCTGGCCAGCACCTCGTCGAGCAGTGCCACGAAGCCCTGAGCCGCCGCCTCGGGGAGCGCCTCGGCCACCGAACGGCCGCGCACGTCGCGGCCCCCGACGAGCGCGTCGTAGCCGGCGTTCGTCAATGCGATGACGTGGTTCGGCCCGCGGAGCACGGCCATGAACGCGGGCGCGAGCCGCACCACCTCGGCGAGGCGGGCGCGCTCCGCCTCGAGCGCCTGCTCCGCACGCACGCGGGCCGTGGTCTCGGGCGAGATGTTCAGCACCGCGACAACATCTCCGTCCTCGTCGCGGAGCGCCGAGAGCGAGTAGCTGAACCACGCGTCCTCCGTCCGGCCGCCCTCCAGACGCGCCATCACGAACCGCGCGTCCTCGCCGTAGACCGCCGGCCCGCCGGCCGACACCTGCGCGAACTGCGGCGCGAGCGCCTCCCAGATCTCGGCCCACACGACGGAGCCGGGCTGACCGAGCGCGCCCGGGTGCTTGGCGGCGAGGATGCGGCGGTAGGCGTCGTTGTAGACGAGGGCGTACGCGGGACCCGACCAGAGGCAGATCGGGTGCGGGGCGTCGAGCATCGCCCGGGTCGCGATGCGCAGCGCCGGCGACCAGGTGTCGGGCCAGCGGAGCGGGGTCGCGCCCCAGTCGAGCGTACGGGCGAGCTCGCGCACCTCGCCCGGCCCGGCGAACAGGGCAGCCGCAGCGGCGCGCCCGCTGACCACCTCGGCCGCACGGCCCGCCGCTCCTCCCAACCCGTCCCGCCCGCGTGCGCTCGTCGTCATGCCCCCCGTCCTCGGTCACGGTCGTGTGCTCGACCCGGAATGTGGCACGGCGGTCACGGCTTCCATAGCCGGGGCGCGTGATCACCGGCGCCACGCGGGCCGACACCGCGCCGTTCCGGACGCCAGTCGGATCCGGTCGGCGCAGGCGCGAGTCGTTGGACGAGATCGGTTCGGAGCGCCGTGCGCGGCGTGTCGCATTGCCACCCACGCCGCGGGGGCTTCGAGCGCCGAATCGACAGCAGACCGCAGTCGCTGGTTATCCGGCTTATCCGGCGCCGGCGGCGGCGTCCGTCGCGCGCCGCCTAACGTGGACGCCGAGCCGTACAGCAATCGCGGCGCACCGGACCTGCCACGGCGGGCCGGGCCGCTTTGGCAGCTTCCGCGCTGGGAGGGTGCGCGGGCGAGGGGCTCAGTGGGGCGTCAGCACGCGCGATTCGGCGGCGGGGATGTCGCTTCCGGTGACGACGCCCCGCCCGGTCAACGCGCGCGTCAGGAACCGTTGGCCCTCACCGACGCGCTCCACCTCGACCGCGATCGCCTCGACCGCCTGTTCGAGCCGGGTCAGGCGGGCGTCGTCCGCCGGCAGGCGCTTGCGCTCGGCGGCCAGTTCGGCCAGCCGCTCCCGGTGCTGGAACCAGCGCCAGAGGATCGCGACGGGGGTGGCCAGCGCGACGGCCAGCGGGACGGCGACTTCGGGGTTGATCACGGACCGTAGGGGCGGGGGGACCGGCGGCGACGCAAGCGCGTACGGGCGCGCCCGGTCGAGAGTTACAGCCCGGCGCCGCCAAGCGGTCACGGACGTCGGCGGATGACGACGTGGGTGGCGCGCTCGCCGGCGACGGTCTCCGCGCACTCGTAGCCGAGCGCGCGCAGGTCGATGTCCCGCATGAGGTGCTCCCCGGTTCCGAGCAACACCGGCCCGACGGCGAGGTGCATCTCGTCGACCAGTCCGGCCTGCAGGTACTGCCGGACGGTGGCCACCCCGCCGCCGAGCCGGACGTCGCGGCCGGCGGCCGCCGCGGTCGCCTGCTCCAGCGCGGCGTGGATGCCGCCGGTCACGAAGTGGAACACCGTGCCGCCGGCCATCGCGAGGGGCGGGCGGGGGTGGTGCGTCAGCACGAACGCCGGGACGTGGTACGGCGGATCGTCCCCCCACCAGCCCTTCCAACTCTCGTCGGGCCACGGCCCGCGCACGGGGCCGAACATGTTGCGGCCCAGGATCCAGGCGCCGACGTTTTCGAAGCCCCGCTGGGCCATCGTGTCGTCGACCCCGGTCTCGCCTCCGGGCTGGCCCTGCTTCGCGCGCCACGTGCGCGTGTGGACGAACCACGCCATCAGCTCCGGGCCGTTGACGCCGAGGGGGTGCTGGAGATCTTGGTCGGGGCCGGCGCCGAACCCGTCGAGCGACATCGCGAAGCCGTGGACGCGCAGTCTGGACATGCAGTGGGTGGGTGGGTGGGTGGAAGCGGGACCGATGGTGGCCCGCCTAACGCATCAGTGCGGCAGGAACGCGTCCGGCTCGACGCCGAGGTGCCGGCATCTCTGGCGCAGCCGCGGCGCCGCGAGGTCCCGACCCGCGTGGAGCTGCGAGTCGTCCGAGCGAGACGGCGCTCAGGCCCCGAACTGCCGCAGGTGGTGATCGAGGTGCTTGTACATCAGCACCGCCCACTCGTCGGGCGTGAGGCGGCCGAAGAAGCTGTGCGGGTGCGTCGTGCAGGCGCCCCGGCCGGCGGCCACGAATCGCGAGATTAGGCCGTCCAGCCGCCGCCGCTCGACGTCCAGGTCGCGCTCGTTCGCGACCACGGCTCCCGGCACTGTGGGCGAGTTCCGGCGCATGGGGGCGTCGTCGCGCAGCGCGAGCCGCTTGATGGCGGGGCCGAGGAGCCGGCCGATGAGTACCCGAGGGGGACGCTGGTCGCCGGTGGCGAGCTCCATACCGTACGTGCAGTGCGCGACCGCTTGGGCGACGGTCATCGTGCCCCAGCGGCGGGCGTTGTCCTGCCGCAGTCGCGTGAGCCGCTCCCGCACCTCGGCGGCGGTGGCAGGCTCGAAGAGGTTCTTCATGGTACGCTTCGATACGAGGACGGTGTGGCCACGCGCGGCCCCACGTGCGACGGGGCGCGGACACGATGCGATCGCGGACGACCACGGTGCAGCACAATGATAAGCTCGTGTGCGCCGTCGAAGGCACCAGTTCAGCGGCGCGGCGGCCGCGAGGGGTCCCGCGCCGCCGAGGAGCACCGGGCCGCTGCGTCGGCTGATGCACAGCGTTAGGCTCTGCTACGCCAGCAGCAGCCGGCGCCCGTTCGGCCCGGGCACGGCGTCGCCGAACACGCGGTCCGCCGCGTCCCAGTCGACGATCAGCTCGTACTTGGACGGCTCGCTCACGGTGCATTCGCTTCGGGCGCTTCGGTGCTGGTCAGCCCGGCCACGATCAGGGCGGCGCGGACCTGTAGTACCTGGTACGCGTTCGCCTTGGCGCCATCGCGCTGCACGTGGAGCCGCGCCTCCACCCCCGAGCGCCGGCACCCGTGGTGGCTCCCGCGCGTGCGCTCCGCGAAGCCGCGGTCGCGCAGGAACGCCCGGAGCGCGTCGGAGCCGACGTTCCCGTCGGCGTGCCGGCGGGCGCGTCGGGGTGTCGCCGCAGACTCGACGGCAGCAGCGCTGCGTTAGGCGGCCACGACTTCGCGCATTTCGCGCTCGACCTCCTCCCGGGTACCGCGCGCGGCGACACACCCGGGCAGGTCCGGCGACTAGGCGGAGAACCCGGTCGCGGTCGGCTCGACGACGATGAGATCCCGAGTCATGGCGCCTCCCAGGGCCCCGGTCTCTTTAGCCCAGCTTGCTCGAGGATGCTGTTCAGCGTGCCGGGGGCGAGGTCGTCGCCGCCAGTTCCCGCGACCGTCACGAGCCCCGCCTTGCTCGGGTCCGAGCACTGCGCGTCGGTGTCCCGGGTCCGGGCGAGGTACCAGCCGTCGTCGGGCAAGACGCGGAGTACGTCGCGGACCCGCACGGCGGATCGATACCGCCGTGCGGGGCCGCGCGCGACAGTTCCGCCCACAGGCTGTCCGCGTCGCCCCCGGGCGCGGCCACGCGGACCCGGAGCCACGACCACGCCTGAAAAGCCTAACGCCGACTCCACTGCGTGCTCACGCGCTCGGGACGCTGGCGCACACCGCACGTCGGTCCCGAAACGCCCGCCGCGGAGACGCCCTCGATGCGGCGGTGGCTGCGGCGTTGCGCGACGATCTCCGGCACACGGGATCACGAACAATCCCGCGCCGGAGTGTGGGCCCGTGACACGACGGGCGGGTCCACCCTCACCCCCATTGCATTTGGGTGTTACAACACGCATATTGACCTGCATGGCGTCCGCTCTCCAACAGGAACTCCGACAACACAAGCCCTTCGCGAGCCTCGAACAGGAGGCCTCGCTCAGCGTGGAGCGCACGGCGGCGCTGCTGCGGCACGAGCTGGCCGAGGCGCTCCGGCCGTTCGACCTCACGGGCACGCAGTACAACGTCTTGCGCATTCTGCGCGGCGCCGGCCCGGCGGGGCTGTGCCGCTACGAGGTCGGCGACCGCCTCGTCGCGCAGGTGCCGGACGTGACGCGTCTCCTCGACCGCCTCGAAGACGCCGGCCTCGTCGCGCGCGGGCGTAGCGCGGAAGACCGGCGCGTCGTGTCGACGCGGATCACGGCCGACGGCCTCGCGCTCCTCGACCAGATCGAGGCGCCGATCACGGCCCTGCACGCCCGGCAGCTCGCTCGCCTCACACGCGACCAGCTCGCGACACTCATCGACCTGCTCGCAATCGCGCGGCGGCGCGACTGACCCGCGCCCCCCGCGTACGATCGCGCCGGCACGCGCGCCTGCACGTCCTCCAACACGTGTCGTCACATCCTTCGTCACCTCAACCAACATCCGCCATGCACACCCGCAACGATCCCACTCGCATCGACATCGCCCTCACCGTCCTCCGCGTCGTCGTCGGCGGCATCTTCCTCGCCCACGGCGCGCAGAAGCTCTTCGTCTTCGGCTTCGCCGGCGTGTCCGGCGCGTTCGGCGGTATGCACGTTCCCGCGGCCGGCCTCACGGGCCCGCTCACCGCACTCGTCGAGTTCTTCGGCGGGCTCGCACTCGTCGCGGGGCTGCTGACGCGCCTCGCCGGCGCCGGCCTCGCCGTCGTGATGCTCGGCGCGATCGTCTTCGTGCACCTCGCGGGCGGGTTCTTCGCGCCGCACGGATTCGAGTACCCGCTGGCGCTGTTCGGCGCGCTCGTCGCGCTGGCCATCGCCGGTGCCGGACGCTACTCGCTCGACCAGATGCTGGCGGACCGCCGCGCGGCCGGCGCCGCGCGCGGGAACGAGGCGCCGGGCGCGTTCGCCGCCGCGCGCTGACCGCCCGTCCCACCGTACACCCCTCACCCCAGGCTGCCATGAGTGCGACCACGCACGACCTCTTCGGCGGAGCACCGGCCACCGCGCCGGCCACCCCGGGCAGCTACGGCGACCCGCCGCACGGCGCGCACCGCCTTCCCGACGCGACGCGCCTCGGCGCCGTGCGGCTGCAGGTCGCCGACCTGGCCCGCTCGCTCGCGTTCTACGAGGGTGTGCTCGGCCTGCACGTGCGCGCGCGCAGCGCCGGCCGGATCTCGTTAGGCACGCCGGCCGCACCGCCGGGCGGTGCGGCCGGCGACGGCCGCGAGCTGGTCGAACTCCGCGAGCGCCCGGGCGCGCGTCCCGTTCCGCGGCGCGGCCGGCTCGGGCTCTATCACTCCGCCGTCCTCCTTCCCGACCGCCCGACGTTGGGGCGCTTCGCACGCCACCTCGCGACACTCGGCGTCCGCGCCGGCGCGGGCGACCACCTCGTGAGCGAGGCGCTGTACCTCACGGACCCCGACGGGCTCGGCGTCGAGGTCTACGCCGACCGCCCGCGGGAAGGCTGGCGGCGCGAGGGGCGCGAGCTGATGATGGCCACCGACCCGGTCGACATGACCGACCTCGTCGCCGCGGGGGGGGACGCGCCCTGGACCGGCGTGCCCGCGGGCACGACGATCGGGCACGTCCACCTGCACGTCGGGAGCACCGAGCAGGCTGCGGCGTTCTTCTCCGACGCGCTCGGCTTCGACCGCACGGTGTGGCGCTACCCCGGCGCGCTCTTCCTCGGCGCCGGCGGATACCACCACCACCTCGGCGCCAACACGTGGGCCGGACCGGGCGCACGACCGCCGGCCGCGGACGACGCGCAGCTCCTCGAGTGGACGATCGAACTCCCCACGCCGGCCGACGTGGCGAACGCGGCACGCAGTCTCGTCGCCGCGGGGCACGCCGTCGAAGGCGGGCGCGGCGCAGAGCCCGGACACGAGATCCTGACGCGTGATCCGTGGGGCACGGCGGTTCGGCTCCGCATCGCGGCGTCGCCCGGCGCGGACCGCGTTCCCGACGGTCCGTAGCGGGTCTCATTGAGCGCGACGACGCGCGGGCAGCGCGACCGCGCCCAGGTCACGCGCGCCCGCCGAGCGCCGCGGCGAGCAGCACGGTGAAGGCGAGGGCGGCGACCGAGATCAGCGTCTCGCACACCGTCCACGTGCGGAGCGTCTCGGAGACCGACAGCCCGAAGTACTCCTTCACGAGCCAGAAGCCCCCGTCGTTCACGTGCGAGAGGACGAGCGACCCGGCGCCGGTCGCGAGCACCATCAACTCGGGCGAGACGCCGGCCGCGCGCGCCGCGACCGGGGCCGCGATCCCGCAGGCCGTGGTCATGGCCACCGTGGCCGAGCCGGTCGCGACGCGGATGAGCGCGGCGACGAGCCAGCCGAAGAGCAGCGGTGGCACGCGGGCGCGCGTCGCGAGCGCGACCACCGCGCCCGACACGCCGCCCTCCGTCAACACCCGCCCGAACCCCGCGCCCGCACCGACCACGAGGATCACCGCGGCCACCGGGCCGAGGCACTCGTTGGTGTAGCGGAGAATCGTGTCGCGGTCGAACCGGCGCCCGAGGGTCGCGAAGCTGGCGAGCAGCGCGACGAGGAGCGCGACGACGGGCGTGCCGGCGAGGCGCAGCATGCCGTTAGGCACGCCCCCCGCCGGCGCGACCGCGTCGGCCGCGTTGCCCAGGAGCATGAGCGCGACCGGCAGGAGCACCGTCCCCACGGTCACGCCGAACCCCGGCCGGCCACCGCGCCGCGCCGCGGGCTCCTGCTCGGTCAACTCGGCGCCGAGCGCGGTCGCGCCGCGCGGGACTGCATCCCGCGGCGTCCTACCCACGGCGCGCCGCGCCGCGACGCGCGGCGCGACGACGCGCGCGAACACCGGACCGGCGAGCGCTGCGGTGGGCAGCCCGACGGCGAGCGCGTAGAGCATGGTGCGGCCGATGTCGGCGTGGTACGCGGTCACCGCGATCAGCGCGGCCGGGTGCGGCGGGACGAGGCCGTGCACCACGCTCAGCGCCGCCACCATCGGGATGCCGACGAGCACCAGCGACGCGCCGGTGCGCCGCGCGAGGTCGAACGCGATGGGCGCGAGCAGCACGAGCCCGACGTCGAAGAACACCGGGAGGCCGACGAGCAGCGCGATGCAGGCCATCGCCCAGTGGACGTTCCGCGCGCCGAAGGCGGCGATCACGCGGCCCGCGATCTGCTCCGCCCCGCCCGACTCCGCCAGCATCTTGCCCAACATCGTGCCGAGCGCGATCACCACGGCGATGTGCCCGAGCGCGGACCCCGCCCCGGCCTCGAACGACGCGACGACCTTGCCGAGGGGCATTCCCGTCGCCACGCCGAGGGCGAGCGAGACGAGAACGAGCGCGACGAACGGGTGCAGCTTCAGCCGCGCGATGAGCAGCACGAGGCACACGACCGCGGCCGCCGCGGCGAGCAGCAGCTGATTACCCTGAAGCACGCGCGGGATCCGATGTGTGAGGGGGAGGACGGCATGCAACGCTGCGACACTCTCATCCGCAACGCCACGGTGGTCGACGGGACGGGCGCGCCCGCCGTGCGCGCCGACGTGGCGCTCGCGGCCGGGCGGGTCGCGGCCATCGGTGCACTCGACCCGCGGGCGTGGCGGGCCGACGACGAGCGAGATGCCGCGGGACTGGTGCTCTGCCCCGGGTTCGTCGACGTGCACACGCACGACGACACGAGCGTGGTCCGCGCGCCGGGCATGTGGCCCAAGCTGTCGCAGGGTGTGACGACGGTGGTGGTCGGCAACTGCGGCGTGAGCGCCGCGCCCGTGCGCCTGCGCGGCGAGCCGCCCGACCCGATGAACCTGCTCGGGCGGGCGGAGGACTTCCGCTACCCCACATTCGCGTCGTACCGCGAGGCCGTCGAGCGCGCGCACCCCGCGGTCAACGTGGCCGCGCTCGTGGGCCACACGGCGCTGCGCGCCAACCACATGGACCGCCTCGACCGTCCTGCCGCGCCCCGCGAGGTCGCCGCCATGCGCGCCGAGCTGCGCGACGCGCTCGCCGGCGGCGCGTTAGGCCTCAGCACGGGGCTCGCCTACGCGAACGCGCGCCACGCCCCGGCGGCGGAGGTGCTCGCGCTGGCCGAGCCGCTCGCGGAGGCGGGCGCGCTGTACGCGACGCACGTCCGGAGCGAGTTCGCCGGGATCCTCGATGCGCTCGACGAGGCGGTGCGCGTCGGGCGGCACGCGCGCGTGCCGGTGGTGGTCTCCCACCTGAAGTGCGCAGGCCCCGAGAACTGGGGGCGGAGCGACGAGGTGCTCGCCACGCTCGACGCCGCGCGACGCACGAGCCCATCAGGCGACGACGTGGTCGGGTGGGACTGCTACCCGTACGCCGCCGGCTCCTCGACGCTCGACCTCGATCAGGTCGACGACCGCGTCGAGATCACGATCACCTGGTCGGACCCGCACCCCGAGGCGGGCGGACGGTCGCTCGCAGAGGTCGCGGCCGCGTGGGGCATGCCGCCCATCGAGGCGGCTCGGCGGCTGCAGCCGGCGGGCGCGATTTATCACTCGATGTCGGAGGCCGATGTCCGGCGCATCCTGTCACACCCGGCCACCATCATCGGCTCGGACGGGCTGCCCAACGACCCCCGCCCGCACCCGCGCCTCTGGGGGGCGTTCCCGCGCGTGCTGGGCCACTACTGCCGCGACGTGGGCCTGTTCCCGCTCGCCGACGCCGTGCACAGGATGACCGGGCTCTCGGCCCGGCGCTTCGGGCTCGCCCGACGCGGCGAGGTGCGCGAGGGGCACTGGGCGGACCTCGTGCTGTTCGATCCCGCGACGGTGCGCGACGTGGCGACGTACGCGGACCCGCAGCGGCCGGCCGCGGGCATCGCGGCCGTGTGGGTCAACGGCGTGCTGAGCAGCGAGGGGCAGGTCCCGACCGGCGCGCGCGGCGGGCGGTTCCTCCCCCGCGGCGCCTAACACCCCGGCTACGGCCGCAGCGGCCGGTAGTTCACGTCGAGCGCGTCCAACCGCCGCAGGTGCGCGCGCAGTCGCGCCGTGAAGTTCGCGAAGTCCCGCGACGCGCGAGGCGACCACGTCACCTCGGCCAGCGCCGACAGGCGCGGGTACGCCATGTACTCGGCCTGCTTGGGCGTCGGCACGTACTCCGTCCACAGGTTGCCCTGCGCGCCGAGCACGTGGCGCGCCTCCGAGGCGGAGAGTTCGGTCGGCACGGGCTCGAAGGCGTACACCGTGTCGAGCGGCAGATATCCGCCGCCGGCGAGCGGCTCCGACGCGTGGTCGCGCGACTGGTAGTAATCGAGGTACACGCGGCTCGTCGGCGTCATCACCACGTCGTGGCCGGCGCGCGCGGCCGCGATGCCACCCGCGGTGCCGCGCCACGACATCACCGCAGCGCCGGGCGCGAGCCCGCCTTCGAGGATCTCGTCCCACCCGATGAGGCGGCGTCCGCGCGCCGTGAGGAACGCGTCCATCTGCCGGATGAACCAGCTCTGCAATTCGTGCTCGTCCTTGAGCCCGAGCGCGCGGATGCGCGCCTGCACCTGCGGGTCGGCGCGCCATCGCGCCTTGTCGGCCTCGTCGCCCCCGACGTGCACGAACGGACCCGGGAAGATGGCGAGCACCTCGGTCAGCACGTCCTGCATGAACCGGACGGTGCCCGGCTCCGCGTTCAGGATGTTGTCGAACACGCCCCAGCGCGTGGCGACCGCCGAAGGCTGGGGGGCGACGCCGAGCTCGGGGTAGGCGGCGATGGCCGCGACGGCGTGCCCGGGCATCTCGATCTCGGGCACGACCGTGACGTGGCGCGCGGCGGCGTAGGCGACCACCTCGCGCGCATCGTCCTGCGTGTAGAAGCCGCCGTGGGGCACCGAGTCGTACACCCACGCCGCGGAATCACCGCGCGCCTGCCGGCCCGCGACCGTCATCGCGCGCCGCGAGCCCACGGCCGTGAGGCGCGGGTACTTCTTGATCTCGAGCCGCCACCCCTGGTCCTCGGTGAGGTGCCAGTGAAAGGTGTTCATCTTGTGGAGCGCGAGCAGGTCGATGTACTTCTCGACGAACTCCTTGGGCATGAAGTGGCGGCCCACGTCGAGCATCCCGCCGCGCCACACGAAGCGCGGCGCGTCCTCGATGCGCGCGGCGGGCATCGTCCACGCGACCCCGCGCACCGGCGCCGCGCGAAAGACGTCGGGCGGCAGCAGCTGACGGATCGTCTGCACGGCGTAGAACAGCCCGGCCTGCCCGGCCGCGCGCGCCGTCACCCGGTCCGGACGTACCTCGAGCGCGTAGCCCTCGTCACCGAGCCGCGCGAGCGACGCGTCGAGCCGGAGCACGATCGCCCCCGCCCTGGCGGACGCGGCGCCCGGCGGCAGCATCCCCTCGCGCACCGCGAGCGCGTAGCCGGTGGCCGGCTCGAGGTAGCCGGCGAGTTGACGCCCGACCGTGGCCGCCGCGGGCTGGCCGGGCGCCGTCCAGATCACCGTGCCCGCCGTGAGCGCGAACCGCCCCGGCTTGGCGTCAGCTGTACCGGCCGGGGGACGACCGAGATCGCGGGCGCTGAGTCCCTCACAGGCGAACCCCCCGCGGGCGAAGTCCCCGCGCGGGGCTCGGTGGCGGCCTGCGCGCCCGCGGGCCGGCTCGCGAGCGCCGCCAGACACGCCCCGAACGCGGCGGCCGACCGCGTTGCGCGCGTTGCGCGCGTCGCGCCTGTCATGCGCCGAACCGCACGCGACGCGTCTCCAGCTCCTGCCCCGTGGAGTGCGTGAGCGACCCGTAGAGGTCGGGCCGGCGCGCGCGGAGCCACCGCCGCCCCGACGACGTGGGCAGCAGCGACGCGTCGAGGTCCGCGACGACCATCGCGTCGCCTAACGCGCGCGTCTCGGCGACGATCTCGCCGTAGGGGTCGAGCACCATCGCGTTGCCCGTCCGGATCTCGTCGTCGTCGGGGCCGATGCCGTTACTGAACAGCAGGAACATGCCGTTGTCGTGCGCCCGGCTCGGGAGCCAGCGCATCAGCCACCCGCGCCCCTTGGGCCCGCACAGCTCGGCCTCGCACGCCGCCGGGTCCTCCCCACGGCGCGCCCACACGGCGGGGTCCACCGGCTTCATCCCGCGCGGGCTCACCGAATCGCACCCGCCGGTCTGGTGCGGCGCGAGCAACACCTCGGCGCCGAGCAGCGCGGTGGCGCGCACGTTCTCGACGATGTTGTTGTCGTAGCAGATCAGGACGCCCACGCGGCAGCCGTGCGGGGTGTCGAACACCGTATACCGGTCACCCGCGGCGATGTCGGGGTGCTCGAACACGTGCAGCTTGCGGTGGACGGCCCACGCGCCGTCGGGCATCGCGACGACGTACGCGTTGTAGACGCGCCCG
Source organism: uncultured Gemmatimonadales bacterium (assembly GCA_963851265.1). Classification (GTDB taxonomy): domain Bacteria; phylum Gemmatimonadota; class Gemmatimonadetes; order Gemmatimonadales; family Gemmatimonadaceae; genus BPUI01. The sequence continues at coordinate 117,108 of CAWKNZ010000009.1, forward strand.
TCCTCGCCCAGCTCCAGGAGCCCCGCGCCGACCGTCATCCCGTGCTCCCGCGCGAGCCGCAGGAGCTCCGCGGTCGACGGCCCGTCGGGCACCGGCTCGGCCAGCGCCTCGAAGGCCTCGCGCGAGAGCTTGCGCACGTGCCAGTATCCCGTCAGGCACATCTCCGGAAAGACGATCAACTCCACGCCCGCGCGGGCCGCGTCGGCCGCGAAGTGTCGGACCCGCCCGACGTTGTACGCCTTGTCGCCCGGCGCGTGCTGGAACTGGACCGTCGCCACCCGGATATCGCGCATGTTCTCCCCTGACGGATACGCCCGCTGCCGTGGGCGACGCCCGACAACATGGCCCCGCGCACGCCGGCGGCAAAGTGCGCTCGGCGTCCGCGCGACGCGGAGCCGCGCGAGCGCCGCGCGAGCGCCGCGCGAGCGGCTGTCACCCCGGCCCCCCATCGAGCAGCGCGCGCGCCGCCGCGATCTCGGCGCCGAGGTCGTCGGGTTCGCCGACGCCCGCGCCGATCCGCAGCAGCTGCACGCGGATGTTCTCGCGCGCGGCGGCCAGCGCCGTGCGCCCCGCGCGCGCCGCGTCGAGTGCGCGACGCATGTCCGCCACCAGCGCGTCGCGGTGCGCGAGCAGCGCGGACGGCGCGCGGGTCGGGTCGTCCGTCGTCACGTCACCGGCCGCCGAGATTCCTGCCGCGGCCACGGCGCGCGCGACGTCGGCCTCGCGCGCGCCGAGCGACGCGTACGCCGCCTCGATCCGCCGCAGCGTGTGCGGCAGCTCAGGGAACCGCGCCAGCACGGCGGGCGGCAGCGCGTCGGGCGACGCCAGCGCGTCCGGCGCCGCACCCCTCGCCCCGGGCGCGCCGCCGTGTGCGCGCGCAGGGCGGCCCACGCCCGCGAGTCGGAAGAACGCCGGGCCGAATCGGCCCTCCCAGACCCGGGCGGTGAGGCGAAAGAAGCGCCGCTCCGCCCGCGGCGACGCGTTGAGCGCGATGACGAGGCTCAGCGCCGTCGTCAGGTCGGCGAGGACGGTCGCCGCGATCCAGCCCCCGCCGGGGTGCGTGCCGGGCGCGGGGCGCAGCAGCCGCACGAGCGTCACCCCCTTGAGCACGAGCGCGACGCCGAGGACCGCCCAGGCGCGTCGCCGCGTGCGGCGGTCGGCCTCCGTGCGGCGTGCGTCGAACACGGCGCGCAGCTCGGCTTCGTGCGACCGCCGCTCGCGCGCGAACGCCCAGCGCACGTCGCCGGCGCCGTAGCCCTCGGCGATCAGCTCGCGCGCGCGACGCAGCAGATCGGCCGACACCACGATCGCGCCGAATGCGATGCCGAACGCCAGCGCGGCGAGGTTGCGCGTCGACGGGAGCCCGTAGAACACCGTGAACACCACGATCAGCCACACGAGCCACATCGTCTGCTCGGCGGCGCGCACGAAACTGCGCACGGGCGGCGCGATGTCCGCGTCCGACGTCGCGCCGCTGCGCGGCACGAGCGCCTCGGCGACCGCCTCCCCCGACGGGAACCGCGCTTCCGGCGCGCGTGCGAGACACCGGTCGATGACCCCGGCGAGCCACGGCGGGACGTCCGGACGGACCGAGGCGACGGGCGGCGCGGCGGTCGTGAGCCGCTGGACCAGGAGCGCCGCCGCGGTCGGCGCCTGGAACGGCGGCCGACCGGTGAGCAGGTAGAAGCCGAGCCCCCCGAGGGCGTAGAGGTCGCTCCGCCCGTCGACCGGCTCGCCCGCGGCCTGCTCCGGGCTCATGAAGGCGACCGACCCGAGGATCTCACCCTCGCCCGTGAGCGTCGATGGCGCGCGCTCGGATCGGGCGATCCCGAAGTCGCTCACCAGGGCACGCCCCGAGCCGCGCTCGACCATCACGTTCTCGGGTTTCACGTCGCGGTGCACGACCCCGCGACCGTGCGCGTACGCGAGGGCCCATGCCACCTCGCGGAGCACGCGCGCCGCCTCCCCCGGCGGGAGCGGCCCCGCACGCCGCACGCGGTCGGCCAGCGTCTCGCCGTCCACGTAGGCCATCGCGAAGAACACCGCGTCCGCGTGCTCCTCGACCGCGTGGATCGGCACCACGTGCGGGTGCGACAGGCCGGCGCTGATGCGCGCCTCGCGGAGGAACCGCGCCCGGAGCCCAGGGTCGACTCCCAGAGCGCCCGGCAGCACCTTGATCGCGACCGGGCGGTCGAGCGCCACGTCGCGCGCGAGCAGCACCAGCCCCATGCCCCCGCGCCCGAGCTCGCGTACGAGCGCGTACCGCCCCGCGACAGCCCCCTGCAGCGCGGCGACGTCGCGCGCGAGCGGGGCCGGGCTCAGGAGGCCTGTCCTCCGTCCGCAGTCACGCGGGCCACCGGCGCCGGAAGCACGCTGCGGCACACCCCGTCGAACGTCGCGCGCAACAGCGCGTCGGTGACGTCGAGCTCACCCGCGTCGCGCATCGCGACGAGCGCGACGATCGGCCCCGTGTAGAGCGCCCAGAACACATCGCGCGGCAGGTCGCGGAGCACGCCGCGCGCGATCGCGGCCGCGAACGCCGCCAGCCCGTCCGCGGTCGCGCGCCGTTCGCGGTCGCGAGTCGCCGTCGTGAGAATGCCCGACGCGCGGCATTGATGGATCACGTTCGACGCCTCGGGGTGGTCGAGGTGCCAGCGCGCGAGCCCCGACCACGCGCGCCACAGCGAGGCGCGCGGGTCGTCGGTGTGTGCCGCGAGCGCCCCCGCGTCCGCCGTCGCGGCCCGGTGCTGGTCGTCGAGCAGTTCGAGGTAGAGCGCGTTGATGAGCGCGTCCTTGCTCGGGAAATACCGGTACACCGTGCCGGCACCCACGCCCGCCGCGCGCGCGAGGGCGGAGATCGGCGTGTCGTGCAGCCCCGCCCGAGCGATGAGGCGCCGCGCGGCGTCGAGCAACGCGGCACGCTTGTCGGCGACCGGTCGGACGGGCACGGCCGGTGGCGCGGCGGCGGGCGCAGAACGCGGGACGGAAGCGGGCATCGGGCCGGGTCGGCCGCGGCGTTCGGCGCGCCTTGACAGTGCGGAACACCGAACCTACCGTGCCGAACGGTGTGGAGTGAACGTTCGCTCCGCGCCGAACGTAGCGCCATGGGCGACGGCCGGCAACCGGCCCGGGCAGCCCCGACCACCCTCGACGAGGAACGACTCTGATGCTGCTGCCCCTGCTGCTCGCGACCGCGCTCCACGTCACCGTCGCCGATTCCGTGTCCGGCACCTGGCAGGTCACGGGTGACGTCGTGGGCAATCCGGTGAACGAGATCTGCACCCTGAAGCTCGCCGACGCGAAGATCACGGGCACATGTCGCACCGCAGGGGCTGCCAAGAGCTACGACGTGACCGGCGCGGTGAAGGACGGCAAGATCACCTTCAGCCACGGCGGCGAGTACGAGGGCCAGCCGCTCACGCTCACCTACACGGGCACGATGGCCTCGGCCAAGTCGCTCACCGGCAGCATCGACGTCCAGCCGTTCGGCGTCTCCGGCCAGTTCACCGCGGCCCCGGCCGCCACGCCCGCGCCGTCTCCCACAGCGCCCCCCGCCCCCGCCCGGTCGCCCGAGGAGCGGTAGCGCCTCGTGCGCGCCGTCGCGGAGCGAGCGCATCGGGTGCGGTTCTTCGAGAGGGCCGGCGCGCGCGCGTGGCGAATCCTTCGCGCGGCGACCGCGTTGGCCGTGTCCGCGTCGTCGGCCGAGGCGCAGCACACGGGATCGGCGCTCGGCACGGGGGTGACGACCCGGTCGCCCGACGGGCGGATCGCGCTCACGGTGCGCGTGCGCCCGGCGCCCGATGGGCGCCAGGTGCCCACGTACGAGATCAGCTTCCGGGGTGTGTCGCTCGTCGGCTCGTCGGCCCTGGGACTCGACCTCGGCCGCGCCGGCGCGCTGGGCCGCGACGTACAGGTCACCGGGTTCACGCGCGCCGCCCACGACGGGATCGTGCGCGGGCTGCTCGGCAAGGCGAGCACCGCACGGGACCGCTACCAGGAGACGGTGATCGCGCTCGCCGAGCGTGCGCCGTCGGGGCGGCGGTTCGAGGTGGTCGTGCGCGCGTACGACGACGCCGTCGCGTTCCGGTACCGCATTCCGCGCCAGCCGGGGCTCGCGGACGTCACGGTCACCGGCGAGCGCACGGAGTTCACCCTCGACGCGCGCGATACGGCGTACGTGCTGCCCCGCGCGGGCTTCGTGTCGTCCTACGAGGGCTTCTACACGGTCACTCCGCTCGGCGCGATCACGCCCGATACGCTGCTCGCCCTCCCCGCCCTGTTCCATCATGCGGGCGGCGCGTGGTTCGCGCTGACCGAGGCGGATCTCACGGATTTTGCCGGGCTGTATGTCGTCCACTCGGCGCCGTCACCCGGGCGAGCCGGCGTGCTCGCGAGCCGGCTCTCGCCGCTGCCGGGCGTACCGGGTGAGATGGTCCGCACGGCCGCCCCGGTCGCCGCGCCGTGGCGCGTGCTGCTCGTCGGCGACGCCCCTGGTCGGCTGATCGAGTCGAACGCGGTCGCGCTCCTCAACCCGCCGTCCGCGATCGCCGACGCGTCGTGGATCCACCCGGGCAAGACCACGTTCCCGTGGTGGAACGACTACGTCGTGCCGGACACCACGTTCCGGGGCGGGTTGAACACGGCCACGGCCAAGTACTACATCGATTTCTGCGCCGCGCACGGGATCGCGTACCACACGCTCGACGGCTTCCAGGACACGGCGTGGTACGGCGGCGGCATCGACCCGGGCGACCACGTTCCCGACGTCACCGCGGCGCTCCCCGCGATCGACCTGCCGGAGGTGCTCCGCTACGCGCGGTCGCGCGGCGTGCGCATCCGGGTGTGGACGCACTGGAAGGCGCTGCGGCCGCAGCTCGATACCGCGCTCGCGCGCTACGCGCGCATGGGGATCGAGGGAATCATGGTCGACTTCATGGACCGGGACGACCAGGAGATGGTGCGCTTTTACCACGAGGTCGTGGCGAAGGCGGCCGCGCGTCACCTCACGGTGGTCCTGCACGGGGCCTACAAGCCGACGGGGATGGGGCGGACCTACCCGAACCTGCTCACGGTCGAGGCGGTGATGGGGCTCGAGTACGACAAGTTCGACGGCAGCCGGGGCGTCACGCCGTCGCACGAGTTGCTCGTCCCGTTCACGCGCATGCTCGCCGGCCCGCTCGACTTTCACCAGGGCGGCTTTCGGTACGTGAGCGAGGGCGCCTTCCGTCCGCGCTACACCGGGCCGCGCGTGATCGGCACGCGCGCACGGACGCTCGCGACCTACGTCGTCTACGACGACCCGCTCCCGATGATGGCCGACGCGCCCTCCGCGTACGCCGGGCAGCTGGGCCTCGACTTCGTCGCCGCGGTGCCCACCACGTGGGACGAGACGCGCGTGATCGCCGCGCACGTCGGCGAGGTGCTCACCGTCGCGCGCCGCCGCGGCGCCACGTGGTACGTCGGCACGATGACCGACGGGACCGCGCGCACGGTCGACGTGCCGCTCGACTTTCTGGGTGGGGGCGCGTACACGGCTGACGTGTATGCCGACGCGCTCGACGCCGTCCCTCAGGCCCGCCGCACCACGCGGCGCGTCACACGCGCCGACGTCGTGCACGTCGCGCTGGCCCCGGCCGGCGGGCACGCGATGCGGCTCACGCCCGCGCCGTAGGACGGCGCGGTCAAGCGGTGCGGCGGGCCTGAGGGACGGCGTTCGGTTACCGAATCGCCCGGATCAGGGTCGCCCATTCGGTAACCGAACGGGCCAGATCACGCGCGGGGCGGCGAGGGGCCGAGCGGCCGACACGCGGTCTCCGCGCGTTCGGACGCGCTCCGTTTCAGCTCGCGGCAGGCGAACACGCGGCGTTCGGTAACCGAACGACCCAAGCCGTTCGGTTACCGAATGGTGACCACCGCCTGCTGCCCAGATCACCCCTGCGATTGCCCCTCGCGTGATTGTCGGCGCGGCGGGCCCGCACTACGTTCGAGTCCCCGCGGCGTGGTGCGCCCCGTCCGGGGGCCGCGCACGGTGCCGCGCGGCCGTCGTCTCACGCCCTCCCCGGTCATGGCCCTCACAGTCGCGTTCATCGGCGCCAAGGGCGGCACGCTCAAATCCGCGTGCACCCTCAGCGTCGGCGCCGAGTTCGCCCGGCGCGGGTTTCGCGTCGCGCTCGTCGACTGCGACCCGCAGGCGACGACGACCCGCGCCCTCCCCGACGTCGCCGCGGACGGGAGCGAGGCGCCGTTCACCACGGTCGCCGACCCGCTGCACGCGGACCCGGCGGCGGCCACCCTCGACGCGGTGCGCGCGGCGGGCGGGACGCTGCTCCTCTACCGCAGCGGGGCCTCACTCTGGCGGGCACCGCACGACGCGGTCGTCGCGCACGTGCGCCGCGCCGCGACGGGGGTCGACGTCGTGCTCGTCGACACGGTGCCCGTGCTCGGCGACATCGCGCTCGCCGTCGCGGCGGCGGCCGACCTGGTCGTCATTCCGACCGCGCCAACCGCCGACGACCTCGACGCGGTCGAACACGTGATCGCCGCGGTGCACGAATCGGTCGACCGCGAGAAGCGGATCCGCCTCGTCGTGACCAAGGCGATCGCGGGACGCCGCAACACGCGCGACGCGCTCGACCTGCTCCGGGACCGCCACCCGGACCTCCTGTACCCGACCGTGATCCCGCACCGCACCACCGGCGAGACCGCCAACATGTACCTCCGACCCGCCGTGCTCTACGACGCCGTCGTCGGCGACGGATCGCTGGCCGCGGCCTACGTCGCACTCGCCGATCACATCGCCCACGACCTCGGCCTGCACGCCCCCGCAAGGCCCGCCACGCCGCGCGGCGGCGCCAGGGCCCGGAAGCGGGCCGCGGCCGGCGCACCCACGACGCGGGGCACGCCGTGAGCACGCGCACGCCGCTCAAACGCGGCCTCGCGGGCGGCGTGCGCCGCGAGGTGCGACCCGAAGAACGCGCCGAACTCGCCGCACTCCGACCCGACCCGCAGACGCAGGCGGTACTCGACGCGCTCCCCCAACCGCCGCGGCCGATGACACGACCGGCATCGCGGCCGGCGTCGACCGCGGCGGAGGACGCCGCGCCGGGCCGCGACGAGGCACCGGCCGACGCGGGGCAGGGAACCGGGACCGCCGGCGGCGCCGCGCGCCCCGTCCACCTCGTGCCCACCGAGGCGGTCGCGCCGTCGCCGCACCAGGCCCGGCGCCACTTCGCCGGGATCGAGGAGCTCGCGGCGTCGATCGCCGCGTCGGGACTGCAGCACCCGATCCTCGTCCGCCGGAATCGGCCCGCTGCCGCCGGAGGACCCCCGAACGCGGGCGCGGCGCCATACACGCTCGTCTTCGGCGAGCGGCGACACCGCGCGTTCCGGCAGCTCCAGAGCGACGCCGATCCCGCGGTCGCCGCACGCCACCGCGAGATCCCGGCCTTCGTCCTCGAAGCAGACGATCTCTCGGACGCCCGGCTCGCCGTGCTCACCGCCGAAGAGAACGCGCAGCGCGCCGGGCTCACCGCGTGGGAGCTCGCGCAGAACGTCGTCCGCCTCAAGGCCGCCCTCGACGTGGGGGCCGAGCGGCCGGTGCGCTTCGACGTGCTCGCGCGCCACTTCAACCTGCAGGCGGGGTCGACCAACGAGTACTACACGATCGGCACCGCCATTCCCGAGACGATCCTCCGCGAGGCCGGACTCGTCCACGGCGACGCGGTCGACTGGCCGCGCGTGGCCCTTCTCAAGAAGCAGCGCCTGCTCGCCATCGCCCGGAAGCCCGCCGCCGAGCGCGTCGCCCTCCTGCGGACGTACGCAGGCCTGAACGTCGCGCCGCGCCGGCGCGGCGCCGGGCCACGCTTCTCGGTCGAGGGGCTCCGCGCCGCGGGCGGCTTCGCACTCAAGATCGAGAAGCCCGTGTCGAGCGCGTCCTACAGCCGCACGCAGAGCGAGAGCTTCCTCCGCGACCTCGAGCCCGCGCTCGCCCTCCTGGCCGAGATCGCCGGCGACCACGCACCCGTCTACCGCCCCGACGCGCCCAACCTCCCGGGCGTCTACTTCGTGCTGCGCGACCGCCCCGAGAACCTCACCGCCGACGACCGGAAAGCCGCGCTCGACGCGCTCGACGCGCTGCGACGGGAGTTGGTCAGGAAGTAGCCCACGGTACGGCGGCGCGAACGCGCCGCGAGGGCGGGTTACGCCCCCCCGTCCGCCGGCTCGCCATCGTCCGAGCCGCCGAGCATCGGGCGGAGAACGGGCTGATGCCCGTCGCGCGCGCGGCCGATCTGGTCGATCCGCACACGCGCCGGCAGGTCGCCGGGGCCCGGCTCGGACGCGGCCGACAGTTCGGAGAGCGCCGCCGTGACCGCCGCGCGCACGCGGCGCACCGTGCTCGGGGCGACGAACAGGTCGGTCCCGAGCACGAGCATGCCGTCGGCGAGCGAGACGGGCACGAGGTGGCCGAGCAGCTGACGCTCGGGCATGCTCGCCGTCGCCCCCTCGGGCAGCAGGTCGCGGAGCAGCGCCCAGACGGCCACGGCCCGCGCATCGCCGGGCAGCGACGCCGCCAGCTCCGCCGCCGCGGCCGCGCCCGCGACCTCGGGATCGACGTTGGGTGCGACGACGGTCGGCGGACGGACGGCCGCGTTGCCCGCGGGCGCGCCCACCGCGTCCGACGCGGGCACGAGACGCGCCGCGGCCCACGTCGCGAACCCGACGTCGCCGGTATTCGGGCGGTTGGCGGCGACGCGGTCGAGCACGAACCCGCGCCAGCTCCGCGTCACCCGCCCGGGGTCCGTCTCGCGCACGTAGAGCGCGAAGCAGAGCGCGTCGTACGCCGCGTGCGGGCTCGCGGCGAGCAGCGCGCGCGCGCCCGCGTCGTCGAATCCGAAGTAGTGCAGGAACGCGAGCTGCGCCCGGTCGCTCGTGAGGTCGATGACGCTCGTCCCGCGCAGCAGCGCGGCAAGGGCGAGCGCGGGCCCGGGCTCGAAGGTGAGCACCCACTCGCCCTTCTTCGGCGAGGTCGCCCCGAGTCCCGCGGCGAGCACCCCAACCCCCACGAGTTCGTCGGCCGCACGCACGAGGTCCCGCTTGACCTCGTTCGCATACCGGCTCGGCAGCACGCCGCAGGCGGCGCGCAGGGCGCGGAGGTCGAACGCCCACGGCGCCGGGCGCCCGCTCGCCGCCTCACCGGCGAGCAGCACGTAGAGCCGCCGCGCGAGCGGCGACGAGAGCGCGCGATACCGGTCGGCCTCGATCCACGCCACCCACCCGGTGACGAGATGCTCGTGAAAGCGTGCGTTGAGCTTGAGACGCGTGATGCGCAATTCGCCCGTGGCGCTCCGCTCGTAGCTCAGCCGCCACGCGTACTCGAGCAGGTGCGTGACCTCCTCCTCGATCGCGACCACGCCGTCGCCCGCCGAACGCCCGCGGCCGCTCGCCGCGCGGTCCGGCACGCGCGGACGCGCCCCGGGCTCGCCGCCGACGATCGCGGCCGCCTCGCCCGACGCGTCGCGGAACACGCGCCCGGTCGACGTGAACTTCAGGTACCCGAAGCGGCGCAGCGCCTGGCGCACGCGCCGGCTCGCGGTCGCGTTCCGCTCCTTGCGGTCGACGCCCATCGCGGTGAGGATCTCGTTCACCGACACGTCGGCGAGCGCGCCATCCACGAGGCGCGACGGCTTGCCCGCGAGCACCGCCTGATAATCTTCCGCGTAGAGCGCGAGCACCGCGAGGAATACGTCGAGGTCGCGCCCGCGCGGCATCCCGAGCCGGCTGTGCCCTTCGACGCGGATGGTCACCGTGCGGCCGAAGCGCTCGATGAGTTCGTACTTCGCCTGCCACGCCTCGACCGGCAGGACGGGCAGCCGTTCGAGGAAGTCGGCGTCCCGCTCGTCCGTCTCGGCCTCGGGCGGATCGTCGTCCTCGCCCTTCGACCGCCCGGGCAGGGCTGGCGCGCGCAGCGACGCGAGCACGAACGGCACCTGCGCCAGGTCGAGCGGAGCCGGCACGTTGGGCACGACCGCGCCCCCGGTGCGCTGCAGCAGCGCGACGTCGGGGATGCCGCTCGCGGCCGAATTCGTGGGGGTGGCGCCCGTCACCGGCGGCCGTGCGACGCGACGCGGCGCGCGTGACCGGGGATGGGGCGAATCGGCGGCCGACGACATGGGCGACGAGCGGAGGGCAGAAACGGTGCAGGGCACGCTAGCCGGACGCTCTGCACCAGGCAACGCGCCGGGTTGGAGGGAGTTGTCGTTCTGAAAAAGACAACAGACCTACCTACGCATGGGCGATCCGCACTCTGCGTCGCGGACCGTAAGTCGTGCGTTGAGGGGCGATTGCGCGCGAGTCGAGCACTCCGACCCCGTCACGGCACCCACGTCCGGTCCGTGTCAGCGCCCGTACCCCGCGCGGTTCACCGACCGGATACACGCTGCGACGCATGAAGTCCGTGTCAGATCCCGTACGCCACCATACCCAGCGCCCGTGGTGGAGTACCCCGGGCGCGCTGGCGTGCATCCGTCCAATGCAGCCCTAGAACCCCCGATACGGGAACTGACACGGAGTAAACGCCGCCCGACACACGGCTGTGCTCCCGAGCGCTGGGGCAGTGCCGGTCCACTGGCCAGGCACTGCGGATTGACGAGCCCGGGTACTGTCTCCCATACTCCCGGTATGGGCGTTGACACGGAGTTCTGCCGCGGCTCGCTCGCGTGACCACGCGTCGCATGGTCCGGGCGACGACGCGCGCTCCATCCGTGCGATGACACGGAGATCGCGCGTTCCGAATCGCGCCGTCGCGTCGAGCCTCTCCGCGGCGAGTGCTTCGGCAGCCCAGGATGCGCCTGCTTCGAGCGGCAGCACGCGCGGCGGCGCGAACGACGTGCGGTGGCTCCGCCCCGCGTCCGCGCCGCCCCGCGTCGTCGACCTCCGGGCCGTCGCGCGGCGCCTCGACGATCTGGGTCCGCTCGACGCGGGTGCGTGGCGCGCCGCGCAGCTCGTCGCGCTGCTGGTCGGGGCGGAGCTGGACGGCGGACCCGGCGCGGCCACGGCGGGATGGGAGGGCGGCACGACCGTGCGGGTGGCCGATCTCGCGTCACGCGCCGGCGTCGTTCCGGCCGAGGTCGAGGACGCGCTTCGCAGGCTCGGCCGCGCCGGCGTGCTCCGCGCGGAGGAGGGCGGGGAAGTGGGACCGGCGTCGGACGACTATGCCGGGGTGTGCGTGCGCGTCGCGGCCGACTGCGTCACGGACGGCCCCGCTGCCGCCGTCGCGTGGCCCACCGTGACGGCGGCGCTCGCCGGCTCGGCGGCCGGGCTCCTCGTGGCGCGTGCGCTCGCCGCCGCGACCGACCGGCCCGGGCATCCGACCGTCGTGCCCTACGGCGATCTCGCCCGCGCGACGCACTACTCCGAAGGGATGGTGAAGCGCGGAGTGGCGACGGTGCTCGCGTCGGGCGCGGTCGTTCAGCACCCGTGCCGCGGGCGCGCGCCGGCGTACGCGTTCTCGGACTGGGCGCTCGGGCGTGGTACCGCGCGCGCGGCGGTGGACGTGCCGGCCGAGGTGGCGCGCGTCGCGCCTCCCTCGACCGCTCCGCGCCAGGCGGGTGCGCTGCCACCTGTCGCTCCGCAGCCCGTGCCCTCCCGCCGCACGGCGTCTGCGTTCGCAGCCCTTCCGCCGGTCCTGCGGGCGCGCGTCGCCGGCGTCGACTTCGAGGTGCCGGCCGAGACGGGGGCGGAGGTGGTCGTCGAGACCGTGATCGACGGGCGCCCGGTCACCGCACGGCTGACGATCCCGGCGGCCCGCGGCTGACCGCGGGCCGCCCCGTGCGGGCCGCCCCGTGCCGGCGACGTGCGCCGCCGGGTAGATCTCCGGTGCTTCCCGGACTCCCCGCTGACCCTCGCCTTCGTATCTCGCGCCGCTGATGCGTCCGACCCGACTGCTGACTCCGCTGCTCGCGCTCGCCCTCGCCACGCCCCTCGCTCTCCCGCTCGCCGCGTGCGGCGGGTCGGACACGACAGCCCCGACGCCCACGGCCACGATCGAGACGACGACCTTCGCCCCATCCCTCGGCATCGACCTGACCGCTCCGGGCTGGACGCGCACCTCGGCGGACCTCTACACCCGCACGCTGACCGCGGCGCCGTCGGGGGCGGCGACGGTCGTCAACGGGCAGCACCTGTCGGTGGCCTACACCGGCTGGCTCGCGGACGGGACGTCGTTCGACTCGGGAACGATCCCTTTCACGCTCGGCGCCGGCGCCGTGATCCCGGGGTGGGACCAGGGCATCGTCGGCATGCGCGTCGGTGAACGCCGCCGGCTGCTGATCCCGCCGGGGCTCGCCTACGGCGCCTCGGGTCAGGGAAAGATTCCGCCGAACGCGGTCCTGGTCTTCGACGTCCAGGTGCTCTCGGCGGGGTGAGTGTGGGGTGTGCGGGGGAGCCCTCCCGCGCCCGTTACCTTCGGGCGTGCTGCACACCGTCCTCGACCTGCTCGGCGTCGCCGTGTTCGCCGCCTCGGGGGCGCTCGCCGCCGGACGCAAGCAGCTCGACCTGCTCGGCGTGCTCGTGCTCGCGCTCGTCACCGCCGTGGGCGGGGGCACGCTGCGTGACGTGCTGCTCGGCCGCCACCCGATCTTCTGGCTGGCGACGCCGCGCTACCTCGCGGTCATCGCGGCGGCCGCGCTGCTCACGGTCGCCTACACCCGCCGGTGGCGCGCGCCGGAGAGCGCGCTGCTCGTCGCCGATGCCGTGGGCCTCGGCGCGTACGCGATCGTCGGCGCCCAGATCGCCGAACGCGCGGGCCTGCCGCCGACCAGCGCCGTCCTCCTCGGCGCGGTCACCGGCGCGGCCGGCGGCGCCGTGCGCGACGTGCTCTGCGCCGAGATCCCGTACGTGCTCCGGCGCGGCAACCTGTACGCGAGCGCGGCGCTCGCCGGCACGGGGAGCTACGTCGCGCTCGAAGCGCTGGACCTCGCCCGCCCCGCAGCCGCGCTCGCGGGCGCCGTGGTCACCATAGCCCTGCGGCTCGGCTCCATCCGCTGGCAGCTGCAGCTCCCCGTCTATCGGCTCGAGGCGGCGGAACCGCGCCCGCTGTTCTCGCGCCGCGCGACGGCCCGGGTCACCGGGGAGTTCGCCGTGCCGGCCGCGCCGCGCCTGCCACCCGATGCGGGGCCCGGCGGTGGCGCCGCGGGCGCGACGTAGTTTGACGTGACAGCCGGCAGACGGGCCGCACGCCGCGCGACCCGATCCCGCCCGACCACCCCGCCTCACCCTGCCATGCCCGCACCCGGTCTCCCGCGGCGAGTTCTGCCCTCGCACACGGCCGCATGCCTCGCGACCGTCCTGGTGGCCGCCCTGGTGGCCGCACTCGCGCCGACCGTGGCGCGGGCGCAGGCCGTGCACCCCGCCGTCCGCGCCGCTTCCCCCGCGGCGTCCGGCGTGATCCCCGCGGCGATGGCCGCGATCCGCGAGGCGGACCTCAAGCGCGACCTCTACGCGCTGGCGAGCGATTCGATGCGCGGGCGCGAGGCCGGCACGCTGGACGAGCTGCGCGCGTCGATGTGGATCGCCGACCAGCTGCGGCGCATCGGGGTCGCGCCGGCGGCACCCGACGGCAGCTACTTCCAGTGGTGGAACATGCGTCGCACGCGCGTCTCGACCACGGCGAGTCGCGTGCTCGTCGGCGACCGCCCGCTCGCCATCTGGAGCGAGGTCGCGCCGGGGTCCGCGCTGGCGGCGATGGTGGACGCCCCCACCGTCGTGCTCGCCGACGCGCGCGACAGCACCACGGACGTCGCGGGCAAGGTGGTCGTCGCCGACCTCGTGCCGCCGCCCACCGCCGTGCGCCGCGAGGGCACCAACTCGTACGAGTACCGCTACGCCGCGAGCGCGCTCGCCGCGGCCGGCGCCCGGCTGCAGCGGCGCGGCGCCGCGGCCGTGATCCTCGTGGCCGACTCGGTCGCCGAGCGCGGGTTCGAGGGTGTGGCGGCGATCCGGTCGCGCGGCACGTACGACGTCGAGGGCGGGGCGCCGTGGCTCGCGCCGCGTGCGCCTAACGCCGCGACCGTTGCCGCCGCGCCGGTCCCCGTGCTCCTCGCGCGCCGCGGACTGGCGGACGTGCTCCGCGTCCCCGGGCAGCGCGTGCGGCTCGACCTCCGCCTCGAGCGCTTCGAGGCGCCCTCCGTCAACGTCGTGGGCACGGTGCGCGGCGCCGACCCGGCACTCCGCGACGAGTACGTGCTCTACAGCTCGCACCAGGACCACGACGGGGTGCGCTACGCGATCAACGGCGATTCGGTCTGGGCCGGGGCCGACGACAACGGCTCGGTGAGCGTCGCGCTCCTCGCGATCGCGCGGGCGTTCGTGCGGCAGCCCGGCAGGCGCTCGGTCCTCTTCGTCTACCACGGCGCCGAGGAACGCGGCCTGCTCGGCTCCCGCTACCACGCGGCCCACCCCGTGGTGCCGCGCGACCGCATCGTCGCCGTGCTCAACGGCGACATGATCGGGCGCAACAACCCCGACTCGGCGAGCCTGCTCGGCATCCAGCCGCCGCACCGCAACTCGTCCGACCTCGTCGCCACCGCGCTGCGTGCGAACGCACTCACGGGCAGGTTCCAACTCGACTCGATCTGGGACCGCCCCACGCACCCGGAAGGCTGGTACTTCCGGAGCGACCACGTGCCGTACGCGCGGATGAACATCCCGGCGATCGAGTACTCGACCAACCTGCACGCCGATTATCACACGCCGCGCGACAAGCCGTCGGCGATCGACTACGCCAAACTCACCCGGATGACGCAGTGGATGTACTTGACCGGCTGGTTCGTCGCGACCGCGCCCACGCGCCCGACCATCGACCCCGGCTTCCGGCTGGAGCGGTGAGCGCCATGCGACGCCTGCTCTCGATCGCGCTGCCGTGCGCGGTCGGCGTGTGCGCGGCCGGCACCGCGGCCCGCGCGCAACCTGCGGTCTGGCCCGACGAAGGGCCGCGCACGTGGACGCCGCGCCCCACCGCGCCGGCCATCACCGCCAACGACCTGCGCACGCGTCTCTACCAGTTTGCCGACGACTCGATGCAGGGGCGACGCATCGGCGACGTCGGCAACTTCAAGGGGACCGAGTACGTTGCCCGCGAGTTCCGGCGCCTGGGTCTGCGCCCCGCCGGTGACGGCGGCACGTACTTCCAGGTGCTCCCGATCGGTCCGGTGGGCGTGGACAGCGCCGCGGCGCGGCTGCTGGTCGCGGGCGCCGCTCTCGCCCCACGCGCCGACTGGATTCCCACCGCGCCGAACGCGGCGAACGGCTTCGGCGACGCCGTGGACGTCACCAACGCGCCGGCGGTGTTTGCGGGGCGCTGGGGCGACACGACGGTCGCGCTGGACCCGGCGGTGTTCCGCGGCAGGGTGGCGGTGTTCCTCGGCGCGGCCGGCACCGCGGGCGCGCGTCGTCCCGCGCTGCCCCGGTGTGATTCGGTGCCGGACAAGTTCGGCGCCGCGGCAGCCATCGCCGTCGAAACCGCCGACCGCGCACGCGGCGGAGGGATTCGGCGCGTGCGGGTGGTGCGCGACGCGCGGGCGCAGACCGCCGGCGCGCTCGCTGCGCTCGTCGTGGAGCTCGACGCACTCCCCGAGGCCGCGCTCGACGCCGCGTTCGCCCAGCGCATGACGATGCGCCCCGAAACGCCCGCGCGCGGGATCGGCGGTGCGACGATTTCGCAGGCCGCGGCGGCGCGCCTGTTCGGCCGGGCGGTCGACGGCCTCGCCGTGGGCACGGTCGGGCAACCGGTGACGGCATCGTGGCGCTATACGTGGCGCATGTCGACAACGCCGGCGCGCAACGTCGTCGCCGTCCTTCCGGGCGCGGATCCGGCGCGTGCGGGCGAATACGTCCTCGTGAGCGCGCACAACGATCACATGGGCGTCAACCCGAGCGCGGTCGACCACGACTCGCTCCGCGCGGTCAACATGGTCACCCGCCCGCAGGGCATCAACGACCCCGCCTGCCGCCCCACCGAGGCGCAGCAGCGGCGCATCGACTCGCTCGTCGCGCACGCCCGCAGCATCCGCCCGCCCCGGCGCGACTCCATCATGAATGGCGCGGACGACGACGGTTCCGGCACCGTGGTGCTGCTCGAGATCGCCGAACAGTTCGCGGCGGAGCGTCCGGCGCGCTCCATCGTCTTCGTGTCGCACACGGGCGAGGAGGCGGGACTGCTCGGCTCGAAGTGGTTCACCGACCACCCCACGGTCAAGCTCGACTCGGTGGTTGCCGCCCTCAACATGGACATGGTCGGGAAAGGGCGGGCGGACCAGGTGAAGTTCGGCGGTCCGACCTCACTCCAGACGCTCGGATCTCGCCGCTTATCACGTCAGTTCGGCGACATCATCGACTCCGTGAACGCCGCGCGACCCGAGCACATGGCGATCGATCGGAGCTGGGACGTGCCCGCCAACCCGATGAACCGTTTCTGCCGCAGCGACCAGGTCAACTACGTTCATCATGACGTCCCCGTCACCTACTTCTCGCTCGGCTACGCGGAGGACTACCACCAGGTGACGGACGAGCCGCCGTACATCGACTACGACCACGCGGCGCGGGTGGGGCGGTTCATTCACGACGTCATGGCCGCGATCGCCGATCGCCGCGACCGGCCGGCGATTTCGGGCGCCGACCCGTCGTACCCGGCCTGCCGGTGAGCGGTTTGGGCGAACGCCCCTGATCGGGGAGCAGTCGCCGCCGCCCTGCCCGCGATTTGCTCGCTCGCTGCCGACGTGGACCCGCGCTTGCGCGGACGTACCCATCGCTGCACCGCGATTCCCGATCGCGCGACAGGCTTCGCCCACCGTTCGCGACTCCAACGCTCACACCGCGCCATGACTCCGCAAGAACGCGACGCCCTCCTCCCGCTCCTCGACCGGCTGCGCCAGGCGCGCGTGCCCACGAAGGACGCCGAAGCCGACCAACTCATCCGGCAGGCGGTCCAGGCGCAGCCCGACGCGCCGTACGTGCTCGCCCAGACGGTGCTGATGCAGGACTACGCGCTGCACGCCGCGCAGGACCGCATCCATGCCCTCGAGCAGCAGGTGAGCCAGGCGCAGGCCCAGGGGCAGCGGTCGTCGGGCGGCGGCGGATTCCTGAGCAACCTGCTCGGCGGCCACCCCGCACCTCCGCCCGCGCCTCCTCCGCCCCCGCCTCCCGGCTACGCCGCGCCGCCCGGGGCCTTCCAACAGCCGAGTTATGGCCAATCGGCGGCATACGGCCAGCAGCCCGGCTACGCCCAACAACCCAGCTACGGCCAGCAGGTCGCGAACGCCGTCCAGCCCGGGGCCGGCCAGCCGTCGTTCCTCCGGAGTGCGGCACAGACTGCCGCGGGAATCGCCGGCGGCGCGCTGCTCTTTCAGGGGCTCGAGGGGCTGTTCGGCGGCCACGGCGGATTCGGCGGCGGCGGTGGCCTCGGAAGCGGGTTCCTCGGCGGCGGCGGTCAGGGCTTCGCGCCGCGCGAGGAGATCGTCGAGAACGTGAACAACTACTACGGCGACCAGCCGACCCACGCCGGCCAGCAGTTCGGCGGGTTCGCCGATCAACCCGGTGCGGGCCAGCCCGGGATGGACCAACCGGGGAACGAGGACGTGACCCGTTTCGCCGACCAGGGTGGTGCGCAAGGCGGGGACGCGGGTGCCTTCTCCAACACCGCCGATTACGACACCTCCGACGACCCCGGCGCGAGCGGCCTCGACGACTCGGGGAACGACTACGGCGGAGATTCGGGGGGCGGAGACTTCGGCGGGGGAGATTTCGGCGGGGACGACAGCTTCAATAGCTGAGCGGCCGCGTGCGCCTTCTTCGCCGCGCGCTCGCGGCCCTCTGCGGATTGGCCGCGGGCCTACCCGTCGCCGCCCAGTCCGCACGCGCCCCGCGGGCCACGCGCGAGCCCGCTGCCACCGCGCCGCGCGTCGGACCCGCGCGCGGCGCGGTGGTGGTCGTCGGCGGCGGGGCGGTCGGCCCCGAGATCCTCACGCGCTTCATCGCCCTGGCCGGCGGCCCCGACGCGCTGATCGTCGACGTGCCGACGGCGGGCGGCGACTCCGTCTACCCGGCCGACACGCCCGGGGCGCGGATGCTCCGGGCGGCAGGCGCTCGGCACGTCGTCGTCCTGCACACGGTGAGTCGGGCCGCGGCCGACGCCGACAGCTTCGTCGCCCCGCTCGCCCGCGCGGGCGGCGTCTGGTTCGACGGCGGCCGGCAGTGGCACCTCGTCGACAGCTACGCGGGCACGCGCACCGAGCGCGGCTTCCACGACGTGCTCGCGCGCGGCGGCGTGGTGGGCGGCTCGTCGGCGGGCGCGTCCATCCTCTCGAGCTACCTGCTGCGCGGCGCGCGCGCCGGCAACGCGACCATCATGGCGGCAGGCTACGAGCAGGGCTTCGGCTTTCTGCGCGGCGTGGCCATCGACCAGCACGTCGTCGCCCGCGATCGCCTCCCTGATCTCGCCGACTCGCTCCGCCCCGCACACCCCGAACTGCTCGGCATCTCGGAGGACGAGGGCACGGCGTGGGTGGTGCGCGGCGATACCGCGGACATCCTCGGGCGGAGCAAGGCGTTCGTCTACGGCGGCGCCGACCCCACCGACCCCGGCCGGCCGTTCCTCACCCTCTACCCGGGCGACCGGTACGACCTCGGCGCGCGCCACGTGCTCCGCCGCGCGGGCGAGGGGCTGCCGCTCACGCGCGCGTTCGTCGACTCGCTGTTCGCGCCCGTGGCGGGGGCGGGGCGCGGCGCGGCCACGGTGCTCGTCGCCGAGGACGGCCGCGTGCTCGCCGACGAGGCGTACGGCGTGCCCGACCAGCCGCGCTACCTCCCGCGCACGACCGCGCCCAACTTTGCGTTAGGCGGCATCGCCGCGCCGCTCGACTCGCTGGCCTCGCGGCTGGCCGCCCGCGACTCCGCCGCGCGCCCCGACGAGCGACTCGGCAAACGCGCCTACCCGCAATTCGTGGCGCGACGCGTCTTCACCCCCGTCGGCGCGCACCGCACCACCGTCGACGCCGCCGGGGCGTTCCGGTCCAACGTCGACGAACTGTACCGGCTCTCGTTCGCCTTCGACCCGCGCGAGACGCCGGCGGCGTTGGGCGGGCCCGCGCCGACGGACGGACCGCCCGACGCCTTGGACGCGTCGGCGTCGGGGTGGCAGGTCGACCGCGTGGGCGGGCTCACCCGCCTGAGCGCGTTCGCCACGCCCGACGGCCGGCGCGGCGCGTTCGTGCGCATCCCCGACCGGCGCGCGACCATCGTCATCCTCAGCGATCGCGACGCCGTGGACGCGCGCGGCCTCGCCGAGCGGATCGCCGAGCGCCTGGTCGGGGCGGACCGCCCGCGTCGCGAGTGATCGGTGCCGGTGGTCCTCACGCTCCCTCGTCGCGCCCGCATGCGCCGCCTCTCCCTCGCCACGTCCGCGCTCGCGGCCTCCCTCGTCGCGGGCCGTTCCGCGTCCGCCCGCGTCGTCCGCGTCGTGGTCGACCACCGCGACGACGTCGCGGCCGGCGCGCCCATCGGCGGCGCGCCCGCCTACGAACGCCTCACGGGCCGGGTGTTCTTCGCCTTCGACCCGCGCAACCCGCACGACCGGCAGATCGTCGACCTCGCGCGCGCGCCGCGCAACGTGCGCGGTGAGGTGGAGGCGTGGGGCGAGTTCGCGATGCTGCGCCCCAAGGACCCGGCGCGCGCGAGCGGGGTGACGCTGGTCGACGTGGTGAACCGCGGCGGCGTGACGGTGGGCGTGTTCCACCTCGGCGCCGAGCGCGGGGCGGGGCCGACCGACTCCGCCGCCTTCGGCGATGCGCTCCTCCTCCGTCGCGGCCTCACGGTCGTGATGCTCGGCTGGCAGTGGGACATCCTGCCGAACGCGCCCGGCCTGCACTTCTACCCGCCCGTGGCCCGCGACGGCGCGCACCCGATCACGGGGCTCGTGCGGAGCGACGTCACCGTCGACGCGCCGACGCGCACCATCCCGCTCGGCCACCGCGTCGCGACCTCCGAGGCGCTCGGCTACCCGGTGTCCGACCCCGACGACCCGGCGACGGTGCTCACCGTGCGCGACGGCCCGCTGGCGCCGCGCACCACCGTGCCGCGGAGCGCGTGGCGCTTTGCGCGCGAGGACAGCGCCGGGGGCGTGATCGCTGACGCACGGCACGTCTACATGGCGGCCGGCTTCCAGCCGGGGCACGTATACGAGGTCGTCTACCGGGCGAAGGACCCGGTCGTCGTCGGCACCGGGATGGCCGCGGTGCGCGACATGATCGCGTGGCTCAAGCACGACCCCGCCACGCTCGCGCCCACGCGCTGGGGCATCGCGTACGGCGTCTCGCAGACGGGGCGCTTCCTGCGCCACTTCCTGTACGACGGCTTCAACGTCGACGAACGCGGGCGCCAGGCGTTCGACGGGATCTTCGCGCACACGGCCGGTGCGGGGCGGGGGAGCTTCAACCACCGCTTCGCCCAGCCCTCGCGCGACGCGCAGCCGTACTCGACGTTCTTCTACCCCACCGACGTCTTCCCCTTCACGAGCCCCGACGAGACCGACCCCGCGACGGGGCGCACGGGCGGACTGCGCACGCACCGCCCGTCGGGCGCGGGGGCGCCGAAGGTGTTCTACGTCGACGGGGGCTACGAGTACTGGGGACGCGGCGCGTCGCTCGCGCACACCACCGTGGACGGCCGCCGCGACGTGGGGTTCCTCCCGCTCGAGCGGCGCTACGTGCTGTCGTCGGCGCAGCACTCGGGCCCTGCGGGGTGGCCGCCACCGCCTAACGCGCGCGTCGGGGACGCGGCGGCGTGGCGCGGCAACCCGATGGACCAGCGGCTCGCCCTCCGCGCGCTCCTCGTCGCGCTCGTGGACTGGGTGAAGGACGGGCGCGAGCCGCCGGCGTCGCTGTACCCGACGCGCGCGGCCGGAATGCTCGTGCCCGTCGACTCGCTGGTCCGGCCCGCCATCCCGGGCGTGCGGCTCGCGGCGGTGCCGTACCGGCCGTACCGGCTCGACTTCGGCCCGCGGTGGACGAGCGGGATCATCGACCGCGAGCCGCCGGCGGTGGGCGCGCCGTTCGCCGTGCTCGTGCCACGCGTCGATTCGTTAGGCAACGACCTCGGCGGCGTGCGGTCCGTGGAGCTCGAGGCGCCCCTCGCCACCTACCTGCCGTGGCAGCTGCGCGCGCCGTCGCTCGCCGGGAGCGACCGGCTGGTGAGCTTCCAGGGCACGTTCGTGCCGCTCCCGCGCACCGAGGCCGAGCGGGCGCGCGCGGGCGACCCGCGCCCGAGCATCGAGCGGCTCTACGGCACGCGCGACGCGTACCTCGCGCGCGTGGACGCGGCCGCGCGCGCCCTCGCCGCGCGCCGGTTCCTGCTCGACGAGGACGTGCCCCGCGCGCGCGCGCGCCTCGCGAGCACGTGGGACTGGATCACCGCGAACGGGGGCACGCGCTGACCGGATCGGACCGCCACCACGGTCAGGCCGTCAGCATCATGCCGCGGCCGGCGCGGTGCTCGACCCCCGCAGCCCGTAGTACACGATGTAGAGGTAGCAGAGCGCCGGCACGAGGAACGCCGGCTGCAGCCCCACGCGATCGGCGAGCGCGCCGCACAGCAGCGGCACCAGCGCGCCGCCGACGATCGCCATGACGAGGATGCTCGACCCCTCGCCCGTCCGGTGCCCGAGCCCCTCGATCGCCAGCGCGAAGATGGTCGGGAACATGATCGAGTTGAACAGCCCGACCGAGAGCAGCGTCCACATCGCCAGCTGACCGCTGCCGGCGGCGGCCACCGCGGTCAGTACCGCGGCGCACGCGGCGAACAGCGCGAGCAGGCGTCGCGGGTTGACGTGCTTCAGCAGCTCCCACCCGATGAACCGCCCCACCATGGCCCCGCCCCAGTAGTAGGCCACATAGTGCGCGGCGGCCGCCTCCGGGAGTCCGGCGATCCGCGACTCGCCGAGGAAGTTGATCATGAAACTGCCGATCGCGACTTCGGCGCCGACGTAAGCGAAGATGCCGACCGCGCCGAGCGTGAGGTGCCGGACGCGCCACACGCCGCCCTCCGCCTCGCCAGCCGACGCCGCGTCGTCGCGCGCGTCCTCGATGCTGAGCCGCGGCAGCCGCGCGACCGACATCACCGCGGCGAGTGCGAACAGCGCGACCGCGAGTCCCACGTACGGCCCCTGCACGGTCTTGGCCGTCGCGAGCCGCTGCGCGAAGGTGGCGGACGTGCCCACGGCCGCGCTGAAGATGAGGAGCCCGCCGATCAGGGGTGCGAGCGTGGTGCCGAGCGAGTTGAACGCCTGGGTGAGCACGAGGCGGCTCGACGCGAGGGCGGGCGGGCCGAGCACCGCGACGTACGGGTTGGCCGCGACCTGCAGCAGGGTGATCCCGGCGGCGAGCACGAACAACGCGCCCAGGAAGACCCCGTACGAGAGCAGCCCCGCGGCCGGGTAGAAGAGCAGCGCGCCGATGCCGGCCACCGCCAGCCCGACGACGATGCCGCGCTTGTACCCGATGCGCGTCACCACCCGGCCCCACGGAAGCGCCGTGAGGAAATACGCCCCGAAGAAGGTGAACTGCACGAGCGCGGCCTGCGCGTAGCTCAGCGCGAACACGCCGCGCAGGTGCGGCACGAGGATGTCGTTGAGCGACGTGAGAAAGCCCCACGCGAAGAACAGGGCGGTCACCGTCGGGAGCGCGAGGCGGCTCGTCTCGGCGCCGGCGGGGGTCGTGGCCCCGCTCCGGGGGACGGGGGCGGCGATGGCCATGGGGGAAGTGGGACGTGAGAGAGGCGGTGGCGCGCGTTGTCATAGTACGCGGGCGACCCACGTACCCGCAGCGCGCGGCGCCGGGCGTCGTGCGCCTACGGCGCCGCGTCGTCGGCCCGCTTCGTTCCGGCCGTGGCGGCGTCCTCGGCGCGCCGCGACGGCAGCGAGAAGGCGAACACCGAGCCGCCCGCCTCCGGGAACTCGACCCACACGCGTCCCCCGAGCGCCTCGACCGTCTCGCGCACGATGCTCAGCCCGAGCCCCGTGCCCTCGATGCCCGTCACCGTCTCGCCGTGCGCGCGGTAGAACAGGTCGAACAGGCGCCCGCGCGCGTCGGGCGGCACGCCGAGCCCGTTGTCGGTCACGCGCACCACGAGCTCTCCACCGTCGGTGCCGGCACCGTAGCGCAGCTCGCCCGACACCGCGACCCAGGACGAGGAAGCCGCCGGGTCCGCGTACTTGATCGCGTTCGACACGTAATTCGTGAGGCACAACTCGACCGCGGCCGCGTCCACCTCGACCGCCGGCAGGTCGTCGGCGATCCGGACGTCCACCCCGCGCGCCTCGGCCGCGCCGCGCAGCTGTCGCGCGACCTCGGCCGTCGCGTGCGCGAGCAGCACGTTCCGCTGCTGGCGCGCGTCGGCCTCGAAGCGGGAGAGCGCCTCGAGGTTGTCGAGCACCCGCTGCAGCTCGTGCGCGTTCTCGGTGATCATCCGCGTGAACCGGGCGCGCTGCGCGTCGTCCAGCCACGGCTCCGACAGGAGCCCGGCCGCGCCCCGCACCGCGCCCACGTGGTTCTTCAGCTCGTGCGCCACCATGCGGTTGAAGCGCCGGAGCCGCCCCTCGCGCTCGCGCACGCGCTCGGCCGTCAGGCGGAGGAAGTGGGTGAGCGTCGCCTGCCGGATCAGCTCCGTCGCGTGCGCGACGCGCTGCCAGCAGGTCGCGACCGCGCGGGGCGTCGCGCCGCCGGCGAGCACGTCGAGCTCGTCGGCGAGGAACGTCGAGAGGATCGCGCCGAGGATCTCGTGCTCCTTCAGGATCTCGTACGCGTCGAACCCCTGGGCGTGCCGGAGTGCGCCGAGTTCCATCGCCTTCGCCGTGACGGGCGCGTCGGCGTCGAGTTCGCGGTCGGGGCCCTCCAGGTAATCGGCGACCCCGTCCACGAGCAGGGGGACGTGGTTGAGGAGCGTGTCCGTCGGAAAGACCCGCTCCGGTGCGACCGCCACGCGCGCGACGATTCGGTCGAGCCATCGGCGGACGAGCGTGTCGCGCTCGGCGCGCAGGCGTGAGGCCATCGCTCCGGCCAGGGCGACATCGGGCAGGGGCGCGGCGGTACCAACGGACGTGGACATGACGGAGAAAGCTGGCCGCGTCGGCCCCCGCGCGACAGTCGCCTGGGGCCGGCAACTTCGGGCGCGGGCGCGGCGCGGAGTGTTAGGCTCGTGACACCCCCCGACGCGGCCGCTCGTCGTCGGCACTCGTCGAAGGCGGGCGCGCCGTCGTAAGTTCCGGGCGGAAACCGGGTGCGCGTGCGCGCGCGGGACGACCCCTGCAGGAGACTCTTGTGTTCAACCGACTGGTATGGGCCGCCGCGGCCGCGCTCGCCGCTGCATTCGGCGGGTCGTGCGCGGGCCACGGTGGGACGTCCGCGGGGCCCGCGCGCGACCTCGCACACGCCCCCGCGCCCGTCGGCAGCCCCGCAGACCCGGTCGAGATTTACGCGGTCCGTTACGGCACGCTGACGAACTTCCCGGTGGCGGCCCTCGTCGCCGGCGCAGACACGGCGCGGCGGATGGACATCGCGCTGATGGTGTGGCTGGTCCGTGAGCCCGGTGCCGACGGGCATCCGCGCACCGTTCTGGTCGACGCCGGCTTCTACCGCGACGCGTTCGTCCGCCGCTGGCACCCCGCCGATTATCAACGCCCGTCGGCCGCCCTCGCGCCGCTCGGCGTGCGCCCGGAGGACGTGACCGATCTGATCATCTCGCACGTCCACTGGGACCACCTCGACGGCGCCGACCTCTTCCCGAACGCGCGCGTGTGGATCCAGCGCGCGGAGTACGAGCACCAC
Source organism: uncultured Gemmatimonadales bacterium (assembly GCA_963851265.1). Taxonomy (GTDB): domain Bacteria; phylum Gemmatimonadota; class Gemmatimonadetes; order Gemmatimonadales; family Gemmatimonadaceae; genus BPUI01. The sequence continues at coordinate 141,977 of CAWKNZ010000009.1, forward strand.
GTCGACGCGACCGGCCGGGTGCGAGACCGCGCGATCGACTCGACCGACGCGGCGATGCTCGCGCGGCTGCGGGCTGCCGGCCGGGTCAGGCTCTTGGACGGCGACAGCACTCAGGTGCTGCCGGGGATCGTGGCGTATACGGGCGGCCGGCACACGTACGCGTCGCAATACGTGAGCGTCGCGACGCCGGAGGGCCCCGTCGTCCTCGCGTCGGACAACGCGTACCTGTACGAGAACCTCGACACGCATCGCCCGATCGCGCAGACGCTCGACACGGCTGCGAACCTCGCGGCGCAGGCGCGCATGGTCCGGCTCGCGGGCGATCCGCGCCGCATCGTGCCGGGCCACGACCCGGCCGTCTTCGTACGCTTCCCGCTACCCGGCCACGGCATCGCACGTATCAGGTGACCGCGGGCGCGGGCCGGATACGACGTCGACGTCGAGGACCAGTCCAATGCCGACCCGGATCGCCGGACGTGTGCAGGCCGGAAAGGGCGACGCGTCTCGCTGGCTCGCGCGCTTCAACGCGGAGTACAGCCGCAAGCTCGGGATCGCCGTTTATCCCGGGTCGTTGAACGTCGCGCTGAGCCACGGCTTTGACTGGTCCTCCCCCGACCTGCAAGCGCACCTGCGCTGGTTCGGACGGGAGGAGTACGGCGGCGAGCGCGACATTCTGCTCCTGCCATGTTCGCTGGCGAACCTGCGCGGAGAGCGGGCGTTCCTCTGGTCCACGACGACGGCGGCGCGGGACCGCCCCGATCCGTGGGTAGTGGAGATCGTCGCGGCGGTCGGGCTTCGCGCGACATACGGACTCCGCGACGGCGACGCGGTTGCCATCGATCTCCCCTCGTAGCGACCCGCGCACGATGCGCCAACCGGCAGGATAGGCATCGACGCGGCCGCCACTCGGGTGCCGAGATGTACTTCTGCTCGTGAGATGGTCGTGAATTCGGGATCCCGGACGAACGGCTCCAGACCCGCGAGTGCGCGCCATCGTCGTATGTTGGACGCGCGCGGGATCGCCCCGCGCCGCGCGCCGGGCACCTCGGAGGACGTCGATGACCAACGCGGACCCCACTCGGACCCGCATGCGTATGCCGTGGCGGACCACGCTCCCTGTCGCCGCCGCCGTCTTTCTCGGCCTCGGCGTCCTCTGGGGCCTCCGCGACATCGCGCGCCCGCTCGGCTTCCTCATCCTCGCGATCGCCGTCGCCGAAGCACTCGCGCCGCTCGTCGCCGCGCTCGAACGGTGGCGCGTGCCGCGCGGCGTCGCCATCAGCGTCGTCTACCTCGGCGTGCTCGTCGCCACCGTCGGCGTCGGCTGGCTCCTCGTCCCGACGATCATCGCGCAGACCGGCGAGTTCGTGAACCGCCTGCCCGCGCTCGCGTCCTTCGCACGCCGCCTCGCCGCCGAGGGACACGCAGCCATCGGCGCGCAACTCGACGCGCTCCTCGGCAACCTCGCGCGCCAGGTCGGCGGGTTCCTGCTCGCCGTACCGCTCCAGGCGTTCGACGCCCTGATCAACCTCATCCTGCTCGCGTTCCTGTCCGCGTACTGGCTGTTAGGCGAGCCGGCCCTCGTGCGCTTCGTGCTCACGCTCCTGCCCGAGCGCCGGCACGCCGCGGCGGCCGCGCTGTTCGACGCGATGGGCCGCGCCATGGGCGGCTACGTACGCGGCACCGCGATCAACTCCGTGCTCATCGGCGCCGCCGTCGGCGTGGGGCTCGCCCTCGCGGGCGTCCGCTACCCGGTCGTCCTCGGCACGCTCACCATGCTCCTCGAGCCGTTCCCCGTCGTCGGACCGTGGCTCGCGGCCGGCCCCGTCGCCCTCGTCGCGCTCCTCGACTCGCCCGGGAAGGCCCTGCTCGCCCTCGGGGTGTACGGCGTGCTGACGCAGGTCGGCGGTCAGGTCCTCACGCCCATCATCATGCGGCGCTCGACCGACATCCCGCAGACGCTCGTCATCTTCGCCATCCTCGCCGGCGCGGCGGTCGGCGGCCTCCTCGGGCTCGTCGTGTCGATCCCGCTCGTCGCCGCCCTGCGCGTGTTCGTGCTCCGCGTCGTCGTGCCCGTGGTGCGCCGGTGGACGGGGGCCGAGCCGGACGTTCCGTCAGCCGCGGCGTGAGGCCGGCGGTGGACGTCTCGCGCGGCGTGTCGCGCCCCCGAACGACCTTGCGCGCTGCCCGGGCGCGCCCCACGTTGCCGCGCCGCATCGCGCCGGTACCGTGTGCCCCGCGCGACGACGCCGGCGACGACCCCCGGTGACGGCGGCCGACTGCGATCGGCGAGCCTGCTCCCCAATTCCATGGAGGTTGCCATGTTCCGACTCTTGGGAGTCTCTGCGCTGTGTGTGGCGTGGGCCCCGATCGCGGCGGCCCAGGGACTCCGCAGCCAACTCGACAAGCTCCTCACGTTCGGGGCGTGGCCGGCGCCGCTCCAGGTGGGCGTCGTGGCGCCCGACGGTCGGTCCATCGTACCGAGCAACGCGTTCTCCCCGAGTGCCGTCGGCGCCAACGGCCAGCTCGCGTCCTTCCTCGTCGCCTGGATGACCGCGGATGCGTCGAGCCCACCGCTCGCTTCCACCGGAGGCGGCCGCACGTTCCGCTTCGCAGGTGGAATCCCGGTGGAGGACCGACCCGCCCCCGGGCCGATCTTCGGCGAGAGTGCCACCACCCTCGGCCGCGGGGCGCTGCTCGCCGGCGTCAACTACACCGGCGTCCAATTCTCGCGCGTGCGGGGCGTCCCGATGAACGCGCTCGACCTCACGCTCACGCAGGGCCCGGCCGCCGGCGCGAACGCCGATGCGATCGATCTGCGCCTCTCCGTGGACTACGCGATGTCGGTGACCGCGCTGTTCGCGACCTGGGGCGTCCTCGACCGTGTGGACCTGGGGATCGTCGTCCCAGTCGTCCGGACCCGACTGACCGGGGCGAGCACCGCGCGCGTCGTCAGCGGATCCGGCGCACAGCCTTCGACCGTGCTCGGCGGTTCGCCCGAGGCGCCCCTCTACACGTCGCAGCAGAGCATCGCGGGCCGAGCGTCCGGCATCGGCGACGTCGCGCTGCGCGCGAAGGTCAACATCATCGACCGGCCGGCCGGCGGACTCGGGGTCGTGGGCGACGCGCGGCTACCGACGGGCGACGCGAACAACTTGCTCGGCAGCGGCACGTTCTCGGCCCGACTTCTCGCCGTGTACTCCGGCCGGTTCGGACAGATCGTGCCTCACGCGGAGGCAGGCTACCTGTACTTCGCCGACCGTACCATCAATGACGCGTTCCTCGCGACGGTCGGGCTCGACGGAGACATGGCCCGTTGGGCCACGGTCTCTCTCAGCGTCATCGGCCAGCGCCATGCCGGCAGTAGCGCGTACCAGCTCCCGGCGGCGACCAACCGGCAGCCGCTGACGAACATCCCCGACGTTCGCGACGACGCGCTCAGCGCGTCGCTCGGCGCGAAGGTCGGCGTCGGCGGCACGCGCGCGACCGCAAACGTCATCGCGCCGTTCACGCGCGGTGGCCCGCGCCCAGATCTCGCCTACACCTTTGGCGTCGAGCGGGTGTTCTGACGTGTGACACCGCGCGCCGTGCGGTCCGCCCGACGCACGCTCATTCGACCGTACGCAATCGCCACCCGGCCGCGGCGCGGGAGAGCGTGACGACGAAGTGCACCGCCACCCGCTCGGTCCGATGCGGCCGCAAGTTCTGGTACTCGTACGTGCCGTGGACGCGAGCCCGCGCCGTCGCACCCGAGCCCACGAGATCTCCCACCTCGAGTCGCGCGTGCAGATCGGACACCGAGCCGAAGAACGAGGCCCACGCGCGGCGTTGGTCCTCCGGCATGTCCGGGTACACGCGCTGCAACGCGGCCAGGTCGCGCGCCTCGATCGCCTGTCCGTACTCGGTGATCGCGACCTGAACACCGGCCGCGCGTATCGCGGCCTCGGTGCTGGCGTTGCTACTCACCGTGCCCGCGGCACCGGGCCCGGCGTCGGAACCAGCGTCAGGGGGCGCGCCGATGCTTCCCGCGCGCGCGGACGCCGGACCCGCCGCGATCACCTCCCCGGCCGCCGATCGCGTGGCCGGTGACGCCGGCGAGGCGACGAGATCGGGAGTCGATGAGCGCTTGGGGACCTGCGCCTCGCCATCCCGCGCAAGCGCGTCCGGCGCGGACGTAGCGAGGTCCACACGCGCCGAATCGTACGTAGTGACGCCGACGACGGACTCCAGGCCGAAGGCCTCACCCACACGTCGCGCCGAGACGCGCCCGGCGGACGGTAGCATCACCCCCCGCGCACCGACGTCGACCAGCGATGATGGAAGTCCCCGGTCGCTTGATGAAGCGCCGGGGGGCGCGAGCCCCTGCTGGAGCGCGTCGGCGAGCAGATCGCTCGGCGCGCCGAGCAACCGAAACAGGGCCGCGCGCGCTGCGACGTTGTTGGGGTCGGCGCGGACGGCGGCTGCGAGCGAGCGGCGCGCCGCCGCGACGTCTTCGGCCGCCGGTGCGGCGAGTCGCGCGCTCCCCCAGCCGTCCCCGAGGTGCGCGCCGAGGCTGGCACGGGCCGCCGCCCGCGCCTCGCGTTCTGAATTGCACGCGCTCGCGCCCAGTGCGGCCACGAGCGTCGCGGTCATCACGATCGTTGCCCAGCCAGTCGGTTGTGGCATCGCCAGGAGACGCACGCGGAGGCCTCGCCCGGATCGCTGATCGCCTCGACGTCGCGGAGCGGCAAGCACGCACGTCACCGAATCGTGAGCGCGTCGGCCTCGGGGGTTTCGGCCAAGGTAGGTCCCGGCATCGGCATCCGCGAGCAGGAAGGCATCGCGCGGCGTCAGGACGGGATCGGAAGGACCCGACGTCGGTGCAACGACGGTGGCGCGGGACGGCGGTGCCCGACCGAACGACGAGACGCGCGCGACCGGCAACCACGTCGCGATCCCGCTCGACCCGGGTCATGTGCACCCGCGAGTCGCGTTGCGCCGGGGGTCGGTCCAGCGTCAACCGCGCGGTGCGACGCGGACCCCTGCGTCCTGACGCGCCGCCACACCGCGTTCAAGTCGGCACCCGCCGCGCCGAGACTCCGGAACGCGCGGACCCTTCGCACGGCCGCGCATCGTGCGCTGCCCGCGACGCCTGCGTGCGACCCCCTCGTTCGCTCCTCCGACGCGGTGGGGCCAGCATGCCACGTCCCGGCTGCACCGGGACGCGGTGTGCCGGCCCCGCAATTGGGGGGATCACCGCCATCCGCGCGAGCGCGATGAATCTCCGTCTGGTGCAGCACCACGATCCCACGCCGACCGCGCACGTCGCACCGCCCGCTCCGCGGTCGGCGGTTCTACCGACGTCGGCGCGCCGAGTGGACGCAACGCGGGCTCGCGCGTGACGCGGTCGACGGAGGGTGACCGCCCGATGCCTCGCGCGGTCGGCTTCGTGGGGCGCGTTGCGCGACGCGGCCTCGCCCACGTGCGGCAGGGATTCGGGCAGCCCGCGATGGGACCGACGCGAGCCGAGCAGGCGTTCGAGGACCTACACCTGGCGCGCGAGGAAGCCGAGAGCACGGCCGCTCGCCTCCGCACGGTCGCGGACGTGGCCGGCGGCGTCATCCGGGCCGACTCCTTGCCCGCCCTGCACGCGGTGCTCCGCGACGTCTGCGGTCAGCTGTTCACGTTCGACCGCTTCGCGGTGGTCGCGGGTGAGCCGGTCGGCCCACCCGGCACCCCCGTGCCATTGCGCGCCCTCGGGGACTCCGATCCGTCCCTGGCCGCTGTCGTCGTCGGCGGGATCACGGTCGCCGGGTGCGGGACCGCGCGGCCCGACTCGTTCTCGACGAGCGCGTCGTCGGTTCTTGCGGCATCGGACTGCTCGACCCTCGTCAGACCCGTGCTCGGCGACGACGCGGTGCTCGGCTATATCGCCCTGGGCGCCGACCGACCCGACGCCTTCCGAGTGAGCGACGGCGAGGTGCTCGAAGCGCTTGCCGCGCTGGCGGCCACCGCGATTCGCAACTTGGTGCTCGTCGGCGAGCTGCGGTACTCGCGCGAGGCGTACGCGCACCAGGCGCTGCACGATCCGCTGACCGGACTTCCCAACCGTGCCGGGCTGCACGAGCACCTCGCGCGGGTGCTGGGCGGCCCGCACCCGGAGCGCGTGAGCGTGCTCGTCCTCGACCTCGACGGCTTCAAGCGCGTCAACGATTCGTTAGGCCACCCGCAGGGCGACAGCCTGCTGGTGCAGGTCGCGGAGCGCCTGCTCGACGCCACGCGCGGCAGCGACACGGTCGCGCGACTCGGCGGCGACGAGTTTGCCGTGCTGCTCGAGAACACCCGTGCGCCGGACGACGCCGTCGCGGTCGCCGAGCGCGTCCTCGGGGCGCTCCGCGCGCCATTCGACCTCGGCGGCGCCGAGGCCATGGTCGGCACGAGCGTGGGTATCGCGTTCAGCGGCGCCGCCGAGGCGGACCTTCTGGGCGACGCGACGGCTCTGGGCGACGCCCTGCTGCGCGACGCGGACCTCGCCATGTACCGCGCGAAAGAATCGGGCAAGGGGCGATACGTAGTCTACGAGCCTCACATGCACGCGGAGGCGGTCAGTCGCCTCGAGCGCGAGGCCGATTTACGCGCGGCGATCGAGAAGCGCGAATTCCGCCTGTATTACCAGCCGATCGTAGCGCTCGAGACTGGGGCGGCGCTCGGCGTGGAAGCGCTGGTCCGCTGGGAGCACCCGCTTCGTGGCCTCGTCCCGCCTGCCGAGTTCATCCCGCTCGCCGAGGAGACCGGACTCATCGTGCCGCTCGGCCGTTGGGTCCTGGGCGAGGCGTGCCGCCAGGCGCGCGTGTGGGCCGACCACGCGTGGGGGACCGACCTCACCGTGACCGTGAACGTGTCGGGCATCCAGCTCTACGACGCCGCGTTCGTCGAGGACGTCCGCCTGGCACTCGCGGCGAGCGGCGTCACGCCGCAGCGGCTCGTCCTCGAGCTGACCGAAACGGTCATGGTCGACCGACCCGGGCTCGCGCTCGAGCGGTTCAACGCACTCAAGGCGCTTGGCGTGCGGCTGGCCATCGACGACTTCGGCACGGGCTATTCGGCACTCAGCTATCTGCGCCAGTTTCCGTTCGACGTCCTCAAGATCGACAAGAGCTTCGTGGACGAGGTTGCCACCCGCGGGCAGGCCGCGACGCTCGCGGCGGCGATCGTCGCGCTCGGCAACGCATTCGCCCTGCGCACGGTGGCGGAGGGCGTCGAGTCGGCCGACCAGGCCACGGCACTCGGCGAGATCGGCTGCGCGATCGCGCAAGGGTACCATTTCAGCCGACCGCTCGCGGCGGAGGCGGTGACGGCCTGGCTCGCGGCCGAGCGGGTCGCCCCCGCGCCCGACCCACTCGGCGGGGTCACCGAAACGAGGTGGGCGCGGGAGCCCGCGGGCGGGCGGGCGGCGCCGCTGCGCACCGTGGCGACGCGCGGCGAGCTGCCGTAACCGCCGGCAGCCGAGGGCGTGTCGGCGGTCGCAGGCGGGTCGACTACGCCGAGTCGGCGCGGCTGCGATCGCGCCCCGTGGGGAAGCGGCGGTCGAGCTCCCCCTTGCCGGTCCGCACCCACGCATCACGCGTCACGCGGACGATCCGCAACGGGCGCGCGGCGAGTGGGCCTAACAAATCCGGGAGGTCGCCGGCCTCCGGCACCGGCTCCACCTCGCCGGCAGTCGACAGGGCCAGCACCAGCGTCCGCCCGTCGGGCGACGACAGCAGGACGTCGGTGAGCTGCGGCCAGCGCGCACGCACCGCGCGCTCGACGGAAGCGGCGGGCACGAACCGGCCGTTCTCCAGCTTGAAGCTGTCTGCCGTGCGCCCCTCGAACGTGTAGGTGCCGTCGAACTCCCGCCTCGCGAGGTCGCCGGTGCGCACCCAGCGCCCGGGTGGCTCGACGCTGATCCCGAGACCTCCGGCCGCGTCGGCCTCCCACACGCCGAGGCAGGCGTTCGCGCCGCGAAACGCGAGCACGTCGTCGGCGTCGAGGCGGACCTCACAGCCGACTGGGTGACCGAGCGCGCCCGCGTGCCACGCTCCCGGATCACCCATCGTGATGCCCGGCGAGGCTTCGGTCTGACCGTACCCCACGCGCAGTCGCGTGCCGCGGAGCAGATCGGCGAGTGTCGAGTCGACCGGCGCCCCACCGATCACCCCGCCGCGCAGCCGGCCTAACAGCGCGCGGCCCTCGTCGCGTTCGGCGAGCAGGCGCAAGGTGTACGGCACGGCGTGCAGGTGCGTGATCGGATGCTCGGCCGCCACGGCCAGCATGGCCGCGGCGTCGCGCCCCCCCGAGGGGTCGCGCAACAGCTCGGCGCCGGCCAGCAGCGCGGGGAGCAACTCGAGCACCAGGCCGAACGCGTGATGCCACGGCAGCACCGAGAGGACCACGGCCCCATCCATGGCCAGCAGCGGGGTGTGGCTTGCCAACACCGCTCGCACGTTGGCGTCGGAGAGCGCCACGCGCCGCGGGGCCCCAGTCGTACCACTGGTCTCGAGGAGGAATCGCGCCTCGCGGGTCGGCCCCGAGCGTGCCGGGCGCGGGATCACGGCAACGTCGGGCGGCGTGCCCGCGCGCTCCGCGGCGACGATCGCGGCAGCCGCCGGGCGGCCTGGTGCGACCACGGCATAGCGCGCATCGACGAGGTCGAGCAGGGACGCGACGTCGGCGCTGGCCGGCGCGGGCACGAACGTCAGATCGTCCCAGAGGGCCGCGACGAGCAGCATCGCGAAGCCCGGGCCGGGCGGCAGTGCACACACGACGCGGTCGCCCGGGCCGACGCCGTGCGTCCGCCACCACGCCGTCCACCGGCGCGCACCGGCCCACAGCGAGGCGGCGGCCACGAGGTCGTCACGCGTCCACAGCAGCGGGAGCGGACGGCCGCGGAGCCGGCGGTAGAGCGCGTCGCGCCACGACGACTCCGGCGCGGCACGCTCCGGCGCGAAATCCGTGACCGCAGCATCAGGTCGCACGTCCATGCCGCGAACGTTACAACCTTAGACCGGCCGGTCCGACAGTCCGAAGCGAAGGCGCGGCGACGGGCCGAATCGGCCGCGGTCCACCCCCCGCCCCTGTTCGTCGTGATGTCATCCCTCGATGCCCCTCGGCCTGCACCCGCGAGCGCCGGCGCTCCCGACGCCCTGCACGAGATGGTCGCGAGCCTCGAGGCGCAACTCGTCTCGCTCTACGCAGAGCGCGAAGCCGAGGTCGCCGAGGCCGACACTCTGCGCGCCGCCGTCGCCAGCCTCGAAGAGCAGGCGCGCGCGTGGTACGCGAGCGTCGAGCGCCTCGGCGGTCGCACCGTCGACGAGGCCGCCGACGCGCTCGTGAGTTACGAGGCCCAGCTCGATGCGCTCTACGCCGCGGTCGACGCGACCCCCGGCGACGGCGGCAGCGCTCCCGCTTCGACGCCCGCCTGAACCGCACTGCGTTCACACCACCTCCACCATCCCGACTTCACCCATGTCCTTCGTTCCTCAGGCCGTCATCGACGGCCTCGCCGAGTTCTCGCGCTCCCAGGCCGACGCCCAGCCGTTCGGTGTCGTCCGCGTCACCGACGAGGGCATCGTCACGCTCTACAACCGCTGGGAATCCGGCCTCGCGGGCGTCGCCATCGAGACCGCCGAGGGCCGCAACTTCTTCACGCAGATCGCGCCGTGCACCAACAACCGCCTCGTGTTCGGCCGGTTCAAGGACGGCGTGCAGAAGAAGCAGCTCGACTCGGAGTTCAACTACACGTTCACGTACAAGATGAAGCCGACCAACGTCGCGCTTCGTCTCTTCCGGCACGAGCCTACGGCGACGAACTGGGTGTTCGTCGGGCTGCGCTGAGCCGCCGCGGAAGAGCCCGGCCATGATCGCCGAACACCTCAGCGTCGCCGCGAACGTCGACCGGCTCGAAGCGCTCCTCGAGACGACGTGCAACGGGGTGCCCGCCGGCCCGGCCCGTGAGGCGCTCCTCGCGTATGCGCGGCAGAAGCGGGATGGGATGGTGGCGCTCGCCGCCGCGCTCCACGCGGCGGACGACGAGCCCGAACTCGTCCGCCTGCTCGCCGCGGTGTGGTTGGAGCTGCGCTGCGAGTGGGAGCGGTACAACAACGTGTCGAACTATCAGCTCTTTCATTCGGGGCACGACGCCGAGCCCCAGGTCATGGCGGCGGCCGCCACGATGTCGGGCATGCTCACGTGGATCGAGGAGGTCGTTCCCGGGCCGGCCGTCGAACTCATGACCGTCGCGACGCTCGACATGCTCGACCGCATTCGCGCGGACGTGGTGGAGCGCGCGTTGACGGCCGGCACCGCGGCCTGACCAGGCGCCTTCGTGGTAGACACCGTCAGCTACACGCCGCGCTTTGCCTGGGCGATGGTGGCCGCACCGGCCGCCACGGGGAGCGCCGTCGTCGCAACCAACGGGCCCGTAACCGGCGGGCCCGCGCAGGCGGGGCCGCCGAACGGCGCGGCGCTCGCGGAACTCGCGGCCGGGCTCGAGCGGAGCCGCGAGCGCGTGGAGACGCTGACCAACAGCGCGACCACGGTACTCTGCCTCACCTCGGTCGTGCACACGCAGCTCGCGGACGTGGGCGCGCGCGCGGCCGACGTGAGCGGCGCGGCCGCGCGCGTGGCCGAGCAGAGCCGCGCTACGGCCACCGCGGCCGCGGAGATTCGCGCCCTGGTCGATGACGCGCGCGCGGCGGTTGCGGCGCTGGCCGGTCACGCGCGCGACATCGAGCACGTGAGCACGCGCTTGAACGTGCTCGCCGTCGAGGCGCGCTTCGTCGGACTCAACGCGGCCATCGAGGCGGCGCGCGCCGGCGACGCGGGCCGAACCTTCGCGGTGGTGGCCGACAAGGTCCGCGAACTCGCCGACGGGGCATCCGACGCCGCGACGCAGATCATCGGCCGCCTCGGGCGCATCCGCGACGACGCGCTGCAGTCCGCGGCCGTGATGGAGCGCGCCGGCGTGTCGGTCGGCGCGATCGACGCGTTCACCGCCGGCGTGGCCGACGCCGCGGCGGCGCAGGAGGCGGGCACCGCCGAGATCACGAGCAGCCTAACGCAGGTGTCGGGCGCGGTCGACGAGATCGTCCGTGCGGTAGAGGACATCACCGAAGTCGGCATGGTGCTCGGAGACGGGACCGCCGAGAATCTCGCGCTCGCCGGCGCACTCGGCGCCGGCGCGGCGGCTTCCGATCCCGCGCCAGCGAGCGACTCGTGACCGCATCGCTCCGCGACGTCCCGCGGGCGATCGCGCCCGGTGGCGAGGGAGACGCGGGCACGACGACGGTGGACCTGGGCGGACACGTCACGCCGGCCGACATCTACGCCGTCGCCGTCCGCGGGGCGCCGCCGCGAATCGGGCCCGACGCGCGGGCTCGGATGGAGGCGTCGGCGGAATACCTGGCACGGTGCGTCGACGAGCGGCGGCTGGTGTACGGCGTCACGACCGGCTACGGCCCGCTCGCGCGGCACCATGTCGGGCCGGAGCACGCCGCGACGCTCCAGCAGAACCTCATCTATCACCTCGCTTCGGGCGTCGGCGCGCCGCTCTCGCCGGCGCACACGCGTGCGCTGATGGCGGCGCGCGTCGCGAGCCTGGCCCGCGGCTACTCCGGCGTTGGGCGCGCGACCGCCGACCTGCTGCTCGCGTGCCTCACGCGCGGCGTCACGCCCGTTGTCCCCGAGCGGGGCACGGTGGGGGCGAGTGGTGACCTGACGCCGCTCGCCCACGTGGCGCTCGTGCTCATCGGCGAGGGGCGGGCCGCGTACCGCGGCGGCGTCCTGCCGGGGGCCGACGCGCTTCGGCTGGCGGGGCTCGCGCCGGTGGCGCTCGGGCACAAGGAGGGGCTCGCGTTGGTGAACGGCACGTCGGCGATGACGGGGATCGCCGCCGTGAACGCCGAGCGTGCGCGCCGGCTCGCGGAGCTGGTCGCGCGCCTCGCGGTGCTGCACGCCGAGGTTCTGGGGGGGCACGTCGAAGCATGGGACGCGCGCTTCGGGCGCGCGCGGCCGCACCCCGGGCAACGCGCGGCGCACGCGCGACTGCTGCGACTCGCGCGCGGGAGCGGCCGCCTAACGCCGTCGGTGCAGCCGCCGCCGCGGCTCGACGCGCGGAGCGAGGCGACCGGACTGTTCAGCGCGCCCGAGCCGCCGCAGGACCCGTACACGATCCGGTGCGTTCCGCAGGAGCTCGGCGCCGCTCTCGACGTGCTCGCCTTCCACGCCGGCGTGGTGGGAACGGAGCTCAACAGCGCCACCGACAATCCGCTCGTCTTCGCCGACGGCGCGGACGACCCGGATGGCGCGGTGTTGCACGGCGGCAACTTCTACGGCCAGCACGTCGCGTTCGCGAGCGACGCGCTCGCGATGGCGGTGGTCAAGCTCGCGGCCTGGAGTGAGCGGGCGCTCGCGCGGCTCACCAATCCGGCCTACAACAAGGGGTTGCCGGCGTTTCTGCACGGCGGAGCGCCGGGGCTGACGAGCGGTTTGATGGGAGCGCAGGTCACGGCGACGGCACTCGTCGCGGAGATGCGCACCGGTGCGGTCCCTGCGTCGATCCAGACGATCCCGACGAACAACGACAATCAGGACGTCGTCACGATGGGTACGATCGCCGCTCGCAAGGCGAGCGGGCTGCTCGACCTCGCGTGGCACGTGCTGGCGATCCACGCGATCGCCGCCGCGCAGGCGTCGGAGTGCCGGGCGCGCGAGGGCGGCGCGCGGGCGCCCGGCGACGCGGGCTTCTCCTCCGCGAGTGCCGCGCTCTGGTCGGCGGTACGCGGCGCGGTCGCACCGCTCGACACGGACCGCCCCCTGTCCGACGACATCATGCGCCTCGCCGAGGCGCTGGAGCACGACGACGCGCTGCTCGGTGCGAGCCCACTCCTGACGTAGACCGGCGCCGGCGACGGTCGGCGCGTTCGGCGCTCGCGCCGTGCGCGATCTCCTCAATTCTTCCGCTGAGTGTCTCACCACCTCGACGTCCCGCGCCTTCCGAGCGCAGACCGCTGTCCGACCGCACCGATGCGTGCGGTGATGGACGACTCTCGCGCCCGCGACGACGCACGTCACGATCACTCGCCGACGTCGCGCCCGATCGCGCCCGTCGGTCCGCTCCGCATCGACGTGGCGACCACGATCGGGCAGTTCGAACGTCTCGAGGGCGAGTGGTCGGCCCTGCTGGCGCGCGTACCGGGCGCGCTGCCGTTCGCTACGTACGACTGGGCGCGGGCGTGGTGGGAGCATCTGCGGCGCGACGGCCGCTGGACGCGCGACGCGCTCTGCGTGTTCGCCGTCCGGACTGCCGCGGGCGACCCGGTCGCGTTCGCGGCCTACATGCGCACGGCCTACCGCGTGCTCGGCCTGCCCGTCGCCAGGATCGTGCAGCCGTTCGGGGCCGATCCGAACCTCACCGAAGTGCGCGGGATGCTCGTCGCGCCCGAGCACGAGGCCGCGGTAGTCGCGGCCATCGACGCCCACCTGCGCGGCGGGCGCGCATGCGACTGGGTGCGCTGGGGCGGACTCACGCGGGACGGTGCGGCGCTCGCCACGCTCGCGTCACGCGATGGCGCGGTGGTGGACCGAGTGCTGCCGACCTTCGTGCTGGCGCTCCCCGACACGTGGGACGAGTTCCGCCGCACGCGCCCGCGCAACGTGCGCGAGTCTCTCCGGAAGTGCTACAAGCTTCTCGAGCGCGACGGCCATGCGTGGGAGTTCCGGGCCCTCGACACCGGCCCCGCGGTCGCGGCGGCGCTCGACGGATGGTTCGACCTGCACGGCCGCCGTGCGGCACTGACCGAGACGTCGGTCCGGCATCCGGATTACTTCGCCGTGCCCGGCGCGCGGGCGTTCGTGGCCGACGTCGTGGAGCGCATGGGGCGGCGCGGCGGCGTGCGCATGTTCCAGCTCCAAATCGGCGCCGACGTCGTCGCCATGCGACTCGGCTTCGTCGTGGGCGACAGTCTGTACCTGTACTACTCGGGCTACGATCCCGCGTGGAAGGCCTACAGCGTGATGACCACGGTGGTCGCCGAGTCGATCCGGTACGCGATCGAGCACGGAATCCGCACCGTGAACCTGTCGAGCGGCGCCGACCAGTCCAAAGCGCGGTGGCGCCCGAGCGAGGTGGCCTACGCCGACGCGGTCGCCATCCGCCCCGGCCGGCGCGCGCACCTCGCCCACCGCGCGTTCACCGCGTTGCGGGCGCGGACGGATCGCCGCGATGCCCCTCTTCCGCCTGCGGCGTCGGAGGCCGCGTCCGATGCCTGAACCGCTCGTGTCCATCGTGATCCCGACGTTCCGCCGCGAGATGATGCTCGTTGACGCGATCCGATCGGTGCTCTCCCAGTCCGGCGTGCGCGTCGAGGTGATCGTGCTCGACGACAGCCCGGAGGGATCGGCGGCGGCTGCCGTCGCGGGCTGCGCCGACGCCCGGGTGCGCTACGTGCACCGGGCCGTACCGTCCGGGGGACGTCCGGCCGTCGTGCGGAACGACGGCCTCTCCCTCGCCGGCGGGAAGTACGTGCACTTTCTCGACGACGACGACGTGCTCGCCGAAGGCGCGCTCGCGGCCACCGTGGGCGCGCTCGAAGCCGCTCCGCACGCCGGGGTCGCGATCGGCCTCGTCGTTCCGTTCGGCGACGACCCCGTCGCCCTCGCGCGGGAACAGGCGTACTTCGGCGCGGCGACGCAGCGCCTGCGCGCGATCCGCGCGCGGCTCGCGCTCGTGGCGGAGATGCTGTTCCAGAAAACGCCGCTCGTGAACTCGTCGTGCACCATCCGACGGACGTGTGCGGTCGCGGTCGGGGGCTACACGCCGACCATCCCCATGAACGAGGACGTGGATTTCTACCTGCGCGCGGTCCGACGCGGCGGCTTCGTGTTGGTGGACGTGCCGGTCGTCCACTATCGTGTCGGCCAGCCGTCGCTCATGCACTCGCTGACCGACTTTTCGGTGCTGGCGGAGGCGTACGGGATGATCCACCAGCAGTACCGGCGCGAGCACGGCGCGATCGAGTTCACCCTGCTGCGCGCGTACGGCCTCGCGCTCCGGCTCGCGGGCCGCGTCCGCGCGCGCCGGCATGCGGCTGCGGGGCTGGTCCACGCCGCGCCGCGCGTCGCGGGCTGAGCGGGTGATCGCGCGCGTGGCGGTGCTCCGCCGCGTGACGCGCAACCCGTCGCGCCGGGGCGTTAGGCGACGCCCCGACCGCGGGTACGATCGGACGGCCGCTCGCGGCTCACCGGTGCAGCGGGCTTCCGGCCTTCCACACCGGCGCGGCGTCCTGCCCCGCCACGCGCGCTACGAGCGCGTAGTAGAACCGGTTGAAGTCCGCCGCCGCCTTCCAGTCGATCCGCTGCTGGAGGTCGTCTTTCGGCGTGTGGTATCCCTCGCGGTACCACTGGCGGTAGATGCGCTCGCTCTCCGTCCCGGGGCGGTAGCCGAACACGAAGTTCGTCGCCGGAATCCCCGCCTGGAGGAACGGCCAGTGGTCGGAGCGCTGCAGGAGGCCCCGCTCGGGCTCGGGGTCGCGCTGCACGGCGATCCCGAGCGACTCCGCCACGGCGCGCGCGTCGTCTCCCAGACTCGTGTCGTCCAGGCCGTGCACGGTGAGAAGCTCCAGAGGGAAGAGCGGGCGGAGCTGGTCGAGGTTGATGTCTCCGGCGATCCGCGCGCGCGGTACGGGCGGGTGCGCGACGAACCACCGAGAGCCGAGGAGGCCCTTCTCCTCGCCCGTGACGATCGCGACGATCACGGGGCGTCGGAAGCCCTGCCCGTGGCGCCGCTCGAGGACGCGGACGATGAGGGCGACGTACGCCGCGTCGTCGAGCGTTCCGTTGTAGAGCGAGTCGCCGTCCACCGCCGTCCCATAGCCATAGCCGTCGAGGTGCGCGGTGAGGACGATCGCCTGGTCGGCCTTCGTCGGGTCGGTGCCCGGGAGCATGCCGACGACGTTAGGCGAGCGCAGCGTCCGCCGCGCCGTCGAGAACGTCGCGCGCAGGCGGTCGCGCAGGTCGAAGGCGGGCAGGGGTCGCCCGGCGCTCCCCGCGGCGACGAGGGAGTCGGCGTTCGGCCCGCTCCCCCCGAGCACCGTCCGAAGCGCTCCGGCGCGCAGCGAGAGGGTGACGAACCCGGGGTCGCGAGCCGGAGGTGTCGGCGTCCCGCCGGCCAGCGTGACGCTCCGCGCGTAGGCCGCCGGCCAGCGCGGCGGCTCCACGGTGAAGCCCGGGTCGGCGATCGCGATCATCCCGGCCGCCCCCGCCTGCTGCAGCGCGGCCCGCCGCTGCTCGTCGTTAGGCAATCCGGGTCGCCGCGTGGCGTGGCAGATCACCAGCTTCCCGCGCACGTCGCCCAGCGCGTCGGCCCCGCAGTAGCCGCGGTAGGCGAGCGCGCCTTCGAGCGTCGCCGGTGCTGCCTGCGCGCGCAGGGTGACGTCGTACAGGAAGCGGAGGGACCGGCCGCCGACGTCGAGGTGCGCGCCGGTGACGGCCACCTCTTCCATCGGCACCGACTGGTACCACGACCCGTCGTCCCCGAGCGGCTTCACCCCCGCCGCAGCGAGCCACCGAGCGACGTGCCGCGCGGCGTGCTCGTGCCCGCGCGACCCGGTGTCGCGCCCCTCCATGGAGTCGGCGGAGAGGACCGTGGTCCGCTGCCACCACGCGCGCGTGTCGGCGTCGGTGGGGCCACCCGGAGGCGTCTGGAGGAGCGCGAGAACGGAGAGAACGACGGCGAGCATGACGCGAAGACGGGGGAGCGGAGCGGGAGCACGAACGAGGGCGGTACACTGCCCCACGCACCCGCGCGCGGCAAGGGAGCGCGCAGGGCCGTGCACCAACGCCTGTCGGTCGTCCGGGCGACGGTGCCGCCGCACACGGTCGGGCCTGTGGCCACGAGAGTCGCCGCGTCGCGCGGGCGTGGAGGGTAGGCTGGCGCGCGCGCCGGTACGATCCCATCGTAGCGCGCCGGTCGCGGGACGTCGTCGTACCAGCGTCCGGGGCCGGGCGCGCCGCGCAGCAGCCTGCCGGCCGAGCCTCCACCCCGTGCAGGGTCCGTCCATGCCATCGCTCCCGACCACCCCCCTCCGCCCGCACAGCCCGCCCCGTGTCCGGGCCGGCCGCGCCGCGCCCGCCACGATCAGTCTCGCGGGCCTCCTCACCGTCAGCGTCTGCGCCGCCCGCGCGCAGGGCCAGGTGCCGGCCCCGCGCCGCTACACCGTCGTCCCGCTCGACGTCCCCGGCGCGGTCGTCACGGTGGCGCACGGCATCAACGCCGCCGGGCAGGTCGTCGGGACGTACAGCGACTCGGCGTACGGCGCGCACGGGTTCCTGTGGGGCGGCGCGGGCGCCGGCGCGGTCACCCGGCTCGACGCGCCGGGCGCGGTCGGGGCGACGGTGGCGCGCGGGATCACGGACGCCGGGCAGGTCGTCGGCTTCTACAAGGACGCGGCGCGCCATGCCCACGGCTTCCTGTATCGCGCAGGCGTGTTCACTCCGCTCGACGCCCCGGGCGCGGTGGACACGTACGCGGAAGGGATCGACGCCGCGGGCGAGGTCGTCGGGTGGTACAACTTCTCCGACTCGACCAGCGCGTCGGGCGGTGTCCGCGCCTTCCGCTACGCCGGGGGGACGTTCACGCCGCTCGACCTCCCCGGTGCGGGCCTCCTCGGGGCGACGGGACTCACCACCGGCGGGCAGATCGTCGGGTTCTACGGCGACTCGTCGCGCGAGCTCCACGGCTTCCTTGAGGGCGCGGGCGCGTTCCGGGTGCTCGATGTGCCGGGTACTACCCACGGGACGTTCCCGGAGGGCGTCAACGCCGCCGGGCAGGTCGTCGGGACGTACACCGACACGTTGGGCCGCCACGGGTTCGTCTACGCCGAAGGCGCGTTCCTGCCGCTCGACGCCCCGGGCGCGCGGCTCGGGCCGCGCAGCGGGACGTCGGCGCACGGAGTCAACGCCGCCGGGCAGGTCGTCGGGGACTACTTCGACGGGGCGCACATGCACGGATTCGTCGCGACCCCGCGGCGGTGACGTCGCGCCGGATCGGGACCGAGTGCCTGGCGAAGCACGCCGGCCTGCATGCGCCGCGGGTCGCCGCGGCCACACAGCCTCGTGATGGTCGTCGCCACAGGCCGCGGCCACGGCAGGCGCGCTGCCGTGCGCGCCGACACAGGTGCGACACGCCGCCGACCTCGCGACAACCGCCTGACGTTCGTGCGCGCCGCCGTGCCTGACCTGGCCGAGCTGGCCCGGCTCGTCGAGCGGCTGGGCCGGCTGGCAGGCTGACGCCCGGGCGTGCGATCCGGCCCTACGCCGCGCACCTGCGAGTCGTTCCGACCCTGAGCGCCGGCAGTACCGGCGGGCACGCGGATGGCGTCCGCTCGGGGGCGTTACTCGGACGCGCCGCGCGGGTTGCCATGGCTCGCCATGCGCCTCACGCGAGCAAGCGCGAGATCTCGTTGCGGTCTCAAAACGGTCGCACTCCCGGGCTCGCCCCCCCGGGCTCACAGCCCGCGCTCGGGCGCTCCGACGGGACCCGTCCGGTGTTCCGGGCGCGTATACGAACTTTACGGACTTGACGGGCTGACCGTGTGCGGCATCTTTCACGCATGCCCGCCCCTGCGAAGTCGAATCCCGCTGCTGGCCGTCCCACCACCCCGGCCGGCGCCTCGGCGCGGGGGCGCGCGTCCCGGACGCCGGACGCACCCCCGCGGACCCTGCTCCGGCTCTATCGGGATGCGGTTCGGCGGAGCCGGGCAGCCGGGCGGCCGGTGAGCGTGCGCTTCATCGTCGACCCGACTGGCGCGGCGGCGGTTGACCGGTCCTCCCGGGCCGACGAGGCGCCCCGGCCGGCGTCCCCGCCGACAGGACCGACCGCCGCGGTCGAGGCGTACCCGGTCGAACCAGCGGCCGAGCCGGACGCGGCGCTACGGAGCGCGCTCGACGCCGCGCGTGCGAGGGGGGAGCGGCGCGCCGCCGAGATCCTGGCCGGCGCCGACATGCTCAGCGCCGACCAGTTCGCGAAGCTGCTCGGGACGTCGCGCGTGACGGTGAACACGCGGCGGCAGCGCCGGGAGGTGCTCGCGCTCGACGGCGCGAAGCGCGGCTTCCGCTTCCCGGCGTGGCAGATCGATCGCGAGGGCAAGCCGTTCGCGGCACTCCCGGCCCTTTATGACCGACTCGGCGGCAGCGCGTGGGCGGTCTACCGCTTCCTCGTGCAGCCGCACCCCGAGCTCGACGGGCTCACCGGGCGCGAGGCGCTCGCGCGGGGCCGGGCCGCGCAGGCCGTCGCGGCCGCGGAGAGCGTCGGGCGCGACTTCCGATAAGCACGGCGAGCCCGCGCGCCTGGGCCCTGGGTTGGTCGCCAGCGTGACGCCCTGAATGGCGGGCCCGCGGCCCACCGCGGCGTTCGCCCGGGTGCCGCTCGAGATCGCGACGGGGCCGGTCGGGGTGCGGTTCGGCCGTATCTACCTCGACCGCTACCCCGACCCGCTCGGGTATGGCAAGGCGCCGAGCCGCTTCAGCGACCCGCGCCGGCGTGTCGCGGCGCATCGGTTCGGGGTGCTCTACCTGGGCGAGAGCCTGCACGTGTGCTTCGCGGAGGCCGTGCTGCGCGACCGGCGCGACGGCGCGGTCGGGGACCTCCCCGTCGAGGAGGCAGAACTGCGTGCGCGGCGCTACGCGACGCTTGCCGTGGCCGCCCCGCTGCGGCTGGTCGACCTGCGTGAGAGCTGCGCGCTCCGCATGGGCGTACCGACGGACGTGGCACGTGCCGCGCGGCAGTCGCTCGCGCGGGCGTGGTCGGCGGCGTTCTACGCGCACCCCGCGCAGCCCGACGGTGTGATCTACCCGTCGCGCCTGACGGGGCAGACGAACGTGGCGGTGTACGATCGCGCAGTCCCCAAACTCGCGGTCGCGCGGGTACAGCAGCTGCTCGGGGCCGCGGGCCTGGCGGACGTGCTCACCAACCTCAGAGTCGCGCTCGTCTGACCCACCCCGCTGCGACCGGGTGCATTACCGCGACGCCGCGCGACGGCTCGCGCGGGCGATCGGCCCGTCGTTGGTGGCGAGCACCCGGTCGAGCGCCGCCAGCAGCATGTCGGCCGTGAACGGTTTGTCGACGAACACCTCGGAGGCCTCAGCGGACGGCGCGCCGCCAACACCGAGCCGGTCCGCGTACCCCGACATCAGGATGACCGGGAGATCCGGCCGATCCGCGCGCAGTAGCGCTGCGAGCTCGCGGCCGCCCATCTCCGGCATGCGAAGGTCCGTCACCAGGGCGTCGACGTCGATGCCGTGTCCGCGCCAGAGCTGCAGCGCGTCCGCCCCGTGCCGGGCGTCGATTACCGTGTAGCCGTGGCGCTCGAGCAGTCGACGCAACATCGTGCGCACCGGCGCCTCGTCCTCGACGAGCAGGACGGTCGTCCGCGCGCCGGGAGGGGGCGGGGTCGCCGGCGGGGTCACCGGCGCCGCGGCCCCCTCGGCCGCGGGCAGCAGGATCGTGATCGTCGTCCCGTCGCCCGGCACGCTCTCGACGCGCACCGCGCCGCCAGCCTGCCGCACGATGCCGAATACGGTCGCCAGCCCGAGCCCCGTGCCTTGACCGACCGCCTTGGTCGTGAAGAAGGGCTCGAACGCCTTCGCTCGGGTCTCGGCGTCCATGCCGTGCCCGGAGTCACGCACGCGCAGGCGGGCCCAGTGGCCGGGCGCGAGTCCGCCCGCCGCCCGCGCCGCCGCCGGTGCGAGCGTCACGGCATCCACCTGGATGAGCAGAGTCCCTCCCGTTCCCGGGTGACCGTGCAGCGGCGTGAGCATCGCGTCGCGCGCGTTCACGGCCAGGTTCATCAGGACCTGCTCCAGCTGGCCGGGATCGGCTACGACCACGGCGTCGGGCGCGTCGACCGCGACGTCGAGCACGATCTCCTCGCCGATCACCCGTCGCAGCATCCGCTCGGCGCCGGTCACGACGTCGCCGAGCCGCACCGGCTGCGGCTGGAGCGGCCGCTTGCGGCTGAACGTCAGGAGCTGTCGCACGAGCGCGCGCGCGCGCTCGGTCGCATGGCCGATCTCGTCGAGGTCCGGCCGCACGGGGTGTGCGGCGGGGAGGTCGGCGCGCGCGAACTCGAGGTTCCCAGCGATGACCATGAGCAGGTTGTTGAAGTCGTGGGCGATGCCGCCGGCGAGCTGGCCCACCGCCTCCATCCGCTGCGCCTGCCGCAGCTGTGCCTCGAGCTGCCGCTGCGCGGTCACGTCGGCCATCGTACCGACCATCCGCAACGCCGCGCCGCCGGCGTCGCGCACCAGGAACCCGCGGTCGGTCACGTCGGCGTACTGACCGTCGCCCCGGCGGAAGCGGTACTCGTCGCGCCACTCCTGGCCGCCGTCGGCGTCGTCGATCACGCGCTGGATCCCGGCGATGACGCGCTCCCGGTCGTCGGGATGGATGCCCGCGTACCACCAGTCGATGGCGGCGGACATGGCGTCGGGCGGGTAGCCGAAGGTGGCCTGGCCGGCGGCACTCCACGTGTGGAGGCCCGACACGAGATTCCAGTCCCAGATGACGCTGCTCGTCGCGCGGGCGACCAATGCGTACCGCTCCTCGCTCGCCCGGAGCGCCGCCTCGGCGCGCAACCGCGTGGTGACGTCGCTGAACGTGAGCGCGATCCCATCGCCGACCCGCACGCCGATGACGCGGAACCCTCCGTCTAAGCCATCGGCGGAGTAGGTGACCTCGCGCTGCAGCGGCTCGGCCGTTTCGGCGACGTGCACGTAGGCGGCGAACAGGTCGGTGCCGCGCAGCCCGGGAAACACCTCCAACATCCGACGCCCGAGCATCTGCCCCTCCGACCGACCGACGAGACGAAGGCCGGCGGCGTTCAGGTAGCGGTAGCAGAAATCGACCACGCGGCCCGCGGCGTCGCGCACGCTGTCGCACAGCTGGAATCCGTCCGGGCTGGCGTCCTGGAACGCCCGAAACTCGGCCGCTCTGTCGCTCAGCGCGCCCGTCCAGGGACGGTCGACGATCGGGGGCTCGGGGCACTCGCTCACGCGTGATCTCGGCGGGTGGGGAATCCACTCGGCGGCCGGCGGCCGCGGGGGCACGGCGGCTCGCCGCGTGCTCTGTACGTTGCTGTTCCGGCACGTGTACCGACAAGGATCGCCGGCCTTCTCGACTCCGTCCGCGGCGAGCACGGCGATCCGGATCCCGTCGAGTGGCTTCTCGAACATCGCGCTGGCCCTCCTGGCGCTCGCGCGCCGACGTGCTCGGCCCTTGCCGCTGCTCGCCCCCGCCGCCGGCGCGCCGACGGGGACCGAGCGTTCGCCGCGGGGCCGCACGCAGTCTGCTCGCGGGGTCCGGGCGCGTCCATCAGAAGCGCGCGAACCCACACTTCCCGAACACCCGACACGGGCCCGGCGGTAGACGTGGCGGCGACGATGGCCGCCGCCGCGCTCTCGGCCTTGCCAATGACCGCGGTGACCGAGGTGGCGCAGATTCATGCCAGTTCGCGGCGAACTCGTCGTCGGTCATCTCCTCGGCCGCTCTCCGCCCCCCTTTCGCGTACGGCTACTGGCCGACGCACCATCACCCCGCCCTCGCCCGTGGCGCTCAGGCCGCACACGGTGCAGGAAATCGTCCACGGGCGGGCCCACTCAGCCGTGGACCGGGCCAAGCGCCTCCTGCTGACGACCACAGCTTCGGGCCTCGTAGCCTCATGGAGCGGGAACGCACGTGGGCCGGCGCCCGCGCGTGGACACCCACGCGAGCTCGTCGTTTGCCGGGTGCTCAGCGCCCGTTTCGATCGCGGTATCGGTGCCTAACGGTGAGACGCCGCTCGGATCTCGAACGCTGATGCGATGTTAGTACGCATCTCGTCAGTGTTCGAGCCGTCGCACGACGGCCTGACCCCCCAGACCCGGCCGCGCCCCACCCCTCGTCGGCGCGCCGGCACCGCCGCGGAATGGGGCGTGCGAACGACCGTCCAGCGTGCACACCCGTCGGCCGACGGTCGTGCTCGTTCGGGCCCACGTTTCCGGAGCATCTTCGTCATGGCATCGCCGCGCTACCGTCCCCCGCACGACTTCGGCCTCGGCGGAGTCGCGATCGGCAACGAGTTCGAGTTCGCGACCGACGAGCAGGCGGAGGCGACGCTCGCCGCCGCCTGGGACGCGGGGGTCCGCTACTTCGACGTCTCGCCCTGGTACGGGCTCGGGCTCGCGGAGCGGCGCTTCGGGCGCTTCCTCGCGCGCAAACCGCGCCACGAGTTCGTGATCTCGTCCAAGGTCGGCAAGCTCCTCCACGCGAGCCGCGGCAACCGGGCGAAGGAGTACTTCCCGTTCACCACCTCGCCCAACACGCCGTCGTTCGACTACTCGGCCGACGGCGTGCGGCGCTCGATCGAGGATAGCCTGCAGCGGCTCGGGCTCGACCGGCTCGACATCGTCTTCGTCCACGACCTGTCGCCAGACAACGCGTACCTGCCCGAGGACTGGAACGCGCTGTGGCCGGTCGCCGAGCGCGGCGCGTTCCCGACGTTGACGCGGCTGCGCGAGGAGGGGGTGATCGACGCGTGGGGGATGGGGGTGAACCGCCCGGAGCCGATCCTGCGATGCCTGGAGGTGGCCGACAGCGACGTGCACCTGCTCGCCAGCCAGTACTCGCTGGTGGACCACGCGAACGCCGTCGAGCAGGTGTTCCCCCGCGCGCGCGAGGCCGGGGTGAGCTTCGTCGTCGGCTCGGCGCTCAACGCCGGCTTCCTCGGAGGCGCGTCGCGCTACAACTACGGCGACGAGAACACGCTGATCGCGAACGATAAGCGCGAGCGACGCGCGGCCCTGTGGGCGACCGCCGCCCGGCACGGGGTCGACCTGGTCGCGGCGGCGCTCCAGTTCAGCAAGGCGCCCGACGTCGCCGCGGCGCTGATCGTCGGCGCGGCGCGCCCCGAGCACATCCTGGCGGACCACGCGGCGCTCCGGGCCAAGATTCCGCCGGCGTTCTGGGAAGAGCTGCGAGCGGCGG
Source organism: uncultured Gemmatimonadales bacterium (assembly GCA_963851265.1). Lineage (GTDB taxonomy): Bacteria > Gemmatimonadota > Gemmatimonadetes > Gemmatimonadales > Gemmatimonadaceae > BPUI01. Next base: position 166,011 of record CAWKNZ010000009.1, read on the forward strand.
GAATCCTGCACCCCGACGCCGCCGTGCCGGCGTAGCCGCACCACCGGGCGCGCACGCCGCGACCCACGCGCCGCGACCCACGCGCCGCGTGCACCGCGCGAGTCGGGCGGTGAAGAGGAGCTCGGCGTGGGGCGTCGCAGGCCAGAACCCGGGCAGCGGCCGTTCCGCAAGTCGCACCCCCCGAGGACGGCCCGGGGACGCGCGCGTCCGCCCGGCGTGCTCCGTGTGTTAGGCGCTGCCCGCGAACAGGCTCAGCACCCGCCAATGCGGCCCGTGCTCGGAGCCGGCGGCGGGCCGACCCTGACGCGCACACCCGTCCCTCGCGCGAACGCCGGCGAAGTCGCGCCTGCTGCCGTGACGGGCACGGGCCAGTCCGCGCTTGCGAACCGCAACGCCGCCGGTATCGTGACGCGGTCGGCGTCATCGGGCCGACCGACGACTCACACGCGTGGAGGCTTCCGTGTTCCCCCTCGACCGCTCCCCATGGGCGCTGGTGCGCCGCGCGGTGCGCCTCGCCGCCGCCCTTGCGGGCCTGCTCGCGGCGGAACGGGTGGCCCGCGCGCAAGCGGGTGCCGCCGCGCCGCCGACCGATCCGACGCGCGTCACGCTCGATCGGCTCTTCGCCTCTCGCGACTTCGCGCCGCAGCCGTCGCACGGCCGGCGGTGGCTCGCCGACGGAGCCGGGTACACAAGTCTGGAGCCGGCGTCGGGCGCGGCTGCCGGCCGCGACCTCGTGCGCTACGATGCCGCGACGGGGCAGCGGACGGTGCTCGTGCCCGCGGCGCGGCTCGTGCCCCCCGGCGCGGCGACCCCGGTCGCCGTGGAGGACTACGCGTGGTCGGCCGAGGGCGCGCGGCTTCTGGTGTTCACCAACTCGCAGCGGGTCTGGCGGCAGAACACGCGCGGGGACTACTGGGTGGTCGACGTCGCGGGCGGGCCGATGCGGAAGCTCGGCGGTGACGCGGCACCCTCGACACTCATGTTCGCCAAGTTCTCGCCCGACGGCCGCCGCGTCGCGTACGTCCGCGACCACGACCTGTACGTCGAAACGTTAGGCGATGGTCGCATCGCCCGCCTCACGACCGACGGCTCGCGGACGACGATCAACGGCACCTTCGACTGGGTGTACGAGGAAGAGCTGAACCTCCGCGACGGCTTCCGCTGGAGCCCCGACGGGACGCGCCTCGCGTACTGGCAACTCGACGCGCGCGGGGTGCGCGACTACCTGCTGATCGACGACACCGACTCGCTCTACTCGGTCGCCACGCCCGTCCAGTATCCGAAGGCCGGGTCCACCAACTCGGCCGCGCGCGTGGGCGTGGTCGACGCGGCGGGTGGCGCGACCCGCTGGCTCGCGGTGCCGGGCGACCCGCGCAACAACTACATCGCGCGGCTCGAGTGGGCGGCGAACTCCGACGAGCTGGTCCTGCAGCATCTCAACCGGCGCCAGAACACGAACGAGGTCATGCTCGGCGACGCGCGCACCGGGCAGGTGCGCACCGTGCTCACCGAGCGCGACAGCGCGTGGGTCGACGTGGTCGACGACGTGCGGTGGCTCGACGGCGGACGGCGCTTCACCTGGGTCAGCGAGCGCGACGGGTGGCGACACCTCTACACGGTCTCGCGCGACGGCGCGGCGACGCGGCTCGTGACGCCGGGCGCGATGGACCTCGACAATCCCGCGAGCGCGTTCGGCGAGCGGCTGGTCGTCGGCGTCGACAGCGCGGCCGGCACGTTCTACTTCACGGCGTCCCCGGCGAACGCGACGCAGCTGTACCTCTACACCGCGCGCCTCGACGGGCGCGGCGCGCCGCGGCGCGTGACGCCGGCCGACCAACCGGGCACGCACACCTACGTCATCGCGCCGAACGGACGGTGGGCGTTCCACACGACCTCGGCGTTCGGCACGCCGCCCGTGACGGAGCTCGTGCGCCTGCCGGGCCACGAAGTCGTGCGCACGCTCACGGACAACGCCGCGCTCCGAACCGCAGTGACCGCGCTCCAGCGCCGTCCGGTCGAGTTCTTCCGCGTGAGCCCCGAGCCGGGCGTCACGCTCGACGGCTGGATGATGACGCCGCCGGACTTCGATCCGGCCAAGCGCTACCCGGTGCTCTTCACGGTCTACGGCGAACCCGCCGCGCAGACCGTGCTCGACGCCTGGGCGGGGGCGGGGTATCTCTGGCACCTCATGCTCACGCAGCAGGGCTACATCGTGGCGAGCGTCGACAACCGCGGGGCGCCGGCGCCGCGCGGCCGCGCGTTCCGCAAGGCGATCTACGGACAGATCGGCGTGCTGAACGCGCGGGACCAGGCCGGCGCCGTCGCGGCGCTGCTGCGCCAGCGCCCCTACCTCGATCCGACGCGCGTCGGCGTGTGGGGGTGGAGCGGCGGCGGGGCGTCGACGCTCAACCTCCTGTTCCGTTATCCCGCGGTGTACCGCATGGGGATGGCCGTGGCGCCGGTGAGCGATCCGCGCTACTACGACACGATCTACGAGGAGCGCTACATGGGGCTCCCGCAGGACGACTCGGCGCGGTACCGCCAAGCCGCGGCGGTGACGTTCGCGTCCGGGCTCCGCGGCGACCTGCTGCTCGTGCACGGTACGGGCGACGACAACGTGCACTTCCAGAACAGCGAGGCGGTGATCAACGCGCTCGTGGCGGCGAACAAGCCGTTCACGATGATGGCGTACCCGAACCGGACGCACTGCATCTGCGAGGGGGACAACACGTCGCGCCACGTCTTCGAACTGCTGACGCGCTACCTGCACGAGCACCTGCCTGCGGGGGCGACCGTCGCCGCGGTCACCAGGCCTGCCGAGGGGGCGCGGTAGCGCGCGGGGAGCGGCACCGGCATCGAACGGCAGGGGCACCCCGCCTGGCACCTGCCGCCAAACCGCGTCCCGGAACGACGCGTGCGGGCCCCCCAAGCCGACGTCGGCCGATACGGGCGAGTGGCGAACGCCGAATCGGACACCAGCATCGGGCCGATTCTGAGACGTTAGGCGGCAGCATACTAGAACGCGTCGCACGAGCCGTCGCACCAGCACGCGTCCCGAAATGCTCGGCGCGTGGGGCGGCGCGACGGCCGGCGCGGAAACGGCCAAGTTCTCGGTGTCTCAGCCGAGTTGTATCGAGCCGTGCGGGGACACCATTCGTCCAGCGTGATTGGCGGGCTATCCGCCCGGCGACCGATGAGAATTGGCGAGGGCGGCGGTCTGTCGGGTTGATTCACGGGCACGCCCCACGCGCCCCACGCGGCGCCCCGCGGCCGCGTGTCTCCGCGCCCACCCTTCCGGCTCCGTTCCCACATGCCGAGCACGCCGATCACCGTCGAGACCACCGTCGCCGCACCCGTGGACCGCGTCTGGCGCGCCTACACCACCCCCGAGGCGATCATCCGGTGGAACGCCGCGTCGGACGACTGGCACACCACCGCCGCCGCGGTCGACCTGCGCCCCGGCGGCGCGTTCTCGTCGCGCATGGAGGCGAAGGACGGGAGCGCGGGCTTCGACTTCGCGGGTACCTACACCGGCGTCGTTGAACACGAGCGGATTGCCTACACGTTCGGCGACCGGAACGCCGAGGTCGCGTTCCGCGCCACGCCGGGCGGGACCGTCGTGCGCGTGACGTTCGACGCCGAGGCGACGCACACGACGGATCAGCAGCGGCAGGGCTGGCAGGCGATCCTGGACAACTTCCGGCAGTACGTCGAGGGCGAGGGACGCTGAGTTCCGCGACGAACCCGCGTCGGGCCATCACGGTCGGTTCTGCGCCCGAGACGCCCGAGGGCTCGGAACGCGTTACACGACCGGTCTCGCACCGCGATGGGTCAGGGTGCAAGATCGCCGTGCGTTGCCGAGCCGCGGGCGGTCGCATCGCCCGAACGCACGCGTTCAGGACGTCTCAGTCCAGCGTGACCCGAGCGCCGCGCCCCGCTGACTCACGAACCGCCGCCTCGCTGGCGCGTCCGCGCCGGCGCCGTAGGTTGCCCGGAGGGTCTCGGACGGCCTCTCGCCACCAGGCAGCGAACCCCCGCGCCGGTGCGAGGAGGGACAGATCCCACACCCCGCCACGCAGGAGCATGACCATGGCTGACGCTCGACGTGCCACGATCGCCCTCGGCACCGTGGTGCTGGCGTTCTTCCTGAGTGCGACGCCAGCACCGGCACCCGCCCAAGCACCGACCCCGGCACCGGCACGCACGTCCTGGAGTTGGAGCTACTCCGGGAGCGGGATCAGCGCCGCGGGCTCACTGCTCACGTCCGACACGCCCGACGCGGCTGGTTATTTCCACATCGTGTCCATCACAGGCAGCCGGAACGGCGACGCCATCGTGGCGCTGTATCCGACGGGGCTCGCCATACCTGGCAATGAGCCGTACAGCGTGGACAACCTGATCCGCCGTGATGGGTCGGGCATGATCACCGTCCACGGCTTCGGCTATTCTCTCGCGTCGGGGGCCTACGTGAACCCCTACTTTGCCGACTTCCTGTCGCCTCCCGCCTACGCGGAGGTCTTTACGCAGGGCGGCACTCTCAGCGAAGTGCCCATCACCTTCACCGCAACGCCGGTCGCTGCGCCGTCCGCCGTGCCGGAGCCGTCTGCCGCGGCCTGCCTGCTGTCCGGCTTTGCGCTGGCCGGTGTCCGGCGTCTGGCTCGTCGCCGTGATGGCTGACGGTCGGCGACACCCCGGACGGGTGCCGATCGTTCGGTGAGCACCGGGGCTCGTCGTTTCCATCACCCGTGGAACACGGCAGGCGGTAGAGCCTGAAGGTGCATGACAGGTAGGCGGCGGGCACCGGCATGGCCCCGGTCACTACGGTCGGTTCTGACACGTCAGCTTCGGCCCATCAGCTTGCGACGCCTGTCACCGGGCGCCACACGTCACGCCCGACCGCCTCGCAGGCGACGGACTCGCCCCGATGCTGGGCGCCGGGGCCGGCCGGCGGTCGGCGGCCACTCCTCCACGCACATGCTACCGCCCTACACGCCGCGCCGATGACTACCGTGGCGGACGTGCGCCGCGTCGCGACGGCCTTGCCCGACGTCGAGGTATCTGCCGATGCCCTCGTTTTCGCCGTGCGCCGCGGTACGAAGGCCCGGGGGTTCGCCTGGGCCTGGCGCGAGCGCGTCGCGCCGAAGCGGCCGCGGGTGCCCAACCCGGGCGTGTTCGCGGTGCGGGTGGCCAGCGTCGCGCAGCGCGACCTGATGATCGCGGCCGAGCCGGCGAAGTTCTTCACCGAGCCGCACTACGACGGGTTTCCGGCAGTGCTGGTCCGGCTCGATGCGGTGAGCGTGGCCGATCTCGAGGTGCTGCTCGCCGCGGCATGGCGGTGTCAGGCCGCGCCACCGGGGCGTAGCTCACGCGCGCATCGTCCGTAAACGCGGGTACCAATCGAGAGCCGCGCGACGGGAGAGCGGTCCGGTTCTGCGAGGGCATCTGCGATGTTTCACCGCAGCTGTTCTGACGCATGACAGCGGGCCGACCAGGCCCGCGTGTGATCGTGGACGCCGGTGGACAACGGCCGTTTCGCGCGTCCGGGTCGGTGGCCGGCGCGCGCCCATCGTCGGTGTTACGTTGGACGCGTGCGCCGGTCCGTCTGGTCCCGCCTGCTCGCTGGTTGGCTCGCCTGTTGGCTGCCGCTCGTCCTCGCCGACGGGGGGTGGCTGCACACGTGCCCGATGCACGACTTCGCCGTGCGCGACGGCAGCGGCGCCAGAGGCGCAGTCGCGGCGCACGCCGCGATGCCGCACATGCATGGGATGACGGCGGCGAACCACGCCGGACGCGACGACCCGCATGGCGCGTCGCACGGCGGATCGCGTGGTGCGCGGTGTTGTACCTGCGCCGCGGCCTGCTGCGCCCCGGTCGCCGCGTTGCCCGTGCACCCTCGGGCCGAAACGGTGCTGACAGCCGAGCGCGCGTTCGTGGCCCCGACCGGGCGCCCCGAGCACGAGTACGTCTCGGCGTGGGTGGATTTCGTCCTCCCGTTCGCGACCGCACCGCCGACGCGGGGCTGACGTCGTTCCCGCGTCCGGCGGCCCCCCAGGGGGAGACCTTCCGCCCGGCGCGGTCCCGTCTCGCGCGCACCGCTCGGGGTGTCCCGACCGGGCGCGCGCATGCCCCGTGACCCCGGCCGAGCCGGGTCGCGCCCCGCCGACTGCCGTGCGCGTGTTCGCGCACCGCGCACGACGGGGAGCGCCGCGCTCGCCGGCGACCCTTGCCTCCATGATTCGACCAACATCGGCCCCCGCGACGCGCGGTGGTGCCGCGACACCGCCGTCACGCCCCTCCATGCCCGCGGCGACGCTGGCCGCGCTCGTGTCCGTAGCGCTCGCGTCTGTCTCTCTCGCGGCCCGTTCTGTCGCGGCGCAGCCGCCACGCGTTCCGCGCCCGGACTCGACGCGCGCCGATTCGGGCCGCGCGCGCGGACGCGTCGCCCAACTGCGCGCCGTGACCGTCGTCGCGACGCCGGCCGAGCGGACGGCGCCGCTCTCCGCCACGCACGTCGACGCCGCGATCGTCAGCGTCACCCCGTCCGCGAGTCCGTACGACCTGTTGCGCCAGACCGCGGGGGTCGCCGTCCACGAGCAGGGGCAGGGCCCGGGGTTCGCCTCCGACGCTTCGGTCCGGGGCTTCAGCTCCGACCACGCGACCGACATCGCGCTCTGGGTCGATGGCGTGCCGGTCAACGAACCCGTGAACGGGCACTCCGAGGGCTACAACGACTGGAGCGTGCTCTTTCCGGGCGGCATCCAGGACATCGACGTGATCCGGGGCCCCACGAGCGCCCTGTTCGGCAACTTCGCGCTCTCGGGCATCGTGAACGTCCGCACGCTCGAGCGCATGACGGGCACCGAGGCCACGCTCACGGGCGGCGCGTTCGGGCGCGGCGAGGGCATGCTGCTGACCGGCTTCGACCACGGTGCGGCCGGCGGCGGCGTGCTCGGCGCCCGCTTCGCCCGCGAGGACGGCTTCCGGCCCAACGCCGGCTACGACATCGGCCAGGGCCACATGCGTCTCGTGCACGACCTCGCGCCCGGCGTGCGCATCGACGGCGGGGTGGAGCTCTACAGCAGCGGCTGGCGATCGCCCGGGTACCTGAGCGCCGACGAGTTCGCGGCCGGGCAGTACGGGATCGTCTCGAACCCGAGCGACGGCGGCTTCAAGCGGCGCGCGCAGGAGCGCGTGAGCCTGAGCGTCCTCGCCGGCACGGCGCTCTGGCGCACGACGGCGTACGCGACGCAGAGCCGCTGGTCGCTCTTCCTGACCATCCCGCCCGCCGGCGGTCAGTTCGAGGGCACGGGCAGCCAGACCGAGGAGGAGGATCGCCGCCACGGGTACGGCGCGACGAGTGCGCTGACCTGGAGCCTCCCGCGGGGGAGCGAGGTGAGCGTCGGCGCGGAGGGACGCTGGGACGAGTCGCGCTACGAGAACTACTACACGACGGCGCGGGCGCGCGACTCGGTGAACGCCCTGGTGACCGGCCGTCAGCTGCTGGGCGCGCTCTTCGTCCAGGGGCACACCGACGCCACCGACCGCCTGCGCTTCGACGTCGGGGCCCGCTACGACGCGTTCGACACGCGCTCGACGCCGGACGGGGACGCCGCCGGCGCCGGCGGCACCCTTCGGGCGACGCATGCCGTGCTGAGTCCCAAGCTGGGCGCATTGTACCGGCTGACTTCCGCCCTGGGCGTGTACGGCAACGTCTCGCGCGGGTTCCGCTCGTCGGACGGCATCATCCTCGACCCGACGCTCGCGCCGATCACGGCGTGGGCGTACGAGGGCGGGCTGAAGCTGACGCGCGGGGCCGCGTTCGCGCAGGCGGCGCTCTTCCGCATGGACGTGAGCAACGAGCAGACGCTCGACCCGCTCACGCTGCTCGCGACCAACGGCGGGCGGAGCCGGCGACAGGGGCTCGAAGTGAACTGGCGCGTCCCGGTGCTGCCGGCGCTCGGCGGGGCGGGCGCGACCGGCGTCGGCGTCACGCTCTCGGGCGACTGGACGTTCAACGACGCGCGCTACCGGAGCACGGCGGTCACGGGCGACACGGGCGGCGTCCGGCTGCTCGACGGCCTCCGCGTCTACAACACGTCCAAGTACGTCGGGCTCGCGGCGCTGGACGTCGGGCCCGGGTCGGGCGCGTGGCGGGCGCGGGTGAGCGGCACGTTCAACGGGCCGTACTCGCCGTTCGACGAGCCGGGCGTCGTCACGGGCGCGTTCGCGCTGCTGCACGTGGGCGGCGCGGTGCGGGTGCCGGGGCTCGGGCGCGGGGCCGAGGTGAACGCCGGGGTGCGCAACGTGTTCGACCGCCGCTACCCGGAGCTGATCGCGGGCGGGGTGGTGTCCCCGGGGCAACCGCGCGCGTTCGAGGTGTCGGTACGCGTGCGGCCGTGAGCGAATAGCGGCATCCGGCCGCACGGCGCGAGGCGGACCGCGGCAGTCGCGGCCGCCCCGCGCGCGGACCGCCGCCGTCCCGGGCGTCGGTCACCGCGCACCTTGCGCGTGGGCGTCGGTCACGCCGTCGGCGACGCGGCGGAGTCGGGCGCAGCAGGCGTTGACTCATCAAGAAACGCTGTTATATATCCGGTCCATGACGACCGCCGTCGCTCACGCCCTTGCGGCGGACCGCGCCCGGGCCGCCCGGCTCTTCCACGCGCTGTCGGACGCGACGCGGCTCGCCATCCTCGACCTGCTGCACGACGGCGAGCACTGCGTCTGCGACCTGCAGGACGCGCTGGACGCGGCGCAGTCGCGCCTATCGTTCCACCTCAAGGTGCTGCGCGACGCCGGCCTCGTGTCCGACCGGAAGGAGGGCCGCTGGTCGTACTACGCCATCGTGCCCGAGACGCTGGCGGAGGTGCACGACCTGGTCGTCGAACTCGACCCGAGCGCGCGGTCAGGGCGGGGCCGAACGAGGCGGGCCGGGCTTCGGGTCGTCGGGAACTGCTGCGGCTGACGGTAGGCGACTGCGCAACACGCGCCCGCCGGGCGTAGAACGCCGGGCGCCTCGCACGGGCGGGCGCCTGCTCTCGTGGCAAACGCATCAACATTTCTTGCTGAGGAGGAACAGCGCATGTCGAACACCGACGGAGGCCCCACGGACCTGACCGCAGTCGTGCAGGAGAAGTACGGTGAGGCCGCGCGGCGCGTTCTCGAGGCCGGCACCGCAGCGTCGTGCTGTGGTCCCGTGAACTCCTGCTGCGGGGGCGCGGCGTTCAACGGCCAGGTGGACCCGATCACGGCCGACCTCTACGTGAACGGCGAGACCGACGTCCTTCCCTCGGCCGCGGTACTGGCGTCCCTCGGCTGTGGCAACCCGACCGCCCTCGCCGAACTGCGCGCGGGTGAGACGGTGCTCGACCTGGGCTCGGGCGGCGGCATCGACGTCATCCTCTCGGCCCGGCGCGTGGGCCCGACGGGCCGCGCGTTCGGCCTCGACATGACCGACGACATGCTCGCGCTGGCGCGGCGGAACGCCGAAGAGGCGGGCGTCGATAACGTCGACTTCCTCAAGGGGCAGATCGAGCGCGTCCCGCTGCCGGACAACTCGGTCGACGTCATCATCTCCAACTGCGTGATCAACCTCTCGGGCGACAAGCGCCGCGTGCTGGCCGAGGCGTTTCGCGTGCTCAAGCCGGGCGGGCGCTTCGCGGTGAGCGACGTCGTGGTGCGCGGTGAGGTGCCCGCGGCCGTGCGGCGGAGCATGGAGCTCTGGGTGGGCTGCGTCGCGGGCGCGCTCGAGGAGGCGGAGTTCAAGACCCTGCTCGCCGACGTGGGGTTCGAGGGCGCGGACGTCGAGCCCACGCGCGTCTACCGAAGCGAGGACGCCCGCGTGTTCCTCGAGGAGGCCGGCGTTCCCGTCGACGCGCACCTCGCCGAGATCGACGGGCGGTTCATGGCCGCCTTCGTCCGCGCGACGAAGCCGGTCACGCCGGCCAGCGCCGCCCGGGTCGCGCCCGGCCTCCGCACGCTCGCCGTGGCCGGCGCGACCCCGGCCACGACGTCGTGCTGTGGCCCGGACTGCTGCGCCTGAGTCGCCCCGATCCCTGTCCCCGTGCCGAGGACCGCACCGATGACGACGCCCGCCACGAGCACGCCGACGCGCCTGCTCACCCTTCGGACGGCGACGCCCGCCGACCTCCCGGCGGTGGAGGGACTCCTCACCGCGGCCGGGCTCCCGACCGCCGACCTCGCGGCCCTGTTCGCCGCGCACGCGGACGACTTCCTCGTCGCGGACGACCCCGAGCAGTCGGGGGCGCTCCTCGGCGTGGCCGGGCTGGAGGTGTGTTGCGGCACGTCGCCGCATCCGACCGCGCTCCTCCGGTCCGTGGCGGTGCGGGACGACTGGCGCGCGCACGGGATCGGGCGCGAGCTGGTGCGCCGCATCGTCTGCGTGGCCGAGGCGCGCGGGCTCCGCGCCCTGTACCTCCTCACCATGACGGCCGAGCACTACTTCCCGCAGTTCGGCTTCCGGCCGGTCGGGCGGGACACCGTGCCGCCCGATATCGCGGCCACGCTCGAGTTCCGGAGTGCGTGTCCGGCCTCGGCCACCGCGATGGCAAAGCGGCTCGCCGGCGCGGTCCCGAGCGCGTGACGGCGGCGCCGGTCCCCGGGTCTCCCCCGCGCGTCCGCCCGGCAACCGCCGCCGACCTCGCGGACGCCGCCGCGATCTACAACGCGGGCATCCGCGGGCGCGGCGCCACGTTCGAGACGGTCGAGCGCACGCCAGCCGACCTCGCATCCTGGCTTGCCGGCCCGCACCCGTTCCTGGCGGCCGTGGACGACGGGGGGGACCACGCGCGCGCCGACGCGCCGGTGCTCGGGTGGGCGCGCGCCTCCGCGTACCGGCCACGCGCGTGCTACGCGGGGATCGCCGAGTTCTCGGTCTACGTTGCGGCGCACGCGCGGGGGCGGCGCGTCGGCGACGCGCTGATGGCTGCCTTCGTGCCCGCCTGTTCCGCCGCGGGCTTCTGGAAGCTCGTCTCGCGCGTGTTCCCCGAGAACGCGGCGTCGTGCGCGCTGTGCGCCCGCCACGGCTTCCGCGAGGTCGGGACGTACGAGCGCCACGCGCAACTCGACGGCGTCTGGCGCGACGTGATCATCGTCGAACGACTCCTCCCCGAACACCTGACGTGACCGACCGTGCGACCACCACCGACGGCGGGGCATTCCGGTCGACGACTTCCCGTCTGACGCCTCCCGGCCGGACGCCCTCCGCGTGCTCGTGCTCTGCACCGGGAACTCGGCGCGCAGCCAGATCGGCGAGGCCCTGCTCGCGACGAGGGGCGCAGCCCGGGTGGCCGCCGACTTCGTCGCCCCGGTCGGGCGGCGGCTGGACGGCGCACTGGCTGTACTGGGCCGCGCCGGTCGTGGGGATGGTCGCCGCGATGCGAGGCTACGAGCACCTGCGGGGCGCGTGCCCGCCGGCCGTCGTGCCGCCGGGCGTGTCGGTCGGCGTCGAGGGCCCGTTCGCGCCGGACCGCTCGTAGCGATCTCGCCCACGGCGGGGTCGGTTGCGGGATGCGCGACTCCCGTTTCGCGAGCCGCGGGTTTGTTCGAGACCGCGCGGCACGCGCGGCTGCGAGGTCGGGAAGGCGGGTGATAAGTGTGCTACTTCTCGGGTTTGCCCCCGTACCGGCATTCCACCAGTTCCCCTATCCGCGCCCAACGTCTGACGGTTTCCCCTGTTGGTCGCCGCGTCTTCCTGGTCGGCGGCGCGACGATGCCCAGCAGATCCATTGGAAAGGTCACGGGCGGCTACACAGGAAAGGGCGACGCGGGCCTCCACTGCAGTGGCCCACCGGGTGCGCGACGGTGGGGCAGACGCACCGCTCGGGGTTCCGTTAAGGGGGTCCGGAAGGCCTGGCGCACAATCAGCGGCTCTGCCCCACGCCCCGGGCCCGCGTGCAGGATCACCTCGATCTGGTACAGGCCGATCACGGTCTCGGCGAGCGCATTAATCGTAGGCGTCGCCCTGCGAGCCGACCGACGGCGCCACGCCCGCCTCGGCCAGCCGCTCGGTGTAGGGCAGGGAAGAGGTATTGCGCGCTGCGGTCGGAATGACAGACGAGCCCCGCGTCGATCTCGCGGTCGTACAGGGCCTGCTCCTTCTGACCCGGCAGCACGCCGCCGGCCCGCGCGTGTAGCGGTTCGGCTCTTTGCCAAACGCTGACGCCGCGAAACGCCGACGCGCTGAACCACCCGGGCATCCGGTGCAGAACGCGGGCTGTTTTGTGACTCGCCGAACGACGACCGTACCCGCACCGCGCGTGAGCGCGCGTGCGCGCGCGTGCGCGGCGCGGCGAAACGTCGGACGCCGCCGCTACGCGCGGCCCGCCGCGGCGTCGAAGGCGAGGACGTGCCAGTGGCCGCGAGCTCCCGGGTCGCCGGGCCGGCCCACGGCGACGGGACCGCCGGCAGCCTCGTCGCTGACGACGCGCTCCCAGAACGCGAGCGCCCCCGGGTTGGCTGCGCCAACCCGGACCGTCCACCGCCCCGGGCGCCGGCGCCAGAGCAGGGCGGCAGCGCGGCGGCCCACGCCTGCACCGCGGAAGCGGCGCAACACGAAGAACTCCGCGACGTCGAACACCTCGGGATCGTCGACCGCGGGCGAGCCGCGCGTTGCGAGCACGAACCCCGCCGTCCGCCCATCGGCCCGGATCAGGTAGGCGAAGCGGCGGTCGGGCTCGGTCCAGTAGCGCGTCAGGTGCGGGTAGCCGAAGCGCCCGTCGGGGCCGAGCGGAATGTCGGGGAACGCGGCGCTCAGGTCGTGGATGTAGAGCTCAAGCAGGTTAGCGAGTAGCGTGGCGTCCTCGGGCGTGGCTTCGTCGAGCGCGACCGCCGCGACCTTCGCGCCTTCGGGGGCGGGCGTCACGGCCGGCCATCCGCCTGTCCCGCTGGGCGGCAGTCGTCCTCCGGAGGGCGCGTCGGTGTCTCCGAGCGGGTCGCGGATGCGACCACCCGCCGCTGCGTGGAGCCCGCGAGCGCGCCCGGGCGCGGCACGTCGGCGGTCGTCGCCCGGCGAGTGGGGATCGGCATGCCGGGAGTCTGCGCCGCGTCCGCGCGGCCGTCCACCCCGTGCCACATGGTCGGTTTTGAGATGGCCGAGCGGTCCCCCGGCGCGGGAAGCGGCGCGACGCGTCGGGCCGCCCGCGCATCATCACGCGCGGTGATTCTGCTGCTCGCGGTCCGCCTCGGACGGGGTCTCACGCGCGTACGAGCCGGTCCGCACGTCACCGTCACGCTCGTACGTCGCCGCGAGCACGCCGCTCTGCCCCACGACGGAGCGGGTCAGCCGGAACGCCGCCGGCCGGGTGCCCTCGCCGAACAGCCGCTTTCCGGTACCGAGCGCCACCGGGTAGATCAGTAGTCGAAGCTCGTCGACCAGGTCGGCCGCGAGTAGCGTTTGGAGCAAGTCGGCCGAGCCCTGCGTCAACAGGTCCGGCCCGTCGCCCTGCTTCAGCTGGCGCACCGCGACCGCCGCGTCGCGGCCGAGCCACCGGCTGTTCTGCCAGGCGAAGTGCGACCGGGATCGGGAGGCGACGTACTTCGTGGCCTGGTTGAAGGAGTTCGCGATCTCCGCCGCGCCGGCCGCGAGGCTGCTCGAGTCAGGGGCGACGTCGAAGAACGGCCAGTAGCCGGCGAAGATGTCGTAGGTCTTGCGGCCGAGCAGCAGGTCGTAGGGTCGGCCGAAGTTCTCTGCCGTCCCACGGCCGAAGGCGGGGTCCGAGTATGCGGCGGTCCACCCGCCGAATCGGAATCCGCCGGTCGGGTCCTCCTCGGGCGCCCCCGGAGCCTGCATGATGCCGTCTACGGTCAGGAAGGCGGCAGTTACCAGCTTTCGCATCACCGTCTCCTGGGGGTGTGGTGAGTGCGCGGCGTGCGCACCCACGCTCAGACGGCGACCGACCGGGAAAATCATCGGTGTGACCTCGACCCGTCGCTCGGACACCGGCGCAGGAGGACCCGCGCCGCTTCGCGCCGCGACGCTCCCGTGCCACGATCGGAAGCGTGAATGAGTGGGTCGGATATGCGATACGGCCGCGTCTCACCTGGGTGCCCCGCCGCAAGGACGCGGTGGTGTCGCGAGACCCGGCCTCATAATCAGCGACTCAAATCGCTGCCCCGTCACGAGTTCGGAGACGGTCGAGCACCATGCGGCAGCGGCCTTTGCGCGCTCCGGTGCTGAGAGTTGGCGCGGCTGGCCCGAGTGGGCGCGTGCAAGCGGATGCGATGACACGAAGCCAGTCCGGTGCGAGCCGAACGTACGCCCATGTTCGCGCGAGTGCCGACAACACGCGCGTGATACGCGCACGGAGGCCCGTTTTCGGAGGGCCGGCCCGATGCAGATCTATTTCCTACGTAAGCAACACCTACAAAGAGAAGTACGCCTGATACCGCGGCTTGCGACCCCCAGCCTGCTCCCTGGTCGTGCGCACGATGTCGCGGGCGTCGGCGCCGGCGATCGCGACGTACACGTTAGGCGGTGGGCCAGGGCGGGTCGAAGGCGAAGCCGGGCACCAGGGCGGCGAGGCGGACGAAGTCGCGCGCGTTGCGCGTGACCAGTCGGATGCCGTGGGCCCGACACGCGAGCGCGAGGTGCACGTCGTTGACGAGCGACTTGCTCATGTCCGCGACCGTCGGGCCGTGCGCGTTCGCGAACCGGCGCATCACGTCCCCCGCCTCGCCCCACTCCGGGTACCCCGACGCGAACACCCGACCGCGACGCAGGAACGGACCGAGCACCTCGCGTTCGAGCCGGCGCTGCTCGGGCGGCCGGACGCCGGCCCGGAGTTCCTGGGCCACGACGCCGGACAGATACAGCCACGGCGCGAACGCCTCGCTGAACCCGGCCAGCGCGGCGCGGTGGGCGGGGTCGCGGGCCGCGTCGACGTAGAGGTTCGTGTCCAGGGTGTACCGGGCGGGCACGGGACGCGCCGCGTTAGGCGTCCCGATCGAACGCGTCGAAGGTCATCCCGGCGAGCGCCTCGGCGCCCGTCCTGAGCTCGCGGCCGAACAGGACGTAGTCCAGCGCCGCGTCGAGGGTGGCCGTGTCATTCGGCGTGCCGAGCACGCGACGCGCGGCGGCCAACCGCGCGGGGTCGAGGCGGAACGCGCGGGGCCCGGCCTTCTTGCCCGGGGCCACGGGCCGTCCGGCCGCGGGCGCGCGGGTCGACGTCCCCGCGCCTGACGTGGCGGCGCGCGGCGGCCGCGCCGCGGGGTGAGATTCGGATTTCGCCACGGCAGGTCGACTCCTGTGTATATGCGTAAACTTTGGACGAATATACACAAATGGAGGGCTCGAGGCGCGTGCGCGCCCACGTGCTATCGCCGACCGTGCCCGGCCCGGGGCCGCATGTGCCAGCCGCCGATCCGGCGCGCACGCCCTACGGTCGCCGCGTGCCCTTCGCGAACACCTTGTCATCGTCGCCCCGCCACTCGAAGGTCATCGGGCGGCCCTTGTCGCGCATGAACTCGATGGTCACGTCCGGGCGGAGCACCTCCGAGATCACCCCCGCCGTGTCATACACGGCGGGCACGAACCAGTCCGGCGCCACGCGGATCATCGCGAAGTGCCCCAAATACCCGTTCCAGAGCCCGACCCGCCCCTTGAGCGTGCCGTTCTCGTAGTCGAGGACGAGCGGGGACGTCTTCGTCACCCGGCCGGTCGCATCGACCTCCATGAAGTCGTACCGCCCGAGATACGCCTGCGCGTCGGCGAGCGGCATCGTAGTGCTCAGCGAGGGCGCCACGCCGACGTTGAGCGCCACGGTCGTCCGGTCCCAGTTGAAGGCCAGCGTGCCGCCATCCACACGCAGGGCGGGGATCGACCAGGTCAGGACCTCGGTGAAAGGGGCCTCGTGCGTATGCACCGCGAAGCGGATCTGCGCCGGCGTCGAATCCGGCGGCATGTTGTGGAACTGCCGCCACTTCGGGTCGAGCACCAGGGTCCAGTCCCCAGACGCGCGCACCACGAACCACACGGAGTACTTGCCCTTGGGCACGGCGTGGCCGTCGAGCGTGATCGCCCGGTCCGTCTCGAGGGTCGTCGCGTAATTGGCGCCCGGCGTCCACACCTCGCCCCAGTGCACCGCTGGGGTGCCGAATAGAGGGTGCCGGCCCCGCACGCGAGGTCTCGAGTACTGCACGGTGATCGTCGTGCCATCGATCACCTGAGCCATCGTCCCGAGCTCGCTCGCTTTGACCTGGGCCGTGGCGGGCCTCGCGCGGCCCACCATCCCCGTTGCGACGACGAGCAAGCCTCGCGCGACGTGCCACCGCATGGATGCCCCCGCGTGATGTCCGGTCACCGGTCAGCCGAACTTCGCGTCCACCGCCGCGCGAATCGCGTCGAGCGACTTGCCGGCCTTGTGCAGTCGCACGGCGAGCCGGCCCTGTCCCTGGCAAATCGGGCAGTCCCGTGCCATCGCCTCCCTGCCTTCGTAGCACGACAGGAGCGAGTAGAAGCCCTCCATGTGCGCACATCCGCAGTTGCAGCGGATCCCATCGATCACCTCGGGGATCGCGCGCACGGCATCGAACAGCTCCACGAGTTGCGGGGCGCCCGCGAGTTGCTCCGTCGTGAGCACGTTCGCGCCCGTGATGCCGGCCCGCGGGGTCGGATGTGGCCCCGGTACCCAGGCGCGCACCTCGGGGCGCACACGCGCGGCACGCGCGCTCCGACCCGGGACGAGGACTCCCGCCAGGGCGGTGACACCCGCGGCCAGCAACGTCCGCCGTGAGACTTCGTGGCGCATCATGGTCTCCTGGTTTCCGACACCAGCACGCGTCCCGCGACGCGGCTCCGGAGTGTAGCCCGCCGCACACGGCCGACTCAACCCTCCCGTTCGTCGGCCATCGTCGCCAGACCCGCGACAACAGGCGCGGCCGTGCGTCTCCTGGGCTCGGCCGTCCGTCGCGTCTGCCCCCTACGATGATCGCCTTCGCGTCCTGGGGTTGATCGGTCGGCGCGCGGGCGGCCCCGCCGCCGGCGGTCGCCGTCGCACGCCCCACGGAGACCGCCGCATGGCGACCACGCTCGCCGCTCTCCCATTCCCGCGTCCGACTGCAGTCCGGCCGACCGCGACCGCGACGCCGCCCTGCGCGACCGGGCGGAGGGGCTCGGCCGGGACGGGGTACGGCGTCACCGTGCCGCCGCCGAAGTCGTCGAAGGTGGCGCCGCTCGCGCCGACGTCGACGAGGCCGATGTAGCCGCCGCGCACCACCCAACAGTGCCCCCACGGGACCGAGGCCAGCGGCTCGGGTCGTCCGGCGGTGGCTCGACCACCGGCCGCCACCTCGCCGGCACTTTGTGCAACAACCTGTTGCACATCTGCCGGCACTTCGGGGAACGCGCGCCGTAAATCGTCGGCGAGACGATTCACCACCTCGGCACCCCAGCCCTGCGCCCTGTCGGCGGGCGGCGATCTCGCGCCCGAGCTCGAAGTAGAGCGCGACCAGCCCGCGGTTGACCGCGACGGCCGTGCGGAACTGCGCGACGCGCACCCGCTCCAGCACGTCGGCGGGAAACGCGGCGTAGCCGGCGGGCACCTGGTCGCGCGTCGCGGTCGGAACGGTATCGGAGGTGAGCGTCCCGATCGCCGAGCCGGGCGTCGCGCCTGCCGCCGGCGGGGCGGCGGTCGGCGCAGGCGAGGAGGAGCGGGGCCGCTTGGGAGGCATACTCGAACGTGAGGCGCCGGGCGGGCACCCCGCCTCCCAGAACGCCGACGCCATCGGAATCCATGTGCAGCCGGTACCCCTGGGGCCGGTCCCAGGAGCTGTGATCGCGCTCGAACACCTGGACATCGACGTCCGCGCGGCGGAGCGCCTGGGCCAAACGGAGACTACCCAAGCCTGCGCCGGACACCCGCACCCGCAATCCTGCCGACGAGCCTACTGTGAGACGGCCCTCTCCCGTGAAAAAAGGGACGCACTGGAGGCCGGTCCCGTACGTGGGAGGGGGCGTGTACGAGCGCGAAGCGGCGCCACCCGGACTACCCACCGGGCTGTGACTTTCGCACGTCTCCCGGGACGCTATCGCGTTCGAGGCTTGCACGTCGACGCCGCGCGTGTCGGGTCCCCGGCACGGCGGGACGGCGATCGTCCGCACGTGGTCACCCCACCTGGTCGCGTGCCGCGCCCGGCCATGCGTCGCTCGGGTCGCCGGGCGGCAACACGCCGCGCCGGAACCGCTCCGGGGCGAACCCCGTCAGCCGGCGCATGTGCCGCGCGAGGTGGCCGGCGTGCGCGAACCCGCTCGCCGCGGCGACCGCGGCGACACTCGTGTGCGGCGACGCCAGCAGCGTGATCGCGCGCTCGACGCGGCGGCGCACCACGTACGCGTGGGGCGGCAGGCCGGTCGCCCGCGCGAACTCGCGCGCGAAGTGGTACGGGCTCAGCCCCGCCTCGGCCGCGAGCGCCGCGAGCGGGAGCGGGCCGGCGAGGTCGGCCGCGATCCGGTCCAGCACGCGGCGGAGGCGCGGCCTGGCGATGCCGCCTCGCGATGGCCGCACCGGCGGCTCGGCGCTCGGGCAATCACGGGCCGCGTGGTGCTGCACGAGATGGTCGGCGAGCTGCGTGGCGGCCGCGTCCGCGGCATCACCATCGGGGGCTGCCGCGATGGCGTAGATGCGGCGCGCCAGGATCGGATCGTCCACGTCGACCCCCGGCCGGAGCTCCACGTGGGCGCCGTCCCCGCCCTCAGCGACGACGGCCGCGCCGCACGATGGCCCACGGCAGCCGCACCGTGAGCACCCGGCACGCCCCGAGAATGCGGAACTGGAAGCGACACCCGGGCGGCATCACGGTCACCGTGCCGACCCGCGGCACGTCCCGGATCGCCCGCCCGTCGACCCGCGCCTCGACCTGGTGGGCGTCGCTCAGGTTGAGCACGAGGCCGACCTCGTCGCGGCCGTCGACCACGAGCGACGTCTCGCGGTGGCGCACCCGCCGCACGAGGTCGCGCGGGCCCGGCGTCACCCGCGCGCCGGCCCCGAAGTCCGCCTCGAAGATCCCCGGGAACATGCGCGACATCGTCGGAGGGTGCGGCGTGAACCCGCGGGCGCGTGCGTCCGGCCCGGCTGCGAGTCGCGTGCCCACGAGGTCGCCATCCGCCACGGCGCGCCTACCGCGCGACCGGGACCGCGAACGCGCTCGCGAACGGGTCCCCGACCGCGACCGGCGCCATCCCGAGGTCGGCGAACCCGTGCGCGCGCTGCTCCTCGGCGAGGGCGGGCGGCGTCCAGCCCGGCGGCGGCAGCTCGCGCCGGTCCGCCGGGGCCCCGCTCATCGTGAGCATCCGCTCGAAGCCCGCCGGCGTGTAGAGGTTCAGGAACCGCGCGGTCGCACTCGTCACCTGGAAGCCGTGCACCGTGCCGCGCGGGACGAACACGGTGTCGCCCGCGCGCGCCGTCTCGCGCCGGTCGCCGAGCAGGAACTCGGCCTCTCCGGCGAGCACGTAGAACACCTCGTCCATCGCCGCGTGGAGGTGCGGCGGCGCCGCGGGCCCGTGCGGCATCACCTCGTCGAACAGGCAGTAGCTCCCGTTCGTCGCGCGCCCGTCGGCCAGCACGGTCCACAGCCCGCCCACGGACCAGTAGGCCGGGGCCGTGGTCGCGTGGCTGCTGAAGGGGGGCACGACCGCGTCCGGCGTGGGGACGGTGGCCATGTTGTCCGCGCGCGGCGGGTCGACGCCCGGCAGGCCGAGGATCGGGATCTGGCCGTAGTCGCGCGAGAGTTGCTCGACGAGGCGGCGCGGCGGCATCGGCACGTCGGGCGGCGGCAGCTCATTCCGTTCGGCCGGGTACCCGAAGCCCATGACGAGCAGCTCGAAGCCGGCGGGCAGGTAGAAGTTGAGCAGCTGCGTGTCGGGCGCGTCGACGACGAACGAGTGCTGCGCCCAGCGCGGGACCGCGACGAAGGTGCCCGCCCCCGCCGAGATCGTCTGGCCGGCCGCGTGGAACGTGCAGTGGCCCGAGACCACGTAGAGGCCCTCGTCCATCGGGTGGGCGTGCGTGCAGGGGCCGCCGCCGTTGGGGGTCACGAGCTGGTCGAGGAGGCAGAACGTGTTGTCGGTCTGGATGCCCGAGGCCATCACGCGCCACAGGTTGCCCAACTGCCAGAAGCCGGGCGCGCTCTCGGGGGTCGCGACGTAGGCGCGGGCCGTGCTGGCGGCGGAAGCGGTGTGCATCGGGGGGCCTCTCGGGGCGAGGCCGCGCCGGGGAACGGGCGTGTTCCCGCGGAGCGGTCATGTCCCGGCGTGCAGGTTCCGGACGGCGGCGGGCCGCCGCGCGCACGTTCTTGCTGCCGCGTGTGGAGGACGGCCCGTGGCGAAGGGCCGCCGCACCCCGGCCGGAGCACGCGCTCACGCCGCGCCGGGCGGGAGCAACTCGGTGCGGTAGAGTGGGGCGATCGCGGCGGCCCTGGCCAAGAAGGCCGCCTGCTGCGCTGGACTGAGTGGGGGCGGCGCCGTCGTGCGGCCGGCGACGGCCACGCCGATCTGCTGGAAGAACTCCTCCTGCCCCGCGGGCGCGCAGCAGCAGCGCAGCCGCACGGGCGCCGGCGACCCGTTCTGAAACTGGTGCGGTGCGTCGGCCGGGATCATGCACCAGCCGACGCGTCGTGAACCAGCGCCGCGCGCCCGCACAGTGAAGCGCAATGCTGCCCGCGTTCGGCCCGGTGGGGGCGCCGGCGACCGGCACATCGCGCGGTCCGCGCGTCGACCGTGCGGGCGCGGACCGACCCGGACCGACCCGGACCGGCCGGCGTCAGTTGCCCGCGGCCGCGCGGCTGCCGGGCACGTGGCCTCCCGCGAGTCGGTCGAGCCACTCGCCGAGCAGGTGCTGCTCGCCGACGGTCAGCGCGTCGGGCGTTTCGGTCAGGACGGCGCGTAACGCGACGGCGCGCGCCGCCACCCGTGCCGGGCCGGGTACCGGGTCGCGCGTGCGTTGCGGGGCGCCGCCGACGTCGGGCGCGACGGTGACCGCGGCGAGCACCGCCTCGCGCATCGCGTCCGCGAGCCGCGGGTCGCGCGCCCCGGGCGCGGCGGCTACGAGGGCGAGCGTGACCCCGTTGCCCGCCGCCGCAACGAGACGGGTGGCGTGGGCGACGTCGACCCGCAGACGCCCAGCCACGGCCACCTGTGCGACCAGCGCGTGTAAGTGCGCTTCTCCCTCCCGCGCCGCGTCGGCGAGCGCACCGCCGGCCGGGTCGCCGTAAATCAGCGCGTACACCGCGGGGTGAGCGAGGCCGAACGCGACGTGCAGGTCCCACCCGCGGCGCAGGTCCTCGACGGGATCGCCGGACGGGGTGCGGGCGGCCTTCTGGCGCACGTACGCGGCCAGTGTCTCGCGCGCGGCCGTGTCGAGCAGCCCGCGCATGTCGCCGAACAGGCGGTAGATCGCGGGGGGCTGCACGCCGGCGGCGGCGGCGACCGCGCGCGTGGTCGCGGCGTCGCGTCCGCCCGCGTCGAGCAGCCGGGCCGCGGCCGCCACGATGCGCGCGCGCGCCGCGTCGGTCTGATCCGCGGGATCGACCGGGGCGGCGTCGAGGATCGCGGTTGGCTCGTGCATGCCGGAGAACTAGCACGACGCACATTCCGCCGATAGTCGAGTCTTGCTATCGATGGTAGCGTCTGATACCATCGGTACCAAGAAAAGAGTATCAGCGAAACGACAATCGGACCCGAGGTATCAGTGATCGTAGTCACCGGGGCGACCGGCCCGCTGGGCCGCGGCGTCGTCCAGCATCTCCTGCAGCGCGTCCCCGCCGACCAGGTCGGCGTCAGCGTCCGCGATCCGGCGAACGCGGCCGACCTCGCAGCGCGTGGCGTTCGCGTCCACCGCGGCGACTTCGCCGAGCCGGACGGCCTGGCGAAGGCGTTCGAGGGCGCGACGCAGGCGCTGATCGTGTCCATCGACCAGCTCGGCGAGCTGGCGCGTCAGCGCCACCGCGCCGCGATCGCGGCGGCGCGTGCGGCTGGCGCGCGGCGCGTGCTCTACACGAGCCACATGGGCGCGCGGGCGGACTCGCCGTTCGCCCCAGGCGCCGATCACGCGGCGGCCGAAGAGGCGCTCGCCGAGGGAGGCCGGTCGTTCACAGCGCTCCGCCACGGCTTCTACGCGGAGAGTGCGCTCCACCTGATCGGCCCCGGGCTCGTGGCCGGCGAGATCCGAGCGCCGGAGGACGGCCCGGTGAGCTGGACCACGCGCGCCGACCTGGCCGAGGCGGACGCAATCCTGCTCGCCGACGAGGGGCGGCTGGACGGCATCACGCCCCCGCTCACCGCGCTCGAGGCGTTCACCATGGCCGACGTGGCCCGGGTCGCGTCCGAGCTGACCGGGCGCGAGATCCGCCGGGTCACGCTGTCCGACAGCGCGTGGCGCGACGCCACCGTGGCGCAGGGCGTGCCGGCCCCCGTGGCCGACCTGCTGCTCGGGATGTATCAGGCCGCGCGGCGCGGCGACTTCGCCGCTGTCGACCCGACCCTCGAACGGCTGCTCGGGCGTCGCCCGGCGAGCCTGCGCGACGCCCTCGCGGCGCACCTCCGGCGCGGGTCCGCACCGCACACCGACGCCGGTCACGCCGCCGCGTGACCCTCCCCCTCACCACCGGACGATTCCCATGACTATCACGTTCATCACCGGCGCCAACAAGGGCCTCGGCTACGAGACGGCGCGCCGCCTCGTCGCGCTCGGCCACACCGTGCTCGTCGGTGCGCGCGACCCCGCGCGCGGCCGTGCCGCGGCCGATCGGCTCGGCGCGCGGTTCGTGCCGATCGACGTCGCGGACGACGCGTCGGTCGCCCGCGCGGCGGAGGACGTGCTGGCGCACGAGGGCCGCGTCGACGTGCTGATCAACAACGCCGGCATCGTCGGCGTGCACGGCCCCGCCGACGCACTCACCGGCCCGGACGCCGTGGAGATCTTCAACACGAACGTGGCGGGCATCGTGCGCGTCACGCACGCGTTCCTGCCGCTGCTCCGGCGCGCCGACCACCCGGCGATCGTCAACGTGAGCAGCGGCATGGGCTCGTTCGATCGCACGCACGACCCGGAGCGTGTCGAGTCGGGGCCCGTCGCCCCGCTCTACACGGCCTCGAAGGCCGCGGTCACGATGCTCACCACGCAGTACGCGCGGGCGCTGCCCGGCATCCGCGTGAACGCGGCCGACCCCGGCTACACGGCCACCGACTTCAACGGCCACAGCGGGCCGCAGTCCGTCGCGGAGGGCACGGACGCGATCGTCGCGCTCGCGACCGAGGGCCCCGGCGCCGGCACGGGCCGGTTTCTCGACCGCCTCGGACCAGTCGGCTGGTAGTCGCGCGCCATCGCCGCGGGCCACCGCCCGCCGCGGTGGAGTCGGATCCAGCATCCCGGGGCGCCCATGCCCGCCCGGACCGGGGTGCCGCCGACCGCGCCGGCCGTGTCACGACGCGCCGGTCAGGACGGCTTCATCGCGAGAATGTCGGCCACCGGGACGGGCAATCGCGCGAGCGGCGCCGCCGCGACCATGGCGTCCACGAGCGCGCGGCACTCAGCGTGTCCCGTCGCCAGCACCGTGCGGAATGACCGGACCCGCGACATGCCCCAGAGCAGGGCCGCCACGGCCCACATCGGACTGCCGTCGATGCGCCGCTTGGCACGCGGGTAGACGCGATCCCCGAGCCCCCGGATCAGGGCGAAGCTCGCGTGGATCCCGCGCGCCAGCACGACCGCCTCGCCCCACGAGGCCCCGCCGCCGCGCCGCTCGCCGGCGATCGACACACTCTCGAATGCCACACACAGGGGCACGTGGCAGCGCAGCCAGAGCGGCATCTCGCGCTCAAGCCGCGCCGGCAAGCCCGCGGCGTCGAACACGTCGACCCAGCGCTGGTCACTCATAAGCGTCCGTTGGCCGGCCGCGCCGATGGTCGCCGTGAGCCGGCCGGCGTCGTCCAGGGTGGCCTGCACGAACGGCATCCCGAAGGCGCAGCGCTCGACAC
Source organism: uncultured Gemmatimonadales bacterium (assembly GCA_963851265.1). Taxonomy (GTDB): domain Bacteria; phylum Gemmatimonadota; class Gemmatimonadetes; order Gemmatimonadales; family Gemmatimonadaceae; genus BPUI01. The sequence goes on from CAWKNZ010000009.1 coordinate 189,997, forward strand.
CGACCGCGTTGCCGAAGCGCTCCGGATCGAAGGTGTTGCACATGAACTGGATGCACCGGGCCGCGCTGCGCTGCAACGTCGGCAGGAGCGCGTCCACCTGGTGGGCCAGGAGCGTGACGATGATCAGATCGTACGGCGTGTGTTCGTCAAGCAGGTCCGACACCCGGACGTCGGCCCGTCCGCGCGTCGCGTCGAGGATCGCCCCCTCCTGTTCCAGCTGCTGCAGCCGGACGGAGCCCGGCCGCGCGATGACCGTGATCTCGTGACCGCCGACGCGGGCCAGTTGCGAGGCGAAGGTACTGCCGATCTTCCCCGCGCCGAGCACCGCGATCCGCAGCGGTGGCGTCGAAGCGCGCACGACGGTTCCGGACATGGAGGACCTCACCTGCAGGGGATGGACGCTCGCGTCCGCCTCGATGACACGGCGTGTCGTCATGGTAGCCGGTGATGACACGGAATGCCAACACCGAATGCCACCCCGTATACTTCCCGCATGAGCCGATGGCCCGCAGGCGCACGCGACCGGCTGGAGCGGGCCGCCCTCGCGCTGTTTCGCGAGCAGGGGTTCGCCGAGACCACCGTCCCGGAGATCGCCGCCCGCGCCGGGCTCACGACCCGCACCTTCTTCCGGCACTTCGCCGACAAGCGCGAGGTGCTCTTCGTCGGCGAGGCGGAGCTACCGGCGCTGGCGGCGCGGCTCGTGGCCGACGCCCCGGCCGCGCTCGGGCCGATGGCGGTGGTCGCCCACGGGCTCGACGTCGTGGCTACGAGGGTGGGGGCGGGCCGCGTCGAGGACCTCCGGGTGCGCCGCGCCGTCGTCGCCGCGGACGAGGGGCTGCGCGAACGCGAGCTCCGCAAGTTCGCCGCGCTGGCCGACGCGGCCGGCCGGGCGTTCCGGGACCGCGGCGTCGACGCGCTGACCGCCACGCTCGCGGCGGAGCTGGGGGTCATGGCCTTCCGCGTCGCCGTGACCCGGTGGCTCGACGGCGGTGGGGCGGAGGGGCTGCCCGAGCTCGTCGCCGACACCCTGGCCGCCCTCCGGGCCGTCGCCGCCGATGGGTCGGCGCACCAGCCCGGTAGCGCCACTGCCGCGCCACGACCGCGAACGGCCCCGCGGCCCGGTCGCGGCGCCCCTGGAGCCGGCGGACGCTCCTAACGCTCGGCCCACGACGGCGCGTCCCCCGGAACGGACCAGACCCCCTCGGCGGATCCGGTCGGCCGGGGGCACGCCGCGGTTGGATACGGGGCGGTCCCAACGCCAGCGCTCGGGGGCGTCTCGCACCGACCGCATGCGCGTGCCGGACCCCGCAGGCGGCGCGACCCGGGCCGCACGGGCGCGCACCGCCCACACCGGCCAGCGAGGGTCGTTTTCCGGAATGTTGGAGTTACGTCCGGAAAACGTCGTGGGAGCCTAACGTGAGACCGGCGTCCCGTCTCCTTACCGTACGACTCCTGCGCGTCTCCGTTGAAGAGTGGGCGTCCTGGCCCGGCGGACGCGTGGTCGGCATCGCGGCACGTCGTGATGGGCCGGCCGGGCGTGTTAAGTTCGTGGCCTAACACGCCCGACCGGCCTACCACGCGTCCCCACCCCACCGCATGCCCCCGCCCCGCGCGGGCGGTGACAGCATCGCGCGCCATCTGCTGCGCAACGCGTAGCCCCACTACCCCGCGGTGCTTGGAGGAATCCGCGCCGCCCGTACGGCGGCGCCGGCCGCTCGGACGCCACGCCCGGGCTCAACCCTGGCTACCCGCACCTGAACCGCTGCATCCGCGTCGCCGACTTGGACGCGCTCGCCGGCGGCGGACCGAGGTACGACAATTTGTCCCATCGTGGAACTTCCTCGCGGTGGACGTGTACGGCAACGTCACACGCGCTGCGGAGGTACACCAGGCGGGCGCGTGGGGCGGCTGTGCCGCTCCCCACGAGGTTCCCGGCGCTTCTGGCGACGCCAGCCGCCACAGGTACGCCGCATGTCGTCTGCCCCTCGTCCGTCCGCGCCCGTCTGGGCGGCCCCGCACCCGACCGCGCCCATCGCGGCGGTGCTCCGCCTTGCCCTCGCGACCGATCGCGGCGCCGACGCCGGGTCGAGCCACGGTCGCGAGTCCGGCGACCCGGAGGCGGTGCTCACGCGCGCCGCGCGTCGGAAGGCCCGGATCCGCGTACGCCGGCTCGTGGCAGGAACCGCGCGGTCGACGATCGACGACCCGCGCGACCTCGACCGGTGGGAGGACGAGGGCGGCCCACCGCGCGGCGTGTAGGCGCGTCGGGATGCATAGAGGCACGGGTCCCGCTCGCATCTGCGTGGCAGCACGCGTTCGACGGTCCAGGGACCGCCGAGCTTCGGAATCGCTGATTGCGCGCCGCGGCGCGCTTGCCCTCATGCTGGTCGGCATCGCCGTCGTCCTCGCCGGAGTTGAGCAGCACCGGAGCGGCGCATTCAGCGCGTTCGTCCTGATCGTCGTCGTCGTGCTGATCGGCCTCCGCCGGCTGCGGCGCGTCGCGCCGGCGTTCCCCGGCTGACGCCCGCCGGCTTGCCCGGGGAGCGATCGCCGACTTGAGGCTCGCGCGGTGCGTGGGCTGCAGACGCCGTGCGTCGGGACCAGACAGCAGGTGCAGGGCCCCACCGAGCGCGGATGGCGGGGTGAACGGGCGCCGGCCCGTGCCGCGGCACCTCCGCGGCGATCGGGCCGGTGTAACCTGGACGACGCCGACTTGGACGGCGCCCGGCGTGTGGACGCGTGTTGGGATGCGTGTTCGGGACGTGGGCGCGGTGCGAGGCGGCAGAGGAATGCACCATGCTGGACGTGAGAGAGCAGCAGAAGGGTGGCTTCCGCGCGTTCGCCGCGCGCGACGCCGAGCGTCGGGCCGCCGCCGAGGCGGCGCGTGTGGAGGCGTCCGTGATTGTGCCGGTCGAGGCTCCGGCCGGCGTCACGGCCGCCCTCCTAGCCCCACGGGACCGCACGCCATGACGACCGCGACGACCACGGACGACCGCCGACTCGGCGTGCTCGGACCGCTGTACGCCCGTTTCGACGCGATCGCCACCGGGCACGACCGCCACGGTAGCAGCCAGGCGGCCCACCGCGCCATCCTCGACCGGCTCGCCGCGAACGGGCGTGCGGCCGAGGCGGACGGGTGGACGGCGTGCGCGCTCGAGCGCGACGGCGGGTCGGGGCGGCTCCGGCTCATCGGCGTCGCGCCCCATTCGACGCGGCGCGTCGTAGTCCCCGACGCCGGCAGCGCCTAACGTACAGGCGCCGCGTCTTCCGGCGTCGCGCCTACGAGCGCCGGGCCTACGAGCGCCGGGCCTACGAGCGCCGGGCCTACGAGCGCCGGGCCTACGGGCGCCGGGCCTACGGGCGCCGCGCTCACGGGCGCCGCGCCGGTCCACCGGCGCACGACCGGCGCGAGCACGCGCCGCGTGAAGACGAGGAGCGCCGCGACGAGCGGGATCGACACGACGAGGCCGAGCAGCCCGCCGACCGCGGCGCCCGCGAGGATCGCGACGATGACGAGCGTCTGCGGGATGTCCGTCGCGCGGCGCATGATGATCGGCGTGAGGACCTGCCCGCCGACGGTCGCGACCAGGTAAACCGTCAAACGCGCCTGCGGGCGCGAGCGCGCGACGCAATAGGTTCAACGCGTCCCGATCGCGCGACGCGGCCGCGTCGCGCGGCTCACCTGATCCCAACTCCGCGATGCCCGACAGCACGTTCCTCCAAGAGGTCGAAAGCCTGTTCGCGTCGTTCCGGGTCCACCTCGGTCAGACGGAGTACACCGAGAACGTGATCGGCGCCGATTACGTCCGGCTCTCGAACGGCAACATCACGCACCTGATCCCCGTCGACTCGATCCACTCGGTGCGGATCACGAACACGGTCGCGACGATCCTCCTGCGCGAAGCCAAGCGGGAGTAACCTCACGCGTGACCTCACGCGTGAGGTCGCGCGCGGCACGCCCGGGGCCGACCGACGCGCCCGACGGGGTGGCGCGCGGGCCGGTGGGTGGCAGTCGCGTGCGCGGCATCGGGCGGAGCGTCGCGGGGTTCATGCGCACGCTCGGGCCGGGCCTGATCTCCGGCGCGGTGGACGACGACCCGTCGGGGATCTCGACCTACTCGCAGGCGGGCGCCGCGTTCGGCGACGCCACGCTCTGGGGCGCGGTCGTGAGCTTCCCGCTCATGGCGGCCGTACAACTCATGTGCGCCCGCATCGGCTTCGTCGCGCGACGGGGGCTCGCGAGCGTGCTGCGCGAGCATTACCCGCGCTCGGTCCTCTGGGCCGCGTGCGCCCTGCTCCTCGTCGCCAACACGCTCAACATCACGGCGGACCTCGGCGGCATGGCCGCGGGCGCGCGCCTGCTCACGGGCTGGCCCGCGGCGGTGTTCGTTCCCCTGTTCGCGGTCGCCATCGTCGCGCTGCTCGTGTTCGCGTCGTACGTACGGGTGGCGCGCGTGTTCTAGTGGCTCACGCTCGTCCTTCTCGCGTACGTGCTCACCGCGGTCCTGGCGCACCCCGGCTGACGGGCCGTGCTGCGCGGCACGGTGGTGCCGCACGTGGGCCGGTCGTCCGACTTCCTGCTTACCATCGTCGCCGTTCTCGGGACGACGATCTCGCCGTACCTGTTCTTCTGGCAGGCGTCGCAGGAGGCGGAGGAGGTCGCGGCGCGCGATCGGACGCGGGCGCACGGCACCCGCGTGCGGCGGCTCGACGTCCTACTCGGCACGTTCGCGTCGAACCTGATCATGTACGTCATCATCCTCACCGCGGGCGCAACGCTCCACGCGGCGGGGCTGACCGACGTCCACACGGCGGAGCAGGCCGCCACCGCGCTCCGCCCGCTCGCGGGACCGGCCGCGTCGCTCCCGTTCACGCTCGGGCTCGTCGGCACGGGGATGCTCGGCGTGCCGGTGCTCGCCGGGTCGGGCGCGTACGCCCTCGCGGAAGCCGCCGCGTGGCGGTGCGGGATGGACGAGACACCCAACACGGCGCCCCAGTTCTACGGCATCATCGCGCTCAGCATGGTCGTCGGGACCGCGCTTACCTTCGCCCGGGTCGACGCGATGCGGCTGCTCTTCTGGTCAGCCGTCGTGAACGGCGTGCTCGCGCCGCCATGCGCGACGACGCGAACGGGTGGTGGCTCAACGCGCTCGGCGGGTAGGCCGCGCTGGCGATGGGCGCTGCAGCGGTGGCCCTGCTCGTGTCGGTCCTCCGCTGAGGGGCGCGCGCATACGCGCGCGCGGTCGATGCGGGCCTCGCCCGCGGCGGCGTCCGCGCCACGCGGCTGCTTGAGCGCGGTTGCGTTGTCCACACCGGCGCCCCCGGTTGGTGGCCCCCGTCGGACAGCGCCCGCCCGCGGCCACCCGCTCGGCGAGCCCCTCGGGGGCAGCGCGCGCGCACACGGCCTCGACACCCCGTGTGTGCGCCGTGCGTTGGCAGGACACCTGCCCGTCCAGCGGCGCCATGACACACGACGCGCGATCCCCAGAGTCGGGCGACGCGGCCCTGCCCGCTCCCCTGGGCCACGCCGACGTACGGGCCATCGCCGAACGGCTCGTGCAGGAACATCGCACGCCGACGGCTCTACCGCCGCCGACTCCGTCTCCGTCGCGAGCGGCCTCGCGCGCGCTACCGCGCGGAACCGCCGGCGGTTCCTCGATACGGAACTCGCCATCGGCCACACGATGCTAAACGCGGCCGCGGTGACGGGGATGCCGGCGGTGCGGGCCAGGCGGGTCGCGCGCGCGCGCGGAAGCGGCGCACGACGAGATCGCCTGCCAGCTCGCACCCGATGCGCACCCCGCGCTTCCGACGGTCGATCAGACCGCGTTGGCAGAGGGTCTCGTCCGGCTCAAGGGGCGACTGGACGGGGCGGGCTGAGCACCGAGCGGCGATCGATCGCGACCGGACGCCACGCTATTCGCTACGCGATTCGGCTCACCGGCCACGACCGCGGTGTTTCCACACCGTTGCGATGCGCACCCGCCCGTCCACAGCGATTCGAGCGGCGCGACGGGCCGCCACACGACGAACGCCGAGCCGACACCGACGGTCCGCTCGACGCTGAGCTCCCGGCCCACGCGCCGGGCCAGGCCGCGGCTGATCATCAGCCCCCCCCGCGCGTGCCTGAGACGGCCGGGGCTCGGCAACGCACAATTCGGCAACGCGACTGCAACGACCGCGGCTAGGTCGCGCCGCGCCGGGTCGTATCCGTTGCGGCCGCGGGCGCGGTGTGCCGTACCGTGAGCGCGTGCAATCGGCGGACGCCGCGCGCCGGGCGGCCGTCGGTCGGCACGACGAGCCGCAACGGGCCCTCCGCGGGCCCGAGCGGCCGCCCGTCCCGCCGGTCGGCGAGCAGCACCGCGCGGCCGCCGAGGTCGGGGGCGAGTTCGCCGAGCGCGAACGCGACGCGGTACCCGTCGGCGGCCTCGACGATCAGGACGTCGCCCAGCGCGGCGCCCCGGAGCGAGTCGACGCGCACGCCGGCGGCGCCCAGGGCGTCTTGCAGCCTGACGCCGGCGAACACGGCCGCGCGCCCGTGCTCGGTCACGCGGACCTTGTGTCGCGACAGGGCCGCGAGGGCGGCCGCGTCGAGCACGGCCGAGTCGCCGTCCGCGCGACGGACGACGACGGACCCTGCGGCCGTCTGGGGGAGCGCCGCCGGGGCCTGCGCTGCGGCCTGCGCCGCGGCCGGGGTGGTGCGCACCAGCGCGAGCGCCAGCGCGCAGGGCGCGAGCGCGCGCCACGCGGGGCGGTGGGGATGCGGGCCGGATCGCGGGCCGGATCGCGGGCCGGAGCAGAAGGGCATGCCTGAAGATACCGAATCGCCTCGGGTCCATCTGCGGCCACGCGCGGGGCGCGAAGACGCGTGCGCGATTGCCGCCGCGGACAGCACGACAGACGCCGTGACGTACACCGCCGCTTGCCGCACCGACGCGGGGCTAGGCCCGGCGGCGACACTCATCACCGTTTACCGAATAACGCGATGTGGTATCACTTTACACGGCTGATAATCGGCCGGGTGATCCGTAGGCGGCGACGCGTGTAGCGCTGTCGTCACGTTCGCAGAACGATCCGGAATGCGTGTACCGGCTTCGGAACAGCGCGGTTTCCAAAGTCGTGTCACACCTGGCGTGCCCTGGTCAGATCCGCACGTTGGAATCCCTACACTCCGTCCATGGTGTACGCGACGCAGTTCGAGTGGGACACAGCGCCGCAGGCCGACATCGCCGGACTCACGCGATCGGTTCTCCTGAGAACCTGGGGCGGTTCAGAGACGGGCAGCCGGGATGCGGCCGGTGAGCCCGGCTACTTTGCGGGAGTCCGCCGGCTCGCAATTGTGCAAGGAGCGCTTGCACAATTGCGAGCCCGACTCGCCCCTGCGCCCGCTCGTGCCACCCGCTCTCCCCTCCGGCTACCCCGCCGTCCTCGCCGAACTCACTGCGAAGGTCCGCGCCGCCCAGGTGCGGGCGGCGGTCGCGGTCAACGCGGCGCTCGTGGGGCTCTATTGGGAGATCGGTCGCACCGTGCTCCACGCGCAAGCGGCGGAGGGCTGGGGCACCAAGGTGGTGGACCGGCTCGCCGCCGATCTCCGGCGTGCGTTTCCCGAGGTCCGTGGGTTCTCGCCGCGTAACCTGCGCTACATGCGCGCGCTCGCCGAGGCGTGGCCGACGGGTGTCGCGGAACCTCCACTCGCGAGCGTCTCGTGGTACCAGCACGTCGCGCTGCTCGACAAGATCGCCACGCCCGACGAGCGCCGCTGGTACGCGGCGCAGGCCGTCGAGCACGGGTGGTCGCGCAACGTACTCGCGCATCACATCGACACCGACCTGCGCGGTCGGCAGGGCAAGGCCCTCACGAACTTCTCGCGCACGCTGCCCGCGCCGCAGTCGGATCTCGCGCAGGAGATCACGAAGAGCCACTACGTGTTCGACTTCCTGGAGCTCTCCGCCCGGGCGGACGAGCGGGCGCTGGAGCGCGGACTGATCGCGCGCTTCCGCGACTTCTTCCGTGAACTGGGCCGCGGATTCGCGTTCCTCGGTAGCCAATACCCGCTCGAGGTCGACGGCCGGGAGTACCGGGTCGACCTGCTGTTCTACCACGTTCGGCTGCACTGCTACGTGGTCGTCGAATTGAAGGTGGGCGAGTTCGAGCCCGCGGACGCAGGGCAGCTCGGGTTCTACGTCACGGCCGTCGACCGACAGATGCGCGACCCGGCGCGGGACGAGCCGACACTTGGTCTGCTGCTATGCCGAAGCCGGAGCGAGTTAATCGTGGAGTACACGCTTCAGGGCGTGCACAAGCCGTTAGGGATCACCACGTACGACCACCTGACGGCGCTGCGGCCCGGGCTGCCCCAGGCGCTCCCGTCGCCGGAAGAGCTGCAGCGCGAGTTCGCCGACGCGGAACGCGCGACCGAGCGCGAGGGACGCGGACGCGCGTCGAGGACGGACGCCGAGTCGACGCACGCCGAGTCGACGCACGCCGAGTCGACGCACGCCGAGTCGACGGACGCCGAGTCGACGCACGCCGATGCGCCCGTCGTTGACTAACACACCATCCCGGTCCGAGAGCTCAGGAGCGCTCGCATGACGCGACCCTCGTCGCAGGCCGCAGCGAAACGCGCTTCTACGACTGGAGCGAAGCTCGCGGGGGCGCAGCCACCACACCCGCCACCACCGGGGCGGGGACACGATCTCGTGCTGCACGTGGCTCTGCGGGACGTCGCGCCGCTGATCTGGCGCCGGCTCCGCGTGCCGGATCGCCTCACGCTGCACCAGCTCCACCGCGTTCTACAGCTGGCGTTCGGGTGGCTGGACTACCATTTGTACGAGTTCGCGCCGGAGACGGCGGGCCGCCGTGGTCGGGGCGCGCCGGTGCGCTACACCGTCCCGGACCCCGAGTGGGACGACCCCGACGACTCCGCCGAGGCGCGCGATAGCCAGCACGTCACGCTCCGAGCGCTCGCGCTCCGGCGCGGAGCGCGGCTGAGCTACCGGTACGATTTCGGCGACGATTGGGTGCACGACCTCACGGTCGAGCGCGTGGTCGCCTCGCCGGCTCCCGACGAGGCGCTCCCGATGATTCTCGACGGTGCCCGCGCCGGGCCGCCGGAGGACGTGGGGGGCGTGCTCGGCTACGCGCGGCTGCTTGAGGTGCTCGCGGACTCGAAGGACCCCGAGTACGCGGAGACGAAGGCGTGGGCGGGCCTGTGGGGCGGGGCGGCGTACGACCCCGAGCGCTTCGATCCGTGGCTCGCGAACCGCACGCTCATGCTCGTCGCCGCGTGGGGTGCCCTGTGAGCGTGGTAGTGCCCTCGCCACAGTGGGCGTCGTGCGGCGAGCGATTCCGAATCCCGAAACGCGTCCCGCAATGCGGTCGCCGCCGTCGGTCGCGGATCCGGTAAACCCTGAGTTTAGGCGTCCCACATGGAGCGTTTCCGGCCATCCGCGTCCGGAAACGCGCCGCGCGGCTGGTGAGAGCGCATCAGACCCGTGACGTGATCATCGCGCCCGATCACCGGACCCGCGTGAGCGTCGGACGTCGGCATCGGCCTTCATCCAACGCGCGAGCCCGGCGGCGTGGGCCAGCGCGCCCATGCTTCCGAAGTGCCGGTACACCGTCGGGTGCGATGGGAGGTACGGCGTCCCGGCGAACTCCTTCTGCACGGGCATCCGCCCGCCATGCGTCCGGGCAAATCGCTGCACCGCCGCGATGATCGTGTGCGCGGTCCATCCCCGCGTGCGCCGCGGTCGTCCGGCCTGACACTGCCGCCAGAGGCGCCGAATCCCCGGGAGACGCCCCGATCCTTCGAGACACTGCCACGCGGTGCGGGATCGTCCCGTCTTCTGGGCGAACTCGGTCGCACCCCGGCACGTGCGCGCCAGCGCGAGCACTGCCTGTGGGTCTCGATGAATCGACGACCCGCGCACGCGTGGCCGGTCGATCCACGCAGGAAGGGGGTGCCCCTCACGCCGCAGGCGAACGACGCGTTGCCGGATCCGCTCGCGGGACACGCCCAACTGATCGGCCACTTCCGCAAAGGACGATGCGCGATGCAGGCGATGCAACAGCTCGAGATCGCGCGCCGAGGCGTGCGTCGGGGCCCGTGTCAACACCGGGCGCAGCGGTTGAGCGTGAGGCAGGCGTGCATTGCGGTGGTGACCACCCGTCGATCGAACGCCGCGAGCGGGGCGACGCGGGGGACCGACGGAGCGGACGTGTGGCGTGTCGTCCCGTAGGATTCCTGCGATGTCGCGCGCACCAGGGGCGTGGTACGCCGAACACGCCTAACGTGGGGCTTCTGACTGAGGGCGAGGGGAATCATCCTCATCGTGGACACGCGTCGCTGCTCGGGCGTTGTCGCAGATTGTGGCCGGGCGGCGAGACGGCGCTCCGTTCTCGATGTGCCACCCCCCGCCCGGCCACGATCTGCTCAATACCCGGGATTCTGCTGGTATAACCCCTGCGTGAAGTTGATCTGGTTCTGCGGGATCGGCAGGTACTCGTCACGGCCCGCCGTAAAGTGACTGCCCTGCAGGTAGTCGTGCCGTGTCTGCTCGACGGCGAGGTACGCGTTGACCTCCTGGGCCGCGATCCCCCAGCGCACGAGGTCGAAGAAACGCCGGCCCTCCATCGCGAACTCGAGCCGCCGCTCGAAGCGGAGCGCCTGCCGCGCGTAGTCCTGCGTCCAGCCGGCACCGGAGTAGGGCTGGATCTTGTAGCTCGAGATCGGCGCGCCGCTCGCGTATTTCAACTTACCGGTGCTCGCCGCCGCGCGCGTGCGGATCTGGTTGATAAGCGGAAGCGCCTCGGCCGGACGCCCGAGTTCGATGAGCGCCTCCGCGCGCATGAGGAGCACGTCCGCGTACCGGATCACCTCGATGTCCTTCGAACTCGCGAAGAACGGTCCGACCTTCACCACGCACCCGCAGGACGGGTCCTGCAGCTCCTTCATGGACGAGTGGGCGCCGTACACCTGCGGCGTCCGCGTCCAGCTCGAATCGAAGATGAAGGTCGGGTCGGCCTTGAACGGGTGCCCGACGATGCCCACCGTGTAATCGAGCCGTGGATCGACAGTGTTGGTCTGGAAGCTCGCAGAGTCGACGAGGCTCGTCTGATTGTACGTGGTGAACTGCGGGAGGCCGTTCGCGTCCGTCTTGAACGCGTTGATGAGGTTCTGGCTCGGGATGTGGAACCAGCAGCAGCCGTACGCCTTCGTCATCGTGTAGTTGAGACCGTTCCCCATGTCGACGCGGCCGTTCGGCGTGCCGTCCGACTGCGACATGATGATCTTGAAGATCGCCTCGCTGTTCTTCTCGGTCGCGAACTGGAAGCTGTCGCCGAAGTTCGCGGTGAGCGCGTACGGGCCCGTCATCACGTCGCCCGTCAGTGTGAGGACGTCCTGCAGCTTGCTCTGGTCGATGCTTGTCACCTGATGCGCGTCGTTCTGGACGTACGCGCGGAACAGCTGCACCTTCGCGAGGTAGGCCTCGGCGGCGAACTTGTTGGCGCGGCCCTCGTCACCGCCGAGATTGGGGCCCTGGTTGTTCGGGAGGTTGGCCGCCGCGAAGCGGAAATCGGCCGCGATGTTGCTCCAGAGCGAGTCGTTGCTGAGGGCGACGTTCGAGACTTTCGGGTACTGGTTGACGTCGAGGTTCTCGTCGATCCAGGGGACGCGGTTGAACAGCTCCTTGAGGATGAAGTAGAAATGCCCGCGCACGAAGCGCATCTCCGCCTGGCGCGTCACCTTGTCCGGCATGGTCGTCGTGCTGACGGCGTCCAGCCGCCGCAGGGCGTCGTTCGCCCGCCCGATGCCGACATAGAGCTGGTAGAACATCTGATCGAACGGCCCGAGCGTCGGCTGGACGAGGGTGAAGTGCTCGAGGTCGTTGTATTCGTTGACGTCGCCCGTCCCGCCGCCGCCCTTGTAGGCGTCGCCCGACCGCAGGTCGCCGTACGGCCACGGGCTTGAGTACGGGTAAATCCAGTAGTCGTTACCGAGCCCGGCGTACGCCGCGGTGACCATGCCCTCGATGTTGGTCGACGTGTTCAGGTCCGTGCTGCTGACCACGCCCGCGGGGTTCTTCTTGAGGAAGTCATTACACCCGGCGAGCGGGAGGACAGCGGCGCCCAACGCCGCTGTCGCGAGTAAGAACCGTATCGTCTTCATGTCGTATCAGTCCGGAGGTGGTGTTCGACGGGGAGCGTGAGGACGCGGGTGCGTGCTCAGTACGACAGGTCGAGGCCGACCGTGAACGTGCGCGGGAGCGGGTAGTTGGCGAAGCCGATCTCGGGGTCGGGCAGGGTCGTGTTGCCCTTGACCGTGAACAGGTTGCCGCCACGCACGTACGCCCGCGCGCCGGCCAGCAGACTCAGGCCGCGTGGGAGCCCGCCCTGCGGCAGCGTGTAGCCGACGACCACCTCGCGCAGCTTCAGGTACGACCCGTTCTCGACGAAGTAGGTCGACGTCCGCGCCTCGTCGTTGCCGTTGGACAGCGTGAGCGCCGGGATCGTGCTGGCCGGGTTCTGCGGCGTCCACGCGTCGAGCACGCGCGTGCCGAAGTTCGCGCCCGTGAAGATCGACGTGAAGTCGGTCTGCGTCTTGATCCCGTTGTAGACCTTCGCGGCGGCGCCCTGGAGCAGCACGTTCAGCGTGAAGCGCCGGTAGGTCACCGTCGGGTTGATCCCGTACGTGAATTTCGGATCGGTCGTGCCGAGCCACGTCTGGTCGAGGCTGTTGACCACGCCGTCCCCGTTCAGGTCCTTGTACCGGAGCCGGCCGATCCCCTTGCCGGGCTGCCCCGCGGCCGCGTCCACCTCGGCCTGGTTCTGGAAGATCCCCTGCACCACATAGCCGAAGATCTCGTTCGGCGAATGGCCGAGGATCGTCTGGAATCCGTTCCCCGGGTAGGAGCCGACGACCGCCGCCGGCAGGCTGGTGATCTTCGGCTTGAACGTCCCGATGTTCACGCCGAGCCCCCACGTCAGCGCGCCCGCGCTGCGGTCGTACCGGGCCGACGCCTCGGCGCCGCGCACCTTGATGGTCGCGCCGTTCTGCGTCTCGTTGCCGCCTTGGCCGATCACTGCGGCGTAGGACGGGGTGATCAAGATGTTGCTGGTCGTGCGCGCGAAGGCGTCCACCGACCCGTTCACGTGCCCGCCGAAGAGACTGTAGTCGGCACCGTAATTGTTCTCGCGCGTCCCCTCCCAGCGCAGGTTGGCGTTGCCGGTCTGCGTCCGATAGAAGCCAGACGGGAGCGTCCCCGTGTTCTGCCCGTGGATGTCGTACGCGGTGCTCGACCGGCCGGACCCGTCACTGTTCTCGACGCCGTAGCCCGGGACGTACAGCGAGTACTGCGCGTTGTTCGGGATCGCCTGGTTGCCGGTTTCGCCGTAGCCGTAGCGCAGCTTCAGGTCCGAGACGAAGCTGTGTGTCGGAAAGAACGGCTCCTTGCTCACGCGCCAGCCGAGCGTCGCCGACGGGAAGAGCCCGTACCGGTTGTTCGCCCCGAAGCGCGACGAGCCGTCGTCGCGCAGCGTGACCGTGGCGAGGTAGCGATCGAGGTAATCGTAGTCGGCTTTGCCGAAGACCGACGCGAGCGCGTACCCGCCGTTGTCGCCGGCAACGGTCTGCAGCCCGGTCCCGGCGTTCTGCGTGAAGTAGTCCCGCGTCTCGATCGCGTAGCCTTGGTGGTTCGCGTTGACGTTCGCGTAGCTGCTGTTGACCGCCTCGAATCCCGCGAGCAGTCGGACGTTGTGCACCCCGAACTGGTGGTTGTAGTTGAGCGTGCTGTTGAACGTCCAGTCGGTCGCGTTCTCCGTGAACTGGTTCAGCGAGGCGATCGTCCGGCTGAGGAACCCCGCCTGATACGTGCGGAAGATCGCGGTGTTGTCGGTGTTGCGGTGGTCGATGCCGAACCGCGCGTTCGCCTGCAGGTCGGGCGTGATGTTGTACTGCGCGAAAACGTTGCCCAGGCCCTGCAGGTTGTTGTTCCGGTTGAACGAGTTGAGGTCCAGCAGCATGACCGGATTGTCGCGGTCGTCGAACCCGGCGCCCGTCGGGCCTCCCCAGCCGCCGGTGGTCGTGTGGACCGGGAGGATCGGCTGCACGAGCAACGAGAGCGCAAGGGGGTTGCCGCCTGCCCCGCTCGGCAGAGGGATCGCCGAGCCGTAGAGCACCGACATGTTCTCGCCGACCGTTAGGCGGTTCTTGAAGAAGTTGTACGACGAGTTGATGCGCCCGTTGAACCGTTTGAGGTTGGTCCCCTTCACGATGCCCTCGTTGTCGTAGTAGCCGAGGGAGAGGAGCGCCGCGCCGCGCTCGTTCGACGTGTTGGCTTGCAGCGTGTGCTCCTGGATGACGCCCGTCCGCGTCACCTGGTTCCACCAGTCGGTGTTCGACGCGAGCATCGTCGTGTCACCGCCGACGTATTGCGGCACGATGACCTTGTTGAGCGTGACGGCACCGTTGCCGTTCCGCGTGTAGTCATACGTGTAGATCGGCAGGTTCTTCGGGTCGCTCCCGTCGTTGATTGCGGCCTGGAAGAGCGCGGCCCCGCGCTGCTCGGTGTTGAGCACCGACAGCTTCGACTGGTAGCCCGAGGTCGTCACGTGACTCCCGACCGAGACCTGCGTTCGCCGGTTCGCGCCAGACTTCGTCGTGATGACGATGACGCCGTTGGACGCGCGCGAGCCGTAAATCGAGGCGCTGGCCGCGTCCTTGAGCACCTGCAACGTCTCGATGTCCTCGGGCTTGAGCTGCTGGGCAGCCGAGCTCTGGCTCGGGATGCCGTCGATGACGTAGAGCGGGTCCTGATTGCCGAGCGTGCTGAACCCGCGGATCCGCACCTGGCCGAGGGTCGCCGGGGTCGCCGTTCTCGTTGATCGTGACGCCGGCGACGCGGCCCTGCAGCGCCTTGATCGGACTGTTCTGGACCGCGGCCTGCGCCTGGATCTCGTTCGGGTTTACCTCAGCGATCGCACCCGTCAGCTTCTCTGGTCGGGACCGACTGGTAACCGAGGACCGCCA
>CAWKNZ010000010.1:0-215025 GCA_963851265.1 uncultured Gemmatimonadales bacterium
CGCGGCTGGCGGGCGAGCGCGGAACGCCCGTGCGCTTCGGGGCCGTGGACGCCGGCTACTTCGAGGTCGTGCGAACGCCGATCGTGGAGGGCCGCGGGTTCGCGGCCGGGGACGACGAGCGCGCGCCGCGGGTCGCGGTCGTGAATCAGGAGTTCGCCCGCCGCTTCTGGCCCACCGGCGCGGTCGGGCGCACGTTCCGCCGGGGCGGCGAGGCGGTCACGGTCGTCGGTGTCGCGCGCGACGCGAAGTATTCGAGGCTCGGTGAGGCGCTCCAGCCGTTCGTCTATTTCGCGATCGGGCAGTCCGCGACGCCAGCCGGCCACGCCGAACTGCTCGTGCGCACCAGCGGCGATCCGACGCGCCTCGCGCCGGCGGTGCGCGCCGCCGTGCGCGACTTCGACCCGCTGATTCCCGCGCCGACCGTGACCACGCTGAGCGCCACGACGGCCGGCGTCCTCCTCCCGCAGCGGGTGGCCGCGCTCGTCACCGGGGTGCTGGGCGTCCTCGGCCTGCTGCTGGCCGCCGTCGGGCTGTACGGCATCGTGGCGTATCTGGTCGGCCAGCGCACCCGCGAGATCGGCGTGCGGCTCGCGTTGGGCGCGGGCCGCGGCGACGTGGTGCGGCTGGCGGTCGGCGCGGGGATGCGGCCGGTGGCGGTCGGGCTGGCGGTCGGGCTCGTGCTCGCGTGCGGCGTCACGCGGCTGTTGACGTCGTTCCTGCTCGGCGTGAGCGCGCTCGACGCCGTCACCTTCGTCGCCGGTGCCGCGGTGCTGGGCGCCGTAGCGCTGACGGCGAGCTACGTGCCGGCGCGCCGCGCCGCGGTGACCGACCCGGTTCGCGCGCTGCGCGCCGAGTGAAGGCGCGGGACCGTTGCGTTCCTCCTGACCGTCCGCGTCGTCCGTCCGCGTCGTCCGTCCTCGTCCCGACCTCCGATGCCCCTGTTCGCCGCCAAGCCGGCGCCCGACGCCGTGTTCGCGCCCGCCCCCGGAGAGCCACTCTTCGCCCTGCGCGACGTCGAGAAGACGGTCGATGCGGGCGGCGCTCGGCACTACCTGCTCCGCCGCGTGTCGCTCGAGGTGCGCGCCGGGGAGTTCGTGACCGTGATGGGTCCGAGCGGGGCGGGGAAGAGCACGTTGCTCGCGATCCTCGGGTTGCTGGACCACGCGTGGACCGGCGCGTTCGCTTTCGCTGGCCGGGCGGTGCACGCGATGGCGCCCGCCCAGCGCACCGCGTTAGGCCGCGCGCACGTCGGCTTCGTCTTTCAGCAGTACCACCTGCTCGACGACCTGACCGTCGCCGAGAACCTCGACGTGCCGCTCGACTACCGCGGCGTGCCCAGGCGCGAGCGGCAGGCGCTCGTCGCCGACGCGCTCGACCGGTTCGGCATCGTCGGCAAGAAGGACCTCTTCCCGTCGCAGCTGTCGGGCGGGCAGCAGCAGCTGGTGGGGGTGGCGCGCGCGGTGATCGCGAGACCCGCGCTGCTCCTCGCTGACGAGCCGACCGGGAACCTGCATTCGGGGCAGGCGCGGGAGGTGATGGAGCTGTTCGCACGGCTGAACGACCGGGGGACGACGATCGTACAGGTCACGCACAGCGAGGAGAACGCGCGGTACGGCTCGCGCGTCGTGCAGCTCCGGGACGGGTGGGTGGTCGCGGACGGCCCGTCGGCCCGCTCGACGCCTTGACGGGTGCCGCAGCATGGCTTACCTGACACCGGGCCAACCCGCGCCGGAGCGATCGTGACCCGTGTGACGCTCCAGGAGCCTGTCGCGCTTCTGGTGCCGACACGGACTTCGAGCGGTACGGTGTGACGCGGCTCCCGCCGTAGCGCCCACCGCGACGCGCGGCGCCACGCCCCGTCCGCCCCTCCCCCGCCGCCCGCCCGTGTCCGACGTCCCGCTCCCACTCCGCGTGCTCGTCGCCGACGACCAGCCCGCGATCCTCGACGCCCTCGCCCTGCTGTTAGGCGACGAGGGCTTCGCGGTCGAGTGCGCGCGCACCCCGCAGCACGCGGTCGCCGCGGTCGGACGCGCCGCCGCCCGCGGAGCGGACGTGGACGCGGCCCTCATCGATCTCAACTACGCGCGCGACACGACGAGCGGGCGCGAGGGGCTCGACCTCATCCCCGCGCTGCTCTCGTTCGACCCGACGCTCCCGATCGTCGTGATGACGGCGTGGGGGAGCGTCGAGGGCGCCGTCGAGGCCATGCGACGGGGCGCGCGCGACTACGTCGAGAAGCCGTGGGACGACGCGCGCCTGGCCGCGACGCTCCGCACGCACGCGGAGTTGGGCCGCGCGCTGCGCCGCGCGCGCTCTCTCGAGGCCGAGAACCGCGTGCTGCGCCAGGACGCGACCGGCGGGGCGGGCGCCGCGGCCGCGCCGATGCTCGCCGAGAGCGCCGCGATGCGGCCCGTGCTGCAGCTGCTCGCGCGCGTGGGGCCGAGCGACGCGAACGTGCTCGTGACCGGCGAGCACGGGACGGGGAAGGAGCTGGTGGCGCGGCGGCTGCACGCGATGAGCGCGCGCGCGGGCCGGCCGCTCGTGGTCGTCAACATGGGCGGGCTGTCGGAGGGCGTGTTCGAGAGCGAGCTGTTCGGCCACGTGCGCGGCGCGTTCACCGACGCGAAGGTCGACCGCGTGGGCCGTTTCGAGATGGCCGACGCGGGGACGCTCTTCTTGGACGAAGTCGGCAACATGTCGCCCGGCCAGCAGGCGAAGCTGCTCCGCACGCTGCAGGAGGGCGAGGTCGAGCGGGTGGGCTCGTCGCGCACCCGGCGTGTGGACGTGCGCGTCGTGAGCGCGACCAACGCCGACCTGCGCGTGGACGTCGCGGCCGGCCGCTTCCGCGAGGACCTGCTGTACCGCCTCAACACGGTCGAGATCCGGCTCCCGCCGTTGCGCGAGCGGCGCGAGGACGTGCCGCTGCTCGCGGCCCACTTCCTCGCTCGGCACGCGGCCCGCTACGCGCGCCCCGCGCGGACGTTCGCGCCCGACGCGCTCGCGGCCCTGCTCGCACACCCGTGGCCGGGGAACGTGCGCGAACTCGGGCACGCCGTGGAGCGCGCCGTGCTCATGGCGGCGGGCCCGGAGGTGCGCGCGGCCGACCTCGCGCTCGCACTCCCGGCGGGCGACGCGGCGACCGGCGCGGCCGCGCTCGAATCGATGCCGCTCGAGGAGGTGGAGCGCGTGCTGATCGGCAAGGCGCTGCAGCGCCACGCCGGCAACGTGAGCCACGCGGCGCTCGCGCTCGGGCTGTCGCGGAGCGCGCTCTACCGCCGCATGGCGCACTTCGGGCTGTAGCGCCGCGCCCGGAGTCCGCCGGTGCCACGCGCCTCGCACGCGACCCGCGTCGTCTTCGGTGTGCTCGCCGCCGGCGCGCCCGGCGTGGCGGCCGCGTGGTGGCTCGCGTGGCGTACGGGCGCGGACCGAGCCGCGCCGACGGCCTTCCTCCTCGCGGCCGCGGCGACGGCCGCGTTGCTGGTGGGCGCGCTCGCCGTGCGCGCGCGCGTGGACCGCCCGCTGCAGACGCTCGCCAACCTGCTCGCCGCGCTCCGGGCCGGCGACTTCTCGATGCGCGCGCGCGCGCCCGACGCGCCGCGCGACGCGCCCGTGGCGGCCGCGGCGCGCGCCGCCGACGCGCTCGGGCTCGCGTTCGACGAGGCCAACCGGCTCGCCGACACGCTGCGCGCCGAGCGGCTCGGCGCGCGCGAGAGCGCCGCGCTACTGCGGCGCGTGCTTGCCACCGTCGACGTCGCCCTGTTCGCGTTCGACGAGCACGACCGGCTGCAGCTCGTCAACCCGGCCGGCGCGCGGCTGCTCGCGCGCGCGGCCGGCGCGGTGCTCGGCGCGTCGGCCGCGGCGTTAGGCCTGGACGGGCTGCTCGACGGCGGGCAACGCGGAGCCGAGGGCGAGGCCGGGCCGGGCGCGCGAGTGGTGAGCGCGACCTTCCCCGGCGGCAGCGGGCGCTGGGACGTGCGCGCGGGCGACTTCCGCCAGGACGGGCGTCCGCACCGCCTGCTCGTCGTCACCGACCTGAGCGAGGCGCTGCGCGCCGAGGAGCGCCTCGCGTGGCAGCGCCTCGTGCGCGTGCTCTCGCACGAGATCAACAACTCGCTCGCGCCCATCAAGACCATCGCCGGGAGCCTCGCGCGGCGGGCGCGGCGCGCGGCGGCGGACGGTGACGCGGCCGCGCTCGACCCGCACGCGACTGCGCGCGGCCTCGAAATCGTGGCCGACCGCGCCGACGCGCTGGCGCGCTTCCTCGGCGCCTACGCGCGCCTCACGCGCCTGCCGCCGCCGTCGCGGCGCCCGGTGGACGTGGGCGCGTGGGTCGTGCGCGCGGCCGCGCTCGAGCACCGCGTGCCGGTCGCGGTGCGCGCGCCGCCCGGCGGCGAGCCGGTGCGCGTCGACGCGGACCCCGACCAGCTCGACCAGCTGCTCATCAACTTGCTGCGGAACGCCGCCGACGCCGCGCTCGACACGGGCGGAGGGGTGCGGGTGTGGTGGGCGGCGGACGACGGCGCGGGCGCCGACGCGGCGCCTAACGCCGCCGCGGTGCGCGTGACGGTCGAGGACGACGGGCCCGGGCTCGCCGCGACGGCCAACCTGTTCGTGCCGTTCTACAGCACCAAGCCCGACGGCAGCGGGATCGGCCTCGCCCTCGCGCGCCAGATCGCGGAGGCGCACGGCGGGACCGTCACCCTCGCCAACCGCGACGACGGGCGGCGCGGGTGTCGCGCGGTGGTCACGCTGCCGGCGCGCGCGGCGTGACCCGCGTCTGGCGGTGTCCGATTCCGGACGGCGACGTCCCACGCCGCGACGGCGCACACCGGAACGCGACGGCGTGCCGGTGACCTAACGTCCTACCGCGTAACGCGTTACGCGGCGGCCCGCGGGCCGATCCAATCGGTACGCGTCTTCCTTCACGCACCGGGCATGTCACCCGACCTCCGCTCCGCCGTCGCGCAACTGCGCCGCGCCCCCGCGCACGCCGCGGCCGTCGTCATCACGATCGCGCTCGGCGTCGGTGCGACGACGGCGATGTTCAGCGTGGTCGATGCGGTACTCCTGCGCCCGCTCCCGCTCCGAGACCCCGAGGCCGTCGTCGTGGTGACGCCGGAGATCGCGGGCGTGCCGCGCGGCGGGTCGCCCGGGCTCCTGGCCGGATGGGGCGCGCGCAGCCGCCAGCTCCGCGCGATCGCGGGCCTGGAGACGCGCGACGTCACGCTCGTCCAGGGTGAGCTCGCCGAGCGGGTGTCGGCGCTCGCCGTCGACGGCGCGTTCTTCTCGGTGCTCGGCATGGCCGCGGAGCGCGGCCGCACGTTGACGCCGAGCGACGACCGCCCCGGGGCACCCGCGGTGGCGGTGCTCGGCGACGGGCTGTGGCGGCGCGCGTTCGCGGCCGACCCGAACGTCGTGGGGCGAACGGTGCGGCTGGACGGCGTGGCCCGTAGCGTGGTGGGCGTGCTGCCGCCGGCGTTCGACGGGGTGTCGGGCGCGCGGGACGTGGTCGTCCCGCTCGCCCTCGCGCCGGCGCAGCGCGAGAACTTCACGCCGTACCTCACGCTCGTCGCGCGTCTCGCGCCCGGCGCGACGCCCGCGACGGCCGCGCGTGAGCTGGACCGCATCACGGCGGAGCTCCCGCCGCGCGCGGCGGTGGACGGCGTGCGACCGCTCGCGCACGTCGTCCCGCTCGGCCGCGAACAGACCGCCGCAGTCCGCCGGCCGCTCCTGCTGATGCTCGGCGCCCTCGCCGCCGTGCTCCTCCTCGCCTGCGCGAACGCGGCCACGCTGGTCCTCGTGCGCGGGGTCGGGCGCGCGCGAGAGATGGCCGTGCGCGCAGCGTTAGGCGCCAGCCGCGGGCGTCTCGTCCGCCAGCTGGTCGCCGAGCAGGTGGTGCTCGGCGCGCTGGGCACGGCGGGCGCGGCGGGCGTCGCGGCGGGGGCTACGCGCGCGCTCGTGGCGGCCGTGCCCGCCGACGTGCCGCGCGTCGCCGCCGCGTCGCTCGACGCGCGGGCGCTCGCGTTCACCGCGGCCTTGGGGCTGCTGGCGACCGGGCTGTGCGGCCTCGCACCGGCCCTCGCGCAACGCCGCCTCGACGTGCGCGGCGCGCTCCAGGGCGGCGCGCGCGGCGCGACCGACCGCCGCGGCGACCGCGCGCGCCGCGCGCTCGTCGGGGTCGAGGTCGCGCTCGCGGTCGTGCTGCTCGCGGGCGCGGGGCTGCTCCTGCGGAGTTCGGCGGCCCTCGGCCGAGTGCGGCCTGGCTTCGACCTCGCCCACGTGCTCACCGCGCGGCTCGCACTCCCGACGCGCGACTATCCGAACGTGCCGGATGCGGTGCGGCAGTTCGGCGCGGTGCTCGACGCGGCCCGCGCGCAGCCGGGCGTCGCGAGTGCCGCGCTCGTCTCGCGCGTCCCGCTCGGTGGGAGCCTCACGAGCGTCGACGTCGCACCGGTCGGGGCGCCGTTCACGCGCGGCACCAAGCTCACCGCCGGCCTCCGGATTACGAGCGCGGACTACTTCCGCAGCATCGGGATTCCGCTCCTGGCGGGGCGCGACCTCCGCGCGACCGACGGCGCGACGTCGGCCGCCGTCGTCGTCGTCAATGCGACGTTCGCGCGCCGCATCGGTGCCGCGACGCCGGCCGGGGCGGTGGGACGGCGCGTGCAGAGCGACAACGCCGCGTTCGCGGACGGCGCCGGGCGTCCGGGGGCGCTCGAGATCGTCGGCGTGGTCGGCGACGTGCGGGACGGCGGGCCGCGCGCGGAGGCCGCGCCGGAGTTCTACGCGCCGTTAGGCCAGGTCGGTGACGAGCCGTGGGATTACTGGGTGGGTCGGGAGATGGTACTCGTCGCGCGTACGCGCGGGCCGGCCGCGGCGGCCGCGCCGGCGCTGCGCCGTGCCGTCGCGTCGGTCGACGCGCGCGTGCCGCTGTACGACGTGCGCACGACGGAGGCGCGAGTCGGTGCGGCGCTCGCGGTCGAACACTTCAGCACGCGCCTCCTCGTCACGCTCGGCGCGCTCGGGCTGGTGCTCGCCGCGGTCGGCATTCACGGCGTGGTCGCGTACACCGCGTCGCAGCGCGCGCGCGAGGTCGGCATCCGACTCGCGCTCGGTAGCACTCCAGGGCGCGCGGTGTCGCTCGTCGTGCGGCAGTGCGCGGGTCCCGTGCTGGCGGGCACGGTCGTCGGCGGCCTCGTGGCCCTCGTCGCCGGACGGGCCGCGGCGGGACTGCTGTTCGAGGTCTCGCCGCTCGACCCGGTGAGCGTGGGCGGCGCGGTGGCACTCCTCGGAGTGGCCGGCGTCGCGGCGGCGTGCGGTCCGGCGTGGCGCACCGCGCGCGTCGATCCGGCCGGCGCGATGCGGCCGGAGTGATCGCCGACCGGGCCGTCCTCACCCGGGCCGGGTCCGCAGGCAGTGCCGCGCGATCCTGGTCGCGGTCCCTCGACGCGTCGCTCCAGCGCGGTATCCGGAGCGACCACCGGGTCGCGTAACGACTCATCTGTTCCCTCTGGCGCGGTTGCCCTGCGTGCTGCACATTGGCGCTCCCTTTCGGTGTTTGTTCGTACCTCAACCCAGGATGCGCACCATGAGCGACACCCGTACACCCGCCACCGCCCCGCTCACGTTCACGCCGCCGGCGTCCGACCGGGCGATCCGCGGCCGGCTGCTCTGGACCGACCTCATGGTCCCCGACGTCGGGGCGGCGACGCAGTTCTACGCCGACGTGATCGGTTGGGCGCTCACGACGTGGTCGATGGGCGAGGGGATTCCGCCGTACACCATGTGGACCGCCGCCGCGGGCCCGGTCGGCGGCGTGATGGGGATGAGCGAGGCCGAAGTGGCGTCTGGCGCGCCCGCGCGCTGGCTCGCCTACATCGGCACGCCGGACGTCGACGCGACGCACCGCGACGCGCTCGCGCTCGGCGCGCGCGAAATCGTGCCCCCGCGCGACATCCCGACCGTCGGGCGCTTCGCGGTGCTTGCCGACCCGCAGGGCGCCGGCTTCGCGATCTTCCAGCCGACCAACGCGCCCGAGCCGAGTCAGGGCGCGGCCAGCGACGGCCAGTTCGCCTGGATCGAGCTCGGCACGGCCGACCCGGCCGCGGCGATCGCGTTCTACACGCAGCTGTTCGGGTGGGCGCTCACCGAGCGCATGGAAATGGGCCCGGGTCAGGCGTATCAGATGTTCGGGGTCGACGGCTCCACCTTCGGCGCGATCTACCCCGCCGCGTCCGCGGCGGCCGCGCAATGGCTGCTCTACGTCCGCGTCCCCGACATCACGCGGTCGGTCGACGCGGTGCGTCGCGGCGGCGGGCGGGTGCTGATGGAGCCGAACGAGATCCCGGGCGGCGACTACATTGCGCGCTGCGCCGACCCGCAGGGTGCGGAGTTCGCCGTGCTCGCTCCCGCGCCGCAGACCGCCCGCTGACCGGCGCGCGGCGCGCGTGTCTCAGGCCACCGCGTCGCGTGCCAGCACGCCGAGGTCGTCCGCGCCGCACCCGTCCGCGATCAGCGCGTCCATGCGGGCCGCGATCGCGGGCAGGGCGGCCAGCGGGCGGTCCGCCGCGGTCTCGGTCATCAGTCGTACGTCCTTGCGCGCCATGGCGAGCTCGAAGTTCGGGGCGAAGTTGCCGGCGGCCATGTTGCGCCCGCGACCGTTGACCATCGCGCCGAGGTCGAGGAAGTCGAGCACCCGGAGCGCGTCGGGGGCCGCGACTTCGGCGCCGGCGGCGACGGTGAACACGTCGGCCATCACGCCGCTGAGCCCGACGATGATCGCGTTGCCGCACAGCTTGTAGATCGCGGCCAGGTCCGCGCGCTCGCCGAGGTAGGCGACGCGCGCGGCCATCCGGGCGAGCGCGGGCTCGACGGCATCGAACAGCGCGCGAGGGCCCGACGCGAGCACCGTTCCCTGGCCGGCCCGCGCGAGCGGCGGCCCGATGAACACCGGGCAGTGCAGGTAGCGCACGCCCTCGGCGTTCAGACGCGACGCGCGTTCGGCGGTGCTCGCCGGCTGCGTCGTGGTGTGGTCGACGATGATCGCGTCGCGCGCGAGCCCCGGGCGTAAGGCGGCGACGACCTCCTCGACGACGGCGTCGTCCTTGAGCACGAGGTGCACGCGCTCGGCGCCGCGCACGGCGTCGGCCGGGGTGGGCGCGGCGGTCGCGCCGAACGACTCGAGCGCACGCGCCTTGTCGGCCGTGCGGTTCCAGACGGTGACGTGGTCGCCGCGACCGAGCGCGGCTTCGACGAAGGCGCCGCCGAGCAGGCCGGTCCCGAGAAAGGCGATGGAAGGCATGTCGTAGATTAACCGCGGCGGGGCGCGTGTCGCGCGCCCGGCGCCCCGTCCCCGCCGCCACGACTTCGGCACCCCGACCTCGGTACGATGGATCTCGAACTTCACGGCAGGCGCGCGCTCGTCACCGGTTCGACCGGCGGCATCGGTCTCGCGACGGCACGCGAGCTCGCGGCGGAAGGCGCCGCCGTCGTCGTCAACGGGCGCACGGCGGAGCGGGTCGACGCGGCCGTGCGGCAGGTCCGCGACGCGTCGCCCGGCGCCGACGTCCGCGGCGTGGCGGCCGACCTCGCCACCGCCGACGGCTGCGCGCGCCTCACGGACGCGGTCCCCGACGTGGACGTGCTCGTCAACAACCTCGGCATTTTCGAGCCGAAGCCGTTCGACGAGATCCCCGACGCCGACTGGATGCGCTTCTTCGAGGTGAACGTGCTGAGCGGCGTGCGTCTGGCGCGCCACTACCTGCCGGGGATGCGCGCGCGCGACTGGGGCCGCATCGTGTTCGTGTCGAGCGAGAGTGCCGTGCAGATCCCGGCCGAGATGATCCACTACGGGACGACCAAGACGGCGCAGCTCGCCGTCGCGCGCGGGCTCGCCGAGACGACGGCCGGCACGGGCGTGACCGTGAACAGCGTGCTGCCCGGGCCGACCGCGTCCGAAGGCGTGTCGACGTTCGTCGGGCAGATGGCCGACGCGCGCGGTGTTGATTTTGCGACGATGGAGCACGAATTCTTCGCGAGCGCGCGGCCCTCGTCGCTGCTGCGGCGCTTCGCGACTTCCGAGGAGGTTGCCGCCATGATCACGTACGTGTGCAGCGCGCGGGCGTCCGCGACCAACGGCGCGGCGCTCCGCGTCGACGGCGGCGTCGTGCGGTCCATCCTGTGAGCCCCCTCCGCCTGGCGGCGCTCGGCGCCGCGACCGTGGCCGCGTTGGGCGGCGTGTTCGGCGCGGCCGGTGCGACCGGCAGCGCCTCGCGCGCCGTCACGCCGCCGCGCGAGGGGTACGTGCCCGCGACCGACGGCGTGCGGCTGTACTACCGCGTCGTCGGCGCCGGCCCCGACACGCTCATCGCGATCCACGGCGGGCCGGGCGTGGACCTCGAAAGCATCGCGGCCGACTTCGCCCCGCTCGCCGCGCGGCACACGGTGATCTTCTACGACCAGCGCGGGGCGGGGCGCTCGACGCTGCCGCGCGACACGACCACGCTCACCGCCGCCCGCCAGGTCGACGACCTCGACGCGGTGCGGCGCCACTTCGGCCTCGCACGCGCCACGCTCGTCGCGCACTCGTACGGCCCGCTGCTCGCCGCGTCGTACGCGATCGCGCACCCGGCCGCGGTGCGGCGCATGGTGTTCTTCGGGGCCGTGCCCCCGGTGCGCGGCGCGCTCT
Source organism: uncultured Gemmatimonadales bacterium (assembly GCA_963851265.1). Lineage (GTDB taxonomy): Bacteria > Gemmatimonadota > Gemmatimonadetes > Gemmatimonadales > Gemmatimonadaceae > BPUI01. The sequence goes on from CAWKNZ010000010.1 coordinate 10,688, forward strand.
GGCAGCGCATGGGCGCGACGATGGCGTCGCGCCTCGATTCGGCCCAGCGCGCGGGCCTCGATGCCGCCCAACGCCGCCTCGACGCGCCCGGCGCGACGGGCGCCGAGATCCGCGCGGCGTGCCAGGCGTACTGGGCGGTCGCGCTCCGCCCGCGCCTCGCCGACCCCGATCGCTCGCTCCGGCTCGTGCGCTCCGACCTCTGCGCGTCCGACCCGGCCGGCATCCGCTACGGCCTCGCCACCACCAACCGGCTGGTGATGAGTTCCTACGGCGCGTGGGACCTCACGGCGCAGCTCGGCGCCGTCCAGGCACCCACGCTCGTCGTGCACGGCGAGGAGGACGCGATCCCGATCGACCTCGTCGCGCGCTGGGTCACCGCGCTGCCGCACGCGACGCTCCTCCGTGTGCCCAACGCGGGGCACTTCCCGTACGTCGAGCAGCCGGACGTCGTCTGGCCCGCCGTCGAGCGCTTCCTCGCGGCGCCCGCCTCGTAACCGCTGGCGACGCCGCCGTCCGCACGTCCGCACCCCGCACGTCCGCGCTTCGCACGTCCGACATGACGACCCGCCTCCGACCCGAGTCGCCCGCGTTCATCCTCCTGCTCGGATCGCTCGTCACGTTGGCGTCGTTCGCGACCGACATGGGTCTTCCCGTGCTCGCGCAGACGGGTGCGTCGCTCGGAGTCACCGCGGCGCGTGCGGCGCTCACGCTCAGCGTGTTCATGGCCGGCTTCGCGATCGGCCCGCTCGTCTGCGGGCCGATCTCGGACCGCGTCGGTCGACGCCCGGTCCTGCTCTCGGGGTGCGCCGCGTTCGCCCTCTTCGGCGCGCTCGGCGCCTCCGCGCACTCGCTCGCGGCCCTGCTCGCGTGGCGCGTCCTGATGGGCGTCGGCGCGGGGACGTCGCAGGTGATCGTGCTCGCGATGGTGCGCGACCTGTTCGCCGGGCGGGAGGCGCGCACCAAGCAGTCGTACGTCAACATGGCGAGCGGCGTCGCGCCGATCATCGCCCCCACGCTCGGCGTCGCGCTCGCCGCGCACGGCGGCTGGCGGACGATCTACGAGGTGCTCGCGATCGGCGGCTTCGTGCTCGCTGCGATCGCGGCCGTCGCGCTCGGCGAGTCGGCGCCGTCGCGCGCGGGGTCTGCGCTCACGCTGCGCGGCGTGGCGTCGAGCTACGCGCGGGTCCTGCGCCACCCGGTGAGCGTGGGGTACGCGCTCGTCGTCGCGCTCAGCTTCGGGTCGCTGTTCGCCTACGTGTCGGGGTCGTCGCTCGTGCTGATCGGCCTCATGGGCGTCTCGCCGCGCGTCTACGGCCTCTGCTTCGCGTCGACCGCGCTCGGGTTCACGATCGGGTCGTTCGTCAACACGCGCCTGCTGCGGCGCGGCGTGCCGTACTCGCGCATCGTCGGCGCGGGGCTCGGGGCGGCGACGGCGGTCGCGCTACTGCTCGTCGCGCTGACCCTCGCCGGCGCGCTGCGCCCCTGGCTGTTGGTCCCGATCGTCGTGGCGGGCAACGTCGGCCTCGGTGCCGCCCGCCCCAACGCGGCGCAGGGGGCGTTGGAGCCGATGCCGGACATCGCCGGGGTGGCGAGCGCGGTGCTCAGTGCCCTGCAGATGCTCACCGGGGCCGTCGCGAGCGCGGCCACGGCGGCGCTGTTCGACGGGCGTTCGGCGGTCGCGATCACGGGCACGATGGCCGCGTTCGCCGTGGCGGCGTTCGCCGTCTACGCGCGCGTGGTGCGGCCAGCCGAGCGCGAACTCGCGTCCCCGGTGCACGCGGAACTCGAGGGCGAGGCCGACGGCGTGGTTCTGGCGGCGGGCTGAGCGCCTCCGCCCACGTTTGGACGGGGCCGCGCGTAGGATTGAGCGCGCGAGTCATCGCGCGCTCCCTCCCCCTGGCCTCCCCGCGTCATGCCCCTCGTTCCCCGCACCCGCCCGGTCGTGCGGGCCGGCGCCGCGTTCGGCGTCGCCGCCGCCTGTGTCGCCGCCGTCCGCGGCAGCCCACTCCTCGCGCAGTCCGCGGGACCGCGGCCGGCGGACGCCGCGGCCGCGCGCCGCGCGTTCACCCACGCGGACCTCGTCGCGTGGAAGAACGTGCGCAACGCGCAGCTCTCCAACGACGGCCGCTGGTTCGCGTACCAGTTCGCGCCTAACGAAGGGGACGCGGAGGTCGTGCTGCGCTCGGTGGCCGACGGGCGCGAGGTGCGCGTGGCGATCGGCGAACCGCCGGCGGGCGCGGGCGGGCCGCCCAACGCGGCCGCGGCCGCGACGGTGGCCTTCAGCGGCGACGGCGAGTGGCTCGCGGTGACGACGTACCCCGCGCAGGCCGAGGCGCGGCGGCTTCGGCGGGAACACAAGCCGGCGCAGAACGGGGTCGCCGTGATGCACACGCGCGACGGGCAGGTGCGCCGCTTCGAGCGGGTGCGGAAGTTCGCGTTCGCGGGGCCGCGTCCGGCGTACGTCGTGCTGCAAGCGTACCCGACGGACGCGCCCGCCTCCGCCATCGCCGCGGCCAGCGCGCCGCCCCCCTCCACGGGGCTCCCGGGGGGCACGCCCACGCCGCCCGCGCCGCTCCGGGTCGACCCGGCCGACCTGCTCCTCCACCGGTTAGGCACCGAGAGCGTGCTGACCGTGGGTTCGGTGGGCGAGTTCGCGCCCGACTCGTCGGGCGCGTGGCTCGCGTACACCATCGAGGGACGCGACCCGCAGGGGAACGGCGTCCAGCTGCATGACCTCCACACCGGTCTCGTGCGCGTGCTCGACAGCCGGCGCGCGGTGTACCGGCGGCTGGCGTGGAACGACTCGCTGCCGCAGCTGGCCGTGCTCCGCGGGACGGTCGACACCGTCGCGCACGACACCGCGTACGCGGTGCTCGGCTTCCAGGGCTTCGGCGCGCGTGCCGACGGGCCGCGCGTGACGAGCCTCGCACTCGGCGGGCGCCCCGACGCGCCCGCCGGCATGCGCGTCTCCCCCGACCGCACGCCGCGCTGGACCGAGGCGGGTGACGGCCTGCTGTTCGGGCTGCGCGAGCGCCGGCCCGCGGCGCCGCGGGACAGCGGGCCCGACGAGGACCGCGCGCACCTCATCGTCTGGCACTGGAAGGAGCCGCGCCTGCAGTCGCAGCAGATCGTGCAGGAGCAGGGCGACCGCGCGTTCAGCTACCTGACCGCCTACTGGACCGGGCCCGACCGCGTCGTCGCGCTCGCCGACACGGCCGTCCGGCAGGTGACGATGACGCCGCACGACCGTTGGGCCCTGGGCGTCGACACGCGCGCCGACGAGCGGCGCGGGAACCTCGAGGGGCTGCCGCGCGTCGACGTCGCGGTGATCGACCCGCGCACGGGCGAACGGCGCACCGCGCTCAAGGCGCTCCGCCAGGGCCCGACGGTGCCCTCGCCCGACGGCCGGCGGTTGCTGTTCTTCTCGGAAGGCAACTTTCACGCGCTCGACCTCGCGACGCTCGCCCAGCGCAACCTCACGGCCGGCGCGCCCGTGCCGTTCTGGGACGCGGAGGACGACCACAACGTCGAGAAGCCCGCGACGACGCCCATCGGCTGGACGAGTGACGCCAGCGCGGTGCTGCTCTCCGACAACTGGGACGTGTGGCGCGTGCCGGCCGCGGGCGGCGCGCCGGTCAACCTCACGCGCGGCGCGGGCGGGTCGGGGCGGCAGCAGAAGGTGCGCTACCAGCGGCGGATCGTCGTCGACCCGCGCGCGGCGGGCGTCGACCCGCGACAGCCCCTGTACGTGACGATGTACGGCGAGCGCACCAAGAAGGGCGGCTTCGCCCGCGTCGACGTCGAGCACGGCGGGGCGACGCCGGTGATCTTCGACGACGCCGCGTTCGCGCCGCGGCGCGCGCGCGACGCCGACGTGTGGGTGACCACGCGCGGCACGTTCACCGAAGTGCCCGACTGGTGGCGGATCGAGGCCGGCCCGTCCGGCGGCCGCCTCACGACGCGCCTGACCAACGCGGGCGCGCAGCTCGCCGCGTTCAAGTGGTCGAGCGGCACCCGCGTCGTCGACTACGTGTGCGCCAACGGCGACTCGCTGCAGGCGACGATCTTCCTGCCGGCCGACTACGCGCCGGGCGCGCGCGTCCCGACGGTCGTCACGTTCTACGAGAAGATGTCGCAGAACCGGCACGTGTTCACGCCGCCGAGCGAGGTGAACGGGGTGATGATCCACCCCGGGATGTTCGCGAGCCGTGGCTACGCGATCGTGATGCCCGACATCACCTACCGCGTGAACGACCCGGGGGTCAACGCCGTGGGCTGCATGGTGCCGGCCGTGCGCGCGGCCGTCGCGAGCGGCGTGGTCGACTCGGCGCGCGTGGGCATCCAGGGGCACAGCTGGAGCGGGTACCAGACGGCGTTCATCGTCACGCAGACGCCGATCTTCCGCGCCGCGGTCGCGGGCGCGCCGCTCACCGACATGGTGAGCATGTACAGCTCGGTCTACTGGAACACCGGCTCCGCCAACCAGGCCATCTTCCAGTCGAGCCAGGGGCGGTTCAAGGGCAACTTCCTGTCGAATTGGGACGCGTACGTCCGTAATTCGCCCAACCGCTTCGCCGACCGCGTCACGACGCCGCTCCTCATGCTGCACAACGACCGCGACGGCGCGGTGGACTTCAACCAGGGCATCACGTTCTACAACACGCTGAAGCAGTTGGGCAAGCCGGTGATCCTGCTCGAGTACCCGGGCGAGAACCACGGCCTCGCGCAGCGCGGCAACCAGAAGGACTACCAGCAGCGGCTGGCCGAGTGGTTCGACGTGCAGCTGCGCGACGCCCCGGCGCCGGACTGGATCGCCCGCGGGATCCCGCACCTGGAGATGGAGGACCACCTGCGGCAGCGCCGCACCGTGGTGGCCCGCCCGGCGCCGACCGTGCCCCCCGCGGCGCCCGGCGCCCCGGCCCGATCGGGAGCGACGTCGGGGGCGTCGTCCGGCACCGAGCACTGACGCCAGCGGTGTCCCTTGCATACGACCGTATCGCGATATATCGTACTTCCAGATATATCGAATACGTCGGTATGTCATTCACTCGATCCAAGGGACACTTCGTGTTTCATCACTCACATCACCCAGACCACGGCGAGCGCTCCCCGTTCGCCCGCGGGCCGCACGGCCCCGACCACCCCCACGCGCACCGGCACGGCCACTTCTTCGGCCGCCACCGCCATCGCCCCGACCACGACGCGTTCGGCCCCGCCGGCCGCGGGCCGTTCGGTCGCGGGCGCCCCGGCGGGCCGGGCGGGCTCGGCCGCTTCTTCGCCCACGGCGACCTGCGGCTCGTGATCCTGCACCTCATCGCCGAGAAGCCTCGGCACGGCTACGAGGTCATCAAGGCCGTGGAGGAGCGCGTCGGGGGCGCGTACACGCCGAGCCCCGGCGTGATCTACCCGACGCTGACCTGGCTCGACGAGCTCGGCTACGTCACCGTCCGCCCCGAGGAGGGCGGAAAGAAGTCGTACGAGATCACCGACGCGGGCCGCTCCTTTCTCGACGCGAACCGGCCCACGGTCGACACGCTCCTCGAACGGATGGCGGAGGCCGGGCGAACGCACGGCGGCGGCCCCGCGCCACAGATTCTTCGCGCGATGGAGAATCTCCGCACGGCGCTCCGCCTGCGCATGACCCGCGGCCCGCTCGGCGACGAGCAGATTCACGCCGTGGCCGCGGCGCTCGACGCGGCCGCAGCCGCCGTCGAGCGCACGTGACCGCCTTCGGCGGGCGACGGAGCTACAGTCGGTCCAGCCGCCCGCCGTCGACGACGAGCGTCGTCCCCTGGACGAACCGCGCTTCGTCGGAGGCGAGGAACGCGATCGCTGCCGCGAGGTCGGCGGGCTTCCCGACCATGCTCGGGTCGATCTTCTCCACGCCGCTCTTCACGTTGGGGTTGTCCCAGAGCATCGGGGTGTCGACCGCGCCGGGGAGCACGGCGTTCACGCGGATCCCGCGCGGCTTTCCTTCGATGGCCGCCGATCGCGTGAGCGACACGACGGCGGCTTTCGCCGCGGCGTAGGGCGCGGCCAGCGCTTCGGTCTCGACCGCGTGGATGCTCGACACGTTGACGACGCTCCCGCCGGGCTTCATGTGCAGGAACGCCTGCTTGATGAAGTAGAACGAGCCGAGCAGGTCGACGCCGAGTACGCGGCGCCAGTCGTCGCCCGTGAGGTCGGTGAGCGGCGTGAAGGTCATCAGGCCGGCGTTGTTCACCACGACGTCGAGCGACCCGAAGCGCTTGAGGGTCTCCTCGACACACGCGGTCACGGCGCCCTCGTCCGAGACGTCGCAGGCCGCACCCCACGCGTCGGGCGCGCCCGCCGCCTTGACCGAGTCCGCCGCGGTGGCGGCGTGCGTGGCGTCGCGGTCGGCGATCACGACGCGCGCGCCCTCGCTGCCGAAGCGGGTGGCCGTGGCGAGCCCGATGCCGCTCGCGGCGCCGGTGACGATGACGGTCTTGGACGCGAAGCGACTCACTGGTGGTGCTCCGAAGTGGACGTGGGCGAGTTGGCCGCGCCAGCGCGCGCGACGTTGCGCTCGCCGGCGTACGTGCGGATCTGGCGGACGAGCGGGTCGTTCTGCCGGCTCGGCGGGAACGCGGGGAGCGTGAGCACCATGCTCTGCGTGGGCAGCACCTCGCGCCACTCGCGGATCAGCTCCTGGTAGGCGGTGCCCACAGCGCGCGGCCTGCGGTCCAGGTCGTACAGGCCTAACGCGTTGACCGTGCCGTTGTCCTCGCGCAACGCCGTGTCCCAGTCCACCTGGTCGGTGAGCGAGTACCACGTGAAGCCGAGGATCGGGACGCCGTCGTTGCGCACGCGGATCACGTTGGCCCACTCCTTCCGCAGCCAGCGGACGGCCTCCTCGCCGTCGGGGCCCTCGACGAGGTTGGTCTCGGTGTGCATCACCGGCAGCCCGTAGCGGGCGTAGTACTGCGACGTGATCACGTGGTAGCCGAACACCTCGCCCGCCGCGCAGGTGCCGCCGTCGGCGTCGACCATGTGCTCGTTGGTCACGTAGTAGTCGTTCCCCATCACGCAGTGCTGCTTGAGCTGCTGGCCGAGGAAGAAGTGGTACTCGTCGCGCGTCATCCCGTTGTCGAGCAGGAACTCGTACATCGACGACCCGACGCGGCGCCCGTAGTTGAGGTCGAGCGAGAGGAAGCGGATCTCGTTCATCTGCTCCGCGGGGCCGATGGCCGCCGGGCTCCGCGCGTGGAAGTACTCGCTCGACTCGCTCTGGACGAAGATCGCGTCGGGGCGCACGTCGAGCAGGGCGCGCATCGCGAGCACGTTCGCCTGCACCACGTGCTTGATCGCGGTCACGAACGCGCGGTCGGTCGAGAGCTGCTCGTTCCACCACCCGTAGCGCGCCGAGAAGGTCGCGCACACGTACATCTCGTTCACCGGCGTGTAGAACTGCACCCACGGGAAGCGCTCGCCGAACGCGCGCGCGTAAACGGCGAAGCGCGTCGGGAAGTCGGGGTTCTGGAAGTCGCCGATCCAGTCGGGGACCCCGAAGTGGCACAGGTCGACGATCGGCGTGATGTCGCGGCGGCGGAGGTCGCCGAACGTGGCGTCGGCAAATGACCAGTCGTAGCGCCCGTCGCCGAGCCACGTCGTGTGAATCGGCGGCCCGTACCGGAGGAAGCTCGTCCCGAGCTGCTCGACGAGGTCGAAATCAGTCTGCCACTGTTTGTAGTGCCCACACTTCTCCATCTCGTCGACGCGCACGCGGGCGCCCGTCTTCGACCGGACGGTCGGGTAGCTATTCTCGATTCCGGTGGCGAACATGAAGTGCGACCCGCTGGGCGAGCGATGCATGCAGGGCGGGGTACGGGTGGGAAGCGAACCGCTCGCGTCCGAACGCAATGGGCGGGCCCGGGTCTGCCCGCCCCGAACGGCCGTGCGCCGCGTTCGCGGTTCTTAGTGCGGCGCTCAGTGCGGGGCGCGGGCCGTGCCCGCGCGTGCCGACTCTTACGGAGCACACATGACGTCGTCGGCCTCCTACGTCCACGGCACCGGCGCGATCCCGCTGCTCGGCGAGACGGTCGGCGCGAACCTGCGTCGCACCGTCGACCGCGTGCCCGACTGCGACGCGCTCGTGGTGCGCTCGCAGGGGTACCGTGCCAGCTACCGCGAGCTGTGGGAGCAGACGACGTCGCTCGCGCGCGCGCTGATGACGTCGGGCATCGGGCCGGGCGAGCGCGTCGGAATCTGGGCGCCCAACCGGTTCGAGTGGGTGATCGCGCAGTACGCCACCGCGCGCGTCGGCGCCATCCTCGTCAACATCAACCCGTCCTACCGGGCCGCCGAGCTGCGCCACGCGCTGGCCCAGTCGGGCGTGCGGCTGCTCTTGCTCGCGCGCGGCTTCCGCGGCGCCGACTACGTCTCGATGCTGGACGAGGTGCGCAGCGAGCTCCCGGCGCTTCGCGAAGCCGTCGTGCTCGACGACGCATGGGATGCGCTGCTCGCGCGCGCGCCCGGCACGTCGCCCGAGGCGCTGGCCGCGCGCGAGGCCTCGCTGCAGTTCGACGACCCGATCAACATCCAGTACACGTCCGGCACGACGGGCTTTCCCAAGGGCGCCACGCTCTCGCACCACAACCTTCTCAACAACGGCTTCTTCATCGGCGAGGTGCTCGGCTATTCCGAGCGCGACCGCGTGTGCATCCCGGTGCCCTTCTATCACTGCTTCGGGATGGTGATCGGCAACCTTGCGTGCACGAGCCACGGCGCGTGCATGGTGGTGCCCGGCGAGGCGTTCGACCCGCTCCTTGCCCTCGAGGCGGTCGAGACGGAGCGGTGCACGTCGCTCTACGGCGTGCCGACGATGTTCATCGCCGAACTGTCGCACGAGCGCTTCGGCGAGTTCGACCTGTCGACGCTGCGGACGGGCGTGATGGCCGGTTCGCCGTGCCCGGTCGAAGTGATGAAACGCGTGCAGGTGGCGATGCACATGCCCGAGGTCACCATCTGCTACGGCATGACCGAGACGTCGCCGGTGTCGACGCAGAGCCTGCGCGACGACCCGCTGGAGGCTCGCGTCTCGACCGTCGGGCGAGTGCACCCGCACCTCGAGCTGAAGGTGGTCGACCCCGAATCCGGCGCCGTCGTGCCCCGCGGCACGCCGGGCGAACTCTGTACCCGCGGTTACAGCGTCATGCTCGGCTACTGGGAGAACGCGGCCGCCACGCGCGACGCGATCGACGCCGCGGGGTGGATGCACACCGGCGACCTCGCGACCATCGACGAACGCGGCTACGTGAACATCGTCGGTCGCATCAAGGACCTCATCATCCGCGGCGGCGAGAACGTCTACCCGCGTGAGGTCGAGGAGTATCTCTACACGCACCCCGACGTGGTCGACGCGCAGGTGATCGGCGTGCCGAGTGCGCGGTACGGCGAGGAGGTGATGGCGTGGGTACGCCTGCGCGCCGGTGCGTCGGTGACCGCCGACGAGCTGACCGCGTACTGCCGCGGGCGGATCGCGACGTTCAAGGTGCCGCGCTACTGGAAGGTCGTCGACGAGTTCCCGACCACGGTCACGGGCAAGGTGCAGAAGTACCGCATGCGCGAACTCGCCGTGGCCGAGCTGGGGCTGGACCGGGGGGCGGACGTCGAGACCGCGTGACGCGGTCGCCGCGCGATCGGCGAGTCGCGCGACCGCCGCGGCGGCGCGCGGCGAGCGTCACGACGATGATAGTGAGGAAACTCGGCAGAGTGCGTGGGGTAGTATGCTGCAGATCGGATGTGGTCGTACCGATTGGTCGCACCGCAGTCCCCACCCCGGCGAGATCTGCCCGTGGTTACACGCGTCACCCCGCGCCGCGCGCTCGCGGCGGGGCTCGTTCCGTTCGCGTCCGCCTGCCTCGCGGGCGCCCCGCACCATCCCGCGGTCGAGCCCTCGCCCGAGCTCCGGCCCGAGCGGTTCTTTGCTGGCCACACGCGCGGCGACGGCGCGCTCGAAACGCGCGGGCGCGCGACGCGGCCACTGCGCGTCGACGGGCGCGGGTGGACGGAGGACGACGGAACGTTCCGTCTGGACCAGACCGTCACGATGGGGGACGACGCCCCAACGACGCGCACGTGGCGCCTCCGACGCGTCGACGAACGCACGTACACCGCGGCGCTGAGCGACGCGCACGGCCCGGTGCGCGCGGAGGTAGACGGCAACCGCTTCCACCTGCGCTACACGGTGCGGGAGCCCGACGTCGTGATGGAGCAGTGGCTCTTCCTGCAGCCGGACGGCCGCACGGTCCGCAACATCGCCACGGTGACCGTGCTCGGCGTGCCGTGGGCGCGCCTGTCGGAGTCGATCACGCGCGACACGCCCCTGTCGAGCGCGCGCTGAGCGGCCGGCGCCATCGATCGACGTGAACCGCCCCGTCGCGTGCGCGCGCCAGTCTTCGCGCCGGGGCGGGGCCGCCGTCACCCAACTTGCACCGCGAGTGGCCCGTGACGCGCCGACGCCGGCGCGCCCGAATCCTACTACGGAGGCAACATGCGAATCGGTATAATCGGCGCCGGCAACATCGGCGGCGCCCTGACACGGCGACTGCGCGAGGTCGGCCACGACGTCGCGGTCGCGAACTCGCGCGGCCCGGAGTCGCTCGCGGGATTGGCCGCGGAGACCGGGGCGACCGCCGTCACCGTCGCCGAAGCGGCGCGCGGTCGCGACGTCGTCATCGTGACGATCCCCCAGAAGCACATCCCCGATCTGCCCCGCGACCTGTTCGCCCAGGCGCCGCCCGACATGCCGATCGTCGACACCGGCAACTACTACCCGCGTCAGCGGGACGGGCGCATCGACGCGATCGAGGCGGGCATGGTGGAGAGCCGCTGGGTGGCCGAGCAGCTCGGGCGGCCGGTGATCAAGGTGTTCAACAACATCTACGCGAAGCACCTGCTCGAACGCGGCCTTGCGCCGGGCGCGCCGGGGCGGATCGCGCTCCCCGTCGCGGGGGACGATCCGGCCGCGAAGGACGTCGTCATGCGCCTCGTCGACGCGATCGGTTTCGACCCGGTCGACGCGGGTGGGCTGGACGAGTCGTGGCGCCAGCAGCCGGCCACGCCGGTCTACGGCAGCGACCGCGACGCGGAGGGGGTACGCCACGCGCTCAGCGAGGCTCGCCGCGAGCGGCCGGCGGAGTTCACGGCCGCCTAACGGAAGCGGGGGTGGCGGCGCCGGGCGTGTGGCCGCGCCGCCTCACGCCACCGCGCGCAGTGCCGCGGGTGGCGCCGCGGGTGGCGCGGCGCGGGTGGGCGCGGGCGCGTCATCGCGATCCGCCGCCCCGTCACGCCGGGCGACTCCCGCCAAGTACGCCGCGCGTGTCGCTGCCGAGTGCGCGCCGGCGGCGCGCGGCTCCACGCGGAGAAAGCGCCCGCGCACCGCCGCCCAGTCGTCGAGCAGCGCCCGCGCCCGCGCGCTCCCGGTCGCCGCCGCGTGCTCGCCGAGGAGCGCGTGCACCACCGCCTCGTCCTCCGCGCCGAGCGCGCCCACGTCGACCATCTCGCGGTTCACGCGCCGCGCGAACACCCCGTCCTCGTCCAGCACGTACGCGAGCCCGTTCGACATCCCGGCGCCGAAGTTGCGCCCCGTGCGCCCGAGCACGACGACGATGCCGCCGGTCATGTACTCGCAGCAGTGGTTGCCCGCGCCCTCCACCACCGCGATCGCCCCCGAGTTGCGGACCGCGAACCGATCGCCCGCCTGGCCGGCCGCGAACAGGCGCCCGCGCGTGGCGCCGTAGAGGGCCGTGTTGCCGAGGATCATCTGGTTGTGCGCGTCGGCCGCGTAGCGCGCGCGCGCGAACGGCCGCACCGCGATCGTCGCGCCGTTGAGCCCCTTGCCGACGTAGTCGTTCGCCTCGCCCGCGAGCGACAGGTGCATTCCCGAGATCGCGAACGCGGCGAAGCTCTGGCCGGCCGTGCCGTCGAAGGCGAGGCGGACGTGCCCCGAGGGAAGTCCCGCGTCGCCGTGCCGCTCCGCGATCCACCCGGCCACGCGCGAGCCGACCGCGAGGTGGTGGTTGCGGATCTCGTACGCGTGCGAGAACGGGCAGCTCGCCTCGAGGGCCGGCGCGGCGTCGCGCAGGATGACCTCGTCGAGCGTCTCGCCGTGCGTTCGCGCCGCGCGCGCGGCGGCGGCCGACGTCGTGCGCCGCGGCGACTCGCCCGCGCGCTCCGCCCGCGTCAGCAGCATCGAGAGGTCGAGCATCGCGGAGCGCGGCACCTCCGGGTGGTCCACGCGCTCCAGCAGGTCGGCGCGGCCGACGATCTCGTCCACCGAGCGCGCGCCGAGCGCGGCGAGCAGCCGCCGCACCTCGTCGGCCACGTTGGTGAAGAACGCGATCGCGTGCTCGGGGCGTCCCGTGTACTTGGCGCGCAGGTCCTCGCGCTGCGTGGCGATGCCGGTCGGGCAGGTGTTGTTGTGGCACTGTCGGGCCATCGCGCAGCCGATCGCGACGAGCGCGGCGGTGCCGAACCCGAACGCTTCGGCGCCTAACAGCGCGCCGATCACCACGTCGCGCCCGGTCTTCAGCCCGCCGTCGACGCGCAACTCCACGCGGTGGCGCAGCCCGCTCCGCACCAACACGTGCTGCGCCTCGGCCAGCCCCGGCTCCCACGGCGAGCCCGCGTTCTTGATGGACGACAGTGGCGACGCGCCGGTGCCGCCGTCGTGGCCGGCGATGAGCACGTAGTCGGCGTACGCCTTCGCCACGCCGGCGGCGACCGTGCCGACGCCGCTCTCCGACACGAGCTTCACCCCGATGCGCGCGCGCGGGTTGACGGCGCGCAGGTCGTGCACGAGCTGGGCGAGGTCCTCGATCGAGTAGATGTCGTGGTGCGGCGGCGGCGAGATGAGCGACACCCCGGGCACCGCGTGCCGCAGGCGCGCGATGAGTTCGGTCACCTTGTGCGCGGGCAGCTGGCCGCCCTCGCCCGGCTTCGCGCCCTGCACGATCTTGATCTCGAGTTCGTCGGCGCGTGCCAGGTACTCGGTAGTCACTCCGAAGCGCGCCGATGCGACCTGCTTGATCCTGTTGTCGCGCCGCTCGCCGCCCGCCCCGGGCGTCCACAGCACCGGGTCCTCGCCCCCCTCGCCCGAGTTCGACCGTGCGCCGATCGCGTTCATGGCCTCGCCCAACGTCGCGTGCGCCTCGGGCGAGAGCGAGCCGAGCGACATGGCCGAGATGATGAAGCGCTTCCGGATCTCCTCGACCGACTCGACCTGGTCGAGCCCGACCGGGAGCATGCCCGTGCGCGTGCCGCTCCGCAGTCCCACGAGGTCGCGGGGTGCCGCCGGCCGGCGGTGATCCTGCCCGTCGCGGAAGCCGGCCCACGCCGCCGCGCGCTTCGCGGCCGCAGCCTCGGGTGCCTCCGCCACGGCCGTACGGGCGGCGCGCCCGGCACCGACCGCCTCTTGCAGGGCGACGGCTGCCGTCGGCGCCCACGCGTGCGCCTCGCTCTCCCTGCGATAGCGCACGCGCCCGTGGTCGGGCAGGGCGTGCGCGAGCGCCCCGCCCGCGGCGGGGAACGCCCCGGCGTGCCAGCCGAGCGCGTCCTCGGCGAGCTCGCGGAAGCCGATGCCGCCTAACGGCGAGACGGTCCCGGCGAAGCAGCCGTCCATCACCTCCGCCCCGAGCCCGACCGCCTCGAAGATCTGCGCGCCGCAGTACGAGACGAGCGTCGAGATGCCCATCTTCGCCATGATCTTGAGCAGGCCCTTCTCGAGCGCCCCGCGCACGCGCGCCTGCGCCGCCGCCGGGCTCGGCCGCTCCGCGTCGGCCTCGCCGCGGCGTCCGTGCGCGGGCGGTTCGTCGTAGATCGCCGCGACGGAGTCCATCGCGAGCCACGGGTGCACCGCCTCCGCACCGTAGCCGAACAGCGTCGCGACCTGGTGCGCGTCGACCGCGTCGCCCGCCTCGGCGACGAGGCCCACGCGCGCGCGGAGCCCGGTGCGCACGAGGTGCTGCCGCACCGCGCCCACCGCGAGCAGCACGGGGATCGGCGCGCGCTCGGCCGAGACGGCGCGGTCGCTGATGATGAGGATGCGCGCGCCGCGGCGCGTCGCGCGTTCGGCGGCGCGGCAGCACGCGCCGAGGGCGCGCTCCAGCCCCTCGGGGCCCTCGACTGCCGGCCACGTCGCGTCGACCACCGTCGCCGGGAAGCCGCGCGCCGCGCGCAGCGCGGCCATCTCGCCGGGGAGCAACACCGGGTGCTCGACGCGCAGCATGCGCGCGTCCTGCGGCTTCTCCTGGAGCGGCGAGCCGTTGCGGCCGAGGTGCATGCGGAGCGACATGACGAGCTGCTCGCGCAGCGGGTCGATGGGCGGGTTGGTCACCTGCGCGAAGCGCTGGCGCAGGTAGGCCGACACCGGCCGCGGCACGCGCGCGAGGGGCGCGATGGGCGTGTCGTCGCCCATGCTCCACACCATGTCCGCGCCGGTCGCGCCCATCGGCTCCAGCACGAGGCGCAGCTCCTCGAAGCCGAGCCCGAACGCGTGCTGGCGCGCGCGCAACTCGGCCGGCGCGGTCACGTTAGGCGACTCGCCGGTGGTGTCGGGGAGCGTCACCATGTTGCGCGCCACCCACTCCGCGTACGGCCGCCGCCCGGCGATCTCGCGCTTCGCGGCGAGGTTGCGAACGACACGCCGCCCCACCGTGTCGACGACGAGCACGCCGCCCGGCCCGAGCTTGCCCGTCTCGACCACGTCGCGCGGGTCGAGGTCGGCGATGCCCACCTCCGAGCCGGCCACGACGAGGCCGTCCGCGCGGATCTTGTAGCGACAGGGGCGCAGGCCGTTGCGGTCGAGCGAGACGGCGACCATGCGGCCGTCGGAGTAGGCGAGCGCCGCGGGCCCGTCCCACGGCTCGATGAGGCACTGGTGGTACTCGTAGAACGCGCGGATCGCGCGGTCGGCGTCGGGGAACTGCTCCCACGCCTGCGGCACGAGCATCATCACCGCGTGCGCCGGCGACCGTCCGGCGCGCACCAGCAGCTCGAGCGCGTTGTCGAGACTCGCCGAGTCGCTGCCCCCCGGCGTGATCACGTCGCGCAGCCGCTCGATCCGCTCGCCGAACACCGACGGCTGCAGCGTCGTGCGGCGCATCGCGAACGCGCTCCGGTTGCCCCAGATCGTGTTGATCTCGCCGTTGTGCGCCAGCAGGCGGAACGGCTGCACGAGGTCCCAGCGTGGCGCCGTGTTCGTCGCGTAGCGCTCGTGGAAGACGGTGATCGCGGTCGCGTACGCGGGATCGCGCAGGTCGGGGTAGAATAGCGGCAGCTGTACGCCGCTCAGCAGCGCCTTGTAGACCACCGTGCGGCACGAGAACGACGCGCAGTAGAACGGCGCGATCGCCTCGGCCGCGGCGCGCAACTCCATCTCGCGGCGCGCGAGGTACAGGGCGCGCTCCCACACCTCGTCGTCGTCGACGCCGGCGGGGCGTCCGACGACGACCTGTCGCACGGCCGGGCGCGAGACGCGCGCCGACGGCGCGAGCGCGCCCACGTCGACCGGCACGTCGCGCCACGCGAGGCACGGAATCCCGTCGCGCGCGAGCACGCGCTCGACGAGGGCGCGCGCGCGTTCGCGCGCCGCCGGTGCGTCGGGGACGAAGAACATGCCCACGGCGAACGGCACCGCCTCGTCGGCGATGGCCGGCACCTCGCGACGCAGCAGGTCGACGGGCAGCTGCGTGAGCACGCCCGCGCCGTCGCCCGCGTGGTCTGCGCCCGCGGCCCCGCGGTGCGCCATCCGGATGAGCGCTTCGAGTCCGACCGCGAGCACGTCGTGCGTGCGCACGCCGTCGCTCCGCGCGACGAACCCGGTGCCGCACGCGTCGCGTGGGGCGTACGGGCTGAGCGGGCCGTCGTCGTCGAAGTCGGCGCGGCGCGCGTGGCGCGGCTGCGTCCCAATCGGCATCGGTCGTCTCCGGCGTACGGCATCCCGAGCATCCGCGCCACGCTGGCCGGACTGCATCATTATGCACAAACCCGGCGCCGGATACAAATGCGGACACCGGACCGGCTCGTCCGGCGGGCCGCAGCGGGTCAGCGTCGCAGGATGCCGCCCGAGCTGAGCTCCTCCATCGTACGGAACCGCTGGGCCTCGTTCGCCTCGACGTAGACGGTGGTCGTCCGCACGTCCTCGTGGTCGAGCAGTCCCTGGACGTCCGTGAGACTGTGCCCGTCGGCGAGCGCGTGGTAGGCCACGGCGTGCCGGAGCTTGTGTGGCGACAGCTGCCGAACGACGGCGGGCGACAGCCCCGCCGCCTCGCCCGCCAGCAGGAGCCGCTCCCAGGCGCGCTTGCGCGACAGCACCCGCCCGGTCCAGGGATGGAGGAATAAATACGCGTCCGGATCGCCCGTCGGACGCGACAGCGGACTCGTCGCGTCGGGCTTGCGGCGGCGCAGGTGCGCGCGGGGGGTGAGCGTGAGGCGCACGGCGAGCCAGCGCTCGACGTCGGTCTTGACGACGCCCGCGATCACCTTGCGCCGCGGTTTGTTGCCCTTGACGTACGCGGTGATGAGCCACCGCTCGGGGTCGGCGAGATCGAGGGCGCGCAACTGCAATGCCTGCGCGGAGCCGATGCGCAGGCCGAGGTGGTAGCAGAGCCGGAAGAGCGCGACGTCGAGCACGTGCAGGTTGCGCTCGCGCAGCGCCGCCGTGGTCCCGATGGCCTCGCACGCCGCGATGCGCGCCTCCCACCAGTCGAACAGCTGCCGGAGCGCTTCGCGGGCGAGCCGCACGGGGTCGGGGCGTGCGAAGGCCGGCGCGCGCAGGCTCACAACCGGGCTGAAAGCGACGACCGGCAGAGCGTCACCGGCGGAGCCCTCGGGCACGGGGTCACCGTACGACGCGTCGCGCGGTGTGTCGCGGGCCCAGGAGTAGAAGGCCTTCAGGACGGCAAGCTTCCGCGCGGCCGTACGCGGTGCCCACAGGCCCTTCGATCCGGGCACGGCCGGGTCGCGCGTGTTGTCGCGGAGCCAGCGGCGGACGTCCTCCGCGCGGACATCGCGCAGCGACTGCGGGCCGAGTGCCGTCGCGAAGAGGAACAGGTCGGTCCGGTACGCGGCGCGGGTGCTCGCCGCGAGGTCGCGCGCGTGCAGGAAGCGTGCGACGAGCGCCTGGTTGTCGTCCGACGGCTGTGGTGCGGGCTCGGCGACCTCGGGTGCGTCGAACGGCCGCAGTGCGGCGGTGCGGTTGGCGGGCGCCGCACGCGGCGGCTGCTTCGTCTTGCGAGCGATCGTGCGACGGGGCATGGCAGGCGAGCCTCCGTTGTCGTGGGTTCGTCTTGGTCTGTGGATGCTAGACTGTCGGAACTGGGAACGGTAGTTCTGGGTTTCCAGAGTCGTGCACGGCGCCACCTGGTCGCATCAGTCCGAAGCAGTTACCGCGGGGTCGGTTCGTCGCTTCCCCGTTACGAGAGTGCCAGCCGCACCAGAGAGGCGGATTTCATGACAGCGCATTAATGTGGCAGAATGCTCGGTATCAAGCGTCTCGTGCTCACCGCGTCCCGACGAGCCGGCGTCAACACCCTCGTCGCCTCGACGGCGTGGCGCGACGCCCGGCTCGTGATTCTCTGCTACCACGGCGTGTCGCTCGACGACGAGCACGTCGCCTGGCCCGACCTGTATCTCCCGCCGGATCTCTTCCGCCGGCGCCTCGAGCACCTGCGCGCCCGCCGCTGCAACATCCTGCCGCTCGGCGACGCGCTCGAGCGTCTCCGCGCCGGCTCGCTCCCGCCGCGGAGCGTCGCGATCACGTTCGACGACGGCACCCAAGACTTCGCCCGCCGCGCCGTCCCGCTACTGCAGGAATTCGACGTGCCCGCGACCGTGTACGTCGCCACGTATTACTCAGGGCGCGGTCAGCCGATCTTCGACACCGCCCTCCGGTACGTACTCTGGCGCGGCCGCGAGACTCGCGCGGAGTTGGGCGCCCTCGCCGGCACTCCCGAGCCGCTCACCCTCGGCTCCCGCGAGGAGCGCCTTCGCGCCGGCGACGCGCTCATGCTCCGGGCGCGCGCCGAGAGTATGGGCGCGGACGAGAAGGACGCGCTACTGCGCCGCGTGGCGGAGGCGGTCGGCCTGGACTACGACGCGTTCGTCGCGACGGGGATGTTTCAGATCATGACGCCCGCCCAAATCCGCACCCTGCCGCACGACCTGATCGGACTGGGGCTGCACACGCACCGCCACCGCCTCCCGGCCGAAGCCGGCGCGTTCGCGCGCGAGCTCGCGGACAACCGCACCGCCCTGCACTCGTTAGGCGCCACCGCGCTGACCCACTTCTGCTATCCCAACGGCGAATACCGCGCCGACGTCCGCGGCTGGCTCCGCTCGCTCGGCGTCGCGTCGGCCACGACGTGCGTTCCCGGCGTGGCCGGTCGCGACGGCGACCCGTTCCTGCTCCCGCGCGTGGTCGACACGTGCGGCGTGAGCGACGTCGCGTTCGACGCGTGGGTGACTGGCGTTGCCGACCTGCTCCCGCGCCGACGCGAGTACCGCCTCGACCCGGCAATCGCCGACGCGGAGCCGGGTCAGGGCGGTGCCGGCGCACCATACCTGACGCGACGCGTCCGTGTGCGCACGGCGGTCCACGAGCGCGCGACCTCGGCCTGAGAAACTGTGTCGAAACGCTAAGTCGCTGCCGTGGAATGAGTTACGCGTGCCCATCGGAACGTCTTCGCACCGTCGGAGGCCCGCGTGCGCCCGCCGTACCCGTCCGACGCCGAGTGGGCGCTCCTCGCCCCGCTCCCTCCCCGCCCACGCCGACCGGCCGTCCCGGGCGCGCCGTCGCGCCCGCGGGTCGGCGGCGGCCTACTAAGGCGCCGCAAAGAGGATCGGGGTGACCGCCGTTACGGGCTAGCGGGGGTGGGGGGCGGGCCTATCGTAGCGGCGGTAGTCCCGCCCTCCGGCCTGCAGGACCTGACGAGTGTCAGGCTGGACGCCGCGCGTCCCCGCAGGCTGCCTCCCGCCCCGCCCATGCCCCACCGCACGTCCCCCTCGCGCGCGCTGGCCGCGCTGGCCGCCCTGGCCGCCGCGCTGGTGACCGCCCCGCTTGCCGCCCGCCCCGCCGTCGCGCAGACCACGATTGCGAGCATGACGAACGGGCCCTTCCCCTCAAGCGGAAACTACTATTGGGGCACGCCGGTCGCGGTGACGGCCGCCGGGAGCTACAACCAGCTCACGTTCAGCTTCTTGCTCGGGTACCCCTTGACGACACCCAACGCGGAGGGCACGGCGTTCCTGCTCACGCAGGCGTACATCGGCACGCCGGACGAACTGAGTACCGCCACGCCCGGGTTCCTCGCGGCCTCGACCAACATCGTCGGCGGCCGGTACGTCTTCGCCCCCGGCGTGGCCGTCATCGGCGGGCAGACGTATTACGTCTACGAGAACAGGGCTTTAGAGGTCTACGGCGGCGGGACCGGCGGTTCTTCCGCGGTCAGCTATGGCGGGTCCGACGCGTTCCGCGGCGGCGGGCCCGAGATCAACTACCAGATGCAAGGCGTCGCGGTGACCGCGGCCCCCGAACCCGCCACCTGGGCCCTGCTCGGCGCGGGGCTGCTGGCGATGGGCGGCGTGGCCCGGCGGCGCCGGCGCGCGTAGGCGTTAGTCCGCGCACGCACCACAGCCCGGCCGCTCCGGCGGTCGGGGCCGACGGGAGGTCCCCACGCGGGGGCCTCCCATTCGTGCATCCGGGCTACACCCGGCGCACCTGCGTTCTCAAACAGTCTCTGAGGTGCGTCTGCAAAGGCCGGCGTAGGTTGCCACCGCGATCCACAGCCGCATTGCCGCTTCCCCACACCCGTCTCGCCATGTTCCCGGTGGATGTCGCGGTCGTCCTGAGGCGTTTCGAGCAGCCCGATGAGGTGCGCGAGTTGGTGAAGGGGCGCTTCGAGGTGGTGCGCCTCGGGGGCATGACCATCGGCCGGGCGACCTACGAGCCCGGCTGGCGCTGGAGCGAGCACGTCGGGCCCGGGGTCGGCCAGACCCGGTGCGCCGTGGAGCATGTGGGCCTCGTCGTGTCCGGCGCGGCGACGGCGGCACTCGACGGGGGCGAGGTCATCGTGATGCGGGCCGGGGACCTGTTCTACGTGCCGCCGATCCCGCACGACAGCTGGGTGGTGGGCGACGAGCCGTACGTATCGCTGCACTTCCTGGGCGCCGATCACTACGCGTCGGCGGACGCGCCGCCTGAAGCGGCGTAGCGGGGGCGACGATCCGCTCGCGGGTCCGAGAGCGGGCGTGGTCGAGAGGAGTTGACCGACGCGAAGCGAGCCGAGATCGGCCCGCTGCTGCCATCCCGACGGCCGGGGACGGGGCGCCCGCCCCGGACCACCGCACGGTGCTGCGCGCGATCCTGTAGATCCTGCGGACCGGCGCGCCGGGGCGCGATCTACCCGAACGCTTCGGCCCGTGGAGTACCGCGTGGAGTCGCTGGCCAAGGGCCAACCCCGGCGCCGGACCGCGTCCGGGGTCTGGGTCCGGGTACTGGCAGTGCTGCAACACACGGCCGACGCGGCGGGCGAGATCAACTGGACGATGCACTTCGTCGACGGCGGCGGCGTACGCGCACACGCCAGGGGTGTAACGCAGCACGCCGCGGTCGGGGTCTGGCACACGACGCGCTCGGCCGAAGCCGGGGCGGATTCTCGACCAAGATCCACGTAGGGGCGGAGGGCGGCGGCAAGCCGATGACCGTCGTGGCGTCAGGCGGCGAGCGCTACCCGCGTACCTCGCCGCCGGCCGCCTGGTCCGCCGTCGCCAGTGCCGCCGCGAATGCCGCGAGCTTCGCCGGGTCGAGCCGCCCGCCCGTGCGCACCCCGCTGCACACGTCGAGGCCGAACGGCGCGACCGCGGCGACGGCGGCGCCGACGTTCTCCGCGCGGAGTCCGCCCGCGAGGAACACCGGCACGCCGGCCGCGTGGGCGGTGTCGCGGACCCGGCGGCTCAGCGCCCAGTCGTGGACGCGGCCCGTCCCGCCGAGCTCCTTCACCGCGAGCCGTGGATTGCCGGAATCGAGGAGCAGCGCGTCGACGTGCGGCAGCGCCGCGGCCGCCTCCTCGACGCTCGCCTCGTCGAGCACGTGGATGACCTGCACGAGCCGCACGCCGGGAAGTGCCGAGCGGACGTCGGCGAGTGCGTCTGGCGCGACCGCGTCGACGAGCTGCAGCGTCGCCGCGCCCGCCGCTTGGGCCTGGGCGATCAGCCCCGGCGCGTCGGTGCGCGAGGTGAGCAGGAACGTGGCGATCGGGACGGGCACGCGCGCGGCGACCGCGGCGACGGTCGCGTCGTCGATCACGCCCGGCCCACTCGGCATCGCCGAGACGAGCCCCACGGCGTCGGCGCCGTGGGCGACGGCCAGTCGTGCCTCGTCGACCGACGCGATGCAGCAGACCTTCAGGCGGGTTCTCCCCGGGACCAGGGGTGTGCCGTCGGACGTTTTCACGGATGGGCCGGGGAGCGGTCACCCGGCGCCTCGATCCGGCGCGGCACGCGGGCGAGTATCAGGTCGTTGCGCATCCAGGAAGGGTGGCCGGTTCGCGCCGGCGAAGGAACCGGTGGGGCGCCCGACGGTCGCCCGCAACACGTCACGCCACGCAGGTTGCTGTACCCGCAGCCACACATGCCGCTTAGCGCACGCGCCGAAGCACTACTCCGACACTTCGATGTGCGGCGCAGGCCGTTTTGAGTCGCGACGGCCCCGACCGTCACGCGCCGGCCCGATGTGCCGGCCTGCGTGCGATGGGCGCGACCCGCTCGTCGGGACCGAGGGCCCGCCACCTCCGGTGCGCCCGGGGGCGTCGCCCCGACTACGGTCGTGCCACGACCCGTGGAGCGCGCCACACCTGCCCGCCCCGCAAACGGAGCACCAGGGCCGTCGCCGGGGCGTCGCCCGACCGCTCGAACTCCGCCGTCGTGCCGGACGACAGTGTCGCGGTCGAGAACTGCAGGCCCCCGAGCGAGCGCAGCTCGAAGCGCGGCCACAGCGGCGGGACCATTGCCGCGTAGAGGAGTGCGCCTTCGCCGGTGACGCGCATCGTCACGCCGGGGAGCCCGCCCTCGCCGAACCGGTACTCCCCGACGAGCGCCTCGAGCACGTCGGGCGGCACCGGCGGGTGCGCCTCGACGCGGCGGAGCGTGAGGTCGAAGCGGTACGCCGACGTCGGCACGGCCGGTATTGCCGCCAGCACCTGGGCCACAAGTTGGGCCACCGGTCGGACGCTCGGCGCGTCGGCGGCCGGATTGGCAGCCGGCTGCGGCTCGTGCACCGCGAAGCACCGGGCGCGCTCCGCCTCCGGCAGCGCGCGCACCAGTAAGTCGGTCGCGTTGAGCGCCTCGCCGGGGAAGAACATCTGCGTGACGAGCTCGTGGTAGCCGCGGCGTGCCAGCCGGAAGTGGATGTGCGGCGTGCGCCACGCCGTGCCCTCGGCTGGCTTCCCCGCCGCGAACTGCGTCGGGTACGGCCCCGGCTTCACGGTCGTGAACGCGTACTGCCCGTCCGCGTCGGTGACCAGTTCCGCGCGCCCCTGGAAGTGCGGGTCGACAGGCGTCGGGTTCTGGTCGCGCTCGTGCGAGTAGCGCCCCTTCGCGTTCGCCTGCCACACCTCCACCACGGCGCCCGCGATGGGGCGGCAGTCTTCGTCGAGCACGCGCCCGTGCACGCGCATGACCTCGCCACTGGCGCGCTCCGTGTGCCCCCGGATGAGGGTCAGGTCGGCGTCCTTGTCCGCCTGGTCTGTGTCCGGGTAGAACGGCCCCGTCTCCTGAGCGGGCGTCTCGCTCGCGCACGTGGCCGCGGTCGCCCCAGGGGGGGCCGCTCGCGCCCCGAGCCCGCCGAGGACGCTCCCGGCCGTCGCGCCGAATCCGAGTTGGAGCAGTGCCCGCCGGTCCATTCGGTCGCCCGCCATGTCGCCTCCCGCGCGCGGTGAGAGCACGTCGGCGCGCCACGCCGTACCCGGCGCGCAGGGTGCGCCAACATAGGGCGGGCCGGAGTGCGGGGCCAGAGGCCGCGGCTCGTGACAACCGGGGCCGAGCGCATGAGATGGGGCGAAGTAGTGCTATGCGGGCGCGATCAACTCGAACACACCGATCGGGCGCGCGCTCGACTGACGCGCGGCGTCGGCAACGCTCCACTTGGTCACGCGGACGTCCCAGCCGTCGGCCTCCATCGCCTCGAGCATGCGGTAGCTCAACGGGCGGAACGGGTCCGAGGCGAGCACACGTCCGCCCGGCGCGAGGTTCTGCGCGAAGATGCGGCGCAGGTCGGACTGCGTACCTTCGGCGTACAACACGTCCGCGCCGAGGATGTAGTCGTAATGCGTCGCGTCGTCCCACGCCGTCCAGTCCGCGAGACGGTACGTGATGCCACCAACGCCGTTCCGCGCGCCGTTCTGCTCGCACAGCGTCATCGCGTCGGTGTTGCGATCCGTCTGCACGACGCGCGCACCGAAGGACGCGGCGACGATCCCCGGCAGTCCCGTACCGGCCCCGAGTTCGAGCACCTGCGCGCCGCGCAACGCCTCGCCGCGCGCAGCGAGGTCGTGGGCCAGCGCGATCGCGGCCGGCCACAGCACCGCACCGTACGGCGCACGGCCGGCTCCTTCGCTCAGGAACCGTTGTTCGTCCTCGAACGTCAACACCTCGCCGGTGTGCACGACCGTCCACTCGCGCCCGCCGAGTCGAAGGCGATATTCGTACAGCGGGTAGTCGGCCCCGGCCCCCGGCGCACTCGCCAGGGGCCGACCGTGGTCGGGCGAAGTCATGCCGTTCGCGTCGCTAGTGTTCGTTGGCCTGCTTCAGCTTGCGACGCCCGTCGGCGCCGTCGACCACCGTACCCCCTTCATCTCCTCCGTGCAACCGCAAACGCTTGCCGTGCTCGGCGCGACGGGTCGCACCGGCCGCCGCGTCGTCGAGTACGCCCTGTCCGCCGGCGACGCCGTACGCGCCCTCGCACGCGACCCCGCCGCTCTCGACGACCTGCGCGACCCGCGGCTCACCGTCGTCGGCGGTGAGGCCGAAAACCCGGACGCCGTCGTGAGACTCGTCGACGGAGCCGACGCGGTGATCTCCGCCCTCGGCGGTGGCACGACCGCGGCACCCGGGCGGACGCGGTCGGTCGGGGTCGCGAACGTGGCGAAGGCCCTCGCCGCCGGCGGCCGGCCGGACGCGCGTGTGCTGATTGTCGCCGGCGGCGGCATCCTCGACGCGCCCGGCGGCGGGCTGCGCCAGGAGCAGCCGGGCTTCCCGGCCGTCTTCCGCGCGGTGTCGGAGGAGCACCGCCGCGCGTGGGAGGCCGTGCGCGACACGGCGCTCGCGTGGACGGCCGTGTGCACCGGCGACATCCTGCCCGGCGAGCGCACCGGCGTCTACCGCGTCGCGGCCGACGTGATGCCCGACGGCGGCCGGCGGATCTCGGTCGAGAACCTCGCCGACTTCCTGCTTCGGGAGTGGCGGGACGCCCGATTCGTCATGCGCCGCGTCGGGCTCGCCGACTGACCGCACGACGGGCGCGCCGCGGGCCGCGGCGCGCCTAACGGCGAGGCGCGAGACGCGCCGGTCAGTCGCCGAGCGTCGCCGCGAGCGGCGCGATCCGCTCCGCCGCGAGCCGGCGCACGACGGGGTCGACGTCGTCACGAAGCGACCGGCTGAGCGCATGTCCGGCGGGCGCCCCCGAGTGCCAGAGGGACGCGAGCGCCGCCGCGCGCAGCTCGTAGTCGTGCGCCCACCGAGTGCGCCCGGTGACGACCGCGTGCAGGTGGCGAACCGCGTCCGGCGACCCGATCCCGCCGAGGGCGTCGACGAGGTCGTGCGCCACCTCCGCGTCGGCTTCGGCCTCCAGTCGCGCGACGCACGTCGCGGCGGGCACGGCGACGCCGCGCCGGGCGCCCCGCGCGACCGCCCGCGCCGCGATTCGACGGACGTCGACGGAGCGGTCGAGTAGGGCCGGAACGAGCGCGCCCGCAGCAGCCGCGGAGTCGATCTGGTCGAGCGCGCGCGCGGCGGCATCACGCACGCGAGGCTCGGCGGCCAT
This sequence comes from uncultured Gemmatimonadales bacterium, assembly GCA_963851265.1. Taxonomy (GTDB): domain Bacteria; phylum Gemmatimonadota; class Gemmatimonadetes; order Gemmatimonadales; family Gemmatimonadaceae; genus BPUI01. Next base: position 35,745 of record CAWKNZ010000010.1, read on the forward strand.
CAGGCAGCGCGCGAGTGGACGCACGGCCTCGTCCAGCCGAAGCTCGCCGAGCACGAGGGCCACGTTGCGGACCACGTACCACCGCGAGTCCCCGAGCGCCTGCAGCAATGTGTCGACGCCACCACCGACCTCGGCGAGCGCGTCGCAGCAGCGCTGGCGCTCTCCGATCGATTCCGCGGTCGCGAGCCGTTCGATGAGCAGCGGCACGGCGGCCGACGCGACACACTGCAGCACCGTGGTCGCCTCCGGCGCCGTGCCGTCGGCGACCGCGTCGACGACCGGGCGCAGGTCGGACCCGACGAGCAGGGCGATGAGTCCGTCGAAACGTCCCGCTGCATCGGGCGCGTCGTGTGCCATCACGACCCCGACCGCGCGAGTGAGCACGCGCGCGATGTGCGTTCCCGCGCCCGGCGACGCCGACGCGCGCGTCGCATCGATCCAGGTGGTGAGCGTCTGGTACGCGCGCGCGACGTCGGCCTCGCCGTCCGACGACTCGAGCCGCGCCAGCGCCGAGTGCACGTCCGCGGTCACCGCGTCACCCGCATCGCCCGCGTCCGCCGCGTTTGCGACGAGTTGGACGTGCCACGATCGGAGCGCCTCGACTTCGGCCCGCACGTCACGCGCGTCCGGGCCGTCGTACAGCAGCCCGGCGCCGTGCGCGAGTTCGCGCGCAGGCGCCAGCTGGCGGATGATCAACCGCGCGATGCCGTGGGTGGCGAGCACGCGCGCGACCGCGTCCACCTCGGGCAGCCCCTCGACCGGCGCGCCGTCGACGGTGAGCCGGGTGCCGTCGACGTGCGCGACGACGCCGGTCCCGCGCGCAACCCGCGCCGCGTCGCGCAGCGCCGACCGCCGCTCCTCCTGCGACGCGTCGGGTGCGTGGAGCGCCGCGACCAGCCGCGAAAATGCCGCGAGCAGCCGAAGGCCGGCCGGAGGCGTCACGCGCGCCCGGCGGCCGCGTCGTCCACCGCCGCGTCCGCTCCGGCACGCGCTTCGAGGTGCCGCGCCAGGGCGTCGGCGAACGCGCGGAGCGCGGCGAGGTCGTCGTCGGTGAACGTGCGCGGGTCGGGACCGATCACGCAGAGCGCGCCCACGCTCTGGCCGCGCGACGTGACGAGCGGCGCGCCGGCGTACGACCCGAGGCCGTCCCGGGCTACGAGCGGGTTCGCGCACAGCGCCGGTTCGCGCGCGAGGTCGCCCACGGCGAACACTCCGGCGTGCGCCACCGGGTACCGGCAGAAGCTCCACTCGACGGGAACGCCGCCGGCGTCACGCATCCAACCCTCGAGCCCGTGCGAGCTGAGCACGCCGACCGCGTCGTCGTACACGACGTTCACGAGCGCCGTCGGCGCGTCGAGTCGTTGGGCCGCGGCGCGCACGGCCGCGCGGAGGATCTCGTCGTCGCTTGCCGTCGCGAGACCGAGGCGGGCCACTTCCGCGAGGCGTTCGGCGGCGTGGATCGCCGCGTCCTCGGGGGTCGGATCGACGGATGGCAGGGCGGCGGAGGTCACGCGGGGGGGGCTGTGGCGTCGGTGGCGTCAGCGGGCGCGCCGGAGGCGCGAAGCGCGAGGCAGGTGTACGCCCGGAGCCGGATGAGCATCGACCGGCCGACGATCCCGGTCATCCCCGTCCGCTGGATGAGGTGTTCCGCGATCCGTTCCAGGTCGGCGAGGGTGTGCGCGTGGGCGTACGCGCCGACGGCGCACGCGCGTAGGGCGGCGTCCCACGCCGCCTCGGCCGCGCTCGCGCCCAGTTGGCGTCGAAGCGCTACGTGGAAGTCGGTCTCTGACGGGGGCGCGAGCCCGTACACCGGGACGGCGGCAGGGGCGGACACGGGCGCACTCGCGGTCGGTGCGGCAGGCATGCAGGACGGCGGCGGGGCGTTCGCGAGTTGCGGGGCTTCGACGCGGCGGGGGACGCGAGGCAGACGACCGCGCACCGAGCCCGCAACCCGACGTCCGGCGGAGCGCGTCAGGCTAGCGGCAGCGCGAGGCGGTACCCGTCGCGCCGCACCGTGACGATGAGCTCCGGCGTGGACGGCACCCGCTCGACCTTCCGGCGCAGGTTCGTGACGTGGACGCGCACGCTCTTCACCGCGTCGCCGAACGGCTGACCCCAGACCGCGTCGAAGATCTCCTGGTGCGTCAGTGTCCGCCCCGCATGGACGGTGAGCGTGCGGAGAATCTCCCACTCGGTGCGCGTGAGACGCAGGTCGCGTCCGTCGCGCATCGCCACGCGGCCGTCCACGTCCAGCTCGAGGTCGCCGATCCGTAGTCGCGCACGAGGCGGTACCTCGGGCCGTGCGGAGCGCACGCGGGCGGCGCGGAGGCGAGCGCGCACGCGCGCGGCGAACTCGCCGGCGCCGAACGGCTTCGTGACGTAGTCGTCCGCGCCCGCATCGAGCAGGCGCACCTTGTCCGCCTCGCTCCCGCGCCCGGAGAGCACGAGAACGGGGACGTCGGTCCACGCCCGGAGTGCGCCACAGACCGCAGCGCCGTCCATGTCGGGGAGTTCGACGGCGAGCACGACGAGGTCGGGACCGCGCGCTGCCGCGATCGCGGGCGCGACGCGCAGCGCCTCGCGCCCGGTGGTCGCTACGTACACCGTCGCTCCGAGCGCCTCGAGGACGTGGCGCACGGAGAGGCGGAGTGCGGCGTCGTCGTCGACGACGAGGATGGTTGGCGGCGAGGGCGCGTGAGAGAGCATCGCGGGCTCGGCCGCCCGGGGCTCGCCAGCGCCGGGCACGGCGCGCGGCGTGATCGCATCCGACGGCATCGGGGTCCTTATACAGTAGAAAGTGTCGCCATTCCGGTGGCGTGTCTCGCACTGAAGACGCCCAACGTGGCGCACGCCCGGACGCGCGGGTTGCCGCGCGTGTGACGCACGCCGACTTCCGACCGATTTCACGCCGACCTTCCGACGCGTCGACGGTCGGACTTCGATCGCGCGATGCCGGGTTGACGCGGCCGCGACGGCGCGCGTACCTGTTCGTCGCTCGCGTCGTCGAGTCGGCGACGTAGCCCCGCGCGGGCGCGGGTTCGCAGCGAGAACCCGGAGAGGGGCCACGATCTCGCCCACGTACTCGCCCATGTACTCGCACGTCGTCGGACACGAGCGGTACCGCTTCGCGGACCTGCGCACGCTCCTCGCCCGCGCGTCACCGCCGCGGAGCGGCGACCGGCTGGCCGGCCTCGCGGCAACGAGCGAGGCGGAGCGCATGGCGGCGCGCCTCGCGCTCGCCGATCTCCCGCTCGCGACATTCCTCACAGAGGTCGTCATCCCGTACGAGGATGACGAGGTCACCCGCCTCATCGTCGACGACCACCACCGCCCGGCATTCGCCCCGGTGGCGCACCTCACGGTCGGCGGCTTCCGCGACTGGCTGCTCTCGCCGGCCGCCGACGACGTGGCGCTTGCGGCACTCGCCCGCGGCCTCACCCCCGAGATGGTCGCCGCGGTCACGAAGCTCATGCGACTGCAGGATCTGGTGCTCGTCGCCCGAAAGTGTCGCGTGATCACGCGCTTCCGTACGACGATCGGCCTCGCGGGCCGGCTCGCGACGCGGCTACAACCCAACCACCCGAGCGACGACGCGCGCGGCATCGCGGCGAGCGTGATCGACGGGCTGCTGTACGGCGCGGGCGACGCGGTGATCGGCATCAATCCCGCGACCGATGCGCCCGACGCGGTCGCGGGACTCCTCGAGATGCTCGACGCGCTGCGTCAGCGGCTGGATGCGCCCGTGCAGTCGTGCGTCCTGTCGCACGCGACGACGACGCTCGACCTCGCGCGGCGCGGTGCTCCGGTCGACCTGCTCTTCCAGTCGGTGGCCGGGACGGAGGGCGCCAACCGCGCCTTCGGCGTCACGCTCGCCCTCCTCGACGAGGCGCACGACGCGGTCCGCTCGCTTGGCCGCGCGCCGCCCGACGGCCAGGTGACGTATTTCGAGACGGGCCAGGGAAGCGCGCTGAGCGCCGAGGCGCACCGCGGCGTCGACCAGCAGACGTGCGAAGCGCGGGCGTACGCCGTGGCGCGACGCTACGCGCCGCTGCTGGTCAACACCGTGGTCGGGTTCATCGGCCCCGAGTACCTGTACGACGGCAAGCAGATCCTCCGCGCCGGGCTCGAAGACCACTGCTGCGGCAAGCTGTTGGGCCTGCCGATGGGCTGCGACGTCTGTCACACCAGCCACGCCGAGGCGGACGAGGACGACATGGACGCGTTGCTCACGATGGTGGCGGCCGCGGGCTGCTCGTACGTCATGGGCGTGCCCGGCGGTGACGACGTCATGCTTCACTACCGGAGCACGAGCTTCCACGACGCACTATACCTGCGCGAGGCGCTCGGCCTGCGACCCGCACCGGAGTTCGAGTCGTGGCTCGACGCGGTCGGGATCTTCGACGGCCACAACCGCCTCGTCGACCCGCGCCGCGGCGCGGGCGCGCTCGCGCGCGAACGCGCCCGCCTGCTCCCGTGAACACACCGGAGGACGCGAGGCGCGACGACGGACGTGACGACGCGCGCGACCCGTGGCACGTGTTGGCCGCGCTCACGCCGGCGCGCGTCGCGCTCGGCCGGACGGGGAGCAGCGTGCCCACCGCGCGACACCTCGACCTGCAACTCGCCCACGCCCGCGCGCGCGACGCCGTGTGGCATCCGCTCGACGCAGCCGGACTCGCGGCCGCGTTCGCCGCTGACGGGCACCGCGTCGTCCGCGTCCGCTCGGCGGCGCGCGACCGGCGCGAGTTCCTGCAGCGGCCCGATCTCGGCCGTCGACTCTCGGAGGACGCGCCGGGACCACTGGCCCGCGTGGCCGGCGACTGGGACCTCGCGTTCGTCGTCGCCGACGGTCTCGCGGCACTCGCCGCGGAGCGGCACGCGCCGGCGCTCGTCCGCGCGGTGTGCGACCGCCTGGCCGGCGGCGCGTGGCGGATCGGGCCGGTCGTCGTCGCGGAGCAGGCGCGCGTCGCGCTCGGCGACGCCGTCGGCGAGGCGCTCGGGGCGCGACTGGTCGTCGTGCTGTTAGGCGAGCGCCCGGGGATGAGCGCGCCGGACAGCCTCGGCGCGTATCTCACGTGGGCGCCGCGTCCGGGGCGGACGGACGCGGAGCGGAACTGCGTGTCGAACGTTAGGCCGGAGGGGCTGGCCGTCGGACCGGCGGCCGACACGATCGCGTGGCTCGCGCGGGCGGCGCGGCAGGGGCGGCTGAGTGGAGTCGGGTTGCGCGGGGTTGCCGGGTTGGCGCAGCGCGCGGGCCCGTGACCGGGCCTCTTCGCCTCCCCGCGTCACCCACCCGGGTGATACACCCGCTCCGTATGCCCCACCAGCTGCGACGGGTAGAAATACACCTCGCGCAGATTCCCCGTCGTGTACCGCAGCGCCTGGTCTCCGAAGTGCGGCGACCGCGGATCCCCGCTCTCCCCGCCCGCGGTCACCGCGCGCGCCCGCACGCTGTCGCCGAACTCGACGACCGCGACAAAGCTGTTCCCGCTGGTGCCGTAGTACTTGCGCGTCCCCGGATACGCCCGCGCCCCGAACGACGCGAGCGACCCCCACTGCGACGACGTGAACCCGACCGGGATGCTCGGGGCCGAGTCGCTGAACGGCTGCACGATGTCACCCGTTAGGCGCTGGTAACGGTTGATCTCGCCCCAGGGCGTCTGCCAGCGCCCGAAGCTCCGCTGCAGGCGGTCCGACGCGGCCGCAAGCGCTTCGAGCTTCACGCGCGGCGGCGTGCGCGAGGCCATGTAGTCGTAGACCGACATCCCGGCCGCGCGCGCGTCGGCCGCCGACCGCGCCCACAGCTCCTCGCCCCAGAAGACGGCGAGCGACGTCGGGACGCTCGCGACGCCCCAGCGGTAATCCCAGTGGCGGAGGGCCGCGACCTGCGGACCCACGCGGCGGCGCAGCGTGTCGGCGGCCGGCGTGCGGTCGTAGGCGGCGAGCAGCGTCGGGACGAGTTGCGCGAAGGCAGTGAGGTACGGGTCGTACGCGGCCGCGATGAGCGACGCGGGCGTGAAGTCGTGGCGGTTGTCCAGGACGCGCCGCGCGTGCAGGCCGCGCGGGTTCTCGCCCACCTGGTCCATGTAGCGCGGGAAGTCGGCCCGCTTCGGGCTGTACGGGCCCGCCGCGGAGTACGGCCAGTTGTTCGTGTTCGCGATCCAGCCGTTGGCCGGGTCGAGCAGGTGCGGCACCTCGTCCACGCCGTGCACCCCGTGCCAGTCGGTCGCGGGATCGCTCCCGTCGACCGGGCGCGTGAAGTCGAACCGGTCGTCGCGCTTCGGGATGAACTGCGGGTGGTCGTACGCGATGTCGCCGTCGGCGTCGGCGAAGATCGTGTTGTTGGAGGAGTTCGCGTGCAACTCCATCACCTGCCGGAACGCGCGATAGTCGCGAGCCTTCGTGCGCAGGTACGACTGACTGAGCGCCTCGACGGGCCGCTGCATGAGCGCGACGCTTACCCAGCGGCCGCCCGCAGCGCGGACCACGGGGCCGTGGTGGGTGCGATAGACCGTGAACGTCCGCGACGCCAGCGCGCCGGTCGAGGTCCGGTAAGGGACGGCGATGGTCGACGTCACGATCGGCCGCTCCTCGCCGCCGTAGCGGTAATAGCGACGCCCCCCACGTTCGACCACCGTCTCCAGATACTCGTCCACCGCGTCCACGCCGCTCGACGTGTGCATCCACCCCGCGCGCTCGTTGAACCCCTGGTAGACGAAGAACTGCCCCCAGGTGACCGCGCCGTACGCGTTCAGCCCCTCGCCGCTCGTCACCTGCACTTCGGCGCGGAAGAAGAAGGACGTGTGCGGGTTGATGAGGAGCAGCGCGCGGCCGCGCGCCGTGTTCGCCGGCGCGATCGCGAACCCGTTCGACCCGGTCGGCTCGACGAACCGGAAGTCCGACGCGCGCGCTGCCCCGGCGCCGACTTCCGCATCGCCCGCGCGCGCCGGGCTGACGCGCGCCGGAGTCGCCCCGGCCGGGGTGTCGCCGGTGCTCGCGGCCGGGCCGTAGAACGCGGCGAGATCGCCTAACGAGATCCGCTCCACGTCGCCGCCGATGCTCCCCTCGCTGAACGCGAGTGGCATCCACGGCTCGAAGCGCGTGATGACGCGCGGCGTCACGCGCGGATGGGTGTGCAGGTAGTAGTTGAGTCCGTCGGCCCACGCGTCCATCAACCGCCGCAGCCACGCCGGACTCGCGGCGTACCGCGCACGGAGCGTGTCCGGGTCGGCGAACAGCTTCGCGCGCAGGTCGCGGTAGACGGCGCCCTCGCCCTCCGCCTCGGCCGTGCGCCCGAGGGCCGTCAGGTAGTTCGTCTCGACGCGGTTGAAATCGTCCTCGGCCTGCGCGTAGACGAGGCCGAACACCGCGTCCGCGTCGGTCGTGCCGCGCACGTGGGGGATGCCCCAGTCGTCCCGCGTGATCGTCACCGCCTCTGCCTCGCGCGACCACCGCGCGACGTCGGCGGCGCGCGCCGCGCCGGTCGTATCGGGGCGCCCCGGCGCGGCCGCGGCCGCGCGCGTCGCCCCGGACGACGCGCACGCCGCGGCGCTCCAGACGACGCCGCACCCGGCGATCGCTCGCCGGACGCGGATCGGTCGAATGCGGCGCACGCGGCGTGCGACCTCGCGTCCGGCTGCGATGCGCGTGCGTGCGCTTACGCGCGCGACACGTGCATGCCCTTGATGCGCTCGTACGCCTGGCGCACCTCGGTGGCCTGCCGCTGTACCACGCTCGCCGCGTGAGCGGAGAGCGGCGCGGACATCGCGTCGGCGTAGGCCTTCACGGCGTTCTCGTCGCCGCGCTCGCACTCGGCGAGGATGGCCGCGTCGTCGCGCCCGGTGACCACGCTCTTGAGGTTGATCCAGCCACGGTGCACCGCAGCGCTCACGGAGCCACCCTTGTGCGCGTCGCCGCCCTCGGACGTCACCAGGCCGCGAAGCTCGGTCGCGAACTGCCCGCGCTGGGCCGCGTACTGCGTGAACACCTGCTTCATCTGCGAATCCTTGACGTCCTCGCTCGCGGCGCGGTAGCCGTCGGCGCCGTCCTGGGCGGTCTCGATCAGGTAGTTGAGCGCGTCGGGCGCGGACATGGAGTCTGCCATGGGAGTTCTCCGTTCGAAGGGTTGAGCTGCGCCGGGCGCGGGTGGCGCCGTGGGCAGGCGGCCGAGGCCGTCGCAGGTTCGGGACCGCGGGCGTGAGAATGGGCCACGTGTACCTGCGCCGACCGCCGAAACCCCGCGCGGACGGCCGCAACGCCCGCCCGTGCCGCGCTCCGAGCGCACGACTTGCGACGCCTCCGCGAATGTAGCAGTGTCGCTCGCCCGCACGGTTTCGCCCGCGGGCACCCCGCCTCCCTCGACCCGAAGCCGTCCGATGTCCTCGACGCCCCCGCCCCGCCTCGTCGCCCTGCCGGGGACTGAGCGCGACCCCGTCCCCGGCGCGCGCGCGATCGGGCCCACGCCACCCGACGAGTCGCTCCGCGTGAGCATCCACCTGCGCCCCCGCGCCGAGCTGCCCGACCCTGCACTGCTGGGCGCGGTCCCGGTCGACGCACGTCCGGCACCGCTGACGCGGGAGCAGTTCGCCGAGCGCTACGGTGCGAGCGACGAGGACATCGCGGCCGTCCGCCAGTTTGCCGCGGCCGCAGGCCTCCACGTCGTGGAGGAGCACGTGGCACGGCGTACCGTCGTCGTCGAGGGGACGGCGGCCGCCGTCGAGCGCGCCTTCGAGGTCCGCCTGAGCCGCTTCGCACACCCCGACGGGAGCGAGTACCGCGGCCGGGTCGGCCCCGTGCACGTGCCGGAGTCGCTCGCGCATGCCGTCGACGGCGTGTTCGGGCTCGACACGCGGCGCACGGCGCGGTCCAACGCGATCATTCGCCCGCTCCCGGTCGGAACGTCGCACGCGGCGGGCACCGCGCGGCCCTGGTTCACTCCGCCCGAGCTGGGCACCCTCTACGCGTTTCCGCCGGGCGACGGCGCCGGCCAGTGCATCGGGCTGCTCGAGTTCGGCGGCGGCTTCGACACCGGCGACCTGGCCACCTACTGGAGCGCGATCCAGGTCGCCCCGGCGCCCTCCGTCGTCGCGGTCCCGGTGGGGACCTCGACCAACCAGCCGGGCAAGGACCCCGGCTCGGACGGGGAGGTCATGCTCGACATCGAGGTCGCCGGCGCGCTCGCGCCCCGGGCCACGATCGCGGTGTACTTCTCGACGTTCACCCAGCAGGGTTGGGTCGACGCGCTGACCACCGCGGTGCACGACACCACGCACCGTCCGAGCGTGCTGTCCATCAGCTGGGGGTACGCCGAGGGGCACCTCACGTGGACCGCCGCGGCGACGAAGGCCGTCGACGATACGCTCAAGGCCGCGGCGCTGCTCGGCGTGACGGTGTGCGTCGCGTCGGGCGACGACGGGTCGAGCGACGACGTCGAGGACGGGCACGCCCACGTCGATTTCCCGGCGTCGAGCCCGTACGCGCTCGGGGTCGGCGGGACGGCGCTCGTGGCAGACGCGACGCGCACGCACATCACCGCGGAAACCGTGTGGAACGGCGGCCCGCGTGCGACGGCCAACGGGGCCGGCGGCGGCGGCGTGAGCAGCGTGTTTCCGCTCCCCGCGTTTCAGGCGCACGCCAACGTGCCCCGGTCGGTGAACCCCGGGCACAAGGCCGGGCGCGGCGTCCCCGACGTGGCCGCGGTCGCCGACCCGCGTACGGGCTACTACGTGCGCTCGTCGGGGCAGGACGGGGTCGCCGGCGGGACGAGTGCATCGGCGCCGCTCTGGGCCGCGCTGCTCGCGCGCATCAACGCGGGCGGCACGCGCCCCGTGGGGTACATCACGCCGCTGCTCTACGCGTCGGCGGGCGCGGCGGGCTGCCGCGACATCACGCAGGGCAACAACGACACGACGGGGAAGATCGGCGGCTACCCCGCGGGCCGGGGGTGGGACGCGTGCACGGGGTGGGGCAGCCCGAACGGGGCCACGCTCGGCGCCGCCCTCCGCGGTGGCGCGGGCGCCGCGCCGGCGGTGGCCGAGCGCGACGGCGCGCGGGCCGACACGGGCGTCGTCGCCGGCGTCGGCGCCGGCGCGATCGCCTAACGTCGCCAACGGTGGCGGCGGCGCGCCGCTTCGCGCCGCCGCCACGGCGCAGTCCGCCGACCAGTCGCGCGGCCCGCGGCGGCGCGGCACGCGCGGTGCCCCCGGCGGTCACGTCCTGCTACTCCGCCGCCTAACCGCGGCCTGCGACCCCGAACTTTCACGAGATGGCCTGGAGCCTGACGCTCGGCGCCCGCCCGACGGCGGACGGCGTGTTGTTCCGCGTGTGGGCGCCCGAAGCCGCGCGCGTCGACGTCGTGTCGTCCGACACGCGGGCGCACGCGGGTGAGGACGCGCACGCCCTCACGCCCGACGGCGGGGGGTACTTCGCCGGACTCGTCCGCGGCATGCGGGCGGGCGCCCGGTACCGCTACCGCGTGGACGGCGGCGAGTCGTACCCGGACCCGGCGTCGCGCGCGCAGCCGGACGGCGTGCACGGCGCGTCGATGGTCGTCGACTCCGACGGGTTCGCGTGGACGGACGCGTCGTGGGCGGGCATCGAGCCCGACGACCTGATCGTGTACGAGGTGCACATCGGCACGTTCACGCCCGAAGGCACCTTCGACGCCGCGATCGCGCGCCTCGACCACGTCGCCGCGCTCGGCGCGACCGCGGTCGAGGTCATGCCGATCGCCGCGTTCGCCGGCGCACGCAACTGGGGCTACGACGGCGTCGACCTCTACGCGCCGGCCGCGCCCTACGGCGGCCCCGACGGGTTCAAGCGCTTCGTCGACGCCGCGCACGCGCGCGGCCTCGCCGTACTCCTCGACGCGGTCTACAACCACTTCGGCCCTGACGGGAACTACCTCCACGCGCTCACCCGCGGCCGATTCTTCACCGACCGGCACCGTACGCCGTGGGGCGACGCGGTCGCCTACGACGGGCCCGACGGGGCCGCGGTGCGCGACTTCGTCGTCCAGAACGCGCTCTACTGGGCGCACGAGTACCACGTCGACGGGCTGCGCCTCGACGCGACCCACGCCATCCTCGACGACTCGCCCGTCCACGTCCTGACCGAGATCGCGGCGAAGCTTCACGACCTCGATCGTCCACGGATCGTGGTCGCCGAGGACGAGCGGAACGAGCGGCGTCTCGTGTTGCCGCCGCGCGAGGGCGGATTCGGGCTCGACGCCGTGTGGGCCGACGACCTTCACCACCAGGTGCGACGCCTGGCCGCTGGCGATTCGGAGGGGTACTTCGCGGCGTTCGGCGGCACGGTGGCCGACGTCGTCGCGACGCTCGAGCGCGGGTGGTTCTACGAGGGGCAGGCGGTCGCCGGCGCGGGGCCCGACGCGCCCGCGACGCGCGGGACGCCGGCGGTCGGCCTGCCACCGCGGGCCTTCGTCCACTGCCTGCAGAACCACGACCAGGTCGGCAACCGCCCCTTCGGCGACCGCCTGCACGACGCGATCCCGCTCTCGCTCTACCGCGCGCTCTCCGCGATGCTACTCGTGTCACCGTACACGCCGCTGTTGTGGATGGGGCAGGAGTGGGCCGCGTCGACGCCGTTTCAGTTCTTCACCGACCACACGCCCGAGTTGGGCGCACTCGTCACGGCCGGACGCCGCGCCGAATTCGCGGCGTTTTCCGCATTCCACGACCCTGCAGTGCGCGAGCGCATCCCCGATCCGCAGGACGAGGCGACGTTCCTGCGGTCCAAGTTGCAGTGGGACGAGCTCGCCGAAGCGCCGCACGCCGGCGTGCTCGCGCTCTACCGCGAGCTGCTGGCGTTGCGCCGCACCTCGCCCGCGCTCCGCGCGCGGGGGCGCGACGGGTTCGCCGTGGTGGCGTTAGGCGACTGCGCGCTCGCGCTCCGGCGCGAAGCGGCCGACGGCGACGCGCTGCTCGCCGTCGTGCACTTCGGCGGGTCGCTACACCTCGACGTCGCCGGCACGTCGGTGACGCGCGCGCCGGCGGGCCGCCGGTGGGCGCGCGTCCTCTCGACCGAGGAGCGCCGATTCGGCGGCTCGGGCGAGGGGGACGGGAACGACGGGGCGGCGCGGGAGCGCACGCCGGTCGACGTGCTGGATCTCGCCGCGCCGCAGGCCGTCGTGCTGTACGCGCGTGCCGAGACGGCCCGGGCGTCGTGACCGGCCGCGCCCCGGTCACCGCGCGCGAACGTCCGGTCCGCTCTACCGGAGCGCGCCTCTCGTCCAGATGAGGACGACCGCGCACACGTTGCGCGTGTGCATGCGGCCGTATTCCGGAGGCGCCCAACCGGCGTCGGGGTAGACCTCGATCGCACCGACCTCGGTGGGGCTCAGCAGCTCGTCGATCTCGGTCGCACCGTTCGGGATGTACGTGCCGTCGAGGTAGACCTCGGCGGCGCACTCACCGCGGCCGAGGATCTGGGGGCGTCCGGTCGCGGTCGAACTCGAGACGTGCACGCCCGGCGTCATCACGAGCGCGTCCGCGATCGTCAGCGGAACGCGCCGCGCGATGTCATCGGCCGTGACGACGCGAACGAACCCGGACGCGCGCCGCGTGCGCTCCAGGAAGTCCCGCGCCCCCCGTGGACGCGACGCGTAGACGTTCACCGATTGCAGGGCGGTCACGCGTGTTCCGACCGCCAAATCGAGTGACGCCGGTCGGTCGGCACGCAGGTCGGCCGCGGCACGCGCGGGTGTGAAGCCGATCGCGATCGCCTCGACGGGGTACGTGCCGCCGGGCAGTTGATCGAGCCGGTACGCGCCGTCGGCGTCGGAGACGGCCACGCTGTCGGCCACGCCCGCGCCGCGCACGACCACGCGCGCGCCGGCGAGCGGGGTGCCGTCCGGTCGGCGCACGTGACCCGCGAGGCGAGCGGTCCTGCGCTCCCCCGCCGCGGCGACCAGCAGGTCGCGGTGAACGAGTGGCGTTGCGACCTCGACGTGCATCTCGATCGCGCCGCTCGCCGCGGTAGCGGCACCCGACGCGGTCGCCGTCGCCTGCACCAGCACCGCCACGCCAAGTGGGATGCCGCACACCGCGTAGCGCCCGTCGGCGCCGGCCGCCCCGCGCACGCTCGGCGTCACGCGGCGGACACCGCCCGCGTCGACGCGGAGTTCGCCCCAGCGCACCGCGACGTCGCCCGCGGCCACGGGGTCGCCGTTGGCGTCGAGCACGCGGCCGACGAGCACGCCAGTCGAGTCGCGCCGCGCGCCACACACCGCGGCGGCGATCGTGCGTGCACTCGGAACGGCGAGGTCTGCGCGCACGGCCGTCGCGCCGGGGACGACGTCGACCGCGCGCACCGGCGGTTGGATGCCGAGCGAGTCGAGTCGCTCGTGCACGAACCCGAGCAGGTATCGCCCGGCCGCGACGCCGACGAAGCGGAACACGCCGGCCGAGTCGGCATCCACGCCGCGCGGCGTGCCGCCCGTCGTGCCCTGCGGTACGAGCTGCACCGTCGCTCCGGCCAACGGGCGGCCGGTGATGCTGTCGACCACGACGCCGGACACCGCCGCCTGCGCGGCGAGCGTCGCGGGCGCCGCGGCGAACGCGCCGAACAGCAGCGCGGGAACGACGACGCGCACGCCAGCGGTGACGGAATCGTTTCGCCGGGTGAACGGGAACGTGCGCGAGCGTGAGATGCGGCGCTGGCCTGCCCCCGGGCGCGTCTTGGACGGCAGCACGATCACGGAGTACCGGGCGCCGCGGGTGCGAGGAACCGGTGCCGGCGGAGCCACGTCGCGCACAGCGTGGCCCAGGTCGCGAGCGCGGGGTTGCCCGGTGCCAGGCCGAACCCGTGACCGCCCGTCTCGTACACGTGCAGCTCCGCGGGCACGCCGGCCGCGTGCAGCGCACGGTAGAACAGCAGCGAGTTCTCCACGGGCACGACATCGTCGTCGCTGGCCGCGACGAGGAACGTCGGGGGCGTCGCGGCCGTGACCTGGGTTTCGAGCGAGAGCGCGCGTACGAGCGTCGCGTCGGGGTGGGCGCCGAGCAGGTTCGTGCGCGAGCCCGCGTGGGCGGAATCGCCCATCGTGACGACCGGGTAGATGAGCACCGACACGTCCGGTCGCGCGCTCAGCCGGTCGGTCGAGTCGCCGGCTGCCGCGCCGGCCGGGTCGGCGTAGCGGGTCGTCACCGTTCCGGCCATGTGCCCGCCCGCCGAGAACCCGATCACACCCACACGGTGCACGTCCACGCGCCACTCGCGGGCTCGCGCGCGCACGAGGCGCACGGCGCGCAGCGCGTCCTGCTCCATCGCGGGGTGGTGGTACCGCGGCCCGAGTCGGTAGCGCACGACGAACGCGGCCACGCCGAGCGAGTTGAGCCAGCGCGCGACGTCGGTGCCTTCCTTGTCGAATGCCAGGTGCGTGTACCCGCCGCCCGGGTAGACGACCATCGCTGCGCCGGTCGCGCGCCCGGGAGCTGGGAGGAACGGCGTCAGGTCCGGCCGATCCTCGGGCGCGTCGCCGACGGCGCCGGGCGCGCGCGCGCGCCAGAGCGGGACGGGTGCCGGCAGGGACGCCCCCGGCTGCGCGCCTAACGTGCGCGCCGCGGCGCTGGACGCCACGCCGGCGCCCAGAGCGGTCCCGAGCGCCACGATGCGTCGGATGCGCCGGAGCTGCCTGTGGACGGACGCGGTCACGCGCGCGCGGTGTCTCCCTTGAGGATCGGGAACGCGCGACGACATGGCTGCGCGCGGGTCACGGTGGGTCACGGTGCGTCACGGTCGAGAATCGGAGAGGAGTGCGCCACGGGGCTCACCCGTCCGCGAGCCGCACGATTTCCATCCGCGGCGCGAGCAGGTGCATGATGCCGAGCGCGGTCACGTACGCGAGGCCGCAGACGACGAACACGGGCCGGTAGTCGCTGCCGTTGCTCTGCAGCAGCGCGCCGGTCAGACGCTGGAACACGACGCCCCCCACCGCGCCGGCGAACCCGCCGAGGCCGACGACCGAGCCGACCGCGCGCCGGGGGAACATGTCGCTCGATAGCGTGAACAGGTTCGCGCTCCACCACTGGTGGGCCGCCGCCGCGACGCTCACGAGCGCCACGGCGGCCCACAGGCTGCTCACCGTCGGCGTGAGTGCGGTCGGGACGATGAGCAGCGCGGCGGCGAGCAGGGTCGTCTTGCGCGCGCGCGCCACACCCCAGCCGCGGGTGATGAGCGCGCCCGACAGCCAGCCGCCGTAGATCGACCCGACGTCGGCGACGACGTAGACCACGATCAGCGGCAGCGCGAGCTTGCCGAGCTTGATGCCGTACCGCGCGTCGAGGAATTTCGGCAGCCAGAACAGGTAGAACCACCAAACGCCGTCGGTCATCACCTTGCCGACGACGAACGTCCACGTCTGTCGGTGGCGGAGCAGTTCGGCCCACCGCACGCGCGCGAGCGGGCCGGCGGTCTCCTCCTCACGGCCGGCTTCGATGTGTCGGCGTTCGGCCGCGCGCAGTCGCGGATGGTCGGCAGGTGCGCGGTACACCGGCAGCCAGAACGCGAGCCAGACGAGGCCGATCGCGCCGGTCGCGACGAACGCCGCGCGCCAGCCGTGCGTGAGCGTGATCCACGGCACGAGCACCGCGGTCACGATCGCGCCGACGTTCGACCCGGCGTTGAAGATCCCGGTCGCGAACGCGCGCTCGTGCTTCGGGAACCACTCCGCCGTGGCCTTGATCGCCGCCGGAAAGTTGCCGCTCTCGCCGAGTCCTAACGCGAAGCGCGCGAGCGCGAAGCCGACCAGCGAATGCGCGAGGCCGTGCGCGGCCGCCGCCACGCTCCACAGCACCACCGCCGCCGCGAACCCGACGCGCACGCCCACCCGGTCGATGAACCGTCCGACGAACACGTAGCCGATGGCGTAGGCCGCGGTCCAGTACGAGGTGATGTCGGCGTACTGCTGCTCGCTCCAGCCGAACTCGTGCTGCAGCGTCGGCGCGAGGATCCCCGTCGTCTGCCGGTCGATGTAGTTGATGGTGGTCGCGACGAAGAGCAGCGCGCAAATCGTCCACCGGTATCGCCCCACGCGCGCAGCGGCGCGCGCCGCTGCCGCCGCCGGAGCGCTCACCGTCGGGGTCGCAGGCGCGAGCTCCGCCGGACCCGTCGCCGGAGTCACGCGGCCCCGCCCGCGATCCGGTCGACTTCCTCGGCCGTCACGCGGTTGAAGTCGCCGGGGATCGTCAGCTTCAACGCGCTCGCCGCGGTCGCGAAGCGCACCGCGGCGGCGGGCGACCGCCCTTCGAATCGCGCGTGCAGCAGCGCGGCCACGAAGCTGTCGCCGCCGCCCACCCGGTCCACCACGCGCACGTCGTACCGCGGGGCGGAGTGCATCGCGCCGGTCGCAGCCTCGTAGAGGTGCGCCGTCCACGCGTGCTCGTGCGCCGAGCGCACGTGGCGCTGCGTGAGCGCCACCTCGGCGCAGCCGAACCGCGCGCAGAGCCGGCCCGCCGTGTCCCGGAGCGCGTCGGGAGGCTCGGGGGCGGTGCCCGCGGTGGGTTCGCCGAGCATGACCTCGACCGCGCCCGGGTTGGCGACGAGCAGGTGCGCGAACGCGGCGAGCGGCTCGGTCAGCGGTCGCGGATCGCGCCCCTGCCAGAGGGCGGGACGCCAGTTGAGGTCCACGCTCACCGGCACCGCGTGCGCGCGGGCGGCCGCGAGCGCCGCGTGGAGCGTCCGCCGCGGGCCGTCGCCCAACGCCGGCACGATGCCCGACACGTGGAACCACGCGGCCCCGTCGAGCGCCGCGTCCCAGTCGACGTCGGCCGGCTCCAGCTCGGCGAAGCCCGAGCCCGCCCGGTCGTACACCGTGCGGAGCGGACGCAGGTCCGCGCCGCCCTCGACGAAGTAGGCGCCCAGCCGCGCGCCGCCGCGCGCCACGTACCGCACGCCCACGCCCTCCGCGCGCAACGCCGCCACCGCGGCGTCGCCGACCGCGTGCGAGGGCACGCGCGTGACGTGCTCCACGGCGGTGCCGAGCTGCGCGAGTCCGGCCGCCACGTTGGCCTCGCTCCCGCCGAAGTACGTCCGGAGGGCCGGCGACTGGAACAGCCGCTCGTGCGGGTGCGGCGGCGAGAGCCGCAGCAGCACCTCCCCGAACGTCACGACGTGCCCGCCCGCCCGCGGCCCCGCGCTCACCCGCGCGCCTCGACAACGGCGTCGCGGACGCGACGCGCGCGCGCCGCGAGCGCGGCCATGTCGCCCGCGGCCACGAGCGCGGGGTCGACGAGCGACGACCCGAGCCCCACCGCCAACGCGCCCGCGCGCAGCCACTCGCCGACGTTGTCGGGCGTGACGCCGCCCGTCGGCATGAGGCGGAGGAACGGCATCGGCGCGAGCACGCCGCGGACGTGCGCCGCGCCTAACGTGTCGGCGGGGAACACCTTGACCAGGTCCGCGCCGGCGGTGTGCGCCGCGTAGATTTCGGTGGGCGTGAACGCGCCCGCGAGCACCGGCACCCCGAGCCGGTGCCCCTCGTCGATCAGCCCGGGCACGAACACGGGGCTCACGACGAACGCCGCGCCGGCCCCGACGGCGCGGCGCGCCGCCTCCGCGTCGAGCACGGTCCCCGCGCCGAGGAGCAGGTCGGCGTCGCGCCACCCGGCTAGGTCCTCGAGCAGGTCGAGCGCGCCCGGCGTGGTCATCGTCAGCTCGATCGCGGTCACGCCGCCGTCCGCGATCGCCCGTATCGCGTCGAGCGCGCGGCGCGTGTCGGACAGGCGCACGACCGCCACGGCAACCCGCGACAGCAGCTCGGCGACGACCCGCTCGCGAGGCACGGCGGGGCGGAGGGGGGCGGTCGGGGGCACGGGCGGGAGGCGGGTGGGGGTTCGTCGGGAACGTTAGGCGCCCGGGGTCGGCTCGAGGGCGTCGAGCGCGGCGGCGGCCCCGCCGTCGCGTAACCGGACGAGGTGCGCGGTCACGGAGTCGGTGAGCCCGGGCACCGCGTCGAGGTCGTCGCCCCAGAGCGCGACGTCGCCGCAAACCGCGCGCGCGAACGCGCCGAGTGCGTCACCGTCGACACGACCCCCGAGCGCGTCCCATCGGTCGCGCACCGCCGCGCCCCGGTCGTCCGGAGGGACGGCGAGCCCCGCGGCACGACGCGCATCCTGCAGCGCACCGCGGCAAAACCAGAGGTGCGCGGCGAAGCCTAGCACGAGCGCCTCGGGCGCGCGCCCCCGGGCGGCCGCGTACCGCGCGATCGTCGGGACGACGCGCACGCGGACCTTCGTCGTGCCCTGAAGCGTGATGTCCCAGAGCGCGTGGCGGAGGTCGGCGTTGTCGAACCGGTCGAGCACGGCGCGCGCGTACGCGTCCAGCCCGGGCAGCGTTCCGCCCAACGCGTCGAGCGTCGGCGCGATCTCGGCGAACAGCACGCGCCGCACGAACGCCCCGAGCCGCGGGTCGTGCAGCGCGTCGCGTACCGTCGCGCAGCCGGCGAGCAGGGCGAGCGGCACCATCGCCGTGTGCGTCCCGTTCAGCAGCCGCAGCTTGCGCTCGCGGTACGGCGCGACGGCCGGGGTCACGAACACCGAGTCGCCGTGCGCCGCGACGAACCCGAGCCGCGCGCGGAGCGCGTCGTCCCCTTCGATCGCGAACAGGTGATATGGCTCGCACGTCGTCAGCAGCGCGTCGCGGTAGCCCGTCGCCGCCGCGAGCGCCGCAGCCGCGTCTCCGACCGGCGCGCCCGGGACGATGCGGTCGACGAGCGTGTTGCAGAAAACGACGTCGTGCTCCACCCAGCGCACGAAGGCCGCGCCCACGTCCCACCGCTCCGCGAGGGCGAGGACCAGCGTGCGCAGTACGTCGCCGTTGCCCTCGACGAGCTCGCACGGCAGCACGATCACGCCCTTCGACGGCGCGAAGTCGAACGCGCGCCCGCGCTCCAGAAGAAAGCGCGCGAGCTTGGCGGGGAATGAGCGCGGCGGTCGTGCGTCCACGCGATCGGCATCCGCGTCGGGGTCGTGCGCGAGCCCGACCTCGGTGGTGTTCGAGAACACGAGCGCCAGCAACGGATTCCGCGCGCAGGACAGCACCGCGTCCCAGTCGTCCACGGCCGACAGCGCGCGGCTCACCGCGGCCACCACGCGGAGCGCGCGCGCGGGCGCGCCGCCGACGGTCCCACGCACGGCGAGCGTGTACAGCCCGTCCTGGTCGGCGAAGGCGCGGTCGCGCCCGCTGCCCGTCGATCCGATCACGACCACGCGCCCGCGGAACTCGCCGCGCCGGTTCGCCTGGTCCAGCGCGTCGTCGACGAGCCCGCGCAGCAGCGCGCCCGTCCCGAACTGCACCGCGCGCTCCGGCAGGTCGGCGAAGCCTTCGGGCGGCGGTGTGACGTCGGCGCGCGCGCGAAAGGCAGCGGATTCAGCCAGCGCGCGCGTGAGGCGCGGTGCCCGCGCCTCCGCGCCCGTCAAAGCGTCACCCCGGCCTTCCAGATCGCGATTTCGCGGTCGCCGTTGCGCTCGTTGTTGGTGCGCACGCGCCCCGACGCCACATCGAGCACCAGGGCGAGGAGGTCGGCGGCGAGCGCGTCCAGCGTGATCCCGGCATCCGGGCCGCCGCCGCACAGCAGGCGTCCGGCGTCGAAGTCGATCCAGTGGGGCTTTCTCGCGGCGATGTCGCTGTTCGAGCTGATCTTGAGCGTGGGTACCGGGAAACCGAGCGGCGTGCCGCGGCCGGTCGTGAAAAGGAGCAGCGTCGCGCCGCTCGCCGTAAGCGCGGTACACGACACGGCGTCGTTCCCCGGCGCTTCCACGAGCGACAGCCCGCCATACGCCGGGCCCACCGGCGCGCCGTAGCGGAGGACGGCGCGCACCGGCGCCCGCCCCCCTTTCTGGACCGCGCCCAACGACTTCTCCTCCAGCGTGGTCAGGCCGCCGGCCTTGTTCCCCGGCGACGGGTTCTCGTGCACCGGCTGTCCGTGCCGCACGAAATACTCCCTGAAATCGGTCACCATCGCGACGAGCGCGTCGAACGTGCGCTCGTCGGCGCACCGGTCCATCAGCACCTGCTCCGCCCCGAACATCTCGGGCACCTCGGTCAGCAGCACGCGCCCGCCGAATCCGCTCACGCGGTCGGCGAGGCGGCCGAGCAGCGGGTTGGCCGTGACCCCGCTGAACCCGTCGGAGCCGCCGCACTTGTGGCCTAACACGAGGTCGGATGCCGGGCAGGCGTTGCGCGCGTCACCCGCCATGCCGGCGACGAGTTCGCCGACCGCGGCGACGCCCTCCTCCAGCTCGTCCAGCACGTCCTGCGTGTTGAAGAAGCGGAGCCGCGAACGGTCGACGCCCGGACCGGCCGCCGCGAGCAGCTGGTCCATCTGGTTGTTCTCGCACCCGAGCCCGAGCACGAGCACGCCGCCGGCGTTCGGGTGACGCATGAGCCCCGCGAGCGCGCGCTGCGTGCTCCGCAGGTCATCCCCGAGCTGCGAACAGCCGTACGGGTGCGCGAATGCGTACACGCCGTCGACATAAGGCGCGTCGGCATGGCGCGCACCGGCGGCGCGCGCGATGCGCTCGGCGGCCGTGTTCACGCAGCCCACGGTGTTGATGATCCACACCTCGTTGCGCGTGCCCACCCGCCCGTCGCGGCGACGGTACCCTTCGAACGTCGGCGTCGCCGCGGGGAGCGATGCCGGCGTGGCGTGTGCGCCCGGGCGCCGGTACTCGAGCGTTCCGCCGAGTCGTGTGGCGAGGTTGTGCGAGTGGACCCACGCTCCCGGCGCGATCGGCACCGTCGCCGCACCGATCGGGAATCCGTACTTCGTCACCGCTTCCCCGACGTCGACCGACTGCAGGGCGAACTTGTGCCCGGCCGGCACGTCGTCGCGGAGCGTCACGCAGGCGCCGTCGACCGCAACGGTAGTGCCCGCCGCGAGGGCGCGTACGGCGACGGCGACGTTGTCCTCCGGCGTCACGCGCAACGCCGACGGCGCGTCCGAGGACGGCGCGCCGGGTGCGCCACGCCGGAGTTCGGCACCCCGGAGTCCGGTATCCCGCGACTCGATATCCCCGTCCCCGCTGCGGGCCGTCGCGTCCGCGCGCTCGAACCGCAGCACCCTGCTCATCCGCTTGCCTCCGGGTCGCCGTCGCGCGAGGTGGCGCCGTGCGCGCCGTCCCCAGCATTCGCGGTCGCGTCGAGCTTGTACGTGCGGCGCACGAGATCGTACGCGAGGGCGCGCGCGATCTGCCGCGCGTCGTCGACGTCCAGCACGTGCCGCGCCACGAGACCCGCGAGCCAGTTCGCGTCGACGCGGCGGGACAGGTCGTGCCGGGCCGGGATCGAGCAGAACGCGCGCGTATCGTCGTTGAACCCGGCCGTGTTGTAGATCCCCGCCGTCTCCGTCACGCGTTCGCGGAAGCGGATCATCCCCTGGATCGAGTCGTGGAACCACCACGGCGGCCCGAGTCGCAGCGCGGGGTAGTGCCCGGCGAGCGGCGCGAGTTCCCGGGCATACGTGCTCTCGTCGAGCGTGAAGAGCACGAGCGTCAGGCGCGGGTCGTTGCCGTACGCGTTGAGCAGCGCCTGCAGGTTGCGCGTGTACTCGGTCGCGACGGGTATGTCCGACCCCCGGTCGGGGCCGAAGCGCTCGGCGACGCGCGCGTTGTGGTCGCGGAGCGAGCCGGGATGGAGCTGCATCACCATCCCGTCCTCGGTGCTCAGGCGCGCCATCTCCATCAGCATGTGTGCTTCGAAGCGGCGCTGGTCGACCGTCGAGGCGCGCCCACGCAGCCCGCGCGCGAACAGCGTTGCGGCCTCCTCATCGGTCAGGCGCTCGGTGTACGGCTCGACGACGGCGTGGTCGGTCGCGGTCGCGCCGAGTGAGCGGAAGAACGCCCGCCGGTCGATGAGCGCGCGGACGAACGCCTCCTGATCGCGGATCGCGGCCCCGTGCACGCGTTCCAGCGTCGCGAGCGCGTCGGCCCACCCGGGCGCGGCGATGCGGAACATCGCGTCCGGTCGAAACGTCGGGATCACCCGTGCACCGTGCGCCCAGCCCGACGCGCGAAGGCGGCGATGCGCGTCGAGCGGATCGGTCGCCGCGTCGGTGGTCGCGAGGGTCTCGATCTGGAACCGCTCGAACAGGGCGCGCGGCCGGAACTCGGGGCTCGCCAACCGTTCGGCGATCTCGTCGTAGATGCGCTGGCCCGTCGCTGCGGACAGCTTCGTCCGGACCCCGAACACGTCGTACAGCTCGTGCGTGAGCCACGCGCCGGTCGGAGTCGCGCGGAACAGGTGCCAGTGCTCCGCGAATCGCTGCCAGGCGCGCCGCGGGTCGCGCTCGACCGGGGTGCCGTCGCGAGTCGCAATGCCGAGTTCCTCCATCGGCACGCCCTGCGAGTACAGCATCCGGAGGATGTAGTGGTCGGGCACGAGGAGCAGCGCCGTCGGCTCCGGGAACGGGGCGTCGTCCGCCAGCAGCGCGGGATCCACGTGCCCGTGCGGGCAGACGAGCGGGAGCGAACGGACCTCGTCGTAGAGCGAGCGGGCGACGCGCCGCACAGCCGGATCCGGATCGAAGTACCGGTCCTCGTGCAGGACGAGCGGCTCGCCGCGACCTGCGCCGTGGACGGCGGGGGCGTGCCGAGTGGCGGGGCTCGAGGTCACGTCGCGCGCGAGGCGGTATGGGCGGGGAAGCCGGTGCTCACGAGTCTGACCCGCAGGACTTTGTTCGTTCGGCTAACAAACAAGCGCGCGAGTGTACGGCGGGGTACAACGGAAGGCAACCCGCGCGCGGCCGGGCGCGGGCCGTCACCGCCACACGTTCACGGCGGTCTCGTGGATTGCGTACGTTCCGTCCCGCCCCCTCGAGCCCTGCCGCCGTGCGGAAAATCAACACCCACCGCTTCGTGCGCGCGACCCGCGCGACCCCGCGCGCGATCAACCGCCAGATCGCGCTCAACCTCGTGCGTGAGCATCAGCCGATCTCGCGCGCCGACCTCGCGCGCCGCATGGAGATCGGCCGCGGCATGGTCACCGCGCTGGTGGACGAACTCCTCCTCGAAGGCAGCGTCTACGAAGGCGCCGTGGTCGACGCCCCCCGCGGCCGCCGACCGAAGATGCTGCACGTGCGCACGCGCGACCGCCTCGTCGTCGCGATCGACGTGCGGTTCAGCCTCACCTACGTGATGCTCTGCGACTTCGGCGGTGCGGCGCTCGCGCTCGAGACGTTCGAGACGATCACCGACTCGGCGGCCCTCGTCGACGAGCTTGCCGCGCGCGTCCGGCGCCTGCTCGGCGCGCACGGCGGCGCGGGCGGCCCTCGCGGCCGGTGCGAGGGCGTCGGTGTCGTGGTGCCCGGGATGGTCGACCAGCGTACCGGACGCGTGCTCTACGCTCCACAGCTCGGCTGGCGCGACGTCGACCTGCGCTCGGCGCTCGGGACCGCCCTCGCGCTCCCGGTTCACGTCGAGAACGCCCCCATCGCCTGCGCGCTCGCGCAGATGTGGCTCGGGACGCCGGGCCGCGACACGCCCGCCGACTTCGCGTACATGACCGTGTCGGATGGGGTCGGGGTCGGCCTCGTGGTCAACGGCGAGGTCGTGCGCGGACACGGCAACACGGCGGGCGAATTCGGCCACGTGCCGCTCAACGCGCTCTCGGGCCCGCGTTGTCTCTGCGGCGCGACCGGATGTCTCGAGGCGTACACCTCCAACCTCGCCACGCTCTCGCGTTACCTCGGCCAGGAACTCGCGCCCGAGCAGACGCGCCGCCTGCTGCACGACACCGGGCTGACGATTGCCGACGTGATCGCGCGGGCGCGCGACGGCGACGTCCGCGCCCGCGCCTCGCTCGACGAGACCGCGCGGTGGCTCGGCATCGGTCTGGCCGTCGTGATCAACGGCTTCAACCCGGCCGAAATCGTCGTGGGCGGCGAAATCACGGCCGCGTGGGACCAGATCGCCCCGATCATCCGGAGTGCGATCGCCGAACGCGCGCTCACGACCGCCGCCGCGAACACGCCCATCACGCCCGAGCCTGCGAGCGAGTACCCGCGGCTGCGCGGCGCCACGGCCCTCGTCGCCGCCCCCGTGTACGCCGCACCGGCGGTCGCATGAGGCGTCGCGGCGTTCTCAACTAGATCACGCGCGGCGCGTCAGATGAATCCTTGGGGAACCAACGACAATGGCACGCGGGCTGCTGTCACGGTCGCGCTACCAGCGTGCGCGTCCGACGCACGAGGGTCCAGACGCCGCCATGCGGCAGGAGACTTTGTATGACGCTTCGCAAGATGACTTCGACGCTCGCCGCACTGACCGTCGCTGCCGCGTTCGGCGTCGCTTCGGCGGCCCACGCGCAGCAGCCGACGACGGGCGGGTCGACGGGCAGCGGCTCGACCGGCGGCACCACGGCAGGCAGCGCGTCGCAGGGCGGCACGGCCGGGTCCAGCAGCGGGAGCTCGTCCACAGGTGCCTCGACCAAGTCGCGCCGGCACCGCAGCCGCTCGCACCGGTCCTCGGCGGGCCGCTCGTCGAGTTCTGGAATGTCGGGCAGCGGGAGCATGAGTGGCTCGGGCGGAATGGGCTCAGGTAGCGCGGGCAGCACCGGCGGTGCCGGCAGCGGCGCCGGTACGGGCACTGGGTCCGGGACGGGCACTGGCTCCGGGTCGG
Organism: uncultured Gemmatimonadales bacterium; assembly: GCA_963851265.1. GTDB lineage: Bacteria > Gemmatimonadota > Gemmatimonadetes > Gemmatimonadales > Gemmatimonadaceae > BPUI01. The sequence goes on from CAWKNZ010000010.1 coordinate 60,377, forward strand.
GCACCGGCAGCTCGAGCGGACGTCCTCCGCGCTGAGCTGCGGCACTCCGCCCGACGCGGTCGGCAGCAGACCGCACGCACGACCGGCACGACGCCCGGAGCGGAATCCTCCGCTCCGGGCGTCGTGGCGTACACACCCGAACTGGCGACGGCGGACCGCGCCACGCGCGCCCGGCCGTCGCCAGTTCGGAACGCTCGGAGGACGCACGGTGGAGCTGACAGGCAGGGTCGCACTCGTCACGGGCGCCGGCTCGGGGATCGGCGCGGCGACGGCGCGGCGGTTCGCCCGCGCCGGCGCCCGCGTCGCCCTGGTCGGGCGCACCGCGGACGAACTCGACGAGGTCGCGCGCACGATCCGTTCGACCGGGCAGGAGGTCCGCGTCGCCCTGGCCGACGTCGCCGACGACGAGGCGGTCCGGCACGCCGTCGACACGACGGCCGCGGAGTGGGGTCGGCTGGACGTGGTGGTCGCCAACGCCGGCGTGAACGGCGTGTGGGCGCCAATCGAGGAGTTGGACGTCGAGGAGTTCGCGTCGACGCTGCGGACGAACCTCGTCGGCACGTTCGCGACCATCAAGCGCGCGGTCCCGCATCTCCGGGCGCGTGGCGGGTCGGTGATCGTCACCGCGTCGGTGAACGGCACGCGCATCTTCAGCAACACCGGCGCGACCGCGTACTCGGCGTCCAAGGCTGGCCAGGTGGCGCTCACCAAGATGCTCGCCGTCGAACTCGCCAAACACGGCATTCGTGTGAACGTGGTGTGTCCGGGCGCGATCGACACGGCGATCAACGACAACACCGAGAAACGTGACCTCGAGTCGGCCAGGATCCCGGTCGAGTACCCGGAAGGTCAGATCCCGCTCACGCATGGCCGCCCCGGCACATCCGACGAGGTCGCCGAACTGATGCTGTTCCTCGCGTCCGACGCCTCGCGACACGTTACGGGCACCGAAGTGTGGATTGACGGCGCGGAGTCTCTCCTCATGGGGTGATGCGCGGTACTTTACGCGCGGCCCTTTCGGCGGCGTGCGCGCGTTCGTGCACGCGTCCTGCATGTGCCAACGGTGCTCCCCCTCCCTCCCTCTCATTTCGAAGCGTTTACGATGCGGACGACCGGCACAGTCAAGTGGTTCAACAACGACAAGGGCTTCGGGTTCATCGCGCCCGAAGACGGCGGAAAGGACCTGTTCGTCCACCACTCCGCGATTCAGGGGTCCGGCTTCAAGTCGCTCGACGAGGGAGAACGCGTCGAATTCGACATCGTCGAGGGCCAGAAGGGTCCCGCTGCTGAGAACGTGACGCGCCTCGGCGGCGGCAACCCGAGCAGTGGCGGCGGCGGCGGTGGTAGCCGCGGCGGCTACGGCGGCGGGGGCGGCGGCGGTAGCCGCGGCGGCTACGGCGGCGGGGGAGGTGGTGGCGGTGGCGGCGGACGTGGCGGGTACGGCGGCGAGGGTGGTGGTCGCCGGCGCGACTACTAAGTACCCGTAGTCCAGTCCAGCTCCACAGCAGGCGAGCGTGCGCGGATGTCCTCCGCGCACGCTTGGCGCGCCCGCGTCACCGGATGAACGTCGCCCGAGCGCAGCTTTAGGTCTTGTGCTTGAACAGGTCGTAGCCGCGCACCGCGTCCTCGAGCGGCAAGGGATGAGTTACGAGGTACGACGGGTCGAGTTCGCCGCGCGATGTGATCGAGCAGCGGCGGCACGTCCGTCTGCCCGTGCTCCTGGGCGGAGCGCATCGTGAGCCCCTTGTTCACGATCAACCCGACCGTGAACGCGGCCATCAAGCCGTAGACGCCGAGCACCGACACGGTGCCGCCCCTTGGGGCAGGCGAGGATCGCCTGGCGGAGCGCCGCGCCGCGGTTCGTCTCCCGCGTAGCGCCTGCCTGACGCGGTCGTACGCGTACTCGGCGGGCGTATCGCGCGCCTCCATCCCGACCGCGTCGATACACGCGTCGGGCCCGCGGCCCCCGGGCATGTCGCGCAGCGCGTCGACCACGTCCACCGCGGTGTAGTCGAGCGTCGCGGCGCGCGCGGTCGCGTGCGAGACGGAGCCGCTCCGGGAAGCCGTCGATCGCCACGACGCGTTCGGCGCCTAACAGATACGCGCTCTGCATCGCCATCAGGCCCACGCCGCCCGCACCCCACACCGCGACCATGTCGTCCGGGCGGAGCTGGCAGAAGTCTGCGCCCGCGAACCCCGTCGGCGCCGCGTCCGAGACGAACAGCACATGGTCGTCGCGCACCCCGTCGGGCACGGGGCAGCGGTCGACCTCGGTGTGCGGCACCCGCACGTACTGGGCTTGCGCGCCCGCGTCCCCGCCGGACGCGTGCGTGGATCCGTAGATCCGCGCTGTCGCGTCGCCGAGTAGCGGCTCCTGCTTCGCCGCGTTGGGGTTGGTGTTGTCGCAGCAGGACCAGAGGTCGTGCTGGCATTACCAGCAGTTACCGCGGCGAATGAAGGACGCGACCACCACGCGGCCGGCGGGGACGCGGGCGCGGACGCCCAGAACGTGCGGACGTCCAGCCCGCCCTCCTCGACCACGCCCGTGATCTCGTCGCCGATGTTGTCGCCCGCGCGCATCGTCGGGAGATCGCCGCCGATGAAATGCAGGTCCGATCCGCACGTCGTCGACGCCGTGAAGCCGATGATGATGTCCCGAGGGTCGATGATCTCCGGGTCGGGGACCAGGTCGGCCCACAGATCGTTCACTCCGTGCCAGCACCGTGCGCGCGCGACGCAGTCACCTCTGAATGGGCGCTGGACGGACAGCCGCCGCTCGATTGCTCGGGGCGCAACGAGCGCGCCACGTCGGTGCACCACCGCGTGTCGGTGAACGGAGATCGCTCGCCCGCTCGGGTCGAGCACACCGGCGGCACGGACGGCGGGCGGCACCGCCGGGGTGACCGGCCCGGATACCGTCGAGCAATCGGACGCATCCGCATCTGCTGCATATGATATGCAGCTGGTTCACCTGCGTCGTTACCTGACCGCGGCGGGCGACGCGTTGGGCTACCGGGGAGGGGCGTCCATCATCCGCGCAAGTCTGTGCGGCGTTTTTCACGCGTCAGTTTCATCGTCGTGGCGGTCCGTGACGCCGCTGTAACCGAAAACGGCTACAATCTGGATTGCGTGACTCCTCCGTCATGCATAGCATGTGCTTCGAGTTACCTGCCGTCTGATCAGTTCGCTTGCCCCGTGAGCGACTGATGTTTATAGCGACCGTGGCCTCTTCCCCGTCCACGGTCGCGGCTAGTGCCCTCACGTACCATCGTCGACCGGACGGCCCCCACCGTCCGGCCAGTTAGGCGCGGCCGCATGCGGCGGCCGCGCCCTGGTACGCCGTCATTCCTCGAGGGGCATGGTATGCCGTCCAGCTGGTGCCGCACCGCAACACGCATCGTCCGCGCGAGCGCCCGGACGGCACGCCGATGACGGCTCTGCAAAGCCCGGAGCCCGAGCGCGCCCCGGCGCTGGCGCCCGTGGGCGCCGACGCGTGGTCCGGCGACACGCAGTTCGACCGGCGGCACGCGCGCGACGACGCGCAGCGCCGTAACCGCGCCCGCGGCGCGGTCGCGGGCCGACGCGCCGGTGACGGCGCGGGTGCGGCGCAGTGGGTGGCCCCCTGGACTCCGGGCGGCGACGCGCTCGCCGTGGTCGCCGCGCTCACGCTGGTCGTGTTCTTCGTGCACGCGCCGCCATTCCCGCACGGCGTCGGCGAGTTCCTCGCCATGCGCGTCACGATGCGCAACACGCTCGCCGTGGCGGTCGTCGCCGCGTGGGCGACGACCGTGCTCGGGCTCGTCGGCGCGTACGACCTCGCGCGTGCGCCTAACGCGGCGGAGCTGTTCGCAAACACGCTCGCCGGGTGCGCGGTCGCCGCGCTCCCGGTGATCCTGCTCGTGCCCGACCGCGGCCGGTGGTTTCCGCTCGCGCCCGGCCTGCTGTTCGCCGCCGGAACGGCGGCCGGCGTGCTCACGTGCCGCGCCGCGGCCTACGCCGCGCGCCGCGTCCGCCGCCCCGAGGTGCGCGTCGTGATCGCCGGGACCGGGCCGCGCGCGCAGTCGCTCTGGACGCGGCTGCAGTCCGACCGCACCGTCGCGTATCAACTGCTCGCCGTCGCCGACACGCCCGAGGCGCTGCTCGCGCGCCGCGACCTGCCCGGCGTCTTCGCCGACGCGCCCGGGGGCGTCGCCGGCGTGGCCGTCAGCCGGCTCGACGAGTACCTCATGCACACCGTCGTCGACGAGGTGTTCGTCGCCCTGCCCCACCGGTCGCGCTTCGGCGAGGTCCACGACGTCCTGCGCAGCTGCGAGCGCGCGGGCGTCCACGCGCACTACCTCACCGACGCCGTCGCGTCGACGATCGCGCGCCCCCGCCCGAGCAACTCGGGGGGCTACCCCACCGTGAGCCTGCACGTCGTGCCCGACGGGTCCGCACTCGTCGTCAAGCGCGCGATCGACATCGCGGGCGCCACCGTCGGCCTCGTGCTGCTCGCGCCGGTGTTGCTCGCCGTGGCGGTCGCGGTGCGGTGCACGAGCCGCGGGCCGGTGTTCTTCACGCAGGAGCGATACGGGTACCGCAAGCGCCGCTTCCGGATGATGAAGTTCCGCACGATGGTCGCCGACGCCGAACGCCACCAGGCCGCGCTGGAGGCGCAGAACGAGGCCGCGGGCCCGGTGTTCAAGATCGCGCGCGACCCGCGCCTCACGCGCGTCGGCGCCTTCCTGCGCCGCTCCTCGCTCGACGAGCTCCCGCAGCTCTGGAACGTGCTGCGCGGCGAGATGTCGCTCGTCGGCCCGCGCCCGCTCCCGACCCGCGACGTGTCGCGCTTCGCCGAGCCGTGGCTCATGCGCCGCTTCAGCGTGCGCCCCGGGCTCACGTGCCTCTGGCAGATCAGCGGACGCAGCAACGTCGGCTTCGACGAGTGGGTCTCGCTCGACCTGCGCTACATCGACGAGTGGTCGATCGGGCTCGACCTGCGCATCCTGTTCCAGACGCTGCCCGCGGTGCTCAGCGGGCGGGGTGCCCGGTGACTCGTCCGCCCGTTCCGGCGCGCGCCGCGCGCCTCGACACGCGCTTGGCCGAGCCCCCGACCCGGCCGGCACACGCGGGTCCCTATGGGCCGTACGCGCCGTCGTCCGCTCCGCGGTTAGGCCTGACCGCTTCCGACGACGCGCCACCCGCGCGCGCGCACCTGCTCACGTTCGCGCTCGAGGAGTACTTCAACAACTTCGACCGGCTCATCGACCGGTCGCACTGGTCGCGCTTCGAGCGGCGCGTCGAGCACGGCACGACCCGGGTGCTCGACCTGCTGGACGCGCACGGGCAGCGGGCCACGTTCTTCTGCCTCGGCTGGGTCGCCGAACATCTGCCCGAGCTGGTCGCGGAGATCGCGCGCCGCGGCCACGAGGTCGCGAGCAAGGGTTACGCGCAGCAGCCGCTCTCGGCGCTTACGCCGCCCACGCTGCGCGACGACCTCGCGCGCGCCCGCGATGCGATCGAGGCCGTGACGGGCGTTCGCGTGCTCGGCTACCGCGCGCCGGGGTGGCTCGGCGCGGACGACGTGTGGGCGCTCGACGTGCTCGCCGACGAGGGCTACGCCTACGACTCGAGCGTGAAACCGTTCCTGCGCGCGGCGCGCGGCGCCGCGGCCGGCCGGCACCCGACGCTGCTGCAGCGCCCGGCGGGCGCGCTCTGGGAGGTGCCGGTCTCGGCGGTCCGGGTCGGTGGGATGCTCGTGCCCGTGGGCGCCGGCAACTATTCGCGTCAGCTGCCGCGCTGGATGATGCGCGGCGTCATGGACCGCTGGGGGCGCGCTCACCACTCGCCGTTCCTGATGTACTTCCACGCCTGGGAGTTCGACGCCGATCAGCCACAGATCAGTGCCGCGCCGTGGCTGCACCGCGCGCGGTTTTACCGCAACATCGCGAAGACGCCGGCGATTCTCGCCGACTACCTCGCCCGCTACCGCTTCACGAGCGTCGCGCAGTACCTCGGCCTCGACGCCACGGCGCCGGCGCCGTCCGGCGCGCGCCGGCACGTGCTCGCCTCGGGCGTTCCGCACGGTCCCCGGCGGGAGCACGTCGCCGCGCCCACGGGCCCCGCGGTCGGCGTCTCGCTCGTCGTCCCGTGCTTCAACGAGGAGCGCACCCTGGCCTACCTCGCGAACACGCTCGAGAGCGTGCGCGCGTCGCTCGCCGGGCGCTACGCGCTCGAGACCGTGTTCGTCGACGACGGGAGCACCGACGGCACGGCGGAGGAGCTGGCCCGACGCTTCGGCGACCGCGCCGACTGCCGCATCGTGCACCACGGGGTGAACCGCGGCGTCGGGCAGGCGATCCTCACCGGCGCCGCGCGCGCGCGGTACGACGTCGTGGCGTCGATCGACTGCGACTGCACGTACGACCCGCACGAACTCGCGCGCATGCTCCCGCTGCTCACCGACGGCGTGGACGTGGTGACGGGGTCGCCCTACCACCGCGACGGCGGGGTTCGCAATGTGCCGCGGTGGCGCCTCGGCCTGTCGCGCTCGGCGTCGGCGTGCTACCGCGTCGTGCTGCGCCAGAAGCTGCACACGTACACGAGCTGCTTCCGCGTCTACCGGCGCGGCGCGCTCGAAGGCCTAACGCTCGCGCACGGCGGGTTCCTCGGCGTGGCCGAAACGCTCGGCCGGCTCGACCTGGCGGGCGCGCGCATCGTCGAGTACCCGACCACGCTCCACGTGCGCGTGCTCGGCCGCTCGAAGATGAAGGTGGCGCGTACGGTCGGCGGCCACGTCGTGCTCCTCGCGGAACTGGTCGGGCTGCGCGCGCGCGCGGCGCTCGGCCGGACCCGCCGGGCGGCCTGGGCCGTCGTGCGGTGACCCGCCGGTGACCCGCGCCCGCGTTCCCCACCAACCCGTTGTCGCCATGCCTCTCACGTCCTCCTTCCTGATCCCGACGCGCGCCACGCTCCGGCTGGCGCTGCTCGTTGCGGGACTTTCGACGGGCGCCGCGGCGTGCGCGGCCCAGTCGGCGTCCGTCGACACGGCGCCGGCCGCCGCGCCCCGCGCCGTGTCGATGCGCCCCGTACAGCTGCACGCGGGCGACCTCGTGAAGCTGTACATGTGGCGCGAGCCCGACCTGTCGCGCGAGTACGAGGTGAACGGCGCGGGCGCGATCGACCTGCCCAAGGTCGGCGCGGTCTCGGTCGCCGGCGTCTCGCCCGACTCGCTGCAGCACATCCTCGAACAGCGCTACGCGAAGTACCTGCGTACCCCGACCATCGAGGTCACGATGCGGCGCCGCATCTCGGTGCTCGGCGCGGTGCGCAACCCGGGCGTCTACCAGGTCGACCCCTACGTGACCGTGGCCGCCGCCCTCGCCCTCGCCGGCGGGACGACCCCGGAGGCCCGCACCGACGAGGTCCGCGTGCTGCGCGGAGACCGGACGTTCCGCACGCGCGTGTCGACGCGCACCGTGATCGCCGACTCGCCCGTCGAATCGGGCGACCAGCTGTTCGTACCCGATCGCGGATGGGCGACCCGCAACATCGCGGTGATCAGCGCGGCCGTCTCGGCCGTCGGGATCATCGTCTTCGCCGCCCGTCGTTAGGCACCTCCGCGCCGCCGCCCACCATGAGCCTCTCGGTTCCCCCCTCGTACGCGCCTCGCACCGTCGAGCCCCCATCGCCGCCCACGTCCGACGCGCCCGAGCCGCCCGTCCGGCACCTCGCGGTGTGGGAGGTCGCGCGCCGCCGCGCGTGGCTCGTCCTCGGCGCGGGCGCGCTCGCCGCGCTGTGCGCCGCGCTCGTCGAGCGGACGATCGACCCGGTGTACGAGTCCGCGGCCTCGGTGCGCGTGGACGTGAAGGAGTCGCACGTGCCCGGCGTGTACCAGCACGTCGCGACCGGCGCGGAGGTCGGCAACGAACTCGACCTGCTCCACAGCCGTACGCTCGCCGAGCAGATCGTCGACTCGCTCGGGCTGCGCGTGCGCCTGCTCGCGCCGAGCCCGGCGCGGGCCGGGCTTGTGAGCGCGGTACGCGCCGACCAGAGCGCCGACACCGGCACGTTCACCTTCGACCCCGCGCCCGCCGGGTTCGTGGTGTCGACCGGCAAGCCCGTGCGGTCCGTCGCCGTCGTGAAGCCCGGTGACTCGGTCACCGTGGCCGGAGCCACGATCGTGCTCGCGCCCGCCCCGGCCGCGGCGCGGCGGATCGTCGTCCGCGTCGACGGCTTTCAGGCCGCAGTCACGGAGCTCGTCGACGCGCTCAAGGTGGATCGCATGAGCCGCGAATCGCAGGTGATCGCGGTACGCTACCAGAGCCTGGACCCGGCCCTCGCGCGCGACGTGCCCAACGTCGCCGTGGCGAACTTCCTCGCCCTCCGCCGCCGCTCCCAGCAGTTCGAGACCGGCAGCACGGCCGCGGCGCTCCGCCAACAGGTGCGCGCCGTCAGCGCCGAACTCGCACGGTCGGACTCCACGCTGCTCACCTTCCGCCGCCGGCAGCGCGTCGTCGACCCGCACGACGAGGGCACGACGCAGATCGCGCGCGTCGCTCAGCTGCGCACCGAGCGCACGCAGATCGGCACGGAACGCGACGCGCTCGCCGCGCTCATGCAGTCCCTCGCGCAGCGGTCGCGCGCGGGTGACGGCGGCGAGCTGCCGTACCGCCAGCTCGTCGGCTTCCCGACGCTCATGCGGAACGACGCCGTGTGGTCGTACGTTCGCGCGCTGACATCCGTCGAGGAACAGCGCGCGGCGCTGCTCGTGCGGCGCACCCCGGAGGACCCCGACGTCATCGCGCTCACCGATCGCGCGCGCACGCTCGAGCAGCAGCTGCGCGCGACGGCGACCACCTACCTCGACGGCCTCACGCAGCAGACAGCGTCGGTCGACGCGGAGCTACAGCGCGCGGAGGCGAGCCTCGCCCGCCTCCCGGGCCAGGAAGCGGAGTTCGGCCGCCTTGAGCGCGGCCCGAAGGTGCTCGGCGAGATGCTCACGCTGCTGCAGACGCGGCTGAAGGAAGCGGAAGTGGCCGAAGCGGTCGCCGACCCCACAGTCCAGCGGCTCGACGTCGCGCCGTTCCCCCTCCACCCCGTCCGACCGAAGCCCGCCCAGGACGTCGCGCTTGCGGCATGTGCGGGCCTGCTGCTCGGGCTCGCCGGGGCGCTCGTTCGAGACCGGCTCGACCGCACCGTGCGTACCCGCGAGGACGTCCGCCAGTGGGCCGGCCTCCCGGTCGTCGGGGTCATCCCGCACACGCCCTACGAGCCGGGCAGGGTGCCGATGCGCGATCGGAAGGCGCTGCCGACGGCGCGCCCTCGCGCGCTCGCCCTGCTGCCGCGCGCCGGACGCCGCGCGTACGACGAGCGCGGGCTGTTTCTCACCGAGGCGATCGCGCGCCTGCACGCGACGATCGCCGTGTGGCAGCCCGGCGGCGACCTGCGCCGTCTCGTCGTGACGAGCCCCCTCTCGGGGGAGGGGAAGACGACCACGGCGAGCAATCTGGCGCGCGCCGTCGCGCGCGCCGGGTCACGCACCCTGCTCATCGACGGCGACCTCCGCCGCGGCACGCTGCACGAGCGCTTCGGCATCCCGCGGTCGCCAGGCTTCTCGGACGTGCTCGCGGGCGTGGCGTCGCTCGACGCGGTGGTACACCTCGTCGACGTCGGAGACGGCGCCATGCTCGCGGTGGTCCCCGCGGGCACGCCGACCGACGCGGCGCGCCGGATCCTCACAGCCCCGCGTGCGCGCGCCGTGCTCGGCCACGCGGGCGTGCACTACGACAGCGTCATCGTCGACGCGTCGCCGATCAACGTCACCGCGGACGCGGCGCTGCTCGCCGCGGAGGCGGACGGCGTGCTCCTCGTCGCGCGCGCGGGGCAGACGCCGCTCGACGCGCTCGCCCACGCCGTCCAGCAGCTCGGACAGACCGGCGCGACGCCGCTCGGGGTCGTGGTCAACGACATCGACCCCGTACGCGACGCCGCGTACGACACCGAATACCGGGTCTACGACGACCCGTACTTCCACACGTCCGGTGCTGCCTGACAACGGCCGCCCCGTCAGCCGCGCCCTCGGCGCCTCCCTCTCCGCCCCGCCCTCCTCGAGCCCGGACCATGCGCACGACGACTAGCCACACGAGCCAAACTCCCCCACGTGTCCTCGTCACGGGCGCCGGCGGGTTCATCGGCCACCACCTGACGAGCTACCTCAAGGGGCTCGGATACTGGGTGCGCGGCGTCGACGTGAAGGCGCCCGAGTACGAGGACTCGCGCGCCGACGAGTTCATGCTGCTCGACCTGCGTCGCTGGGAGAACTGCCTCGCCGCCACGGCCGGAGTGGACGAGGTGTACGCGCTCGCCGCTGACATGGGAGGCATGGGGTTCATCTCAAAGCACCACGCGGCGATCCTGCACAACAACATCCTGATCAGCACGCACACGCTGGACGCGGCGCGGGAGAACGGGGTGAAGCGCTACCTCTACACGTCGTCGGCCTGCATCTATCCCGAATACCGGCAGCTCACGGCGGACGTCACGCCGCTGCGCGAGGAGGACGCGTATCCGGCGCAGCCGCAGGACGCGTACGGCTGGGAGAAGCTGGTGACCGAGCGCCTCTGCGCGCACTACAGCGAGGAGCACGGCATCGCGACCCGCGTCGTCCGGTTCCACAACATCTTCGGCCCGTTAGGCACGTGGGACGGCGGACGCGAGAAGGCGCCGGCCGCGATGTGCCGCAAGGTCGCGCTCGCGAAGCTCACGGGGCGCCCGGAGATCGACATCTGGGGCGACGGCGAGCAGACGCGCTCGTTCTGCTACATCGACGACTGCGTCGAGGGCATCTACCGCCTCATGCGCTCAGATTACGCGGAGCCGCTCAACCTCGGCCAGGACCGGCTCATCTCGATCAACCAGCTCGCCGACATGGTCGCCGCGGCGGCCGGCACGGTCATCGAGAAGCGCCACGTGCCCGGCCCTCAGGGGGTGCGCGGGCGCAACTCCGACAACGCGCGGCTCCGTGAGGTGCTCGGCTGGGAGCCGGTGATCTCGCTCGAAGACGGCGTCGCGCGCACGTACGCGTGGATTGAGGGCCAGGTCCGCGCGCGCACGGCCGACGTCGCTCCGGCCGTGGCGGCGCCCGCACACGGGCTGCGCGCGGTCCCATCTCGCGCGACGGCGATCACCGCGTGAGTGTCCCCATCGCGCGCGCCGGCAGCCTGACGCACCCGGCCGACGGAGCCGGGCCGGCCCGCGTCGACGTGCTTGGCGTGCGCGTCAGCGCCATCGACCCGCCCACCGCGCTCGCAACGTTCGACGGGTGGATCAGGCGCGGGGAGCGCCGGTACGTTTGCGTGAGCGGCGTGCACGGCGTGATGGAGAGCCTGCGCGACCCGGCGCTGCGCGCCATTCACAACGCGGCCGGCCTGGTCACCCCGGACGGCATGCCGCTCGTCTGGCTGAGTCGCCTGGCCGGGCACACGCGTGCCGCGCGCGTGTACGGGCCCGACCTCATGCTCGCCGCGTGCGCGCACGGCGTCGCGCGCGGTTGGCGCCACTACTTCTACGGCGGGGGCGACGGCGTGCCCGAACTGCTCGCCGAGCGGTTGCGCGCGCGCGTGCCCGGGCTCGAGGTCGTCGGGACGTACTCGCCGCCTTTCCGCGCGCTCTCCACGGACGAGGACGACGCCGTCGTCACGCGCATCAACGCGACCGGCGCCGACGTCGTGTGGGTCGGCCTCAGCACCCCAAAGCAGGAGCGGTGGATGGCGGCGCACCGCGAGCGCCTCGCGGCGCCGGTGCTCGTCGGCGTCGGCGCGGCGTTCGACTTCCACGCCGGACTGAAACGGCAGGCCCCGCGTTGGATGCAGCGGAGTGGGCTCGAGTGGGCGTTCCGGCTCGCGAGCGAGCCGCGGCGGCTCGGGCGCCGGTACCTCGTCAACAACCCGCTGTTCGTGTGGCACGTCGCGCGTCAACTGGTCGCGGCGCGTGCGGCGGGCCTGCGGGTCGCGCGCCCGTGAGCGCCGTCCCGGCGGAGAGTCTGCGGGCGACCGTGCTGCGGGGCGGGACGTACCTCGCGGTGCGTCAAGTCGCGACGCTCGGCATCCACCTCGTCGGCGTGCTCCTGCTGACGCGAATCATCGGGCCGCGCGCGTACGGTCTCTACGCGGCCGCGTTCGGCATCCACACCTACCTGTACTACATCACGCAGTGCGGGCTCGGGGTGTACCTCATCCGCCGCGAGGACGACGCGGGGGTCGCCGACTACCACCAGGCCTTCACCCTGTTCCTGCTCCTCGGCATCGGTGGCGCCCTCGCCGCCGAGCTCGCGGTCCCGCTCATTCACTGGTGGACGCGGCTCGACGGCCTCACGCCGCTGGCCCGGACGATGTTCGTCGCGCTGCCGATCCAACTCACCGCCCTCACGGCGTCCGCCAAGCTGGAGCGCGCACTCGACTACCGCCGCGTGGCGATGTCGGAGCTGCTGGGCTACGTGGCCTTCTACGGCGTCGCGCTGCCGCTTGCCGTCGCCGGGCGCGGGCCGTGGGCCCCCGTCGCGGGGTTCTGGGCGCAACAACTCGTGCTTGCCGCGCTCTACTTCGGGAACGCGAGATATCGGCCCCGGTTCGTCTGGGATCGCGCGCGCATTCGGCCGATGCTGCGCTACGGCGTGGGGTACTCCGGCGCCACGTGGGTGTGGCAGCTTCGCGACCTCGTGAACGCGCTCGTCGTCGGCCGCTACGCGGGCGCGGCGGCCGTCGGCTACGTGGCGTTCACCGTGCGGCTCGTTGACGGGCTGAGCTTCACGAAGACGGCAGCCTGGCGGCTCTCGCTCGCGGTGCTCGCGCGGCTCCAGCACGACCAGCGGCGGCTCACGGGCGCGCTGAGCGAAGGCATGCAGCTGCAGGTGCTCGCGGGCGGCCCGATGTTGGTCGCATTCGGGTTCGTCGCCCCGTTCGCCGTCGGCCGGTTCTTCGGCGGGCGCTGGGTCCCGGTACTCGGGATCTATCCGTACATCGCACTGGCGTACCTGACCAACGCGCTGTTCAACCTGCACTCCTCGGCGCTCTACGTCGTGCGGCGGACGTGGGACGTCGCGGCGTTCCACACCGCGCACGTCGCGCTGTTCGCTGGCGGCGCGCTCCTCCTCGTCCCGCGCTTCGGAATGGCCGGCTACGGGTGGGCCGAAATGGTCGCGTTAGGCAGCTACGCGGTGGTGCACGCGCGCGTCGCCCGAAACATCGGCACGCCGAGCTACGGCGTGGCGTGGCCGTTGTGGCTCGCGTGGGCGACGCTCCTCTTCTGGCGCGAGCTCGGGTGGTGGTGCCTCGTCGGGCCGCTCACGGCCGCCGTGTGGCCCGGAGCCGTCCGCCAGCTGCGAACCTACGTCACGAACGTCGCGGGGTTGATCTATGCGCGCTGAGCCGCTCGTGAGCATCCTGATCAACAACTACAACTACGGGCACGTGCTCGGCGACGCGATCGACAGCGCGCTCGCCCAGACCTACCCGCGCGTCGAGGTCGTGGTCGTAGACGACGGGTCGACCGACGATTCGCGCCGCGTGATCGAAAGCTACGGGTCGCGGATCGTCCCGGTTCTGCAGGCCAACGGCGGGCAGTGCGCGGCCGTGAGCGCGGGGTTCACCGCGAGCCGCGGCGAGATCCTCTGCCTGCTCGACTCCGACGACGTGTTCTTTCCGACGAAGGTCGCGCGCGTGGTCGAGGTGTTCGAGGAGCACGCGGAGGTCGCGTGGATGAAGCACGCGCTCCAGGTCGCCGACGGGCGTCTGCGTCCGGTTGGCGGGCTCACGCCGCCGATCGCGAAGTCGCGCGTACTGCGCCCGCGCCCGAGTGCCGCGCTCGAGGACAAGACCCGCTTCGTCGTGTCGTCCGGCGTGTCGGTTCGGCGATCGACCGCGGAGCGCTACCTCCCGATTCCGCCGGAGCACCTCGCCGAGTGGCGCTTCTGCGCCGACGCATACGTCGGTTTCTGGAGCAGCGTGTACGGCGCCTCGTACGAACTCGCCGAGCCGCTCGGCTACTACCGGCGCGAGGATTATCAGCGCGTGCTCACCGACGACGACCTCGTGCTCTGGCTGGAGCGGCAAAACACGCTCGAGACGCGCTTCGCGCGGATGTGGTCGGAGCACACGGGGCGCGCCGTCCTCGGCTCGGACGTGCGGAAGCATCACTTGATCATCGACACCCTTCGCGGCGCCCCGTTGTTGGCCGGCGCGCGACGCCGCGAGCTCCTCGCGGGACTCGTCGACCTCTCCCGGATCACACGCGCCGAGCCCGTGCTCGCGGCGCGGCAGGCAGTCGGGCTGCTCGTTGCGTTCGGCGCTCCGCGCGCCTGGATCGCGCGCCTCTGCCGCGTGCTCGGTGTCGAGCACGCGACGGGCGGCCCACCCGCGAAATCGGGCGAGCGTCCCGCCGTGCCTGTCAACAGCCTGCATCACTTCACGTGAGTCGAGCCCGGCGCCTCGACGCGCCTCTGGTCGTCGCAGCGGGCGGCGCGATGACCGTGGGTGCCGTGACCGCGGTCGCGCCCCCGGCCGGACTCGCGGCTGCCGCCGGCGCGCTCGGGCTCACGCTCGTGTTTTCTAACGTCGCGGAGTTCACGCGGCGTGCGATCGCGCTCCTCGGCTTCACCCTGACCGGGTACGCATTCCTCGGTAAGGGTTTCGCGTACCTCGGTGCGCCACCGCTCTTCATCGGCGAGATCGCGCTCACCGCGATGCTGCTCGCGGCGCTCCTCCGAGGTGCATGGGGACCCGTCGTGCGCTCGCCGGTGGTCTACGCGCTCGTCGCGTTTGGGCTCTGGGGCGCGAAGCAGACCGTGCCCTACTGGTCCACCGCCGGGATCGTCGCCCTGCGCGACGCGGTGCTCTGGGGATACGGCGCGTTCGTGATCACGGTGGCGGCGTTGTTCGCCCGCCGCGACACGATGGAGGGCGCGATCCGGGCGTACGGCCGCTACTTCATCTGGCTACCGATCTGGATGCCGTTCTACGGCATCGTCGCCCGGGTCGCGGGCGCGTCGTCGCCGATCATGCCGGGGTCCGACGTTCCCCTGCTCTACTTCAAGCCCGGCGATGCGGCCGTGCACCTCGCCGGCATCGCGGCATTCGTGCTCCTCGGTCTCGCGGACACCGTCGGCAGCGAGCGGTCGCCGCTCGAGGCGGCGGCGTGGCGCCCCTGGGCGTGGTGGACGCTCTGGTTCGGCGGAATGGCGGTGGCGGCGTCCGCCTCGCGCGGCGGCTTTCTCGCGGCGGCGCTCGCCGTCGCGCTCTCGGTCGCCCTGGGCCTGTCACGGCGCCGGCGCGTCGCGTGGTGGCGACCCGCCGTGACGGCGATGGTCGTCGGCACCGTGTTCGTCGCCGCCAACGTCGACATCGATGTCGGACTGCCGCGCAAGATCTCGTCGCGGCAGTTCGTGTCGAACGTCCTCAGCATCGGCAGCTCGCACAACGCGGACATCGACCTCGCCGGCACCGTCGAGTGGCGGCTCGCGTGGTGGGACGGCATCCGCAACTACACCCTGCACGGGCCATACTACTGGAACGGCAAGGGCTTCGGCGTGAACCTCTCGGAGGACGACGGGTTCCGCACGTCCGGCGGTCTCGGCGAGGCGCCCAACCGCAACCCGCACAGCATCCACTACAACGTCCTCGCGCGCATGGGGGTGCCGGGAGCGGTGCTGTGGGCCGTGCTGCAGCTGACGTTCGTCGCTTCGATGGTCGCCGCCTACGTGCGCGCGCGCCGCCGCGGCTGGGACTGGTGGGAGCGGGTCAACATCTGGATTCTCGCCTACTGGCTGGCGCTCGTCGTGAACGGGTCGTTCGACGTGTTCATCGAGGGGCCGCAGGGCGGCATCTGGTTCTGGTCGGTGATCGGGCTCGGCGTGGCGGCGCTCGACGCGCAGCGCCGCCACGCCCGGGCGTCAGGCGCCCGGCCGGTCTCCGCGCCCGGTCACGGCGCGGGCGCCATCGCACCCGACGTCGTGCGCGTCGCGGCCGTGCCGCTCGCGTCGACGCCGTACGCGCGCCACTCGGACCATCGGCGGTAGTCCCCGGCCCAGTTGTAGGGACGGGGGTTCTGCCCGAGGGTGTACGTGTTCCGCTCGAATCGGTTGTTGCGCGTGTAGATGGTGCTGTCGACATCGGACACCGCGCCGGCGCTGCGCGCCCACTCCCACGTCGTCCCCACGTCAATGGTGTTGTCGTGCACGTAGACGTTCTGCACGAGGTACTGGCCGTAGGCGCCGCCGCCGCGCGCCTGCTGAACGAGCGCGATCCCCGTCGCGTTGTCGCGGAGCGTGTTGCCGTAGACCTCGACGTTCGGCGACGCGTGGACGCCGATGCCCGCGCCCCAGAGCCAGTAGTTCTTGCGCACGTCCTGCTGCCCGTTCCCGACGAGCGTGTTGTTGCGGATCACGCAGCCCGGCCCGTTGGTCTCGTGCGCGATGCCCTCGCGCACGTTGTACTCGACGCGGTTGCCTTCGTAGAGCACGTCGCGGTTGTCGATGTCGGTCCACAGGCCGACGCCGCCGTTGTGGTGGCTGTAGTTGTTTCGCACCGCCGCCCAGCGGGTCTTCACGAGCTTCCCGCCCCCGCCCTCGAAGTCCATGTTCGAAGCCGTGGGGTTGTTGTAGGCGATCTCGTTGCCCTCGATCACGACCGAGTCGCCGATGCCGCCGTAGCCCATCGAGGCGTTGCGGAAGAGCCGCGAGCGGAGCAGGTGCGTGCGGTTCCCGACGCGGACGCCGAGGTAGCCGTTGTCGCTCACGTCGAGCGAATCGAGTGTCCAGCGCGCGCCGCCGCCGTCCTCCGACAGTCCCGCCTGGATCGCCCCGGTCTGGAACGGGGGCGCGTACTGCGTCACGACGAGGTTCGTGATCGTGACGTCGTTCGGGTAGGGCTGCTGCTGGCCGAACGTGAACGCGAACTGCGTGACACCTTCACCCGTGAGGATCGTGCCTGCGCCCTCACCGCGGAACGTGTCACCGCTCTTCGGAACGACGCTCTGCCGAACGTACCGTCCGGCCTTGAGCAAGAACGTCGTCCCCGCGGGATTCGCGTCGACGGCCGCCTGGATGCTCTGTTGCGCCGTGAGGACCACCATTGGAGGTACCGGGGCCGTGACGACCACCCACGTGGTGTCTTGGCGCGTGATCGCGGTCGCGCTCGCGACGACGCGCCCGGTACCGGTACCGATGCCCTTCGCGACGCCGCTCGCGTCGACCGTGACGACGGCGGGGTCGATCGACGTCCAGCGAATCGACTTCGCCGCCGCCGTCGGCCCCGAGTAGACGCGGGTGATCGACGTCGTCAGAGCGCGGGTCGCGCCGACCGAAAGGCGGACGACCACGGCGCCGGGCGGAGGGGTGATCGAGGTGGACGTCACGCCGGCGGCGGTGCCGGACGTCGCGACCGCGCTGAGCGACGGGGCGACGCCCGCGTGGGGCGCGTCGACGCCGTCCGTCCCGCACGCGGCGGCGACGACGAGCAGGGGAGTCGCGAGGATTGCGGGCACGGGCGCAAATATGCGCTGGCGCATGAGCAGGGACCTGATGTGGTGTCGTTCGGCAACCCGGCCGGCCTGGCACACAGCGGAAGTGCGTGTGCGGTAGCCCCGTGGCTTTGCGGCCCCGGCTTTCGCCGGGTGTGCCTTTGTCGCGGCCTCATTAGGCCTAACGATCGAATGCCGTGCTGCGGCGCGGTCGGATCAACCGCACGGCCAGGACGCGCAATCCGACCCCGCGTCACGGCGCGTCGCGCGCGCGCGGTGTGGCTCGGCTGATGCGGCCCGTGTTCCGCGCGGCCGCGTCTCGGGTTGCGACACGGCTCTCGCGCCGCGTCTGGTTCGCGTCGGCCGCGCCCTCGATCACGACCTGGATCGGGGAGTCGGTGTTCCGGCGATCCGGCCGACGCGTCGCGGCGGCCGCCGGGCCCGACGTCGCGCACGCGCGGCGGATCCTCGTCGTGCGCCTCGACAAGATCGGCGACGTCGTCCTCACCACGGCCTTCCTGCGGGAACTCGCGCGGAGCGCGCCGCGCGCGCGCATCACCGTGGTCGTCAGTCCCGGCATGCGCGTCGTGGTCGACGGCTGCAGCGGCGTCGACGAGGTGCTGACCTACGACGCGCGCGCGTCACGCTACCTCGGACCGCTCCGGAACGCTCACGCCGCAGCGTACGCGGCCCGACACCTCTGGCCGCGGCGCTTCGACGTCGCGATCGTGCCGCGCTGGGACGTCGACTACTACCACGCCGCGGCGCTCGCTTACCTCAGCGGTGCACCCATGCGGCTCGGCGTGTCGGAACGGGTCACGCCGATCAAGGCGCGCCTCAACCGCGGGTACGACCGCTTTTATACGCATTTGAGCGAAGACGCCGAGGCGCGGCACGAGGTCGAGCACGGATTCTCGCTGCTCCGGCGCGTGGGGGCCACGGTCGAAGCCGAACACCTCGAGGTGCAGCCGCCGCCGGAGGCCGTCACTTTCGCCGCGGATCTCTTCCGCACGCACGACGTCGCCGCCGACGATCTCGTGATCGCGTTCGCGCCCGGGGCGGGCGCGGCGCGGCGGCAGTGGCCGGCCGATCGCCTCGCGACCGTCGCGGCCTGGGTCGCCGCGCAGCCGCGCGCGCGCGTCGTGCTCCTCGGCGGCTCGGCCGACGCACGGCTCGGCGCGGACCTCGCCCGCGCCGTCGGCGCGGGGGTGATCGATCTCGTCGGGCGCGCGTCGCTGCCGCAGACCGTCGCCGTTCTCAGACGCTGTGCGCTGTTCGTCGGCAACGACTCGGGCCCAATGCACCTCGCGGCAGCGGCGGGCGCGCGCGTCGTCGCCGTTTCGTGCCATCCCGAAGGTGGCTCCGCGCTGCACGAAAACGCACCGGAGCGCTTCGCGCCCTGGGGCGTACCGTACACCATCGTGCGCCCTGCTCACGCTGCTGCACCCTGCGTAGACGGCTGCGAGATGCCGCATCCGCACTGCATCCGCGGCGTCACGGTCGATGCCGTCCGCGCCGCGGTCGCCGAACACCTCGCCCAGATCACCCCCCAGTCACCGCTCGCGCACCCCAGCGACGCGCGGTGGCCGGACCACGGCCGCAACTCCCCCTCGCTCACCTCGCCGACCGGAGAAGGGACACGATGAGCACACATCTGCAGGCGCTCCGAACCGCGGCTCGGTCGCGGCCGTACTTCCCCGCCCTCGACGGTCTGCGCGCCGTGTGCGTGCTCCTCGTCATGACGTCGCACGTGCGTCAGGGATGGGCCGAGGCGCGGCCCGGACTCTTCGACGTGCTACACGGCGCACTGGGCGTATCGGTCTTCTTCGTCCTGTCCGGATTTCTCATCACGCTACTGTGCCTGCGCGAGGAGTCCGAGACGGGCGGTGTCGACTTTCGCGCGTTCTACCTGCGGCGCGCGTTCCGCCTCTTTCCGCTGTACTACCTCGTCCTCGGCGTCTACGTCGCGCTGGTCCTCGTGCTCCATCTGGACCCGCGGCGCGCGGCGTTCCGCCAGGCGCTGCCGTACTACATGACGTATTTGCAGGAGCTGCCGCACTTCTTCGGGAACGGGACGGCCCCGTTCGAAATCTCGTGGTCGCTCGGGATCGAGGAGAAGTTCTACGTGGTGTGGCCCGCGCTCGCGTTCGCGCTCACGCACGGCGTCACGCGGCGGTTCGGCGTGGCCGCCGGCGTGCTCGCGCTTACGTTAGGCGCCGCCCCGGCGCTGGGCGCGCCGGTCAACGTCATCGCCGTCTTCCGCGACTACGGCGTGATCGGGCTCGGCTGCGCGCTCGCCCTCGTCGTCTTCGACGACCGGACCCGGGGCGCAGTGGCGGGGCTGGCGCGGGGGTGGGTGCCGCTCGTCGCGATCGCCGCGGTCGCCCTGAGCCGAGGCGACGTCTTAGTCGTCGGCGTCGCCACCGCCCTCGCCCTGCCGGCGCTCGTCGTTCAGGCGGGCCGCGTCTCCGGCGCACTCGCGTGCGGCCCGCTCGTGTGGCTCGGGCAGCGTTCGTACGGCGTGTACCTCGTGCATCAACTGACGCTGGGCATCGCGCGCAAGTTCGTCCGCGTCCCAGCGGGCGACGCGAACGAGTTCCTGACCTTCGTCGTCGGTCTCGCGCTCACCATTCCTGTCGTCGCGGTGCTCTACCGCGCCGTCGAGCGGCCACTCATCGGCGTGGGACGACGCCTCGGCCAGCGGCGGGCACGTGCCGCGGCGACGCCCGACGTTCCGCTTGCCTCGATGCCGGCGTCGGTTCCATCGGTCTGAACGACTACGCGGCCCACTCGCCGGGATGGCGAGCGGGCCGCGTCGTTCGGGCCGGTTCCGGGCTCAGCGCCGCGCGCCGGTCACGGCCGCGTCCACGGCGTGAGCCGCGTGGACTACATCACGGCGCGTTGCGGTAGAACGTGCTGTTCGTGTCCATGCCGAGCCCCTGCCACTGCGGGTCCGTCTTCCAGCCCTGGAACTCGAAGCCCGGGGAGACGTTCGCGGCGATGCGGTGCAGGTAGTAGATGTTGTGCACGAAGCGGTTATTCCGGCCGTTGAAGATACCCGAGCCGCCGTCGTCCTCGACGAGCCCCGCGGCGACGTCCGCATGGGTCGGCGAGTAGCCCGTTTGCGGGGTCGTCTGCGTGATCGTGTTGTCGTGCACGTAGAGGTTCTGCACGAGGTATGCGCCGTACGGACCCGATCCCCGGCTCTGCTGAATGCCGGTGATGCCGTTGAAGTTACCGGACACGGTGTTGCCGTAGATCTCGACGTTGGGCGACGCCGCGATGCCGATGCCCGCGTTCCACAGCCACGCGTTGCCGCGAGGGTCGCGCCAGCCGTTGTTGGTGACCGTGTTGTTCCGGATCACGGCGTCGTAGCTCTTCTCGCGGAAGATCCCTTCGCACGCGTTGTTGTCGACGCGGTTGTTCTCGATGAGGGTGTGGATGTTGCCCTCGTCGGTCCAGAGGCCCACGCCCTGGTTGTCGTGCACGTAATTGCCGCGGATGACCAGGCTGTCGGTGAGCGTCCACTTGGTGCCGCCCGACTCGAAGTTGAGGTCGCCCGTGCGGCTGTAGTTGCCCCACGCGATCTCGTTGTTCTCCACGAGCACGTAGTTACCCGCGCCCGAGATGTTCGAGACGTAGTTGTGGTGCACGTTGTTGTTCGTGACGCGCATGCGGTCGCCGACACGGATGCCGAAGTAGCCGCTGTAGCTCACCTCGTTGCTGTCGACCACCCAGCCCACGGTCGCGTTGCCCGGGGCACTACCGCCGCTGATCGCGCCGTCCTGGAACGGGGGGGCGTAGTTGGTGATCTTCATCCCGCGGATGGTGACGTTGTTCACCCAACCGGTGCCCGCGTAGCCGCGGAATGCCCACTGCGTCCGCCCCTGGCCGTCGAGCACCGTGCCGGGCTCGCCGTGGAACACGTCCCCGGCTTTCGGGATCACGGTCTGCTGCACGTGCGTCCCCGACTTCAGGATGAACGTGGTGCCGGCCGGCGCCGCGTTCACGGCCGCCTGGATGCTCTGCCCTGGGTACACCGGCGTGCCGACCAGCACCGGGGCCGGCGGCGGCGCAGCGATGCCCGTACCACCGGTGGTGTTGGCCCACTTCTGATTGCTGCCGCCGCCGCACGACCAGATCTGCAGTGGGGTGCCGTTCGACGTGCCGAAGTTCGTGGCGTCGAGGCACATGCCGTTGACACCCTTGATCTCGCCGGCCGCCGAAGCGGTCCACAGCTGGCTCGGCGCGCCCGTACAAGGCCAGATCATCACCGGCGTGCCGTTCGCGCTCAGACCGCCCGACGTGTCGAGGCACATCGTGCCGCCATAGACGCGGATGGTCTTGTCGCTCTGCCAGGTCCACTGCTGGTTGACGCCGCCGCTGCAGTTCCACAGCTGGAGACCGGCGCCGGCGCTCTGGCTGATGTTGACGACGTCCATGCACTGGCCGGACGCGGCAGCGCTGGAGATCGACCCGGCCGTGCCGGTGTTGGGCGTCAGGCTGTAGGCCGGCGCTACTGTGCTGCCGGTCGGGGCGGTGGCGAGCGTGTGGTCGGAGCACGCCGCACCGCCGAGGGCGAGCACGGCGACCGTTGCTGCACGAGACAACTGCATTCCGAACTTCTCCTGCTTAGGGCCTTCGGTGGGGACCGTCCGGCAGCTCGACCAGCATGGCCCCCGTCCGCCTGGAACGGGGGTGGTAGCTTCGAAGCTTTGCGACCCCGACTTTCGCCGGGTGTGCCTTTGTCGCGGCCTTCCGATGTGCGGAGGCCCTACGACTGCGCCGTCCAGGTGCGTCTTGCGGGGACGGCTGGAGCCTACCCGGGCCGGTGCCCTCCGCGAAGCGGGCAGATTTGCGCGATTGTGAGCGCAATCACCGATTACGCGGCGTCGCTGATACGGCGTTCTACCCTCAGTGACCGGAAGCTGCCCGGTGCGTCTTCCGCAGTTTGCGCCGGTCGACCGCGTCAGCGGACGGCCGAAGTCGCGCCGTCGCACGATGCGCCCGTGCCCGCGCGCGCGGGACGGGGCGTACGAACATATAGTATCGCTTCAGAACCATACCCGCGGAATGCGGTGTCGCGCGCGAAGCACGCGTCGGCGTACCTGCGCAGGATGCGCGCTTCCGTGCGCGACTGCGCGCTCAACTCCGTCCGGCTGAGCAGGAGCCAAACGCGCCGCTCGCCTCCGAGCAGGCGCGCCGCGGCCCGCGAGATGGCGACGGTGTCCGCGCCGAGCTCCGCGCCCGGGAACGGCACGACGCGGCGCGCCACCCCGCGCGCGTAGGCCCGGCGGTAATAGTAGTCCGTCACCGTCGACGTGTACGACGCGCTCACCACCACGGGATCAACTCCCAACCGCCCCACGCGCGCGATGAACGCCGTCGCCCCGCGGCTGTCCTCGCGGGCGTAGCGCGGGTCACCGTAGTAGCCGCGAAGCGACGCGGCGCTCAGCGCGACGAGGGATGCCGCGGCGACCGCGCGCGCCCACGCCGGCCGGAGCGCGCACACGCCGCTCGCGAGCAGCACGACGAACGCGGGGAACGCAATCACTGCGTACCGCACGTTGTACGGGTAGCGCGCCGACACCGAGCCGGCCGCCGCGAATGCGACCGGGACGACGCCTAACAGGACGACGGCCGCGAGCGCGCGCGGCGCGCGACGCCACAACGCCCGCGCGCCAGCCGCGAGCAGCGCGGCCAGCCCGAGCAACACCGGCGCGATCAGCCCGGCCGCCGCGCGAGCCACCTCGCCCGGCGCGCGGAGGTGGAACTCGGCGACGCTCGGCCCGAGCGAGTACCCCGCGCCGAATACCCATAGCGTGAACCCGAGCACCGACGGGTCGAACGACCCGTCGGTGTGGTTGGTCGGATAGTGATAGATGGTGAAATACCGCAGGAATCCGGGCACGATCAGCAGGCCCGCGGCGACGAACACGGCCGCCCACCGCGGCCAGCGCGACGGCGGCTCGTACAGCGCGACCACGGCCACCGCGATCGGCACGAGCGCGAGCCCGACGGTGTGACAGTAGAACGAGGCCGTCAGCAGCAGCGCCACACCGACGCGCGGCCACGTCGCATCCGGCCTGTCAATCGCGATCTGGGTCGCGCGCAGCGTGCCGAGGGCGAGCAGCATCAACGTCGCGTAGGCGCGGGCTTCCTGACTGAACCAGACGTCGAAGGGGGAGATCGCGAACAGCGCCGCGCCGACCGCCGCGGTCGCCGTCCCCACCCACCGGCGCGCGACCACGTAGAGCAGCGGGATGCACAGCGTGCCCGCCGCGACCGACACCGCGCGTAAGACCGCTTCCGAGTCGCCGAATCGGAGTGCCGCGTTGACGAGCAAAAAGTACAGGGGCGGGACCGACCCGTCGTACTCCCGCTGGGTGATCACCCACCACGGCGAGCCCGCCGAACTCAGATACGTGGCCGCCTCGTCGACCCAGAGGCTCTGCGCGCCAACCCGGTACAGTCGGAGGACGAGGCCCACCAGGGTCGCAGCGACGACCAAGGCGCGGGCGTCGCCGGCGAGCCTCGCCCAGGGAACACGGTGCCGCACGTCAGCCGGCGTAGCGGGCGGACGCGAATCGCGAGCAGATTCACTCACCGGGTCGAAGACCTTGGGACAGGGCGTGCGCCCCGCATGCGGTACCGGCCGCACGCGGCATCGGCAACATAGTGCGACGACCGAGTTCGGCGACCGCACGGCGCACGACGATCATGCGTCGCATTCTTGCTCCGTCTGGCACGAACGCGCCGGCCACCGTATATGCGGGCATATGAATGTTCCGAGCGCATCGCGCGACGACGCACCCGACCGGCCACCGCTGGCGCTTTTGTACGGCACGCGCCCGCAGGTGATCAAGGCGTCCATCCTCGCACACGCCCTCGATCCGCACTGGGACGTGCTCGCCGTCGACACCGGCCAGCATTACGACTACGCACTCAATGCGTTGCTGTACCAACAGCTCGGCGTACGGTCGCCCGACGTGTGTCTGGACGTCGGCTCCGGGGACCACGCGACGCAGACCGCGCTCGTGCTCACCCGAGCGGCTGCGGTGCTCGCGGCCCGAGGCGAGCGGCGGCCGCGCGTCGCCGTAGTCATCGGCGACACCAACAGCACCCTCGGATGCGCCCTCGCCGCCGCCAAGCTGCGCATCCCCGTCGTACACGTCGAGGCCGGTCTGCGCTGCGGTGACGCGCTCATGGCCGAGGAAATCAACCGGCGTGCCGTCGACGCGGTGAGTGCCGTGCTCTGCACGCCGTCGGACGCGGCCACGACGCGCCTGCACCAGGAGGGGCCCTCCGGGAACGTCGTGCAGACGGGCGACGTCGCGTACGACGTGCTGCTGCGCGCGCTCCCGCGAACCGCCGCGCCGGGCGCGATCGACGGGTGGCCGATTCCGGCGGGGACCGATTTCGTACTCGCCACGCTCCACCGATCGGAACTCGTCGACGACGCCGCGCGTCTGACCACCGCGTTCGATGCGTTCCGGCATCTCCCCCTCCCCGTCGTCTTTGCCGCACACCCGCGCACGCGTACCGCGCTCGCGGCCCACGGGCTCACGCCTCCGCCCGGCATGTACGTGATCCCGCCGCTCGGGTATTTCGAGACGCTCGCTGCCGTGCGCGGCGCGGCGGTCGTCGTCACCGACTCCGGCGGCCTCCAACGCGAGGCGTACTGGCTCGGGACGCCGTGCGTGACGCTGCGGACCGAGACCGAATGGGTCGAAACGGTCGCGCTCGGGGCCAACCAGCTCGTCGGACCCGACGTACTCGAACGGCTCCCTACCACGGTCGCTCGCGCGATTCCGGCCCGCAGCCGCGGGTGGGACCGTAGCGCGTACGGCACAGGGGAGGCAGCAGATCGGGTCGCGGCCGCGCTACAGTCGTTCGCGTGAATGGGGACGTCCTGTGCCGCGTGTCACATCCTATTGCGTGAATGACAGGGCAGTCATAGTGTTGGCGCACCACGACGAGCTTAGCGGCTGATACAGCCGCGGGCCGAGCTGTTTCGTCGCGCGATCCGCCGGCCCGTTCGCACCCGTTCGGCCGCGCGCCGCGTTCTATCCGGCCCGCGACATCCATGCTCTTTGCGGAAGCGAGTACGGCGGTGGACCCCCCGCAGGGCGAGACGTGCACCGCTCCGACCGTCGTGCGGGCGGCTGCGTCGGACGACATGTCGGACGGCAGCGCGCCGTCGATCGGCGTCGTGGGCGGCGGTGTTCTTGGTCTGACCCTCGCCCTCCGTCTCAGCCAACGCGGGTACCGCGTCACCGTGCTCGAGGGCGGGCCGGCGGTCGGCGGTCTCGCTGCGACGCAGACGCTCGACGGCTGGCCGTGCGACCGCTTCTACCACGTCGTGCTCCCGGCCGACACCGCGCTCCACGCGCTGCTGGCGGAGCTCGGCATCGCCGACCGCCTGCGGTGGGAGACGACACGGACCGGCTTCTATACCGACGGCCGACTCCGCTCGATGTCGAGCGCGATCGACTTCCTGATGTTCCCGCCGCTCGGACCTGTCGACAAGCTGCGACTCGGGTATACGGTGCTCCACGCATCGCGCGTGCGCGATTGGCGGCGCCTCGAAGCGATTCCCGTGGCCGAGTGGCTCCGCCGCCTCTCCGGCCGTCGCACGTTCGAGCGGATCTGGCTTCCGCTCCTGCGCAGCAAGCTCGGCGAGAACTACCGCGAGACGAGCGCGACGTTCATCTGGGCGACCATCGCGCGGCTCTACGGCGCGCGGCAGGCCGGGGCGAAGCGCGAGCGCTTCGGATGGATCGACGGCGGCTACGCCGGCGTGCTCGCGCGGTTCGCTGAGCACCTGGAGGCGCGCGGCGTGACGTTGAGGTGTGGCGCCGCCGTCGCCGAGGTGCGCGACCGCGCACGTCCGGCGGCAGTTGACGGCGGTGGCGCGACTGGCGTCGACGTGCGGCTCGCGACCGGCGAGCGGATGTCGTTCGACGCCGTGGCGCTCACGGTCCCGACGGGGCGCATCGCCGCTCTCGCGCCGCAGCTCGGCGACGCCGAGCGGGCGCGCCTGCGAGGGGTGACGTACCAGGGCATCGTGTGCGTGACCGTGCTCCTGCGCCGACCGCCCGCGGGCGGCTACTACGTCACGAACATCACCGATGACGGGCTGCCATTCACCGCCGTGATCGACATGACCGCGCTGGTTGACCCGGCGAGCGTCGGCGGTCACGCCCTCGTGTATCTGCCCCGGTACGCCGCGCAGGACGATCCGATTTGGTCGCGCTCGGACGACGAGGTCGTGCGCGACTTCCTCGCCGGCCTCGCCCGCGTGCACCCGCACCTGGGGCCCGACGACGTGCTCGACGTCCGCGTGTCGCGTGCGCGCGAGGTGCTCGCGCTCACGACGCTGCACTACTCGGAGCGGTGGCTGCCGCCGGTCGCGACGTCGCTGCCCCGCGTATTCGTCGTGACCTCGGCCCAGATCGCCGCTGGCACGCTCAACGTGAACGAGACGCTGCACGTGGCGGAGTCGGGTGCGGCGGCGATCGGCGCGAGGTTAGGCGCCGCACGGGCGGCAACTCCGTGGTAGGCGCGCGCGGCGGGCGGGGGGACCCGGCGCGACCGGTCGCGAGCGTCTCGCTCGACCTCGACGACCTCTGGACGTACCTCCGGACGCACGGCGACCCCGCGTGGGAGCAGCGCCCGTCGTACCTCGCGGCGTTCGTCCCCGCGGTGCTCGACGCGCTCGACGAGGCGGGCGCGACGATCACGTTCTTCCTCGTGGGCGAGGACGCGGCGCGCGACGCCGACGCGGGCCGGCTGCGCGCACTCGCCGAGCGCGGGCACGAGATCGCCAACCACACGTACGCGCACGACGTCTGGATGCAGACCTACGGCGAGGCGCAGGCCGACGACGAGCTCGCGCGCGCAGAGGCCGCGATCGCGGCGGCGACCGGTCGGCATCCGTCGGGGTTCCGCGGTCCGGGCTTCAGCTGGAGCCCCGCGCTCCTGCGCGTGCTCGCGCGACGCGGTTACCGCTACGACGCCTCGACGCTGCCCACGTTCATCGGCCCGCTGGCGCGTCGCTACTTCCTCGCCACCGCGCGGCTCACGCCCGCGGAACGCGCGCAGCGCACCGCGCTTTTCGGCGCGTTCCGCGACGGATTCCGGCCCAACACACCCTACCGCTGGACGCTGGGCGCCGGCCGCGAGTTGCTCGAGCTACCCGTGACCACGGTGCCGGGTGCGCGCACGCCGTTCCACCTCAGCTACCTCATGTACCTCGCCGGGTTCTCCGAGGCAGCCATGCTCGGCTACCTCCGCGCGGCGCTCGCGCTCTGCCGCGCCACCGGCACCGAGCCGAGCTTCCTCCTCCACCCGCTCGATCTGCTGGCCGCCGCGGATGCGCCAGGGCTCGAGTTCTTCCCCGGCATGGCGCTCGGCGCGGCGCGCAAGCGCCGCCTGTTCGTGCGCGTCCTCGGCGTGCTCGGCGAGCACTTCACGCTCGTACCGATGGCCGCACACGCCGAGCGCGCCGAGCGCGCGTCGCTTCCCCGTCGCACGCCGGACCGCGACCCCGGCACCAGCACGTCCGGCGACCGGCACGCCGTCGCCCCCGCCCCCAACCCGACCCCCCGCCGTGCGTCGTAACCCGTACAAGGCCCTCGTCATCGGCGCGGCCGGCAACATCGGCACGCGCCTCGTCGCCCACCTCCGTTCCGTGGGGCACGACGTCGTCGAGGCCGACATCAAACCCGGTCTCCGCGAAGGCTACGTCGTCGCCGACGTCACGCAGCCGCTCGATCTACTTCCCGCGTTCGACTGGGGCCCCGACGTCGTCTTTCACCTCGCGGCGGCCGTCGGACGCACGACGTGCGAGCAGGCCGGCGCGCTCGCGGTCGCGACCAACCTGATGGGGCTCAGTAACGTGCTGCAGCTCTGCCGCCGCGCGCGGGCCACGTGTGTGTACTTCTCGACGTCCGAGGTGTACGGGCCGGGTGACGACGTGCACGACGAGGCGGCCTCGCGCCCGCAGCCGAACAACCGCTACGGCCTCACGAAGCACCTCGGCGAGCAGATGGTCGAGTACGAGGTGCGCCACGCCGGGCTGCGTGCCGTCACGCTCCGGCCGTGCATGATCTACGACGAGCGCGAGACGGTCGGCGAGCACCGCTCGGCGATGATTCGGTTCGCGTCCAACCTCGCGCGCGGCCGTCCGGTGACCGTGCACGCGGGAAGCGAGCGTGGCTGGCTGCACGCGTGTGATGCGGCACGCGGCATCGAGGCCGCGGCGTTCGTGCCCGAGTACGCGGCGATCAATCTCGGCCACCCCGACGTCGTGCCCATGTCCAGACTCGCCGCAATGATGTGCGACGAACTCGGTGCGGATCCGGCGCTCGTCGAGGTGCACGCGCTCCCGCCGCGCATGACGCTCGTCAAGCGCCCCGCGCTCGACCGGCAGCGCCGCTTACTGGGCTTCGTGCCCGAGATCGCGCTGGCCGACGGCGTACAGCGCGTCTGCGCCGTGCAGCGCCGTGGCGCACTGGCCGAACGCGCCCACTACCCCACCGCCGATCTCGACACGCGGCGGAGTGCGCTCCCCGCGTGACTCCTGGCGTGGTCGCCCCCACCCCGCACGCTGCGGGAGACCACGACGCGCTACGGCTCGTCGCGCTGCGATGCGACGTTTGCGGGGCCGACGACGCCGAACCGCTCAGCGTCGGCGAAGACTTCGAGTATCGCACGAGTCGCGACACGTTTCTCGCCGTACGCTGCCGGCGCTGCGGGCTGGTCTACCTCAACCCACGCCCGGCGTCCGACGAGCTGCCGCGCATCTACCCGCCCGACTACCACGCCTACGACTTCTCGAGCGCGCGCTACGGGCTGGCGTATGCGGTCCGCTGCCGACTCGAACGGTACCGCCTCGCGCGCTGGACACGCGCCCTCGCACCCGACGCGCGCGTGCTCGACATCGGGTGCGGCGACGGATTCCACCTGCGACTGCTCCGCACGTTCGGCGCGCCCACATGGCAGCTCGAAGGCGTCGACGCGAGCGAGACGGCCGTGGCCGCCGCGGGCGCGGCCGGCCTGCGCGTGCATCACGGCACGATCGAGGATCTCCCACTCGATCGCGGTGCCTACGACCTCGTCCTCCTCGTCGCGACGCTCGAACACGTCGGCAGCCCGCGTGACGTGCTCCGTCGCGTGCGCGACGTGCTCCGCCCCGGCGGACGCGTCGTGATCGTCACCGACAACGTCCGCACGCTCTCGTTCGCCGTGTCGAAGTCGCGACACTGGGGCGGGTACCACTTTCCGCGGCACTGGCATCTGTTCACACAGGAGACGCTGCGCACGCTCGCGCACGCATCCGAACTCGACGTCGAGCGCATGCGGACGATCGTCACGCCGGTGAACTGGGTGTACACGCTGCACAACGCACTCGCCGACTACGGCGCCTCGCCCAACGTGCTGCGTCACGTCTCGCTGTCGGCGGCGCCTGCGCTGGCGCTGTTCACCGCCGTCAACGCCGTCGAACAGCTGGTGGGATACGGCGGCCTGCTCGAAGCGGTGCTGCGGCGCCCTGGCGACGGAGCGCGCGATGCCGCGCACGAACGGGGCTGACGCGCGCGGCCTGCCGGTCGCGGTCGTGGGCGGGGGCATCGCGGGCGTCACCGCGGCCGCCTTTCTGCGGCGCAACGGCGTGCCGGTGGTGCTCTACGAGGCCGGCCCGCGACTCGCGGGGCTGGCGCAGAGTCATCGCGACGCCGACGGCTTCTCGTCCGACGTCGGGGCGCATTTCGTCACGAATCGGCTCGCCGCCGCGATCGGCGTCGGCGCCGTCTGCCGGACCGTCCGCTATTACGGCGAGAGCGTGTGGCTGGGCGGGCGCGCCCACTCGTACCCGTTCGGCCTCCTCGCCAACCCGCGCTTCTCGCTGAGTGGCGCGGCCGCGCGCCTCAAACTTCCGGGACGCACGCACCACTCCGCGGCCGACGTCTTCCGCGCCTCGTACGGCCGCGCGCTCGCCGACGCCGTCGCCATTCCACTCCTCGAAGCGTGGTCGGGCGCGCCCGCGAGCGAACTGGCGCCGGCCGTCGCCGAAAAGCTGCAGCACGGCGTGGCCGGGACGGCGTTCCTCAAGCTGGCCGGCCGGCTCACACACCGCGCGGTGACCATCGGTTACAGTCACGTAGCGGCCGAAAACGCGAACGTGTGGCACGTGTACCCCGACGGCGGCGTGAGCCGGCTCGTCGAGCACCTCGCCGCCGACGTACGCGACGCCATCGCCTGCGACTCGCCGGTCGAGGCGATCGTCGCCGACGCGCGGGGCGTTCAGGCCGTCCGCGTCCACGGACGCGAACAGCCGGTGCAGGCCGTGGTGAGCACGGCGCCGGTGAACGCGCTCGCCCGCCTCGTCACCGGCACGGACGGCGTCTCGTACCTCGAGCGCTTCCGCTACCGTCCGATGGTGTTCGTCAGCCTGCGGCTCGCCGGGCGCGACCTGATCCCCGACACCGTGCTGTGGACACCGGAACAGGAGTTCCCCTTCTTCCGCGTCACGGACACGACGCGGTCGATGCCCTGGCTCGCCCCGGCGGGGAAGAGCATGCTCACCGTCGACATCGGGTGCGAGGTGGGCGATGCGACGTGGCGCATGCCCGACCCGGCGTTGATCGCACACTGCCTCGACGCGCTCGACGTGCTCATCCCGGGGGTGCACGCCCGCGACCTCGGTGGCGCGCGCGTGGTCCGGACCGCCGTCGCGTACCCCGTGCTGCTCAACGCCTACGAGGCCGACCGGCAGCGCTTCGTGCGATCGACCGGCGTGCCGGGGCTGTGGAGCGTCGGCCGGAACGGCGCGTTCTCGCACATGCTCATGGAAGACGTGTACTGGCGCACGCTGGCGTCGATGCGCGAACTCGTCGACGGGCTCGGCGGTCGGCAGCCGAGCGTCGCGCTCGGCGGGATGATGCGGACGTAACGGGCGCGTAGCAGTAGCGCGTCGGACCCGGGCGGCGCACGTTTCGGTGTTCGCGCCGCCCCTCCGCCCCCGCGCCCCGCCGATGCCGTCCCACGTCCTCGACCACATCTCGCTCGGCAAGATCGTTCAGATCCGCGAGCGCCTGCTGAACGCCCAGGCCGCCGGGCGGACGGTGTACCGCTTCGAGTCGGGCGACCCGAGCTTCGCCCCCGCGCCGCACGTCGTCGCCGCGATCGCCGACGCCGCCACGCGTGGACAGACGCACTACCCGCCCAACAACGGCATCCCGGCGCTCCGCACGGCCGTCCGCCGCAAGCTCGCGCACGTGAACGGCATCGAGCTGGCCGACGAGGACGGCATCTTCGTCACCAACGGCTCCATGCACGGGCTGTTCGTCACCTTCTCGGCGCTGCTCGACCCCGCCGACGAGGTGATCCTCCCCGACCCGATGTGGACGGAGGTCGCGGAAAACGTGCGGCTCGCGGGCGGCGTGGCGGCGGGCGTTCCGCTCAGCGCCGGCGACGGGTACGTGTACGACCCCGACGCGATCACGCGCCGCATCACGCTGCGCACGAAGGCCATCTTCGTGAACACGCCGCACAATCCGACCGGCGCGGTCGCCGACCGCGAGCGGCTGCTCGCCATCCTGCGCCTCGCCGACGAGCGCGGCCTCTGGGTGGTGAGCGACGAGGCGTACGAAGACGTGATCTACCCGCCGCACGTGCACCACTCCCTGCTCGCGCTCGCGCAGCGCCACGTGCCGGGCGTGGCCGACCGCGTCGTCAGCCTGTGGTCGTTCTCCAAGAGCCACGCGATGAGCGGGCTGCGCGTCGGCTACACGGTGACGACCAACGCCGAGCTGCGCGACCGCTTCCCCAAGGTCCTGCGCTGCTCGATCAACGGCGTGAACAGCCTCGCGCAGTGGGGCGCCACTGCGGCCCTCGAGGGGCCGCGCGAGTACGTCGCGATGATGCGGGCCGAGTACGCCGAGCGGCGCGACGTGATGCTCGCCGCGTTAGGCGACGTCGAGGGCGTGCGCCCGTTCGTCCCGCGCGGCGGCTTCTATCTGTGGTGCGAGCTGGACCCGTCGCTCTACGGCCGCCTCGGCGTGCGCGACGCCGACGAGCTGTCCGCGCGCCTCGCCGAGGCCGGCGTGGGCAGCGCGCCGGGCGACGCGTTCGGGGAGCACTGCGCGCACGCGATCCGCTTCGCATACAGCTGCAGCACCGACATGGTTCGGGCCGGGGCGCCGGTGCTGCGCGCGCTGCTCACGGGCGAGCGGCCGCTCGCGGGTGCGATCGGCGGTGCGGGTGTCGCGGGTCGCGCGACGGTGCCGGTCGCGTGAGCGCGCACTCGCCGGGCGCCCACGCGACGGGTGGCGACGAGACGGGCGCGCTGCGCGTCGCGCTCGTCCAGCTCGCCGTGCAGGACGGCGACGTGGCCGACAACGTCTCGCGCGCCGCGGCGTTGATCC
Organism: uncultured Gemmatimonadales bacterium; assembly: GCA_963851265.1. GTDB lineage: Bacteria > Gemmatimonadota > Gemmatimonadetes > Gemmatimonadales > Gemmatimonadaceae > BPUI01. The sequence goes on from CAWKNZ010000010.1 coordinate 93,298, forward strand.
GCGGCGCGCCAGCCGCCGACCTGTATCTGCTCCCCGAGCTGTTCACCACGGGCTACGCGCACGACGCGTGGGTGCGCGCCGCTCGCGAGACGACGCGGGACGTGGTCGCGACGCTGCAAGCGCTTGCCGACGAGCGCGGCGCGTGGGTCGGCGGGTCGATGATCGCGGAGACGGCAGACGGGGGACTCGCCAATCGGTTCCACCTGGCCGCCCCGGCGGACGTCGGCGACTTCGGCGTCGTGACGTACGACAAGGCGCACCTGTTTCCGCCGATGGGCGAACCGGAGCGCCTCACCGGTGGTACCGAACGCGTGCGGAGCTGCGTCGGCCGCGGCGCTTCGGCGGCGGACGCGTCGCTCAGCATCTGCTTCGACCTGCGCTTCCCCGAGCAGTACCGACTCGATGCGCTCGCCGGGTCGACCTTGTTCGCCTGCGTCGCCGAGTGGCCGCACCCGCGCGGCGAGACGCTGCGCCTGCTGGCGCGCGCGCGCGCGGCCGAGAACCAGGCGTGGCTGGCGCTCTGTAACCGCGTCGGTCCGGCGAGCGACGGCACCCGCTTCTGCGGCGGCTCGTGCATCATTGCCCCCGACGGCACCGTGGTGGCCGACGCCGGCGAGTCGGTGGACAGCGTCACCGTCGCGGCGATCGACGTGCAGCTTGCCCACCGTGCGCGCGCGGGTTTCGCGGTGCTCCCGCTGCGCGTCGCGGGCGTCGACCACGACTGACGGCCGTCGCGCGCGCGGACGTGCGCGTGATCGGACGCTCGCGTCGGCCTGAGTGCCCCCGGCGCGGGGGTTGGGCCGCCCCGCTTCCGGGCGGCTCACCCCCGAACACCAACGACCACGTGCAGACCGCCCTGTTTGGGTCGCCCGATCTCGGCGGCAGTTTCCCCCGCAGCGTGACGGAACGATCGCGCACGCGCCCTATCGCGGAGCAGACGTGGTCGGGCTGACGCAGCCGAACGTCGAGTCGCGCGCGTGTACGGTGCGAGTCGTCGGCTCGCACGGCTCGTCACGCGTCGTACTCGGGCTGCTACTCGGCGTCGCGGATGCGAGCTGACCCCGCGCGCGCGGACCCCGCGCGCGCGGACCGCATGCGCGTGCTCGTGATCGCGGCCGCACGGCCCAACTTCATGAAGGTGGCGCCCATCCTCGCCGCGCTCACGCGCGCCGGGGACGAGGCAGTGCTCGTGCACACCGGGCAGCACTACGACGCCCGCATGTCGGACGCGTTCTTCGAGGACCTCGCGATTCCGGCGCCGGATCATCACCTCGGGGTGGGTTCGGGCACGCACGCCCAGCAGACGGCGCGCGTGATGGAGGCGTTCGAGCCGGTGCTGCGCGCGGCGCGGCCGGACTGGCTCGTCGTCGTGGGCGACGTGAACGCGACGCTCGCGTGCGCGCTCGTCGCGGCCAAGTTGCGCCCCGAACTCGGCTGCCGCGTCGCGCACGTCGAGGCCGGGCTGCGCAGCGGCGACTGGCGGATGGCGGAAGAGGTGAACCGCGTCCTCACCGACCGCCTCGCCGACCTGCTGCTCACCCCGTCGCGCGACGCGCTCCCCAACCTCGTGCGCGAGGGGATCGCGGCGGAGCGCGTGGCGTTCGCTGGGAACGTGATGATCGACACGCTCTTCACGCACCTGCCGCGCGCGCGCGCGGTCGACCTGCCCGCGCGGCTCGGCCTCGCGCGCGGCGGCTACGTCGCGGCGACGCTCCACCGGCCGTCCAACGTCGACGACCCTAGCGCGTTAGGCATCCTGCTCGACGCGTTCGCGGCCGTGGCCGGCGAGCTGCCGGTGGTGTTCCCCGTGCACCCGCGCACGCGCAAGCAGGCGGAGGTGTTTGGCCTCACGCCGCGGCTCGAGCGGCTGCGCGTGCTCGAGCCGCTCGGCTACACCGAGATGCTCTCGCTCACCGAAGGCGCTGCCGTGGTGCTCACCGACTCGGGCGGGCTGCAGGAGGAGACGACGGCGCTCGGCGTGCCCTGCGTGACGCTGCGCGAGCAGACCGAGCGCCCGGTGACCGTGGCCGAGGGGACCAACCGGCTCGCGCCGTGGCCGCTCACGGTGGAGGGCGTGTTCGGCGCGTACCGCGCGGCGCGCGCCGCGCCGCGCGCGATCGCCGGCGCACGTCGCCCCGAAGGATGGGACGGGCACGCGGCCGAGCGGATCGTGGCGGCGCTGCGCGCGCACCTGCCCGCGCGGACCGACGTCGGCGTCGCGGGCTCGGCGCGCTGAGTGCTGATGTCGCGTGTTCGCGTGGCCCCGGGCCGCAGCGCGACGCGGAAGCACGGCGAGGCGATCAGGGCAGCGCCGTCACGTCGAAGCCCTGACGCGCGGCGTGTACGCCGACGCGCTCCGCGCCGGCGTACACGTTGAACCGTTGCTGGCGGACGAAGCCGAGCAGCGTGAGGCCGTAGGCGCGCGCGGTCTCGACGGCGAGACTCGACGGCGCGCCGACGGCCGCGAGGATGGGGATTCCGGCGGCCAGCGCCTTGTGCACGAGTTCGAAGCTGGCCCGCCCGCTGACGAGGAGCACGCGGTCGTCGAGCGGCAGCCGCCCGGCGAGCAGGGCCGCGCCGACGAGCTTGTCGACGGCATTGTGCCGTCCCACGTCCTCGCGTACGGCGACCAGGTCGCCGCCGGGGGTGAAGAGGGCCGCGGCGTGCAGCCCTCCGGTTCGGTCGAACACCGCCTGCGCGTCGCGCAGCGTGCCGGGCAGCCCGTGCACGGCCTCGGGCGTGACGACGGGGCGGCCCGGCGGCAGCGCGATCGCGCGCCCGGCGGCGAGCGCCTCGAGCGACGTCTTGCCGCACACGCCGCAGCTGGACGCCGTGTAGAAGTGGCGCTCGAGCCGGCGCACGTCGACCGGGACGCCGGCGCGCACCGTGATGCGCACGGTGTTGCAGTCGCGCGCGCCGGGCGCGGTGGGCGGCTCCGACGCGGGCGCGCCGATTTCGTCCACTCCGGCAATTATACCCTCGGTGTAGAGGAAGCCGAGGGCGAGCTCGACGTCGTGGCCGGGCGTGCGCATCGTCACCGAGACGCTCTCCGTCACGCGGCCGCCGTCGCGATCGAACGCGAGTTCGATGAGCAGCGGCTCCTCGATGGCGACCTCGTCTGCGACGTCCGTCGCGTGCGCACCGTCGACGCGCCGGACCACGCCGTCGGCGAGTGGCGCGGGCACGTCGCGCGCGGGAGCCGTCGACGTGCGTGCCGTCATGCGGGATGAGCCATGGAGGATGAATCGCGGGCGCGCGGGAACGTGCCAACGTCGTTCAGCGCTGATGCAACGCGCGCGCGAAATGGTGGACCTGGTGCGGTACGTGGTACAGTTTGCACGCACCGCTTGGACGCACTGCGCCCCGGCGCGCGTAGCAGCGCCGATACATCTTCATCATATCTTATCTGTCCGGCATGTCGTCCGCACTGGCGTTTCTCGACCGCGACCGCACGATCGCGCCGCCCGGTTACAACCGCTGGCTCGTGCCGCCCGCGGCGCTCGCGATCCACCTGTCGATCGGGCAGGCGTACGCGTTCTCGGTCTTCAACCTCCCGCTCTCCAAGCAACTCGGCGTCACCACGTCGGCGCCCGGCGACTGGTCGCTCAGCACCATCGGCTGGGTGTTCTCCGCGGCGATCGTGATGCTCGGGCTCTCGGCCGCACTGTTCGGGGCGTGGCTCGAGCGCGCCGGCCCGCGCAAGGCGATGTTCGCGTCCGCGTGCTGCTTCGCGGCCGGCTTCTTCGTCGGCTCGTTCGGCGTGTCGACGCACCAGTTCTGGCTGCTGCTCCTCGGGTACGGCGTGATCGGCGGGACCGGGCTCGGCCTGGGTTACATCTCGCCGGTGAGCACGCTCATCAAGTGGTTCCCCGACCGGCCCGGTATGGCGACTGGCCTGGCGATCATGGGGTTCGGCGGCGGCGCGATGATCGCGTCGCCCCTCTCGGTCGCGCTGATGGACCATTTCAAGTCGGCGACCTCGACCGGCGTCGCGCCGACGTTCGTGACGTTGGGCGTGATCTACCTCGTGTTCATGATGTTCGGCGTGTTCACGGTCCGCGTGCCCGCCGTGGGGTGGACCCCCGCCGCCGCGGTCCGCGGCGTGCCCGAGACGTCGGGGTCGACGTCGACGATGACCGCCGCGTGGGCCGCCGCTCGCCCCGCCGCATCCCGCCCCACGGTGCCCGACGTGGCCGTGTCGGACGCGGTGCGCACGCCGCAGTTCTGGCTGCTCTGGGCGATGCTCCTGGTCAACGTGACCGCCGGCATCGCCGTGCTGAGCCAGGCGTCGCCGATGATCCAGGAGATGTTCCCCGGGCGGATCGGCGCCCAAGCCGCCGCGGCGTTCGTCGGGCTGTTGAGCCTCGCGAACCTCGTCGGGCGCTTCTTCTGGGCGTCGTTCTCCGACCGGATCGGGCGCCGCGCGACGTTCGCGACCTTCTTCACGCTCGGCGCCGTGCTCTACGCGCTCGTCCCGACGCTCGGGCGCTCGGGCGTCGTCGCCCTGTTCGTCGGAGCGTGCGTGGTGATCCTGTCGATGTACGGCGGCGGCTTCGCGACGATCCCGGCCTACTTGCGCGACCTGTTCGGCACGGGCCAGGTCGGCGCCATTCACGGCCGCCTCCTCACGGCGTGGTCCACCGCCGGCGTGCTCGGGCCGGTGCTCGTCAACTACGTACGCGACTACCGCATCGCGCACGGCGTTCCCAAGGCGGAGGCGTACAGCACGACGATGTACGTGATGACCGCGCTGCTGCTCGTCGGACTCGTCGCGAGCACGCGGGTGCGCGCGCTGAGCGCGGCGCGGCTGGGCGCCGTCGGGGGCGGTCGGGTGAACGCGCCCGTCGTGCCGCGGGCCGTGGAGCGCGCGTCGTGAGCGGGCCGCGGTTGGACGGCACGGGCACGGCGGCGCGCGGCGCCGCGCCGCCGACCTCGCCGGTCGCGCTCGTGATCATCTCGTGGGCCATCGTCGGCGTCCCGGCGCTATGGGGCGTCGCGCAGACGGTCATCAAATCGCTTGCCCTGTTTCGCTGACCGGGCCGCCGCTGACGATGCGGCCCCGGGCCGCGACCCGACGACCGTTACCGGCGTGATCCTCGCGGGCGGCAGGGCGACGCGGTTCGGCGGAGCGGCGAAGGGGCTCGAGCGGATCGGCAGCGTCCGCATCATCGACCGCGTCGCGGCGGCGCTGGACGGGGTGTGCGACCGCCTGCTGCTCGTAGCCAACGCGCCGGACGCCGGCACGTGGCTTCCCGGCGCGCGCGTCGCGCCCGACGTGCTGCCCGGGTTCGGCAGCCTCGGCGGGCTGCATGCCGCGCTCGCGCACGCGGGCACCGCCGTCGTCGTCGTCGCGTGGGACATGCCGTTCGTCCCCGCTGGGCTGCTCGCCGCGCTCCGGACCGAGGGCGATCTCGGCGCGACGGCCGTGATCCCGGATGCTGGGAGTGGGCCAGAGCCGCTCTGCGCGTACTACGCGCGCGATTGTTGCCCCGTGGCCGAGCGCCTGCTCCGCGCCGGCGAACGTCGGGCGCGCGCGCTCGGCGACGCGGTCGGCGCGCGTCGATTCGACGCCGGACAGGTCGCTCGGTTCGGCGACCCGCATACCCTCTTCCGCAACGTGAACACGCCCCACGACCTCGACGCCGCGCGCGCACACGTCGCCGCGTGAGCGTACCACCGCTGGTCGCCGTCGTCGGTCGCAAGCACAGCGGCAAGACCACACTCGTCGTGCGCCTCGTCGCGGCGTTGGTCGCGCGCGGACATCGCGTGATGACCATCAAGCACGGCCACCACACGTTCAACCTCGACCCGTCCACCACGGACACGTACCGCCACTACCACGAGGGCGGGGCCGAGCGCGTCGCGATGGCCGCGCCCGACAAGTTCGCGCTCGTGGTCCGGTGGGGCGACGAGCGCGGCGGACCCGAACTCGGGCCCGAGGCGATCGCGGAGCGCTACCTGAGCGACGCCGACGTCGTGGTCTGCGAGGGGTTCAAGAATTCGGCGCTGCCCATGATCGAGGTATTCCGCGAGGCCGCACACCGCGCCCCGATCTACGAGCCCGGCGGCCCGACGGCGCCGCAGTACCTCGCCGTGGTGACGGACGTGCCTAACGGCGGGACCGACGCGCGGCTCGCCGGCGTGCGCGTGCTGTCGTTCGACGACCCGGGACACCTCGACGCGCTCGCGGCGATCGTCGAGGGCTCGGTCATGCGCCGCTGACGCGCGGCGCGCCCCGTCGTGTCGGGCCCCTGGCGTGGCGCCCCGCCCCGCGACCGCGAGCGGCTAACGGCTGGGGAGGCGGGCGCGCGGATCCTCGACGCGGTGCAGCCGCTCGCGGCCGAGGGCGTCGCGCTCGACGATGCGTTCGGCCGGGTGCTCGCCGAGCCCGTGTCGTCTCCGCTCACCATCCCGCCGTGGGATGCGAGCGCGATGGACGGCTACGCCGTGCGCGCGGTGGACGTTCGTGGCGCCGCGCCCGCGGAGCCGGTGTACCTCGCCGTCGACGGTACGGTGGCCGCCGGGCACGAGGACGCGCGTCCGCTCGCCCCGGGGACCGCGCGTCGCATCATGACCGGCGCGCCGCTCCCGCCCGGGGCTGATGCGGTCGTGCGCGTGGAGGACACGGACGGCGGGGGCGGACGGGTGGCCGTATGGCGAGAGGCGTCGCCGGCGCGCGACGTCCGCCGCCGCGGCGAGGACGTGCGCACGGGCGACGTCGTGCTCGACGGCGGCGCGTCGCTCGGACCCGCGCAGATCGGGCTGCTCGCCGCTTGCGCCGCCGCGACGGTTCACGTGCACCGCCGCCCGCGCGTGGGCATCCTCGGATCGGGCGACGAACTCGTCCCGCTGGCTCGCGCGTCCGAGGCCGTGACCCGGGGACGCATCGTGGGCTCCAACAATCACGCACTCGCCGCCGCGGTCCGCGAGGCAGGCGGCATCCCGGTGGACCTGGGCATCGCGGCCGATACCGTGGATGCGGTACGCGAGCGCATGGCAGCGGGCGCCGGCTGTGACCTGATCGTCACCACCGCCGGCGTCTCGGCCGGCGAGTTCGACTGCATGCACGACGCGGTCGCCGGGATGGGCGGCCGCGCCGCGCGGTGGGCGGTGCGCATGCGCCCGGGCGCGCCGATGGGGTTCGGCCGCGTGGGCGCGGCGCCCGGCGTGACGTGGCTCGGCCTGTCCGGCAACCCCGGCGCCGCGCTCGTCGCCTTCGAGCTGTTCGCACGACCCGCGATCCGGCGCCTCGGCGGACACCGGGCGCCCTTTCGCCGGGTCGTGCCGGTGGTACTCGGTGAGCCCCTCGTGCTCGCCGCGTCGGTGCTGCACCTGCTCCGCGTCGAGCTACACGAGGGCGACCGCGACGCCCCGGACGACCGTCACGTCCCGCGCGCGCGGCTCGCGGGCGCACAGGGGGCCGGGCGGCTCACGACGGCGGCGCGCGCGGACGCCCTACTCATCGTGCCGGAGGCGCGCGCGCGGTACGAGGCGGGCGAGCGGCTCACGGCCATTCCGTTAGGCGACGCTCCGCCCAGCGCGACGCCGCCACCGCTCTGATCGCCCGGGTGCCGGGGCGCGCGTGGCGCGCTTCCTGTACACCACCGCCCGCCATGACGCGCAGCTTCCTCGACGTCCTCGCGCACGCGCGCGCCGCGCCCGACGGTTGGGACGACTACGCCAAGCCGCGGACATCTCGCCGCGGAACGCCCGTCGCGGTGCCCGACGGCGATACCGGCCGGTTCCTGTTCGCGACGGGCGTCGAATGCTCGTACCCTAGAGCGATGGGGCGCGACGGGCGTGTCGTCCGACGCGACCAACTCGCGGAGTGCCACCATTACGATCGTTGGCGCGAGGATTTCGCGCTCGTCCGCGATCTCGGGCTGCGCGTGCTGCGTTATGGGCTGCCGTACTACCGAATCCACCTCGGGCCCGACTGCTACGACTGGAGCTTCGCCGACGAGGCGATGGCCGAACTTCGGCGCGTCGGCATCACGCCCATCCTCGACCTGTTGCACTTCGGCGTCCCCGACTGGCTCGGCGATCTCCAGAATCCGGAGCTGCCGCTGCACTTCGCGCGTTATGCCGACGCGGTCGCCGAACGCTACCCGTGGGTGCGCTACTACACGCCTGTCAACGAGGCGTACGTGGCCGCGCGCGCGAGCGCGCGCGACGGCGTCTGGAACGAGCGTCTGAAGACCGAGCGCGGGTTCGTGACCGCGATCTGCCACCTCGCCGCCGCGGGCAAGCTCGCCGCGTCCGCGATCGCCCGACGCCGCCCGGACGCCGTCTTCGTCCAGAGCGAATCCACGGAGATCACGCACGACCTTCATGGCGTGCCGGACCCGGCGACCGACTTCGACAACGAGGTGCGCTTCCTCTCGCTCGACCTGCTCTACGCGCACCAGCCGCGAGGCGACGTGGCGCTCTACCTGCTCGACAACGGCCTCACCCGCGACGCCTACACGTGGTTCATGCGCGGCGAGCCGCCCGGATATCACGTGATGGGCAACGACTACTACGGGCGTAACGAGTGGTTGCTGCTCCCCGACGGCTCGCGACAGCGGGCGGAGGACATCGCGGGCTGGTACGGCGTGAGCAAGCTCTACCAGAAGCGGTACCGCAAGCCGATGATGCACACCGAGACCAACGTCTTCGACGCGGACGCGGCGCCGATGTGGCTCTGGAAGCAGTGGCTCAACGTGCTTCGCATCCGCGCCGACGGGTACCCCGTGGTCGGATTCACGTGGTACTCGCTCACCGATCAGGTGGACTGGGATACGTCGCTCGCCGAACAGAACGGTCGGGTGAACGCGTGCGGCCTCTACGACCTCGACCGAAAGCCGCGGCCCGTCGCCGCTGCTTACCGCACGCTGCTCGAGGAGTTCGGCCATCTTTCCACGCTCGGCGGAACGGACCTGTTTCAGCTGGCAGACGGCCCCGCGCGCGGCCGGTAGGCGCGCGGACGCCGGACCATTCACCGCTCCATACGAGCCTGCCGCCCGGCGAGGGCTCCCACCGGTATATGATCGACCTCAAGACCTTCGAGGTATGGTTCGTCACGGGGAGCCAGCACCTGTACGGTCCCGAGACGCTGGAGCAGGTGGCGGAGCACTCCCGCACCGTCGCGCGCGCGTTGGACGAGAGCGCCGACATCCCCGTGCGCGTGGTCTTCAAGCCCGTCCTCACCACGCCCGACGAGATCGCGCGCCTCGCGCTCGACGCGAACCGCGCGGATCGGTGCGTGGGACTCGTGACGTGGATGCACACGTTCTCGCCCGCGAAGATGTGGATCGCCGCGCTGCGCGCACTGCAGAAGCCGTTTCTGCACCTGCACACGCAGTTCAACCGCGACCTTCCGTGGCGCGAGATCGACATGGACTTCATGAACCTGAACCAGTCGGCGCACGGCGACCGCGAGTTCGGGTTCATCGGCAGCCGCATGCGCCTGGAGCGCAAGGTGGTCGTCGGGCACTGGGAGGAGCCGGGCGTGCGGGCGAGCGTCGGCGCGTGGGCGCGCGCGGCGTCCGCGTGGCACGACGCGCAGGGCGCGCGCTTCGTACGCTTCGGCGACAACATGCGCGAGGTCGCCGTGACCGAAGGCGACAAGGTCAACGCCCAGATGCGCCTCGGCTACAGCGTGAACGGCTATGGGGTCGGTGACCTCGTCCGGATCGTCGACGGTGTCGGCGACGCCGACGTCGACGCGATCGTCCGCGAGTACGACGAGCAGTACACGGTCGCGCCCGAGCTGCGCGCCGGCGGCGCGCGCCACCAGTCGCTCCGCGACGGCGCGCGCATCGAGATCGGGATCCGCCGCTTCCTGGAGGACGGCAACTTCAAGGGGTTCACGACGACGTTCGAAGACCTGCACGGCCTCGCGCAGCTCCCCGGGCTCGGGCCGCAGCGGCTGATGGCGGAGGGCTACGGTTTCGCCGGCGAGGGCGACTGGAAGACGGCCGCGCTCGTGCGCGCGATGAAGGTGATGGGCGCCGGCCTGACGGGGGGCACGTCGTTCATGGAGGATTACACGTACCACCTCAGCCCCGACGGCGCGAAGGTGTTGGGCTCGCACATGCTCGAGGTCTGCCCGTCGATCGCCGGGACGCGACCCGCGCTCGACGTTCACCCGCTCGGCATCGGCGGCAAGGCGGACCCGGTGCGCCTCGTGTTCGACGCCAAGACGGGGCCCGCGGTGAACGCGTCGGTGGTCGAGATGGGAGACCGGTACCGGATGGTCGTCAACTCGGTGAACGCGGTTCCGACCGACGCGCCGCTCCCGAAGCTGCCGGTCGCGCGCGCGTTCTGGACGCCGCAGCCCGACCTCAAGACCGGCGCGGCCGCGTGGATTTACGCCGGCGGCGCGCACCACACCGGTTTCAGCTTCGACCTCGCCGCGGAGCACCTCTCGGACTTCGCGGAGATGGCCGGGATGGAGTGCCTGCTCATCGACCACGACACGACGGTGCCGAACTTCAAGAAGGAGCTGCGCTGGAACGACCTGTACTACCGGCTCGCGAAGGGGCTCTGACCGGGGACGATTTCCGCGCCGAAACGGACCGGCCAGGTGCCTAACGACAAGACGCCGGCCACGGTGGTGGCCGGCGCCTCGATCATGCCGCGACTGCGGGCCGTCAGGCCGCGATGAAGTTCCCGGCGATGGCCAACACCTGCGCCATCGTCAGCGGCTCGTCGAACGCTTCCGCGAACGCGGTGGGTGCGGGGGTGACCGGCGTGACCAACGTCGTCACATCGACGCCACCCTGGCTCACGTTGTCCTCGCCGGCGTACACGGCACCCGCACCGGGCACGTCGGTCTGCGCGCCCGTGATCCAGCCCTTCCCGAACGGCCCCTGATTCTGGAAGCCGCCGCGGAGTCGACGGATCTCGCTGGCGTGCCGCGCCTCGACCGAGTGGATGCTCAGCGCGGTCGCGAGCACCGACTTGTACGGCATGACGGCCGGGGCCTGGCCCTTGTACGCGCGCACGCCCGTGTCCTCGAAGGCCTGCGCGACGGCCGTGAACGTCCCGTAGTTGCTGAAGACGTCGGCGTAGGGCCCGTTGCCGGATCCCTGGCCGCCGGTGAAGTCGAAGACCGGGCTCGGGCGCGCGGACGCGCCGAGCGCCTGCTTGAGCGCGGTGACGTGCTGCGACTCGTGCTGCGTGATCGTCGCGAAAATCTGCTGGTCGCCGGTCGGGATCAGCCCCGCCTTGTTGACGCCCATCGTGTAGAACGCCGACTCGAGGTACTCGAGCGTGAGCGCGAAGTTGAGCACCGAGATCACGACCGCGGGGAGGCGCGTCGACTGGCCGAACGCGTCGCGCGCGAGCGCGGCGAGCGCCACGGGCGCGGTCGCGAGCCCGATCCCCGCGGCGACGGCGGCCGAGGCACCGGCGCCGTGGAGGATCGCCGTCCGGCGATCGACGAGGCGCTCCGCGACCTCGGGGTCGGCCGACTCGAGGTGGTCGAGCAGCGAGAGCGGACGGCCCTGGTCCAGCATGTGTTCAGACATGGAATCTCCGCTCAGGCGTTGATGACGGTGATCGTCTCGAGGACGTACTGCCCGGCCGCGTTGATCACGGTCTGGGGCGTGTTACCGGTGTCGAAGACGTTCGGGGCGAAGGACCCGCTCCTCGGCGAGATGAGGTCGTGGATCGCCGACGCGTGACGCGCCTCGACCGAGACGATCTTTCCGGCAAGCGTGAGGTACGTCGCGTCCTTGATGTAGCCGCCGGCGCCGTTGTACGCGCTCACGCCGAGGTCTTCGAAGGCCGCGGCCGTCTGCAGGACGCTCGTGCGGCTCGTGAAGTCGATGCTGCCGAACCTCGGCGTGAGGTTCGGGATCGCCCTGCCTCCGAGGGCCGCCGCGAAGAACGCGCGGTGGATCGCCTCGTGGTCGCGGAGATCGGTGAGTACCCGCTGCTCCGACGCGCTGAACGCCGTCGTGAACGCGCTGTTCGAGACGACCTGCGCGTAGAACGCCGCCTCGAGCTGTTCGAGGGCGAAGGCGTAATTCAGGACGCCGTAGTCGTTGCTGAAGTCGAGCGTGATGGCGGCGGTCACCGCGGCGCCGACGCTCGGGGTCGGGGCAGCGGCTTCCGTGGCGCGGGTCGGGTCCACGCCGCACGCGGCGAGCGCGATGGCCGCGCCGCCGAGTCCGGCGATCCGCATGAAGTCGCGGCGCTGGACGCGCGCCGCCTCGTTCGGTCGTTCGATGTCGTGCATCGTCACTCCCTCAAGGAATCCGTTAGGCCACGTCTCATGTCGTGGCGGCGGCCCCGCCGGGCGGCGGGGCGCTGGGCGCGCGGCGCGAGCCCGGTGCGCGGGTGGTGCGGTACGGGTCCGGTCGCGGCGGCGGCGCGCGACGCGTCAGGCGCGCGGCGCGCGACGGCGACGCGCCGCCGCGCCGAGGCCGAGCAGGCCGCCGGCGACGAGGGCGATGGTCGCCGGCTCGGGTGTGGCGGTGACGGCGGTGACGGCGATGTTGTCGAACTGCACGATCGGCTCGCCGTACGAGTCGAGGGCCGTCAGGCGCACCGACGTCAGACCGGTGAAGCCGTTCAACATGAGCGTCTGCAGGCCCGACGAGGTTCCGAGGAAGTTGAACGTCTGCATCACCGTCCCGCCGGCGGCGAGCGAGCCGACGAGCGTGATCGCTTCGTTGGCTCCCAGGAACGAGGCGAAGTCGATCGACTGCATCGAGAACGCTCCGCCGCCGACGCGTCCGAAATCGACCTGCGTCGCGGTCGCGTCATTCAGGAAGAGCGCCGGGGACCCGGTCCAGAGCGTGGGATCCGCCGCGCCGCCGGTCGCGAAGCTGTACGGGGTGTTGCACGCGACGCCGACCGCCGTGACCTGGAAGCCGGACTCCTGGTAGCAGTTGTCGACGTACCGGACGCCCGAACCGTCCGTCACGGTCAACGAGTTGAAGTTCAGCGTCGTCGACTGGGCGCGGGCCGGGGCGGCGACCGCGCCCAGCGCGAGCGTGCCGAGCACGGTGCCGAACAGGGCCGACGCGACCGCGCGGCGGTGGGGGGCAAGCGTCCTGAACATCCGCGACTTCCTCCGTAGGGAGTAATGGGACGGAACACCCGACGACACGGACGTGTCGGCCGCGGGAACACGCGACCCGGGTACACCGCCGAGAGAGCCCGCCGCGCGTGCCGCGGCGGAACACACGGGAATGCCTGGCGACCACCGTCCGCGCTTCGAAGCGGGCGCGGACGTCTGCAGCGCCGCGCGCAGGCGCGGCGTTATTGGCGTTCTGCATCTTTAACCGCGAAGTGCCCCCGCGCGCGGGCGCTCGGGCGATCGTGGCCCGTCCGTGACGACGCGGTCACCGTCGCCGCGCCTCTGCATCACACGTGCCCGCGCAGTATGCAGAGCTGAAATGATGCAGTTTTCTGACTGCGGCGGTCGAAGTTGCCGCCCACCCCCGGGCGAACCGCGTCCGCAGACGGTTCGCCGGCCCGGGCGGGGGAACGCGCGCCGCCAGCCCCCCGGTTCCGAACGACGCGGCCGGACCGCTCAGCCGCTTCTTTGTACGACCCTCGGGCGCGCGCCCGCCCCGCCCACGCCGCTTCCGGCACGGCAGTACTCGGCGGGGGCGCGCGTCACCCGTTCACGGTGCGCATCGTCGCCTCCGGGTACCGCGCGCCCGACGCGACGCCCTGCGGCGCGATCTCGTCGATCCGCGCGAGGTCGGCGGGCGTGAGCACGACGTCGAGCGCGCCGACGTTCTCCTCCAGGTACGGCACGCGCTTGGTGCCCGGGATCGGCACGACGTCATCACCTTGCGCCAGCAGCCAGGCGAGGGCGAGCTGCGACGCGGTGCACGCCTTCTCGCGGGCGAGCGTCTCGACGAGCGCGACGACGTCGAGGTTCCGCCGGAAGTTGTCGCCCTGGAAGCGGGGCGAGTTCCGCCGGTAGTCGTCCGCCGGAAGGTCGTCGGCCGAGCGGAACCGCCCGGTGAGGAAGCCGCGCCCTAGTGGACTGTAGGGCACGAAGCCGACGCCGAGCGCGCGGCACGTCGGCAGGACCTCGTCCTCCACGTCGCGGCTCCAGAGCGAGTACTCCGTCTGGAGCGCCGCGATCGGGTGCACGGCGTGCGCGCGCCGTATCGTCGCCGGCGCGGCCTCGCTCAGCCCCAGGTGGCGCACCTTGCCCGCCCCGACCAGTGCCGCCATCGCGCCCACGGTGTCCTCGATCGGGACCTTGGGGTCGACGCGGTGCTGGTAGTACAGGTCGATGTGATCGACGCCCAGCCGCTGCAGCGACGCGTCGCACGCGCGGCGCACGTACTCGGGCGAGCCCTCGATGCCGAGGAACGCGCCGTCTTCCGACCGCACGTTGCCGAACTTCGTCGCGAGCACCACGCGGTCGCGCGCGGAGGCGCCGGCCTCCCGGAGCGCGCGCCCCACGAGCCGCTCGTTGGTGAACGGGCCGTACATGTCGGCCGTATCGAGGAAGGTCACCCCGAGGTCGAGGGCGCGGTGGATCGTCGCGATCGACTCCGCGTCGTCGCGCCCCGCGTAGAAATCGGACATCCCCATACACCCGAGACCGAGGGCGGACACGTCGAGCGCGTCGGGGCCGAGTTGGCGGTGTTGCATGTGCTCCTCCTGGTACGTGCTGGTGCGTGGCGGCAGGAAGCGGTCGCCCGGACCGGCGCGCCGCGGGCGCGTGGCGCACGCAAGGCGCAAGCCCGCGTCGTGTGCGCGGGTCGCGCGGCCGTCGCCGGCCGCGCGCGTGGCGCGCCCGCTACACCGTCGACATCTTCGTGCGCGGCCGTCGGCCGCCCACCACCTGGTCAGCAACGCACTCCACGCATGTCCCTGCCCCATCGCGCGCGGGCCCGGCCCGTACTCGGGCTGATGCTCGCGCCCTTCGCGGCCACCCTCGCCCCGCGCGCGACGGTCGGCGCGCAGACGCAGGCAACGCCCGCCGCGCCGTCGCGGCCCGCGCAGACGGAGGCCGACGCGTACACGCGCTACGAGCTCCTCACGCCCGGCTCCGCCAAGTTCCGGATCGTCTACGAGGTCACGGCGACCACGCCCGGCGCCACCGAGTACTACAACCCGATCCGCCCAGGCAGCGTGGCGAGCGACGAGCGCGTCACCGACCGCGCGACCGGACGGCCGCTCGCCTTCGCGCAGGTCGACGGCCGCGCGGCGCGCGCCGGCGGCGTGACCGGCGCGGATTCGGCCGGCGCGTACATCCGCGTCACCCTCGCGCGGCCGGTCCCGCCTAACGGAGGCGGGCGCGTGCTGATCGAGAAGACCTACGAGGACCCGAAGAGCTACCGCGTCGACGGGCGGGACCTCGTCTTCGAGCGCGCGTTCGGCATCAAGCGCAACGCGGTCGTGCTCCCGCCGGGCTACGAGCTGGTCGCGTGCAACTACCCGTCGCAGGTCCGGCACGAGCCCGACGGGCGGGTGGCGGTGAGCTTCTGGAACGCCACGCCGGCCCCGGCGCCGCTCGTCCTCCGCGCCCGCCCCGGCGCGCCGCGCCCGGCGGCCCCGTCGAGCGCCGCCGCGCGGATCGACGAGCGCGCGCACGGCACGCGCGCCATCGTCTACTTCCTCCGGCAGCCCGAGACGCACACCTTCGACCTCTACCACGATTACACCGAGTCGCGCCCCGGCACGAGCACCTACGTCAACGTCGTGCGCGCGGGCAGCAGGGTGTCAGCCCCCTCCGCGCGCGACCTCGACACGGGCGAGTCGCTGCGCTGGGAGGTGCTGCGCGGCGCCGCGATCGCCGCCGCGCCGGGCGTCTCGATGGCCGGCGAACCGCCGGTCACGCCGCAGACCGAGGCCGTGGTGTTCCGCTTCGCACCCGTTAGGCCCGGCGCGTCGGTGCGCCTCCGCATGTCCGAGACGTACACCGACAGCTCGCGCTACACGCTGAACGGCGACGAGCTGGTGTGGAACCGGTCGTTCGGCCGTCCCGCCAACGCGGTCGTGCTGCCGCCCGGCTGGGTGCTCACGGGGAGCGCGGCCCCGGCGACGGTGGGCGAGATGCCCGACGGTCGCATCCGGCTCGACTTCATCAACCCGCGCCCGGACGACCTCGCGGTACTCATCACCGCGCGCCGGCGAGTCGCCGGGTCGTGACGGCGGGCCAGTCGCCCGCGACCGCCGTGTACGTCGGGTGCGCGGGGTGGAGCATTCCTCGCGTGTCGCAGGGCGACTTCCCCGGCGACGGCTCGCATCTCGAACGGTACGCCGCGCGCTTCCCCGGGGTCGAGATCAACTCGTCGTTCTACCGCCCACACCGACCGGCGACGTACGCGCGGTGGGGCGCGTCCGTGCCCGCTGCGTTCCGCTTCTCCGTCAAGTTGCCGCGCGCGATCACGCACGAGCGGCGACTCGTCGGGACCGAGCCGCTCCTGGACGGGTTCCTCGCCGACGCGTCGGCGCTCGGCACGCATCTCGGGTGCCTGTTGGTCCAGCTGCCGCCGAGCCTCGCGTTCGACGCGTCGGTGGCGGACGCGTTCATGGGCACACTCCGGGCGCGCCACGCGGGCCCGGTGGTCGTCGAGCCGCGGCATGCGAGCTGGTTCGTGCCGGCCGCCGACCGGGTGCTCGACGCGTGGTGCATGGGTCGCGTGGCGGCCGACCCTGCCAGGGTGCCGCTGGCGGCCGAGCCGGGCGGCTGGCCGGACACCATCTACTACCGGCTGCACGGCTCGCCGCGCACGTACTACTCCTCGTACGACGAGGCCTACCTCGACCGGCTCGCCGAGCGGCTGATCGGCGAGCGCGCGGGGGCCGCGTGGTGCGTGTTCGACAACACCGCGCTCGGCGCGGCGACGCCTAACGCGCTCGCCCTGGTCGACCGGCTCGCCGCCGCGGCCACGCGCGGCGGGTGATGCGGCGCCGGGTGCGACGTCGGGTCAGGGCGCCCGGTTGATGCGCGCGCTGGCGCCCGCCGTCGCGAGCGACGAGGCCGCGTCGACGGCGCGCGCCAGCCACGGCTCCGCGGCGTCGCCCGGCTCGCGTTCCGCGACCCCGACGGTGCACGTGAGGTCGAACGTGCGACCGGCGGCACGGGCTCGTGCGTCGTGCCGCTCGAACGCGGCGCGCACGCGCGCTGCCGCCGCCGCGCCGTGGTGCGGCGTACCCGTCCCGACGGCGTAGACTGCGAACGCATCGTCGCCGATGCGGGCGACGACGTCGGAATCGCGAACGACGCCGCGCAGCGCCTCCGCCACGGAGCACACCGCGTCGTCGCCCGCGGCGTCGCCGTGCGTCGCGTACGCCGTGGCGAGCCCGTCGACGCGCACGCAGAGGACGGCGTCGGTCCGGCGCATACGCGCGGCGACGCGGACCGCGTGCGCCGTCTCCCGCACGAACCCCCGTCGGTTGAGGAGGCCGGTCAGCGGGTCGCGGTCGACGCGCGCGGCGAGTTCCCGCGCGAGACGGGCGCGTTCACGTGCGGCGCGGCGCTCGTCGGTGACGTCTCGGCCGACGCAGACGACGCCGCACGCGCGCCCCACATCGTCGCGGAGGGCGATGAATTCCCACGCCACGCGGCGGAGGTCGCCGTGCAGGGTGAACAGCTCTCCCTGGCCGCGTGCCGAGACGCCCGCCGTCGCCGCGGCGACGAGCGCGCGCGTCTCACAGCCCGCCGGGACGAACCCGTCGCCCCACTCGGCGCCGACGACGTCGGCCCGCGCCCACCCGGTCGCGTCGAGGAACGCCTCGTTGACGAACGTCACGCGTCCCTCGGCGTCGAGCTGAACGGAAAACGCGCTGAGGCCGCCCAGGACGGCGTGCAGCCGCGCGTCGGGATTCGACGTCGCGCCGTCCGGCCCGGAACACGTGTCGCCGCAGGACGCGTCCTGCGCAGTGGGGAGGAGGACCATGGAACTCGGGAATGGAGGGCAGCGAGAAGCTATGGCGAAGCGCCGCGTGGCGGCTGCCCTGTGTCGGCATAGATGCGGCCGGAGCGAGCTGGTCGCCGGACAGCATATGTGACGCACGGCACAGGCGCGAGTAGGACGATCGATGCGGTGCGGCGTTTCTGAGTTCTCTTCGCTCCGGGCGGCCGGATGACGAGGTGTGGTGATATCGGCGGACGCGCCGACACTCGACGTCGCGCAACTTGCTTGTAAGACGATCCGCGCGGCCGCCGACACGTCGTCGGCCGTGACGAAGTTCCGCCACCGTTCGTATGTGTGGCGGAGCAAACTGCAAGCGTTGCGTGTTCACGCGTAGCTCCATGCCGTTTCGCCGCGCCGTTCCCGCATCCCGAACCGAGTCCGCCGTGCCGCCGACCGCCGCCCCCGACGCTCCTGTATTGCTCACACCGCCTGCCGGCGCGACTCC
Source organism: uncultured Gemmatimonadales bacterium (assembly GCA_963851265.1). Lineage (GTDB taxonomy): Bacteria > Gemmatimonadota > Gemmatimonadetes > Gemmatimonadales > Gemmatimonadaceae > BPUI01. Next base: position 111,631 of record CAWKNZ010000010.1, read on the forward strand.
GCCCGCAGTCCCGGCACCGGCCGAGCCGATGCCCGCGGTCACCGTGGAACCGTCGCATGACATGCCGACCGTCGACGCGGCCGCCGCGGGCGCGTCGGCGGCCGGGGTCGCGGCGGGGGCGCTCGACGCGGGGGCGTGGGCGGGGGTGGACCCGCTGCGGGGGAGCTTCGCGGAGTTCGCGCGGCCGAGCGGGCCGGACCTGGTGGCGCGCACGGCGGGGATCGCGCCGTGGATCGCGGCGCGGCGCGCGGCCGAGGTGTGGCCGTACGCGCGGGCGGTGGAGGGGGGCGTGGGCCCGGTGGCGCGGGCCGAGGGGGCGCGGTTCGCGCCCGGGGCGGCCGGGGACGCGGCGGCGGGGGCGGGCTACGTGGAGGGGCTCAACTTCGCCACGCAGGACTACCTCTCGCTCGCGGCGCACCCGGCGGTGCGGGCGGCCGCGGCCGACGCGCTCGAGCGCTTCGGCGTGCACTCCGGGGGCTCGGGCGCGCTGCAGGGGCGCTCGGCGGCCTCGCGCGCGCTGGAGCGCGAGCTGGGCGAGGCGCTGGGCGTGGAGCACGTGGTGCTCTTCTCCAGCGGCTGGGGCGCGGCGTTCGCGGCGGTGACCGCGCTGGTGCGCCCCGACGACCACGTGGTCATGGACCGCCTGGCGCACGCCTCGCTGCAGACCGGGGCGCAGGCGGCCACCGCGAACGTGACGCGCGTGGAGCACCTGAGCGTGCCGGCCCTGGCGCGCGCGCTCGCCCAGATCCGCGCGGCCGACGCGCGCCACGGGATCCTGGTGCTCACCGAGGGCCTGTTCTCGATGGACGCCGACTCGCCCGACCTCGGCGCCATGCGCGCGGTGTGCCGCGAGTACCAGGCGACGCTCCTGGTCGACGTGGCGCACGACTTCGGCGCGCTCGGCCCCGGGGGCACGGGGCACGTGGGGCGCTCGGGGCTCCTGGGCGAGGTGGACCTGGTGATGGGCGCGTTCTCGAAGACCTTCGCCTCGAACGGCGGCTTCGTGGCCACGCGCTCCGCCGGGGTGCGCGCCTACCTGGAGGCCTACGGCGGCCCCTACACGTTCTCCAACGCGCTCTCGCCGCTGCAGGTGGCCGTGGTGCGCGCGGCGCTCGCCATCGTGCGCGGGCCCGAGGGCGCCGCGCGCCGCGAGCGCCTGCTGGCCAACGTCGCGGCGCTGCGCGCGGCGCTCGGCGCGCGCGGGCTCGCGTGCCTCGGCGAGCCCGCCGCCGTGGTGCCCGTGCTCATCGGCCACACCCCGCTGGCGCGCCTGGCCAGCGGCGGCGTGCTGCGCCGCGGGCTCTTCGCCAACCTGGTCGAGTTCCCCGCCGTCGGCGTGCGCGCCGCGCGCTTCCGCCTCCAGGCCCAGGCCGACCACACCCCCGCCCAGTGCGCCGACGCCGCCGCCCGCCTCGCCGACGCCGTCGCCGAGGCCCGCGCCGCCCTCGCCCACCGCCGCGGGTAGCCCGGCCACGGCCTAACGCGACGCGCCCCCCGCCGGACCGGTCCGGCGGGGGGCGCGTCGCGTGGAAAATGGGGAGGCCACGATCGCGCGTCGAGCGCGTTCGCGCATCAGTGTAGGCCGACCTGCCCGCGCACCGACGCGAACAGCCGTACCGCGTCGTAGCCGACACCGCCCTTGAACACGGTCTCGACGTGCTCGACGTCGGCGATGCGGGCAGACGGATCGCCGAGCACGACGACGAGGTCGGCGCGACGGCCCGCCGCGACGGTCCCGATCCGATCGGTCTGCCCGAGGTAGGTGGCTCCGTTGAGCGTGGCGATGCGGATCGCCTCCAGCGGCGTGAACCCGGCCTCGACGAGCAGTTCCAGCTCGCGGTGATTCGCGTAGCCAGCGACGACGCCGCCGTATCCGGTCGGGTCCGTGCCGGCCAGCAGCAGTCCCCCCGCGCGCACGAACTCGCGTTCGAACTGCATCTCGTTCGCGAAGATCCGCGTCCACGGAGACGCGGGCTGCGCGGCGATGCGCCGCCACGTGCGCTCGTACTGCTCGCGCGCCTCGGGAAGCATGGCGTCGAGCGCGCCCGCCGGCGCCTCCGGCCGACCGGGCGTGTACGTCTCGAACACGGTGAGCGTCGACGTGACCGCGACGTGGTGCGCGACGAGGTCCCGGATCAGCGACTGGACCGGTTCGGAGCGGACGTCGAGTGCCGCGACCGAAGCCGCCCCAGCCGCGGCCGGGCAATCGTCCGCGCGCTTGCCCGGCGCGAAGTCGGTCGCGACGGCGAGCCCGTGCTCGAGGTTGTCGATCCCGAGTGCGGCCGCCTCGCGGAAGGTCACCGAACAGAGATGCCCGGTGATCTTGAGCCCGCGCCGGTGCGCTTCGTCGGCCGCGGCTTTCAGCTCGGCGCGCGTGATGTGCATGTAGGCCTTGAACGACGTCGCGCCGCGGTCGGCCCAGTAGGCGACCGTTTGCCGCGCGTCGTCGGCCCCTGTGAGGGCGTGGACCTGGTAGATGGGCAGGCCGGGCCCCTCGAGGTACGGGGCGGTCGCGTCGAGCGACGGGCCGGCCGCGCGACCGCCGTCGATCGCCGCCTTCAGCTCGAGGTCGGCGTAGCCGGCCATGTTGCCCGCGGTGCGCGCGGTGGTCACGCCGCCGGCGAGGTAGAGGCGCGGAAAGCTGAACGCCTGCTCGTTGTAGACGGTCCCACCCCCGGACGGGTAGAACATGTGCTCGTGCATCATGACGAGGCCGGGGAGCACGGAGCGCCCGGGCAGGTCGAGCACGCGCGCGTCGTTAGGCACCGGCGTCGTCGCGGCGTCGCCGACGGCACGCACGACCCCGTGATCGACGACGACGCTCTGGTCGGCGCGCGCGGGCGCGCCGGTCCCGTCGATCACGCGCACGTGGCGGAGCACGAACAGCGCGGTGTCCAACGACACGAACGCGCGCACCTCGGGGGCCAGCGTCGACGTCTGCGCGGGCGTCCGGGCGAACGGGGTGAGCGCGAGCAGCGCGGCGGGCAGGTAGGCGGACAGGCGCATGGCCGGGGTGCGGGCGGAGAGAAACTTTGGTGGCGCGGCTGAGCGGGCGCCGGCGAGACCGTCAGGCGACACCGGCGGGCCTGGTGCCCCGGCGTGCGGCGGCGAGGGCGAACACGCCGAGCGCGGCGACGCCGACGAGCGCCTCGGCGAACAGGGCGCCGTCGGCCCCGTGCGCGTCGTGCGCCCAGCCGGCCACGCGGAGCATGCCGAGGCTGAACAACGTGTTGAGCGCGAAGAACAGATTCAACTTCGTGGCCGCCGCGGTGCGGCCGACGATCGCGAGCGCGAGGACCGTGAACGCGGCCACGGTCATGCCGAGCGCGAAGGTGTAGAGCAGGGTCGCGGCCGCGTAGCCGACCGCGGTGCGCGGCGAGAGCGCCATGGCCACACACGCCGCCAGCCCGAGGGCGCACGACGCCGCGTACGCGGCCGGCGGGGGTACGCGCTCGGCGAGGCGGCCGCCGGCGAAACAGCCGGCGACGATCGCCGCGCCGCCGCCCACGCCTAACACGAGCGAGACGGCGTCGCCCGACGCGTGCCACTCGGGGGCGAGCGAGCCGAAGAGGACCTGCGCCGCGCCGGTCCCGACGGGCAACACTGCGAGCAGGAGCGCGACGCGCCCGTCTCGCGAGCGCAGCACCTCGACAAGGTGCCCCCACGCTTCGGCCGCGCGGTGAGCGACCGACGTGCCCGTGGCAGTCGGGGGCGGGTCTTCGAGGCCGCGCAGGGCGAGGGCGCACGCGGCGGCGATCATGGCGAGTACGGTGCCGGCCATCCACGGCGCCGGCACGTGCGTGAGAAGCCATAGTCCGAGCCCGCCGCCCGCGGTCTGGGCGAACTGGTTGCCCGACTGGAACCATCCCGCCGCACGCCCGCGGTAGGCTGCAGGCGTGTTGTGAACGAGGAGTCCTTCGGTCGCGAAAGCGACGAAGGTGGCGGCGACCCCCGTCAGCAGCACGAGCGCGGAGAGCGCGGGCGCCGTCCGCGTCGTGAACGGGATGGTCGTGAGCGCGAGCAGCCCCGCCGCGGTGAGCGAAATCGCGAGCAGGTACCACCGTTTGCGCGACAGCGTGTAGTCGCCGATCGGGGCCCACAGGAACTTCCAGCCGGCCGCGAGGAGGCTCATCCCGACGACGCCCGAGACGATCGACACGGGCACGCCGGCGCGGCGCCCGATGTAGCCGAGGGCGATCGAGGGAAAGCCGAAGCTGAGGCCGTACGGGAAGTACAGGATCGCCCAGACCCACGGGCGGGGCGCGGTCGCGTCGCGCGCCCCCGTCACGGCAGGCGCGTGCCCTCCGCGTACCGCGTGTCGTCGGACGCGCGCAACTCGAAGCCGGTGGAACGGCCGCCGGCGACGGTGAACGAGACGAGCGCGAAATCGAAGTACTCCACCACCTCGCCGTTCTGCAAGCGCCCGAGGACGTAGTACCCCGGGCGTCGCGGCGCGAGCACCCAGTCGACGTAACCGTCGCGCAGCGGGAAGAGTGCGGGCGTCATGCGGGCGCGCAACTCGCGGCCGTCGTAGCGCACGTCGAGCTTGACCGCGCGGGAGGCCTTGTCGGCCGGGTCGGCCGCGGTGTCGTGCGCGCCGGGAAAGCTGAACTTGACGTCGTATCGCCCGACGAGCGGGGTGGCCGCTTCGGGGGCGACGGCGGTCGTCTGCGACGGCGTCACATGTACGTGGAGCGGCACCGCGACGGTGTCCCACTCCATCGCGAGCGTGGCGCCGGTGGCGGTCACCTCCGGGAACCACCACGTCAGCACCTCGGTGAAGGCGCCGTGCGAGGGCAGGACCGGGATCCGCACCTGGCCGGCGCGCGGCTTCGGCCCCTGCGTGTGGAAGAGGGTGGTATCGTGGTCGAGCACGAGTTCCCACGGGCCCGTCTGTGCCGGGATGAGCCACACCGAGTAGCGGCCGGGGGCGACGGGTTGGCCTTCGAGCGTGACGGGCTTCGAGACGGCGAGCGTGGTGGCCGTATTCGCGCCCGCCGTCCAGATCTGTCCCCAGTGGACCTGCGTGCCGATGACGTTGCGGCGACCGCGAAGGCGTGGGCGCGAGTAGCGCACCTCCATGCGCGTGCCGTCGACGGTCTGCATGACCGACGCGGCCTCGCTCGCGGCGAGTTGGGCGCGCGCCGGGGACGCGACGACCAGGGCGACCGCCGCGAGCGCGGCGCTGGCAGGAAGCCGGATCATCCGTAACGGTCGTCGATCGCGGAGCGGATCGCGTCGAGCGAGCGCCCGGCGCGGGCGAGGCGGAACGCCATACGCCCCTGGCCGGTACAGATCGCGCACTCGCGCGCCATGCCGTCGCCCTCGTAGCAGCTGAGCAGCGAGTAGTGCGCGTGGTCGTCGGCGCATCCGCAGTGGCAGCGAATGCCGTCGGCGATCTGCGGGATCTGGCGCACCTCGTCGAACGCGGGGATCGCGGCCGCCGCACCGAGCTCGCGCAGTCGCGCCGCGGTGAGGACGCGTGCGGCGTCGACGCCGGCGCGTGGGGTGGGGTGGGACGGACCGAACAACACACGCGGCGACGCGAGCGCGCGCAGGGTGTCCGGCGCACCGACGCAGAGCGCCGCCGCCGCGAGCGCGGCGGCGTGGCCGGCGACGCGGCGCAACGCGCCTCGCCGGTCGAGGCGAGCGGCGCGTGGTGCCGGGCGGCCCGAAGGCGCCGCGTCCTCTTTCATGCACGCTCCTGACGTGAGATTACCACCCGGCCGGCGTCCGGCGCCGCGGGCGCCCCCACGATACGTCGGGACGCCGGGGTGTCAAGCGACGCGTCCTCGGCGCGGCGCACGCCGCCCAGGGCCTAACGCACCCGCGCGGCGCACCCGCGCGGCGCAACCGGGCGGCGCACCCGGGCGGCGTACCCGGGCGGCGTACCCGGGCGGCGTACCCGGGCGGCGTGCCGCCCGCGCCGACTCAGCTGCGCGTGCTGGGCTTGTCGCGCGGCGTGTGGTCGCCGCGGCTCGCCTGGAACGCGCGGTCGGCGTCGTCGCGCGCGTTCGCATCGGGCGCGCCGCTCGCGCCGCCGCCGGCCGCGGCCTCGGCGCGCATCGCGGTCCCCGTCCGATCAGACACGGCGCGGTGCGGGTCCTCGGTCTCGGCGGTCGCCTGGTTGTCGCCCTGGGCGTGTACGGCGCGGCGCTGTGACTCGAGTTGCTTGTAGGCGGGGTCGGCGGCGTCAGGGCCGCCGGCGGGGCGAGCGCCGCTCACGGGCTGGTCGTTGTTGGCCATCGGGTAGCTCCCGGCGAAGTGTGGAATCGGGGCGGGCGGCAGGGTGCGTGCCAGGAGGTGTCGTTCGGCGCGCCGGACCGTCGCGGCGGGCCGCGGCACCGATTCTGCGCCCCGGTTCGCCATGCCCCCGCCCCGGACCCACCGCCCGGGCGCGCCCACACGCACGCCTAACTGATGCCGCCGAGCGCCCCGCTCTTTCGCAGCTTCTTTCAGGCCGGATTCGAGTGCTCCACGCACCGGCTGCGCACGTCGCGCCGTCTCGACCTGGTCGCGTCCACGCAGCACGACGTGTTCGCCGGCTCCGACTACGCGCTCTGCGCGGCCGCGGGGCTGCGCACCGTGCGGGACGGGGTCCGCTGGCATCTCGCCGACCGCGGCGGCGCGCTCGACCTCTCGGCCGAGGTGCCGCGGGTCCGGGCCGCGCGCGACGCGGGGGTCGAGGTGATCTGGGACCTGTGCCATTACGGATGGCCCGACGACGTCGACGTGTTCGCGCCGGCGTTCGTGAACCGGTTCGCGCGGTTCGCGCGCGCGTTCGCCGCGATGGTCGCGAACGAGACCGACGAGGTCCCGTGGTACGCGCCCGTCAACGAGATCTCGTTTTTCGCGTGGGCCGGGGGCGACGCGACGTACCTCAACCCGTTCCGCGGCGACGCCGGGCACGCGCTCAAGCGGCAGCTGGTGCGCGCGGCGGTGGCCGCGGTGCACGCCGTGCGCGACGTCGACCGGCGCGCGCGTATCGTGCACACGGACCCCGTGTTCTGGGTCGTGCCGCACGCCGGACGGCCGGGCGACGCCGCGGACGCGGACGGGCACAACGTCGCCCAGTTCGAGGCGTGGGACATGCTCGCCGGGCGGCGCGAGCCGGAGTTAGGCGGCACCCCGGACGTGCTCGACGTCGTCGGCGTCAACTATTACGCCAACAACCAGTGGGTGTGGGCAGGCCCGCTCGCCTTCCGCAACGAGGTGCTCGACGCGTCCGACGCGCGGTACCGGCCGTTCCGTGAGCTGGTCGCCGCGGTGTACGGCCGATACGGGCGCCCGCTGTTCGTCGCCGAAACGGGGATCGAAGGCGAGGCGCGGCCGGCGTGGCTGCGCTACATGGCCGACGAGGTGCGCGCGGCCCAGCACGCGGGTGTACCGGTCGAGGGGCTGTGCGTGTACCCCGTGGTCGACCACCCGGGGTGGGACGACGACCGCCACTGCCCGAACGGGCTGTGGGGCTACCCCGACGCGGTTGGCGCACGCGAGGCGTACGCGCCGCTCCTCGAGGAGCTCGGACGGCAGCAGGACGCGCAGCGCGCGCTCCACGCGGATCCGGCGGCGCACCTGCAGCATGACGCACGCCGGACGGAGTCGCAGAGGGAGGCGCGGTCGCAGCTCGACGCGGCCCCGCGGTAGCGAGCCGCCCGCGGCCGATGCGGTCGCGCCGCGCCCGTCGCGCCGGCGCGCGCGCGGGGCGACATTGCACCCGACCGCGGCGGCGGTGGTTCAGCCCGCCGAGTACCCCCAAGCCGACCGGCCGACCCCGATGCGCACCGACCTGCAGCTGACGCGGCACGTGGCCCCGTGATGGGCTTCGCGTGACGCGCGTTCCTCACCGCGCGCGCGGCGCCCGCGCCGCGGCCGTCTGCCTTTCCGCCATCGCCCTAGCGGCGTGCCGCCAGGGGACCGCACCGGCCCCCGCGACCGCGCCGGCGTCCCCGCCCGCTCCGGCCGCCGGGACGGTGGTGTTCTTCGACGATTTCACGGGGCCCGCGCTCGACCGCACGCACTGGACGGTGCGCGTGACCGGGCCGGACAACGGCACCGTCAACGACGAGCAGCAGGCGTACGTCGACGACGAGGGCACGGCCGGCGGGACGCTCCACATCGTCCACGGCGCGGCGGCCGCGGGCGCCGCGGGCGACGGCGCGCTGGAGATCCGCCCGCGATCCCGGCCGGGCTTCACCACCGCCGACGGGCACCGCTTCGATTTCGTGTCAGGACGACTCGATACCCGCGGGCTGGTCGAGTTCACCTACGGCACGGCGGCCGCGCGCATGCGGTTGCCCGCCGGCGCCGGGCTCTGGCCGGCGTTCTGGGCGCTCGGCACGGGCCCGTGGCCCGCCACGGGCGAGATCGACGTGATGGAGAACGTGGGGGATTCCTCCTGGACGAGCGCGGCGCTGCACGGCCCCGGCTACTCGGGCAACACGCCTCTGGTCCAACGCGCGCCCTTGCCGGCCGGGCAGGACGTCACGGGCTGGCACGTCTACTCGGTGGACTGGGCGCCCGACACGCTCACGTTCCGCGTAGACGACCGGATCATCTACACCGTGCCCCGCCCCGCCGTCGAACGCTACGGCCGGTGGGCGTTCGACAACCCGAAGTACCTGATCCTCAACCTCGCCCTCGGCGGCGCCTACCCCCGCGCCGTCAACAGCGTGGGCGCACCGTACCCCGGGCTCCCGGACGCGACGGTCCGCCGTATCCAGGGCGACAGCGCCGTCGTGCTCGTCGACTGGGTGCGGGTCACGCGGCGGTGAAACGCGCGGACGCGTCACGGGCCGCGGCATGCTGCTCGCCGCCCCACCATCCCTGATGCGCGCGCTGGCGCGCGGAGACTTCCGATTGACGTTTGACCACGTTCGGACGCGGCTGGGCGGCCTCGTCGCGACACTCGCGTCGGCGGCGGCGCTCTCGGCGGCCCCGAGCGGCGCGCAGGCGCCCGCGGCGGTGCCGGCTGCCCAACGGCTCGACCCGCGCGTCGAGGCGCGCGTCGACTCGCTGCTGCGCGTGATGACGCTCGAGGAGAAGGTGGGCGAGATGACGCAGCTGACCGTGCAGGCGGTGTCGCGCGTGCACGGAACCGCCACCGTCTCCCAGCAGCTCGATTCGGCCAAACTGGAGGAGGCGATCGTGCGGCGGCACGTGGGGTCGCTGCTCAACGTGTGGGACGTCGCGCTCACGCCCGAGCAGTGGCGGCAGCTGACGACGACCGTACAGCGCGCCGCGGCGCGCTCGCGGCTCAAGATCCCGGTGATCTACGGCATCGACGCGGTGCACGGCGAGCACTACATGCGCGGCGCCACGCTCTTTCCGCAGAACGTGGCGATGGCGGCGACGTTCAACCCCGACCTCGTGCGGCGCGAGCACGAGATCACGGCGTACGAGACGCGGGCGAGCGGGATCCCGTGGAACTTCGCCCCCGTGCTCGACGTCGGCCGCCAGCCGCTCTGGCCGCGCTTCTACGAAACGTTCGGCGAGGACCCGTACCTCGGCAGCGTGCTCGGCGCGGTCGCCGTGGAGGCCGAGCAGCGGGACCCGCGGCCGGCGCTCGCGCCGCTGTTAGGCGGTGCCGCGCGCACGGGCGCCCGGGGCGTGGGCGGGCGCGTGTTCGTGACCGCGTCGGCGAAGCACTTCCTCGGCTACAGCATGCCGCTCAGCGGCAAGGATCGCACGACGGCGTGGATCCCCGAGCGCGAGCTGCGCGAGATCTTCCTGCCGCCGTTCCGGAGCGCGATCAACGCCGGCATCCGCACGGTGATGGTCAACTCGGGCGACATCAACGGCGTGCCGGTGCACGCGAGCCACGAGATCCTCACCGACCTGCTGCGCAACGAGCTCGGCTTCACCGGGGTCGCGGTGAGCGACTGGGAGGACGTCCGGAAGCTCGTCACGTTCCACCGCACGGCGGCCAACGACAAGGAGGCCGTGCGCCAGGCGATCATGGCCGGGATCGACATGAGCATGGTCCCGTACGACTACTCGTTCACCGACGACCTGCTCGCGCTCGTGCGCGAGGGGGCGGTGCCGCAGGCGCGGATCGACGAGAGCGTGCGGCGCATCCTGCGGCTCAAGTTCGAACTCGGACTGTTCGAGAACCCGAACCCCGACCCGGCGATGCTCGCCAACGTCGGCACGACCGCGTTCCAGCCGGCGAGCCGCGAGGCGGCGAACCAGGCGGTGACGCTGCTGAAGAACGCGGGCGGCTCCGGGGGCGCGCCGATGCTGCCGCTGCCGAAGACCGCGCGCGTGCTCGTGACGGGCCCCGCGGCCACGTCGCTCCCCGCGCAATACGGCGGGTGGTCGTACACCTGGCAGGGGCGCGACACGGCGCTCTACCCGAAGGACGTGAAGACGCTGCTCGACGCCGTGCGCGACCGGGTGGGCGCGGGACGCGTGACGTACGTGCCGGGCGCGACGTTCGATGCCCCCGGCGACGTGGCCGCGGCGGTGGCCGCCGCGCGCGACGTGGACGTGGTCGTCGTCGCGTTGGGCGAGAACTCCTCGGCCGAACAGCCAGGCAACATCGACGACCTCATGATGCCCGAAGGGCAGCTGCAGCTGGCGCGCGCGCTCGAGGCGACGGGCAAGCCGGTGGTCGTGGCGCTGTTCGAGGGGCGGCCGCGCGTGATCCGGCCGCTCGTCGACTCCGCGCGCGCGATCGTGACGGGCTACGAGACGGGCCCGTACGGCGGCGAGGCGGTCGCGGGCGTGCTGTTCGGCGACGTGAACCCGAGCGGGCGCCTGCCGTTCACGTACCCGCGGTACACGGGCGCGATCGAGCACTACGACCGCGCGGAGCCCGCGAACTCGACGGCGGGCGACTCGACCACGGGCTACCACCCCGAGTTCGAGTTCGGGTACGGCCTCTCGTACACGACGTACGCGTACAGCGACCTGCACGTGGACCGGGCGCGCGCGGGGGCGCGCGACACCGTGACGGTCACGGTGACCGTCGCCAACACCGGCGCGCGCGCCGGGATGGAGGCCGTGCCGCTCTACTCGCGGCAGCTCTACGCGAGCGTGAACCCGCCGGTCAAACGCCTGCGTGACTTCACGAAGATCACCCTCGCGCCGGGCGAACGCCGGACGGTGACGTTCCGCCTTCCCGTCCAGCGCCTCGCGTTCGTCGGTCGCGACAACCATCCGGTGGTCGAGCCGGGCGACTTCGACCTCATGGTCGGCGGGCTCACCACGCGACTCACGGTGCAATGACCAACACGAACGGGCTGGACGCGGGCCGCCGCGCGTTCCTCACGACTGGCGCGGCGGCTGCGGCGCGGGGCTACCGATCCTCGCGCTGCCGGGTCTCGCGCGCGCGGCGACGTGGGCCGGCGCGCGCGACCTCGCGCGCGAGGTCGCGCGTGCGCCGGTGCCCTCTCCGGCCGGCGCGATCCGGGTGCACCAGACGGCGGGATCGCGACGCCACGCGACGCTGCCCGACATCGCGTGGCGTGCGGCGGCCGAGAGCCCTGGGCCGGGTGATGTGGTCGTCGCCGCGGAACGCCGGCGCCAGGAGGTGCTGGGCTTCGGCGCGGCCTTCACCGACGCGGCGTGCTACTTGTTCAGCCGCCTCACGCCGAGCGCCCGCGCCGCCCTGTTTCACGAGCTGTATCACCCGTCGGAGATGGCGCTCGGCGTCGGGCGAACGTGCGTCGGGTCGAGCGACTACTCGACGGTCGCGTATAGTTACGACGAGGGCCCAACCCCCGACCCCGGGCTGACGAGGTTCTCCATCGCGCACGACCGCCAGTGGATCCTCCCGATGCTGCGCGAGGTGCGGGCCGTGAATCCCGACCTCTTCCTGCTCGCGTCGCCGTGGAGTCCGCCGGCGTGGATGAAGGACAACGGCTCGCTGTTAGGCGGTACGATCCGCCGCCGGTACCTCGGCGCGTACGCCGACTATTTCACGAGGTACCTGCAGGCGTACGCGGCGGAGGGCGTGCCCGTCGGCGCGGTGACGACGCAGAACGAGCTCGACACCGACCAGGACGGCGGCATGCCGGCGTGCACGTGGCCGCAGGAGGCAGAGATCCAGTTCGTCGGGCAGAACCTGGGCCCGGCGCTGGCGCGGGCGGGGCTCACGACGAAGATCTGGCTCATCGACCACAACTACACGCTGTGGGGGCGCGCGCTCTCGGAGTTCGACGACGAGGCGGTGCGCCGCTACGCCGACGGCGTCGCGTGGCACGGCTACGTCGGCGACCCGGCGTCGATGTCACGCGTGCACGACGCCTACCCGGACAAACACGCCTACTGGACCGAAGGCGGACCCGACGTCACGAGTCCGCGCTACGCGACGGACTGGTCGTCGTGGGCGGCCCAGTTCACCGACATCCTGCGCAACTGGTCGCGCTGCATCATCGCGTGGAATTACGCGCTGGACGAGAAGGGGAAGCCGAACATCGGGCCCTTCTCGTGCGGCGGGCTGGTGACGATCGACAGTCGCACGCAGGCGCTCACGCGGAGCGGCATGTACTGGGCGTTCGCGCACTTCTCGCGACACGTGCGGCGCGGCGCGCACGTCATCGAATCGACCGGGGGAACGCCGCCCGGGGGCGGGACGGCGCCGCCGCCTGCGACGGGCGGCGGCGCGCGGCCCACGGCGGAGTTCGGGCACGTAGCCTTCGAGAATCCCGACGGCAGCCGCGTGGTCGTGCTCGCGAACGTCGGCGCGCAACCCCGCACGCAGCGCGTCGTGCTCGGCAGCAGCGTGGCCGAAGTCGCGCTGCCGGCCGACTCGGTGACGACGCTCGAATGGAACGCGTGACGCGGGCCGACATGCGCACGTGGGCACGCGTTCGGCGCGTGGCTCTCCTGATCTCCGCCGGCGCGGCGCTCGGTGCCTGTGCGAGCGCACCACCGCACGGCTCGTCGGGCGTGCCCTCGCGGGGCGCCGCGGACCGGTGGCGACCGCTGCTCGCCGGACAGTCGTTCGACGCATGGCGCGGATACCAGGGCGCGCCCGTGCCACCGGGGTGGACGATCGCCGACGGCGTGCTCGCGCGGCGCGTGAGCACCGGCGACCTCGTCACGCGCGACGAGTTCGGCGACTTCGAACTGGAGTGGGAGTGGAAGCTCGGCGTCGGCGGGGACGCGGGCGTGTTCTACCGCGGAACCGAGGGCGATCCGCGCATCTTCTTCAGCGCGGTCGAATATCAGTTGGAGGACGACGCGCACCCGCTCGACGGTCCGAGCCGCCTGGCAGCGGCCGGCGCGGTGTACGGGCTGTACCCGGTGCGCCCCGGGGTGGTGCGGCCGGCCGGCGAGTGGAACGCGTCGCGCATCGTCGCGCGCGGCGCGCACGTCGAGCACTGGCTGAACGGCGAGAAGGTCGCCGAGTACGAGGCCGGGAGTGCCGACTGGGACGCGCGGGTGCAAGGGAGCAAGTTCTCGCGCTGGCCCAACTTCGGACGGGCGCGGCGCGGGCACATCGCGATCCAGGGCGACCACGCGGGCGAGTTCGCGGTCCGCGGGATGCGGATCCGCGAACTCCGTTAGGCGCGCCTTATCGGGCGTTCACCCGGTGAGCCGCCGGGCGTACGCGCCGAGCGCGTCGAACTGGCGCGCGCGCTCCCGCGCCCACGCGGGAAGGCGTAGCGCGCCGACGGCCAGTAGCAGCACGCCCGTAAGTCCGGCGAAGCGGGCCAGGGCCAGCCGCGACAGGTCGCCGGGCGACCCCGCCGCCGCCACGCCGACGAGGGCGACGGCGGCGAGCAGGAGTATCGCCCCGAGTTGCAGCACGGCGCGCGCGTTGCCCTTGCGCGTCCGCAGTTGCAGGAGCGCGCCGCTTCCGGCCGGCTCGTACGTGACGCGGAGGTTCCCCACCCGCCACTCGCGGCTCGCACCGCTCACGCGCGTGCGTCCCTCGACCGCGAACGTTGCGCGGAGCTCCCCGACGAGTTGCGCCCAATCCTCGTCCGAGAGCGTGCGGCCGAGCGGCACCGCCCGCGTGACGGCGACGGGCAGGCCGAAGTATCGCGTGCCGTCCCGCCCGGGCACGGCGTCGGCGGGCTGCCGTTCGAGCGCCACCGCGGCGGCGGCCACGGCCTGCGGCGCGACGCCGGCCTCCACCCCGATCTGCTCGACGTCGGCGAGGGTCCACCGGCGCTCCGGCTCGGCTGCCGCGGCCGCCTCCGCATCGACGGCGAGCGCGAGAATGCGGCGAACGTCTTCGTCGGAATAGCGGCGGTCGGCCATAGCGGGCTCTCGGGGGGCGGGCGGCGCGTCCGGACGGGGCGCCGCGGTCGTCGGTCGCGATACCCACCCCATACGTGCACGGACGGTCGCGGTTTCGGGCGCGCGCACGGGTACACCGCGCGCGGCGTCCTCACCGTCGGGCGGGGACCAGCGTGTAGTCGGGGAAGTTGCCGAACAGGCGCTCGTCCGCGGCTCCGCGGGTCGCGGCCTGCACGAGATACGCGCCCCCGACGAAGCAGCCGTGCCACGACTGCCCGATCCCGCCGAAGACCTCGTCGCGGTCGCCGCGCGACCGCACCGCATTGATGCCGACCTTGAAGCCGCGGACCTGGCCCGCGATCTCCGCGGCGGTCGTGGGGTCGTCGCACGCGATCGACGCGACGAGCGAGCCGTTCGAGACGTTCATCTCGGAGACCAGCTCCTCGACCGAGTCGACGACCACGATCGTGTCCACCGGGCCGAACGGCTCGCTGTGGTAGAGGGTGCTGCTACGCGGCACGCCGAGGAGCGCGGCGGGTGCGAGATACGCGCCATCGTCCTGACCCGCGACGAACCGGTCGGGGTCGAGGGCGCCCGCGTAGAGCGGCACGGCCCCGCCGTCGACCGCCGCCGCCGTCGACCTGCGCAGCGCCGCCGCCTGCCCCCGGTTGATGAGCGGGCCGAAATCGAGCTTCGGGAGCGCGTCGTCGGCGGCGTCCACAGCGACCGGGTTGCCGACGCGCACGGACTTCACCGTTTCGAGGTACGTCTCGAGGAAGCGCGGGAAGAGCCGCCGCGCGACGACGAATCGCGCGTACGCCGTACACCGCTGCTTACCGTAATCGAACCCCTTGCGCATCTGCTCGGCGAGCCGGGGCCAGTCGGAGTAGTCCCAGACGCCGTACGCGTTCACGCCTTCCATCTCGAGCATGTGCCGCTTGCGCCCGTCGAGGAGCGACGCGGCGACGGCGCGGCCGCTCGAGCGCCCGCCGACGAAGGCGAGGCAGTCGACGTCGTCGCCGCGCACGAGGGCGGGGCCCAATTCCGACCCCGACCCGCTCAGCAGGGCGACCGGCAGCCCCGCGCGGCGCGCGAGCGCGAAGCCCACCGTGAGCGCGAACAGCCCGCCGTCGGTGGGCGTCTTGGCGACGACCGCGTTGCCCGCCAACACCTGGACGAGCACGGCGTGCACGAGCACCGAGTAGGGATAGTTCCAGGACGCGATGTTCGACACGACGCCGAGCGGCGCGCGCCCCGCGAGCATCGGCTCGATCTGCTCCACGTACCACGCCACGCCGTCGACGCAGCGGTCGACGTCGGTCTCCGCCTGCGCGAGCGGCTTGCCGATCTCCCAGATCAGCAGGCGGGCGATGAGGTCGCGGTGGGCACGGAGGAGGTCGAGGCACGCGCTCACCCGGCTGCGGCGCTCGTCGAGGTCGACGCGCGCCCACTCGGCCGCGTCGGCGGCCGCGCCCGCGACGGCGGCATGCGCGGCCGCGACGTCGACCGCCGGAAGCGGACCGAGGTCGGAGCCGTCGACCGGCGACGTGTACCGGCGCGGCGTTCCGGGACGCCCCCACTCACCGGCGATGAGGTTGAGTGCCGCCCCGTCTGCCGCGAACGCCTCGGGCACCGCCGCGCGCGCCGCGGCGGCAAGACTCGGCCACGCGGCCGTTGCTGCGACCTGTTTCACCATCCCCCTCCGGGACTCCCGCCGTTGATCATGCGACGGCCGCGCCGTGCGCGGCCCCGCCCTGGGCGGGCAGCGCCCGCGCGGCCCGCCGCCGTGCCGCGCCCGCGACGCCGGCCGCGAGCAGCAGCGCGAACCCGAGCGCGAGCCCTGCCGCCGCGCGCGGACTCGCTTGGTGCTGGAATGTGACCAGAAAGACGACGAGCACGAGCAGCACCGTCGGCGCCTCGTTGAAGAGCCGGAACTGTTGCGACGTCATCGGCGACGTGCCGGCCGCGAGGCGCGCGGCGCAGCGGACGCAGGCCACGTGGTACGCGGCGACGCCGGCGACGAGGACCAGCTTGGCCTGCAGCCATCCCGCGCCTAACAGCCCGGGGCGTCCGGCGAGCATGCCGACCGCCGCCGCGACGGCGAGCACGCACGCGGGGCGCATGATCGCCCGCTCCAGCAGGCGCTCCATGCGCGCGAACTGCGCGTGCAGGACCGCGCGCGCGGGTTCCGGCCCGGCGAGCGCCTCGGCGTGGTACACGAACAGGCGCGGGAGGTAGAACAGCCCCGCGAACCACGCAACCACGGCCACGATGTGCAGCGTCTTCGCCCAGAGGTACAGCGTGCCCGACGCGGCACCCGTCACGCCAACACCTCGTCGCCCGCTCCCGGCGCGAGCCAGTCCCGCGGCTCGAGCATCGCCGCGAGCCGCGCGCCGGCGCTCCCGGCGGGGTGCGTACCCGTCGCGCCCCACGCCGCCATCGGCGGCAGCGACATGAGCACGCTGTCGATGCGCGCGTTCGTGCGGAGCCCGAACAACGTGCCGCGGTCGTGCAGCAGGTTGAACTCCGCGTAGCGCGCGCGGCGCTCGAGCTGGAGCGCGCGCTCCGCGTCGCCGTACGGCTCGGCGCGCCAGCGGTCGACGACGGGCGCGTACGCCGCCGAGAGCACGGTGCCGACGGCCGCGGAAAGGCCGTGGAGCGCGGCCGTGTTCAGGAACTCCGCCACGCCCTCGCCGGGGCGCACGTGGTCGTAGAAGATGCCGCCGACGCCCCGGCGCTCGCCGCCGCGGTGGGCGTTCGCGAAGTACTCGTCGCAGCACGCCTTGCCGCGCGCGTACACCGCGAGCCCGAACGGCGCGCAGGCCGCCGCGAGCGCCGCGTGGAAGTGTCGCGCGTCGGCCGGGCGCGGGTGGGTGGGCGTGAGGTCGGTGCCGCCCCCGAACCACGCGTCGACGCGGGCGCCGGTCGCGTCGGTCAGCTCGAAGTAGCGCACGTTCAGGTGGACCGTCGGCACCATCGGGCTGCGCGGGTGCACGACGACGCTGACGCCGGTGGCGAAGAAGTCGAGCGGTCCGGTCCCGTCCGACCCGCCGCGCGCGCCTAACGCGCGGCCGACTTCGTCCGGCAGCGCCCCGTAGACGGTCGATCGGTTGGCCCCCGCCTTCTCGAACGTCGTCCCTTCGGTGAGGAGCCGGGACACCCCGCCTCCGCCCCCGGCGCGCTCCCACGACTCGTCCGCGAAACGGCCGCCGCGGTCGAGGTCGGTGAGCAGCCGGGTGATCTCGTCGTGCACGGCGACCGTCCACGCGCCGGCGCGCGCGCGGTCGTCGTCGGCGGCCGGCACGCGGGTGTACGGCGCCACGCGCCCGGAGAGTCGGTGGTCCGGCGCGCGCGGCGCCGTGGGCGTCAGCTGCACCGCAGCCTCCGGCCGGCGACGTGCGCCGCGTGCGTGACGGCGGCGGCGTCCGCGCCCACGCCGGCCAGCGGCGGAGGCGAGCCGCGGGTCGCGGCCGCGTCGGTGCGTCGGCGGCGCGGGCGCAGCGCGCGGCCGGCTTCTCCGGCGGCAGCGGACGCCGCGGGCGGGAAGAGACAGGCGAGCGCGGCCACGAGCGCGTCGCACGATTCACCCTCCGCCGCGGCCGCCGCGCGGAGCGTCTGCATCGGACCGGCGAGCAGCTTGGCCACGACGCGCCCCGCCGCACGCTCGGCCACGGCGTCGCGCGTCTCGACGTCGACCCCGGCCATACCGACGGCGTAGGCGACCTCGCGCCGGCAGATGGTGGCGAGCGCGGCGCAGAAGGGGCGCACCGCCTCGCGCGCCGCCGCGTCCCGCATCCACGTGGCCAGCGCGACCCGCTCCTCCTCGACGATCCGCTCGGCGTCGGGGACCGAGGCGCCGCGCACGCGTTCCCCCGCGGCGACGGCCGGGCGGAGGGCGTCGAGATCGACGATCGTCACCGCGGCCACCGAGGCGAGCGCGGGGTCGACGTTGCGCGGCACGGCAAGGTCGATCATCAGCAGTGGGTACTGCGCCGTGGCGCACCGACGCCGCGCGGAGACGAGCGGGTCCGCGTACACGATCGGTTCGGTCGACGACGTCGCGACGACCGCGACGTCGGCGAGGGCGAGTTCTCCGTAGAGCGCGGCCACCGGCGCCGAGCGTCCGCCGACGTCGGTCGCGAGCCGCTCGGCGCGCTCGGGCGAACGGTTGAGCAGGACGAGGTCGCGGGCGCCCAACTTGGCGAGCTGGCGGGCCGCGCGTTCGCCCGTCGTCCCGCACCCGACGACGACGACGCGCGCGTGCGCGAGCGATCCGAAGCGCCGGAGCGCGACGTTCGCCGCTTCGGCGCCGACCGACTGGCGGCCGCTCGACAGGGTCGTTTCGGCGCGCACGCGCTTGCCGACGTGCAACGCGGCCTCGAACAGCCGGTGGAGCACCGTCCCCGTGACGCCGGCGTTCCCCGCGCTCGCGTGCGCCGCGCGGAGCTGGCCTAACAGCTGTGAGTCGCCGAGGACCTGCGATTCGAGCCCCGCGGCGACGCGCAGCAGATGGAGCGCGGCCGCGTCGCCGGTCCGACGCCGGGCGGCCGCGAGGAGTTGCCGCCCGCCCGCGTCCCCGCCCATCCACGCGCGTGCGAGGGCGGCGAACTGGGCCTCGAGTGCGCGCCCGCCCGCGGCCGCCGCCGGCGCCCACGCGTACGCCTCGCTCCTGTTGCACGTGGCAAGTGCGACACGCTGCACCGGGGCGATCCCGACGGGCGCGAGCCCCCCGGCGGCCAGCTCTGCGAGGGCCGGCCCGGTCGAGGCGCGGCCGTAGAGGCGGTCCAGTCGGTCCGGCGTGAGGTGGAAACGCTCACGCGTGGCCACGTCGGCGTGTCGGTAATCGACGGCGAGGGAGAGGAGCATGCGGGGGCGGCTGGGGCGCGTCAGGTCGCGGCGAGGCCGCTCAGGTGGGCCAGGTTCTTCACGAAAATCCGCGCGTGCGACAGCGGCTTCGCGCGCACGAGGCGCTTGCGCATGTAGGCATCGAACGTGAGGCGCTGCACGTCCACGTCCTCGCAGATCGCGACGAACCGCTCGCGCCGGCCGTCGCCGCGGTACCAGAAGCGCTGCATGACGTCGAGCACGAAGAACACGGCGCCGTGCTCGCGCATGAAGCGGCGGCGCGCCCCGGCGAGCGCCGCGGCGCGTGCGCGGGGCGAGGCGGCACGGATGGCCTCTTCGACCGCCTCCGCCGTGCGCCGGCCGCCCGTCATCGCGTAGAAGATTCCCTCGCCCGACGCGGGTGCGACGAGCCCCGCGGCGTCGCCGGTCACGACGACATCGCGGCCGTTGTCCCACCGGCGGAGCGGCGTGAGGGGGATCGGCGCGCCCTCGCGCTTGAGGGTGCGTGCGTGGGCGAGGCCCGCCGTTTCGCGCAGCGCGGCGACGGCGCCGCGCATGTCGAAGCCCTGGCGAAAGGTCCCCGTGCCGACGCTGCAGACCGGGCCGTGCGGGAACACCCACGCGTAGAAGTCGGGCGAGAGCCGCCCCTGGTAGTAGACGTCGCAGCGCGTGTCGTCGTACGACGTGCCGAGCGCCGCGGCGTCGGGACGCTCGACGATCTCGTGGTAGGCGAACACGTGTCGCATGCGGGCCGCCCCCGGAATCTCCTGCCGCGCGACCGCCGAGAGCGCGCCGTCGGCACCGACGAGGAATCGCGTGCGCACCGACCGCAGCGCGCCCTCGCGCGAGGCGCCGTCGCGGTACCACACGACCGCGGTCCCGTCGCTCTCGCGCGTGAGGCGTTCGTACCGCCCCGTCACGCGTTCGGCGCCGAAGGCGACCGCGCGGACTCGGAGCCATTCGTCGAACGCACCCCGGTCGACCATGCCGACGAAGCCGTCGCCGACCGGGATGTCGACGGCTCGCCCCGCCGGCGAGACCATACGCGCGGACGCGATCTCGGCGACGAGCGCCGAGCGTGGCACGTCGAAGTCGACGAGCAGTTGCGGGGGGACGGCCCCCCCGCACGGTTTCACACGCCCGGCCTTGTCGAGCAGCATGACGCGCCGCCCGCGCTTCGCGAGTTCGTGCGCGGCAGTCGCGCCGGCGGGCCCGCCGCCGACGACGACCGCGTCGTACAGATCGCCCGCGCGTGTACCGTTCGCCTGGCCGTCCACCGAGCCGTTCACCGCGCACCTCCCACCGTGACGATTCGCAGCCCGACGGCTGCGGCCATCATGCCGAACACGTAGAACGGCACGCCGACCGCGCTGTACACGAGCGCGCTCCGCGGCGTGACCGCGCCGAGAAAACGGCGCATCAGCGCGAGCTGCGCGACGACGAGCACCGCGACGAGCGCGGCAGCCCCACGCGCGTGCCATGTGGTGAGCAGTGCGATCACGGCGAGCTGCGGAACGAGCATCACCGCGCAGGCCGCGCGCGCCGCGCCGGCCGCGCCGAGCTGCACGGGGAGCGAGCGAACACCGTGGCGCTGGTCGCCTTCGACCGATTTGAAATCGTTGAGGGTCATGATCCCGTGCGCGCCGAGGCTGTAGAGGAGCGCGAGTGCCAGCACGCGCGGGCCCGGGAGCGCCCCACCGGCCATGACGAGCGCCCCCGTGGTCCACGCGACGCCTTCGTAGCAGAGTCCGACGGCGAGGTTCCCCCACCAGCCGTTCGCCTTGAGCCGCGCGGGAGGCGCGCTGTACGCCCACGCGAGCAGGAGCGCGAGCGCGGTCGCGGCCCCGCCCGCGGGCCCGAGCAGCAGCCCCGCGCCTAACGCGACCGCCGACCAGACGACCGCCACGGCGAGCCCCCACGCACCCGGCACGCGCCCCGACGGGATCGGTCGCGCCGGCTCGTTCACCGCGTCGACGTGGCGATCGAACCAGTCGTTGACCGCCTGGCTCGCGCCACACACGAGCGGCCCCGCGACGCACACGCCGAGGGCGAGCGCGGCCGGCGTCGCGGCCCGCGCTCCTGGCATCACGGCCGCAGCCGACACCGCACCGCACGCGAACGCCCACATCGGCGGGAACCACGTCACCGGCTTGAGCAGTTCGACGAGCGCGCGCGGGTCGGGCCGGCTGCGCAGCGCCGGCCGATCGAGCGCCGCGCCGAGCGGGTGTACGGTCAACAGAACACGTGAAGATGTCATGCTTCGTTGACACTGTGGGCGAAGAGGAACCCCGGGTGGAGCCGGGGTTGAGGCACTGCAGCGGGGCGAGCGGGCGGGCGGTGGCGCGGTGGACGCCGGCGGGGAAGCCGGAGTGTTCAGCCGCTCGGGTCGGCGTCGGCGCCCTCGGCGGAGAGCAGTCGGTGTCGGCGCAGCTTGAGGTAGAGCGACTGCCGGGAGAGGCCGAGCACCTCGGCCGCTGCCGTGCGATTGCCCTGCGTCAGCGTGAGCGCGGCCTCGACGAAGTGCCGTTCGACCATCTGCACGGTGTCACGCACGAGATCGGGGAGCGACACGCGCCCGACCTGCCGCGTCAGCTGCTCGACCGCGCGCGACAGATCGCGCGCGCCACCCGTCCCGCCCCCGACGCGGCGGCCCACGTCGCGGATCGTCCACGCCACGGCCGGTTCGGCGCCGTCGGGCGCGGACACCGCGGAGAGTTCGACGTCGGTGACGGTGCCGTGTTCGCCGCGCACCGCGGTGCCGAGCAGCCGGACGACGCCGTGCTGGCGCAACATGGCGAGCAGGAGGGGTAGATCCGCGCCGGGGCGGCCGAGCCACTCGCCGAGCGAGCGGCCGTCGGCGTGCGCGGCGTCGCCGAGCTGTGCGAGCGCGACGAACGCGCGGTTCGCGGTGAGCACGCGGCCGTCCGCGTCGGTGACGACGAACGCGTCGGGCGCGGTCTCGAGCAACGTCTGGAGCGCGGCGTGCGCGGCGTCGGGCACGTTCGCGTCGGCGTCGTCCTCCTCGGCGAAGCGCACGAGGAAGAGCGTCTGCGCTTCCTGCCGAAGGTACGACGCCGCCACCCGTACCGCGCGACCGTCGGCGAGCATGATCTCGACGTCGTCGCCGTGCCCTTCGGTGCGCGCCGACGCGAGAAGATCGTTGAGCGTCTGTCGCGCCGCGACCGCGGACTCGGGCGGGAACGCGCGCCCGACGAGCCGGTCGACGGCGGACCCGAACAGCGCGCCCGCGGCCTCGTTCGCGTCGACCACCTTGCGCGTGTCCGCGTCGACGACGAGCACGGCATCGCGCGAGCGTTGGAACAGCAGGCGGTAGCGCGTCTCGACGTGGCGCAGACGCCAGTAGTCGCGCTCGAGCGCCTGCTGCGTCTCGACGAGGCGCTGCTGGAGCGCGGCGACGGCGCGCAGGTCGCGGCCGACCGCGACGACGCTGCCGTCGTCGAGGCGGACCGCCGCGTAGGTCACGGGAACGTCGTGGCCGTCGGACGCGACGTGGTTGACCTGACGCCGCGGCCCACCGCCCGCTGCGTTGGCCTCGCGCAGCAGCAACTCGATCTTGGCGCGCGAGTCCGGCGTCACGGTATCGACCCACCGCCGCCCGACCCAGCCGTCGAGCATCGCGCTGTGGCCCGGCTCGGGTGCCGCGGACAGTCCGGTCGCGCCGCCGCCGCTGGCCGCCGCGTCGATCACGACACCGGCCGGGTCGATGACGAGGGCGAGGTCGCTGGCCGCCGCGAGCGCCGCCGCCCCGTCCGCGCCGAGGTGCATGAGCGCGGCGCGCCCAGCGTGCCCGAAGGCGCGCGAGCCGCGCGGCGCCGGAGCGCGTTGGGCGCGTGAGGCGCTCATCACGCCGCCAGTGGGTTGGCTACTCGACGCGAGCATCGAGGAGCGCGCGGGCGCAGCGGGGAGCGTCCGCCGCAGACGCCGCGAAGGCGTCGGCTCCGACTCGACTGACGAACTCGGGGTGCTCGACGAAGATTCTTCCACCAACCAGGACACCAACGTGGGGGTTCCGCGCGCGGCGGCGTACCGAGGCGATCTCGCGCCGCAACGTCAACAGCCGGACATCGCACGCCGCGGAGAAGCCTACCACGTCGAACCAGTCGTCGCGTACCGCGGCCGCGAGGCTGTCGCCCGCGCCGAGCGCGGCCACGCGGACGCTCCAGCCATCGCGCAACAGGAACTCCGCCACCATGTAGACGCCGAGCGAATGCTGCTCGCCGGGCGCGCACGCGAGCAGCGCGCGGCCGATCGGCGCGCTAACGGGCGGCTCCGACCCGAACGAATGACCGAGCTCGCGCGCGACCCGATGCACGCGCCCCATGCCGAGCGTGACGTCGAAGAAGTCGCACGTGTCGTCGACCCACATTCGGCCGAGTGCCTCTGCCGTCGGCCCGAGCAGTTCGACGTAGAGCGCGGCAGCCGGAACCCCGCGTCGCACGAGGTCGGCGACGAGCCGCGTGGGCGCCTGATCGTCGGCGCCGAACACCAGCGCGAGGAACTCGGCGCGCTCGTCCTCGCCGACGCACGCGACCACCTCGGTACGCCCAACGTGTCGCTCCGCGCTTGCCGCGGTCGTCCACGCCGCCGGCGAGCATTCGGGCGTGTAGGCGTACGCCTGCGCGTACACCGCGGCGGGGTGGGCGGCGATCCCGAGTCCGGCCTTCGCCGGCCGGCCGGTCCAACGCATCTCTCCATGACTCACGGCAACCCCCTCCCCTCGACGCCGGCGTCCGATGTGCCCTACCGCCCGTCCCCAAAACGAACACAGGAGACCGCGGTGACGGGCCAATGTGGGACCGACACCACGAACTGTCAACAGGGCCTGACGTAAACCTCTATTGACAGGTCCGAGTGTCAGCTCTACTGTAGCTCGTCGTCCCCCCCGGGCACCGCGACAGGTCGCGCGTACCGCGGCGGCGGCAGCCGTTTCAGCGCAGTTCGAAGACCCAGCAGCCCCATCCGGAGGGGCGGATGCAGCGACGCACGGAGCAGGGCGCGGCGGCAGCGATCGTGCGGCCGCTGTACACACCGGCGCAGCGGGTGCGCCGCGATCAGTCACCCTGGACGGCAGTGCAAGGCGTGCTCGCGGCCGTCCAGTTCGTCGTCTTCCTCGTCAGCCTCGGGCTCGTCGTGCACGCGCTCGGCACCGGGCACGGCTACGGACTCGCGACCGCGTCGGTGGTCGTGAAGACCGTCGCCCTCTACGCCATCATGCTCACGGGCGCGGCGTGGGAGAAGGACGTGTTCGGGCGCTGGCTCTTCGCCGACGCGTTCTTCTGGGAGGACGTCGTGAGCATGCTCGTGCTGGCCCTGCACACCGCGTATCTCGCGGCACTCGGCCTCGGGCTCCTCGCGCCACGCGCACTCTTGGTGCTGGCGCTCGCGGCCTACGCGAGCTACGCGCTCAACGCGACCCAGTTCATCGTCAAGTTTCGCCGTGCGCGGCGCGACGCCGGGGCGCCGAGGACCGACGTCGGGGCGAACGGGGCCGCTGCGCTCGGGGCTCCCGCGGGCGCGATGCTGTGAGCGCCACGGTCGTCCCGACGACGTGCGCGGCCCCGGCGTCGCGCGCGCGTCTCGCGCTTCCGACGCTCGGCGATGATCTTGCCGCCGTCGCGCCCGCGCGCGAAATCCTGCGCGAGCGCGGCCAGCGCGAGGTGTTTTGCGGGCTCACCGGCATCGTCTGGCTGCACCGCAAGCTGCAGGACGCGTTCTTCCTCGTCGTCGGTTCGCGCACGTGCGCGCACCTCCTGCAGTCCGCGGCCGGGGTGATGATCTTCGCCGAGCCGCGATTCGCGACGGCGATCCTCGAGGACCGCGACCTCGCCGGGATCGCCGACGCGCAGGACGAGCTGGACCGCGTGGCCGCGCAACTGCTCGCGCGACGTCCCGACATCACGACGCTCTTTCTCGTCGGCTCGTGTCCGAGCGAGGTGATCAAGCTCGACCTCGCGCGCGCGGCCGAGCGGCTGAACGCGCGGCACTTCCCGCGCGTGCGCGTGTTGAGCTACTCGGGGAGCGGGATCGAGACGACGTTCACGCAGGGCGAGGACGCGTGCCTCGCCGCGCTCGTCCCGGGGATGCCGACCGAATCGCCGAACGCGGAGCCGTCGCTACTCGTGGTCGGCACGCTGGCGGACGTGGTCGAGGACCAGTTCGCGCGACTCTTCGCGGCGCTCGGGATCGGGCCCGTGCACTTTCTTCCGCCGCGCAGCGCGCGCGCGCTGCCCCCGGTGGGGCCGGCGACGCGCGTGCTGCTCGCGCAGCCGTTCGTGGCTGACACGCTGCGCGCACTCGAGCGACGCGGCGCGCGGCACCTCGCGGCGGCGTACCCGTTCGGCGCGGAGGGGACGCGGCGGTGGCTGCAGGCGGCGGCGCGCGCGTTCGGCGTCGACGACGCCCGATTCGACGCGGCGACCGGGCCGGCGATCGCGCGGGCGCGGCGCGCGGTCGGGGCGCACCGCGCGCGGCTCGCGGGGCGTCGCGTGTTCTTCTTCCCGGACTCGCAGCTCGAGCTACCGCTCGCGCGCTTCCTGCACGAGGAGTTAGGCGCGGAGCTGGTCGAGGTGGGCACGCCCTACCTCGACCGGGCGACGGCCGGCGTCGAGCTGGCGCTGCTGCCCG
This sequence comes from uncultured Gemmatimonadales bacterium, assembly GCA_963851265.1. GTDB lineage: Bacteria > Gemmatimonadota > Gemmatimonadetes > Gemmatimonadales > Gemmatimonadaceae > BPUI01. The sequence continues at coordinate 137,314 of CAWKNZ010000010.1, forward strand.
AGGGCGTGACGGTGAGCGAAGGACAGCACGTCGACCGGCAGCTCGCGCGGTGCCGAGAGGCGCGGCCGGACCTCGTCGTGTGCGGGCTCGGGCTGGCGAATCCGCTCGAGGCGGAGGGGATGGCGACCAAGTGGTCGATCGAGCTGGTGTTCACGCCGGTGCACGGCTTCGAGCAGGCGGGGGAGTTGGCGGGGCTGTTCACGCGGCCGCTAGAGCGGCGCGATCGGGTGCGGGTGTGACCGGGAGGAAGGGGACGGCGACGACATGCAGCTGACGCTCTGGACCTACGAGGGACCGCCGCACGTGGGGGCGATGCGCGTCGCGGCGTCGATGCGGGGCGTGCACTACGTCCTGCACGCCCCGCAGGGCGACACCTACGCCGACCTGCTGTTCACGATGATCGAGCGCTCCGCCGCGCGCCCGCCGGTCTCGTACACCACCTTCCAGGCCCGCGACCTCGGCGGCGACACGGCCGGTCTCGTGATCGAAGCCGTGCGCGAGGCGGCCGCGCTCTTCGCGCCCGACGCGCTGCTCGTCGGCGAGTCGTGCACGGCCGAGCTGATCCAGGATCAGGCCGGCGCGCTCGCGAAGGGACTCGGGCTCGGCATCCCCGTCGTCCCCCTCGACCTGCCGGCGTACTCGAAGAAGGAGAACTGGGGCGCGGCCGAGACGCTCTACCAGCTCGTGCGCGCGACGTGCGCGGCGGACGCGCCCGCGCCGGGCACGACGCGGCCGCCGCGCGACCCCGCGCGTCGCCCGGTCGCGAACGTGTTAGGCCCGAGCGCGCTCGGCTTCCGCGCGCGCGACGACGCCCGCGAGATCGTCGCGCTGCTCGGTGAGATCGGGGTGGACGTGGGCGTCGTCGCGCCGCTCGGCGCGACGGTGGCCGACCTGCGGCGGCTTCCCGCGGCCGACCTCAACGTGTGCTACGCCGCCGAGATCGCGCTCTCGACGTGCGAGTGGCTGCGACGCACGTTCGGGCAGCCCGTGGTGCGTACCGTGCCGATCGGCGTCGGCGCGACGGGCGACTTCCTGCGCGAGGTGGCCGCGGCCGCGGGGCTCCCGACGCCCGCGGTGCGCCACGACGCGTCGCGCCTGCCCTGGTACTCGCGCTCCGTCGACTCGACGTACCTGACCGGCAAGCGGGTGTTCGTGTTCGGCGACGGCACGCACGCGTGCGCGGCCGCGCGCATGGTGGTCGAGGAGTTCGGCTTCGACCTCGTCGGGCTCGGGACGTACAGCCGCGAGATGGCGCGCGACGTGCGCGCGGCGGGCGCGAAGTACGGCGTGGAGGCGTTCGTGAGCGACGACTACCTCGACGTCGAGGCGCGGATCGCGGCGGCCGCGCCGGAGCTCGTGTTAGGCACGCAGATGGAGCGGCACACGGCCAAGCGGCTGGGGGTGCCCTGCGCGGTGATCTCGGCCCCGCTCCACGTGCAGGACGTGCCCGCGCGCTACTCGCCGCAGGTCGGGTGGGAGGGCGCGAACGTGCTGTTCGACAGCTGGGTGCACCCGCTCATGATGGGGCTCGAAGAACACCTGCTCGGGATGTTCCGCAACGACTTCGAGTTCCACGACGGCGCGGCGCCGTCGCACCTCGGGTCGCACGCGGTGCCGGCCGGCGCGTCGGCCGCGGTCGGCGTGCCGCCGCGGGCCGCGGTGGTCGATCCGTCTCCTTTTGGTCGCGGTCGAACCGGTCGCGGTCGAACCGGTCTCGGTCGAAACGGTCGTGGTCGAACCCGTGGCGGCCCCGACGCCGCGCACGACCGAGCCCGCGCCGACCGAGGTCGTCGTGACGTTGCGGTGGGCGCCCGAAGCCGAGGCCGAGCTGCGCAAGATCCCGTTCTTCGTCCGCCCCAAGGCGCGCCGCAACACGGAGCGGTACGCGGCCGAGCGCGGCGTGGCCGACATCTCGATCGACACGCTGTACGAAGCGAAGGCGCACTATGCTCGGTAAGCGCGCCCCCCGGACGAAAGCGGCGGCCGCCGCAGCCGGTCTGCCGCCCGTGCGCGTGGCGGTGGTGACGCTCGACGCGCACCTCGCGGGCGCGTTCGACGGCGCGCGTGCGGGGCTCGCGCGGGACCTGCCCGCGCTGGAGCTATCGCTGCACGTGCAGGCGGAGTGGGAGGCCGACCCGGACGCCGTCGCGCGGATGCGGGCGGCGGTGGACGCGGCGCACGTGATCGTGTGCGCGCAGCTCTTCACCGAGGAGCAGGCCGCCCCGGTGATCGAGGCCGTGCGCGCGCGGCGCGACGCGGCCGACGCGGTGTGTTGCGCGCTCTGCGCGCCGGAGCTGACGCGCCTCACCCGCCTCGGCCACTTCGACATGGCGCGCGGTGCGGAGGCCGGGCCGTGGTCGCCGTTAGGTATGCTGCAGAAACTGCGCGGCGCCCGCGGCGAGGGCCGGTCGAGCGGCGAGCGGCAGATGCACGTGCTGCGGCGCCTGCCCTCCCTGCTCAAGTACGTGCCGGGACCGGCGCAGGACGTGCGCGCCTACTTCCTGTCGATGCAGTATTGGCTGGGCGGCACGGCGGAGAACCTGGCCAACCTCGTGCGCTTCCACGTGCGTCGCTACGCCGGCGGCGAGCGCGCGGTGTACCGCGACCTGCTGCCCGCCGCGCCCGACCCGGTCGTCTATCCCGACGTCGGCGTGTGGCACCCGGAGTTGCCCGGGCTCGGGATCGCCGAGGACGCGGCGGCGCTGCCCGCCGGGCGCACGGCGGCGGACGCGGGGCACGACGCGCCGCGCGTCGGGGTGCTCGTCGGGCGGTCGTACCTGCTGGCGGGAAACACGGCGCACTACGCGGCCGTCGTGCGGGCGCTGGAGGCGCGCGGAATGCGCACGCTGCCGATGTTCGCGTCGGCGCTCGACGCGCGGCCGGCGCTCGCGCGCTACGCGGGCGTGCAGGACGATGGGGACGGCGGGTGGCGCCCGGCGCGCCCCGCGGTGGACGCGCTGGTGAACCTCACGGGCTTCTCGCTCGTCGGCGGTCCGGCGTACAACGACGCGCCGGCCGCGCGCGCCGTGCTCGGCGCGCTCGACGTGCCGTACCTCGCGCTGCAGACGCTGGAGTTCCAGAACGTCGCGGAGTGGCGCGCCGACGCACGCGGGCTGAACCCGTTGCAGGCCACGCTCCAGGTCGCGATTCCGGAACTGGACGGCGCCATCGCGCCGGCCGTGTACGGCGGCAAGGGGCGGGCGACGGCCGAGCACCCGGCGTCGTCGAGCGAGCCGATCGCCGAACGCGTCGAGGTGGTCGCGGCACGGGTGGCGAAGCTCGTGCGCCTGCGGCGCACGCCGCGCGCCGAGCGCCGGCTCGCGATCGTGCTGTTCAACTTCCCGCCCAACGCGGGCAACACGGGCAGTGCGGCGTACCTCAACGTGTTTCCGTCGCTGCAACGCGTGCTCGCGGCGCTCGCCGAGCAGGGATACACGGTGACGCTGCCCGCGAGCGTCGACGCGCTGCGGGGCGCCGTGTGCGACGGCAACCGGGAGCGCATGGGCGCGCCGGCCAACGTGCACGCGCGCGTCCCGGCGGAGTCGCACGTGCGCCGCGAGCCGTGGCTCGGCGAGATCGAGCGCACCTGGGGCGCGGCGCCCGGACGCCAGCTCACCGACGGGCAGTCGCTGTTCGTCATGGGCGAGCGGTTCGGGAACGTGTTCGTCGGCGTGCAGCCCGCCTTCGGGTGGGAAGGCGACCCGATGCGGCTACTGTTCGAGGGCAATTTCGCCCCGACGCACGCGTTCGCCGCGTTCTACCGCTGGCTGCGCGAGGACTTCGGCGCCGACGCCGTGCTGCACTTCGGGACGCACGGCGCGCTCGAGTTCATGCCCGGCAAGCAGGTGGGTCTCGCCGGCGAGTGCTGGCCGGAGCGCCTCATCGGCGACTTGCCTAACGTCTACCTCTACGCCTCGAACAACTCGAGCGAGGGGACGCTGGCGAAGCGGCGCGGGGCGGCGACGCTCGTGTCGTATCTCACTCCGCCGGTGACCCACGCGGGGCTCTACCGCGGCCTGCAGGAGCTGAAGACGACGCTCGACCGCTGGCGGCAGGCGACGGACGGAGAGCGCGCGGTGCTCGCCGCGCTCGTCCAGGAGCAGGGCGCGGCGGTGGAGCTGTGCGACGCGGCGCCCGCGTGGACCGCCGACGAGGCGGCGGCGCGCGCCGACGCGCTCCGCGGGCGGCTGCTGGAGGTCGAGCAGGCGTTGATCCCGCTCGGCCTGCACGTGGTCGGCGAGGCGATGCCCGCCGCGGCGCGTGCGGACACGCTCGTCGCGATGGCGCAGGCGGGCCTCAGTCCCGCGGGGAGTTCCGATGCGGGACTCGCGCCCGTCGGCGAGTTGCTCGCCGGCGCCGACGCGAGCGAGGCAGCGCGCACCGCAGCCGACGACGTCGTACGCGCCGCGGTCGCGGCCCTCGTCGACGGGCGCGGGCGCGGCGCGGCCGAGGCGATCGTCGAGCGCGCGGGCTACGGTGCGGCGCGCGTCGCGCCCGTGTTCGAGGAGCTCGGCCGCCTCGACGCGCTCCTGGCGGCGAACGGCGAGATCGACGGGCTCGTGCGCGCGCTCGACGCGCGCTACGTGGCGCCCGCGCCGGGCGGCGACCTGCTGCGTACGCCCGCCGTGCTCCCCACCGGGCGCAACGTCTACGGCTTCGACCCGTACCGCGTCCCGAGCGCCGCCGCGGTGCGCGAGGGTCGCCTGCGGGCCGACCTGCTGATCCGGCGCCACCAGGCCGACGGCCACGGGTTTCCGGAGACGGTGGCGTTCGTGCTCTGGGGTACGGACAACATGAAGAGCGAGGGCGCGCCGCTCGCGCAGGCGCTCGCCCTGTTGGGCGCCGTGCCCCGATTCGACGCGGTGGGGCGGCTCGCGGGCGCGCGCCTGATCCCGCTCGCCCAGCTCGGGCGCCCGCGCGTGGACGTGGTCGCGACGCTCTCGGGCATCTTCCGCGACCTCCTGCCGCTGCAGGTCACGCTCCTCGCCGAGGCCGCGCTCCTCGCGGCGACCGCGGACGAGCCATCGGCGCAGAACTTCGTCCGCGCGCACGCGCTCGCCGCGGCGGCGGAGACCGGCTGCACGCTGGAGGAGGCGGCGCTGCGCGTGTTCGGCAACGCCGACGGCGCCTACGGCTCCAACGTGAACCTGCTCGTCGAGAGCGGGCGCTGGTCGGATCCCGACGAGCTCGCGGAGCAGTTCGTGCGGCGCAAGTGCTTTGCGTACGGAACGAAGGGCGCCCCGGTCGCACGGCGCGCGCTCATGGAGCGCGCGCTCGCCACGACGTCGCTCTCGTTCCAGAACCTCGATTCCGTCGAGCTCGGCGCCACCGACATCGACCAGTACGTCGAAGCGTTGGGCGGCGTGCAGCGCGCGGTCGCCCGCGCGCGCGGCGGGCGCGAGGTCCCCGCGTACCTCGGCGACCACACGACGGCGGCGACCAACGCCGTGCGCACGCTCGGCGAGCAGGTCGAGCTCGAGAGTCGGACGCGGCTGCTCAACCCCAAGTGGTACGAGGCCCAGCTCGCCTCGGGGTACGAGGGCGCGCGCAACGTCGCGGGTCACGTCACGACCACGCTCGGGTGGAGCGCCACCGGCGGCGCGCGCGCGGTGCCGGCGTGGGTGTACGCCGAAGTGGGCAGCACCTTCGTGCTCGACCCGGAGATGCGCGAGCGGCTGGCCGCGCTGAACCCGACCGCGGCGGCGGGGATCGCCGAGCGGTTGCTCGAGGCGAACGACCGCGGGTACTGGGCGCCGGACGCGGCGACGTTGGACGCGCTCCGGGACGCGGCGGCGGAGTTGGAAGACCGGCTGGAGGGGATCACCGCATGACACGCTTTCTCGCTGCGCTCGGGACCACGGCGCGCGGCCATCTCACATCGGAGTTCTGCCCATGACCGCCTGTCTCCCCATGCTGCGCTCCGCCGACGACGGCGACGGCAGCGTCCAGGTCCGCCTCGACGAGCGCGACCGCATCGACGGCGCGCTCGTGCTCGCCGTGTACGGCAAGGGCGGGATCGGCAAGAGCACCACGTCGAGCAACCTGTCGGCCGCGCTCGCCACGCTCGGCAATCGCGTGCTGCAGATCGGCTGCGACCCCAAGCACGATTCCACGTTCACCCTCACGCACCGCATGGTGCCGACGGTGATCGACGTGCTCGAGGGCGTGGAGTTCCACTCCGAGGAGCTCCGCCCCGAGGATTTCGTGTACGAGGGCTACAAAGGTGTGATGTGCGTGGAGGCCGGCGGGCCGCCGGCGGGCACGGGGTGCGGCGGCTACGTCGTCGGGCAGACGGTCAAGCTGCTGAAGGAGCACCACCTGCTCGAGGACACCGACGTGGTGATCTTCGACGTCCTGGGCGACGTCGTGTGCGGCGGGTTCGCCGCGCCGCTCCAGCACGCGGATCGCGCGCTGATCGTGACGGCGAACGACTTCGATTCGGTGTTCGCGATGAACCGCATCGTGGCTGCGATCAGCGCGAAAGCGCGCAACTACCGCGTCCGGGTGGGCGGGGTGATCGCCAACCGGTCGGCGGCCACGGACCAGATCGACCGGTTCAACGACCGGGTCGGATTGAAGCTGGCCGCACACTTCCCCGACCTCGATGCGATCCGGCGGTCGCGCCTGAAGAAGTGCACGATCTTCGAGATGGACGCGACGCCCGACGTGACGGCGGTGCAGGACGAGTATCTCCGCCTCGCCGCATCACTGATTGCGGGCGTGGAGCCGCTGCTCCCCCAGCCGCTGAAGGACCGCGAGATCTTCGACCTGCTGGGGTACGACTGATGCAGGCGACCGGGCGCGCACCGGCCGACGCGTTAGGCTCCACGATGGGCGGCGGCTACGCCGAACGGCGCGGGCGGGTGCAGGAGTACTTCGACCACACCGCCGCCGGCGCGTGGGCGCGCCTCACGGGCGACGCGCCCGTGAGCGGCGTGCGCGCGACCGTGCGCGAGGGGCGCGCGCGCATGCGGGCGCAGCTGCTCGCGTGGCTGCCGACCGATCTCGCCGGCGCGCGCGTGCTCGACGCGGGGTGCGGGCCCGGCGCGCTCTCGACGGAGCTCGCCGCGCGCGGCGCGCACGTCACCGCGGTCGACCTCTCGCCGACGCTCGTCGCGCTCGCGCGCGAGCGCGCCGGCGGGTATCCTGGGGCGAAGCACATTACCTGGCGCGTGGGCGACATGCTCGACCCCGCGCTCGGCCGACACGACTACGTGGTCGCCATGGACTCACTGCTCTACTACGACGCGCCCGAGGCGGCGCGCGCGCTGGCCCTGTTCGCGGCCGGTGCGACGCGCGCGGTGCTCGCCACCTTCGCGCCGGCCACGCCGCTGCTGCGTGCGATGCACGCGACGGGGCGGCTGTTCCCGCGCGGCGACCGCGCGCCGGCGATCGAGCCCGTGGGCGAGGGCGCGCTGCGTGCGGCCGTCGGCACGCTGGTTCAGGCCGACACGCGGCTCGCCGCGTGGCGGTGGGCGCGCTCGGCGCGGGTCGCGCGCGGCTTCTACACGTCGCAGGCGCTGGAGCTGCGCCGCGACCACGGTTCGGCTACCACCCTGGAGGACGTTGCATGAGTGCCCCCGTCGGTTCCGCCCTCGTCGCCGCCGGCGTGCTCGCGGCCGCGCTGCCCCTCGCCGGCTGGTTCGCCGTGCGGCGTCGCGAGGAGGTGCCGTGTACGCTGGACCTCGAGAGCACCCCCGAGCACTTCCACGCGCACGCGGTGCTCGACGGGGCGGTGGTCCGCGAGGGCGACGCCGTGCAGCTGTTCGACGCGCCGACGCACATCGCGCCGGGTGAGAAGCGGGTGGTGCACACCCGGGCGTCGGTCGCGCACGCCAGCGCGCCGCGCCGGTGGTGGACGCGGGCCGTGGGGGTGAGCGAGATCAGCTCGCTCTACGAAGTCGGCTTCGAAGGCTGACGGGGAACCGGCGCATGTACGACGTCACCCAGGGGCCGCGCGCGGAGTTCACGACGTTCGCGCCGCCGGCCGCGGACACGCCCGAGGCGATGGCGGCCGCCGCGACGCCGACCGGCGCGCGCGGCCTCAACGAGTCCACGCGACAGGCGCAGGAGGACGCGGTCCTCACGCCGCGCTTCTACACCACGGACTTCGCCGAGCTGGACCGACTGCAGGTCGAGCGGCACCGCGCCCTCTGGGACGCGATGGTCGACGAGTTCCGGCGCGACCCGAACAAGGACCACTTCAAGCGCAACGCCGAGTTCGACGCCGACTTCTCCGACATGGACCCGGCGCTCCGGCGCCAGTTCGTCGACTTCCTCGTCAGCTCCGTCACGGCGGAGTTCTCGGGGTGCGTGCTGTACGCCGAGATCAAGAAGCGCGTCACGAACCCGGACGTGCGCGAGCTGTTCGGTTTCATGAGCCGGGACGAGGGGCGGCACGCGGGGTTCATCAACCACGTGCTCAAGGATTTCGACGTCGCCGTCGACCTGAGCTTCCTCACGAAGGCCAAGAAGTACACGTACTTCAAGCCGAAATTCATCTATTACGCGACGTACCTGAGCGAGAAGATCGGCTACGCCCGGTACATCACGATCTTCCGCAATTTCGAGCGGCAGCCGGAGCGGCGCTTCCACCCGATCTTCAAGTGGTTCGAGAACTGGTGTCACGACGAGTTCCGCCACGGCGAGGCGTTCGCGGTGTTGATGCGGGCCAACCCCGAGACGCTGTCGGGCGTGAACAGGCTCTGGATCCGCTTCTTCCTCACCGCCGTGTTCGCGACGATGTACGTGCGCGACCACCTGCGCCGCCCGTTCTTCGAGGCGATGGGGCTGGACGTGGACGACTACGACCGCCGCGTGCTCGCGCTGACCAACACGATCAGCCGCCAGGTCTTTCCCGTCGTGCTCGACCTCGACAACGACCGGCTGTGGGCGCTGTTCGCCAGGCTGCACCGGAACACGGAGGCGATCGGCGCGGCGGTCAAGGCGGGCGGGGTCGTGAACAAGGTGCGGACCGCCGCACTCCGGCTGGACTGCGCCGTGACGTTCGCGCGCGCGTACCTGCAGCGTCCCGTGCGCAACGCGTTGCCGGCGGACGTCCGCCTGCAGCCGGTGTGGTGACGGCGCGATGAGCGCGGCGCCCGGCGCGTGGACGCGCGGCTGGATGCAAATCGGTGCGCGGTGGCTCCCGTTCGCCGACGCGGCGTCGGCGGAGCTGCCGTTAGGCCGCCTGCTGCGCCTCGGGCTGTTCCAGGTCACCGTGGGCGCGGCGCTTACGCTGCTCACGGGCACGCTCAACCGCGTGATGATCGTGGAACTGCGCGTGCCGGCGTCGGTGGTCGGCTGGATGCTCGCGTTGCCGCTGTTCGTCGCGCCGTTCCGCGCCCTCGTCGGGCACCGGTCGGACGTGTACGCCTCGGTGCTCGGCTGGCGGCGCGTGCCGTACGTGTGGTTCGGCACGCTGATGTCGTGGGGCGGACTCGCGATCCTGCCGTTCGCGCTGATTCTGCTGTCGGGCGACACGCACGGGTCGCGTGCGGCGGCGGTGACGGCGAGCGCGCTCGCGTTCTTCCTCGTGGGCGCGGGCATGCACACCACGCAGACGGCGGGGCTCGCGCTCGCGACCGACCTCGCGCCCGAGTCGGCGCGGCCGCGCGTGGTCGCCCTGCTCTACCTCATGCTGCTCGTCGGCACGTTCGTGAGCGCGCTCGCCTTCGGCGCCCTCCTGCGCGACTTCTCGCAGATCCGTCTGATCCAGGTGATTCAGGGGACGGCGGTGGTCACGCTGGCGCTCAACGTCGTCGCGCTCTGGAAGCAGGAGCCGCGGCGACCGATGACGCGCGCGCAGGCGGCGGCGGTGCCGCGGCCGCCGTTCCGGGCGCGGTGGCGGGCGTTCGTCGGCGCGGGGCGTGCGGCGCGGCTGCTCGCCGCGGTCGGGTTGGGCACGTTCGCCTTCAACCTGCAGGACGTGCTGCTCGAGCCGTACGGCGGCGAGGTCCTGCACCTGTCGGTCGCGGGAACCACCGCGCTCACGGCGCTGTTTGCCGCGGGCATGATCGCGGCGTTCGGCGTGAGCGCGCGCGCGCTCGAACGGGGCCGCGACCCGATCCGCGTCGCCGCCGCCGGCATCGGGTGCGGGATGCTCGGGTTCGTGGCCGTGATCTTCGCCTCGCCACTCGCGGACGTGACGCTGTTCCGCATCGGAAGCGCGCTGATCGGCTTCGGCGAAGGGTGCTTCGCGGTCGGCACGCTGACGAGCGCGATGGGCCTGCGCACCACGTGCGACGAGCACGGCATCGCGCTCGGCGCGTGGGGTGCGGTGTTCGCGACGAGCGAGGGCGCGGCGCTCGCGCTCAGCGGCGTGGTCAAGGACGCGATCGCGGCGCTCGTGCGCGGCGGCGTGCTCACGGGCGGGATGGCCGCCCCTAGCGTGCCGTACAGCGTCGTGTACCACGCCGAGGTCGGGTTGCTGTTCGCGACGCTGGTCGCGCTCGGGCCGCTCGTCGCTCGGCGGGGCGCGCTCCGGCCCGCGGCGGCCGCCTCCGCCGGCCCGCGCCCGCGCTTCGGCCTCGCCGAGCTGCCCGGCAGTTAGGCACTTCCCCTTCGGCGCTCCGCCGTCCCCTTCCCCACTCGGAGGCTCGTCCCCATGCACTTCGCACGCTCGATCGACGTCGCCCAGGTCGCGATCTACGCGTTCTGGCTCTTCTTCGCCGGCCTCGTCTACTACCTGCGCCGCGAGGACAAGCGCGAGGGGTACCCGATGGTCTCGGACGGGCCGGGGGGCGTGATCCAGGGGTACCCGCGCACGCCGGGACCGAAGCGCTTCATCCACCGGCCGCTCCACGCCGACGTGCCCTTCGGCAGCTCGGCCGCCACCCCGGCGTCCGTCGCCGCGACGTCCAGCGCGCCGCCGCCCCCGGCCGACTACCCCGCCGCGCCGCCCACCGCCTAACGTACCCGCCACCGGAGCCCCGCCATGGCCACCGCCGCCAACCCCGTCACCTACGCCCCCGCGCTCGCCCAGCCCGGCGCGCCGCTGCAACCCGAGGGCGACCCGATGCTGAGCGGCCTCGGGCCGTCCGCGTGGGCCAACCGCGCCGACGTGCCCGACACGACCGTGCACGGCGACCCGAAGATCGTCCCGATGCGCGCCGCGCCCAACTTCTACATCGAGCCGCGCGACCCCGACCCGCGCGGGATGCGCATGCTCGGCTGCGACGACGAGGTCGCGGGGATCATCGCGGACGTGTGGGTCGACCGCGCGGAGCCGACGGTGCGGTACTTCGAGGTCGAACTGCCGGCCGGCACCGCGGCCGCCGAGGGGGGGCGAGGGCGCCGCGTGCTGATTCCGTCGACCGTGTGCAAGATCGACCGTCGGCGTGCCGTGGTCCGTACGAAGTCGATCCTGGCGCACCAGTTCGCCAACGTGCCGGGCACGCGCGCGCCGGACCGCGTGACGTTCCTCGAAGAGGACAAGATCATGGCGTACTACGCGGGCGGCTATCTGTACGCCACGCGGTCACGGTCGGAGCCGATCCTGTGACCACGGCGCGCCTCGACTCGGCGCGCGAGAAGGCGGCGCGCGCGGACGCGGTGCGCGTCGACGCCCAGGGCCGCGCGTGGCTGCCCGGGTTCGGGGAGCCGCTGCCCGCCGGCGAGCGCGTGCTCTGGGCCGGGCGACCCGACGCCGCGGCACTCGCGCGCCGTGCGCTCCACGTGCGCGGGCTCGCCGTCTACTTCGCGCTCCTCACGGCGCTCACGTTCTCGGTGCGCTGGCGGATGGCCGGCACGCCGGTGGCCGTGGTCGACGCGCTGACCGTGGCGGCGATGGGCGCGGCGGTGCTCGTCTTCGCGCGCGTGTACGCGACCGTGGTCGCACGCGCGACGCTCTACGCGGTGACCGACCGTCGCGTGGTCCTGCGCGTCGGCGTGGCGGTGCCGGCGGTGCTCAACATCCCGCTCGACCGCGTCACGTCGGTCGACCTGCGGCGCGGGCGCGACGGGGCCGGCGACGTGGAGGTCACACTCGGCGGCGACGCGCGCATCGCCTACCTGCTGCTCTGGCCGCACGCGCGGCCCTGGCACATCACCCGCACGCGGCCCACGTTCCGCGGCCTGCGCGACGCGGGAGCCGCGGGAATGGCGCTGGCCGACGTGGTGCGGGCCGCTCAGTCCGCACGTGAGGAGTCGAGCGTCGCGCCGCCCGCGGTGGACGCCGCGGCGACGCAGCCGGAGCCCACACGCCGCGTGAAGGCCGCGTGAGCGGGGGGGTGGCGGTGCGGATCGCAGGAGGACCGGCGGGCGGCGGACGCAGCGGGCGCGACGGACAGTCGGGCGGCCGCGGCCTCGACGACCTCCCGCGCGAGGCGGGCGGACCGTCGCCCCCGCGCCCCGTGTTGATCGCAGCGGGCGTGCTGGCAGTCGCGACCATCATCGGCGCCGGGGTGGCGCGACGGACCGGGGCGGGGCACGTCGAGCCACCGCGCTCGTCGGTCGCCGCCTCGCGCGATCTGTGGTTCGATGACGCGCCGGGGGGCGTGGTCATCGTGCGCACGCACACGGCCGCCGGCGTCGACTCGACGGTGGCGACGCTGCACTCGGGCGAGGGGATGTTCGTGCGCGGCACGCTTCGGGCGCTGGCCCGCGGCCGGCGACTCGGCGCGTCGGCGACCGACGCCGATGCGGCGACGGCCGTGTCGCATGCGCCGTTCCGCCTCACGCGCTACGCCGACGGACGGCTCACGCTCGACGACTCGTCCACCGGCGCGCATCTCGAGTTGCGCGCGTACGGGCCGACGAACGCGGCGGCGTTCGCGGGGCTACTGCCCGCCGCGCCCGATTCGGCGCGCTGAGGGGGAACGCTCGCGATGCCCGACACCGCGCCGGACCTCGCCGGCCACCCGGAGCGGCAGACGCGTGCGGCGGCTCCGTCATGGGGCGCCATCGCGCTGTTCGGCGCGCTGACCGTCGTCGGCGTCGTTGCGGCGAACGTGGGCTCGGGCGCCGCGCGCCCGAGCACGTATCGCTGGTGGCGGTCGCTGGACAAACCGTCGTACACGCCGCCCGATCCCGTCATTCCCGCCGTCTGGAGCGTGATGTACACGCTCGCGGCGGTGTCCGCGGCGCGGGTCTGGCGGGCGGGGCCGGATGCCGACCGGCCGCGTGCGCTGGCGCGGTGGGGCGTTCAGCTTGGGCTGAACGGGCTCTGGACGCGACTGTTCTTCGGCCACCGCCGGCCCGACCTCGCGCTCGTCGACTCCGCCGCGCTGTTCGGGGCAGTCGCGGCGTACGCACGCGCCGCGGATCAGGTGGACCGGCCCGCGGCGCAGCTCATGCTGCCGTACCTCGGGTGGGTCGGGTTCGCGACGGTGCTGAACGCGGACCTCGCGCTCCGGAACGCGACGCCAGACTCGGGCGCCTAACGAAGGCGGTCGGGGCGCGGGGCGCGCGTTCGGGCGTACGCGCTCCCAACGTGCGCGACGTTCGCCACGCCGGCGGCCGCGAGGGCCGCCAGTGTGACCCAGGCCGGCCATCCGGCGAGCACCGCACGGAGCGCGACGAGGAGTCCGGCGCCCGCCCCGGCGAACGACAGCACGAACCCCGCCCCGGGCGCCCCCGTCCGGCGCCCCCGCCACGCGAGCCAGAGTGACTCGAGGGCGAGCAGCGCGAGGACGGCGTCGACGAGGGCGGGGCGGAGGAGCGCGGCCGCGGTCACGCGGCCACGCTCACGGCACCACGCTCACCCAACCGCGCTCACAGCGGCGTGCCGGCCATGCCCCGATCGCGATGCGCTACCGCGAGGCGTACCGCGAGGCGGCACGAGCGGCCGGGGGCGGGCCGACCCGCGATGCGAGTCGTGCTCCCGCCACCGGTCCGATGGGCGTTGGGCGCACGGTCAGCAACTGCTCCGCCGCGTCGAGCCCCGAGACCTGGGCCGCCGCACCCGGAGCGACCGAAACCGCCGCGGCCGCGGCCGCGCGCGGCGGTACCGGCGCGGGTCGCGAGCGCGGGTACGGGTCCGGAGACGGCAGCGACGACGAGTCGGTCGGGATCTTGTCGACCGCGTCGCGCCGGTCGACGATGCCGTCGAACGACGTGTCCGCCGGCGTGTGCGCGTCCCACGGCCCGGGGTGGCCCCAGAGCGCCGGATAGTCCTTGACCATGCTCACGCCCGCGAGCGGCTTGTGCACGCCGTTGTGACACGTGGCGCAACCGACCATCGGCGGGTCGCCGCGCTCGCCCAGCCGCACGGCGGGGAGGACGGTGCCGAGCGGGCCGACGTACGTCTGGTTGATGTGGCGCGTCATGCGCAGCCCGTAGAGCGCCGACACGCGCGTCCAGGGCGCGTTCTGCCAGCTCGCCCACGAGCGGCTGTTGTGGCAGAACGTGCAGTTGACGCCTAACGAGTTGCTCATGTTGATCATGAGCGCGTACGTCCACTCGGCCTGCCGGACCGACGAGTAGTTCGCGTTGGTCGGCGGCGCGGTGTACGACTGCACCCGGACGTCCGACCGGTCGAGGTAGGCGCGGAGGTACTGGTTCTCGTTGGTCTGGTGCCAGAGCCCCGCGCGCGGCACCGGGGCCCCGTAGTGGCACGTGTAGCACGTGACGCCGGTGACCCGCACGTGCGCGCGCCAGTTGGTGTTGATGTCGCGCGTCATCAGCAGCATGCGGCGCGAGACCACCTTGGCGTACTTCTCGTCCGAGGCGTAATTGGCGGGGTTGTGGCAGTAGATGCACCCGGCCTGCGACCCCGTCTTCGGCGCCACCCAGTTGGTCATCGCCTGCATGGTGCGCGTGAACTCGCCCGCGGGCAGGTTCACGAGCACCTGGACGTTTTGCCAGTTGCCGACCGGTGTGTTGGGCGGCGCCGGCGGCAGCGGCGGCAGCGCGACGTTGCGCGAGAGGACCTCGCGTTCGTTGCGGACGTCGATGTTCTGCTCTTCGGCGACCCCGCGATAGCCGAGTTGCGCCGTTTCCTTCTTCCCCAGCTGGCACGCCGCGAGTGCGGCGGCGGCCAGGGGGAAGGTGACGGCCGACCACGCGCGGGCGGTCATGCGGATGGTCATGGCGGCGTCCTCTGGGACTTCGGGGCCGGCGTCGTCCCCTGGGCGGGGACCTCGTTTCGCGCGGCGCCCGGCGGCGGCGTCACGCGCGGCTTCGCGGCCGCCGGGTTCTGCGGATAGTACGGGGCGGGCGCGCCTTTCGGCAGCGGGAGCGTGCCCGCGTTGGCAGGCGGCGCCGCACCCATCGGTTGTGCCGGGTTCAGCTTCCCGGGATACGGGGACGTCGTGGCCGGGCCCGCGGCGTTGGGCTGCGCGCTCGTGTTGGTGCTCGCGTTGGGCATCGCACCCGCCGCCGGATTCGCCGTCGTCGGCATCTGCACGACCGGCGTGTTCTGCTGCAGATGGCCGATGTGACCGCCCCGCGTCGCGCCCGGGAACGTGTCGGGCGGCGAGCCCTGGTAGTACCCGCGCAGGTCCTGCGCCTTACGCGGCGAGATCACGATCGTCGCGGGGTACTGCGGCGTGAGGCCGTGCTTCTGGCCCCACAGGTACCAGTTGTCGACCGCGGTGCCCGTCAGCAGGATCCCGATCGCGCCGGTGAACGTGGTGAGGAACGCGAACCACCAGCTCCAGCGGTGGATGCTCTCCATCGTCGCGTTCCAGCCCATCGTCCAGCGCCAGAACAGCGCCGCGCGCTCGGTCGCGGTGCCGCGGTCGGTGATCTGCTCGATCTCGCGCTCGCCGCCCAGGCGGCTCACGGCCAGGATGGTGGCACCGTGCATCGCGAAGAGCAGCGTCGACCCGTAGAGGAAGACGATGCTCAGCATGTGGAACGGGTTGTAGAACAGGTTCCCGTAGCGCAGGCTGAACGCGGCCGTCCAGTCGAGGTGCGGCAGGATGCCGAACGGCACCGCCTCGCCCCAGCTTCCCATCAGCAGCGGCCGGATGAAGCCGAGCGACAGGTAGAGGAAGATCGCCGAGGCGAACGCCCAGGGCAGGTGCGTGCCCAGCCCCAGCGCGCGCACGCGGCGGTAGGTGCGCACCCACCAGAGGATGATGCTCGTGGTGAGGAAGAACCCCGCCATGAGCCACCACCCGCCCTGGTTGAGCGGCGGGATGTGCAGCCCGTAGGCGGGCGGCGGCGGCTCGAGCGCGAGCCACGGGAGGCGTCGCACGAACTGGATCGGGTTCCAGTTCACCGACGCGAACATGTTGAGCCCGATGATCTCGAAGGCCGCGAAGCCGAAGATCAGCGACGCGACGCCGGTCGCGCCCAGGTAGATGGGGCCGACCTGCGCGTCGCCGAGCTTGCCGAGCCAGTACGAGAATCCCGGGGCGCCCTGGCGCACCCACGTGCGCTGCTCGATGGGCACGCCCCAGTCGGGGGCGGTGCGCACCTGCACGCTCGTGAACAGGTTCTGGTACTCGAGCCGCGGCAGGAATGCCGTGAGCGGGTCGAGCGGTTCGGGGGCCGCCGCCGGCGGCGCGCCGGCGGGCGTCGGCTGTGTGATGGTTGCCATGGCCGCTTCCTCAGCGCCAGATCGGGAGGTTGAGCCACCAGTCCCACCACTCCGGCCAGCCCTTGGTCCAGAGCGGCCCGCTCACCACGATGCAGAGGGCCGAGAAGATCCCGGCGCCTAACGCAAGGGCGAGTCCGAGGCGGTGGATGCCGACCGCGCCGATCGAGTAGCCGAGCACGTCGCGGAAGAAGGTGTTCTCGTGCTCGCTCGTCTTCACCGGCTCCCCCTTCTTGGGGTTCACCACGGAGAGGATGAGCGACCCGTGCATGGAGAGCGCGAGCGTCGTCGTGAAGAACAACGTCACCGCGATCATGTGCAACGGGTTGTAATGGAAGTGCAGGTACTGGTACCCGACGTTGCTCACCCAGTCGAGGTGGCTCAGGATGCCGTAGGGGAAGCCGTGTCCCCACGCGCCGAGCCAGACGGGGCGGATGACGACGAGCGTGACGTAGGCGAACACGGCCACGCCGTACGCCCAGGGGATGTGCATCCCCATGCCCAGCTTGCGCGAGATCTCGGCCTGCCGGAACGCCCAGCTCACGAACGCGCCGATCGCGGCGATCGTGATGAGCTGCCAGAGGCCGCCCTCACGGAGGGGGGCGAGGCCCAGTCCGTACTTGAGGTCGGGCGGGGCGATGTTGATCTGCCACAGGTCCCAGGTGCCGCCGATGGCCGCGCCCCAGACACAGAGCAGCGTCCCGACGACGGCGAAGAAAATGGTGGTGACGCCGAAGAAGCCCACGTAGAACGGTCCGACCCAGAAATCGAACAGGTCGCCGCCGATCAGCGTGCCGCCCCGGACGCGGTACTTGGCCTCGTAACTCAGCATGGCCATGTCGCAGGCCCTCCGCGTGGTGAACGAACGGGAAAAGAACGAAACGTGCTAGGGAGCGCGGGGCGGGGGGCCGCCCGGGGGGAGCACGCCGATGGGCGCGCCCCCCCCGCGGGGCTCATCGGCCGCCGGGCAGCGGCGAGATTTCCGCGGCCGACGCCCGGGCGTTGGCGTCGAGCCAGTTGTACCGGTTGGTGCTCAGGAGGATGAAGTGAATCACCAGCGCGAGCACGAACAGGAACGTGAACAGCGCGATGAGCGTGCGCCGCGGGTCGAAAAGCATCCAGACGCGATGCATGGCGGGCTCCTAACGCGAAGTGGGAGAGACGGCCGCGACGCGGAGCGCGGCCGAGAGTGCCGATGGGGCCTTGGCCGCCGGCGCGATCTGCGCGGTGCGCGTGGGGTACCCGTTCGCGCCGGGGATCCACGGGCGCCACTGCCAGACGAGGATGTGGGCGACGATGGCGATCGCGAGGAAGCCGAGGAAGCTCATCGTGAACGCCGTGTGGAACCCGCGCGCTTCATCCTCGTTCAGCCCCGACGTGGGGGTGGACGGGCGCGCGGTCAGGTCGCCGTACCCGCCGCCGTAGGGCGGTTGGGACGTGGCGGTCGACTGCATTCCGATCGGGGCGGTCATAACAACCTCCGGGGTGTGGAGAGCGCCGCCGCCCGGCCGTGGCCGGCCGTCGACGGCGTGGTGAGCGACGCCGCGCGCGTGCACGTCACGCGCGGGCGCCGCGGGGACGGCGCGCCGGGACCGGCGCGCCTAACATGTAGCCCAACATAGTGTCCGACACATCGCCTAACACGGGGCCCGACTGGGCCGAGTGGCGCGGCCGCTGGCCCAACGCGGCCGCCAGCCGCTTCGTCCGCGCCGCCGGCTACACCTGGCACGTCCAGGTCGCCGGCGCCGGCCCGCCCCTGCTCCTCCTGCACGGCGCGGGCGGCGGCACGCACAGCTGGCTCCGCGTGCTGCCGCGCCTCGCGACGCGTTACACCGTCGTCGCCTGCGACCTGCCGGGGCACGCGTTCACCGACGCGCCGCCGGCCGACCGCCTCACGCTGCCCGGCATGGCGGCCGACGTCGCCGCGCTCCTCGCCACGCTCGGCCTGCGCCCGCGGCTCGCCGCGGGTCACTCGGCCGGCGCGGCCGTGCTGCTCCGCATGGCGCTCGACGGCGCCCTGCCCGACGCGCGCGCGCTCGTCGGCATCAACGCCGCGATCGTCCCGCCGCCCGACGTCTACCGCCTGCTCGGCGGGTCGTGGCTGCGCGGCGCGTTCACGGGGCTGTTCACCGGCCCGCTCGTCACCCGCCTCACCACGCGCTACGCCGCGCGCGCCGGCGCCGTCGAGGCGCTGCTGCGCTCCAGCGGCTCGCGCGTGCCGCCGCTCCTCGTCGCCTGCTACGAGGGCCTCGCGACGAGCGAGCGCCACGTCCGCTCGACGCTCACGATGATGGCCGAGTGGCAGATCGAACCGCTCCTGCGCGACGCGCGCGCGCTGCGCGTCCCGACCGTGCTCCTCTCCGGCGCCGACGACCGCTGGGTGCCGGCCGGCGCGGTACAGCGCGTCGCCGCCTACGTGCCGGGCAGCGAGTTCGAGCTGTGGCCGCACCAGGGCCACCTCATGCACGAGGAGCTGCCCGACGCCACGGCCGACCGCGTCCTGGCGCTCGGCGCCGCGCACGGCCTGGGCGGCTGACCCCTCGCGAGCCCGCGCGCCGCTCACGCCCCGGCCCCCGCGAGCGCGCCGCGCGCGCCCTCGACGAACGCCCGCGTGACCGCCGCCGCGCCCGCGTGCCGCGCGTCCCGCTCGGCCCGGTCACGAATCCGCTTGGCGACCGAGATGCGGGCCACGTACGGCGCGGCCTCCACCGCCTCGTCGAGGCCGGCCTGCGCGCCGTCGTCCCACGGCAGCGCGTCGTCCGCCGCGACGACGCCCGCCGAGCCGGCCGCCGCACCCGCCGCGCGCGCCGGCGTGGCGTCGATCCGGTCCAGCTCCGTGCCTAACGGGATGATGTGGAACAGGGTGTCGAACAACGCGTTGCAGCACTCCTGCACGAGGTACGTCGCGCCGGCGTACCCCATGAAGGGCGTGCCGGTGTGCCGCCGCACGACGGCGCCCGGGAACGACGCCGGGATGTACGTCGCCCGCCCGCCGGTCTCCGCGAGGTACATGCGCTCGTTGAAGCTCCCGAACAGGACGAGCGGCGGCCGCTCCTTGATCGACTGCCGCACGGCCGCGTTGTCGGTCTTCTGCCCGGGCCGCCGCGCGACCGCGAAGGTGCACGGCATCCCGAGCTCCTCCTCGAGGAAGTGCCGCAGCCCGCGCGCGTACGTCTCGTTCGCGACCACGCCGAACGACGCCGTGCCGAAGAAGTCCTGCGTCACGCTCCGCCACAGATCCCAGAGCGGCTTCACCGTCGTGTGCTTCTCGCTCGCGATGAACGGCTCGGGGTCGAGGCCGAGCTCCGCGCCGAGCGCCCGCAGGAACGCCGTGGTGCTGTGCAGCCCGATCGGCGCCTGGAAGTAGGGCCGGCCGAGCGCCTCGGCCAGCAGGCGCCCGTACTCGCGGTACATCACCACGTTCGCCTCGGCATCGATCAGCCGCGGCACGTCGGCGAGGTGGCAGCCGAGCGGGAAGGTGAGGTTCACCTCCGCGCCGATGCCTTCGACCAGCCGGCGCAGCTCGGCGAGATCGCTCCACACGTTGAACGTGCCGTACGCGGGGCCGAGGATGTTCACCCGCGGGCGCTCCCCGGCCGCACGTTCGCGGGGCTTGGGGGCCACGCCGCGCTTGAGCCCGTACTCGGTCCACAGCCAGGCCATCGCGCGGTTCGCGCTCTGCCACTGGTCCTCGTCGATCGTGCGCGGCAGGAAGCGCTGGATGCCGGTGCCTTCGGGCGTCACGCCGCCGCCGATCATCTCGGCGATCGATCCGGTGACCACCACCGACGGCAGCTCGGGGTCGAGCGCGCGGTGCGCGCGGCGCATGGCGCCCTCGGTGCCGTGCTGGCCCAACTCCTCCTCGCCGAGGCCGGTGACGACGATCGGCAGCTCGTGCGGCGGGAGCGCGTCGGTGTAGTGCAGGACCGACGTGACCGGGAGGTTCTCGCAGCCGACGGGGCCGTCGATGACGACCTGCAGCCCCTTCACGGCCGTGAAGACGTACACGGCGCCCCAGTAGCCGCCGGCGCGGTCGTGGTCGAGGACTAACACGGAGCGCCTCCCCGCGATCGCGACGCGCATCAGACCATCTCCTCCGCCTTGCGCGCCCGCGCGAGCTTGACGAGGTGCCGCTTGTAGTGCTCGCGGAACTCCGGCCGGTCCTGGGGCAGCTCGTTGGACGCGGTGCGCTCCCACACACCTGCCGCGTGGCCCTCGCCCACCCCGGCGAAGAACTCGCGCATCCGGTCGAACCGCGCGCGGTTGGCGACGGCCCCGTTGACGACCGGCGCGAGCGCTCCCGCCCCCGCCGGGCCCATCAGCGGACGCGCGGAGATCAGGTTCGTGAAGTAGAGCGCGGGCACGCCGCGCTCCTTCGCGTGCTGCACCACCGGCGTCGTCCCGATCGCGACGTCGGGTTGGAACTCCTCGAACGCGGCGAGGTCCTGCTCCAGCGACGCGCGGTACTGCACGTGCACGCCGTGCGCGGCGAGCCACTCGCGGTCGGGCTCGCTCCAGGGCGTCCGCGGGCAGGCCGTGCCGACGTAGCGCACGTCCGCGCCGCTCTCGACGAGCAGCCGCGCGACGATCAGCTCCGACCCCTCGTACCCGGAAAGCGTGACGCGCGCGTCGATCCGGTTGGCCGCGAGCGCGGCGCGGATCGGGTGCAGCACGCCCTTGGCGGTGTCGATCGCCGAGCGCGCCGCGCCCGTCGCCTCGCCCACCGCCTCGAGCCACGCGGCCGTTCCGTCGACACCCACCGGCGCGGAGGGGAGCACGCGCCGCCCCGCCGCCTCGAACTCGCGCACCGAGGCGACGTAGAAGGGGTGCAGCGCCGCGACCACCGCGCCGTCGAGCGCGGCGTACAGCTCGCGCCACTCGCGCGTGGGCACCGCCGGCCCCGCCGCGAGGCCTAACGGTTCGAGCAGCCGGCCGATCACGACCGGGTCGGCCGGGAACAGCTCGCCCAGCAGCGTGACGGTCGGCTTCGCGCTCACGCCCGCGCGCGGCGCGCGCACCGGGCCCTGCTCCGCCTCGCCGCGCGCGTAGCGCAGCATCGCGCCGGCCAGCACGTCCTTCGCCTCGGCGTGCGTCGGCACGCCGAAGCCCGGCACGTCGATGCCGACCACGCGCACGCCGTTGATCTCCTTCGGCAGCAGCTGCAGCGGCACGCCCGACGCCGTGGGCACGCACAGGTTGGTCACCACGATCGCGTCGTACTGCGCAGGGTCGGCGAGCTCGTGCACCGCGTCGCGGATGTCCTCGAACAGCTTGCCGGTGACGAGCGACTCGGAGTTGAACGGCACGTACCCGACGGTGCGGCGCGCGCCGTAGAAGTGGCTCGTGAACGTCAGGCCGTACACGCAGCACGCGCTGCCCGAGAGCACGGTCGCCGTGCGGCGCATGCGCAGCCCGACGCGCAGCGATCCGAACGCGGGGCACATGCTCTGCGGACGGTCGTGCGGGCCTTTCGGGTAGTCGCGCGCGAACCCGTCGAGCACGTCGCCCTTGCCCGCGGCGGTCGCGGCCGCGCGCAGCTGCTCCGCCCCCGCGTGGCAGCCGAGTCCGTCGACGCCGTCAGTGGGCATGTTGGGCACCGCCTCGGGGGCAACCAGTGTGGCCATCGTCGCGCTCACTCAGACGGCGTCGTAGACGATTTCGAGCGACGGGCGCGTGACGATCGCGCCCCCGCACATGTCCGCCATCGTCGCCGGGTCGAGCACGACGTCGCGGCCCACCGCCTCGGCCGCGAACAGGTCGAGCAGCGCGTTCTGCGAGAGCGGGCGCGGGCGCACCGGCGGCGCCTCGGCGACCGCGGTCGCGAGCTCCTCGAAGACCGGCGCCCAACGCGTGCCGGGGCGGCCGATGATCTCGTAGTTCGCGCTCTTACGCCGGATGTCCTCGTGCGCGGGGATCGCCGCGAGCACGGGGATGCCGGCCGCCTCGGCGAACCGCGCGGCCTCACCGGTGCCGTCGTCCTTGTTCACCACGAGCCCCGCAACGCCGACGTTGCCGCCGAGCTTGCGGAAGTACTCGACCGCCGAGCAGACGTTGTTGGCGACGTAGAGCGACTGCAGGTCGTTGGAGCCGACGACGATCACCTTCTGGCACATGTCGCGCGCGATCGGCAGCCCGAAGCCGCCGCACACCACGTCGCCGAGGAAGTCGAGGAGGACGTAGTCGAACCCCCACTCGTGGAAGCCGAGCTTCTCGAGCAGTTCGAAGCCGTGGATGATCCCGCGACCGCCGCAGCCGCGGCCGACCTCGGGGCCGCCCAACTCCATCGCGAACACGCCGTCGCGCTTGAAGCAGACGTCCGAGATCGACACCTCCTCGCCCGCGAGCTTCCGGCGGCTCGACGTCTCGATGATCGTCGGGCAGGCGCGGCCGCCGAACAGCAGCGACGTGGTGTCGCTCTTGGGGTCGCAGCCGATGAGCAGCACGCGCTTGCCCTGCTGCGCCATCATGTACGACAGGTTGGCGAGCGTGAAGCTCTTCCCGATGCCGCCCTTGCCGTAGATCGCGATCACCTGGGTGGCCTTCGTGACCTCGCCGGTCGCCGGCGCGGTGGGCGCCTCGTTGGCTTCGGCTCGCAGGCGGCCCGTGAGCTGCACGAGGGCGGACGGCGCGGACGTCGTGGGGGTGTAGGCTGTCGCGACTGCGGTCATGCCTCGTTGCTCCAATCGGATGAGTGCGGGTCGGCGGCGCGCCAGTCGAGGACCATCTTGACGCACGATGGATCGTCGAACGCCGCGGCGTAGGCGGACGCGACCGCGGCCTCGCCGTCGGCGACGCGCACGCGGTGCGTGACCACGCCGCCGAGCGAGAGGCGGCCGGCCGAGACGAGGTCGCGCGCGGTGGCGAGGTCGTCGGGGCGGAACTCCGCCGCGACGCGCAGCCGCAGCCCGCGCAGGAAGGCGGGGATGAACGGGAAGGCGATCGGCGCGGTGTAGAACCCGGCGAGTACGACCTCGCCCCCGGGGCCCAGCCGCGCGACGAGCGCGTCGAGAATGCCGGCCGCCCCGCTCGCGTCCATCGCACGGCGGTAGTCGCGCCGAGGGTCGGCGTCGGGGTGGACGACGGCGTAGCCCCGGGCCCCGCCGACGCGCCGCGCGTCCGTCTCCCACACGGTCGGCGCCGCGCCGCCGAGGGCCAGCACGAGGCGCGCGGCCAGACGGCCTAACGCGCCGTGGCCGACGATGAGGTCGGGGAGGGGCGCGCCCGGCGCGCGCTCGTCGCGCACGGCGTGCATCGCCGTCGCGGCGAGGGCGAGCAGCACGCCGTTCTCGCCCGGGACGTCGCCGACCGGGTGGACCCGCGCGCCGGGCGCGACGAGCGTCTGCCCCGCCCCGCCGAACAGGTTGCGCACGGCGCCGCCGCCGTCGCGTGCGTCGCCGACGAAGCCGTGCGCGCCGGGCACGAACACGCGCTCGCCCGCCGCGCGCCCGCTCGCCGCCCCGGCCCAACGCACGCGCCCGACGGTCTCGTAGCCGGGCACGAGCGGGTAGCCCATGCCGGGGAACGGCGGCATCGTGCCACGCCAGAACAGGCGCTCGGTGCCGGCACTCACGCCGCTCCACTCGACGTCCACGACCACGTCCGCGTCGGTCGGCACGGCCAACGACAGCTCGCGCACCGCCAGCAAGCCGGGCGCGTCGAAGACCACCGCGCGAGCGCGCGTCGGCACGAGCGGGTGAGCCGGGGGCGCATGCGCCGCAGCGTCCGGGCGGACGGCCGTCGTCACGCTCCCACCTCCGCGGTCACGACGCCGGCCACGACGGGGTAGCGCGTCGCGCGGACGCGGACGCGCCGGAACCCGGCGCTCTCGAGCAGCCGGCGGAACTCTTCGGCCCGTCGCGCGCGCCCGCGCCCCATCGCACGCAGGTAGTACCCGAAGTACACGTCGCCCACCGCCTCGGCGCCGCGCGCGCCGGCCAACGGCTCGGCGATCACGATCATCCCGTCGGGCGCGAGCGCGGCCCGCACGCGGCAGAGCAGCGCGTGGACCGTCGCGTCGTCGTGGTCGAGGCAGACGCGCACGAGCGTCGCGACGTCGGCACCGGCTGGCAACGCGTCGTGCTGAAAGTCGCCGCCGACGACGCGCACGCGCGCCGCGAGGCCGGCTTCCGCCACGTGCCGCCGGGCGCGCGCCGCGACCGGCGCGAGGTCGAACAGGGTGCACGCGAGCTGCGCGTGCCGGCGCGCCGCGGCGAGGACGAAGTTGCCCTCGCCGCCACCGACGTCGAGCAGCGCACGCCGGCCCGAGAGCGGGACCGCGTCGAGCAGCTCGCCGGCGATGGGGGCGACGGTCGCGGACATGAGCGCCGAGTAGCCGGTGACGTCGGCCAGGCCGAGTCGGGCGCGACGCGGCGCGTCGGTGTACGGCCAGTACGCGGCGAGGGCCGCGCCATCCTCGCCCGGCGCGCGTCGCAGCAGCGCGAGCGGGTCGCGCAGGTCTTCGTAGAGCAGCGCGTTGTGCTCGACGAGCTGCACGAGGCCCGGGCTCGCGAGCAGCGGCCCGCCGGTGGCGCCGAGCCCCCATCGCCCGCCGGCGCGGCGCTCAACGAGCCCGAGGGCCGCCGCCGCGGCGAGCAGCGCGCGCGCACCGTCGGCCGGCAGTTCGAGTCGCGCCAGCAGCTCGGCCTCGGAGATCGGCGCGTCGGCCACGAGCGTGAGCAGTCCACACTGCACGCAGGCCGCGACGGTCTGCGTGTACGCGAACCCCGCCACGAGGTCGAACACGGCGCGCGAGCGGCGTCGCGCGACCCCCCGCACGATGGGCACGCGCGCCGCCCACCGCTGAAACGTGGCGCTCGCGTACAGCCGGTCGCGTGCGGTGAGCGCACGGTCTCCGATCCGCTCGACCCACGTCAGGGGCCGCGCGCGGTCGGCCTGCGCCACCGCTGGAACGGCGCGCTCGCCACCCACGCGCTCGGCGCGGGGTGCGGCGTGGGGCGACATGGGCCCGGCGAGCGTCATCAATCGCTCCGGCACGTGGGCGCTCGTGCGCGCCGAACAGCAGGCGGCGAACACGGGTGACCGGGAGTTCCACGGGGCACGGCGACCCCGGAGATCCGGCGAGCGCGATTCTACGGTTCGTCCCAAAACCTGTCAAGTCTCGTTGACACGCCGAGTGTCAACACGTTGCGACATCCCGGTCCACGTCGTACTGTAGCCTCGGCGGGAGCACGCGTTGCGTACCGCGACGCACGCTCCCGCGTGCCTCACCCCGAAGCCCCCGCCCACGGTGCCCCACGTGCACGCGCGTTTTCCGTTCACCGCGATCGTCGGGCAGGACGAGATGAAGACGGCGCTCCTGATCGCGGCCGTCGACCCCGGGATCGGCGGGGTGCTCGTGCAGGGCCACCGCGGCACGGGCAAGAGCACCGCCGTGCGCGCCCTCGCCGGTGTGTTGCCACCGCTCGTCGTCGACGCCGCGTGTCGGTACGGCTGCGACCCGGCCGCGAACGGCGCGCGCTGCGGCGAGTGCCACGACCGCGAACACGCCGGCGTCCGCGTTCGTGCCCGTCGTGCCCCGGTCCCCGTCGTCGACCTGCCCCTCGGTGCCACCGAGGACCGCGTCGTCGGCGCCCTCGACCTCGAACGCGCGCTCCGCACGGGCGAGAAGGCGTACGAACCCGGCCTGCTCGCACGCGCGCACCGCGGCTTCCTGTACGTCGACGAGGTGAACCTGCTCGAAGACCACCTCGTCGACCTCCTGCTCGACGTGTCGCAATCGGGCGAGAACGTCGTCGAGCGCGAGGGGCTGTCGGTGCGCCACCCCGCGCGCTTCGTGCTCGTCGGGAGCGGCAACCCGGAGGAGGGCGACCTCCGCCCGCAGCTGCTCGACCGCTTCGGGCTCTCGGTCGAGGTGACGACGCCGAGCGACCCGGACGCGCGCGTCGAGGCGGTGCTGCGACGCGACGCGTTCGACCGCGACCCCGAGGGCTTCGCCCGTCGGTGGGCGCGGGCGGAAGCGGCGGTGCGCCGGCGCGTGAGCGAGGCGCGCGCGCGGATCGGCGGCGTGGCCGTACCGCACGCGGTCCTCCGCCGCGGTGCGGAGCTGTGCGCGCGACTCGGCACGGACGGCGTGCGGGGTGAGTTGACGCTGCTGCGCGGCGCGCGGGCGACTGCCGCCTACGACGGCGCGACGGTCGTCGACGACGGGCACCTCCGTCGCGTCGCGCCGATGGTCCTGCGCCACCGCCTGCGCCGCGACCCGCTCGACGACGCCGGGTCGAGCGCGCGCGTCGAACGGGCGTTGGGCGAGCTGTTCGGGACGCCCGCGGCGTGACCGCCGCCTGACTGGCACCTGACGGGCACCTGACCGGCGCGTGACGCTCCCGGACCTCGCGATCGCCCTGCTCGCCGGCGGCGACGCGTCCGCGTTAGGCGGCGCGCTCGTCGTCGCGCCCGGGGCCGAGGAGGGCGAGCGCTGGCTCGGCGCGCTGCGGGCCGCGCTCGGCGCGCGGCGGCCCGCGGCGCCCTGGCGCGTGGTGCCGAGCGCCGTGAGCGACGACCGGCTCGCGGGCGGGCTCGACGTCGTCGCGACGCTCGCGGCCGGCACGCGCGTGGACGGGCGCGGCCTGCTGGCCGAAGCGGAGGGGGGCCTGCTCGTGCTGCCGCGCGCGGCCGCGGCGAGCACGGCCACGCTGGCGCGCGTGGCCGACGCGGTGGACGGCGGTCGCGTCGCCGTCACGGCCGTGGTGTGCGGCGAGGAGGAGGCCGCGGAGCTGCCGCTGCTGCTCGCCGAGCGGCTCGCGTTACACGTGCGACTCCCGGCGGGGTACGCCCCCGACGTGGCGCACGTCGGCGCGCCCGGTGTGGCCGACGTGCACGAGTCGGACGCACCGGCCGCGGTCGCGGCACTCTGCGAGGTCGCGGAGGCGTTCGGCGTCGAGTCGACGCGCGCCGCGGTGTTCGCAATTCGGGTGGCGCGCGCGATCGCGCGTACCGCGGGGCGTGGCGCGCCCACGGACGACGACCTCGCGGCCGCCGTCCAGCTCGTCCTCGCCCCGCGCGCCGTGCGCGTCCCGGCCGACGCGTCCGCGCCGGCCGCGCCGGCGACCGACGCCGGCCGCGGGCCCGAACAGCCCGACGCCACCGCGTCCCGCGACGCACCGACACCCCCGGCACCCCCGACGCCGAACGACGGTCCGGGCGACGGTGACGCGTCGGGCACGGTGGGCGAGATTGGCGCGCACGAACTGCTCATCGCCGCCGCACGCGCCGCGCTGCCGCCGGAGCTGATCGCCGCCGGTCGCGGCGGGACGGCCGCGCGCTCGGCCACGGCGCGCGGTGCGGCGGGCCGAGCCGCCCGCGCTCAACCGCGCATGGACGACCGCCGCGGCCGGCGCGTCGGGACGCGCCCCGGGCACCCGCGCGGCGGGAGCCGGCTCGATCTCGTCGAGACGCTCCGCGCCGCGGCGCCGTGGCAGGGCGCGCGGGGGCGCGCGCCGGGCGGGGCGCTCGCCGTACGCACCGGCGACTTGCGCGTCGAGCGCCGCCGCCGGGCGTTAGGCACCACCACGGTGGTCGTGGTCGACGCGTCGGGTTCGGCGGCGTTGGGCCGGTTGGCCGAGGCCAAGGGTGCGGCCGAGCTGCTGCTGGCCGAGAGCTACGCGCGGCGCGACCGGGTCGCGCTCGTCGCGTTTCGCGGCGCGGGCGCGAGCGTGCTGCTGCCGCCCACGCGCGCACTCGCGAGGGCGCGGCGCGCGGTGAGCGCACTCCCCGCCGGCGGCGGTACCCCGCTCGCTTCGGCGCTCGTCACCGCCGCGGACCTCGCGCGCGCGGCGGGGCGTGCCGGCACGCGCCCGGCGGTCGTGCTGCTCACCGACGGCCGGGCGAACGTCGCGCTCGACGGCGCGCCCGGGCGGGAGCGGGCGCGGGCCGATGCCGAGCAGGCGGCGCGGGCGCTCGCCGCGACGCTCGCCGCGGCGGGCGGACTCGCGGTGGTGGTGGACACGGCGGTGCGCGGCGGGCCCGAAGCGCGGACGCTCGCCGCGGCGGCGGGCGCGCGCTACGTCGCGCTCCCGTACGCGTCCGCCCGCACACTGCACGGGGTCGTGCGCGACGTCCTCGCCGAGCCGAGCGCCGCGGCCGGCCTCGCGGCATCCCACGCATGACCCACGGCCGGTGAGCGCCGTGGTGGAGCCGTCCCTCCCGCCGTCCCTCGCGCCGGCGGTCGTCGGTCGGCGCGGGGTGGGGCGTGCCCTCCGCCTGCTCGCGGCCGCCGCGGGTGTGCTCGCGTTCTGGTACGGCGTGACGGGCCTGTTGCTCGCCCTCGAACGCAGCGCGGCGACGCGGCTGCTCGCGCTCGTGCTCGCGGTCGTCGCGGCCGCGGTCGGCGTCGCCTGCGTGCGCGCGGCGCGCGGCGGCACGGGCGCGGGCGCCGGCGCGCGCGCCGTGCTCGGCGGCGCGCTCCTGTGGACCTGCGTCTCGGCCACATTCTACGGCGGGTGGGTGGTCGGGCCCGCTCCGTCAGGCGGCTCGGGTGCTGCGAGGGATGCCGGGCACGCGCCGTCGCTGGCGAGGGCGGGCGACGCGCTCGCGGCGACGGCCTACAGCACCGTGCTCGCGGCCGCGCTCCTGCTGCTCGCGCTGCGGGTCGCGCGCGGGCCCGGGTACGGTCGGGGCCAGGCCGGGGCGCCAGACGCGAGCGGCGCGGCACGCTACGCGCCCGCAACGTTCGGCACGCTCTGGGCGGCACATGAGCTCGCGAAGCTCAACGTCTTTCTCGGCGTCGCCAGCCCCGGTGCCGCGTACCTGCCGGACTATCTCGCGCACCTCCGCCGCTTCTTCGGGCCGGAGCACAACTCCCCGCTGCTCGCGTGGAGCGTGGTCGCGCTCGGGACGGCGGCGGCGCTCGCGGTGCGCGACGCACGCCGCGACCACGCGCTCCCGGCGCGCCGAACGGGCCTATCGCTTCTCGCCGGCATCCTCGCCCTCGCCGCATTCGAGCACGCGATGCTGGGTGTCCGCTCGACGCCGGCGTGGTGGGACGCGTTCGTCACGTGGCGCGAGGGGCCGCGCCACACGCGCCCGAGCGGACTGCACCCTGGGACCGCGCCCCGCGACTCCGACGGTCGCGGCGCGCGCGCCGAGGGTACACCCGAAATGCCGCCAGCACGGGGTGCGTGAGCCTGCGCTCGACGCGCGCCGCCCGGGTCTTCCGACGTCAACGCAGCGTGTAGAGGTACGCCGCGATGTCGCGCGCGTCGCGGTCCGTCACGTCGAGGTTCGGCATCGCCCCGCCCGGCTCGTACTGTTGGGTCGTGCGCAGCCACGCGGTGAGGTTCTGGGGCGTGTTCGGCAACCGCCCCACGATGTACACGCGTCGCCCGTACCGGTCGAGCGGTGGTCCCACCTCGGCGTCCACCGGCCGGGCGACACCCGGGATCGCGTGGCACGAGCCGCAGCCGTAACGGCGCATCGCCGCCGGGCCACGCGTCGCGTCGCCACCTTCGACGAGCCAGGTGGGCGTGCCGCCGTGCGCGTCGCGACACGCGGACGGCCCGCCCGCGATCGTGGCGGCGCAGACGGCGACCGCTGCCGCGCGCGCGGCCGGACGCCGTATCGGAGACGGGGCGTCGGACTCGCGCAGCCAGCGCACGAACAGGGCGCTCGCGACCCCAAGGTACACGATGCCCGCGGGGACCCACATGATCACGCCCGCCAGCTGCTGATCCTCGAGCGGCGTGAGTCCCCATGCGGCCGTGGTCCCGTAATGCCCGGTGTACCACGGGCGTACCGCGAAGGTGAGCGCGGCGCCGAGCAGGGCCATCGGCACGCCGGCAGCTGTCACGTACAGCAGGCGTGCGCCGTCGCCGAAGCGGAGGGGCGCGTGCGACCGATGACGGGGCGCGGGACGCACGACCGGCCACCAGAACAGCGCGGCCGCGCCGAGGAGCGTGACGTGCTCCAGCGCGTGCACGGCTGGCCGGCGGAGCGCCCAATCGTACGGGGCCGGGGCGTGCCAGAACAGGACGCTGGCCAGGTGCAGCGTGATCGCTACGCCGGGCGAGGCGAGCAGCGCCGCCGCGGCGCGCACGCGGGCGCGCGCGGCCCACACGCGCCCCACCCGGACGCGCGTGCCGTCCGGAAACGCCCAGAGCATCGCGAGCGCGGGCACGCCCGCGGCGAGGAGTGGCGCCGCGACGAGGATGAGCACCAGGTGCTGGCCCATGTGCGCGGTGAAGAGCGCGTCGGCCATCGCGTCGAGCGGCGTGAGCAACGCGAGCGCGAGCGCGACGAGTCCGGCCACGTACGCCCACGCGCGCCAGCGGACGATCCCGCGTCCCGCACCGGCGCGCGCCCACGCGCGCCGGACGCCTACCGCGTACCACGCGCCGGCCGCGACGAGCCCCGCGACCACACCCGGGCTCGCGGGCCAGGTCCGCCAGAGATCGTGCGGCTCGGGCGCGAGTCCCGGGTGTGCGTGCGCGAGTGCCGGGAGCGCAGCGACGGCGAGCGTGGCGCGCGCGACCGCCGAGCGCGCCGCGCGCGCGATCCGTGCGTTCGCGTTCACGACCGTCAGGTTCCGCACGGCGGCACCAGGAACGGGGCGATCCCGTGCAGTACGCTCGCAGTGACGAAGACGAGGCTCGTCAGGATTCCCGACATCGCCATGAACCTCGTGCGCCCCTCGCCGATCTCGAGCGCGGCGCGCACGTTCGTCGTCCCGCCGAGGCGCGGCGCGCCGCGGTCGGTTCCGGCGCGGTCGGTTCCGCCACGGTCGGCGTCGCCGCGGCCGGCGCGGTCGTTCGCCGATCCGCCTCCCGTGCGACCGGCCCCTTGTTGTGCGCCCTGCGGCGCGTGATCGGCCGAGCCCTCGCCCCCGCCGCCCCCCTCTCCGCGCGTGCGCGTCCATTCGCGGTAGGCGAGCAGTCCGGCGCCGACGCCCACGGCAACCGCGGCGAGGCTCACGGCGAGGGTGACCGCCTGCAAGCCGCCGAAGTCGGGCGTCCCGCGCGGATAGAGCCCTGGGTAGCAGGTGTGCGCCGCGAGCGCGTAGTCGGCGAGCGACTGAACGCTCCACGCGGCCGGCGCGCCGAAGATTCCGAACCAGAGCGCCGCGTAACTCGCGTCGCCGCGCGCGGGTGCGGGGTGCCCGGCCTCGTGCCGCGCCATCCGTTCGCCGGGCGTCCCACGACGCCCGCCCGCGACGTCGGCGTTCGCCCCGGGCTGCGGCGTCCCGTCGTGTGCGGTCATCGCGCCTCCTACCGCAGATGCGGTGTGACGTAGAGCGACGTGAACACCGCGAGCCACACCACGTCGACGAAGTGCCAGTACATCGCGGCGTTGGTCACCGCGAGGTGCCGGCGCGCCGTGAAGTGCCCGCGCGACGCGCGCACGAGCACGACCAGCAGCATGATCAGGCCCGCCGCGACGTGCGCGCCGTGGAAGCCGGTAATCGTGTAGAACAGCGAGGCGGACGCGTCGCTCGACGGGCCGAAGGTCTTCTGGCGGTACTCCACCAGTTGCAGCGCGAGAAACACGACGCCCATGCCGATCGTGACCGCCACGCCGAGCTTGAGGCGCCCCTCGTTGCCGCGCCGCGCGCCGCGCTCCGCCCAGATCAGCACACCGCTGCTCGCGACGAGGAGCGCGGTGTTGACCCCGACGAGCTTGAGGTCGGGCGACCCGTAGAGCGGCCACGGGTTCGTCGACATCGAGCCGAGGTAGAAGTAGCTGAACAGGAAGTAGGCGAAGAGCGCCGCCTCCGTCCCGATCACGCAGCACATCCCCCAGAACCCGACCGAACTGCTGCCGAGCCCCGACGTCGGAAGGTCGCCGAAGGGCGTGTCGACGTCGCCGGTGTGGTGCAGCTGGTCCGACGACGGCCAGAGCCACACCACGATCGAGACCAGCGCCGCGCCAGCGCTCGACGCGGCGAGCCACCAGCGCCCGAACAGCAGGCCGTAGCTGAGCGCGAGCAACGACGCCGCGAGCACGACCGGCGCGTACGAATCGTCGGGCATGCGGATCACGGCGGTCGGCTCACCGTCGAGGGCGGAGGTCTCGAACGTCTCGCGCCCGTCGTCCAGCACCGGCCCGCAGTCGATGACGCTGCGCCCCGATCCTTCGGTCCCCAGCCGATCCTCCCACAACGGATGCCGGCTCGCCACCGTGGGGATCACGGCGAAGTTGTACGGCGGCGGGGGAGAGCTGGTCGCCCATTCCAGCGTCCCAGCGTCCCACGGATTGGGACCGGCGCGCTGGCCGCGGTAGATGCTCACGACCACGTCGTAGACGAACAGGAGCATGCCGAGCGCGAAGAGCAGCGCGCCAACGCTCTCGACGAGGTTGGCCGACTCCCAGCCGAGCCCGGCCTGGTAGGTGTAGACGCGGCGTGGCATGCCGAGCATCCCGACGATGTGCATCGGGAAGAACAGCACGTTGGTCGCGACGAGGAGCGTCCAGAAGCTCCACTTCGCGAGCCGCTCGTCCATGAGCCGCCCGGTGAATTTCGGGAACCAGTAGATGATGCCGGCGAGCACCGGGTACACGTTGATCCCGACGAGCACGTAGTGCAGGTGCGCGACGACGAAATACGTGTCGGTGAGCTGCCAGTCGAACGGCACCGCGGCCGTCATCACGCCGTTCACGCCGCCGATCACGAAGAGCAGGACGAACCCGAGCATGAACAGCATCGACGCCGTGAGGCGCGGGCGCCCGTGGTAGACCGTCGCGATCCACGCGAACGTCGACACGCCGCTGGGGATCGCGATGATCATGCTCGCCGCGCCGAAGAAGGACAGCGAGAGCGGCGGCAATCCGGTGGCGAACATGTGGTGCACCCAGACGCCGAAGCCGAGCAGCGCGGTGACCACGGTCGAGAGCGCGACGAAGGTGTAGCCGACGAGCGGGCGCCGCGCGAACGTCGGGAGCGCGTCCGACACGATCCCGATCGCGGGCAGGACGATCACGTACACCCACGGGTGCCCGAACATCCAGAACAGATGCTGCCAGAGCAGCGGGTGCCCCTCGCTCGTCGCGTCGTAAAAGTGGAAGCCGAAGCGCCGGTCGAGGTAGAGGAAGATCAGCGCCGCCGAGAGCGCCGGCACCGCCGCGAGGTTCACGAACGACGTCGACAGCGTTCCCCACACGATGATCGGCAGCCGGTTGAGCGACATCCCCGGCGCGCGCGTGGTGAAGAGGGTGACGATGAAGTTGACGGCGCCGACCGTCGTCGAGACGCTGAGCAGGAGCAGCCCGAGCGCGTAGTAGTCGATGTTGCGGCCCGGGTTGTACGCCGCCCCGGCGTAGGGCACGTAGTCGAACCACCCCGCGTTGGGCATCTCGCCGAGCACTGCGCTGGTGTAGATGAAGATGCCGGCGGCGAGGAAGGTCCAGTACGACAGCGCGTTCAGCCGGGGGAACGCCATGTCCCGCGCGCCGAGCATCAGCGGCCAGAGGAAGTTGCTGAAGCCGCTCAGGACCGGCGAGGCGTAGAGGAAGATCATCGTCACGCCGTGCATGCTGAACAGCTCGTTGTACTGCTCCGGCCCGAGCAGCGATTCGTTGGCGCGGGCGAGCTGCGCGCGCAACGCGAGCGCCTCGAGCCCGCCGACGAGCAGGAAGACGAACGCCGTGACGAGGTAGCGCTTGCCGATCGTCTTGTGGTCGACGCTCGACAGGAATCCGCGCCAGCCGCGCGGCGTCTCCCAGGTGCGTTGCAGGCGCGCGACCGGGGCGCGGTCGACGGCGACGAGGGTGGCCAAGGGGTTCTCCGCGGGTGGCGAGGCGGGCGTGGACGCGCGGGCGTCAGCGCAGCGTCTGCAGGTAGTGGACGACGGCGAGCAGGTCGTTAGGCGGCAGCGGCAGCGTCGGCATCCGGCTGCCCGGCTTGGCACCCTGCGCGTTCGCGACCCAGCCGGCGAGGTTGCCCGTCGTGTTCGGCAGGATCCCGCCGGCGATCGTCTCGCGCGAGGCGACGTGCGTGAGGTCGGGCCCGAGGCGGCCCAGCGCGTCGCTCCCGCGCACGGCGTGGCAGGCGCCGCAGTTGGCGAGGAACACCGCCTGGCCGGCCCGCGCCAGCGAGTCGCCGCCCGCGCTGGCGGCGGACGGCGCCACGACCGGAGACGGCGCGGGCACCGGGGGCCCGAAGCCGTGCACGGCGGCGCCGGTCGCGGTGGGCGGCGGCGCCGTGGCCGGCATCGATTCGCCGACGGGCTGGTTGGCGCGGCCGGTCGCCGCGCTCATGATCGCGGCCGGGACGAGGGCGGGCGCGGACTGCCGCTGCCCCTCCGCCCAGCGCTCGAACGCCGCCGGCGGATCGGCCACGACGTAGAGCGCCATCTTCGCGTGCTCCATCCCGCAGTACTCGGCGCACTGGCCGCGGTACCGCCCCGGGCGGTCCGCCTGGATCCACGTCTCGTTGCGCTGCCCGGGGATCAGGTCCGTCTTCCCCGCCAGCTCGGGAATCCAGAAGCTGTGGATCACGTCGGCCGTGCGCAGCCGGATGCGCACGGGCCGCCCCACCGGGATGTGCAGCTCGTTCGCCGTGGTGAAGGTGTGCTCGGGGAGCGAATCGCGATACTGCGCCTCCCACCACCACATGTGGCCCGTGACGTCGACGGTGATCGCGGGCGCGTCCGGCGGGCGGGCGGCGGCGCGGAGGGTCGCCGCCGTCGCGACGAAGGCGACGACGAGGATGACCACCGTTGCCGCGGTGCCCCAGTAGATCCACGGCAGCCCCTGGTCTCCACCGTGACGCTTCGCGTTGCCGTGCGTCGCCGCGGCGGCCTGGCCGCCGGATTGCGGCCCCGCGCTATCGTCGACCGCGAGCGCGTGGCGCATCGACGGGCGCTCCCGCGCGCCCTCCCCCGCGTCGGGGCGGCGCCGGAAGATCGCCACGAGCAGGACCGCGGCGGTCGCCACGACCACCGCGACCGAGATCCCCGTCAACCACCACCCGAGCGTCGCCTCGACCTCGGCGGCCGGGCCCGACGGACGCATGTAGCTCGGCGAGGCCGCGTTGCCGCAGGCCGCGAGGGTGAGGATGCCTAACGCTGCGACGAGGGCGGGTGCCCGCCGTGCCGCGCCGGTCGTCCCCGCCGCCGCCACGCGGGCGGCGCGGCGCTCACTGGTCAGCATTCTGCGCCCCGCGCAGCGTGCGTGCGCCGGTCGTATCCTCGTCCCCCAGGTCGCCCTGCTTGCCGCGGTCCGCGAGCGGCGCGGGGAACGTGCCGTGGAACGACTCGATGTACGTCACGAGCTTCCATAGCTGCTCGGGCGGGAGCGCGCGCCCCCAGGCCGGCATCCCCTGCGGCCGCCCCTCCCAGAGCGTCTTGTAGATCTCGGCGGGCGAGCCGCCGTACCGCCAGGACCGGTCGCGCAGGTTGGGACCCATGCCGCCGCGCAGGTCGTAACCGTGGCAGTCGGCGCAGTTCATCCGCTGGTAGAGCTCCCCGCCCTCGCGCGCGGCCGCGGAGTCGCCCTCGTACGGGTTGCGGATGGTGCTGGCGAGCGTGTTCGGCGTCGCGCCCGCCCAGTCGCCCAGCGGAACGCGGGCGAGCGTTCCCTCGTCGGGGATCGTGTTCGTGCCGCGCCCGGCACCGCGGATCTCCTGCTCGTGGCCGGCGTCGGCGCACGCCGCGAACGCGGCGGCGGTGGCGCAGAGGGCGAGTAGCGCGGCGGCACGCGCCGCCGTTGGGCGCATCGCGGTGGGGCGGCTCGTCGTGGGACGCATCGTCGTGGCGCGCATCGTCGTGCTCACCGGTGGCCTGTCCCCGAGCCCGGCGGGCTTCCCGTGGCGCCCCCCTGCTGCTGGTTGGGCAGCGAGGGGACCGCGGGGACGTTCTCGGGGAGCGTGTAGACGTACAGCGTCCCGCCGCGCGGCGGGAAGCCCTTCTCGGCCTGCAGCGTCATCGCGAAGCCGCCGACGCCGCTCATCACCGCCACGTACTGGTGCCCGTCGGGGCCGCGGTAGGTCATCGGCGGGCTGTGGATGCCGCTGCCTAACTTCTGCGACCAGAGCACCTGTCCGGTGCGCGCACTCACCGCCCGGAACCAGCCGTCGGTGGTGCCGTAGAAGACCAGGTCGCTGGCCGTGACCATCGGCCCGCCGGCGACGTAGAGGTGCTCGGGGATCGCCCACGCGCGCTTGCCCGCGGCCGCGTCCCAGGCGATCAGCTCGCCGTAGTTCCCCCCCGGCCCCGGGTGGCGCGTCATGTCGGCGCCCCAGTACGGCGTGCCGGCGATGTAGCTGACCTCGCGCCCGCGGTAGTCCATGCAGGCGTTGTTGACCGACGCGTAGTACCAGCCCGTGCGCGGCGAGTACGCCGCGGGCTGCCAGTTGGATACGCCGATGTCGGGCGGGCAGATGTTGCGCACCCAGCGCCCCGGCGGGATCGTCTGCTTGTCCGCGTTGACGATCGGTTGCATGGTCTTGGGGTCGATCCCGCTCGACCAGTTCTCGTAGCCGAACGGCTTGGCGACCAGCACCTCTCCCGTCTCGCGGTCGATCGTGTAGGCGTACCCGTTCCGGTTGAACTGGACCAGCGTCTTGCGCGTGCGCCCGTTCACCGGGATGTCGGCGAGCACGTTCCAGTTCACGCCGTCGTAGTCCCACTGGTTGTTAGGCGTGAACTGGAAGGCCCAGCGCGCGTACCCCGTGTTGGCGTCGCGCCCGAACACCGCGCTCGTGAACAGGTTGAGCCCGGGCCGCTGGTCGGCGTTCCACGGTCCGGGGTTGCTCGTGCCGTTGTAGACGAGGTTGAGGTCGGGGTCGTACGAAATCCACCCCCAGACCGCGCCGGCGCCGTGCTTCCACGCGTCGGCGGGCCAGGTCCGGGCGCCCATGTCCTTGCCCTTGAGCCAG
Organism: uncultured Gemmatimonadales bacterium; assembly: GCA_963851265.1. Taxonomy (GTDB): domain Bacteria; phylum Gemmatimonadota; class Gemmatimonadetes; order Gemmatimonadales; family Gemmatimonadaceae; genus BPUI01. The sequence continues at coordinate 174,621 of CAWKNZ010000010.1, forward strand.
CTGTAGAACGGCTTGTAAGTGTCGTTGATGCGCACGAGCGAGTCGGGGCCGGTGCTGAAGGCGCGCCAGAGCTCCTTGCCCGTGTGTACGTCGAGCGCGGCCATCCAGCCGTGCGCGCCCATCTCGCCTCCGGAGTTGCCGACGTAGACCTTGTCGCCGACGACGAGCGGCGCCATGGTCATCGTGACGCCGTCCTCCACGTTCGCCATCTTCGTGCGCCACACCTCCTTCCCCGTCGCGGTGTCGACGGCAACCGTGTGGTCGTCGAGGAGGTTGTAGATCAACTTCCCGTCGGCGATCATCGCGCCACGCGTCACCGCGTCGCAGCACGCCTTTCCGATCGCGGCCGGCGAGGGGTTGGGCTTGAAGGTCCACTTGAGTGCCGGCGCGCCGGGCGTCGTGAGGTCGAGCGCGTACGCGTTGCTCGGAAAGGGCGCGACGACGTACATCGTATTCCCGGCGACGAGCGGCGCGGCCTCGTGCCCGTGCCGGACCGCGGTCGAGAACGAGAAGGCGAGCTTGAGCCGCCCCACGTTGGCGGGCGTGATCTCGGTCAGCGGGCTGTAGCGCGTCATCCCGTAGTCGCGCCCGGTGGTCAGCCAGTTGCCGTCGGTCGTGCCCGGCGGGTACCACCGGGCGGCGCGCTCGAGCATGGCCGGGTTGGCGACGGCGTTCGCGCCCCCGGGGGCCGCGGCGCCCGGCGCAGCGTTAGGCGCGGCGTCGGGCCGGAGGGTGCCGGCGGCGAGGCCGCGGTCGTCGCGCTTGCCGCAGGCGGCCGCGAGCGTGAGGGCGCCCGCGGCGAGGGCGGTACGGGTGCGGGAGGAGCACGTCGAGTGAGGCATCACCACGGATCGGGGCACGGCGGAACAGGGCGCAGGGCGCGGACGCGGCGTGGCGGTCACGGCCGTGCGGGGAGCGGGACGATGTAGAGCGCGTTCTGCTGCATCGACGACACGGCGAGCCGGCCGCGGCGCGTGTCGACGGCGATCCCGGCCGGCGAGGTCAGGCCCGTGAGCACGGGCACGAGCGGCTCGCCGACGCGGAAGCGATACACGGCCCGCGCATCCCAACTCGACACGAACCAGCCGCCCCCCGGGGCGGGGCGCAGCCCGTCGACGCGACCGCCCGGGAGGCGGACGACGACGACCTTGCCGCTGTCCGCCGGGCCGACGCGCTCGAGCACGCTGTCGCCGAAGGTCGTCACGAGGGCGCGCCCGTCGGGCCACGCGGCGACGCCGTCCGGCCGCCCGAGGGCGAGCCCGCGCGCTACCACGTGGACGGTTCCCCCCGGTCGGCCCGGGACGATGCGGTAGACGGCGTCCAGGTCCTGGGACGTGTCGGCCCGGACGGCGCCGTGCGCGCCGGGGTGCCGGTCGGGGCCGGTGTCGGTGACCCAGAGCGAGCCGTCGTCGGCGTAGACGACGTCGTTGAGTCGGAGCCCCGGAGTCGGGACGACGCCGATCGGGCGCCCCGTCCGGCGGTCGAAGAAGCGCACGGCGGCGAGGTCGCACACGGCCAGCGTGTCGCCGCGGATGGCGAGCCCCATCGGGGCGTCGAGTCGGACGCCCCCTCGGCCGCCGCGAATCCACGCGCGGTCGAGCACCCGCCCATCCGGCGCGACGCGGCTGACGTATCCGTTGTCGTCGCGCGCCGTCGGACTGCCGTTCACGTTCGCGACCAGGTAGACGTCGGCCGTCGAGTCGTAGACGAGGTTTTCGGGCCCGCGGAAGCCGACGCCGCGCACGACCGTCGTGTCGCCGCGTCCCCGCCGCCCGTCCGGCCATGCGCGCGCGGGCGCCCGGCCCGCGGTCGCGGCGAGGACGACCGCGGGAAGCAGGAGCGCGAGTTCGCGTCGCCGCGCGTGCGGGCCGGACGCGGGCGGGCGCACGGGGGCGTCGGGGCGCGTCACGGGCCGGTGCTCGCGATGGGCAGCGAAAGCCCCGCGAGGAGCGTGAGCGGGTGCGCCGCGTCGAGATAGCGCCGTTCGCCGCGGGGCACCTCGTCGCCCGCACGCGGCAGCCCGGTCGCCACGTAATCCAGCAGCACCGTGACGGCCACCCCGTGCGCCCACGTCGCGCGCGCGAGCCGCGCGAACGGGTAGGCGTCGGTGACCAGATCGAGCTCGAGCTTGTGCGTGTACGAGCTGCGATCGTCAGGCCGCTGCGCAGGACCGTACAGGTCGCCGACGTGGGCGCTCAGGTCGAACCACCCCGCGGCATCGGCGGTCCGGACGAGCGCCCCGGTGGCGACGAGCGTAACGGTCGGCGAGTTCGCGTGGAGGTACGTCGAGCCGACCTCGCTCGCCGTGTAGCGCGTGAACGGGTTACCCTGCTCGGTCGCGTTCGGCGTCCACTGCACGCTCCCCAGGAGCCCGACGCGGGGAATCGGCGTCTGCACGGTCCCGACGAGCGTCAGCTGCAGGTTGCTCTCGGGCGGGAGCCGGCGCACGCTGCCGTCGCTCAGCCGCTCGACGCGGGGCGCGCCGGCGATCGGCGACCGGTTGAGCGCGGGAAAGAAGGTGAGCGCCGGCGAGCAGAGGACGTGGCACGGCGCCGCCGGTGCCTGGGCGGCGACCGGTGCGGCGACCGGCACGGCGAGTGCCGTTAGGCAACGGGCGGCGGCCGACCGCCCCGCGTCCCGCGCGCGCGGGACGGCCGCCGCGCGGCCCACCCGCCTCGCCATCCGCCCGAACACCCCGTGACGCACGTGTCCTCCCGCCCGCCATGACCGCAGCAGGCTCCGCCGGAGTACAAATGAGTACGTACAGAATTGTACGTACAGGGTCGTACACGCGTGTAATTACGGCGTGAGCGCGGTGGCGTGCAAGTCCCGGGCGCGGGGGCCCACGCCGTGCGCGCCACGGCCTTGGGATATCTTTGTGCGACCGCGCCCGGCACCGCCGGTCGTGCCACGCGCAGCCTCCGCCCATGCCTCCGTCCCGCTCCGCCGCCCGCCCGCCCGCTGCCGGAACGCCTCGCGCACGCGGGGCCGCTCCGGCGCGCACCGCCACTCGGGGTGACGAACGCAATCGACTCCTGGCTCGCCTGCCCAGCGCCGAGTACGCCCGCCTGGCGGCGCACCTCGCGCCCGTGACCTTCCCCGCGCGCCATGTCGTGTACGAGCCGGGGGCACCGATCACGCACGTCTACTTCCCGCAGGCCGGGATGTTCTCCCTGGTCCTGCCGCTCGCCGACGGCGGCACGGTCGAGGTCGGGATGGTCGGCCGCGAGGGCATGGCCGGCATCCCGGCCGTGCTCGGGGTCGACGCGCCGGCCATCCGCTGCATCGTGCAGCTCGAGGTGCGCGCGCAGGCCCTGCGCGTCCCGGTGCTGCGCCGCCTGTCGCGCGGCGACGCCGCGCTCCACGTCCTCCTCAAGCGGTACGTCCAGACACACATGGACCAGATCGCCCAGGGGGCGGCGTGCAACCGGCGGCACACGCTCGAGCGCCGCTGCGCGCGCTGGCTGCTCATGAGCCACGACCGCGCCGAGGCCGACGCGTTTCCGCTCACGCAGGAGTTCCTCGCCTACATGCTCGGCGTGCACCGCCCCGCCGTCGTCACGGCGTTAGGCGTCCTCCGGAACGCGGGGCTGGTCGAGTCGTCGCACGAGCGCGGGGGCGGAATCCGCATCCTGGACCGCCCCGGGCTGGAGCGCGCGGCGTGCGAGTGCTACGCCGCGATCCGCCGGCGGTTCGACGCGGTGTTCGCGTGAGGGAGCGGACGACGCGCGACGCGGCCGCGACGCGGTCGGAACCGACGTGAGCGCGGGTCGCGCCCGCTAAGGAGTGCTCAGCGGGTGCTTGCTCTGCTCGTAGAAGTCGTGCTGCAGCCGCAGACTCTCCCGGTCGGCCTTGACGGCGCGGATCGACTGCACGATGGCCGTGATCCACGTCTTCGCCTCGAACGCGCCGAGCTCGCGCGACGCGACGGCGCCCTCACCGGCGTAGTGGTTCGGGAATCGCGCGTACCACCAGATGCCGGTGTACAGGCCGTCCGGCAGTTGGACGCGCGCCTGATCGGCCCCCGATTCCTGCGACGCCCGCTCGAGATGGACGAGGTCGGGGCGCGCGATCATCGTCATCGAGGTCTCGCTCTCGCCGGCGTGCATGTCCGTGGCCGGATTCGACCGGTGCTTCGGCTCGCCGGGTCCGCTCCGCGCCAGGCCCTGCACGTACACGACGTACTCGTGTGGCGCCTCGAGCTGCGTCTGCGCGAAGTACGGCAGCAGGCTGGTGTTGCCCCCGTGGCCGTTCACGACGATGATCTTCTGGCAGCCATTGCGGGCCATCTCGTCCGTCGTCTCCTGCAACAGCTGGAGCTGGAGCCCGCGACTGTACGCGACCGTTCCGGGCTCGTGCTTCGCCTCGAAGATCTGGCCGAAGTAGTACTCGGGGAACACGACCGCGTACTCCTGCTCGGCTGCGTGGAGTGCGGCGTACCGCACGTTGAGCAGGTCGTTGCCGAGGGGGAGATGCGGCCCGTGCTTCTCGAGAATGCCGAACGGGAGCAAGCACGTGCCGCCTGCGCGCGTGATCGCCTGACGGAAGTCGGCGGCCGTCAGCTCCTCCCAGTGTACCGAGAGCCGATCCGGCGCCGCGGGGGCCTGCGCCCCGGCGGTCGACGCGAAGAGTGCCGCGATGGTCAGCCATGACGCCGTGCGCACGTATCCTCCGTTGCTGGTGTGGGGCGGAGTGTAGCGCGCGGGCGGACCGGTGCCAGGGGTCGCGCCGGCGGCGGGAATCCGTTAGGCGACCGGCCCGGCGCGACGCGACTCCTCCACCACGGCGATCGCGTCGACCGAGAACAGGAGCCCCCGCGGGAGCGCGATGACCGGCGTGGACCGAACGGGCGGGCTCTCAGGAAAGCATTCGGCGAACAGCGCGTTCAACGTGCCGAACGCCCCGGGATCTGCCACGTAGCACGTCACCTTCACGACGCGCTCCATCCGGCTCCCCGCGTCCTCGAGCACCGCGCGCAGATTGGCGAACGCCTGCCGCGCCTGCGCCTCGAAGGTTTCACCCGCCACCTGCCCCGTCGCCGGATCGATCCCCGGCTGTCCGGCGGTGAACACGAGGTCCCCCACGCGCACGGCCTGCGAGTAGGGCCCGATACGCGGCACGCGCGCACTCTCGACGACTTCGTCCGGCAACGCCACTGGGTTTCCTCGTGAGGGTGAGAACGACCATCGCGCGTCGGACGGTAGCATCAGCACCGGCGCGCGGGATCGGCCAGGCCGATGTCGGCGCGCCCGGCCCGCACGCGGCAACGCCGGAGGGGCATTGTCAGGATCCATGCTCTCGCGTTCGCCGCTTGCTCGCGGCCCGGAGCCGCGCACGATGATTGCTTGGCCGCCCACTCATGCGCGCCAAACGGTCGCCGCCGACCCTCCGTAACGAGAAAACGCCGGTCCCGGCTGCCGCGCGCGCCTTGGGCCAGGTCGCCGCCCCGTCCGCCGCCCGAACCGCACCAGACGACTCGATCGGGAGCACCGGCACCGACGACCCGACGGCGGACGTGCCGTCCCTGCCGCGTCTCGCGCTGCTCGATGCGGCGATCCGTCAGACTCGCGACGCGATCGTGATCACCACGGCCGATCTCGACCCGCCCGGACCGACGATCGTCTTCGTCAACCCCGCGTTCTGTGCCATGACGGGGTACGCCTCCGACGCGCTGCTCGGGCGCTCCCCCCGCATCCTGCAAGGGCCGGAGACCGACCGCAGCGTGCTGGATGCGCTCCGCGCGGCGCTTGCCGCCGCCGCCCCGTGGACCGGCGAGACGGTCAACTATCGCTCGGACGGCCGCTCGTACCGCGTGCATTGGCAGATCACCCCCGTGCACGCGGCCGGCGCGGGCCCTGCCTTCGGGCCGGCGTCCGCGGCGCCGGGCACCGGCCCGATCACGCATTTCGTCGCTGTCCAGCACGATGTCACGGAGCGGCGCGCACTCGAGGCGCGCGTGCGGACGACCGGCACGCTCGAGGCACTCGGGCGCCTCGCCGGCGGGGTCGCGCACGACTTCAACAATCTGCTCACCGTCATCGCGGGCGGGACCGAGTTCGCGCTCGACCTCCTGGGCCCCGACCACCCCGCGCGCGCCGAGCTGGCCGACGTGCAGACTGCGACCCGGCGCGCCGCGGCCCTCACGCGCCAGCTGCTCGCCTTCGGCCGCCGGCAGGCATTCGTGCCGGCGCCGCTCGACGTCAACGCGGCGGTCGCGGCGGTCGAGCCGATGCTCGCCCGGATCGTCGGCCCCGGGATCGCGGTGGTGGTGGAGCTCGCAGCGTCGAGGGCGCTGGCGCGCGTCGACGCCGCGCAGCTCGACCAGGTGCTCGTCAATCTCGCGGCGAATGCGCGTGATGCGATGCCCGGCGGCGGCCTGCTCACCATCGCGACGGCCGCTGCCGTCGCGCCCGAGGACGCGTCGGGTGGAGCGAAGGACGCGGGTTCGACCGCCGCGGACGCCCGAACGTCGTACGTGCGTCTCACCGTGGCCGACACGGGCCACGGCATGGACGCCGCGACCCAGGCGCGGCTCTTCGAGCCCTTCTTCACGACCAAGCCGGCAGGCCGCGGCACGGGGCTCGGCCTCGCGACCGTGTACGGCATCGTCGCCCAGAGCGGCGGGCACGTGCGCGTGGAGAGCGCGCCGGACCGGGGCACGACGGTCCACGTGTATCTGCCGTCGGCGGTCGGTGATGCGGCGGCCGCCGCCGCGGCGGACTCCCCGGCAGCGGCATGAGACCGACGATCCGCGTGGGTCGGAGCTCGTCCTCGTCGTCGAAGACGAGCGGCTGGTGCGCGCGGCGCTCCAACGGCTGCTCGAGTCGCGCGGCTACTCGGTGCTCGCCGCGCGGCACGGCGAGGACGCGCTCCGGCTGTATGCGGCACACGGCGGCGCGGCGGGCCGGATCGCGCTCGTGCTCACGGACGTCGTGATGCCCGCCGTGGACGGCCCGACGCTGGTAGCGCGCCTGCGGGCGGTCCGGCCGCGGCAGAAGGTGGTATACCTGTCGGGATACGCCGCCACGGGTCCGCGCGCCGAGGGGCTGGGAGGGGGGTTGGACGGCGTGACCGTCATGCGGGACGCGGTCACGGCCGTCGTCGAGAAGCCGTTCGCCGCGGCCGCCCTCGCGCGCGCCGTGCGCGAACTGCTCGACCGCGCCGACGCATCGGAGGGGGCGTGACGTCGGCGCCCCTGTAGGCGCGAGTGCTCGACCGGGGTCGTCGGTGGCCGTGAGCGGCGGCGCGCCCGAGGCGTCGTGTCTTCGTGCGAGGCCGTCGCGCGTAACGGGTGCGCTACCGGCCCCCGGTTTGCACTCCCCCCGTGCTGGTAAGTCCGGGGACGCGTCGTGTTTCCCGGGACGACTTCTACCTTCACACCTGGTTTGACCCCGTGCCGTACTTGACCGTGTTTACCTCCGTTTGCGCCGCCTGGCTCGTCACCGCCGCCGGTTTCGGCTACGTCGCGAATCGCGCGGTCCGCGCGCCCGAGTAACTCGCGCGCCGGTCGGTCCGCTGCGGTCGCGGTGCGAACGGTTCCGGCGCCCGGCCCCACGACGCGGCCACTCGGCACGGTGAGCGTCCGAGTGGGTCTGACTCATCGGAAGCGGATCTTCGCCACCAGCAGGGTCCCGGCGAGCACGACGACGCCCACGTTGGTCAGGATCACGGGCCGCTGCGCCGAGGCCACGCCGTAGGCGATCCATAGTGCGCCCGACGCGATGAGGAGGAGGATCAGCCCCCAGGCGACGTCGTGCATCTTGCGCGTGCGGTAGGCGCGGACCACCTGCGGCACGAGCGAGAGCACGGTGAGCGCGCCCGCCGCGTAGCCGACGTACGACGTCAAGCTGGACGAGGTCACCGCGTGCTCCGGATCAGCACGGCTGACGCCTGTCGATCACGCACGGACGGCGTTCGAGCGCAACGCCTCGTTCGGCGGGTTGCACCGGGGTTGGATTCGCGGCGCGGCCCGGAGCTCGTCGACGACCCGCTCCACTGTGGCCGTGACCTCGTCGGGCGCGTCGTGGCCGAGGTACTCGGCGAATGCCTCGGCGTGGGGCTGACTGCGCGTCCGGTGCGCGCGGCTGTGTGCTGTTCCGCCGTCCGGAAGAGCCGGTCGGAGACGGAGACGGCGGTCCTCATACCGCGAGCATAACCCCGAGGCCAGGCGTCGCCAAGGCTGCGGATCTGCCCCGGCCGGGATGCCGCCCAACGTCAGGGTTGGCGGTGATGTGACGTTGGAGCGCCACCGGTTGGGTGAGGTACGGGCGGCTTGGGACTCCGGACACGTCCGGCCGATATCGGTGCGCGTGTGCGCCCATCCCGAGGCTATCGGCGGACCTTTGGAGCCGTGATGCGGCGTGTGTCCGCCGGCGCCTACGGGCCCGCGCCAGCGCCCGCTCTGGTCGTGATTTTGATGACACCGTTCGCCGCCTCGGGGGCCGCGTAGCGCGTCGCGGCGGCAGGGCCCTTGATGACTTCGACGCTGACGATCTCGCCCGGGGTGAGTGCCCGCATCGCGGCCGCGTCGCGGCGCTTGCCGTCGATGAGGACGACGCCGTCGAACGTTCCCCCGGACGTCGCGCGCACGCGGTCCGCGACGCCGGTGCCGTTCGGGCCCGCCGCCCGGCGCGTCACGATCGCGATCGTGCCGTGGTCGTCGGGGCCATGCCTCGTGACCTCGATGGACGCGATCTCCGCCGGCGTGAGCGCGCGCGCCTGCGCGGCCGCCACGCGCCGGCCGTCGACTGTGTAAGTCGCGAGCGAGTCGCCCGGCGCGTGCACCGCCAGCGGTTGTGCCCCCCGCTCCGCGGCGCTGACGTCGAGGTTCGCGACCTGGGTGGCGGTGGGGAGCGTGCTCTCGCACGCGGCGACTACGAGCACGAGGGCGAGTGCGTTGAGGCCGAGGGCCTGGGCACGGGCGAAGCGCGGGCGGGTGGGGCGCATGGCGAGCAGTCTCCGTTCGAGCTGACCGCTGGGCGCGGGCGCCGGACCGCGCGCCAGCCGACGTTAGGCGGCTTGGGGCGGGTCGTCGCGTCTGGCGAGGTCGGGCGCGGGGAGATCGAAGATGCCGGCCATGGCCGTCGCGAGCGCGTCGCGCAGCTCCGGTGCTGTCGCCCCGAGGTGGTACGCGGCCACCACCGCGGGCCGCAACAGCCCCGTCAACGCGGCGGGCCGCTCGGCCGCCGGCACGACCGGCGCCCGCGGGGCGACGCGCGTGCCGCGCGTGCCCTCCGTCACGACCGCGCCGCGCCGTTCGAGCTCCGCGTACGCGCGGGCGACCGTCCCGGGCGCGACGTCGAGCGCGTCGGCGAGCTGCCGCACCGTCGGGAGGCGGTCGCCGGTGGCGAGTTGCCCCGTCGCGACCGCCTCCTGCACCTGCGCGACGACCTGCTCGTAGATCGACCGGTCGGACGTGTCGTCTAACCGCACGCGGAAGGCCGGCGCGGCCGGCGCCGCGTCCGAGGCGAGGGCGTCGCACGTCCCGGTGTGTCGGACGGCGGCGCGCGCCGCCTCGAGCGTGACACCGCGGTCGGCCAGCACCTGCGCCGCGACTCCGCGGCCTTCGGCGAGCAACCCGAGCAGGAGGTGCTCGGTGCCGAGGCCGTCGTGGCCGAGCCCCTCGGCCTCGCGCAACGCGAGCTCGACGACGCGTTTCGCGCGGCCCGTGTACGGGGTGTCCTCGACACGACCGGCGTACGGGCCCGTGCGCGGCCCGGCGGCGTCCGCGGTTTGCGCCCGGACGGCCGCGAGGTCGGCGCTGGCGGGCGCGAGGAGGGCCGTCAGAAGTCGGGCCGCGCCCCCGTCCGGCTCGCGCGTGAGCGCGAGTAGCAGGTGCTCGGTACCGACGAACGCGTGCCGGAGCCGGTGCGCCTCGTCGCGCGCGTCCGCGCCCATGGCGCGGCGCGCCGCACCTGTGAAGGCGACGCCGGCCGGTGCTCCCGGGGCGCGCGCAGTAGTGGTGCCCTTCGTGGTGCGTTGCGTGCGACCAGACATGCGATGGTCTCCCGCGTGCGCTCGACGGGGTGCCCGCCGAGCGGTTGAGGCCCGCTTGTACTACTCCAGCCGAACATGGAGCCGTGCGCGTCTTGTGTCAACAGGCCCGGTACAAGCTGGGCGCACTGGATCGGATTGCGCCCCGGGTAGCGAGCTCGTCAGGGCGCGACCACTCGACCGGGGCGGGACTCTCCCCGGGTCGGTGACTCTCTCGGCTGCCGTTTAGCGGCGTCAGGGAGAGATGTTGATCGTGCGCACGGATTTCGAGATGTCGTGCGCCTCGGACGCGACATGGCGCAGTGGGTGCCGGAGGGACGTCCGAAAGACGACCGTCGCGTTCGCGACCCGGATCGGGCATCCGGCCACCCGCCGCGGCTTGCCGGCGCGGGGACGGCGCCGTACGTTCGCGGCGCCCCCGAACCAGGATCTGCCCGTCGCGCACGCGCCGTGGCGTCGTAGTCGCGGCCTGCACCGCCGTTTGTTCCGCCGCGCTGGCGCTCGGTCCCGGCGCGGCCGGCAGTCAGTCGCCCGCGCTGAACACCGCGCCGCGCGCATCGCGGGGCGCCCCGGCGGGCGCGCCGAACGTTCCCGCCGCGGGGTCGTTTGGCGTGGTGTACGGCGTGGTGTACGATTCGCTCGGGCGCGGGCCGCTCGCGGGGGCCACCGTGCAGCTCGCGCGCGCCGGCGACCGGCCCGGCGGTGGCGCCGTGACGGCGGACTTCACGGGGGCGTTCCGAATGGATTCGCTCGCGCCGCGGCGCTACGTCGTCGGCATCGAGCACCCGCGGCTCGAGCTGCTGGGCATCGAGATCTGCCCGCGGCTCGTCGAGCTCGGGCCCGGCGGGGACGCGGTCCGCGTCGACCTCGGTCTGCCGGCCCTCGCGCGGGTGCGGCGTGCGGTGTGTGGGAGCCCGCAGCCGCCGGCCGACTCGTCGGGCCTGCTCGCGGGCCGCGTGCGCGACGAGGGCGGCAACGCGCCCCTGGCCGGCGCCGCGGTCGCCCTCGCCTGGTCGGAGCTCACCGTCGGACGCGGCAGGCCGCCCGGTGCCCCGGGCCCGGGTCCTCGTCTGGGGCACTGCCGCCGAGGCGGTCGGGGGCGCGGACGAGGGGTTCAGCCTCACCGGGCTCCCCGCGGGCACCTGCACGTTCGAGGCGCGGGCCATCGGCTTCGCGCCCCATCGGGTCGCCATCGACCTCGCGGCCGGCCGCAGCGGCACGCTCGACGTGCGCATGGGTCGCCCAGTGCATATCCTCGGGCCGGTGACCGTTTTCGGCGAGCCCGGTGCAGCGTCGCCGCTGGTCCAGGGGTTTCTCGACCGGCGGCAGCACAGCGCCGTCGGCCACTTCCTCACGGCCGAGGACGTCGTCCGCTTGGCGCCGGTCGACGTGTTCGGCGCGTCACGCGGGGTCGGCGGACTGCGGGTCGTCCCGAATGGCCACATGGGCTCCACCGTGCTCGGCTTCACCCCGGGGGGTTGCCCTGCCGAGCGGCGATATTCCTCAACGGGCAGATCCTAGATGCGAACGACGAGATCGACGTCCATGTCGCTCCGCACGACGTGGCCGGCGTCGCGGTCTACCGCACCCCGGAAATCGCCCCGTCTCAGATCATGGGCACGCACAGAATCGAGTGCTCCGTCGCGATGATCTGGACCCGGTAGCGGCGCTCGGCCGGCCGACACGCCGGCGCGGCGCGACCCGGGTTCGGCACCCGTCCGCTGCTTCGCGCTGTCACGCACCCCCGCCGCCTGCGACGGTACCCGCTGGGGCGGACGGGCGTCCCCGCGTACTCGATAGCTGCAATGCCACGTTAGGCGGCGGGTACAGACCGGGTTGATTGTTGACACGCCTGACCGGGAGGAGGGTTGACACTGCTCACTTGCATGGCGGACCCTCAGGAGGGACGCCATGCCCTGGCAGGAGACCGACCCCGTGGACCAGCGCGAGCGCTTCATCGCCGACCATCACCGCTCGCTCTAGTCTATGACGGAGTTCTGCGCCCGCTACGGCGTGAGCCGTCAGACCGGGTACAAGTGGCGCGCTCGGTACGACGCGGGCGGCCGCCCGGCACTCCGCGAGCGCAGCCACGCGCCGCATGCGTGTCCCCGTCGGGTCGAGGACGCCGTGGCGGAGCTGCTCGTCGCCGCCCGCGACGCGCACCCGAGCTGGGGGCCGCGCAAGCTGTTCGCCTGGCTGGCGCCGCGGCACCCGCGCGTCGCCGCCTGGCCGGCCGCGAGCACCACCGGCGACCTGCTCGTGCGGCGCGGCCTCGTGAAGGCGCGGCGGCGGCGGCGGGCGCCCGTGCATCCCGGCGTGGTGCCCGCGACAACGGCCGCGCCGAACGATCTGTGGGCGCTCGACTTCAAAGGACAGTTCCGCATGCGCGACGGCGTGTACTGCTATCCGCTAACGGTCGCCGACCTCCACACGCGCGACTTGCTCGACTGCCGCGGCCTGCCCTCGACCGAGGGGCACGACGCGCGGCGCGCGCTGGAGCGGGCGTTCCGCACCTACGGCCTGCCGCGCGCGATCCGCACGGACGCCGGCGTCCCGTTCGCCACCCGCGGCGTGCACGGGCTCTCGCCGCGCAACGTGTGGTGGCTCCGCCTCGGCATCGTGCACCAGCGCATCCTCCCGGGCTGCCCCCAGCAGAATGGGGCCCACGATCGCATGCACCGCACGCTCGAGGCGGAGGCGCGCCGGCGGCCGCAGGGGACGCGCGCCGCGCAGCAGCGCCGCTTCGACGCCTTCCGGGCGGGAGAATCCCGCCACGCGTACAACGCCGAGCGGCCGCGCGAGGCGTTAGGCGGGAACACGCCGGCGTCACGCTACACGCCCTCGACGCGGCCCTACCCGGCGCGTCGCCCGCCGCTCGACTACCCCGGGCACTACCGGGTGAAGCGCGTGACCAACGCCGGCACGTTCCGCTTCAAGGACCGGCTGCTCTTCCTCGCGAACGCGCTCAAGCAGCACCACATCGGGCTCGAGGAGTCCGACGCCGGCGTGTGGTCGATCTACTTGGGCCCTGTCCTCCTCGCCCGCCTGGACGAGCGCGACCACGTCATCCGCGGCTGACCCCGCGTGCACACAGCGTCAACCATCATCCCGGTCTACGCTGTCAACGATCAACCCGGTTGCTGACGATCGCGTTTGGGATCGGCAGCGCACACGCATCGCGTTCCTTAGCTGGTCAGCCACAACGCAGGCGGCCGTTCCGGAGCACCGTTCCGGAGCACCGTTCCGATGTCGGTCATCGCGGCAGCTACCCGATCGCGCGTTGAAGCACGCGGCACGACGTACGTCCTCGCGTCGAGCGATGCCACCAGCGGTAGCCAACGCTCGCGTACGGCGACCGCTCACGCGCTACTGCTTATCCAAAAACGCAAAAACTCGCTCGTACGCCGTTTCCAACTCGCCGGCAGAGGGACTGTGGCGCCCTTCCGGTACGAACATCACCTCGTTCTTTCGCTTGTCCCGCTGGAGCACGTTCACAAACTGGACAAACGTGACCGGCGGCACTTGGTCGTCCTGCCCCCCGTGCCAGATGAAAAATGGCGGGTCCTTCGGGTCCAGATAGGAGAGGGGCTCGTAGCGCCGGGTCACTTCTCGTGGCGCGTGCCCCCGTGTCTCGGGGAAGAGGGCGAGCCCAATTTCCTTCATGATGGGCACTGGGTTGTTCACGAACACGGCTTCCACCACGTCGAGTCCCCCCACCGGACCTGAGAAGTTGACCACGGCGGCAATGCCAATCCCTGCGGCCAACGGGTGCGCGTACGTGGGGTCGTTGGCGGTCACGGCGACGAGGCTGGCAATGTGGGCTCCGGCAGAAAAGCCCGAGAGCACGACCCGCTGCAGGTTCACGGCGTACGCACCCTGATGCCCCTGCAGGAAGTTGAGGGCGAGGGTCAAGTCTTCCGTAGCGACCGGAATTCCCCGCTTGAGCCGGTAGTTCAGGTTGACGACAGTCACACCTCGTTGCAGATACGGCTGGATGTAGCGCTCCTCCTTGGTCTTGTCGCTGAGGTAATAGCCCCCGCCGTGCATGAATACCAAGGTGTAGTTCGCGCGACGTCCTCGGCTGGCCTCCCTCGGCACGTACACATCCATGGTTTGCTCCGAATCAGTCCCGTAGGCCACGTCCCTCGTGACGGCATACGTAGCCAGTGCCTGCGCCGGAGTCATGTTGGCCACGGGAGCCCGCTTCACCGAACATCCGGCGAGGAGGACCGTCACCGCGGCGACACGGAACCAATGCTGCGAACGTCGCATGCGAGGGAGAGGCTGAGAAGAAGGATAGGGACAACGAGACTCGGGGAGCCGCCTAACACCCGAAGTTCGGCGGCGGGCCCTCTGGGCGCCCGAGCGGCATCCCCGCTGCGGTCACCCGCGGGCGCGGCGTGGCGTCCGTGCACACCCGACTGCTACAACTCACCGTTAGGCGGCCGGTGTGCCGGGGCCGTCCCGCCCCAGGCCTAGCGCACCGGATGGCGAATCGGGAACCTGCAGCGCGTGCCCGAGCGCCGAAGGGGGGTCCGCCAATGCGGGTGGACAAACCTCCATGGCGCGGATCGCGCCATGCTCGATGGTGAACCGGTGACCGACGTGCGCGTCTGCAAGCACGGCGCCAGCCAAGTCGCGCACGACCTGATGCACCTCAATCCGGACCTGAGCGCGGCCCTCCGGGTGGAAGGCAACTGGCTCGACGTGGGGATTGATCTCGCTCCACTGCTCCGTCCAGTACGCGCGGACCGCGTCACGTCCACGGACGAAGCCGCCCTTGAACGCCCTCGGCCACACCACATCGGGAGTCACGCGGGCGAGGGCGGCCTCGATGTCCCGCGCGTTGAAGGCCGCGTACACTGCGCGGAGCAGGTCGATCCCTGTCATGGATTGATCTGGCATGACGCGTATGAGGTAATGGGTCGCCGCCGAACGCCCCCGTTCTGCTGCAAGCTGTCGGGGCGGCACGACGGGTGCGGAGGCGAGTGACGGCCGGGGCGGACGGGCATCCCCGCGAACTGGCAGCGGCAACGTCATGTTAGGCGATTCCGTGGTATGATCCGGGCTGAGGGGTGACACAACATTCTAGGCTGAGGGGTGACACCCGCCAGACTTCGGGCACTCTCTACGGAGGTGCCCATGCCCTGGAGCGAGACCACCCCGACGGACGAGCGCCTGCAGTTCGTCGCCGACCTGCGCCGCGGGACGGACGAGATGGCCGTACTCTGCCGCCGCTATGGCGTGAGCCGCAAGACCGGGTACAAATGGCGCGACCGGTACGCCGCCGAGGGCGCGGCCGGCCTCGCGGAACGCTCGCACGCGGTGCACATCTGCCCGCACGCGACCGCGCCGGACGCCGTCGACGCGCTCGGCGAGCTGCGCCGCCGGCACCCGACCTGGGGCCCGAAGAAGCTGCTGACCGTGCTCGCGGCACGCCGACCGCGGCTCGCGCTCCCGGCGCCCAGTACCGCGGCCGCACGACGCAAACGCGCCGGCCTCGTCACGAGTCGCACGAGACGCCGCACGCCGGGCCACCCCGGCCGCCCCACGGCGGCGATGGACGCGCCGAACGCGATCTGGACGGCCGACTTCAAGGGCGAGTTCAAGACCCGCGACGGGGTGTACTGCTACCCGCTCACCGTGTGCGACGGCTACAGCCGCACGCTGCTCGCCTGCCGCGGCCTACCCTCGACGCGTACCGCCGGCGCGCGGCCCGTCGTCGAGCGCCTGTTCTGCGAGCATGGCCTGCCCGCGCGCATCCGGAGCGACAACGGCGTGCCCTTCGCGACCATCGCGTTGGGCCGCCTCTCGACGTTGAGCGTCCGGTGGGTGCGCCTCGGCATCCTGCCCGACCTGATCGAGCCGTCCTCGCCGCAACAGAACGGGCAGCACGAACGCATGCACCACACACTCACAGCCGAGGCGACCCGGCCCGCGGCGGCCACCATGGCCGCGCAGCAGCGCGTCTTCGACCGCTTCCGCCGCGAGTACAACGAGGAGCGGCCGCATGAGGCGTTAGGCAAAGCCACCCCGGCCAGCCGGTACGCGCCGTCGCCGCGGCCGTACCCCACCCGGCTGCCCCCGCTCGAGTACCCGGCGCATTGGGAGGTGCGCCGCGTCAGCCGCAACGGCGGTATCCGGTGGTACGACGCGTGGGTGAACGTGAGCCATGTGCTCGCGGAGGAGTACGTCGGCTTCGAGGAGATCGACGCTGGCGTATGGAACGTGGCGTTCGGGCCGCTCGTGCTCGGCCGCTTCGACGAGCGCACGCTCAAGATCACCGACGTGAACGGTTACCGCAGCCGCGACCCCCGGCAGGTGTAACCCATCAGGCGAGAACGAAGTGTCACCTATCATCCCGGCCGGACACACGCTCACTGGCGGCAGTACCGCCGGCCGGTGCAGGACTGTGGGGCGAACACCTCGCGGACGATCTCCCACACGCTGGCCCGCTCGCGCCAGACCGCGTAGTACGTGCCGCGGATCTCGGTCGGCTCCCCCTGCTCGAGCCACGTCTCCCGCCAGTGACCATACTCCGTCGCGAGTACGCCCCCGAAGACCGCGCTCGCCTCCAGCCGCTCGGGCACCTCGACGAGCCCGAACTGCGGGCGCCGCGCCATGTTCCGCGCGAGCCCCGCTACGTAGCGGTCCCGCCCGGCACTGGCGAAGAACGGTGACGCCTGGACGATGCTGTCCGCCGCCAGCCGCGCCAGCGCCCCAGTGTCGCGCGCGGCGACGGCCGCGTTCCACCGCGCCCGCGCTGCCCGGACCGCCGACAGGGAGCCGGCGGGCGCGGCGCTCGCGGAGGCCGCACTCTCGGGCGCCGCCATCCGGCGAGCGCAGCCGAGTGCGACGGCCAACAGGCCAGTAACACCCAGGCGGGCGACCCGCATGCGGCACTCTCCGGGAAGTAGGTGGCGTAACACGGCGGGAGGTGGCGGTCTAACGACGCTATAGGAAAAGCCCGAGATTTCTCTGGCGTTAGGCAGATCCGGGCGCAAGATTGGCGGTGTCGCGTTGCTGCCGTGCTGCCCCGCCCCCGAGCGCCCCGCCCATGGCCCGCTACAAGCATATCGACCAGAGCCCGCGGTTTCTGCCGGTCGACTTGGCCGCGCAGCTCCTGCCCGGCACGTTCGAGCACGCGGCGTATCATCTCCTGCGCGGCGCAATCGACCTGTCGCGCTTCGACGCCCGGTTCCGCAACGACGCCACGGGGGCGCCCGCGTACCCGCCCGCGATGCTCCTCACGGTCGTACTGTGTGCGTACGCACACGGCGGCGTCAGCAGTCGCGCCATCGAACGGCTCTGCCGTGAACACGTCACGTTCATCGCGCTGTGTGGAGACACGGCGCCCCACTTCACCACGATCGCCCAGTTCGTCAGCACGCTCGGGGCCGACATCGCCCACGTCTTCGCCGCGGTCCTCGCGATCTGCGATCAGCAGGGCCTGATCGGCCGCGAGATGTTTGCCATCGACGGTGTGAAGCTTCCAAGCAACGCCAGCAAGCGGCGCAGCGGCACGCGGGCCGACTTCGAGCGGCTGGCGACGAAGCTCGAAACCGCCGCGGCCGCGATGCTCGCCCGGCACCGGGCCGAGGACGCGCGGCCCGTCGAGCCGGACGTGGCCGCGAAGGACACGGCGCGCCGGGAACGCCTCGAGCATGATGCCGCCGAGCTCCGCACCTGGCTCGCCGCCCATCCAAAGGACCGGCGCGGGCCCTCGGGCGGCGTGCGGCATAGCAACCGGACCGACCACGAGAGTGCGAAAATGGCCACGGGCAAGGGTGTCATTCAGGGCTACACCGGGGTGGCCGCGGTCGATGCCAAGCACCAGATCATCGTCGACGCCCAGGCGCACGGCACGGGAGCGGCGCGACCGGCGCGGAGCAGGAGCTGCTCATCCCCATGGTCACCGCCCTACAGCCGGTGCTCGCCCCTACGACCGTGCTCACCGCCGATGCCGGCTACCACAGCGAGGCGAACCTGCACCACTTGGCTGAGCAGCGGATCGACGCGCTCGTCGCCGACAACGATCTCCGCCGGCGTGACGAGCGCCTCGCCACGCAGGATCACCACCGCACCGCGCCGCATCCGTTGCGCGCCCTGACGGGCGGGCGCCCGGAGCCACGGGTCTTTCAGCCGGCGGACTTCACGTACGACGCGGACGCGCGGACCTGCGTGTGTCCGGCGGGCAAGACGCTCTACCGCTCGGGCCGTGACGTGGTCACCCGGGGCTACGTCGCCGACCACTTCCGCGGGGCCAAGCGCAACTGCGGTCCCTGCTCGCTCCGAACCCAGTGTCTGCGCACGCCCGACCGCACGCCGACGCGTCAGGTCGCGTTCTTCCACGGCACGGCGCCCGATTCGCCGGAAACGCATACGGTCCGGATGAAGCGGCGGCTCGACACGGCGGAGGGCCGGGCGGAGTACGGACGCCGCTTCGCGACCGTGGAGCCCGTCTTCGGCAACCTGCGGGCGAACAAACGGCTGGACCGCTTCACGCTCCGGGGCCGCGCGAAAGTCGACGCTCAGTGGAAGCTGTACTGCCTGGTACACAACATCGAGAAGCTCGCCCATCACCCCTACGCCGCCCCGGTCGCCGCCTAACGAAGGAACCGGGGCACCGCCTCGGATACGGCCGCCGCGACGGTCGACTCGCCCGCGAGTCCGTGATGCCCAATCGCCACGTCCTAACGCGGCCGAGGGCGCCCAGAACTGGCTTTTTCTACATCTTCAACGCCCGAGTTCAGCTGCAAGCTGTCGGGGCGGCGCGGCGGTCGCGAGCGACGGCGCGCGCCGGGACGCATGGCCCTCTGCGCATACGTGGCCGCTGCAACGTCACGTTGGGCGGCGGCGCGCCGCCCGCGACCGCCCGGGTCGCGCGTGCCACAGCACCTCGAGCAGGTCGACCGCCGCCGCGACGGCCGCCGTCACCGCGCCGGCGACGAGCACCCACCGGAACCGGGCCGCGGGATCGGCGAGCACCATCCGCGCGTCCGTCGCGTCGGCCCAGACGACCAGCAGGGCCCAGCACGCCGCCGCCTGGACCGACCGGCGGACCCAGACGAGCGCGAACCCGAGCGCGCGCGCGAGGGGCCGACTGGCCAACGCGGCCGGAGCGTTTCGGTCGTGAGCAGTCATGGGTTCCTCAAGGTTCGTTGCCGCCCAACGCCACGTTCAGCTGCGCAGCGGGCCGCCCGGAGCCATCCCGCCACGAGGCAGGTCGGCCCGCTGCGTCTGCTGCAACGCCACGTTAGGCGGCGGGACCACTGACCTCGACCAGCGGCTCCCCGGCGGACAGGAGCGCCGCGACCCGCGGCCAGGCGCCGCCGAACAGCTCGCGCAAGTACGCGTTGCTCGTGTTCCCGCACGTCAGCCAGATGACCTGCGGCGGCGGACCGTGGCGCTGCAGGAGCTCGACGAAGTCGCTGTCCTTCGTGAGGACGACCGCCCCGGCCGCGCGCGCCCGGGCGAAAATGACCGGGTCCTCCGCCTCGGGCAGCCCGAGATCGCGGACCGCGTGCGCGTCCACGCCGAACGTGCGTCGCAGCCAGCCGGCCAACGCGGGCGAGACCTGCGCGTCCGTCCAGACCGTCATCGGCCAGGCGACCGCGTCCTACGCCGCGAGCACCGGATGGTCAACGCGGCGCCGCGCGAATCGGACGCACGCGGCCACGTCCGCCGGCTCGAGGTCGGGCAACTCCGCGACGACCTCCGCCGCGCTCAAGCCGACGGCGAGGAGGTCGAGAACGTCCACGACACGGATGCGCATGCCGCGCACGCACGGGCGCCCGCCGCACTGGTCGGGGTTGACGGTGATCCGATCTATCAGCTCGACGGTCTGGCCCATGGCGCGCTCGCGGGAGGAAGGGGACGGCGGAAGATAGCATCCCCGCAGCTGGCCGGCGCACCCGACCGGTCGCGCGACCCTGCTCGGAGACGCCTAACGCCCAAGCTCAGTTGCAAAGCCGCAGGGCTGGAGCCCGGCCCCGCGGCGGAGCGGTGCGCGGCTTTGACAACTGCAGCGCCTCGTTAGGCGCTGCTACGCCGCCGCCCGCCCGGCTTGCCGGCGCGCCACGTCCGCCAGCGCGCGCAACGCCGCGTTGACGGACTCGGCCGTGGGGTAGACCGCTGCCACATCCGGGTCGAGGACGACCACGTTCGTACCCTCGGCGTAGCGGGCCGCGTACTTGCCCCGCTCCGCGCCACGAAAGTCGTACTCGGGCAGGATCTCGTCCGCGTCCACGTCCGCCGGGTCCACCCCGGCCGGGTCGGCCGGGTCCGGGCGCTCAGAAGGTGCCGTGCTCATAGGTGCCCCGCTCGCGGCGGGTGGCTTCGCGTGCGCTGATGAGCCGGGTGCGCGGGCCGCGCTCCGTGTAGAACACGGCGAGCAGCCGGCCCCGGGCGGACCGCCCCAAGATGGCGAAGCGCGCCTCGCCGTGCGAGTGCCGCGGGTCGGGGCGGCTGAACGAGAGCGGGTCGGCGAACACGGTGCTCGCCTCCTCGAAGGCGACGCCGTGCTTGGCCGCGTTCGCGGCCGCCTTGTCCAAGTCCCATTCGAACTCGAGCGCCATGCCCCAAGATAGCCGAACGCGCAAACCGTGGAGCGCCTAACGCCCAAGTTCACGTGCGGGTTGTCAGGGCGCGGTACTACATGCGGACGACGAGGCCCGCGGGTGCACCGGAGTGTCCGCGCAGACCCGACACGTGCAACGCATCGTTAGCTGGCTGGCGCAGCCGACTCACTTTTCAGCGCCGTCACGTCAAAGGCCCGGTACCCGCGTGGATCACGGAGCAGCGGCGGCACTCGCTCCGCGTCGCTGATCGTGAAGGACCGAACGTCCCGGAGTTCCGGTATCCGTTCTGGGCCGGCCCACTCCGGCACCAGACGGCAGCCGTCGAATACGGCCAGTCCAAGACGGTGCTCGCGGACGCCGACGACGACGCGCTCCCCAGGGTAGAGCGGGAGGGCGCCGCGTTGCAGCGAGTACACGGGGCGGAGGGCCGCCCGCGTGCGCGCCACCCAGCGCCCGCCCACAAGCGTCGAGTCACCCGCGCTCTGTCCGGTCACATGTGCCTCGACCGGCACACAGGTGCTGTCCTGCGCCCGAGAGAGTGGGGACTGCGCGCGCGCCGGATGTGCCACGACCAGCGCCGCACTCGCGGCGGCGGTGACGAGACGAAAGGCCGATGTATTCACGAGTCGGTGTTCACGGGGCATGCACTGCGCGGATGTGTGTCGCCACCTAACGCCTCAAGTTCAGCTGCAAGTCTTCGGGGCGGCGCGGCGGCCGCGTGCGACGGTCATCGCCGGGGCGCACGGGCAGCCCCGCGTACTTGGCAGCTGCAACGTATCGTTAGGCGGCCCCGCGCAGCGCCCCGACGGGCCGGACCGCGAGCAGGTCGTCGTCGGCCACCGGCCGCACGTCCGTGGCCGCCAACGTCCGCAGCGCCTGCGTCCGCCCGGCGGCCGTCACGAACTCGACCTCGAGCGCGTCGGGCGTGTACACCTCGACGACGGCCCCGAGGTCGCCGGCCTTCAGGCCGGCCTCGGGCAGGTCGCGCACAAGAACCACGGTGTCGAGCTCGCGGAACGGCGGCGTCATGGGCGGGGCTCCCCGGGGTAGGCGGACACGAGCCGGGGCGCGTCCTCCCCGGCGCGGACGATCCAGGCGGTCAGCACCCACGCGGCCCGGCCGCCCGGCCCCTGGATGATACCGCGCACGACGTACTTCTGCCCGAACACGGTCGCCTCGCCCGGCTCGGCGTCGTGTCCGAGGGCGACGGCCAGGAGCGCGTCCCGGAGCAGCCGCCAGCCGTCGCGGGTGAAGCCGAGCGCGGCGAAGAACCGCGCCTTCGCGCCGCCGACGGGGTGATCGGAGGCGCGCAGATAGTCGCGGACCTTCGCGGGCGCGACCACCGCGCGCTCGACATTCGGGAGCCTCATGGGTGCGGAACATAACCCACCGTCGGCCGCCTAACGCCCCAGCTCAGCTGCAAGCTGTCGGGGCGCGCTGCAGGACGCGAGCGACGGTGACGGCTGGGGCGGACGGGCGTCCCGGCGGACTTGGCAGCAGCAACGCCCCGTTGGGCAGCAGCATCACGGCAGCTGGCGGAACTCCTCGGGCGTGAGTCCCGCGTCCCGCACGATCCCGCCCAGGGTGAACGCGTTCAGCGGATTGTGCCGCGGGATGGTCAGAATCCGCGTTCCGTCCGACATGACCGCGTGCTTCCCCTGCCGGACTACCCGGAAGCCGGCCTTCTCCAGCGCGCGCATCGCGTCCAGGTGATTGACGCCAGGAATACGGCCCACGACCGCCTACGCTGCGACCTCGACCTCGCGCACGTCCGCCCCGAGCAGGAGGTCATCGCGCGCGGCCAGGTACTCGGTCACGGCGTCGCGGATGTTGGCGAGCGCCTCGTCCTCGGTGGCGCCCTGCGACCAGCAGCCGGGCAGGCCGGGCACCCAGACGCTCACACCGTCCTCGTCGTGCTGCAGGGCTACACGGTACGTCATGGCTCAGTCTCCGGATCGAGTCGGGGCGGCGCGGTCCCGCCGGGGGCAACATAGCGCCGCGCCGGCCGGGGCGGGTCGCAGATGCTGAATGCGCGGCTGCCCGGCGGCGGTGTAGCGATGCGACCCACGCGGAACGCGGCGGTACCGGACCGTCCCTATCACCGAGCATCGTTGCTGCCCAACGCCTCAAGTTCTGCTGCGAGTTGTCGGGGCGCGCTGCGGGTAGCGTACGCCAACGTCTGCCGGTGCGCCGGGGCGTCCCAGCATACTCGACAGCAGCAACGCCACGTTAGGTGGCGGCGTGACTCGCCCAGTCAGTGCGGCGCGAAGGTGAACGGGATCTGGATCATCTGGCGCACCGGACGCCCGTTGAGCTGCGCGGGCGCGAACCGGTACCCGGGGAGCACGGCCCGGACCGCCTGCTCGAAGCGCGGGTCCGACGACTCCAGCACGACCAGCGTCTCCGGCACCGGCACGCCCGCGCTGTCCACGGCGATCTGCACGACCACCTTGCCGCCGAGCGCGCGCGCCGCCGGCGGGTACGCCGGCGCCGCGCCGCGCACGAGCGCCGCCATCCGCTGCACCTCGAACTCGAAGTACATGTGCTGGGCCTCGGCCTCGGCGAGGGGCACGGCGAGTTCGCGCGGCTGCTCGGCGGACGTCGTCGCCGCGACCGAGTCGACGTGCGGCCGGGAGCCGTCCGGGAGCGAGACTTGGAGCTGGTAGAACCCGGCTGCCGGCACCGCGAGCACGAACCGGCCCGCGGAGTCGGCGCGCCCGTTGGCCACGAAGCGCCTCTCGCCCTGCGGCCGTACGCTGACGTATAGCGCGGGGGCGGGGTGACCGGAGCTCGCGTCGCGCAGCACGCCCGCCACAACTTGGGCGCCCGCGCGGCGCGTCGCGCCGGCCAGCAGGAGTCCACCCGCGGCGGCGTGCCACATCCGACTTCGACGAAAGATCATGACCTTCCCGTTCGGTAAAGTGTGGGCCACCTAACGCTTCAAGTTCACCTGCAAAGCGGCCCATGCGGAGCCGTACGTACCGCGGATCGTCGGGCCGCTTTGTCAGGTGCAACGTCTCGTTCGGCGGCACGCGCGCCCGCGCTACGCCCGGCGGGCGATGACGAGGAGCGCCGCGGCGGGGTCTGCCGCGAACGCGACCACGTCGGCGTGCCGCGCCCGGAGCGCGGTCTCCACGTCGGCCGTGGCGCAGTTGCCGAGTCTGGCCCAGACCACCTTGGGCGGTGGCCCGCGCAGGAAGCTGCGCTGTCGGAAGTCGTCGTCCTTGGTCACGATCGCGTACCCGCCGGCGGCCGCGTGGGCCCAGATCGCCTCGTCGTCCGCCGCCGCCAGCCCGGCGTCCCGCACGTGGGCCGACCCGGGGTACAGGTCCGCCAACCGCCGGGCGAGCGCCGGCGCGAGGTTCTGGTCGAAGAGGAGCGGCGGGCCCGGCGGCGGCGCGCCGCCGCCGGCCGTCACGCCGCGACGTCGCCGGCGAGGCGGCGCTCGCGGTCGGCGGCGAAGGCCAGGGCGGCGCGGATGTCCTCACGCTCCAGGTCGGGGAAGTCGGCCAGGATCGCGTCCTCGTCCATCCCGCCGGCCAGGTAGTCGAGGACGTCGTAGACGGTGATCCGCAGCCCGCGCAGGCACGGCTTACCGCCGCGCTTGCCCGGCTCGATGGTGATCCGCCCGCGGTAGTCCATGGTCGGACGCTACTGCTCGGCCGCCCCGCGCGCTAGCCGGACCCCACGTTGCCTCGACGAACCCACCGGAGTGCCGCCGAACGCCAGAGTTCAGCTGCAAGGCCGCATACGCGATCTCTGCTGCCGGCGAGGGCCGCTGCGCGGCCTTGTCAGCTGCAATGATTCGTTCGGCGGCAGCGCGTTGGGGCTACCTACGCGGGATCAAGCGCGAAGGACTCGAGAGCGCCGCAGCGCGAACATCGGTAGGTGGCCACGCGGTAGCGCTCCCGGTCCCCGCCGCTCCCCTCGCCGAGCAGCGCGCCGACGACGCCGCTGCGGTGATCGCCGGACACCCAGCGGATGTCCTCCGAACCGTTGCGCTGGACCAGCATCCCGACTGCGGAACTGCCCTGGCACCGGTAGCAAGAGTGCGGCTCAGCATGCATGCGAAGAGTAGGGTTAGAGTGGAGCGATTTGGCCGCCGAACGCCGCAAGTTCAGCGGCATAGCGGCCCGCGCTGCGCCTGATCGGCTGATGATGGTCGGACCGCTATGTCCGCTGCAACGCCTCGTTCGGCGGCCGCGCGCCAGACGCGCGCATATCAGCAGCCTTCGGCCACCCGGCGCGCCACGAACCGGAACCGTCCTATCACGCTGTCCGGGGCGACCGAGGTGAGGACGATCCAGCCCGCGCGGGCATCCAAGCTGGTGTGGCAGAGCGACAACGGCCAGCGCCCGTCGGAGACCGGCGACACGGCGAAGCCCGCGCGAACGGTGTCGGGATCGAACGGGATGCCGCCCCCGCCGATCGGATACCAGCCCGGCGGCGGGAGCCACCGCGGCACCGCGCGGCCACTCGGGTCGACCGGGGACCGGTCGGCGAGGCTGAAGTATAGCCCGGCGCACGACACGTCGAGCGAGCGCACCTCCACGCTGCGCCCCTCGTGCACGAGGTTCTCGCCGGTGAGCCGCCCAACCCGGACCGCGTCACCACCCCACGGCAGCGCCCCCGCCGCGACGTCGCGGCCATCCACGCGGACACGGCAGGTGCGCCCGCGCAACTCGCCCTCGACCGTGATGCGGTCGAAGTGCCACCAGGGCGCGTCTACGCAACCCGCGGCGCAGCAGACGAGGAAGACCCAGCGCGCGAGCCGGCGCGGCCGGGCGGGAGCGGCCCGCGACTCCGGCCAGGTCGGGGCGTGCAACCGGATCGAACGCATAGCGCGAAGACGCCCACGCGTCCTGCGCGGTCACCCCAGCCCGTTGTCCGCCGAACGCACAAGTTAAGCTGCGGGCTTTCCGAGCGCGACGAACCGCCCCTGTGATGGAGACAGCGGAGGAGCGAAGCATCCGTGCATACCCGGCAGCTTCAACGCTTCGTTAGCTGGCGGCTCGCCGACCCTCGGCTGCGCCGCCCCGGCTACCAGAAGTGCCACCACGGCTGCCGCACCTGCACCATGGCGAAGCCGCTGCACGGGCCGTCCAGCGGCTGCTCGGCCATGCGAACCCGCAGCCGCACCTCGCGCTGGGACGTGACGGTCAGGGTGTCGCGGACCATGGCATAACCAAGCCGGCGCACCTCGAGCCGGTACGTCCCCGGCGGGATGTTGGAGGCGGCAAACGCACCGTCGACGTCGGCGTACGCCACCACCGGCGGCGTGCCCGCGGCCCGGCGCAGCACGACGGCCGCCTGCTCCACGGGGGCGCCGTCCTGGCGCTCCACGCGGCCCCGCACCCCGGCCGCGCCGGCCGGGGCGCCCGGCTCGACCCGCTCGGCCAGACTGCGGCGCGAGTCCACCCCTCGACACGCGCCGGGTACGTCGAGCTCGTTGACCCAGCGATACCGCGGAGCGCACCCGGAGAGGGCGCCGAGCGTCAGCGCGAGAACGAAGGCAAAGCGACGGATACACATGCCGAAAGGACGATGAAGCCCGGAGCCAGCTAGAAGTTATGACTGGGCTGGCCCCCCGCTCTCGCGTGGGTTAGCTCCTGCAGCGCGAGCCGCAGTCACCAGAGCCACAGGCGACGGTAGAACGTTGTCGCCTAACATGCGGAGGACCCCCCATGTCATCCCGGACGATCGCTGCACCCGCGCCTGCCCCGTCCAGCGCCGCCCCTGCTCCCGGTACGATCTACTTGGGGCTCGACGTGCACAAGGACTCGGTCACCGTGGCCGTGCTCCCGGCCGGAGCGGCGGCCCCGACCCGCGTGGAGAAGCTCGCGAATGACCCTGCCAAGCTCCGGCGCTACTTCGACCGCCTCGCGACCGAGGGCACGCTCCGGGCCTGCTACGAAGCCAGCGGCGCCGGGTACGTCCTCTATCGTGCGATGACCGAGTGGGGGTACGCGTGCGAGGTGATCGCGCCGTCGCTGATCCCGCAGCGGCCCGGGCACCAGCGCAAGCACGATCAGTACGACGCCGCCCAACTTGCCCGCTTGTACCGCGCCGGCGAGCTCACCACCGTGCGCATCCCGAGCGCGGCGGAAGAGCGCGTGCGCGACGTGGTGCGCTGCCGCGCCACGATGCAGCGCGAGCTGCTCAAGTCGCGGCAGTACCTGCTCAAGTTCCTCGCGCGCCGCGGCTTCGTGTACCGCGAGGGGACGGCCTGGAGCCGGCCGCATCTGCGCTGGCTCACGCAGCTCGCGCGCGACGACTCGCCCCTGGCCGCCGAGGACCGGCTCGTATTCCGCGAGTACCTCGCGCTCTTCGAGTACAAGCTCCAGCGCCGTGACGCGCTCGACACCGAGATCGAGCAGCTCGCCCTCACGCCGACCCTTCGGGACGCCGTTGGGCGCCTCCAATGCTTCCGCGGAATCTCGGTGCACGTCGCCATGGTCCTCGCGACGGAGCTCGTCGACTGGCGTCGCTTCGCGACCCCGCGGCAACTGGCGGCCTACCTGGGCCTCGTCCCGTCCGAGGACTCGAGCGGCGCGCGCGAACGCAAGGGCGCGATCACGAAGGCGGGCAACACGCACTGTCGCCACGCGCTCGTCCAGGCGGCCTGGAGCTACCGCTACATCCCCAAGGTGGCGGCCCACCTCAAGAAGCGGCAGGAGGGACAACCGCCGGGCGTACTCGCCCACGCGTGGAAGGCCCAGCAGCGGCTGCACAAACGGTATACCCAGCTGACCTACCGGAAGCCGCCGCAGGTCGCCGTCGTCGCCGTCGCGCGCGAACTCGTCGGCTTTCTGTGGGCGGTCATGCGCGACGGAACGCCCGGCGCCACCGCGACGCCCGTCGCTGCCTAACGGATACCCTGAACTCTGAGTGGCGTGTGGTCGGGGGTACGCACGAGAGCGATCCCCGACGGCGTTATGCAGACCGCCGGCGCGACACGGCCGGCGCGATCTCCGCGTCTAGAATGCGGGCGCTCGCGACGCATCCAATTCTTGCGGCTCCGGCTTCCGAGCTGACCCGCGTATAGCAGCAGGATTCACCGTCGCCTCTGCCCCGGCCCACGTCACTCTTGCCTTCTGATGCCCAACGACTCGACATGCCGGCATCACCCCGCTTGACACCAGCCCAGTCATAGCAATGCCCCAGCTCAGCTGCGGCGTTGTCCAAGAGCGACGCCGGTTGCGTACCAGAGTGGCGGCGGAGGAGCCGGGCGTCCCGGCGGACGCCGTCTGCTGCAGCGTAACGTTAGGCGTCAGCTCGATCCGGGCGCACCCCGTCCCGGCGAGTATGCCAGGCGACCCGCTCGGCCGCCAGGGGCACCGCCGCCGGGACCGCGCGTGGAACCGTCCGCGCCGCCGCGCGCCGGACCGGCCTTGTCGAACGGCACCGCCGGCGCGCGGCGGCGCCCACGCGACGAGCCCGGCCCCGGGCGGCCCCGCTGCGAGCACCGCCTGGGGCGCCGTCCCGTCCTGGCGCCCCGGCCCGCCGGGGCACGGCCGTGCGCCGCCGCGCGCATCGGCGCCCGCCCATCCGCGCCAGCGCCCACGGCGGGCGTCCCGCGCTGCGCGTCGTACCGCGTGCGGACCGCGGCGCCCGCCGCGGCGCGGTGAGGCGTCCCGGCCCTCGCCACCGCGGCGGACGGCGCTGCGCGCGACCTACGCCCTGCGACGGCGCGCCGCGCGGTGCACCGCCCCGCCCCGCCGACGAACAAGCACTCACGTTCTCCCGGTGTACTGACGCCTAACGCCTGAAGTTCACCTGCAAAGCGGCCCATCGGAAGCCGTACGTGCTGACGAGCGTCGGGCCGCTTTGTCAGGTGCAACGAATCGTTAGGCGGCGCCGGGGACGGAGCCGACCGGACGGACCGCGGGCAGGTCGTCGCCGGCCACCGGGCGGACGTCGGCCACCGCCAGCGTGCGCAGCGCCTGCGTGCGCCCGGCGTGCGTCACGAACTCCACCTCGACCGCCTCGGCGCCGTAGACCCACACGACCGTCCCCACGTCGCCCGCGCGTAGGCCGGCCTCGGGCACGTCGCGCGCGAGCACCACGCGCTCCAACTCGCGGTAGGGCGGCCGAGCCGCCGTCGTCGTCATGGTAGGCCCTCCCCCGGGTACGCGGTCACGAGCCGCGGCACGTCGTCGCCGCGCAGGACGATCCAGACCGTCACGACCGCCGCGGTCCGGCCAGTCGGCCCCGTAACGATACCACGGACGACGTACTTCTGCCCGAAAACGCCGGCCCCGGCCGCCTCGGCCTCGCCGCCGCGCGCGAGCGCGAGCAGGGCGTCTCGGAGGAGGGGCCACCCGGCGCGGGTGAAGCCGAGGGCGGCGAAGAACCGCCCCTTCGAACTCCCGTCCGGGTGGTCGGGGGAGAGCAGGTAGTCGCGCACCTTGGCCGGGTCGACCACGGCACGCTCGGCGTTCGGAAGCCTCATGCCGCGCAAAGATAATCAGCGGTGCGCCGCCTAACGCCCCAGCTCAGCTGCGGCGCCGTCCGAGCGAGGTATAGGTCGCGTGTGACAGAACCCGCGGAGGAGCGGAGCGTCCCCGCGCACGCCGACTGCTGCAGCACGACGTTAGGCGGTGATCACGACGAGCTGTCCCGGTCTCACCTCCGCCGCGGCCTCCCTGGCCCGCGGCACCAGCGGTTCCAGGGCCGCTCGCGTGTTCGCTCGAGCCCGGAGCAGCACCGTCCCGAACGGTCGACCTTCGAGCCGTTGTTGCCGCGGTAACCGCTTGTCCACGGTCACGAACACGTCGCATAGGCCGGTGATACGGTCCAGCAACGGGCCGTCGTCCACGTCGGCTAACCCGAGCGCGCCCACCCGCTCGACATCGAACGCCGGCGGCTCGCCGGCCAGCAGGCGCATCAGCGGGCGCGGCACACAGTGGTCGATTAGGATACGCCGGCGCTCCGAGGGCGGCGGCGCCCCAGTCTCGTCCACCCGCGGCTACGCGGCCGGGGCGTACGCGTCCAGCGCGGCGCGGGCGAGCTCCAGGACCGCGACCGCGTGCTCGCGGCTGACGTCCGGGAAGTCGTCGAGGAACGCGTCCAGCGGCTCGCCGTCCTCGACATAGTCGATTAGGGTCTGGACGGGGACCCGGGTGCCGGCGAAGACGGCCGCGCCGCTGAGGCGCTCGGGCGAGCGGGTGATGAGGGGCGACGGGAGCGGCATCGGACCTCCAGGCCGGGAGCACGGGTGGGGACGAGATGAATCTACGCCCCATGACCGCCACGCGCTGCGCCAGCCCCGGCGGGGAGCCCCGGCCATAGCCATACGCCGTCGCGCGTTCACCGCCTAACGCCTCAAGTTCACCTGCAAAGCGGCCCACACGGGACCGGACCTGTTGATGATGTCTGGGCCGCTTTGTCAGGTGCAACGCCTCGTTCGGCGGCACGCGCGACCGCGCCGGTGGGCGAGCGCCGGCCGGCGCTACGCCGACGGCGCGTACGACTCGAGGTAGCCACAGGCCGGGCAGCGGAACGTGGTGACCGCGTGGCGCTCACGCCCGCCCAGTTTCAGCCCGGTCCAGAAGGACGGCTCCGGCACCCCCTCAGCCCACTCCGGCGCCGAGACGGAGCCACTCGGCATCCCCTTGTCGATGATGAACCCCGACTCCATCGCGGCGGCGCACTTCGGGCACGTTGGTGGTTGCATGGAATTCGAGCGGAACGCAGCGGGTGATTGAGGTCTGACGGGATGCGACGCGAGAAGTTCCGGTGCTGCCGAACGCCGAGTTCAGTTGCGGGTTGTCCAAGCGCGCAAACGCTCGCGTACGCGAGCGGCCGCGGGCGGGCCAGGAGCGTCCCCGCATCCCCGCCAACTGCAACGTCTCGTTGGATGGCCGCGCACTGATGCTGGCGTCATCCTACCTCCACCAGCGGCTCACCCGCGGCTAAGAGCGCGGCGACCTGGGGCCACGCCGGGAGCACAATCCGACGCAGCTCGAGGTTGCGCACGGTCCCGCACGTCACCCACACGACCTGTGGTGGCGGACCGTGCTGCTCAAGCAGTCGCACGAAGTCGTCGTCCTTGGTGACCACCACCGCTGCGCCGCCTTCGCGAGCGGCGGCGAAGATCACGGCGTCGTCCGCGCTCAGGTACCCGACATCGTTCACGTGCGCGGCGCTCACGCCGTACTCATCGACCAGCCACCGCGCGAGCGCCGGCGGAAGCTGCGCGTCAACCCAGACGCGCGGGGTGGCGTTGGTGCCGCCGAATGTCACCTATGCTGCGAGCCGTGGATGGTCGAGGCGCCGCGCCGCGTAGAGGAGACAGGCAGCGATGTCGTCGTGCTCGAGGTAGGGGAAGTCGTCTAAGATCTCCGCCTCGGGTGCGCCGGCCGCCAGCAGGCCGAGCACATCGGACACGCGGATGCGCATGCCGCGGACGCATGGGCGGCCGCCGCACTGCTCCGGGCGGAGCGTGATACGCGAGAGGAGTTCAGTGTCGGACACGGGATCTCCGGGGCGGTGGACGTCGCTGGAAGATAGTGCCGGCCACAACCCGACCCTCCTACGGCGCATGTGGCCATCCAACGCCCCAGTTCTGCTGCAAGCTGTCCGAGTGCGACGGCGGTGGCCTCCGACGGCGCACGCGGAGGAGCGGAGCGTACCTGCATACTTGACAGCAGCAACGCAACGTTAGCCGTCAGTGCGCGTCGGCGCGCGTCGCGGGTACCCTTCGGCGTGCGTGGATGTACGTCAGGCGGAATCAGACGGCCTCCGTATACGCGCGAGGAGCGCCCCGAGGGCACCTATCACGAGCGCGAAGCCGAGTTCGCCCGTCGGGGTCCAGTGCGTGTCGCGCCACCCGCCCGTGAATCGGTCGCGGTAGATCACGTGCGATCCACCGATCGCGACCGTGACACCGATCCAGAGCCAGCCTCCGAGCGTTCCCGCGCAGAACCATATACGAGCGCGGGCCCGTAGGCTCCTGCTGCTGATGGCGCGGGCACGCCGGATCAAGGCAGCCGCGAGCAGGAGGCCGAGGGAGAAACCGAGAAGGTTGCCGACGTCCTGCCGAAACGACGAATCCACGCGGGCGTGTACGTTTAGCGGGGCTGGGCCTGACGGCTAGAAGTTATGACTGGGCTGGCCCCCCGCTCTCGCGTGGGTTAGCTCCTGCAGCGCGAGCCGCAGTCACCAGAGCCACAGGCGACGGTAGAACGTTGTCGCCTAACATGCGGAGGACCCCCCATGTCATCCCGGACGATCGCTGCACCCGCGCCTGCCCCGTCCAGCGCCGCCCCTGCTCCCGGTACGATCTACTTGGGGCTCGACGTGCACAAGGACTCGGTCACCGTGGCCGTGCTCCCGGCCGGAGCGGCGGCCCCGACCCGCGTGGAGAAGCTCGCGAATGACCCTGCCAAGCTCCGGCGCTACTTCGACCGCCTCGCGACCGAGGGCACGCTCCGGGCCTGCTACGAAGCCAGCGGCGCCGGGTACGTCCTCTATCGTGCGATGACCGAGTGGGGGTACGCGTGCGAGGTGATCGCGCCGTCGCTGATCCCGCAGCGGCCCGGGCACCAGCGCAAGCACGATCAGTACGACGCCGCCCAACTTGCCCGCTTGTACCGCGCCGGCGAGCTCACCACCGTGCGCATCCCGAGCGCGGCGGAAGAGCGCGTGCGCGACGTGGTGCGCTGCCGCGCCACGATGCAGCGCGAGCTGCTCAAGTCGCGGCAGTACCTGCTCAAGTTCCTCGCGCGCCGCGGCTTCGTGTACCGCGAGGGGACGGCCTGGAGCCGGCCGCATCTGCGCTGGCTCACGCAGCTCGCGCGCGACGACTCGCCCCTGGCCGCCGAGGACCGGCTCGTATTCCGCGAGTACCTCGCGCTCTTCGAGTACAAGCTCCAGCGCCGTGACGCGCTCGACACCGAGATCGAGCAGCTCGCCCTCACGCCGACCCTTCGGGACGCCGTTGGGCGCCTCCAATGCTTCCGCGGAATCTCGGTGCACGTCGCCATGGTCCTCGCGACGGAGCTCGTCGACTGGCGTCGCTTCGCGACCCCGCGGCAACTGGCGGCCTACCTGGGCCTCGTCCCGTCCGAGGACTCGAGCGGCGCGCGCGAACGCAAGGGCGCGATCACGAAGGCGGGCAACACGCACTGTCGCCACGCGCTCGTCCAGGCGGCCTGGAGCTACCGCTACATCCCCAAGGTGGCGGCCCACCTCAAGAAGCGGCAGGAGGGACAACCGCCGGGCGTACTCGCCCACGCGTGGAAGGCCCAGCAGCGGCTGCACAAACGGTATACCCAGCTGACCTACCGGAAGCCGCCGCAGGTCGCCGTCGTCGCCGTCGCGCGCGAACTCGTCGGCTTTCTGTGGGCGGTCATGCGCGACGGAACGCCCGGCGCCACCGCGACGCCCGTCGCTGCCTAACGGATACCCTGAACTCTGAGTGGCGTGTGGTCGGGGGTACGCACGAGAGCGATCCCCGACGGCGTTATGCAGACCGCCGGCGCGACACGGCCGGCGCGATCTCCGCGTCTAGAATGCGGGCGCTCGCGACGCATCCAATTCTTGCGGCTCCGGCTTCCGAGCTGACCCGCGTATAGCAGCAGGATTCACCGTCGCCTCTGCCCCGGCCCACGTCACTCTTGCCTTCTGATGCCCAACGACTCGACATGCCGGCATCACCCCGCTTGACACCAGCCCAGTCATAGCAACGCCAGAGTTAAGCTGACGGGCCGTGCGGGTACGCGAGCGCCGAGGCGCGACACAGCCGAGGGGCGCGCCGGGGCGTCCCGGCGGACCCGGGCAGCTTCAACGCCTCGTTCGGCGGCGCCGCGCCGGCCCGTCCCGGCGGGCGCGGGCTCGCGGGCGCTCCCCGGCGCTCACGCGCGCAGGAACGCCTCCGGCTCGACGCCGATGTCGCGGCAGATCTGCCGCAGCAGCGGCGGCGCGAGGTCCCGGCCCCCGTGGAACGGCACCGTCGTCTGCCGCCCGTCGGCGTGCCGGAACTGCTTGTGCGACCCGCGCTGCCGGACCTCGACGAAACCGAGGCGCTCCAGGCGCGCCACGACCTCTCGGGGCTTCAGGACCGGCAGCGAGCCCACGCGCGGCCCCGGTCAGGCCACCCGAAGCGTCTGCGTCCCCACGAACTCGGCCTCGAGCGGCGGCTCGCCGTCCTCAAGCAGCATGGCCACGACCTCCTCGAGGTTGCCCCGCAGCTCGTCTAGCGTGGCGCCCTGGCTGTGGGCGCCCGGGAAGCCGGGGACGTGGCCCACGTAGAGGCCCGTGGCGGGGTCGCGCTCGACGACGGCGGTGTAGGTGCGCATGGGAGGCGGGGGCGAGGGCTCCGGGGCCGGGACGCGCGCAATCTACACCCGGGTCGGCCAGCAACGGCGCGCCGCGGCCCGGTCCCCAGGGCGGCCCCGCCGCAGGCAGCCGTCCGCCGCCGAACGCCAGAGTTCAGCTGCGGAGCGGCCCGCACGGAGTTGTAGATGCAAGGTGCTGCTTGGGCCGCTCCGTCTGCTGCAACGATTCGTTAGACGGCCGGGGGCCTCAGCCGCCCCGGTCGGACCTGCGCAGCGACCGCGTCGTCAAGTTGGGTACTACTAACAATGAGGAGGTTGTCGACGCTAAAGGTGTTCTTCTCGACGGATGCAAGAAACGCTAGGTACTCTCGGATACGTAACAGATCGCCCAACCGCACGTCGCTCCAGCACACGACAAGGCCGATCCGGCCGAGAGCGACAGCGTTGAGCGCGCTCCCAATCAGGTACTTGGCGGCGATGTTACCCTTCTCGACTTCGATCGCGAGAAAACAGCGGGCGTTCTGGTTTGCTGCAGTCAATCGCTCGTAGGCTGCGCTGGGGTAGTCGCTACCCCAGCGCTGGACATTGTGGAGGTTGGCCAACATCAGGGCCCGCAAGAACGCGCTGTGCGCCTCGGCCATGCGGTCATACTCGTCTACATGTCGCTGATGGATGGCGAACGGCCCTACGGCTATGTCCACACGCGGTTCGTAAACGGCTCGTCGGCGAGAGGTGGGCTCCGGCCGCCGCCAGAAGGAATCGGAACCCGATGCAAGCCACTCTAGCTCGACTGCCGCGCCGACCCCGAGCACGGTGCCGAGTCTCGTGGCCAGCGAGCGCTGATACTCCGCGACCTCAGGCCGTGGCTCGCCGAAAGGGCGGAGCTTCGCTCGGGAACGGTCCATTTTTTATGGCTGCAGGGATGCTGGTAGCCGTCTAACGCCGAGTTCACTTGCGGGTCGTCCAGGCGAGTAACCCGTCGCGTGTGACAAGCGCGGCGGGAGCTACGAAGGTGCCCGGCGAACCCGTCAAATGCAACGTTCCGTTAGGTGGCCGAAGCGCCGAACGACGGCCGCACACGCGGGCAGCCCCCGCTCGCGCGCCCACAGCCGAGCGTGGGTGAGTTCGGCTTCCCGGGCGCGAAGCACCGCGGGATCCCAGAACGCCCGCACGGCTCCGACCGGGAGACCGTCGGTCTCGGAGATGATCCCGGTGAACGCATCGAGCACTGCGTCACCCTGCCGTAGTCCAGCCTCTCGGAGGTGATGCTCAAGTTGCGGCGCCGCCTCCAAGAGCTCGTACGCACCGGAGAGCACGCGCGACGCGAGGCGAGCGGCGCGGCATCCAGCGTCGGCGGCGGCGGACGTAGAAGCTCCCTCTGAGTCGGGCATCGCAGGATGAGCGGGTGGCCGCCTAACGCCCAAGTTCAGTTGCGGGTCGTGAGCGTGCGACAGCGCCGAGGCGAGACAACGCCGATGGCCGCGCTGCCCTAACCCCGCGTACCCGACAACTGCAACGACACGTTCGGCGGCGCGGTGCGCGTGGCTTCACCCGCGCGCGTCACGTGCCCGCTCGGCAAGTACGGCCGTGGTGAACCGTTGTCCCTCAGCGACTTGGTCGACGACGTGCCCGACGGCGGCCACCTGCTCCTCGAGGGCCGCGACGCGTGCCGCGAGCGCGGTCGCCTCGGCGGCGCCGCGCGCCCGACGCTCGTGGGCGCGGACGAACCGCAGCGCCAAGTAGAGGAGCGCCGCGGGCAGGGCTAGGTAGACCAGGGCTGCGACGGCGAACGACAGCAGCATGGGGCCGATCTCGGCCTGCAGGATCGGTTGCGCGTCGGCCTGCATCGTAGCTGGAAAGTTGGGTAAGTCGGTCTGTCGTGCGCGGATCGCGGTAAGCCGCCGAACGCCCAAGTTCTGCTGCGAGCTTGTCGGAGCGCGATGGCGGGTAGCGTACGACAACGTCTGCCGGAGGCGCCGGGGCGTCCCAGGCAGACTCGACAGCAGCAACGCCACGTTAGGTGGCGGCGTGACTCGCCCAGTCAGTGCGGCGCGAAGGTGAACGGGATCTGGATCATCTGGCGCACCGGACGCCCGTTGAGCTGCGCGGGCGCGAACCGGTACCCGGGGAGCACGGCCCGGACCGCCTGCTCGAAGCGCGGGTCCGACGACTCCAGCACGACCAGCGTCTCCGGCACCGGCACGCCCGCGCTGTCCACGGCGATCTGCACGACCACCTTGCCGCCGAGCGCGCGCGCCGCCGGCGGGTACGCCGGCGCCGCGCCGCGCACGAGCGCCGCCATCCGCTGCACCTCGAACTCGAAGTACATGTGCTGGGCCTCGGCCTCGGCGAGGGGCACGGCGAGTTCGCGCGGCTGCTCGGCGGACGTCGTCGCCGCGACCGAGTCGACGTGCGGCCGGGAGCCGTCCGGGAGCGAGACTTGGAGCTGGTAGAACCCGGCTGACGGCACCGCGAGCACGAACCGGCCCGCGGAGTCGGCGCGCCCGTTGGCCACGAAGCGCCTCTCGCTCTGCGGCGGTACGCTGACGTATAGCGCGGGGGCGGGGTGACCGGAGCTCGCGTCGCGCAGCACGCGTGCCACAACTTGGGCGCCCGCGCGGCGCGTGCGCTGGCCAGCAGGAGTCCACCCGCGGCGGCGTGCCACATCCGACTTCGACGAAAGATCATGAGCTTCCAGTTGGGTAAAGTGTGGGCCACCTAACGCCACGTTCAGCTGCGCAGCGGGCCGCCCGGAGCCATCCCGCCACGAGGCAGGTCGGCCCGCTGCGTCTGCTGCAACGCCACGTTAGGCGGCGGGACCACTGACCTCGACCAGCGGCTCCCCGGCGGACAGGAGCGCCGCGACCCGCGGCCAGGCGCCGCCGAACAGCTCGCGCAAGTACGCGTTGCTCGTGTTCCCGCACGTCAGCCAGATGACCTGCGGCGGCGGACCGTGGCGCTGCAGGAGCTCGACGAAGTCGCTGTCCTTCGTGAGGACGACCGCCCCGGCCGCGCGCGCCCGGGCGAAAATGACCGGGTCCTCCGCCTCGGGCAGCCCGAGATCGCGGACCGCGTGCGCGTCCACGCCGAACGTGCGTCGCAGCCAGCCGGCCAACGCGGGCGAGACCTGCGCGTCCGTCCAGACCGTCATCGGCCAGGCGACCGCGTCCTACGCCGCGAGCACCGGATGGTCAACGCGGCGCCGCGCGAATCGGACGCACGCGGCCACGTCCGCCGGCTCGAGGTCGGGCAACTCCGCGACGACCTCCGCCGCGCTCAAGCCGACGGCGAGGAGGTCGAGAACGTCCACGACACGGATGCGCATGCCGCGCACGCACGGGCGCCCGCCGCACTGGTCGGGGTTGACGGTGATCCGATCTATCAGCTCGACGGTCTGGCCCATGGCGCGCTCGCGGGAGGAAGGGGACGGCGGAAGATAGCATCCCCGCAGCTGGCCGGCGCACCCGACCGGTCGCGCGACCCTGCTCGGAGACGCCTAACGCCCAAGTTCTGCTGCGAGCTGTCGGGGCGCGCCGCGGGTAGCGGACGCCAGCGTCTGCCGGGGCGCCGGGGCGTCCCTGCATACTCGGCAGCAGCAACGCCTCGTTGGGCCGCATCGTATTGGAGCGCGAGTTTACCGCGCATTGGGCGTGACCTCCACCCGCGCGTGCCGGCACGCAGCACGGCAGTGCCGCCCATTGATGTAGTGGCCGACGTAGACAGGCGCGAGCACCTGCTCGTGAGTCCCACGCCGGGTGCGCACCCGGAGTCGAATCGTGTCCGGCGCGAACCCGTCGAGGCGGACGCCGCGCTCCCGGCAGGCGCTGCCGACGCAGCTACCGGCCACGGGCAGGGCCGCTGCCTGCCGGAACGCGACTGCCTCGATGTGCACCGTATCGGTACGTGGGACGTCTCGGATCACGACTTGGACTGAGGAGAAGCAGGCCATGAGCGTGCACTCCTCCTTCGGAGGCGGCCGGTCGGCGTCCGGTGCACGTCGCCCGCACGCGGCCGCGACGCCGAGCCCGGCTAGCAGGACGTACGCGATGAAGAGGCTATGCGACCGATGCATGTCCTGTGATCACGCATGTTGCCGCCGAACGCCCCAGTTCTGCTGCGAGTCGTGCCAGCGCACGGCGCGTCGCGTGCGAGGATGCACGCGGAGGAGCGGAGCGTCCCCGCAGACTCGGCAGCAGCAACGCTACGTTAGGCGTCCGCGGACGTCACCGGGCCGCGAGGCGTCGGGCCTGCGTACACCGGGTGAGCTGGACGACCTCGCCTGCAAGGTAGGCGCCAAAGGTGATGTCCCCGAGCGTGCCCGCGGCGCTGCTCCGGCACACGTCGACCGCCGGCGGGCGCGGCGCCCGCGGACCTGCGAGGAAGGTCACGAATCGGTACCCGCCCGCCGTGTCGCGCGCGACCTCGAGGACGGCGTACAGGGCCGAGTCGGCGGCCGCGGCGCGGTCGAGCGGCAGGACCGTGATGCCGACCTGGGCGCCGGCCAGCCCGACCGCGAGGAGGACTTGCCCCCGGTCGCGCACCCCGTTCCCACGGAGCCGGACGTCAATGACGAGCCGGCGCTCGAACGGGCAGGCCGGCCCGCCGCCGACCTGGCCGATCTCGCAGATGCTGACCGCCGCAGCCGGCGTCTGCGCGCAGGCGACGCCAAGCGGGAGGGCTCT
This sequence comes from uncultured Gemmatimonadales bacterium, assembly GCA_963851265.1. GTDB lineage: Bacteria > Gemmatimonadota > Gemmatimonadetes > Gemmatimonadales > Gemmatimonadaceae > BPUI01. The sequence continues at coordinate 213,156 of CAWKNZ010000010.1, forward strand.
AAGCGCCACGAGCGCCACCGCCGATCGAGTGAGCATCCGACAACCTCCAGAATTACTTGTAGACGCCTAACGCCGCAGTTCTGCTGCAAGCTTTCGGAGCGCGACGGCCGCAGGCGGACAACGGCGGACGCGGGAGGAGCGGAGCGTCGCTGCATACTTGACAGCAGCAACGCATCGTTAGGAGGCGACGCGCCACAGTCAGACGCCCACGCACGGGAGCGCACGGGTGCCCCCGACGACCGCCTCAAGCTAGGTCACTGTCGCCTTCAGGAGTACCGGGTCGACCTGGTCGATCGCCTGGCGGAGCTGGGCGACGAGATCGAGGAGGTCCGCCCGTCCGCCGGGGAGCAAGGCCCGAAACTGTAACCAGTTGTAGAGCGTGGATATGAGGTGGTACGCTGTCCCGTACTCGATTGTATGCCCCGGATCGCGGATCGCAAGTTCGGCGTCCGCGAGGAAGTCCACGACCGCACCCGGGCCGTCCACGTACACGTGGAACGTCGCGGTGTCGATCATGGTCTGCGGCACGTCGGGGTACCGCGCGCGCGAGAGCCGCGCGCCCGTCCTCGATCCGGCGCGGGCGGGCAAGGAGGGCGAGCGCCAATTCGCGCCGCGCGTCGTCGGGCACCGCGTAAATGCCGGCTTTCGGAGCGGGTGTCGTCGGATCGGTCATGACGAAAGATAAGTGCTCGGCGGAATACTCGGCTTGTGCCGCCTAACGCCAAAGTTCACGTGCGGGTCGTCACGGCGCGAGACGGCGCGCGTGAGATGGCGACGGAAGGTGCGCTGCCGTATCCCCGTTTACCCGTCACGTGCAACGCCTCGTTCGGCGGCGGGTGCACGACCGCATGCCCGAGCTTTATTGCGGCGGACTACCGTAGCGCCACCGCTGCCGACGATCCGCGAGGACCACGAAAGCGCCGAGCGCCGGACCGAGGACCCCGCTCAGCACCAGATGGTCGCGCCAGCGATGCGGCGCACGTGGATGAAGCCCGAGGCCGCCGCAGAAGCAGACGGCAAAGTAGGCAACGCTGTGCACGACTACCGCGCGCCCGCGCCGGTCGCCGACGAACCGGCGGGCCGCCCAGGGGATCAGCATCCCGAGCGCGAAAGCGAGCGGCAGCGCCCAGAACTCGACCCACGCATCCTCCTCGCTACCGCGGACGTGCCGATACCGGGGACCGAGGAGCGAGAGCAGCAACACGACCACCAGCGGCGAGAAAATGATCGCGTACACTACCCACATTTCACGTCGGCTTACGTCGCGCGGCGGTTTCGAGGAGGGGTGGCGTTCAGTCATGGCATAGTAGGTACGACCGCCGAACGCCAAAGCTCAGTTGCAAAGCCGCAGGGCTGGAGCCCGGCCCCGCGGCGGAGCGGTGCGCGGCTTTGACAACTGCAGCGCCTCGTTAGGCGCTGCTACGCCGCCGCCCGCCCGGCTTGCCGGCGCGCCACGTCCGCCAGCGCGCGCAACGCCGCGTTGACGGACTCGGCCGTGGGGTAGACCGCTGCCACATCCGGGTCGAGGACGACCACGTTCGTACCCTCGGCGTAGCGGGCCGCGTACTTGCCCCGCTCCGCGCCACGAAAGTCGTACTCGGGCAGGATCTCGTCCGCGTCCACGTCCGCCGGGTCCACCCCGGCCGGGTCGGCCGGGTCCGGGCGCTCAGAAGGTGCCGTGCTCATAGGTGCCCCGCTCGCGGCGGGTGGCTTCGCGTGCGCTGATGAGCCGGGTGCGCGGGCCGCGCTCCGTGTAGAACACGGCGAGCAGCCGGCCCCGGGCGGACCGCCCCAAGATGGCGAAGCGCGCCTCGCCGTGCGAGTGCCGCGGGTCGGGCGGCTGAACGAGAGCGGGTCGGCGAACACGGTG
>CAWKNZ010000011.1:0-35838 GCA_963851265.1 uncultured Gemmatimonadales bacterium
AGCGTTTGCGGGACGGCGATCCAACGCCGTGTGTCGATTTCGGGACGGGTTTCGAGACGATCGCCGTTCCGGTCGCCTGCCCGTTAGGCGTGATCGTCCGTGCCTCACGTACGCCTGTTCAGACCACGCGGTCGCCTACGGATCGCCCGTGCGATTATAGCCACAAGCTGTCCCGCTGTCGGGCGTTACTGGATAATCGAACGTGTCGACCGAACTTGCCGCCGACGCCGGTACCGCCCCCGTGCTCCGCCCACGGTCTGAGCGTACGCGCGGTGCGGCCAGCGCGATTGGGCCGGCGCCGCGGGTGGACGACGCGCAGAGTTCGGGCACTGCGCGTCTCACGCGAGACGCCCGAACTGCCCGTAGGGTCGCACCGCCCGATGATCGCGGCCGCGGTGCGGCCGCCCGCGTGCCACCAGTGCGCTGCTATCGCGCTGCCCGCCTCCGAGGTGTCGTACGACGTTCGGCGACGTTGGCGGAAAGCGGCTCGCACCGGACCTCGAGGTGATCGTCGTGGGGTGCGGCCGTTAGGCGACGCGCGTATGGCCCGCAAACCGGCTGGTGCCACGACGGGCCTCGTGCGCGACCCCACTGGCCGCGATTGACCCGGTCCGAGGATCCGCGGGGCGCGCGGTCGGGCGACTCCGAAGGTGGGTGGCGGCATCACACGGATCATGCCCGTGAGCGCGTCCCGCGGTGCGTCGACTTGGTCCCACCGCACCGTGTCCCCACGACGACGCCAACCTCGACCGATCCCGTTATCGCCGAACCGGGCATCGCCCCGCAGTCCGGGTCGCTCGTCGCGACGTCATGCGCATGCCCCGTGCACGCGCGGCTACGGCCTGACCGATCCCGCGTACGCCGCCGCGGCGATCATGTCGTCCACGGTCAGGCCCGCCACGACGGCGCGCATCGGCGCGGCCGTCGCCGACGCGCGCGTCCCCGCTTTGAAGGCGAACAGCTGGCGCAGCAGGTACGACGGCGCCCGCCCGGCGATCGCTGGAACGGCACCGACGCCGCGCAGGTCAGCCCCGTGGCAGCGCACACAGGCCGTCGGCGACGCCGCACCCACGGTGCCGACAGCGCCCCCGGTCGCAAGCACACGGCCGCGCGCGAGACTGCCGCGCGGCACGTAGGTCACGTACGGGACGCCCGGGTCGTGGCGCTCGTGGCGCGCGATGTCGGTGGTCGCTTCCAAGAGGCGGTGACCGAGCCACACGTCGGGTAGCCCGTCGATCGCATAGAGACCCGTGAGCTGGCGCAGCGTCGGCACCGAGTCTGACTCGACAACCCGCGCGCGCGGCCGCGTGAGGCGGAGCGCCGCGAAGTAGCGCGCCGCGACGGCGACTTCCTCGGGTGTCGCGTGCGCGGCGATTGCGCGCATAGCCTCGAACGGTGGCGATACGCCCTCGAGCGCCACGCGGCGCGCACCGGAGGCCATCTCGGCCACCTGCGCCACGATGTACGCCGCTGGGAGCCCGGTGAGCGTGGCGTTCTCCGGCCGGCCGCGCCCGTCGGGAAGGTGGCAAAAGCCGCACGCGATCACCGACGGCCGGCGCCCGTGCGCGACTACCGGCGGCATCGCGGGGTGCGCGGACGGGAACCAGTCGGCCACGTCGAACGCGGCGGCGCCGAGCCGCGCGGCCGTGTACGTACGCCGGCTATCGGGCACGTGGAGGCGCTGCATGGAGTCCGCCGGCGGCGCGGGCGCCGAGGAGGGAGGCGTGGCGGGGCCGGCGGGCCGGACGGGGTAGGCCCAGCGCGGCGCTGCGAACGGCACCGCCGACGGATCGGCGCTCGCCTGCCCCGCCGCCTGCCCCCTCGCGCCGCTGGCGGCCGTCGCGATGCACGCGAGGGACACGAGACGCGTCGTCCGGCAGAGGAACCGAGTGCACTGGATGGCGAGTCGCACCACAGCGTCGCGGGAAAGAGAGTCTTCGATCATGCGCATGCGGACGACAGCTGCCGTACCCGAGCGGACACCCGAGCGGACGCGCGGCGTGGTTCGCGTCCACGCATCTGGAACGACGGTGGCCATTCGCGCAGAACCTAGCAGCCCGCGATCGCGCACCAACGCTCAGGCGCGGGTCGCCTCGGTGTTTAGGCAAGGGAATGCTTCGCGCGTGCGCTGCCTGCGTTGCCGCTGCCTGGCAGCGACCGGCCCGGATCGCTGGTCCAGCGCGCCGCCGCGTCGACGACTTGGGATTCGTCGACGGCACGGGTACTCTGGACCGGACCGTCGGTGTGCCTGCCGATCCCGCGCCTCTCCCCCGCTCCGCCGTCCACATGCCTCGCACACCTCGTCGGTGGTGGCTCGACGCCTTCGTTGCGCGCCTCGCGGTCCGCGCCCTCGCGTTCGTCGCCCTAGCGTGCGCCGCGCTCGTGCGTCCCGTCGTCGCACGGGGCCAGATTCCCGCGGGCGAATACGTGGCGCGCCGCGACTCGCTCGCCGCACGGCTCGACAGCGGCGTTGTGCTCGCCTTCGGCGGGCGCACGCCCGTCACCGACTTCGGCCCGTTCTATCAGCTCCCGGCCTTCCGGTACCTCACGAACTACCTCGAGCCGGATGCCGCGTTCGTCCTCGTGGCGCGCGGCGGGCACCCGACGGCAATGCTGTTCGTCGCGCCGATCGCGCCGCGGAGTGCGATGTATTACGGCCGCCGCCCCGACTCGGCGACCGTCGCGCGCACGCTCGGGCTACCCGCGCGCCCGCTCACCGCACTCGCCGGCGTCGTCGACTCGCTCGTCGCCACCGGATTGCCCGTCTACCAGCTCGCCGACGTCGCGGACGCCGACTTCGCGCGACAGGATTCACTCACGCGCGGCGGTGCCTTCGTCGCCGCGCTCCTCGCTCGCCATCCCGGGCTGGTCGTGCGCGATGCGCACCCCGTCGTCGACGCGCTCCGGGCGCGGAAGAGCCCCGCGGAGATCGCGCTCCTGCGCCGCGCCGCCGTGGTGTCGAGCGCGGGGCACCGCGCGGCGCTGCGCGTCGCCGACCCCCGGTTCGAGTACGCGTACCAGGCCGCGCTCGAGGGCACCTTCCTCCGCCTCGGGGGGACGCGTCCGGCCTACGGCTCGATCATCGGCGCCGGGGAACACGGGACGCAACTGCACTACATGCGCGATCAGGGCCCCGTCCGCCCCGGGGATCTGGTCGTGATGGACGCCGCCACAGAGGTCGAGGGCTACGCGGCCGACGTCACGCGGACGATCCCGGCGAGCGGCACCTACACAGCCGACCAGCGGGTGCTCTACCAGCTCGTGCGTGACGCGCAGGCCGCCGCCGAGCGGAACGCGGGCCCGGGGCGGCCGGCGGCAGTGGCGCAGGACTCGGCGACCGCGGTGCGCGCAGCGGGGCTGGCTCGGCTCGGGCTGATCGATAGCGTGAACGCGCCGATGGACCCGCCCTGGCCGGCCGACTGCGCGCGCACCCCGCAGCCGTGCCGGCAGTCGCAACTCTGGATGATCCACGGGATCAGCCACGGGCTCGGCCTCGCAGTGCACGACCCCGCGCAGTTCTCCACCGGCGACCACACGTACCGCCCCGGGGACGCGTTCACCATTGAGCCCGGGCTCTACATCAGTCGCGCCTTCCTCGACGCGCTCCCCGACACGCCGCGCAACCGGGCCTGGATCGCACGGGTGCGCCCGGTGGTCGACCGGTACGGGGGGACCGGGGTGCGGATCGAGGACGACTACGTGATCACCGCGGCGGGGCTGGAGCGGTTGAGCACCGCCCCGCGCGAGGTCGGCGAGATCGAGGCGGTGATGCGCCACCGCGCCCGGCCGGCGCCCTGAGGGCGCGTCGCCGGACGGTGGAGCCCGTCGTCGTCCGGCTGCACCCCATAGGCAACGCACGGCTGCGGCGGCCGCTGTCACATGGCCGCGCTGGTGGGCGTGCGCCACAATCCCCGGCTCGAGGCGTTCTACGACCGCCTCGTCGCCCGCGGCAAGCCGAAGCTGCTCGCGCTCACCGCGGGCATGCGCAAGCTGCTCACGGCCATGCACAGCGTTGCCCGGCGTCGGCAGCACTTCGTTCCGCTCCCGGCGTCCGCACCCGGCGCTGCCTAACCCCACCCCTTGCTCCACGAGACGGTATCTCACAACTCGTCGCAGAACGGAGACGCTCATGCGCCCGGCTCCTCTCGATCGGGCTGGCGGTCTCAATGATTCAGCGCACCACCGGCCCGGGCGAGAGCATACGGGCCGGCAGTGTTAGGCGCTACCCGGCCTCGGCCAGCGCGAGGAAGCGCTCGGCCGGCGTGCGCCACCCGAGCGTCGCGCGCCGGCACGAGACCGACCGGCTCTTCTTCAAGGAGGAGGCAGAGTCAGCTCACGTCGCGGCGCAGACCGCGCGATCGACGCCCGGCAGCGGCCACCGCTGAGCGGGCCACCGCCGACGACCTAGAGACGTCCGCTGCGGATCGGCGCCGAGACGCCGCCGCACGCAGCGGCCCGATCGAGACGGCGCACCGTTCGGCAAGACGCTGGTACACTGTGCGATCCCGGACCCTGATTGCGGGCATCGCGCTCCTGGCGACGGCCCGAGTCTGGACCGCTTACGTCCCCGACTCCACACGGGCTCCGACGAGAGCGGGCTGGGTGAGCGCCTCCGGTTCTGTCGCGCGCTGACTCGTGCGCACTCCCGCACGCGACCCCGCCGGCGACGGGCGGTCGACCAACGTGACGCTCCCTGTCCTGCAGCCCGGGGGCGCGCGGCTGCCCGTGTGGTCGGCCCCGTCCACCAGCACCGCCGCCCGCCACTCGGCGCTCGCCTACGGAGTACGTCCGCCCTGGCGGGCGCCTTGCCTGAGCGGCAGCGCTCCCCGGGCACGCTCCGCCCCGGATCCCCGCGAGCGGCCCGTCCGTTAGGCGTCGCGGAAGCGTCACGCCTCGTGGATCACGCCGTTGGCGTCAGCCGTGGGGCATCACGCCCCCGTCGACCCCGAGCCGGGCGAGGGCGCCGGCCGAGAGCCGGCGCCAGTCGGCCGGGTACGTCCACACGCGGCGTGCGATCCTTTCGGCCAGGAAGATCAGACACCACGGGCCGCGCGCGCCGGGCACGTCCGCGCAGGCGGTTTCCACCACGCGCCACGCGAGCCCGTCCGCATCGGTGAACGTCACCGCGTCGGGCGTGTGCCAGAGCGGCGCGGCGAGCGGGTCGCGCGCGCTCATCGCGCCGCACCAGCCGCCAGGGTCGGTGCCGGCGGGTCGAGCGCGTCGAGGCGGCGCACCTCGCGCAGCAGCACGGCCGCGGACGCCGGCTTCGCGAGCACGCCGTCCGCCCCGGCATCCAAGGCCCACGTGCGATCCTCGGGCGTGTGGTGCCGCGTGTAGGCGAGCACGCGCAGGCGCGGCAAGCGCGTCCGATCGCCCCGGAGGGCCGCGATGACGCACCGACCCTCGCTACACGGGATGTAGAGCTCCGAGACGACGCACCGCATCAGCGTCGCCCGCACGACGCGCAGGGCCGCGTCGCCGTCCGCGACCTGGACCACGACGTAGGACCCGGTCTCGAGCGCGGTCCGGGTGTCGGCCGCCTCGGCCGGCACCGGCTCGATGAGCAGCAGGGGTGGCCCGGCGGTCGGTCCACGGGCGGTGGCCCGCGCCGGGGCGGACGGCACGCCCGCCCGCGGCGTGAGTGGGCGCACTACGGGTGCGCGCGCCGCGGGCGGCGGCGGTTCGAACGACGGGGCAAGCATGCGGCGCTCCAGGACCGAGACCGCCGCGTGGAAGGCGCGGCGGAGCGAACGGGCGCTGACGGGGCGCGGCGGGCACGACGTCGGGGGCCGACGTGAACGGCTGATGGTCGGCGGACGAGATACCGGTGTCACCCGGTCGCGTCGCCCATCAGTAGTCTTCCGGACCCGAGAGCACGTTTGGGACCGAACCGGGATTTGCGCCACGCTGCGCGCGTCGGTGGCGCCCGCCGGTCGCGGGCGGGCGTACCGTTACCGCGCCCTTCGCGCGAGCGTGATCCGGCTCTGGACCGCCGAGAACGGCAACCTGACCGGCGCCGACCTCGCCGACCTGATGCGGTTCAACGAAGCCATCGACCAGGCGCTCGCCGAGTCGGTGACCCGCTACACGCTCAACCTCGAACGCTCGAAGGAGATGTTCCTGGCCGTCCTCGGGCACGACCTCCGGACGCCGTTAGGCGCCGTCCTGATGTCCGCCCAGTTCATGCTCGACGTCGGGGAGTTGGCCGAGCCGCACCTGACGCTGACCACGCGCATCGTCCGGAGCGCGCGCCGCATGAACGCGATGGTCGGCGACCTGCTCGACTTCACGCGCAGCCGACTCGGCTCGGGCGTGCCCGTCGTGCGCGCGGGTATGGACCTCGGGACCGTCGCGCGCCAAGCGGTCGACGAGGTCGCGGCCGCGCACCCGGGCAGCGTGCTGCAGTGCGAGGTGTCGGGCGACCTGCGGGGCGCGTGGGACGCGGCGCGGCTCAGCCAGGTGCTGACCAACCTGTTGGGCAATGCCGTCCAACACGGCGCCGTCGGCACGGCGATCCGCGTCCGGGTGGACGGCGAGACCGATGCGGTCGTGCTCCGGGTGCAGAACCGCGGGCCGGCCATCCCGCCCGCCGAACTCCCGGACCTCTTCAGTCCGCTCAAGCGGCTTCGGGCTGGCGACGCGGCGCCGAACGCGTCCGGGAACTTGGGGCTGGGCCTCTACATCGCGGAGCGGATCATGACGGCTCACGGCGGCACCATCGGCGTGACCTCGTCCCCCGGCGCCGGCACCCAGGTCACCGCCCGCCTCCCGCGCTGACGCGTCGCCGCGAGGCGGCAGACGGGCGCGTGGGCGACGGCGAACGCCCGGTATGCCACGGCCACCGCGGGCGGGACGGCCTCGCCCGCGTGGATCACAGCGTCGACCGCGACGGCCAGGGCGTCGATTGCCTGGCGGTCCTCGGCCCGCGCGGTCGGCACGTTGTGGGCGTCGGTGTCAGTCGAGTTCTGCTTGCGAGGTCGCTTCGGGGGCTCTGGGCGTCACCGCCGCCGCGGCCGCGACGTCAGCGGGCGGGGTCGCGCGGCCGTCGGCGTCGAGGAGCGCGTCGAGGAGCGCCAGCACGGCCGCCAGCGCGGCGGCGTTCTTGAGCGCGCCGAAGCCGATCCGCAGCCGGTCGCCGTCGGCGCGCACCTCGCGCGAGTGCGCGTTGAGCGTCGCGAGCGCGTGCGCCCGGCCGGCGTCGGTCAGCCACCGACCCGCCGGCGGCGCGAGCTCCAGCGTGGGCGCACCACCCCGCGTGTGGCGGACGGCCCAGAACACCCCCGACTCGCCGGCGCGCGCGAAACTGAGGGTGCCGGCCGGGCCGTCGTCGGCCCGGAACGCGACGCGCGACGGGCGCGCCGCGCTCCACGCGAGGAGGGCGTCGAGGATCGCGACGAGGCGCGGCAGATCCGACCCGGGCGTGTCACGCTGGATGGCGACGACGAACGCGTCGCGCGCGAGCGGGAGGGTGCGGGGTGCCGCGCGCGGCGGCGTGTCGGAGACGGGAGCGTGCGACATGGAGGGGGCCGGGCGGAAAGGGATCGCGGGCGGCCGCGCAGCGGAGTGCGCGGTGGCGGGGCAGGCGGACGCGCACGGCCGCGCGCGTCACGTCTCGCCCCCGCTGCCAGCCGCCGCGAAGGGAGTGTGCGCACCGCGTGCACACCGCGTGCACACCGCGTGCAGCGGCGTATGCGGCTCGGGGCTCACGTGTGCGGTGGGCCGGAGCCTCGCATGAGGATTCGGCAGGCGGCGGCCGTCGGCGCGCCGAGTCCGACCGGACCGGTGATCGTGAGGCCGACGGCCGCGCCGTCGGACTGAACCTCGACCGCAAACCGCAGGAAGCCCTCGTCCCGGCACTCGCGGGCGACGACGTCAGCGAGCGCCGCGGCCAGCGCGTCCGCCGCCGTGTGGCCCTCGGTGGGCGCGAAGAGCAGTCGCACCCCGCCGGGGACCGGGGCGACACGGACAGCCGCGCCGGGGAATTGCTGCGCGCGCGGTCGGCGGCGTGCCGGGGCGGACCCGGCGCGGGGCCGCCCCGGCGCGGGCGGGGCGTCGCGCGTGGGGTCAGGGGGGACCAGGAACTCGGACATGCGACCTCCGGGGACGTGGTCACGTCGCGCCACGACGCGCAACGACGCACCGCGTGGCGACGCGGGCGGGCAACATCGCGGGGCGCTCCTACGCGCGCAAGGTCAGGCCGCGGCGTGCGTCGGGCCGCCGCCCCGAGCTATGCTGCCGGATCCGGTACGCCTCCCGCGCCGAACGCCGAACGATCCCTGTGCCCGCCGACTTTTCCCGCCCGTGTTCCGCCCGAGCGCACGCGCGATGACGGTCCCGACTGTCCCGCACGACCCGCTCGCCCCGGCGCTCGACGCGACGTGGCGGATGCTCACCCCCCCGGGAGTGGGCGCCCTACGGTGCTACGAGGACGAGGCCCCCGCCGACACGCCGGACGGCCCGCCGCTCGTGCTCCTACACAGCATCAACGCGGGCGCGTCCGCGTACGAGGTGCGGCCGCTGTTCGCGCGGTACCGCGGCCGGCGCGCCGTCCTCGCCCCCGACCTGCCGGGCTTCGGCGGGTCCGACCGAACGGACCGCGCCTACACGCCCGCGCTCTACGCGGCCGCCATCACCGCAGTGCTCGACGACGCGGCGCGCGGCCGCGGCCCGGTGGACGTCGTCGCCCTGTCGCTCACGAGCGAGTTCGCGGCGCAGGTCGCGGTCGACCGGCCCGACCTCGTGCGCTCGCTCGTGCTCCTGTCGCCGACGGGATTCCGGGCGCCCCGCGACGGCCGGGCGCCCGACCCCCGCGACCGCGACAGCCGCGGCCGCGCGCCCGGCGCGGTCGGGGGCAGCGCGCGCGTCTATCGCGCGCTCACCGTGCGGCTCTGGGCGCAGGCGCTCTACGCCGGCATCGCGTCGCGCCGGAGTGTGCGCTTCTTCCTGCGGAAATTCTTCGTCGGCCCGATCGACGAGGGGCTGGCCGAGTACGCGTACCGCACCGCGCACCAGCCGGGTGCCCGCCACGCGCCGCTGACGTTCCTGAGCGGCCGGCTCCGTACGGTGGGCGTGCGCGAGGCCGTGTACCACCGGGTGACCGCGCCCGCGTTGGTGCTCTACGACGCCGACCCGTTCTCGCGCTTCGAGCAGCTGCCCGACACGTGCGCGCGGCACGCGAACTGGCGCGCCGCCCGCATCGCGCCGACGCGCGGCCTGCCCCACTGGGAGCGCCTCGACGACGTGGCCCGCACGCTCGAGGCTTGGTGGGCCGCAGCCCGCGGCGGTCCGGCCCCGCCGTGATCTCCACGCTCGTCTCCCGCGCCAGTGCCGCGGCCCTACTCGTGGGCGGGCTCGCGCTCCTTTTCGGCGCCGACGCCCTCCTGCCGGCCCTCGTGCCCGGCGTCCCGCGCGCGGCCGCGTGGCTCGGGCAGCTGCTCGGCGCCGCGTGGCTCGCCCTCGCCGCGCTCAACTGGCTGCAGCGCGCCACGACGCTGGGCGGGATCTACGGCCGGCCCCTCGTCCTGGCCAACCTCGTGCTCTACGGCGTGAGCGCGGCGAGCGGGCTCCGCGCGCTCCCGACGGGCGGCGCGCGCCTGTGGCTGGTCGCCGCGCCCGCGGCCCTGCTCGCGGGTGTCTACGGCGTGCTGCTCTTCCGCGGGCCCCTCGACCCCATACCAGGCGCGGCGCGGACGCGCTGAGCGCTCCGGACGGGGCCGTCGCGAACCGGCCGCCATTCGCCGGCGCGACCGATTCGCGCACTCGGCCCCAATATCACTTCAATCTTCCCCGACATCCGAGGAGGGCCGGCGTCCCGCTCGTCACGGGGCACGCCGGGGACGGCGCGCGGAGCGGGATATTTTGTGCATCGTGGACCTTTTCCGCGGCGTGCGTGTGCTAGGTGCGTTAGGTTGCGAGACGCGCCGCGGTGGTACACCAGGCGGGCGCGTGGGGCGGCCGTGCCGCCCCCGATGTTCCCGGCGCTTCTGGCGACGCCACGCGCCAGAGGTACGCTGCATGTCGTCTGCCCCGCGTCCGTCCGCGCCCGTCTGGGCGGCCCCGCACCCGACCGCGCCGACCGCGGCGGTGCTCCGCCTGCACCGCCCGACCGACGGCGGCGCCGACGCCCGGTCGGGCCGCGGTCGCGAATGCGGCGACCCGGAGGCGGTGCTCACGCGCGCCGCGCGCCGGAAGGCCCGGATCCGCATACGCCGGCTGGTGGCAGGGGCCACACGGTCGACGGGCGACGATCCGCGCGAACTCGACCGGTGGGAGGACGAGGGCGGCTCACCCCGCGGCGTGGAGTCGCGTCGAGACGCGTGAAGACACGGAGGCCGCTCGCCTCGGCGAGCGCAGGCACACGTTCACCTGGCCCGGAACCACCAATGCTCGGAATCGCTGTTGCGCGCCGCGGCACCGTCGCCCTCACGCTCGTCGGCGTCGTGTTCTTCCTCGCCGGGGTTGAGCAGCACCGGGGCGGCGGTTCCGGCGCGTTCGTCCTGATCGGCGTCGTCTTCGTCCTGATCGGCGTTCGGCGGCTGCGGCGCAGCACGCCCGCGTTCCCCGGCTGACGCCCGCCGGTTCGCCCGGGCGGTCGTCGGCGGCGCGATTCTCCGCCGGGGCGTGGGATCGCGGACGCCACGCGTCGGGACCGCATCGGAAGCGCAGGGGCCCACCGAGCACGGAGGGCGGGGAGGACGGGCGCCGGCCGGTGTCGCGACACCTCCGTGGCGATCGGGCCGGTGCAACCTGGACGCCGCCGACCTGGCCGGCGCCCGGCGGGCGGACGCGTGTGGGGCTGCGTGTCCCGGACGCGGGCGCCGCGCGAGGCGGCGGAGGAACGCACGACGCCGGACGTCAGCGCGCAGCAGCAGGGTGGCGTCCGCGCGTTCGCCGCGCTCGACGCGGCGCGTCGTGGTCCCCGACGCCGGCACCGCCTAACGGACGGACGCCGCGCTCACGGGCGCCGTGCCGGTCCCCCGGCGTACGACGGGGACCAGCACGCGGAGCGCGAACACGCGGCGCGCCGCGACGAGCGGGATCGAGACAACGAAACCGAGTAATCCGCCGCCGGCCGCGCCCGTGCGAGTCGAACCCTTCGGCCGGCGTCGGGGGTAGGATGCAGGACGACGCGGCCGGGAGTACACCAGGCGACTGCGTAGGGCGGCACCGCCGCTCGCCGATCGGCGCTTCTGGCGACGCCCCCACCACAGGCCGCGCCCATGCCGTCCGCCGCTCGTCCGTTCGCCCTGCCGTTCGCACTCCCGTTCGCCCTGCCGACGTATGTCGGCCCCGCGACCGGCGACCCGACCCCGGCCATCCCGTTGCACCGGCCGGCGCTGGCCGTCTCGGTCCGAACGGCGCTCGAGGCGGCGTCCGGCGCGTTGTGCAACGCCGTCGCCGACGTCGGCCGACACGAGCTCTGGGCCGCGCACGAAGCACAGGCGACCGACCGGCGGGCGCACGCAAGTGGCCCACCCGCACTTCGGTACGCCGTCGACCGCGAGCCGCGCTGGCGGGAGCGCGGCGACGACGCGGCTTTCTACGACGCCAGCGATGCGGCCGCCCGCGATGCGGTCTACCGCGCGGCCGGCGGGTACGCGCGCGCGTTCCGGGCCGAGGGCGGACCCCTCGCGACCGCCCTCGCCACCGTGCGCGCGCGGGTGCAGACCGCCGCCGGCCGGCTCTCGGCACCGGCGCTCGCCGCCGTCCAGCGCGACGCGGCCGAGCGATGCCTCGGCGCGTACCACGCGGAGTGACGCGGCACGGGATAGTCCCTCGGTGTCACGGGGGAGATCGGCCCTTCACGCGACGGCCGCGGATACGCCGCGGCCCGCCGTTCGGAGGTGTGCGCAGAGGACCGCACGACGCGCGTGGGACGTTCCCGGTGGGACATGTCTGCGCCGCACCGCCCGGTCGAGGATGTACGGCCATGTTAGATCCCAAGGTGCAGCAGAAGGGCGGGTTCGGCGCATTCGCCGCGCGCTCGCAGGAGCGCGACGACGTGCGAGCGGCCGCGCGGGTGCAGGCGGCCCAGGACGCCGCGACGGGCGCGATGCCCGTGGTAGTGCGGGACGACCCGGCGCCGGGCCTCGCGTCGCGCGCGGACGGACGCCGCGCCGAGAAGACGAGCGAACGCCCGGGCGGCGTGCGCTAGGCGCGTCGCCGGCGGGAGCTAGCCGTCGCCGGCCGTCCCGTCGCCGGCCGTCCCGTCGCCGGGAACGCGGCGGGCGGTCGTCGGGCAGGGTCACCGCGGGATACGGTCCCCGCGCGGGCTCGTGCTGCCCATGCCGTGCCGTGCGCCCGGCGGTCCGGTTACGTCCGCTCGCGCGGCGGACACCACGTACGCTGACGGTTAGACACCGCGGGGTGGCCCGTACGGCACTGCGGGCAGGGCGCCGACGACGGCAGCGTCAGTGCCGACCCCCGTGCCGGCCGGCCACGCGCGCCCGAGCCCGACGAGTGTGAGTGCCAGCCCCACGAGTACGCACACCGCCGCGGCGACGAGCAACGTCGTGACCGCCGTGTCGGCCGTGCCCCGGGGCGGCGCAGACGCCGCGCTGGCCACCGAGAGTAGGGGTGAGGATCGTCCAACGACGCCCGCGAGCAGGGCGGCCGTTCCGTTGAGCCAGGTGCCGCATTGCAGGGCGACGAACCAGCTCCGGAGGCCGGTGCGCCCGAGCCGCAGCTCCGGCAGGAGCAGCGCCAGCAGTACGAGCAACATGCCATTGCCCGTGTACTCGACGTGCGCCATCACGAGGCCGCGGAACCAGGGCACGGCCGCGGGCGGGACCAAGCCGACGAGACACCCGACCGTGATCTGGGCGACGCCGAGCAGGAGCGTGAGGCGGCGCAACGCGTCCTTCAGCTGCCCTGCGGGATCCGTGCCCCGCGCCCCGGCCATGATGACGCGCGGGCCGTTGCCGTCAGTGGGCGTAGAACGCGGCGACCGCCGAACCGACGGACAGGGGTGCGACGACGGGATGGGCGACGACAGGCATCGGACGACCTCGCGCGAAAGGCGTCGCCAGAAGCGCCGGTGAAGGTGACGGAAGTCATGCCTAACGCGGTCGCCTGGTGAACTGCCCGGCCGCGTTCGACGCGTGCCCCGCCGCAACATACGGCGACGGTCGTACGCGGTTCCACAAATCGGATCCTACCCGGCGGCGGGCCGGCACGCCGGCGCGCGCCGGAGCCGCTACGAGAACGCCTCGTACGTCCCCGTCTGAATCACGGTCGGACCGCCGCCCGACACGTCAACCGTTCCCGTCGTGTGCACGCGGAGGAGGTCGCAGCACAGTCCGCCCGCGCCCACCTCGAGCGTCGCGCCGGCGTTCACGGTCACGACGTTGTAGACGAACACGCCGATCTCGAACGGGTCCGTCGCGAGCACCTCGGAGAGCAGCGCCTGCCACTCGCGGCTCACGCTCTGCGAGTTGCCGTAGATGAACTCGCGGAGCACCGCCCGCTGGTCGATCGTCAACTGCCCGGCGACGAACGGGTCGGGCGTCCGACCGAACACCGCACCGAACCGCGGATGCTTGGTGGCCCAGTACGTGTCGTCGCTTCCGAGCGTCGCCTTCGCCTCCGCGGGCGTCCGGAGTATGACGCGGTGCAAGTCGGCTTTCATCGTGTCGGCGCGCGCGTCCAGGCGCACGTGCTGTTCGCGTGCGACGGTCAGGTCCTGGATCGTCAGGTCCGCATGCGCGAGGTGGAACCGCTTGAGCCGGTCCGCGAAGGACGGCGCGACGTTCGTGTGCTTCGCGAGTCGCGCGTGCACGGCCGCGGGCTTCGCGTGCCGCACGTCGACGAACCCGCGGAATGGCGCGTGACCGGGCGCGGCGACGGCGACGGTGTACGCGCCTTCCGCAAGCGTCAACGTCGTCGGCTTCTCGCGGACGAGCGTCACCCGGTGCTGCCGGGCCCCGAGCGGGCGATGGTCGGTGACGAGGGCCGTGGCGGACGCCGGCGCGGCCGCGCCGCCTTCGAGTTCGAGTGCCAACACGCCCTGGCGTGTGGCGGGGTACAACCCCCGGGATCGCTCGGCCATGGCGTCGAGGAACCCTTGCGGGGTGAGAACGGGCGCGGCAGCAAGCGTCGGAGCGCGTGTGGGAGCGAGCATGTGTGCCTCTCGGATGGTCAGATGTAGATGTTCACGGTCCCGATCTTTCCGTTCGTGCCCGTCGGGCCGGCATCCCCGAAGACGGGATCGCCTGGGGGCGCGAACGCGCCGCCACTGCCCGCGCGACCGCCCGCGCCGCCGGCGCCGGGCGTGCCGCCGGCCCCGCCGAGGGCACCCAGGCCCTGGTCGTAGGACACGATCAGGTCGGCCACGCTGAAATCGCCCCCGACGTAGACGTCGACGTCGTACGCGTTCCCGCCGTTGCCACCGGGACCGCCCGTGCCCCCTTTGCCCCCGCTGCCCCCTACGCCGCCGGCGCCAGCGGGCTGCTCGTCATCGTCGTTGCCGCCGTCCTGGCCCTCGCCGCCAGCGCCGCCGGCACCGCCAAGTCCGCCCGGCTGCCCGTGGCCGCCGCCCGCGATGACCTGAATCGGCCCGCTCTTGAGGGTGCTAACGTGGAGCGAGATGCCGGCCGGTCCGTCGGAGCCGCGTTGCCCGGACACGCCGGCCTGCCCCTGGTCGCCGCCATAGCCGCCGGCACCGGGCTGCCCGGGGTCGTCGTGGTCCCACCAGAGCGCGCCGCCATCATTCGCGTTCCCCGCCTGCGGCGGCACGAACTTCACCTTGCCCGGCGGGACGAACGTCGGGGTGTCGGGGACGCTTTGGGGCGCGTCCTTGCCCTTGATGCTGATGCTGCCCATGATCGCCACCGGTCGCGGCCCCGGTTGGGGCCTGAGGGCTCCAGCCGAGACGCGCTGGAGGAGCGGACCGCGGCGTCTATCGTCGCGGTTGCTCTTGGCAGGGTACGGGCGGTGCCGCATGTTGGAGTGGGCAGCTTCTGCCCATCTTCGTAGCCTCGCGGGTGCGCGGGTCGCGACTCACACACAGCGACCCGCGCACCGACCCGTCCCGGTCGGCGGCACCATGCGTCGCGGATCCGTCCAGGATCGCAGCACCCGCGTGAGGCCTCCGCGGCTCGGCAGGAGGGCTCGGCCGATGCTCCAGTTCACCGCCCGCGATGCCCGCCATTTCAGTGAGGCGTCGCAGGTGCTCGTGTCGCCGCAGGACTACCCGCAGTGCGCGGCATGGCGCGCCGGCGTGACCGCCGCGGTGCGCGTGTTGTTCGCGGCGGACCGCGCGCTGCTCCTGATGTCGGTGCAGCCGGATCTCGCACCCGGCGCCCGGATCGTCGCAGGAATCCCACATGACGCGTGGTGGCCCGCCATCGCTCCCGCGTCCACCGCGTTGGCGCTCCACGACTCGGCGCGGCGACCTGGCGTGCGGAGCGAAGGCCGCATCCTCGTCGGGCCGCTCGCGGAGGAGGGCCGCACGACACTCCGCGGGTGGCCGCCCGCCGTTCAGCTGCCACTGCTGTCCGGCACGCTCCGGCCCGCGCGGGATGTAACCGCGGCCGGGCTCGACGCGAACTTACCGACTTGGGCCTGGGTGCATATCAGAGCCGAGGCCGGCGCGGGCGGCGCGCTCCTCATCGTGGGATCGTGCGGCGCCCTGAGCGCGCGCTTTGACGAAACGGACGCGCTCCTGCTCGGCGCCATGCTACGCCCCGCGTTTGTCGCCGGCGCCCGCGACGCCCGCGCGCGCTGGGGTCCTTGCCGGGGCGCGCTCGGGAATGCATCGCGACCGATCACGGGCGGGCCGGACGCGGTGGATCCGCGGACGGCTCCGTCCTCGGAGCCGTCGTCCGGGATCGCGATGACCCTCCGATCGTGCGACGACGCGCGATTCGCGAGCGTCCGCGGGTCCACCGGCGCGCCGGGGACGCTCGCGGCCGCCCACCTCACGGCGCGGGAGCACGAGATCGCGGCGCTCCTGGCGCAGCGGCGCACCAACCGCGAGATCGCGGCGGCCCTCACGATCACGGAGCACACGGCTCGCCACCACACCGAGCGCGTGTTGCGGAAGCTCGGGCTCTCGACGCGGCGAGACGTGCCACGGCCGTAGAGCGTTAGGCACGCGCGGGCCTCGACGGCGCGCCCGACGTGCGCGGGCCGTGTCCGGCGCGCCACGGCCGTGCGGCGCCCTACGGGCGGTGCGCCGCGAGCCGCGGCGCCGTCTGCCGCTCGCGCACGTGTACTTCCCCGAGACCGCCGTGTGCTCCATCATCGCCCGCATGGCCGACGGCGCCGGCGTCGAGGTGGGCACGATCGGCAACGAGGGCCTGGTCGGCCTCGCCGCCCTCCTCGACACCGCGGCGAGCGCGAACCAGACGCTCGCCCAGATCCCCGGCACGGCCCTCCGTATCCCGGCGGCCGGGCTCGTCGCGGCCGTCGACGCGCGGCCCGCGCTCCGGCGCTTGCTGCACCGCTACACGCAGGCATACCTGACGCAGGTGGCCCAGGGCGCGGCGTGCAACCGGCTGCACGGGATCGAGGCGCGGTGCGCGCGCTGGCTGCTGATGACGCACGACCGGGTGGGCGGCGCGGACCGGTTCCCGCTCACGCAGGAGTTCCTCGCGATCATGCTCGGCGTTAGGCGCTCGGGGGTGACGGTCGCGGCGGGCGCGCTGCAGGCCGCGGGGCTCATCCGCTACCACCGCGGCGGCATTCGCGTGCTCGACCGCGCAGGCCTCGAGCGCCCCGCGTGCGAGTGCTACGGGGTCGTCCGCCGCCAGTTCGATCGGCTGCTACCCTAGCTGGCCCGGCGTCCGCGCGGTCTATCGGACACCGCCTAACGCGCGATTCCGCCGGCGTTCGCCTCGGATTCAGGGCTGCCGGACGGTCGACCGCGCGGAACGCCGCGGAACGCCATGGGCCGAAACTGCCCACGCGCGGTCGGCATCCGCTACCTACCCTGTCCGGTGCGACGCCGCCCGCGTACGACGCGGGCGGCCGCACCAGCGCCGCTCGGCTGGAGCTCTCACGCCACAGAGGTGGCCTCGCATGCGCAACTTCGGCCTCACGCGGCACGACGCACCGCAAAGTCGTTCGAGCTGGTCAGACAGGGCGTACTGGACGGGCGTTCCGCACTCGGCGCCGGCGGTACGATGACGCCGATCGCGTCCTGGTCGCCGTTCAGCTGCTCGACTGCCCCGCGCGGTGCGACCGCCTGATGCTCGCATGTACCGACGCGTTCGACCGGGCGACGGTACGCGAGCGACTCGAAGCTCAGGTCGTGCCGCCCCTCGTGTCGCTCGCTGGGACGCGACGGTTCGCGACGCTCGTCCGTTCGCAGGCTGTGACCCAACTCGGTCGGGAACGCGCCCGTCGTGACGCCGGCATCCGGGCGATCGCCGAACGACGAGGCGCCGGCAGCCCGCGGTCGCGATGTCGCGGGGCACGTGCAATAGGATCAGCGTGACCCGATCGCGCGGCGGTGGCGGCACACGCGTCGTCCCCCGCCGTCCATCCCCGATGCCCGACAGCACGTTCCTGGAAGAAGTCGAGAGCCTGTTCGCGTCGGTCCGGGTGCACCTGGGACAGACGGAGTACACCGAGAACGTGATCGGGACCGATTACATCCGGCTCTCGAACGGGAACACCACCCACCGCATCCCGCTCGCGTCGATCCACTCGGTGCGGATGACGACCACGGTCGCGACGATCGTCCTGCGCGAACCCAAGCGCGAGTGACATCGCGTACGCGTCGCCCGAGGCCGACCAACGCGCCCGACCGCGTGGTGCCCGACGCGCGGCGCGGTGTCGCGCGAAGCGTCGCGGGCCTGATGCGCACGCTCGGGCCGGGGCTGATCACGGGCGCGGCGGACGACGACCCGTCGGGCATCTCGACGTATTCGCAAGCCGGTGCGGCGTTCGGTTACGGCACGCTCTGGGTCGCGGTCGTCAGCTTCCCGCTCATGGCGGCGGTGCAGCTCATGTGCGCCCGCATCGGCTTCGTCGCGCGCCGCGGGCTCGCCAGCGTGCTGCGCGAGCACTACCCGCGCCCGGTGCTCTGGGCCGCGTGCGCGCTCCTCCTCGTCGCCAACACGCTCAACATCGCCGCCGACCTCGGCGGCATGGCCGCGGGGGCACGCCTGCTCACCGGCTGGCCCGCGGCCGTGTTCGTGCCGCTGTTTGCGGTCGCCATCGTCGCGCTGCTCGTGTTCGCGTCCTACGTGTGGGTGGCGCGCGTGTTCAAGTGGCTCACGCTCGTGCTCTTCGCGTACGTGCTCACCGCGTTCCTGGCGCACCCGGACTGGCGGGCCGTGCTGCGCGGCACGGTGGTGCCGCACGTGGGCGGCTCCGCCGAGTTCCTGCTCACCATCGTCGCGCTCCTCGGGACGACGATCTCGCCGTACCTGTTCTTCTGGCAGGCGTCCCAGGAAGCCGAGGAGGTCGCGGCGCGCGAACGGACGCGGGCCCGGGGCACCCGCGTGCAGCGGCCGCGCGCCGAGTGGCGGGCGTTGCGCGCGCTCCGACTCGACGTGTTGGTCGGGATGTTCGCGTCCAACCTGATCATGTACTTCATCATCCTCACCGCGGGCGCGACGCTGCACGCGGCGGGGCTGACCAACGTGCAGACGGCGGAGCAGGCCGCCACCGCGCTCCGCCCGCTCGCGGGCCCGGCCGCGTCGCTCCTGTTCACGCTCGGGCTCGTGGGCACCGGGATGCTCGGCGTGCCCGTGCTCGCCGGGTCTGGCGCGTACGCGCTCGCGGAGGCCGCGGCCTGGCGCAGCGGGATGGACGAGACGCCCGACACGGCGCCCCATTTCTACGCGATCATCGCGCTCAGCATGGTGCTCGGGACCGCGCTCACCTTCGCGCGCGTGGACGCGATCCGACTGCTGTTCTGGTCGGCGGTGGTGAACGGCGTGTTCGCGCCGCCGCTGATCGTGCTCGTGCTCGTGGTCTGCAACAACCGCCGTGTGATGGGCCAGGTCGCGAACGGGGCATGGCTCAACGCGCTCGGTGGACTGGCGGCGCTGGCGATGGGCGCGGCGGCGGCGGCGCTGGTTGTATCGCTCGTGCGGTGACGCGGGTCCACGCCGTGGACCCCTCGAACCACGTTAGGCACTTCGGGGAGGCGTGGTCACCCCGACGTCGCTGCACGGCCCGTCATCCGGTCCACGTGCACGCGGAAGAGCACCGTCCGGTCCGGCGTCAGATCGTCGGCGCGGAACAGGGCCGGGACGAGCTCGCGCAGCCGCGCGAGCGTGCGGTCGTACGTGTCGCGATCGTCCGCCGTTGCGCCGGCCGTGACGCGGTAGACGCTGCCGTGCACGACCACGCTGCGCCAATCGAGCAGGCCGTCGACCTCGTCCACCTCGAACGCCACCCACCGCCGGTGCTCGATCGTGTGCAGCATGTGCCCCGGCGCAGTCCGCGCGTACAGCACGCGGTCGGCGTACACGTAGTGGATCGGCTCGATGTCGACGTCGTCGTGGAAGCTGTAGGCGATCCGCCCTACGTGGTTGCGGGCGAGCAACGCCTCCATCTCCGCCGCCTCAAGCGAGCGGAAGCTCGGGCCGCCCGTCCGGGGTCGGGTGGCCGGCTGCGCGAGCAGAGCGCCGGCCGGTGCCGCGTCGTGCGCGGGCGACGTGGGCGACGTCTCAGTGCGCATGGAGCGCCTCGCGGCAGCACTGGGCCTCATCCGAGTCGTGGGAGGTCTGCAGGCTGGTGCCGCCAAGCGCCGCGATTGCCACTCGCAGCTCCGCGCGGTCCACGCGGGACGCCGCAGTCGGACGCGGCACTCCGATCGACGCAGCGAGCGTAGCGGCAACCGCGGCTGGCGGATCGGCGCCGGGACGTTCGGCCTTCGGAGAGCGGCGGAATGGGAGCGCAGCCGACGGCATGGTGGCGCGACCTTGAAGCGGCGTCGCCAGTAGCGCCGAGAGACTGGGCGGCCCCGCCGCCCGAGGCAGCCGCCTGGTGTACTCCCCGGCTGCGGTCGGTGATGCCCGAGATGCTACAAATGCTACCCACGCCGGGTCGCGAGGGTCCCGGGCCGATCGCGCCGCGGTCGCGCGCGACGCGCTGACGCGCGTTGGAGGGGCAAGAACACATGGGCCGCGTCTCTGCCCTAGCGCCTCAGTGACGGCGATCGCTACACGGCGTGCCTCGCCCTCATAGGAGTCGGTCGCGATCTCGAGCACGATGAGCCCGGAGCGCGAGAATCAGCTTGAGGGCGAGTCACGCGACGCCGACGCGCAGGCCGCCCGCGAGCGCGAGCCGCAGACTCTCGGTCCGCGCGTGGCGGGCGAGGCGCACTCGGCCGGCGCCTAACGCGGTGCGGACGGCGAACTCGCGCGGTCGCGCCCACGCCCGCGCGATCAGGAGCTTGCAACGTTCGCGCAGGCGATGACCTGGAACTCGCAGGACGCGAGGTCCGGCGCCGAATTCCGCGACAGTCGGATGTTGAACCCGGCTGGGGTGACGCCGACGACAGTGAGCGGTCGGCCTTCGACCGACACGGGCGCGCGGCCACACGCCGTAGCTGACCATGGCGACCGTGGGCAGGCTGTCCCGCTCCTCGCCGGGCGCGAAGCCGCGCCCCAGCGCCGGGCGCACGCGCCTCGACCGGCATCACGATGCCTCCGCCGTTCGGGTACGGCAGCGGCGCGAGCAGCAGCCGGTGGACGACGCTAGAGATGGCGGTGTTCGCCCCGATCCCGAGCGCGAGGGTGATGACGGCGAGGGCCGCGGTCGCGGGGCAGCGCGCGAACTGCCGCGCGGCGAACCGGGCGTCCTGCCGGATGCCCCGAGCGCCCGCCCGAAGCCGGTGTGCGGCGGTCTGCCAGCCGTCGGCGTCCCGAGCCGTCATCGTCGTGCAACAAGGAGCGTTCACGCGACGGTCATCGGCCACGTTCGGTCTGCGGCCGGCGGCGGGTCGTCACCCCAACGCGTTCATCTCGGCCCGCCGGACGCGACGCGTGCTCGGCGCCGAGAAGTCGCCGGATGGCGACGGTCCTGGCGTACCCGCGCTGTGGCGAGGGCAGCCGGGATGCCAGATTCCTGGCCGAAGCACACGACGGGGACCCGGGATCGATGCATGACGGCGAGCGCACGCGGGCGGGACGGGAGGGAAGAGGGAGCGGGCCACGTGGGAGAGGTGGCCCGCGGGCGGGCGGCCGCGGCCACGCTCTTCGCCGGGTCGGGCGAGGTGCGCGCCCTCGCCCGCACGCTCGACTGGGGTGCGACCCCGCTCGGCTGGCCCGACACGTGGGCGCCGGCGCTCCGGATCGCGACGCGGGCCATGCTCGACGCGCCGCACCCGATCTGCCTCTGGACCGGCCCCACGTACGCCCTCGTCTACAACGACGCGTACCGCCGCATCCTCGCGGCCAAGCACCCCGCCGCGCTCGGCCAGCCCGGGGCCGCGGTGTGGGCCGAGATCTGGGAGGGGCTCGCGCCGCAGTTCGCCCAGGTGTCGGCGGGCGGGCCGCCGGTCTACGGCGAGGACGCGCGCTTCGTGATGGCGCGCCTCGCGGGCGGCCGGACGGAGGACGCGTGGTTCAGCTACTCGCTCTCCGCGCTCCGCGACGAAGACGGCACCGTCGTCGCCGTGCTGAATATCTCGCCCGAGACCACCGCACGCGTGCGCGCCGAGGCCGAACGGCAGGCCAGCGAAGAGCGGTTGCGGCTCGCGGTCGCGGCGACCGGCCTCGGCATCTTCGATTGGGACCTGGCGACCGACCAGGTCACCGTCAACGCGCGCTTCCGCGAGATGTTCGGCCTGCCCGAGGGCAACGCCGTGATCGGGGCCGCGATGCTGGGCGGCGTGGTCCATCCTGAGGACCGCGCGTTCGTCGAGGCGCAACTCGCCGCCGCCTTCGACCCGCGCTCGTCTGGCAGCTACCGGTTCGAGCACCGCGCCGTGACGCCCGCCGGCGAGGTCTGGCTGCTCACGTTCGGCCAGGTCTTCTTCGCCGGCGACGGGGACGGTCGCCGGGCCGTGCGCGTGGTCGGCAACGACCTCGACGTCACCGAGCGCAAGCAAGCGGAGGCCGAGCGCGCGCACGCGCATCAGCAGCTCGAGGAGCAGGCCGCCGAGCTCGAAACCCAGGCCGAGGCGCTGCAGGCCACCGCGGCCCACCTCGAGGCGCAGGTCCAGGAGGCCGAGCGCGCCCGGGCGGACGCAGAGGCGGCGGTGGGCCGCGCGACGCTCCTGCAGGACCTGACGGCGGCCCTGTCGCGCGCGCTCACGCGCGAGCAGGTCGCCGCCGTCGTGATCGAGCGGGTCAGCACCGCGCTCGGGGCGCACCTCGGCGTCCTCGCGCTCGTCACGCCCGACGGCGAACGCCTCGCCATCGCCGCCGCCGAGCGCCTGCGCGAGGACACGTGGCGCGCGTGGGCGACCTTCCCGCTCGACGCGCCCGTACCGCTCGCCGACGCCGTGCGCGAGCGGCGGGCCGTCCTGCTGCCCACGTTCGACGCCATCGCCCGGCACGCCCCGGCCGTCGCCGAGCTCTGCCGCGCGAACGCGACGGCGGCCCTGTGCGCCCTGCCGGTGCTCGCGCCCGACGGCGGCGTGCTCGGCGCCCTCGGGCTGAGCTTCCCGGCGCCGCGTGCGCTGGCCGAGGAGCTGGGGCTGCTCGAAACGCTCGCGGGGCAGGCCGCCCAAGCGCTCGAGCGCGCCCGGCTCTTCGAGGCGGAGCACGCCGCGCGCGCGGCCGCCGAAGCGGCGAACCGGGCGAAGAGCGAGTTCCTCTCGACGATGAGCCACGAGCTCCGGACACCGCTCAACGCCATCGGCGGCTACGCCCAGCTCCTCGCGCTCGGCCTCCGCGGGCCGGTGACCGACGCGCAGCAGGAGGACCTGGACCGCCTCCGCCGGGCGAACCAGCACATGACGGGGCTCGTGGACGCGGTCCTGAACTTCGCGCGTCTCGACGCGGGGCGGGTCGAGTACCACCTGGAGGCCGTCCGGCTCGCGCCGCTCGTGCAGGACCTCAAGGCGCTCGTCGGGCCGCAACTCGCGGCCAAGGGGCTCGCGTACGACCACGACGGGTGCGGCCCCGAGACGCCTGAGCAGCCGCACGTGGTCTCGGCGGACGCGGAGAAGGTGCGGCAGATCCTCCTCAACCTGCTCACCAATGCGATCAAGTTCACCGACCCGGGTGGGCGCGTCGCACTCGGGTGCGAGAGCGACGTGGTGGCCGGGGTGGTCCGGGTGTTGGTCACGGACACGGGACGAGGCATCGCGACGGACCAGCTCGAGCGAGTCTTCGAGCCGTTCGTGCAGCTCGACCGGCAGCGCACCCACACGAGCCAGCAGGGCGTCGGGCTGGGGCTGGCGATCAGCCGCGAGCTGGCGCGCGGCATGGGCGGGGACCTCACGGCCGAGAGTACGCCCGGCGCTGGGAGCACGTTCACGCTCACCCTGCCGGCCGCACCCGCGCGCGCCTCGTGACCATCGAGGCGGTCGCGAGGGCGTGCCGACGCACGGCCGGTGCGCGACCATTTGGCACCGAGTCGCCGGCCCGTCTCCTGCTACATGGGACCCATCGGACACCCATGCGGCACGCGCCATCCGCGGCGTGCTGCCGCGACCACGCCACCGCTGGAGTGAGACCCGCATGCCCACGCGCCCGACCCCCGGTGACCTCTCGACGCTGCCCGCGATGGACGACGACTACACCACCGTCGTCGTCGAGACGCCGAAGGGGCAGCGCACCAAGGTGGCGTATGATCCGGCCCGGCGCGCGTTCGTCGTGAAGAAGGTGCTGCCGGAGGGGATGAGCTTCCCGCTCGATTTCGGCTTCGTCCCGAGTACGCGGGGGGAGGACGGGGACCCGCTCGACGTGCTGCTGTTCCTGGACGAGCCCGTGGCCTCGGGGACCGTGGTCCCCGCGCGCCTGCTCGGCGTCATCTCGGCCGAGCAGACGGAGCGCGATGGGACGCGCGAGGAGAACGACCGGCTCGTCGCGGTCGCGGGCGCGAGCGAGCTGTACAAGGACGTGAAGAAGCTGTCCGATCTGCCCGACGTCGTCGTGCACCAGATCGAGACGTTCTTCCAGTCCTACAACGCGCAGGAAGGCAAGACGTTCGCGCTCACGGGGACGCACGGACGAAAGCGAGCCCAGGCCTGCGTCGAGCGCGGGCGGCGCGCCTTCCGCCGCGGGTAGCCGCCGCCTGCGCCCGCAATCCGCGGGCACGGCGCGGTGGCCGCGGGCCAGGGCCTGCGCGGCACCGCCGCCGGGACTGGGCGCCGCGATCGACGAGATCCTCGGCGATCGCCGCATCGGTCGTGGCTCGCAAACACACCGGTTCCCGGCGTCTCTTACGAGCGATTCTGAGCCGCGGCCGCCGACGGCGCAGCAAGGTCCGGGCTCGGGGTCAGTCGCCCGGGGCCGTGTCGCCCGGGGCGAGACCGCGGGCGAGACCGCGGGCGAGCGCACGGACGCCGCGGGCGAGCCCGCCGCGCGGCCCGCTGACGCCGTAGAGCCCCGCGGCCCCGAGCGCGGCGTAGCCGTGCAGGAAGGCCCACACGGCGACCGCGGCGTCGGTGTCGTCCGCGTCGCCCGTGAGCGCGCCGACCACGGCCAGCAACCGGGTCCAGAGCGCCTTGCGCTCGGCGCCGGGCTGGCCGGGGGCGGCCGGCGTAGTCAGGAGCGCGTAGAGGGCCGGGCGCTCGGCCGCGAACCGCACGTAGGCGTCGGCCGTCGCGCGGAGCGCCGCCGCGCCGTCAGCCGCACCATCGTCGCCCCCCGCGGCGACGGCCGCGAGCGCCTCGTCGAGGGCGCCGGCCATCGCCGCGGCGGCCGCCTCGGCGAGTAGACCCTCGAGGCCGGCCAGGTTGCCCACGTGCCGGTAGAGCGAGGCGGGGCGGACGCCGAGCGCGTCGGCCACGGCGCGGACGCCGAGCGCGGCGCGGCCGTCGCGCTCGACGAGCGCGCGGGTCGCCTCGACGACCGCCGCGCGGGAGAGTTTCGCCGGGTAGGCCACGGCGGACAGTGTACGTCTTGACGATGCGAACCGCAACACGTACAGTGTACACCGTAAGGCGTACGCTGTTCACCATCATACCGGAATCCGTCGTGTCCGCTCACCCGTCCTCGCTCTCCGTCGCCGTGGCCGCCGCCGCGCCTGCCGCCGCGCTCGGGGCCGTCACCGGCGGCGTTGGCCGCCTGCTGCGCGCCGAGGGCCTCGCCGCCCTCGCCGTCGCCGTCGTGCTCTACGCCGGAACCGGGCGCGGGTGGAGCTTCTTCGCCCTGCTCTTCTTCGCCCCCGACCTGACGTTCGCCGCCTTCCTCGCCGGCCCGCGCGTCGGCGCCATGGCCTACAACGCGCTGCACACGTACGTCGGGCCGCTCGCCCTCGGCCTGCTCGCCCACGCGGCCGCCGCACCCGCCCTGCTCCTCGTCGCCTACGTGTGGGCGGCGCACATCGGCTTCGACCGCCTGATCGGCTACGGAGTCAAGTACGCGAGCGGCTTCGGCGACACGCACCTCGGCCGCAAGGGGCCCGAGGCCCGCGCGCCCCGGGCGTGAGCGGGACGTGCACGCGACGTCGGCCCACGTGCCGGCGCCCGCGTGCCGGTCGCACCCGCGACGGCCACCGCCCCTCGACGCTTCAGGTGGTCCGGCGGGGTCGTTTTCGCGACGCGCGCCGGGACGTTTCAATCGGGTGGGCTGATTCGGTCCGGGGATGAGTAATGGGACCGGGCGCAGGCGCGACATGTGCTGTCGCGGAACTCGTTTGCTCTGAGACGCTATGCCGTTAGGCGTGTCGCAGTGGCATGTCAGAACGCGAGGGTTTCCCGGACCCGTCTTCCGTCGAGCCACGACGGGCGGGGTCGTCGCCGTGCCAGCCTACGGGCGCCCGTGCGACCGGTCGTCCCGACGGTCGTCGGGGGCGCGCCGGTCTTGCCGGTCGCACCGGGTACGGTCCGGCGCGCGGCGGTTCCCGCGCATCCGGGCATGTCGCGTCGACGGCACATCGACGCCGCGGTGGCCGCGGCACGCGCGGGCACTCCGCGACATCAGCTGAGTGCCGTCGCGACGGATCGTGATGCCCGGCTGCGGGGCCGCACCCGAGGCGGCGACCACGGATCGCGTCATTCCCAGCGGCAGTAGCACGGCAAGCCGTCGAGGACGCATTCGGTGAATCCAGCAGTTCGAGGGCGATGGGGATCGAGCCCGACGGGGCGACGCCAGATTACCGGCCAGACAGCGGCCGGGGGACTTGAGGCATGGATGGGTACCCGTCGCGGCGACGGTGGCCCTGGGTGGGCCCGAGCGGTCACGCACGGGATCTGAGTCGGGAGTCGGTAGCAGGAAGCACGGCTACGCAACACCTGGTTCCGCGCAGACACGCCGGCATGTCGGTGCAGCTGACGATGTGGCACGGCTGCTGCTGCGAACCTGTGCGGGTAGCGCCCAGCCGTTCGCAGGCGCGCCCGCACCCGTGCGGCTCATGGTCGCCGGACCCGGCCGGCTGCTCGGGTGCGCGCGGCCGTGTGCTGCACCCGAGCGGTCGTGTCCCATCCTTCAACGCGGAGGTCCCGATGAACGCGCGTCCGCACTTGGTCGCACTCCTCGCGCCGGTCCTGCTCGGCGTCGGTGGCACGGTGTTCGTGACCGGCCGCGCCGATGCGCAAGTCGTCGTCCCCCCACTGGTCGGCATCCCCGACCTGCTGCCCCATGGGCTCTGCACGAACGGCCTTGACCCGGCGAACTGTGCGGAGGGCACGCTCCAAACGCGGGGGTTCGGCCACACGACCGACCAGTGGAGCGTCACGGTCCAGAACACCGGGACCGTGAGCTGGTACGACTTCCACGTCGCGATCATCGGCGCGGCTGGAAATGGGCTCGCGTTCCAGGTGCCCGCGACCGTCACCGGCTGGCCGGGGATCACGACGCCGACCGCGCAGCAGTTCACCTTCCCGGGGCTGAGTTTCAAGTCGGGGGACTTCGACGCGGGTAGCCACGCACTGCCTCCAGGCGGCACGATCATGCTCAGCTTCGGCGTGGAGAACGTCGGCACGCGGTCTGAGGACTACTACGTCCAGTTGCGCGCGACGACCGTCCCCGAGCCCGCGACCTGGGCTCTGCTCGGCGCGGGGCTGCTCACGGTCGGCGGCATGGCTCAGCGGCGCAGAACCGGAACGAAGTAACAGCGCGCGTCGCCGCAGTCCTGAACCGCCTCGCCCTCACCGGCAGGGCGTTCGCGCGTAGGCGGCCGCCCAGGGGTCCGCCACCGCTCGGGTACGACCCCGTAGGGATCGTCGAGCGGCGGCCGTCATCGTCGACGGGGGCTACGGGCGCCTGCCGACCCGGTCACCCCGATGGTCGCCCTGGTCGCACCCAGCGTCGGAGCGCGGGCCGGTGTGGCGCCGCCGCCTCGCGCACCCGATGCCGAAGGGTCGGATCCTGTTGGCGAATTGGCCCGAGGTTCGCGGCGGGGGGACCCCCTGCCGCGAGGTGCCGCGTGTCGATGCGTCCGGGCCCGTTCCCGCCCGTTCCCGCCCGTTCCCGCCCGTCCCCGAGTCCCCGGCCGCGGTCGCGGTCGCGCGAGCGGCGGAGCCGTGAGCGAGAGCTGCGACGCGGGCGACGGCCCGCGCCTCGTCACCCACGTCGACACCACGTCCGCGACGCGCCACGAGGCGACGCGCCACGAGGCGACGCGCCACGAGGCGACGCGCCACGAGGCGACGCGCCACGAGGCGACGCGCCACGAGGCGACGCGCCACGAGGCGACGCGCACCGACGCGAGCCCGCAGACGGCGGCCGGCGGCCGGCGGCGGCTCCGGCGTCGGCTCCTGCCGCCTCGACGGGGCGCGCCGCCCTCGCCGTGCGTGCGACGGACTGTCGCCCCGCAACACCCCCGGACCCATCCATCGGCCGACGTGCACCACTCACCGGGTGGCGGCGGCCGTTCGCGGACATCCGGTAGCCGCGCCCGCCGCCCCGTCGTACTCTCACGGAATGTCCCCGGCGCCGGTGCTCACCGCGCTCGTCCACCTGGCCGGCTTCGGCACGGGTGCCACGCTGTACGCGATGCTCGGCGTCATGGCGGTGCGGCGCGTGCCACGCCCCGCGCCGACCGGGCCGACGCGGCGATCAGCGCCGTCGGCGGACCAGGCCGACCCGTTACCGATCGCCACCGCCCTCCTCGGCGTTGCGTGGAACGTGGGGGCGCTCGTGCTCTACTCGCTCCGCGACCTCGCCCCCACGCCGGTGCTCCGCGCGGGGCCGTGGCTCATGACCGTTGGCGTCCTCGCGTTCGCCGCCCTCGGATTCCTGCCCGCGGTCGCGGTCCAGGCGGCGGCGCAGCCGGTCGCGCGCGCCACCCGGCGCTGGCTCGTCGGTGCGGCCTACGCGCTCAGCGGGGTCGCCGCCCTGCAGCACGGGTGGGCCGCGGTCGCGACCGGCGCCACGCCGTCCCGCGCCGCGCTGCTCACGCTCACCGTCGGCTATCTCGCGGTACTCCCGGTGCTCGCCGTCGGACTCCGCGGCCGGCCCGGGGGACGCGCGCCGTTCGTCGCCGCCGCACTCGCCGCGTTCGCGGTCGCCGCGCTGCATCTGCGACACCACACCGCCGGGGAGTCACTCGCCGCGCACGTCCTCGGCGACCACGCGTCGCTCCCGCTCGCGCTCGTGGTGCTCTACCAGGACTACCGCGTCGCGTTCGCCGACCTGTTCCTCAAGCGGGCGCTCGCGGCGCTCGCGCTCGTGGCGTCGGCCGCGGCGGCATACCTCGCCGTCGTCCTGCCGGTGGCGGTGCCGCGGCTCGCCGCCAACCCCGCCGACCCGCTCGGGACCGCGGTCCTCGCCCTGGTGTTAGGCGCCGCACTCGCGCTCGCGCCGCGCGTACGCCGCGCGGCGAGCGCGATCGTCGACCGTGTCGTCCTCCGCCGGCCCGACGCCGCCGCGGTGCGCCACGCGCTGGCCGCCAGCATCACGAGCGCCGAGAGCGCCGAGGCGGTGCTCGACGCCGTGGGGACGCACCTCGCCCCCGCGCTGCTGGCCGGCACCGTCACGTGGGATCTCCGCCCCGAGCCGCCGACCCACCCCCGGACGGGCGCGGCGGTCCGCACCGACGCGCGCGGGGGCGAGGCGACCGCCGACGTCCCGGTCACCGACGCCCCCCGGTACGTCCTGCACGTCGGCGCGCTCCCGGCCGGGCGTCGGCTGCTCTCCGACGACCTCGCCCTGCTGGAATGGGCGGCGCTGCTCGCGGCGCGCCGCATCGACCTGGTCCGCGTCGCCCACGAGCGGTACGCACGCGACGTTCGCGAGCGTGAGGCGCTGCAGCTGGCGACGGCGGCCGAGCTCCGGGCGCTCCGGGCCCAACTCAACCCGCACTTCCTGTTCAACGCGCTGACCACCATCGGCCACCTCGTGCAGACGGCGCCGAACCGCGCGCTCGCCGCGCTCTACGAGCTGACCGGGTTGCTGCGCGCCGTGCTCCGCCCGACCGCCGGCCACACGGTGCCGCTGGCCGAGGAGATCGCGGTGGTCGAGGCGTACCTCGGGATCGAACGGGCGCGCTTCGAGGAACGGCTGCAGGTCGTCGTCGACGTCGACGCCGCGGCGCGCGCGTCGGCCGTCCCGCCGCTGCTCGTACAGCCGCTCGTCGAGAACGCGGTGCAGCACGGGATCGCGCCGCTCAAGCGGGGCGGCGAGGTACGGGTCTGGGCCCGCGTCGAATCGCACGCGACGCGTGCGCACCTTCACATCCGCGTCAGCGACACCGGGGCCGGCGTGGACACGGCGCGACTGGCCGAGGGGCGCGCTGCGGGGTTCGGCCTCGCGAGCGTGGAGCGGCGGCTGGAGCGGCTCTACGGCGCTGCGGCGACGTTCGAGTTCGCCTCGCACACCGGCACCGGCACGACGGTCGACCTGCGCGTGCCGCTCGCCCTGCCACTCGCCGTCCCACGAACGCGGCCGACAGACCCCTCGCCCGCGGCGGCCCTGCCCTTGGCCCGCGACCGGGCGCCGGGCGACCAGACGGGGGCGCGGCGCTCGCGACGCGTCACCTCGTGACGCCCGCCACCACGGGGCCCGGATTCGACGGGGCCGACGGTCCGCGACGCGATCCCGGGACGACGCTCCGGGTCGTGGTCGCCGACGACGAACGGCCCGCGCGCTCCTTTCTGGTCGCACTGCTGCGCGGGTCGCCGGACGTCGAGGTCGTGGGGGAGGCCGCCGACGGCGCCGAGGCGGTCGCCGTGATCGAGCGTACGCGACCGGACCTTGCGCTGCTCGACCTGCAGATGCCCGAGCTCGACGGGCTCGGCGTGGTCCGGGCGCTGGAACGCGCGCGCAAGCGGGACGGGCACCCGCGCGCCCCGGAGGTGCCCGCGGCGCTCCCGCTCATCGCCTTCGTGACCGCGTACGACGCGTACGCGGTGCGCGCGTTCGAGGTGCACGCGATCGACTACCTCCTGAAGCCGGTCGACGGGGCGCGACTGCGGCGCACCCTCTCGCGCGCGCACGCGCAGTTGGACCGCGCCGACGTGCGTGCCGACGGCGAGGATCGGCTGCGCGCCGCGATGACCGCGCTCGCCGCGCGCGGCGCACCCGACGGACGGGCGGCTGACGGAGTGGCGAGCGACGCTGAGCGGGCGGCGTCCGAGACGACGTCGGCGACGACGGAGGACGCCGGCGGGCGCGCGCGGGTGCGGCGGGCCGCGTCGCCGATCGACCGGATTCCGGTGCGGCGGCGCGACGACGTGCTCCTCGTCCCGGTCGCGCAGGTCCTCGCCGTCGTCGCCGACGGGGAACTCCTGCACGTGCACACCGTCGGCGGCGAGCGGCACACGATCGCGTACCGCCTCAAGGACCTCGAGGCGCGGCTCCCCGCGGGGGCGTTCGTCCGCCTGTCGCGCGGCGCACTCGCGCGCGTCGAGGCGATCCGGGTCGTGAGCCCGATGCCGGGCGGCACGTACCTCGTCACGCTCGCTGGGGGGATGCAGATCCCCGTCAGTCGGCTGCGCTCGCGCTACGTGCGCGAACGGCTGCTGCGACTGTAGCCGCCGTGTCGCGGCCGGTCCACCGGCCCGATCGTCGCGCGCGAGGCACCACTCGTGACCGCGCGACGACCACTCGTCGGAGGGCGTGGGAGGCTCGGGCGAGGGCGCGCGATACTGCAGGGCCGGCACGCGCGCGCATGCGCACCCGCCGGCGTCCTCGTCTCGTTCGCGCCCATGGCCTTGCTTCCTGCTTTCGTTCCCGCACCGCCAACCGTGATACTCGCGGCGGTCTTTCCTGCGCGTGGTCGCGCACCCACCGCAGCCTTACGCGCGGCCGCGGCCGACGTCGTCGGCACGGTGCGCGACAGCGCGTCAGGCCGTCCGCTCGAAGCCGTGGAGGTGAGCGCGCGACGCGGCGGGCAGGTGGTCGCGAACGCGCAGACGGACGCGTTCGGCCGCTACACGCTGCACAACCTGCCCGTGGGGCGGTATGTCGTGACGGCCCGCTTCATCGGCTTCCGCGCGGAGGAGCGCACGGTCGACGTCGGGGCCGCCGGGACCGCGACCCGCGGCGTCGACTTCGCCCTTACAACGGTCGCGACTGCGCTGTCCGGGGTCAACGTGACCGCGAGCGCGCCCGTGGCCGTCGACACGCGCACCGGCAATCAGACCTTCCAGCAGAACGAGTATCGCGGCGCGCCGACCAACACGACGTCGCAGATCCTGCAGCAGACCATCGCCGGCGCGGCGCGCGCGCCGACGGGCGAGGTGCACATCCGCGGGCAGCACGCCGAGTACACCTACGTCATCGACGGCGTCCCGGTCCCGGCCGGCATCTCGGGCTCGCTCAACGAGCTGTTCGACCC
Organism: uncultured Gemmatimonadales bacterium; assembly: GCA_963851265.1. GTDB lineage: Bacteria > Gemmatimonadota > Gemmatimonadetes > Gemmatimonadales > Gemmatimonadaceae > BPUI01. Next base: position 31,798 of record CAWKNZ010000011.1, read on the forward strand.
GCAGGTGGTCAACCAGATCGACTTCATCACGGGCGGGTGGGACGCGGAGTACGGCAACAAGAACGCGGCGATCGTCGACGTGAAGACGCGGATCCCCGCGGGCGGCTTCCACGCCAACCTGGGGACGTACGCCGGCGCGTTCGACGGGGCGTCGACGGCGGGGAACCGCGGGCTCAACGGGCAGTCGGTGAGCGCGAGCACGAACGCCGGCCGGTGGGGGTTCTTCGTCGCGGGGAGCCGGCAGTTCAGCGACATGCGGCGCGAGCCGCTCGTCTTCGACACGGCGGGCAACAGGTCGCTCAACTTCCACAACGACGGGCGCGACCTGTTCGGCTTCGGCAAGGTGCAGTACACGGCCGGGCCTAACGACGTCGTCAACCTCGACGCCAACCTGTCGACGACGAACTTCGCGGTGCCCTACGACTCGACGGGCAACGTGTTCAGCAACGACCGGCAGCGGGACCGCAACGCGTTCGTCAACCTGAGCTGGCGGCACCAGTTCGGCCCGGCGGGCAGTGCGGCGCCCGCGTCCGCGACCTCGACCAGTTCGGCCTCCACGTCGACGTCGGTCGCGGGCGCGCCGGCCGACTTCTTCGGCGCGGTCTACTACCGCCACGGCTCGCTCAACTACGTCCCGGACCCGCGCGACCAGGCGCAGTTCGTGTTCGCGCCCGACACGGTGCCGTACAACCTGGCGGAACGACGCAACTTCGACGCGTATGGGCTCGTCGCCGCCTACACCGTGCACCCGCGGCGCGAGTTGGAGGTCAAGATCGGCACGCAGTCGTCGATCACCCGCGGGCACGAGGATTTCAGCTCGCTCGACAACGCGGGGAATAGCGGCCCCGGGTCCAACTCCGCGCTCCACGGATCCGACGTGGGCGTGTATGCGCAGACGGCGTACGCCCCCGTCGAGTGGTTCGAACTCCGGACGGGGGTACGCTACGACGCCCACCGCGCCCCGTTCGCCGGCACGCAGCACCAGGTGAGCCCGCGCGTCCGACTCAATTTTTTCCCGACCGCGTCGACGACGCTCTACGCCTACTACGGGCGCCTCTTCGTCCCGACCAACGTCGAGGACCTGCGCGCGATCACCAGCTCGGCGTTAGGCGACTCCGTCACGCCGAACCCGACGCTGCCGGAGCGGGACGCGTTCTACGAACTCGGCGCCGTGCAGCGGCTTCCGTTCCTGGGGGCGTCGATCAAGCTCGCCGGCTACCGGAAGAACTCGTCGCCCGGGATCGACGACAATACGGTGCCCGGGTCGGCGATCACGACCTCCGTCAACATCGCGCAGGTGCGCGTCACGGGGATCGAGAGCGTCGTCGAGCTCCGCCCCGCCGGGCCGTTCTCCGGCTACCTCAACGCGGCACTCAACCACGCGTACGGGCTCGGGCCGGTCACGGGCGGGTTCTTTCCCGTGGTGCCGCCGACCGGGTACTTCGACCTCGACCACGACCAGCGGCTCTCGCTCGTCGCGAGCGGGTTCTACAGCCGGCACAACTTCTACCTGAGCGCCACGGGCATCTACGGCAGCGGGCTGACCAACGGCGTCTCCCCCGCGGACTGCAGCTGTCGGTACGGAACGGGGCTGTTCGACTTCAACTCGGGGATCAAGGTGAAGCCGAGCGCGATCGTCAACGTCGGCACCGGCTACACGTTCGTCGCGCGCGGGGCCGTCCTGCGGCCGGAGCTCTACGTCGAGAACCTGTTCGACACGACGTACCTGCTCAAGGGCGCGTTCTTCAGCGGGACGTCAGTCGGGCGGCCGCGGAGTGTGCAGGTGCGGCTGAACGTCGGGATCTGACATGGTCGGCGCGCCGGGTGCCGACCGATGCGGTCGGCACCCGGGCGCGGGGGACCCGCCGCTACCGCAGGAGCGGCGGGCCCGCGAGACGCCGGACCCGGAGCGCGGCGCGCGCGGCGCGCGCGGCGGGCACCCGCGGGATCAGCTCACGCCGGGCGATCGCCTGCAGCCGCGCGAGGACGGGCGCGTCCGTCTCGAGCGGCCCGGCCGCAATCGCCGCCGCGAGTCGCGCCTGGGTCGGCCCGCCGAGGGCCACGATGCCGGACGACGCGACGAGCGGTGTCGGCGCGGGGGCCAGCCCCGTGCCGGTCACGGTGACGCTCTGCGTCGCGGTGTAACTCGGGTCGGCGTCGAAGAGCACGAGCGCGTAGCGCGCCGCGGTGGGGCCGCCGTTCGTCACCGACACCGCGCCCCCAGTGCCGGCGTCGTAGTGCACGACGGCCGCGTCGGCGGTCGCCGCACCGGGCGCGACCACGCTCACCCGGAGCGTCGCCGGCAGCGTGCCGGACGACCCGGCCGCCTGCGTGCGGAGCGTCGCCTGGGTGCCCGCGGGCACGGCGAACTCCAGGTACGCGCTCGTGCCGCCCCGGAGCGGGAACGTCTGCCCCGTGCCGTCGGCGAGCGCGCGGGTCGTGAGCGGGTAGACGCCGCCGTTGATCCTGCCCCCGCCCTGGAGCGTGAAGCCGGTCAGCACCGCCCGGAAGTCCCAGCTGGCCTGCCGGTAGCGCGCCCCCAGTGCCGACGCCTCGAGCGCGGGCACGGCCCCGTCGGCGTAGCTGGACACGGCCCAGTCCCGCAGCCAGTCGCTGAGCGACGCGCCGAGCCCGGTGGCCGCCTGCAGGTTGGCGAGCCCCGTCTGCGTGCTGTTCACGATCGGCCGGAAGAACGCGCTGTCGGTCGTCCCGCTCCGGTCGGCGGCGTAGCGCAGGAAGGACCAGATCGCGCCGCGCATCTCGAGGTAGTCGTACGTCGTCGTCGCTCCCGACCCGGTCTCGGGCACGTACGGTCCGTACCGCTCGGTGGCTTGCAGGTAGAGGCCGAGCCGCGAGAGGTTCTGGACCTCGTAGCCGTTGAGCGCGGCGAGCCCGTTCTCCTGCGTGGTGATCGCCGCCGGCGTGAGATGCGACCGGGGCGACTGCCCCGGCTGTCCCGGGGGCCCGAGCCCGGACGCGCGATAGAAGTCGAGTTCCTCGGCGACGTGGCTCAGCCCCTCGTTGAGCCACAGCTCCTCGAGGTAGTTGGGCGTGTCGAGCGTGTAGAGCCGGCGCGACGCGTTGATGAGGTGCTGGAACTCGTGGCCGAGCGTGCCGACCGTGGTGCGGGCGACGAAGTCCTTCGCGCGCGCGTTGCCGTTGATCGCCCCCGCGGGGTCGGGGACGAGCATGTAGAACATCTCGCTCGCGTTGCTGCCCGCGCAGGCGTTGGTGCCCGTCGTCGGGAAGAGATCCCGCGACCAGAAGAACCCGCCGATGTAGTAGTCGGCGTTCGCGGGCGTGAGGGCGTTCACCGCACTCGTGTAGAACACGAGGGCGCGCCCGCCGCTCACCGCATCGGCTGGCGCCCCGAAGTGCCGCACGTCGACCGGGTAGACGAGCGTGTCGAACGCCGCCGCGAAGCCCTGGTAGTCGGCGTCGGTGAACCCGCCGGAGGGGTTGCTCGTGTCGGCGACGATGACCGCGTGCGCGCCGACCGCGGCGACGCGCCCGACGCGCAGCCCCGAGGCGATCCGGTCGCACGCGGAGGCGGTGTTCACGTTGAGCGACACGCGATCGCCGACCGCGAGCGTCGCGGGGTCGATCACGGTCTTGGGGGCCGCGACCGGCGCCGTGCTCGCGTCCTGGCAGGCCGCGAGGGCGAGCGCGGTCGCGGCAGAGGCCAGCGCGCGGGCCCACGACCGAATTAGTCCGGCTGGCTGGCGGCGTCGGTCGGTGGGACGGACACGAGACGGCATGCGAACCTCACGAGTGGCACGGGAGCGAGCGTCAGCCGAGCGGGAGCCGCGATCGGCCCAGAGTCCCGGTCGCACCATAGGCCCCGGGGGGGACCGCCGCGACCGTGCCGCCGCGCCGTTTCGGGCCCGTGTCGCTCACCGGCCAGCAGGGACCAGTCATCGGCGCGTGACGCCCGCCTGTCAGCACCAGAAGTTCTTTGCGCATCGTCGCAACTGCCGGCGCGGCAGGTTGGGACGTACTCCCCGAGAGCGGCGATGCCGGCGATTGGCCGGTCAGAAACCC
>CAWKNZ010000012.1:0-105854 GCA_963851265.1 uncultured Gemmatimonadales bacterium
TAGCGGGCCGACGGCCGCTCGCCAAACGTCACCCGAACGACATCGAAGTGGTTCGACCCAAACCCGACGGCCACCGCGGCCGTCGGGTTCTTCGCATTCGGTGACGATGCGGGCGTAAGTCCTGTTGCGCACAAATCCCGAAACGTTGACAGTTTCGCGGCCCGGCCGTACAGTGGGTCACGGACGCGTCACGCGCGCCCGCCCTCCCGCCGTACCCCTCCCCCGCCCTGACGCCCGGGCGCGTTCGACCCCGCCCTGCCCTTCGCGCGCGCAGCACGCCGGCGCGCTTTTGTCGACGCCGTCCCGCGGCGTCGGTCGTTCGGCCAGCGTCCTCCCCGCGCCGCCGGCGCCCGCTGGTCGTGACTGTTACGGGCTCTGACCAGAGGGGTTTTGATGCGCGCGTCACCACCGCCCGTTGTTCCTCCCGCCCGACGGTTCGGCGCGTTGCCGCTCACCGTCGTCGTCCTCGCGCTTCCGGCCGTCGTGCGGGCGCAGGGAGCGACGACCGTCACCGGCACCGTCACGAGCGAGGCCGGCCTGCCGCTCGCCCTCGCCAGCGTCAACATCCCGTCGCTCGGCCTCGGCGCGCAGACCAACAGCCAGGGGCGGTACACGTTCGTCGTCCCGGGGGCCCGCTCGCTCGGCCGCACCGTCGACATCGCCGCGCGCCTCGTCGGGTACCGGCCCACCACGGCGCAGGTGACGCTCACCGCGGGCGCGACGGTCACGCGCAACTTCTCGCTCGCCACCAACCCGCTGCGGCTGAGCGACGTGGTGGTCACCGGCTCGGGCACGACGAGCACGCGCGAGCGCCTCGGCGTCACGGTCAGCTCGGTCGCGAGCGAGCAGATCGCGCGGTCGGCCGAGGTGAACGTCGTCGACGCGCTCGCCGCCAAGGCGCCGGGCATCGAGGTGGCCTCACAGTCCGGCGACCCGGGCGCGGGATCGGGCATCATCCTGCGCGGCCTCAAGACCATCCAGGGCAACGGGCAACCGCTGTTCGTCGTCGACGGCCAGCCCATCGACAACTCGGTGATCGTCACCGACGCGTCGGACACCGGGTTCGGCTACTCCAACCGCGCGCTCGACCTCAACCCGGCGGACATCGAGACCGTCGACGTGCTCAAGGGCCCGTCGGCGGCCGCGATCTACGGGCTGCGCGCGGCCAACGGCGTCATCCTCATCACGACCAAGGCCGGCCGCGCGGGCGCGACGCGTTACCAGCTGGCGACCAACTTCACGCTCGACGACGTCAACCGCTCGATCCCGCTGCAGACGCAGTGGGGGCGCGGCTTCGTCGGGGTGACACCCACCTGCGTCGCCGACGCGCTCTGCGCCAACCGCTCGTGGGGGGCGGCGCTCCCCTCGGGGACGGCGACGTACGACCACTTCGGTGAGCTGTTCCGCACGGGCAACACGATCGACCCGACGCTGCAGGTCTCGGGCGGCGACGCGCAGCGCAGCTTCTTCCTCTCGGGCGGGACGCTGCAGCAGGAGGGGGTGTCGAAGGGGCCCAACAGCCACCTGAGCCGCAACACGTTCCGGCTGCGCGCCACGCAGCAGCTGACGGGCGCGCTGCGCATCGGCGGCAACGTCAACTACACCGACCTCTCGCAGCGCGCCATCCAGAAGGGGAACAACCTCAACGGCCTGCTGCTCGGCTCCACGCGCCAGCCGCCCGAGTACAACCCGTACCCCTACCAGACCGCCACCGGCCAGCAGCGCTGCTGGACGATGCCGATGCCGACGCTCCCGACGAGCACGTGCACGTTCGACGGCGGGCTGTGGGTGCAGAACGTGCCGCAGAACTCGGACGCGGTGGGGCGGACGATCGGCAACGTCGACGTCTCGTACGCGCCGGCGAGCTGGATCAACGTCGGCTACACGTTAGGCATCGACCAGTACGCCGAGCGGCGGCTGGAAGGGCTGCCGCCGTACAGCGCGGGCGACGCGATCACGGGCGAACTCTGGCAGGGCACGTTCACCAACCGCCAGATCGACCACAACCTGGTCGCCACGCTCACCAAGCAGCTGCCGCGCGGCATCCGCGGGCAGCTGGTGCTGGGGCAGAACCTCAACTGGCGGCAGTTCCGCCGCGAGCAGGTGAAGGGCGTCGGCTACATCGACCCCACGCTCTACACGCTCAACAACATCGTCTCGTCCAACCTCACGCCGCAAAACGACCAGAACAACGTCAACCTCGCGGGCTACTTCAGCGAGGGGCGGCTCGACTTCGGCGACCAGGTGTACGCCACGGCGCGCATCCGCGCCGACCAGGCGTCGACGCTGCCGAGCACGGCCCGCACGGGCTACTTCCCGGGCGCGACGCTCGCGTGGAACGTGACCAACACGCTCGGGCACCGCGACCAGCGGGGGATCCTCACGTACCTCAAGGCGCGTGCGAGCTACGGCGTGGCCGGGCGCTCGCCCGATCCGTACCAGGTGCTCACCGTGTACGGCTCCGGCCCGCAGATCTACGCGTACGGCACCGGGTCGACCAACACGAGCGCCGGCGGACTGGCCGGGCTGCACCTCGGCGACAACGCGTTCGCGCGCGGCAACCCCAACCTGAAGTTCGAGCGCACCGCCGAGGGAGAGGGCGGCTTCGACTTCGGGCTGTTCAACCAGCGCGTGGACGGATCGCTGTCGTACTACGGGCAGGCCACGCGCGACCTGATCTTCTACGTGCCCGTCCCCGGATCGACGGGGTTCTTCTCCGCGCTGCAGAACGGCGCGCGGGTGACCAACAAGGGCGTCGAACTGCAGGTGAACGCGCGCCTGCTCGAGCGGCGCGCCGTGTCGTGGGACGTGGGCGTCAACTTCAGCCGCAATCGCAACCAGCTCGTCTCGCTCAACGGCGCCGACTTCGTGCTGCTGCCGGGCGGGTTCGGCAACAGCGCGGCCGTCCCGGGGCACCCGCTCGGCTCGTTCTTCTTCACCGACTTCGCGCGCTGCCGCTACGACGTCCCCGACAACCAGAACCTGCAGTCGACGGCGGCGGCGGACGGCGTGAACATCAACGCGGCCTGCCGCGCGGCCAAGGCGCCTAACGGCGCGATGTACATCGACGCCAACGGGTTCCCGATCCTCGACCCGGCCAACCGGGTCTCGGGCAACCCCAACCCCAACTGGCTCGGCGGCTTCCGCACCGGCCTGCGCCTCTGGCAGCGCCTGTCGCTCTCGGCGCTCGTCGACGTGCGCCGCGGCGGCGACGTGTGGAACGGCACGCGCGGCGCGCTGCAGAGCTACGGGACGAGCGGCTACACGTCGTCACGCGCCATCTGCACCGGCACGCGGAGCGCGCCCCAGTGCACGGGCAACAACCAGGTCTTCGGCACCGCGGGCTGGTTCCCGGGGCCCGTGTTCGGGCCGGGCGCGGGTACGGCCGTGCCGATCGGCGAGAACTGGTACCGCGTTGGGCTCGGCAACAACTTCAACGGCCCGTCCGCGCAGTTCGTCGAGGACGGCAGCTACACGCGCCTCCGCGAGCTCTCGGCCGCCTACACGTTCGACGGCGCGACCATCCGCCGCGTGACGCGGCTCTCGAGCCTCGACCTGCGCCTGGCGGGGCGCAACCTGTTCCTCTGGACCAAGTACAAGGGCATCGACCCGGAGACGAACCTCGCGGGGCCGATCGGCGCTGGGCGCGGGCAGGACTACTTCAACAACCCGCAGACGCGTTCGGTGGTGCTCAACGTGACGCTCAACCGCTGACCGGGACCGCGCCGCCATGACTTCCCGACTCTCCCGCGCGTTCTCGCGCCGCACGCTCGCCGCCGGCCTCGCGACGGCCGCCTGCCTCGCGACCGCCCCCGCCTGCAAATCCAACCTCACCGGCGGGGACCTCACCGACAACCCGAACGCCCCGTCCAAGGCGTCCATCAACCAGGAAATCGTCGCGGTCACCGCGATCAGCGGCGCGGCGCTCACCGCCGACGACAACCGCGTCATCTCGATCTGGATGCGGCAGATGGCCGGCACCGGCCGCCAGTGGCTGACCTACGACGGCCCGTACATCATCGACGAGAACTCGTTCGGCTCGTTCGCCAACTTCTACACCGGCGGGGGCCTCGTCGACATCCGCGCCATCCAGACCAAAGCGAAGGCCGCCAACGACCGCCTCTACCTCGGCGTCGCCGAGGTGTGGGAGGCGCTCGTGATGGGCTACGTCGCCGACTGGTGGGGCGACATCCCGTACCGACAGGCCGCCGACCTCTCGGTCACGCAGCCGGCGCTCGACCCGCAGCAGCAGGTGTACGCCGACCTGCAGAAGCTGCTCGACGCCGCGATCGGCGACCTGCAGGCCGGCGGCACCGGGCCCGGCGCGTTCGACCTGATATATGGTGGTGACGCGAAGAAGTGGACCGCGCTCGCCCACACCCTCAAGGCGCGCCTCTACCTGCACACGGCCGAGCGCGACGCGTCGGCGTACGCGTCGGCGCTGGCGCAGGCGCAGCTGGGCATCGCCGACGCGACCGGCGACTTCCGCACGTACCAGAGCAGCACGGTGGGCGAGGAGAACCAGTGGTTCCAGTTCGCGCGCGGACGCGGCACCGACATCAGCAGCGGGTCGTTCCTCGTCAACCTGATGGCGACGCGCAACGCGGGGGGGCCGGACGCGCGCCTCACGCAGTACTTCGCGCCTAACGGCACGGGCAGGGTGGTCGGCGCCGACCCCGGGCAGGAGGGCGAGACGTTCTCGTACCTCAGCACGACGCGCGGCGACGCGGGATTCCGGCAGCCGCTCGTCACCGCGGCCGAGAACACTCTCATCCGCGCCGAGGCGCGCCTGCAGACGGGCGACCTCACGGGTGCGGCCGCCGACCTCAACACCGAGCGCGCGACGGCGGGGCTGCCGGCGGTTGCGAGCGGCCTGCCGCGGGCCGCGCTCTACCAGCAGATCATCGAGGAGAAGTACGTCGCGCTGTTCCAGAACGCCGAAGTGTGGAGCGACTGGAAGCGCACCTGCTGGCCGAATTTCGCGCCGGCCAACGGCGCGCGCGTGATCCCGGCGCGCTTCTTCTACGGCGCCGACGAGCGCGGGACCAACCCCAACATCCCGTCGCCGAGCGCGGCGCCGCGCCGCAACTGGAACGACCCGGCGAACGCGACGGCACTGGACGGCAGTGCGTGTCTCGGGCAGGGGTGAGCCCCGCGGCGGGGCGGCGCTGACGCGGTGCTGAAGCCGCGCGGTTGACGGGGCGGGTTCGGCCGGGTCACTCCCCGGTCGAACCCGCCCCGTCAACGTTGCCGCGTCGACCTCGCCCCGTCGACGCGGCCCAGGTCAGCCCCAGGTCAGCGCTGCCCCGTGAACCGCGGCTCGCCGGTCCCGAGGCGATCGCCGCCAGGGAGCTGCGTCGCCCCGGCCGGCACCCGCACGGCCCCGGGCACCACGGGGCGATCCGCGGGCGTCTGCGTCGGCCGGTACGCGAGCGCCACGCGCACGAATTCGGGCATGTCGAAGCGCCCGTGCGGGTCGCGAAACTCGGGCTGCCATCCCGGGTCCTGCGCCAGGAACGAGTGGCTGTCGCCGAGCAGCAGCCCGACGAACACCTCGGCCACGATCCGCCCGCCGACCGGCCCCAGGCGCACCGGGATCGCGTTGGCCGCGGCCTCGCCGAGGCCGCGTGCCTGTTGGAGCCACGCGTGCTGCGCTTCGGCGAGGATGTACGTCCAGAGGGGCGCGTTGCCGCGGAACGACGCGCCGTAGGCCGTGATCGGCTGGTTCACGTTCGCGTGCACCGCGTCGGCCCACGTCGCCTTACCGATGCGGATATCCGCGTCGCGGAGCGGGGTGAGCCCCATCGCGCGCGCCACCGACTGCCCGCTCGGCAGCCCCATGCGGAGCCCGCGGAGGAGGTTGCGGCGCGCCAGGTTGGGCACCACGTCGGTGCCCGGCGCGGGCGTCGGGTTCCCGTGCGCGTCGGGGATCAGGTTGCGACTGTCGGGCGCGAAGCGGCAGAACTCGGGCAGGTAGGCGAGCGGGTTGACGAGCGACGTGTCGAGCTTGTACGACGGCTGCACGCGTCCGCGCCCCTGCGCCTGGCTGTGCTCGGGGGTGAGCGTCGAGTCGAGTTCGAAGAACAGCCCCCAGTCGATCGCCCAGTTCGACGGGAACGGCCCGAACCCCGCGAGCGAGCGCGCGCCGACGCCCGAGAAGATGAACTGCCGCCCGTCGCGCCCCATCTCGACGTCGTGCGGCGAGGGGAGCGGATCGACGGTGCCGAGCACGGTGTTGAGGCGGTAGATCGGGCGCACCATCGAGTGGCCGAAACGGTACGCGGCCGCGGTGAACTCGATCGGGATGAAGGGCGCCTCGCGCGGGCGGTAGAAGTCGAGCCGCGGCGGGTCGTCGAAGATCGTGCGCCCCGACGCGAGGTGCGGGAGCACGGCGTGCAGCCGCTCGGTCCCGACGAGGCGCGGCAAGAAATCGTGCAGGATCACCCACTGGTAGTGCCAGCGGACGACGCGCTGCAGCTCGGCGAACGGCGTGTGCGGGTCACGCAGCGACGCGACGCGGTTGTGAAAGCGGAGGAACAGCCCCTGGAGCTGCGAGACGATCACGTTCTCGTCGTTGCGCTTGTCGCCGATGAGCGCCCGGCCGTTGAAGCGCGCGAGGTCGTGCGTGTCGGACGGGTGCGAGGCGTCGCCGCGCGTCATCGGCGCGCCGAACACGAAGCGGCGGCCGTCGTCGTCGTACAGGAACGGCTCGTCGGCCGGGCCACGCCCGTAGACGTTGTCGAGGTCGAAGCGCGGCGTGCGGTAGTCCGTCAGCCCGTCCGGGTCGTTCTCGCGGACGAGGCTGCTCGCGGGGTCGAACGTGAGGTCGTGGTCGATGAACTGCCCGAGGTAGGTGTAGCCCGCCGGGATGCCGAAGTTCTCCTCGTCGTCGAGCTCCGTCTCCTTGGTCGCGCCCGCGTCGATGAAGCGGGTGTCCCGGTCGATGACCACCGTGCCGTCGGGCCCCGGCTCGGGCTTGGCGGACATCGCGTCGGCCAGGGCGTCGAGTTCCGCCTCCACGAACTCCGCGGCGGGGAGCGTGCGGAACATGCGCCCGAAGCGGCCTTCGAACTGCTGCGAGTGGCGGGGAAGGTCGGCCCCGCGGATGCCGCCGCCGTGCGACGGGCCCCGCTTCGCGGCGCTGGGCGGCAGTCGGTGGGATTCGGACATGCGTTCTCCTCCGGCAAGGGTGGGGCGGCGCGACGCGCGTAGCAGGTTCGCTGCGCGTCGCGACGATGCGATCCCGCCCACGACGGAGCAAGAGCGCGCGCCCCCCCGCCGGCCCCGGATCGGGGGCCCGCGGGGGGGCGCGGCGGCGCTGACGCGATTAACGCGCGTTAGGTGTTGAAAACCACGCCGTCGAACCGGCACCAGCGCGGAGCGTCAGCTTCACCGCCCCGACGCCGCGCCCGACGTCGTGACCAGCCCGCGCTCCTCCATCAGCGGCGCGATCTTCGGGTCGCGCCCGGCGAACGCGCGGTACATCGCGCCCGCCTCCGTCGTGCCGCCGCGGGAGAGGATCATGTCGCGGAAGCGCTGCCCGTTCTCGCGCGTCATCCCGCCGTGCTCCACGAACCACGCGTACGCGTCGTCGTCGAGCACCTCGCTCCACATGTACGCGTAGTAGCCGGCCGAGTAGCCGCCGCCCCAGATGTGCGCGAAGTAGGGCGTGCGGTAGCGCGGCGGCACCTCGGGCATCGCCACGCCGAACTGGCGCAGCGCGTCCTGCTCGAACGGGCCCACGTCCTGCCGCGGGGCGCTCGCGGGGAGCGCGTGCCAGGCGAGGTCCAGCAGCGACGCGGCGAGGTACTCGGTGGTGGCGAAGCCCTGGTTGAACGTGCGCGCCGCGCGGATGCGCTCGGCGAGCGGCTGCGGCATCGGCGCGCCCGTCTGGTAGTGCGTCGCGTAGTGCGCGAACACGCGCGGCTCGAGCGCCCAGTGCTCGTTGAACTGCGACGGGAACTCGACGAAGTCGCGCGGCGTGTTGGCGCCGGCGAACGTCGGGTAGGTGACGTGCGAGAACATCCCGTGCAGCGCGTGGCCGAACTCGTGAAACATGGTGCGCACGTCGTCCGACGTGAGCAGCGCGGGCTGCCCGGGCGCGGGCTTCTGGAAGTTCGCGACGTTGTAGACCACCGGCTTCGTACCGCGGAGCGCCGACTGGTCGACGAACGTGTCCATCCACGCGCCGCCGTTCTTGTTGTCGCGCTTGAAGTAGTCGCAGTACCAGAGCGCGAGCGGGCTGCCGTCCTTGTCGAACACCTCGAACACGCGCACGTCGGGCTGGTAGACCGGAAGGTCGTGGCGCTCCTTGAAGGTGAGGCCGTACATCTGGTTGGCCGCGTAGAAGACGCCGTTCTGCAGCACGTGGTTCAGCTCGAAGTACGGCCGCAGCTGCGCCTGGTCGAGGTCGTAGCGGGCCTTGCGCACCTGTTCGCTGTAGTACTGCCAGTCCCACGGCTGCAGTCGGAACCCCCCGCCCTGCCGGTCGATGAGCGCCTGCATCTGGGCGGCCTCGCCGCGCGCCTTGGCCGTGGCCGGCGGCGCGAGCTGCGCGAGGAGGCCGATCGCGTGCTCGGGGGTCTTCGCGCCCTGGTCGTCGAGCTTGTACGCGGCGTACGACGGGTAGCCTAACAGACGCGCCTTCTCGGCGCGGAGCTGCGCGAGGCGCGTGACCACGGCGCGCGTGTCGTTGGAGTCGCCGCGCTCGGCGCGCGTGGTCGAGGCGACGAAGAGGCGCTCGCGGAGGGCGCGGTTCTTCAGCACCGCCATGAGCGGCTGCTGCGTCGTGTTCTGGAGCGGGATCACCCACTTGCCCGACATCCCGCGCTGCCGTGCCGCGTCGGCGGCGGCGGCGATCTCGCCGGCGCCCAGGCCCTCGAGGTCGCGCACGTCGTCCACGACCACCGCCCCGGCCTTGGTCGCCGCGAGCAGCTTCTTCTGGAACGTGGTCGTGAGGTTCGACTCCTCCTCGTTCAGCGCGCGCACGCGGCGCTGGTCCGCTTCGGCCAGGTTGGCGCCCGCGCGCACGAAGTCGCGGCGGTAGCGCTCGACGAGGAACAGCTGCTCGGGGGTGAGGCCGAGCGAGGCGCGGCGGTCGTAGACCGCCTGCACACGGCGGTAGAGAGCCGGGTTGAGGAAGATCGCGTCCGCGTGGGCCGCGAGCTTGGGCGCCACCGCCGTCTGCACACGCTGCAGCGTGTCGTTGGTGTTCGCGGCGACGATGTTGAAGAAGGTCTTCGTCGCACGCGTGAGCAGCTCGCCGGAACGCTCCATCGCGACGATCGTGTTGTCGAACGTCGGCGGCGCGCTCTGGTTCGCGATGGCCTCGACTTCGGCGAGCTGCCGGCGCATCCCGTCCTCGATCGCCGGCTCGTAATCGGCGTTGCGGATGCGGTCGAAGGGGGGTGCCTCGTAGGGGAGCGAACTCGCGGCGAGGAGCGGGTTGGCAGACGAGGGGGCGGGCGCGGCAGACGGCGCCGGGGCGGCGGCCGGGGCGGGCCCGGCGACCGGGGCCGGCGCCGCGGCGGGCGGCGCGTGCGCGCAGGCGGCGACGGCCGCCGCAGCAAGGAGCGGAAGACGGGTGCGGAGCATGCAATGGGGTACTCCGCAGCGCCCCGTCAGGTTGCGCGGAGCGGCGTTCCGCCGCCGAGAGGCGGGGTGACGCGGGGGCCCCGGTCAGGGCCCCCGCGCCCGAACTCAGGCCGCGGCCGCGTTGCGCCGACGCCGGCGCAACACGCCGACCAGCCCGACGCTCCCCACGCCGATCAGCGCGAGCGACCCGGGCTCCGGCGTCGCCGACACCGCGACCCCGCCGGCCACGTAGTCCAGCGCGGCGTCCGCCGTCGTGAGCGACGCCCCGTAGTCGACGCCGTCGCCCATGTCCCCGTTGCTCCAGACGTTGACCATCCGGCCGCCGCCGACGTCGAACAGCAGCCCGTAGACGTCGAGGAACCCGCCCTGGAACGGGTAGTCGGAGCCCGTCTGCGGCGACCCGCCGGGCCAGAACAGGTTGTCGTACGTGGCGAACCCGTTGGTGTAATCGGGCAGCCCCGTCATCACCGCGAACCGGCTGAAATCGTTCGGCGCCGCCGTGTTGCCCGGCTCCGGTGTGGCGTGCGTGATCGCCATGAGCGATCCGACCGGCGCGCCGACGATGTTCAGGCCGTTGTTCGTGTCGTAGAAGCTGCCGCGGATGCCGGTGACCTCGTAGGCATTCGGGTACTTCGCGTCGGTGGCGGCGCCGTAGGTGAGCACGAGGGTTCCCCCAATGCCCATGCCGCCGAAGACGAAGCTGTACGTGCTGGCGCGTGCCTCGCTGGCCATCGTGCTGGCGGCCGCGAACATCGCGAGCCCCGCGGCGAGCAGACGGGATTTCTTCATGTGTCGGTTTTCGGGTTCGGGGTTCAGTAGCATTCGGCGGAGCGAATGTACCTGGAAAACCGGACGTATGACAAGCGCGTCACCGTCGACGCCGCGGATCGCGGGAATCAGGATCTCGCCGCGACCGACGTAGGTTTCCCGGATGCGCGTCACCGGCCTCTTCCTCTATCCCGTCAAGTCGCTCGGCGCCGTGGCCGTGCGCGAGGCGCACGTGGGCGACCTCGGGCTCGAAGGCGACCGGCGCTGGATGCTCGTCGACGCGGACGGCCGCTTCCTCACCCAGCGCGAGCACCCGGCGCTCGCGCTCGGCCGCGTCGCGGTAGGCGCCGGCGGCGCGCTCACCCTGGCCGCGCCGGGACTGCCGCCCCTCGACGTGGCACCGCCGGCGGCGGCCGCCCCGCGCGTGCGCGTGCGGGTGTTCACGGACGTCGTCGAGGCCGCGCCCGCCGCCGCCGCGGCGCACGCGTGGGCGAGCGCGTGGCTCGGCGCGCCGACGCGGCTCGTGCACATGCCCGCCGACGTGCGGCGCGCCGTCGACCCGCGCTACGCCGGGCCGGATGACCGCACCGCGTTCACCGACGGCTACCCCGTCCTGGTCGCATCGCAGCCCTCGCTCGACGACCTCAACGCGCGGCTCGCGGCGGCGGGCACGGCGCCGGTCGGCATGGAGCGCTTCCGGCCCAACGTGGTCGTCGACGCCGACGCGGGCGAGCCGCTCGCGCCCTACGCGGAGGACGACTGGCGCACACTGCGCCTCGGCGACGAGGTCCGGCTCGCGGTCGTCAAGCCGTGCGCGCGCTGCGCGGTGACGACCGTCGACCAGCACAGCGCGGCGCGCGGCACGGAGCCGCTCCGCACGCTCGCGGGGTACCGGCGCGTCGGGACCAAGGTGCTGTTCGCCCAGAACGCCGTCGTGCGCGCGACCGGGCCCCTGCGCGTCGGGGACCCGGCCGCGGCCGCCGCGCACGCGGACTGACCCACCAGCCCCCCCCGCCGTGCCTCTCCTGCCCCCCTGCGGCCGTCTCGCCGCCGCGCTCGTCCTGCTCCTCGCGGCGCGCGCGGGGTCTGCCGGCGCCCAGTCGGCGCCGGCAGACCCCGCGCCCCCGCCGCCCGCCGCGATCGCCACCGACCCGCCGCACGACGCGCAGCACCCGGCACGCATGCAGGTGCTGCACATCCCGTCGGGCGGCGTGCGCATCAACGGCGTCGCCTACCTCGCCGCGGGCGCGGGGTCGCACCCGACGCTCGTCCTGCTGCACGGCCTGCCCGGGAACGAGAAGAACCTCGACCTCGCCCAGGCGGTGCGCCGCGCGGGGTGGCACGTGGTCACGTTCAACTACCGCGGCTCGTGGGGGAGTCCGGGCGCGTTCCGCTTCGCGCAGACGCTCGGCGACGTGGAGGCGGTACTCGCCTTCCTGCGCGACACGGCCACCGCGCGCGCGTTAGGCATCGACACCGCGCGCCTGGTGCTCGCCGGACACAGCATGGGCGGCTGGGCCACCGTCCGCACCGCGGCGCGCGACCGCGGCCTGCGCGGCGCGGTGCTCATCTCCGCCGCCGACATGGGGCTGAACGGCGTACGCGGAGCCGCCGCGCGCCCGCAGCTCGTCGCGCTCATGGCCGACAACATGGAGTCGCTCGCCGGCGTCACCGCGGAGCAGATGGCCGACGAGCTGATCGCGAACGGCGAGCGCTGGCGCTTCGAGCGCGCCGCCGCGGGCCTCGCGCGGACGCCGCTCCTCGTGCTCACCTCCGACGACGGGCTCGCGCCGGCCGCCGACTCGCTGGCGGCGACGCTGCGCGCCGAGGGGAACGCGCGCGTGACGACCACGCACGTCGCGACCGACCACGCGTGGTCGGACCGGCGTGTGGCGCTCGAGGCCGCGGTCGTGCGCTGGCTGGACGCGCTTCGGTAGCCGCGGCGCGACCGGGGCCCCCGACGCGCGGGGCCCCGGTCACGGGCCGCGCGTGCGCGCCGTTCAGTCGAGGCGGACGACGACCTTCCCCTTCGCGTGCGCCTCGTAGGCGCGGTGCGCGTCCGCGACCTGGTCGAGCGCGAACGTCGGACCTGGCTGCGCCTGCAGCGCCCCCGCGTCGAACAGCGCGGCCAGGCGCGCGAGGCGCGCGCCGTCGGGTTTGACGCCCATGCTCTGCAGCGAGATCCCGCGCGGCGCCTCGGGCAGGTGGCCGGGCAGGAGCGTGACCGCGCGCCCGCCGTCGCGGACGACGCCGAGCGCGGCGGCGAGCACGTCACCGCCTAACGGATCCAGCAGCGCGTCGACGCCGCCCCGCGCGGCCGCGTGGACGGCGCCGGCCCAGTCGCCGCGCGAGTCCACCGCCGTCGCGGCGCCGATCGCCCGCAGGTGCTCGTGGTCCGCCGTGCCGCCCTGCGCGATCACCGTCGCGCCGCGCTGCTTGGCGAGTTGGACCGCGAACGCGCCGACGTTCCCGGCGGCCGCGAGGACGAGGATCGTCTGCCCCGCCGCGAGCTGCAGCAGGTCGAGCGCCTCGTCCGCGGTCATCACCCCCACGGGAACGCCGCCGGCGTCCACGGCGGACAGGCGTTCCGGTCGCCGTGCCACCGCCGACGCGGGTGCGACGACCAGCTCGGCCGTCGCCCCCTTCAGCGCGGGGTAGCTCCACACGGCATCGCCGACGGCGAAACCGTCGACGTTGGCGCCGACGGCCGCCACCGTCCCGGCGAGTTCGGCGCCCGGGACGTAGGGCGTCTCCTGCGGGCCGAAGCCGCCGTCGCGCATCTTCGTGTCCCACGGGCCCACGCCCGCCGCCGCGACGCGGATGAGGAGTTCGCCGGGGCCGGGCGAGGGGTCAGGAAGTTCGGCGACGCGAAGGACGTCGGGGCCGCCGGTGGCCGTGACTTGCGCTGCACGCATGGTGTGCTCGATGGAAGGTCGCAGGCCCGCTCGGGGTGAGGCGAGCCGATCCACGCGCGCCACGCAAGAAGCGCGGGCGCGGCGTACGGCCGAGCACGAAATGCGTGTCGGCCGTTCGTCCCCAACGCACCGCGACCGACCCCCAGCGGGGACCGGCGTCAGCGGCCGCGCTCCGCCGTGCCCACGAGTCGGGGCAGTTCGGTCGGCCCGAAGTTCACGTGGTGCCGCGAGTCGAGCACCAGTTGGTCGCCCGAGAAGCGGAAGTCGAGCGTCGAGTAGAACGGCGTCTCGGGCGCGACGAGCTTCACGGTGAACACGCTGTCGGACGTCCACGCGCCGCTCGCCGCGACGGCCGGCCCGGCGTGCACGCTCAGCAGGCGCTCCATCCCGTTCGCGAAGCCGGTGCCGCTCCGCACCCAGCTGCCGAGCCCCACCGGCGTACGCGTCTCGCCCGCGGCCGTGCGCACGAGGAGGGCGGGTGCGCGGGCCGTGAGGTCGAGGGCGAGGGCGCGCACGCCACGGTCGTTGTCCGGGAACGCGTACCACCGCCCCGAGACGCGACGCGCGAGCGGGCCGGTCGGGCGCCCGTCGGGCGTGCGGACGCGGAGCCGGGCCAGCGCCGCCCGGAGCGCGCCTTCGGCGGCCGGGTCATCGGGAAGCGCGGCGGGGCGCATCGCGGGCAGCAGCTTGTCCCACACGAGGTCCAGCACGGCCTGCATGTCGCGCACGCCGCTCGTGATCGCGACCACGGCGTCCTGCTCCGGGAGCACGAGCATGTACTGCCCGAACGCGCCGTCGCCGCGGAAGCCGTGACGCGAACGCCAGAACTGGTAACCGTAGCCCTGGTCCCAGTCGCTTGCCGGGTTCGACCCGTTGGCCGTCTGCCGCGCGGTGGCCGAGTCGGCCCACGCAGCGGGGAGCAGCTGTCGGCCGTTCCAGCGGCCGCGCTGCAGGTAGAGCAGGCCCAACCTTGCGATGTCCTCGGTACGCGCGCGCAGGCCGTAACCGCCTATCGTGACGCCCTCCGGGCTCGCGTCCCAGGTGGGAGCGCCGATGCCCAACGGCGCGAAGAGGCGCGGTCCGAGGTAGTCGCGCACCGTCTGCCCGGTGCGCCGCTGCACGAGGGCCGACAGCATGTACGTCGCCGGCGTGTCGTAGAGGAAGTGCGTGCCCGGCTTGAACGGGACGGGGTGCGCGAGGAACCGGCGCACCCACGACGCCGCGGGCGTGCCGCGCAGCGAGTCGGGCGTCGCGGTCTCGAGCCAGAACGCCGGCTCGGTCTGCTGCCCGGTGGCCATGCGCAGCAGGTCGCGCACGCGCATCTGCCGCAGGTTCTCGGAGGGCTGCGCGGGCGCGTCGGCCGGGAACGCCTGGAGCAGCGCGTCGTCGAGCCCGAGCTTGCCCTCCGCAACCGCGAACCCCACCGCGGTCGACGTGAAGCTCTTGCTGAGCGAGAAGAGCAGGTGCGGTGTCGCCGCGTCGTACGGCGCCCACCAGCCCTCCGCCACCACCCGCCCGTGCCGCACGACCATCACGCTGTGCATCGCGTCGACCGCGCTCTCGGCGGCCCGCACGAAGTCGAGGAGCGCGGCCGACGACACGCCCTGGCGCTCGGGCGTGCTCCGCGGGAGCGCCGCGGGCGCGTCGAAGACGGCGCGTCCGAAGGCGGCGCGGCCGGCGGCGTGTTAGGCGCGACCGCGCCGGAGCCCGCGCGCGGGTAGTCACGCCACAGCCACTCCAGCGCTTCGGGCAACGTCTGCCGCGTCACGGCCCGCTCGCAGTGCCCGGCGTCGCGCGCGAACACGAACTGGTACGGGTACTTCCGCGCCGCGAGCGCCGCGGCCATGCGCTCGTTCGCGGCCACCCAGTCGTGCATGCCGTCGCGCATCACGTTGGGGTCGAGCAGGTCGCGGTCGCCCACCGCCATCCAGAGCCGGAGCGGCCTGGCGGGCGACGCGGGGATGAGTCGCTCGTGGAACTCCCACGCGCCGTGCGGCGTCTCGGCGCTGTGCGGCCACTGCTGGTTGACGAAGGTGCCCGAATACGTGAGCACGCGGTGATACCACTCCGGGTGGTACCACGCCATGATGAGCGCCGCCGACCCGCCCGAGCTGCACCCCGTCGTCGCGCGCCCGTCGGGGTCGCGCGTCAGGCGCACGCCGGCCTCCCGCTCGACCCGCGGCAGCACCTCGGTCTCGACGAACTCGGCGTAGCGGCCCGACATCGTGTCGTACTCCAGCCCCCGCTCGCTTCCCTGTGCGTCGCCGCCGCCGTTGCCGATCGAGATCGCGACCATCGCCGGCACGCGCCCTTCGGCAATCAGATTGTCGAGCGCGGTGAACAGCCCCGGATCGGGCCCGTCGGCGCCGACGATGAACGGCGCGGCGGTGCCGGGCACGTACTGCCGCGGCACGTAGACGGCCACCTGGCGCGTGTACGGCGCCGCGTGACTGGTAGTCACGACGAGCGCGGCCGGATCGGCCGGGTCGGGAGTGCCGAACGTGCCCGGCTCGCGCGCGATGCCGGGGAAGAGCCGGCTGTCCACCGACCGCATCGTGAACCGGTACACCGTGCCGTGCGGCACCGACTCCCGCACCGTCATCTCGGCCGCGGGCGGGTGCGTCGGGCCGATCACGAAGTTGCCGTCGGCGTTGGGCGGTGGCACGGCGCCGTCGGGAAGATCGGTGGCGGCGACGTACCCGGGCGCGTGCGGGTCTCGGGTCGGGGGCGCGGCACGGGCACCGCCCTGCGCGTCCGCCGCACGGCTGACGGCCAGCACGCCCAACAAGCCCCACGCGCCGAGCGCGCACCGTCGCACGGTGCGCCGTCGCGCTCTCTGCATACTCGCCCTCCGAAGGCGTTCACGGTGGTCCGAACACGCGCCGCGGGGTGACGTCCCCGCGGCCCCGAGCGCGGCGCGTGATTCCGCGAGTGTACCGGACGGCACGGCGGTCTCCAAGGGTGGCCCGGCGCCGCCACGTTCGGCGTCGCGGGCGCGCCTGAGCCGATGTCCGCGCGCTTTCCGCACTACTGAACGAGTAGCACGCCGCGACCGGCGTTCGCCTGCCGGTCCGCCCGCCCCCCGCCGCCGTTCCCGCCGAGATCCTTGATGACCGTCCGCCGCCACGAGATCCGCGAGAAGCTGGTCCACACCGACGTGCTGCCCATCCCGCCCAAGATCCGGCTCGACCGGTCGGCGGCGAGCCGCACGCGCGTGCGCATGTGCGCCGCCGACGTGTCGCTGCACGCCGCCCTGCCGCTCACGTCGGCCTGGACCTATGCGGGCAGCACGCCCGGCCCGACGCTCGTCATGCGCCGCGGCGTGCCGGCCGAGGTCGAGTGGGTGAACGAGATCGCGACGACGCTCCCCGTGACGGTGGTCGAGTGCGGCGCGACCCCGTCGCCGGTGGGCACGGCCGAGGGGGTCGAGGCGCCGCAGAACGAGCCCGGCTCGGCGTGCGGCGACCCCGGCGACTTCGTGAACCACGCCGCCGAGGCCCTGCCGTCGTGGACGGTGGTGCACCTGCACGGCGGCCTCACCGCGGCCGACTCCGACGGCTGGACCGAGAATGCCTACCTCGCGCGGCCGTTGCACCCGTCCTCGCAGCGGTCCTTGTACGTCAACGACCAGCGCGCGACCGCGCTCTGGTACCACGACCACGCGATGAGCGTCACACGGCTCAACGTGTTCGCAGGGCTCGCGGGGCTCTGCCTCGTCCGCGACGCGGAGGAAGACGCGCTGGGCCTGCCCGCGGCGGGGTACGAGCTGCCGCTGCTCATCCAGGACCGTAACCTCGAGCTCGACGGCGACGTGCTCACGGGGCGGCTGGTGCATAAGGTCGAGTCGAGCACGACCGCGATTCCCAACCCCGACGACCGCACGTCAGAGTTCTTCGGGCCGTTCACGCTCGTCAACGGACGCATCTGGCCGCGCTGCGACGTGAAGCCGCGGCCGTACCGGCTGCGCGTGGTGAACGGGTCCAACGCGCGCACATACCAACTGATCCTGATGGACGAGACGGGCGCGGTGCGCCACGACCTCGTCCGACAGATCGGCGCCGACGGCGGGCTGCTGCCGAGCGCGGTACGGCTCTCCGACCTGGCCCCGATGGAAGACGGCCGGCCGCGCGGCCTGATCCTCGCGCCGGCCGAGCGGGCCGACCTGATCGTCGACTTCGGGCTCGCGCCGGGCGCGCAGCTGCACTGGGTCAACGTGGCGGGGGCGCCGTACGGCGGCCGATACGCGCAGGTGGACCCCGACGCGGACTCGCCCGCGTCCGTGATGCCGGGCCAGGCGTCGCCGAAGGAGCGGCTGCCCTACCCCGAGGTGATGCGCTTCGACGTGGCGCCCGGGCCCGTGGGCGCGCCGTTGGCGCTGCCCGACCGCCTGTGCGCGTTCGAGCGCTGGACGCACGCCTCGCCCGAGCTGGCCGGGCACGTCCACCGGTATTTGGCGCTGAACGAGAACAAGGAAACCGGCGTGCTCTTCTTCAACGAGCTCGAGATGGTCGAGGACGGAGACACCGGGCGGGTGGACTTCACACTCGCGCTGCCGCCGAGCGGGCCCGGTGGGCCGCCGCAGGTGGAGCGGTTCAGGAACCGGCCGGTGCGCTTCGGCGACGCGATCAACTTCGCGGTCAACGCCGGGGGTGCGGAGCTGTGGCGTATCCTCAATCTCACGGGCGACACGCACCCCGTACACGTGCACCTGGTGCAGTTCCAGGCGCTGTCGCGCCTGCGCGTCGACGTGCCGCCCGTGCACCCGTCGACCGGCCTCGTCGAGCCGACGCCCGACGTGCCCGCACCGGTGGTCGCGTACACGGGGCCCGGGACGCTCGACGCGAACGAGGCGGGGTGGAAGGACACGGTGCGCGTGAACCCGGGCGAGCTGGTCACGATCGCCGCCGTGTTCGACGGCTACACGGGGCGGTACATGTACCACTGCCACGTGCTGGAGCACGAGGACATGGACATGATGCGGCCGTTCACCGTGATGCCGGCCGCGGTCGCGGCGGTAGGCGGGATGCGGGGCGGCATGGGCCCGATGTGACGGGCGCGGGGCGCGCGGCCCCACGCCTGACTCTAGTGCCTAACCGTCACGGCGATACCCCGCGCCGCGCCCGCGGCCCGCAGCGTCGGCCCGGCGGCGCGGACGAGGTCGGCGACGGCCGCCCCCGCGGCCGTCGCCAGGCTGTCGACCACCGCCACCATCACGTTGGGTGGCACCACGGACCGCTCCGCGGACGCGCTCCCGCGCCAGAGCACCGAGTCGTCCTCCGCGCGCACCAGGAGCGCGTCGAGGCGCACGCTCGCCGACACGCGCGACCCGCGGTCGACTTCCTCGAACTCGCGCACGGTCGCGCGCCAGACGAGCCCGCGCGCGGGGCCCGCGGCGGCCCCGTCCTGCACGCGCGTCGCGCCGCCGGGCAGCTGCCGCAGCGCCTCGGCGGTGCGCGTGGCGAGCACGGCGCCGAGCGGGAGGGCCCACTCGCGGTTGGGGTACGTGCCGTATTCGGTTTCGCCCACGCGGTAGACGATCTCGGGGCGCGCGTACACGCCCGGCGTCGCGTACGGCTCGACCGAGACCAGCGTCGCGACCGAATCGCCCGGAGCCGCCGCGGCCGGCGGCAGCGGGCGAAGGCGGTACAGCTCGCGCGCGGGGAGTGTGCCCCCGAAGCAGCCGGCGAGAGCGCCCGCGGCGACCACGTAGGCGGCGAGCGCCGGTGCGGCGAGCGCGCGCGCGGAGGGCGCGCTCGCGGCGGCGGGGGGCGGGGCGGAACGAGTTAGGCGCATGCGGGGCGGCGGGGGCGTCACCGCCCGATCGGCGGTCCGGCCGGCTTGGGCGGGTTCGCGTGGTGCTGGAGTGCGCTTAGCGGGTTGCGCTCGAGCCTGTCGGTGAGACGCGCGAGGTTGTCGCCGGCGACCGTGAGGTCGCGCACGAGCGCGCGCACGTTCCCGCCCTGCTGCGCCACGCCCGCGCGCACGTCGGCCAGCAACTCGCGCGACTCCTGCAGCGTGACCAGCAGCTCGCCGGGCGCGCGGGCGAGCGCGGGGCGCGCGGAGTCGAGCGTGGCGACGAGGCGGTCGGCGCGGGCGAGCACGTCGTCGGCCCGGCGGGCGGCGCGCTCGAGCTGCGGCCCCCACCGGTCGGCGGTGCGCGAGGCGGCGGTCGCGAGCGTATCCACCCGCGCGACGGTGCGCGCGAGTCCCGCGAACACGCGCCCGTCGGCGAGCGGCGCGGCGGCCGCGAGCAGCGTGTCGCTGCGGTCGAGCAGCACGGTCACGCGCGCGAGCACGTCCTCGAGGGTCGGGCCCTGCTCGGAGGGCACGCGCGCGCCCGGCGCGAGCGCGGGCGCGTCGGGCGCGCCCGGGCGCAGGTTGACGTACACCGCCGGCTGGCCACCGGCCGACACCACGACCGCGCGCGTGCTCGCGCGCACGGGCGTGCCCTCATCCACGCGGATGGTGACGAGCACGTGCCGCGGGTCGACCGGGTCGACCTGCACCGCGCGCACGCGCCCCACGCCCAACCCCGCGTAGCGCACCTGCGCCCCCTCGGCCAGCCCGCCGACGTCGGCGAACGCTGCGCGATACTCCGGGCCGCGGACGAACAGCCATCCGTACGCGGTGCGCGCGTAGAACACGGCGATCGCGAACAGCGCGAGCGCGAGCACCGCGAACACGCCGCCGAGCACCGGACGTCCGACGCGGTCGACGCGGTCCGTGCGGAGCGCGCGCGCCGTCGTGACGACGGGCTCGTCCGGAAGGGGCGGGCGTGAGGACGGGAGTGCCGACATGGATGCCGCGCACGACGGGCAAGATCGGTGCGCAGCACGCGCGTTGCGCGCGACCGGCCGCGCGCGACCGGCCGAGCTCGTTAGGCGCGCTCCGCCGGCGCGAGCGGCAACCGGTACGCCTCGACCAGCTCCGCCCCCGCGGGGCGGAAGTCGTACGCGGGCTCGCGCACGAACCCCATTGCCGCGTACAGCCCGCGCGCGGCCGTCATGCTCGCCGAGGTGTGCAACCCGAGCGCGCCCGCCCCCGCCGCCCGCGCCCGCGCGACGCACGCGTCCATGAGCGCGCGCCCCGCCCCCGAGCCGCGCGCCTCCGGCGCGACGGCGAGCAGGCGGACCTCGGGCCACGGCGCCCGTCCCGTGAGCCCCCCGTACGCGTCCACGGCGGGCGGGTACAGGAAGACGCTCCCGACGAGCACGCCCCCCGGAGCCCCGTCGCGCACCGCGACCAGCCACTCGGCCGCGCCGGGGTCGGCGAGCGCCGCGCGCACGGCCGCGGCCAGCCCCGCCCAGGCGTCGGGCGTCATGCGCGCCCCGTACTCCGCGTACGCCCGCTCGACGAGCGCCGCGGCGGCCGCGCGCTCTCCCACGCCGACGGGACGCACCGCGACCGACTCGCCGCCGTCCACCCCGTCCACCCCGTCCACCCCGTCCGCGCCCACGCCGCCCGCACTCACCCCAGCCGCGCCCGGTCGTGCGGCGCGAGCCAGTCGACGAGCGGGCCTAACGGCACGATGCGCGAGGGGTTGAGCCGGTCGTGCGTCATGTAGTAGTGGCGCTTGATGTGGTCGAAGTCCACCGTCTCGCCGAAGCCCGGGCGCTGGTACAGGTCGCGGGCGTAGCCCCACAGGTTGGGGTAGTCGACGAGCCGCCGCAGGTTGCACTTGAAGTGCCCCACGTACACCGCGTCGAAGCGCGCGAGCGTCGTGAACAGCCGCACGTCGGCCTCGGTGAGACGGCCCCCGACGAGGAAGCGTTGGGCCGCCAGGCGCTCCTCCAGCCAGTCGAGTCGCGCGAACAGGGCGGTCACGGCCGCCTCGTACGCCTCCTGCGTGGTCGCGAACCCGGCCTTGTACACGCCGTTGTTCACGTCCTGGTAGACGACCGCGTTCACCGCGTCGATCTCGCCGCGCAGCGCCTCGGGATACAGTTCCGGCGCGCCGGGCGCGTGGAAGGCCGTGAACTGCGTCTCGAAGTCGATCGTGACGTCGGGGTAGTTGTTGGTCACGAGCCGCCCCGTCACTCGGTCCCAGATGCAGGGCACGGTGTAGCGCCCCTCGTACGTGGGGTCGGTGCGGAGGTACGCCTCGCTCAGGAAGTCGAAGTTGCACACCGAGTCGCGCTCGTGCCCGCGCCCCTCGCGGAACGCCCACCCGCGCTCGTCGCGCACGGGGTCGACCACCGACATCGAGATCACGCCCTCAAGGCCTAACAGCCGCCGGACGATCACCGCGCGGTGCGCCCACGGGCAGGCGAGCGACACGTACAGGTGGTACCGCCCCGCCACGGCCGGGTACCCGGACGACCCGTCGGCGGTGAACCGGTCGCGGAATCGGTACTGCTGGCGCACGAACGCGCCGCGCGCGTCGGTTTCGGCGGGGAACTGGGCGGGAGGAGCGGTCATGGCGCGTGGGCTGGACGTTGATGGGCGGACGGCTGGACCCTCGCGCAAGCGGGGGTCCAGCTGCCGCCGGCGACCTCGTCAACCCGCGTCCGCCAGCCGTTCGGCGAGCCGCCCTATCGCGTCCGGGCCGCTCGCCCAGCGCGCGATCTCGGGGGCGGCCGCCGCGAGCGCTTCCGACGAGAAGAAGCCGCAGCGCCGGTGCAGATCGAGCGCCTGCAGCGCCGGACGCCGCAGCTCGCGCCGCACCTTGGGCAGCCGCTCTTCGGGCACCACGACGTAGAGCGGCACGGCGAGGTTGGGCGCGAGCGCGGCGAGGTCGGCCATGCGGAGCAGCCCGCCGTGGACCGACGTCGTGCACTCGACCTCGAACGCCGCGACCACCTGCGCCGCGCCACGGAGCCAGACCACGTCGATCAATTCGACGAGGCGCTGCGAGTCGGGGTCGAGCCCGAGCGGGGGCAGCCGGTCGACGGAGATGGCGCCGAGCCGCTCGCCGCGCCACACGCGGTGGTGGTCGTTGGCTGCCACCCACACGCGGCACCCGAGCCGCCGTCCGAGCCGCGCGAGCAGCCACTGCACCTGCGTGTGGCCGGGGGCGCCGGGGGCGTCCGCGTTAGGCTCTCCCGCCACCGGGTCGCCGACGTCGTGCGGCGCCGCACTCGGCAGCTCCGCGGCGTGCGCGTCCGGGTAGGGCGCGTCCGGGTACGGCGCGTCGGGTGCGCGCTCGGCGACGCGGGCGGCCCGCGGCGGCCCGGCCGCCGGGTACTCGCCCTCGGGCTCGGCGATGCGCGCGGGCTCGGCGTCGGCGAACACCCGGGCAGGATCGCGGCGCTGTTGCCACCAGCACAGGTGCTCGAGCGCCCACGGGTGCAGGCCGAGGCCGGACGCGAGCGCGAGGGCGGCGGCGCGGAAGGTGACGTAGTCGGCCACGGGATCGCCGCTCGGCACGAACACGCCCTCCTCCGCGGCGAGGGTCTGGCGCGTCGACGGCTGGTAGCTGGGCCAGTGCGCGGGGTCCTGCACGTGCCACCACGCGCTCACGAACGCCGTGGCCAGCGCCGGCTGCGCGGCGGGGCCGAGCGCGCGCACGTAGTCGGCGAAGGCCGCGAGTTGGGCGCCCGCCGCGACCACGGTCGGCGGGACGTGCAGCGCGGCGCGCAGGGCCGGGTCGAGGGTGGCGCCGAGCGGGGTCGCGCGGACGTGCTTGGCGAGGCGGTTGAGGAACATCGCGCCGGCGACGCCCCGCAGGCCGAACGCGTCCCACCGCGTGCGGGTCTCGCGGTCGAACGCCGCGCGCAGCGACTCGGCGTCGAGTCCGGCGGCGAGGAATCGGCGGGCGAGCGCGGCGATCTCGGGCTGGGCACGGGAGCGGGCGGCGTCCCACGACTGCCACTCGCGCTGCGCGGCCGGGTCGGCTGCCCACTCGTCGCGCAGCAGGCGCCAGCTCTCGAGTTGCAGCGCGGTGATCGGCGAGGGCGAGTCCGGGCCTGACGAGTCCGGGCCGGGCAAGTCCGGGCCCGCCGCGTCGCCGTCCCAGGGCGCGGAGGCGGCGCGGCGTACGAGCGCTCGGTATGTGTCGCCGGACCAGACCATCGGAACTCGTCGCGGGGCCGAGCGCGGACGGCGCGCCGGAGGGGCGCGCCGTCGGGTTCTTCTCGGCTTGATACGAAGGAAGGTAGTCGGCGCGGCCGCCGCCGTGACCCCGCCCGTCGCATCCGCGGGGTGTCGGCCAGGCCCCGTGCACCAGGATCGGTGATCGGCCGGTCGTCATCGTTCGACACTTGTCTAATCATCAATGACTTCCTATCATTCCCGCATGGACGCGATTCAGGTCACCCGCATTGCGAAGGCCCTCTCCGACCCGCGCCGTTTCGATCTCCTCGAAATGATCGCGGCGGACGACGAGGTCGCCTGCAAGCGGATGGTCGAAGCGTTCCCCGTCTCGCAGGCCACGATCTCGCACCACCTGAAGGAACTCGCCACCGCCGGCCTCATCGAGGCGCGTCGCGAGGGCCAGTGCGGCCACTACCGCGTGTGCCCGGGGGTGCTGGACGAGTACCTCGCCGAAGTCGCGCGGCGCCTGCGCGCGCAGCCCTCACTTCGCACACCCGCCGCATCCGTCGGCTGACCGCCGCCGACGCACGGAACTGGTTCCATTCTCGCGTTGTTCGACATTTAGATCGTCATACAACGACGTAACGTCCCGACCGTTTCCCTTCGCCTTCGCGAACCCATCACATGACTGTCGCCCTCGCCGACTCGCCCCTGTTCACGCCGTTCACCCTCGGCCGCCTCACGCTGCCCAACCGCGTCGTGCTCGCCCCCATGACCCGCGTGCGCGCCAGCGCCGAGGGCGTGATCCCCGAGATGGCCGCCGAGTACTACGCGCGGCGCGCCTCGGGCGGGCTGCTCGTCACCGAGGCCACGCAGGTACTCCCGAACGGCGCGGGCGGCGTCGGCACGCCGGGCATCCACGACGAGGCACAGGTCGCGGCGTGGCGCCGCGTCACCGACGCCGTGCACGCCGCGGGTGGGCGCATCTACGTCCAGCTCTGGCACACGGGCCGCGCCGCGCACCCGAGCTTCCTGCCCCCCGGTTCCGAAGTCGTCTCCGCGTCGGCCGTCGCGATCGAAGGCGAGGTGTTCACCCCCGCGGGCCGCGTGCCCTACGCCACGCCCCGCCCGCTGACGCTCGACGAGATTCCGCAGTACGTCGAGGCGTACGCCCGCGGCGCGCGCAACGCGATCGCCGCCGGCTTCGACGGCGTCGAGATCCACGCCGCCAACGGGTATCTCATCGACCAGTTCCTGCGTGACGGCAGCAACCGCCGCACCGACGCTTACGGCGGGAGCATCGAGAACCGCACGCGCTTCCTGCTCGACGTGGTGCGCGCGGTGGTCGCCGCGGTCGGCGCCGATCGCACCGGCGTCCGCGTGTCGCCGACCAACGCGTTCCAGAGCATGACCGACTCCGACCCCGACGCGCTCTTCGGGTACGTGGCCGCGCAGCTCAACCCGTTCGGCCTCGCGTACCTGCACGTGCTGGAGCCGGTGCGCGCCGACCACCCGTCCGCCGACAAGCAGGGACGCGTGATCGCCCCGACGATCCGCGCCGCGTTCCACGGCCCGCTCATCCTCAACGGCGGCTACGACCGCGCGACGGCCGACGCCGCCATCGCAGAGGGCCGTGCCGACCTGATCGCCTTCGGCGTGCCCTACCTCGCCAACCCCGACCTGCCGGAGCGCCTCGCGCAGAACGCGCCGCTCAACGCGCCCAACCCCGCGACGTTCTACGGCGGCGGCGTCGAGGGCTACCTCGACTACCCGACACTCGACGAGGTGCAGGGCGAGCGCGAACTCGCCGGCGTCGCGTGAGGACCGCGTGAGCGACGACGCGTTCGTCACCGGCCGGGGTGCCGCCGCGGCACCCCGGCCTGCCGCCGGGCCGGTGATCGGCCACCTGCTCGGCGACCCCGACGCGCCCGCACGGGTGGTGGTCTACGGCACCTTCGAGTGCCTGCACTGCCGGCGCGCCTGGCCCGGGTTGCGCGCGCTCGCCGAGGATCCGGCTGGCGGGGTGGCGCTCGAGTGGCGTCACTTCGCGCCCGCGGGCGCCTTCCCCAACGCCACCGGTGCCGCGCTCGCGGCCGAGGCGGCGGGCCTGCAGGAGCGCGTCGACGGGCGCCCGCTCGACGCCGCATTCTGGGAGATGTACGAGGCACTGATGGCCGCCCCGTCGCCGCTCTGGCCGGAGCGCGTGGACGGCGTGGCCGCGGCGCTCGGGCTCGACGTGCCGGCGCTGCACCGCGGCACGGCCTCGGACGCGGCGCGCGCGCGCGTCGAGGCGCAACGCGCGGCCGCCCTCGCCGACGGGGTGCGGGGCGTACCGACGGCGTTCCTGCACGGCGCGCGCGTGGACCTCGACGACCTGGACGCGCTGCGGGAGCAGGCCCGGGCGCTCTGACGCGCTCAGGCCGCCCGCCGCGGCGGCTCCTCCCGCGGCGGCTCCGGCCGCTGGGCCTCCTCGCGCCGCCGCCCGAACGGCAGCGCCCGCGCGGCCCGCCCCACCGTCACCACGACCTGCCGTCCCAGCCCGTGCGCGCGCCGCTCCATCGCGACGTAGAGCACCGGCAGCATGAGCAGGGTCAGCACGGTCGACGTGACCAGCCCGCCGACGATCACCGTCGCGAACGGCCGCGTCGTCTCGGCGCCGATGCCGGTCGAGAGCGCCGCCGGCAGCAGGCCTAACGCCGCCATCAGCGCCGTCATCGCCACCGGGCGCAGGCGGTCGAGCGTGCCGCGCCGCACCGCGTCGTCGACCGTCGCGCCGTCGTCGCGCAGCCGGTTGAACTCCGACACGAGCAGCACGCCGTTCTGCACCGAGATGCCGAAGAGCGCGATGAAGCCCACCGCCGCGCTCACGCTCAGGTGGATGCCGCGCGCCCACAGCAGCACGATGCCGCCGATGAGCGCGAACGGCAGGTTGGCGAGCACGAGCCCGGCGTACTTCCCCGACCCGAACGCGCTCACCAGCAGGGCGAAGATGAGCACGATGCTCGCGGGGACGATCACGGCCAGGCGCGCGGTCGCGCGGCGCTGGTTCTCGAACTGCCCGCCCCACGTCAGCCGGTAGCCCGGCGGCAGCACCACCCGCTTCGCCACCAGCTGCTGCGCCTCGGCCACGAACCCGCCCTCGTCGCGGCCGCGCACGGAGCACTTGATCGCCACGCGCCGCTCGTTGGTCTCGCGCGAGATGCGGCTCGCGCCCTCCGTCGTGACCACGCGCGCCACGCTCGCCAGCGGCACCGTGCGCCCGTCGGGCGCGTTCACGGCCAGGTGTTCGAGCGCGGCGCGGTTGTCGCGCGCGCTTCCGGCGTAGCGCACGCGCACGTCGAACACGCGGTCGCCCTCCAACAGCTGCGTCACCGCGCGCCCGCCCACCGCGGTCTCGATGGCGTCGTTCACGTCGGACACGGCCAGCCCGTAGCGCGCGGCGGCCGAGCGGTCCACCTCGAAGCGCACCTGCGGCTGGCCGAACTGCTGTTCGGTGCCGAGGTCCGCCACGCCCGGCACCGTGGCGAGCACCTGCTCGACCTCGTCGGCCTTCTGCTGCAGCGTGGCGAGGTCGGGCCCGAAGATCTTCACCACCAGCTCGCCCTTCACCCCCGACAGCGCCTCGTCGACGTTGTCCTTGATGTACTGCGAGAAGTTGAGGTCGATGCCCGGGATGGCCTCGAGCTGCCGGGCCATGCGCGCGACCAGCTCCTCCTTGTCGCGCACGTGCGGCCCGGGGCCGCGGCCCCACTCCGCCTTCGGCTTGAGGTCGGCGAGCACCTCGAGGTTGTTGGACCCCTTCGCGTCTGTGCCGTCGTCGGGGCGGCCCAGCTGCGACACGACCTGCGCCACCTGCGGATACGAGAGCAGCACGCGGCGCACGTCCTGCTCGACGTTCTTCGCCGCCTCGAGCGAGATGCCCACGGGCATCGTCACCGTGAGCCAGATGTTGCCCTCGTCGAGCGCGGGAAGGAACTCGGTCCCGAGCTTCGCGCCGAGCGCGAGCGAGCCGGCCAGCAGGACGAGCGCGCCGAGGACGACCGCGCGCCCGTGGCGGAGGGCACCGTCGAGCACGGGGGTGAAGCCGCGCACCAGCCACCGCGTCGCCCGCGTCTCCTCGGGGTTTCCATGCGCGTCGAGCTTGCCCGGCCGCAGCCCCCACGACGAGAGCACGGGGATGAGCGTCAGCGTCAGCACGAGCGAGCCGAGCAGCGCGAACGTGAGCGTGAACGCCATCGGCGAGAAAATGCGCTTCTCGACGCGCTGGAAGGTGAAGATGGGGAGGAACGCGGTGATCACGATCGCCTTCGCGAACAGGATCGGGCGCCCCATCTGCCCCGCCACGTCGGCCAGCAGCCAGCGCTTCTCGCCGTCGGGCAGCCGCTTGGCCCCCTCGTCGCGCGGGGCGAGCGCCAGCCGCACGAGGAAGGCCTCGACCATCACCACCGCCGCGTCGACGATGATCCCGAAGTCCACCGCGCCTAACGAGATCAGGTTGGCCGAGACGTGCCCGGCCTGCATGAGGATGAACGCGCAGAGCAGCGACAGCGGGATGACGAGCCCGACGATGAGCGCCGCGCGGAAGTCGCCGAGGAAGACGACGAGGATGAGCAGCACGAGCCCGGCGCCCACGGCGAGATTCTCCTCGACCGTGCGCACCGTGTGGTTGACGAGCGTGGCGCGGTCGTAGAACGACGTCATCCGCACGCCCGGGGGCAGCACGCTGCGGTTGACCTCGGCCACCTTCGCGCGCACCCCCTGCAGCACCTCCATCGCGTTCTCGCCCTTGCGCATGAGGACGATGCCCTCGACCACGTCGTCCGCGCGGTCCTTGCCGACCACGCCCTCGCGCGGCGCGCCGCCCACGGTCACGCGCCCCACGTCGCCCACGCGCACGGGCACGCCGGTGCGCGTCGCGATGCTCACCGCCGCGATGTCGCGCGGGCTCGAGAGCAGCCCCACGCCGCGCACCACCTGCTTCTCGTAGCCGTGCGAGAGGTATCCGCCGCCCGCGTTCGCGTTGGCGCCCGCGACGGCCTGCTCCACCTGCGGCAGCGTCACGCCGTAGGCGGCCAGCCGCTCGGGGTCGACGTCGATCTGGTACTGCTTCACCTGCCCGCCGAACGAGGTGATGTCGGCCACACCCGGCACCGTGCGCAGCGCGGGCTCGATGGTCCAGTCCTCGAGCGCCTTGAGCTCGGTGAGCGCGAGCGGGCCGGTCACGGTGTAGCGGTAGATCTCGCCCGTCGCGTTGGACAGCGGGCCCAACGACGCCTGCACGCCGGTGGGCAGCGTGACCTGCTGCAGCCGCTCCAACGCCTGCTGCCGCGCGAAGTAGTCGGTGGTGCCGTCCTCGAACGTCATCGTCACCACCGACAGCCCGAACATCGAGACCGAGCGCAGGTTGGTGAGGCCGGGCAGCCCGTTCATCTGCCGTTCGACCGGCAGCGTGACCACCTTCTCGATCTCCTCGGCCGCGTGACCGCTCCACGGCGTGATCACCTGCACCTGCACGTCCTGCACGTCGGGGAACGCCTCGACGGGCAACACCTGGAACGCGCGCACCCCCGCGATCACGAGCAGGAGCGTCGCGCCGAGCACGGCGACGCGGTGCGCGAGCGCCCAGCGCGCGATGCGTCCGATCACGTGCCCCCCTCCCCGCCCTCGGCCGCCGTGCCGCCGGCCGGGCCGCTGCTCTCGGCCTGCCGCGCCGCCTGCGCGTCCACGAGCAGACTTCCCTTGGCGACCACGCGCTCACCCGGCTCCAGCCCGCGCACGATCGTCGCGACGGTGCCGTCGTCCTCGCCCACCGTCACCGCGCGCCGCCGGTACCGCCCGGGCGCGTCCTCCACGTACACCACGGTTCCGCCGCCGCGCGTCACCAGGGCCGCGCTCGCCACGGTGGGCGCGTGCGCGTCGTCGGCCGCGTAGAGCGTGGCCTGCCCGAAGGTGGCGGCCCGCAGGCGGTGCCCGGGGTTGGGGATCACGGCACGCATCGACGCCGTGCGCGTCTGCGGGTCGAGCGCGTCGGCGATCCACGACACCCGCGCCTCGACCGGCGTGGCGCCCAACGCGTCGCTCACGAACGTCACGCGCGCGCCGCGCCGCACGTGGGCGAGGTCCTGCTGGTACAGGTTGGCCGTGAGCCAGACGTCGCCGAGGTCGCTCACGGTGAAGAGCGGCGTGCCGGCGCCCGGCTGCGCCTCGGTCCCCACGTTCACCTGACGGTCGATCACCTCGCCGGCGACGGGCGAGCGCAGCACGTACGTCTGCCCCGAGGCGGCGCCGCCCAGCAGCCGCGCGCGGAGCCCCGCGCGCGTCTCTTCCGCACCCGACGCGGCCGCATCGGCCTCGACCTGCTGCAGCTCCTTCTGCGCGATCACGCCGTGCGCGTAGAGGTCGCGCGCGCGGGTGAGCGCGGTGCCCGACTGGCGGGCGGCCGCCTGCGCCTTGGCGAGGTCGGCGCCGGCCTGCGCGACGTCGCTCGAGAGCAGGTGCGCGAGCGCCTGCCCCGCGCGCACCACGTCGCCGGGCTTGGCGTCGAGCGAGACGACGCGCCCCGCCACGGGCGAGAGCACGCGCGCGGTGTGGTCCTCGTCGAAGGCGAGCTGCGCAGGCACCGTGGCGACCGCGCGTTCGGCGCGCGCGCGCACCGTGTCGATGGTCACGTACGCGAGCTGCGCGGGCGCGAGCGTGACCGAGCCCGCCGGCGGCACGGCCGCCCGTGGGGAGGCCGACGCCCCGGCGGGGGGCGCCTCGATCGCGCGCGCCTCGGGCGTCTGACGCCCGCAACCCGAGAAGAGGATCGTGGCGAGCGCGAGCAGGATCGCGGCTACCAGAGCGAGCAGGGGCGCGCGCGACACGGGGCCGGATTCCGGCGGCGGCGGCGACGTCGGGCGCGGTGGTAACGAAACGGGAGTCATGGCGTCTTCGGCAGCGCGCGCGCGGACCGCGCGCGACGCGAGAGAGTGCGGGCGGCGGGACCCGGTGTGGGGGCGGCGGCCGGTGCGGCGTCGGGGGTGCCGACCGTCGGCGCCGCGAGGCCGGGCACCGACTCGGCGGTGAGCGGCGGGGCGGGCACGTCGGCGGCCGTGTCGGCCGCCACGCCCGCGACGTCGACGCCGGCGGCGCGCTCCAGCGCGAACACGCTCACCCAGTAGTCGTGCACGCTGGTGTAGTAGTCCGACCGCGTCTCGGCGTCGGTGCGCAGCGCGTCGATGAGTTCGAGCTGCGAGATGGCCCCCGCGCGGTACGCGTACTGCGCCGCGGACACGGCTCCGCGCGCCTTGGCGAGCAGGCCGCTCTCGTAGCGTTCGGCCAGCGCGCGCGATACGCGGTACTGGTCGAGCGCGGTGGCGACGTCGGTCTCGACCTGCACGCGGGCGCGCTCCTCGGCCACCTCCGACGCGGCCACGCCGGCCCGGGCGCGCTGCCGCTCGCCCCCGAAGAAGTTCAGGAACGGGATCTCCGCGCCGAAGCCGAGCATGTAGAAGCGGTTGTTCTCGAAGCGCACGTGCTGCTGCCCGACGATCGAGACTTGCGGCACGGGCACGAGGTTCGCGCGGGCGTTGCCGAGGATCGCGCGGCTCTGGGCGATGCGCACGCCGGCGCTCCGCAGGTCGGGGCGTTCGCGCAGGGCGACGTCCCGGATGCCCGCCGTGTCGACCGCGACGGGGCGGTAGTGGAGCGTGCCCGCGGCGGCGAGGCCGGTGTCGGGCGCGGCCACGCCCATGAGCTGCTGCAGGGCGAGCCGTGCCGCACGGGACTGCGCGACCGCGCGCGCGTACGCCGCGTCGCTCCGCGCGAACTCCAACTCGCTGCGCGTCAGGTTGAGCGCGGGCACGTCGCCGTCGCGCAGTCGCACCGAGTCGGCCGCGAGCACGCGCCGCACGGCCTCGCGCTGCTCGCCGGCCACGTCGCGCAGCGACTGCGCCAGGAGCGCGTCGTAGAAGCTCTGGCGGACGTTGTAGGCGACCTGTCGCCGCGTGTCGGTGTTGTCCAGCCGGGTGGCGTCGTAGCCGAGGCGCGAGGCGCGGGTGCGGAAGAGCCGCGCGGGGGTGAGGTCGATCGGCTCGGTGAGCGAATACTGGGTGGGCACGTTGGGCACGACCCCGACCGACGGGTTGGGGATCGCGCGCGCGATGCGGCGTTCGCCCTGAGCGGAATCCTCGCGCAGCCGCGCGGTGAGGAGGTCCGGGTTGGCGCGCAGCGCGGCCGCGAGCGCGCCGGCGAGGGTGACCACGCGGGCGGGCGGCGCGGGTGGTTGCGCGCACGCGTCGCGCGCCCCCGCGGTCACGCACGCGACACCCGCGAACGCGCGGAGCGCGGCCGCGCGGACAAAGGCGGCGCGCGGGGCGCGCGACACGGGTGGACGACGGCGGAGAGGCACCAATCAGCCTACCCGCACCCCGCGCTAAGCCGCTGCTAACGGACGCCCGCGTGCTGCTAAGACTCTGCTAACGCGAGGGTTAGCGCGCTGCCCGTCAGCCGCCGGCGTCCGCGTCGTCGGCCGACACGTCGCCGACCGCCGCCCCCGGCAGCCGCAATTCGAACACGCTGCCCCCGCCCTCGCGCGGCGCGTAGTCCAGCGTTCCCCCCTGCGCCTCCGCGAGGGCGCGCGCCGTCGCGAGGCCGAGCCCCGCGCCGCCGACGTCGGCCCGCGCCCCGGCTCCGCGATAGAACGGCGTGAAGATCCGCTCCCGCTCCCCCTCGGGAACTCCCGGGCCGCGGTCGCGCACCGCGAACACCAGCCGGCCGTCCGCCTCGTACGCCGCGAGCTCGACCGGCGACCCCGGCGGCGCGTACTTGTTCGCGTTCTCGACCAGATTCCCCAGCACGCGCAGCGTCGCCACGAAATCGAACGTTCCCGCGAGCGGCGGATCGTCGTCGGGCAACTCCACCGCGAGCACGCGCGCCGGGACGGTCTCGTGTCCGGCGCCGAGCACGCCCGCCACGTGCCGCCGCAGGGCGCCGACCACGTCCTCCGCCGTGTTCAGCTCGGGGTGCACCACCACGCCGCCGGCGCGCGCGCGCGAGAGGTCCAGCAGGTCCGTCACCATGCGCGCCAGCCGGTCGGCCTGCTCCTCGACCATGGCCGCGTTCGCGTCGCCGCGGCGCGCACTCTCGTGGGCGAGCGCCTTGATCGTCGTGAGCGGGGTGCGCAGGTCGTGCGACACGGCCGCGAGCAGCTGGTCCTTCATCCGGTCGGCCTCGCGCAGCGCCTCGGCGTGTTCCGCCGCGGCCACGAGGCGCACGCGCTCGACCGCGAGCGCGGCGTAGTGCGCGAGCGCTTCGAGGAACGCCGCCCGCGACGCGTCGAGTCGGATGCCGCCCGGCCGCGCGAGGCGCAGCGTGCCCACCGGCCGCCCCGAGATCCGCAGTGGCACGACCGTGTCGTCGGGCGCGCGGTCCGCGGCAGTGCCTAACGTGGCGAGCGGGGCGCCCGCCGCGTCGTAGATCGCGCAGCCGTCGAGCGCGAGCGTGCGCGCGAGCACCGCGGCCACCGCGCCGACCGCCGCCTCGGCCCGCCCGGCGCTCAACGCCTCGGCCCCCACGGCGGCCAGCTCGCCCACCTCGCTCGCCCGCCGCCGAGCCGCCAGCGCTTCGCGGCGCGCGGCCTCCAGCAGCTGCGTGGCGACGCCGGCCGTGACGAAGAACGCCACGAGCACCACCCAGTCGAGCGGCTTCGCGACGGTCAGCGTGTCGAACGGCGGCTGGAAGAAGTAGTCGACCAGCGCCGCCGCCTCGGCCGCGAGCACGAGGCCGAGCGCGCGCCCCTCGGTCGCGCTGCCCGCGAGGACCACGAGCAGCAGCGGCAGCACCACGTGCACCTGGTCGATGTGCCCGCGGCGCACGGTGAGCGCGACCGACATGATCGCCGGCACGCTCGTCCACCCCGCCCAGATGCCGAGCCGCCGCGCGGCGCGGCCGGGCCGCACGCTACGCGGACCGCGGCGGTTCGAACCGGTAGCCCACGCCGGGCTCGGTCACGATCAGCTCGGGCGACGACGGCACCCGCTCGATCTTGCGCCGCAGGTTGGTCACGTGCACGCGCAGGTACTGCGCGGCGTTCCCGAACTGCCGCGCCCACACGGCGTCGAAGATCTGCTTGTGCGTCAGCGTGCGCCCGGCTTCCGCGGCGAGCGTGCGGAGGATCCCCCACTCGATGGGCGTGAGCCCCAGCGATTGCCCGCCGCGCGTGGCCACGCGCCGGTGGAAGTCGATCACGAGGTCGCCCACGCGCAGCGGCGTGAGTTCGCTCGCGCCCGCGGCGCGCATGTTGGCCCGGCGCAGCTGCGCGCGCACGCGGGCCGCGAGTTCGCCCGGGCCGAACGGCTTCGTGAGGTAGTCGTCCGCGCCGGCGTCGAGCAATCGGATCTTCTCCTGCTCGGAATGCCGGGCCGACAACACGAGAACCGGGGCGGGCGACCAGCTCCGCAGCTCGCGGCACACCGTGATGCCGTCCATGTCGGGGAGCCCGAGGTCGAGCACGACGAGGTCGGGCCCGCGCGCCGCGGCGGTGTCGAGCGCGTCGCGGCCGGTGGCCGCCTCGAACACCGTCGCGCCGAGCTCCTCGAGCACGTGGCGCACGGCGTGGCGGATCTGCGGCTCGTCGTCGACGACCAGCACGGTCGGCGGAACCGGCACCGCGCCGGCGGGGCTGGCGGCCGCGACGGCCGCCGACACGGGACCCGAGGAAGCGAGGAGCGACGAATCGGTCACGGCGTCAGGGGCAAGAGGACACGCAGGAATCTGGCGATCCGAAGGGCAGGTGCCAGTCCCGGCGCCCGCAAGGTTCCCAAGCGGGCGCCGCCGTCCGTGACGAAACGCGTGCGGGGTGCCGCTCCCGTGTTGGAGCGGCACCCCGCACGGCACCCGTGCAACGCGGCGCGTGTCGCGCGCCGCGTTGCACGCGCCGGGGTCACGGCGTGCGCGTGCCGCCCGAACCGCCCGAGCCCGAGCCGGCCGTCCCGGCACCTGCCGCCCCGGATCCGCCCGTACCGCCCGCGCCGCTCGTCCCGGCGGTGCCGCCCGTGCCGCCGCTCGTCGCGCCAGCGCCCATGCCCGCTCCGGCGCCGCTCGTCCCGGCGCCCGCTGCCCCGGCCCCGGCCGCACCCGCGCCGGTCGAGCCCGACATGCCGGCGCCGCCGTTCATGCCGCGCATGCTCGTATCAGCGCCGGCACCGCCGGCGGCACCGCCCGCCGCACCCGTGCTGCTGGAGCTGCTCGCGCCGCCGGCCGAGCCGCCCATCGCGGCGCTGTCGCCGGCGGCGCCCTTGTTCCCGCCGCAGGCAGCGGCCGCGACGACCGCGGCGCCCAGGGCGAATGTCGTGAGATAGCGCTTGGTCATCTGTGGATCTCCACGTGGTGAGGGGTGGTAATCGTCGTCAATCGCGCCCGTGCCCGCGACCGCGGGCGGCGAGTGCGACGCCGACGCCGAGCGCCGCGGCGCCGAGCACCGTGACGAACGGGTTGAGCGCGGCCGCCGTGAACGCGCTCGACTGCATGACGTGCCCGGAATACCGGCCGCGCTCGCGGCCGCTGCCGCTGCGCGGCGCGTAGAGCGTGGCGTCGTCGCGGGCCGGGCGGTCGGTCTGCTGGCCGCTGAACGCGGTCGCCCGCTTCATCCGGTCGACGATCCGCGGCGCGAACGTCTCGAGGGTGGTGTAGAGCTTGGCGCTGCCGCCGACCTTGATGTCGCGGTAGGGCACCTCTGCCGCCGCCAGGATCGCGCGCGCGACGACCATCGGCGCGTACACCGGCGCCTGGTGCGTCGGCTCGACGCCCATCTGGTTGCCCGCGTGCTGCGGGTACGGCGTGTCGACGGCGGCCGGCTTCACGAGTGTGACCGAGACGGGCACGCCGTCGTGCTCCAACTCCACGCGCAGCGCGTCGGTGAAGCCCTTGACCGCGTGCTTGCTCGCCGAGTAGTGCCCCTGCAACGGCATCGCCGTGTCGGAGAGCACCGAGCCGACGTTGATGAGCGCGCCGCCACCACGGCGTTTGAGGTACGGCACCGCGACGAGCGAGCCGTGCACGACTCCCCAATAGTTGGTCTCGAACAGGCGCCGCGCGTCGGCCAGCGGCACGTCGCCCACACGCCCGTAGATCGAGACGCCGGCGTTGTTCACCCAGGTGTCGATGCCCCCGAACGCGGCCGCCGCGCGCTCCGCGACCGCGGCCACGGCGTCGAAATCCGCGACGTCGGCGACGACGTACTCGGCGCGCCCGCCCTCGGCCCGGATGGCGTCGACCGCGACCGACAGATCGTCCTCGTCGCGCGACGCGAGCACGACCTTCGCGCCGCGCCGTGCCGCCTCGCGCGCCGTTACCAGCCCGATGCCGCTCGATGCGCCGGTGATCACGATGACCTGCTGGCCCAACTGCTTGAGCGTCACGCCCATGCCGGATCTACATGTAGAGCCTGCCGCCGACCCGTCATCATCCTCCGCCGCACCCGATCACGTTCTACTCGACTGTGGAGCGTTCGTGCTCCCACACGCCGGCTCCGAGCAATGCGCGTACCGCGATGTCGATCGGTGCCAAATTATCGGCGGGCTCCGCCACAGGCTCCGTCCAACGTCTTCGTTACCGGGCGCTTCCGTCCTTCACCGCCGCCGCATGTCCCGCAATCCCGCCGAGTCCGCGCTCCTCACCGACCTCTACCAGCTCACGATGGCGCTCGGCTACTGGCGCGCGGGGCGCGAAGCGCGCGAGGCGGCGTTCCACCTCTACTTCCGCACGGCCCCGTTCGGCGGCGGATACACGGTCGCCTGCGGGCTCGATGCCGCCGCCGACTACCTCGACGGCTTCCGCTTCGCGTCCGACGAGCTCACCTACCTCGGCACGCTCGAGGACGCCGACGGCCGCCCGCTCTTCCCCGCCGCCTTCCTCGACCACCTCGGCGCGGTCCGCCTCGCGCTCGACGTCGACATGGTCGCCGAGGGCGCGGTCGTGTTCGCCAACGAGCCGCTCGTGCGCGTGCGCGGCCCCATCCTCCACGCCCAGCTCGTCGAGACCGCGCTGCTCGCGCACGTCGGGTTTTCGACGCTGGTCGCGACAAAGGGCGCGCGCGTCGCGCTCGCCGCCGGCGGCGACGAGGTGCTCGAGTTCGGGCTGCGCCGCGCCCAGGGCCCCGACGGCGGCCTCGCGGCCAGCCGCGCCGCGTACGTCGGCGGGTGCGGCGCCACGAGCAACGTGCTCGCGGGCATGAAGTTCGGCATCCCCGTGCGCGGAACCCACGCCCACAGCTGGGTGATGAGCTTCGACAGCGAGGCCGAAAGCTTCGCCGCCTACGCCGACGCGCTCCCCGGCAACTGCGTCTTCCTCGTCGACACGTACGACACGCTCGAAGGCGTACGCCACGCGGTCGAGGCGGGCCGCGCCCTCCGCGCCCGCGGCCACCAGCTGTTAGGCATCCGCCTCGACTCCGGCGACCTCGCCTACCTGAGCCGGGCCGCGCGCCGCCTGCTCGACGACGCCGGCTTCGCCGACGCGCGCATCCTCGCCTCCAACGACCTCGACGAGCACCTGATCGAGAGCCTCAAGCGCCAGGGCGCCGCGATCGCCGTGTGGGGCGTCGGCACGCGCCTCGTCACGGCCTACGACCACCCCGCGCTCGGCTGCGTCTACAAGCTCACCGCGATGCGGGACGCCGACGGCGCATGGCAGCCGCGCGTGAAGGTGAGCGAGCAGACGGCGAAGACGACCACGCCCGGCGTCCTCCAGGTGCGGCGCTACCGCGACGGCGCGTCGCCCGGTGGGGCGTCCTTTACCGGCGACATGCTCTACGACGAACTCGGCCCGCCCGCACCGGGCGCGGCGACGATGGTCGACCCGCTCGACCCGACGCGCCGCAAGCGCTTCGCGGCCGACGCACCGTACGACGAGTTGCTCCAGCCGGTGTTCGCGCGGGGCGTGCGCGTGCGCGACGCGGTGCCGCTCGCGGCGGCGCGCGAGCGGGCGCGGGGCGAGCTCGCGGCGTTGCCGGAGGGGACCACCCGGCTCGCCAACCCGCACCGCTACCCGGTCGGGCTGGAGCGCGGGCTGTACGAGCGCAAGACGGCGCTGGTGCTCGCGGCGCGCGGCGTGGACGCGCCGGCAGGCTGAGTGCCGCGCGCTGACGGCCGCGCGCTACGCCGCCGGCGCGCGCCACACGAGCCGCGCCGCCCAGGCGCTGAACGCGGCCGCGAGGAGCGTGATCACCACGTACGCCGGGTCCGACGCCAGGCGCGGCGACTCGGCGACGACGCGCCACACGTGCACGACCACGAGCAGGCCGAAGATGAGACCGGTCGTCATCACGTACGCCTTCATGGGCAGTCTCCGGGGAGGGGAAATGGCGAGGGGGCGGGCCGGCGCGGCGGCAGGCGCGGCCCGGACCGGCGAATGTAGGGCGCGCCGCGCGGCCCGCTCACACGCCGCGCAGCCGCACCACCGCCCCCTCGCGCGCCGACCGCAGCGCAGCCTCGATCACCTCGAGCCCGGCGGCCGCGTCGTCCACCGACACCGGCGGCGGGGCCCCGTCCCGGATCGCATCGCGTACCCCGGCGTAGAACTCGCCGTACGCCCCGGCCTCCGTCCGCACCGCGCGCACGACGTCCCCCGCGCCGAGCGTCCCCCACGCCGTGTCGGGCTCCTCGCCCCACCCCGCGCCGCCCGGCCGGCCGCCGCGCGCGAGCGCGTCCTCCTGCGGATCGAGCCCGAATTTGACGTACGCCCCGCGGCTGCCTAACACGCGGAACCGCGCCCCCGGCTGCCCCGCGAGCGCGCTCGCCATGAGGTGCGACCGCACCCCCGACGCGTGCGTGAGCGCGACGAACACGTCGTCGTCCACCGCCGCACCCTCCGCCCCGCCCGGCCGCCGCCGGTCCCGCTCGGCGTACACCTCGCGCGCCGCCCCGAAGAGCACGATCGCCTGGTCGACGAGGTGCGTGCCGAGGTCGAAGAGCAGACCCGTCGCGGCCCCCTCGCCCCCCACCTCCTTCCACCCCGCGCGCGGCACCGGCCGCCACCGGTCGAAGCGCGACTCCAGGCGGTGCACGTCGCCTAACGCGCCCGCCGCGACGAGCGCGCGCACCGTGCGGAAGTCGCCGTCCCACCGCCGGTTGTGGAACGGCACCAGCACCACCCCGCGCGCCCGCGCCTCCGCCCCGAGCAGCCGCGCCTCGCCCGCCGTCGGCGCCAGCGGCTTGTCGATCACCGCGTGCCTCCCCGCCGCGACCGCCGCCCGGGCCAGCGGCACGTGCGTCGCGTTCGGCGTCGTCACCACGACGAGGTCGACCGGCGCGAGCCCCTCGCTCCCGTCCC
This sequence comes from uncultured Gemmatimonadales bacterium, assembly GCA_963851265.1. GTDB lineage: Bacteria > Gemmatimonadota > Gemmatimonadetes > Gemmatimonadales > Gemmatimonadaceae > BPUI01. The sequence continues at coordinate 38,559 of CAWKNZ010000012.1, forward strand.
ACAGCGCCTCGGGCCGTGCGACCACGCGCACGCCGGGGTACGCGGCCTCCGCCTTCGCGCGCCGCTCGGCGTCGCGGGTGACCACCGCCGTCAGCTGCATGCCCGGCGTGGCCGCGACGAGCGGCGCGTGAAAGACCGACCCGCCGAGGCCGAAGCCGACCACGCCGACGCGCAGGGTGTTCATCGTGGAACGGGGTTGGGAACGGGAACATGGCGCGCCGCGTCCGCCGCGCCGTCGGACACGATGACCTCGGCCGCGGCGACCTCGGCCGCGGCGACGCGCGCCGCGCGACCACGCGCGTCGGCCAGCCGGGCGGCGGCCGCGCGCACGCCCACCGCGTGCCGCGCGACGCGCACGAGCGCCGCCCACGCGGGCACCTCCGGCACGCGCCGTTCCGCCGTCTCGAGCACGGCACGCGTGACCCCGCCCGAGTTCCCCAGCAGCGCCGCGAGCGCGGGGGGCAGTGAGGCCGGCGCCCGTTCTTCGCGCACCGCGGCCGCCGCGTCGGCGAGCACCGCGTCCACGTCCGCGCCGAGTGCCGCGAGGCGGTCGCGGCCGCCCGGAGCCGGGCCGAGCGCCGCGAGCGCCGTCGCGGCGCTGTTCACGCGCCGCACCCGCGCCAGCAGCGCGAGCGTCGCCTCCGCCCGCGCCCCGCGCCCGCCCGGCTCCGCCATGAAGCGGCCGAGCGCGTCCTCGCCCGCGGTTGCCGCGAGCCCCGCGCGGCGCCGCGCCGCGGCCACCGACTCGGGCGACGGCACCGCGGTCGCGCCGTCGGCGTCGGCCCCATCGTCCCCCACCGCGCGCGCCGCCCGCCGCGCCGCGAGCGCGGCGTAGGCCCGCGCCGCCTCGGCCGCCGCGGCCAGCGTCCCCGGCAGCGAACGCGCCTCCCACGTCGGCCACAGCACGAGACTCGCGACCACCGCCACCAGACCGCCCACCACGGTGTCGGCCGCGCGCACCCCCGCGAGTGCCCAGTTGCCGGGCGCGGGCTGCGCGATGAGCACGAATACCGGGGTGAGGAAGAACGTGAACACGCCGTAGTGCACCGCCCGCAATGCCACCGCCGCCGCGGCGAGCGGGAACACCACGGCCGCGATCAGCCGCGGGTCACGCAATGCGGCCGCGAGCACCGCCGCGACCACCCCGCCCAACACCGTCCCGAGCACGCGCGCCGTCGACCGCCGGAGCGTCATCCCGGCCGAGGGCTGGAGCACGATGAGCGTGGTGATCGTGAGCCACGGCCCGCGCGCGATGTGCAGCCCCGCGCCGAGCGCGTGCGCCCCCGCCGCCGCCGTCCCGACCCGGAGCGCGTGGCGCAGCGTCGGCGTGTCGACGTCGCCTAACGCGCGGCGCCAGCGCGCCAGCCCGCGCAGCCGCCGCGTCGCGGGCGCGGCGCGGCGCTCCCGCCGCCCGCGCGCCACCGCCCGCACCCCCGCCAGCAGCGTGTCTTCGCCACCGCTCGCGAGCGTCGCCGCCACCTCGGCCGCGCGCTCGACCTCGCCGGCAAGCTGCTCGACGAGTGCGGCCGCGTGCCCCAGGGCGTCGGACGCCCCGGCCACGACGGCAGCCTCCGCCTCGAGCGCGGCCAGCGCGGGCGGACGGCGCCCCGCCCGCGGCCCGGGCACGATCGCGAGTGCCAGCTCGTCGAGCGCCGCCGACGCCTGCCCCAGTGCGGCGCCCAGTGCGGCGCCCAGCGCGGCGCCGAGCGCGGCGGCCGCGCCGTTCGGCACGGGCGCGGCGTCGGCCACCTCCGCCGCTTCCGCGAGCACGAGCAGCGTGCCGAACACGAGGTCGGCGCCGTCGAGCAGCAGGGCGAGATCGTCGCCGCGCGGCGCGGCACCCAAGCGCCCGCGGCGCGTGGCGAGCAGCACCGAGCGCCCGGCCTCGATCACGGCACGCACCCGCGGGTGCTCGCGTCGGGCGAGCGCGGTGTAGCGGTCGGCCGCGGGCCCACCACCGCCGACCGCCGCGGCGATCTCGCCGGCGAAGTGCGCGAGTGCGTGGTAGGCGTCGGCCACCCCGTGCCGCGCCGCGCCGTACGGGCGCACCGGCCATATGGCGAGCGCGAGGAGCATCGTCCACAGCCCGCCGCCCGCGATCATCACCCCGCCGTGGATCGCGGCGTCCGCCTGCGCCGCGGGGCTCGCGAGCGCGGCCACGAAGGTGGCCGCAACGAGAATGCCGAGCGTCGTTCCCGCGTCGCCGAGCACGCGCAACAGCGCGGTGCCGGCCGCCCAGCAGAAGACGAGTGTGGCGACGACCAGGACGGCGGCCCACGTCGCGTCCGCCGCACGCAGCGCCACCGCCACCCCCGCGGCCCGCGCCCCCGCGGCGTAGGCGACCCCGCCGAGCAGCACGTACGCGCCCATCGTGCGGGCGCGCGTGCGCGTGACGCCGCCGACGTCGGCCATCGCGGCAAACCACCCCCCCACGGCCGCCAGCACGTACCCGCGGTTGCCGGTCGTGTAGGCGAGCGCCAGCGGTGCGGCCGTGCCCGTGGCCGCGCGGAGGCCCGCGTGCACCGCCGTGAGGGTGACGTCGCGGCGGAGGCGCGCCGAGACCGCTCGCACCGAAGCACGCAACACCGGAGCGCGCCCCGGCCGGGGCACCCGCACGGGCGACGACATCGCGCCCGGCTTCCGCTAGTCGGGCCGGACGTCGAGGCCGAGCGCGGCGGCGATCGCGAGCGCCTGCTCGAAGGAGACGATCGCGCCCGAGAGGTCGACGTGCGCGGGTTCGAGGGCGCTGAGGTCGCTGCCCCGCAGGTCGCAGCGCGCCAGCGTCGCGCCCCGGAGCGCGGCACCCGACAGGTCGGCGTCGCGGATGGCCGCGCCGTCGCAGCGGGCGCCCGTCAGGTCCGCCTCACGCAGCCGGGTGCCGCGGAACGACGCGGTCCGCAGGTCCGCGCCCGACAGGCCGACGTGCGACCAGTTGCCCCCGACCACCTTGAGCAGGTCGTACGTGCAGCGCTTGAACGAGCTCCCCACGAGTTTGCAGTCGGTGAAGCGCGCGTCGAAGAACGCGCAGCTCGCGAACGTGCAGTTGACGAACGCGGCGTCGGTGTGCGCCGAGCCGTTGAAGCGCGCGTTGCGGAAGGTGCAGTCGGTGAAGACCGCGCCCGCGTTGGTCACGTCGGTCAGGTCGAGGTCGACGAACGTGACACCGGTGTGCTGCTGCCCCGAGATGTCCTGTCCGTCCCAGTCGGCGCCCTCGACGGTCGTCGTGGGCACCGGCGCGCGGCGCGAACTCAAGGGCCGGCGGCCGGGGGCGCGGGCTCGAGCGTGACGATGAGCCGCCCGCTCGTCGCGTCGAGGCGCATCCCTGCGACGCGGGTGCCCGGGATCGCCACCGACAACTCGGCCTGCGCGGGCAGCTCGATTCGCTGGCCGGCGTACTCGAGGAGCGTTCCCGCCGACGGACGCGCGACCGGCACGACCTGCGGCACTCCCGGGGGCGCCACGGACGGGGGAACCGGCGCCACCGGCGCATCTGCTGCTCCGGCACCCGGGACCGGCACGGCGACGGCGAGCGGCGTGAGCGACGCGGCATCGCCGGCGAGCACCGCGGGTGCCGAAGTTGGTGCCACGCCGACGAGCACGGCGTCAGCGAGAAGCAGCTGCTTCGCGCGCCCGGCCTGTGCCTGCTCCACCACCAGCCCGCGCTGCACGAGCGTGCGCGCGCCGCGCCGCGCCTGATCCTCGCTCAGGCCGAGTTGCTCCTGCACCACCGAGGCCGGGAGCGTGACCGGCGCACGCGGGTGCGCGAGGCGGTCGAGCAGCAGCCGAAAGAGCCCGATCGCGGCGAGCGCGCCCTCGCCGCGTCGGTCGAGCAGCTGGTCGGCCACCGTCCCCCACCGCACGGCGTACGCGAGCGGCGTGGGCGCGAGCAGCTCGTCCGAGAAGCGCGTGGTGCCCGCGTCGCTCCCGGCGCGCAGCACGTCGGCCACCCAGAGCGCACGCAGCGCTTCCTCGATCGCCGCCGCCGGCAGCGCGATCCGCGTGGTGAGGGCATCGACGTCCAGCGGAAGGTCGACGGCGGCCAGCGATCCGCCCCCTGCGTCGGGCAGCGCGAGCAGGTTGAGCGCGAACGCGACGACGCGCGCATTCCGCCGCAGGGTCGCGTCGCGCACCGGCAGCACCGGATGGCCGGCGAGCCGCGACGCCACGAGCGCGTCCGACACGAGCCACGGCCGCTCGCGAACCACCTGCGGCGTCGCTGCGCCGGCCGCGGAGGACGATCCGGCGACCGGCGGCAACGCCCCGCCGACGACCCGGAGTGACGCGCGTCGCGCCGTCATACGGACTCGGCGCCCCCTGGGCACAGCCACGACGGTACGCGGATCGGCACGGGAGCCAAGTTCGGGGGCGAGCACGCCAGATGTCAACACCTCGCGCTACCCCCCGCGCCCCCTCTCGCGCCTGCCTCGCCCCTCCCTGCCGCCACTCGGCGTTCGAGAGGTGTGCAGGCACTGCGCGACGCCGCGGCCCGGACGGTATCCACGACCCGACGGACCCGCCGCGCCACCCCCAGCGTCAGGGCCGGGACGGTACGCAGTGCCGCCCGTTCCGCACCGCCTCCCTGCCGACGCGTCACGCGCAACCGCCTGTCGTACCGCGAGTTACACGACTCGCTGCCCGGCGACGGTCCGAGCGGTAGCCGACCGGTGCGTACCGTCCCGGCCGGCGTCCCTCCGTGCCCGATCCGCGTACCGTCCGGGCCCAGGATGCGGACTGTCCACCCCCGCGTCGCGATGCGTCGCGTACCGCCCCCGCCCCGTCGCAACGTGCGAACCTGCGGCATCTCAACCACTTGCCTGCTTTCTCCACATCCGGTTCGCTGCCGAACCCCTGCGTTGTGGTGGTGGATTTGTGTTTGAAGAGCGAAGCGAAAGAACCCCCCCGATCCGGTGCGCGGCTCGCGATCAGGACCAGCCGACCTGCAGTGCGGCCGGAGCGGTGGCGAGCCGAACCTTGAACCGCGTGGCCCCTTGCCTGCATTCACGAGGTCCTTGCCCGCCCGACGCCCCACGACGAGATTGGTCGCGATCCATGACCCGCCCTGCTGCATCCTCCCCGTCCACCGCCGACGCGGTCCTCTGGACCGCGCTCGACCAGGGAGTTCGGGCGCTACCGCTCCCCGCGCCCGCGGGCCTCTGCGAACTGCCGCTCGCCCGGCTTTCGCGCTACGAGCCCAAGCCCGACCCCGCGACCGGCCGGCTGGCGGAAGAAGAGTGGCTGCATGTCCACCGCGTGCGCGCGCTCAGCGGCCAGTGGTTCGCCGTCCGTATCGCCGGTGATGCGGCGCTCGGCCTTCCCCGCGCCGGCGACTGGCCGGTCCTGATGGCCGTCGTGCGCCTGTTCGACGAGGCCGGATGGGCGAGCAACACCCTCTCCGACGTCAGCATCCGCCGCCTCAACGCGACGATGGGCGTCACCGGCGGCGGGAAGATGATCCGCCGCGTCCGCGACGCCCTCCTCCGCTTCGCCCAGGTCCGCGTGCTGCTCGCGCCGATGGCGGCGACCGCCGACCCGGCCACCGCCCTCTCCGAACTGCTCGCGTCCGACGAGGCGAACGCGGCGTCCGCCGACGCCCCCGCCCCGGCCCTCTGGGCCCCCGCCGCGCTCGACCGCACGGCGGCCCGCGGAGCCCGCGCCCGCCGTGCCGGCGCCGACCCCGCGTCGGGCCCGGCGATGGGGCGTGGCACCGCGACCGGCGTGCTCGACGTGGCGTGGCGCGACGACACGCTCGACCGCATCACGCTCGCCGACGTCTGGCGTCCGCGGGCCGGCACCACGGCGACCACGTGGATGGACTACGAGCGCTACTTCGCGCTGGTCGATCCGGTCGCGCAGCGTCTCTACCAGCTCTACGCCGGCGCCGCCGCGCGCGGCGAGCCGCTCCCGTTCGAGCACGACCTCGAATGGCTCCGCTCCGCGCTCGGCCTCTCCCCGCGCTTCAAGCGCAGTCGGGTGCTCGAGTACCTCGCCGGAGCGACCGCCGAGCTGCGTGAGGCGGGCATCCTCGGCGACGTGCTCATCGAGCCGCCTGGGCGCGCCGCCGACCGCCTCGTCGCGATGCCGGGGCCGGTGCTCGAGGCCGCCCGCCTCTTCGCCGGGCTCTCGCTCGAAGTGCCGCGCGACGCGCGCGTGCAGCTCGCCGCGCTGCAGGCGTTAGGCGTCCACCGCGCCGAGGCCGAGCGGCTGCTGCGCGCCGACCCGGCGCAGGTGTACGAGGTGCTGTGCTACGTGCTCTACGCGCGCCGGCACGAGCCCGACGCCATCCGCGACCCGGGCGCGTACGTCCGCCGCGCGGTGACCGAGGGCTACCGCTTCGCGAAGCCCGGCTACCAGACGTGGCGCGCCGGCGTCCAGCGCCGCTCGCTCGACCTCGTGCGCGCCCGTGCCGACCGCCCCGGCGCTGACCGCCCCGGCGCCGACCGCCCGGTGCCGGCCGGAGCGTCCGCCGCCCCCGACGTGCCATCCCCGAGCGCGCCCGCATCCGTTCCAGCGCCCGAGCCCGCGGTTCCCGTCGCGCCGTCGCCGGCGGGCGCGGAGGCCGACGCGGCCGCCCTGTGGCGTGGCGTGGCCGACGAGGTGCGCCGGCGTGTGGGCCCGCGCGAGTTGCGGCTGCTCTGGGTCACGACCCAGCTGCACCGCGTGGCCGGCGTCCGGCTCGAGGGGGCGGCGCTCGTCTGCGCCGTGCCCGACCTGGAGCTACGCGCCTGGGCCGCGAACGATGCGGGCCGCGCCCTGCTCGGCGACGCGGTCGCCGCGCTCACGGGCGGCAGCGTGACGCGCGTGATCGCCCGGGTGCCGGGCGACGTGGATCGGAGCGTCGACGACGGCTGACGCCGCCGTGTCGGCGCGCCGAGCGCGTGCGGCGGCAACTCCGCCGGGGACGTAGCTTTGCGCGATGCCCCCGGCCACGCCTGAACCTGCCGCATCGCCGCGCCTGACGCCGTGGATCGCGCCGGTCACGAGCGAGGGGCTGGCCGCGGCCATCGGGGACCCGCGGCGACTCGCCGCCGTGCGCGGGACGCGGCTCCTCGAGACGCCCGCCGCACCCGCCGTCGGCCGCATCGTCGCCCTCGCCGCGCGCCTGCTCCGCGCCCCGACCGCGCTGCTCACGATCGTCGACGGCGACCGCGACGTGATCAAGGCGCACGTCGGCCTCCCCGACGACGTGGTCGCCGTCGGCGAAGTCCGCACGTTCCCCTCGTTTTGCCAGATCGGCATCGCGCGCCACCTCGCCATGCGCGGCCGCCCGACGCCAGGCGTCGGCGCCGCCGCGCAGTACACGCCCAGCGCCGGCGCGCTGCTCGTGGTCGGCGACGCGCAGCACGACGCCGTGTTCGGCGACGCGTTCGCCGACATCCCGTCGGTCGCGATGGGCGTGCGCGCGTGCATCACCGCGCCGCTGCTCGACGCCGGCGGCCAGGCCGTGGGGTCGCTCTGCGTGATCGATTTCGCCACGCGCCAGTGGACCGACGACGAGATCGCGACCCTCGACGACCTCGCCAACGCCGCGGCCCGCGAGATCGCGCTCCACGCCACGGTCGCCGAGCTGGCCGCCGCCAACGCGCAGCTGCACGAGCAGGCGGCGCAGCTGGAATTGCAGGCCGAGCGGATGGCGGCGCAGCAGGCCGAGTTGGAGGCGATCAACGCGGAGCTGCAGCGGAGCGCGGCGGCGGCGGCCGCCGCGAACGCGGCCAAATCGCTGTTCCTCACCACGATGAGCCACGAGCTGCGCACGCCGCTCAACGCGATCACCGGCTACGTCGAACTCATCACGCTCGGCATTCGCGGCCCGACCACGCCCGAGCAGCTCGCCGACCTCGCGCGCGTGCGGCGTTCCAGCCAGCACCTGCTCGCACTCATCAACGACATCCTCAACTTCGCCAAGCTCGAGGCCGGGCGGGTCGAGGTGCGCCGCGTGGTCGTGGACCTCGGCGCGACACTCGACGACGCGGAAGCGCTCGTCGCGCCGCTGGTGGCCGCGCGCGGCCTGTCGCTCGCCGTGGGCGCGCCGGCCAGCCCCGTGTTCGCCGAGGGCGACCCGGAGAAGGTGCGGCAGATCCTGCTCAACCTGCTGACCAACGCGCTCAAGTTCACCGAGCCGGGCGGGGCCGTCGAACTCGCGGGCGAGTCGGACGGGCCGCACGCCGTGCGCGTGCACGTGCGCGACACCGGCCGCGGCATCCCCCCCGACCAGCTGGAGCGCGTGTTCGAGCCGTTCGTGCAGATCGACCGGCAACTCACGCAGCAGGCCCAGCAGGGCGTGGGGCTCGGCCTCGCGATCAGCCGCGAGCTCGCCCGCGCCATGGGCGGCGACCTCACCGTCGAGAGCCGCGTGGGCGCGGGCTCGCGCTTCACGCTGACCCTGCCGCGCGCCGCGTCCGCCGCCTAACGTCACGCATGCCCGCAACCGTCACCACCACCGCGTTCGGCGCCGCGCCCGACGGGCGCGCCGTCGCCCTCCACACGCTCGACGCCGGCCCCGTCCGGGTCGGCGTGACGCCGTACGGCGCCCACCTCACCTCCATCGCGGTCCCCGACCGCGACGGCCGCCCCGCCGACGTCGCGCTCGGCTACGACGACCTCGCCGGCTACGTCGCCGACACCGCCTACTTCGGCGCGCTCGTCGGGCGGTACGCCAACCGCATCGCGCGCGGCCGCTTCACGCTCGACGGCGCCGCGTACACGCTCGCGATCAACAACCCGCCTAACGCGCTGCACGGCGGCGTGGTCGGCTTCAACCGCGTGCTGTGGGACGCCGAGCCCTTCACGGCGGGCGGCGCGGCGGGCGTGGTACTCCGGCACACGAGCCCGGCGGGCGACCAGGGGTACCCGGGCGCGCTCGACGTGCGCGTGACGTACACGGTCACCGCCGACGCGCTCGCGATCGACTACCACGCGGCGGCCGACGCGCCCACCCCGGTGAACCTCACGCAGCACACGTACTGGAACCTCGCCGGCCACGCCGCGGGCTCGGTGCTGGAGCACGAGGTCACCCTCGGCGCGTCGCGCTTCACGCCGGTCGACGACACGCTGATCCCGACCGGCGAGCTGCGGGGGGTGGCCGGCACCCCCTTCGACTTCCGGCGGCCGCACCCGATCGGCGCGCGCATCGACGCCGACGACGCGCAGCTCCGCGCCGGCGGGGGCTACGACCACAACTTCGTGGTCGACGCGCCGTCGCCCGGCGCGTTCGCCTTCGCGGCGCGCGTGTACGAGCCGCGCAGCGGGCGGGTCCTGGAAGTGCACACCACCGAGCCCGGCGTGCAGTTCTATTCGGGCAACATGATCCCCGACGGGCTCGCCGGAAAGGGCGGCGCGCGCTACGCCCGGCGCGGCGGCTTCGCCCTCGAGACGCAGCACTACCCGGACTCGCCCAACGAGCCCGCGTTCCCGTCGACGATCGTCCGCCCGGGCGCGCCGTACGCCTCGCGGACCGTGTACCGCTTCTCGAGTCAGCCGGCGGGATGACCGCCGCCCTCGACGCCGACGTGATCGTCGTCGGCGCCGGGCTGGCGGGCCTCGTCGCGGCCGCGGAACTCGCCGACGCCGGGCGCCGCGTGCTCGTCGTCGAGCAGGAGGGCGAGCAGAGCCTCGGCGGGCAGGCGTTCTGGTCGTTGGGCGGCCTCTTCCTCGTCGACACGCCCGAGCAGCGCCGCCTGGGCATCCGCGACTCGCGCGAGCTGGCCGCGCAGGACTGGATGGGCACGGCGGGCTTCGACCGCCCCGAGGACCACTGGCCGCGTCGGTGGGCCGAGGCGTACCTCGACTTCGCGGCCGGCGAAAAGCGCGCGTGGCTGCGCGCGCAGGGCCTCCGCCTCTTTCCCGTCGTCGGCTGGGCCGAGCGCGGCGGCTACGGCGCGGTCGGCCACGGCAACTCGGTGCCCCGCTTCCACGTCACCTGGGGCACGGGCCCCGGCGTCGTCGAGCCGTTCGCGCGCCGGGCGCGGGCCCACGCGGCGCGCGGTCGCGTCCGCTTCGCGTTCCGCCACCGCGTCGACGCGATGGTCACCACCAACGGCGCGGTCGACGGCGTGCGCGGCGCCGTGCTCGCCCCGAGCCGCGTGCCCCGCGGCGTGACCAGCTCGCGCGAGGTCGCGGGCGAGTTCGCCTTCCGCGCGCAGGCCGTCGTGGTCGCCTCGGGCGGGATCGGAGGCGACCACGCGCTCGTGCGCCGCAACTGGCCCGAGCGCCTGGGCCCTCCGCCCACGCGCATGGTCGCGGGCGTGCCCGCGCACGTCGACGGGCGGATGATCGGCATCGCCGAGGCCGCGGGCGTGCGCGTCGTGAACTCCGACCGGATGTGGCACTACGTGGAGGGGCTCGAGAACTGGGACCCGATCTGGCCCAACCACGGGATCCGCGTCCTCCCGGGCCCGTCGTCGCTCTGGCTCGACGCCGAGGGGCGCCGCCTGCCGGTCCCGCTCTTCCCCGGCTTCGACACGCTCGGCACGCTGGCCCACCTGCGGCGCACCGGGCACGACTACTCGTGGTTCGTGCTCACGCAGTCCATCATCCGCAAGGAGTTCGCGCTCTCGGGCTCCGAGCAGAATCCCGACCTCACCGGGCGCTCGTGGCGGCAGGTCGCGCGCCGCGCCTACGGCGACGAGGCCCCGGGGCCGGTGGAGGCGTTCAAGCGACACGGGGCCGATTTCGTCGTCCGCCGCACGCTCGCGGAGCTGGTCGAGGGGATGAACGCGCTCGCCGCCGCCACGCCGGGCGCCCCGCGCATCGACCCCGCCGCAGTCGAGCGCGAGATCGTCGCCCGCGACCGCGAGCTGGCCAACCCGTTCGCCAAGGACCTGCAGATCACCGCGCTCCGCGGTGCGCGCGCCTACCTCGGCGACCGGCTCATTCGCACGGCGAGGCCACACCGACTGCTCGACCCGGCGCACGGGCCACTCATCGCGGTGCGCCTGCACGTGCTCACCCGCAAGACGCTCGGCGGTCTCGAAACCGACCTGCGCGGCCAGGCGCTCGCGCCCGACGGCTCGGCAATCCCCGGGCTCTTCGCCGCGGGCGAAGCGGCCGGATTCGGCGGCGGCGGGATGCACGGCTACCGGTCGCTCGAGGGGACCTTCCTCGGCGGGTGTCTCTTTTCGGGGCGCGTGGTCGGGCGCGAGCTCGCGCGCGCCGTCGCGTGAGTCCGGGACGGCCGCTCACGGCCGACCACGCCTTCCCTCGCGACGGTGCAGACTGCTACGCTCCGAATGCCGGAGCGCACGCGCGTTGTGCTGCCCCGGCCCACCATTCCGCACGTAGCAGGCTGCATCTGCGTCACATACTGTCATACAGTGGTTCCCGGTCGAATCGCGGCCGCGGCGCGCTCGCCGTCGTTCCGAGGCGAGTTGAGGGGCCCGACGCGGCCGGCGGCGTGCCCGCGCACGTGACGTGCACGTGACGCCGGCGTGACCATCGCGAGCCCGACCGTACCGCTGACCCATCCGGGGCGCCTCTCGGCGGTCCGCGCGACGGGGCTGCTCGGCGCGGCGCCGATTGCGGGGCTGGAACGCGTCGCCCGTCTCGCCGCCCGGTCGCTCGACGCTCCGGTGGCGCAGGTCAACCTGCTCACGATCGACGAGCAGGTGCCCGTCGCGGTGTGCGTGATACCGCGTGCCACGGCGACGCACACGCCGCCGGGCGCCGAGCCCGACTGGACCACGCCGGTCGGGCTCGACGCCTCGTTCTGTCAGCACGTGGTCGCGACCGGCACGCCGCTGCTCGTGTCGGACGCGCGCACGGACGCGCGCTGGCGCGACAACCGCGCGACCCGCGAGTCCGGCCTCGTCGCGTACGTGTCGGTGCCCGTGCGCAGCGCGCCGCACGCCACGGCCCCCGACGAGCGATACGTGATCGGCACGGTGTGCGTCGTCGACTTCGTGCCGCGCATCTGGACCGAGCAGCACCTCATGACCCTGGCCGACCTCGCGCACGCGGCCGAGGCCGAAGTGGCGCGGCACGCGGGCGAGCAGCGGCTGCGCGCGGCGTTCGACGAGGCGCCGGCGATGCTCTTCACCGTCGGCGCGGACGGCACGGTGCTCGAGGTGAACCGGTTCGGCGCCGAGTCGCTCGGCTACACGCTCGCCGAGCTCACGGGCACGGCGGTGAGCGAGCTGTTCTTCCCCGACGACCGCGAACGCGCGGCCGCGTGTGTGGCCGAGACGCTGGCGGCGAACGGCGCGCCCCGCTCGTGGGAGCTCCGCAAGGTGCGCCGCGACGGGTCGGTGCTGTGGGTGCGCGAGACGGCGCGCGCGGTGCGCATGCCTGACGGCCGCGCGGCCGCGCTCGTGCTCTGCGAGGACGTGACAGCGACCAAGGAGGCCGAGGTCGAGCACGCGCGCCTCGCCGAAGAGGCCCGCAGTGCGCGCGACCTGCTCTGGCGCGTGCTCGAGCAGGCGCCCGTGGCGATCGCCGTACAGCGCGGGCCGCTGCACACGTTCGCGCTCACCAACCCGCTGTACCGGCGACTCGTCGGCGGCCGCGACGTGATCGGGCAGACGTACGACGAGGCGTTCCCCGAAGTCGTGCAACAGGGCGCGCTGCAGATGTTGGACGGCGTCTATCGCACCGGCACGCCGTTCGTCGGGCGCGGGCTCGAGATCCACTACGACCGGCGCGCGAATGGGACGCTCGTGCGCGGCTACTTCGACATCTCGAGCCAGCCGCTCGTCGAGGCCGACGGCACGGTCGCCGGCGTGATCACGGTCGCGGCCGAAACGACCGAGGCGGTGCGCGCGCGGCAGGACGCGGAGACCGCGCGGGCCGAAGCCGAACGCCAGCGCGCGGAGGCGCTGGAGGCGAGCGCGGCCAAGACGCGGTTCCTCGCCAACATGAGCCACGAGCTGCGCACGCCGCTCAACGCGATCCAGGGGCACGTGCAACTGCTCGAGATGGGGCTGCACGGCCCCGTCACGTCGGCGCAGCGGAGCGCACTCGACCGGGTCGCGCGCGCGCAGCAGCACCTGCTCGCGCTCATCAACGACGTGCTCAACTTCTCGAAGCTCGAAGCCGGGCGCGTCGAGTACACCGTGCGGCCCACGCTGGTCGTCGACGTGCTGCACGACATCATCCCGATGATCGAGCCGCAGGTGCGGGCCAAGGGACACCAGCTGCAGGTGTCGCTGCCGGAGGACCGCGGTGAGGGCTCCCTCGCCGTACTGGCCGACCGCGACAAGCTGGGGCAGATCCTGCTCAACCTGCTCTCCAACGCCGTGAAGTTCACCCCGCCGGGCGGCCACATCGACGTCGCGCTCACCGGCCGTGAGGGCGAGGCCCAACACACCGACGTGGCCTACCTCTCGGTGCGCGACAACGGCATCGGGATCCCGCGCGACCGCCAGGACGCGATCTTCGACCCGTTCGTGCAGGTGCGCGAGGGCCTCACACGCCCGTACGAGGGGACAGGGCTCGGGCTCGCGATCTCGCGGGATCTGGCGCGGGGGATGGGGGGGGACCTGCGAGTGCGGAGTTGGGAGGGAAAGGGCTCGACGTTCACCGTGGGGCTGCGGCGGGCGGAACTGACTGCGCAGAGCTGAGCCGGCGGACGCTCCGTCGCGCGCGCTGCCTGCCCCGCCCTACGCGCACGTCGCGTCACGTCCCCTTCAGCGCGCGCAGCCGTGCGTCCAGGTGGGCGCGGTCGGCCACCGCGTCGGCCATCGGTCCGTGCCGCCCGAACTCGATCACGCTCACCGACGCCGTCGGGCACGCGAACCGAAAGCGGAACCGGCCCACGTCCACGCCCAACAGCCCGCAGAGCGCGACGCGGATGGCCGCCTTGTGCGACACGACGAGCACGTCGCCTTCGGCGTCGTGACTGCCGTCCTCGCTGCCGCCCTGTTCCGCGACGATCGTCTCGACGGCGCCGAGCACGCGGCGCGCGAGGGCGACCGCGGTCTCGCCGCCCGTCGGCGCGTTCCAGGCCGGGTCGGCCGTCCAGCGCACGTAGTCGTCGTGGAACGCGTGGTCGACGTCGTCGGCGGTGCGCCCGTCCCACTTGCCGTAATCGATCTCGGCCAGGCCGTCGAGCGGGCGGACGGTGAGCCCGGCCAGCTCGGCGGTGGGGCGCGCGGTGGCGAGCGCGCGGCGCAGCGGGCTCGCGTAGATGGCGCGCCAGCGCATGTCGCGGTAGAACTCGGCGAACGCCTGCGCCATCGCGAGGCCGTCGGGCGTGAGGTCGATGTCGAGGCCTCGGCCGCAGAACACGTTGTCCCGGCTGCCGGAGGTCTGGCCGTGGCGCAGAAAGTGGAGGCGTAAGGGCATGCCGCAAAGAAGCGAGGTTCTCGTCGTCCAGCAGGTCGCAAACGAGCCGCCGGGCACCCTCCTCCGCGCCCTCGCGGCGTCGGGGCTGGCCGCGCGCGTGCTGCACCCGTACGCGGGCGAGCCCGTTCCGGCCGACGCGTCCGGGTTGGGCGGGCTGGTCCTGCTCGGCGGCCCGCAGGCGGTGTACGAGCAGGACGCGCACCCGTTCCTCGCCGACGAGCTGCGCCTCGTGGACCGCGCCCTCGCGCGCGGCACGCCCGTGCTCGGCATCTGCCTCGGCGCGCAGCTGCTCGCGCACGCGTTAGGCGCCGCGGTGCGGCCGGGGGGCGCGGTCGAGATGGGGTGGCTGCCCGTGACGCTCACCGCGGCCGGACGCGCGGATCCGGTGTTGGGCCCGCTCGCGGCCGACGGCGGTCCGTCGGGCGGCGAGCCGTTCGTCCCCTTTCATCAGCACGGCGACGTGTTCGACCTGCCCGCGGGCGCGACGCTGCTGGCGCACTCCGAGCGTACGGCGCACCAGGCGTTCCTCGCGCGCGGCGCGGGCGGGGCCGCGGCGTACGGCGTGCTGTTCCATCCGGAGGTGGACGGCCCGCTGGTCGAGACCATGCTGGCCGAGTTCGGCGCGGCGGCGGCGGCGGCGGGGTGGGACGTGGACGCGATGCGGCGTGACGCGCCGGCCCGGCTGGCCGCGCTCGCGCCGCGCGCGGCCGGCCTGTTCGCGCGATGGGCCGCGCTCGGCACACGTTAGGCGTCGGCCCATGTCGAGCCCGCCGCCGCGGGCGCGCGTCGCCCAACCGCCACGAAATCGTCGCGCCGCGCGGCCGGCCGAGGCACCGATTCTGCCGTCCCCGCCGGCGCGCGGGCGAGGGCGCCCGCATCACACCGGGAGGAACGGGACCATGGCGATCAACGGACTTCAGGAACTCTTCGTGCAGGGCATGCAGGCGGTGTACGACGCGGAGCAGCAGGGCATCAACGCCGCGCCCGCCATCGCCGACCGGGCGACGCACCCCGAGCTCAAGCAGAAGCTGCAGGAGCGCACCGACAAGGGGCGCCAGCAGGTGCAGCGGCTGGAGCAGGCCATCCAGCAGGCCGGCGGCACGCCGCGGGGCGAGCCTAACGAGATCGCGAAGGGCATCCTCGCGGTCGGCAACAAGATCATGAACGAGACGCAGGACCCCGACGCGCGCGACGCGGGCATCATCGCCGCGGCGCAGATCGCCCTGCACTACCACATGGCGGCGTACGGCACGCTGCGGTCGTACGCGGACGCGCTCGGCAACCAGCAGGCCTCACAGCTCCTGCAGCAGACGCTCGACGAGCGGAAGCGGCAGGACCAGGACATGTCGCGCCTGGCCGAGCAGGTGATCAACCCCAAGGCCGCGTAAGGCGGGCCGCCCGGGGCCGTGCGGCGGCGCGGGGTCGTCAGTAGGCGACGTCGCGCCGCTCGGCCGCGCACCGGCTGCACAGCGTGGCGCTGTGCAGCCACTCCGGCGGGTTCCGCTCGCCGCACTCCGCGCACGTGCGGAAGCGCGCGACGCGCTCCGCACGCGCGGCGAGCACGGCCTCGATGAACGGCGCCTCGCCGCCGAAGCGCGTCACCGCCTCGCGCGGGAAGCTCGCGCGGCGCTCGCCGGTGAGCACCGGGGTGTGCCCACGCCACTCGACCACGGGCACCTCGACGTGCACCGCGTGCGGGTCGGCGCGCACCAGCACCTCGACCGGGTCGCCGTACGAGAGGAGCGTCGACGCGGTCGCCTCGATGGCGCCGCCGAGAATGGCACCGAGCAGGTCGCGCAGGGTCTCGTCCGGCGACGGCGGGTCGGCGGGCGGGGTCGCGCCCTGGGCCCAGCCGAAATGCAGCCGGCGCCCGTCCGCGCGCTCGATGGTGGCGAGCGCGCCCACACGCGCCGTGGCGCCGAAGAGTCGCACGAACGCCGCGTAGTCGGCGAATTCCGCGGGCGCAGGCGGCGGCGCGGCGTCGTCCGCCTCGCCGGGGGCCGGCTCGAACGCGTGCACCAGGACGACGGCGTGCCGCGCCGCGAACGCGTCGGCGTCGAGCAGCGCGGCGGCCGTGCGCTGGAGCAGCGCGTACCGCACCTCGTCCGGCACCGCGCGCAGCCCGAGCACCGCGAGCACGCGGGCGAGCCGCGCCTGCTCGACCGGCGACGCGTCCGCCCGCCACTCGCCGACCGTGAGGCCGAACGCCTCGCCCGCCCTGCCCTCGACCGCGATCACGGCGAGGCCGTCGGCCGTGCGGGCGAGAACGAGCGCGTCGGTGCGCGACCCCACCACCGCGTCGGGCAGAGGCGAGGCGTGCTCGGGGATGACCAGCAGCGCCTCCGCGCTCGCCAGCGCGGGATCCCCGGCGAATACCGCGCGCACCTCGGACGGCAGCCCGTCCGGGGCGGCGTCGGCCGCGCGCTGCCACGCGTGGGCGAGCGCGTGCGCCGACCCGCCCTCGCCCCACCGCCCCTCGGGCTCGGCGAGCAACGGGCGCCAGTCAGTGGCGGTGCGGGCGGGCAGCGAAACGCGGGGCATCGGCAAAGGGAAGTCTGGCGGTCGCGCAAGTTACGGCGGATTGCCGCACGACCTGAATCGTACTGCCTCGGGCTCGAGCGCCGCGGCCTTGAGTCTGCATTCGCGTCCTTGCATGGCGAACGAACCACCCACCGACTCCGTCCCGCACCCGGAGCCCGACTCGCCCGAGGCGCGGGAACGTGCGGCCGCATTCCGACGTGGCGCAGCGCGCGAGCACGAGCGGTCCGGGGGTGCCCCGGCGCCGGGCCACGCGCCGGAGCCGGCCCGCGACGCCGTGGCCGGGCGCGCGCGCGGGGCCGTCGCCGCGCGCGCGTTCGCCGCGCTCGCCGACAACGTGCGCGACTACGCGATCTTCCTCCTCGACCCCGCGGGCGTGATCACCTTCTGGGGTGAGGGCGCGCGGTACATCAAGTGGTGGACCAAGGACCAGGCCGAGGGCGCGCACCTCCGCCTGCTCTACCCGTCGGGCGGGGCGGAGGACGGGTCGGCGGAGGCGCACCTGCAGACGGCCGCGGAGCGCGGCGAGTACACCGGCGAGGGCCACCGCGTTCGCAGCGACGGGTCGACGTTCTGGGCGGGGGTCACGCTGACCGCGCTCTGGGACGAGGACGGCACCCTGCTCGGCTTCGCGAAGGTGACGCGCGACCTCACCGCTCGGCGCGCCGCCGACAACCTCCTGCAAGCCGCGGCCGAAGCGTCCGAGACGGCGCGGAACGAGGCGGTGGCGGCGAGCAATGCCAAGAGCGGGTTCCTGGCGACGATGAGCCACGAGATCCGCACGCCCGTCAACGCGATCCTCGGCTACCACGAGTTGCTCGATCTCGAGATCGACGGGCCGCTCACGCCCGGACAGCGCCGCTCCCTCGCGCGCGCGGGCGCGAGCGCGCGACACCTCCTCGCGCTCATCTCGGAGGTGCTCGACTTCTCGCGCATCGAGGCCGAGCAGGTATCGGTCGAGCGGACGGCGTTTCGCATCGGCGACGCCGTCGGCGGCGCGCTCTCGCTCGTCACGCCCCAGGCGCGCGAGCGTGGACTCGAGCTCAACAATGAGGTGGGCGGGTACGCGGCCGGACTCTCGGCCTGGGGCGACGAGGCGCGCGTCCGCCAGATCCTCGTCAACCTGCTGAGCAACGCGATCGCGTTCACCACGGCCCGGTCGGACGAGCCCGGCCGCATCGCGGTGAGCGCGGGCACGGCGACGCAGGCGTCGCCCGACGCCGAACTCGATGGTGACGGGCCGTGGGTGTACGTGCGCGTGGAGGACAACGGCGCGGGCATTCCGGCCGACCGGCTGCGCCCGATTTTCGAGGCGTTCGTGCAGGCGGACATGACGCTCACGCGCCGGCACGGCGGCACCGGCCTGGGCCTCGCGATCTGCCGCCGCCTCGCGCGCCTCATGGGCGGCGACGTGACGGTGCGGAGCGAGGTCGGGGTCGGCTCGACGTTCATCCTCTGGATCCCGGCGGCTCCGGTCGAGTCGCTCGGCACGGGCGGGCTGGCCGGGCACGGGCCCGGGGGGGAGCTCGGCGCCGCCGGCGACGCGAGCCCGCCCGCGGCCCCACGATCCGAAGCCGCGACGCGCCCGCTGCGCGCCACCGCCGACGCGGTGCTCGCGGAGCTCGAGCGCGTGCTGCACGCCTACGTCGCGCGCCTGCGGAGCGATCCCGCCACGCCGAGCGCGCACGCCAGGCCCGAGTCGGAGATCGAGGACCACCTCGCGAGCTTCCTCGCCGACATGGCGGGCATGCTCTATCAGCTCGACCTGACGCTCACCGACCCCCAGAGCGAGGCCGCCGCGGAGGTGCAGGACGGGACGGCGATCCAGCGCGTCGTGGCCGAACGCCACGGGGCGCAGCGGGCGCGCCTCGGGTGGGCGGAGGACGAGATCCGACGCGAGTTCGTGATCCTGAACGAGGAACTCGCCGCGGCGGTGCGGCGCGGCGTGGTGGACCGTCTCGCCGGCCCCACACGCGAAGCGCGCGAGCGCGAGGCCGAACGGTGCCTCGTGCTACTCGCGCGCTTCACGGCGGTCTCCGAACGGTTGAGCGTGGCGGCGTACCGGGCCGCGAGCGCCGGTGGGATGGCGGAGCGCTCCGCCGGAAGCACCGTCTGACCCGCGGGACGGCCTGGCCCGCGGGACCGCCTAACTCGCGAGCGCGCGTGCCCGCCGACGTCCGGCGGCAGCGCGCACGACCTCTGCCCGCTCCGCCGGGGCCGACACCGTGCCCGCGATCGAGCCCGACAGGTGGAACCGCTCGACCATGGCGCTGAGTGCCGCCGACTGCCGGACGAGCACGCCGGCCGCGTTCGCGGCGTCGTCGGCGCCCGCCGCCGTGCGCTCGGTGACGCGGTGCACCTGGGCGACCTCGGTGCTGATGTGGGCGACGTCGTCGGCCTGGGCGCTGCTCGCGGCCGTGATCTCCCCGACGCGACCGGCCATCTGGTCCACGTCGGCGTTGATCTCGCGCAGGCTGCCGACCACCTCCGCGTTCAGCGCCACGCTCCGGACCGCGGTCTCGGTCCCCTGGGCGATCAGCGTCGCGACCTGCCGGGCCGCTTCGGCCGATCGCTGAGCGAGGGCGCGCACCTCTCCGGCGACGACCGCGAAGCCACGCCCCGCGTCGCCCGCGCGCGCGGCCTCGACCGCCGCGTTCAGCGCCAGGAGGTTGGTCTGCAGCGCGATCTCGTCGATCGTGCGGACGATCTGCGCCGTCGCTTCGCTCGAGCGGCGCATCTCGGCCATCGACTCGGAGAGGCGCTCCATACGGACCACGCCCCCCGCGGCCCGCTCCCGTGCCTGCTCCGCGAGGTTGCGCGCGTCGCCCGCGCTCGCCGCGCTGCTGCGCGCGGCGGCGGTCACGCGCTCGATACGCCCGGCGACCGTCTGGAGACTCGACGCCTGCGCGCTCGAGCCCTGGGCGAGGGTGCGGCTGCCCGCCGTGATCTGCTCGCCCGCCGTCGCGACCTCGCCCGCCGCCGCGCGCACCTGGGCGAGTGCGCCGTCGAGCGTCCCGACCGCCCCGTTGAGCGCGGTCTGGATGGAGCCGTACGCGCCGTGGTACTCACCCGTCATGCGGGCCGAGAGGTCGCGGTCGGCGACGCGCTCGAGCACCGCGCGCGTGGCCTGCACCGGCGACTCGACCGCGCTGAGGGCGCGGTTCATCCCGGCCACGAGCTCTGCGAACGCGCCCTCGTAGCGCGTCGCGTCGGCGCGCTCGCTCAGGCGCCCGGCTTCCGCGGCGGTCGCCAGCGACGACACGTCGCTGGCGAGTCGCTGCAGCGTCGCGCCGAGCGACGCGAACCCTGCGCCGAGCCGGTCGTTGGCGCTGCGCGCCACGCACGCGACCGAGGTGTCTCCGGCGGCGAGACGCGTGGCCACGTCGGCGAACGCCCGCTCGGCCGCGGTGACGGCCGCGAAGGCCGCGGACACCTGCCCGACCTCGTCGTCGCGCTCGAGGGTCGGCACGCTCGCGTCGAGGTCGCCGACGGCGACGCGCCTGGCGACCGTGCTCAGCGCGGTCAGCGGGCCGAGCGCCCGGCGGGTGAAGCCCCACAGGAGCGCACAGCCGAGGACCGCGCAGAGCGCGGCGGCCGCGACGACGACGTTGGCCGCGTGACCGGCCGCATTCCGCGCGCTGGCTGCATACGGCGCGAACGGAAAGCCCGCGTAGATGATGCCGATCACGGCGCCGGAGGCGTCGGTGATGGGCAGATACTGCGTGAACTCGTCGACACCCGCGACCGTGGCCCGGCCGTGGTACGCGCGGCCCGACGCGAAGGCCGCGCCGGCACCGGCCGGGCGGTGCGTCGCCGTGTCCTGCGCCGGCATCACCGTGAACACCGCACGCGTGGGGCGCCCGTGCGCGTCGGGGCGCGTGACCGTCGTCGCGAGGCGGAGCGCGCGCCCCATGGGCGCGGACCCGACCGTCGGGTCGGCGGACGGCGTCGCCGACGCACGCGGCGGCAGGCGGACGGCGACCGTGAACTCCGCGCCGGTGATCTCGGTGGCGCGGTCGAGCGCGTGCTGCACCACCGCGCGGCCGATCACGGGCGTGGTGCCCTTCGCGAGCAGGGCCGACACCGACTCGGTGGTCCGGTACGGGTCCTTGCGGCCGTTGCCGTTGTAGAAGGCGAGCGCCGTGTCCCCGCCGGCGGGGCGCACGAGCGTCCAGGCGCCCGGCGCCGCGTCGTCGAGCAGCGCGCGCGCGGTACTGAGCGCGAACGAGAGGCGGTCGTCCGCCTGGGTGAGCTGTGCGCGGAGCGTCGCGTCGGCGATCTGCGAACGGGCGAAGAAGCCGACGACGGCGATGGTGAGGACGAGCGTCGCGGCGCTGATGCCGGCGATCCGTGTGCTGAGGCGGATGCGGAGCAATTGCCGCCGCAGCGCGGCAATGGTAGGAGGCACTCGGCGGGGGGTGGCAGGGGAGGTATCGCACCGAGACGATCGTGATCGCCGGAAGTCCCGTCTGCGCCACTCGGTTGGACGTAGGGAAGGGCGGATTTCGCTGCCCAGGGCGATCCGGTTGGCGCGACGACGTGGGGGCCCGGCCCGGCCGCACGCGCGCGGGGCTGGACGCCGCGCCGGGCACGGGACGCATATTCGTTCGGGCCGTCGCGGCGCCGTCCCGTGCGACCGTCCGGCCCGGTTCCCCTCCCCGCACCGCATGCTCATGCCCCGTCGCCGTCCCGCCCTCGTCGCCCTGCTCGGCGCCGTCCTTGCCGCACCCGCCGCGTCCGCTCGTGCGCAGACCCCGGCCGGGCCAGCCGCTGTGCCTGCCGCCGACGACCCCATCAAGGGCCTCGTCGGCCGCCTCGACCTGGAGCGGTACAAGGCGACGATCAAGGGCCTCACGCAGTTCGGCGACCGGCGCCAGGGCACCGACCGCAATCGCGCCGCCGTGGACTGGATCGAGGCCCAGCTCAAGAGCTACGGCTGCACCAACACCGAGCGGATCACGTACGACTACCAGCCGCCCCCGCCGCGGCCCGGGTCGGAGAACGCGTACCGTGCGCGTGTCGCGACGTCGGCGCCGGGCGGCGCGCGTCTCCGGGGCAGCCAGCTGCCGATCGGCGTGAACAGCGACTCGCTCGCGCAGCCCGACGCGCGGCTCCGCGCGCTGAACGCGCAGGCGAGCGCGCCGGGGCGGCGGCAGGAGGTGTACTGCACCAAGGTGGGGAGCACGCACCCGGGCGAGATGTACATCGTGGGCGCGCACATGGACGGCATCGGCTGGGGCGAGGCCGCAAACGACGACGGGTCGGGCACCGCGCTCGTGATGGAGCTCGCGCGCGTGTTGTCCGCGCCCGACGTGCAGACGGACCGCTCGATCCGCTTCGTCCTGTGGAACAACGAGGAGACGGGGCTCAACGGCGCGCGCGCGTACGTGGAGCAGCGGCAGGCGTTGCAGGGCAAGGAGTCGCCCGCCGGGTCTGGGCGGTACCCCGAGCCGCGGTGGTTAGGCATGATCCAGCACGACATGATGCTCTTCGACCACGGCATGCCCCGCCCCGACGGGACGATGAGCCGCGAGCAGCGCCCGGAAGCCGACGTGAACGTCGAGTTCCAGAGCGCCTCGAAGATGGCCGCCGGGGCGCAGCAGCTGGCGTGGGCGCTCGCGAACGCGAACGAGGCGTACGCGACCGACTACCCGGCGACGGTGGGGCAGCACATGACCAACACGGACTCCGGGCCGTTCCAGGACCTCGTCCCGGCGGTCAGCCTGCGCGAGAACGAGCGCGGGTCGCAGATCGGCGCCGGGTGGGATCCGCAGTGGCACCAGCCGACGGACCTGTACGCGACCTACAACGACAGGGACTTCCGGCTGGGCCTCAACGCGGCGCAGACGACGTTAGGCGGGGTGGCGCGGCTGGCCGGGGCGACGATGCGGGGCCGGTGAGCATGAACACCCGCCGCCAGTTTCTCGTCCGCGCGCCGCTCGGCGTCGCCGGCGCGCTCGCCGCCTGCCGCCACGCGCCCGCGTCCGAGTCCCAGCCGCCCGTACCCGGCCCGGGCGGTACCCCGACCGGAGCCCCCGCCGCCGCGCCCGCCGCCGCGCCCGCCGGGGCGCCGGCAGGCGCGCCGCCCGCGTTCAACACCGCGCCCCCGGTCGGGCCCGAGGTGTCGACGGCCACGTTCGCGGAGGCGGAGAAGCTGATGCAGGTGCAGCTCACCCCCGCGCAGCGGCGCATGGCCGCCGACAGCTGGCGCACGTCGATGGCGCCTCTGGTGGAGCGGCGCACCGGCCCCAAGAAGCTCGCGCTCCCCGACGGGCTCGCGCCCGCGACCCGCTGGACGCCCGGCGTCGGCGGGGAGCCGATGGGGGCGGCGCGCGACCGCTTCGTGCGCACCCCGGCCGACTCCGCTCCGCTCCCGACGAGCGATGCCGACATCGCCTACGCGCCGGTGACGCGCCTCTCGCGCTGGATCGAGTCGCGCCAGCTCACCTCCGAGCGCCTCACGCGCATCTACCTCGAGCGCATCCGGCGCTACGACCCGAAGCTGCGCTGCGTCATCACCCTGGTCGCCGACGCGGCGATGGTCGAGGCGCGGCGTGCGGACGCCGAGATCGCCGCCGGGCGCTACCGCGGGCCGCTGCATGGTGTGCCGTACGGCGTGAAGGACCTGCTCGACACCGCGGGCGTTCGCACGACTTGGGGTGCGGAGCCGTTCCGCGACCGGGTGCCGAACGCGGACGCGGCCGTCGTGGCGCGGCTGCGCGCCGCGGGGGCGGTGCTCGTCGCCAAGCTCAGCCTCGGCGCGCTCGCACTCAACGACATCTGGTTCGGCGGGCAGACGATGAACCCGTGGCTCCTGGAGGAAGGCGCGTCGGGGTCGAGCGCGGGGCCCGGCGCGGCGACCGCGGCTGCGCTCGTCGGGTTCTCGGTGGGGAGCGAGACGGGCGGCAGCATCATCAGCCCGAGCATGCGTTGTGGCGTGACGGGACTCCGCCCGACGTACGGCCGCGTCGCGCGCACGGGCGCGATGACGCTCGCCTGGTCGCTCGACAAGCTCGGGCCGATGACGCGGAGCGTGGAGGACGCGATGCTGGTGCTGCAGGCGATCACCGGCCCCGACGCGGGCGACGTGGCGAGCGTGCCGAGCCGGCTCGACTACGACGCGACCGCGGGAGTGCGGGGGCTGCGCGTGGGGTACGTGCCGGCGTGGATGCGGGAGGCGCCCGCCACCGACGTCGACCGCGCCGCGCTCGACGCGGTGCGCGCGTTAGGCATGACCGCGGTCCCGGTCACCTTCCCCGACTGGCCCTACGACTCGCTCAACCTGGTGCTCTTCGCGGAGGCCGCGGCGGCGTTCGAGGAGTTGACGCTGAGCGGGCGCGCGGACCAGCTGCGCGCGCAGGTGCCCGACGCGTGGCCCAACCTGTTCCGCGAGGCGCGCTTCCTCTCGGCCGTGGACTTCGTGCAGACCGACCGCCTGCGGCGTCGCGTCGCGGAGGAGATGGGGCGCGTCATGTCGCAGGTCGACCTGCTGCTCGTGCCTTCGCTGCGCGACGAGATGCTCGTGATCTCGAACAACACCGGGCACCCGTCGCTCACGCTCCGCACGGGGTTCGTGCGCGTGGCCGAGGCGCGCAGCGACTGGGCGCCCGACCCGGCCCACCCGCTGCCCAGGTTCGACCCGCCGCGGCGCGTGCCGCACGGCGTGACGCTCATCGGGCGGCTGTTCGACGAGGGGACGATCGCGCGCGCGGGGCTGGCGCTCGAGCGCGCGTCGGGGGTGGTCGCCGAACGGCCCCCGCAGTTCGCCTGACAGGCGGGGCGGGGGTGACCGGCGCGCGCCTCACGGCCGTGCGCTTCGTCGCGCACGCGGCGGCGATCTACGGCGTCACCCGGGCGCGCTGCGGATCGTCGGCCGGATGCACGTAGGTCATCGCGAACGGCCCCGTCGCGCTCACCGCGACGACCGTCGCTCCCTGCGCGGCGGCATAATGGTGCATCCGCGCCGGTACGTCCCCCGCCTGCCCGCTCGTCATCGGGCGCGCGGTCGCGAGGTTGAGCGAGTCGCCCATCCCGACGAGGAAGGTGCCGCGCCGCACGACCACGTGCTCGCTCGTCGGATGCGAGTGGGGCGGGATCCGGTAGCCGTCGGGAAGCGAGAGTTCGATGGTGAACGGGCCAGACTTGCTGGGATCACCTTTCAGGACGGCCATCTGCGCGCCGGCGGGGAACACCGGGGGGGCCGGTGTCCAGTGTCGGACGGGCATGCTGTCCTGCTTCGCCGCGGAGGGCTGCTGCGCTTGGACCGCCGACGCGGCGGCCAGTCCGACTACAGTGGTGACGAGTACCGGTCGCATACGCCGATCTCCATGAGTGGCGAGGCGCATAGGGAGCAACTGCGCCGGCCGAACATGGGGGCCCCATCCGCGGTTGGACAGGTCGCCAGACGTTGCGACGACGACTCGGGCGATCGGACGACGCTCGCGCGACGCGGTGTACCAGAGACTGCGCGTCAGATCGGGGCATTCAGCACGTATGCGCTGGTGACGGCGTCCGGTGTTCGACCGGCCGTGGCTCGTCAGACGCCGACAGGAGACGCCTGCTCGGTCGAGACATCGCGCGCGAACGAGCCGGTCCGGACGTCCCCGGCGCGTTCGTAGGTCGCGAGGATCACGCCGGTCGGCGCGACCACGGAATGCGACAGCCGATACGCGGCCGGCCGGATCCCCTCGCCGAAGAGCCGCTTGCCAGAGCCGAGCGCCACCGGGAAGATCAGCAGCCGGAGCTCGTCGACCAGGTCTGTCGCGAGGAGCGTCTGCGCGAAGTCGCCGGAGCCCTGGGTCAGCAGGTCCGGCCCGTCGCCCCGCTTCAGCTCACGCACCGCGGCCACGGCGTCGGGCCCGAGCCACCGGCTGTTCTCCCAGGCGAGCGCCGGGCGGGAGCGCGACGCGACGTACTTCGTGGCCCGGTTGAAGGTGTTGGCGAGCTCCGCCCCCCCGGCCGAGTAGGTCGGTGAGCCGGGATCGACGGCGACGTGCGGCCAGTAGCCGGCGAAGATGTCGTACGTGCGGCGGCCGAGGAGCAGGTCGAAGGGCCGGCCGGCGTTCTCCGCCGTCCCCTTCCCGATCGCGGGGTCGGCGTACGGCACGACCCACCCGCCGTAGCGGAAGCCGCCGGACGGGTCCTCACCGGGCCCGCCCGGGGCCTGCATGACGCCGTCGAGGCTCACGAAGGCGGCGGTCACGAGCTTGCGCATCACGGTCCTCTCTCGAGTGTTGGGGGGGACGGAGCGACGCGATGCGCCCGGACGTGGCTCCCGTCACACACGGCCTAACGCAGCCGGCGCAGCTCGACCTCTGACATGAGGAACCCGAACGCCGGCCACCCGCCGGCCCGAACGGAGCGCGTGAACCAGGTGCGCGCGGACGCGGTGTCGCCGCGCACCAAATACCAGTTCCCCACGCCGTAGCTCAGCGTCGACGCCGCGACGGCCCCGGTGTCGGCGGCCGTGATCACCGAGTCGGGGGCGGTCTGACCGCGGTACAGCCGGAGCCGCTGCGCGTACGCGTTCGCGACCGGGAGTGAGTCGGGGTGGCGGTCGAGCATCGCCCGCGCATCGGCCGCGCGCCCGGCCCGCGACAGCGACATCCAGCGCCAGTCGGTGGAGCCGGCCAGCTCGCCCGCGTCGGGCGCGCGCGGCTGGGCGTGTCCGAACGCGTCGGCCGCGCCGGCGAAGTCGCCCGCCGCGTAGCGCGAAATGCCGAGGTGGTACCAGATCCCGTAGTTGGTGCTGTCGAGGCGGTTGCCGCGCGTGAGGTCGGCGAGCGCGGGGCCGAACTCGCCGACCGAGATGTGGCGGTGGCCGCGCCAGCGGTAGAGCACCGCGTCGTCGGGCGCGACCGCGAGGCCGCGCGTGAACGTCGCGATCGCCTCGCGGTACTGGCGCGCGCCGGCCTGGGCGAGGCCGAGCGCGAGGAGGAGGTCGACGTTTCGCGGGTTGGACGCGAGTGCGGCCGTGGCGCGCGCGACGGGCCCCGTGTCGGCATCGGCGCGAAACACCACGCCCTGCACGGAGCGGTACTCGACGGGCGGCTCGGCGGCCGGCGCCGCGGTCTGGGCCGCGGCGGGGGCGACGGCGGGAGCGGCGGGCGAGGCGGCGAGCGCCGCCGCGCCCGCCATGAGCGTGACGGTCCAACGTCGGCGAACTCGCATCGGGGTGTTCCTCGGGGTTGGGGGCGTCACCACGACACCGGGTGCGCCGCGTGGGGCGCGCGCCCGTCGTGCAGCGCGACCGCGCGCACGAGCAGCTCGCGCGCCGCGCGCCAGAGGTCGGCGTTCTCCCCCGGCTCGACATGCTGGAGATCGTATTCGACCGACTCGAGCGCCTGCCGCGGGGTCGAGCACGCGATCAACCGCTGGCCGGCGTACTCCTCGGGCGTGTCGGCTACGGGGACGTACGTCTCGCCCCCGGTCCGCCGGGCGTGCTCCAGCGCGGCGTTGGCGCGGGCGAGGTAGTCCGCGCCGATGCGCGTGAGGTCGTGGACGGTGAGCGGCGGACGAACGTCGGACATGAGCGGGTGGGCGGAGACGGGCGCGTGGTGTGGGCGGCGCGAGGGTGGCGCCCGAATATGCGACGCCGTTCAGGCGCCGCGAGAGGGTCGGTCGCGGTCGGCGCCCCTCACGGCCCCGGGTCCGGATGCGCCGCCCGCTGCGCCTCGTAATGACGCCGCAGCACCTCGAACGCCTGCTTGCGCTCCCCGCGCTCCGAGACCAGCCCCTTCCGGTTGAAATAGTCCTGCAGCCCCGGCAGCGGGCGCCGCGGCGAGCGGAAGTCCTTCAGGATCCACGGCGTCATCCCCGCGAGGAACGGGATCCGTGCGAGCATCGCCACCTGATGCTCGTAGAGGCGGGCCTGGTACTCCTCCGTCCACCGACCGGCCGCCGCTCCGTGCCGCCCCTGCAGCGCGCCGCCGCCCAGCTCGCTCATCACGAGCGGCTTGTCGAACGCGCTCGTCCACCGGACGCTGTCGGCCTTCTCGATCGGGCCGTCGTACCAGCCGAGGTACTCGTTGTTGCCGACCACGTCGAGGTAGTTGCCTAACGGGTCGTCGATCGCGATGGTGTGCGGGTCCGCGTAGCGGTGCTCCAGCGCGGCCGTGACCAGGCGCGTCGAGTCGAGCAGCCGCGCCCGGTCGACGAGCGCCTTGAGGAAGGTGATGCGCGGCCCCGCGGCGGGGTTCGAGTCGCGCGGCGTCTCGTTGGCCACCGACCAGAGCGCGACGGCGGCGCGGTTGCGGTCGCGCGTGATCATCTCGCCGAGCTGCTGGCGGGCGAGCGCCAGCGTCGCCGGGTTCTCCCACGCGATGGTCCAGTACACCGGGATCTCGGCCCACACGAGGACGCCCATCTCGTCGGCCGCGCGCAGCATCGCCTCGTCGTGCGGGTAGTGCGCGAGGCGCACGAAGTTGCCACCGAGGTCGTGCACCCAGCCCAGCAGCGTGCGCGCGTCGTCGCGGCTGAAGGCGCGCCGCGCCTCGTAGGGCGCCTCCTCGTGCACCGCGATGCCGCGCAGGAAGATCGGGCGCCCGTTGAGCAGGATCTGCGTGCCGCGCACGCCGACGGTGCGGAAGCCGATGCGGTCGCGCACCGTCTCGCCCGCGGTCGCCACCTCGACGTCGTAGAGCGTCGGGCGCCCGGTCGACCAGCGCGCGAGGCGCGTCGCGTCGAGCGAGAGCGCGGCGCGCCCGTCGGCGTCGGGCGTCACGGTCTGGCTGAGGCCCGCGGACGGGATGCGCACCGTGACCGGCGTCGTCGCGGCCGCGGCGCCGTCGAGCTGCACCCAGCCCCGCGCGCGCTCGGGGTGCCGGGGGTCCAGCTGCAGCGTGTAATCGCGCACGAACGTGGCCGGCGCCTCGACGAGCGTCACCTCGCGCGTGAGCCCGCCGTAGTTCCACCAGTCCGAGTTGACGGTCGGCACGGCCTCGGGGCGCCGGCGGTTGTCGACCTTGACGACGAGATCGTTAGGCCCCGGCCGCAGCAGGCGCGTCACCTCGAAGTCGAACGGCGTGAAGCCGCCCTCGTGCACGCCGAGCTCGCTGCCGTTGAGCCACACGCGGGCCTCGTAGTTGGCCGCGCCGAAATGCACGAACAGCCGGCGCCCGGGCGCGAGGGCGCGCGTGAAGCTCGTCTTGTACCAGACCGTGCCCTCGTACCAGAGCAGGTCCGCGCGCTGGGTGTTCCAGTCGCCCGGCACGGCGAGCTGCGGCGAGCGGTCGAAGTCGTACTCGACGAGCTCGTTGCCCTCGGGCCTGCGGTTGCGGAAGTAGCCGTTGGGGTCGGGGCGGTGCCGGTAGTTGTAGTAGCCGTTCTCGAACGGGTCGACGATCGTCGACCAGCGGCCGTCGAGCGTCGTGGTCAGGCGTCCGGCGACGTTCGTGATGAGCGGCGCCGTCACGCCCGGCGTGGCCGCGCCCGGCGTGGCCGCGCCCGGCATAACCGCGTCCTGCGCCGCGGCGGGGCGCGGCGACACGGCCAACACCATGGCGGCGAACGCCGCGGCGGCCGCCGGCGTCGCCGCCCTCACGCGACGCCCCCCGCCTCGCGCGCCGCCTGCGCGCCCCGCAGCCGCTCGATGTCGCGCAGTGGCGGGGACCCGAACAGCCGTCGGTACTCGCGGCTGAACTGCGACGCGCTCTCGTAGCCCACGCGCTGGCTCGCCGTGGCCGCGTCCGCGCCCTCGGTGAGCAGGATGCGCCGCGCCTCCTGCAGCCGCAGCTGCTTCTGGAACTGCAGGGGGCTCATGCTCGTCACCGCCTTGAACCACGCGTGCATCGTCGAGGGGCTCATGTTGACCTCGCGCGCCAGCTCCTCCATCCGGATCGGCCGCGTCGCGTTCCGTTTCAGCCACTCCAGCCCGGCCGCGATGCGCTGCACCTGCCCGTTGTCGGCGCGCAAGCGGCGCAGCAGCCCGCTCCGCTCCCCGAGCAGCAGGCGGTAGAAGATCTCGCGGCGGACGAGTGGGGCGAGGATCGGGATCTGCGCCGGCGTGCGCAGCAGCCGCACGTAGCGGATGACGGCGTCCAACAGCTCGGCGTCGAGCGGACTCGCGAACACGCTCTGCTGGTGGCGCGATTCCGCCTCCAGCGGCATCCCCGACTCGAGAATCAGCGCGCCGATCTCGGCGAAGTCGAGCTCGATCGCGACGCCGAGGCAGGGCGTCTCGGGTGTCGCCTCGACGATCTGGCCGAGTAGCGGCAGGTCGAGCGAGAGGACGAGGTACGTGTTGGGGTCGTACAGGTAGCGCGCGTCTTTCACGAGCACGCTCTTCACGCCCTGGGCGACGACGCAGAGTACGGCGCGGTCGACCGTGTGCCGCGGTGCGGTGGTCGTGGTGAACCGCGACAGGTGCAGTCCCGGCAGCGCCGTCGCGGTGAAGCCTTCCCGCGCGCTGAGCTCCGTGACGAGCGCCGCGAGCTGCTCGATCTGTGGCACCTGCCTCCGTTGCTGTCGTCGTGTGGGCCGCGACGGAACGTACGCGTGCGCGCGCCGCGGAGACAGGAACGTCGGAGCATCGGGCAAGTATTCCCGAGGATCGGTCAACGTGTTCCCGCGCCGCTGCCAGCGAACCTTGGGCAGGCACTCGGCGCCGACCATCACGCGACCTCGGGGGGATCGACACATGCGGTACAATCGATTGGGCACGACGGGGCTCTTCGTCTCGGAGCTGTGCCTCGGCACGATGACCTTCGGCGCGAGCGACCAGTACGCGTTCATGGGCGCGGTGGCGCAGGCCGACGCCGACGCGATGGTGCGCCGTGCGATCGAGGCGGGCGTCAATGTCTTCGACACGGCCGACACCTACTCCGGCGGCAACTCCGAACGGATCACCGGGCAGGCGCTGAAGAATCTGGGCGTCGCGCGCGACGAGGTCGTCGTCGCGACCAAGGTGTTCGGCGAGACCGGCCCGGGTCCTAACGGCCGCGGCTCGTCGCGCGCGCACATCATCGCCGGCGCGCACGCGAGCCTCGAACGGCTGCAGCTGGACCACATCGACCTCTACCAGCTGCACGGCTTCGATCCGGCCACGCCGATCGAGGAGAGCCTCGGCGCGCTCACGGACCTCGTGCGACAGGGCCTCGTCCGCTACGTGGGGGTGTCCAACTGGGCGGCGTGGCAGATCGCCAGGGCGGTCGGCGTCGCGGAGCGCCTCGGGCTCACGAAGCCCGCCTCGCTGCAGGCGTACTACACCATCGCCGGACGCGACGTCGAGCGCGAGATCGTCCCGATGCTCGCGAGCGAGGGGTTGGGCATGCTCGTCTGGAGCCCGCTCGCCGGCGGGCTGCTGAGCGGCAAGATCGGGCGCGAGCAACCGAGTGCGGAGGGGACGCGCCGCGCCGCGTTCGCGTTCCCGCCGGTCGCGATGGACCGCGCGTACGACGTGCTCGACGCGCTGCGCCCGATGGCCGAGCAGAAGGGCGTCTCGGTCGCCCAGCTCGCCCTCGCGTGGCTCCTCCACCAACCGGCCGTGACGAGCGTGATCCTCGGCGCCAAGCGCCTCGACCAGCTGAACGACAATCTCGGCGCGGCGGACGTCACGTTCACGGCCGAGGAGCTGGCGGCGCTCGACGAGGTCAGCCGGCTACCCGCGGAGTACCCCGGCTGGATGTTGGGCATGTGGGGCCAGGAGCGCGCCGCGCAGCTCGCGGGCTCGCGGAGCTGACCGTCACATGAGCCTCACAAGCTTCCGCACCCTCGGCCGCTCCGGCCTCGTCGTCAGCCCGCTCGCCCTCGGCACGATGACCTTCGGCGCCGCGCGCTGGGGCTCCCCCGACGACGTGTCGCGCGCGGTGTTCGATGCCTACGTCGACGCGGGCGGCAACTTCGTCGACACCGCCGACGTGTACGCGAGGGGGCACAGCGAGGAGTTGGTCGGGCGGTACATCGCCGAGCGTGGGTTGCGCGACCAGATCGTCCTCGCGACCAAGTTCGGGTTCAACGCCGCCGCGCCCGACCCGCACGCCGGCGGCAACGGCCGCAAGCACGTCTACCGCGCGCTCGAGGGGTCGCTCCGGCGCCTCGAGACCGACCACGTCGACCTGTACTGGCTGCACGTGTGGGACACGGTCACGCCCGCCGAGGAGGTGCTGCAGACGTTGGGCGACCTCGTGCGCTCGGGGAAGGTCCGATACTTCGGCCTCTCCGACATGCCGGCGTGGTACGCGGCCAAGATGGCGACGCTGGCCGCGTCGCACGGCGTGCCGGGCCCGGTCGCGATGCAGCTCGAGTACTCGCTCGTCGAGCGAACGATCGAGCGTGAGTACGTGCCCGCCGCGCGCGACCTCGGGCTCGGCGTCGTGCCGTGGAGCCCGCTCGCGGGCGGGTTCCTCGCGGGCAAGTACCGGCGGGCTGAAGCGGCGGAGGTGGGCGATCCGGCGCCGGACGGAGGGCGGCTCGCGGGGCCCAACCCGTTCGGCAACACGAAGTTCACCGACCGCAACTGGCGCGTGCTCGACGCGCTCCGGGCGGTGGCGGCGGAACTCGGCCGGCCGCCCGCGCAGGTGGCGCTCGCGTGGACCGCGGGGCGGCCCGGGGTCACCGCGCCCATCATCGGCGCGAGCCGGCTGGAGCAGCTGCACGACAACGTCGCGTCGCTCGAGGTGGCGCTCACCGCCGAGCAGCGGCGCGCGCTCGACGAGGCGAGCGCGCCGGAGCCGACGTTCCCGTACCCCATCTTCGAGCCCGCGGTGAACCGCATGATCTTCGGCGGGCACGACGTGGCGGGGTTCCCCCTGCGGTAGGGGAGCCGGGGCCGGCGCGGGGAACTGGCGCGGGAACGCGGACGTACGCCGTAGGCCGCTGTGCAGGCGGTGACGGCCCCGCGTGGCCCCGTTGCTGCTCCTGCCGTGGGCCGGCGTGTTGATTACGGTGGTACCGAAAACTGGCCGCAGGCGGGCGTTCGCCCGTCCGATCCGCAGACGTGAGGCGTACGATGAGCGATACCGGTAGGGTCGATCCGCAGGAGCGCGGGGATCTCGAAGCGCGCAACAGCGTGGAGCACGAACACGGCGCGATCCGCGGCGACGACCGCGGTCGCCAGCAGCCCAACGCGTGGGAGGCGGCGAAGATCGACCTCGCCTCGGAGGAGGACATGCGCGAGCAGCTCGTCGCCCAGGGCCGGCCGACGGCGAGCGCGGCCGACGAGGCGTTCCACGGCGACGTGACCGTGCACCCGCCCGAGACGTTCGAGAAGCTCAAGCGCAAGGACATCATGAAGACCGCCGCCGGGCTCGAGGCGGTCAAGGTGGCGCTGCAGTACGCGGTGGACGAGATGGGCGCGGTCGACTCGACGCGCATGCTCGTCAAGCTCAACCAAGTGGGTGGGATCGACTGTCAGAGCTGCGCGTGGCCCGACCCCAAGCCCGGGCACCGCTCACCTTTCGCCGAGTACTGCGAGAACGGCGCGAAGGTCACGGCCGAGGAGAACACGCGCCGGCTCATCTCGCCCGAGTTCTTCCGCCAGCACAGCGTGCAGGAGCTGTCGGAGAAGAGCGACTACTGGCTGGCCAAGCAGGGGCGCATCGCGCACCCGATGGTGCTGCGCGAGGGCGCCACGCACTACGAGCCGATCGCGTGGGACGACGCGTTCCGGCTGATCGCGCAGGAGCTGAACGCGCTCGAGTCGCCCGACGAGGCGGCGTTCTACACCTCGGGGCGGACGAGCAACGAGGCCGCCTTCATGTACCAGGTGTTCGTCCGGCAGTTCGGGACCAACAACCTGCCCGACTGCTCCAACATGTGCCACGAGTCGAGCGGGGCCGCGCTCACCGACGCGATCGGGATCGGCAAGGGCACGGTCACGCTCGAGGACATCGAGACCACCGACCTGCTCATCGACATCGGGCACAACCCGGGCAGCTGCCACCCGCGCATGCTGAGCGCGCTGCAGCTGCTCAAGGAGAACGGGGGCAAGGTCATCGGCATCAACCCCCTGCCCGAGACGGGGCTCAACCACTTCCACAACCCGCAGAACCTGCGGCACCCGACGCGCGCGCTGCAGGTGTTCGTGGGCTCGGGCACGAAGATCTCGGACCTGTTCGTGCACCCGCGCATCGCCGGCGACCTCGCGCTGCTCAAGGGCGTGGCGAAGGAGATCGTCGAGGCCGAGGACCGGCGCCCGGGTACCGTGTTCGACCACGACTTCATCCGCGCGCACACGCACGGGCTCGACGAGTTCGTGGCCGACACGCGCGCGGAGTCGTGGGACGTGATCCTCGAGGAGAGCGGCGTGTCGCGCGCGCAGATCCGCGAGATCGCCGACATGATCGTGCGGCACCGCAACGTGATCATCTGCTGGGGGATGGGGCTCACGCAGCAGCCGCAGGCGGTGGCGACCATCCAGCAGGTGGTGAACATCCTGCTGCTGCGCGGCAGCATCGGCAAGCCGGGCGCGGGCGTGTGCCCGGTGCGCGGGCACAGCAACGTGCAGGGCGACCGCACGGTGGGCGTGTGGGAGCGCATGCCCGACGAGTTCCTCGACAAGATCGGCGCGGAGTTCCGCTTCGAGCCGCCGCGCAAGCACGGCCACGACGTGGTCGAGACGCTCAAGGCGATGCACGCGGGCGCGGTGAAGGTGTTCTTCGGCATGGGCGGCAACTTCCTCTCGGCCGGCCCCGACACCGAGTACGCCGGCCAGGCGATGCGCCGCTGCCGCCTCACCGCGCAGGTCTCGATCAAGCTCAACCGCGGGCACCTCGTCACCGGCGCGCAGGCGCTCATCCTGCCGACGTTAGGCCGCGCCGAGCACGACGAGCAGGCGTCGGGGCAGCAGTTCGTCTCGGTCGAGAACTCGATGGGCGTGGTGTCGATGTCCAAGGGCACGCTCAAGCCGGCGTCGGACGACCTGCTGAGCGAGGTGGCGATCGTCTGCCGGATGGCGAAGGCCACGCTCGGCGCGCGCAGCTCGACCGACTGGGACGCGGAGGCCGCGGACTACGACCGCATCCGCGACCACATCGCGCGCGTGGTGCCCGGCTTCGACGACTACAACCGCCGCGTGCGCGAGCCGGGCGGGTTCTACCTGCCCAACGCGCCGCGAGACAAGCGCGAGTTCACGACGGAGACGGGCAAGGCCAACTTCACCGTGCACCCGATCCACGCGGTGCGGCTGGAGCCCGGCCAGCTGCTGATGATGTCGATGCGCAGCCACGACCAGTTCAACACCACGGTCTACGGCCTGCACGACCGCTACCGCGGCATCCACAACGAGCGCCGCGTGATCTTCATGAACGAGGCCGACGTGCGCGAGCGGGGGCTCAGGGAGGGGCAGGTCGTCGACCTCACGAGCCACTGGAACGGCACCGAGCGCGTGGCGCGGCAGTTCATCGTGGTCACCTACCCCATCCCGCGGCGCTGCACGGCGACGTACTACCCCGAGGCCAACCCGCTCGTGCCGATCGACTCGGTGGCCGAGCGGAGCAACACGCCGACGTCGAAGTTCGTCGTGCTCACCGTGGCGCCGTCGGCGCGCGCGGGGCGGTTCGACTACGACCGCGTGGAGGCGGCGCAGGGGTCTAACGGGAACGGGGCGGCGCGCCGGGCGGTGGCGACGGCGTAGCGGAGTCCCGGACGCCCGCCGCCGTGTCGCCGAGCACGTAGGCCACGGCGGCGAGCACCACCGGGCCGGCCCGGCCGAGGTTCAGGAGCGAGTGCCCCTGCCCCTCGACCACGAACCGGCGCGCCCCGGCCGCCACGATCCCCGAATCGGCCCGCCGGAAGTCGTCGCGCGTGCCGCGCACGAGCGCGACCCGCACCCGCGGGGCGAGCCGCGCCACCTCGGAGTCGACGGCGAAGCTCTCCGCCCCGTGCGGCTCGCGGCCCAACATGTCGGACAACCCGGTGCGCAGGTGCCCGCGCGCACCCGGGCTCATCGTGACCACGCCCGCGAGTCCCGGCTCGAGCGCCGGAGCGCGCAGGCGTACCGCCGTCCACACCGCCAGCTCGCCACCGATCGAGTGGCCCGCGATCACGAGCGGCGCCGCGGCCGCGCCGAGCGCGTCGCGCGCGCCCGCGACGAGCGAGTCGACGTAGGCCAGGTAGACCGCCGTGCGCGTCGGCCCGTTCGGCAACCGCCCGAGCACGCGACGCACGTCGAAGCCGACCACCGCGTACCCGTGCGCGCTCAACAGTTCGGCCAGCCGCTGGTGGGCGCGCCAGAACCCGACGTCGTTGCCGAAGAAGAACACGACCGCGCGCGGCGGCCCCGGGGCGCGCGCCGCGCCGCCGTCGGCCGGTCGCGCCGGGTAGAAGTAGAGCGGCGCGCGCCGGAGATCCGGCGCGGCGGGATGGAACGGAGCGTGGGCGCGCGGCAGGACGAGCGCGGGCACGCCACAGCCGGCGAGCAGCGCTGCCGCGACCGCGACGCTGAGAGCGTGACGGGCCATGGCGTACGGCATCGGGGAATGCGAACACTACTTCGCCCGGATTCACCGAGCGCCGTCACCGCGCTAAGGAGTCGCTGCGGCGGGCGCTAATCGTTCTGCGCGACCGGCCGCGAACGCCGCCGCCCTTGCCGTTCCTGCTCCTCCGTCGGCACCGTGGGGCGGGCCACCGTCGGCGGCGCGCCGGCCGGTGGCGCGCCCGTCAGCGGCGCGCCCGTCAGCGGGTCAGCCGTCGCACGGTCGGCGGTCCGCCGGTCGATCGTCAGTCGGTCGGCCGCGGCCATGGCGGACGGCCTCGACGTCGCGGGCGGCGCGAGCCGCTTCCCCGACATCGGCCGGTGGGTCGCGGTCTCGGCACGCGACATGGGACGCGAGGCGACCCGTGACGTGACGCGCAGCGTGGCGCTTGGCGAGACGCGCGGCGCCATGTGCGCCGGCGTCGGTGCGGGCGTCGGTGCCGGCGTGCGCGGGGCGCCATCGCCGTCCGAATGGTGCGCGACGCCGACCGCGACGGGTGCCACGGTCGGCACCAGGCGCGGCTCGCCGGGTCGCGCTCCCACATGCCGTCCGTCCGCAGCCCGCGCCGTGACGCCGGCCCTGGCTCTCCGTGCCGTGTTCGCCACGCCGAGCCCGGCGAGAACGGCCGCCCCCGCGACGAGGGCGGTGACGGTGCGCGTCGGGCGCCGGCGGCGCGCGCGCGCACGGGCGACGGGCAGGGCGGGTCGGTCGCGCGCCGCGAGGTCGCCGATACGGCGGAGCGTGACGCCCTCGACCAGCACCTGCGCGGTGATCGGGTAGAGGCGCACGTTCCCGATCGGCAGGAGCGTGCGCGCCGCGGCGCGCGTGGCGGCCGCGGCGCCGCGAACCCGTCCGGCGGGCGTGGCAGGGGGCGCGACCTCGAGGTACCGAACGCACCGCGCGTCCAGGTCGACGATGAGGTCGACGACGGTACCGACCGCCTTCCCGTCCGGCGTTCGCACGTCCCACCCGCGCACGTCGGACTGCCCGTCCACGACCCGCCACGCGCGCGCACGGCTCAGCCGTTCCAGCGTCGGGTGCTCCGACGACGTGCGCCCGAGCAACGACGCCGGCAACGGCAGACGTCGTGACGGCAGATCTTCGACCGAGGGTCGGGAACTCGCGGGCGCGACCTCTACCGACTCCGACGTCTCAGGCATGGGACGCTGGGTGACGGGTGCGTCGTCGCACCGCGATCTGCGACGAGATGGGGTGAATGTAGCGTCATCGTTGCGCCCCCGTGTGGTGCCGAGCCCAGGTGCTGTGCGCTGCGACACCACGGCATGCGCGCCGCCGCTCTCGCTCGCCCCGCGCCGATGACTTGCCCCGCCCCGGTACCTCGGACATCATCGGCAGGTCGTCCACGACTTTCCTCCGCCCCGCCCCGTCATGCGCGGCTGTTCCCCCGCCCTCTCGCGCCGCACGTTCCTGCAAACGTCGGCGCTCGCCGCCGCCGGCGCGGTCCTTCCCGCGCGCGCGTGGGGCTCCGTGCTCGGCGCCAACGGCGACGTCCGCGTGGCCGTCATCGGGCTCAACGGCCGCGGCCAGAACCATCTCGCGACCCTCTCGCGCATCCCCGGTGTGCGCGTGGTGGCGCTCTGCGACGTCGACACCGCCGTCCTCGACCGCACGAACGCCGCGCTGGGCGGGCGCCCCCTGAAAACGTACGTCGACGTCCGCGAACTGCTCGCCGACCCCGACGTCGACGCGGTGACGATCGCCACGCCCAACCACTGGCACTCGCTCGGCGCGATCTGGGCGATGCAGGCGGGGAAGGACGTGTACGTCGAGAAGCCCGTGTCGCACGACGTCTGGGAGGGGCGCCAGCTCGTCGCGGCCGCGGCGCGGTACCGGCGCGTCGTCCAGGCGGGGATGCAGATCCGCTCGGGCGAGGGGCTGCGCGAGGCGGTCGACTGGGTGCGCGCCGGCAACCTCGGCCGGATCACGGCGGCCCGCGGCTTCTGCTACAAGCGCCGCGACAGCATCGGGCGCTGCGGCGGCCCGCAGCCCGTGCCGGCGACCATCGACTACGACCTGTGGAGCGGGCCCGCGCCGCTCGTCCCGCCGCACCGCAACACGCGCAACGGGACGGTGCACTACGACTGGCACTGGGTCTACCTGTACGGCAACGGCGACGTCGGCAACCAGGGCATCCACCAGATGGACGTGGCCCGCTGGTTCCTCGGTGAGCCCGGCCTGCCGCGCCACACGCTGAGCGTCGGCGGGCGCCTGGGCTACGTCGACGACGGCGAGACGCCCAACACCCAGGTGGTCGTGCACGACTACGCGACCGCGCCGCTGGTGTTCGAGGTGCGCGGCCTTCCGTCGCGCGCGGGCCTCGCGAAAGCCGTCACCGACCCGCGCCTCGTCCAGGGTGGCGGGGGCGGCGACATGGACGCGTACCGCGACGTCAGCATCGGCAACGTGATCGACTGCGAGGGCGGCAGCGTCATCGTCCCGACCTACACCACCGCGCGGGCGGTCGACCGCACCGGACGCGTGGTGAAGGAGTTCGCCGGCACCGACCGCCACATGCAGAACTTCATCGACGTGGTGCGCAGCCGGCGGACCGCCGACCTCTACGGCCCCGTCGGCGAGGGCCACGTGTCGAGCGCGCTCTGCCACCTCGGCAACATCTCGCACCGGCTCGGCCGCGCCACGCCCGACGGCGCACTGCGCGAGGCGGTGCGCGGCGACGCCGCGCTCGCCGAGGCGCACGGGCGCATGGTCGAGCACCTCCGCGCCAACCGCGTCGACCTCGGCGCGACGCCGCTCACGTTAGGCGTCCCGCTCGCCGTCGAGTCGGGCGCCGAGCACTTCACGGGGGCGAACGCGGCGGCCGCGAACGCGATGCTCAGGCGCGAGTACCGGGCCCCGTTCGCGGTGCCGGCGTTGGCCTAACGGTCTGTCCCGCTCACCGCGCGAATTCCCGAAACTCCTCCTCCACCCGCGCCGCGGTCGTCGCGCCGCTGAACACCACGACGCGGTGCCGGAACGTGGTCGACGTCCCCGCCGCGAGCGTGAAGTCGTCGACGACCCTGCCCCCGGTGAAGTCCTTCGCGCCGAGCGGGTTGGCCGCGAAGAGCCCGTACCCGCGGGCGTGCCAGTACGTCGGGAAGTTGTAGTTCCGCGGGTGGTCGATGATCGCGATCGTCACCGGCTCGCCGCCGACCGTGCCGCCGAGGGTCGTCCACCGCGCCCGCGTGCCCCACACGGCGTCGCCCTCGCGGCCCTCCGCGCTCCGGTAGCGTCCCGTCACCCCCGCGTTGTCGAGCACGGGC
Organism: uncultured Gemmatimonadales bacterium; assembly: GCA_963851265.1. GTDB lineage: Bacteria > Gemmatimonadota > Gemmatimonadetes > Gemmatimonadales > Gemmatimonadaceae > BPUI01. The sequence goes on from CAWKNZ010000012.1 coordinate 78,064, forward strand.
ACCGCGGTGGCCCGCCCGCCGGCGTCGGTGAACACCTCGGCGCGGTCGGACGGCTGCTCCAGCTCGCGCCGCACACGCAGCCCGAGCGTGCCGTCCTTGTTGTCGCGGAACGTGACCGGCGCGCCGAGCGCGGTGAGTGTGGTGACGCGGTCGACGCCGCGCAGGCGGTCGGCGGCGCGGAAGACGTAGCGGGTCGTCTCGTGCAGGAGCGGCGTGCCGTCGGGGCGCACCCAGTCGCTCCGCACCACGAGCACGCCCTCCCCCGCCCCGCTCCGCACCGTGTCGATGCCGCGGAACACGATCCGTCCCATCTGGCTCGCCTTCGACGCGGGAATCGCGTCCGAGTTGTTCCAGAAGTCGAGGCCGTTGACGTCGGCGTGGTTGAACCACAGGCCGATGTGGTGCGGGTGGTCGACGCGCTCCCCCGGCCGCGGGTCGAGCGGCCAGCCGCGCGTGATCACCGTGCCCGATGCGGCGCGGAGCGGGTAGAGCACCTGCTTGGGGAGCTCCGCCGGAAACAGGTACGACGTGAACGGGCGGCCGTCCACGAGCACGTCCACGCGGTGGTCGGACCGCCGGTCGACGAGTTCAACCCGCGGCGGCCCGTCGTGCGGGCGCGGGGGCGCCGACTGCGCCGCGGCGCCCCCGCCGGGCGTGGCTGACGAAACGGCGAGCGCGGCGAGCGCCGCGCCGAAGTGCACGGGAGGCCGGCGCACCGCGCTACCGCCCGGCCACCCCGAACTCGCGGATCTTGATGCCCCGGAAGTACACCTCGTCGCCGTGGTCCTGCAGCACGATCGGCCCCTTGCGACGCTCGGCGAACCACGGGATCCCGCGGAACTTGCTCGCGGCCAGCGCCGAATCCATGCGCGGCGTGCCGAGGTCGTACTGGACCACCTTCTCGCCGTTGAGCCAGTGCTCGCCGTGATTTCCGCGGAACACGATTCGCGACTCGTTCCACTCGCCCACGGGCCGCACGCGCTTGCGGTCGTTCGACGCGATCAGGTCGTAGAGGTCGCCCGTCTTGTGCCGCACCAGCTTCCCGTCCGGATGCCGGTCGTCGTCGATCATCTGATACTCGAAGCCCTTCGCCGCGTGCGCGGGCGGAATCGTCGTCGACAGCGCTTCCGACACGTTGTACTTCACGCCGCTGTTCGCGCCCGGCGTGACCTTCCACTGCCACGCCAGCTCGAAGTCCGCGAACGTCGCCTCCGTCATCAGGTCGCCGCCTTCGAGCGGCTGACCGTCGGCCTGCGTGGGGACGCGGCCGCTCGCGACCTTCCGGATCGCGCCGTCGGCGACGGTCCAGTGACCGGGCGGCACGCGGTCGTAGCCGAGTCCGCGCCAGCCCCGCAGCGTGTTGCCGTCGAACAGCAGCCGCCAGCCTGCCGCGCGCTCGGCCGCGGTCAGCTGGTTGGGGTCGACCGCCGCGGCCGGCGCCCCCACCACGGGCGCGCTCGCCGCGACCGCGCGGGTCTGGCTCGGGGCCGTGAGCGGCCCGCCGCCGGCGATCGCGCGCGGCCCGGTGCCGGCGAGGAGCAGTGCACCCGCAGTGGCGGCGGCGCTCGCGCACCGCGTCGTACGATCGGTCATGGTCCGGTTCGGTCGCGACGAGGTCGCCCCGTCGTGGTGGAATGCGCCGCGCGGGCGGCGCGCGCGAGACGTGGTGTGCTGCGTCGGTGCGCTACGTCGGTTCGCTACTTCATCGGCGAGAAGTCCGTCGGGTCGAGGAACACCGACTCGACCTTCTCGACGATCTTCCCGCCCGCCTCCGACTCGGTGCGGACCTTCTGCCATTCGGGGTCGGCGTTGAACGCGGCCCAACTCGCGCGCCCCGCCTCCCGGCTCGGGTAGGCGAGCAGGTAGACGAGGGTGTTGCCGGCGCGCGTCGAGTCTTCGGGCGTCCAGTAGCCGACGTTGGTCATCCCGTGCCGCGCGAAGAGCGCCATCGTGTGCTCGCGGAAGCGCCGCTGCAGCGCGGGCAGCTTGCCCGCCGGCGTGGTGTAGGTGCGCATCTCGAACACGCGCGACGCCTGCTCCCCGCGCGTCCCGGCGTCGGGCGTGAGGCGGCTCCGGCCGACGACCGTGCCGGCGGTGAACGTGGCGAGCAGCAGCACGGGCAGCGCGGTCAGGCGCATGGCAATCATCCGGGGGCGGGAGGGCGTGGGACCGCGCGGCGCGCGACGGCGGGCGCGGGGCACCGCAAGGTACTCGCACGCGCGAATCCGGTGACCCGCGTAGAATCCATCGGCCGCCCCGTCCCCGTCCGCGCCCCCATGCTCCACACCCGCCGCGAAGCGCTCGCGCAGCTCGCCGCCCTCGTCACGTTCCCGGTCGCGATGCCGGGCGTGCGGCCGGTCGGTGTGTGGCGCGCGCCCGGCCGCGACCCGCTCGACGGCACGATCGCCGACTACCAGGCCGGCCGCCGCGCCGGCGCGTGGACCGCGGCGGAGGTCACCGCGCGCGCGCTCGACCGCTGCCGCGCGGCGGGGGCGGCCTGGCACGCCATCGACGCCCTCGCGAGCACCGCGCCCGCGGAGGCCCGCGCGGCCGACGCACGTCTGCGCGCCGGCCGCGTGCGCGGGCCGCTCGACGGCGTGCCGGTGTTCGCCAAGGCCATCTACGACGTGGTCGGCCTGCCCACCACCGGGTCCAACGCCGAGTGGGCGCGCCTCTTCCCCGACCCCGTCGGGCGCGACGCGATCGAGGTCGCCCGGCTGCGCGCGGCCGGCGCCGTCGTCCTCGGCAAGACCGCGGCGGACGACTTCGCCTACCACGGCAACGGCACGAGCAGCCTCACGGGCCAGGTGCGCAACCCGCACGACCCCACCGGCGCCCGCACGCCCGGCGGGTCGAGCGCCGGCTCGGCCGTCGCGGTCGCCGCCGGACTGGCCTTCGCGGCGTTAGGCACCGACGACGGCGGATCCAACCGCATCCCCGCGCAGTTCACGGGCGTCGTGGGGATGAAGCCGACGTTCGGCCTCGTGCCGCGCACGGGCGTGATCCCCACCTGGCCCTACCTCGACACGCACGGCCCGCTCGCGCGCACCGTGGCCGACGCCGCGCTCCTCCTCGCCGCGGTCGCCGGCGCCGACGCGTCGGACCCGCTCTCGGCGGGCGCGCTCGCCGACGGCGCGACCGCCGGGTTCCGCGACGACGCGCTCGCCGGCGTGCGGCTCGGGATCGTCGAGGCGCACGTGCCGCGCGCGCAGATGACCGCCGGGGCGCTCGAGGCGTGGGACCGCGCGTTAGGCGACCTGCGCGCCGCCGGGGCGGCGGTCGCGCCCTTCGCCCCCGCGGTCACGCGCGTGGACTACCGCGACGCGTTTGCCGCCGCGGCGCGCGCCCGCGGCGACGTCGCCGTCGACGCGAACGCGCCCGCGCCCACGGCCAACGCCCTGCTGCGCTACTTCGCCGGACGCACGGCCGACCCGGACCTCGCCGACCCGCGCGCGGCCGTGCGCCGCGGATACCCCGCGTACCGCGCCTTCTACGACGTGCTTCCCGCCACGTTCGAGGCCTGCGAGCCGCTGCTCGACCGCCCGATGGCCGGGGACCCCGCGGGGCACGCCTTCGCCCGCTCGCGCGCCGAGGTGGTCGCGGCGCTCGCGGCGTCGATGCGCGCGGCCGGCGTCGCGGCGATGGTCTACCCGACGATGCCCTTCAACGCGCCCCGCGCCGTCGACCACTGGCCGGACGTCCGCACCGCGCTCGGCTACGGCAACTGGCTCGGCCTGCCCGAGGTGTCGGTGCCGGCCGGACTCGGGGCCGACGGCATGCCCGCGCTCAACGTCTCGGTCGTCGGGCTCCCGGGCGACGACGCCCGCGTGCTCGCGCTGGCCCACGCGTACGAGCGGCAGTCCCGGCGGTTCGTCGCGCCGCCGCGGTGACCGGCCGACGCGATCCCGTCCACCCCCACTCCACAGGAGGCCAGGAATGCCCGATGGAAGCCCCGGCGGCGCGGCCGACGACCCGTACGACCTCGACCGCTTCGTGCGCGCCCAGGAGGGCGACTACGACCGTGCGCTCGCCGAGATCACGGCCGGCCGCAAGCGCTCGCACTGGATGTGGTACGTGTTCCCGCAGTTCCGCGGCCTCGGGCGGAGCGGAACGGCCGAGCGCTACGCCATCCGCAGCGTGGCGGAGGCGGAGGCGTACCTACGTCACCCCGTGCTCGGCCCGCGGCTGGTCGCGTGCGCCGAGGCCGCACTCGGCGTCGCGGGTCGGTCCGCGTACGACGTGTTCGGGTCGCCCGACGACCTGAAGCTGCGCTCGTCGATGACGCTGTTCGCGCACGTGTCGCCGGCGGGCTCTGTGTTCGAGCGGGTGCTCGACCGTTACTACGCGGGGCAGCCCGACGCGGCGACACTCGGCCTCGTCGGCGCGCGGGTCGCGTCGTGACCGGCCCGCGGGTCACCGCGGACGTGCACCGCCGCGTGAACGCGCCTGGCGCATGAGCGCCTCGATCTCGCCGACCTCGCGCGGGGCGGTGCTGAGCCGCTCCAGCCCCGCCTGTGTGATCGCGTAATCGTCCTCGATGCGGACGCCCGTGCCCGAGTAGCGGTCGACGACCGGACGCACGCGGGCGATCCACGCCCGGTTCCGGGGCGTGTCGGGGAGCGCGTCGAGAAACGCGCGGCTCACGTACAGACCGGGTTCGATGGTGAACGCGTCGCCGACGCGGAACGTGCGGTCGCCGGTGTAGTACTGGGCGGGGTCGTGGACCGCGAGGCCCAGCCCGTGGCTGATGCCGTGGATCATCCAGAGCTGCGACTGCCGGCACTGCTGCGGCGTGCGCGCGCAGTCGGCGGCCCACGGCGGGTCCATGGTCGCGTTGACGCTGTCGATGAGCCCGAGTCGCGCGAGACCGGCCGCGCGCACGGCGACCGAGGAGTCCTGCGCCGCCACGGCCGACCGCCCGGGGCGCGAGTTGCGCTCCGCGGCGGCCTGCGCGTCGCGCACGAGCTGGTAGATGGTGCGCTGTGCGGCGGTGAAGGCGCCGCTCACCGGGATGGTGCGCGTGACGTCGGCGGCGTACCCCTCGTACTCGGTCGCCGCGTCCATCACGACCAGCTCCCCGGGGCGGAGCGGGCCGCGGTCGCGCATGTAGTGCAGCTGCGTGCCGCGCTCGCCGCTACCGACGATCGACCCGTACGCGGGGCGCGCGCCGCCGAGCCGCAGGAAGGTGGACTCGAGCGCGGCCTGCAGATCGTACTCGTACTTCGCGTCCGTCAGGCGCAGCACGGCGCGGTGCCCCGCGCTCGACACCTCGGCGGCGCGGCGCAGCAACGCCAGCTCGGCCGGACTCTTGTGCGCCCGCAGCGCGTCGACCACGGGGTGCGCGTCGCGCACGACGAGCCCCGGGTGTCGGGCGACGAGCCCTGCGACGAACGCGCGCCCGCGCGTGAGCGAGTCCTGCTGGGCGAAGTCGGCGTCGCCGTAATCGGCCAGCTGGTAGACGGGACCGCCGGCCGCGACGAGCGAGTCGACCACGGCGGCGAGAGCGGCGAAGGGGCGCGACGTGAGGCCGAGGGTGCGGGCGACCGCCGCCGAGTCGGGGCGGCGGCCGTAGTACATCGCGCGGCGCGGCTCGATGGGCGTGACGAACAGAGTGGCCGCCGGGCGCCCGCCGCGCACGACGACCACGAGCGCGGCGTCGGGCTCCGGATAATCGGTGAGATAGCGGAACGCGGGGAGCTGGTAGAACGGGCCGAAGTCGGTGACCGGCGTGCGGCCGCCGAACGCGATCACGACGCCGCTGTCGAGGTGCGCGGCGACCGAGTCGCGGCGGGCGGCGAACTCGCTCGCGGGGATCTGGGCGCGCAGGGCGGTCGCACGCGCGGCAAGCGCGAGCAGGGCGAGGGCGACGCGCCACCCGCGGCGGCGTACGTGGGTCTTCATCGGCACGCGGCTCAAGGTAGCCGCATGGCGGCCACCTCCGCGTCCGTCGGCGGCCGGACCTTGAGCACCGTCTCCTTGCGGATCTCCACCGTCCCCGGCTTCGCGCCGCGCGGTTTGGTGACGTGTCGTCCCTCGGTCATCGACACCGCCACGGCGCCGCCCGCGCGCGCCTTGCTGTGGTACGCCGCGAGTCCGGCCGCGCGCTCGAGCGTGGCGCGGTCCGGCTCGCGGTCCCCCGGCACGCGCAGCACGACGTGCCCGCCCGGCATGCCGCGGACGTGGAACCAGCGGTCGCGCGGGCGCGCGAGCTTGACGCTGACGAAATCGTTCGCCGCGTCGGTCTTGCCGGCGAACGCCTGCCAGCCTTCGGGGAGCGCGTACTCCAGCACGCCGGGCGGGACGCGGAGTGCGGGTCGCTCGGATTCGCTCATGCGCGTGTTAGGCTGTCTGCCGGGTCACCCGGACGTCGGCACCGCGCGGAGCACCGGCACCGCCGGGTCGCCGGCGCCCACGCCGGCGCCCACGCCGGCGCCCACGCCGGGGCCGCCGCCGGGCCGCGCGGCGCCGAACGGCCAGCCGCCGGTGCGCCACGCCCAGGCGAGGAACGCCACGCACCCCAATCCCAGCACGCCGACGCCGAACCCGATCACCCGAGGCTGCGTGGTGGCGAACACGAACCCCCACCCCAGGAGCGCGACCAGCGCGGGGACCGGGTACAGCCACATGCGGTAGGGCCGCGGCATCGCGGGCGCGCGCCGGCGCAGCAGCATCAGTCCGCACGCCTGTCCGACGAACTGCACGAGGATGCGCGTGACGATGAGCGCGTCGATCACCGTGCCGAGCGGAAAGCACGCCGCGATGATCGAGATGGCGCCGAGGACGAGCAGGGAGACGTGCGGAAATCCGTGCGCCGCGTGACGCCGCGCGAAGACGCGGAAGAAGTACCCGTCGTCCGCCGCGGCCGCCGGCACCCGCGAGTACCCGAGGAGCAGCGCGAACACCGACCCGAAGGTGGTCCAGAGCACGAGCATCGTGAACGCCGTCGCCACGCGTGCGCCGTAGATCTTCTGCATGAACGCCGAGACCACGAACGCCGACATCGCGTGCGACTCGGCGGGCACGAACTCCCGCCACGGCACGACCCCGACGATCGAGAGGTTGATGCCCAGGTAGATCACCGCGACGGCCGCGGTGCTGATGAGGATCGACCGCGGGATCACGCGACCCGGATCGCGCACCTCGTCGCCGATGTAGCAGACGTCGGAGTAGCCGAGGTAGTCGTAGATCCCCACGCGCGACGCGGCGCCCAGCCCCAGGAAGAAGCCGAGCGAGAACGTGAACGCTTTGGGCGGCAGGTCGAACGCGACGCGCGGGTCGAAGTGCCTGGCGCCCGTCGCGATCACCGCGAGGACGGTGACCAGCGTGCCGGCCCAGAGGAGCACCGTCACCCGCGCGATCGAGTGGATGCGCCGGTAGAGCAGCGCCACGTTGAGCAGCCCCACCGCCGTGACGAGCGCAACGGTCCCGGCGCGCGTGAGCCCCGTCCACACGTAGCCCGCGTAGTCGGCGAATCCGATGTACCCGGAGGCGATCTCGAGCGGCCCGCTGAGCACGAACTGCCACACGAAGAGGAACGCCATCAGGCGCCCCACGCGCTCGCGCCCGAAGGCCTCGCGCAGGTACTGGAACGACCCGCCCGAGCCGGGCATGGCGGCGCCCAACTCGCTCCACACCATCCCGTCGCAGACCACCACGACCAGCGCGACGAGCCAGCCGAGCATGGCCTGAGGCCCGCCGAGGGCCGACATGAGCAGCGGGATCGTGATGAACGGTCCGACGCCGATCATGTTGGTCATGTTCAGCGCCGTGGCCGCGAGGAGGCCGAACCGGTTTCCGCGGTCCAACGTGCGGCGCGCTCAGAGGCGGTTGAAGCCCGCGAGCGCCGCCACCTTGTACGCTTCGGCCAGCGTGGGGTAGTTGAACACGGTGTCGCGGAAGTACTCGATCGTGCCGCCGAGGGCGAGCACCGCCTGCCCGATGTGGATCAGCTCCGTGGCCCCGTCGCCGATCGCGTGCACGCCGAGCAGGCGCAGCGTGTCGGGGTCGAAGAGCAGCTTGAGCATCCCCGTCTCGTCGCCGAGGATCTGCCCCTTCGCGAGCTCCTCGTACTTGGCGATCCCCACCTCGTACGGCACCCGCGCCTCGGTGAGCTGCTCCTCCGTCTGCCCGACCATCGACATCTCGGGCACGGAGTAGATGCCGTAGGGCAGCAGCTCCCGCGCGGCGACCGTCGCCGGCGCGCCGAACATGTGGGCACCCGCGAGCCGCCCCTGCTCGTTGGACGACGAGGCGAGCGACGGGAAGCCGATCACGTCGCCCGCGGCGTAGACGTGGGGCACCGCGGTCCGGCCCCACGCGTCCACGGCGAGCTTGCCGCGCGCGTCGGGCGTTAGGCCGGCCGCGCCGAGGTTCAGCAGGTCGGTGTTCGCCTGACGCCCGACGGTGTAGAGCAGCGCGTCGCTGTGCACGCGTTTCCCGCTCTCGAGCAGCGCCTCCACGCGGCCCCGCTCGTCGAGGCGGACCGACGCGACCGTCTCGCCGAGGCGGAACGTGGAGCCGCGCCGCCGCATGTGGTAGAGCAGGCCGTCGATCAGCTCGCGGTCGACGAAGTCGAGCAGGGTCGGGCGCTGATCGATGATCGTGACCTTGATGTCGAGCGCGGTGAACATCGACGCGTACTCCAGCCCGATCACCCCCGCGCCGACGACGATGAGCTCGCGCGGGAGATCGGTCACGCCGGGCAGCTGGTCGGCGTCGAAGATGCGCTCGCCGTCGAGCGGGATCTGGGTGCTGCGGGCGGCGCGCGTGCCGCACGCGATGAGCACGTGGGCCGCGCGCACCAGGCTCGCGGCCCCGGCCGACGAGAGCACCTCGATCGTGTGCGGGTCGACGAAGCGCGCGGTGCCCGCGAGCGTCGTGATCCCGTTGCGCCGGAGCTGGTTGCGCACCACCTCGGTTTGCCGGCCCACCACCGCGTTCACCCGGTGGGCGAGATCCTTGGCGGAGATGCTGCTGCTGACGACGTAGTCCTTGCCGTAGAACGTGCGCTGCCGGAACCCGCTGAGGTAGAGAATCGCCTCGCGCATCGTCTTGCTCGGGATGGTGCCCGTGTGGATGCACACGCCGCCGACCATCTCCTGCCGGTCGATGATCGCGACGCGCCGCCCGAGCTTGGCCGCGGCGATGGCGCCCTTCTGCCCCGCCGGGCCGCTGCCGATCACGACGAGATCATAGTCGTACGTGTCCATCGCCTCTCCACGGTGGGGTGCTCGACGCGCGGGGCGCGGCCGACGCAGAAAGTAGGATGGCTCCCCACGGCCGGACAGGTGAGCCGCTCCGCTACACGGCCCGATCCGGCGACGTCGCGGTCGGCGGGGCGTCGGTCGTCGGGGCGGCGCTCGGCGGGGTGGCACTCGGCGGGGTGGCACTCGGCAGGGTGAGCGTGAACGTCGAGCCGACGCCGACGACGCTCTCGGCCGTGACGTCGCCGCCCATGCCGCGCGCCAGCTCGCGACTGATCGCGAGGCCGAGTCCGACACCCTGTTGCGAGGCGTGGGTCAGATTGCGGTCGACCTGGACGAACGGTTCGAAGACGTGCGGCAGCTGGTCCGCCGGGATGCCGCGGCCCGTGTCGGTGACCCGCACGCGGACGACCCGCGCCGCGACGTCGTCCTCGCAGACGACGCTCACGCGGCCGCCAGCCGGGGTGAACTTGCCCGCGTTCGTCACCAGGTTGAGCAGCACCTGCCGCACCTTGTCGGGGTCGGCCCGCGCCACGCAGGGCCGCTCGGGGTCATCCGGCTCGCACGCGTCGTGGACGTACGTGAGGCCCTTGGCCGTCAGTTGTGGCCCCACCAGCGTCTCGAGGTCCGCCACGAGGGGACCGAGGCGCACGACCTCCGCGCGGTACTCGACCCGCGCCGCGTCGAGGCGGGCGAAGTTGAGCACGTCGGTCACGAGCGTCGTCAGGTGGTCGTTGGCGCGGCGCAACCGCTCCAGGTCCGCGGACTGTGCCGGCGTGACCGGCCCGCGTACGCCGAGGGCCAGCAGCTCCGCGTAGCCCGCGATGGCGTTGAGCGGCGTGCGCAACTCGTGACTCATGGTGGCCAGGAACTGCGACTTCGCCCGGTTCGCGGCTTCCGCCTCGGCCCGGGCCGCACGCTCGGCCGCGAACAGGCGGGCGCGCTCGAGCGCCTGCGCGCACTGGCGCGCGACCGCCTCGAGGAACGCGCGCGCCGCGGGGTCGAAACGCCGGGGCTCGCCGTAGTTGAACGCCAGCGCCCCGATCACCTGCCCGACGCCGTCGGTGAGCGGGAGCGCGGCCGACGCCCGCGCCCCGGTGGCCGCATACACGGGTGGCAGGTCCGCGTACGCCCGCCCTCCGGCTTCGGGGTCCTCGATCCACACGGACCGCTGCTCCCGGACCACGGCCGCGACGGGGAGCGGCGCGTCGAGTGGCAGGTTCGCGAAACGGGCGTCCGCGCCGGGCGGGTACCCGTACGCCCCCGCGAGGGTGAGGCGTGCCCCGTCCGCGCTCGTGAGCAGCACGAGCCCGGTGATCGCCCCGAGTGCCGGGACGCCACGCTCGAGCAGCACGTGAACCACGGCCTCGGGGGTGAGCGCCGCGCTGAACGCCGCCGTGAGCGCCTGCAGCAGTTGCGCGCGCCCGACGGCCACGCGTTCGGCCGTGAGCAGCTGCTCGCGCTCCGTCACGTCGGTAGAAGTCACCACGCCGCCGACCACGGCGCCGTCGGCGTCCCGCACGGGGGCCGCCGAGAGACTCACGAGCACGCGCGATCCGTCGCCGCGCGCGACCTCGACCACCTCGTCCTCGACCACCTCGCCGTGGGCCAGCGCCCGCGCGAGCGGCCACTCGTGGCTCGCGATCGGCTGGCCCGCGCGCGGACCGTCCCGGTGCGTCGCGACGTAATCGGCGCTGTAGTCCTCGACGCTGGCCGAGGCCGGCGCGCCGCCCCAGATCCGGCGCACGGCGGCGTTCCCCATCACGAGGCGCCCCGTCGGGGCTTCGGCGATGTGCACGCCCAGCGGGAGCTGCTCCAGCGTGGCCGCGAGCCGGCGACGCTCCAGATCGACCTCGGCGCGCGCCGCCTCGCTCTCGGCCAGCAGTCGGGCGCGCTCGCCCTCGGCGCGCACGCGCTCGGTGACGTCCCGCCAGAACAGGGCGACGCCCCCCGGGGTGTCACCGGTCGGGGCCGGGTACGCGTCCACCTCGACCACGAACGCGAGCCGGCCGTCCGAATGGTCGTGCGTGAAGTGGGCGGAGACGCCCGCGGCCGCCCTCCGGCAGTGGTCCTCGAACGCGGTGCCCACCGCGCCCGGGAACACGTCCCAGAAGTCGCGCCCGAGAAGCTCCCCGCGTGGCAGGCCCCGCCCGCGCTCCATCGCCCGGTTGACTTCCACGATCCGGAAATCCGCGTCCAGAGCGACGTACGCATCGGCGGTCGCCTCGAGGACGGCCACCGTGCGCGCCCGCTCCGCCTCCGCCAGGTCACGCGCGGCCCCGAGGGCTTCGGTCCGCTCCTCGAGTTCGACCGCGGTCGCTTCGAGCTCGTCGGCCTGCGCTTCGAGTTCCGCCGCCTGCGCCTGCAGCAGGCGGTTCGATTCCTCCAGGTCGGCCTGCTGGGCCAGCAGCTGCGCCGTGGAGGTCGCGGCGGCGGCGGCGGCGGTCCGGAAGTCCAGTTCGCGCTGGGTGGCCGCGGCGAGTTCGGTGAGCACCTCGATCTCGTCCGCCGTCCACGCGCGCGGCCGCGTGTCGATGGCGCAGAACGCGCCCACCGTCTGGCCGCCGGCCACGAGGGGGAGGCCGACGTAGGCGGCCACGCCGAGCGTCCGCACCGTCGGCACGTCGCGGTACGCCGGGTCGGCCGCCGTATCCGGGATGACGAGCGGCGTGGTGCGCTGCACCGCGTCGTGGCAGAACGTCGGGCCGGTCAGTTCGCGGGCCGTGGCGAGCGGCTCGCCGAACCCGCACGCCGACTTGTAGAAGTCGCGGTTGGCGTCGACGAGCGAGACGAAGGCGGCCGGTACGCCGACCAGCCGGACGGCGAGGCGCGTCAGGCGGTCGAACGTCTCCTCGACGTCGGTGTCGAGGAGCCCGGTCGCGTGCACGGCTGCCACGCGCCGCGGGTCGGTCACACCGGCGGGGGGGGCGACCGCGCGCGGATCGGCCGCGGTCGCGTCTCCGCCGCTATCGTCCGCGCTCGCCGCGGCCGCGGTGGGCGTTGTCGGGGAAGCCGTCATGGGCGCGTCCCGTATGCAAGCGCCACGCGCGGCGCGTCGAGACGTGCGGCGCTCGGTCATTCGGCGGCGCGGCGCGCGCCTTCCACAGCGGCAGGTTCACCTTCGCCCGTGGTACTGGCCGCGGAGCGTCGGATGGCGGAGGATATCGCGACCCGTCCGGTCGCGCGCGTTCACGATGGCGAGGCGGACCCGGAGCCGGTCGTGCCCGCGAGCGCGACCACGTCGTAGTGCGCCGCCTCGGCATCGTAGCGGGCGAGCAGGGCCTGCGCCGCCGCGGGCACGACGCACCGCTCGTACGGCATCCCCGCGAACCCCACGACCGCGTCGATCGAGCTGAAGAACATCGTCGTCACGAACTCGACGCCATCGGGCACGTCGCGCCGGTCGACCCGCATCCCGTGATACCCGTCGATCTGCCGCGCGGAGATCCCGGGAACGACGGTCGTGAGCAACAGGTGCTGATACGCGTCGGCGTTCTCGGGGGTCGTCCAACCGTGCCAGATGCGGCTGACCATGGGCACCAACGGGAGAGGGGTGAGCGTCGGACGGTCCGCGGCCACGCACCGCCTCCGACGCAGGATGTACGCAGGATGTACGGTGGTGTCGAACCGGGAGGGCAGCGGCGCGAGCCGGCGTCGAACACGACGATGCCGGAACGACCGGGCGCGATCGGCGGCGCAGACTCGTGCACCATCATACGTGATGCGCGTCCGGGGAGGATCGGTGCGCACGACGGAACCACTTCCGGCGGACCGGACGGTGCCAATCGCGTCATCCCGGGGGCGGGCATTGCCCGCCGCCGGGCGTCGACGTACATACGGACCAGTCCCCCTGCGCGAAGCGCCTAACACGATCGCATCGCATGCACACCGCCGGTCCGTCATCCCCGCCCGCGCCGCCGATCGCCCGCGACGTCCGTAACCGGGAGCTGGTGCTCCGGCTGCGGGCGTCGGGGGTCGCCCCGTCCACACCACCGTGCTCGGCGAGCGGTTCGTGATCCACGTCGCGATCACGAACCACCGCACGCGCCGCCCCGGCCTCGGTCGCTTCACGGGCGCGGCGCGCGCGACCGGCGGCGAGCTCCGGCGCTTCGCCTAACGGAACCGCTCCCCGCCCCGGCGATGCGCATCGTTCCGTACACCGCGGCGCACCGCGCCGCCTTCCGCGATCTCAACCTCGCGTGGCTGCGCGAGCACTTCACCGTCGAGCCGCGCGACGCACGCGACCTCGGCGACCCGGAGACCTACATCCTCGGCGACGGCGGCTTCATTTTCGTCGCCGAGCGGGACGGAACGGCCGTCGGGACCTGCGCGCTGCTACGCGCGCACGACGCCGGCGACGGCACGTACGAGCTGGCCAAGATGGCCGTGGCCGAAGACGCACGCGGGCAGGGCGTCGGCCGCGCGCTCGCCGAGGCCGCGATCGCCCACGCGCGGGCCCTCGGCGCCTCGCGCGTCGAGCTGTTCACGAATCCGCGCCTCGCGCCCGCCGTCCACCTGTACCGACGCCTGGGATTCCACGAGGTGCCGATGACCGCGGCACCGTACGGCCGTGCGGCCCTCAAGATGGCCCTCGACCTGCCGCGGGGTGGGGGCGAATCCGACGTTCCCGCGGCGTTCGCGTCGGCCGCGTACGCGGTCAGCGTGCGCGAGCGGGCAGATGGCACCGCGGTGCGCGTGGAGCCGGCGACGCACTACGAGTGGGGCGCGGGGTGCGACGGGTGGCACCTGCTCCGGCACCCTGCCCTCGCGGTGATCGCCGAACGCATGCCCCACGGGACCGCCGAGGTGCGGCACCGGCACGTCATGGCTCGCCAGTACTTCCTCGTCCTGGCCGGCGAATTACAGGTCGAGTGCGACGGTGCACGCCACGTGCTGCGTGCGCGCCAGGGCCTGCACGTTCCGCCCGGCGTCGCACACCAGGTCCTGAACGCGTCGGGTGTCCCGGCCGACTTCCTCGTGATCTCGGCGCCGCCCAGTCACGGCGACCGCGTCGCCGCGCCGCACCCGGCCGATGCCTGACGATTCCGTCGTTCCCCATTCCCGTCCCATGTCGCCAACACCCTCGCAGCCCTCCGGCCACCTCCGACGCGTGGCGGTCTTCACGACCGATCCTGAGGGCGGCAATCCCGCCGGCGTCTGGGTCGGCGACACCCTGCCGGATGCAGCCGCGATGCAGCGCATCGCCGCCGACGTCGGGTACTCCGAGACCGCGTTCGTGGCCCCGGCAGGCGGCACGCAGCGCGAGGTGCGGTACTTCAGCCCCGAGGCGGAGGTCCCGTTCTGCGGTCACGCCACGGTGGGTGCCGGAGCCGTGCTCGGCGAGGCGAACGGGAACGGGACGTATCACCTGTCGACGTCGGTCGGTGTCGTTCCGGTCGTCGTGCGCACGCGTGACGGCGTGCGGGAGGCGTCGCTCACGTCCGTCGTCCCCCGACACACGGCCGCCGACTCCGTACTCGTCGGCGACATCCTCGACGCGCTCGGCTGGGACGCCAGCGAGCTCGATCCTGCCATCCCGCCTGCGCGCGCGTACGCCGGGGCCTGGCACCTCGTCCTCGCCGCCGCGGCGTCGGAGCGGCTGGCGCGACTGACCTACGACTTCGACCGCGTCAAGCGGCTCATGCTCGACGCCGGGCTCACGACCCTGCAGCTCGTCTGGCGCGAGTCGCCGACGGTGTACCACGCGCGGAACCCGTTCCCCGTCGGCGGCGTGGTCGAGGACCCTGCCACCGGCGCGGCGGCCGCGGCGCTCGCGGGCTACCTCCGCGACAGCGGACTCCTCGCCGTGCCGGCGCGGGTGCACGTGCGCCAGGGAGAGGCGATGGGGCGGCCGAGTCACCTCGTCGTCGACGTCCCGGCGCAAGGCGGGATCGTCGTCACCGGTGCCGTGGTCCCCATGCCGGACCCGCATGAGCCCGCCCGTGCGGCCTCGGACGGCCGTTAGGCATTCGACGTTGGCTGCGACTCGGCGCGTGCATCGGACTCCACCGACGACCGCGGTTGCGGGCGCCCCACTCACCCGTTCTCACCATGGACCGACTTCCGCCTGACGCCGCGCTCGTCCCCATCGACGTGCAGCAAGCGTTCGACGACCCGCGCTGGGGCCAACGGAACAACCCCGGTGCGGAAGCGAGGGGCGCCGATCTCCTGCGGGCGTGGCGGGCGAGCGGCCGCCCGGTCGTTCACGTGCGGCACGTGAATCCGCGACCCGGCAGCCTGTTCAATCCGGACGGGCCCGGCGTGCCGCCCAAGCCCGAGGCGAGGCCGGAAGCCGGGGAGCCGGTGATCACGAAAGACGTGAACAGTGCGTTCATCGGGACCGATCTGGAGGCCCGCCTCCGGTCCGCGGGGATCACCACGCTCGTGCTGTTCGGGTTGACCACCGATCACTGCGTCTCGACGACGGCGCGCATGGCCGGCAATCTCGGGTTCGACACCTACGTCGTGGCCGACGCGACGGCCACGTTCGAGCGCACCGCGCCCGGTGGGCGCCACTACACCGCCGACGAGATGCACGACACCGCGCTCACCAGCCTGAGCGGCGAGTTCGCCACCGTGGTCGACACCGCGGACGTTCTCGCCGCGTTGCGCTGAGCGCGCCGCTCGGACCGTCCGATCGTCCGTACCGAACCTCGGCTCTGCCGAGTCACACGTCGGCGTCGGCGGCCGCGGCGCGGATCCCGTCGACGAGGGCGAGGGGCGCCCCGCTCGGTTCGACCGCCACGGAGACGTGACCGCCGCGGACCGGAACGACGAGTTGAAAGAAGTATCCGTACCGAACGAGCACGAACTCGAGCCCCCCACAGTCGATGCGCCCGCGCTGACCGGCGAGCGTGAGGAGCGTCGGATTCACGATCAGCTCCTCGTAGCGATCGGACTCCGCAGCGCTCGCGTTCGGCGCGGCACGCGCGGCAAGATCGAGCTGGCCGTCGACGTACGTCGCGACGTAGCGCACGTCGGGCGACAGCGCGAACACGCGGGCGGCGAGCGGGGTCATCGGTGTGGCGAGAGGGGCAAGTAGGGGTGGCGCGCACGCGGCCCGGACGCTCCGCGTACGCGATCCGTGCGTCACGCGGCGGCGAGCGCCCGCCCGATGTCCTCGATCAGATCGGCGGCATCTTCCAGTCCCGCGCTCATGCGAACGAATCCGGGCGGCACGGCATCGCCGCCCCACCGTGCGCGCCGTTCCGCCGTCGTGTGCGTTCCCCCGAAGCTCGTCGCCTCGCGAACGATCCGGCACGACGCGAGGAACCGCTCCGCGGCCGCGCGATCGGCCAGCGTGAAGCTGACCACCGGGCCGAAATACTGCATCTGCCGCGCGGCGGTCACGTGGGCGGGATCGGCCGCGAGCCCCGGATAGCGCACCTGCTGCACCGCCGGATGCGACTCCAGGAACTCCGCGATCGCCTGCGCGTTCGCGCAGCTCCGCTGCAGTCGCACGTCGAGCGTGGCCAGCGAGCGGTGCGCGAGCCACACTTCCATCGGGCCGGGCACCGCCCCCGTCCGCGTCCGCCACTCGCGGAGCGTGTCGGCCCACGCGGCGTCGCGCACCGCGACGTGACCGAGGAGGAGGTCGCCGTGGCCGGTCAGCGCCTTCGTGTCCGAGGCGACCGAGAAGTCCGCGCCGAGCGCGAGTGGCACCTGCCCGAGCGGCGTCGCCGTGGTGTTGTCCAGGGCCACGAGTGCCCCCGCCTCGTGGGCCGCCGCGGCGACGGCCTGGACGTCGCACACGTCCAGCGTCGGATTCACCGGGCTTTCGATCCACACGAGGCGCGCGCCGCGGACGTTCCCGGCCGCGGCGGCAGCCGTCGGGATTTCGCGCACCTCCACCCCGTTGGGCGCGAGGTGCTCGCGAACGAGCGCGCGAATGGTGTAGTAGCCGTCGCTTGGAAGGACCAACACATCCCCGGGGCGCAGCACGACGCCGAGCACGGCGGCCGCGGCGGCCATCCCCGATGCGAAGGCAACGGCCGATCCGCCTTCGAGGTCGCCGAGCGCGGCCTCGAATCGGGTCCACGTCGGATTGTGGTATCGGCCGTACGTGTACGCCGTCTCGGCCGGGTCGCCCGCGGCGTGGTACACGGCGGCGAAGGTCGGTCCGGGGAGGAACGGCATCCCCTGCTCGGGCGCGGGCACGCCCGCGTGGACCACACGCGTGGCGGGCCGGGGCCGAGGCGGTACGGGTGGTTCCGACATGAGACGTCCGGTCTGCGGGAGGAATCGTTGCCGAGTGGTGAGACGCGCCGGGTGCGCGACCGCCTCGCGCGATGCCTGCACGCGGAACGCGGCGGTGACCGTCAAGCGCCTAACACGTCGCGCAGGACGTCGACGCCCTGCCGCAGGGCGACCTCGTCGAGCGGCGCGTATCCCAGCAGCAGCGCGCCGTCGGCCGCGCGCGGCGCGACGTGGTACATCGAGAGCGGCGGCGCTTCCACGCCGCGCGCGGCGAGCGCCGCCGACACCGCCGCGTCGCTCCGCCCCGCGGGAAGCCAGCCGAGGAGATGCAGGCCGGCCGCCGCGGGACGGAGGGTGACCCGGCCCCGCAACTCGCGTTCGGCGAGCGCCACGAGCGCCGCCTGGCGGGCCGCGTACAGCGTCCGCATCCGCCGGACGTGCCGCGCGAAGTGCCCGTCGATGATGAAATCCGCGAGCACCGCCTGCTCGAGCGGCGACGCGGAACCGGCCGCGAACGCGCGCGCGCGTGCGAACGGTTCGATCAGATCGCGTGGGACGATCAGGTACCCGATCCGGAGTGACGGGAACACCGTCTTGCTGAACGTGCCGACGTAGAGCACGCGCCCGTCCGGGTCCAGCCCGTGGAGCGCCGGCAGCGGGTGGCCGGCGAACCGGTACTCGCTCTCGTAGTCGTCCTCGACGATCCACGCGCCGGCCGCACGCGCCCACCGCAGCAGCGCGTCGCGTCGCGCGCGACTCATCACCACCCCGAGCGGAAACTGGTGCGACGGGGTCGTGTAGACGAGCCGCGCCCGGGGGGCGATGCGTACGCCCTCGGCGACGTCGAGCCCCTCCGCGTCGACGGGCACAGGCACCACGCGTGCGCCGGCGATGGTCAACACGCCGCGCATCCCGAGATAGCCGGGATCCTCCATCCACGCTGCATCGCCGGGATCGAGCAGGACCTGCGCGGCGAGGGTCAGCGCCTGTTGCGCGCCGCTCGTGACGAGCACCTGCGCCGGATCGCAGTGCACGCCGCGCGCGGTGCCCACGTAGGCGGCGATCGCCTCGCGCAGCGGGCGGTACCCGAACGCCTCGCCGTGGTCGAGGAATTCGAGCGACACGCGCTGGGCCCGTCGCGCGGCGAGGCGCGCCCAGAGGTCGACCGGGAACCGGTCGAGCGCCGGCGTGCCGTGGCGGAACGGACGCGGCGCGAGTCCCAGGCGCGGCATCCCGTCGCTCAGCAGCGCCGTCCGGGCGCCGCGTCGGGCGATCGCCGGCCGCGCCGCCTCCTCCGGTCGTGCGCCTAACGGATCGCTCGGCGCCTCGGCGCGCACGAGGTCGTCCGGCGGCTGCGGCGCGACTCGCGTGCCCGCGCCCGGGCGCCCGCGGAGGTAGCCTTCCGCGGCGAGCTGCGTAACCGCCAGGAGGACCGTGTTGCGGGACACGCCGAGGTCCGCCGCGAGCGCGCGCGTCGAGGGGACGCGATCGTGCGGACGCAACCGGCCGGCGACGACGGCGTCGCGCACCGCGCCGTAGATCTGCCGGTGGAGCGGCTCCCGCGCCGACCGGTCGAGGGTGACCGACAACGACGCGACGTCGGCGGGACGCGCCGGGCGCTTCGGCCGCGGGCCGAGGCGTGGCGGTGGTGGGGCCGCGCGCCCCGTCCCATCGGAGTCCGTCGTCAGTTGGGGTGGACCTGCCACTCCAGCCGCGAACCGGGGCGCAGGAATCCCTGGTGGACGGACCGCGGCGTTTGAGAATCGGTTGGCCCGTACTCCCAGTAGGTGAAGTAGAGCGCGCCCGGCGTCGCGACGGCGAGCTTTTCGAGGCGCCGGAACGGGCCGACGTTCACGCTCCCGAGTTGCGCGACGAGATTGATGTCGGTCAGGCCTCCGAGCGTGTGCGGGATGGCGTGCCCGCGGTGGTAGCGGGGGCCGGCGCTCAACGGGTGGCCGGCCATCCTGGATTTGTCGCGCGGCCCGGTGTGCGCACCGTGGCTCACTCCCCAGGCCGCGACCAGCCGTTCGCCGCGGACATCGAACAGGTACGAGAACCCGCCGCAGGTCGTCTCGACGATGTCGGGCGACGGCGTCGTCCGGGCGTAGGCGTCGGCCCACGCTTCGACGAGGAAGGCGATCGCCGCCGCGAAGGGGGGCCTCCCCGCCGCGCTCCCGGCAGCGAGCGTGTTCACTCGAGAGTAGTCGATCACGGACGACCTCCGGCAGAATTCCGCGTCGCGAATGTGCGCTCGACAGTGCAGCGCGCGCGGGGCGGCGTCAAGCGCGGCGCGCGCGGCGTGTGGCGTATCGAGGGACTCGATCAGGGGGTGGTTTCGCAGCACGCGGGCTGGGCCATCGCGATCACGTTCAGCCGCGGCGTGAAGCTCGGCGGAGTTTCAGCCCTCCCGAGTCCGGAGCGCGGCCGGAGCGCGGTCGGCCCCGACGCGATCATGCGGACTCGACGATGACGCGGCCGCCGCCCGGGCGCGCCACGCTGTCGCCCAGCGCACACAGCGGGCCCCGGAGGTGGCCGCGATACGCGACGCGCGGCGCCAGGGCGGTCGCCGGCGCGAACCCGCCGGCGCAACGAGCAACGTGTCCGTGCCCCGCCGTCGGGCGATCACGCGCGACGGACGCACGGCCACGTCCGCCGCGTCCGCTCTGGCGCTTTGCAGCGCGCGACGGCCGCCCGCTCGCCGACTTCTGCTCCTATCATTTCATCGGTCCGCGTCCGACGAGGACCGGGCCGTGCGGCGAGCGACAGGAGGTACACGCGCCCAACGTCCTACACGAACCGTGTCGAGGGGCCACGATGAAAGCCGTCATGTACGAAGCGTTCGGCGAACGCCCCAAACTGGTCAGTCTGCCGGACCCCACACCCGAGCCGCACGGCGTCGTGGTGAAGGTGGCGGCGACCGGTGTGTGCCGCAGCGACTGGCATGGCTGGGTCGGTCACGATGCCGACATCGCACTGCCGCACGTGCCCGGTCACGAGCTGGCGGGTACGGTCCAAGCGGTTGGCAGCGACGTCACCAAATGGAAGATCGGCGACCGCGTGACCGTACCATTCGTCGGTGGCTGCGGCTCCTGCCCCGAGTGCCACGCGGGTCATCAGCAGGTGTGTCACCGCCAATTTCAACCCGGGTTCACTCACTGGGGATCGTTCGCCGAATACGTGTCGCTCCACAACGCAGACCTCAATCTGGTCGCGCTGCCGGACACCGTCGAATTCGTCACGGCTGCAGGGTTGGGCTGCCGTTTCGTGACGTCCTTCCGCGCGGTGGTGGATCAAGGCAAGGTCGCCGCCGGGCAATGGGTGGGCGTGCACGGATGCGGCGGGGTGGGCCTGGCGGCCATCATGATCGCGAACGCGCTCGGAGCCAACGTCGTTGCGGTGGACATCGCCGACGACAAGCTGGCGCTGGCGAAGCGCCTGGGCGCGGCCGTCACCATCAACGCCAGATCCGCGGCCAGCGTACCCGAGGCGCTGATCGAAGTGACCGGCGGGGGCGCGCATGTCTCGTTAGACGCACTCGGGCACCCCGAAACCTGCTTCAACTCTGTCGCGGGCCTGCGCCGACGCGGTAGGCATGTGCAGGTCGGGCTGATGCTGGGGGACCACAGCACCCCCGCCGTGCCGATGAGCCGCATCGTCGCGCACGAGCTCGAGATCCTCGGCAGCCACGGCATGCCGGCGCATCGCTACGACGTGATGATGCCCATGATTCTCTCCGGCAAGTTGAAACCCGAACTCCTCGTCGGGAAGGAAATCAGCCTCGAGGAGTCGATCGATGCGCTGATCTCCATGAACGAGTTCCAGGGCACCGGCACCACGGTGGTCACCAGGTTCTGAGGTCGGGCCACACCGGCGCCGCGCCCTCATTGCGGCGACGTGATGACCCACCTGCTTCTCGGAGTGCATCGCTATGCCCGATCGCCCTCGCCCCGAGGACGGATGCGCGATGGGGGTACGGCGGACGGCAGGATGGCCGAACGCCGGGTCCGCAGCCAGCAGCGGCAGCGGGGTCGATCGCGTGTGCGCGCGGGGTGGGCGCTCCATGTCGTGGCAGGCCGCGTACGGTGGTGCGTGCCGTTCGCGGGACGTCCTCAGTTCGGGAGGAGCGACGAGCACGGGCGCAAGGTCGGTGGCGCGCTCCGGTGATGCGCCCCGCCGTCCCGGGAGTTCCCCACACGGCTAGACTGGCCCTGTGCCGCGGCATACGCTCCCGCCGCGCCCAACCGCGCCGACCCGAACGCCGCATCGCGAGGACCCGTGGACAGGCCAGTCGATTTTCTGGAGGCAGCACAGCCCGAGTTCGAGCGCCGCGCCGAGGCGGCCGAAGCGTCCACCGGCGTCGACCGCCGCGAGTTCCTCTTCCGGTCGCTCGTCACCGCCGCCGCGGGGACGCTCGGCGCCGGGCCGGCGCTGCTCGCCGCGCAGCCGCCGACGCGCCCGTCCAACGCCGCGTCCGCCGCCGCCCAGCCGGCAGTGCCGCCGTTCCCGCTCGGCAATGGGGAGCCGCCGGCCGAGCAGTTCATGCCGTATCCGGGGGGCACGGGTGCGCTGATGGAGCAGCTCGTGCGCGAGCACGGCGCTGCGGCGTTCGCGCGCGGCACGTTCCGCGTGGCGCCGTGGACCGGTCCGGTGCCGACGAGCGACGAGGACGTCGCGTTCCTCCCCGCGCACCGCCTGTCGGCGTTGCTGAAGGAGCGGAAGATCACGTCCACGCGGCTCACGCGGATCTACCTCCAGCGGCTCCAGCGGCTCAACCCCACGCTCCGGTGCGCCGTCACCGTCATGGAGCCGCAGGCGCTCGCCGAGGCGGCGCGCGCCGACGTCGAGATCGCCGCCGGGCGGTACCGCGGCCCGCTGCACGGGATCCCGTACGGGGTGAAGGACCTGTTCGCGACGAAGGGCGTGCCCACCACGTGGGGCGCGCGTGACTTCGAGGGGCGCGTTCTCGACGAGGACGCGGAAGTGGTGGCGCGGCTGCGCGATGCCGGCGCGGTGCTCATCGCGAAGCTCGCGACCGGGCTGTTCGCGCAGAACGACCAGTGGTTCGGGGGGCGCACCAACAACCCGTGGAACCTGTCGTTAGGCTCGAGCGGCTCGTCCGCCGGCCCGGCGTCGGCGACCGCGGCGGCGTGCGTCGCCTTCGCCATCGGGACCGAGACGCAGGGATCGATCGTGTCGCCGGCGCTGCGCTGCGGCACGAGCGCGCTCCGGCCGACGTTCGGGCGGGTGAGCCGTGCCGGGGGAATGGTGCTCGCGTGGACGCAGGACCGCGTGGGGCCGCTCACCCGCACGGCCGAGGATGCCGCGATGGTCTTCCACGCCATCCACGGCGCCGACCCGAAGGATCCGTCGACGGTGACGACGCCGTTCCACTTCGATCCGGCGATCACGGTGTCGTCGCTGCGCATCGGCGTCGACCCGAGCGCGCCGAAGGAGTTCGTGGACGGGCTGCGCGCGCTCGGCATGCGGCCGGTCGCGATCGGCGCGCGTCCCACGGTCCCCGGCGTCGGCCAGGGCAGCCTGAACGTCGAGTACGCGGCGGCGTTCGACGACTACGTGCAGCGCAAGGCGAAGGAGATCGGGCTCGACCTCAACACCGTCGTCACACCGACGACCAACGGCGCCCCGTTCCCAGGCACGTCGCCCACTGCGACGGCCGGGACCCCCATGGCGCCGGCGGACTGGAACCCACGCTTCGTGAACGGACGCACCGTGAAGGCGTTCGAGTTCGTGCAGAACCAGCGACGCCGCTACGTGCTGGTGTCGCGTTGGGCGGAGTTCATGAAGGATCTCGACATGTTCATCGGCGCGCCGCTGGCCGACGTTGCCGCCAATGCACAGACCGGGCACCCGTGCGTGGTCGTCCCGTACAAGTTCGACGTGCCGACGCCCCCCGGCCCGCCGGGCGGCGCGGCCCAGCCGGCGCCCGGCGCCGAGGCGCTGCGGCCGCAACCGATCGGGGCGGTCATCACGGGCGCGCTCTACGCCGACGACCGCATCCTCTCGGTCGCCCATCAGTTCGAGGCGCACTCGGACGTGCATCTGAAGCGGCCCGTGGTGTGACCACGCGTCTCGCGAGCCGCTCGACGCCCTGCCGTCGGCAGGCGGAGCGGCCCGCGTGCGCCGGGACCGGTGTCGAGAGCAGAATGGGGCGCCGGAACAGCCGAGCGCCGCGCGTGGCCTTTCGGCCCCGCGGAGCATGGCCCGTCGGCAGGCGCGGCCCGCCGCAGCGTGAGAGACGACGTCGTCCACGGTGCGACCGTGAATCGGCGCATCCCGTGGTGCCCCACGCTCGGGCGGGTGTGCCGCGCAGCGCCTACTGCGGGGCCGGTTTCGGCACGGTATGTGTCCTCGGGGCAGGAAGGCGAGAAAACGTGCCCGCTCTGGTGGAATGATCACGGCCCAGTATGCCACGACGACACGCGGAAAACGCACGGGTCAATGTCGTACCCGGGGCGGCGTGAGGCGGCGATACGCGGCGGAAAGCCGGTTAGGCAGTGTGCGTGTAGAGCGTTCTACAGCGATGGGTTGCCCCGTGCAGAACGGTACAATTACCTCGGTCGGCCGGTTATGCGTATCGCGCGCGGCACGACATGCCCTCGTGAGTTCGGCCCGAATTGATGCGAACTGCTTTCGTGATGCGCCGCGAGCTCGGCGACGGCAAGGAGGCGCTCACGGGAGTCACCGCCGCCGGCGAGCCCCACACGAACGCGGCGTAATCGACCGGCGCCGGCGCGGCACCCGACTCCCGGAACATCAGGTTCACCTGCCCCCGGTGGTACTTGCCGTGAAGTATCCGGTGGAGGAGAATGTCGTCGACCCTCGTCGTGAACGCCTGCCCCGCGCTGTTGGTGTAAGACACGCGCCGCTCTACGGTGTGTCCGGCAGGGCCGCCGGAATCAGCCCCGCGAGGTCGCGATCGAACTCCGCACGCACGGCGCCGCGCGAAGCTTCGAACTCCTCCCGCGGGAGCGCAGGGCAAATCGCCGTCCGGGGCAGTTCCCCCTGCAGGCGCCGCGGGACCAACACTCCGTTGGTATGGCATCCCCGCGGATGCTCCTCACGCGGGCGGTTTCACGACCGCTCGCTCGCCGCGGTGAACGGTACGCCGGCCGACCGGGGCAATATCGTGACCTACCTGCGTCTGAACGGGCTGGTCCCGCCGTCGAGCAAGCCGCGGTCGCCGGCAGGCTGACGAGCGGGCATCGCGTCCATTCGTGGCTCGACCGACGGACGTCAGGTTGCGCGCTGATTGACTGTCGGGAACACCCGCGCCGGATCGGGGCCGATCGTCATCGTCGAGTTCAGGGGGAGACGAACCGACGTTCGAACGGCACTTCCCTGCCCGACCGCACCGGCGAAACGTGCGCGGTGCTGCGTGCGTACGAGCGCACACACGGCCCTCGGCGTGAACGTGCCGCCGCGTCCGGTCAGTGCCGATGGACCCCAGTCCCCAACCCGCCACATGCGCGCTCGCACGCTCGTCCTCACGGCCGCGTGGCCCCTCGCCGTCGCGCCACGAATCCCCGCCCAACGTCCCGCCGCCGGCCTGCAGCCCGCGGTGATCGGCGAACCCACGCTCGGCGAGGCCGCGCTGGTCCAACGTCTTCGGCAGCATGCCGATAGTCTCGCGCGGCGCGACGAGTTCTCGGGCGTGATCCTGCTGACGAAAGCGGGCCGACCGGTGTTCGAGTCTGCCTATGGATACGCCGACCGCGAGGCAAGGCGTCCGATCACGGTCGGCACCGCGTTCAACTACAGCTCGATCGGCAAGCTGTTCACGCAGGCGGCGGTGTGGCAGCTGATCCACGCGGGGAAGCTCGCGCCCGACTCCACCGTCGGACACTACTGGCCCGACTATCCGAACCCGGACGTCGCGCGCGGCGTGACCATCCGTCAGCTGCTGCAGCATCGGTCAGGGGTCGGCGGCGATGTCTTCGGCACGCCGGCGGGCGGTACACGCCGCGACGTGCGGTCGACGAAGGACTACGTCGCGCTCGTCGCGAATGCGCCGATGCACTTCGCGGCCGGCACGAAGCAGGAGTACTCCAACGCGGGATACATCATCCTCGGCGCGCTCGTCGAGCGCGTCTCGGGCCAGGACTACTACACGTACGTGCGCGAGCACGTGCTCGCGCCGGCGGGGCTTCGACACACCGCGTTCTACGCGAGCGACTCGCTCCCTCCCGCTGCGGCCATCGGGTACACCCGGAGCGCCGACGGCGACGACACTCCGAACCCGACTGCGCCACTGCGGCGCAACAGCGCCGGCCTCCCCGGGCGCGGCAGCGCGGCGGGCGGTGGGTACTCGACCGTCGCGGATCTCGCGCAGTTCGTCACCGCGTTGCGGGCGGCGCGGATCGACGGGTTCGCCGAGGTCCGGCATGGCGCGGTCGCGGGCGGCAGCCCGGGATCGAACGGGATCATCGAGGAGGACATGCCCGGCGGCTACGACCTCGTGGTGCTGAGCAACTTCGACCCGCCCGCGGCGATGTCCATCGCGTCCACGGTGCGCAACTGGCTGCTCGGCCGCGCTGGCGACGCGCCCGACGCCCGCGTTCGCATCGGTGCGGCCGCCGCGCTCGACCTCGCGCACACGGACGCGGGGCGCGCGGCTGATCGGTACATCCGTGCGTTCAACACGGGGGATACCGCGGCCGTGCGCACCGTCATCGAGCACGACATGGTCCCGAATCCTGCCCGCACGATCGCCCAGCGACTCGACGCGTACCGAACGGTGCACGACGACCTGGGCACGCTCACGGCGTTCTCGAGCACGGCGTCGGGCGACGGCGAGATCGCCGTGGTCGCGCATGCGGAGAAGGGCGGCGACGTGACCCTGCTCGTATCCGTGGAGCGCGCGGTCCCGCACCGTATCGTTTCGGTTCGGTTCGAGCGGCAGTGAGGCGACGCTCCCCACACGGCGGCGGACGGCTCGCTCCGGTGTGCTATCGCACGCTCTGTCGGAATCCCGGGTGCGGTCGCTCGTAACTTCGGCCCGAGTTCGCGCGAACCGCGTTCGTAACTCGCTGCATTCGCGTCGACGCCCGCCCGCCCGCCCACTCGCTCCGCGGCGACGGCGATACAGGGCGCATCGCGCGCGACGAGGACCTGAAGTTTGCGCCGATGACGTCGCGTGGCCATGCCCAATGCGGGCGCGCGCCGCAGGTCATCGATGACCGCGACGTCCACGTGGCGACGATGCCCTTGCCCCTCGGCGCGCGTCCCCCGCACCCCGGCAGCGACGACGTGCCGACGCTCGACCCGCGCGACGGCCGTCCGCTCCCGTCACCCGGGTGAGCGCCCACCCCGCGACCGCGGCGTCGCGGTCGCGACCGCCGGGGGCGCGACCGGCGCGCGAACGCCGGGCCGCGTCTCGGGTAACGGATCGGAACGCGGTGTGTGGCGCAAACGTCGTCGCCCGCCCTTTCCCAGGAGACGCATCCCGTGAATGTGGAGATCTGGTCCGACATCGCCTGCCCGTGGTGCTACATCGGCAAACGGCGCTTCGAGCGCGCGCTCGCCGAGTTCGAGCACCGGGACGCCGTGTCGGTCGAGTGGCGCAGCTTCGAGCTGGACCCGCGCGCGCCGCAACGGCACGCCGAGCCGCAGGCGGTGCTGCTGGCGCGCAAGTACGGCACGACGGTGGCGCAGGCCGACGCGATGAACGCGCGCATGACCGCCGAGGCGGCGAAGGAGGGACTCACGTTCCGCCTCGACCGCACGCAGGTCGGCAACACGTTCGACGCGCACCGTCTGTTGCATCTCGCGGCCGATCGGGGCGGCCGGGACGCGCTCGTCGAGCGCCTGTTCGCTGCGTACCTGAGTGAGGGCGAGGCACTCGGCGAGCACGAGGTCCTGGTTCGGCTCGCGGCCGAGGTCGGGCTGGACACCGACGAGGTGCGCACGACCCTCGAGAGCGACGGCTATGCCGCCGCCGTGCGTGAGGATGAAGCGCGCGCGCACTCACTGGGGATCAGCGGAGTGCCCTACTTCGTCGCGGACGGCCGATACGGCGTCTCGGGTGCACAGCCGTCCGAGGTGCTCGTCGAGGCGCTGACGCAGGCGTGGCGCGAGGGGCACGCGCCGCTCCGGGTCGTCGGCGCGGGGGCCGGCGCGGGCGAGGGATGTGCGGACGGAAGCTGTTCCGTGTGAGGTCGAGCGCTCCGGCGCGGCCCACGCCCACGAGGTCGTCGAGCGCGAGGCCCGGCGTCTCCAGCCGGCGGTCGCGCAACTCGGCCACAATGGCCGCGCGCACCCCAATTCGTTCCCCGAGAAGGGTACGGTCGCCCCACCCTGTCGGAGCCGTTCCCGGCCGCCGCGGGCCGCCCCGGCGCGACCCGCTTCCGCGTGCTGCGTAGCCCGGGCGCTGAC